>NZ_CP040078.1:0-2400000 GCF_005280735.1 Trinickia violacea
ATGAAGGCAGGGATTTCGGGGACTATGCTGTCCATGGCGATGCTTTCTGGATGTGCATCGATCGTAAGTGGCACGAACCAGATTGTGTCCGTGCAGACGGTGAAGGACGGTGACCAGCTTGATGGTGCGTCGTGCAAACTTGAGAATAGCAAAGGTGTTTGGTTTATTAAGACACCGGGCTCGGTGGTCGTTCATCGTGCATATGGTGACCTCAGCGTGAGGTGCGAAAAGGATGGCATTGACCCGGGACTCGCTACGGTCAAATCGCATACGAAAGGAATGGCTTTCGGCAACCTCCTATTCGGCGGCGCGATCGGTGTCGGTGTAGATGTGGGTTCCGGGGCTGCTTACGACTACCCTACGGCCATTACCTTGAGCATGGGTCACACGTCGGTGATTGACTCGTTTCCGACCAAGGCGACTGCCACCGCGTCGCCAACAACAGCAGCTTCGATCACCACGGCAGGACCGCCGCAATCGGCTCCCGTCTCAGCGCATGTCTCGACGAACCGTGGCAAGGAAGTGAGACTGTCGTGGCATGCGACGTGGAGCAAGCGCTGCGTCGGCGAGGAAGCGCCTAATCTGACGTTCATCCACGAACCGGCTCACGGACGTGTCGAAGTGCGCAGCGAACCGGTCCAACTTGCCAATACGGCATCCATGTCTGCCCCGTGCGACGGCGCGACGGTCCTCGGTATAGTGGTGTACTACATCCCGAATACCGATTATCTCGGGCAAGATCAAGTCGAGTATAGAATTGCTTCGCGATACCGGACGTATACGCGCGAAGTTTCGATCCAGATTAACTGACGACGCGACCGGCAAAACATCGCGACAATCCATTGCACATGAGAATACGCGGCCGATTTGCGACGCGACCATCTCTTGTGGGTCGATGCCGTGTGAAAACGCATTGATCGCCTAGACGGAATCAACGTATTCAGGACGGGCGATTCATGAAGCGATTCGTTGAAGGTGATGACCGCAAGCAGGTAACGCTACTGCCCGAGTGTCTGGACGATTTCGTTGCCGAGGACAACCCGGTCAGGATCGTCGAGGCCTTTGTTGAAGAACTTGAACTGGAAACACTCGGTTTCGTCGGCGTTACGCCATCAACAACGAGCCGCTCGTCCTACCATCCGGCAGTGCTACTGAAGATATACATCTACGGCTACTTGAACCGGATTCAATCGAGCCGCCGCCTTGAGCGTGAATGCCAACGCAATATCGAGCTGATGTGGCTGACTGGCCGTCTCGCGCCGGACTTCACAATGCAGCACGGAATCTGCTCCCCCCGACTTCGCGTTTCATGTTTCCATACAGCCTCGACCCAAAGCAGTCAGTTAATCTTGCCTAAAGCGGCCATTCCGAAATAGTCAGGTGCGGTGCAATTTGATCAACTCAGGCGCATACCAATGAAAATCGGCTGTACTTGCGGCGCGGTCATCATCGACCAAACCGATTACCTCGCCTATAAGGGGCACCTAGTGGCTGACGAGGACTGGGAAGACTTTGCCGAGTCGAGTCGATCGCTTGGCGAGATCGATCAGTCGTTCGTGCGGCACTGCTATCAATGCACGTCGTGCGGCAGACTGTACGTCGACGATCACGATCGGCGGTTGCTGGCATTTGTGCCCGAAACGACAGTGCCCCAATCGGCGCTGAAGTCTATCAAAGGGACTCTGTGGAAGGCACCGTTGATCGGCAGGTGGACTTCCGCGCCACTCGCCGGTGAATCAAAAGGAAACCTTTACTGCAACGGCGGGGACGGCGTCGTTGAGCAATACGACACTTGGGAGGCGCTCGAACAAGCCTACTTTGCGTTGTTCTTTCGGCTGAAAGGGCTCGGTTTGCTCAGATCGGCGCTGCTTCATAACGGCAGCAAGCAGGTCCATGCGTGGGCAGATACCGACCACTAGTCGCATGTTCATGCGTGGGCATCCAGGCGATTTCGACAGCGGGCGCGAGCGACCGAAATTTGCCGACTTCTGCTTAGCTTAATGCCTTGATTTCGGGGAATAATCGGTGGATTCCGATGGGACCCATTCAGCACTTTCCGCATCGAAGGTGTAACCGGCGATCGGCATTACGCTCAGTTGGTAAAGTTCATCTTTCTCATCGCGTATCGCCAGCCAAGCAGTTGGCTGAACGCCATAGACTTGCTCAGCATCTCTCTTGGCCTCGTTCACAGTCGGGTACCAGTGATCGCCTTCAACTTGGCGCTTCGAAAAAGAGAAGTAACGGATGAGCAAAACACCATCCGTCAGCCCAAGGATCAGGATCGATTCTATGTTTGGCAATTCCTGGGAGTTGGCCTTCGCCCACAAGCGCATCGTTTCCTCGAAAGTTTTGCTTTCGCGCCAATTGTCAGCGATCTAGCCATCGAAGTCGAATGACCGGTTGAATCCGCAGCGGCACTCTGCTCACCAGCGTTCGGCAGCACGCGACCCACTGCAGCCGGTCGCCCGGTCGGGCATCCAAGGGCAGCTAACAGGGTCATCCGGTCATCCACGCCCGCTTCTCGGGGGGAAGCAGTTCGGCCACTCCTGACATTCGCGTATCCGCCATCGTGAGGCGGCGGCTACAGACTGCATTCCTGACGTTCGCTCGTCAGCAGCTGCGAGTGACAGCTCTCGCTGCAATCAGATGCGTACTTGCGACCTCTTGCCGACATTCGGATCAACGCGACGGTAACGGTCGCTGTCAAGGTCAGGCGGCCGCTCATCGACGCCGGTTCCCTCGCTGCTTGTTGCGGGCATTCGGATCAGCTTTCGTTGTGCGGAACGGTTATGCGGCGACGGGTGCGGGCCTCAACGTCGTACACGTTAAAGTCATTCATCGTTCTGCCATAGAGGTGCAGACTGACCGCGCGGGGCCGCTCAGTTGGAACGCCGGTAACGTGAATGTGATCGGGATTGGGTACGAAGCTGGTTACGGATCCGCTCCGTAACAGGACGATACCCCCACGCACCAGGTCAATCTCTTTGTCGGCTCCTCGATCTGGTGACACCCTCACATAGGCGCGCTCCTCCAAAACGCCTTCGACCACGCCGACGACACCCCAACTTCCATGGTCGTGCACCGGTGTCCATTGACCTGGAAGCCAAACGAGTGCGTACAGCGAGAGCGCTTTATTCGGGGCCTCATAGATGAGGTTACGGGTATAGCCCGCGTCGCTGCTCAGATAGTGATGCGGTCGCAAAAACGTACTGGCATGCACGATTAGATCGAGCATCAGCGGAGCGAGCGCAAGTACGCAGTCGTCCGGCTCCGACTGGAGATCACAGCGAGCGGTGGCTTGGTTGATGAAGCTGTCGAGAACGTCTGAGGTCATGGGTATTTTGTGCCTCGATTCGGCTTAGTGCGGTGTGCCTCAGGATCTTCCTGTGGGGAGCGTTCCGGGCTCCAACCCGCGAGCGCCGTACGTACCGCATTTGGGGCTATTGCTACTCTTTGTGCCGTTCGGGAGCGCACATAGCGAGGTACGCCAGGCGCTGACCCGTCGACACAGCGCGGCACGGTGCAGAAATACTCAACACGGCGTCAGGAGCAGGGGACCGTAGCAAACAGCATGCCACCGTTCGGCGAACTCGACGATCAGAGTCGCGTTCTTTGACACCCCGTCGACCCCGGCACCTGAATGTCGGGAGAGGCCTGCGGATTCAACCGGTCGATGCAACACACTAGTCGCTGCGTAAGCAGTGGAGGTGTTGCAAATGAAGCAGAGACGGCGGATTTACTACACAGACTGCCAGAAGGCGTTGATGTGGGAGCGGTGGCGCAAAGGCGACACGCTTCATCAGATTGCCAGACTGTTCGATCGCTACCACTCGTCTATACAAGGGATTCTCGCGAAGACCGGCGGAATCCAGCCAGCACAACGACACCGCTCCAGGCTTGCCTTGACGCTTGCCGAACGAGAGGAGATTTCCCGCGCAGTAGTCGCCGGCCACTCAATCCGATCTATAGCAGCCCGACTAGGGCGTGCCCCATCTACTATCAGCCGCGAGGTCCGGCGAAATGGTGGAAGCCAGTGCTATCGGGCGAACCAGGCTGACCAGCTCGCGTGGGAGCGCGCACAGCGCCCAAAGACATGTAAGCTCGTCAGAAATCGAACGCTCGCCCAGGTGGTGGCCAGCAAGCTTCGACTGCAGTGGTCGCCAGAACAGATTGCGGGTTGGCTTAAGCACGTGTATGCGGTCAACAAGGACTATCAGGTGTCGCACGAGACAATCTATCGGAGCCTTTATATCCAGGCCCGTGGTGCGCTTAAAAGAGAGCTGCTGGAACACCTACGGCGTTCACGCGGCATGCGTAGATCGCGCCAACACACACTGAAGACCGAAGACCGTACGAACATCCGGGATGCCGTATCGATCAGTAATCGCCCTGCCACGGCAGAGGATCGCGCGATACCCGGGCACTGGGAAGGCGATTTGCTGTTCGGCAGCGCCAACAGCCAGATTGCAACACTCGTCGAACGCCGGACCCGGTTCGTGATGCTGGTGAAGATTGCCAGCAAGGACTCTGAGGCTGTAGTCAACGCTCTAATAAGGCACGCCGGCAAGCTGCCGCAGGAATTGTACAAATCGCTGACTTGGGATCGTGGCACAGAGATGGCTGATCACAAGCGCTTCACTGTCGCGACCGACATCAAGGTCTATTTCTGCGATCCTCAGAATCCTTGGCAACGCGGCACGAACGAAAACACGAACGGGCTCTTGAGACAGTACTTCCCAAAAGGAACCGATCTCTCTGTCTATTCGCAGGCGAAACTCAACGCCGTCGCCAGGCGACTCAACGAACGTCCGCGTAAAACACTAAACTTCGACACACCAGCTGAACGATTCCATCAAGCCGTTGCATCGACCGGTTGAATCCGCACCGAGCTTCGGTCGTACGGCGCCGATGTTCGATCGTCTCTTCTTGGGCGAACCCGGAAATTCTTCTCCCACTGCCGAGGCCCAGTGTCGGAGGGACATCGAATTTCCGTAGTCGACCCGTCTGAGCCATTCAAGCGCCACCGACGAACGTCCGATTGTCGGCATAGTACGGACCCTTTCGATGGCGCCACGAAAACCGCGCGAAAACAGGGGGACTGTCATTCTTCCGGCGCGTTCCCGGTGATCGATGGAAGACTGAACTCGAATGTTGCGCTGTATCCGGCATTGTTCATCGCACGCAGTTCTCCGCCGTGAGCTCGAACAATTGAACGGCATATCGACAACCCAACGCCCATGCCCTCAGGTTTCGTGGTGAAAAAAGGCTCAAAGAGCTTGCTGGCGTTCTCAGCATCAATCCCCTTTCCCGAATCTTGCACCGCGACAATCACACTGCCCTCGTCGCTGCGGCGCAACTCTATCAAGAGCTCGCGAGCCCGATCCTCAACGTTGACCATCGCCTGGATGCCATTCATGATCAGATTAGTCATCACTTGCGCCAACTGGATCCGATCGCCGAGGACGACGGGCAGGCCTGTCGCAAGCTTCGTTTTCAACGTAACGCTGTGATTCAAGACCTCGCGTTGCACGAGGGGGATAACGTCGTTGACCACCTCGTTGATCTCAAGTCGCGTCATCTGTGGGGGTGTCCGCTTGGCTAGCATGCGCACGCGCCGGAAAAGTTCCGCCAAGCGTTTGCTTTCATTAACGACGCGTCGTAGGCAGGTCAGTGCCTCCTCCAAGTTGGGCGCGTCCCGGTCGAGCCATCGCAGAGACGCTGTGGTGTAAGCGGTGATCTCGCAAAGCGGCTGCGCAAGTTCGTGAGCCAACGATGCACCCAATTCCCCCGCCGTCGTCAAACGAGCCACGTGGTGCAGCGCTTCTTCCTTCCGCTTGCGTTCAGTAATATCGGTGCTCGTTTCGAGCGTCGCGATCGGTCGACCCTGATCATTTCGCAGCAGCGCCCAGCGGGTTTCCACTGCGGCTTGTAACCCATCTCGCCGGGTATTGATCAATTCTCCCTCCCAGCGGCCCGTTGCAAACAGAGATTCCTTGATATCACCAAGCGCCACGGGAAAACGCGTGCGCAGGACAGAGTCAGCAACCTTGCCGAGCACCTCTTCCTTCTTCCATCCGTAAAGCGCTTCAGCGCCGTTGTTCCAGTAGGTAATGACGTCATCCATATCGCGAACCATCACGCTATCGCGGGTGAGGTCGAGAAGCTGCGCCTGCTTCCGATGGAATTCACTTAGTTGGCGAGCCCGGTGCACGAGCGAGGTAACAACGAGGGATGTGGTGAGGAAAGCAACCAATGCTGCGACATCCTGCACGCTATTTACTCGGAAGCTGAAGATCGGTAGCGTAAAGAAAAAGTCGAGGCAGCCAACAGCAATCACCGAAAATATGGCTGAGCAAACGAGGCAGTTCATTAGAGACAGCAGCAAGATCTCAATCAGATAGACAAACGCCGCGACCGTCAAGCCGACACCAAATCGGAAACACAGCCATGTCGAAAGCGCCAAGCCAATGCCACCGCCGGACAAGATTTTGGCAATCGCGCGCGATCTAGCGATCCGGTCGGCCTTCGTGTCTGGGTGCATCATTTGGTACGCACGGTACGCAAAGCGATCGTTCATTCCAGTATTGAGTTTCATGGGAACCCCAGTCGCCGATCCGACAGCTCCGTCAGACGCAGACGGTGAACCACGCGGTCGTCTTCTCCCCTATTAGCAGAATTGGGGCGCCATTCTGACTCCGCCGTGCGAGCTTACTCGCATCAGCCCCCCTGTCCATCGGCGGCAACCCTCCTGTGAGTCCTCACCTATCGCTAAATCCCCTTTTTTCCGCTTCACCTTGGCTCAGCTGGATCGACTGATGCCGATTTCGTCTTCTCACATACCATTTCGTAACGGCGGTAAAGACTGCTTAGGGCTTGAGTCGCGACATTCGCAATGACCAGCCGCAATGTCCGAAGTTGGCCGAACCCGGAAATTTTTTGCCACCGCCAGGCTCTGTTGTCGGAGTAACCTCGAATTTCGCTAGCCGCCCCTGAAGGGACATCTGCGCCCGACTCGCAGCCGTCCGCTCACAGGCGTGGAGCGGTCCTCGTCGTCACTGACGATCACCACGCAGTTATTTGCGTGCGGGTCTATGCCACAATAGTTCATGTCGCTCTCCGCAGGGTCGAAGTGCTTTTCGCAAACTGACTATGAAGCGAATCCTGATCATTAAAGTCACGTCCCTCGGCGATATTGTGCAGGCGCAACCGGTTGTTTCCGACCTGCGGCGCGCCTTTCCCGGCGTGAAGGTCGACTGGGCCGCCGACGAGATGTTTGCCGACGTTGCCCGCTGGAACGTCGGAATAGATCGAGTCCTTTGCGCACCGTTGCGCCGCTTCAAGAAGGAGCGCAGATGGGAGAACCTGAAAGCGATCGCTTCGGCGATTGTCGAGCTGAGGCGGGAACGATACGACGTCGTGATCGATATTCACGGCGTTTATAAAAGCGCCATCATTGCTGTTCTGGCGCGCTCATCGCGCCGTCTGGGCTATCGGTCGCGCGATCTCGGCGAACGCGGCGCGGCGTTTGCCTATACCGGACGGTTTTCCCGCCCGGAGTGCCATGCGTGGCACGGCATGCGCGTGAGCGTCGCCGAGGCGCTTGGCTATCGGCTGGAGGGGCCGCCAGTCTATAACCTGCAGCTGCCACGTGCCGAAGCGGACGTGGGTGCCACACGCACCGCTCCTCCGGTCGCGATTCTGTTTCACGCAACTTCCAATGACGAGAAGAAGTGGCCGGCGACCCACTGGGCCGCTGTCGCACGCGAATTGACCGAACGAGGCTTTCGTGTCGTATTGCCGTGGGGCACGCCGAAAGAACGGAGTGAGGCCAGCCTGATCGCGTCGCAGGCGCCAAGCGCCGCGCTGTTACCACCGATGAGTGTCGTCGAAATCGCGCAGGCGATCGAGGCCGCCGCGCTGGTCGTCGGCGTAGACACAGGCTTTGTTCACCTCGCACACGCGCTGCGCAAGCGCACAGTGATGATTTTTGTGGCGACGTCGCCGGAGCATTGCGGAATCCATAGCCCGCCCCATTCGGTGTCGGTTGGCGATGGCCGGAGCGCGCCCTCAGTTATGGACGCGCTCCGGGCCATAAACAACGTGCATGGCCAATAGAGCTCACGCGATTCCGACATCCGAGACGCACACCGCAAGCGGGGGCTGGCATGCGGCCGCCGAGTTGGGCGCAAGCGTCACGGCAGCGCCGTCGTACTGGCGCGCCGCGCCGCGTGAACATCCGCATCTGTTCGAGGACACCCGCTACGGTGCACGCTGAACGACACCCTTCCGTTCGCGATGTACGGCTGCCCCGGCTTCGCCGAGGCGCCGTACCCGGAACGTCGGCCTGCTCGCTCTAGATTTGCAAATGCTGGCTGACGTAATCGATGAAAACGCGCAGCTTTGGCGACGAATAACGGCTTGCCGGCCACAAGATCCAGAAGGTGACGGTCTGGTCGATGAAATCGTCGAGCACGATCTGCAACGCACCGCTCGCCAGTGCCTCCCGCACGAGGAAGGTCGGCAGGAAGGCGAGGCCCTTGTTTTGAAGCGCCAGAAAGCCCAGCACTTCAATGGTGTTGCTGACGAAGGTTTGCGGCAGCTCCGGCTCGGCTTCCGACGCAGCAAGCTGAAACGGCCAGCGCTCCAGCTTGCCGCTAGCGGGAAATTTATGCAGTAGACAAGCGTGTCGAACGAGTTCGGAAGGGTGCGCGGGTATGCCGTGCTGCTTGAGATAACCGGGCGAAGCAACCAGCACCTGACCGCACGAGCCGAGGCGCCGCGATACCAGCCTCGAGTCGTGCTGCTCGCCGGTGCGTATGACCGCATCGAAGCCTTCTTCGATGACATCCACCATGCGATCGGAGAGATCGACATCGAGCTCGATGTCCGGGTACTGCATCATGAACCCGTCGAGCGCCGGCATGATCAGCCCAGAGAGTTGCGGCGTGCTGATCCGCAGCCTGCCGCGCGGACTGCCGGCGGCGTCGGACAACTCGGCTTCCGCCGCTTCGACTTCGCCGAGGATGCGTCGGCACCTTTCCAGAAACAACGCACCTTCGGACGTCAGCGTGATGCTGCGCGTGCTGCGGTGAAAGAGCCGCACGCCTAGTCGTTCCTCGGTGCGCGCAATGCTTTTGCCGACAGCTGAAGACGACACGCCGAGCAGACGTCCCGCCTCGGTAAAGCTGCGGGTCTCTGCCACCTGCACAAACATCGCAATCCCGCTGAGGCTGTCCATTAGCGCGTCCCGAGGTCTTTGAAAGACATTGGCAAATGTCTCAATTGCGGACTGAAGTGTCCTAGATATTCGGAACCTTAGCCTATTTTTCTCATGTCAGTCCGTCCATACACTTCTCCTCAAGGTCGAAAGCCCGCTGTTGATCAAGCGTCACCAGCCTCTCAATCTCGAGGAAATCATGTCCAAGCTTCATTCCGCAGTCAAAGTCGGTCCTTACGAATTTGCCCATCGCGTGGTGCTGGCTCCGCTCACCCGCATGCGCGCCGAAGAAGGCGCCAAGCCCGGCCCGTTGATGGCCCAGTACTACGCCCAGCGCGCGTCGGAAGGCGGTTTCCTGATCGGTGAAGCGACGATCGCCGCACCCAACGGCAACGGCTACCTCGGCGCGCCGGGTCTCTACGACGACAGCCAGATCGCCGGCTGGAAGCTCGTGACCGATGCCGTGCACGCCAAAGGCGGCCGCATCTTCCTGCAGCTGTATCACGCCGGGCGCCAATCCAACAGCCAGTTGCAGCCGGGCGGCGCTGAGCCGGTGGCGCCGTCCGCGGTGCCGCACGGCGGACTCGCCTATACCGAAGCAGGCTGGACCCCGAACACGCCGAGCCGCGCGCTGACCATCCCCGAAATCGCCGAGCTCGTCGAGCGCTTCCGCACCGCCGCCATCCGCGGCAAGGAGGCCGGATTCGACGGCGTTGAACTGCACGCCGCCAATGGCTACCTGTTCGATCAATTCCTCCAGGACGGCAGCAACAAGCGCACCGACATCTACGGCGGATCGTTCGAAAACCGGGCCCGCTTCCTGATGGAAGCCACCCAGGCCGTCATCTCTGTGTGGGGCAGCGACCGCGTGGCTGTGCGCCTCGGTCCGAGCGGCACCTGGGGCGATATGTCCGACAGCGATCCGGAGGGTCTCTTCACCTACGTCGCGCAGGAACTGGCCAAACTCGACCTGGCCTACCTGCACCTGATCGAGCCGCGCGTGCTGGGCAACGTCGACGACGCGAGCAAGGATCAGAACCCGGTCGCCGCGCAACGGATCCGCAAGCACTACACGGGGACCATCATCGCCGCCGGCGGCTTCAAAGCCGCTACTGCCGAAGCCGTCCTGCAGACAGGCGACGCCGACCTGGTTGCCTTTGGCCGCGATTTCATCGCGAACCCGGATCTGCCTGAACGCTTGCGCCTTCAGCTGCCGCTGAACCCGTACGACCGCCCCACGTTTTTCGGGGGCACCGACGTCGGCTATACCG
Organism: Trinickia violacea; assembly: GCF_005280735.1. NCBI lineage: Bacteria > Pseudomonadati > Pseudomonadota > Betaproteobacteria > Burkholderiales > Burkholderiaceae > Trinickia > Trinickia violacea. Next base: position 10,489 of record NZ_CP040078.1, read on the forward strand.
ACTACCCGCTCTATAGCCATGACGCGGTAGCAGCGTAAGCGGAGCGCACGATGACCTCCACGCCCCAGTCCACGTCCCTTGCGCCGTTGTACTGGCTGGCGCTGGGAACGTTCGCAGTCGGCACCGAGAGCTTCATGATTGCCGGCCTGTTGCCCGACATTGCTTTGGATCTGCATACGAGCATCGTCGCAACAGGCCAGCTAGTCACGGTGTTTGCTTTGGCCTACGCACTCAGCTCGCCGGTCCTGACGGCACTGACCGGCACGTTCCATCGGCGCACGCTGATGATCCTGGCACTGTCGGCATTCACGCTGGCGAACTTCATCGCCTGGGCCGCCCAAAACTATTGGGAATTGATGGCGGCCCGCATCCTGCTCGCCGCAGCCGCCGGTCTGTATGTTCCCGGAGCCAACGCACTGGCCGGCGCGATCGCCGGTCCGGAACGGCGCGGCACGGCGCTCGCCATCGTCAACGGCGGCATTACGATCGCGGTCGCCTTTGGCGTGCCGCTGGGCGCATTGGTCGGAGAACGGCTCGGCTGGCGGATGACCTTTGCGGGCGTCGCCGCCCTGTCCGCCGCGGCTACGGCCGGGTTGCTGTTCGGCCTGCCGCGCAACATCGGCGCACGATTGCCGACTGCCACGCTGCGCGAGCGTCTCCATGTCGCACGTCAGCCGGTCATCCTGATGACCTTGCTCGTCACTACGCTGTGGGCCATGGGCGCCTATACGATCTATACGTACCTGGCGCTGTTCGTTGCCAAATCCACGCCGTTGCATGGCGCGCAAATCGGCTACGTGCTGTTCACCTGGGGCGTTGCGGCAGCCATCGGCGTGTTCATCGGCGGCAAGGCGGTGGATCGCCTCGGCCACGGCCGCGTGATCATCCCCTGCCTGAGCGTGTCGATCCTCGCCTTCTCGCTCATGTCGGCGAGCGCGCACTGGCTGCCGACGACGTTGGCGCTAATCCCCGTCCTGATCGGTGTTGTGGCCTGGGGCATTTCTCACTGGTCCTTCTACCCCGCTCAGCAAGCAGGGCTGATCAACCTCGCTGGCCTGCGAGGCACGCCCATTGCCCTGTCACTGAACGCTTCGTTCATGTATCTCGGCTTTTCGCTCGGCGCCGCGCTCGGTTCCCTGACCTTGAGTCTCACCTCGGTAAACAACCTTGGCTGGACCGCTGCTGCGTGCGAAGCCGCAGCGCTGATGCTGACAGCAAGCATCGGGGGGCATTTGGTCAGGGTACGTAAAGGAGCGATCACTGCCGCATAAGGTATCGCTACCTCGATAAAATCATGCACCACGTCCTGAACCGCTCGACGATCGACATTCCTCAGAGAGGTCATCGCAATACTGATCTTCTGGATTTCTCGTGGCTTCAGATAACGAAACGCCTCCGCAGCTTCGTCCTCGCCGAGAGCCATCAGCAGCAGCGCCCGAAGCAATATACAGCTTCCTAAACGCTGCGAGAATTTCCGACGGAGGAACGGCGCAACCGTGATCGCGCATCGTCTGCGAATATGTCATGGGTCCCTTGGGCATCGACATCGGCTGGCGTCAACATCGAGCCACACGCGGCTACCAGTAGGTTAGGAACAGCCACGCCAGAAAGAGAGCGCACGCTAGCAAAACTAGCGCGCTCAGCGCTCGCCTAGGCATAGGCTACATCCGCTATTTCTGCCGGCACTAACGAGTGTTCATCAGTGTCCGGTGCAAGTTCAGCGTTGCCAAGGCGGAAGGTCGAAACGATTTGTGCCAAGCCACTCGCTTGCTCACTAAGCGACTGAGCCGCCGCTGCGGCTTGTTCCACGAGCGCCGCGTTCTGTTGGGTCGCCGAGTCCATTTGCGAAATGGCATTGCCAACTTGCTGGATGCCGGAGCGCTGTTCGCTCGAGGCCGCAGCGATCTCATGGATGATCGAATCCACGCGCTTAACCGCTGTGACGACCTCACGAATTGCGGAGCCTGCTTCGGACACCATAACCGAACCATTGCCCACTGTCGCAACAGACTCTTGAACCAAACGCTTGACATCCTTTGCCGCCGTAGCGGCGCGCAGCGCCAGGGTGCGCACTTCGCTAGCTACGACGGCGAACCCCCTGCCTTGTTCACCGGCCCGGGCCGCTTCCACTGCCGCATTGAGCGCTAGGATGTTTGTCTGAAATGCAATTCCCTCGATGACGCTCACGATTTCGCCGATCTTGGCCGACGAGCTCGAAATCTCCTGCATCGTTCCAATCACTTTTTCAACCGCCTGACCGCCACGATCTGCAATTTCGGAGGCCGTATTCGCCAGTTCGTTGGCACGCGAAGCGTTGTCGGCGTTATTCGTCACCATCGACGTCATTTGCTCCATGCTGGAAGCGGTCTCTTGAAGCGATGCAGCCTGTTCTTCGGTGCGCTGAGATAGGTCGGTGTTTCCGACGGCGATCTCCTGAGTGGCGGACTTGATCGATTCTGCAGAAGTCCTGATTTCTCCGACCGTGCGTGCGAGCTGCGAGCGCATCTCTTCCATCGCATACAACACGCTGCGTTCGCTTGTTCCTGTCGTCTTTATCCGAACACTGAGATCGCCGCGAGCGATGCGGCGAGCAGTCTCGGCTGCATACTCGGGGTCGCCTCCGAGGGTACGATTCAGGGAGCGGTTCAGCAGGATGACGACTGCCGAGAGCATGAGCCCGGCGATCGCCAGGATCGCCCCTGACTGAATCAGCGAGTGGCGAAACGCACTATCGATGTCGTCGGTGTAGACGCCGTTGAGGAAAACCCAACCCCAAGGCTTGAAAGTCGAAACCCGTGTGAGCTTCGGTACCGGTTTTTCCTCGCCCGGGCGCGGCCACACATAATGAATGAAGCCGGCCCCGCTTGCCTTTGCCACATCGACGGCGTCCCGATACAGCAATGTGCCGTTCGCGTCCTTGAAATCGCCGAGCGCCCGGCCGACAAGCTCGGGCTTGAACGGATGCATGAGCATCTTCGGCTCGTCAGTCATGACCGTGTAGTAACCGTCTTTGCCAAAGCGCAGGCCTTTGATGCGCGCCAGTGCCTCTTTTTGTGCAGCGTCTCGCGTCATCACGCCTTGTTTTTCCAGGTCGGCATATTCGCTTACGAGGCTGATGACGTTGTCCGCGTTGTTCGCCAAGTCGCTCTTGCGTTCTTCGATGCGCACGACGCGCGACGACCACGCTTGGAAAGCCGTGACCGCGATCAGGCATGCGAGACTCAGGTACAGGGGCAGCCACAGTTTCTGCGCAAACGTTTTCGTTCTCATAGTCGACTCATCGCACAGTTCCAGCAGGGATGCCGTGGATGACGGCATATTCCGCAACTACTTAATTAGGGTAAACACCTAATCCGTTCAACGCCAGGGCGCGCTTAGTCGCGATGCCATAACGCGCACCACCACAGTTTTGGCTCTCGGAATCGCCAGAACCGTTTGGCCGACAGACGCTGTCGGTTTTTCTCAGCATCTCTAATTAATGTCTAGCGAAATAACGAATTTCGAGCCGAACGCGTCACAGTGATGTGTATGGGCTCGTAGCCAGACAAAGCTCTCGTTGATCGTACGCCCGTCAAAGTCTGCAGATCGAACTGGTGGTTTCACACACTAAAGACTCCGAAGCGGCCGCGTGTTGATTAGGGTTTGCCCCACTCAAAACAATTCGAAACGAAGCCGTTATTGACGTTGATCTCAACGATGTGGGCGTTGGTTCAAACATGAAAAAGCAAACGTTTGGCCGAAGTCTGTGGCTGTCGTTACTTCCGAGCTTGATCTGTTTGGCCGTGATTCCCGGGGTCGACGCATGGTTACTGCGTCAAGTGCATCGAACAAACCTTGCCCCGGTTTTTCGCGGTCCGGCCAGGCGTAACCTTTCTGGCCATCCTCTGCTCGAGGGATTGCCTGCGCCCGGTCGTGAAGGCGACGTTTGACGCGAAGTCGGGACTCGACACTATTTGCTTGGGCTGAGTTCCGAAACGAAATAGCCTGCTGCGGAACGCTGAACATGTTAGACGCTGAAATTGCCGCGACACTGCTTAACCGGCGGGACCGCAGTCACGCGCAACCCGAATGCCATTCGCCGCTCGCGCTCTTGCAAGAGGGGAAACTTAACTTCAAGCATGGAAGCGGCGACGTTCGCTCTGCAGATCCAGCCGAAGACTGGTGCCTTAGCATCGAATGGCTGACGTTCTCCGACGGCTCCCACGCCTTACGTGTCGCCATCCCGAATGAACGAAGCTGTTGGTCGCCATGGGCAGCCACCGAGTCGACCCAGTAACACGACGTCAGTATTTCGCGCCAGGTCGAGGCTGCAGAGCCGAGACTGCGATGTGAGATTCGAAGCTTTCACAAGTCACTGCAGGAGATGAACGTGAACATGGTGAAGACAGAGATCGAACAACTCGAGAAGGCACTGAACGCGTTGGTGCATCACCCGCAACTCATCCGCCGCGACTATTGGACGTCGCAGATTGAAAGTGTGTTGGAGCGGACCGGCCTGTCCCCGCAAGATCGAAAACGCCTGCAAGCCCTGCGCGATTTGCTTGGTTTCCTGACGGGCGAGTGTACTGCTATATCGCCGTAGCGCGGCCCCGGCATGCCGAGTCGTCGATGACGCAAGGGCGATCAGTCTGCGGTGAACGCTGTGTCGTGTCGCCACCAGAAGTCGTCATCGCACTCGGCGATCTCTACATCCATTTGACTGCAGCCGCCCAACGTGGCACCTACGGGCTGAAAGTCCGTGACGCACAAGTGAATGTCGGTTGTTGCCGAAAGAGCTGTCGTTAAAAGCAACACCGGCGATCGTCGCTTCATGGCCGGTGTCTGCCCGATGCGGTCGGTCCTAGTCGACCTAGGGTGTGTGAAAACGCGCTGATCGCCTAAACTGAATCGACGCGTTCGTTGAAGCGCTCGAATAGAGCGCAAACGCGCCAACGAGTTTAGTTGCGATCGCTCGTCGTTGCTCAATAACGCGCCAATGAAGGTGTGGATGCTGGCATCTTGCGCGCGTGGGTAGCCTGTTCAAAGCCGTACGTGTACCGGATGAGTTGCGGCTCGCTCCAGGGTCGTCCGATAAATTCGATGCCTACAGGTACGCCACGCGGTGCGTCATCCGTTGGCGAAGCAAACCCAGCGGGAACGACGATCGATGGGAAACCTGTAAGCGCAGCCAGAATACCATTACGCTCGCTCTGATCGTACTCTCCAATCGGTACCGGCAAGCGTTTTTGATGCGGGTAGACCGCCGCATCCAAATGATTTTCAGCCATCAAATTTGCAAGATCAATCTTGAGAGCATGAATTTTTATCAGCCGGTCCTTGTAGGCGGTTTCATTTAGGCCATTTTTATAGCTTTGAGCTGACAGCAGGAATTTTTGCAAAGATTGATTCGTCTTCCCAGAATTAATAATATCATCCAATGAATGCGCGGGCGCCTTGGGGCTATAGGTATTCAAATAGCTGTTGATACTGCTCTTATATTCATATTTCTGAACATCAAGATCCGCGTTCAATCTATCGGTATCCAACTCAGGTGCTGCTATAGGGACAACGATTGCCCCGTTTTTCTTCAGCATATCGATGGCATTTGCCATCACTCGGTTAACCTCCTGATCCTCGGGCCCCTTGCCGAAAAGCGCTTCCAGCACGCCGATGCGCGCCCCTTTCAGCCCAGTTTTGTCCAGAAAAGCCGTGTATGTTTTGGGTATGTGGCCATCGCTCAACGCCGTAACCGGATCGGCCGCGTCATAGCCGGCCATGACATCGAGCATTCGAGCGGCATCGGATACAGAGCGCGTAATCGGCCCCGCTTCATCCTGCGTGAAGGACACCGGCACAATGCCGGCGCGGCTAACCAGTCCGAGAGTCGGGCGAATGGACACCAGGCTATTGGCAGAGGCTGGCGAACGCAGTGAATTTGCGGTATCCGAGCCAGTACCGACGGTTGCAAAATTGGCAGCAAGTGCCGCCGCTGTACCACCGCTCGACCCACCGGGCGTCAATTTTAGATCGTATGGATTCTTGGTTTGCCCACCCAGCGAACTCACAGTGACACCGCCCAGGGCAAATTCCTGCAGGTTGGTCTTGCCAAGGATCAACGCGCCATTTTTCTTCAGTTGGCTTACTACATAGGCATCTTGCGGGGGCTGTGCGCCTGCTAATGAAGCGGAACCCGCAGTGGTCGGCATATCGGCGGTATCGTAGTTATCTTTTAGTACTGTTGGTATGCAGTACAGCGATGATATTTTTCCGGTACGTTTAAACTGGCGATCCATTGCGTCGGCTTGCTCAAGAGCGTCTGGATTAACATAGAGCATTGCATTTAATGCGGGACCTTGTTTGTCATACGCCTGAATTCGATCCAGATATTGCTGCACCAGACTATGACAGGTCAGAGTGCCACTTCGCATCGCCTGATGAATGCCGTTTATGGACGCGTCCATCAAGCCAAATGAAATACCTGCGCAATAACCTACCGACGGTAGTAAACCCGCCACCAATGCCATAGCAAATGGAACTCGCTTGAATGGTTGCCTCACTTGGCTGCTCCTGATTTATCGGAATGTTTGTGGAAACGACAATTGTGTGTTGTTGGGCCGACATCGATTACCTGGAAACGCGGTGCGTACTGAACCTGACGATGGCCGGCTGGCGGGTAGCGCCGCTCAGATTTCTGCAATGCGCAATAGATTGGTCGTGCCGGCCTTGCCAAACGGCATGCCTGCCGCAATGGCGACCTGATCGCCCTCACGGACCACGCCTTCCCGCATGGCGATTCCGCGCGCGACGGTGACCATTTCATCGATCGACTCGATATCCGCACTGACGGTGGAATGCACGCCCCACACCAGCGCCAGGCGCCGTGCTGTGGCAAGCCGCGGCGCGATGCTCAGAATCGGCGCCAGCGGTCGCTGCCGCGCCGCGCGCAAGCTCGTGAAGCCGGACGTCGTATAGGTAATCGTGGCCGCCGCGCCGAGCGTGTGCGCGACATTGCGCAGCGCCGCACAGATTGCGTCGCCACGCGTCGGTAGCGGGAGTTCCTCATGAGCGTCGATGAGGCTCCGATACAACGGATCACGCTCGGCTTCGCCGATGATCCGGTCCATGATCGAGACGGCCGGGACCGGAAAGCTGCCGCTCGCGGACTCCGCCGACAGCATGACCGCGTCGGCCCCATCGAAGATCGCGGTCGCAACGTCGGACGCCTCGGCGCGTGTAGGCACCGGCGCCGAGATCATCGACTCGAGCATCTGAGTCGCGACGATCACTGGCTTGCCGTGATCGCGACACGCGCGAATGATCCGCTTCTGCACGCCCGGCACGCGCTCGGGCGGCAGCTCGACGCCCAGGTCACCACGCGCCACCATGACAGCGTCGGAAACTTTGACGATCTCGTCCAGCTGTTCAAGCGCCGCGGGCTTTTCGAGCTTCGCCATCAACCATGCGCGATCGCCTACCCACGCACGGGCCTCGATCATGTCTTGCGGGCGTTGAACGAACGACAGAGCGATCCAATCCGCCCCCAGGGACAGGGCGAATTCAAGATCGATCAGGTCCTTTGCTGTCAGCGCCGGGATCGGCAAAACGGCGTCGGGTACGTTGACTCCTTTGCGGTCCGACAACACGCCGCCGTGCGTGACGCGCGTGCGGATCGACTCGCCGTCGCTGTCGAGCACTTCGAGTCGAAGCTTGCCGTCATCGAGCAGCAGCGATTGGCCGCGCTTCACTGCCTCGAACAGCTCCGGATGGGGCAGACAGACCCGCTCGGCATCGCCAACAGCAGGGTTTCGGTCAAGCACGAATCGCGCGCCGGGCGTCAGAGTGACTTTGCCCGACGCAAAAGTGCCGACCCGCAATTTGGGGCCCTGCATGTCGGCGAGGACCGCGATCGGCCGCCCGGACACGCGCTCGACCTCCCGCACGATTTCATAGCGCCGACGATGGTCATCGTGCGAGCCATGGCTGAAGTTCAGCCGAAACACGTCCACACCGGCGTTGAAGAGCTCGGAAATCGTTTGGAGGTCAGAGGTTGCGGGTCCGAGGGTTGCAACAATCTTGGCTTTTCGTAGGCGAGGCATGATTGGTCACCAGAATGAACAGCGGTTAGCGCCGACTTGCGAGCGCGGCATGGCTCATCACTTGCTGGCGATTTCATGCCCGGACAGCAATTCGATCACCCGGCACAACGCGGAGTGGTCGAGCTTGCTCATGCCGTTCGCGGCACAGGCGTTCATCAGTTCCTGCGCGGATGCGGTATGAGGCATGGAAACGCCAAGCGCCTTGGCACCCTGCAAGGCCAGGTTGAGATCCTTCTGGTGCAGCTCGATGCGAAAGCCCGGATCGAAGGTGCGCTTGATCATCCGCTCGCCATGCACTTCGAGAATCCGCGACGCCGCGAAGCCGCCCATCAGTGCCTGGCGCACTTTCACCGGATCCGCACCGGCCTTCGACGCAAACAGCAACGCTTCCGACACCGCCTGGATGTTCAGAGCGACGATGATTTGATTGGCCACCTTGGTGGTCTGGCCGTCGCCGTTGCCGCCGACGAGCGTGATGTTCTTGCCCATCAACTCAAATAGAGGCTTGACCTTGTCGAACGCCTCCTGCGAGCCGCCGACCATGATCGTCAGCGATGCGGCCTTTGCTCCCACTTCGCCACCCGATACTGGCGCATCGAGATACGGGCTGCCTAGCGCGTTGATTCGCGTCGCGAATTCCTTCGTCGCTAGCGGCGAAATCGAACTCATATCGACCACGATCTGGCCGGCGCCGAGCCCCTTCGCCACGCCATCGTCGGCAAACAGCACGGCGTCGACGTGCGGCGTATCAGGCACCATCACGATCACTATCTCACTCTGGCGCGCGACCTCTTCCCCGCAGTGACAGACCTTGCCGCCAGCCGCCACGAGCGCGTCAGGCACTGGATTGCGGTCGTGCAGAAACAGTTGGTGACCGCCTCGTTGCAGGTTGGCCGCCATTGGGGCGCCCATGATGCCAAGACCAATGAATCCCACTTTAGCCATAACTTCCTCTTCTGAATGTTCAGGTTTTGCAAAAGACCGTCGGGAGCAAGTTTCCCGCCGGAAGGTCAGACGAGCACCTCGGGGTTGATGCAATTCCGCGGCCGTTCGCCGTTGAGAACGCCGAGCACGTTCCCGACCGCGATGTTGCCCATTGCAATTCGCGTTTCGATGGTGGCTGACGCGATATGCGGGACGATGACGACATTCTCGAGTTCCAACAGCCCGTCCTCGAGGTCTGGCTCGTTCTCGAACACATCGAGCCCCGCGCCCCAAATCATCTTGTCCCGCAGCGCAGTGACAAGCGCGCGCTCGTCGATGAGCGGACCACGCGCGGCATTGATCAGGACTGCCGTTTTCTTCATCAGAGCAAACTCTCGCGCGCCGAGATAATGCCGGGTCTCCGGCGTCAGGGGCAGATGCAGCGACAGGAAATCCGATTCGCGCAGCAGGGTTTCCTTATCCACGAAGGTGGCGCCTAGTTCGTCCTCGAGCGTTCGATTCGGATGCGCATCGGTGTAGATGACCTTCATGTCGAACGCCTTCGCCTTACGGGCGAATTTCGCGCCAATCCGCCCGAGGCCAGCCACGCCAACCGTCTTGTGGTCGATATCCTGGCCGATGAAGGCCATTGGCGCCCAGCCTTCCCAACGGCCCGCGCGCACATAGCGCTCGGCTTCCGAAGTGCGGCGCGTGACCGCGAAGAGCAGCGCCCATGCGTGAGCTGCCGTGGCGTCGTCGAGCACACCGGGAGTATTGGTCATGACGATCTTGCGCGCCGTGGCCGCCGCAACATCGAAGTTGTTGAACCCCACCGCGTAGTTCGCGAAGATTCGGCACTGCGGCCCGGCAGCGTCGAGGACCGCCGCGTCGACGGTATCGGTGAGCAGCGTGATGACCGCGTCGCGACCCCGCACGGCCTCGAGCAACTCGTCACGTGTGAGCGCGCGGTCGTGCGGGTTGACTTCGACGTGGTGAACGGCGCGCAGCGCATCGATGTTTTGCTGCGGAATCATTCGGGTTACGTAGATATTCGAGTGAGCCATGAATCGTTCTCTAGCTGAAATGTTGAAAATAGATGGACCGATCAACCAGCAAGCCCAAGCAGCCGGGCGGCCACCTGCTCGGCCAGCGCCTGATCGTCGGCCGGCGCGAGCCCGCTTACGCCAATTGCACCGAGCACTCGCCCGTGCGCGTCGGCAAGCAACGCACCGCCCGGCAGCGCAGTAAGCAGCGGGTCGCAAAAAAAGCCGATTGGCACATCGTCGGCTCGCAGCCGTTCGAGGAAGGCAACCGTGCTCGTACCCATCCGGGTACAGGTGTAAGCCTTCTGCTGCGCGAGCTGAATGCTGCGGACGGGCGCCCCGTCCATCCGACGGAACACGATCAGAAAACCAAATGCGTCGCACACGGCAACGCAGACCGGCTTGGCGTACGCACTGCGCGCATGCGTGCATGCGGCAGTGAGCAGCTTGTCGGCAATTTCCAGCGATAGGCTCTGCATGGTCTTCTCTCCTTTCCTGACTTAGCTCTGGTTGACGGCACGCTGCGACTCGTCGAGCTCGGCTCGACCTTCTTCGTTGACGAGCGCAGCGCTCGGAGCGATACCCGAACGACTCCGGGTCCGCTTGTAAACCCACGCGGTCAGCATCGGAGTGAGTACTGCGGTCACGATTACCGACGCGGCGACCTGAACGGTCGCGGCTGGCGCGATAGCTGCGTAGCTGTGGTCGGAAAGCGCGATGGCCTGCGGCGTACCGGCAGCATTGCCCGCCGTGCTCGACGCGGCGGCACCCGCGACGCCGGTGCCACCGAGCAGGCGGTCGGCGACGATACAGACGAAGCCGGTGACCACGAACACGGCAATACCAAGGACGATGCCCGGCGTTCCGGCCGTGAAGACCGATTTGAGGTTGATCCCCTGCCCCAGCGTAAAAGCCATGAATGGCACGATAAGCGGCTCGTGCTTGCTGAAGAAATCGCGCAATTCGCGGTCTAGATTGCCAAGAATTGCACCGGCGAAGATGGGCGCAATGACCGATAGCATCGTCAGCCACGGAATGTTCGCGAGGCCCGCCCCCACAAGCACCAGCATCGTCACGAAGGGGCCGGTCTCGATGCTTTGCGCCACGTACGTGCCGGAGTCTTCCTTATTGCCGAAAGCGCTTGTCAGCGCGAGGAACATCCCGCCATTGGTGTCGTTCATCGCGGCAAGAATCGCCAGTGTCGACAAGCCGAGGAGATTGCCGTGGAACAGGTGTGCAACGGCGAGCGCGATCGCGATCGCAATGCCGACCTTGGCGAACAAGATGCCGAAGCCGCGCTTGAGCATGGTTGGCGCGGCGTGCAGTGTCATCTTGGTGCCGACCGTGAAGAGGTACATGGCGAGCACCGTCGGATAACCGACATTGGTCAGCGCCTGCGTGAACCCGCCGATCTTCAATGCATTCGGAATGAAAGTGTTGATTGCCATACCGATAAAGAGCGGCACGACCATCAGGCCGCCGGGCACTTTGTTGATAGTCTGAAATATGCGCATGATGCGTTCATCTCCTTGGGTACTGCATGAGTCCCTGGCGACGCCGTCGGCGCCGCCTCTCCTGGTGGTGCTCCGTCATGTCCTCCGCGTGCGCGGGTGCGCCGCCTGGAGCTGGCAGCGAAAAGCGGTCGGGTACACCCGCCCGGTGCGGCGTTCGATCATCAGCGCTTGCGTGCCAGCGGATCGGGCGAGTTGCCTGGCATATCTATATTAGGAATGCGAACTATCTACATTGGATTCCTCAGTGCGGCACCGCGCATGTCACCTCGCGCTATGGCTGTCAAATCGCCAGCACGAGCACGCCAACCGTCTGGCCGGGGGTAGGCGAGGTCATATCGGCCGTCGGCACGAGCGCTACAAAAGCGTGAAGTCCACGGACACGAGCCCTGCTATCCGTCCGCCGGCGGTGCCCGCGGTCTTCGGGAAGAACATCCCGGTGTAGGAGCCGGTCGTCACGACCATCTCCGGCGTGAGCGCGATACCGCGCCGTTGCGTGCAGTGGTTGACGAGCCACGGGAGCAGCCTGCGCGGATCGCCAGCGGGATTCGCAGGGCGCTCCTCAGCGATATTTGCGCCCTCGAACTGAAAGCGCAGCGCCGGCGCGACGAACGGGAAGTCCTCCTGATAAGGCACCCACTCGCCCACCACAAGCGCGCCGTGATTCTGCAGATCGGCGAGTTGCGCGAGCTTGTCCACCTCGGGCCACGCAGCGTACCGGCTTGCCACGATCTCGATCGCCGCCGCCATCGATCCGATCGCGGCATGCACCTCTTCATCCGGATAGGGGTCGCTGCGCGCCTCGAACGCTCGTGCAAAGCGGAATGCAATTTCCAGCTCCAGTCCGAGCGGCGCGAACGCGCGGCGCGGCAGTCGCGCGCCGCTCACATGCAGATCGCCGGCCGGCAGCGGCGCGCCCTGAATCGGACCCGTCGGCGATTTCGCACCGACCTTCCAACCGCCGGTCCGCGCGCCACGCAGCGCCAGAACTTCGTGCTGGATCGCGTATGCGGCATCGGCGTCGGCGGGCGCGAGGTCGGCCGGCAAGGCCTCGATGACGGTGTGATCGCCGCGTGCCTGTGCGAGACGGCGGCTCAGAATGGTTTGGTCGGTCATGGTCGGTTGTGCTGCAAAAGTGGAGTCACACGCCAGCCTGTCGGGCCGGCTGAGCGCCGGGGGCGGCGCTGAATTCAAATTTCCATTCGGGTTGCATGCGCGACGCGAGGACTACGCCGAGCGCCATCAGCACCATGCTGACGACGAACGGCAGCTCCCAGTTGCCGAAGCGATCGATCAGAAAGCCCGACGCCACAGGCGAAATGATCGCTGCGAGGGCCGAGCCCGTATTCATCATCCCGCTCGCGGTGCCGGAATGCTCCGGCGCGATGTCCATCGGAATCGCCCACATCGGACCGATCGTCATCTCCGAGAAGAAGAAGCCGGCGGCAAGACACGTCATCGACAGATACAGGTCGTGCGCGAACATCAACGGCACGAGCGAGACGAGCGTGAGCAGCATGCAGACAGACACCATCCAACTGCGTGCACGCTTCAGGCTGCCGGTATGGTGGTAGAGCTTGTCGGTCACGATGCCGCCCAGCGTGTCGCCCACTACGCCCGCAAAGAAGACCACCGAGGCAAACAGCGCGGACTTCTGCAGATCGAGGTGGTAGCTGTGCAGGAAGTACTGCGGTATCCAGCTCAGGAAGAGCCACAGCGTCCAGCCGTAGCAGAAATAGACGATCGTGACGGGCGCCATGCGCTTGAAGAGCCGTCCCCACGGCACGCGCGCGACCTTCGGCTTCGGCACGGGCAGAACGTCGAGTTCAGCGCGGGTGATACGCCGGTGATCCGCCGGATGCTCGGTAAAGGTCAGGGCCCAGGCGACGACCCAGAGCATGCTCATCACGCCGCTGATGTAGAACGCTTCGCGCCATCCCCAGTGCACCATGACGATGACGATGACGCCCGGTGCGACCGCATTGCCGATGCGCGACGCGGCATGCGTGATGCCCTGTGCAAAGCCGCGCTTTTCCTTCGCTACCCAGCGCGCCATGGCCGTGGTCGAGGCGGGAAACGTCGCGCCCTCGCCGAGCCCGAGCAAGAGACGCGCGGCGAGCAGCGACATCAGGCCGCCCGCGAACCCGGTCAGCAACGTCGCCAGTGCCCAGAGCGCACCACAGAAGATCAGCGTGCGTTTCGCGCCGAATCGGTCGCTGATCCAGCCGCCGATGATCTGAAACGCGAGATACGGATAGGCAAACGCCGAGAAGACCAGGCCGATTTCCGTATGAGAAAGATGAAATTCCTTGCCGAACCCGGCTGCCGCCGTACTGACGTTGACTCGGTCGAGGTAAGTGATGAAGTACATGATGCTTAGCATCACGAGAACAACGCTGGTCGCGCGAATCGCACGAAACCGCTTCATGATCTGTCTCCGTTGCTTTACGTCGACGCGCTCAAAATGGCGCACCGGGTCCGTCTCGATGAGCGTTCGCTCACGAACATGTCGCTTTAAGCCACTACGTTCTGTGCGTAGCTTGAGTTGAATAGTGAAAATGCGGCGATACCGGATGCCGTTGCATGATGGGTGGCGAGAACACGCGCACCATGCTCGTGCGACTGCGGTTGCAGTTGAAAAAGGTCGGGAGGCGATCTCGACCTCCCGTGACGCGTCAAGCGATCGATCAGGCGGCTGCCTTCAGCGTGTTCGCCTTTGCCTGCGAAGCAAGGAAAGCCATGGCCTCGCCCACGCCGCTTGCAGCGAGCGGCACGCCGGCGAGCTTCAGCCCCATCTCGCAGCCCGCAAGCGTCGCCATCAGCGTGAGGTCGTTGCAGTCGCCGAGATGACCGATACGGAACATGCGCCCCTTCAACTTCCCGAGGCCGGTGCCGAGCGACATGTCGAAACGGTCATAAATCGTCTTGCGCACTGCGTCCGCGTCGATGCCCTCGGGCGTCATCACGCCGGTCAGCACCGGGCTGTAGACCGCGGGATCGGCGCACTGGATCTCGAGCCCCCATGCGCGCACCGCGCGGCGGCACGCTTCGGCGAGGCGCTGATGACGCGCGAACACGTTGTCGAGCCCTTCGCCGAGAATCATCTCGATCGATTCCGCGAGGCCATACAGCAGATTCGTGTTCGGCGTGTACGGCCAGTAGCCGGTCTTGTTCATCTCGACGATCTCGGTCCAATCCCAGAAGCTGCGCGGCAGCTTCGCCGTCTGACTCGCTTCGATCGCCTTCGGCGAGATCGCGTTGAAGCTGATGCCGGGCGGCAGCATCAGGCCCTTTTGCGAGCCGGAAACCGTCACGTCGACGCCCCACTCGTCATGCCGATAATCGGCCGACGCGAGACCCGAGATCGTGTCGACCAACAGCAGCGCCGGATGCCCCGCCGCGTCGATCGCTTGGCGCACCGCCGCGATGTTCGACGTGACGCCGGTCGAGGTCTCGTTGTGCACGACGCACACGGCTTTGATCGTGTGTGCGGTGTCGGCTCGCAGACGCGCTTCGATCCGCTCGGCATCGACCCCGCGCCGCCACCCTTCGAT
Organism: Trinickia violacea; assembly: GCF_005280735.1. Taxonomy (NCBI): domain Bacteria; kingdom Pseudomonadati; phylum Pseudomonadota; class Betaproteobacteria; order Burkholderiales; family Burkholderiaceae; genus Trinickia; species Trinickia violacea. The sequence continues at coordinate 25,596 of NZ_CP040078.1, forward strand.
GCCCGGCAGGCCGAGAAACTCGGGCTTGAGGTCGAGCTTTTCCGCCATCTTTTTCCACAGCGTCGCGAAGTGCCCGGTCTCGTACATGAGAACGGTGTCGCCGGGGCTCAGCGTGTTCGAGAGCGCCGCTTCCCAGGCACCCGTGCCCGATGCCGGATAGATCACCACCGGGTGTTGCGTCTTGAAGATCTTCTTGATCCCCGAAAGCACCTGCAGCCCGAGAGCGCCGAACTCGGGACCGCGATGATCGATGGTCGGGTAGCTCATCGCCCGCAGAATGCGGTCGGGCACGGGACTGGGCCCGGGAATCTGCAGGAAGTGGCGGCCAGCGGGGTGAAAGTCTAGCTTGAGCATCGGTCTTGTCCGGTTGAATTTTGCATGCAAAATACTTTAGCACCGGAATCCGGGAAGAGGAAGAAAAACTTTCCGCGACAGCAAGGAGGCATATCTGGTGGGGTCAGACGGGACCCGATGCTCGAAAGTGAGCGATGCGGTAAGATGGAACAAAAGACAAAAAAAGGATTTTGTATGCAAACGACATCCATTCCGCAGGAGCCGGCTTCGCTGCACCTGCTTCCGAAGGTTGAACGGCAGCGGTTGCACGACACGGTGGTCGAGCATCTGCGCGGCTTTATCGTCGAAGGCATGCTCGCGCCGGGAACGAAACTCAACGAGCGCGAGTTGTGCGAGACGCTTGGCATTTCACGCACGCCGCTGCGCGAAGCGCTCAAGGTGTTGGCGGCCGAGGGGCTGATCGAGATTTCGCAGAACCGGGGCGCGACGGTGTCGCGCATGACCGAAGCCGAAATCCGGGAGACGTTCGAAGTGATGAGCGGACTGGAAGCGTTCTCAGGGGAATTGGCGTGCCAGCGCATCACGCCGGCCGAACTCGCCGAGATCAAGGCGCTGCATTACGCGATGCTTGCCTGCCGCGCGCAGAACGACTTGACCGGCTACTACAGCCGTAATCAGGAGATTCACGACCGGATCAACGAAGCCGCGCGCAACACGGTTCTTCGACAGACGTACGTGGCGGTGAACCGGCGGCTCCAGGCCCTTCGGTTCCGCTCGAATTTCCAGACCCAGAAGTGGGATTGCGCAGTTCACGATCACGAGGAAATGCTGAAGGCACTCGATGCGCGCGATGGCAAGCGTCTCGCCGAAATTCTTCGCCAGCACCTGCTCGACAAGCGGGACGCGATATTGCAGGCAGGTCAAGCCAACGAGCCTTGACGCACCAGCACGCGTGTTGGAGGCGCCGCATGCGTCGGTCCTTCCACCCGCGGCTCGCTGGCGCGCAGTGCGTATGCGGCGGTCGGCGGCCACCTCATCCCCCCAGCCGCCCGCTGCTCTGGCGTAGGTGTCCATTCGACGTCAATGTCTTCAAACGTAACATTTGCAAATCCATGCTGGAGTAGTTCTCTCCAACCGGCTTCGCACCTGGTGCGCGAATCACCAAAGCGTAAGTGCGTTAGGTACGCCTTCGCAATGGGTCGAAATACGTTTAGGAAAGCTTCCCCGACTTCGCCGAGCAGAAAGGCTCGGCCAATGATGGCGACAAACCTACCGCCCCTACGCAATACCCGGCGGATTTCACGCATGACTTGCTCTATGTCGTCCATCAACATCAAAGCCATGTGCGACAGGACGTAGTCCACCGATCCGGTTTCAAGCGACAACTTTTGCGCGCGCTCGTTGATCAACCTGATATTCGGCGGCAACACCGCTCGAGCGGAAATCTTTCAAATAGGCTTCTACTTGGGAGTTCATGGTTGCGTAACCGGATCACTTAGGTTCTGGTTTTACTTCAAGGCTTCGAGTCGTCATCTTCGCCGAGAATCGTCAGCAAACTCGTCCTCAATGTCGAATGTGTCTTGCTGGCCGACCAGCGACTGCTGCCGGCGTATGCTCGGAACCACGCCGACGGCGCTCGCCGCAAGCAAGGCGCGGTGCAATGCCTGAAGGCGACACGTTTCCGCGAAAATCGAACGATGGATGCCGCAAGCAAACGCATCCGGCGACGCGAAGCACATCACTTGCGAGGCTGAATGGTCGCCATCGCGAGACCCGCTCCTACGAACGCGCACGCAGCGGACACCAGCGCGACGGCGCGCAGCGCATCAGCAATGGCGTCGGCTTCCGCCAGCGCCACGGGTGTCCGAGGCGGCGTATGGGCATCGCCCATTGCAGCCCCGGCTTGCGCATCCGGCTCCAGCAACTGCCCAGTCTGGCGTGCGTCCACAGGAACATGCCGTTCATCGAGCCGCGCCGTCAGCGCCGCGTGGTGCGACCACACGAACACGATACCGAGCACCGCAATCGCCAGCAGGCTCGCCACGCGTGCAACCGCGTTGTTGATGCCGGATGCGATACCTGCGCGATCGCCCGGCACCGAGCCCATCACGGTCGTCGTGAGCGGCGCGACCGTGATCGTCATGCCGAGCCCGAGCACGGCGAGCGCAGGGAAGAACCCGGCCCAATAGCTGCCGCGCACGAACGGCAGCGCGAGCATCACGAACCCGATTCCGGCGACGCCCGGGCCGGCGCTCAACAGGACCCGTGAACCGAAGCGGCTCGTCAGGCCGCCGGTAAAGCGCGACAACAAGCCGATGATGACCGGCATTGGCAACAGCGCCGCGCCCGCTTCGGTTGCGGTGTAGCCATATGCGCGGATCAGCGTGAACGGCAGGAAAAAGAATGCACCGCCGAGGCCGAAGTAAAGCAGCAGCGTGACGAGGTTGGCGCCGGTGAAATCACGCGAGCGGAACACGTCGAGCGGCATCATGGGGATGCGGCTCTTCGCTTCGATCATCACGAATGCGGCCAGCACGAGCACGCCGCCGCCGATCGCGCACAGTACGAGCGGATGCGCGAAGCCACGCGCCGAGGCCTGGGTCAGACCATAAGTGAGGGCGGCGAGCCCCACTGCCGCGGAGAGCGCACCGGGCCAGTCCAACTCTTGAGGCGCATCGAGCTTGTGGCTGTTCGGCACCGACGAAATCGCGAGCGCAATCGTCGCCGCTGCAAGCGGGACGTTGAGGAAGAAGATCGCGCGCCACGACAACGCGTCGACGAGCGAGCCGCCCGCCACCGGCCCCACCGCCGACGTGATCGCACCGACGCCCGCCCAGGTGCCGATGGCCCGTCCGCGCGCTTCGCCCTCGAATACGGCGCCGATGATCGCGAGACTGCTGGGTACCAAGAGCGCCGCGCCAATGCCCTGCACCGCGCGCGCGGCGATCAGCGAACCCGCGTTCGGCGCGAGCCCGCAAGCGGCGGACGCCAGCGTGAAGAGCCCAATGCCCGCGATGAACACCGTGCGGCGGCCGAGCTTATCGCCCATCGATCCGCCCACCAGCACAAGGGACCCGAGAAAGAGCAGGTAGGCGTTGACGATCCATTGCATCGCCGCGACGCTCGCGCCGAGCTCGCTCTGGATGGCGGGCAGCGCGACATTGACGACGGAGCCGTCGATGAACGCCATGCTCGAGCCGAGGATCGTCGCGGCGAGCGCAAGACGCTTGCGCCGGCACGGACGGTCGACCGCGGTGGGCTGAGTGCGGATGACGAGCTCGTCGCACGGGCTCGCTTGCGCAGCGACGACGTGCGCGTTTTTTTGGTCGCTATCGAGAAGATCTGGGTTGGCCAAGATTGCTCCCGTGCCGGTCGATGGCGACTAGCATAGCAACCGAAGAGCAGGACCGCTCAGGCGGCCGCTCCTGGCGGCTTGTTATGGCGCGCAAGGAATCGATCCAGTTGTCCAGCAAACGCCTTGCTATCGTGTGGCGTGTACGGTGCCGGGCCGCCCGTCGCGACACCCGAGCTGCGGAGCTGATCCATCACGTCGCGCATCGTGAGGCGCTCCTGGATATTCTCGCGGGTAAACCAGCTTCCGCGCGGGTCGAGCACGTAACCACCCTTGTCGAGGGCAGCGGCGGCGAGCGGTATGTCCGCCGTAATCACGAGGTCGCCTTTCGTGACCAGCTCAACGATGCGGTTGTCGGCGGCGTCGAAGCCCGCCGGCACTTGCAGTGCCTTGATAAAGGGGGAAGGCGGCGTGCGCAAATACTGATTAGCGACCAGCGTGACGCACACTTTGGCACGCCGCGCGGCGCGATAAAGCATGTCCTTGACGACAACCGGGCAGGCATCTGCGTCGACCAGCACTTGCATCGCGGGACTTCCAGAAGAATGTTGGGACCGTCATCTTACCGCCCGCACGCCGGTTATCCGATTTATCGCCGACGGGGTCTTGCGGGCATAAGCCGGCCCTCTAAGGGCGGGCGGACCGGATGCAGTTGCGTCGCCGATGGGCGCGAACGGCATCCGGTAGCCGGCGTCAATCAAGGCGTGCCGGGTGGCTGGCCCTGGTCCCTGGCCACCTGCGCTTCTTGAGCGATCTGTCCGCGAAGCGTCTCGAAGCGCTTCAGCACATTGGCTCCAAAAAGCGGATCGGGGCTAGCCGGTACGGTCGCATCCACTGCCGCCCAGTCCTGTTCTGTCAGCACCTGCGCAGCGCGAGGCATCACGTCTCGCTCTTCAGTGGAAATGTGATGACGGTAGTACACAAGATACGTGGCCACTGCTGCCTCCAGAGCCACGCGCGGGATGACCTCATCTCCCGCAGCTTGATTAAGGCGATTCAGGAGTTCCTCGCCGGCCGCAGCAATCACGCGATGCTCCTGAAGAAGGCGGTTCACTACCAATAGGGTCCCGGGATCCCGTTCGGCGAGCCGTTCGTACGCAACATCCTCCCGCGGATGATGAACACGATCGGAATAATTCCGCATGTAGTAGAGGATATTGCCCATAAGAGCGTAATCCGGGTCCTCGCCCCGGTGGAACGCAGTGAGTTGTTCTTCCAGAGTGTCGAGCAGCGCTGCGAAATGAATGTGCTCGGTGTGCCATACAGCGAGTGGGTCGGCCATGGCGCGCTCCGTGGAAATGGGCCAAGTACACGATAGACCGTCTGAAACAAAGCGCGGATGCATTCCTTGGGGCGTCATGTTCCGCAACGCCCAGCGCGATCAGTGCAATTGAAATGCTACTGAGTCCAACCCGAGAAAGACTGACATAGGTCAATTCATTGCGGTATCAGTGCGCGAAGATCGAACCGGAACAGATGGCAGGTGAGACTTGCGTCCCACGGCTGGGCCTTCGAATGATTCGGCGGCTGACCGGGCCGCGTGTTGAGCCGCCGTCTGAACGTCCATGCGACTCGACGCACGGATGTGCGTCGAGCGATTCAAGCGCGGTGCTGCCGCCCACACCGCAACTTTCAATTTCAACCGTGCAACCGGCGAGCCACGTCCACCACGCGAGCCCCATAGAGCTTCGCGGTTTCCAAATCGCCCGCCGCCATCTCCTCGACCGACGCGTCCGCAGGCGATTGCACGAGCAGCCCGACCGAACCGCCGAGGTTGTTGACGTCATGGCGCGTGGCGGCCTTCGTGTTCGCCGGCGGCAGCCCCAAGCTCACCCACACGCCGCCGTGTTGCGACGCGAGCGTCTGCAGGTAGATCAGCGTCACTTGCTTGTCGCCATTGAAACTCGCGCTGTTGGTGAAGCCGCCGAACACCTTGTCCTGCCATTCGCGCGTGAACCACTTCTTCGACGTCGCGTCGGCGAACTTCTTGAACTGCCACGGCACCGAGCCCATGTAGGTCGGCGCGCCGAGGATGATGGCATCGGCGTTCGATAGCGAAGCCCAGCCGTGATCATCGACGTTGCCGTCCGAATCCACCACGATCAAGTCGGCGCCGGCGCCTTCGGCCACTGCCTCGGCAACGCGCTTGGTGTGTCCGTATCCCGAGAAATACACAACGATGGCTTTCGCCATAAAACCTCCTGTTCGAAGAATGAAATGAGTATCGAAGGAATGCGCAAGGATGATGTACGACGCATGGTGCCGGCTTCGGATATCTGGCACGAAGCCTATGCACTGACATTAATGTTACTACATCAGTTACATTTTAGCATGCGAGCACTGTCGGCGATGACGTGCAATCAAATTAACCGCACACGCGGAAACGTTGCAATCAGAGGCGAACGAGTTCGATAGGCCCGAACCACGTCACGGCGAAGTACCCCGAGCGAGTCGAGAACTTACCGTCGGTCCAGCCTTCCGGCACCTTGAAAATGGCGGCGACGCCCGACTTCAGACCGGTCACGTCGCAATGCACCGGATGGCGGACGATTTGTTCGAGATCGTCCTTCGACGCCAACATCACATAGTCGGTCGTGCGAATCCAGCGTCCGTCGGCGGTCGTGAAAAGCACGTAGTGCCCTTTGGACTTCTCGATCTTGAGCAACGGAACGGTCTGCCCGTGGACTGACTCGCCCCACGTTCCGACGAGACTGTCCGGATCGTTGCGTGAGCACGCGGCAAGCGCGACGGCCAAGGCAAGGATAAAAAGCGGTCGTTTCATTGCAGCGTGCGGGAGAACTGGCTGTATATCGCGAGGATGCGGGTTGACGTGACTACCCATGCAGGTAAACGGCCTGCACGAGCGTTTCTTGAGGCGGGGAGGAGACCCGCTTTCGCGGGCTAGACGCGCAGTAGTGTCTGCGGATCGGGTTCGCCGTCGAAGTACTTGCGCAGCGCTTCGACGAATACGGCGTTGTCCTCGGTCGCGCGAGCAAAGAGCGTGATCGACGAGCGAAACTTGAGGTAGTCCGGGTAGCCGAAGATCTCCTTGATCGAACGGCCTTCGACGAGATTCACGAGCCTGGTCGATTCCCGCAGGCGCTCGCCAAGCACGGGGTGGCGCAAATAAGCCTGAGCCTCGGCCAGCGACGAGATCGCATACCGCTGCGCCATCGCGCTCTCTCCGAGCCCCTCGATCTGCGGAAACACGAACCACATCCAGTGGCTTCGCTTGTGGCCGGCGCGCAATTCCTCCGTCACCAGCGCGTAGACCCGATCCTGGGCATCGACAAAGCGCTGAAGGTCATAGGCATCATCCATCTCGCCCTCCATATCGGCTGGCGCGGCTTGCCGCTCGCGATGATTCATTCTCGCGCCCGCCCGCGGCGCACGCAATTGCAGCGCAAGAATCGGCGTGCCGCCCTCACGCGCGCGAGAGGCGCAGAGAGTCAGCGCGCTTTAGCCTTGGTTGACGTCGGTCGACAGCTTAGTTGCCAGCATTCGCGGCAAGGCGGGCGGCCTGGGGCCGCCGCCACAGCCGCACGGCCAGCCCGGCGCCCGACGTCACCACCGCCAGCGCCGTGACCGCCATCCAGCCCCATTGCGCGAGCAGCATGCTGCCGAGCGCGGCGCCCGCCGACATGCCGATGAACATGCCGACGAACAGCACGGCGTTCAACCGGCTGCGCGAATGCGGATCGATGCCGTAGATGATGGTCTGGTGCGCGACCAGCGTGACCTGAAAGCCGAGATCGAAGCCGACCGCGCAAATCGCCAGCAGGACCAGCTGCGCGCGCGGCGGCATCAGCGGCGCGAGCGCCATCGCCGCGAACGACACGATGGCGAGGCTCGCGCCGAGCCGCGTGACGAGTTCCGGTCCGCGGCGATCGGCGAGGCGCCCCGCGAGCGGCGCGGCCAGCGCGCCGGCCGCGCCCGCGAGGCCGAATGCGCCCGCCGCTGCGCTGCCGAGGTGGAACGGCGCGCCATGCAGCATCATCGCGAGCGTCGACCAGAATGCGCTGAAGCCCACCGCGATCATGCCTTGCGCGAACGCGGCGCGCCGCAGCGCGGCGTGATGCTGCCACAAATGCCCAAGCGAGCCGAGCAGCTTGCGGTACGAGAGGTGCGTCGTGGGCGCGAAGCGCGGCAAGCCGCGCCAGGCCGCCACGCCGATGGCCGCCACGCTCGACGCCGCGATCAGGAACATCGCGCGCCAGCCGAAGTGCTGGGCGACGTAGCCGCTCACCACGCGCGACAGCAGAATGCCCAGCAAGAGGCCGGTCATGACGGTTCCCACGGTCTTGCCGCGATGCGCATCGGGCGCGAGCGTGGCCGCGGCGGGGACGATGTCCTGGGCCATCGTGGCCGCCACGCCCATCGCGAGACTCGCGGCCAGCAGCAGGCCGATCGACGGCGCGGCGGCGGCGAGCAGCAACGCCAGAACCAGCGCCGCCGCCTTGTAGAGAATCACGCGGCGACGGTCGAACCGGTCGCCGAGCGGCGCGAGAAACAGGATGCCGAGCGCGTAGCCGAGTTGCGTGAGCGTCGGCACCAGGCCAACCATGCGCGCCGAGGCGCCCATGTCCGCGCTCAGCACGCCGAGCATCGGCTGGCTGTAATAGAGCGGCGCGACCGAGAAAGCCGCGCCGGCGGCCAGCAGCAGCACCAGCTGCAGGGGAAGCGCCGGGGTTTCAGCGGGGATCTTGATTTCCGCGGCGACCGTTGCATCCGCGTCGTGCATGGTAGACATCGAACGTATCCCTTTGATTTACGAATTGGTCGAGAGTGTGCTTGTTGAATCCGCGTGACGGTAGTAGCACGCGCCGAACATTTGCTATACGCTCGACGCATGACCAAACCACGCCCCTCCCCGCCGCTCGCCGGCGGCTTCGCTTCGTCCGCGACCAGCGATCGTCTCCAGTTGATGGAGACCTTCGTGCGCATCGTGGAGGCCGGCAGTCTGTCGGCGGCGGCCGCGCAATTGAACGCGACGCAGCCGACCATCAGCCGCCGTCTCCAGGCACTCGAGCAATCGCTCGGCGTGCGCCTCCTGCAACGCACCACGCACGTGATGCGCCTCACCGTGGACGGCGAGCGCTGCTTCGAACGTGCCAAAGAGCTGCTCGCGAGCTGGGCGTCGTTCGAAGCCGATGTGCGCGGCGCGCAGGAGGAACCGGAAGGCACGCTGCGCATCACCGCGCCGCATGCGTTCGGCCAGGAGCAGTTCGTCGTGCCGTTGGCCGCGTTTCTGCACCGGTATCCGCGCGTGTCCGTGGAGTGGCTGCTGCGCGACGACGTGCGCGACTTCGTCGCGGCCGGCATCGATTGCGCGATCCTGGCCGGCGAACCGGCAGACCCGGCCGTCGTCGCGATCAAAATCGCCGCGGTGCCGCGCATCGTCATCGGCTCGCCGTCGCTCTTCGAAGGCGCGCGCGTGCCGCAACACGCCACCGAGCTCGCCGACTTGCCCTGGCTCGCCTTGCGCACGTACTACCGCAACGAGGTGAAGCTGACGCATAAAACGACGGGGGAAGTCGTGAGCATCCCGATCCGTCCGCGCGTCAGCACCGATAATCTCTACGCGCTGCGAAGTTCCGCGCGTCTTGGGCTCGGCATCGGCATTGGTTCCGCGTGGCTGCTGCACGACGATCTCGCGCAAGGCAAGCTGCTGCACCTCGCGCCGGATTGGCGGGCCCCTCCGTTGCCGGTATATCTGACCTATCCTCACGCGCAGTTCTACCCGTCGCGGCTCGTGCGCTTTGTCGAGATGATGCGCGAGGCCGTGCCGGGCATCGTCGAGGGATGAGCAGGGGTTACTCAAGCTCGGCGCCCTTCAGCTCGGGGATCAGGAACAGCGTCGCGATCATATCGAGCCCATAGAGGCCCGCGAGCAGCGCGATGGCGAATGGGAAGGAATAGCGGCTTGCCAGCGAGCCGACCACGACCGGCCCGAAACCGCCGACCGCCCGCCCCAGATTCCACAGCACGTTCTGCGCGGTGGCGCGCGCGGCGGTCGGATAGCCTTCGGACATCAGCGTGCCGTAGCCGCCCACCATGCCGTTGACGAACACGCCCATCAGCGCGCCGGCCCACAGCATGGCGGCGGGCGTCGACAGATGCGCGTACGCGATGACCATGACGACCGCGCCGATCTGATAGAGCAAGAACGTCGGCTTGCGGCCGATGCGATCGGCGAGCTGCCCGAACACCCAGATGCCGGCCATCATCCCGACGACAGTCGCGGCCGTCCACACGCCCGACTTCGTGAGCGAAAAGCCCATCTGCTTCGAGAGAAACGTCGGCAGCCAGATCATGATCCCGTAGTAGCCGAAGTTCTGGACCGAGCACAGGATCACGATGCCGAGGCTCGTGCGCGCCGTGCGGCCATCGGCGACCAGCAGTCGGAATGCGTTCGGCTGTTTCTCAGGGGACTTCGCGCGGCGCACGAACACCTCGGGCTCATGCAGCCGGTTGCGCATCACCCAGGCGACCAGCGCCGGCAGCACGCCGACGAGAAACATGCCGCGCCAGCCGATGTGGAGCAACAGCAGCGGCGTCAGCAGCGCCGCCAGCAGCACGCCGGCCTGCCAGCCGAGCGCGACATAGGACGACACCCGGGCGCGTTTGCTCGCGGGCCACGCTTCCGCCGCGAGCGCCATGCCGATGCCGAACTCGCCGCCGAGCCCGATGCCGGCGATCGTGCGGTAGGCGAGCAGGTCCCAGAATCCGCGCGCAAACGCGCACATCCCCGTGAAGATGGCGAACAGCAGGATGGTCCACGTCAGCACGCGCACGCGGCCGAAGCGGTCGGCGAGCGCGCCGAAGATGAGGCCGCCCGCGACCGCGCCGATCAGCGTCCAGGTGACGAGCGCGCCGCCCTGCCCGCTCGTCAGCTGCAAGCCGGCCGTAATGGCGGGCAGCATGAATCCGAGGATGAGCAGGTCGAAGCCGTCCATCGCGTAGCCGATGGCGGAGCCGGCGAGCGCTTTCCACGCGTAGCCGCTGACCTGCTCGGAGCGCGGCGAGCCTGCCGTGCCGACTGTCGAAGAATTCATGTCCGCTTCCGTGCCGTTGGTTTTGAAAACTGCGGGCATTCTACGGAAATCAATATAGACCTTCAGGACAGGCGTTTTTCGGCACGGGAATTCTCCGTCATGAACACAACGTCCGATCAGGGCGTCCAGCGATACACAGTGATGCTGGAGCCCTTGACGTTGTTCTTCGTCACGACGTACTCGCCCGTCGATCGAAGGTAGGCCCGGATGCCGTACATCGAATCCATGGCGCTGCCGGCGTCCACGGCACTGCTGTTGGTATTGACCAGCGTGGCGTCGAGGCGGCCTGTGGCGAGGTTGAAGGCGTCGATGTTCGGCAGGGCTTGCCCGCTGCTGCTGAACCAGTAGCTGACGAAGAGATAGCTGCCGGCCGCGTCGATCGACTTGGCGTCGACGTGGGGGAGATTGATCACCGGATTCGGCGCGGTGGTGTTGCCCGCGCTCCAGCCGTGATACACCTCGATCCGCGTGCCGATCGACGTCCAGTCCGTGCTCCCGACGATGCCCTGCGCGAGAATCATCGTGTCGCTGTCCGCGAGGTAGACGATGCGCGTCAGCGGCTGGATGCTCGCGGGAATGCGGATCGGGATGCCAGGCCCCCATGCCGGCTTGCCGCTGGCGTCGAAGCCGGTCAGCGGGTAGTGGTAGATGTAACCGGTCTTGTCCAGGCCGGCCCACACGCCGCCCTTGCTGTCGATACAGAATCCGCTCGTGACCCGCAGGGTCGTATTGAACGCGGCGCCCGGAATCGAGGCATCCGGAATCGCGATGTAGCCGTTCGCCGCGTTGAAATGGAAAAAGTAGAAGATCGGCGGGTTTTGGCCGGACGCCACGAGGATCCGGTTCGCGCCGACGGAAACGAGCTGCCCGAAGTGCTCGTCGCGCTGGGTATCGCTCATGTCGATGCGCGGGTCCGACGGGTAGGCGAACGGATCGACGGTGTTCGCGACGAAGGTGCCTCCCGCGCTGCCTTCGTAGAGGTTGGTGCCGCCGTAGAACAAGGCGCCATCGGTAACCGGGTCCGGGGCGGCGACGCCCTCGAAGTTGAGGGACTGAAGCGTCCACTGCAGGTCGCCGGCACCGTTGTACGCATGAATGTCGGTGCCGCCGTTGCGACCGAGGTCCCAACTGCCGCCCCACGGGTTGTTGAGCACGTAGAGATTGCCGGCCGTGTCCTTGCCGATGCCGACGACGCGGGTGAAGCGCTTCGCGCCGACCTGGCCTTTGATTCCCGTCGTGGTGTCGAGATAACCGCCTTGAATGCCGAAGGTACCGGCCAGCGTCGGCCTGCCCGAGAGGGTGTAGCGCTTGATGTTCATGTCGGGGCCCTCGTCCCCGACCATGAGCTGCCCCGCCGACGCATCGAAATAGAGCGCCGACGGCTGCGCCCCGCCGGGCATCTGGATGGTGTTCAGCAGGGCGCCGGTTGGGCCGAACTCGTCGATCGCGCCCGCACTCTTGCGTGCGACCCAAACGTTGCCTGCGCTATCCAGGGCGAGCGCACCTGGGCCTGAGATGTCGATGTCCCGCTGCCAGACACCGCCGGTGGTATAGACCCGGACGCGATTGCCGTAGAAGTCGCTCGCATAGAGGAGCGAGCCCGCCGTGGCGAGTCCGGTGATGACGTCGATCCGAGGCACATTGTTCGATGCACTGACCTGAATGAGAAGATCCCGGGCCCCCGTGGCGCGGTTGTATCGTCCCACCGCTCCGCTTCCATACGACTTGTTGTACTGGTGTGCCGCGAAGATCGAAGTCGCGTTGCCCGTGATCGCGCTGCCCTGAAACTCGCCGTGCGCGCCGATCGAGCCGAGGCTCTTGTGGTTCTGGTAGATCGCGACGCCGCCCTCGTACTCATCCCACATGGAGGCCGCATAGATGACGCCTTCGGGCGCGACCCACATGGAGCGCGCGGTGTTGCCCACATGGGCGGCAAGGGTGCCATAGCTGTTCGCCAGCCAGTCAGTGGTGTTTTGCGCGTGACAAGCCGGCGCAATCGTGGCGATCGCTGCGGCGAGGAGCGCAGCATGAAATCGTTTTTTTACGGCCATGACGAATGCTCTCCTGAGGGTAGGAATCCATTCATATGACCATATGCAGCCCGCTGCGCCTTTGCAAGCTCGCCGTGAACCATGTCACGTCACAAGCCGAATTCCCCTTTCATCATGCTCATGCGATCGACCACCCGCCGCGCATAGCCCTTGGCGCCCCCGCTGTAGCGATATAGCGCGTTCTCGAGGTTTCCATCCGATGCCGTTATGTAGTTATGCAGAATTTCTGAACCGATGCGGATATTCGTACCCGCGTCAGTCAAATCGGACGTGCGAAGGACGCGGTCTCGGTGCTGAGATGGGAGCACTTGCATGAGTCCCTTGGCGCCAACAACACTGACTGCAAACCGGTCGAAACTGGATTCGACCGCGATCACGGCAAGCAGCAACAACGGCGAGAGTGTGTAGCGCCCGGCGGCGTTCAGCACCGCGTGACCGATGTCCAATGCGTCGGGCAGCCCGATATGAAAACGGGCACTCACGACAGTTGCGATTTCCTCTGCTGTGGGCGTGCTCTCTCTGGGCGTGTCGAAAGTTGTTGACGTCGCGCCATAAGACAGTCCCGCAAGCGACCCGAGGACCACGATCGCCGCCGCGACGACCATACCGCGGAGGCGATGCGCAATCGCGCGTGGCCAATCTGTCAAATCTTCGTTCAGATTCGCGATCATGGCCTACGACCAATCAAACATCGGGAACATCGGCCGCTCCCCTGCGGGAGGGTATATGCACCAGGTGCCGTCTCGATGACGAAAAAAGAACATGGCGACTGGACCTGCCGCCTTCAGGGTCTCGACGCACACATAACGTTGAACTGTGGATCGCCTGGTCCTGAACGCTGTGACATGGACCTGGGTCCCAGGCGCCGGGCCGAGCCAGTGATCGACCATCAGTCGCAAAGATTTTCCCGCGCTAGCCATCATCCTCTCCTACTCAAAACGACCCAGCCTCGAAGAGCGTCTCAATACGATCGGCTTATCACTCACGCAATCGAACCATTCGTATCACGATCATTCTTATATGCATCGTTCTATAGCGAATGATATGTCTTCGAACGAGATAGTCAAGGATATTAGGGAATCCCCCAGGAAATGTCGCCGCTCGCGTCACCCGCCCTAACACAGCGCTACTTCGGCATCGCTACGATGCCCGGCACTGACTTGATCTGCGCTCACCCGTACCGGAAACCATCAAGCAATCTGTATCGGTACTGTACCGGCAACACTCGATAGACTTGCTCAACTGCGTATTCGACCGGACCCTTCACCATGCCACTCGACCTCTTGAGCGCCCTGCCCGCCGGCATCCTGTTCGCGCTCGTCACGACGATCACGCCCGGCCCCAACAACGCGATGCTGCTCGCCTCGGGCGTCAACTTCGGCTTTCGCCGCACGCTGCCGCACATCTGCGGAATCAGCGCGGGGGTGGCGGTGTTGATGCTGTCGGTCGGCTATGGCCTCGGCGAAGCGTTCCGCCTGTTCCCGGCGCTGTACACGGTGATGGAAACCGCGAGCGTGCTCTACCTGCTGTACCTCGCTTGGAAAATCGGCACGTCGGATCAAGTGCAGGTGAAGAAGGGCGAACCGCGCCCGATGACGTTCTTCCAAGCTGTCGCGTTCCAATGGATCAACCCGAAAGCCTGGATGATGGTGCTCACCGCCGGTACCACGCTGCACCTCTCCGACGACTTCGGCTTCAACGCGATCCTGATGGCCGTGGTGTTCATCGTGATCGGCTTTCCGAGCATCAGCCTGTGGGCGGCCGGCGGCCTCGCGATGCGGCGCTTCCTGTCGAACCGGCAGCGGCTGCGTACGTTCAACATCACGATGGCGGTCCTGCTCGTGCTGTCGCTGTATCCGGTCGTCGAGCACTTCATCGCTTAAGCGGGTAGCGAGCGGGGTGCTCCATAATCGTGGCATCGCCACGCGCTGAGCCCCCGGACATGAATCTCCACCGCCTCGACCTGGTTTCGCTTTCGCTCTTCACGCTCGTCGTTCGCAGCGGAAGCATCAGCAAAGGCGCCGAGCTTGCGCATCTCGCGGTAGGGGCCGCGAGCAAGCGCATCGCCGATCTCGAAGCCGCCGTCGGCACCGAGCTGTTCGAGCGCCATTCCCGAGGCATCACGCTGACGGCAGCCGGCGACGCGCTGCAGCGCCACGCCCAGCGCATCCTGAACGACGTCGACCAGCTCTCGGCCGATCTTTCCGATTACGCCGCGGGCGTCGTCGGCGTGGTGCGGCTGTGGGCGAACACGTCGGCGATCACGCAATTCCTGCCCGCCGAGATCGCGGCCTTCACGGCGGCGAATCCGGAAATCCGCATCGAGCTCGAGGAGCAGAACAGCGAACAGGTGGCGCTGGCCGTGGTCGACGGTCAGGCCGATTTCGGCATCCTCGCGGATCAGATGCCGACGCTCGGCTTACAGACCACCTTCTACCGTCGCGATCAGCTCGTGCTGGTCGTGCCGACCTCCCACCCTTTGGCCCGCCGCAAGTCGATTTCCTTCGACGAAGCACTGGACTTCGATTTCGTCAGCCTCGCGCGCGATACGTCGCTCGCCAAGCGTCTGCAACTGGCCACCGATGCTTCCGGCAAACGCCTGAAATTGCGCATCCAGGTGCGCAGCTTCGACGCGATGTGCCTGATGGTCGCCGCGGGACTCGGCATCGCGGTGCTGCCGGATGCGGCCGTGCGTCCGCATCTGCGCTCGATGGGCTTGCACAAGATCGCTTTGTCCGAGGATTGGGCCGAGCGCCAGTTGCTCATTTGCGCGCGCGATCTCGGCGCGCTGCCCAAGCCCGCACGCTTGCTCGTCAACCATCTGATCGGCGCGGCGCCAGGTACCACGAAGGCGGCCTGACCCGCAGCTCGATCGCCTCGATCGTCGCGACGCAGCTTTCGCGTTTCGCGAAAGCTGGTTCTCCCACTGCCGCATTCCGCCCGCGCGCGCTCGCGCGCAGAATCGTTTTCATGACATCGCGCCTCGGTCACTCCACTGACGCAGGCGCCTATGGAGACACCCCCATGAGCGGCCAATCCCCCTTCCCCGCGTCGCCCGCCGCGCTCAAAGGCGTGCGCGTGATCGAAATGGGCCAGCTGATCGCCGGCCCGTTCGCCGGCAAGACGCTCGGCGATTTCGGCGCCGACGTCATCAAGATCGAGCCGCCCGGCTCCGGCGATCCGCTGCGCAACTGGCGCTTGATGAAGGAAGGCACCTCGGTCTGGTGGCAAGTCCAGTCGCGCAACAAGCGCTCGGTCGCGCTCGATCTTCGCAGCGCGGAAGGGCAGGACATCGCCCGCCAGCTGATCGCCGAGGCCGACGTCCTCATCGAAAACTTCCGCCCCGGCACGCTCGAAAGCTGGGGCATGAGCTACGAGCAACTGTCGGCGCTGAACCCGCGGCTCGTCATGCTGCGCATCTCCGGCTACGGTCAGACCGGCCCCTATCGCGACCTGCCGGGATTCGGCTCGATCGGCGAAGCGATGGGCGGACTGCGGCACCTGACGGGCGAGCCCGGCCGCGTGCCCGTGCGTTGCGGCATCTCGATCGGCGACACGCTCGCCGCGCTGCACGGCGTGATCGGCGTGCTCACCGCGCTCTATCACCGCGACGCGAACGGCGGCAAAGGGCAAGTCATCGACGTCGCGCTTCACGAAGCCGTGTTCAACGTGATGGAAAGCCTGATCCCCGAATACAGCGCGTTCGGCGCCGTGCGCGAAGCGGCCGGCAGCGCGCTGCCCGGCATCGCGCCGTCCAACGCGTATCGCTGCGCCGACGGCTATGTGCTGATCGCGGGCAACGGCGACAGCATCTTCAAGCGCTTGATGACGGCGATCGGCCGCGCCGATCTCGCCGCCGACCCGGCGCTCGCGAACAACGCGGGACGGGTCGAACGCGTCGACGAGCTGGACCGGGCGATCGAGCGCTGGAGCGTCGAACGGTCCGTGAAAGACGTGCTCGCCGCGTTGTCGGATGCGGGCGTGCCCGCCGGCAAGATCTACACGGCCAAGGACATCGCCGAAGACCCGCACTACCGCGCCCGCGACATGATCCTTCGGCAAACCACGCGCGACGGCTACGAAGTCGACGTGCCGGGCATCGTGCCGAAGCTGATGGCGACGCCGGGCTCGATCCGCTCGTCGGCGCCGAAGCTCGGCGGCGACACCACCGACGTGCTGCGCGAGATCGGCCTTTCCGACGCGCGCATTGCCGAACTGCGCGAAAAAGGAGCGATTGCATGAGCACGAACGTCTGGAACGGAGAACACCGCCGCATCCATATGCAAGAGGTCGGCACGCGCGACGGTCTGCAAGCCGAATGCGCATTCGTCGATACGCAGGACAAGATCGCGCTCGTCAACGCGCTGTCGGACTCGGGCGTGGCGAAGATCGAAGTGACCGCGTTCGTGTCGCCGCAAGCGATCCCCGCGCTGCGCGACGCGGAAATCGTGATGCGTGAGATCGAGCGCAAGCCGGGCGTCGTCTATACGGCGCTCGTGCCCAACGTGCGCGGCGCCGAGCGTGCCATCGACGCGCGCGCGGACGAGCTGAACCTCGTGATGTCCGCGAGCGAAAGCCACAACCTCGCGAACCTGCGCATGACGCAAGCGCAGTCGTTCGGCGCGCTCAAGCAGGTCGCGAGCCTCGCGCGTGCGTCGAAGCTGCCCGTCGACATCTCGCTGTCTTGCGCATTCGGCTGCCCGATGGAGGGGGACGTGTCGGAGGCCACCGTGCTGCACTGGTCGCAGCGCCTCATCGAAGAAGCGGGCGCGCGCGGCATCACGCTTTGCGATACGACCGGCATGGCCTATCCGAGCCAAGTCGCGCGGCTCACGGCGATGTTCATCGAGCACTGGCCGCACACCGAATTGACGCTGCATTTCCACAATACGCGCGGCATGGGCCTCGCCAACGTGCTGGCCGCGATCGACGCGGGCGCGAATCGCTTCGACGCGTCGCTCGGCGGAATCGGCGGCTGTCCGTATGCGCCGGGTGCGAGCGGCAATGTCTGCAGCGAAGAGATCGTGCATGCGCTGGAATGCATGGGATACGACACCGGCGTCGATCTTGCCGCGCTCATCGCGGCGTCGAAGCGCTTGCCGGCGCTGATCGGCCATGAAACGCCAAGCCAGATCGTCAAGGCGGGACGGCGGCTCGATCTGCATCCGCTGCCTGCGGATTTCGCCGCGATCCGCGAGCGGGCGTTGCAACGCGACGCGGCTTCTGCAGAACCGCGAGGTTGAGCGCAAACTATTTCGCCATCACATTGGGCGCCCGCAAGAACAGACGATTAAAAAATCGCAAAGGCGCCCGCGTGCCCACACAGGAGACGACAACATGCAAGAAACCCACATCGCGCAGCCACCCAAAGCGCACTGGTACGACGGCCTCACGCCCACTCACTGGCGCGTGCTGCGCGGCAGCTTCCTCGGCTGGATCTTCGACGGCTTCGAAGCGCTCGCGCTCGTCGTCGTGCTCGCGCCGATGCTCAAGTCGGTGCTCACGCCCGAGCAGGCGTTGTCGACGCCCGTCTACGCGGGCGGCGTGATCGGCATCACGCTGCTGGGCTGGGGCGTCGGCGGTCTGGTCGGCGGCATCCTCGCGGACTATGTCGGGCGCAAACGCATGATGCTGTGGTCGGTGTTCCTCTATGCGATGTTCTCCGGGCTGACCGCGTTTTCCGGCTCGTTCTTCGTGCTGTGCTCGCTGCGCTTTCTCACGGGCCTCGCGATGGGCAGCGAATGGAGCACCGGTGTTGCGCTCGTTTCGGAAACGTGGCCCGAGCATGCCCGCGCCAAAGGCGCAGGCTTTCTGCAATCGGGATTCGGCTGGGGGACGCTGCTTGCGGCTGTCGTCTGGTATGCGCTTTCGTCGGCGCACCCGTTGGGTGCCGAGACCTGGCGGCTGATGTTCGTCGCCGGCGCGTTGCCTGCGTTGTTCGTGCTCTATCTGCGGCGCGGCTTGAGCGAATCGGAGAAGTGGCAACAGGCCGTCAAGGAGAAGCGTTGGAGCGCGACTGCCGATGCAAGCGGCCGTGCTACGGCTAAAGCAGGCAACGCGGACAAGCGCCCGTTCACGCTCAAGCAATTGTTCAGCGAGCGCGAAGCGCTGCGCCGCACGCTGTTGACGATGCTCCTGTCGGTCATTTCGACCACGGGCTGGTGGGCCATTTCGAGCTGGCTGCCGACGTTCACGGTCTCGCTGGCAAAAGCGACGAGCGCCGCGGACGCCCTCGCGTGGGGCTCGCGGATCTCGATCGTCTACACCGTCGGCGCGATCGTCGCGTATCTGGCGTCGGGCTTCATCGTCGATTCGATCGGCCGGCGCGCGTTCCTGTGCATGACGTTCGTGGGCTCGCTCATCACGACGATCATCACGTACCACTACACGGCGACGCTAAGCGGAATGCTGATCATCGCGCCGATCAACGGGTTCTTCACGCTCGGCTGCGCATATGCATGGATGGCGATCTATCCGTGCGAGCTGTTCACGCCGACGGTGCGCTCGACGGCCATCAGCTTCGTGTTCAACGCGGCGCGTTTGATCGCTTGGGTGTTTCCGATTCTGTCGGGCTCGATGATCAAGGCGTTCGGCGGGGTGTCGCATGCGGCGCTGATCATGAGCTCGTGCTACGTGCTCGGGATCTTGATTCCGTGGTTCTTGCCGGAAACGCGTGGCAAGGGGTTGCCGGAGTGAGGCTTGGGGGCAAGGCAAGACGCGGCGCCGTGTCAAACAACCCGCCGCACGAAGCTCCACAATGCATCGTCGGTCGAATACGGGACGTTGAAGCGGAACCACTCGCTTGGCGCGTCGTCGGGCCTGAAATACGAGCCCGGCGCGAGCCAAATGCCGTCGCGCAACGCCGCTGTCACCACCTCTCCCGCGCGCTCCGCTTCGATCGGCAATCGCGCCCATAAGAACAGCCCCGCGCGCGGCCGATGAAACACCTCGAGCCCGAGCGCATCCATCCGCTCCTCGACGGCGATGTGCGCTTCCTTGAGCTTCTCGTTGACCGTCTCGACATGCCTCGCGTAGCGCCCTTCGACCATCACCTTGTCGACGATGCGCTCGATCGTCTCCGACGACGTCAGCCCCACTGCCATCTTCGTGCGCGCGAGTTCGCGCAAGACATCGCGCTCCGCGACGACATAGCCGCTTCGCAGTCCCGGCGTGATCGTCTTCGAAAATCCGCCCACATAGAGCGCGCGCCGCAAACCCTCCATCGCGGCGAGCATCGGCGCGCCGGGCGCCGCCAGCTCGCGGCTCACGTCGTCTTCGATGACCCACAGCCGATGCCGCTCCGCGATCTGCAGCAGCCGGAACGCCGAGGCCATGCTGAACGTCGCGCCGGTCGGGTTTTGCAGCGTCGTGTTCACGAAGATCGCCTTGGGCCGGTGTTCGGTCACGAGCGCCTCTAGCGCGTCGGCATCGATGCCGCTTGGCGTGCGCGGCACGCCAAGCACGACGAGCCCCGCGAGCTTCAATATCTGCAGCAGATTGCAGTAGCCCGGGTCTTCGACGATCACCGCATCGCCCGCGCGCAGCAGCGTGCGCACGATCAGGTCGAGCGCCTGGGTCGCGCCCTGCGTGAGCAGCACGTTCGACACGTCGACGGGCAGGCCGTGGCGGTCTAGTTGCTCCGCCACACGCTCGCGCAGCGGCGCGAATCCATACGGATGCCCGTAATCGGCGAGCCGCGCCGCCGGCACGCGCGCGAGCGCGCGCAGCGCGTGATGCAGGCCGCCCTCGTTGATCCACTCGTTGGGGAGCGTGCCGCAACCGGCCTTGATCGGCATCGAATGGTCGGCGAACACATCGGATAGCAGCCAGGTCGCCGTCAGGCTCGGCGGCTGCCAGTCGAGCACCGCGGCGCGCGCCGCCGGTCCGCGCGCCGCGACCCGGTAGCCGGAGCCGCGCCGCGCGACGACGAGCCCCATCGAAACCAGACGGTTATAGGCCTCGGTCACGGTGAACGTGCTCAAAGCATGGGTCTGCGCGAGCTGCCGCACCGACGGCAGCAGCGCCCCCGCGCGCAGCGACTGTCCTTCGATCGCTTGCTCGAAGCCGCGCACGAGCTGCTCGACGAGCGTCGGCGCCTGGCTTCGGTCACGCTCCAGATTCAATTCGACCATGCTGAGAGACTCGCTTTCGACCAATACAGTTGACCGTAACTTACCAGCACAGTTAGCAGATCAGTCCACCAACTGTTTATGCCGCCATTAAACAGCGGACGCTAGAGTTGCGCTACCACTTCAATGAGAAACGGAGATCTCTCATGACATCGCGCCCCGTCATCGACGACCTGTCGAACTTCTGGATGCCGTTCACCGCGAACCGCCAATTCAAGGCGGCGCCGCGCCTCTTGGAATCGGCGAAAGGCATGTACTACCGTTCCACGGACGGCCGTGAAATCCTCGACGCCTGTGCGGGCCTGTGGTGCGTGAACGCCGGTCACTGCCGGGACGAGATCGTCGCTGCCGTGCAGCAGCAGCTGAGCACGCTCGACTTCGCGCCGACCTTCCAGATGGGCCACCCGCTCGCGTTCGAAGCCGCGACCAAAGTGGCCGAGGTGATGCCCGAAGGGCTCGACCGCATCTTCTTCACGAACTCGGGTTCGGAATCGGTCGACACCGCTTTGAAAATCGCCCTCGCCTACCATCGCGCGCGCGGCGAAGCGCAGCGCACGCGGCTGATCGGGCGCGAGCGCGGCTATCACGGCGTCGGCTTCGGCGGCATCTCGGTCGGCGGCATCTCGCCGAACCGCAAGACGTACTCCGGCTCCTTGCTCGGCAACGTCGATCATCTGCCGCACACGCATAGCCTCGAACACAACGCCTACTCGAAAGGCCAGCCCGCGTGGGGCGCGCATCTCGCCGACGAACTCGAGCGCATCGTGACGCTGCACGACGCGTCGACGATCGCCGCCGTCATCGTCGAGCCGGTCGCGGGCTCGACCGGCGTGCTGATTCCGCCGCAAGGCTATCTGCAGAAGCTGCGCGAGATCTGCACGAAGCACGGCATTCTCTTGATCTTCGACGAAGTGATCACGGGCTTCGGCCGGCTCGGCAAGGCGACGGCCAGCGAGTACTTCGGCGTGACGCCGGACCTGATCACGATGGCCAAGGCGATCAACAACGCGGCGATTCCGTTGGGCGCGGTCGCGGCGCACCGCAACGTGCACGACACGGTCGTGAACAGCGGCGCACCCGGCGCGATCGAGCTGTTCCATGGCTACACGTATTCGGCGCATCCGGCGGCGACCGCGGCCGCTGTCGCGACGCTTGATCTCTATCGCAAGGAAGCGCTCTTCGAGCGCGCGGCAAGCCTAGCACCGGCGTTCGAAACGGCAGCGCATGCGCTGCGCGGCGCGCCGCACGTGAAAGACGTGCGCAACCTCGGCTTGGTGGCGGGCATCGAACTGGAATCGCGCGACGGCGCACCGGGCGCGCGCGCCTACGAGGCGTTCGTCAAGTGCTTCGAAGCCGGCGTGCTCGTGCGCTACACGGGCGATATCCTCGCGTTCTCGCCGCCGCTGATCGTCGACGAAGAACAGATCGCGCGCATCTTTGGGACGGTGAGGGACGTGCTGGCTGGCGTGAAGTGATGTGAAGTGAAGCGCACTGGTATGAACCGTCATACCGGTGCGCGATTGATTCCCTACGCGAACGCATTACCGAAACCGCGCTGCCACGCGCTAACAAACGTCATCGCCTTACGGTTCGCATTCGTCGGCTCGATAGGACCGACCGAGAAGTCGGTATTCGCACGCATTGTTGAGCGCATTAACCGTGTGCGACATTAGCCTGGTTTGGAGACCGCCAATTAAACGATCGCTTCCGATAACCAAGAGGCAACAATGTCCCACCAGAAGTCGGCTGAAATTGCTGCGCGGTTCGACCGCCTGCCCCCGTCGCGCACCGTCTGGACGATGGTGATCCTGATCTCGCTCGGCGGGGTATTCGAGTTCTACGATCTGTTCTTCACGGGCTACGTGGCGCCCGGCATGGTCGAATCGGGGCTCTTCAAGCCGGAGTCGCTCGGCATCTTCGAATCGCTCGCCGGGCTCTCGGTGGCCGGTTTCGGCACCTTCGTGTTCTCGACCTTCGCGGGGCTGTGGATCGGCGCGCTGATCTTCGGCTCGGTCGCCGACCGCTTCGGGCGACGCTTCATCTTCACGTGGTCGCTCGTCTGGTACATGGTCTGCACGATCATCATGGCGTTCCAGGCCACCGGCGAGTGGATCAACATCTGGCGCATCATCGCGGGCATCGGCATCGGCGTCGAGCTCGTCACGATCGATTCCTACATCTCCGAGCTGATTCCGAGCGCCGAGCGCGGCCGCGCGTACGCCGCGAACCAGTTCATCACGTTCTCCGTGGTGCCGGTGATCGCGTTCCTCGCCTGGGCCATGAAAGGCTCGCATCCGTTCGGCCTCGAGTATTGGCGCGTGGTGATCCTGATCGGCTCGGTCGGCGCGATCGCCGTGTGGATCATCCGCCGCAACGTGCCGGAAAGCCCGCGCTGGCTCGCGCGTCACGGCCGTGTCGATGAGGCCGAGCGCATCATCGCGGATATCGAAGCGCGCGTCGCCAAGGAAAAAGGCACCCTGCCGCCGCTCGGGCAAATCGCGGTCGAGGAAAAGGAAGGCCGCGGTTCGTACGCCGAGATCTTCGGTCCGCTGTATTTGAAGCGCACGATCATTCTGTCGATCTTCAACATGGCGCAAGTGATCGGCTTCTACGGCTTTGCGGCATGGGTGCCGACGCTCTTGATCCATCGCGGCGTCCATGTGACGGCGAGCCTCGGCTACGCCTTCGTCATCGCCATCGCGAACCCGTTCGGTCCGCTGTTCGGCATGTGGTTCGCCGACAAGGTCGAGCGCAAGACGCAAATCTGCACCGCGCTGTTCGTGATGGGCGTCGTGATCGCGCTCTTCTCACAAGCGTCCGACCCGACGATCCTGATCATCCTCGGCGTGCTGTTCACGCTCGCGTCGAACATCATGTCGTACGCGTATCACGGCTATCAAGCCGAGCTGTATCCGACGCGCGTGCGCGCCCGCGCAGTGGGTTTCGTCTATTCGTGGAGCCGGATTGCGGCGGCGTTCGCGGGCCTCGCGATCGGCATTCTGCTGCACGGCTATGGCGTGCCGGGAGTGGCGGTGTTCATCGGCGCGTCGATGGTGGTCGCGATCTGCATGATTCTGCTCGGGCCGTCCACGCGCGGACGATCGCTCGAGTCGATCAATCATTGATGGGAATTCGGTGACGAGCCTGTGACAATCGTCTGGCGTTTCGCACCTATCGCACCCGCAACGTGCGCAACGCCAGCGATCGGCGTAGGCTTGAAAGCGGCGCCGTTGTCGCGCTACCTCGCGCGGCCGGTGCCGATGAGGGGGACACCGATGAAAGTACCCATCAGAACCGGCACCCACATCGAAGGCATTCACTGGGTGGCCGAATACTCGGAGACGGCGCACGAGATTCGCGTGCTGCGTGAAGGGTTCGAGGTCGGCGTCTATAGCGCGCCGCCGACGCTATTCGGCGACGAAGCCGACGCGGGCTCGAAAAGCTGCGCCGACCATCGCGCCGCCGAAGCCGCCATCCGCGCGTTCCTGATGCGCTTCGTCGCCGAGCACGACGCAGAGGAATAGCGGGGCCGCAGCCCCTCTCGCCCGGGCGGCAGGCTTACTTGGCGGACGGCGCTTCCCCGGCGTCTTCGTCGCGAAACACCTTGTCCGCCAAGTGAAACGCGGAATTCGCCGCCGGTACGCCACAGTAGATCGCCGTCTGCAGCAGCACTTCCTTGATCTCGTCGCGCGTCACGCCGTTGTTCTTCGCCGCGCGGATATGCATCGCCAGCTCTTCGCCGCGGTTCAGCGCCACCATCATCGCAATCGTCAACAGACTGCGCGTATGGCGCGGCAACCCTTCGCGCGTCCAGATCTCGCCCCACGCATAGCGCGAAATGAAGTTCTGGAATTCCGTCGTCAGCTCCGTGCGGTTCTCGAGCGAACGATCGACGTGCGCGTCGCCGAGCACCGCTCGGCGCACCTTCATCCCGGCTTCGTAGCGCTCTTCGTCGTTCATGGCTGCCCCGTCAGGAAGTCGAGCACGGTCGGCGTAAATTCGCCGGCTCGCTCGATATTGGAAATGTGGAAGGCGTCCAGTTCGACGTAGCGCGCGCCGGGAATGCCGCTCGCGAGCGCGCGGCCTTGCTCGGCGGTCGTCGAGACGTCGTGCGTGCCGGTGATCACGAGCGACGGCACCTTGATGCCCGCGAGTTCGCCGCGCAGATCGGCGGCATCGATGGCCTCGCAATTCGACGCGTAGCCTTCGTTGTCCGTGTGCACGAACACATCGCGGATCTGAGCGAAGACGAGCGGCTCGCTCTCGATGAACTTGGCGCTGAACCAGCGCGGCAGAACGGCATCCGCAATCGCGAGCATGCCCTCTTCACGCGAGCGTTTCGCGCGCGGGACCCAGACATCCGGCGAGCCGATGCGCGCCGCCGTATTCGACAGCACGACGCGATTCAAGCGCTGCGGATGCCGCGCGGCAAGCGCGATTCCCGTCAGGCCGCCCATCGAAATGCCGCAGAAATTCACGCGTTCGATCTTGAGCGCATCGAGCAGGCCGAGCACGTCGCCGGTCAATTGCTCGATCGTGTAGGGCCCCTTGGGGGCGTCGGAATGACCGTGGCCGCGCGTGTCGTAGCGCAGCACGCGGAAGTGCTTCGAGAACGCCTCGACTTGCGCGGTCCACATCGACAGATCCGCGCCGAGCGAATTCGACAGCACGAGCCACGGCGCGTCGGCGTTCTGTGCGCCATCGACCCGATAGTGAAGGTTGATGCCATTGACGGCGGCGAAGGGCATTGCGATTACTCCTGGTCGGTTGCGGTGGCGTGCAGCGAGAGCACGGCGTCGACGTACGCATGCGCCTGCCCGACGTACTGCGCCGGGTCGAGCAGCTGCTGCAAGCGTGCGAGGGGAAGATGGATGGTGACGGCGGCGTCGGCGGCAAGCACGTCGAAGAGCGTTCGGCCCGATTGCACGGCGGTCTTCGACGCGTGCTCGACAAGCTTGTGCGCATCGAGCCGGCCGATCTTGTCGCCGAGCGCCAGCATCACCGCCTCGCCGAGAATGAGTCCGTGCGTGACGCCGAGATTGGCCGCGAGCCGCTCGACGTCCACATTGAGGCCGGCGACGATCTGCGCGATCTGCGCGAGCGCGCCGCCGGCGAGGCGCGCGAGATCGGGCAACGCATCCCATTCGGCCTGCCAGCCGCCGAGCGCGCGCTCGTGCTCTTGGACCATGCCCGCGAGCACGGTCGCGACGAGCCCGGGGGCGCGCGCCGCCGCGGTGAGCACCGCCGCGCAGCCGACCGGATTGCGCTTGTGCGGCATCGTCGACGAGCCGCCCTTGCCGGCCGCGGCCGGCTCCGCGAGCTCGCCGATTTCGGTCTGCATCTGCAGCGAGATATCGCGCGCGATCTTGCCGAGCGTGCCGATCAACATGCCGAACAGCGACGCCGATTCGGCAATCCGGTCGCGCTGCGTGTGCCACGGCACGGCGGGCAGTGCGAGGCCCAGCTCGTGCGCGAGCGAGGCGGCCACGGCGGGCGCCGCCTCGCGCAAGCTCGCGAGCGTGCCGGCCGCGCCGCCGAATTGCAGCACGAGCACGCGCGCGCGCAATTCGGCGAGGCGTGCGCGGTGCCGCAACAGGGCGTCGAGCCACTGCGCGAACTTGAGGCCGAGCGTCATCGGCAGCGCCTGCTGCAGCCACGTGCGGCCGATCAGCGGCGTCGCGCGATGTTGCTTGGCGAGCGCGGCGAGCGCATCGCAGGTGGTGCGCAGATCGGCGTCGATGAGCGCGAAGGTGTCGCGCAGTTGCAGCACGGTGGCCGTATCGATGATGTCCTGGCTCGTCGCGCCCCAGTGGACGAATTTCGACGCCTCGGCATCGATATCCTTCACGCGCGCCGTGAGCTGCTTGACGAGCGGGATCGCAAGATTGCCGCCGAGCGCCGCGTCGCGCGTCAGCGCGTCGGCGTCGAGCGTCTCAGCGTGACACGCGGTTTCGATCGCGCCGACGGCCGTCTGCGGAATCACGCCATGCGCCGCCGATGCCCGCGCCAGCGCCGCTTCGACATCGAGCATCCGCTGCAGCGTGGCGCGCGGCGACCACACGTCGTTCATCGATTGCGTGCCGCAGATGAGGCTGGTGAGGCGTGCGCTGGCTTCGAGCATGGAATGGATGGAGATTGAAAACCGCGCCTTGGCGGCAAAGGCGAGAAACGAGCGGCGCGCGAGACTCGTGTGTTGCCATTGTCTCGCGAAGCCGCGTTATTCGTATGCGCGAATACGCGCGGCCGGCTCAGGCGCGGCCAACTCAGGCGCGGCCAGGTCAGGCCCGGCCGCGCCGGGCCGGGATCAAGCCGAAGCCGCGGCGTGCGTCGCGTCGATGAGCGCGATGCCCGTCAGCTTCTGCAATTCGTCGAACGAGATGTCGGAGAAGATCTCGCGCACGGCGAGCCCTGCCTGGGTCACGTCGATCACGGCGAGATCGGTGTAGATGCGGTCGACGCAGCCGACGCCCGTCACCGGATACGAGCACTCGGCGACGAGCTTGCTTTCGCCCTGCTTCGTCAGGTGCTCCATCATCACGTACACCTGTTTCGCGCCGATCGCGAGATCCATCGCGCCGCCGACGGCCGGAATCGCATCGGGCGCGCCGGTGTGCCAATTCGCGAGATCGCCTTGCGCGGAGACCTGGAACGCGCCGAGCACGCAGAAGTCCAGATGACCGCCGCGCATCATCGCGAACGAATCGGAGTGGTGGAAGTACGCTCCGCCTGTGAGCAGCGTCACGTGCTGCTTGCCGGCGTTGATCAGCTCGTCGTCCTCTTCGCCGGGCGCGGGCGCGGGGCCCATGCCGAGCAAGCCGTTTTCGCTGTGCAGGAAGATTTCGCGGTCGGCGGCGAGGTGGTTCGCCACCAGCGTCGGCACGCCGATGCCGAGGTTCACGTAAGCGCCTTCAGGGATGTCCTGCGCGACGCGCTTGGCCATTTCATCGCGGGTCAGTCGTTTCATCTTTCAGTCTCCTCGGCGCTTAAGCCGCTTGCTCGGCATGTTCGTCGCGATGCACCGTCTGCGGCACTGCCACCACGCGCTGCACGAAGATGCCCGGTGTGACGATCACTTCCGGATCCAATGCGCCGAGCGGCACGACTTCCGACACCTGCACGATCGCCGTCTTGGCCGCGCTCGCCATGATCGGGCCGAAATTGCGCGCCGTCTTGCGATAGACGAGATTGCCCCAGCGGTCGCCCTTGTACGCCTTGATCAGCGCGAAGTCGGCATGGAGCGGCGCTTCGAGCACGTAATGCTTGCCGTCGATCAGGCGCGTTTCCTTGCCCTCGGCGAGCTTCGTGCCGTAGCCCGTCGGCGTGAAAAAGCCGCCGATGCCGGCACCCGCCGCGCGGATGCGCTCCGCGAGGTTGCCCTGCGGCACGAGCTCCAACTCGATCTCGCCCGCGCGATAGAGCGCGTCGAACACGTAGGAATCGGTCTGGCGCGGGAACGAGCAGATGATCTTGCGCACGCGCTTGGTCTTGAGCAGCGCGGCCAGGCCCGTGTCGCCGTTGCCTGCGTTGTTGTTCACGATGGTCAGATCGCGCGCGCCCTGCTCGATCAGGGCGTCGATCAGCTCGGACGGCATCCCGGCCGTGCCGAAGCCGCCGATCATGATCGTCGCTCCGTCGTGTATGTCGGCCACCGCCGACTGGAGGGATTCGAAAATCTTGTTAACCATGCTGTCTTCCTCATGATGCGGCGGGCTGCCGGCCGCTGCGTGATGGGGCCCGCCCGAAGGCGTGGCCGGCGTCTCCGTCAGCCGTCGCGAGGGGGGTGCGTCGGCCACGTTTTGTTCGACTATCGAACATAGATTCGATTAGCGAACGTTTCAGCGCATCATAGAGGCGGGGCGAACCGCTTGTCAAGGTCGAGGTCGGCAGCGGTCCACCTGCGCTATGCCGCGAACGGCAGCCCCACATAGTTCTCCGCCAGCGATTGCGCCGCTGCGTGAGAGCTCGTCACGTACTTCAGCTCGGCCAGCTTCATGCGATTGCCGAAGGGCGTGTCGTCGTAGGAGGGGTGCAGCATGTTGGTCATGAAATACGAAAAGTGCTCGGAGCGCCAAATGCGTTCGAGGCAGGTCCGCGAGTAGGCGTCGAGCAAATCGGTGCGCGCGTCGCGATAGCGCGCCGCCAGTGCCTGCGACAGCACCCGCACGTCGGCCACCGCGAGATTCATCCCCTTCGCGCCGGTCGGCGGCACGATGTGCGCGGCGTCGCCCGCGAGGAAGAGACGCCCGTATTGCATCGGTTCGGTGACGAAGCTGCGCATCGGCGTCACGCTCTTTTGCGTAATGTGCCCCTCGTTCGGCAACCATCCGCTCGTATTCTCGAAGCGCGTGCGCAGTTCCGCCCAGATGCGCTCGTCTGACCAAAGCGCCAAGTCTTCGTCGGGATGGCATTGCAGGTAGAGACGCGTGACGCTCGGCGAGCGCATGCTGAAGAGCGCAAAGCCGCGTTCGTGATGCGCGTAGACGAGCTCGTCCTTGGAGGGCGCCGCGTCCGCGAGGATGCCCAGCCACGCGAACGGATAGACGCGCTCGTAGGTGCGCAGCACATCGGCCGGAATCGACGCGCGCGAGATGCCGTGAAAGCCATCGCAACCGGCCACGTAGTCGCAATCGATCCGCATCTCCACGCCGCGATGCTTGAACGTGACATGCGGCGCGTCGCTTGGCAGTCCATGCAGCGACACGTCTTCCGCGTCGAAATAGAGCGTCTGGTCATGCTCGAGCGCAGCGGCAATCAGATCGCGCACGACTTCATGCTGGCTATAGACGGTGATCGAGCGGCCGCCTGTGAGCGCCGTCATGTCGATCCGGTGCAGCTCGCGCCCGAACAGCAGCTCGATGCCGTGATGCACGAGCCCTTCGCGCTGCATCCGCGCGCCGAGCCCGGCCTCGTTGAGCGTATCGACCGTGCCCTGCTCGAGCACGCCGGCGCGGATGCGGTTCTCGCAATAGTCGCGCGAGCGCGCCTCGACGATCATCGAATCGATGCCTTGCAGGCGAAGCAGATGGGAAAGCAAGAGGCCCGCAGGCCCTGCGCCGATGATGGCGACTTGTGTGCGCATGTTCGTCTCCAGAACTTTGATTCGATTAGTGAAACGATTGTCGGCGCTTTCCCCAATATACGGCAACGCGATTATGCAGATACGTTGTATACGGAATAGAGATAAAGGTGGCGCAAGATGGCGGCGATGCAAGAACTCGACTTGAACTTGATCCCTTACTTGGTTGCGATGGAAGACACGCGCAACGTGAGCCGCGCCGCCGAGCTGCTCGGCGTGAGCCAGCCGCGCGTGTCGACGGCGCTCGGCCGCTTGCGCGAGTATTTTGCCGATCCGCTCTTCGTGCGCACGTCGCGCGGCATGGAGCCGACGCCGCGCGCGCTCGCGCTCATTCCCGCCGCGCGCGAGGCGCTCGGGCACATCGAGCGCGGCGTGCTCGACGCCCAGCAGTTCGACCCGGCCACGACGACCCGCACGTTCTCGATCGCCCTCTCCGACGTCGGCGAGATCGTGTTCCTGCCGCGCCTCTTGCAGCTCTTCGCTCAGCGCGCGCCGCATGCCAACCTGCGCTCGGTTTCATTGCCCCCCGCGCATGTCGAACGCGGGCTCGAAACCGGCGACGTGGATCTCGCGATCGGCTATTTCCCGGACCTCTCGGGCAGCAATTTCTTCCAGCAACGGCTGTTTACGCACCGCTTCATCTGCTTGATGAGAAGCGGCCACCCGCTAGCGGGCGGGCCGCTCACGCTCGATCAGTTCCTCGCGTGCGGACACGCCGTCGTGCGCGCCGAAGGGCGCAGCCAGGAAGTGCTCGAAAAGTTTCTGGAGAAAAAGCGCATCCGCCGCCGCGCGGTGCTCGAGACGCCGCACTTCATGAGCCTGCCGTTCATTCTCGCGCGCACCGACTTGATCGCGACCGTGCCGCACGCGATCGGCTTCGCCTATGTCGCCGAGCATGCGTCGATCACGCTCGTCGAGCCGCCTTTGCCGCTCCCGCATTTCGATCTCAAGCAACACTGGCATCGCAAGTATCACAACGATCCGCGGATGTCGTGGCTGCGCGGCGTGGTCACCGAACTGTTCAACGACGCTGCCGACGAATGGCCCAAGTAACGACCGAAGGAAACGGCGCGAAATGAAGCCGATGGACAGGGCCGACCCGCCCGGGCGGCGCCCCGAAAAACATGGAACAATGCAGAACGCGGAACGGATAGCGACAGTCCGGCCGCTTCGAAGCGGCACAGGTGGCAAAGTTGGCACGTGCGGCACATTAGGAGCCAAGGATGACGAACGAATCTCGAGCGAAGAACAACCACGGCGACGCGTTGAGCCGTCCGACGCGCGAAGAAGCGGAAGCCGCGGTCCGCGTGCTGTTGCGCTGGGCCGGCGACGATCCCACGCGTGAAGGCTTGCTCGAAACCCCGGCGCGCGTCACGCGAGCGTATGAAGAGTTTTTCTCGGGCTATCTGCAAGATCCGCGCGAGATTCTCGCCCGCACCTTCTCCGAGGTGGACGGCTACGACGAAATGATCGTGCTGAAAGACATCCGCTTCGAAAGCTATTGCGAGCATCACATGGTGCCGATCATCGGCCGTGCGCACGTCGCGTATCTGCCGGAGCATCGCGTCGTCGGCATTTCGAAGCTCGCGCGGCTCGTCGACGCGTTCGCGAAGCGTCTGCAGATCCAGGAGAAAATGACCGCGCAGATCGCCGATACGTTGAACGAGATCCTGCAGCCGAAGGGCGTCGGCGTGATCCTCGAGGCGGCGCATCAGTGCATGTCGACGCGCGGCGTGCACAAGCCCGGCGTCGAGATGGTCACCTCGCGGATGCTCGGCACCTTCCGCACGGACCCGTCGACGCGGCGCGAGTTTCTGTCGATCGTGTCGAACAGCACGGCGTACAACGTGCCGAATACCTGACGCCTTGCGGCGCTTATTTGTGGTTGGTCGCCAGCGCGCCCGCGCGCTTCGTGCCGCCGAACAACTCCGTCAAATACTGGCTGTTCTGGTCCATTAATATATTTACGTACAGGCTACAACAAGATTTCGAATCTTACAGACCTGTCTGGCGCGGCGTTCGGATCTTACGGGGCGGGTCGCAAATCCGGCGTCAGGCGGGATTCAACCGAGATTCAAGCGGAATTCAAGACTTGGCTTCGTCGCGGCGATCGCCCTCGCGGATCTTGCCTTGCGACACGCTGCTGCCCGGCGGCACGCTATGCGTGAGCCAGACGTTGCCGCCGATCACCGAGCCCCGTCCGATCGTCACGCGCCCAAGAATCGTCGCGCCCGCATAGATCACGACATCGTCTTCGACCACCGGGTGCCGCGCATTGCCCTTGACGAGCGCGCCATCGCCGTCGGCCGGGAAACTCTTCGCGCCGAGCGTCACCGCCTGATAGAGCCGCACGCGCTCGCCGATGATCGCCGTCTCGCCGATCACGACACCCGTGCCATGGTCGATGAAAAAGCTCGGGCCGATCTGCGCGCCGGGGTGGATGTCGATGCCGGTCGCCGAGTGCGCGATCTCGTTGATGAAACGCGCGAGCAACGGCACGCCGAGACGATGCAACGCATGCGCGAGCCGGTGATGCATCACCGCCAGCACGCCGGGATAGCACAGCAGGATCTCGGTGATGTGCTGCGCAGCCGGATCGCCCGCATACGCGGCCTGGATGTCGCTCACGAGCAGCGCGCGAATCTGCGGCAGCTGCGCACCGAAATCGCGCGCGATCGCGAATGCCTTCGTCTTCAGTTCATCGTTGGTCGCGTCGGCGTGCTCGGGCAGAAAGCGCAGCGCGCGCCGGATCTGTTCGGCGAGCAGCCGCAGCGTGCTTTCGAGCGTGGTCCCGACGTAATAGTCGACGCTTTCGTCGGTCAGATCGGGGGCACCGTAATGCGTCGGGAACAGCGCGGCGCGCAGGCCGGTGACGATGCCGCAGATCGCATCGCGCGACGGCAGTTCGCGAATGCCGCGCGGATGGCGCGTGCGATGCAGTTCCTCGCGCGAAGCGCGCAGCTCGGCGACGATTTGCTCAAGACCCCAGTTGTGGGACTGCGAATTCGACATGATGACGCGGCAGCCGTCGATATCGGCTGTTGAGTGAAGTGTTCGCAAAGATTACCGCTTTTTCGCCGCCTTCGCGCAAGGCGGCCACGAACACCCTGTCCAGCCCGGGGACGACGCGTGTTGCGCGCGCCATCCCGCTGTCGAGGCAATCAGATCGTCACGCTGCTCGCGTCGATCCAGCGCACGGCCCACTCGCGTGCGTGCGCAATCGCGGAAGCTTCATCGGTAAAGCGCAGCTCATTCGGAAAGAAACGATTGGCGACGAGTTCTCCGTCGCTCGAACGGGAGATCACGACATACGGTTGGTAGGTGCCGTCGCCCGAGCGCGCCGGCGCGCAGTTCAACAAGTAGCCGCGATGTGTGAATGCAGCATCGAAATGCATGAGTCACCTGCCCTGAGTGCCCTGCCTGGTTTATTCGAGTTGTACGCACAATGGGTGAGTTCGCCGCGGGTTTGAACGGCACGCATGACGAACATTTAATGATGGCGTGCAAGCTCTGCGGAAAGGATCATACTCTGTACGAAGTGCGTGTTCTACGAAAAAAAATCGGACGCTAACCCATCTTTACGGTTCCAGTGCGCGACCCTCATGCCTGAGCGGCGGAACGGCTTTTGCAGCGCTTTCATTGATTGCTTCTTTATGGGGATCGTCATGAACGCGACAATCGACAACCCGATGGTCGTGCGCGAAGCCGATCGCGCGACCGATGAACCTGTTCTTCAACCTGGACCACTGGGATTGACGAGCCAGCGTCCACACAGCGTCGATATGAATAACGATGGCTCGTTCGACAGCACCGTCGACACCGACGGCAAATATCGCGAAGCGGCGCGGCTCGCGAACGGCCAACCGATATCGCCAGACGAGTTGACGTGCAGCGAGGCGACGCTCGACAACAACGTGCCGGAAGCCAGCGACGGGTTGGCCGGATTCGACAGCCGCGTCGGCTGCAACAAGGTGCTGCTTGCGCTCAAGCCCGGCTACGACGTCGTCGACAAGGGCGTACAACTCACCCAAATCCCCTACCTGCAGATGCACGGCAAGATGCGCCGCTCTGTAAACGATATCGATTGGATATGGGAGTTGCAGCACACGCGCGCCACGCGAATCTTCGAGATTCGTCCCGCGAAGCCGCATTGACTCGAGCGTTCGAGGCTTGCTCATGAAGATCGTCGTCATCGGCGCCAGCGGCACGCTCGGACGCGCCGTTGCGGCCGAACTCAAGACCCGCCATCAAGTGATCGAAGTCGGCGCGACGCACGGCGATCATCACGTCGACGTGACGAACCTGCCGAGCGTCGAGCGGCTTTTTCACGAGATCGGCAAAGTCGACGCCGTGGTGACGGCCATCGGTAAAACGCATTTCGGCCCGTTTCACGAGATGACGGCCGATCAGTTCTGGATCGGCCTGCGCGACAAGCTCATGGGTCAAGTGAACGTGGTGCTCGCCGCGCAGCATCACGTGAGCGACGGCGGCTCGTTCACGTTGACGAGCGGCATTCTGGCGGACGAGCCGATACGCGACGGCGTCAATGCGACGACCGTCGATCTCGCAATCGAAGGTTTCGTGCGCGGCGCGGCGATCGAGTTGCCGCGCGGGATTCGGATCAACGCGGTGAGCCCCACGGTGCTCGAAGAATCGATGAGCGCGTACGGGCCGTATTTCCGCGGCTTCGAGCCCGTCACGGCGCAGCGTGCGGCCCTTGTGTATTGCCGCAGCGTGGAAGGTGCGCAGACGGGGCGGGTGTATCGCGTGGGGTATTAGGCGTGCCAGGCAGGCGTGACGCGGCAGAATCGATACGGCGATAACGAGCCGCCGACAAAAGCATTGCGGATCGAGCAGGACGAAGGATCGAGCTGCACGCGATAGTTGCTCAAGATCTCGACCGTGTGTTCCATCAACGCATTGTCCTGCGCCAGGATCGATTGCCGATCCGACGTGCGCTCCGTCAGCTCGCAGCGTCTGCCGTCCGGCGTCGCGGCAGCCGGCACCACCATCGCGTGCATGTGCAGGCTGTCGACCATGCGCGTTGCAAACGAACACACGCCCGCATTTTGCAGAACGCCGACCGCAGTCAGACGGTGATTGATTCGCTCGAGGCTTCTGGCGCGCCAGTCGAGCGCGAACGGCACCAACGCGTAGGTTGGGCCGCCGCGCGAATCGATGATCTGGCGCACACGTGCCGCGTATCCGCTGCCTTCCGGAAAGCTGCCCTTCACGGACACAAACGCAATCGACGGAGGAAAGGCAGGTACGACCCATCCATATGTCGGCTGCTGATCGACGACGAGCACAGTGGTATGAAGCGGGTCGTCGAAGCGCGGCACATCGACGCTGAACGCTTGGCTTGCCCACGGTTCGTGACCCCACGTCTGTACGCCGCCGAACAGGGCTACGGCCGACGCGGCAACAATCACGTAAGACGCCCAGCGGCGCGCAGCCGCCTCGGACAATACGCGATTCAACAACAGCCAAATCGCGAGCGGAGTCAGCACTTCTATCGCGACGATGTAACGAAAAATGCTGAACAGTTTCATCCAGACGACGAAGCCGATCGCCACGCATGCAAGCACATAGGCGCCAGGCGAAGGGCTCGGCGCGGAACGGGCGGGCGCCTCCCTGCGACTGACGGAGATCAACGCTTTGATCGCCCACCAAACAAACAGCACATACGCGACGGGCCACACGATCTGGTGCAGCCGGACTTGTCCGGCGCGAAGCGAATTCAGCGAAATGATGAACGGCCACAGCAAGGTCTCGCGCACGTTCTTCGGCAGCCAGCTCGTATCGGCAACGCCGCCTGCGCTTGCGAGCGGATTCGGAAACGTCGAGCCAAATTGCGGGAAGAGCGGATTGCCGAACGTGTGCCACATCGTCCAGAACCAGTAGCCGCCCGTCACCGCCATGCCGAGCAGCACGCCGACGCCGAACACGAAGGCAATCCGAATGCGCGTCCACAGCGACCCGGAGACCACATAAAGGCTGGCGCAAAGCGCGACGGCATACGTTGCGTTGGTGAGCTTGAGCCCCGCACCTGCGCCGACGAGCATGCCGGCAACGACCATCGCACGAACCGCCCGCGACGGCCAGACGCCGAGTTCCCCCCACTGACGCACGACCGTCAGCATCGAAGCGAGAACGAATAGCGCGGTCGTATCGTCGCCCATCGAGTTGCCGAGGCCGGACAGAAAATTGACCGTCAGCACACCGGCGGCAGCGAGAAACAGCGGCACTCGATAGCGGTCCTCATCGCGCAACTCGCTGCACACGGCTTTCGCAATGCCGAGCACCAGGACGAACGTCAGCCCGTGGACAACACCCATGACGAAGCCCACCAGCGGCGCGGGCCAGTACTTCGTCATCAGGTAGTACGGAACATCGAGCAGCGGATTGAAATACGACTGCATCCCGGCAGGCGCCAGATCGATGCCGACCTTGCCGTCGAGCAGTGCGAACGCGTTGTAGCGATGGTAGTTGCCGAGGTCCCAATTACTGTCCTGGCCAAGCCACAACGAGATCAGGCCAAACAACAACGGCACCGCGACGCTCGCGCGCCGATGCAGTTTCGCAGCGTTCCAGTCGATCGATCTCATCCAGGCAGCCACTTTCGCCATCCAGGGGAACCTCGTGATGTGAGTTGTTTAATGAACGGCGCGCGTTCGCTTGACTTAGCGATGCCGAAACACCCAGAACTTGGCGGAAAGGAAATTCACGCCGAGACCGGCGACCGATCCCACAGCGACCGCGAAGAGCGGCAGGAATCGCATCGGATGAAGCAGGAAGACCGTAGCCGAATAGGCGGCATAGTTCACGGCTCCGCCGCCTGACATGGCGAACAGATACCGCCACCACTCGCTCCAGAGCGAGGGCGAGGGCGGGCGGGCCGCGGTTGCCGCTTCGGCATTCGCCCGCGGCGTAAATGTGTAGTGCCGATTGATTTGCCAAGTGGCGAACACGGCGCACAGGAACGACACGACGCGGCCGGCGTAATAGCCAAGACCCAGCGCAAGCATCAGATACAGGACGCCCGCGTCGACGAGAAACCCCGCCACGCCCGCGATGCCAAAGCGAACCAGCTGCTTGCGCATGTCAGCGGGCGGGCGTGTCTGCGCCCGGCGCCGGGATGCCGAGGTAGGTCAACCGCTTGGCCTCCGCGCGGCCGCGCGTGACGGTGTCGAGAATCAAACCGCACGTCAGCAGCATGGCCCCGAGCAGCATGAGCGCGGCACACAGCAACGCGGTGGGAAGGCGCGGCACGGCCCCGGTTTGCAGGTAAGTCATGGCAAGCGGCAACGCGAGCAAAATCGAACTCAACGCGCAAGCGAAGAAGCCGAGCGAAAAGAACATCAGCGGCTTTTCCAGCTTGAACAGCTTGAGGATGGTCAGCAGGATGCGCAGGCCGTCGCGGTAGGTATTGAGCTTGCTCGCCGAGCCTTCCGGCCGCGACTTGTACTGCGTTTGAACCTCCGCGACCGGCATGCGCAACTCGAGCGCGTGCACGGTCAACTCCGTTTCCGTTTCGAATCCGCTGGCGTGAGCGGGATACGACTTCACATAACGGCGCGAAAAGACGCGATATCCGGACAGCATGTCCTTGAACGTCCTGCCGAAAATCCGGGCGACACATTGCGTCAGCAAGACGTTGCCGAATCGATGGCCGAGCCGATATGCCGCTTGCTCATCGGTCACGCGGGAACCGACGACCATATCGAGCCCGTCCTCCTGAAGCCGGCGAACGAGATCGGGGGCGGCGGCGGCATCGTAAGTGTCGTCGCCGTCGACCAGCACGTAGACGTCGGCTTCGACATCCGCGAACATCCGGCGAATCACCTCGCCCTTGCCCTGCAGCGGAATCCGGCGCACGGTGGCGCCGGCCGCTTGGGCGAGCGCAACGGTGTCGTCCGACGAGTTGTTGTCGAAGACATGGATGCTGGCCTCCGGAAGCGCCTTCCGGAAATTGCGGACCACAGAGCCGACTGTCGCGGCCTCGTTGTAGCACGGCACGAGTACCGCGATCCGTTGCGGGGAAATGCCGCGCGAGACTGTCATGGATTCGTAATATTGAATGGCGGTTGAGCCGGACAAGGCGAGATGCAGCGTGTCCGCCTCAACGATGTGCGAACAAAGCGCCTTGTCATGGCGGCAAAACGCGCAGCGGAGAGCACCCGGCACTAGCCGGCCCCGGCCTCCACTGGCCGCGGCATCCTAAAGGCCACAGATGGCGCTGTCAACTTTGACGCGCGCCGGCTCGGCTCACCCCCATACGCGCTCGATCACCGTCCGCGCAAGCGGTATCAAATGCTCTCCCCCCAGCATCCCGAACAGGCCGACGAGTGCGATTGTCGGCGGCGCCGGGGATTTCACATCGAACACACTGTAAATCACGCCGACCAGCAAACCGAGCGCCAGCGAGACTAGGTAAGGTTTCATCGACGGCGCCCCTCACATGTTGATGACGACGCGTCCGGCCGTACCGGCGGCCACCGCTTCGTAGGCCTCGCGCGCCGCCACGAGCGGAAAGCGCTGCGCGATGACCGGCGCCGTCAGCTTGCCGCTGTCGAAACCGTCGGCGAGCGCCGTCATCAAGCGCGCCGATTCGGCGACGCCAAGCTTGGCGCTGTCCGCGCCGAAAAGCTGCGTTTCGTTGTGGTAGAAGTCGATCAGGTCGAATTCGACGCGGCGCTTGCCCGTCGCGCTGATTTCCACGACGCGGCCGCGACGCTTGGCGAGCTTCAATGCCGTCTCGAACATCACGCCGCCCACCGCGTCGAACACAACATCAGCGCCGCCGCCCGTGAGCGCCTGGACGCGCTCGACAGCCGAGTCGTCGAGCAGCACGAATTCGTCCATCAGTTGCGCCGCAGGCGAGCCTTCCGCGGGCCGCTCGCGCGCCACGCCGATTACGCGCGCGCCGCGCGCCTTGGCTCGACGTTTTCCAGGACTTCGGGACGGCCGAACGACTTGACTTGAATCGCTTTCATGGCGAAACGCTCCTGGTGAGGTTGGCTGCCGAATACAGCGCATGACCGGAGTCTAGGTGTCCGGTATCCCGTCGTGCTGACAAGTGCTTTCGATTTTCGGACATAGTTCGCGCCAGGGCCTACGGCTATTCGTCGAGCGGATCGGCGGGATCGCCGGTTTCGGCGCCCGCGGCCTTGAGTGTCTGATGCGGATAGAACTCGGTGGGCGGCGCGCCGAGCTCGCGTCGAAACATGTCGCTGAAGCTGCTCGGCAGATAGCCGAGCGAACGCGCGACGCTGCTGACCGAGCGCCCCTCCGCCAGACGCGACACCGCGACCGCCAGCTGGACCTGCCGCCGCCATTCGGCAAAGCCGATACCCAGCTCACGCGTGAAGAGCCGTGCCAGCGTGCGCACGCTCGCGCCGACGGACTCGGCATGCTGCTCGAAACTGATGTCGATCGACGGGTTGTCGATCACGGCGCGGCAGAGCGATTCGAGACGCCGGTCCGACGCGCTCGGCAGGGCAATCCGCAGCGAATAGCGCGGCGCGTGCTCGAGTTCGAGGACCACCATCCGATAGGCGGCGTCGAAATAAGCCCGATCGCGCTCGCCTTCATGCTCGGCGATCGTCGTGATCAGCTCGCGCAGCAGCCCGTTGATCTCGAACACGTCGCACTGCCGGCTCAGATGCCGCACAAACGGCGCGCGCAGATAGACGTTGCGCATCTCGACGGCGCTCATCATCCGGATCGAGTGCACGGTCCCCGCCGGCAGCCAGACGGCCCGCTGCGGCGGCACGAGCAGCGCCTCCCGGCCGACCTCCACCCACATCACGCCCGAGACGGCGTACAGCACCTGGGCCCAATCGTGCGAATGCGGCTCGATCTGGAGCCCGCGCGGATAGCGGCGTGCGAGCGCGCGCCCCTGTCCCGGGGCATCGTGAAGATCGGGGGGCGCAGCTTTGGGCATGGTGGTTCGGTTTTTGACGGACAGCTTTCGGTGCGGCGGCGCGCGCTAGCGCGGTCGATTGAACATCATGCGCCAAATAGTTCGGCGCAAAGATGACGGCCCTCGCCGGTCAGGCCGGCGCTGCCGGTGCCGTCGTCGGCGAGGGTCATCTCGACCAGGCCCGCCGCCTCCAACTGCACGAGCAGCCGGCGCAGCGTGCTCATCGGCAGCGCCGAGCGCTTGCTCAACTTGGCGAGCGACCACGCCTTCGCCGGCGTCGTCCGCGAGGCGTCGTGCAATTGCATCAGCAGCGCGGCGATGGCGGGATCGAGGCCGCCTTCGTCGCCGTCGTTACCGCGGTTGCTACCGCTTTCGCTGTCGCTATCGATCACGCCGCTCACCCGCCCTTCACGCCTTGCGTGTTCACATACAGGGAATAGAGCCCGTGGCTTGCCGCCATGAAGAGCCGATTGCGATGGCGGCCGCCGAAGCAGACGTTCGCGCAGCGCTCCGGCAGCGCGATATGGCCGATCGCCTCGCCTTGCGGCGTGAAGACCCGCACGCCGTCGAGCTCGTCGGTCCCCATGCCCCAGCCGCACCACAGGTTGCCGTGGACGTCGACGCGAAAGCCGTCCGGCGTCCCGGCACCGGCGTCGATCAGCACGCGGCCGTTCTTGATCGATGCGCCGTCCGCGCCGACGTCGTACGCGCGGATCTTGCGCGGTTCGGCGCGCGATTCGACGATGTACAGCATCGATTCGTCCGGCGAAAACGCGAGACCGTTGGGGCCCGCGAGATCGTCGGCGACCACGGACAGCTCGCCCGTCTGCCCATCGATTCGATAGACGGCGGGAACCAGTTCGGACTCCTGCTGTTCCCCCTCGTAGAAACTGTCGATGCCGAAGGTCGGATCGCTGAACCAAATCGAGCCATCCGATTTCACGATCACGTCGTTCGGCGAATTCAAGCGCTTGCCCTGGTAGCGGTCGGCGAGCACGGTGATCGAGCCGTCGTATTCGGTGCGCGTCACGCGCCGCGTCAAGTGCTCGCAGGTCACGAGCCGGCCCTCGCGGTCGCGCGTATTGCCGTTGGCGTTGTTCGACGGCTTGCGAAACTCGCCGACCGCACCCGTCGCTTCATCCCAGCGCAGCATCCGGTTGTTCGGAATGTCGCTCCACAGCACATAGCGCCCGTCGCCGAACCACACCGGCCCTTCGGACCAGCGCGCGCCCTGATACAGGCATTCGACCGAAGCCGATGCGATACGCAGCGCGTCAAAGCGCGGGTCGAGCACCCGGACGGCCGGGTCGGGATAGCGGCGGGAGTTGTCTGTCATGAGAGGCCTTCTCGTTGATCGCAGGCGTCGATCTTCGCACGACGGCGGATCGGCGTCGAACGATGGCCCGACCCAACGGGCCGAGTCAACAGGCCGAGTCCATTGAAACGACGTCGCACCATAAGTGCTCACACCCCATATACGCGATGCGCTTTTTATGTCGTGACGCTGCGCAATCATTCGTATCGGTCCAACGCGGCGTTATGTCGCTAAGTGGGCAGGGCTTGAGGTGGGACAATCTCTTCATCGTAAATAAATTGTTTCCACTGGCCATGCTGACTCCTACCCTCGCCCCTTTACGCAACCCGAGCAACCCGAATATTGCGGCCCGCACGGTCCTTCCGATTGATCGCCCGGCTGCGCGCCCCACCCCGGCATTGCGCCAAAACGCCCATTGCTCGAGCTGCGCCATGCGCCATCTGTGCATGCCGCAGGGTCTCTCGGCCGACGAAATGCCGAAGCTCGAGGCGCTCATCTGCACCGCGCAAACCGTCAAGCGCGGCTCCACGCTGTACCGTTCGGGCGAGGCGTTCAGCAATCTGTACGCGGTCCGCTCGGGCTCGCTGAAAACCGTCCTCACGCACCGCGACGGCCGCGAGCAGGTCACCGGCATCCATCTCGCCGGCGAAGCGCTCGGTCTCGACGGCATCAGCGACGACACGCACACCTGCAGCGCCATCGCGCTGGAAGACAGCTCGGTCTGCATCATCCCTTACGACGCCCTGAAAACCCTGTGCCGCGAAGCCGGCTCGATGCAGCACCGCCTGCACAAGCTGATGGGCGAGCAAATCGTGCGCGAAACGTCGCAGATGATGCTGCTCGGCTCGCTGAACGCCGAGGAGCGCGTCGCCACGTTCCTGCTCGACGTCTCGGAGCGCCATGCGAAGCGTGGTTATTCGCCGAGCGAATTCCATCTGCGCATGACGCGCGAGGAAATGGGCAGCTATCTCGGCATGACGCTCGAAACCGTGAGCCGCATGCTGTCGCGCTTCCAAAAGCGCGGGGTCATCGAAATGGAAGGCAAGCTGATCCGTATCTCCGATTTCACCGCACTGCGCAACATGTAAGC
Source organism: Trinickia violacea (assembly GCF_005280735.1). Lineage (NCBI taxonomy): Bacteria > Pseudomonadati > Pseudomonadota > Betaproteobacteria > Burkholderiales > Burkholderiaceae > Trinickia > Trinickia violacea. Next base: position 67,883 of record NZ_CP040078.1, read on the forward strand.
CCATTTGCTAAAGTTGACCCGTTTGATTCGGCTCACTCGACAAACGGATCGACTATGGCAACTCGCAAAAAGCACGGCATTCGCGTCGGCATCGGCGGCTGGACCTTCGAACCCTGGCGGGGCACGTTCTACCCGTCGGACCTCACGCAAAAGCGCGAGCTCGAATATGCAAGCCGTCAACTGACGTCGATCGAAATCAACGGCACGTTCTACGGCACACAGCGCTCCGACAGCTTCGCGAAGTGGTACGACGAGACGCCCGAAGGCTTCGTTTTCGCCCTCAAGGCGCCGCGTTTCGCGACGCATCGCCGGGTGCTCGCCGAGGCCGGCGAGTCGGTCGAGCGTTTCTTCGCGAGCGGCGTCATGAGGCTCAAGGAAAAGCTCGGGCCGATCAATTGGCAGTTTGCGACGACCAAGCAGTTCAACGCCGAAGACTTCGAAGCCTTTCTCGCGCTGTTGCCGCCGGAAGTCGATGGGCAGGCGGTGCGGCACGCCGTGGAAGTCCGTCACGACAGCTTCAAGCACGCCGATTTCATTGCGCTTGCCCGCCGCTACGGCGTGGCCGTCGTGGTCGCCGGCGATTCTCAGTACCCGCAGATCGCCGATCACACCGCGCCCTTTGTCTATGCCCGCATCATGGGCACCGCCGAAACGGAAGCGCAGGGCTATTCCGATGCGGCCCTCGATCTCTGGGCCGAACGCGCGCAGCAGTGGGCGGCCGGCAGCACGCCCGACGGACTCGAAACCGTCGCCGAGCCGCCTCGCAAAGCGAGCCAGCGCGATGTCTATCTCTACGTGATCAGCGGCTTCAAAGTGCGCAATCCGGCGGCGGGAATGGCGATCATCGACAGACTTCGGAAGGCCGGGTAGCACCTCAATCCAGAAACGCCCCCGCTCGCTTTTTCAGCTCCGCGCCGAAATCGTCGAGCCAGCCGATCGAAAGCCGCCAGCTCTGCCAATACAGGTCGACGTCGAGAACCTTGCCCGGCGCGATGTCGACCAAGTCGCCCGCCGCGAGGTGCGCGGCAATCATCGGCACCGGACACATCCCCCAACCCATTCCCGTCATCGCCGCGCGCAGGAAACCGCCGACGTGCGGAATCCAATGCAGCGGCGGATCGACTTCCGCGCGCGTGATGCGCCGGATAAAGCGCGTCTGCAACGCATCTTTCGGATTGAACACGACGCACGGCGCGCGCCGCAGCGAATCGCGGTTCACGCCGTCCGCAAAATAGCGCGCCGAGAACGACGGCGACGCCACGGCCAAATAGCGCATCCTGCCAAGCCGCATCGAACGGCACCCCTGCACCGGCTCGGCCTGCGTCGTGACGGCACCCTGCACGCTGCCGTCGCGAATGCGCTGCGCGGTGTGGTCCTGATCGTCGATGACGAGATCGAGCAGCGTTTCCCGCTCGACGCAGAACGGTGCGGCCGCATCGACGAACCAGGTGCCGACGCTGTCGTCGTTCACGGCCACCCGCAGCGTCGGCCACGCTTCCGCAAGCGTGCCGGGCATCGACGGCATCTGCCCCGTCAACTCCGACTCGAGCAGCTTCACGCGCTCGGTGTGGCGGCACAGAAGCGCGCCCGAGGGCGTCGCGGTGCAAGGCTGTCCGCGCTTCACGAGCACGCTGCCGACGCGCTCTTCGAGCAGCTTCACACGCTGCGAGACCGCGGACGGCGTGACGTTCAGCGCGCTCGCCGCACGCTCGAACGAACCGTAACGGATGACGGCGGCGAGCGCGTCGAGCAGGGCATAGTCGAGCATTAGCGTTCCTTAATCGACATTAGCTAAATTAGCTTTTCTTACGCATGCGAAACACGCAGACTAGCCCCGTTCGCTTCTCTCGTCCACCCGTCTCGTCCCCTCAATCGAAATGAACTGGACCGCTTATTCGCACGGCGCGGCATTGTGCGCCTCGCTCATCGTCACCATCGGCGCGCAGAACGCCTTCGTGCTGCGCCAAGGCATCATGCGCTCGCACGTCGGCAAGATCGTCCTGTTGTGCACGCTGTCGGATCTCGTGCTGATCGCGGCAGGAGTGGGCGGCGCCTCGGTGCTCGTCGAGCGCTATCCGGTGTTCATCCATATGGTGCTGTACGCGGGGCTCGCCTATCTCGCGTGGTTCGGCATCAGCGCGTTGCGGCGCGCGCTGCGCCCGGGGCACGCCGTGATGGATGTCGGCGCGCAAGCGGCGCACGGTTCCGGCGCGGCAACGGCCGCCGGCGGCGCGCCGGCCGCGCAACGCGCGTGGCCCGTCATCCTGATGACGCTCGCGTTCACCTGGCTCAATCCGCACGTATATCTCGACGTGTTCCTGCTGATCGGCACGGCCGGCGCCCGCGAACCGGAAGGCGCGCGCATGGCGTTCGCGCTCGGTGCGATGTCGGTCAGTCCGCTATGGTTCGTGGGTCTCGGCTATGGCGCGCGTCTGCTCGCGCCCCTGTTCCGCCGTGCGAGCGCGTGGCGCGTGCTCGACGGCGCGATCGGCAGCATGGTGCTGCTGCTCGCCGCAACGCAATTGCGTTAGGTCTCATCCGCGCGGCACTTGCGCCGCGCAACGCCCCTCGCATCGTTCCGCCCGGCGGGCCCTAGGCAGCCGGGCGTTCGGAAGCCGCATTTGCATGTCACACGAGCATGGTATATACCTGCAACGCGGCATCGGTGGCTTCACGTCGGACAGGTATGCCGAATGCCGCTTATTCAGCGCTTGTCCAAGCGATCATACGAGTAGAGGACACGATGGGGTACTTGAGAATCCTCGGCTACGGCATCTTGTGCGCGATCGTCATCGCGCTCTTGATCGTCATGTGCGCGATCCTGAAGGAAAGCGTCATCTCGCACGGCGCCGATCAACACGATCAGTCCGAAGGCGTTGTGATCCGGTCGTCTGCACCGGCCGGCGTGGCCAAGGTGTCGGCGTCGCAGTAGCGCGAGTCGTTCCAACCTGACGAATTCCGCCTCGAGCACGGTGCCGACTTCATCAGACCGCGCGTGCTCACGCGCGGCCGGCGATCAAAGCCGCGATAGCGGCTCGTTGGCGTCAATCAAGCGTTCTGCCGATACTTCGCGCCGGCTTTCGATCAAGCGGCGTGCAAATCGCAAGTCTCGCGCTGCATCGACGCCGATGGCCGCCTTGACGCAATCCCCTTCGAGATAAAAGCGAATGAAGCTGCCGCCTTCGGATTGCCGGCGTTCGACGACCGTGTGCGCTGCGCTGGGGAAGCCGTAGATCTGCAGATTGACGCCGTGCTGATCGGACCAGAACCACGGCAACGGTTGATACTGCACCGCCTGCCCGAGCGCCGCCTTCGCCGCGCAAATGCCCTGATCCTGCGCGTTCTGCCATGACTCCAAGCGCAGCCGCCGCCCTGCCCATGCGTTGTGCGCGGCCGCGACATCGCCCGCCGCGAAGATAAACGGATCGGACGTGCGGCATTGCTCGTCGACGATGATGCCCCCATCGCACGCAATGCCTGCGGCGCGCGCGACGTCGTCGTTGGGAATGAGCCCCACGCCGGTCACCACCGCATCGCAAACCAGCTCGCGACCGTCGCGCAGCGTGACCGCGAGCTTGCCGTCGGCCTGCCGCGTGAAGCCCGTCACCTCCGCGCCGAGCAGCACGGGCACACCATGCGAAGCGTGAAGCTCGGCGAGGTAAGCGGAGACGTCGGGCGGAACGGTGCGCTCGCACAGCCGCCGAGCGCTCTCGACAACCGTCGCATGGCCGCCCATCTTGCGGCACGTCGCAGCCACCTCCAAACCGATCCAGCCGCCGCCGATCACGACCAGCGACGCGCCCGGCTGCAACAACGGACGCAACGCCAGCGCGTCGTCGAGCGTGCGCAGCCGGTAGATGCCTGGCAGGTCGGCGCCCGGCACGCTCAGCTCGCGTGCGCGTCCACCCGTGCAGAAGATCAGCGCGTCGTAACGCAGCGTTTCTCCGCCGTCTAGCGTGACGCGCTTGGCCTCGGGTTGCAGCGCCGTGATCCGGACGTTGCTCCGCCAATCCAGTGCAAGATCGGCGAGGTCGTTTGCGCCGAACAGATGCGTGCTTTCGGTCGGCTTCTCGCCGGTCAACACCGCCTTGGAGAGCGGCGGACGCTCGTAAGGCGGATGCGATTCGTCGCCGACCAGAACGATGCGTCCGCCAAATCCTTCCTTGCGCAGCGTGCGCGCCGCCCAGCCGCCCGCCTGCCCCGCGCCGGCCACGATGATCGTGGATTCGCTCATGTGCTCAACCTCGCCGATGACGAACACTCACTGGGCCAGCGCGATGCGCGGCAGAACCTGAACCGCCACACGCCCCGCTTCGACACGTAGCGGATACGTCTGCACGGCTTTCTCGCAAGGCGCCTTGCGAGCTTCGCCCGTGCGCAGATCGAAAAGCCCTTGATGAAGCGGACATTCGACGCAGCCATCCTCGACGAAGCCCTCGGATAGCGGCGCCGTTTCGTGCGTGCAGAGATCGTGCAGCGCAAACAGTTCGTCGCCCACGCGGAAAATCGCGATCGCTACGCCATCCGCGCTCACGGCGCTCGGTTCGTCTTCGACAAAATCGTCGAACGCGCCGATGTCATGCCAGGTGCTCATATGCGGCTCCTTCTTCAGATCGGGGTGGCGAGCAAGGTCTGGACACGCGACGTGTCGTAGACCACGCGTTTTTCGCTAAACAGCCACACGCCATCGCGTTTGACGACGGTGTCCCGATAGCAGCCGGCCTGATAGACGACGGAGTCGCCTGCTGCGCCGGTACTCACCACGATGTAGCTGGAGGTCGTCTTGATCTCGTCGTCGTTCATCTCGTCGATGACGAGGCCGCCCAGCGCATGACGATAGGTGTGCGCCTCGAAGATGTTCGCGTGACGCAGCGCGACGATGCGGTCGCGCATCATCTTGCGGTTGCGGCAGTAAATAATGGGCGCCGGCAGCCCGCGGTCCGCGTTCTCCTTCGAGACGATCGTGTAGCTCGCGTCTTCCGTGAAGAAGTCCGGCCATGCTTCGAGCTTTCCGCTGTCGATCGCGTGGGCGTAACGGTGCTGAAGCGCGCTCAGTTCGAGCCAGCATTGCAGATGCTTATCCATGTCAGTAGCCCATCGCCTTCTGATATCCGGTCCAGAATCGGCGGATCAAGTTTTCGGTGATATTGCTGTTGGTCTGCTCCGGAGCGTCGAGCCCCATGCCGATATACGACGTCTTGTCGCCATCGCGCACCGTGCCGCGCTGAACGAGCTCCGTCGCCTCGGTGTCTTCCATCGAGATGTAGCCGGCGGGACCCACGAGATTCGTCTGCAGCAGACGCAGATCGCGCAGTTCCTGCGTGTCGTCTTCGTAGCCGAAGAAGTGGAAGATCAGCTCGAAATTGTTCGGGCCTTTAGGCAGCAATTGCCGCGCAACCAGCGTGTTGTGGATCTGCTGAATGACGAGCTGCGGGAAAATCGGCTGGATGTGATTCGTGCAATCCTCGTCGAATTCGGAGATCTGCCCGAGCACCGCGGGATCTTCGAGCGCGAAACCCTCTTGCATCGAGCGGATTTTCTGGTCGGTGTACGCCGTTGCCGTATTCGTATCCGCGAGCGGCTTGGTCACGGTGATCAGGCTGTGCAGGCCATGCGTCTCGTCGGGAATCGAGCGCGCGCTCATGCCGACACGGAAAATGTTGAAGGTCGTATGGAACAAGTGCAGGAGACTCGCGTGATACGGGTCCTTCACGTTCTCAAAATAGAGCTTCCAGTTCGACTTCGAATATTGGCGCGTGCAGCCCAGGAACTGAATCGGCTTGTGGAATACGCGGTCGACCCACGGCCGCATCTGCGGACCGATGTAGTCGACAAGCGGCGGCGTCTCGTCGCTGAACGTCGCGAACACCAGCCCCTTGTATTCCTCGACGCGCAGCTTCTGCAGACCGTGTTCGGCCGGACTGAATGCCTTGGCCATGCCGATCAGCATCGTGCTGCCCTGCTTCTGTCCGCGCCTGAACGGCACGCCCTGCAGGTCGCCTTCGCACGAGTAGTTCCACTGGTGATAAACGCAGGTATGCGACGACGCATTGCCGTATTTCTCGCGGCACACGACCGCGCCGCGATGCGCGCAGCGGTTCACCCAGCACGCAAAGCCGTTCGCGGTGCGGGTGACGACGACGGGCGTGTCGCCGACAAACGTGCTCTTGAAATCGTTGACGTTGGGAATTTCGCAAGCGAGCGCAACGAAACTCCAATGCGGGCCGCGATAGATGCGCTCCTGCTCGCGCTCGTAGACTTCCTGCGAGCTGAAAACGCTATAGGGAACGCATGAGCCGTCGGGCTGGGGAAACGCGACGCGCCGTTCCGCTGCGCGCTGCGTGAGCTCTGCAAGTTCTGCCGCTTCTGACATTGAATGTCTCCGTATCAGGTCGTTGTGGGGCAAATCTTAAGAACACCTTTTTTCTACCGCTATCCGAAACCGGCGAATTGCTCGCCAGTACTATCCGTTTTTTGCGAGCACGGAAGCCTTCATGGATTGCGGCGACGCAACAAGGCCGTATTCATCGAATGAATGGACGCACGCGCCAAAGCGCATTCGAATGCCGTCCTGACGCGAACCATTTTTTCTGACAAAATCGAGCCATCCCTACGTTCGCAGCCGTTTGTTTTCAGGAATCCTTCCATTGCGGCGCGACGACTCGGAGAAAATCGATGCCGCTGTCCCCCAAAAGCGAGGCACTGTCGGGGCTCTACCGCAATTGCCTGTTTCGTTCCGACGTTCGCGTGAACGTCCACGATCAGGTTGCGCACGAGCTTGCCGATCACGTCTTGCGTTGGAAACGAGGCGCGCCCGATGCCGCTCTGTTCAAAGGCGAACTGAATCAGCTCACGGTGTACGCGTTGCAATACGGGGCGGACGTCGAAGTCGTCCCGAGCCCGTTCGACGATTTCGCGCTGGTCCATACCTCGCTGCAAGGCGGGGCCGAAATCGAAGCCGATGGACACACGCTCAACGTGTCCGAAGGGCGTACCGCGATACTCGCGCCGCGCGATCGCCTGCGGATGCGCTGGTATGCCGGCACGCGGCAATTGATCATCAAGATTCCGAATGCGCTGTTGCGTGCCGCGACGGCGCAAGATGCCGCTCATGAAACCGGCCTGGTGCCCGGCTATCTCGTGCCGCGCGAACTGAATCTGCAATGGGACCTGCTCGTGCAATCGCTGCTCGGGCTGCTCTCGATCGAGCAGGCGTCCTCCGTGGACCCATCGTGGCGCGATCATTTCGAGCGCAACATCGCTTTGTTCCTGCTCGCTCATCAGCCGACAGCGCCGCTTTCGCCAGTCGCGCCAATCGGTTCGGCGCTCGAAGCGGCCGCCCACGGCCACGGGAGCTTCGACGATTACGCGGGCGCTTCGCGCCACACCGATGCGTTGCTGGAATACGCGAATGCGAAGCTCTCCGCTCCGGTGTCGCTCGAAGATCTTGCCAACGCCGTCGGGGTCAGCGTGCGTTCGTTGAACGCATTGTGTCAGCGGCACTTCGGCGTCGCGCCGATGACCTTGCTGCGCAATATGCGGCTCGATGCCGTTCGGGCGCATCTCCTGCTCGCGCCCAATGCAAGCGTGACCGAAACCGCGCTGGCTTACGGCTTCGGTCACTTGGGCCGCTTCTCGGCCTACTATCAGGCGCGCTTCAACGAATTGCCGCGCGAGACGCAAAGAAAATCCGGAGTCCTTTAAGCGCGCTGGCGGGAAATTCGCCAGAATGCCGGCTGGCGCGCCGGAAATGCGCCCTCTGCAAGCTCGGGTGGCTGCTGCTATGCTCGTCGTTCGCATTCGAGCCGGACGCAATCCGGCGTCCCGCTAGTCGAATCGAAACTCACCGTCTTGACCGAACAATGGAGGTTGCTGTGGCAAAAGGATATTGGGTTTCCGCTTATCGGAAGATTCTGGACCCCGAGGGGTTGGCCGCTTATGCAAAGCTCGCCACGCCCGCGATTCAGGACGGGGGCGGACGGTTTCTCACTCGCAGCGTAGCGGTGTATGCGAGCGGCGTGGGCATTCAGGAACGTACGGTTGTCGTCGAGTTCGACAGTCTCGATAGCGCACTCAGCACTTATAAAAGCGACGCGTATCAAGCGGCCCTCGCCGCGCTCGGCAATTCGGTCGAACGCGATTTTCGGATTATTGAAGGTACCGAATAAGCGCATCGCGTGAATGTGAACGACGCGCCGCCGCTGATGCGGCGGCGCCGTCGGATCACATTCAGCGGCGCGAATTCGCGTCGCGCAGTCATCGCGCACTCATTGCGCACACAGTCAGGCGCGTGCCGCGGCGATATCAAATGCTGCGCCCCGCCCGTATCAGTTCCCTCCAACTCCGCGCCACATTCAACAACGACCGTTTCGGCGGCTGAACGCCCGCTTGTCGATGCGCCATCTGCTGCAGATCGTGCCAGTCCTCCTCCAACGAGCGCGCATGATGGTCGGGTGAGAACGGCCATTCGATTGCGACAGCTCGCACGTGCGCGGCGTGCCGGCCGTTCTCAAACCTCTCCAGGTAGTCGTTGATCGCGGACGCCTCGCGCAGCGCCATGTCCCGGGAGCCCATGGCAACGAAGTCTTCAACGCCTTCGATATGGACGCACCACAACGGATCGCTCACTTCCCTCCTCCATATCGTCACGCCGGTTTCAGCCGTTCCCATTTCAAGTCCGAAAAGCAAGGTCCCTGGGTTGCCTCACCGAATTTCACATCGTTGCTCAGATAGCCCTCCCGAGAAAGCTCACCCGTCGACATGTCGACGGGCACGCAAATCTCGCTCGCAGTGTGAACGTGGGTATCCTCCGCGCGTCCGAGACGCAAGAAACAGGCTCGGATGGAGATGGCGCCGGCGTCGTCGACCACCGTCGTGAAGCGCAGGGTCGCCACAGGCTTTGACGCAAAGCGATCGAGCCACGCGTGCTGGCGAATGAATCGCTGCATGACGCCGTTACCGAGCGCCTTGATCGCATCGACACTGAACGTGCTCCTATCGAAGATGAACACCCCTTTGCCTTGCCCGGTTCCGTCCAGCTTGAACACGATTTTCTCGGATTGCCGGAAGACGATGTCTTCGATCGCGCGCTCGGAAACCACCACATTTTGAGCGGTGAGAAACAGACCGTTCACGAAGTAGGCTCTATCCGGAAAGGCGTCGCTATCGAAGATCGAACGCCTTAGCGGCTTCAGCGCGAATATTTTTCCGTACCACCCTTTCATGCTCGGTACCACCACGCCGCCGTAGTAGTTATCCGGAATCCAGCCTTCCTTGAACGTTCCGCTAAACACTGCGTAGACGCGCAGCCAGGGCGCGTATAGCACGTCGCCAAAGACGTCCCGTGCATAGGTGTCCGCCAGATTCAGGATCGACGGGTCGGCGCGGCCGTAGTGCTTCTCCAATAGCTTGAGCACCCTTGCGGCCCGCATGGCATGGTCCCGGTGAAACTTGAACCGAGCCACCTTGGAGATCGTCAGAGACAAGGCGCAGACGTCGTTCGAGAATTTGCAGCGTCTCGCCACTCAATGGTTAGCCTCCGACTTCTATAAGGTCGCACGCGAAAACCACTATCGGCAAATCAAGCCTCGCCTCTTCTTCGAGCATCTCCTGACGTTCACACCCGGGGCCGGCGTGTTGCCCTTTACGCCTGACCACATCGACTACGAGTGGGGGAAGCTCCTAAGCGAAACTTCCGGGCGCCAGCCTCTCTAACGCGACCTATTCCCCGCCGCCAAGGCAAGCAGGGAATAGGTCGCGGCGCTTCGTCACCTGAACCAATGAGACGATCGATGCCGAACTCGCCGATCTATTGGCCGGGTACGGCATCGAATTTCAAACGAATTTCTCGTGAATACTTACCCCATCTCACGACTGCGACAGAACCCAATTCTCTGCTCGCTCACCGTAAATTCACATTCATGACCAAATTCAACAATGGGAAGCCGCCCCAATTATCGTAAGGGTTGGTCGAATGTTGATAGCCAGGCCCAAACCTGCCCCCTCTTCCGTCAGGAATGGAAGTGTTGCTGGCATTCGCATAGTAATCTGATGATGGAAAATAAAATGGTCGAGGGAAAAGCGCCGGCAGTTTGCATGAGTAATCATTTAGCGACTCCCACCAACACCATACGCCATCCGGCGGGTTCCGCAGCGTGTAAATCGTGCCCGCATTGTTAAATGGAAAGGAGTAGGCCCAGACGAAGTTTCCACTTTCGGTATGGCGCTTGTTCCACCACTTGACACCCGGGACGTATTGAGAATACAGCGCATCATCTTGATAAGACGGAGAATCTCCTAAGCCGGTTCCAGTGTTCAGCCGAATCATGGGAACATTGAACGTAAGCGTTTCCCGTATCCCCCCGTTGGTCCCGTATTGGAATTCGTAATAGCACACGTCATAGCAAGCTTCGTTAGTAGTCTGTGGCGCTACCGATATGGCCGGCGGCAAAGTGATCTTCAGAATCTTCGTCGGAATAGGCGTGGCGAGGGAGACCGGATTGCCGCCGCATAATGCGGTGCTTTGTGCCATCGTCACTGGGTAGGCTGCTTGCGCGTAAGCCTTGAACCCTGGCCAAACACCTGAGCCGTTAAAATACTGACACTGCGTGGCTTTGGCTGCATCGACGCGCAAAGACCAGAATAGATTTCTTGGCGTATTGACCGTGAAAACTTGATCCAGGTACATCAAGTATGTCTTCTTAGAATTGCTTGGAAATATCCCATTCGTTGGGCCCGGATCGATCCCGATCGCATTCTCGATGCCGTACGCGTTGATTCCAAGATTCCCGAAATTAGCGATGTCCGCATCCGTAAAGAGCTGAGGGGAGCCGATTCCATAGATGTCGTCACGTCCCACATAAAGGAGGAATTCGACGCCTTGATCTTTATAAACCGGAAACAAGTTGCTTGCGACGCGGCGCAACTGACTGGCATTTTGAGGGATGTCGAGGCCTTTTTCGATGTTCAACAGCCATCCATCGAGCTTGAGTTTGACGGCAAGCGCCTGAAGCTTATCGAGAACCGGGACAGCGTAATTGGCTTTGTCGCCTTCACCGAGTCCGTTGTACGTGCCAAGTAGATTCTCCACGCTAGCAATTGTCCCGGCATCGTGGTCGATATAGACAACACCGTAAATCTTGACGCCGTGGGAATGTGCAGCGGTGACCCATTCCGGATCAGGCGCGCTAATGTGGGCACCGGATCCCGCCTCTCCGCCGAAGCTGATCATTTTTCGGATAAATGCCCAGTTCTCGAAGGTTACCGGATTGTAGGTGGCGGGAAATTCCGGGTAGGTTTTATTAGAAGCTGCCCGCGTGCGATAGATAGCTGTAAATTCCGCACCTGTGTCAGTCCGACTGCTTCCAATCCAACTACGAGTGAGATTCGTATTGAGCGGTGTATTGGATGGGGCTACGTAACCGGCCAGATTATTCGGATCGACAGATTGGATTGTATGATATCCGGCGCCATTCTGAGCCGGGTCCAAAGCCCAAGTGAAGGTGTTTGCAGCTCCCGCCTGTGCTGAGAAAAGAAAAGCCAGAATCAAGACGAATAGATGATGCTTTTTCATGCATTAATCTCCGCAACAAGTATTCACGCCAAATTGATTTGAAATTTGGCGCCACGTCCGTCCAGCAATTCGGCAAGTTCAACATCGATGGCTTTTTTGGTTCAGACGACGATGCGTACGCCATCGATACTTCTATTGCCGCCAGACGATCTCGATCATGTTCAGTTCGGGACGATCGGCGGGCAGGTAGAACAGGAGAGCCTTGTGATCGAACAGCCAACGCATCCCATTAGCAGTGCAGTGTTCGCAATGTTGTCAATCCGGTCTCTCCTTGGAAGTTTTCAATACACTAACACTTTGCTTTCATTTTTTCATAATAGGGTTTATGCCTAATGGGCATCGTTGTTACAAAAATCGGAACGCCGCGGCGTTCCGACGTATGCGCGCCCCATCACGCCTCCATTCCAATTAGGCGTGGCGACCGGTTTGCGAAATGTTCGAGAAACGCCGCCCGCTTCACCGGCTTGTTGACGATCTCGCCCGTTTCCACGTCGACGTAATGGTTCGCCGCAAAAGCGAACGAAATCAGGTGTCCGCGTTGCTCGCCACGAAGCTGGTAAACGCGTTGTAGGACGGATTCAGCGCAGTGCCGTTGAGCATGATGCCGTACGTCTGGTCCCCGCTATCGAGCACGTAGTACATCACCGACTGAATATTGTGGGTCTTTCTATTTTTATAGAACTGACCCAGCATATTGGTGATGTAGTTCGCACGATCGGCTTCGGTTTGCTCGGGGCCCGTGTTCCACTCGGTGATGATAAAGGGCACACCGTATCGGGCCTTGCAATACGTCGGCAGATCGAAACCGGGTCCCGCACCGTCGATGCCGATGTCGATGAGCAGCTTGCATTCGAACGCTTTATCAAGCCGCGCGAGCACCTTTTCAAACTTCTCGAAATCGTAGCCGCCATACAAATAGACGTCCCTGCCGATGCTCTGATCGCTGGAGGAAACCAAGAACCGTTCCTCGCCTACCGTAGTCAGCAGCAACGTGTTGGGTTCTGCCGAGTCGAAGAAAACCACTCTCCCATACTTAACGACAGACTCGATTGGCTTCCAATAGAAGCGCTTCGCGCCGAATACCAGCGCATTTTTTGTCAACGATTTCAGCAATCCACGCTTCGGCGCCTTCTCGAAGATCGGTCCAGCATTGGGCGTGGCGTAGGCATCGATATCCATCCAGTTCTCCGACTACAGGAAGGCTAGCGGTATCTCGCTTGTGCGGCTTCCTTGGGCGTACAGGGAAGAGACTACTGTGGGTAGATTGAGAGGCAAGCAACTTCGCAGGTCGATACTAGCGGCCGGGTCGGCGGGCTAAGCGCGCGGCGGCACAAACTCGTGTGATGTTGTCCGAAAACGTTGAAATAGGAGACTTTCGAAAATCTTTACCGAGGCCATATGGCATGATGTTTGCCTAGTTGATGGCCCCGCGCCTAACAGGAGATCGGAAAGTGAGCAAACCATCATTTCGCGATGCCGCAGAGATCGGCAGTGAAGAAATGTTCAATCACCACGAAGTTGCGGCACTCCGCGATGACCTTGCACTCGCGCTTCGTGCCGCCGCGCACTTCGGGCTCGGCGAGGGGGTTTGCAACCACTTCAGCGTGGCGCTTCCAGGCGAGCACGGCTTGTTTCTGCTTAACCCGCGCGGGCTCATGTGGGCCGAGGTCATGGCGGACGACATCGTCATCGTGGACGCAGCCGGAAACGTGGTTGCCGGGCGGCACGAAGCGGAACCCACAGCGATGTTCATTCACGCCGCCATTCACCGGATCGCCAAGAAAACCTGCGTATTACATACCCACATGCCATACGCAACGGCGTTGACGCTCACGGAAGACTGCGGACTCGATACCACGCTGTCGCAAAACGCGATGAGGTATCACGGCCGAGTGGCGTTGGACCGGAACTACAGCGGCCTCGCGCTGGACTCCACGGAAGGAGAGCGCATCGCTCATGCGCTCGATGGGAGGGATATTGGTTTTCTCGGGAACCACGGTGTCGTGGTCTGCGGCGATCGTATCGACTACGCGTTCGATGACTTGTACTACCTCGAGCGCGCATGCGCGACCCAGGTCATCGCGCTTTCCACCGGACGTCCGCTGCGGCCGGTGGCGGCGGATATGGCCCAACAAGTGGCAACGCAGATTCAGGGGGAGCGATTGCAGTCGGAACTGTTCTTCGCCGCGTTGAGGAGAACCCTCCCGTCCCGCTAAGCGTATTTGTCGCCAACCGAAGCGGCACTTGCACGGCCCAAAGCCAATGCAAGCGCCGCACGGCTAGCGCTCGATGTCAGACCAGGCTGTCTCACATCCGCACGATATCGAGCAAGATCTTCTTGCCATCCTTATACGAGAACACCGAGATCACGCCATGCTTCAAGTCCCCTTGAGCCGTGAAGCTGGTCTCGCCGATCACGCCCTTGTAGTCGGTTGACGGCATTGCCGCGAGCACCTTTGCTGCGTCGACGGAGTTTGCGCGCTTCATCGCGTCGACCATGATATACACCGCGTCGTAGGCGAACGGCGCATACACCTGCAGCGGCTGATGATAGCGAGCCTCGTACTTGCGCGCGAACTCGGCGCCGCCCGGCATCTTCTCGAGCGCCATGCCTGCCTCCGAGCAGACGATGTTATCGGCTGCGGGACCCGCCAGTTTCATGACGTCGGTCGAGCAGACGCCGTCGCCACCCAGTATCTTGGCTCGCACGCCCAATTGCCGGGCCTGTTTGGCGAACGGGCCACCGGTGGCATCCATCCCGCCGTAAAGGATCGCATCGGGATTTTCGCCCTTGATCTTCGTAAGGATGGCGCGAAAATCGACGGCCTTGTCGTTCGTCGCATCGTGCGACAACACGGTCATGCCCGAAGCTTTGGCCGCTTGCTCGAATTCGTTGGCAAGACCCTGCCCATAAGCCGTGGAATCGTCGACGATAGCGACTGCCTTTACCGCAAGGCTTTTCGCCGCATACGTGGCGAGGGCGGGCCCCTGCTGCGCGTCCGTGGCGACCACGCGGTACGTCGTGTTAAAGCCTTGCTGCGTGTACGCCGGATTCGTCGCGGCCTGCGAGATCTCGACGATGCCGGCATCGTGGTAGATCCGCGATGCGGGAATCGACGTGCCGGAATTCAGATGGCCGACGACGCCGATCACCTTATCGTCGACCAGCTTTTGCGCGACCTGCGTGGCAGTGCGCGGATCTCCCGCATCGTCTTGCGGATCGAGCTGCAGGGTCACGCGCTTACCGCCAATGAGCAGACCGCCGGCATTGATCTCTTCGACTGCGAGCCGCGCTCCGTTCTCGCTATCCTTGCCCAGATGAGCAATGCCGCCCGTAAGCGGGGCAACGTGCCCAATTCGCACGACCTCTTGTGCATGAGCTGCCAGCGAAAGGGCCATGGCCGCTGTCGCAATCAGGCCGTTCTTGTCGATGTGTCTCACTTCCTTGTCTCCTTGACGGGCGCACGCTTGCGCCCATTCGTTCAGTCATTGACGGACGATGGCTTAAGCCCGCAGTGCTAATGACGGCCGCGCCACTTCATGCTGGCCTGTCCCTATCGCCAGCCCGAAAAGATCTTTCGGGTCTTGCGGAGCGGGAATCAGGTCCAGTTCGATGCCGATGCGCCTTTCACGCGCGACAGCATGCAGATAGCGCAGTGCCGAGAAGTCTTCGAGCGCGAAGCCGACCGAATCGAACACGGTGACTTGCGACGGGAACTCGCGTCCCTTCTTTTCCCCCGACACGATGCGATGAAACTCGACGACCGGAAAATCCGCGGAAAGCTGCTGGATATCGCCTTCGATTCGCGTCTGCGGCTCGTACTCGACGACCACGCTCGCGCGCCGCAGCACATCGGCGTGCAGTTCCGTCTTTCCGGGGCAGTCGCCGCCGACGGCGTTGATATGCATCCCGTCTTCGATCATGTCGGGCGTCAGAATCGTTGCGTTTGTCTTGTCCGCGGTTACGGTCGTCACGATGTCCGCGCCGCGCACCGCCTCTGCCGTGGATTCGCTGCGAATGATCCGAAGGCCCTTGTAGGGCGCCAAGTTGCGAACGAGTTTGCCGGTCGCCGCCGGGTCGACATCGAACACCCTGATCTCTTCGATTCCGAGCATCTCGTGAAACGCGATCGCCTGGAATTCGCTTTGCGCTCCGTTGCCGATCAATGCCATGGAACGGGAGTCCGGGCGCGCCAGGAAGCGGGCAAATAGCGCCGATGTCGCAGCGGTGCGAATCGCTGTCGTCAGCGTCATTTCGCTGAGCAGCAGCGGATAGCCCGTATCCACATCGGCGAGCACGCCGAAAGCCATCACGGTCAGCAAGTCGGCCTTCGTGTTCTTGGGGTGCCCGTTCACGTACTTGAACGAATAGAGCTTGGCGTCGGATGTCGGCATCAGCTCGATCACGCCGTCGGTCGAGTGGCTGGCCAGCCGGGCCGTCTTTTCGAACGTATGCCAGCGGCGATAGTCCTGCTCGATGTAACTCGCCATCGAGGCAAGAACCCGAGTCACGCCGACTTCCTGAACGAGTTTTGAAACGTCATTCACATCGATATATCGAGTCATGCTTCATACTCCTTATCATGCAACTAGCGACTTCCAGATAGCGCCTGGGCGTATCGGAAAGCGCTTCAGTTGCGTCCTTCGAATCCCAACAAGACGTTGACTGCATTGATGCCGATCTCGTCGACCATATATCCCCCCTCCATCACGAACAGCGTGGGGACGTCGAAACCGGCGATGATTTCACCGATGCGCAAGTAGTCCGGCGTGCGCAGTCGGAAGTGACTGATGGGGTCGTGTTCGAATGTGTCGACCCCGAGAGAAATGACCAGTGCATCGGGCGCATGCCGCATGATCGCCGAGCCGGCGTGATGCAGCGCGGCCTCGTATTCGTTCATTGCGGTGCCTTTGGGCAGGGGCAGATTCAAATTGAATCCTTCCCCCGCACCCGCGCCCCGCTCGGTCGCATAACCGGCGAAGTACGGATACGAAACGCCGGGCTCGCCGTGTATCGAAACGAACAGCACGTCGGAGCGATCGTAAAAGATGTCCTGTGTGCCGTTGCCGTGATGGAAGTCGATGTCCAGAATCGCCACGCGCCTCGCGCCGCGGTTGAGGCCATGCTGGGCTGCAATCGCTGCGTTGTTCAGATAGCAGTAGCCGCCCATGTATTCGCGCCCCGCGTGATGTCCGGGCGGACGGCAAAGTGCAAATGCCGCGCGCGCGCTTTCGCCAAGCGCGTCCATTCCCGTCAAGGCCGTGTTCGCGCTCGAACACACTGCCGTCCAGGTCCCCACGTTGATCGGCGAACCGGCATCCATCGAGAAAAAACCCAGCTTGCCGTCGATGGTTTGCGGCAGCTCTGCAGACGGCAAGCCGCGCACGGGCCACACGAGCGGAAGGGCCTGGCAGCTGCGGCCGGTCGCTGTCCATTCGTCCCATGCGCTCGCGAGGAAGTCGATATAGCGTTCGCTGTGCGCGCCGATATAGCTTGTGCGATCGTAGGATTTCGGAAGAACCACATCGCCCAGTCCGGTGGACTCGACGCGCGCGAGCACGGTCTCCGCGCGCTGAGGTTTTTCGAATGAGTCGGAGATCGCGCCGTCTTTGAGTTCGACGCCGTGGTGCAGGCGGTGATCGCTGCTGTAGAGGGTAAGCATGGTTGACTGCCGCGTTGAAGATAGCGAACAGTCTACTGAACGAGCGATGGAACGGTTTTGCTTTCGATTGCGCCTGAGCCTACACTCTTGGAAAAACCGCCTACAGACTATCGAATATGAGCACAAATCGCCCAAAAATCGCCATGGATGCCGTCGACCGCTCGATGCTGCAACTCCTTCAGGATGACGGCGCGCTGTCGAATGCGGCTCTGGGCGAGAAGCTTTCGCTTAGCGTGACGCCCTGCTGGCGACGCCGCAAGCATCTGGAAGATCAGGGTGTGATTACCGGCTATCAGGCGAACATCGACCGGCGCGCGATCGGCCTGAACCTGCTCGCGTTCGTGCACATCACGTTCAACAGTCACTCTGACAAAACGGCCGACAATTTCGAAGCGGTCATTCGCGGTCGGCCGGAGGTGCTCTCGTGCCACAAGATCACCGGCGCCGCGGACTATCTTCTGCAAGTCGTAGCGGCCGATCTGGACGCCTATGGCGAATTCATCGAGCGCGTGTTGAGGCGGCAGGCCGGTATCGCTTCCATACAGTCGAGTCTCGCGCTACGCGAAGTGAAGTATTCGTCGCGTGTTCCGATTCCGGAAGGAGAGTGAGTCACATCTCGCGCGACTCATGCCGGCAGCCGCCGATCCCGCGCGGCGCCGCCGCCCGCTGCGGCACGCAGCTCGGCCAATAGCGCGTCACCGGCCCATGAAGGACGCACGTCGCTTCGCTCAGCCTGCCGCACGAGCTCGCAAAGGCGCTCGTTCACAGGCGCCCTGCGTCCGACGCGCCGGGCAAGCGTGACCACTTCGCCGTTGATCCAGTCGATTTCCGTCGCGCGTCCCGCCGCGAGGTCGTCGGACATCGACGAGCGCGCCAGCGGATCGATCGTCAGCATCGCGCGTCCGAGCCGCGCGAACCACGCATCGGGAATGCCGAGGACGCGCGGCATCCACGCGGGCGGGATCGGTGTGAGCCGGGCAGGCTGGATGCGAGCCCGCGCCAGCAGCGCGAGCGCTTCTTTCTGCGCCATGCCGAGGCAACGACGATAAGCGCGTTGCGCAAGCTCTTCCTTCAGCGGCCGGTTCGAGAGCGCGTTGATCGCGTTGTTGAGATTGAGCAGCAGTTTGGCCCACTGCACCGGGAGCATGTCGTCGTGCTGAGTCAGCGGCAATCCCGCCTTCTCGAAATCGCCGACGAACGGCTGCAAATCCGGCGCGCGCTTGATCTCCAGTTCGCCCGCCGAGCCTTGGTGAAAGGCGCCGGGGCCGCGTTCGACGACGTTGAACGGCACCATCCCTTCCAGCACCGTGTTGCGCGGCAACGCGGCGCGCAACACGTCTGCGTTGCCGATTCCGTTCTGGAAGCTGACCACGACCGTCTCGGGACGCAGGACGTTTGCCAGCTCGGCCGCGACCGCCGCTGTCGCCGCGGACTTGACCGTGACGAGCACGAGATCCGCAGCGGCGGCAGCGGTGAGGTCCGTCGACGCGTCGATGCACTCGGGGGACACGAACCAGCGTCGATCGCCGAATTGGGTCAGCGTGAGCCCGTGGGTGCGCAGCATCTCGCCGACGCGCGCACGCGCGACGAACACGACGTCGCTTCCACCGGCGAGCAACCGTCCGCCGAGGTAGCAGCCGATAGAACCCGCGCCGTAGATACAGATCTTTGCCATGTGATTAGTCGGCGTAGCCAGGGCTCCGGCGATCGAGCCGGCGCAGCAGCCCCGGCCACACGAGCGCCCCGGCGCCGGCGCCCTTCGTCGCCTGAGTGATCTGCTGCGCGATGCCATCGCGGATCGGTTGCGCGATCGGCAAGAGCTTCGAGCCGCCCGCCTGCGCGCGGACCTGGATCATGCACGACGCTTCGAAGAAGTACATGGCAACGAAAGCGTCGGCCGGCGTGGCGCCGACGGTCAACAGACCATGGTTGCGCAACATCAGGTACGTGTTGCTGCCGAGATCGCGCACGAGGCGAGGTTTCTCGTCTTCGTTGAGCGCAATGCCTTCGTAGTCGTGATACCCGAGCGACGCGAGCACGCCGAGCGACTGCTGGGAAAGCGGCAGCAAACCCGCTTCCTGAGCCGATACGGCGACGCCGTTGATCGAGTGGGTATGCATCACACAGAGGGCGTCCTCGCGTGCCGTATGCACTGCACTGTGGATATTGAAGCCCGCCGGATTGACGTCATAGGGCGAGTCGGACACCTTGCGGCCGTCGAGATCGATCTTGACCAGCGATGACGCGGTGATCTCGTCGAACATCATCCCGTAGGGGTTGATCAGGAAATGATGCTCCGGGCCGGGCACGCGCGCGGAAATATGCGTGAACACCAGGTCGTCCCAGCCGAACAGCGCGGTGAGCCGGTAGGCTGCCGCGAGGTTGACGCGCGCTTCCCATTCATCGGGGGAAACGGTGTGCTTCAGGTTGAGGTCGGATGAGGCCATGTCGATGCTCCTTGTTCAATCGTCCCGGCAATTCGGAAAACTGAGGTTGCGCTCTGTGCATGCGTGTCAGAGCTGTTGGCGCATCATGTCGGGAATCTCGCGCGGAATCTGTCGGGTAGCCGACAGGTCATGCGACCCATCAGCGGCACATGCCGCAGCCCGCTTCCCTCAGACCAACACCCCCTCTCGCGCGACGATGCTTCCCGCCGCCACGACGAGCTTGCGGACCGGCCGCGCGACCACAGCTTCGGCGAGCGTCTGCGCGTCGACGAGCACGAGGTCCGCGCGATGGCCGGGAAGCAAGCCGTAATCCGCGAAGCCGCAACCGCGCGCCGCGCTGTGTGTCACGCAATCGAGGGCGATCTCGAGCTCGTCATCGCGCCGGAAATCGTTGCGCATGCCGATCAACATCGCGCGCTCGAGCATGTCGGGCGTGCCGTAAGGCGTCCACGTATCGCGAATCCCGTCATTGCCGCCGATGACCGTGACGCCCGCCGCGCAGCAGGCCGAAACGGGCGGCACCGCGACCGACGCAGGCGCAGTCGTCACCAGCGCGACGTCGAGTTCGGCCATGCGCGCGAGCAGCGCATCGCGTTCGCGCTCCCCGAGATCGCCAAGACAGAACCCGTGGCTGATGACGACCTTCCCCTGCATCCGCAGTGCCGCGGTACGTTGGAGAATCAGGTCGAGCGAATACGCGCCCATGGTCGAGCGCTCGTGAAGATGGATGTCGAGACCGCAGCCGTGCCGGTCAGCGAGTCCAAAGAGCAGATCGAGCGCCTCGACCGCATCGCCTTCGATTGCGCATGGATCGAGCCCGCCTAGCAAGTCGGCTCCTGCGTGCAGCGCATCGGCGAGCAAACCATCGGTGCCCGGCCGCTTCAGCACGCCCGATTGCGGAAACGCGACGATTTGCATCTCCATCTGCCCGCGCAATGTCTCGCGCGTCGCGAGGACGCCGTGCAAGTGCCGCAGGCCGGCATCGGTGTCGATGTCGACATGCGTGCGCAAGCGCGTCGTACCCGCGGCAAGGAACGCCCGCGCCAACGCGAGCGACTGCGCCCCGGCATCGTGGCCGCTCGCCGCCCGCCAACGGCGCTCGTTTTCGATGCGGTCAATCAGGCGCGGCGCCACTTCGTTGCGGTACCAAGGCATGCCCCAGTGGGTCTTGTCCAGATGCGTATGCCCCTCGACCAGGCCGGGCAGCAAGAGCAAGCCTGCGCCGTCTTCAATGAGGCAACCGTCTTTTGCTTCGATGGACGGGCCGATGCATGCAATACGGCCATCCTCGACTAGGACGTCGAGTGAACTGCCCGCGCCCGTGCGCACATTGCGAATCAGTAGGCTGTTCATGTCGGAATCACCTTAGCGCCCCACCTTCCGCGGCGCCATGTACGCAAGATAGTCGACGATCAGATCGATCTCGCGATCGCTCAATTGGTCCGGCGGGAAAGCGGGCATGGTCCGGCCGGGCCAATTCCGAACCGATGCGGGATTGCGAATGTAGCGGTGTAACGCAGCGGGCTTGAAGTACTCGACGGGATTCATCGGCACGTTGAGGTCGGGGCCGGTGTCCGCGCTGCCCGCGTGGTTGAGCCGATGACACGCGAGGCACTGCGTGATGAACAGGCTTTGGCCCGCGCGGATCGGATCGGTTGCCGGCAGCGCCGGATCGACGGCGAGCGCCGGCCAACGTGACGATGGGGAGGGTTGCGTCGTCAGCTTCGCGATCTGGTATGGCCACTGCTCGCTGCGCACGGTCGCCGCTTCCTTGCCGACCCACACCAAATAGAACGGCCCCGCGCTGACCGGCTTGCCCGGCAGCTTCGGCCACGGCTTCGCCGGATCTTCGACCGCGAGCCAAGCGACGGCTTTCGCGGAGTCACGGTTGAGCACGAGGTCCATCGGAAGTTGAGCGGCGAAGCCATCGGTCGCAAGCGCTTCGAGGACGCTGTCCGCGGGTAACTTCGCGCCGTCGAGCAAGCTGGCCAATGGCACTGCGCGGTAGGTCATCGGCGTTGCGTAGGCGACATCTCGCGAAACATGAATTTCTGCCGCGTCAGGACGCGCCAGCAACGCGGCTTGGCTAAACGACTGGGTCTTGCCGCCAATGGTGAGCTCGATGGCGGGCTGCGCGGCGGCACCACGCGCGATGATCATGCCAAGCGTCAGCAGCAAAACCGCGAACCACACGCGTTTCGACATTTCTCCTCCCTGGATTGTTGTTCCCGGCGATATCGGCGGCAAAGTTGCCAAGGCGCCTCCCGGCAAATATAAGCCGCCGATTCATGCGGTGAGCGGATTATGTCAGCGGCGGTGAAACGGCGATAGCCCGCGCGCCAACTCCGATTTCCGACGATCAAAACAGCGATGCCGAACGTCTCTGATGCCGAGTCGAGCATGGCAATATGCCACTGTCAGCACGCTGCTCAGGCGGGACTTCTACCCAACGCACGAGGAAGGTTGTCCATGGACGACGCACATACCTTTAACGGGCTCCGTCCCCGGTTACAGAAGATCGCCTATCGAATGATGGGGTCCGTGGCGGAAGCCGAAGACATCGTGCAGGAGGTCTGGCTGCGCTGGCACGCAGCAGCCCAAGAGAGCATCGACAATACGGAGGCGTGGCTGGTCTCGGTCACGACACGGATGTCCATCGATCGTCTGCGGGCCGCGAAGATTCAGCGTGAACACTACACGGGCATCTGGTTGCCCGAGCCGGAGATGAGCAACTCGCCGGCCACCCCCGAGGAGTGTGCGGAGCGTGCCGACGACGTGTCCGTCGCATTTCTGCTTTTGCTCGAGCGGCTGACGCCGGAAGCACGGGCGGCCTTTCTGCTGCGCGAGGTGTTCGACGCGGACTACTGCGAAGTCGCCGACGCCATCGGCAAGACAGAGGCGGCGTGCCGGCAACTGGTCAGCCGCGCAAAAGCGCATCTGCGCGACGATCGCCCGCGTTACGAAGTGTCGCGCGAGACGCATCTTCGCCTGCTGCAAGCCTTCGTGCAGGCGCTGGAGCGTGGCGACTTCCACGCGATCAACGCCGTGCTGGCCGAAGATGCCACGCTGATCGGCGACGGCGGCGGGAAAGTCCAGAGCTTTCCGAAACCGATGGTGGGCGGACGGCGCATCGCTCAACTCTTCTATGCGTCGTTTCTGCGCTATCACAGCGAACTCAGCGTCAAGCTCGTGGTGCTCAATGGTCAGTGGGCGCTGCTGCGCTTTATCGAAGGCAAGCTGGAATCGGCGCAGTCGTTCGAAACGGACAACGGTCGCATCGTTCGCATCCTCGTGCAGCGCAACCCCGACAAGCTGGCACGCATCGCGGCGGCCTACGCCGACGCGTGAACGACTTCTCCTCGCGCGCAAGTGCGGATCGCGTCGCGTTGATTGGTGCAGCATGGACAACGCTGTGAGTCCGCTCACAAGCCTACCGCGGCGTGCCACGCGCACTTACGATGATTTCGTGCGGCCCATCACCGCTGACGGCATCCGCTTCGCTCGGTTGCTCACTCATCGTCGCCTGGAGAAATCATGACGCAGCGTATCAACTACATTCAGCAATCGCCGGAGCTCTTCAAGAAGTTCCTCGAGTTCAGCAACCTGTTGAAGGACAGCGCGATCGAAGAATCGATTCGAGACCTCGTCTCGACCCGCGCCTCGCAGATCAACGGTTGTGGCTTCTGCCTCGACATGCACGTGAAGGAAGCGCGCATCCATGGCGAGCGTGAATTGCGCCTCCACCATGTCGCAACGTGGCGCGAATCGACGCTCTTCTCGCCGCGCGAGCGTGCCGCGCTGGCCTGGACCGAAGCGCTGACGACGCTTCCCGCACACGGCGTGCCCGACGAACTCTACGAACGCGTGCGTACCCAGTTCTCCGAGAAGGAACTGTCGGACCTGACGTTTGAAGTCATGGCCATCAATGGATGGAACCGCGCGAATGTCGCGTTCAAGACCGTGCCCGGTTCGGCCGACAAGGCGTTTGGCCTCGACAAAGCCAACCTCGCCTGAAGTCCGGCGAGGGTCCGCAGCCCTTCTTTCACCCCGGCCCGCGCCTGCGGGCCGCATCATTTGGGGAGCACACCGCCATGCTTCGCTTGAAAACCGCCGCACTGGCCGCGGCCGCCGTCGTTTGCGCATTGATGGGCGAAGCCAGCGCCGCGCCGCCCTCGGCCGTCGTCTCGCCGCTGATGACGAAGGCGCTCGACGACTCTCCGGGCAAGGAAGCCACGATGATCACCGTCGAGTATCCGCCCGGTGCCGCCGACCCGGTCCATCGGCACAACGCGCACGGCTTCATCTATGTGCTGGAAGGATCGATCGTGATGCAAGTGAAGGGCGGCAAGGAAGTGACGCTGACGCCCGGACAAACGTTCTATGAAGGCCCGAACGATATTCACACGGTTGGACGCAACGCAAGCCAGACTCAACCGGCAAAGTTCCTCGTGCTGCTGCTGAAGGACGAGGGTGCGCCCATTCTCGTGCCGGAGAAGTAAGCCCGACCGCACGGCCACGCCACAAAAATTCGGCGGCCGATGTCACAAATGGCGGCGCTGATACGTCTAGTCGAGTATGAACTTCTCGACGCGCGCTTCCATGCCAGATTACTCATCACGCCACCCCGTCGCCGGCGCCGACGATCCGTTCGCGAGCAGCTTTGCGACCAGTTACGCCGGCGTCGTTTCGTTTCTGGCCGTTGCCAGTGAAGGCAGCTTTACCCGTGCGGGCGATCGCCTCGGCATCGGCCGTTCCTCGGTCAGCCGCAACGTCCAGAAACTCGAGGCCCAGCTCGATGCACGTCTGTTCCAGCGCACGACGCGCAGCACGTCGCTGACACGCGAGGGCGAGCTGTTCTACGAGAACTGCCGGCCGGGCATCGAGCGTATCGTCCAGGCGCTCGAAGACATGCGCGAGCTGCGCAGCGGCCCCCCGCGCGGCCCTCTGCGCATCGGCTCCACGCCCGGCTTCGGGCGCAAGATCGTCGCGCCGCTGCTGCGCAGCTTTCACTCGCAATATCCCGAGATCACGCTGGAGTTGCTGCTGAACGATCACCCCGCCGACTTCACGGCCGATCGCATCGACGTTTCGTTTCGCGAGGGACGCATGGAAGACAGCGGGATCGTGGCGCGGCAGTTGATTCCGATGCAAATGATCGTTTGCGCGTCGCCCGCCTATGCACGAATCCACGGGTTGCCGCGCCACGTCGACGATCTGGCGGCGCATCGCTGCATCAACTTCCGGACGGCGTCGGGCCGCGCCAGGGAGTGGGAATTCAAGATCGACGGTCTGGCTCAGCGGCGCCATCCCGTCGCGCAGCACACCTTCAACGACCCCGATCTGATGCTGCAGGCGGTGCTCCACGGGCTCGGTATCGCGCAGTTGCCGGCCTATCAGGTATGCGATTTGCTCGGCGACGGGCAGCTGGTCAGTTGTCTCGCGCAGCACGCACCCGACGACAGCGGCCACTACCTCTGCTATCTCAGCCGCAAGCATCTTCCTGCCCGCATCCGTGTGTTCATCGACTATATGACCGAGCAGACGAGGGCGCTCGATCTGCACAGTGTGACGACGATGACCACGTTGTCGACAGTCGATTGATTGCGTGTTCTATACGCGCTCCATCCGTGAGCGGTCGACTAAGCGTCGGATACGCGTCAGCGAACCCGAGAATGCGTCATGGACGACAAGACGTTACTGCCCCCTCCGTTTTCCCTCCTCGACCGATATCGGGGCCGGGATTTTCATCCGCTGTACACCACGACTGTCACCGTTTCCGGCGGCGAGACGGGACACGGCCGCGCTTCCGGCGTGGCCCGTTCGGATGACGACAATCTTGTCGTGGAGCTGCGGCTGCCCACGGCGTTCGGAGGACCCGGCAAAGGGACCAACCCCGAGCAGTTGTTCGCCGCCGCATTTGCCGCGTGCTTTCACGGGGCGCTGAATCTGCTGGCAAAGCATGCCGCTCTGGAGATCGACGAGACGGTTGTCGAAGTGCGAGTTTCGTTTGGCCGCGATCCGATGGACGGAGGCTACGCATTGGTCATCGATGTTCGGGCCCGAATGCCGGGCGTCGAACGAAGCCTCGCGGAAGCGCTGGTTCGACATGCCGAACGCCTGTGCCCCTACGCAAAAATGGCGAGACAGGGGACCGTCAATATCGTGACGGTGATTGACTGACGCAAGATTCGATTGGTGCCGGGAGCACAACACCGTGGGCCTGTTTTCGTGTCTACCGCGATATGCCAGGCCTCCCTACAATGACTTCGTGCGGCCCGTTGCCGCTCACGAAAATTGGAGGATGAATCATGAAGATCGTCGTCATCGGCGGCACTGGCCTGATCGGCTCGAAGACGGTCGCCATTCTGCGCCAGGGCGGCCATGAGGTTGTCGCCGCCGCGCCCAGCAAAGGCGTCAACAGCCTCACGGGAGAAGGGCTCCAAGAGGCCATGACCGGCGCGCAGGTGGTGGTCGACCTCGCCAATTCGCCCTCGTTCGAAGACAAGGCCGTGCTGGAATTCTTCGAGACGTCCGGCCGCAACGTCCATGCAGCGGAGGCTGCAACCGGCGTCCGGCACCATGTCGCGCTATCGATCGTCGGAGCCGATCGGACTCCCGAGAACGGTTACTTTCGCGGCAAGGTCGCCCAAGAGAAGCTGATCGCGGCCTCCGGCATCCCCTACACCATCATCCGCTCGACCCAGTTCCTCGAATTCCTCCGCGGCATCGCCGATGCGGGTACCGATGGAAACGTCGTCAGGCTTTCGCCGGGCATGTTCCAGCCCATCGCCGCAGAGGACGTGGCGGCCATCGTCGCCGACGTGGCGCTCGCCGCGCCGCGCAACGGCATCGTCGAGATCGCGGGCCCGGAGCGGGCGCCGTTCAACGAACTCATCGCCCGCTATCTGAAGGAAGTCGGCGACCCGCGCGAGGTCGTGTGCGACCCGGAGGCCCGTTACTTCGGCGGCTTGGTCGAAGCGCATTCGCTCGTGCCGTTGGGCGAGGCGCGCCTGGGCCGCATCGGTCTCGACGAATGGCTCCGGCGCTCGAAGGCAGCCGGTTGATCGCGCATCCGCCAATCGAAGGATCGGTGACGACCTGCAAGGCCGGGCAGCGCATCACGCTGCAAGCATCCGCGCGAGCATCGCTTTGAACATCGCGACCTCGTCGTCACTGAAACTGGCCAGCAACGCGCCATAGACATCGGCGAGTATCGCCGGCATCCGATCGGTCTGGTGCTCGCAGGTTCCTACGCTGTTGCCGCCATGTTTATCCTGCTCATCGGCGTCGCTTCGTCGTTGCCGATGCTGGTATTCGCGGTCTTTGGGGCAGGTCTTGGGACGGGCGGCTCGCAGACCGGCGTCAATGCACTGGCGGCGGCCTACTATCCGACCTCCAGCCGCGCCTCCGGCGTGAGCTGGGCACTTGGCATTGGCCGGGTGGGTTCGATCGTGGGCTCGATGGTCGGCGGAGTGCTGTTAGCCATGCATCTGGGCCTGCCCATCTTGTTTGTTCTAGTCGCGATTCCCACTATCGTCGCCGCACTCGGCATGTTTGGCATGGGACGCCACGAGGCCGCGCTCAGGTCGTCTGAAGTGGCTCGAACGCTCCCGGGTTCCGTCAAGCCTTAGGCGACCGTCAGCGCCGTCGAAGGGTTGTCAGTTGCAACCGTGACTGTTCGCGGTCTTGTAACAGGTGGTTCCGCCAGGGCCGCGAGCCACGCCTTTGCCGTTCATCGTCTTCGCCTCGCCGCCCCGGTTGGTCTGCGTCGTCCGCACGCCATTCTGGTTCGTCTGAGACGTCCAGGCCGTACCCGTGTTCTTGTTATAGCCGGCGGCCGACTGTCCGTTGCCGCAGGCCGTCTCGCCGCGGGCGTTCGTCGCACATTCTGCAAACGCGTTCGCGGACAGCATTAGGCATGCCAGCACTATCAGAGTCTTCATGAACATGTCCTCCCGAGGGCTGCGGCACCCGAGGTACGCTCCGCTTCAATTGAAGCTTGGCCCAGGGTGCTGACCAGTATCGCAAACTGGCTGCATTGGATATGAGTTTAGGTCTTTCCGGAGCATTTTCCTCCCTCAAGCTAGCATCCACTCCCGCAGATTTAAAGCGAACGGCAGGCGATGCAATCGAAGCCGCCATTGCGCAGGCGCTTTGCGGGTTCGTCGGCGGATTTGCATCCCTTAGTTAAGGGTAAGCCCATGACCAACACACCATCCGGCTTTGCAACTCGGCAACTCGACCATGTCTCCGTATGGAGTTTGATCAAGCCGTATTGGGTCTCCGAGGAACGCGGCACTGCGTGGGGACTGCTGATGGCAATCGTCACCATGGACCTGTTGATGGTAGCCATCAACGCCCGTTTGAACATATGGAGCCGCGATTTCTACGACGCACTGGAAAGCAAGAACGTACGCGAGTTTCCGCAACTTGTGCTGATTTTTGCGGCACTCGCATTCGCGTTCATCATCCTCTCCGTGTACAACCGCTATCTGCGCCAGATGCTTGGCTTTCGATGGCGCCAGTGGCTGACCCGGCGCTATCTGAACAGATGGCTGGACGGCGGCACGTTCTATCGAGTCGAGCGCGATCGGCTTGCCGACAATCCGGACCAGCGTATCGCCGCCGACCTCAGCCTGTTCGCGACCACAACCCTTTCCCTGACGCTCGATCTGCTGTCGACGGTCGAGACGTTCGTCTGGTTCTCCATCGTCCTGTGGAACACCGCGGGCGCTATGACTGTGATGGTCGGTTCGTCATCCGTTCAGATTCCGGGCTATATGCTTTGGGCAGCCATCGTCTATGCGATTGCCGGTGCGCTCGTGACCAACAAGATTGGTCACCCGCTCGTTTCGATCAACTACCAGTTGCAGCGCGTCGAGGCGGATTTTCGGTTTGGCTTGATCCGTCTCCGCGAAAACGCCGAGGAGATTGCGTTTTATGAAGGCATGCCAATCGAGGAATCGAATGCCAACGACCTTTTTACCCGCATTCGTGAAAACTGGTGGCGCTTTATGAAATATACGAGGCGCTACAGCTTCGTACTCAACTTTTATGCGCAAGTCGCCGACATCTTTCCGATCATTGTTGCCTCGCCGCGCTATTTCACAGGTGCGGTCAGTTTCGGCACGTTGATGCAAATCACCGACGCATTCAGTTCGGTTAGCGACTCTCTCTCGTGGTTCATCAACAATTACGACACGCTCGTCGAGTGGCGTGCGACGGTCAATCGTTTGAGCGAGTTCGAGCGCGTCATGCAGCAATCCCATCTGAAGGAGTCTGTCTCGCCTGCCACCGAGCACGGCGGTATCAACCTGCACTATGTCGATGAGAACCGGCTGGTCACGCGCAACCTCTCGCTTGCGGTGCCAGACGGCAAAACGCTTGCGAATGTGCGCGACATCGTAGTGAAGCCGGGTTCACGGTGGCTGATCCGTGGGAAGTCGGGCTCGGGGAAAAGCACGTTTTTACGCGCGCTCGCGGGTCTCTGGCCGTTCGGCAACGGCTCGATCGATGCACCCGTGGGCGCGCGCATGATGTTCATCCCCCAGCGTAGCTATTTGCCGGCAGGCACCTTCAAGGCCGCACTGGCCTATCCCGCGAAGGCGGACACCTTTGGCGACGACGAGTGCCGCGAGGTACTGCGGGCGTGCCGGCTCGAAGGCTTTGCAGACCGCCTTCAGGAATCGGATCCCTGGTGGCGCATTCTTTCCCCGGGCGAGCAGCAGCGGCTGGCGGTTGCGCGTGTGCTGCTGCACAAGCCCGACTATGTGTTCCTCGACGAAGCAACCAGTGCGCTCGACAGCGAAACTGAAGCGCATCTGTATCACCTGCTCACAGAACGACTGCACAAAGGAGCGATCGTCAGCGTGGCGCAGCGCAAGTCCCTTGTGCAGTTCCACGAGGAGACGCTCGATATCAAGTGTCCTCCCGAATGGGGAGGAGCGACCTGATCGTATTCGGGCGTCACCTCAGCGAATGGCCGCTGCAATCGGGGCGACACGTCGGGACGGCGAAGCACGCATCGCTCAGGGCGCGGGCACGACGCGGTAGTAGACGCCGTTCGCGCCGTAAGAGGGCTGGAACCACGCATTGCCGCACAGGTAGTAGGTCCCGCCCTGCACCGAGGGCTTGATGCAGCCGGCCGGCAGCGTCGCGTAGATCGCGCCCATCGCGAAGTTCGCGCTGGGCGGCGGCGGGGGTGCCGCGGACGTCGCGCCGGCGACGTAGCCGGCGTTGTAGGCGTTCGCCGAGTTCGCGGCGGCATAGCCGCTGTTGTACGCGTTCGCGGCGACGGCCTGTGTGTTCGCGGAGGCGATCGCAGCGCCCGCCGCTACACCGACCGCCGCGCCCGCGGCGGCTGCGCCTGCAGTGGACCAGCCGCCGCAGTTGTAGCAGCTCGATCCGTACACGTTCACCGTGGTCGGCGGATGGTAGGCGGCATAGGTCGTGTTGCCGTAGTAGGTGCTGTGATACGCGGTCGCGCCCGACGAGTTCGTATAGGTCGTATAGCCCGATCCCTGGACGTGCGTGGCCGTGCCTCCATAGTTGTTGGTCGCCGTGGTGCCCTGGCCATAGGTGTGCGTCGCGCTGCCGTACTGATTCGAGTAGGTCGTCTGATTCGAGCCGGCCTGGTGCGAGGCCGTGCCGCCATAGGCGCCGGTCGCCGTGGTGCCCTGGCCATAGGTGTGGGTCGCGCTTCCGCCGTACGGATTGCTGAAGCTCGTCTGCCCGGAGCCTTGGGTGTGGGTGGCCGTGTCGCCGTAGCGGTTGGTCGCCGTGGTGCCCTGGCCCGGCGTGTGCGTTTCGCTGCCGCCATAGGCGTTGCTGCGCGTCGTCGGTTCCGAGCCGGACGGACGCGACTCCATGCCGCCCGACGGCTCCGGGCGCGACCAGCCGCCCGCGTGCCCCCAGGCGCCGGCGGGGCCCGAGGCGAAGGCCGGAAGCAGGAGTCCGGCCACATAGATGGCAACCGTCTTCACGATGCGCCTCCTCATTGAGGATTAGCGGCCTTGGCCTTCGGCGGCGGCTTGAGGCCCGGCGCGTTTGCGGCGTCGGGACGCGCGAACGCGATGGGCGCCGCGCCGGTCGTGCCGGACGGCACGAACGAGTTCGCCGGAACGGCCGGATCCAGGACCCAGTTCGTGAGCGCCAGCACATGGCGCAGCCGCGCGGGATCGTTGAGGTAGACGGCGTAGATCCGCCGCGGCAGCTTGTCCTCCGTGCCGATCCAGGCCTGCACGAACGCGTCGCCCGTCACGTACGCGACCATGTCCGTCGTCGTGTTGTCGACGACGGTCGACTGGCCGATATAGAACGCGATCTTCAGGCTGTCGGCGATGTCCTTGTACGGGTCCGCGACGAGGACATCGGTGAACGGGAAATAGATCGCTCCGACGTCGTAGGCTTTCTTCAGCGCGTCGTCGATCGTCGGCGGCGCGTCGGCCACGGCGACGAGGTTCTCGGCCGGGGAGAAGGCCGTCATCGTCTTGCCGTCGTAATAGAACTCCGAGCGCGGACCGTCGCCGAGCGTGATCACGCGCAGCTTGTCGGGCCGCTGCATGAGGACTTCGGACTTCGTCGAGTAGATGAGCGGCGGCCCGATCCGGCTCGGGCTCTCGTACGAGACGATCGCCGTGAACGTCATCGACTTCGCGGCCGCGAGGCGGTCGCAGGCGGCCTTGATGACGTCGAGCGCGTGCTGGTCGAGCCCCGGCTGGTAGTCGGGTGCAGCGGCCTGCTGCGCGTGCTTCGCCGCGGCTTTCGAGGGCGCGTTCGCCCGTTGCTGCGCACCGCCGCTCGCGGCGAGGCACACGCCCAGCGCGAGGGCCGTTGCGCGCAAGACCGGTTTCCACGCAGTCATGGCAGCCTCCGAGATCTAGCGTGGCGTGACGGCACGCTCGGTGGCGATCAGGGGATCATCCCGCATTCGAACATCTTGTTGGCGATCGGCGCGGCCACGCGGTCGATGAACGCGGCGCGCATCTGCGGGTCGTTGTGCATGGCCTGGATCGCCATCTGCTCGCCTTGCGGCTTCGGCATGCCTTTCTTCTCGGCGCGCTCTTGCCACAATTGCTCGCAGCTCGACTGCTGGTACTTCTGCACGATCCTGTTCGCGACGGCGTCGAGCATCGGGTATTGCTGGGCGGCCGCGACGTTCGCGAACAGCAGCGCGCTCGCCGTGGCAAACCAAAGACTGCGCTTCATCATGATGTGCCTCGAAGGTGCCGGGAATGGACGGACGGGCACGAGTCCGGGCTTTCCCGCTGACTCGAACCGCGGCTTAGTTCTCGATTTCATCAGACGACTTCGCCGGGCCACGCGGGGCCGACTGCGTCCGCCTTCTCGAATCAGAGTAAGGGGCGGCGAGCGATGCGGGTAGTGGACCTTGGTCCTATACGTCGCCGCCTTGCTGGATCGTGATCCGGGTCAGTTGGTGCGATCAGGACAACAGCATGTGTGTCCCCGCATCACTACCTTCCGGGCAGCGGCACTCGTAAGATTCGCAATCGTGCGGTGCGGTGCAACGGCGATTGCGACGCTCCTCCGCTCTACATCGCCCAACTTGCGCTGTCCACCGCCATGGGAATGGTCGCTTCACCCGATCGATCAATCCCGGGCAAATCGACGGCAAGCGCGATTTTATCTACCAACGGAGCATGCAATATGAAGCTTGAACCTCTCCTGACTCCCGACGACGCGAACCGTAGAAACCTGATACTAGGCGGCGTCGCAGCGACGATCGCAGCTGTCGTACCGGCTGCCGCGACGGCCGAGACCGGCCGCGCGTCGACGTCTGCTGCCGTGCCCGGCCCTACGGGGATTCAATCGGTGGGCAGGATCACCACCAAAGATGGCGTCGAGATTTATTACAAGGACTGGGGCCCGACGAGCGGTCCGGTCGTCACGCTTAGCCATGGGTGGCCGCTTAGCTCGGACAGTTGGGACAATCAGGCTTTCTTCCTTGCGTCGAATGGCTTCCGGGTGGTCGCCCATGACCGGCGCGGGCATGGCAGGTCCAGCCAGCCCTGGGATGGCAACGACATGGATCACTACGCGGACGACCTGGCTGCGGTAATCGATACGTTGAACCTGAGGAACGTGACAACGATCGGCTTCTCGACCGGAGGCGGCGAAGTTGCCCGGTATGTCGGCCGCCACGGCACCGCGCGCGTAGCAAGGATCGGCCTGATCTCAGCGGTACCTCCGCTCATGGTCAAGACCGCGGCCAACTCCGGCGGGGTGCCTATTGAGGTTTTTGACGGAATCCGCGCAGGAATGATTGCAGATCGCTCGCAACTGTTCCGGGATATCGCAAGCGGCCCCTTCTATGGCTTCAACCGCCCCGGCGCAAAGGCTTCTCAAGGGATGATCGAATCGTGGTGGATGCAGGGAATGATGGGCGGCTTCAAGAATACCTATGAATCGATTCGCGCGTTCTCGGAAACGGACTTCACTGCGGACTTGAAGAAGTTCAACAAGCCGACGCTGATCGTGCATGGCGAGGACGATCAGGTGGTGCCGGTCGACGTTGGCGGACGCGCGTCGAAGAAACTGGTGCCGCACGCCATTCTGAAGATCTACGAGGGTGCGCCGCACGGCCTGGCTGAGACACACAAGGATCAACTCAACCAGGATCTCTTGGCCTTCCTGCGTAGCTGACCCAAATCAACCAGGGAACCGGCCTGCCCGGTTCCCGCCTCAGGATCTCCGGCTGCTCGAGTCCAGTGGCACGGACCGTAAACGGATATTGTTTTAAAGGTGCGAGCATTCGGAAGACATGTAGTAGGTTTTCGCAGAAATCCGACGCAGGAGTCCGGATCCATCCACGTGATCGCCCGTGCCGCACAGCATCAGAGCGCGAAAGCGGCGACAAGGCATACAGAGAAGGCAACCACGCTTACATGCAGAAACGGAGAATCGAACGGTGCACCATCTAAGCATTGCCGTCATTGTGTTTGCATGCGTGTTTGGTAGCGCCCTGCTCGGATTGTGTCTGCGCTCTCTGTTGCCGGAGCACCATCTCAGCGATGAATCGATCGGCGTTATCAAACTGACGATCGGATTGATAGCCACGATGGCCGCGTTAGTGCTTGGGCTGTTGATCTCGTCGGCGAAAAGTTCGTTCGATACCGCGAACGCCGCGGTCGTACGCGACGCCACCGAGATCATTCTGCTCGATCGCGCACTTGCCCAGTACGGGCCTGAGACGCAGGAAATCCGCGCCTTGCTGAAGCAGTCCGTCGTCAGGGGAATCCAGAAGGCCAGTTCTGGCGACTCGGATCAACTGGCAAGCCTGCGTAGTCCCGACGAGCTTAGACGCGGGGAAACCATTCAACGCAGGCTGGCGGCACTCTCGCCGCATAGCGAAGCACAGCGTCAGCTACAGGCGCGCGCCATCCAGATCGCCGGCGAAGGGCTAGCGATGCGAGAGCTTGCGCTGCTGCAAGCAGTAGGCTCGACCCCCATGCCGCTACTGATCACGCTGGTGTTGTGGCTGTGCATCATCTTCGGCTCGTTTGGCCTGTTCACGCCCCCCAACACGACTGTCGCCACGACGTTTTTTCTGGGTGCGGTATCCACTTCCATCGCAATATTTCTGATCCTGGAAATGAACACGCCGCTCGGCGGGACTATCGCTGTCTCGCTTGCACCGTTGCGCGAGGCGCTCACCATGCTTGGCCAGTAGCCACGGAATCCCCGACTCAACCGGCGTCCACGCTTTTTCACGCCCATCCACGCGGCACGTTGCCGATCTCACGCCGCCTTGCGCGCATCAGCGATACGCTGCGGCGCCTCGGGGCGTGCATACAAGCGTTCGAGATACGCCTGCAAACGCGGGAACGCATCGATCAGGCGGAACTCATTGGCCCAATCGATCAGATAGACCGTCACGCAGTCGGCAACCGAAAGCCTGTCTCCGACAATGAATTCACGCGCTTCGAGATGCTTGTCGAGGATCGCAGCCATGCTCATGAAATCGTCTCGCGCGAGTTCGATATCGGCCGGGAGGCGTTTGTCCGGCGGATAGAGCATCGTGTGCCGGGTGATTCTCCAGAGCGGTTGTTCGAGTTCGGTAACCGCAAACAGAGTCCAGCGATAAGCCTGCGCCCGCTCATCGAGATCGACAGGCAACAAGGCTTTCTCCGGATATTTATCCGCGAGGTACAGCACGATCGCCGCCGACTCGGGAATGATCCGGTCGCCGTCGACCAGCACGGGAACCTTCCCCGCTGGATTGAGGCGCAGGAACTCGGGCCGCTTATGCTCACCTTCGAGCAAATTGACCGACACGTATTCAAAATCGCAGTCGACTTCCTTGAGACCCCAAAGCGCGCGTTGCGAACGCGTCCCAGCAAATCCGTAAAGTTTCATCACGATCCTCCCATTCCCCGCTCGATGACTAGTGGCAAGGACGTCCCGCTTCATGCTGTGCCCCATGCTCGGGCGCAGCCGCCGCGTAACCCGCCCCCGCGCCGCTACGGACCTCGTCATACCGATCGTGATGACGCAGCCAGTCCATCATGTTGTGCTGTTCGTCGCGCCCCTTCGGCGTCAGGTCGAGCAGGGTGTAGGCGCCGATGAGCGGCTCGCCGCCGCGTGCATACGCTGAGAACGTATGAAACACATCGCCGGATTCGTCCTTGTAAAACACACTGACACCGGGTAGTTCGTCGCTGTCGAAGCCGGCCGCCGCGACGTCGATCCGGTCGAAGTTGTAGTACACCTTGCCGTCGACCCGCTGTTCCGGCGTGAACGACACGTGATAGTCGTAGTTGAAGTCGCTGCCATACGACGACACCCAGCGGAAATGCCAGCCCATGCGCTTTTTGAACGCCTCGAGTTTCGCAAGCGGCGCGCGCGACACCGCGACGTAGGCGACATCTCGCTGTTCGACGTGCAGCAGCGCACCGTCGACATGATCGGAAAGGAACGAGCAGCCTGGGCACCCCTCCTCCCAGTCCGGCCCGAACATGAAGTGATAGACGATCAACTGGCTGCGCCCGTTGAACAGTTCGGCTAGTGTCTTGCTGCCATGCGGCGTATCGAAGGTATAGCTCTTGTCGACTTTCACCCATGGCAACGCGCGGCGCTTTTCGGCGAGCGCGTCGCGTGCGTGCGTCAACGCCTTTTCTTCGGCCAGATGCGCCTTGTGCGCAGCGAGCCATTCTTCCCTTGAAACGATTCGATGCTGGTCCATTGATGCGCTCCTCTGCAGTGATCAGGCGAATTGCCGTTCG
Organism: Trinickia violacea; assembly: GCF_005280735.1. Lineage (NCBI taxonomy): Bacteria > Pseudomonadati > Pseudomonadota > Betaproteobacteria > Burkholderiales > Burkholderiaceae > Trinickia > Trinickia violacea. The sequence goes on from NZ_CP040078.1 coordinate 103,806, forward strand.
AGGCCGTCGAGTGCCTGGTTCCAGCCGGCCTGGTGGCTTTCGCGCGCGGCTTCATCGAAGAACTGCTCGTGCTCGAGTGTGAGCAGCGTCGCCTCGCCGTCGAGCCGCAACGTCAGCGTGACGAGCGACTCCCGCTCCGGTGTGCTGCGCCATGCCCACGTATAGACAAGCCTCGCGTCGCGCACCACTTCGCGGAATGTGCCGCTCACATCGTGCTCCTCGCCATCCAGTGCGCGCATGACGATGCGAAAGCGCCCGCCCACGCGCACGTCCATCTCCACATGGATCACTTCGGCGTCGTAGGGATGCATCCACTTCACGATTTGCGACGGTTCCGTCCAGGCGCTGTAGATTTTTGCGGGCGGGGCGTTGATGCGGCGCTGGAGCGTGAGGCTGGGTGCGGCGGGCATGAGTCTTCCTCCACGAATGCGGCAAGGCGATCGAGTGTCTCGGCCCAGAAGCGCTGATAGCGCGTGAGCCATTCCATCGCTTCCTCCATCGGCTCGGCAGAGAGCCGGCACGCGACGGTGCGGCCGGTCTTCACACGCGTGATCAGACCGGCTTCAGCGAGCACGTCGAGATGCTTCATCACGGCCGGCAGCGACATCTCGAACGGCTGCGCGAGTTCGCTCACGGACAGATCCGCGCGCGCGGACAGACGTGCAAGGACCGCGCGCCGAGTCGGGTCGGCCAACGCGGCGAAGATACGGTCTAATGCGGCTTCCTCAAACTTAACCATGTGGTTGAGTATAGGAACTCGCCCGGCAATGTCAAGCGGGCTTGATCTGCCAGGAGTCTTGGTGTTGTCGTCCATCGCCGAGCTGGGTGGCGGTATCATCCGCGACCTGCTGATCGGTGCACTGCCACCTAGCGTGCCTCGATGGCACGATTTGCTAGCAGACTGGCGTCGTTCGCCAGTGCGTGGTGCGATCTGCAGATTTACGATGACCTCATCGAAGCCCCATCGAATGAGGAAGTCATGACCAAGCGATCCAACACCGCCCTAATCACCGGCGCATCCAGCGGCATCGGCCGGGAACTGGCAAAGATCCATGCGAAGAAGAGAGGCGACCTCGTACTGGTAGCGCGCTCACGCGACAAGCTCGACGCGCTGAAGCGTGAACTGGAGACTCAGTACGGCATCTCCGCGACCGTGATCGCCGAGGATCTATCGAAGCCGGGCGCCGCGCAACGCATCTTCGAGCAGACGCAAGCGCATGGCATCACGATCGACGTGTTGATCAACAACGCCGGCTTTGGCGGGCATGGGCTGTTTCACGAGCGAGACCTGGCCGACTTTCAGGCGATGATGCAGGTCAACATGGCGGCGCTGACTGAGCTGACGCACCTTTATCTCAAGGGCATGGTGCAGCGCAATCGCGGTCGCATCCTGAACGTGTCGTCGACTGCGTCGTTCATGCCCGGCCCGCTGCAGGCGGTGTATTACGCTACCAAGGCTTACGTGACTTCATTCACCCAGGCCATCGCCGAAGAGGTGGCCGTCTATCACGTCACGGCGACCGCGCTGTGCCCCGGGGCCGTGGCCACCGGATTTGTAGAAGCCGGCAACCTGGAGGGCGTGGATATCTGGAAGCGGGCGAAGTCGGCGCAGTCGGTGGCGCAATGCGGCTATGACGCCATGGAGCGTGGCGAACTCGTCGCATTCAATGAGGGCAAGCTGAAATTCTTGCTGACCTGGGTCGTGCCATTGCTGCCGCGCAAGACCATGCTCAAGATGTCGCGTCAGGCAATGGAAAAGGCTTGATCACCAGCCCGCATCAGGCGATACGCGATGAAACGAGCCAACCGATTCGTGATCGGCACCAACTGGAGGTTGATGCTGAGCGACATGCAAATCGATCCTTCCGCGGTGCTGGCCCACGCGGGGCTGCCTGCCGATCTGTTCCATCGTGGCGACATCGCGCTGTCTCCGCCTGACTACTTTCGGCTGTGGCGCGGCTTCGAGCTGGCCGCAGGCAATCGAGAAGTGGCGTTGCTGCTTGTCGAGCACTTCAACGCCGAAGCCTTTGACGCCCCCATCTTCGCCAGCCTGTGCAGCCCGAATTTCAACATCGCCGCTAAACGGCTGAGCCGCTACAAGCCTTTGATCGGCCCGATGCTGCTGGATGTGGATCAGAGCCTGAAATCGACGCGCTTGACCTTAAGCGTTTATGGCGCGGAGGGTCGACTTCCTTCTTCGCTCAGTCTTACTGAATTGGTGTTCTTCTGCCAACTGATCCGGGTCGGCACGCGCGAGCACATCGTGCCGCAGGCCGCTTGGCTGCCCGAACTACCGCGAGACATCGCGCCTTATGAAGCGTACTTCGGGTGCCCGTTGCGCCAGGCCGACCGAACCGAAATTCGCTTCTCGGCGGCCGATGCAGCCAAGCCATTCCTGACCTCGAATGCCGCCATGTGGGACTTCTTCGAAAGCAAGCTGAACCAGAAGCTGGCCGACATGGACGCTCGCGCCAGCACGACTGAGCGGGTTCGTGCGGTGCTTCTCGAGGCGCTACCCAGCGGTGAGGCGAGCATTGAAACCGTTGCTGAGAGGTTGGCCATGAGCAAGCGGACTTTGCAGCGCAAGCTGACTGCGGAGGCCGAGAGCTTTCAAAGCATCCTGACGTCAACCCGGACCGAACTGGCCGACCACTACCTGAAGCAGTCGACGCTGTCGTTGGCGGAGATTTCTTTTCTGCTCGGATTTCAGGAACCCAACTCGTTCATTCGCGCGTATCAAGGGTGGAAAGGGATGTCGCCAGGTTCCTTTCGAATGCAGGTCCATTGACTTGCCTACGGTGCCGGGCGTTTCTGAGCAATCGAAGTTCGCGATGAACTACTGTCCTTGGTGAATCGGCATGACATTCCGGCGAAGGGAGTCCTTGTCCAACTGACTCCTTTCATGTCTGGCAGAGTTTCGGAATCAGACGCGAAGGTCATTGGCGAAATCGCTTTTTACTTTTGCTGACCACCGCGCAGTCGCAGCGGGTCCGCCTCAGCCCGCCAGGTCGGACAGTTGTCGGCCACAAGGCGACGTTTAAGACGCAAGTGCGAATGGCCGCTTCATCGCTCACCTCGGCCGTCGGAGGGTTGGCCTCGTCAGCCGCCCGTCGGAGACGTATGTCCCAGCACGGCCGCGATCGCAAGAACGGCCAACATGACGAGCGCTTCAATGGAGAGCCAAGCGTCGAAGCGGCCTTGCGCGGCCATGAAAGCCGAACCGTCCTGCCGCGCTTGGGCGTGTAGATCGGGCAAGACCAGCACTCGGTTCCAGCCGCCCAATGCCACCGCCGCGGCGACGCACGCGAGCTTTGCCAAGATTATCCAGCCCCAGGCCATGCCGAAGAACGGCACGCTCGCCTGCTCGGTGTCCTGCATCACGTTGTAGAAGCCGGTGATCAGAACGACGAGAAGTGCAGACGTCGCCAGATGCGATAGCTCCGTGCAGAAAGCCGCCCTGTGCTCGGCCGCCGCGCGAGCGTTCGGCGCGAGCCGGCGCAGCATCACTGCCGCGACGATCACGCTGCCGGCCCATAGCGCTGTCGCGCACAGATGCACGACGTGGATGGCTTCTCGCGCCGAGAAGTCATCCATGTCGGCTGCGTGGCTGGCTGCGGCCTTGCCCGCCGCCCACGCGACGAGGCCCGCGGCGAATAGCGGCAGGCCGCGCCGGTCGGAAAGGCGGCTCAACGCTGCGAGCAGCGCGCCGATGAACCCAACCGACCACGCGACGCCGTAGTGCGACTCCGTGAGCACGGCGGTGATTGCGGGGCCTGCCTCGGCAAGCGGCGAGCCGCTCATCACGCCTGCTTGCAGCCAGAGGTACGCGAGGGCTGCGAGCGTCAAGGCGAGCGCGAGACCTGCCTGCCAACCGCGCAGCGTGGCCGGCACGCCCATGCCGCTGCGCTTGCCCATCACGGCGCACGCGAGCGAGCCGGCCGCCATCGCGAACACGATATCCTGCACGGCTGCCACGGCGATCTGTGCAACGACGAGCGGCTCCACGGTCACTTCACCGTAAAGCTGTAGTGACCCTGCGTGCGATGCCCGTCCGCCGCGACGGCGACCCACGAGATCGTGTAGACGCCCGGCGCCTGATGGGTCGGGTAGGCGTGCGCGTGCGCGAGCTGACAGCCGGCGATCAAGAGTGCGGCAACGGTGCCCCGTGCGTTTGTGTGCAGTTTCATGAAATGTCTCCTATTGGGTCAGAACAGCGGCTTGCCGATCGAGTTTGGGAAGAGATCGTCGAAGTAGATATGGGCTTGCACCAAGACACCTGTGTGCGTGCCGGTCCTGCTATTGACGGGAATCTGCGCTTCGATACCGAACTGCCCGTAGCGATTGATCCAGATCACGCCGGGGTTGATCGTGCCCGTTGTCTGTCCTGAGCACGCGCCAGCCGTGCAGGTGCTCATCGGGAATTCGACGACCGGAATCAGATTGGCGAACAGCTGCGGCAATCCGAGATCCTTCACCTGCTGCTGCAGGTACGGAATGCTGTACTGCAGCGTCAGGCCCCAGCCGAGCGAGTTCGGTCCCTGGTCCGACGACGCGGTCGTCAAGTTCGGGCCGATGGTGCCGGTGATGGCGAACGGCCGCAGGTACCCAAGCGACGCCGGCAAGTCGCCGAAGCCCTTGCCGAAATAGACGGTCGGGGTGAACGTCGAAAATGAATTCGCGATCGCTTTCGAGCCGGTGCCGCCGAGCGTCGCGAGAAGCCCGACCGACGCCATGAACTCGTGCTTCGCATTCGCGTAGACGAGATATTTCGCGCCGAGGGTGAAATTGTCCCAGCCCTTCGCGTTGCCGTCCGGCGAGTTCTGGCTCGCGTAGTTGCTCGCGATGCTGAACGCGAGATTCTTCGTGATCAGCTTGTCCCACTCGTAGGACACCGTGTTGACGTTCATGTCGTTACCGTTGCTGTCGGGCGTCTTGATGTGGCTGTACTGCAGGTTGAATTCATCGCCGACGCCGGGATCGTCGACGGCCATCGTGGCCGGAAAGACGCGGTCGCCGACGACCGCATGGGCTGACGCGTCGAGTGAAAAGAGGCACGGCGCAAGCGCGCATAGCGCTGCGGCGCCCCGTTTGAGAGTGGTTCGCATGTTGAGGTCCTAATCGAATTGTCGTGATGCATTCGCGCAGGCCGCCCCTTTGGGGAACTGAGTTGTTCTCCCCAAGGGGCACACGGCAGGCACGCGTCAACGCAGCAAGGCCGTTCACCGGCATCACCGCATTGGCTGAAAACGTCTTCGAAGATCAGGACCAGTCGGGAGGAGCGCGCGGCTGAGCCGGCGACAGCACCGTGTACGGGCGGAACGCAGCGGTGACGAGGGGTGGAGGAAAGGAAGGACGCAGCGGCGCGACGCTCGATGCGACGGCCACGCTAGGCAAGGCTGGCGAGTGCGCGATCAGTCCGCAATACGGGCACGCGTCGCACAGCGGCGACGAATCGGAGCCATGGTGGTGCCCGGCATGGGCATCCAACGCGACCTCGACGGCTTGATGATGGTGATGGAGATGGTGCGCGTGATGCTCGACGTTGCCATAGGCTCCGCGCAGCACCTGAGACACCGTCGGCGCGACCACGCTCAACAGGATGGCAAGCATCCCAAGCCAGGCACCGATCTTCTGACGGTGGCGGTTGAGCATGGCGAATAGGCGAGACGCTAAAAGAGTTAGTTGTGTTCCGGCGATAGCGGGACGAATACGTCACGCGTCACCGTGAGCCGGATGGCCGCTGGCCCGGCAGATATCCCCCCTCAAAGCCAGACAGGGCGGGAAAGCTGGCCGCAATCCCGGGCGCGGCGGGAACAGCGCTGGGCGGCGCGGTTCGCAGGCCCGGGGCCAGATAAAGGAACTTCCACCCCAGATAGGTCTCTGCGCCCTCGAAGTCCTCGTATTGGCGTGGAAATCCCGCGCGCTTGATGGTGGCCACCTCTGATCTGCTGAAGACACCGTAGAAACGATTGCCCCACATCATGAACACCCAATCATTCTTGCCAGTGATCGGATCCGGATAAGGGCGACGGAGGTGATGCAAAGGCGTAGGAAAGCGGGTGTCGTTGAGCAGGTCATCGACCGATGCGGGGTAAGCCCGGCCGACGCGGTAATACCGCAGAATCGCCTGCCGGTACTGGTTGCCGGCGAACAGCAGCTGCTTCTCCTGCTCGCGGCGCCGTTGCAGCGACCACACGTCGAGCGCGCCGGCCAATGCGATCGACATCAGCATCAGTGCGATCAAGAGCGCCAGCAGCACCAGCCCGCCCTGACGCGCAGCACGTGGCCCCAAGCGCTGCCTCGCACGCGCTTTCGCGGGCCCGGCGCCGCGCGAAGAGCAGGCGGTGCCGCTCATTTGGCGACTCCGTCCGCGCGCGGCGGCGCACCCTGCGGACTGCTCGCCGGCGCCACATCGTAGACGCCCGGCTTGGTTTCGTCCGGCGAAGCCATCACAGCCCATTTGTCATCGCCATTGACCGGGTCGACGGGAACGGCGCGCAGGTAATGCTTCGCCACCAGTTCGTCGAGCGTCTCGGGATACTGACCGTTGTCCCCGTAGTACTGGTCGATTGCATTGCGCATCACCGCGACGTTCTGCTGCCGGACCTGCTCCTTCCCGCGTTCGATGCTGTGCATATAACGCGGCACCGCTATCGTCAGAAGCAGGCCGATGATGGCCATCACGACAACGAGTTCGATCAGCGTGAAGCCGCGGGTCTTGTGCGTGTGAGCGGGTTTCATGATGCGGCGTCACCATTGTTTGTACGGGATACCGTTAATGCCGACGCGTTCGGATTTCGACGACACGTCGAACACATCCTTGCCAGCCTGTTCGCTGCTGATGGCCGGGTCGCCGCCCGCCGCCTGGTCCGGCGGCTCGCCATAGGCCCGCACGCTCCACGTTTCCTCGGCAAGCGTGTCCGGGTCGCCGCTGAAGAATGGATCGCGCGGCACGTGACGCAGGAACATCAGCAGGCCGCCTTTCGGATCCTTGGCGTTCTTCACGCCGGTCACGAGTACGGTCAGCGTCGGCGGATAGCCGGATGCGTCCGCTTCCTTGTCGATGAAACCGGTATCGCTCGCCTCCTTGTAGGCGTCGAGCGCGGTACGGATCTCGCGCAACGCATCGCTCAGCTGCTGCTCCTTCTGACGCTGCACGATCAGTTCCGAAAACGGCATGATCGCGAGCGCGAGGATGCCCACGAGCGCGAGCGTGATCACCAGCTCGATCAGCGTAAATCCACGCTGATCGAGCCGGCCTGCGCCGTGCAAGCGCATCGCGCTCTTTCGGGTGGCCACGGTTCAGTACCCGTTCTGGATCGAGCGAAGCGGGTTATCGCTCGGCATGGTGCCAGGCGGCATCTGCAGCGATGCTGGCGGCGCTGCCGGTGCGGCGGGCGGCGCGGGCGCCGGTGTCTCGGCGGCCCCAGGGCCCGGCTCCGCTTCGCCGCCCGCCTGATCCGCGGCCGGCGGCGCAGCCGGTGCCGGCGCCGCGCTCTGGGCAGCCTGCCCTGCGGGAGCCGCTTGCGGTGCAGGCGATCTCGAGAAGCGTCCACCGTACGGTTCGGGCGGCGGCGTCGTGCGCGGCGCCGGCGCCATCTGCCCGAACGCGCCGTTCGACGGGGACGGCAGCGCGGCAGCCGCCGCGGCACTCGCTGCCGGCGACGCGCCGCCTACCGTGCCGCCGCCGACCATGCCGGGCCTCGGCTTCGCCGCAGGCACCACGGACGTTTCCGCGCTCGCCATGACGGGATCCAGCCGCAGTTGGTCGGCGTGCACATTGACGTCGGTGCCCGACCACAATTCCTGCGTGTCCGCATCGGCTGCAAGCTGCGGCCGGATGATGTGCGGCGTGATCTGCAACACGATCTCGGTCTTGACGTGGTCGCCCTGGTGGTTGGAGAACAGCCTCCCTAGTACCGGCAATTGCCCGAGACCCGGCACCTTGTCGGCAGTTCTGCGGTCCGCATCCGAGATGAGGCCGCCGAGAATCTGGGTTTCGCCATCCCGTAGGCGGAGACTCGTGGATGCGCTGCGTGTTCCGATCTGATAGGCGAGCGAATTCAAGCCCTGTGGATTGTTGCTCGAGATCGTATTCGTGATGTTGCTGACTTCGAGATTCAGCTGGATGCCGACGTCGCCGTCGCGATAGACCCGTGGCTCCACTTCTAGCTTGATGCCGACATCGAGGTACTGAATCAACTGCGTAAAGGATGGGCCGCTCGTGCTCGGCGTGCTGGAGCTGGAGATCACCGGCACCTTGTCGCCAATCATGATCCGCGCCTTCTCCCGGTTGCGTGTCCTGATGCGCGGACTCGCAAGCAGGTTCGCATCGGTGTCGGTGAGCTTGAAGTTCGCCGTGGCCGAGAGGCTGCTGACGTTCAGCGAATTGACCGGCAGATGATGCAGCGCGCCCCATGTATCCGCGGTACTCGGGGTCGACACCGTGAACGAGTTCGGCCAGTCGATGCCGAGATCGGAGAGGCGCTCGTGCGTCACCTCCAGCACCTCGACCTCCATCATCACCTCGGGATCCGGCAGATCCTGCGCGGCGATCATCTCCTCGGCAACCTTGATCGTGTCCGGCGTGCCCCGAATCGTCACGGTATTCGCACGCTCGTCGATCACGACCTCCTTGATCTTCAGAATGCTCTTCAGCAATTGCTGGATCTGCTTGGAGTCGACGTTCGACAACTGAAACGTGCGTACCTTGAGTTCCTGATATTCGAGCTGCTTGGCGGGGGTCGCGGGGTAAATGAAAAGCGTATTCGCGTTGAGCTGCTTCTTGTCGAGCTGATTCTGCATCAGGATCATGTCGACCGTGTCCTGCACCGACGCGTTCGTCACGAAGATCGTCGTCTTCAGGTCGGCGCGGACGTCGCGGTCGAAGATCACATTCAGCCCCGTGGTGCGCGACAACGCTTCGAACACCATGCGCACGTTCGCGTCGCGAAACTGCAGCGTCACCGGCTTCTGCATGATCGACGAAGCGGCAAGCTTGTCGTCCCGTTCCGCGCGTTGCTGCCTGCGCTTCTCGTCGAGCTCCTTCTGCATCTGCAGCGCGAGGGTATTGGTCGGGTTCTCCACCAGCACGCGGTGCACCCGATCAGCCGCCTGCGCGTAGGAGCCGCGCTTCATCATGCGTTCGGCCTCCTGCAGGATGGCCAGATCCTTGCGGTCTTGATCGATCATCGCCCCGATCTTGCGTATGCGCTCATTGGTCGGGTCGATCTCGTTCGCCATATAGAGTCGCTGGACCGCCTCGTCGAACTGGTAGTGCTGGCGGAATAGATCGGCCTGGTCGAGCAGCGCGTCGACCTGGCTGTTGCGCTGGTTCAGATAGTCGACCTTCACCTGTGCGTTGGTCGGATCGTCATGAATGTTCGGGACGTGCATGCAGCCACCCAAGGCGAGCACCGACACGGCAATCGCAAGCGCACGCCTTCTCGCGACCTGCGTCGCGCCCGAGCACTGGACATGGAACAGGACGACTGGCGAGAGGCGTGTTGATGGGCCGCAGTCCTCGTCGCGGCTCGCACCCCGTGTGCGTGAGGTTTTCATTCACTTGTCCTCTCTTGGAATGGATACCACCTGTCTTTCGTGCAGCGGCAGGTAGGTCAGCACCACGTCCGACTCCGACACCGACTCGACGCGATACTGGCTATCGATCTCATCGCCTGGCGACACGATCAGCAACTGGTCACCGTTGCTGAGAAAAACCTGCGGCTTGTCCGCCTTTGCGTCGAGTTCCCCCACGTAGGTAAAAGGCACGGGAGGCGCGACCGGGGGAGCCGGCCGCACCGGTGCGGCCGGCACTTCAACGGGAGGCGGCGGCGGAAGCCACGAAGAAGCCGTGAATGGATCGTGGGCCGATTCGACGGAAAGCGGCGCGCGCAACGAGGCGAGCTTCGCATGGGGCGTCGCCGCCACCATGCTGGCGGCCGCGCCGTGCGCCGCGGATGCCGGCGCCACGGTCTTTACGGCTGCCTTGGACGCGAGCATGCGGTGCATGGCAACTGGCCCCGCGTGCGCGTCGTTGCGATGCTGGCTGTCGAGCACGGTGACGTGCGCTGGCATCTGGGGCGCCGCGACCAGCACGCGATACGCTGCCCCGGCGGCAGCGAATCCGCAAAACGCCAGCAGCACACGCATGCGCAGAGCGCGTTTCATGGCTGGGCGCTCCGGTAAATCAGTTCGAAGCGCACCCGCGCGTCGAGAATATTGCCGTCCACCGCGGGACGCTCGACATGGATTTCCCGTAGCGCTGCATTCGGCACGCTGTTGAGCACCGACGCAAGAAAATGCCGGATCGCGCTGTACTGATCTTTGACGGGCAACATCACCTGATAGCGCGTGAAGCGCGTGCCCGCATCCGTGTTCACCTGGTACTCGGCAGACCCAAGTGTCAGATTGCTGCCGTGCGCCTGCTCGAATATCGCCGCGATATCATCCGCGCTTTGCGAAAAGCGCGGGAACAGCTCCGGCAAGGCGTCGAGCGCTATCGCGTCCCCCTCCACGCTACGCGTGTCGGCCAGATGTTGCGCCTTGGCCGCCAGCGCGAGCCGCGCCGGATCCTGCATCTCCTTCGTATCGGCGTCCACGCTGGAGATCTCGGCACACATGAGGGCTGCCGCGACGATCATCAGCGCGCCGAGGAGTCCAGGCAGGCCGTACGAGCGACGTAGCTCGAACCGCAGTGTCAGCAGCATGTCCCGGAGTTGATCCGCTTTCATGACTTCCTCCAGACGGCAGTGATCTGGAAACGAACCGGCTTGCCCGGCACATTGGTCTCGACCAGATGATCGTTGAGCACGGCTTCGCGCAGCAGCACGCTCGTCTGCAGATACTTCAGGTACGCGATCATCGCGTCGACATTCTTCGCTTCGGCCGTGATGCGAATCTGGCTCTGCGCAGGGTTCTGGTCGATGCCGATCAGCGCGACATCATGGTCCGGATAATCTTCCACGATCGAAAAGAGGTCCTGCCACGGCACAGTCAGTTCGCGCAGTATCGACAGGCTCTGCTTTTCCGCCTGCTTGGCGGCCGGTGTCGGCGGCGGCTTCACCGCGTGTTTCTGCGCGAGCGTCCGATGCCGGACGGCGTCGAGCTCCGCCTGCACGCGATCGTTCTCGGCATGCGCATGCCAAAGCCGCGCGCCGCATACGAGCAGCAGCAGAACCGCGGCGCACAGCAGGATCAAGCCGCTCGTCGCGGAGCGGACACGGCGCCTGCCGAAGTCGATATCGAGGATCTGGATCATTGCGCATACTCCATCAGCCGACGGGCGGGTGCGCTGTCCGCCGGTTGTGCCGGCCGCACCGCAGCCGCAAAACGCGCTTCGAACGGCGCCGGGTCGGTGTCGTTCCCGAACAGATAGACCGTGCAATCTTCCCGCTTGAGGCCCGCACGAGTCGCCGAGCGTTCGAACAGCTGCTCGGCCAGTTCGGCAAGCCGCGAAGCGTTGCCCGCATCGCCAGGAAAGAGGCGCTGCGCGTCATAGGCGGCCCAGCCGCGCTGCTCGATCATCACGGCCTGCATCAACTCCTCGGCGACGAACATCAGCAGCGCCTCGCCGCCCGCCGCGACATCGAAGCGATTGAGCATTTCCGGAAGAGCCAGTTTCAAACTGGAAATTCGGACATCTCCGGTGGCGCTCACTTCATGAATGCCGTCATGAAGCGCGCGGGACATGGCGCTCGCAAACAGCGCACGGCCGCCTGGCTGCACGCAGAAGCGCACCAGCAGCGATTCGCCGGCAATCCCATAGGTATCGGTGAAATGGGCCAGCGCGATCTCTTCGAGCTCGCGCGCTCGCAGGGTGCGAAAGTCGCCGCGCAAGATCGCGTGGTTGCCCCAGAAATCGTCCAGCACCAAGTGTGCGTTGCGCGTCGACGACATCGCATCGCGGGGCGCTTTCTCATCTGCGTCATCCGCAGCGGCGCCGGACGTGGTGACGAGAGCCGCGCGCAGCGCGTCGAGCAGGCCCGACTCGGTGCCGTACTGGTCATCGGGAATCGTGATGCAGGCCGGCTCCGCGGGCGGCAGGTATTTGCGCGAGCGCCACCGTCCGGGCGCGCGTACCCCGACGACGATTTCGCGTGTGCCGACTCCGATCGCAAGCGGACTATTCAACCATCGTGACACGGTTAATCTCCTCGAGTGTCGTTTCGCCGCGCTTCACGAGATCGATCGCGGCGACGCGCAGCGTCTGCATGCCGTAGCGCATCGCCGCGGCCTTGATGTGTCCGAGCGGCGCGCGCTCCGACAGCAGTTGCCGCAGCTCGTCGTTCATGCGCAGCGCCTCGGCGATCGCACGTCGTCCGCGATACCCGCTGCCGCGGCATGCGGCGCAGCCGGCGCCGCGGCGAAAGAGGTAGCTGCCCGCTGTGTCCGGGTCGATTCCCGAGCGGATGAGCGTCTCCTTGTCGACCGTGTCTTCGGTCATGCAGTCCGGACAGCATTGCCGCAACAGGCGCTGTGCAACCACGCCATTCAGCGCGGAAACGAAGCTGTACGGATCGACCTCCATGTTGGTGAAGCGGCCGATCACGTCGAACACGTTGTTCGCGTGGACGGTCGTGAACACCTGGTGCCCGGTCAGTGCGGCCTGCACGGCGATCTGCGCCGTTTCCGGATCGCGGATTTCTCCGACCATGATCTTGTCCGGGTCGTGCCGGAGAATCGAGCGCAGTCCGCGTGCGAACGTGAGTCCCTTCGCTTCGTTGACCGGGATCTGGAGGATCTCGCCCAGCTGGTATTCGACCGGATCCTCGATCGTCACGATCTTCTCGAGGCCGTTGTTGATTTCCGTCAGGATCGCGTAGAGCGTCGTTGTCTTGCCGCTGCCGGTCGGCCCCGTGACGAGCAGCATCCCGTACGGCATCGATGCGATCGTGCGCATGAAGCGCGTGTCGCCCTCCTGAAAGCCGAGTGCCTCGAGCGTCAGACCACCTGCGGATTGCGAAAGCTGATAGCGGTCCAGGATCCGCAGCACCGCATCCTCGCCGAACTGGTTCGGCATGATCGACACGCGGAAGTCGATTTCACGCCCCGCGTACTGCGCCTTGAAACGGCCGTCCTGAGGCACGCGCCGCTCCGCGATGTCGAGCTCGGAGATCACTTTCACGCGCGAGAGCACCTGGTCCGCGACGTCGCGACCCTCGGCACGGCCGACCACGGTGAGCACGCCGTCCACGCGGCACTTGATCATCAACCCATTCGCGCGGCATTCGAGGTGAATGTCGCTCGCCATCATCTTGAGCGCGTCGTAGATCGTCGAGTTGAGCAGTCTGACCACCGGACTGTCGTCGCTGCTGATGCCCTGCAGCGTCAACGCCAGCGAGGCCGGATCGACCGTGTTCTGGATCCGGTCGTCGAACGCGAGGGAGTCCATCGCGCGGACGTCCTTTTCGCGCACGGCTAGAAACGCATTGACGTCTCCTGCGCTTGCGAGCGCCCAGCGATACGGGACGCTGGGCCGCGAGCGCATCCGATGCTCGACCCAGCCGCGCGTGCGTGCATCGAGCGGATCGGCGATCGCGAACAGCAGTCCATTGCCGCCGTCCGGATCGTGGAAGCACACGCAGAGGCGGGTTGTCGCGTCGACGAACGGAATCACTTCGAAATCCGGTTCGAGCTGATTCAGCTCGCGCATGGCGATCGATTTCATCCGGAAAAGCGCTGCCAGTTGCACGCGCAGTTCGTCCGCGCTGAGCGAGGTCTGCGCCATCAGTTCCTCGAGCGCGCGGATGCCGGAACCATGTTGCTCGCCGAGCGCTCTCAGTGCGTCGCGCAGATCTGCGCGCGCTTCGGCGTGAAGGCCTTCCGGTAGGGCGATGACGGTATCCACGCGCTTCCCCAATACGTTCTACTGAATGCTCGACGCGATTTCGAAGATCGGCATGTACATCAGTACGACGATGCCGCCTATTACCACGCCAATGAAGATCATCATCGCGGGCTCGATCAGTCGCGAAATCAGATCGATCGTGCGCGACACCTGCGCCTCCTGGAATGCCGCGATCCGGTCGAGCACGGGGCCGAGACCGCCCGTCTTCTCTGCTACCGTCAGCAGACGGTACGCGATCGCGCTGGCGAGCCCCGCCTCCTGAAACGCATCCGAGACCTTCGCGCCGTTGCGCACCTGCTGCAGGGCGCCGGCGAGCGCGGCTTGGTCCGCGCGTCCGACCAGACCTCGTGCAAGGTCGAAGGCCTTCACTGCGGGAATGCCGCCGTCGACGAGCATGGCAGTCGTGCGATAGAACTGCGACTGGCGAAAAACGCGGAAGTGTTGCCCGATACCGGGCAGGGCCAGCAAGCGATCGGCGATCCAGTTCCGTACGAGCGAGCGGCGCAACGCGAAGCCGGTCGCCGCGGCCAGCACGGCGAGGCCGAGGGTCAGCTCGGACCCGTGCGCATGCACCATGCCGCCCCACGCCATCAGCAGGCGCGATAGCAGCGGCAGCTGGCGCCCGCTGTGCTCCAGAAGGCTGGCGAAGCGTGGCACCACGAAACCGAGCAGGAACAGGACCACGGCCGCGCCGACGAGCAGCAGGACCGTCGGATAGATCGCCGCCGACACCACCCGTGCACGCAGCTCATGGAGTGTCGCGCTGTTGCGCGAGTAACGTGTGAGGCTATCGGCGAGACCGCCGGTCTGCTCGCTCGCCTTCACGCACGCAACCAGCACCGGCGGGAAGACATGGCTTGCGTGCTCGAGCGCCGCGGACAGCGATTGTCCCTCTTCGAGTTGGCGCAAGAGGTCGCGATACACTTGCGCCGACGTCTCCCGGCGTTCATTGCCGCCAAGCGTGCGCAATGCGTCGACGACACCCACGCCCGCGTCAAGCAGCGCGGCGAGCTCGCGGGCGAAGAGTTCGACGTTGAACCGGGCGCCGTGTATCCCCAGCCGGTTCGCACGATGCCGCTGCCGGCCGCCGTCGGCGCGAACCGACACGACGCGCAGGCCGCGAGAGCGCGCGAGCGCCGTGGCGGTCGTCGACGAATCGCTGTCGATGCGCAGCGTCTGGACCGAGCCATTCGTATCGAAGACACGCAGCACGTACTTCACGTCGACTCTCCTTGCAGGCAACCCACCCCCGGCGCAGCCGCGCCACGCATCCCTACCATGACGAGATCGTTACGTTCTCGCCCGAGCCGTCGCCGCGCCCGTCCTTGCCAAGCGAATACAGGTCGTAGTCGCCGTGGTCACCCGGCGAACGATACTGATAGGGGCGATCCCAGGGATCCACCGGCACCGCTTTCTGCAGATACGGCCCGCCCCAGCGGGTCGCATTCTGCGGCTTGACCACGAGCGCCTCCAGACCTTCTTCGGTCGTCGGATACACACCGACATCCAGCCGGTATTGATCGAGCGCCTGGCCGAGCGACACGATCTGCGCACGCGCGATCTTGACGTTCGACTTGCCGACCTGTTCGAAATATCGGGGTGCGACGAGACCCGCCAGCAATCCGATGATGACCATCACGACGAGCAGCTCGAGCAGCGTGAAGCCGCGGCTCACACGCGCGCGTGCGGCAAGGCCGACGTAGTGCCGTGACGGCTCCTGCATGCCGCGTTGGATAGAGGTCGATTCGCTATGCACGGCTTCCCCCTGTATCGACTCACGGCTTCAGCATCGCTGAAGCCGTTGAATGCATTCTTGTTCAGGTCGATACGGCCAAGAAGTAGGGAGTGCCGTCCAAAGACATGGGTAAATACCCCCCAGTTGCACCGTCCCCGTCTGGAGGGATTTCACACATGCTCGTCGCGGGGCGGCGTCAGCACGCCCATGTCAATCGCAAGGCGCACGAGGCCGTTCAGGTTCCTGATGCCTAGCTTGCGCATCAGGTTCGCGCGATGCTTTTCTATGGTTTTCGGGCTGAGACTCAGGCACTCGCCAACTTGGCGGTTGGTGTGCCCCTCCACCACGAGCCGCAGCACGGTACGCTCGCGGCCGGTCAACGCGTTCCACAACCTCGCCTTGTGCGCGATGTCCTCCTGCGATCCGCCCGCGTGTGCGCAGATCCGGTTGGCATCGGCACCGGCCATGCGCTTGCCCTGCATCACGCAACGCATCTCCCGGACCAGCTGGTCGAACGATGCGTCCTTGACCACGTATCCATCGGCACCGGCGGCAAACGCTTCCCGCACATGGTCTTCGCTCCAATGAACGGAAAGGACGATGATCCGGATGCGCAGGGAGTCGCGCTTGATGGCGGTGATCGCCTCGAAGCCGCTGCCACCCGGCATCGTCAGATCCATCAGGATCAGATCGGGCAGCGTCTCCCCGGCGAGGCGATGGGCTTCGATCCCGCCGCTCGCCTCGCCGACGATGCAGTAGTCGTCCAGTTCGGAAACCATGTGGCAAAGGCCGCTGCGCAATAGATGCTGGTCCTCCGCAATCAGCACACGATGTTTTTTTTCCAATTTCGTCGCTCCTTGCTGGACGCTGCGCGCCTAATTGGAAGCGGTCACGTCGTGATAGGCGGCGAGCAGTTCCGACGGTGTCGCGAAGCCGTCGATGCGCAACCAGGGCTTGCCGGGCGAGGCGCGCAGGAATGCAACCGGCGTGTGGTTCATCTTGTCGCCCCGATAGACGTTGAACGCGCGCTGCGCCGCAACGCTCGCCTCGACCGTGCCGGTATAGTGCTGCCACTCGGGGCCGGCTTCGAACCTGGCCGCGTAGGCCTTGAGCCGTGCCGGCGTGTCCTCTTCCGGATCGATCGAGATCGACACGATGTGGACCTTGTCCCGGTCGCTGCCCAGATCGCTCTGAAATTTCCCGAGCGTCTGGCTGATCATCGGGCAGATCGTCGTGCAGGTGGTGTAGATGAATGTCAGGATCACTGGCCGGCCATCGTTCAGCTCGTTGATCAGCGAGACGGTCTTGCCGTCGTCGCGCACGAGTTCGACCGAGGGCAGCGTGTACTGGGCCGTCGTGCGCGTCGTCATGCCCGCCATCATGTGATGATGCGCGTGAGGATCGGCAACGGCCGCAGCGTCCTCGGCGGGTGCGCTCCACGCCGCCGTTGCCGCGAGCGCCGCGCCCGTCATCACGAATGCGCCGATCCTTGATTTTGCAGTCCTTTTCATACTGGTCTCCAGAAACGAGAAGAAAGTCGCGCTGCACGATGCGCAGGTCGCGGCGCTTTCACTCCCTCACACGTGCAGTGTCATGAGTTTGCAGGCAAGGGTCATTGGATGAGGGACCCCAAACGACGGTAGGGCATCCCCGCTTGATGGAAAACCCGCACTGTGCAACCGGGATGTCCCCACACTGCGACCCTATCAATTCCCCGTTGTGGCGCGCCTGGATCGCGGCCTACAATTTCGGTAATCTTGCGATTTGCTTATACCGACCCATCGGGAGCTCCAATGGATGAAAGGCCGCCAGGGGGACCGCAGGTAGGATTGCTAGATCTGATCGAAGCAATGCGCACGCTTCGTAGCGCGGCCCACCCCAGCCAACCCGACACCGGCGTCGTGACCGACGCGCGTGGCGCCGCGCTCGCGATTCTCACGCCCGATGGGACCTTCGTGTCGGCAAACCGCAGCGCCTCCGCGTTGCTCGGCTATTCGAGCGCCGAGCTCGTTGGCAAGCGTCTCGACGACCTTGCGCCCGATGACTTTCGCGCCGAATTGGCAGACGAATTGTCCGCGAGCGCGGCTCGCGAGTTTCATTCGTTCAGTGCGGTTATCAGCGGCCGGACGGGCCATCCAACGCGGCTCGCGCTGCATCAACAACGGTTGCCCACGAGACAGACGGAATCGATCGTCTTGCTGACGCTTTTCGAAGAGCCCCTGATCTTCGAGCCCAGGTCTGCCGACCCGCCCAAGCTGTTCGATGCAAGCGAGCGGTTGTGCCAGAGGTATCTGATGATGGGCCAGCAGAAGGAGCGCCAGCGTCTTGCTGCGGAATTGCACGATGGCCTCGGGCAGGCATTGACCCTCGTCAAGCTGATGACGGAGGACGCACTGATGCGCATACGCCGCGGGCAGGTCGACGATGCGGCGAACCTGCTGGATGCGACCGTGTTCAGAGTCCGCGAAACGATTGGCGACGTGCGGCAGATATGCGGCGAACTGCGGCCGCTCATGCTGGACAAGCTGGGGCTGCCTGCGGCATTGGGTTCGCTGTGCCGGCGCATCGAGCACGGCACGGAGACGATGTCGGTGGTGTTCGACTGCGATGTCGTGGATAAGGACGTGCCTGAGCATCTGAAGGCGGACATGTTCAGAGTGGCTCAGGAGGCGCTGAACAACGCCGTCAAGCATGCCGAGGCTACGGAAATCTCCCTCAGCCTGCGGCGTGACGCGGGCGGCTTGCTGTTGACGATTCAGGACAACGGCATCGGCTATGAGAACCACCCGCTCGCCACGGAAGACGCGTATACGACAGGACTGGGCCTGATCGGAATGCAGCACCGCGTCGAGATGCACGGCGGCGCGTTCTCGATCGAGTCATCCGCCGCGACGGGTACCCGCGTCTGCGCGACCTGGATGCTCTAGATCGCGCTCAGTTGCCCGCATCGCCGATCCTGTATTCGGGCAGTTCGCCCCCTGGGCTGGAGTCTGGCGCCGGATCGGAGCGTTCCGGCAAGTGCTCATCGTCCACGTTCGGCTCAGCGCACTTGGCGGCGAGCGAGGTCAGCAGCCCCATGTTCATCGCGACGAGAACCAGTTCCGTAAGATTGACGATATGGAGCTTGTGCATCATGCTCGCACGATACTTCTCGATCGTCTTCGGACTCAGGTTCAGGTATTGCCCGACCTGCCGGTTGGTGCGTCCTTCCGCGATCAGCTTCAGCACGCTGCGCTCGCGCGCCGTCAGCACGTCCCATACATGCTTCGGTGCGGGCGCTTCGCGGCCGCTGACGAACGAGTCGACCATGTACCCATACACGTCCGCGCTCAGATGTTTCTTACCCTGCATGACGGAGCGCATCGCGACCAGCAGCTCGTCAAACGATACGTCCTTCAGCACGTAACCGTCGACGCCAGCACGCAGCGCTTCCCGCACGTACTCCTCGTTTTGATGCACCGTGAGCGCAATGATCCGCACGCTCGGCGATCGCCGCTTGATCGTCGCGCTGGCATCGATGCCATTCATCCCCCGCATCGACAGATCCATCAGGATCAGATGAGGGGTGAGCGTCATCGCCTGCTGGCAGGCTTCCTTGCCGTCTCTTGCTTCGCCGACGACGTCATAGTCGCCTTGCGCACACAGCATCGAACGTAGCCCATTTCTCAGCAGATCGTGATCCTCTGCGATGACAACGCGACATTTGGTATTCATGCCTTTTCTCCCCGGTTCTACTGGTCCCGGTCGCTGGCGATATTCCCGCATTCACAAATCTTTTACTTTTTGATTTCGAATTCCGAAGTGTTTGCTTCACGTTTCTGTCAGGCGACTGCGATGTGTCTGAGATTCGCAAGGTTCGCGCCACCTCTCTGCAAGCGAGCAACGGCGCGGATCTCTGCATTTCCCGGCACATCGGGAGCACTTGGGATGTCGAAAATGTTTCAGATTTGAACGTCTTCGACTTTTTCCGAGGATTGGTATCACTACGGATCGCGGGGAAATCACTCCTTTTTTGCCACCGCACGAAAATGAATTCGTGGCAATTGCGTAAATTGAGAACAATGCAGACACCGCACGTGACAATTGATTTATTACCGCCGATTTCCGCCCGTTACCGTCTGTTTCGAACGTAAAGTTCCTGAACTGGGCATCGCGGCAGCCATTTCACGCCTCAAGATGTAGGGAGGTGCCCCATTGCTGATCCGTTCTTTCTTACACCACAATTCAGGTGCAGGAGAACAGGAAGATGCATTCGCGCCAGCCATCCACGTTGAGAAGTGTGACCGTTGCCGCATTCGCGATGCTCGGCGTGGTGTTGCCAGGTTCGGCGCTCGCACAGATATTTGGCGGGGTCGACAGCAACGGAGCGATCGTTCTCACGAACGTGCCGGGCAAGCCCGGATTGAAGGTCATCGTCGCAGATGACCCGCCAGGCGAACCTGGCGCGAAGCGCACGTCCCGCAAGTCATCCGGCAGCGCTCAGCTCGCCTTGTTCGCGGATGTGATCGACGAGGCCAGCCGCTCCTATCGCGTTCAGCCCGAACTCCTTCGCGCGGTGATCGACGTCGAGTCGAGATACAACCCGAAGGCAGTGTCGGACAAAGGTGCGCTGGGACTGATGCAGTTGATGCCGGAAACCGCCCGTCGCTTCTCGGAAGGCGACATGCTTAATCCACGAGACAACGTGCTGGCCGGCGCCCGCTATCTGCGATTCCTCCTCGATCTGTTCAAGGAGAATGTCGAGCTCACGCTGGCCGCTTACAATGCCGGCGAGAATGCCGTGATTCGTGCCGGCTATCGTATTCCGTCGCTGCCTGAAACACGACTGTACGTTCCGCGAGTGCTGGAGCGTTACAAGCAGCTTCTCGCGGCCAGTTGATCGCCGAAGGACTTGCGCACGCGTCACGGAAACGCGGGGATGGTCGGGTCTGTTCCCTCGATGTGCGCCTCCTCGTGGTGAATCTTGATCATCTGCTCGATCTCCTCCACGCGGTCCTTCGGAACGTCGATCATCATCAGAAGCTCGCCCCGACCGATCCCTTCTTCGAAGCGCTTCAATCGCGTGTTCGGCACATCGATGCCGATCATCGAGGCCGCCCATGCGCCGAATCCCGCGCCTGAAAGCGTGATCGCCAGCACGGCGCCGCCGGTGATTTCGAGGTCTTCGGGCGGAAAAGCGAGTGAAATCAGCGCCATCATCATCCCGGTCGCGCAGCCCACTACTGTGCCTCGCGTCAGCGCCGGCAGCAGGTCGCTGCTTTGCGCGAGCGATGCCTGCGGCAGGCCATTGATTGACACATTCTCGTTGGCGATGACATGCATATGCCGCCACTCGACCCGCTGCATCAGCATCTCGTTGACGATCGCCCACGCACACTGTTGGGTCGGCAACAGAAGATAGATTCGTCTCATTTCGGTGACTCCTACTTTGCACCGGGCTCACACCGAGACCCGTGATTACATTCTTGTCCCCGCCGCAGCGGGCTTGAAGTAGGAGGGCTCGCCGAAATGCGTGGGTAGAGAACCGTATATAGTCTTTCGTTATCCTCACAGACTGCCGTAGCTATGCAAGCCGGACAGGAACATGTTGACGCCGAGGAACGCGAACGTCGTGACCAACAGGCCGGTCAGCGCCCACCAGGCAGCGACCGCGCCACGCAGCCCCTTCATCAAGCGCATGTGCAGCCACGCCGCGTAGTTCAGCCAGACGATCAGCGCCCAGGTCTCCTTCGGGTCCCAGCTCCAGTAGCCGCCCCAGGCTTCGGCGGCCCACAGCGCGCCGAGGATCGTCGCGATCGTGAAGAACGCGAAGCCGACGGCGATCGACTTGTACATCACGTCGTCGAGCACGTCGAGTTCGGGCAGGCGGTCGGCGAGCACACCGCGCTTTTTCATCAGGTACGCCACGCCGACCATCGCCGACAGCGCAAAGCTGCCGTAGCCGATGAAGTTCGCCGGCACGTGGATCTTCATCCACCAGCTTTGCAGCGCCGGCACGAGCGGCTGGATCTGCTGCGCGTCGCGCGAGATCGAGTACCACATCAGAAAGCCGACCGCGGCGCTGATGATCAAGAGGACAAACGCCCCAAGCGCGCGCGTGTTGTAGTGCTGCTCGTAGTACAGATAGAAAAGCGCCGTGATGAGGCTGAACAGCACGAACACTTCATACAGATTCGAGATGGGGATGTGGCCGACGTCGGCGCCGATCAGATACGACTCGTACCAGCGCACCATCATGCCCGTGAAGCCCATCAGCACGGCGGCCCAGGTGAGCTTGGAGCCGATCGCGCCGCCCGACGGCGAGCGCGACAGCATGCCGATCCAGTAGAACAGCGTGGCGAGCACGAAGAGCGCGCTCATCCAAAGAATTGCCGACTGGCTCGACAGGAAATACTTCAGAAAAAACGCGGAATCCGCGCGCGTCAGATCGCCTTGGTAGATCTGAATCGCGAACAGCGACAGCACGGCGATGCCCGCAATCAGCAAGCGCACCGGCTTCCAGCGCCACCCCAGCACGACGAACACGGGCACCGAGCACACCAGCACGAGCTTGTCGTAGTAGTTCATGAAGGCGTGGTAGCGCGATAGCGCGAACCCCGCTCCGGCGACCATCGCGAGCGCGAACAGCCAGTCGAATGCGTTAAGACGCTTGAGGAAAGGGCGCTCGTCGTACAGCACGCTCGTTTGATCCACGCTCCACGTGGGCTGAGGCCGATGCATTGCCGCTTGAGCAGGCACCGCGGCACCGGGAGAAGGCGAGCTTGGTTTCATGGCGTTCACCGTTTGACTCCTGCGATGAGTACGTGCTTCATGATTCACTCGCAAGCGCGTACTGCTGGGCATAAAAAAAGGTGCCCGCCCGGGAAAGCTGGGCACCAAGAAGGATGCCAGCCGGGGACAGCTGGCACCAGAGCACCACGAAAGCCGCTAGCTTATTGATCGACTGGCGGGCTGGCAGATGTCTCCTCTTCAGGCGGAAACGCCTCGACGAACGCCGCCACAGCGCGCATTTCCCGGTCCGACATGTTGGCGCACACAGCCTTCATCACTGCGCCGCGAGGCCGGGTGTCGGTTTGCCGGAAGACCTCTAGCTGCTTCGTGACGTAGTCCGCGTGCTGACCCGCGAGCCGAGGAAACTGATTCATCCCTTCGCCATGCTGGCCATGGCACGAAACGCACGCCACGACGCCCTTGTCAGGCAGGCCCGAATGATAGATCGTCCGGCCTTCGTTGATGAGCGCGAGATCGCTCGTCTCACCGAGGACCGCAGATTGACTCGAGAAATACGTTGCAAGCTCGTCGATCTGCGTGTCGGTCAAATGTGTGAAGCCCCACATGAAACGCTGCGCGTTCGGGTCGGCTCGCGAATGGCTCTTGAAGTCCGTCAGTTGATCGACCAGGTATTCCTTTCGTTGCCCGGCAAGCTTCGGAAAGGTCGGCGATACCGACACGCCGGTCGCGCCGTGACAGTTCGAGCACACCTGAAGCGCGATGGTCTTTCCCCGCACGTCGGGGTTGTCGACTTGCCGCGAATGTTCCAGGTCTTGACAAGCCGACCCGGCGAGCAGCATTCCGATGGAGAGGATATGCGCCACTTTGTTCATGTCATCAAACTCCTTACTGCAGTTGCGCACCGTCCGCGAGGCGCGGCGCACGGGAAACAGCGGACGGGATATCACCATGAAGCGACCCATAGATAGATGAACAGCGTGTCGTTGTCCCTCGCGTTGCGCCCGTTGCCGTCGTAGTTGGTCGTCGCACCGAGGAACTTGGTGAAGAACGTGTACTGGATGCCGATGCGGACGCGCTGATCCGGCATCCAGAATATTTCGGGCATCCAGCCCTGGGTATTCGGATGGAAGTTCGCGCTGGCCGAGTAGTGCACGCTGTCCGGGGTGCCCGTCGTATTGAAAAACGAGAGGCTGATGCCGTATTTGTTCTGGTACACGTACGACGCCTTCAGGCGTAATGAGTTGAGATTCGCCGCTGTGTTGTCGCCCAGCACGAAATTGTTCGGATCATGGATGTTTTCCCGCACATAGCGCGCTTGCGCGGTGATCGTGTGCGGTTCCAGCAGGTACTCGTACTGCGAGTCGAGGCCGTAATCGCGATAGCGCGTCACGCCCGTGCCGAAGATCGGAAAATTGTTCGCGTCGTTCGGATACAGGTTGGCGCTGAACCCGAACGCGCCAAACATCACGCTATGAGGCCCCCAGTCGTGCGTCAATGCGATGCGTGCATACGGGTTGTAGCCGCGCAGATAGATCTGCGGGTGGACCGGATTCCCCTCGCTGTTCCCATGGCTCAGGAATGACCAGATGCCGTCGGCCGTACTGTATGCGGTCAACTCGGCGTAAACCAGCTTGTTCCAGTACAGGTAGGCGCCCGTGCCGACGGCCTGCGACGCGAGGGTCCCTCCTTCGATGAGCGGCAGGTTCGGGATCTTGGCAACCGGGCTGATCGTCGACGAAATGTACGGGTAGCCCCATGCCGGCGCGGAGTTGAAGACGTCCTGCACGGTCGGATTGTTGTGCACCGTCGCGCCCAGGATGAGATCGTTCGCGTCGGTCATGATCCGGTCGACGAAGCGGAAGTCGGTATTGTCCGACGTCCAGTGGCCTTTCCATCGGCCTTCGGGGTCCTGGTGATCGTAGTTGATGTAGGTGAACTGTGCGAACCCGCCGATCTTGTCGGTGATCTTCCCGGCGAGGAAGATGCTCGCAAAGTCGAATATCGGCAGGCCATCTTTGGTATTGATGGGATTGCCGTTGGCGTCGCTGTTGAACCTCGTCTTGCTCAGATCGCCTATCGCCATCGCGGCGATCGGAACTGTGCGTTCACCGAGCGTATAGCCGTTCAGCTTGAACATCCGCCCATACGGCGTGAGTTCAGGAAATTGCCCCCCGGCGTGACAAGCCACACAACTTTGTCCGGTTTGGCGCGCGAAAATCGGCAGCGCGTGTGCGGTGGTCGCCTGCAGCAATGCCAGCATCATGAAAGCGAGTATCCAGCCACCGCGCAGCACGTGACGAAGTGCTGCATGGCTGACAAGAACCTTTGTCATGGCTATGACTCCCGCACCGCGCGCAATGCCTTCATTGTGCAAACGCGAGGTCGGAATCGGGATGGGTCAACCTCCTCCACTTGCGGTAGGGGAAGCGCTAGATGCAATCGGCCTCACGGCACGATCCAGTCCCCATCTGCCACGAGCTTGATATGATCCGGCCCGGCAAAGCGGACGATATAGCCGCCCTTGGACGCGAATGTCTGGCCCGGCGCCAGCGTCAGGCGCGGATAGTAGCCCGTCAGGATGCGGCGTTCGAGCATGTCCTGAATCCGCTCCACCAGATAGTCCCTCACGAACGCATCGACCATATGGCTCAGTGTCTCGGCGAGCAGACCGCATGCGAGATAGGTGTCGGCCTGCACCTGTGGAGCCACCATCGGAATCTGTCTGATCGAGAACCAGCCGAATGCGTAGTCGACGCGCACGCGCCGCCCTTCCGGCAAGTCGAACGGGTAGGCGAGACGCGTGACGCCGCGCCAACTGGCCGGCAAGGGCGTGCTATCGAGCCCGCCCAGCAGGCCTGACATGAACACGGTATCCGTCGCCGGGGGTATCCGCGCGAGCGCCGCAACATCGGGCGGACGCAGCCACAGTACGAGCACGTCCGAGTGCGGTATCCCATGCATCGCGTGCGTGATGCTCTCGCCGGGGGCAAGCGCGTGGTTCGATACCGCGATTCCGTGAGCCTTCAGTGCCGCGGCAAGGGCCTGCGCTCCGTGCTCGCCGTTGTCTCCCGCACGATAGACCTGCCAGATGGCTCGCGCCGCTTTCGTCGCCTGCGCTGGCCGCGCTCCGGCTTCACCGAGAATGCGCGCCGCGATCAGGTCCGACTCGAGCAGCACGCCTTTCGAAAAGTACACCGAATAGAAATCGTGATCGGTCTCGACCGGTACCTCGACGTTGGGAAAGAGGCACGGCACGGCCTCCTGCTCGCAGAAGTCGTGAATCGGCGCCCAGTTCCTGCCTCCGAGACCCGACAACACCGCGAACACCGGCTGCCGGGCCAGAAACTGCGTGAGCTGGTCACGCCAGGTGTCCGGCGGACCTTTGAGTTCCCACACATGCAGTTCCCAGCGGCGATTCACCATGAACATCATCTTGCGCGACGAACGCAACCGCGGCACCGCACCGAGTGGAAAGACGTTCTTGTCGGCGAAGTAGTGCGTGAGGACATCGAGCATGCCTGCCCGTTTCACCGGGTCGGCATCGGGCGTGATGATCGTCGCGAAGTGCAGCACGGTATCCGTTACGCCCGCCGGCTTTCGCTGATCGAGGTGTTTCAGATAGCCGATCAGCGCCTGCATATCGGCGTCGTTCAGCGCGTACTGCGGCATGAGGTTGCTGAGCGGCTTGCCTTCCGAGTCGATCCCTTCGCGAATGGCTCGCGCGATCGTCGCATCCGTGTACGGTTCGCGTTCGAAGCGCATCCCGGGAACATACGGCAATTCGACATCTTCCGGGTTTTGCGCGCGCGGCTCGACGAGGTAGCGCCAGGTGATTGGCGGGATGCTGCTGTTGCCCTCCTTGGAGCCTAAGCCACTGCGCCGATGGCAGTTCGCACACGCCGCGGCGGCGCCTTGCAGGCGCACGCCGTCCTCATGCAGCGCTTGAAGCGGTTCGCCCGAGCTCAGAACTCCCTGCTGGTAGAGGGCCGCCCCCGCGCTCGCCGTCGCGACAGGCTGCGCGGCCGGCGCGCAACGCGCCTCGCCCACAGGCGCGATCAGCGCGGCGAGCAACGCGCATCGAGCGAGCCATCGCGCCGCAAGCGGGGGGGCCGATGCGCGGCCTAGCGGCCAGCCTCCCGCGCGGCTCATGGTCAGGGTGCCGGACGTCCGGCACCAGACAGCGCCGGCGAGGCGTCGGCGTCGGCGTCGATCGAAACCGATTTGCGGCGCATCTGCGGCGACGCGGGTCTCGTGAAGATCCCATCGTCCAGCGGCGGATTGAGCGACACCTTGTCGATCGTCAGCATGTCCTTTTTCTCGGAGGCCGCTGCGCCGCTCTCGATCTTGAGCGGTATCTGCAACCCCTCGACGCTCCGGAAGTCGCTGTAGCTCGTCTCCACGACGACCGTTTGCCCGAGCGGGGTGCGCACCTGGCGGTCAACCTTCACGTCGAGAAACGTTTGCGCGTCGATCCACACATGGCGGGTCACCCCGGAAGGCAGCTTCGCGGCGAGACGATACGCATCGCGCCCGCCCACCTGATCGGTACCCTCGAGCGTGACACTGACACCCTTCGCCTCATGGTCGATCAAGAGCCCGTCAATGACCTGCTCGTCGCGCGCGGAGCTCACCTCATCGATCGAGTACGGCCGCGGAGTGGCGCTGCCCATGCCGTTCGGGCCCAGTTTCCAGCCTTGCTTGCCATCGAATACGCGCACCGATTTCTGATTGAATACGGTGACCTCGAAGCGTGTCTTGTTCGGGCGCTTCATGGCGAGGACAAACGGCAGATCCGCTGCAGGAGCATTGGCGCTGTCCACGTGGCCGGACCAGATCATGGTCTGGACTTTGCGCCATGCGTCGAGACCGCCTCTCGAGGCAATGTTTTTCTCGACGATCTGATCCACGCTCAGATCCTGCTTGGGTATCTGCTCGCTCGCGAACACGGCGGCCCCGAGGCAACCGGCGAGCACCCATATTGCGAATGGTTTCATGGCCGCATACCGCATCCGGGCACCCGACGGCTAGTGGCTCGAGCCCGGGCTCGGGCTGCGGCTTGTGCTTGTGCTCGTGCTCGTGCTCGTGCTTGCGTTTGCGCCGAGCACCGGCGCCGGGTGCGTCACTTTCGCCACAGCGAGCTGCGGCTTGGCAAAGAGGGCGTCGTCCGCCTGCGAGTTCAGCGTGACCTTGTCGATGGTCAGCTTGTGCGTCCCCCTGCCGCCGACGACAACCGTCTCGAGCGTATGCGGCATGACAAGGCCGCTCTCCTTCCGGTAGTCGCGATAGAAAATGGCGACGTTGTGCATCTTGCCGTCGAGCTTGCGCGGGTCCCCGTCGATCTTCACTTCGAGAAAGCTGGACGCATCGATCCATACGCGGCGTGACGTGGTGTCTTTCATCGTCACCTTCAGCACGTACGCGCGGTGGCCTTCGATCATTTCCATCCCGAGCACGTCGATTTTCGTGCCCTTCGCCGCATAGTCGACCAGCGGACCGTCCAGCTCGGCCCACGACGCGGCCGCTTTGGCCTCCGCGGACGTGTAGGGCTCCACTTCGTTGCGGCCGAGGAAGGGCCTGACCTTCCAGCCTTGGCTGCCGTCGTAGACCTGGAGTGCCGTCTGGTCGTTGAAGCGGACCTCGATGCGGCTTTTGTGCGGACGCTTGAGCGTCATCGTGAACGGCAGCTTGGTGTTCTTCGTGCCGCCGGCCTCGAGCTGCCCCGATATCGTCATCGTGTTGACCGCGCGCCACGCCTGCAGACCGCCGCGCGCCGCGACGTTCCGGTCGACGATCTGCGCCGCGCTCAGGTGTGCCGCTGCCGCGGACTGGGCGCTTCCCGCAGCGGACGCCGCGAGCGCTGCCGGACCGCACGTCACAAGCGTCGCCACCGACGCGGTCTGGATCGCCAGAGAAAGAAAGCGGTTCATGAGTGATTTCCCCTTTATCTGCGCACGATCGCTGTTGCGCGATCATTCGACTATCAGCCCGTCGACATGGAACGACCCCACGAATACGTCCACGCGCTCCCCGGTCTTGATCAGTCCACCTTTGTTCGAAAACACCATCCAGTACTCCTGACCGGTCTCCAGCGGACCGCTCTGGCGCAGCGCGCCGACCTTGTCCATCACCGGGATCTCGAGTAACGCATGGCTCGTCCGCCCGAACATCAAGGCCGTCGCGGTCTTTTCGCCGAGCGGCCGCGCCGCCACCGGATCCGTCACGCGATAGCTGAAGCGGATCAGGTTGCCCGACGCCGTGCGGCGCGCGCTCAGGTGGTCGATGCCCTGCGCCAGCTCGTAGTAGCCCTTCGCGCGCGGCGGCAGGTTCACCGGCGAGTACGGCGACTGCTTCACCGCCGCCCCCGCCGCCTTGTGCGCCGCGTTCGCACTTTCCTCGCCCGCGGCCGGCTGAAGCACGGCCGCGGCGAGGCAGACACTGCCGGCAATCACCGCTGCCAGCGGCGTCAAGCGGCAACGCTTGCTCATGGCAATGCTCCCAGCGTATTGGCACCCGGCACTGTTGTCTGTGCGGGAGCCAACGGCGTGCCCACCGGCAGCACAGGCAGCACAGGCAGCACCGGCAGCACAGGCGTCACAGGCAGGGCGGCCGGCGTCAGCGCCTGCAGCAATCCGAACAGCGTCGCCGAATTGCCTCCTCCCAGTGCAAGCGGGTACGGCTGTCCTGCGGGCTGTCCTGGGAGCAGCCCTGCGAGCACGCCTGGCCTCACGAACTCCACCGCGCCGATGTCGAAGCCACCCAACTGCGGCCTTGCGGTGCCGAAGATGTCGTGCTTCGGCGAGCCCGCCGGGGTGGCCTTGCCGATTGCCGGCGAGGTCGCCTGGATCGTGTAGTTGCCCAGCAGC
Source organism: Trinickia violacea (assembly GCF_005280735.1). Lineage (NCBI taxonomy): Bacteria > Pseudomonadati > Pseudomonadota > Betaproteobacteria > Burkholderiales > Burkholderiaceae > Trinickia > Trinickia violacea. The sequence goes on from NZ_CP040078.1 coordinate 132,985, forward strand.
ACGTTCAGTTGCGTGCCCGTGCTCGCCTCGTTGAACAGCGACAGCGGACCATACGACATGTTGATCCAGTTGTTGCCTTCGTCCGGCGTCGCCGACGGCAGCAGGCTGAACAACGGATTCGGCAGCACCGTGTCGGCAATGCCCGGCGGCACCGTGATGCCGATGCCACCCGCCTCCGGCGGCACGCGCGCACCGTTGCAGTACTGATGCACGACACCCGGATTCGAGCCGCTGTTGCTCGCGTTCGGATAGTCGCCGGCGTCGGTCAGGATCGAGTACTGCGGGCTCATCGTCAGCCCGGACCCATGGTTGCTTGGCCCGGTATCGCCGAACGCACCGATGTCCCAGTAGACCGCCTTCGGATCGCAATAGCCCGTGGTTTGGCCAGCCTGATTCAGCGCCGGATTCAGCGTGACCACGTTCTGCAGCCCCGCGATGCCCGGGTCCAGTCCTCCCACTGTGATGTAGAACGTGCGGTTCTGCCAGAACAGGTCATTCGTCAGCACCGGGTTCGAGAACGTCGTGCAACCCGGGTTACCCGTTGGACACGTCACGTTCGGGTTGGTAAATGCCGCCACCAGGTTCTGCGTATGACGCGCGGCCTCGAGTCCGGCCGGCTCGTACGTCGACGTCGTGGTCGGCTGGCACGTCGTTTCCGAACCTGACGTCGTGCAGTTCGGCGGCCCGACGTTGGCCTGGCTCGCGGCGGAGGTGTTGAACAGCACGCCGGCGGAAGCCGTCGAGTCGTTCGAGACGACCGTGTTGTTGATGAAGTTCACGGCCACCGCATCCTGCAGCGACACGCCACCGCCAGCCCAGCCCGCCACGTTGTTCGCGATGATGTTATTGGTCACGTTCACCACATACCACGTTGCGCTGTTGTTCGGACTGCGTTGCACGTCGGTGCCGTTGACGTTCTGCAGACGCAGGCCGCCGCCCTTGCCGCTTTCCGCCGTATTGCCGACGATCAGGTTGCCGTCGATCGTGATGCCTGGGCCCACGCCGTCCGAAAGCTGCGGCGCGCAGTCGACGTCCGTGGTCGCGTTCTCGCAGAAGGTGCCGTCAGGCGGCACGCCCTGAACAATCAGCCCACCGCCGTACGTCGGCAGCGTCGGGTTGTTGCTCTGATTGAACAGGATCCAGTTGTGCGACAGGTCGCCGTTGTAGCTGAAGCCGAAGTGCGCGACACCGCCGCCGTCACCGCTGCTGATGTTGCCGCATACCCAGTTGTAGTTGAATTTGTAGTAGTCCGCGCCCGAGCAGAACGTCACCCCTCCGGCCGACGACGGCGTGGTCGAATTGATCTCGTCGCCATACGCAGCGTTCGACGTGACCGCGTTGTTATGCACGTTCACGTACGTGTTGTACAGGAACGGCATCTGGGTCACGCCATCCGACGCGATGGTGCCGTCGGGCACTTCGACCTGGCCCACGATGATGCCGCCCGAGAGCGTTCCCGCGTTGGCGAAGACACGGTTGTTCGACACCTCCGTGTAGTGGTTCCAGCCATGCAGGTAGATCCCGCCGCCGCCTTGCGAGCTGTTCGTGAAGGTCATGCCGTCGATGCGCGACGGGTTGCACAGGAAGTTGCTCGGATAGTTGGTGCAATCCGGCGGATTCGGCTGGGTCAGGGTCGGGCCCGCAAGCGGCGTGCAGATGCCATTCGCGACGCAGTTCTGGTCCTGTGTCAGCACACCGCCCACCAGTACGTCCTTCACGCCCTTGCCGAGCACGGTAATCGCCGCGCCTTCGTACGCGCCCATCAGCGTCGGCTCGATCAGCGTCTCCGCCAGGTTGCCGTTGAGGTTGAAATCCCAGCCGGAGGTCGGCTCGAACGGAACCCCGTCGATCTTGCGCTGCATCGAGGCCGAGCAACTGTACGTGCCGGTCGGATCGTACGGATTGCTCGCCGAGATCAGCCCGCCGTTCAGCGCATCGCCGAACAGGCACCCTATCTGCCTGCGCCACGGGTCGAGCTTGCCCGACGGATGCGGGTTCGCGTCGATCGTCACGGCCGTCGCACCCACCCCTTGGAGCCGCAGCGGCTTCCACATGACCAGCATCTCCTTGTAGACACCAGGACCGACGATGATCATGTCGCCCGGCGTCGCCTTGTCGATCGCGGTCTGGATCGCGTTGCCCGTGCTGTTCTCGCCGCTCACGTAGGTGGGCGTCTTGCCGCCGACCGTGACGGTGACCGCATCGATCGAGCGCTTGCCGTTGGCCGCCGTGATGACGAGCTCGCCGCATTGGGCAGGCGTCGTCACGCCGCGCTGCTGGATCTTGCAGGCCGGCAAAACCGGTACGGTCACCATGATCTTGTTGTCGTTCCAGTTTTTCACCACCGCCGGGATGCCCGCGATCGTCACGGTACCCGTTTGCTGGCCGAAGCCGTAGTTGCGCGTGATGAACTTCTGGTTGAACGGCGCCGCGGTGGCACTCGGACCTGTGTACGCGTTGTTCGGCACTTGCTGCGTGCCGAGCGACGTGATCGTCAGCGTCTTCCCGGCCGCGCTGACCCACGGGCCCTCGCCGGCGTTGGTGCCGGGGATGTTGTCGCCGGTCACGGTCGAGATTGCCGGTGTGCCGTCCGGGTAGGCGCAGTCGACCTGGTTATACCCTTCCGCGAAGGCCGAGACGGGCACCACCGGCGTATCCATGTACTGCGTCTGTCCGGGCATGAACGGAATCTCGTAGCAGAACTGGCTGTATGCCGTGTTGTAGAGCGGGTCCTGGATGGTCTGGCCCGGATGCTTCGGGTCGGGCATGTACGGGTCGTTCATGCAAGCGACCATCATCGTCGGCGCGTAGCCCGTCGGGTTCGGCGGATTGACTTGCCAGGTCGAGTAGGTCAGCCCGTTGAAGATGCCCCACTGGTCCGAATAGGTGCGCGAGATTTCGTTGCCCGCGAAGTCCTTGAACGACACCGGCACGTTCGGCACCGCGAACTTCTCGCCGAACTGCGGCGAATACGGGTCGAACTCCGACGAGAAGTCGTCCAGCATGAAGCCGGTGTAGTGCGCGGCAACGTGCGTCGAGCTGAAGATCCAGAACTTCGCCTGCACCGCGCTCTGGTCGGTGAGCTCCACCTCCTTGCGGTCGCACAGATGCCGCGATGCCCCCGCGAACGGCGAGACTTCCTGCGAGCCCGGGAACAGGCTGATGTAGTCCGGCACGATCCGCAGATCGCCAACACACGGCCAGAAGCGTTCGATGTCGCCGGTGTCGCCTTCGGCGTGCGGGCCGGAGCCGAGATTCGAAGTCATGTTCTGCGCGTTGTTGCGGTTGTAAGTGGCGTTCATCGCCGCCTGGTCGGGCAGGATGTAGACGTCGCCAATCCCGGCGAACTGTTGCGTGACTGGCGCAATGTAGTTGTCGCCGATCAGGATGTTCTTGTCCTCCTCCTTCACCAGTTCGTAGCCAGGCGGCACGATGATCTCGACCACGTACTTGCCGGGCGGCAGCATCTGCGTACCGTCCTTCGTGGGATTCGCCTGGCAGATCGTGCAGTTCGTGCCGGCCGGCAGGCCGGTATGCGGGTCGCGACTCGTCACGCTCGGGAACTGGTACATGCCGTCGAACGGCGCCGGCTGCACCTGGTTGAACACGTGCATCCCGTCATAGCACTTGAACTGCGAATTGTTAGGCAGCGCACGCTGCTGCGGATCGAGCCACATCTTGGTGTTCTGCAGCGTGAAGAAGTACGGATCGCTGGTGCTCTGGCCGGGACAGTTCATGTTCGGGATGTTGTCCGAACGGAAGCCCTGGGCCCAGTCGTCCCAGCTCGCGGTCTTCGTCGTGTCGACGAGCTTCAGGCTCGTGGAACCGTCCGCAGCAATGCCTTCCTGGTACAGGTTGACCGTGACGCCCGGCACGTCTGGGGTCCACTTCGTGTGAACCAGCAACATGGGATCGTCGAACGGGCGCGTCGAGGCATAGACGACTTCGCCCCTGATGCCGCCGTTCTCATTCGCCGCATAGGGCGTCTTGCCGAACTCGATGAACGAGCTCTGGCCCGAGAAGCCCTGCCAGCCCATTGTGGTCACCCACGGCGGATCGACCCGGCCGGTCGAAGGATTCGAGCCCGAGCGGTCGTTGCAGTCCGCGTCGTTGCAGTACACCGCGCCCGGCACCCGCAGGTTCGTGGGCAGATGGACCGATTCCAGCGTGTTCGCGAAGTTCGCGGCAATGGTCGACGTGCCGCCGCCCGGCGTGCCGTCGGGCGGACCGCCCGAGTCGTAGACGACGTGCACGCCCGTCTGCTTGAAGCGGGTCAGGTCGGTATCGACGACGTACCAGTTGAACAACGGGAACTCCTCGTTGAACGACGCATAGCCGTTCGCGTCCGTGACGTTGAAATCCGAATAGCTGCCGTCGCGGAAACGAATGTTGGTCGGCAGCAACGCGAGACCGGGCTTGCTCGGATCGCCCACGCCGTTGCCGTTCGTGTCGAGGAATGTCCGCGTATAGAGATTCGTCTGCCACTGAAGCACCGCAATATCTCCGGCGTCCGTTATCTGGCCGCCCCCGAGCGTCTGGGCCGATGCGAGCCCGTCGACGATCTGGTCGTTCCACTGGTCGAACACCGTGACGCGGGTAATGCCGGGAGGCAGGCCCGTGAAGCTGAACGTGCCGTCCGCGTTGCACTTGGTGAACGCGTAGTCTTCGCCGTCCGGATCGCCCACGCTCACGTAGCACTGCGTGAAGCTCAACGGCTTGCGCGACTGGCTGCCGTACAGGTTCTCGTTGGGCGGACGGCTGTAGTGCAGGTTCGTCACCCGGCCCTTGAGCCCGTTGTTGCAGGTCTGGGTGGCGCACAGCAAAGGCAGCCGCGCGTTGATGATCTTCGGGTTGGCGAAGCCGATCGACACGTGGAAGCCCGCCGGTCCGAACTCCTGGAAGTAGGCCGGGCCGCCGATCTTGATGAACGAGTCGTGAGCCTTCTCTCCGTCCAGCGTGTTCGTCTGCAGCCATTCCTCGCCTCGTGCGATCCGGTCGGCCGCCGGCGTCGCGATAATGCCGTATCGGCCAGGCATCAGGTTGGCGATCACCGCCTGGCCGACGAGCGGCGACAGCGTCTTGCCGTCCGACTCGTATTTCGGGCAGGTCGGGATCATGCCGACGAGGCCGTCGGTGGATGTCGAAATCGGGCACGCGTTGAGATTCGTGACCGGATCGATCGTGCCTTGCAGCGAATTGGACAATGGCATGTTGAACATGTCGTAGGTCATCTGCCCGGTCGGCTGGCCGCTGCCGCCGGCGTCGTCCCACAGCTTGATCTCGAAGCCGCCGAGACCCGGCTCGCGGGCCGAGCCGAAGGTATCGGTGCCGCCGCTCACGTCCACTTCGCCGTTGAGCGGCGCATCGTCCTCGAACACGAACACCGAAACCTTCGCAGTCGGGAACGGCGACTCTTCCAGCAGCACGTTGACCGAGTTCTGTCCGGGCGCGATCGGCGCGCCTCCCATGCCGTTGCCGCACTTGCCCGTGCCCGGCGCGAAGTTCGCGACGGTCGGACAGTCTTGGGCGATGGAGAACTGCCGCTGCGGACCTGTGGGGTTGCTCGGATCGACCGGCTGCGGATTGCCGCCGCCGTTCGTGAACGAGTTGTAGGCGTTGCCCGGCAAGATCGAGATGTAATAGTGCTTGGTCGGATCGAGCGCCACCTGCGACGGATCCACCGGCACCTGTTGCGCCGCGGTTGTCCGGCATACGCCGTTGCCGACATCGCACACCGCCGGCTTGTGGGTCTGGCTGACCGGATCGTAGACCGTCTGGCCCGATTCGCATGCGGCGACGCCGACACAGCCCGCCGCCACCACCGGCATGTAGCTCGTGTGGAAGTTCGCGCCGAGACTCGGCACCGGCAAGGGCGGACACGTCTTCGGACGCGTGGTCGAGTTCACCTGGCAGGCGGGATCGATCTGGAACGTACGGTCTTCCTCGATGATCCAGCGGTAGTCGCTGATCTTCACCGGCGTGTTGCCCGGTTGCGCGCTAGGCGCATCCAGCACGTTGACGACGAGTCCGCTGCCGCCCTTGAAGGTCACCGTCACAGTCGCCGCCTTGCTCGCCGTGTTCTGCGCATTCACCGCCTGGTACTGGAATGTCACGTTGGCGTTCGCACTACTGCCGACCGGCGCCGTCGTCGGCGTCGCCGTGAACGAGCCGTCCGGATTCAGCGTAACGGAGCCGCCCGTCGGGGTGCCGACCAGAGTCGCGCTCAGCTGCAGTCCACCTGGATCGCTGGCGTACGCGAGCACGCCGGGCTCGCTGATCTGCAGACGCGATGCGATGTTGCTCGTATAGGCGGCGTTGCCGGCCGTGGGCGGTCCGGACAGACACCCGTTGCCCGACGTGCACGCGGCGAGCATCACCGTCGCGAAGACGTTCGTATTGCCGTTCGCCTGGTACTGGAAGCTGTCGGCTGTCGTGCCGGCATTGGGTGTGTAGACGAACGTGCCGTCCGGGTTCAGCGTGAGCGCGCCGCCCGTCGGCGCTGTCTTCAGTTGCACGCCGTATACGTTGACGTCCTTCGCCATCACGCCTCTCGCCGGGTCGGACACGGTCAGCGTCTTGCCGGGAACGAAGTAATACGTGGAACCGGTGGCTGACGCGTTCGCCACGGCGGCGGCGGCCGCCGCAGTGGCGTTGTTGACGCTGATGTAGCCCTGCATGCCGCCGTCGCGCGCGTTGTTCGTCGACAGGCTCAGCTGGCGATCGAACACCGGCAGCGCGGAAGCGCTTGCCGGCGGCAGGTTGACCAGCGCGTCGTACGTCTTGCCGGCCGCCATGAACACTTCCGACTGAATGCGCGGATTGCCGGGCAGCACGTTGCCGTCCTCGGCGATCAACGCGAAGCCGGACACCGGCGAGGTGCCCGTTTGCGCGCCGATCACCGCCGGCACGTGCATGCGCAGACCCGCGTTGACAAAGCGCAGCATGACCGGCCCGGTGGTCGCGGTGCTCGTGGCGGCGAACGTCGAAGCGCCCGGTTGGGTCCGGTCGAACGAGACGCCGTTGATCAGGTAGTAACGCGGATCGTAGTTCACCGTGGGCGGATAGCAGGTGCCGAACGAGGTCGACTTCGAATCGCCGCAGCCGCCCGGCTGCCCGGACCAGGCTAGGGTTTCGCTAAAGCCCGGGGTCGCGACCGCGGCGGCGACCGCAGTGTTCTGCGCCGGATCGATTTCGCTCAGCACGAGCGGCACGTCGGTGTCATAGCTGATGTTCGGATAGGCTTGCGCGGGCGTCGTGCCGTTGGCCGGCGTTCTTACCACCAGTACGCCATAAAGGCCCATCGGCCCCTGGATCGACGGATGCGTGCCCGACTCGATCAGATAGGTGCCAGGGTTCAGGTTGTTCCACGTAAGCGCGGTGGTGCTCCCATGCGCCACTTCGGTGGCGAACGACTGCACGCGGGGCGCTTGCGCCGGCGGCGTGAAGGTCGCGCCGCCAGGCGCGGCGCCGGCGATCGGCCACGTGGTCGCGGTCTGCGTCGGGTGTGTCGGGCTCGGCATGCTCGTCGCCGTCGTGCCCAGGCCGCCGCCCAGCTGACCGACGACGACGAGCGAGGTCGGCACGGAGCCCGGCAAGCTGTTGGTGAGATTGATCGTGAGCGGCCCTGGCGGCACCGTGATCACCACGGGCGACCAGTTCGCTCCAGCCCCGGGGTTCGCGGCCGCGCACGCGGCGGGCGCGGCTGCCGCCGCGGAGCAGGTGTAGCCCCACATCGGCACGGACTGCCCGTCCGGCAGCACGGCAGTGCTGGCCTTCGCCGTCAGACTGACGGCAGCCTGGGCGAATGCCGTCCCGCTCGCAGTCAGCAAAACGGAAACCGCAATCCCGGCCTTAAGCATCCCTAACAGGTTTGCATTGAGTGTGGTGGATCTCATTGCGTTTCTCCCCGCCTCTAGTTCGATTCGTCGATCAGGAACACTTGCGGATCAACGAGCATCATCATCATCATTCCGCCAGGGAAGATGTTGTTCGTGGTGATCTCGCGCTCGTTGTGCGAGTGCCACATGAATGCGAAGCCTGCCTCCGTTTGCGGCGGATTCACGCTCGTGCCGCTTGGCGGCGTCGTGCCCGTGGGCGAGGTTGCGCGCATGGTCGCATCCGGTCCGAGATAAGGGCTGCCGCCGTACCAGAAGCCGTTGGTCAGCACGTGCGAGTCTGGCAGCGTGACCGGGCCGCCGCTGGCGACCTTGCCGAACGGATGCGTCTCGAGCGCCTTGTTGTGATCCGCGCACCACTCGTAGTAGTTCGGCGCGGTCGGATCGGCCGTGTAGTAGCCGTTTGCATCCGGGATGCAGACGCTGCCGTCGCCGGGGTAATGCGCGTACACGTCCCAGTTCAGGCCCTTGCCTGTCCAGTAGAAGATGCCGTCCATCGCAAGGCCCGGCGTCGTGGTGGTCGTGAACAGCAGCGGGCCGGCGACCTTGGTTGCGTCCGTTTTCGCGAGCAGCATGTTGCCGTCGCGCGCGAGCACGCGTACGTGATTGCCGTGCTCATGGAACGGATGCTGCCAGCGGCCCGTGCCGATGATCCTCAGCAGGACCAGCTCGCCGGGGTGCATGTGCGGGTTGCCGTTGTACGGCTGGTTCGGATACTGCGCCGCGTAGTTCGGGTCCATGTCGTCCGGCATCGAGCGGCCGTTCACCATGAAGTACGCCGGATGATAGGGCTCCGTCTCGACGGTCATGCAGCCGGTCGGCTGGGTGCACGCGTTGCCGGCCTGCTGCTCCGCCTGTGCATGAATGCGCGGATCCATTTCTGAGAACTGGAACAAATACTCGCGGTCGTAGCACGCTGCGCTGTGGTTGTAGGCCGCAGCGGCGTTGCGGAAGTCGGGCTGGCCGTCCAGCAGCTTGCGCGTTCCCTGGATCGGGTTGCAGCCGGTCGGCACGGCGAGCGTGCCGGGCGCCGAGGTCGGCAACACGATGATCGCGCCGAAGAGCCCCATCTCGATCTGCAGATCGCCCTGCGTGCCGCTGTAGTAGGCGTGCGTGCCGGGTGTGGCGGCGACGAAGCTGTAGGTGACCGTGACGGTGTGGGACGCCTCGCGCGTGAGCAGCCCCTGCACGCCGGTTGGCGTGCCGGAGCAGAGCTTCGTCGTCGGATCGATGGTGCCCGTGCAGACGTCGAACCCGGGAAAGAGAATCGACGTGTTGCCCGCTGCCGCCGGCAGACCGTCGGTGAGGGTCACCGTGATGATGTCGCCCTGGTTGACGATCAGCGTCGGGCCAGGAATCTGCATGGTCGGACAGTTCGCACCGGCAATGGTGGGCGGCGAAAATCCGGCCGGCGCGGTATTGCAGCCGTAGCCCCACGAATAGACGCTATTGCCGTCCGGCTGGCTGATGCGGCTCGCCTCGGCCCGCAGATCGAAATGCGTGCCCGTGATGCCCGGCGCGGCCGCATGCACTTGCATGCAGAAGAGCGCCGCGAGCGCCGCCATGCCGAACCTCGCAAGCCGCCCGAGGCGCGCGAGCGTCGCGATCCATGTTTGGTGAGTGTTGTGTCCCACGGCTCTTCTCCTAAATGCAGGACTCCTGGCCGGGTCCCTGGCTGAGCAGCCGTGGACCGCGTTTCTCAAGGGCAAGAGGCGTCTCATAGCGTGCAGACCTTCGTCTTGGGGTCCACCGACTTGCAGATGTGCACCTCGGTCATCAGGCCGCCGAAATTCTCCTGGTCGTTCGCCAGATGATCCAGATTCGGCGTGTACAGGTAGAAGACCTGCCCTGACTGATACTTCGTCGTATCGGTGGCGTCGAGGATCAGATCGAGCGATTCCCCGCCGCCGAGCGTGATCGAGTTCGTGTAGTAGGTCATGTCATTGCCGGCCATGTCGCGCAGCAGCCGGGCATTGACGCCTACGACGTGCATCGGAATGCCGAGCGAGGCGAGCGTCTGGTATTCGGTGACGTCGAGATCGGAAATCCGCAGCAGCACCTTGCCCCCGACCGGAATATTGATCAGCGACGGCAGCGGTTGCGAGAATCGCGGCACGCCGTCCGACGCCGGCGTCGAAAGCGGATTCGGATTCACCGTGTCCGGATAGCTGCGGCCGTTCAGCAGGAAGAACTTGTCTTTCATGTCGGTGAACGGTTCCGGATTGAACGTCATGCCGACGAAGTGGAAGTTCGGATCGAAGCCGTGGATCTGCACCGGATACTCGACGTCGTAAGCGGTCGAGCCGTCGCCGTCGTTGTACGCGTAAAGCGTTGGCGTGCCGCTCATGTTGTTCACGTGCAGGACGTTGTTCTGCGGCGGCACCGGTGTCGAGCACAGAATGTCGTTGCCGCACCGTGTGCGCAGATCCTGCTGCTGCGCCTGCAGCCCGTTGTAAAGCGACTGGCCGGCAGGGACGCGGTTCTGGCGCGGCCGCACGAAGATCTGTCCGACCATGCCCATCTGCAGGTGCTCCGGCGGCGTGATGTGGCAGTGCCAGAAGTAGGTGCCGGCATCCGGTGCGAGGTAGTAGTACGTGAAGCTCGCGCCGATGTTGATCGCGACCGACGCGTCCGGCACGCCGTCATAGAACGACGAGGCGTTCGGATAGCCGTGGAAGTGCACCGTATGCTTCTCGAACAGGTCGGGACGCATGATCATGCCGACGTTGGTCAGCGTGAGGAAGAACTCGTCGTCCTCGTCGATCGCCATCATCGGCGCGGGCTGGTTGCCGTTCATCACGCCGACGTCCATGATCGGCCGCGGGTCGACATGGCCGGTGAGCTGGCCAGGCGGAACGGATTCCGGATCGGGCGTGAGACCGACCGCGCCGTTGTAAGTCGGATCCGTTCTGGGATCGCCTACGGTGTTGAACACCGAGGCGAACTGCGTGCCGGGCAGCCCTGCCTTGATGTCGGCGAGACCGGACAGCGGCCCGAAAGCGAACAGGTAAGTCTGAACCCCGTTGGCCATCGTCGCGTAACCGTCGCCGCCCGAGATCTGCTGACACTTGATCGCACCGTTGACGACGCCGGTCGAGGTGGAGTTCTGTCCTGTGAAGGATGGTCCCGTGTACGCGGGTTCCCCGGCGCCGGGCGGCAGCGCCGTCGGGTGCGCCGGCGTGGTGCTCGGGCATTGCACCATGAACGACTGGGAGAATGAGGGAATCGCGAACAGCATGAACAACAGTGCGGCCACACTATTGCGACACCTGCGGATGCTGAACATATGACCTCCGTCCTTCGGGTCAACCAGCGCGGTACGCGCTAAACGTCACGCACTACTCCAAACCCGGGCTGGTGACATCGTCACAGTGGCCCGTATCTGGATTCTGGATTTGGACGACGGAGCCCGCGATGGGTCACCTCCCTACACTTGCGGTAGGGCAAACCCAGTGCGTTGTGCGGTCGTGTCCTGGACGGACGATGGAGCGTGTCCTGGCCAACACAAGCGACCAGTCACGCAGCCACTCCGGTATGGGAGTGGAACGCGGACACAGCGCGATTCCTTTCATTTGCTTTTCACAGAAGGCCATTGCTTCGGTGCGCTTCAGCGAGCGTGAGGGCTATCACGGATTCGTCACAATCGTTCTCGCACTCGGGCTCGATCTCCGGCGAGGCGTGAGGCGCCCGACCGTGCTCGTCGAAAAAACGGAGGACTGCAATGTCCTTCTTATGTGTCCTACGTCCTATAGAGGCGCACTTTCGCATGGGTACAATCCCCCGTAATCACGTCTTGCGCGCAAGAGCGAAAACCGCGGACTTCTCGATCAAGCGGTCAGACGGGCGGCACTCATATCCTGGTTGTTAACCGGCGAAGGACTTGACGTAATCAGTAGCGGGGGACGCGTCATGGTTTATCTGGAAAAAAGGGCTGTACTGAATTTCGTTGAGCGGAAGGATCACACCCTTGAACTTGTCGGGGTCGATAACGAGAAGCGAACGTATTACCCCGCCATGTCAATGTGGTTGAAGCTGGAGAAGCTTCAGGTGGTGCAACAGCTCGTCGAGCCTCTGGGTGGAGACCGGCAGCCGATGCTGTCCACTTCGCTACACGGAGTGGCACATCTTGACGGCCAGGACCTCTCGATCATCGGCGCCTCTCAGCAAGCGACGCGCACGCTTCAGGTGTCCTTTGAGGCCCGCGACGTCAGCACGGCGGACCGGCTTGGTTTGCGCGCATTGGAAGACGAACTGGGTAACTCGTTGTCCGATGTGGCGCTCGGCACTGCCCGACTGGGCTTCAATCCTGCCGATGGCGAGACCAAGGAACCCGAACAGTGGTGGCTCGCCTGCCACATTCCCACCGCCTGCCTACAGGTGCTTGCGAAGGCAATCTCGGATGGCCAGCTTGGCGCGGTAGAGTTAGGGCTGGCAATGCGGCACCTCTACACGAGCGAAAGTCCGGCGGCTGACCCTGCACGCCAGCCTCGGCTCTTTCTCCGGCCCAACGAAAGCGACGACACGATCGAATGGCCGAATATCGCAACTGGCTATGTCACCCACCTTCGGATCGACTTTGCGACGGCTTCATTGCGTGGCTCCGCGGCGAGCGGCGACCAGACGGTAGCGGCGAACCTCGTCGCGGAAGCCGTGAACTCACTGGGACCGAGGCTCCTTAACCTGAGACTGACGGTAAGATGGATTGGCCTCCTCATTGCCATGTTGCTCTTGCTTGAAGTTCTCGAGCGGATGCGGATCTAGATCGTTAACAATCGATTCGAGAATGTTAGTCCTAGAGGGGCGGATGGCGGATTTCGCAATGCACCTCCCCGTTCTAAATCGGCCTAACGCCTTGTCGCTCGGATTGAGATTTGCACGGTCTCTTTGCCGCCTATCCAGTGTGTGAGAATGCCGGTATTCCATCGATGGCCAATCTGACCTGGCCCCGCCCAGTATGGATCAGCCGCACTGGAAGATTTTTTTCGTCCAGTCGACGACGCAGCAATAGAAGACGCGTTTCAAGATTGTCTTTGATATCGGGCAGCCTGAGCGTTTCCGCCAGGCGGATCTCCCGGTTCGTGAAATCGCTCCTGCCTTCGTTGATATAGGCATCGAGCATGTAGGCCAGAAGGCGTCCGGCGACACCTTTGATCACGTAGGCGTTGTCAATGAAGACGCTGTCGTCATACTGATGGTGAATGACATGGATGGCACGATCGCCATGCTGCTCGTGCGCGGCACATGCTGCCTCCGGCCCGGCTTCGGGCGCGAGCGCTTCGCAAAGCGCAAGTGCGAGTGCACACTGGTTCGCGATCATTTCCAGTGCCGTTTCGTGCGTCGTGGTGAAGGCAAGCCGATCCCGGCTCTCGACGAAGAGTACCCCGCGTATCGTCCCCTGCGCGAGAAGCGGTATTGCGATCTGACTCATGGCATCGGGCATGCTCGGCAGCACGATCGTTCGGGTACGGTTCTCATCGGAGTCGCTCGTTGCTTCAATCGCGGCCCCCATCCTGAGCACCCGGCTCATATCGTTGATCTTCACCGGGCGCTTGCTTCCAGCAGCGATGCCGATAAGACCGTCGTCAAAAGCAATTTCCGAACCGATGCCGGAGCGATCGTAACCTCGGCTGGCGACGGTGGTGAGCAGCCGGCGCGCATTGTCGCCAAGCAGTACGATGGCCTGGCTGAAGCCCACGTCGTCGCATCCGTCGAGTACCGCGCCGAGAACGTGCTCTGTATCGTTTTGCGCGCTGATCGCGTTCATCGCCCGACGGAGGACAGCGAGGTCAAGCGTCGACGACAGGTCTAATGTGTCGGCGGTCTCAACGGGAGACGCAACGCCAACGATAGCGTTGACCCGAAAAATATCGATCGCTTTCAGGCGCATGATTCCGGCCAATCCTACCTGCGCGCTGCTAGCCCGCAATTGGTCCGACACACGGTCAAAGAGCAGACCCTCATCGCGCGACGTGACCCAGGTGATATCAAGCTTGTACTGTCCACCGTGACGAGCACTGACCAGCAGCAGCGACGCCTGTGGATTTGCGCGAACATTCGCAGCCGTCTTGGCGAAGAACTGGTTGGATATCGCAACATGTGCGTCGTCTACGAGCACGACATGCGACAGGTACGAGATATTGGGCGTGCCGTCGGCTGCGGCAGTCGCAATGATCGAAGGAATGACCCCTTCGAAGCAATCGTCGAGATCTCGAAGCCGTATCATGATGCGACGCCCGTTCCCGCAGCGGTGCCAGCTTTGGGGCCAGGCGTCTGCACATAAGCCTCCTTCACCAGAAGACGCGCAACCGTCAGTTCCCGTTCCGTGATGAACGGCGATACCAGTTTGGCGGGGTGGCCAAGGCCGCTGAAGTGCGCATAAAGCTTGGTCTGGTAATGGCGGGACTGCTCCAGGTCTCGTTGCTCCGCGGCACGGAGACAGGCAGTGCCTTTCAATTGATACGAAACATAGTCGGAAGGGCGCGAAAACGTGATCGCGGCCTGTCCGTTGGCAGCCAGGTTGGAAGTCGTTTCCGGCCATTGCCACGCGGAAATGAACAGTTCGATATTCTCGTCGTCCACGATTCGAGCGCCGACGGCCCGACCTATCGACGGGCGGTTCGCTTCATCTCGCGTTCCGACAATGATCATCACGGGGCCCACGACAAAGCGCTTGATCTCCTCCGAGAGTCGCATATGCCCTCCTGTTTCTCTGCCCTTTAGGAAGCCGCACCATTTGCTTAGGCATTATTTAGCAACGCGTTTTGCAGCTACGAATTATAACGTGGGGCCCACCACGAAGGAGAGCCGTACATGAAGCATGGAGAGAAGGACACTGTCGCGATCATTGGCGCCGGGCCGGGAGGTTTGGTTTCGGCTCGCTGGTTCGCGCAACATGGAATCGAGCCCGTTTTGTTCGAGGCCGGCGATCGACTCGGCGGCCAATGGAACCTGGCGGGCGCAGCGAGCAAGACCTGGGCGGGGATGCGCACCAACACCAGCCGCGTGATGTCGGCGTTCTCCGATCTTGACCACGCCGCGGACGTGGCCATCTATCCTCGACAGGATCAGATGCTGGCCTATCTGGAGCGCTACGCCGCCAAATTCGATCTGGTGCGGCGCATCCGGTTTGGAACGCGCGTCGAACGGCTCGAGGCCGCGCCGGATGGCCGCTGGCTGTTGCGCTTGCGGACGCAGGATGAGGTGGTCGAAGAAACTTTCAGCCGTGTCATTGTGGCCACGGGTGCCCAGGCCCGTCCCCTGGTGCCGGATATTCCGGGCATCGAAGGCTTCACAGGCGCGCTCGGCATTGCACATACCGCGCAATACGAAGGGGCCGACCGTTACCGGGGGCGTTCGGTTGTCATTGGGGGGTGTTCGATCAGCGCACTGGAAATCGCTTCTGACCTCGCATTTGGCGGCTCGCAGGTCACGTCCGCGTACCGGCGACAGCGATTTATTTTGCCCAAGCTGATAGCGGGTGTGCCAACCGAGCATGTGCTGTTCAATCGCGCTGCCGCCCTTGCAGGCGAAGTGCTTCCAGTCGAAGCGCTTGCTGAAGGGCTTAAGGCGACCGTATTGAGGGCGGGTGGCAATCCCGCCCAATTCGGCGCACCCGAGCCCCACGCGAACATCTTCGCGGCTGGCATCTCGCAGTCACAGAGTTTTCTGCCGGCAGTAGCCGAGGGCCGAATCACCGTTCGTCCGTGGATCGAGCGCATCGACAAAGACACCGTGTTTTTTGCCGACGGTAGTCATGCGACGCCCGACGCCATTCTGTTCGGGACAGGTTATGGCCTGTCTTTGCCTTGGCTGGCTGACGACATTGCGAGGACGCTGGGCTTCGACGGGAAGCGGATCGATCTTTACGATCATACGTTCCATCCAGACCTCGAGGGACTGGCGTTTGTTGGTCTCTTCAACCTGATCGGCCCGTATCTTCCGGTGTTGGAGCTGCAGGCACGCTGGATTGCCTACGTACTGGCTGGCCGCGTGAGTATGCCGACACGGACTGAGATGGAGCGGGGGCTCGAAGCGTGCCGAGCGATGCGGGAACGCGACCAGGAGCCGGTGCTGCATCAAACCGCGGTCTGCCTTGCGCGCCACGCGGGGGTGGAGCCCGACCTGGAGCGCTGGCCTGACCTGGAGCGTGCGCTGCTATTCGGCCCGCTTTCGCCCGTTTCATTCCGGTTGCAAGGCACCGATTGTCTCGACGATGCGCCCGTACGAACACAAGCTGCGGCAGCGGCATTTGGCGCGATAAGATCCATGACCTTGA
Organism: Trinickia violacea; assembly: GCF_005280735.1. Lineage (NCBI taxonomy): Bacteria > Pseudomonadati > Pseudomonadota > Betaproteobacteria > Burkholderiales > Burkholderiaceae > Trinickia > Trinickia violacea. The sequence goes on from NZ_CP040078.1 coordinate 149,155, forward strand.
CCTCCGACGAGCTGCAGCTCCGACGCCTGATTGACCAAGGCCAATCGCTCGTAGCCTGAGCCATGCGTTACGCCGCATGCGCGACTCGCGAGGCGGATGCTTGAACGGTCGGTCGAAAGTACGCATTCGTCAAAGTCGGTAGGGGCCGTTCGCCGTTGCAGTCGGCGAATGGCCGCTCTGAACTTTGGGAAGACAGCATGCGACACGTCGCCGTCATCCGGGTCGCCGCGACCGGTTGAACCCGCAAAGTCCAGCGGCCATTCACCCGCGAATAAGTCAAACGAATCGAAGATGCCTTAAATAAGCACGTCTTTGCATTCGCAGGTCAATATTTCCCTCTGCTTTTTGTCGCCCGGCTAACGATGACCCTGCCGAATTACGGCGGACAGGCAGTGCCTACCTCACCTAACGAGGGCGGCCATGGCCAACGGCAAATAAATTGATCTACATCAAATTCGTTCTGCACTAGGCGGGCAATCTGTGCGAACCGGCGCGAGCAGGCACGCGCAACGCGCAAAGGGATCGGATCGTCCCTGCTTTCGCCCGGACGGAGCGGGTGGCCGCAGGCATGCTCTGCGTCGCGGCAGTCATTGCCGCAGTGGAAGATCCCGGATGGACTAGTCCATGACGAGATCAAGGCCCTTCGTCCGCGTCTCAGAAACCTCGTGCTGCACTGAAACTTCTTCAGTTTTCCGAAGCAACCCAAGAGGGATCTACCATGTCATGGCTAGCGGCCACACTACGGCACTACCCCGAAATCGCAGTCTTCCTCGCGCTCGGCATCGGCTACTGGGTGGGCGGCAAGAGCTATAAGGGCTTCAGTCTGGGAGCCGTCACGGCAACCTTGCTGGTGGCAATCGCTCTCGGGCAGCTGCACATCACGATTTCGCCCAACGTCAAGTCTGTGTTTTTCCTGTTGTTCCTCTTCGCGGTCGGCTACGGCGTCGGCCCGCAATTCGTCCGCGGCATCGCGAAGGACGGCATCCCTCAGGCCATTTTCTCCGTCGTGCAATGCGCGCTGTGCCTCGCCGCCCCGGTCGTCGCCGCGAAGCTGGCGGGCTACAGCGTCGGCTCCGCCGCCGGGCTCCTCGCTGGCTCGCAGACGATCTCAGCCTCGATGGGCCTCGCCACGGATGCGATCAACCGGCTCGGCCTGCCGCCGGACCAGACCAAAACGCTCCTCGACGCAATGCCGACCGCCTATGCGGTCACCTACATCTTCGGCACGGTAGGCTCCGCGGTGATCCTCGCGATGCTCGGCCCGACGCTCCTGCGCATCGATCTCGTGGCCGCCTGCAAGGAATACGAAGCCACGCTGGGCGGTGCCAAAGAGCTCGGCGGCGCGGGACAGGCGTGGCACCGGTACGAACTGCGCGCGTACCGGATTCAGAAAGACGGCCCTGCGGTCGGCAAGACCGTCAGCCAGCTGGAAGCGCTCGAGCCCAAAGGCATGCGGCTCTTTATCGAGCGGATCCGGCGCGCAGGCGGCGTTCAGGACGCGACGCTCGACTTCGTGCTCCAGGCCGACGACGTGGTGGCGGTAGCCGGCCCTCGCGACCAGCTCGTGTCGCTGCTCGGCGAGCGCGAGCACGCGCACGAAGTCGACGACCCCGAGCTCCTGGCCGTTCCAGCCGAGGGCGTCGACGTCTTCGTGACCAGCAAGGCGGTAGACGGCAAGACGCTGCAGGAACTCGCGACCCTGCCGGCGGCGCGCGGCGTGTTTCTGAGAAAGATCAAGCGCGGTCCGACCGAAACTCAGATCCCGGTCCTGCCGAGCACCAAGCTCATGCGCGGCGACACGGTGACGATCGTCGGCCGCACGCAGGACACGACGGCCGCCGCAAAGGCGCTCGGCGTGCTGGACCGGCCCACCAACGTGACGGATGTCGCGTTTACGTGCCTCGCGATCACGATCGGGGCGCTGGTGGGGGCGGTCGTCTTCAAGGCCGGCAGCGTTCCGATCACGCTCTCGACCGCCGGCGGCGCATTGATCGCGGGCATCGTGTTCGGCTGGCTGCGGGCGATACACCCGACGTTCGGCCGGATTCCCGAGCCCACGGTCTGGTTCATGAACTCGGTCGGGTTGAACGTTTTCATCGCTGTCGTCGGCATCACCGCGGGTCCTGGCTTCGTGGCGGGCCTGCAGCAACTGGGCGTGAGCCTTTTCCTATGGGGCATCGTCGCGACCACAGTGCCGCTGATTCTCGGGATGTACATCGCCAAGTACGTGTTCCGCTTTCATCCCGCGATCGTGCTCGGCGCCTGCGCCGGTGCGAGAACGACGACGGCCGCGCTGGGGATGGTTTGCGATGCCGCGAAGAGCCAGATCCCCGGTCTCGGATACACGGTGACTTACGCGGTGGGCAACACGCTGCTGACGATCTGGGGCATGGTCGTCGTGATGATCCTGAGCTAGCCAGCCTGAACAGGCGCCAAGGATTCGTTCTTCCTTATGTTGGCTCGGCCGAGAAACTTCTTCAGGAGGTGCCAGATGGCGAAGTCCGAAAAGAAGGAGACGGGAGAAGCGGCAAAGCTGGCCGCACTCAGCCCGTTCGAACTGAAAGACGAACTGATCAAGGCGGCCGGCGGCGGCGCCGTGGAGCGCGCGGCGAACGTCGCGATGCTCAACGCCGGGCGCGGCAACCCGAATTTCCTGGCGACGATTCCGCGGCATGGATTCTGGCAGCTGGGTCTCTTCGCGATGCGCGAAGCGGAGCGGTCGTTTGCGTACTTGCCCGAGGGCGTGGGCGGTTTTCCGAAGCGCGAAGGTCTCACCGAGCGCTTCGAGCTGTTCCTGCGCGAGAACAAGGGCGTGCCCGGCATCGCATTCCTTGCGGGCGCGGTGTCGTACGTGCGCGACCAGCTGGGTCTTTCCGCCGGCGAATTCCTGTACGAGATGTGCGAAGGCATCCTCGCGTCGAACTATCCGGTACCGGACCGGATGCTGAAGCTGTCCGAGATCATCGTCGGACAATATCTGCGGCGCGAAATGATCGGGCGCTACCCGTTCATCGGCGAATTCGACCTCTTCGCCGTGGAGGGCGGCACGGCGGCGATGACGTACATCTTCAACACGATGCGCGAGAACCACCTGGTCAAGGCCGGCGACACCATCGCGCTCGGACGCCCGATCTTCACGCCCTACATCGAGATTCCCCGGCTGAACGACTATGACCTGAACGTCGTCAATCTCGACGCCGACGTGGCGAACGGCTGGCAGTACTCGAAAGAGGAGCTCGACAAGCTGCGCGACCCGAAGGTCAAGGCGTTCTTCCTCGTGAACCCGAGCAATCCGCCGTCGGTGAAGATCAGCGACGAAAGCCTCGAAACCATCGCGGACATCGTCAAGGAGCGGCCGGATCTCATCCTGCTCACCGACGACGTGTACGGCACGTTCGCCGACGACTTCGTGTCGCTGTTCGCGCTCGCGCCGCACAACACGATTCTCGTCTATTCGTACTCGAAGTACTTCGGGGCGACCGGCTGGCGGCTCGGGACGATCGCGACGCATCGCGACAACGTTCTCGACAGGCTGATCGCCGAGTTGCCGAAGGACGTGAAGAAGAATCTGCACAAGCGCTACGAGTCGATCACGACCGAGCCTGACAAGCTCAAGTTCATCGATCGCCTCGTTGCGGACAGCCGCACGGTCGCGCTGAATCATACGGCCGGCCTGTCGACACCCCAGCAGGTGCAGATGGTGTTGTTCTCGCTGTTCTCGCTGATGGATACGCCCGACGCCTACAAGAACGCGCTGAAGCGCCTGATCCGTCATCGCAAGCGGGCGCTGTTCGAGGAGATCGGCATCACGTTCGAGGAGGACGACCCGAACCAGGTCGACTACTACACGCTCCTCGACATGGAGTTTCTCGGCGAGCGCGCGTACGGCCGCGACTTCGTCGACTGGGTGACCAAGAACACACAGCCGTCCGAGATGCTCTTCCGGCTCGCGCGCGAAGCGCGCGTCGTGCTGCTGCCCGGGCGCGGCTTCGGCACGCCGCATCCGTCCGGGCGGGTGTCGCTGGCGAACCTCAACGAGTCCGATTACCGGAAGATCGGACAGGCGATCCGCAAGCTGCTCGCGGAATACGTGGAGCGTTACAACGCGGCAACGGGCAAGCAACTCGACAAGAACAAAGTCTTATAGAACCCCGCCGTGAATTGCGACTTGCGCAGTCTGCGGCTTCCATTCATCAAACGTGTTTGGACGTTGAGGAGTGTCAGATGAACCCATCCGTGGAAAAGATCACTGCCTACGACCAGTTTAACTTCCCGACTCCGGAGAACGAGTTTCCGAGAGACGGGATGGCGGCTCGCGCGGCGGAGGCCATCGTCATCAGTTCGGAGTGGACGGATGCGAACCCGATGCTGAACATGTCGTCGTTCGTGACGACATGGGCAGAGCCGGAAGCCGTGGACACGGCGAGACGGAACATGTTCAAGAACTACATCGACCACGACATGTACCCACAGCTGTTCGCGATGGAGACGCGGATGGTCAAGTGGCTGCACCATCTCTGGAACGGTCCGGCCGGCGTGGAGCCGTACGGCACCGCCACCGTGGGCTCGTCGGAAGCCTGCATGCTGGCAGGCCTCGCGCACAAGTGGAACTGGCGGCAGAAGCGCGAGAAGGCAGGCAAGGACGCAAGCCGGCCCAACATGGTGACGGGCGGCAACGTGCAGATCGTCTGGAAGAAGTTTCTGCGCTATTTCGACGTCGAGCCGCGCATCGTGCCGTTGAAGCCCGGCAACTACCGGCTCACAGCGGAAGCGCTCGACCAGTACGTCGACGAAAACACGATCGCGGTGGTCGCGATCGCGGGTCAGACGTTCACGGGCGAGGACGACGACATCCAGGGCATCCACGACTGGCTCGACGACTACGAGAAGAAGACCGGCATCTCGATCCCGATGCATATCGACGGCGCGTCGGGCGGCTTCGTCAATCCGTTCCTCTACCCCGACTACCAATGGGACTTCCGGCTGCCGCGCGTGCAGTCGATCAACGCGTCCGGGCACAAGTACGGCCTCGTTCCGCCGGGACTGGGGTGGGTCGTCTTCCGTGAGCGCAAGGTATTCAACGAGGATCTCGTTTTCTACGTGAACTACCTCGGCGGCGAGATGCCGACCGCGACGCTGAACTTCAGCCGCAACGGCTTCCAGATCGCCGTGCAGTACTACATGTTCCTCAGACTGGGATTCGAAGGCTACCGGCGGATCATGCAGCACACGCTGGAGAACGCGATCGCGCTGCGCAAGACGCTCGTCGACAGCGGCTATTTCACGATCATGAACGAGATGCAGCGGATACCGGTTGTCGCCGTTACGCTGGACAAGAAAGTCACCAAGTTCAACGAATTCGACGTTTCGAACAAGGTGCGGGAAAAGGGCTGGGTGCTTTCAGCGTACTCGATGCCGCCGAACGCCGAGGAAGTGAAAAGCCTGCGGGTCGTCGTGCGTCCGCACATCAATCAGAACGTGGCCCAACAGCTCGGGCACGACGTCATCAGTGCGTGCCGGTATCTCGAGCAGCACGGCGGAACCGCCGCGCCGCCCAAGCTGCACGGACACGAGAGCGCAACGCCCGCCAAGTGCTGAGGCAGGCGTCACGCCTACGGTCACGTACCGGCCCGGCGCAAGCCGCGAGGTTCGCGCCGGCGCCCGCGTGCGGCATGCGCATTCACACGTGGCCGATCGCGGCCTCGACCAGCGCCAGCACGCGGCACGGGCTGCCGGATCCCCGGCGAATCTTCAACGGCGGCGTAATCAGCAGCGCCCCCGTCGCCGGCAGCTTGTCGAGGTTGACGAGGCTCGCCAAGCCGAACTTGTTGTTGCCGTGCATGTTGGAATGGCACGGGAACGGCTGCGCGAACGCATACGCCTGCCCCGCATCGGTACCGACGCCCTCCGTGCCCCAGCCGATCACCTCGCGTTCCCGCGCGAGGAAGTTCGGCAGGTCGGGGTGCCCGCCCGGCGTATGTGCGCCGTCTTCTTTCACGTTGAGAAAGGCGTCCGGATCGGTCCGCTGCGACCAGTCCGTGCGCATCAGCACCCAGCTTCCCGCCGGAATGCGTCCGTGCTCGGCCTCCCACTGCTCGACACGCTCGATGGTCAGCAAATAGTCGGCGCTTTCACGCACCTCAGCCGACACGTCGATCACGCAAGCCGGCGCGATCAGCTTCTGGACGTCGATCGTGTCGGTCGCGTTGTTCGGATAGTCGCGCCCGGTGATCCAGTGAATCGGCGCGTCGAAGTGCGTGCCCGTGTGCTCGCCGCACGAGATGTTGTTCCAGTACCAGGCCGGGCCGCGTTCGTCGAAGTTCGAGATCTCTTCGAGTCGAAACGGCGCTGTCTGACCGTATTGAGGCGGCAGCGGAATGATCGGCGTGCGCGCGTGCAGCGTCTGGCTCAGATCGATGACGCGAATCGCGCCGCTTTGCAACGCATCTGCGAAGGCTTTGAGCATGGGGTTCCCCTTTGTCAACCGCAATTCATCGAAGCAGCCTACTGCAACCGGCCGCAACCTATCAATCACGCCGCGACACGCCATTGGCCGAGCAGATCGGCGAGGCGCTGGCCGCTGTCGTCCGCGAGCGCGGCCTCGCGCAGTTGACGCACGCGATCGGCCGCCGCGCTTTCGCGACGCAGCACCGGCAGCGCCGCCTCGATGGCCGTGAAGCTGCGCATGCCGCGCGCGTGCGTGTCGCCGTAGCCTTTCACGAGACGCTGACAGCGCGCGACTTCGACGGCCAGCCAGTAGTCGTGCCGGGCGATCTCGGCAACGCTCGCGAGCCAGCGCCGGCACGCCGCCATTTCGCGCTCGTAGCGCAGCGAGCGGCGGCGCATGCCGCGCAGCGACGCCACGCAATACAACTGCAAGAACCCGCTCAGCGACGACGTCCGCACGACCCGTCCCTCGCGCGTCATCCGCTCCACGAGGCTGCGCGCCCAACCCGGCTTCATCAGCCAGCGGCCAAGCGCAGCGGGCAGCGTGTCGGCGATCTCGTCGACGCGCGGATGCAGGAATTCGCTGATATGCAGCAACTGTCCGCGCTCCACTTTGACCTCCGCCGCCACGCGCGTGAAACGGCCGCCGCGAATCTTGAGGTCGGCCACGCGCACGGTGTCCTCGTATGACATCCAAAGCGCAAGATGCCTCGCGGTTTCCGACAGAAGCTCCCAGCGGGCGTTGCCGTTGTCGATGTCGCGGATCGTCATCAAGTGATCGAGATATTCCGCGCCATAGGCCACGTCCTGATAGTCGGCAAGCCGTCTCACACCCGCCTGCAAGATCGCGTGGACTTCGGCAGGGAAATCGCTGCGAATGCGAGCGTCGAGCGCGGCCAGCCGGGCATCGTTCGGCAACGGCTTGAACGCCGCTGCATTTCCGGCCGCAGGCATTGCCGTATCCGCCGATTCCTTCGCTGCCGTAGCCGTCGTCGCCGCGAGACCGGCGCCGAACGCCTTCACACTCGTCTCCACGCCGACGCCGCCGCGCTCGATCGCCGCCTCGAAATCGGCGCGCTCGAACGGCAGCACGCGTGCGCCCGCGAGCGCGCCGAACAACGCAGCGCTGATCACGCTGCCGGTCTCCTGCGCCAACGCCGCGAAGTCCGCCGCGATGAAGCGCTTGGCGGCCGCTTTCCCGGCCTCCAGCAAGCGCTGCGAATCGACGCGGCCGTCGCCCATCGCGGTCTTCTCGGTCATCGAGTAGACGCGGTGCGTCGACGTGATCAGCGTCGTGAGGTCCGCCGTGACGAACCCGCGCTGCACGGCCCGGCCCGCTTCCATCAATTCGGAGCACAGGACGATGTCGACATGGCCCGCCACCGGCGCGAGCGCGAGGACCGGCTCCGGTGCGCCCGGTGCGAGCTTCAGCGGATGAAACTCGACGTAGTAGATCGTGGCGCCCGTGCGCTGCGCCACGCCGGGCACGGACGTCGTCTGCGCGACATAGCCGGCATGCTCGGCGAGATCGACGATCCAGTCCGCGAGCACCCCGCCGCCTTCGCCGCCCATCGCGAGAATCGCGATGCCGATCGGCCTCACGGCATCAGACAACATAAGCGACCTCCCGCGACTTCACGCGCCGCTGCAGCGCGGCGATCACGCGCTCGGCGATGCGCTTCGCAACACGCTCCCGCCAGCCCGCGTTGCTGACCAGCTCGGCGCGATAAAAAGACGGACACAGCACAGCGGCGTGCGAGACCTCTCCGCAAAGCCCGCAACCGACGCAGCTATCGAGCACGGCCGCGACCGGATCGCGGCGCAGCGGGTCGGGGTTCTCGCGGATCGTCAGCGACGGACAACCCGAGAGGCGAATGCACGAATGGTCCCCCGTGCAGGTGTCGGAATCGACGCCGAAGCGTTCGCGCACGACGCGCTTGCCTTCCTTGATCCAGCGCTTCATCAGCGGCTTCATGCGGCGCTGCTTGTTCAGCATGCATTCCGATTGCGCGATGATGACCTTCGGCCCGCTCTCCTTCGTCGTCAGCGCTTCACGCAGCGTGTCGCGCATCTTCGCCACGCTGTACGTGCGCGTGATCGTCTTGACCCATTTGACGCCGACGCCGCGCACGGCCGCCTCGATCGGATTGCGGGTGGTGCGGATCGTGTTGTCGGCCCTCGACGACATGATGTCCTGTCCGCCCGTCGCCGCCGAGTAGCCGTTATCGACGATGACGAGCACGTTGTCGCTGCGGTTGAACACCGCGTTGCCGACGCCGCTCGTGAGACCGTTGTGCCAGAAACCGCCGTCGCCCATCACGCTGATCGTGCGGCGGTCCGTTTCCTTCGTGTTGAATGCGGCCGCGCCGGCCCAGCCGAGCCCATAGCCCATCGTCGTCGCCCCGAGGTTGAACGGCGGGAGGATCGAGAACAGATGACAGCCGATGTCGCAGCTGATGTGATGCGCGCCGAGCTCGCGCTCGACGAGCTTCATGGCCGTGAAGATCGGACGCTCGGGGCAGCCCGTGCAGAACGACGGCGGGCGCGGATGCACCTCGGGCAGAGCAGGCGGCGGCGCCTCGATGGCACGAGGCGCCGCCGCGTCAGCCGCGGCCTGCACACTCGCCGAAGCCGAGGCTGACGACACCACCGGCACGGGCACGGGGCGCCGTGTCGACACCGTCTCGCGCACGCCGGCAGGCAACGCCTCTTCACGAATCAGATCGGGCAAGTAACGGCCGACAAATTTCAGCAACCCCTTGATGACGACGTTCGGCGTGTAGTCTCCCGCGCGCGGCAGACAATCCTTGCCATGTACGCGCGTTGGCAGATCGGCCTGACGCAGAATCGTGTTGAGCGCTTGCTCGATGAATTCCGGCTGGCCTTCTTCGATCATCAGCACGGCGCGCTTACCCGCGCAGAATTCGCGCACCTCGGCATCGATCGTCGGATAGGCCACGTTCATCACGTAGATCGGCAACTCGGTGCGGCCGTAGACGTCGGCGAGGCCGACGAGCGCGAGCGCTCGCATCAGCGTGTTGTAGAGGCCGCCTTGCACGATGATGCCGACGTCGTGCGCGCTGTCCGCTCCGAAGAACTCATTGAGCCGGTGCCGGCGCACGAACTCGACGGCGGCCGGCCAGCGCTCCTCGACTTTCTCGCGCTCGTGCCCGAAGCTCGCGGGCGGCAAGACGATCCGGCCGACGTCGCGCACGGGGTTCTCGATTGCGTCCTTGAGCGTGTAGGACGGCCGCACGTTGGCCTTGGTCGTGAAGTGCCCGTGCACGTGGCACGCGCGAATGCGCAGCTGCAGCATCACGGGCGTATGGCTCGCCTCCGACAATTCGAAGCCCTTCTCGACCGCATCGACGATCGAAGGCAGATTCGGACGCGGATCGAGCAGCCACATTTGCGACTTCATCGCGAACGCGTGCGAGCGCTCCTGCATGATGCTCGAGCCTTCGCCGTAGTCCTCGCCGACGATCACGAGCGCGCCGCCCGTCACGCCGCCCGAAGCGAGGTTCGCGAGCGCATCGGACGCGACGTTCGTGCCGACCGTTGCCTTGAACGTCACCGCGCCGCGCAGCGGATAGTTGACCGAGGCGGCCAGCGTCGCCGCCGCTGTCGCTTCGCTCGCGCTGCTTTCGAAATGGACGCCGAGGTCTTCGAGAATCTCGTTCGCGTCCGACAACACATCCATCAGGTGCGAGATCGGGGCGCCCTGATAGCCGGCGACATACGACACCCCCGACTGCAGCAGCGCCTTCGTGACCGCGAGAATGCCTTCGCCGCGAAATTCCTCGCCGGCCGGCATGCGCAGCTTCTGCACTTCCTTCTTGAACGATTTCTCTGCCATGGTTCCGTTACTCGATTGCTCGAATCGGACGAGCGAGAATGCGGTTCGCTTCGTCCATGTCGAGGGCCACTTCGTCGCCGGCCAGCACACCCTGTTCGAGCCGCGCGATCACGACCGGACCGGCGCTCGTCACGACGCTCGCAAGATGCACGTCGCCGCCTTCCTGCGCGCCGACGCGATGACGCACCACCGTCGACTCGTTCACCGTGCCGCGCACGACGGCGCATTCGCGCCATTGCGCCCCGCCGCACGCGGGGCAGAAAACTCGCGCCGGGAATAGCGTCGCGCCGCACTGGGTGCATTGAAATACGCTGAGCGTCATGGCGCACCTGCCTCGGTTCGTTCGAGCACGACCGCGTTCGCGCACATGCCGTAGCGATACTCGACCATGCCGTAGCCGCTCACGACCGCGCGCCGCGCCTCGGACACCTGACGCGCGCCGGCTGCGCCGCGCAATTGCGTGATCGCCTCGACGAGGCCGTGCATGCCGCCCGCAGCGCCCGCCTGCCCCGCCGACAACTGCCCGCCCGACGTATTGACCGCGAGCGCGCGCGACGCGACGCGCTCGATCAGCGCCCGCAGATCGCCATCGGGCGCGAAGCCGAGATCGGCGAGTTGGACGAGCGTCATGACCGGGTAATCGTCGTAGACCGACACCACGTCCATGTCTTGCGGTGAGACGCCGGCTTGCCGCCACAAGTCTTCGGCGATCGTCGCCAGCGAGGTCTGCAAGCCGTCGCCAGCCTGGTGATCGAAGTTGTATCGGCATTGCAGCGCGCGCACCCGCATGTTCGACGCATGGCGCACGAGATCGGCGCGCGCGACGATCACGGCGTTCGCCCCGCTCACGACCGGTACGCAGTCGAAGCGGCCGAGCGGTTCGGCAACGACAGGGGCCGCGAGATAGTCTTCGATCGAAAGCGGCTCGCGGTAGACGGCGTCCGGGTTCTGCGCCGCCCATGCGCGTTGCGCGACGCACAGCGCGCCATAGTCGCGGCGCGTCAGGCCGTTCCGCTTCGCATGGCGCTGCGTCAGCATCGCGAACAGGCTGTTCGGGCCGCCGTTTTCGAGCGGCCGCAAATAGGTGCGCGTCGTGAGGTTGTAATGCTCGACGAGCCGCTTGAAGTCCGCCGGCTCGAAGTGATCGCCGGACACGAGCGCGACGGCGCTCGCATCGCCGCATTGAATCGCGCGTATCGCGTGCTGCAGCAGATTGATCGCGCTCGCGCCGCCGTGACAATCGTCCATGCACCAGCGCGGGGTCAAGCCGAGCCTCCACGCCACGTCGATGGCGTGGTCGGGCGCAAGCGTGAACGACGCGACGCCGAGGCCGTCGATATCGGCTGCGCGCAAGCCCGACTGCTCGAGCACAGCGGCGAAGGCTTGCGCGAGCAGGCCGCCGGTCGAAACGCCCGAGGCGTGGCGCCGGTACGGCACCTCCACGCCGGCAGTCACGAGCACGTTATGAAGAGGCATGGGTTGCATGTCGGATTGCTCTGGGTTGCCCGGTTCAACGCGAGCGCCGCGGCGCGGTCTCGTGCGTGAACAACAGCGCGATCACCGTGATGGCGCCCATCGCGATCAGCATCAGCGCGACCGGCCATGCGGCGCGATAGTGAGCGAGCAGCGCTGTCGCGAGCAACGGCGACAAGCCGCCCGCGAACACCGAGGCGATCTCGTGACCGAGCGCCATGCCCGAGTAGCGCACCTCCGTGCTGAACAGCTCGCCCATCAGGCTCGGCTGCGTGCCGATCATCGCGCCGTGGCAAAGCGGATTCCCCAGCAGGAACGCAAGCCAGATCAGCGTCGGCACCTTGGTGTCGAGCAGCCAGAAGAACGGGAACGCGACGACGATGAGCCCCACCGCGCCGATCATATAAATCGGCTTGCGGCCAATCCGATCGGACAGGCGGCCCCAGATCGGCATCGCAACCAGTTCGACGGTCATCGATACCATCACGCCGGCCAGCATGACCGCATTGGGCACGCCGATGAATTTGCCGTACACGAGCGCGAACGCGAGAAAGATGTACGAGCCGCCGTTTTCCGCGACGCGCAGCCCCATCGCCATCAGGATCTCTTTCGGGTGCTTGCGGATGGCCTCCATGACCGGCATATGCGCCTTCTTGCCCGCCGCTTCCGCTTTGGCGAACTCGGCGCTCTCCGGCAGCTTCGAGCGGATGTAGACGCCGACGCCGAAAATGAAAATCGACAGCAGGAACGGGATGCGCCATCCCCAACTCATGAACGCGTCCTTGGGCAAGGTCTGCACGGCGAAGAACACCGCCGCCGAAAGCACGAAGCCGCCGCCCACGCCGATCTGGCTCCACGCCGCGAGAAAGCCGCGCTTCTCGGGCGGCGCCGATTCGCTGATGATCAGCACGCCGCCGCCCCATTCGCCGCCGGACGCGATGCCTTGCAGCACACGCAGCAGCACGAGCAGCGCGGGCGCCAGGAGGCCGACTTGCGCGTAGGTCGGCAGCAGGCCGATCAGGAACGTCGCGCCGCCCATGATGGAGAGCGTCCACACGAGCGCGCCCTTGCGTCCGTAGCGATCGCCGATGTGCCCGAACAGCACGCCGCCGAACGGCCGCGCGGCGAAGCCCACTGCGAAGCCGGCGAACGCGGCGAGGGTGCCGAGCAGCGGGTCGGCGCCCTTCGGGAAGAACACCTGGCCGAACACGAGCGCGGCGGCTGTGCTGTACAGGAAGAAGTCGTACCATTCGAGCGCATTGCCCGCGACCGACGCCATGACGATGCGGCGCAGCGCCTTGGCGTCGACAGGCGCCGCCTGAATGCCGGCGGCCGTGCCGTTGCCGGCAGCGTCATTGCCGGGTGCACCGGCGGCGGAAATGGTCTGCATGCTTGTCATCTGAGTCTCCCTCACGCCCGCTCGAGCCGGTAGCCCGACGTCTCCAGATCCCACGTGCTCGCCGTGACGCCGGCCTCGCGCAATTTGTACTTCTGAATCTTGCCGTTCTCCGTCTTCGGCAAATCGGGCGCGAACTCGAGATACCGCGGCACGGCGAAATACGGCAGACGCGGCTCGCAAAAGCGAATCAGTTCGAGCGGCTCGAGCGCCTCGCCGGGTTTCAGCACGACCGCGGCCATCACTTCGTCTTCGGCGAGCGCGGACTGCACCGCGAAGACGGCCGCCGTCTCGATCGACGGATGACTCAGCAGCACTTGCTCGACTTCGAACGACGAGATGTTTTCGCCACGGCGGCGGATCGCATCCTTGAGACGATCGACGAAGCGGAAATAACCATCGGCCTCGCGCACGACGCGATCGCCTGTGTGGAACCAAAGGTTGCGCCACGCTTCGACGGTCTTTTCGGGCATGCCGAAATAGCCCGTCGCGAACGCGAACGGTTCGTCCGCGCGCAGCACCAATTCGCCTGCGGTGCCGTCCGGCACCGGACGATCGGATGCATCGACGACGCGCGCATCGAAGCCATTCGCGACCCGGCCCATGTAGCCGGGACGCTGCGCGTCGATGGTCCCGCCGATCGCGAAGTTGGTCTCCGTCGAACCGTAGCCGTCGAGCAGCGCGATGCCGCAGCGCGCCGTGAAATCCGCCTGGAAGCGCTCCGGCACGCCCGGCGCGAGCGCGATGCGCACGCGATGCGCGCGCTCGTTCGGCGACACGGGGCGGCCGAGCAGGATCGGCACCATCGCGCCGAGCACGAAGGTGATCGTCGCGCGCGAGGCGATCAGCGCGTTGAAAAATCCGCTCGCGGAGAAGCGCCGGCCGACGACGAGTTCGGCATCGCGAATCAGCGCCTGGAAGAAGCTGTTGACGGCATTCGTATGGAAGAGCGGCAGGCAGGTATAGAGCACGTCGCCCGCCACGACGCCGAGGTGGCTTGCCGTATGCTCGCCCCACCAATAGAACTGCGCGTGCGGGCAGATCACGCCCTTCGAGGGCCCCGACGTTCCTGACGTGTAGAGGATCGCAAGCGGATCGCCGTCAGCCAGCTCGGCGGCTTCGAGAGGCTCGCCCGCGGGCGGCATCGGCATCGTGCGGCAGGCTCCGGGAAACGCGCCGGACTCCTGCTCGCCGCCGATCAGCCAAATGCTTTCGAGCGCGAGGTCGGGCGCTGCCAGCGCGTAAACCGCGCTCGCCAGATGCGCTTCCGTGACCAGCAAACGCGCGCCGCTGTTGCGCAGAATGTGTTCGAGCTGAAGCCCGCGCGACGCGGTATTGATCGGCACGACCACGGCACCGAGCCAGGCGCAGCCGAGCACGATCTCGATGAATTCGATGCGGTTCGTGCACATCAGCGCGACGCGATCTCCGCGCTCGACGCCGTGCGCGGCGAGCGCCCCGGCGCGGCGGGCGGCGATGTCGAGCGCGTCGGCCGCGCTCCAAGTCGTCGTGCCGTCGGAGATCAGCGGAGCCGCGCCGTGTCGCGCGACACGCGCCGCCAGCAACGCCGGCAGCGTGTGCGGTCCCGCATGCTCCCGCATCGCGCCACTCGTGTTCTCGCGTGCTTCGACAACCGCTTCCATCGCCCGTGTCTCCATGCCGCTGCGTGTATGAGACCCAGGTTAGAATCGGGTAATCTATCTGTCAAATTTATCAAATTTAGCTACGCCATAAACATGACTGATTTCAACAAGATCGATTTGAACCTGCTGCGCGTGTTCGAAGCGATCCTCGAGGAACGCAGCCTGACCCGCGCCGGACAGCGTCTCGGCCTGTCGCAGCCGGCGATCAGCTATGCACTCGGGCGCTTGCGTTCGTCGTTCGACGATCCGCTGTTCGTCCGCGCGACCGAAGGCATGCTGCCGACGCCGACGGCCGAGCAATTGGCGCTGCCGATCGGGCGCGCCATCGCGTCGATCCGCGAAGCGCTGCGCCACGGCGAACAGTTCGATCCGGCCACCAGCGTGCGCGAGTTTCGCCTGTCGATGTCCGACATCGGCGAGCAGGTGTTTCTGCCGCCGCTCTGCGAGCAGCTGCAGCAGATCGCCCCGCTGATTCGCCTGGAGGCGGGACAGGTGCCGGTGACCGATGTGGAGGAGCGTCTGCGCCTTGGGCAGCTCGACTTTGCCATCGGCAATCTGCCGGCGCTCAAGCAAAGCACGAAGTACGCGGTGCTGTTTCACGAGGCGTACGTGTGCATGACGCGCAAACGCCCCGGACTGCCGGCGCGCAAACTCTCGCGCGACAAATTTCTGGAGCTGCTGCACGTGGCCGTGGCGTCGAGCGAAAGCAGCCACCGCACGATCGACGATTCGCTGCGCGCAGCGGGCCTGCATCGGCGCGTGGCGCTGCGCGTGCCGCACTTCACGGTGATCCCGCAGATACTCGAGCGCACCGACTGGATGGTGACGCTGCCGCTGCGCGTGGCGCAGTTGTTCAATCAATCGGAACGCTTCGTCGTCTATCCGCTGCCGGTGGCCATTCCCGAAGTCGAGGTCACCGTGCATTGGCACGAGACCTTCGACAGCGACGAAGGAAGCCGCTGGTTTCGCGAATTGATCATCCGGACTCTGAGGGACACGTAAGGCCGTGCCCCCGGATCACGATGCGAGTCACACCGCGCCCAGCAACGCCTTCGGCTCGAGAAACGCTTCCAGCCCGAACGTGCCGTACTCGCGGCCGATACCCGATTGCTTGAATCCGCCGAAGGGCGCCGCCGGTTCGTGCGCGAGCGTGTTGACCAGCACGCGTCCCGCTTCGATCCGCGCGGCAACCGCGCTTGCTCGCGCGGCGTCGGACGAGCACACGTAGGCTTGCAGGCCGTAGGGCGTATCGTTGGCGATCGCGATGGCGTCCTCCGTATCGCGGTACCCGATGATCGAGAGCACCGGGCCGAAGATCTCCTCTCGTGCGATCGTCATATCGTTCGTCACATCGCTGAACACGCTCGGACGCACGAACCAGCCCGCGTCGACGCCATGCGGCCGACCCTCGCCGCCGGCGATCAGGCGCGCGCCTTCGTCGATGCCGATGCGGATATAGCGCTGCACGCGATCCCATTGTTTCTGGCTGACCATCGGACCGATGCTCGTGCGAGGATCGCGCGGGTCGCCCGACTGAACGTGAGCCAACGCCGCCACGATTTTCTCCTCGAACTCCCGCAGCCGCGCCTGCGGCACCAGAATTCGCGTGCCGGCAATGCACGCCTGCCCGCTGTTCATGAAGCCCGCCTGAAGGGCGAGCGGGACGGCCTCGTCAAAATTGGCGTCGTCGAGGACGATCATCGGCGACTTGCCGCCGAGTTCCAGCGTCACGCGCTTGAGCGTCTCCGCCGCGGTCCGCAAAATCGTCTTGCCGACCGCGGTTGATCCGGTGAACGACAGCTTGGCGACGTCGGGATGCGAGCTGATCCGCGCCCCCACGATCTCGCCGCGTCCCGTGACGATGTTGAACACCCCCGGCGGGAGCCCGGCTTCATGGAGCGCCTCCGTGACGATTCGCGTCTGGATGGCGCTCATTTCGCTGGGTTTGATCACGGCCGTGCAGCCCGCGGCGAGCGCCGCCGCGAGCTTGCCGCAGATAAAGCCCGCGTCGCTGTTCCATGGCGTAATCAGTCCCGCCACGCCGAGCGGCTGCATCACCACGTCGGCAGTGCCGGCGCGACGGCTGAACGCGTAGTCCTCGAGTATCTTCGCGGCCTCCAGCAAGGTGCTGCTCGCGTGCTGGGCCATCCAGCGGCCGCGCGACACCGGCGCGCCGTATTCCTCGACGATCGCCTCGAAAAGCTCGCTCTCTTTCGCGGCTACCGCCGCATGCATGCGCCTCAGCATCTCGACGCGCTCACGCTTGTCCGTGCGCGAGAACGCCGGGAACGCCCGCTTCGCCGCCGCGACGGCGTCGTCCACGTCGCGGGCGTCGGCGAGACGCACGCGGCCGATCACCTTCTCGGTCGATGGATTGAAGAGATCGAAATATTCGTCGCCGTGTGGCGTAACGAATTCGCCGTTGATGTAGATCTGGTCGATGGTCTGCATGGTGGGTGGGTCCGCAAAAGTGTTAGCGATGACCCAGGATAGAGCGTCGCGATTGCGTCGACTAGCCTTACAATCGTGGATGACGTGTTGAAGGATTTAGGACAATGAAAACATCCGGTCTCAGCGAACTGGAAGCCGTTCTGGCCGTCGCGCGCCATCGGAACTTCCGGGCCGCCGCGAATGCAATGAGCGTGTCGACTTCCGCGCTCAGTCACGCGGTGGCCGCGCTCGAAGCGCGCATCGGCGTGAAGCTCTTCAATCGAACGACGCGCAGCGTGGCGCTGACGGAAGCCGGCGCGCAATTCGTCGACAGCGTCGCGCCCGCGCTTTCGACCATCCGCGACGCGCTCGACCAGGCGGGCAGCTTCCGCGACACGCCGTCGGGCACCTTGCGCATCAATACGTCGGCAGGCGCGGCACGGCAGGTGATGCCGGTCTTCGTCGCGTTCCTGAAGCGCTATCCCGAGATGAAACTCGACATCGTCACGGAAGGGCGGTTGATCGATATCGTGGTCGAAGGATTCGACGCGGGCATCCGCCTGGCGGAAATCGTGCCGCAGGACATGATCGCCGTGCCGTTCGGCGACAGGCAGCGGTTTGCCGTCGTGGGCAGCCCGGCGTATTTCTCGCAGCACAAGCCGCCGCGCTCGCCCGGCGACCTCAATGCGCACCCATGCATCCGCAGCCGCATGCCGAGCGGCTCGATCTATCAGTGGGAGTTCGAACGGCACGGCGAGACGGTGCGCATCGACGGCGGCGGCGCGCTGACGCTGGACAATCCGGAGCTGATGCTGGAGGCCGCGCGTGCCGGCCTCGGTCTCGCGTATTTGACCGAGTGGAACGTCGACGCGGATCTGGCGGCCGGGACGCTCGTGCGCGTGCTCGAAGACTGGACGCCGCCGCTGGATGGGTTGTGCCTCTACTATCCGGGCCGGCGTCATGTGCCTGCGGGGCTGCGTGCGCTGGTCGAGATGATTCGCGAATACGCCGATGCGAAGCGCGGACGTGCATCTGACAAGAGGAAACGCCGCTCGCCGCCGGCACATGGCAGCCGGCGCTGACGCGCTGAACGCCGCGACCGGCGAACCGCGTGAACCGGCCGCCCGCTCACCGCGCCCGCGTCTACCGGGGGTTTTTCCTGAGGCGGTCGATCGATACCGCTAATTAGCGGCTCTCCCCTCCCATCGGCCTTTGCTGACGCGCGTTGCCGTCCGCCCGAGCGCCATTATTCGCATTTCGCGAATGTCGTATTCGGTCGTTATCCCGTTCTTGCCGTGCCGCGCTTGCGAATATCGTTGCGCCATCGACACCCGATGTCGATGCCGGTCAGATGCCACGCAAGCACGATCGGGTGGGTACCTATGGAGACACCGATGAAATCGAACGAATGGGATGTGCGCTACGAGTGGAAGGCCGTGACGCTGCTGGCTCTCGGCTTCGGCCTCGTGGGGCTCGACCGATGGCTGATCGCGCCGCTGTTCCCGTCCATCATGAAAGACCTGCACCTGACCGCACAGGACGTCGGCAACTGCATCGGGATACTCGGCCTTTCGTGGGGCATCTTCGCGGCGCTGATGGGAGGCATCTCCGACAAGGTCGGACGCCGCAAAGTCTTGATCCCCGCCATCCTGGCGTTTTCTCTGCTATCCGGTTTTTCAGGGCTCGCCGGCGGTCTCGCCAGCCTGCTCGCGATGCGCGCGCTGATGGGCGTCGCCGAAGGCTCCTTCTGCCCGACGAGCTTCGCCGCCACCGCCGATGCGTCCCATCCGAAGCGCCGCGGTTTCAATCTCGGGCTGCAGCAGAGCGGCTTCGCCCTGTTCGGACTCGCGCTCTCGCCGATCATCGCGACGCAACTGCTCAACGTGGTGACGTGGCGCTGGGTCTTCGCCCTGGTGTCCGTTCCCGGGCTGATTCTCGGCCTGTTGATGTTCCGCGTGATTCGCGAGCCGCAAACCGCGCCCAAGCGTGTCGCCACGCAGTCCGAGCGCGGCAACTGGCGCGACGTGCTGAAGAGCCGCAACATACCGGTCGCCATGGCGGCACTGTTTTGCGCGATGACCGGCGTGTTCGTGCTGGGCGCGATGCTGCCGCTGTATCTCACCGAGTATTTGTCGCTCGACACGCAACGCATGGGTGTCGTGGTCTCGGCGATCGGCTTCGGCGGATTCATCGGCCAGTTCGGGTTGCCCGGCCTCTCCGACCTGGTTGGCCGCCGTCTGGCGAGCATCGTCGGCTTCACGGGAACCGCCGTCATGCTGTACCTGTTCCGAGGACTCGGAGCCCACCCTGTCGAGCTGTTTGCCGTGCTGTTCGTCGCTTCGTTCTTCACCCTGGGCCTCGTCTCGCTGCTTTCCGGACCGATTGCAACGGAAGCGGCGCCGGCCGGCATGGTCTCGACTTCGATCGGCATTGTCGTGGGTGCGGGCGAGATCTTCGGCGGAGGCGTGGCGCCTGCGCTAGCCGGCTTCGTCGCCACTCGCTTCGGAATCCAGAACATCCTCTGGCTGCCGATTTTCGCCGTCCTGCTCGGAATCGGGGTTAGCGTCCTGCTCGAGGAAACGGCGCCGGCCAAACAGCGTCGCCGGAACCTTCCGGCGGCCGAGTTCTCGGCAGCTGAACAGCCCGAGTGAGCATGCCGTTCCGGCCCGCCTTGCGTGGCCGCGATCCATGCGCCAGGCACCGCCGGCCCGGATACACTGAGGGTCTGAACCGGCGGAGACGAGAGCAGCATGGACCGTTTTCTGAGTATCGAAGCATTCGTGCGTGTGGCGGAGACGAGCAGCTTTGCGGAGGCCGCGAGGCAGCTCGGCGTGACGAGTTCGGTCGTCACGAACCGCATCCAGCAGCTGGAGAAGTTCGTCAACGCGCCGCTCTTTCATCGCAGTACGCGGCACGTGCGCCTCTCCGAAGTGGGCGAGGCGTTCTACCGCGAATGCGCCGAAGTCGTCGGGCGCGTCAATGAACTGACCGACCAGATGCGCGAGCTGCGCGCGACGCCGACCGGCCGGCTGCGCATCCAGATGCTGCCGGGTTTCGCGCTGGGCCACTTCGGCGCGCCGCTCGCCGAGTTCAACCGGCGCTATCCCGGCATCCAGATCGACGTGATCGTCAACGACCGCGTGGTCGATCCCATCGAAGAGGGATTCGACGTCGCGTTCCAGATCTTTCCGCCGATCTCCGGGTCGCTGATCGAGCGCCGGCTGTTCCCCGTGCGGCGGCTGTTCTGCGCCGCGCCCGCCTACGTGATCCAGCATGGCGCGCCGCAGCATCCGCGCGATTTGCTGCAGCACACCACGGCGCTCTATTCAGGCTATCCCTCGCGCAACCGCTGGGTGATGACGGGCGGCGGCGAGGTCGTCGAAATGGAGCTGCCCGGCATGATCCGCTCGAATTCGGTGCATCTACTGCGCGACTACGCGCTCACGGGCGGTGGCGTCGTGTGCCTGCCGACGCTCGTGGCCAGCGCTTCGCTGCTCGATGGCTCCCTCGTGCCGCTCCTGACCGACTATGCGCTCTCGCCGCTGAGCTTCGCCGCCGTCTATCCCGCAACGCAGCGACAGGCCTTGAAGGTCAAGGCGCTGGTCGAGTTTCTGGCCGAATACCTGGGCCCGGAGCCCGCGTGGGACCTGCCGCTGATCGAGCGCGGCTGGGTCACTTAGCGAGGCGATTATTCGCGAAGCGCGAATGCGGCAATCGCCTCGCCGCCAGTTGTTGCCGCCCCTCGGCGCTCCTAAAGTTAAGTCCAACAGCAGCTTTTAACTAAAGGAGACAGCAATGACCGAAACGTCATTCCATACCGTCTTTGGGTCGCTCGACGGCTACCGCAAAGGCGAAATCGAAATCACGAGCGGCGATGCCCGCCACTACGTTTTCTCCAACATCTTCGAAGTCGCTTCCCAGTCGGCGCCCTATGAAAAGGTCGTGGTCGGCAAGAACCTCGAATACGTGATCGAGACACTGCGCGTCGAAGGACAGTCCGGCTGGTTTGCCTGTGCGCACGACGAGTTCGTGATCCTGATGGATGGCGAAGCCCGCATCGACTTCGTCGAGCTCGACACGCCGCCCAAGGGCAGCACGGGCACCGTGCGCGCCGGCGAGCATCCCGCCGGCCGCGCGATGGGCCACGTCGTGCTGCGCCGCGGACATCAGGCGCTGCTGCCGGCCGGCTGCGCCTATCGCTTCAGCGCCCAAAAGACCGGCGTGGCGCTCGTGCAAACGATGCTCGGCGAGCTTTCGGTTCAAAAGTGGGCCGACATCTGCCTGCACTGACACGCATCCGAACCGCCCCCCTACTTTCCGCTTTGCATGAGATCGGCGTCAGTGCTCCGCACGCGCTCCGATCGACACAGGAGACACAACATGGCCAGTCTTGAAACCATCACGCACGCAGCCGGCTTTGCCGCCGACACCGTGCGCGCCAGCGAGCCCGACGCCGTGACCGGCTATCGCCGCTTCACGCTCGGCGCATTCGAGTTCCAGCGCGACGAGTACTTCGTCAAGATCGTCTGGCCGGCGAAAGACCAGATGCGCACCCACGCCGTGCCGGCCGATGCGTTTCTGCGCGCGATGATGCGCGACGTCGCATGGGGCTTCTTCTACGGCTGGGTCAACTTCGATCATGTGTTCGGCACGCGCAATCACTACGGCAAGGTCGACGTGTACGCGGGCTCGTTCAACGGCATCATGAAGGAAGCGGGGGTCGACTACATGGAGACCTTCGAGACGCCGACGATCATGGCGACCTTCAAGGCGATCCTGCACGACTGGACCAACGAAGGCTTCGATCCGTTTGCGGCGCCGGAGGAAACGGGCACGGCATTCGGCCGCAAGCATGGCGAGAACGACGCCGCGATCGAGCGCACGCGCATCGCGACGCGCCGCATGCCGGGCCTCGAGGGCGACTCGCCGCTGCGCGAGCACCTGAGCGTGAACCGCGCGTTCGCGGACGTTCCCCAGGACGAGCCCGAAGTTCACGTCGAACCGGGTTTCGAAGGCCAGCTGCACGCGTTCAATCTCTTCAAGTACCTGTCGCGCTCGGACGTCACGTGGAATCCGTCCGTGACGTCGGTATGCGGCCAGAGCCTGTTCTGCCCGACCACCGAGGAATACATCCTGCCGGTCTTTCACGGCAACGATCGCGTCGAGTGGTTCCTGCAGCTCTCCGACGAGATCGTCTGGGACATCGGCGACAAGAACACGGGCGCGCCGCGCGCGCGCATCACGATGCGCGCGGGCGACATCTGCGCGATGCCGGCCGACATCCGCCACCAGGGCTACTCGACGAAGCGCTCGATGCTGCTCGTCTGGGAAAACGCGACGCCCGACCTGCCCAAGCGTTACGAGCGCGGCGACCTGAAGCCGTACCCGGTCGATTTCTGAAACACGCGCCCGCCATCACCAAGGAAGGACCCTTCATGCAAACCCAACTCTTCATCGACGGCCGCTTCACGGATGCCGTCGAAGGCGGCACGATCGACGTGCTCAATCCGCACGACGGCACGCTGATCGCGAAGATCGCCGCCGCCACGGCCGCCGACGTCGATCTCGCCGTGGAGGCCGCCGCGCGCGCGTTCCCGAAGTGGGCGGCGCTGCCCGCCGCCGAGCGAGGCCGCTTGCTGCTGCGTCTCGCCGACGCGATCGAGGCGAACGCCGAGGAGCTCGCGCAGCTCGAATCGCTCGACACGGGCCATCCGATCCGCGACTCGCGCGCCCTCGACGTACCGCGCACGGCGGCCTGCTTCCGCTACTTCGGCGGCATGGCCGACAAGCTGCAAGGCTCGGTGATTCCCGTCGAAACCGGTTTTCTCAACTACGTGCAGCGCGCGCCGATCGGCGTGGTCGGCCAGATCGTGCCGTGGAATTTTCCGCTGATGTTCACGAGCTGGAAGATGGGTCCGGCGCTCGCGGCCGGCAACACGGTCGTGCTCAAGCCTTCCGAGATCACGCCGCTCTCGACGCTGCGCATCGTCGAACTAATGGCGGAGGTCGGCTTTCCGGCGGGCGTCGTCAACATCGTCGCGGGCTACGGTCACACGGCCGGGCAGCGCCTCGCCGAGCACGAGGGCGTCGGCAAGATCGCGTTCACGGGCTCGACGGCGACGGGGCGGCGCATCGTCGAGGCGTCGAAGGGCAACCTGAAGCGCGTGCAGCTCGAACTGGGCGGCAAGGGCGCCAACATCGTGTTCGACGATGCGGATCTCGATGCCGCCATCAACGGCGCCGCGTGGGCGATCTTCCACAACCAGGGCCAGGCGTGCATCGCCGGGTCGCGCCTCATCCTGCACGAGCGCATCGCCGATGCGTTCCTCGAACGTTTCGTGGCGCTCGCCGCGTCGATCCGCGTCGGCAACCCGCTCGATCCCAACACCGAGATGGGGCCGCTGACGTCGAAGCAGCACCTCGAACGCGTGACGGCGTTCGTCGACGTGGCGCGCGCACAGGGCGGCCGCGTGCTCACCGGCGGCACCGCGCCGCACGATGCGTCGCTCGCGAACGGCTACTACGTGCGCCCGACGGTGGTCGAGGCCGCCAGCCCGAACGACAGCGTCGCCCAGGAGGAAGTGTTCGGCCCGTTCGCGACGGTTCTGCGCTTTCGCACCGACGAAGAGGCGCTCGCGATCGCCAACGGCACCGCCTACGGTCTCGGCAGCGGGCTGTGGACACGCGATCTGTCGCGTGCGCATCGCATGGCCGGGCAGATTCACGCGGGCATGTGCTGGGTCAATTGCTATAAGCGCGTCAATCCCGGCAGCCCGTTCGGCGGTGTGGGGCAGTCGGGCTACGGCCGCGAGATGGGCTTCGAGGCGATGCACGACTACACGGAAGCCCGCTCGGTCTGGGTCAACGTGGACGGCCAGGTGCCGCCGCACTTCAAGCGCTGAGGCCGCCATGGAGCCCTTCGTCTATCAGGGGACGCCTTCGCGCGTGGTGTTCTCATGGGGCGCACTCGCCACGCTGCCCGAGGAAGTCGAGCGGCTGGGCGCGAGGCGCGCGCTGATTCTCGCGACGCCCGAACAGCGCGCGTTGGCCGACGAGGTGGCGCGCGTGCTCGGCGAGCGCGCCGCAGGCGTGCACGCCGAGGCGGTGATGCACGTGCCCGTGTCAGTCGCGCGCGCCGCGCTCGACACGGCTGCGGCGCTCGACGCCGATTGCTGCGTGGCGGTGGGCGGCGGTTCGGCCATCGGTCTCGGCAAGGCGATCGCGCTCGAATCGTCGCTGCCGATCGTCGCGGTACCCACCACCTACGCCGGCTCGGAGATGACCCCGATCTACGGCCTGACCGAAGGCCGCCTCAAGCGCACCGGCCGCGATCCGCGCGTGCTGCCGCGCACGGTGATCTACGATCCGTCGCTTACGCTTTCGCTGCCGGCGGAAGTTACGGCGACTTCAGGCATGAACGCCATGGCGCACGCGGTCGAAGCGCTCTACGCCGAGGATGCGAACCCGACCGTCAGCCTGATGGCGGAGAAATCGATCCGCGCGCTGGGCGTTGCCCTGCCCGCCGTCGTGCGCGCGCCGGACGACGCGGCGATGCGCAGCCGCGCCCTGTACGGGGCGTGGCTCGCGGGCACCTGCCTCGGCGCGGTCGGCATGGCATTGCACCACAAGCTCTGCCACACGCTCGGCGGCACCTTCAATCTGCCGCACGCGCGGACCCACGCGGCGATGCTGCCGCACACGGCGCACTATAACCACGCGGCAGCGCCCGCCGCGCTCGCGCGCGTGGCGCGTGCGCTGGGCGGCCGAGAGGCGGCCGAGGCGGGACCGCTGCTGTTCGCGCTGAACCGCGCACTCGGTATTCCGGCGGCGCTCGCGGCGCTCGGCATGCCGGAGCAAGGGCTCGACGAGGCTGCCGACCTCGCGTGCAGGAATCCGTATGCCAATCCGCGTCCGGTGGAGCGCGAGGCGATCCGCGCGTTGCTCGGGCGGGCATGGCAGGGCGCGGCGCCGGCCTGAGCGCAGCGACCCGCCTCATGGAGGAAGACATGACGACGAACCACCAAGAGGCCGAGCGAGCCTTGACTGAGCGGAGCTGAACACGATGCCACGTTACTTCGCGGTTTTCGCGACCGACAAGCCCGGCATGCGCGAGGTACGCGAGCGCGTGCGGCCCGTGCATCGCACCTATTTGCGGACCGCCACGCAGCACGGCGTCTTCGTCCGCCTCGGCGGACCCACGCTCGCGCCGCAATGCGACGCGATGAACGGCACGCTGCTGGTGATAGAAGCGGAAGCGATCGACGACGTCATGGCGTTCGTCAGCAACGATCCGTACATGCAGGCAGGGTTGTTCGAGCGCGTCGAAATACGCCCCTGGAACTGGAGTCTCGGCAATCCCGAGCGGAGGGGGTGAAACGATGGACGGGATGCGGCTGTGCCATATCGACGACGTTCCGGACGGCGGCGCGCGCGTGGTCGCGGCGGCGCACGCGGACGAGTCGATCGTGGTCGTGCGGCGCGGCACGCAGGTTTGGGCTTACGTCAACCGCTGTCCGCACTTTTCCGTGCCGCTCGATTTCGAGCCAGGGGAAATCTCGTGCTATCGGGCGCAGGTGTTGATGTGCGCACATCACAGCGCGCTGTTCCGCTTCGACGATGGGCACTGCATCGAGGGGCCCTGCGCGGGGGCCGGGCTCGATACGGTAGGGGTCGAGGTCGACGCTGGCAGGTGGATTGCTATGAGCCGATAGCGGGACGTCGAGAAACGAGATATCAGCTTTTGGCATCTGCAATCGCGTGCTGCGAAACGATCGCGTGGAATCGATGGCGCCCGCGTGGTCAATGTGTTGTCGTTTCGAGCAACAATCACCCCAGGAATCCCTAGCCGATGCGATGGTCAGGCGGTTTCCAACCCATGAGCGTCTCCGCGCTCCATTCCGCCGCGGCCAGTTTGGAGATGAAGAAATCGGCCAGCGCGCTAACCTTCGCTGGCCGTGCGCGGGCCGTGGGGGTGACGAAATACAGCCCCCCTTCGGGCAGTCGCCAGTCGGTCAGGATCGGTTCAAGCCGCCCGTCCGCGAAATACTGTGTCGCGACAAACTCGGGCAGCTCCGCGACGCCAAGTCCCGCGAGGAGCATGGGCAGTAGTGCTTCCACCGTTGTCACTCGCAGTGCCCCGGTCGGCGTGATCGTGCATTCCTCGCCACCTTGGTGCGTAAAGCGCCAAACATCGCGCTTGCTCCTGTTGGCGTAGGTCAGACACGGGTGGGCGCCCAGATCCTGCGGATGCTGCGGTCGACCATAGCGGGACAGATAGGCAGGCGATGCCACGACAAACCGGCGCACGGGTGCGATGAGACGCGCCGCGAGCGACGAGTCTTCCATGACGGCGATGCGGAGTGCGGCGTCGAAGCCCTCCCCGATCAGATCGGCATGGACATCCGTGAGATGGAGATCCACGGAAATACCCGGATAGGTCTGGAAGAACTCGGGCAGCAGCGGGGCGACCCAGCGAACGCCGAAGGAGAGCGGAGCGGCGAGCTTGACCAGACCACGCGGACGGCTCGAGGTCTCGCGTGCGAAATCCTCGGCCTCTTCGGCGTCGGCGTAGATTTTTGCGGCTCGCTCGGCAAGCGTATGGCCGTAGTCCGTGAGTGCCAGCCGCCGGGAAGTCCGGTTGAAAAGCCTCCCTCCCAGTCGCTCTTCCAGGCGGGTGACCGCCCGGGAAACCGTGGCAACAGAAACGCCCATCGCCGCCGCCGCGGCTGCAAACGAACCCTCTTCGGCGACCTTCGCAAACATCGCGAACCCTTCAAAGTCCGGCAGCTTTGACATCGACAGTCCTGCAACGATGGTTTTCAATCATTTCTGTTTCGAAAAGTAGCACGCTGCCATAGATTTGTCTCGTTACACCGCTTATTTCCAAGGCATCCCTACACCGTGACGCGGCTCAACCCGCAGCCGATCATCAAGGAAAATCTCCATGAATAACCGCATTCAAGAACTGCTCTATCGCAACCTTCAAGAGGTCTTTGGCGAAGGCGACGCAGAGCGTCGCCGCGCCGCCATCAAGGAACTCTATACGGAAGATTGTGTGCTCTACTCGCCTGCGGGTATGGTTGTCGGGCACGACGCTCTCGATAAGTTCGCCGGAGATCTTCGCGCGACGCACCCGCATTTTGCTTATACGCCGCACGGTAAAGCCCAGGCCCTCCACAATGCGGGCCGCCTGTCATGGGGTTCCGGTCCGCGTGACGAAGCACCCGACTATACGGGCGTGGACGTCATCATCGTTCGCGACGGGAGGATTGAAGCGCTCTACGTCTTCCTGGATTCCGTGCCGTCATAGCCGCACCATCACCGCGTAAACATCAATAGGAGTTCAAAATGTCGAAAGTTCTCGTGCTGTATTACTCATCGTATGGACATATCGAGACACTGGCCGATGCCATCGCTCAAGGCGCGCGCTCGACGGGGGCCACGGTCGACGTCAAGCGGGTGCCGGAAACCGTACCGGAGGAAGTGGCCAAGGCCGCCTACTTCAAGCTCGACCAGCAAGCGCCGATCGCGACCGTCGCCGAGCTCGCCGACTACGATGCGATTGTCGTCGGTACGCCGACACGCTTCGGACGCGTCTCGTCGCAGATGGCCGCGTTTCTGGATCAGGCCGGCGGCCTGTGGATGAGCGGCGCCCTGAACGGCAAAGTGGGCGGCGCCTTCACGTCGAGCGCCAGCCAGCACGGCGGGCAAGAAACCACGCTGTTCTCGATCATCACGAATCTGCTCCACTTCGGCATGACGATCGTTGGCCTGCCGTACAGCCACCAGGGGCAGATGACGCTGGATGAGATTGTCGGCGGCGCCCCCTATGGTGCTACGACCATCGCCGGCGGCCAAGGTCAGCGCCAGCCGACCGCCATCGAGCTTGCTGGCGCACGTCATCAGGGGGAACTGATCGCCAAGACCGCGAACAAGCTGTTCGGCTAACGCGTGTTTTCAGGCGGCGGCCGGAATCGCGAAGTTTGCCTTGGCCCATGCGGCAAACTTCGTCGGCTGCCGGCCCGCGACTTTGTCGGCGAGCGCGATCGCATCGCGCGAATCCGAGCCCAGATACGTGTGCGCTTCGAAGTAGGCGAGCATCGCCGCGATGCCCTCGGCGTGCGGAAACCAGCCAGCAAAAACCTCACGCGGGACTCGCTTGAACGAGAGCGAGTTTCCTTGTTGATTCAGCGTGGCGATGATCTCGTTGAAGCTCAGGAAATCGCCGACCAGCGGCAAATGTTCCCCGTGCCCTACGAGGTCCGGTTGCGCGAACGCGCCGGCCACGAGGCGGCCGAGTTCCGTGATGTCGCCCATATGGATGACGCGCCGCTCCGGATCGAGCGGCAGCGCCCAACCCAAGGAGCCATCCGGCTGTTTCTGCGGAGCCATCAGGCCGATCAGGTTTTGGTAATAGAACGGCGCGATCACGAACGTGTGGTGCGCAAATCCGGCTTTGCTCACGACGGGTTCGAATTTCGCCTTCACCGTAAAGTGCGGGACATGGATCGTGCCGCCGCTGATCGCCTCCACATTGGGAAGCGTCGACCAGATGAAGTGCTGCACGCCGGCGTCTTTCGCCGCGTTGACGGCGGCGAGTGCCTGCTTCGGTTCGTCTTCTTGTGCTTCCCAGGAATTCGTGACCAGGAAAACGCCGTGCGCACCGGCAAACGCGGCTTTAAGCGTTTCCGGACGATTGAAATCGGCCAGTACGACTTCGTCACCCAGCTTCGGATGCTGGGCCGGATTGCGCGTCAATGCGCGCACTTTGAATTGACCGCTCGCCTGCAGCGCGCGCACAACGGCGCCGCCTTGCTGACCGGTTGCGCCGACGACGGCGATGAGCTTCTGAGTGTTCGACATGGTTGTTCTCCAGCGAGTATTGTTTCCGGGCGAAGCGACCTCACGCAGCGAGCGCGACAGTCTCTTTCTTCGCCGAGGCGATGGCCCCGTTGCGTGCCTCCGGACCCATCGCCACGCCTTCCGCGCGAATGAAGGCGATATCCGTGATGCCCAGAAAGCCGAAGGCCGCCTTCAGATAGGTCTCCTGATGATCGAAGACGGCGGCCTGGGAGCCTTCGCTGTATACGCCGCCGCGCGACGAGGCAGTGATCAGCTTCTTGCCGCCGCACAGTCCGACCGGGCCGTGCTCGCCGTAGCGGAACGTCTTCCCGGCGACAGAGATGCGGTCGATCCACGCCTTCAGTTGAGAAGGCACGCCAAGGTTGTACATCGGCGCACCGATGACCACGATATCGGCCGCCAGAAAGTCCTCGAGCGCAGCCTGGCCCATGGCGACGTCGGCCTTCAACGCATCGTCGACGGGAGCGCCTTGCTCGGCCGCGAGATGTGCGGCCGTCAAATGGCCGATCGGCGTGGCGGCAAGGTCGAGACGAGCGACATCCAACTCGGGATGGCGGCCCAGGAAGGTCTCGACGACATCCGCCGACAGATCGCGGCTGACGGAGCCTTGCCCGAGAATGCTGGAATCTACGTGTAAGAGTTTCATGAGATCGATCTCCGAACGGAATTACTGCTTGAGCGCTTCGGCCGAGATGAGCAGCTTGGTCTTCATGTTGAAGCCGTACGTCTTGCCAAAGTCGACGCCGAAGTCGCTGCGATCGAATTCGCCGACTGCGTCGACGCCACACACTTCGCGCTTGAGCATCGGATGCGGCATGCACTTGAACGAGTCGATCGTCAGCGTCAGGGGCTTGGTCACGCCGTGCATCGTCAGATTGCCGACGACAGAAGCGGGCTTGTCGCCCTTGAACTGGATCGTGCCCTTGTAGGTCGCTTCCGGGAACTTCGACGAGTCGAAGAACTGATCCGACTGCAGCATTTGGTCGAGCTTCCCGTTACCCGTGTGGACCGACACGATGTCGGTCGTCACGTCGACGGTGCCGGTCTTTGCCGCGCGATCGAGCGTCACCGAGCCCTGCGACTTGTCGAACTTGCCACGCCAGACCGACACGCCGCCCATATGGTCGGCCTCGAAGCTCGGGTACGTGTGATCCGGGTCAAACTGGTAGGTGGTCGCGTCCGCGAATGCCGACAACGACAGCGAGGCGGCCAGGGCACCCGCCACAAACATCAGATGCTTCTTCAATTCAAACTCCTTGAAACGTTAAGTTGCCGCGCTCGTGCGCGGTATCGGGTGATGTCACGCTGCCGCGCTTACTTCGTGGCAACGATATGAAACTTGATCTGCACGTCGTCGGCGACGATCGACGTGTCCTTCCACTCGCCTGTGCCGATGTTGAACACCGAACGCTTGATCGGCAGCACGCCGTCAAACGTCTGCGTCGAGCCGCTCTGGGCAAACGTGACCGGCACCGTGACCGTCTCGGCACGGCCCTTGATCGTCAGCTTGCCGGTCACGTTGTACTGGTTGCCGCCCGCAGGCGCGATCGCCGACGACACGAAGGTCGCCTGCGGATACGTCTTCGCATCGAACCAGTCCTTGCCGGCAACCTGGTCGTTGTACGCCTTGTCGCCGAGGTCGAAGCTCGCGATGTCGATCGACATCTGCGCGCTGCCTTGCGCGGCATTCGCCGGGTCGAACTTGATCTGTGCGGAGAACTTCTTGAACACGCCCTCGGTCGGCACGTTCATCTGCTTCGAGATCGCAGATACCTTGCTCTTCGACAGGTCGGCGTCGGCGAGCGCTGCGCTCGACGCTACGAGCGACACCGCCGCAAGCACGGCCGCCAGGGGCCGGAAAAATGACGTTTTCATCGGGTCCTTCATTTGGTAAAGGGAAGCATGCGTGACAGCACGCCGTCACGGTCGAACACTTGATGCTTGACCACCGCAAGCACGTGCAGCACAACAGAGGAAAGCAAGACGTAGTCCAAGGTCACGTGGAGCGTCTTGAAGGTTTCCTTCAGCACCGGGTCAGGATCGATCAGGCGCGGCAGCGGCACGATGCCGAGATACACGACCGGGATGTTCGACGCCGAGCTGTAGAGGTATCCGGTCACCGGGATCGCGAGCATCAGCACATACAGCAGGACGTGCACCCCATGCGCCCCGATCCGCTGCAACATCGGCATGTCCTCCGGCAACGGCGGCGGCACGTGGGTCGCGCGCCACGACACACGCACGATCGCGAGCGCGAACACGGTCACGCCGATCCACTTGTGCCATGAGAAGTACTTGAGCTTCGTCGGCGTGAAGCCGGGGATGTCGGTCATCACCCAGCCGAGCGCGAAGCCGCAGATGATCAGCAGTGCGATCAGCCAGTGCAGCGCTACTGCAGTCCGCGTATAGCCGGCCGGCGCGGCCGGCATCGAATTCGAAGTCATGGGTTCACCTTACTGTGTGATGCCTCAAGTATGAGGATGGAAAGCGTTTATCACTAGCTGGTAAAATAGGATTTGATTCATCCATTTTTGGTGAAATCTCATGCTCGACCTGAATGATCTGGCGATGTTCGTCCAGGTAGTCCGCTCCGGCAGCTTCTCCGAGGCGGCGCGGCGTCTGCGCATGCCGCCGAATACGCTGAGCCGGCGCATCGATCAACTCGAAGTGCAGCTCGGCACACGTCTGCTGCATCGCTCGACACGCAAACTCGCGCTGAGCATGGAAGGTCAGGCGCTGTTCGAGCGCTACGCGCCGGCGCTTGACCAGCTCCTCGAGATCGGGCGGCTCCATGCCGATGAGCAGACGCCGTCCGGCACGGTACGCGTCGCCGCGTTGGCCGGTCTGTTCGAATTCTTTCGCTTGGAATGGTTGGTCGAGTTCTACGCGCGCTACCCAAATATCAGCGTCGACTTCCTGCTCGACGATTCGCCGTCCGATCTGATCGCCGAGCGCATCGATCTGGCCTTGCGCATGGGCATCGAGACCAGCAGCGGTTTTAAGGTGCGCCGGCTGGGACCGAGCACGATGTTCCTCGCGGCGAGTCCGTCTTATCTGGAACGGCGCGCGGCACCTCGCACGCTGCGTGAACTGGCCGGACACGACTGTCTGATGATTACCAGTCGCCAGGGTCGCAACACGTGGCGTCTGCAGGGACCACGCGGTGCTCAGGAGGTGTCGATCAACAGCCGGTTCGCGGTCAACGACATGCGAGTGCTGACGCAGGCTTGCATAGCGGGACTGGGTATTGCGCTGCTGCCGCAGTTGATCGTTGAGCCGATCATCGCGCAGGGGAAACTGGTACGCGTGCTGCCGACCTATCGGCGCTCGAGCACCGACCTCGGCCTGCAGCTCGTCTATACGAGCCGCCCGCCTGTGCCGCCTGCGGTAACGGTCTTCGCCGAATTTCTTTTGGAGAAGCTGGGCGACTCGCTGACCAACCCGTCACAGGGCCATGCCAGCCGATAAGACGGTTCAAGCTCGTGGCGACGCCTGCAGCTTTTCAAAGAGAAACGCACCGATGGCGTCCAGCGATTGTGCCGATGCCTTCATTTTGCCGACGCTGCCGGCAAATCCATGTGGCATCCCCATCCAAACATCGAGCTGAACATCGACTCCCGCAGCCATGGCACGCTCGACGAATCGACGCGAATCGTCCAGTAGCACTTCGTTGTCTCCGACGTGAATACGGACGGCAGGTAAGCCGGAAAGTCGTCCGTAGAGCGGCGAAGCCAGAGGATGTTCTGGATCGGCGGTCCTCAAATAGGAATGCACCAGCTCCGAAACCTGCGGACGGGTGAAAAGAGGATCGGCATCGGCACGCGTCTCGTACGTTGCGCCCGAAAGCGTCAAATCGGTAACCGGCGACCATGCAGCCACCCCAACAAGCGTCGCATCGACGGAACCCGCTTCACCGGCAACACACGAAGCGAGTACCAGTGCGAGATTGCCTCCAGCAGAGTCTCCCGTGACGGCAATCCGACGAATACCCCTTTCCTCGAGCTCTCTGTAACAGGCGAGCACATCGTCAACCGCTGCAGGGAAAGGATGTTCGGGCGCGAGCCGATAGTCTGGAATAAATGCCCTCGCTTTGGCCCTCGCAGCGATATGCCCGACAAAATGGCGGAATGCCTCGGCGGCTCCGAAATTGAACCATCCCGCGTGCAGATGGAGAATCGCCTCGTCAGATCGATGTTGCTCAGGATAAACCCAAAGCCCTCGGATACCGCCGACCGTGCCGAATTCGAACGTAACGTCGTCGCGCGGCAGGACACTCTCCATCATGGCGTCGAATACTCTGCGTGCTTCGATTCCCAAACGCTTGCCCTTAGCGGAACTCGCCCCGGCTCGCATGGCGGTGACGATAGCCGCATCGTCCGGATCGAGGGCGCGCGTGACGATGAGGTCCCTTGATCCGCTGTCGCTAGGCAAATGATTCATCGTCAGCACTGTCTTCTCAGCTGGCGCTCAGCGCCATTGCTCGCGCGGAGCGCGCGTCCAGGCTGAATGCGCCGGCGCCGAAGTAAGCGATCTGCAGCAGGCCACCTGCCATCATCACGTTCTTCAGGAAGTGAATCATCTGGTTGTGAT
Organism: Trinickia violacea; assembly: GCF_005280735.1. NCBI lineage: Bacteria > Pseudomonadati > Pseudomonadota > Betaproteobacteria > Burkholderiales > Burkholderiaceae > Trinickia > Trinickia violacea. The sequence goes on from NZ_CP040078.1 coordinate 182,852, forward strand.
CGGCGACGTTGTGGTGAAAGAACACCGCCGTGACCAGACAGAACACCGCCATCGCCAGTGACACGAAGCGCGCGCGGTAGCCGGACAACAGCAGCAAGCCGCCGCCCAGCTCGATCAGCACGGCAACGACGAAGGCGAGCGGCGGCACGGGCAGACCCATCGCCGCGATATAGCCAACCGTCGCCGCGGTCGCACTGAGCTTGCCCAGCCCGCTCATGACAAACGGTGCGCCGATCATGATGCGGCCCAACAGCGGAAGAAACTTGTAAGAATCCACACCGAACTCCTGATATGAGTAAGTGGACTTGGAAATACAAGCACTCGGCCGGTGTCCACCATCACCAGCTCAGAATTTTCTATTTACTTCGCATTCCAAATTGTCACAGCATCAGATAAGACCGCCGGAAAAGAAGACTGTTGCCGGGTTAGCGGCCTACTGTGACCCGAGGAAAGGTCGAACCGTGGGACGATGCTATAGGCGGGACGACCCGCCGCATATGTCCTGAGCGACAAAGCATCATTGCGCGTGATGGAACGATGGCGTTCAACCGATACAGGCCAATCCCCTCCAGCATCTATCGCCCCTGACGATGGATCGCATCGGAAGATAGAGACTTCCTCTGGACAGCCGCAACGGCTAATCTGCACCGACCACCCCATCGAACACGTTGCCTCGAGCATGAACACCTCGCAATCCACGCGCCGGGATCTTCGCCTGTTTGCCGGACGCGTTCTGATGGCTGCTGTCTTTGTCCTAAGCGGGATCGGAAAGCTGGCCTCACCGTATGCGGCATTCCGGTATATCGCGTCGTTCGGGTTGCCCGCGGCAGAACCGGCATTGATGGTGGCGATGTTGCTCGAACTCGCGTGCGGAACGTTGCTGATCGTCGGCTACCGGACCCGATGGGTCTCATCGGTACTGACGGCGTATTGCATCGTCACCGCGTTCATCTTCCATCACGCGTTCGAAGATCCGGATCAGATGTTTCACTTCCTGAAGAATCTGGCGATGGCGGGCGGCTTGTTGGGATTCACTGCGTCCGGCGCAGGCGCGTTCAGCCTCGACCATTTTCTCGGCCGGATTTCGAAGCATGGTGCTCAAGTCGCCGAATTGGTACGGTCGCCATACGCGGACAACGCACGCACGTGACCCTCGATCGAAGGGCTCACGCTTTTTTTCACCCTGTCAGACTCCCTGAATTTCGCGCTAAGCGCAGCGGAAATGGCAGCCATACATGGATTGGCGAGGCCGGATAGTCGAATTGTCGATCCGCGCGGACTCGCACCGAATTGGGATACTACGGAACCTTGAACATCGCCCCGCGATTGGGTATCAAGCCGTCATTGCTGCGATGTCGGATCGCGCCTTCCTAATCGCTGTGTTCTTACTATCGAGGCCGAACGCAAGTCCTTCCGCGCGTACGATCGTCACATCATGCAGACCGAGAAACGAGAGCACGCTCTTTAAATAGCTCTCGTGGTGTTCGAGCGCAGCCGTAGGCGAACCCGGCTGATAGACATTCCCTCGCGTCGAGGCGATGAAGACCTTTTTATTGGGCGGGAGGAGCGTCTGGACTTCTCCGGCTTCGCCGTATCTGAAGGTCTGGCCGGCCACGACGATACGATCGATCCACGCCTTCAGTTGCGAGGGAACCGAGAAGTTATACATTGGCGCGCCAATAACGATGATGTCGGCATCGAACAGCTCGGCAATATATTCCTCGCCGGTTTCGAGGTCGCAGCTCAGCCCGGCGCCTTCGACGTGCCCGCCCGCCCATGCTTCGACGTGCGCACCCGACATATGCAGAGCGGGATCGGCTGCCAGGTCACGGTAGGTGAGCTCGATACCTGGGTGCAACGCTGTTTGGCGCTTGACGATTTCAGCGGAAAGCGCACGACTGACGGAGTGAGGACCCAGAATGCTGGAATCGATATGCAACAATTTCATTTCTAAGGTCTCCGGCGTTGGCTTGCCTCACTTCAAATCATCGGACGCGAGGCGAAAAGTCTGCATGAGAAACACACTCGCAATGTCGCATGCATAAGTCGAATCTGAATAGACATTTTCTTTCGATGATTCCCATCGCCCCGGCGAATGGATCGGTCGTGGCCTGCCCCATGTCTTCGGGCGGCCACGGCCCCCTTAGAACAGGTGGCGAATACCCACAATCGCGCCGGTTTGATCCACACCCGGCAATGGCGTCGAAGCGGGCGGCACCACGCCGCCGTCTATCGAGAACGCCGCATTGCGCTGGTTGAATACGCGCCCGGCCGAGACGTATACCGCGGTGCGCTTGGACAGCAAATACATCGCGCGCGCCGCAATGACGGAACCTCCGGCGCTACTGCGCACGGATATATGGCCGAACTGGGCGTCGAGCGCGATATCCGGACGCGGCAAATAGCTGCCGCCGATCCACCAGTAGTTGCTGACCGCATCGAAAAGGGTCGGCGTCTGCGCTCCGTGATTGATTCGATGTTGGAACCCAGCGCCGATCGTCGAGTTGCCGAACTTCACGTAGCCATCGATGACGGCGCGCGTATCGGTTTGCGAGCTGACAGGCAGCGGCGATCCCGTGCCGCCGCCACCGTAGTTGCGATCGACGGCGGCCGCGACGCCCCACCTCCCCGCGTCATACTTCACCATGGCGGACATCGCCTTGCAGGCCTGCCAGTCGGTCGTCGATTGGGCACAGCCTCCTGCCGCCGCGCGATCCACTGCGTCACGTCCGAACGAATACATGGCGGCCACCGTCAGCCCCGATAACGTGAACGTATAGGCGATTGCATTGTCGACTCGCGGCTGGGTCAAGTACGGGTCCAGATCGGCAGCGGCATAGATATTCGGCGCCAAGGTGTCGCCGGTTAATACCGCCCAAAAGATTTGCGAGTATTGCCGTCCGAGGGTCAGCGTCCCCCACCGCCCCGAAAGCCCGACATAGGCTTGCCGGCCGAATAGACGCCCCCCTTGATTCAGCGTGCCCTGTCCCGGGGCAAAACCCGACTCCAACACGAAAACGGCGTTAAGACCGCCGCCCAGGTCTTCTTTGCCACGGAGGCCCCACAGCGACGGCAGCGTGGCCGTCAGAGTCGGCACGTGCACTGAGCTGGACTTCTTGGCGCCAATGTTCGTCACATACTCGACGCCGGAATCGATAACGCCATACAGGGTTACTGCGCTTTGCGCATGCGAAGTACCCGATGCGCTCGCCGCCAGCGACGCGACTCCGCACCCGACCATACGGCGCCATGAGCGGCCACCTCTGGCCCGCTTCAAACGTGATCTCATTCTTTTGTCTCCGTCATTCAACCCATTGAAAAAATTCTTTTTTATATGTATTACTAACTAATGTATCGCGTATCTTTCCGGATTTGCTCGTACCTGCTGCGACATGTTCCGGACTATCGTTTATTTGATTTTTCAACTACTTTCCCGGTGGAGTATAGTTGATTTTTCAAGTATATCTGCCCACGTAAACCCTCGGCGTCACCGATGATCATGAAGACACCCAAGCGGCAGCAAGAGCTCGAGCAGGCAATTCCCTTCCTGTTGACACGCGCCGGAAGCAGGATGGGAAACGCGTTCGCGAAAGCACTGAAAGCCTTTGACCTGAATCTCAGCGAGTGGCGAGTCTGCGCTTCGCTGCTCTACGTACCGCGCCAGACTTTGTCTGAACTATCCGTGCACTCGTCGTCGGATATTTCCGCGCTGTCCAGGATCATTGACCGCCTGGAGAGTCAGGATCTGGTCAAGCGCGAAAGGAGTGCGACGGACGGGCGATCTATCAAGATCGTCCTGACGAGGAAGGGGGAGGAATTGGCTCAGCGCATCGTCCCTATCGCAAAGCAACATGAGTCGGTGCTCCTTTCCGGCTTCACCGCGAGCGACGTTCAGTCGCTTCGCTCGATGCTGCTCAAGTTGTACGAGAACGCGGGCGCGCTTGACGACCTTGAATAGCCCGGCTCGAACCTGACCACTTCGCTTGCACTCTCAACGCCCTTGCCTGGCAGCGGAACGCTGCGAGCATCAAGAGCGTTGCGGGTTCAAAACCTTCTCCGGCACCAAAGGCAGATCGCGTATGCGCACGCCGCTTGCATGGGCGACCGCATTGGCCAGCGCCGCGCCAGTCGGACCGACCGAACATTCGCCCGCGCCAAGCGACGCGTCATCGGGACGTTCCAGCACCACGACGTCGATCGGCGGCACCTCCTCAAAGGACAGGATCGGATAGTCCTGCCAATGGCGCGTCGTGATCTCCGTTCGATCGAACATGACGCGTTCCTTGAGCGCCCAGCTCAGTGCCTGGACGATGCCGCCCTCGATCTGGTTCTTCACGCCGTCGGGGTTGATCACGCAGCCCACGTCGACTGCGGCGGTCACGTTCGTCACACTGATCACACCGCTGGAGCGGTCGACGTGTACATCGACAACGATCGCCGCATAGGCTTCGATGTTCTTGTAGCGCGAATAGGCGAAGCCGCGTCCGCGCTGCCCGTCGGCATTCCGCCCGGGCTGCCAGCGGGAGCGGATCGCCGCCTCACGCACCACGGCGATCGCCCGCGGATCGCTCAGATGCGCCAGGCGAAATTCGACAGGATCTGCGTTTGCCGCGAGCGCCAGTTCGTCCATGAACGACTCGATCGCAAACACATTTCCGAAAGCACCCAACGTGCGCAATGAACTCGAGCGGATGGGTGCGTCCAATAGCAGATGATTGGTCACTCTCGTGCGCGGCAAATCGTAGACGGGCACGGCGTTGCGATCACCATTGCCGTATGGCTGCGGAATCTCCGGCGGCGGCGACGGTTGGAACGGCTTGGCAAGGTGCCAGGCGGCCAGCAGATTCACACCTCCGGGCTGGCCCGGCCGCATCGCGTGCGAATTGCTCCATACGTCATAGTTCCAATCGGAAATTCGGCCGTCCTTGGTCAAGCCCGCTTTCAGCCGCATGACCATGGCCGGGCTGATTGGCTCCCAGGCGAATTCGTCATCGCGCATCCATTGAAGCTTCACCGGACGCCCTTCGGCTTCACGCGCAAGCAACGCGGCATCGAGCGCCACGTCGTCCGCGCCGTTATGCCCGTAGCAGCCCGAGCCGGGAACATGCACCACGTCAACTGCACTTGTCGGCATATCGAGCACCTTCGCAAGATCGCCCCGCAGCGGAAACGCGCCCTGCGTATGCGACCAGACGGTCATATGCCCATCCTTGAGCAACGCAACGGAACATGAGGGACCAATCGAAGCATGCGATAGATACGGCCGGGAATAGACGGCCTCCAGTTGGGTCGCGATATTGGAAGCCGGCGTATCCTGCCCCGCTTCACCGACCACCTTGTCTTTGCTTCGCCAACTAAGCAATGCCTGCTGGAGATGATCCACGTCGGGCAGCGCCACATAATCCGCGCTCCACTGCGCGGCCTCCTGCAACGCGCGACGCGCTGCGATCGCCTGCTCTTCCCGCTCGGCGATCACACCGAGGAAGCTGCCGTTTCGAACCACGGCGACCACACCGGGGAGCGCTCTAACGGACGCGTCGTCGACGGCCACCAGCTTGGCGCCGTACCTCGGCGGCCGCACGATCCGGCCGAACACCATGCCGGGCAGCCGCATGTCCTGAACGAACGACGCGCCACCCGTAAACTTCGCCGGAAAATCAATCCGAGGCACCGACTTGCCGACGAGCTTGTATTCCGACGCTCGCTTGGGCGCGACGCCTGCGGTCACATCGCGCGAGAGAAGCGCCCGCTCGTCCCTGACGATATCCACATAGGCGATCCGGCGACCATCGGCGAGCAAGACTACGCCGTTCTCGACACGGACGTCCGACTGCGAAACGCCGAACCGTTGGCATGCCGCTCCAATCAGTACCGCACGCGCTTGCGCTGCGGCGGCTCGTATTGCCGCCCCGCTCTGCTCGACCGACTGGCTGCCGAAGGTATAGCCCTCGTTCGGGCTGTGTGCCGTATCCGCGGATTGCATGCGAATGCGTGCGAAATCGACATCGAGTTCGTCGGCGGCGATTTGCGCGAGTGCCGTAAGAATGCCTTGCCCCAGCTCCGCCTTTCCCGTGAAGATCGTGACCGTTCCGTCGAAGTCGAGTCGAATCCAACCGTCGAGCCTGCGATTGGCACGCAGGTCGATCGGCAAGTTCGGCTCCGATTGTGCGAACGCTGAGAATGGCGCGAGCGAAAATGTCGCGACAATTGCACCGGCCAATTTGCCGAAGGCGCGCCGGGAAAGCTTGACGGTCTTCATCCGCGCAATTCCTGCGCTGCGCGCTGGATGGCGCGGACGATCCGGTTATGCGCGCCGCACCGGCACTTCTGGCCTGCCATTTCGCGGCGTATGACCGCCTCGTCCGGATTCGGATTCCGATCCAGCAGCGCTTTCGCGGCCATGATCATGCCGCTCGAGCAATAACCGCACTGTGCGGCCTGTTCCGCGAGGAAAGCCTTCTGCAACGCGTGCAGCCGTTCGCCGTGCCCCAGGCCTTCAATCGTGGTCACGTGAGCCGCGCCTACCGCGCCGACCGGAAAAACACACGAGCGCGTTGCAGCGTCGCCGACCATGACCGTGCATGCGCCACATTGCGCCTCGCCGCAACCGAACTTCGGGCCGTTCAACTGAAGATCGTTGCGCAGCACGTAGAGCAGCGGCGTATCGGCTGCAATGGCCAGACGGTGTCGCTTGCCATTCACCGCGATCGAAATACTCATTTCGTTTCCCTTGAAGTCCGGCTGAGCAAGACAATCATCAGACAGGCCGCGAGTGCCGGCACCGCGGCCGCGACGAACAGCGCGGTGTTCGTCCACTGCAGCTTGATGAGCTGTCCGGCCACCACCGGACCGATAATCGAGCCCGCCCTGCCAATTCCCAGACTCCAGCCAACCCCGGTTGCCCGCAGCGAGGTGGGATAGCGCGTCGCGGTCAACGCGTTGACGGCGGGCTGTCCGCCCACGATGCAGATCCCGCTGATCAGCACGACGGCATAGCGGAGTCCCGTCGAAAGATCAGGAAGGCCGACGCACGACACCGCGAACGTCGCCACCAAAAAGCTGAGCGACAAGACACGATAGAAGCCGAAGCGGTCCATCAACGGTCCCATCAGAAGCGCCCCCGCCGTACCGCCGATTTGCAACGAGGTTCCGATGAGCACGGCCGTCGAGACACCGTGGCCGACGCGCAAGGAAAGCATCGGAAGCCAATTCGACAGGAAGAAGAGATCGAGCAGGTTCGCGAAGTTGATGCCCCATAGCAACAGCGTGGTCGTGCTGCGGCCATGGCGAAAGAGCTCGCCGACGGACGCCTTCGCGTTCGTCTGCCCGTGAACGGCAAAGCGGGTCGCGGGTCCGACTTGCAGGTCCGGCGCGATCTGCCTCAGCCACTGAGCGATCCGTTCCGGGCTGCGCTGCTTGAGCACCATCAGCTGAAGCGATTCAGGCAGATACCTGGCCATCGCGACCGCAATGACCAACGGCAATACCCCCCCGACGACGAACACCGACCTCCAGCCCATCGAAGGGAGCAGCGTTGCGCAGAGCAGTCCTCCTGCGATCGCGCCGCCCGTGAACCCGCATGAGACCCATGTCATCAGCGACGCCCGGTATTTCTGCGGACTGTACTCACTGACAAGTGCAATCGCATTGCCCATCACGCCACCGATGCCGAAGCCCGTCAGGAAGCGAACGACGAGAAACTCCGGAACATGCTGAACCAGGCTGGTGGCGAGCATGCATAGCCCATAGAACACCGTCGCTCCGACCAAAACCGGCCGGCGCCCCACCCGATCGGCCATCGCGCCGAAAACGATCGAGCCCGCCAGCATCCCCAGCAAGCCTGCGCCGAAAACGGGGCCGAGCTCCGCAGGGCTGATGTGCCACGCCTGCACGATCGCGGGCGCGACAAAGCCCATGGTCTGCACGTCGAAGCCATCCATCACCACCGAGCAGCCGATCATGACCATGATCCACTTCTGGAAGGTGCTCAGTGGCCGGCTATCGATCAGCGCACTGATGTCGACGATCGACGATTGCGCCTCTTCCACGTGTTGCGCAGTACTGGGTGTCAATTTTTCACCTCGCTCCGTTTGAGCATGAAAACATCCGCGCTAAAAGGGGTAAGCGGGAAGCTCATCACGACTCGTCCCCGCGCCTGCCGCTTTCCATCCGCCGCTATAGATTTTGTTGCGCCACACGCTTTCTGGCGCCAAGCCTGTCACGGACATCGGAGTTCTCCCGTTCCTCGCCTCATTGACATCATCGAAGACCGAACAGCCGTCGCGCGTTTTCCCGGCCGATCTTGACGCGATCGGTTTCGCTGATCGAGCACGTGTCGAACCACTGAGACGCCTCGTCATGCGTTTCGAACGGATAGTCGACCGAATACATGATCCGCTCGCTACCCATCTCGAGCATCGTGGCAAGCAGCGTCTGCGTTCTGAAATTCCCGCTCGTCGTCACGAAGACGTTCTCCCGGAGATATTCACCGACGCTGCGCTGGCAAGGCAATCCTCGCGGCGCCTTCTGCAGAATATGATCGACACGCCAGACGTTGAAGGGAATCCCCTCGCCGAGATGGCCCAGAATCATCTGCAACTGAGGATTGCGGTCAAAGAGACCTGACGTCATCAATCTCAGCGCGTGAATGCTCGTTTCGACCGCGAACGCCCAGGTCGCAGCGGTCAGCCATGGAAAACCGTCGTAGATCGGCTCACGGGACGGCAACGGATCGCGCGGATGCATATAGAACGGCTTGCCGAGCGCCGCCGCGCTTGCCCAGAAATCGGTGTATTGCGGGGCGTCGTAATACACGACGTTTTCCGCATCGCCCACCTGCGAGAAACCATTCACCATGAAACCGTGGAATCCGAACTCCTTCACGCAGCGCTCGAGTTCACGTGAAGCGGCTTCCGGGTCCTGCATCGGCAACGCGGCGAATCCGCCCAAGCGCGACGGATGACGCGCAACGTGTTCGGCGAGGACATCGTTGGCCCGCCTCGCGACATCGATCGCGTCCTTGATGTTTGGAATGCCCTGGATGCCGGGCGAGTTGAGCGACAAGATCGAATACTCGGTTCCGCCCTGCTCCATCCGCTCGAGCCGCTGTTGCTCGATGTCCAACAGATTCGACTTCAGCATCTCCCAGACGTGGGACGGTGCATAGCCCTTCGATTGCTCGATAGTCAGGTCGATCGCAAAGTGTTCTTCAAGCGCAATCTTGTTTCTCATCAATCAGCTCCAGTTCAGCGTGTGACGCCTTGCTCACATAACGAAGTTCACGGGTCCCCGAGGTCACTGCGGCATCATTTATTTGATTTTTCAACTACTTTCCCGACGGAGTATATTTGATTTTTCAAGTAAAAATACCCGCGTAAACCCTCGGCCTCTTCGATGCCGATGAAAACACTCGAGCGGGCGCAAACGCCCGCGCGGCGTGGCGCTTCGTGAGACGCCGAATTTATGGGGATTGGATGGAAGAGCGCGTCATGTCATGAACACCACTGGGTGTGTGGCGCGACAGCGAGCATGACGGCCTCGAGATGAACGCGCCGATCTGCAGCACGGCAATACCGCGTGGATGACTCAACGCGCAGCGCACGCTCCAAAAGCGGCGGCGTCCCCGACGCGTCACTGCCACGCGCCGGGCACGGGTCAAGCCGGAACCGTCAAAGCGGCGGACGCAACACGATCTTGCTGGTGACCGACTTGACGCCCGGCACCTTGCCGGCAGCGTCCGTTGCAATGTGTTCCTGGTCCTGGGTATCGATAAAGCCCCCGAGGACCACGTCGCCCGTTCGCGCGTTCGCAAACACCGCGATATCCGCACCTGCGAGCCCCTTCGTTTTGTTCAACACCTGATGTATTTTTTTCGCAAACAGGCGGTTCGCTGCGCGCGCTGACTTGTTCGAGGCCCCAGGTTGCGACGCTTCGCTCGCCGCTGTGGCGCCGTTTGGCGCGCTCGTGTTGGACGCCGGTCCCTGAGCGAGAGCAACCGTTGACAGCAATCCGGCAAACGCACACAGCACCGCTCGATATGTCGTTCTCATTGGCCCACCATGGTCTTTCACAGGTTAATGTCGTTCGGTGCGTGCACCGAATCCGACGCCGTACGCGCCCCGTCACCGGGGCCCCTCTACTTGCTACGACGCAAACTGCAAACGACGGGGGCGCTCGCGTGAAAGCGCCCCTCGGCGTGCCTAGCGGGCAACGTAGTCAACCTGGTGACGCGTCTCGCGCATGCCCGAAAGCGCCGCGCGGACCCGAAGGTGTTCGGGGTGGTCCGCATAAGCGTCGAGGGCAGCGCGTGAATCGAAATCCGCCACCAAGACGACGTCGCACGCGTAGTCGACGCCGCTGACATCGAGACCCACATCGAGCTCCAACAGTCCGGGGATCAAGCCTCGAAGACTCTCGAACTCCTTTTTGACCCACATGGCCGTTTCACGGCGCTCGCTTGCTGTTTCGCCCGCGACACGCCACATCACGATATGCCTGATCATTGCCCTGCCTCACGAAGTGGATTCTATTATCTTTTCCGTCTGCCAAGTTTTATGGTTAACGATAATCGGCCGCTCCGCGAAGAAAAATGCCCTCAAGGGAAAAGTGATTTCCACCAACTGGAAGAGTGAACTAGAAGCGCGGATGACCGCGCACACATTCACGCAGGCGCAGCGCCCGCCTTTAACGTCTTCACGAACCAGGTGCCCGCTGGGCCGGGCGGCGTGTCTTTGCGAAAGGCCGCGAACATCGGAACAGGCGGCGTCACTGGTTCGAATTTGTCGAGACGAAGCCGGTGCAACGCACCGGACGCGATGTCGCCCTTGACCATCGCGAGCGGCATATGCCCCCAGCCGAACCCGCCCCGCAAGAAGTCGTGCTTCGCGTGCAGATCCGCCAGCTTCCAGGTGAGCGGCGAAAAAACCTCGAAGCTTTTCCCTTGAGTCAGATCGGTGCGATCGGTCAACACCAGCTGAACGTGATGTTCAAACTCATGCGTTCCGATAACGCGCTTGAGCGATGCCAGCGGATGGGTCGGGGCCACCACCGTGACCATGGTGATATCCATGATTTTTTCGGCATGCATGCCATCCGGAACAGCAAGCGTCGAGCCAATGATTCCCAGCCGGCAGACACCGTCTAAGATCCGTTTGGCCGGCCCGCCCAAAGCGTCGACATAGAGGCGTAAAGGCGTGTGTGGAAACTCAACGGCAAATGCCTGCACGGCCGCGGTCAAGCGCTCCATCGGATAGAACGCGTCGACCGCAACAGCCAGCTCCGGCTCGAGACCTTCTGCCAGGGTGCGGGCGCGAGCCTTGAATCCGTCGATGTCGCGCATCACGGCGCGGGCCTCGCTGACCAGCGCCGCGCCGCCGGCGGTCACGCGAGGATAGCGTCCGCTACGGTCGAAAAGCTGTATGCCCACCTGCCTTTCGAGATTCGCGAGCGTCTGGCTGACTACCGACTGTGTCCGGTGCAGCCTGCGGCCCGCAGCCGAGAAACTGCCTGCGTCGACCGCCGCGATGAAGGTCCGCAACTGATCGAGGGAAACCCCATCCAACATATATCGCTCCTGACGATGGATCGCATCGAAATATTTAGGCTTCCTCTTTAAACGAGGAACGGCTAACCTCCACTTGACATCAAGATGATCGAGGAATGCCGCTGCCATGTCTGCGCGAACCGTCAAATCGACCGACTCACCCACGCGTTCAGGATACAAATCCATCGCCGCAAACGATACGGCCAGTCTTGCGACGCAGCTTCCCATGACGAGAACGATCGTCGCCCGAACCGCAGGCAGGCCGCATGGCCCCGTCAATCGATTGTTCAGCCCAGGCGACCTTGGCGCACTGCTCAAACCCTTTGTCTTCCTCGACTACTTCGACATCCCCGCGCATTCCAATGCACGGTTTCCGATGCACCCGCATTCCGGAATCGCGACCACCACCATCCTGCTCGATGGCGAAGTCCGATACGAAGACACGACGGGCGCATCCGGCGTCATGTCAACGGGCGGCGTCGAGTGGATGAACGCCGGCGGTGGCGTGTGGCATGACGGCTACCCTGAAGGCCGCACGCGAGTGCACGGCTATCAGCTATGGACGGCGTTGCCGAGCGACCTGGAACTGCGCGAAGCCAAGAGCCAGTATCTGTCCGCCCGCGAGATTCCTATGGCCGGTCCGGCCCGCGTCATTCTGGGCCGCTACGACAATGCACAGAGCCCCGCGTCGGCGCCCCCGGGCATCAACTACCTGCATGTGCGGCTCGCGGCCGGCGAGCAATGGCGGTACGCGCCGCCTGCGGGTCACGTTGTCGCTTGGCTGAGCATTCAGCGCGGCGCGCTTCGCGTCGCCGGGCAGCGGATCGATGCCGAGCTTGCCGTCTTCAGCGAGTCGGAGGGCGTTCTGGAGTTCATCGCCGAGTCAGATGCGGAATTCGTCCTTGGTTCCGCGGTCCCGCATCCGCACGAGCTGTCGCTCGGGTACTACTCCGTGCACACCTCGGAAGCCGCGCTGCAAGCCGGAGAAACAAGGATTGCGCAGCTAGGGGAACAGCTTCGCCGCTCCGGTCGTATCAGGTAGTGCTCGTGCCAGTGAGGACAGACTGCGACCCTCCGGTTGCGATCAATACGCATCCGAAGGGTCCGATGATGAAGCGCAAGGCATCGCCGCCAACCACACTGTCGTGTCGCCGCTTAGCTCGCGTCCAAAGACGGCACGTACGCTCCTGCCCGTCCGGCGCGCGCGTCCAGGCTGAATGCGCCGGCGCCGAAGTAAGCGATCTGCAGCAGGCCGCCCGCCATCATCACGTTCTTCAGGAAGTGAATCATCTGGTTTTGATCGGCAAAGTTGTGGTGAAAGAACATCGCCGTGACCACACAGAACACCGCCATCGCCAGCGACACGAAGCGAGCCCGGTAGCCCGACAACAGCAGCAGGCCGCCGCCCAGCTCGGTCAGCACGGCAACGACGAAGGCGAGCGGCGGCACGGGCAGACCCATCGCCGCGATATAGCCAACCGTCGCCGCATACGCGCCGAGCTTGCCCAGCCCGCTCATGACAAACGGCGCACCGATCATGATGCGGCCCAACAGCGGGAGAAACTTGAAACGTTCCATGACGAACTCCTGAAATGAAATTGCGTAGGTGGAATGCGAGAAAAAGAGTTAGCCGGCGTCCACCATCACCAGCTCGGAATCTTCAAGCGCGGAAATCTGCGCCGTGCCGACCTGTGTGATCGCCACGCCGTCCAGCGGCCCAACGAACTCGCCGTTCACTGCGATGCGTCCCGAGGCCACGACGAGATAGGCACGGCGCGCCGGGCTCAATTCGTATCGAACGCGCTCTCCTGCCTTGAGCAATGCGCCAAGCACACGCGCATCGGCGCGGATAGCAAGCGCACCTTCATCGCCTGCGAATCCGCTGGCTAGGACTACGAATCGTCCCGATCGGTCGTCTTTGGGAAATGGCTTGGTGTCCCACGCGGGTTTGCCGCCCGCTTCACGAGGCAGCAGCCAGATCTGATAAAGCTTGAGCGGCACCTCGCCCCGGTTGAACTCGGCGTGCCGTATGCCCGTGCCCGCGCTCATGACCTGGACATCGCCGGCGTGGATCGCTCCCTCGGACCCCAACGTGTCGCGATGCCCGAGCAAGCCCTGGCGCACGTAGGTGATGATCTCCATGTCGCGGTGCCCGTGCATGGGGAAGCCGCCTCCCACCGCGATCTCGTCGTCGTTCCAGACGATCAGCGGGCCCAGCGCGGCATGCGCGGGATTGCCGCCGGCGCTGACCGCGAAATGATGTTTCGCGCGCAGCCAGTCCAGATCCGCTCGGTCCAATGATTTCCAACGCCGGTGTGTGAGCATGTGCGCCTCCGGTTCCCGCCGCCGCGGATGCGGCGCTTGTCACCTAGGCCGCTGACAGGATTCAGCGCTGGTGCGGGCGATGGGAGAATGCTATATTTGCAACGAACTCGTGCATAGCAGCGAAATTGGAACGCATCATTGCCGCTGATAGAACGATAAACGGAAGCAAGGCCCGCCCATGAACTCGATCACTGACCTCAACGATCTTCGGCTCTTCGCAGAGGTGGTCGAGCATGGAAGCTATACGGCGGCCGCGCGCAACCTCGGCATTCAGACGTCGAAACTCAGCCGGCGCATTCGCGCATTGGAAGAGGAACTCGGCGTGCGCCTGCTCAATCGCACGAGCCGGAGCCTGTCCTTGACGGAGACCGGGCGGCAGTTCCACCAGCATTGCCTTGCGCTGGTCTCGGAAGCCAAGGCCGCCAAAGACATCGTGGACCGGACGCTGTCCAAGCCGCAGGGCACCGTCCGCATCAGCTGTCCCGTTGGACTGCTGGAGTCCGGCGTCTCCGCGATCATTTCGCGATACATCCAGGACAACCCCGATGTGCAAATCCGGCTGGATGCCACCAACCGCCGCGTGGACGTCGTCGAGGAAGGCTTGGACTTTGCCATCCGTGTCAGGCTGCCGCCATTGGAAGACACCGATCTCGCTGTCCGCCAGCTTGGCGTGTCGAGCCAGATTCTGGTTGCCAGTCCCGAATTGGCGGCGCGCCATCCGGTGCCAAGCTCGATCGAATCCCTGAACGACTGGCCCACGCTCAACATGGCCAGCAGCAGCGAGCGGTTCGTCTGGAACCTCGTCGACGCCGAAGGGCGCGCGACATCATGGGACCATCAGCCCAGCCTGGCCACCGACGACCTGGCCAGCCTGCGGGTTGCGGCGATATCCGGCGTCGGCGTGGCGTTGCTGCCAAGAGAGCTGGTGGACACGGATCTTCGGAGCGGCCGGCTGCAGCACCTGCTCCCGAACCTGGCTTCCATGCCGGGCATCGTGCACGCGATCTTCCCCACGCGCCGAGGGATGGTTCCGGCCGTCCGTCACCTGCTCGATGCGCTCGTGACGGGATTCGAAGACATGAACCGGAAACGGTAGAGCGGCGGCGATGCGCTGCCCCTGGTCAGCGAGCCTGGTTTTTCTGAGCGCTTCGTGCAGCGAAGGCTTTTTTCGGCACCGCGTTCCAGCGATTTTCCAAGTCCAGTTTCCTCACATGCTCGCTCAACGCATCGGCAAAGACCCGAATCTTCGCCGGCTGATTCCGGCGGCTCTGGTACGCCAGATTGATCGTCAGCGGCGGCAGCTCCCAGTCGTCCAGCAGCGGAATCAGCCGGCCGGCGACGATATCGTCGTGCACGATGTAAAGCGGCTGGACCACGATTCCCAGACCGGCCCGGCCCGCTGCGCAAATCACCTGACCTTCGTTCGACTCGAGCACCCCGCTGATGGGAATGTTGCGCCGCTCTCGGCCTCGCTTGAATTCCAGCAGATAGGGGTTCGCCGTGTAGCTATAAATGAGCACTTTCTGATTGACGATGTCTTCCGGCGTCTGAGGCACGCCGTGCTGCGCGAGATACGCCGGCGAGGCGGCCAGCACGCGGCGCGTGTGCGCCAGCCGCCGGATGGTGATGCCGGAATCCCCTTCATGTTCGCGCGTGCGAATCGCGCAATCGATGCCCTCCTCAATGAAATTCGGGTAACGGTTCGCCGCCGTAATGTGCACCGACAGCTCGGGGTACCGCTCGTTGAATTCCGGCAACCAGGGCGCAATATGCAGCACTGCGAAGGACACCGAACTGGTTACGCGCAGCACACCGCTTGGGCGCAAGGCCATGTCGCTCACAGCACCATCCGCCTCCGCGATGTCCGCGAGAATCGACGCGCAGCGCCGCTGATACTCGCGCCCTGCATCGGTCAGCCACAATCGGCGGGTGGTTCGCTCGACCAGACGCGCGCCTAAGCGGTCCTCGAGCGCGCTCAACATGCGGCTCGCCGCTGCATTCGAAATACCGAGGCGTTCCGCTGCCTTGGACAGACTGCCGAGGTCGGCCGTCATCGCAAAGAACTCCATCTGCGTGTAGCGATCCATGCGACGATTCTTCCGCTCAGTGGAAATATGTTTTCACTATAGCGCATATTTTTCCGCCTCGAACGTCGCTAGAGTGCCGATATGACCGCCTCTTCGGCAGTGGAGTCGGCAAGCAAAAACTCGGAGACAGGCAATGCGCAATATCAGCGAAGACACCATCACCCAGGCCGTGCTCGCAGCGATGTCCGGCTGCAGCAATGACAGGCTGCGAACGGTCATGACCAGCCTCGTCCAACATTTGCACTCCTTCGCGCGAGAGGTCAGGCTGACCGAGAGCGAGTGGCTGTACGCGATCAACTTCCTCACCGAAGTCGGCCATATCACTGACGATAAGCGTCAAGAGTTCATACTTTTGTCGGATACGCTCGGCCTGTCGATGCTGACCACGACGCAGAACAACCGGAAGCCGGCCGAATGCACGGAAGCGACGGTACTGGGTCCGTTCTTCGTCGAAGGCGCACCCGAGTACCGGAACGGCGACGACATATCCAACGGTGCGGCAGGCCAGCCGTGCTTTGTCACGGGCCAGATTCGCGGTCTGCATGGAGAGCCGGTGCCGAACGCGACGCTTGAAGTTTGGCAATCGGACGAAGAAGGCAACTACGACGTGCAGTATCCCGAACCGCAGCAAGCCGAAGACGCGCATCGGGGCCGCGGCCGCTTGCGCACGCTTCCTGACGGACGCTTCCACTTTCGGTCGATACTCGCGGAGGCGTATCCCATCCCCCATGATGGTCCGGTGGGCAAGATGCTCGATGCGCTCGGACGACATCCTTGGCGCCCGGCACACCTGCATTTCTGGATCAACGCCGCCGGGTACGAGCCCTTGATCACGCATGTTTTCCGCAACGGGGACCAGTACCTCGACTCGGACGCCGTCTTCGGCGTGCGCTCGACGCTTGTGGCGGACTGGATCGAGCACCCTCCGGGCATCGCGCCGGATGGCACTCGAATGGACACGCCGTTTTACACGCTCGACTACGACTTCGTCCTGAATCCTGTCGGACACACGCGATGATGCGGCGCATCGAAAGTGACTCTGCGCCTAAGAAATCCAGTCATTCCATCCGAGCTCTACGCGCTCAATGCGTCTTCGAGGTCCTCCGTGCCCGCTTCTGACTTTATCTATAACGGTCGCGCCACACGCGTCGTATTTGGGAGTGGATCACGCGTCCATCTCGAACGCGAATTACTGGCGCTGGGCGCGCAGCGCGCGCTGGTTCTGTGCAGCCCGGAACAGCAGGCGCTCGGCGCATCGGTCGCCGAGCAACTGGGGAACCGGGCTGCGGGCGTATTCGATCGCGCCGCGATGCACGTACCGGTCGAGCTGGCAGCCGAAGCACGAACGGTCGCCGTAACGCTCGGCGCCGATTGCGTGATCGCCGTCGGCGGCGGATCGGCGATCGGCCTTGCGAAAGCGATCGCACTCGAGTCGAGCCTGCCCATTCTCGCCGTGCCCACCACTTACGCGGGCAGCGAAATGACGCCTATATACGGGCTCACGGATGCGGGCCTTAAGCGGACCGGGACCGACATTCGCGTGCTGCCCAAGACGGTCATCTACGATCCGGACCTGACGCTGACTCTGCCCGTCGGCATGTCGGTGACAAGCGGCATCAATGCGATTGCTCACGCGGCAGAAGGCTTGTATTCACGCGACGCCAACCCGCTTACGAGCTTGATGGCGGAAGAAGGCATCGCGGCGCTCGCGCGCAGCTTGCCCAACATCGTCGCCAATCCGAGCGATCCCTCTGCGCGCGCCGACGCCTTTTACGGATCCTGGCTGTGCGGTGCCGTGCTCGGAAGCGTCGGCATGGCGCTGCATCACAAGCTCTGCCACACGCTTGGCGGCAGTTTCAATCTGCCGCACGCGCCGACGCATACCATCGTCCTGCCGCACGCGCTGGCCTACAACGCCGACGCTGCACCCGACGCGATGAAACGTATCGCCCGCGCAGTGGGACATGAAAACGCCGCGCTGGGTCTGTTCGAGCTCGCGCGTGCAAACGGCGCACCCATTGCGTTGAAAGATATCGGCATGCGTGAAGATCAGCTCGATCAGGCCACCGACCTCGCGTGCAGCAATGCGTACTGGAATCCCCGGCCGCTGGAACGCGACGCGATTCGCGCGTTGCTGCAACGCGCATTCGATGGAAGTGCACCCAAGCCGTGAAGCATGGCACTATTCAGTGTTTTTTGATTCGTCATTCGCACTGCCACACATAATGGCAAATCACGCCAGCCATTAGGCCGAGAAAATCGCAAGGATCTATGCTAATGTGCATAGACATATCTCCTTGTGTTTTCGCAATAGAGTCACGGCATGGCGCAACGTATAGCTATCGATTCAAAGTCCGCCCGGACACATCGTCCGATGGAATCCAAGCGTGCCGAGCAGCAACGAGCACAAGAAACCCGTTCGGCTATTCTGGACGCTGCATTGGCGGAATTCGCGTCCAAACGTTTCGACGCCGCAAGCATTCGCGGCATTGCAGACCGAATTGGTTTGCAACATCCGCTCATCACTTACCATTTCAGAACCAAAGAAATCCTATGGCGAGCCGTTGCCGAATACGTATTCGAGCGCGTGCGCCGGGAACGCGATTCCTATCTAACAGACTTGGGTTCGGTAAGCGCGCTCGATCGGGTTAAGCTCGCTTATCGGGCGCTATTCCGTTTCACGGTTGACTATCCGGAGCTTCATCGTTTCATGCTTCAAGAAACGTTAGGCTACAGTCCCCGGCTGCAATGGATCGCCGACACGATTCTCAAGCCGCTGATCGATTGGCTCCTACCGCAAATTCGCGCGGCTCAAGACGAGCAGGCATTGCCGAAGGTCGAGCCTATTATTTTTCACTATATGTTGATCAGCTTGACGTCGACGCTGTCGGGCTTTGGCCCGGAAATCTCGGCGACCAGCAATCTTTCACCGTCCGACCCGGCTTTAGCCGACGCCTATTGGCGCACCGTCGAGCAGCTCGTGTTCGAGACATTGCCCGCATTCGGTGCGCTGGCGAGCGTTTAGACGACGCGCAATCCATTGATGGACTTGCGCGCCGCTAACGCTTTGCCGGCACGCGAGCCATTTTCCTTGCCCATTTTTTGACTCATCCACGCGCCTGTCGATACGATCGCGTCGAGGTCAATACCGGTTTCAATGCCCAATCCATCCAGAAGGTACAGCAGGTCTTCTGTGGCAACGTTCCCCGTGGCGCCTTTCGCGTAGGGGCATCCGCCGAGGCCCGCGACGGACGAATGAAATACCGACATTCCGACCTGCAGGGCGCCAACGATATTGGCCAGCGCCTGGCCGTAGGTATCGTGAAAGTGGCCAGCCAAGCGCTCCAACGGAAACACGCTTGAAGCCTGTTCGATGACTTGCTGGACGTGCGTCATCGTACCTACACCGATCGTATCGGCAATGTCGATTTCATCGCACCCGAGGTCACGGAAGCGCATCACCATGTCGACGACCGCATCGACGGGCACTTGCCCCTGGTACGGGCATCCAAACGAGCAGGAGAGGCTGCCGCGCAAACGCAGTCCCGCTTCTTTCGCCCGTTGCGCCACCGGGACGAAGCGTTTGACCGATTCCTCGACTGAGCAATTGATGTTGCGCATGGAAAAGGCTTCGCTTGCCGCGCCGAAGATGACGACCTCGTCGACGTTGCTCTCCATGGCGGCTTCGAGCCCTCTCATGTTGGGCGTGAGCGCGGCATAGGAGACGCCCTGCACGCGCTCGATTCCCGCCATCACGGCCGCACCGTCCCCCATCTGCGGGACCCATTTCGGCGATACGAAGGAGGCCGCTTCGATTCGTGTCACGCCTGCGCCGACGAGCCGATCGATGAGTTCGATCTTGACTTCGGTCGGCACGAGTTTGCTTTCGGCTTGCAGGCCGTCTCGAGGCCCCACTTCGACAATGTGGACTCGCTGCGGAAAGCGACCTGCCCCGCCCGATGTTTGCGGTATGAGTTCCTTCACTTTTCTCTCCCCTCTCTCCCGCGTCTCGCTCCTCGCCCTTCCCAAGCGGCTCGGAGCAAGACGCAGCGACAGCGCCTATTTTGCAAGCACGCTGTGCAAGACGCGGCGAAGTTCGGCAGCCGGATCCGCCACGAGCTTGAGGCTCCGCCAAGCGACATGATGGTCGGGACGGACCAGCAGACAGCCCGTGTCGCTGATTTCCTTCAGGGGTGCCCACTCGCCCGCATGGTCCGCGTAAGCCTGTCGCGGGCCGATGACGTGGACATCGATTTCGACGCCAAGCTCCTCGCCGGCAAGCCGGGCCGCCTCGACCCATGCCTCGCCTCCGAGCCCCGTGAAAATCGTGAACCGTCCATGCCCGGCCAGGTCCAGCGTCGAGTGCTGACGTCCACGCTTGTCAAACACCCAGGCGTGCGGCAGGCGGGCGCCCGGCCACGTCGTCGACTGGTAATACAGTTCGGGGTCGCGCTCGAAGGCCGGTTCCGTCTGACCATCCGTGACGATCGCGTCTGAGCGATAGCGCTGATTCATCTCGACCCCATGAGCGTCGAGTTCATATTTCTTGAACACGAGCGCTTCGCGAATTTCCTCTCGCTGCTTTTCCGCGGCTGCAGTCGACTGGCTGCGAGCATGCATGTTGGCCTGCATGACGGACCCTTCCGTCGTTTCGTCAATGCCGAGCGCACGATAGAGCGGCGCGAATTCGGCAATCGACTGGTTGGCGCGCGTGACGATCTGCTTCGCGATCGGAGCGCGCTCCAGCGTATAGCTGTCGAGCAGCGCTTCGCCCGCCTTCCCCTTGATCACCGCTGCGAGCTTCCAGGCGAGATTGAACGCGTCCTGAATCGACGTATTGGAGCCCAGGCCACCCGACGGCGGATGCCTATGCGTGGCGTCGCCCATGCAAAACACGCGTCCGTCTTGCATGCGCGTGGCGTACATGTTGTTGACGGTCCACGTGTTCGCTCCGAGCAATTTGATTTCGAGATCGGGCTTGCCGACGAGCTGACGCGCGATTTCAGTTGCCTTGGCCTCGTCGATGACCGGCGCAGGTTCGTTGATGTCGTAGCCCCAGACGATCAGCCATTCATTCCACGGCCGCACCATGCGGATCAGGCCCATGCCGATGCCGCCGACCTCCGCGCCAGGCTGCATGATCGGGTAGAGCACCGCAGGACGGTGCGCGACGAGTTCGGAGAGATCGGCACGGAACCAGATGTTCATCGAGCCGCGCACCCCCATCTTTCCTTCGAAAGGCAGTCCAGCGTTCTTCGCTACCTTGGAGTTCCCGCCGTCCGCGCCGACCAGATACTTCGATCTGACCGTGAACTCCTCTCCGCTCAATCGGTCACGGCAGACCGTGATCACCCCCTCATCCGTCTGAGTGTGGCTCACGTATTCGGTGCTCATCCGCGCCTCGGTGCCGCGCGAGCAAGCCGTTTTGAACAGCAGCGGCTCCATGAACGTCTGAGGCAGATCATTCATTTTCGTGGGACTCGCCAACCGGCGCTCCCCTCGCGACGCGGGATGCAAGCCCCAGCTCGGCGCCCGGCCAATCTCCTCGCCGGTCAGGCTCTCACAAAAAACCGTTCCGCCCATGAGATCGTCGCTGGTCGCGTGCAGATAAGCCTCCTGCTCCACTTCCGGGCCGAGATCGCGAAGGACCTCCATGGTTCTCTGGTTCGTGATGTGTGCCCGCGGCGTATTGGCCAGCCAACGGTACATGTTGACGACCATATTCTCGACACCGTAGGTCGAGAGCAGCGCGGCGCAGGCGGAGCCCGCGGGCCCCGATCCTACGATGAGCACGTCTGTAGTGAATTCTGCCATGTCGAAACTCCTAGTCTCAAGATCTCGTCATCTGCTGACGTTGAAATTTTTATATGGATAACTAATTACATTAGCGGGTCTATCGGCCTGATTGAACAACGCCCATCCGTCCGTCACGCGGTCTTCTTCTCGCTCAAATTCAGCAACCGAATCATTTCCTCGCGCATCGCGAATTTCTGCACCTTTCCCGTGACCGTCAATGGCAGTTCATCGACAAAGCGAACGTACTTAGGCACTTTGTAATGTGCGATTTGTCCGCGGCAAAAATCGCGGATGTCCTCCTCGCTGGCATATTCGCCTTGCCGAAGCACAATCCACGCGCACAGTTCCTCGCCGGTCTTTTCGTCGGGTACGCCGAACACCTGAACGTTCTGAATCTTGGGGTGCCGGAACAGGTACTCCTCGATTTCGCGGGGATAGATGTTCTCGCCGCCGCGAATCACCATGTCCTTGAGTCTGCCGACGATGTTGCAATAGCCGTCGGCGTCGATCGTCGCGAGGTCGCCCGTATGCATCCATCCATCGACGATGCTTTCGCGTGTCTTCTCCTCGTCACCCCAGTAGCCCAGCATGACGGAGTATCCCTTCGTGCAAAGCTCTCCGGTTACGCCAACAGGCACGATATTGCCAAGTGGATCGACGATCTTCACTTCGAGGTGAGGCTGGATTCGCCCGACCGTGGTCGTGCGCTTATCGAGCGGGTCCGTGGTGCCACTCTGAAACGACACCGGGCTCGTCTCCGTCATGCCATATGCGATGGTGACCTCCCGCATGTGCATTTTCGCCACCACTTGCTTCATGGTCTCGATCGGGCACGGCGAACCCGCCATGATGCCCGTGCGGAGACTGCTCAAGTCAAAGGACGGGAAATCCGGATGCTCGAGCTCCGCGATGAACATCGTCGGCACGCCGTGAAGTGCCGTGCAGCGCTCTTCCGCGACTGCCGCGAGCGTTGCGCCGGCATCGAATCCCTCGCCTGGAAAGACCATCTGCGCCCCGACCGATACGCACGCCAGCACCGCGAGAACCATTCCGAAGCAGTGGTAAAGCGGGACAGGGATGCAGAGCGAATCGGCTTCGGTCAGCTTCATCGCCATCGCCACGAAACGCCCGTTATTGACGATGTTTCGGTGCGTCAGCGTGGCGCCCTTCGGGTTGCCCGTGGTGCCGCTCGTGAACTGAATATTGATCGGATCGTGAGCGGAGAGCGCGATCGTCGTTTGACCTTGGTCGCGCAGGATCGCCTCGCCCTTCTCCATCACCGCGGAGAACGGCAAAATGCCCGGCATGCCCGGATCACCGACGCATATGACGGTACGGAGGTCCGGCAGGCGCGCGCAATGGAGATCGCCGGCTGGCTGCGATGCGAGTTCCGGGGCGATGTCGAGCAGCATGGAAACGTACTTCGACGTTTTGAACTGCTCTGCCGTCACGAGCGCTTTGATTTCGACCTTGCGCAACGCGTATTCGAGTTCCGAAACCCGGTAGGCGGGATTGATGTTGACCAACACCGCGCCGATGCGCGCCGTGGCGAACTGCGTGAGCAGCCATTCGAATCGATTGGGCGACCAGATTGCAACGCGATCGCCCTTCGCTATGCCCAACGACAAGAGTCCTGCGGCGAGCTGATCGACTCGTTCGTCGAATTCCTTCCAGGTCCAGCGCACGCCCTGCTCGCGGAACACCACGGCTTGCCGCTCGGGAAAGCGGTGCGCCGTGTCTCTCAGAAACTCGCCGATCGTGGCTTCGCTCAATGGAATATCCGCCGCGCCGCGGACGTAGGCCATGCCGTCGGCAGGCGCGATGAGCGCAAGGGAACCGGGTAAGGTTTGCATGACGTTACTTCCCGTAGAACACCATGTCAGCCGGCTCCTCGTCGCGGTCGAACGCTTCAGCCGTGTTGGCAAAGCCGCGCGTGGCGTCTTCCGTGAGGTAAAGGGGCATCGTGATATCGAGCATGGCGATATCGGCGCCCGCCACGCCGCCGCTCGACCACGTCTTGAGCAGCGTGCGCGTCGCCGCATACGAAAGCGTCGGGCCGTCTGCCAGTTTCGTCACCAGCGCCTTCGCGACGCGCTCGAGCTGATCCGGTTCGGCCACATGGGTGGCAATCCCGAGCTCCCCGGCCAGGCTGCCCGGAATCGGCTCGCCGAGCATGGCGAAGCGTGACGCGCGGCTGCGCCCCACACGCTCGGCCAGCCGCTGCAGCGCACCGGCGATCGGCAACATCGCCGTCGTCACCTCGACACAGCGGAACACGGCATCGGTCGCCGCCACGACGAAGTCGCAAGCCAAGGCGAGCTCGAGGCCGCCGCCGAACGCCAGGCCCTGCACCACCGCCACCGTCGGCACACGCAGCGCCTCGATCGCGCGATACGACGTATTGACCTCTGCAACGAACGTGCGGAACCAGTTCAGGTCCTTGCCCGGCCATTCGCGAACCTCGCCGCCGAGGCTGAAATGCGGCCCCTCTGCGCGGATGACGAGCACCCGGATATCCGCTTCGCTGGCCTCGTGAACGGCGTCTCGCAGGCATTGGGCAAAGCGCTGGTCGAGGCGGTTGTAGGGCGGATTCGCCAACACGATATGTCCGACCTTCCCATCACGCTCAAAACGAATGCTCTTCATTAGCTAACCTCATGTTGTCCGTCAAATTCACCGGGCGCCCGCGGCGCCCATCAAGATTTCGCGCTTCAGGACGACTCCCCATTCAGCGGAATGATGGGGAGCAGCACATGCGATGGGCGCTCGGCGTCGCGGTAGACCTTGTGCGTGACCGTATTGCTGCTGCAAACGTGATACGGGATGTACTCGACGTCGGTCATCGCGCCCGTGCCCGTAGGCACGTCCAGGCTGCAGATTTCGATGCAGATGCGATGACCGGCCTTGAACTGGTTGGCCGTCGCCAGGATCTGGATTTCATACTTGACGACCTCGCCTGGCGTAACCGGCTCGATCGAATCCTTCGTCAGCTTGTAGAACGGCTCCGCCGGCGTCGAGCGGTCGGGATCCAATGCACGGTACGATGCCTTTAGCCAGCCGCGGGTCAGCTCGCGCTCCGGCAGATTCTCCGGAACGTTCCGCTCGCCTACGCGCGCGGTCACGACCGATACGTCGGGTCCCACATCCTTCAGCACGACGATCCAGTTCGTGTCCGGCTGGTCGATCTCGGCATAAAGCGTGAGCGAGATCGGTCCCGCCACGAGGACGTCGTGCGGCAGCGGATCGGTCATGTAGCGCAGGCGCTCGACCTTGGCGGTCTTCTTGAGCGGCATCTGCGTGAAGACATCGGGCTCGCGCAGCGCATTGCCGACTTCCGCCGCAGGACGCGGCGCGTCCGTGGAAAGCCGCTCCCAGCCGCCGAGGTAATACTTGGTGTATTGCGCTTCGGGCAGCGGCCAGTCGGTGCCCGTGCGCCATTCGTTGGCGCCCATGACCCAGTAGCGAACCGGCGGCTCGTCCATGATGCCGGTGTCGATACCCTTGAGCCAGTAGTCGTACCAGCGGATGACCTCGTCGTGGTATTGGTGGAACGGGCGCTCCAGGTGCGCCGGGCCCGTAAAGACGAGCTTGCGCGGCTGCTTGACGTTCGCGAAGTAGTGCTGAGCGCCCAGCCAGTGGAGCTTGTAGGTGTAGGCATAGGCGCCGGAGCCCGTATAGAACGGCACCTTGATCTTCGTGAAGGTTTCCTCGGCTCGCTCGACAGTCCCGTCCGGCTCCCACGGATTCGTCATGATGTGATACATCACCCATGTCCGCTGACCCTTCTGCGTCAGGATGTTGTAGAGGTTGATGTACATCTTGTAGTCGGGATTGCGCATGGCCGAGCGCCAGAGCGCCTCTTGCTCATCGGGCAGCGGCCCTGGCCTGTCGCGCGATTCGTGCACGGTGCTGAAAACGTCGAGCAAGTACGGGAACGTATGAATGACGCCGCCCGGATTGAAATCCCGGAACCCGAACATGCCGCCGTATGCGCTGCAGGCGTCGTAGGGGAAGATCGCCTTGAGCGCCGGGTGCCCTTGCGCGGCCGCGCGCCATTGCTCTCCCGCGAAACCCGAAATGCCGACCATCCCGACTTTGCCATCCGACCACGGCTGCTGCGTGATCCACTCGATCATGTCGAAATGATCGGTGTTCTCTTCACCGTAGTGACCTTCCGACTTGGCCGAGCCGCGCGGCTGTGCAATGACGTGCACGTAACCATTGGCAACGAAGCGGCGCGAGTCGCCGGCTTCGACCGGCCCGAACCACAGCGGCGCATGCGCGGGTTGCGGAGGCAATACGTCGGCAATGTCGGGACCCTGAAGGTCCTTGTTGTGCAGCGCCGATGCATAGAGCACCGGGTACTTTCCGCTCCCCTCCGGCCGATACACGTCGACCGCGAGACGGGTGCCGTCTCGCATCGTTACGATGATGTCGCGTTCTTCAATCATGTCCCCTCCACATTCATTGGTAGGTTCGGCTTCAACGGTCGGCCGCTGTCGTATTCGAGGCGGCCCATACTTTCGGATGTCGGACTTCGCGCTTGCCGATTGGCGATGTCCTGCGACCATGCAGGTTCTGAAAGTCACTATACTTCACGGTCGTAAAGTATGCAAGACGAACAAAGCCCAATAACGGAATGGGGTCCAACATTGGCAATGCCTCGTCTAGCTACGCAGCTCTAGCGACCGAGCAACCGAGCAGCATTTTCTCCGTACACCTTATCCATCTCGACACCCGGAATCTCGATGCCGTCGAGCACCGTTCCGAATTGTCGAATGGCATGCGTCGGCGCAAACGGGAAGTCCGTGCCGAAAAGGATGTGATCGGGATCGGTGATCTGCGCAAGCGCGCTCAGGGACGATTTCCCGGCCGATAGCGCCGTGTCGAAGTAGAAGGCCCTGACCGCTGCAAGCGTGTCGCCGACGCGCTCGGCTACTGCAGGCATCATCGAGATGGAAAGGGCAATGCGAGGAACGAGGAACGGCAGGGTTCCGCCGGCGTGAGACAGGATGAACCGAATATTCTTGAAGCGAGTCATTGCGCCCGACATGATCAGACTCGTGGCGGTACGTGTCGTCTCAAAGGGATACTCGAGCACCGATGCCGGCGCCACGCGCGGAATATCATGCGGCGGCTGATTGGGGTGAACGAAAACGACGGCGCCGCGCCGGTCCAGTTCCTCGAAGAGAGGCACGAAATGCTCGTCGCCCAAGTACATCCCTTCATAGTTCGTAAAAACGATGAACCCGTCGACGTTCAGCTCGTCGAGGCAATAACTGACCTCCTTCAAGGCAGCGTCAACGTCCGGCAGGGGCAAGCTCGCAAACGATCCGAATCGCCCCTTATAGCGGGATCGAAGTTCGGCTGCGTGGTCGTTGCATTTTCTCAGCAGCACCGCCGCATCCGGAATCGCCGGCCCGGACGAGATGGACAGGATGCCTTCGTCGATGCCGTTCTCGTCCATCATGGCGATGGCGGCCTCTTCTGACCACGTAGGGGCCACGCCGTTTGGCATAGCCGCATTCAGCAGATCCAAACCTACGGCGTCCACATACAGCTTCGGCAAGAAATGCTGGTGAGTGTCGATCTTTCGCTTAGACATGATCTTTGTCTCCTGATTTGCGATTCCGGACTTTGAGCGCGGCAACCCACGCCGCCTCGCGCTCCATCCATCTTATACGCAATACTTTACACGCGCAAAGTTTAGATCGGTGAAGTCGCGTCATCGGACGTGATGTGCCGGAAAAACAAGAACGAAACTGTTACTGCGCTGCGCTATTCGGCAACGTTCCGTCGGTCGCTGATACCTCACCGATGGGTTCCACGTTTTCGCTCGGCAGCCGTCGTTGCGCATCGAGAACGCGGGTCATGCGGGCCATACAAGCACTGGCGATCAAAAGCGGTATCGACAACAAAGCGCAAACAAGCAGATAGGACCACCCCGATACGATGATCAAACCAATCAACGACGACCCGATAATCGAACCGAGCCGACCGATCGCAACCGTCCAGCCTCCGCCGGACGCACGAAGCGCGGTTGGATAGAAGATGCCTGGAATCGTATTGACGCAGGTCAGCGGCCCACCGATGGCCAGCCCCGCTAGAAAGACCACGTTCGTGTGCCACGAGGTGGCCTCGGACATTCCAAGGGCGACGACCAGCAACGAACCCGCTCCAAATGCACCACAGATGACCGCGGCTACGTTATAACGGCGCACGAGAAATGCGAAAAGGACCGAACCGCCAAGCGCGCCGAACTGGAACATCGACGATACCTGCGAAGCCTCATGCATCGACAAGCCGGCCTGCTTCAAATGCGTGGGCAACCAGCTTCCAACGAGAAAGAACACCAGATACCCGGAGAATTCCGCAACCCAGGTCAGCACGGTTCCCAGCCTGTATTCCTTTCCGACGAGCGCCAGGCTTCCCCGCTTCGAGCCGGCCGGGGCCGCAATGACGAAACGAAAGCGGGAAGAGTCTGCCGTGGGGAACAGCTTGGCCACGACTCGCTGGACAGCTGCGTTGGACTTGCGGCTCGCCACCAGGTAGAGCGGCGACTCGGGTACTTGCCAAACAAAAAGGCACGCGACACACAGCGGCAGTGCGCCGCTCAATGCCAGCATCCCTCTCCAACCCAGGGCACCTATTGCGAACGATGTGACGAAACCGGCGGCAGCGGCGCCGAACAGGAACCCGCAAAAGAGCGAGGCGAGCATGGCGGAGCGCGATCGATCCGGACTATATTCAGCGACAAGCGCCGACGACGCAGGCATCGCGGCACCGATACCCAGTCCCGTGATAAAGCGCAAGAGAACGAGCTGAGCGATCGATTGCGCCTCGCTGGAAGCGAGAGCCGCGATGCCCACTGCCCTGCGACCCACACGATCGGCCATCATCCCACCCACGATCGAGCCGACCAGCAGCCCAACCAATCCTAAAGCGACCAATGGCGCCGATGCTGCAGGGGGCAGTTGCCATTCGTGACTGACGGCGGGCGCGATAAACGCCATGACGATCGTATCGAATCCCTCGATCGCGACTGCCGCGAAGCAGGCAAAAAACACGATCCACTGTTTCTTCCCCATCGGAATCTCGTTGAGGAATTCGCGTATATCGCGACGAACATAGTCTGTGTGTTCCATTACGTTTCCTTGAAGCATGCGTGGAAGCGCGTCCTCGTCAGAAGCGGTGACGAAGCCCGACGCGCAAAAGACCTTGGGACTGCCCGTTTGAGGGATTCGTGACATAGGTCATTTGTGCCTGCGTCGCCGAACCTCCGGCCTTCATCAACTGAGCCGCGAAGTAGACATCGGTTCGCTTGGACAGGTAGTAGTCCGCAAAGAGACCGAGCGCGCGGTAGATGGGCGCAGCGCTGGTGGCATCGACCTTGCCGTGTGTATAGACGTACACGATGCCGGCCAAAATATCCGGCCGGATCAGGTAGCCAACGTTCGCCTCATAGTTGTCAAAGCGCACGTCGTTGCCCAAGAACGCGTTCTTGAAACGCGTGTTGGTATATTCAAGACCGATCGTCGCGTTGCCGATTTTGTAGGTTCCGCCAACGCCTGCGAGCGTCTGGCTCTTCGCGTTGGGCACATAGGCAGCAAACGTGACCGCGTTCGGCGCGACGCTGTTGAACACGGCCGCAAAAGGATTCTTGATATACGTATAGGCGGCGGCAACATACAGCGGTCCGCCGGCGTAAGTCACGCCAAACGATTTGACGCTATTCGTGGAGAATTGGCCCGCCTGTCCTCCAAAGCTATACAGTCCGGCGAGCGAGAATCCTCCCACTGTCGGACTGACGTATTTGACGGCGTTGTTGATACGGTTGGTCCCTGCGGTGTTATCGATGTCGCCGGCGTGAGCGAAGTAGACCGACCAATTCAATCCGGCATTGATTTTCGACAGCAAGTCAGCCATCTCTTCGTACTGGCGCCCAAGCGTCAGCGAGCCATACTTGCTTGTGACGCCGACGTACGCCTGACGACCAAAAAGCGCTCCGTTATTGCCGATGTTGCCGGTGGACGGATCAAAACCGTCCTCCAGCACGAAAACGGCTTTCATGCCGCCACCGAGATCCTCCGCGCCCCGAAGGCCCCATCTCGAGATCGACGCGCCGCCGCTCTGAAGCTGCCAATTCGAGGCACCCTTCTGATTGGTCGTATAGGTAATACCTTCGTCAACGATTCCATACAACGTGACACTGCTTTGCGCATACACGGAAGCGGATGACACGCAAAGTAACGCGATGGCGCACGGCAAGCCCTTCATCTCCAATCTCCTGACCTTTTGGTTCTACTGGCGGCTGAACGCCGCCGATAGTTGTGTACCGATTTATATTTTCCGATCGTGCAGCTTTAGTTTAGGAAAACACTTTCCGATCGTAAAGTATTGAGAGACTGGGACTATCCCTATGAGATCGAGTCGCGCGGTCGCATGGCCGCCGCTCTATGCGTGGCCGCGAAGATCGAGGGGAGAGACAAAGAGGCGCGGAGGGTGCGCGTGGAGGCGACAGGCGCGCCTTTTGGCCGTTTCTGTGGCCCCGTCAAGCTCGATTGAACTCAGGGCGCCGCTGCAATTGTTTGGTGACGTGCTGCTACGTCTCGTGCGACCCACGAGCGATGTGTGGTCCGCTGGCGGGACCTTCGCCTTCAGGTTGGCGAGTGTCTTGTCGAATCCGATCGTCCAACGAACGCGGCGACTCGCTGATAAAACGCTTCCGTCGAGGCACATCTCAAGAATGCCTGCTTTTCGTCCTCTAGATGTTGCTCGAGGCCGTGCTCCGAAGCCTTGCCGACCAGCGATTTCATCTCGCTGACCGCCGATGGCGGCAAGTTCGCCACCTGCCGCGCGATAGCGAAGGTGGCCTCCTCCAGAGACGCCGGATCAGCAACGTCTTGTACGAGTCCCAGCGAACTCGCTTCTTCTGCATTCAGCGAATCTTTCACCAGCAGAAGTTGCAGGGCGCGCGCTGCACCCAGGCGGCGTGCCAGATGAAAGGAGAGGCCTCCGTCTGTCGAAGTACCGAGCTTGCCGTAACCGACAACGAAGCGAGCCGAATGTGACGCGACGACCAGATCGCACGCCATGGCCAACGAGAAGCCTGCGCCTGCTGCGGCCCCTTGTACGCTCGCGATCACAGGAACCGGCAAGCGCCGTAGTTTCAGGATCACAGCGTTAAGCGCGCTGATCAGTGTTTCCAAAAAGCCATCGGCTCTTTGCAGCCCATCCAGGATCTGAACGAGATTTCCACCCGCCGAAAATATCCGGCCCGTGGCTTGCAGAACCACCGCGCGATACCTCTCGTTCGCCTCGACGTCGCCGAGGGCCCTCAACAGGCCTTCGCAGAACTCCAGGTCGATTGAGTTTGCCTGCGCTTCGTTTCCTAAGGTGATGACAGCGAGATCGTCACGCGAGGTCAAAGTGATGTTGGTCTGCATGAGCCGATACCTGCATTCAGGGAAGTCGAGTAGAGAGAGTTGGCGCTGTTCACGCGGCGCGTTCAGACATTCAGGGACGCACGCACCACGGCGCTGCAAATTCAGTGGTCTATTAACTCGTCGTCGAAGCAAGGTGCCATGCCGAGGTCCTGCTCGCACCCGCGACGCCACTATACTTTACCATCGTTCAATTTAAAATGGGTGACGTCACGACCGTGCGCCAGCCACTCAACCGAGCGGCGCACGTGATCCGTTGTATTATCCTTTTGTATAGTTTTTTACGGCCACGCTCGCTACGCGGGTTTGAGACTGCTCGCCGAAACCGGAATCGAAGCCCGTCTTGCCAGGGTTCCCGTTCAAGCACGCTCCGGCAACGACATTCCTACTTGAGAAGCCAAATGGTGCAACGTAAAGTTTCCAACAAGAATCCTGACAGGAAGGGCCGTCCGACAGAGCTACAGCGCGCGGAGCAGCAGCGTTCGCAGGAAACGCGGGCCGCAATCCTGAACGCGGCGCTTTCGGAATTCGCCGCTAAGGGCTTCGAGGCCGCAAGCATACGCAGCATCGCTGACCGGGTCGGGTTACAGCACCCGCT
This sequence comes from Trinickia violacea, assembly GCF_005280735.1. NCBI lineage: Bacteria > Pseudomonadati > Pseudomonadota > Betaproteobacteria > Burkholderiales > Burkholderiaceae > Trinickia > Trinickia violacea. Next base: position 214,643 of record NZ_CP040078.1, read on the forward strand.
CATCACTTACCACTACCGTTCCAAAGATATTCTGTGGCAAGCGGTAGCCGAATTTGTTTTCGAGCGCATCCGTCACGAGTGGGAAGCGCATCTGGCGGATACGCCACCTACCGCCACCGCCGCGGAACGCGTAAAAGTGATGTACCGGGCGCTCTTCAGATTCACGGTCGACTATCCCGAGTTTCATCGCTTCATGCTTCAGGAATTCCTCAGTTACAGCGCTAGACTGCAGTGGCTCGCCGATACGGTGCTCAAGCCGCTGATCAATGGGCTGCTGCCGCAGATTCGTGCTGCACAAGAAGAAGGCGCGTTGCCTCAAGGCGAACCGATCATCTTTCACTATCTGTTGATCAGCCTGACGTCGACCCTTTCCGGTTTCGGCCCGGAGATGCAGGCAACCTCCAACATTTCCTCGTCAGATCCCGCTGTCGTGGATGCCTACTGGCAAACGGTCGAGGAACTCGTCTTCCGCAAACGGACGCGCTCCAGCCGGTCCGAAAAGGCCGACTCGCATTCGAGCCACGCGGACAGGCAGCCGCGCGTGTCGGGTCGCGCCAAGAGCGCCAGTTAGCTCCCCGCAAATCTCGTAGCCAACCGCTCCCGCTCGAACGCCTCGACAACGAGCCAGTGTTCGGACGGGCGATCAACCCGCTCGCCGACGCCCTTCCCCCGTGGGCGCCGCCGGCCCCTCGGCCCGGCCGCTGAGCCCCTTCAAACCTTCGATCACCCTGAGCAAGGCGCGCCCGTGCTCGTCCGAACCGTCCCACGCATCGACGATCGCATTGCGCAGCAACTCGTTGTAGCCGCCGACTCGCTTCCCCGCAAGACGCGCGTCGACACCATAGAAACTGCATAGCTTATTGAATGACGCACTTCTGCGCATCCGGTGCCCGCTCGATAAGCGAAGGCGTGAGACCGTAGGCTGACTGACTCCAGAAAGACGCGCTATTTCGCTGGACGAACGACTATCCGCCATGAGTCGGCGCAACAGGTCCTGCACGGGAAAATCGGTGTCCGGGGCTTCCATTCCATTCATTATACCGACACATTAACGGCTAATGAATTGCCCGTCGAATTCGGCGAACGGCACTGTCCCGAGGAAGTTGATGACACTGAAGCACCTACCGCCCGCGTTTTGCTGGACCAAGATCGGCAGCGAGTCCGGCGAAACGCTCCCCACGATCGTTCTTCGAAAGGAATGGGAACGCAGGCTGGGCGGCGGACGCTTTCTATGGGGCACGAGCCAGTCGCTCGGCAGCAGTGCGCGGGGCGCGGCACACCGCATCGGCTCGCTCATGGCCCTTTTCTCGCCGGCGTCGAGCAACGTCAAGCCCGCCGACAGAAAGCGCGAGGACGTGCTCCTGTGGAACGCGTGGATCGACGTGAGCGGCCAAGTGCGGCCGTTGCCGCCCCACACCTTCATCACGAGCCGCAAAACGCTTCCGTCGGGTCGACGCAGGGAACACCACTACGCGCTGGTTTGCTCGTCTCCCACAGAACTGAGTATCGGCAGCCGAGTGAAGGCGTACCCCGAGCACCTGCGCAATGTGTGCACGGGAAAGCCCTTGGGGGCTGCCTTCGGCACCGTGGTGGTGGAGTGCATTGGGCGAACGAGCGAACAGACCGGCAAGCGCTATCCCATCGCGCTTGCGGTCGAGCTCGAGGCGCCTTATTTCGTTCGGCTCGCCCAGCCGAGCGTGCTGAAAGGCCGGGACCTCGCCGCGATGCACAAAGCGTCACGCGAAGGAGACTTCGAAACCTGGCTCGAGCTCGTGAAGCGTTTTCGCAACCCGCCTTCGATCGAGCGCGAACGTGGCTTCACGCGCGATCTCTTCGATATGCCCTCGGTGGAATCGGCTACTCCCTTGGGCAACGTCGCCGGCGCGCAGCCTAACTTCGCGAGCAGACCGCGTCCTTGAACGCGGAACGACCGTTTAAAGACGGCACAACCGTGCACTAGCAGGCAAGACGTCCTGCGCTGACGGGCAAGCGCTCCGGCTTTATTCGGCGATATCGTTGTCTCACCCCGCAATAAGCGGCGGCGCCGCGTCACACTATGCGTACCCACTCCGGTCGCTGTCTCCATCACCGATACCGACCGATATCGCCACCTTCGTCGTGCGGACGCGCGAACGCTTCCGTTGTCCCTCCGTGGTGATGCTTCAGCTTGTGCGAGGCCTCTTCGAGCTTGTCACCGAGCAGCCGTCGCACCGTCACGTAGAACACCGGAATCAGCAACAGCCCGAAGAACGTCGCGAAGAGCATCCCGCCGATCACGCCAGTGCCGATCTCGTGCCGCGACGAAGAACCGGCCCCTGTGGAGATGACGAGCGGGAACACACCCAGAATAAAGGCCATCGAAGTCATCAGGATCGGGCGCAAGCGCAGGCGTGCCGCAGTCGTGACCGCATCGTAGAGCGTCATCCCGTTCGCCTGCCCTTCGACCGCGAATTCGACGATCAGAATCGCGTTCTTCGCGGCCAGGCCGATGACCGTGACGAGCCCGATCTTGAAGTAGATATCGTTGGGCACATCGCGCCACAGACAGAACGCCAGCATGCCGAGCATTCCGAGCGGGACCACGAGCAGCACCGCAACCGGAATGGACCAGCTCTCATAGAGCGCGGCCAGGCACAAAAAGACCACGAGGATCGAAAGCGCCATGAGCGTCGTCGCCGAGCTTCCCGCCAGCAGCTCCTGATAGGACTGCCCGGTCCAGTCCGCGTCGAATCCCCGCGGCAGTTTTTGATTGACGAGGCCCTGCAGCGTCTGCATTGCCTGGCCCGTCGAATAGCCGGGCGCCGAATTGCCGACGATTTCGACGGCGGAATAGCCGTTGAAGCGCGGCAGCACGGTCGGGCCGTTGTACCAGCTGGTCTTGACGACGCTCGAAAGCGGCACCATGTCGTACGGGCTGATCGACGTATTGGCCACCGACGGGTCAACCGGCGTCAGATACCCGCTCGTGTTGGTCACCAGCCCGGCCGTGCTCGTCGTCCCCGACGCGGCGTTGGTGATGCCGGCCGGCGTGTAGAGGTGCTGAAACGCATCGAGACCCATCCGGTAAGGCGCATCCGCCTGGATGAACACCTTCTTCACGCGGCCGCCGTAGGTGAACTGGTTCACGAAGAACGGCGCCAGTTCCATTTTGATGGTGTCGTAGACGTCCGTCAGCGACAGCCCCATCGACTGCGCCTGCGGGCGATCCACCGCGATCTGCAGTTGCGGCGCGTTCGGCAGCGAATTCGGCCGGATGCCGAAGAGCACGTTGCTCTTGCCGGCGTCCGCGAGCAGCGTCGCCTCGGCTTGGCCGAGCTCCGCGCGCGACTGGCCGGCGCGCGCCTGCAGGTACATATCGACGCCGCCGAACTGGCTCAGCCCGCGGATCGTCGGCAGATTGACGACGAACAATTGCGCGTCGGGAATGCTGTGCAGAATCTGGTTGGCCTGGGGAATCAGCTGCATCGCCGTTCGCCCGCGCTTGCTCCAATCGACCAGCTTGATGAACGACATACCGACGTTCTCGCTCGTGCCGACGAAGCTGAAACCTTCCGGCTGGAATATGCCGTAGATATCCTTGCCGATATCGCTATGCAGCAGCTTCTCGCGCACTTCGGACATCACGCGGTTCGTGCTCTGCAGCGTCGAGCCCGGCGGCAGGTTCACGAGCGCCAGCATGAAGCCCTGGTCTTCGTCGGGCACGAAGCCCGTCGGCAGTTTCGTGTAGAGGAAGCCGGTCAGAACGACCACGAGCACGAAGGCCATCATCCAGCGGGGCGCATGGCGCACTGCCCGTCCGACGTGTCCAAAATAGGTGTGCGACATCCGGTCGAAGCCGCGGTCGAACCAGCGGAAAATCACACCCTTCTCGTGCGCGTGAACCGGCCTCAGGAACGCCGCGCAGAGCGACGGCGTGAACGACATCGCGAGAAATGCGGAGAACAACATCGAGACGGCGATGGTCAGCGCGAACTGCGCGTAGATGATGCCGGTTGCGCCCGGCTGCAGCGCGGACGGCACGAACACGGCGGACAGCACGACCGTGATCGCGACGATGGCGCCCGTGATCTGCGCCATGGCCTTGCGCGTGGCCGCTCTCGGCTCCGTATGCTCCTCGCTCATGATCCGCTCGACGTTCTCGATCACCACGATCGCGTCGTCCACCACGATCCCGATCGCGAGCACCATACCGAAGAGCGTCAGCTGGTTCAGCGTGAAATTCAGCGCCGCAAGCCCGATGAACGTGCCGAGCAGCGCAACCGGAATCACGAGGGTCGGGATGATCGTGGCCCGGATGTTCTGCAGGAAGATCAGCATCACGAAGAACACCAGGATGACGGCTTCGACCAGTGTCTTGACCACATCGGTGATGGAAGCCGTGATGAAGGGCGTGGTGTCATACGGAATGTCCCACGTCACGCCATACGGCAGGTCATGCGCGAGGTCCGCCATCGCGGACTTGACGGCATTGGCCACCTTGAGCGCGTTGGCGCCAGGCAGCAGATAAACCGCCATACCCCCGGCGGCCTTGCCGTCGTAGACCGGCGCCAGGCCATTGGTCTGCGCGCCGAAACTGATGCGCGCGACATCCGAGAGCCGGACCGTCGTGCCGTTGCTGTTCGACAGCAGGATGATGTCGCGGAACTGCTGCAGCGAAGAGAACAGCGCGTCGCCGGAAACCGTCGCCGTGAAGACCTGCCCCTTCACCGCCGGATCCGCCCCGAGCGAACCGGCGGCGAACTGCGCATTCTGGGAATTCACCGCGTTGAGCACATGGGTTGTCGAGAGTCCGTAACCCTGCAGCTTGTCAGGGTCGATCCAGATGCGCACGGCGTATTCGGAACCGAGCAGCGTGGTATTGCCGACGCCGGTGATACGCCCGATCACCGGCTGGATCTGGGACGCGAGGATGTCCGAAAGCCGTGCCGCGTCGACGCCCGGCCGGTTCGAGCGCAGCGCGATGAACAACAGAATGTCGGGGCTCGACTTCGCGACCACCACGCCCAGTTGCTGCACCTGCGAGGGCAGCAACGGCTGGGCGATCTGAACCTTGTTCTGCACCTGCACCTGCGCAATGTCCGGGTTGGTGCCGGTCGCAAAGGTGAGCGTAATGACACTCTGGCCGTTCGAGCTCGAATTCGAGCTGAAGTACAGCAGGTTGTCGATGCCGGTGAGCTGCTGCTCGATGACCTGGGTCACCGTCGATTCCATCGTTGCAGCGCTCGCACCCGGAAAGGTCGAGGTGATCGTCACCTGCGGCGGCGCGATGTCGGGATACGAATCGATCCCCATGCTGCGCAAGGCGATGATGCCGAACAGCGAGATCAAAATGGCGACCACCCAGGCAAATATCGGCCGTTCAATGAAGAAACTCGGCATGGAATGCTCTCCTATTGCGCCGCGCTGGCCGGCTGGCTGCCGGATGCCGCCGCCAAGGGTTGAACGGCCGGCTGCCATGGGGTCGCGGAGACCTCGCTCCCCTCATGCACGCTCTGCACGCCCGTGACGACCACGCGGTCGCCCTCGGCGAGGCCCTTCGTGACGATCCAGTCAGTGCCGAGGCTGGCGTTCGTCTCGACGTCCTTGCGCGCCACCTTGTTGTCCGGCCCGACCGCCAGCACATACGGCCCCTCGGTATCGCGCAGCAGAGCCTGTTGCGGGATCAGGACGACGTTGCTCTGCTGGCCTAAGTGGGCAATCAGCGTCACATACATGCCGGGCAGCAGCAGGTGCTGTGGATTGGCTACGAGTGCGCGCAGGTTGACGGTGCCCGTCGTCGCGTTCACAGCGGGATCCGAGAAGTCGAGCGTGCCGGTGTGGTCGTAGGGCGTGCCGTTGGGCAGGCTCACCTGGACGGTCATCGAGCTTTGCTGTGCGAGATCGACCCCGTTGCCCTGGGATTGCCGCAACGTGATCAGGTCGGCGGCGCTGATCGTGAAGTTGACATAGACCGGGTCGACCTGCTGGACGGTGGTCAAGAGCGTACTGCTCGCTCCGGTGTCGCTCGTACCGCTGCCGACCAGGGCGCCCGCCGTCACGAGCTGCTGCCCGGCAATGCCGCTGATCGGGGCGGTCACCCGCGTGTAGCCAAGGTTGATGCGCGCGCTCTCGACCAGCGCCTGATCCGCCTGCACCTTGGCGGCCGCGCTGCGCTCGGCGGCATCGGAATTGTCGACCGTCTGTTGCGACACCGAGCCGACCGGCAGCAGCTTGCGGTTGCGCACGGCGGTGATGTGGTCGTTGACGTAGATGGCCTGGTCCTGCGCAAGCTGTGCGATGTCGTTATCGAGCTGGGCCTTGTAGAACGCCGGATCGATCTCGAACAGCACCTGGCCTTGCCGGACAGCGCTGCCCTCGGCATAGATGCGCTTCACCAGCACACCGGACACGCGAGCGGTCACGTTGGCGCTGTAATAGGGCGAAAGACGTCCCACGAACTGCCGCGTCAGCGGCACGGTTTGCACGTGAGCCGTCGTCACGGCCACCTTGGGCGCGGGCGGCGCAGCCGGCTTGTTTTTCGAGCAGGCTGCGAGAGCGAGGAGGCTCAGACACAGCACCGACACGCTATTGGGGAGTGACTTCATGAAGTGGAGACTCCATTCAGAAGCGCATTCAATTGGGAGGCGATCCAGCGTCCAGTTGGCGCGCCTGCGAATCCATCGACGAAAACGCCGTCGACGACAGCGGGTGGCCCGCTGCCGATGCAGCCTTGTTCTCGTCCCATTGCCAGCCGCCGCCGAGGTTCTTGACGAGCGTGACGCTGCTCTGCGCCAACACCGACTGCGTGTCGCGCAGGCTCTGCTCCGCCTCGACCAACGTAAGCTCCTGCGTGAGCAGGTCCTGTTCGCTCGCCGCGCCAAAGTCGCGCTGCGCCTGCATGCTCGAAAAGAGCTGCTGGTTGCGGCGAAAGATGTTGGCGAACGACGCTTCCTGTACGCGCAGATGATTGACCGACGACAGGCTGTCCTCCACGCTGCTGAAGGCGGTGAGCACTGTGTTGCGATAGGTCGCCACATCCTCGTCATAGGTCGCGCGGGCTTGCCTCACCGCGGCGGTACGCGCGCCGGCATCGAAAATCGTCTCGGCAAGATCGGGGCCGAGCGTCCAGAGCCGGTTCGGCAGCGAGAAGAGATGCGCGAGCGTGTTGTGCTGGAAGCCGCCCTCCGCCGACAGCGTCACGCTTGGAAAGAACGCCGCCTCGGCCACGCCGATCCTGGCATTCGCGGCCGCGGCCGTGCGCTCGGCGCTCACCACGTCATAGCGCCGCTCGAGCAGTTCCGAGGGCAGCCCGAGCGGCACGTCCGGAGTCACGAATGCGTGATCCGGGTCCGGCGGGATCGCAAAGTCCGCCGGCGGCACGCCGGCCAGCACGGCCAACGCATGCTCGTCCTGCTCGCGGGCTATCTTGGTGGTCTGCAGTTCGGCCACCACGGCTTCGAGATTGTCCTGGGCCACGAGCACCTGATCGCTCGACGCCGCGCCTTCGCGATACGAAGCCTGGGTCATGTCGAAAATCCGGCTGTCGATCTCTTGCTGCCGGGTCAGCGACTTGATGTCGTAGTCGCCCTGCCGCAGCGCGAAGTAATCGATGACCACGCTCGCTTCAATCGAGAGCCGCTCGCCGGCCAGCTGCGCGTCGCTGGCCTGCGCACTTTCCTTCGCGGATTCGATCGCGCGGCGAATCGAGCCCCACAGGTCGAGCTCCCAGCTCGCCGACACCAGCGCGCTCGCGCTGTTGACCACGCGCCCGCCCGACCCCGCCACGGACGACGAACCGCTGGGCAATTGGGTCACGCCACTGCCGAAGCCGGTGCGCGAGCCCGAAAGGCTGCCCGTCACCACCGGAAAGAGACTCGCGGTGTTGGCCTCCACGGTCGCGAGCGCGACGCGATAGGCGGCCTCGGCCGCCACGATCGACTGATTGGCATTCAGCGAGCGCTCGACGAGGTCGTCGAGCGTTGCGTCCTGATACATGCGCCACCAGGTGCTGGATAGCGACGCTGCCGGATTGGCCTCGGCGCGCTGCCAGTCGACGCCTTCTTTGAAGCCTTGAGGGATCTGCACCTCGGGCTTGCGATAGTCGGGACCGGCCAGGCAGCCCGCGAGCGACACGACGATCGCAAGCGCCACGCCGCCGCAGAGGCGCCGCCATCCCGGCCGCGCGACGCCTCTTGCTGCAAAGCCGACGGTCTGCGGATCTGTCTTCATGCGCGTTTCTCCATGAACGCATGGCAGTGCGGGCACACCAGCTACCTTTATTTGTCTACATTTATTCCCAGTCCTACACAATCAAAAGACGCAAGCGCACAAAAGCGATGCGCTACGCTGCGTATCCCGACACGAAAATGCCGACGGCCTGCCGTGCGATGCGCCGCCGGCTCGCCGCATTCGGGCGGGGCGCACAGCCGAGCAGCATCCGCGCACGCACGCCGCCGAGCACCAGATTGACGAACTGCTCCACGGCGAGATCGACATTCTCGATCGTGAGCTCGCCCCGCTCTACGGTGCGCCGCAGATAGTCCGTCAGCGGCTCGAGGCCCAAAAACTTGCCACAGCGGTCGCGATACGCGTAGACAAGCTCCGGAAATCGGCGCGATTCGACCAGCAGCAGCCGGTACAGCTCGATCATGTCACTCCGCGTACCCACATCGAGAAGATGCAGCGCCGCGGCTTCGAGCACGGCAGCTGGATCGTTATCGTTGTCGACGATTTTCCGGAGTTCCTCTACCCACACATCGGTCAGGGTCCGCACGATCGCGTCGAACAGGCCAGCCTTGCTGCCGAAGTGACAATACAGCGTCTTTTTCGCCACCCCGGCGTCGCGGGCAATCGCATCGAGGCTCGTTTCCCGATAGCCGGCCGAAAGAAATTTTCCCTTCGCCACCTCGAGCACCACCTGCGCGCGAACCTCCGCTTCGTGCCGCGAAGGCCGACCGCCCCTCACCGACTTCCTGGCCAACTGGTTGTCCATGACGCTCCCCGTTCATGGCGCATGTGCGGGAAACTCTACTGGTGCGTTTCGTCCAGACTAGTCGAGCGGAAGCCGGAATTCAATGTCGGGTACAGAAAGTCCGCCTCTGGACCCGCATGGCCTGACCGTGGCCCAAATCGCAGGATTCATTGGCCGAAAGCGCGGACGAAAGCCGGGCGTCAGCACCCTTGACGGGAAGGGGGGCGTCGGAGCGCAGTTCGGCCGTAGCCGACGTCGGGGCACGCGCAATTCGCCGCAGTCCGCGATTCATCGGTGATGTTATGGTGACGGACCAGGCCAACGTCTGCACGTTGTTGATTTTCCAGCGGACCCACGCGGCGATTTTAGCGACCTGCCGACCGGTGCAACGCTGCGGCCCTCACCCCGTCACTTACTCGATCGGATTCGTATGGACGCTTCGGCGCGCATTCTTCGTTTTTTGAGCACCGTCCTCGTATTGTTATCGGCGTGGCCATCGGAATCATCGCGTACGTCATCGAGCCCTGGCATTTGCGGCCGATACAGCGGGCGCTGTTCGCATGGGACGTCGGCATGTGGCTCTATCTCGCCATGATCTGGGCACGGATGGTCAGTGCAAGCCCCGAAGAGGTACAGCGAGTGGCCGAGCGGGAAGACGAGGGGGCGACTGCGGTACTTGCGATCATCACTGCGGCGGCCGTTGCGAGCCTCGTGGCGATCGTGGTCGAATTGTCGGCTGCCAAGGGCTTGGGCCCGCGCCAAGCGAGCATCAACTACGCGTTGACAGGCGCAACGATGGTCGGCGCATGGCTGCTGATTCCCACTGTCTTCACCTTGCAGTACGCGCGGTACTACCATCAGGCCGGCGAGGATGGCGCATCGTTGAAGTTTCCCGAGCAGAGCCAGCCGCTCGACTACTGGGACTTTCTCTACTTTTCTTTCACGATTGCGGTGGCGTCCCAAACCTCCGATGTTTCGCTGTGTTCGCGCCGCGCGAGACGTACGGCATTGGGGCAGTCGATTTTGTCGTTTTTCTTCAACGCCGCGGTGCTGGGACTGTCGGTGAACATTGCGGCCGGGTTGCTGGGGCCCTGAGGCGGGGCCGTCCTCTTGCGTCAGCGACGCGATCCGCCGAGTCGCGAGCGGCAGCAATCCGGTCAGCCCGGTCATCGTGCGGCAGATACTCACGCGTCTGCGGCAAAGCGGCGCCGAAAGCAGCAAACCAAAAGTGGCGTCTGCGCCCTTGCTGTCCGCCCGCGAGAAGGAAGTGCTCGACTTGATCACCAAGGGCTTCAAGGCACACGAAATCGCGGAGCTAACGCAGCTGTCGCCCTTTACCGTGAAGACCTACATGCGGCGCATCTACAGCAAGCTCAACGTCACGTCGAAGGCGGAAGCCATTTATGAGGCCAGGACGCTGGGGCTGTTGTCTGACTGACCACGGGTACTGAGCACGCGCGCCGAACTCCTGCGCATCATGCAGGAGAGCATCGCAAACATCCTGCATCACACGCGCGCCAGCGAGATCCGCACGGGTACCGCCGCGTAGGTGGACGGCGTTCGTCATCATAGAGGACAACGGACAAGGGTTCGACGTGCAAAGCGTCGTTGGAGCGCGCCAGGGGGTGTCTACGACGTCGGTAGGCAAGCCCGCCGGCGCGCATCCATCGAGTCAGTTCTCAATTCCCCCAAAACGAAGGCCTCGTTGAGAGGCAGATTGCCCGACTCAACGGCGAAACCATTGACGAGATCCCTGGGGCTGATGCCGGCCGAGTGCTGCTTTGATAGTTTGCTCTGCGCCATCACACTCCCTCAAAAGCTGCCCTACGATCCGTCTATCTCGAGATGTGTCGATGCCGAATGCGTTGGCTTGATTGATTAGCTTCGCGACCTCCTCTAATTCCTTCCTTTTGCGATTGAGATCGGCCTCCTCCCGTAGCGCCTCGGCCTTTGACAGATTGGAATTTACACTTATACCCAAGCTCCCCCGAAAATGGCGCATCTTGTCGTTCAATTTGCTTTCCAGGGAACTCCGATCCATCATCACGCCGGTTGGCGGCGATTTCCCTGCCCTAAGCCACTTTTCTTCCCAGCTCTTTTTGCGCGCCCCAGAAGCAATCCCTTTCAGCACTTCCCTCGCTTGCTCGTCATCCAAAATACTGTCGTTCAAGAATTTATTGGACGAATGCTCATCGAGCGTTTTTTCACGCTCCAAGGGATTCTCGTTCATCATTCGCATCAATTGCCGTGTGTAATCCGTTTCCACCCCGTACTCGAACGGATTTTTATAACGACCCGGGGCGATGCCCTCGACCGGCCTGCCTATTTGACGGAAAGCGGTTGCGTTCGCGGTTAGCCCCTGGTTGGGTTGCGCCACAGCATGAAAAGCATGAGCGGCTTCCGCTGCATGAGCAATAGACGCGCCAAGACTAAATATGTCAGACGCCACTGCTCCCCTCGCCGCCAAATCCGGTCTTCCGCCATTCATCATCTCAGGAGCCAGGTATTCCACTGTCACCGCATTCCATCTTTCTCCCGATAACCCCGCACCTCCGAGATCAATGACGATCACCTCTCCGCTCGCCGAATCAACCACATAGTTCTCGGGCTTGATGTCGTTGTGCACCCAGCCCGCACCCTTCAAATATTGAATGACTTTGACATGACAGCGTCCGATGTATTGAATCGAACTCCAGTATTCCGCTGAGGATACGATTCCGAGGTCCCAGGCCTCCTTCAACCTGGACTGCATAGCGCGACCATCTGGCCCATCGATATGGTCCATGATGAAACCGATCTCGTGTTGAACCCCAAATCTTATATCGGCCCACCCCCAAACCTTGACCAAATTGGGATGTTCCCCGGCGGTTTCATAGAGTCTTTTGTAGACACGGTACTCGCGCTGACACTCTGTTTCCACACTACCTTTGTCATGTCCGCGAGCGGTCTTCGCGAACAGTTTTTTTCCGTTCGGCAACGACATCTTATGCGTGTTCCCTTGTGCTCCTTGCTTGCCCGTGCCGTCAAACAGTACGCCATCAAGCGATGGAGCGTTGGCATTCAATATTTCAATCCATGCGGTGGGAGCGAGATTGACTACCGCGCTGGGGCCTAGAATTCCAACTCCGCTAACACCCTGAGCCGCGCCACGGAAAGCGCGGCGCTCCGCGTTTATTGCCATCTCGAGCCTCATGATTTCCATGGCTTTCGATGTCCAGTTCGCCCGATCACGGCTGTTGATAATCGCCTCGATCGTGTCTAGCTGAAGAGCATTGGGATTTGCGTTGTACTGGTCTATCGCCTTGTTCAAAGCCAGTACTTCCTTAGATGGGAAGACACCAGTCGACAACTTGTTGAGTGGCATAGCAGCTCTCCATGTTTACGAGCGTTTCACGGTTTGAGAGTGATGCTGGGTTGAGCACAGGTTGATCGCGTAACTTTGACGAAAGCCAGGGAAGTCAGTGAGGTACCGCTTTTGCCGAATCATCGGCACGCGGTTCCATGCAGATCCATCATCTGGCTCCCCGCGGCAGCGACGTCACGTCAACGGACTGTGCGGATCGTTCGTCAAATGCACCCACGTGCCGCCGCGCCCAAGAAAGTTCGCTCCAGCGAGGTGATGTTTCGGGCCATAGCACTTCGTGCCGCCAATCCGGCAGTGCTCATGCGCGGCAGGGGTGCGCAACCATTCGGCGACGTTCGATTCCATCTCCCACCACACGTCGCTTTCCGCTTCTGTCCAGGCATAGCATTGGTTGGTCAGCACATGGACCATGCCGACGCAAGGCCCCGCGTAGCGGCTCACTTTCTCCATCTGCAACACGATTTCCGCCACCTTGGTCGACCAGGCCATGGCGTCGTTGCACGACTCGATGGCGGGCGGCGAGTTCTGGATCGACTCAATTGCCTTCGCTGCCTTCCCGAAATGCAGCATCAGCTTGGACATCACTTTCTCCACGCCGGCCGCGGCCTCGCGGATCTCGGTCGTGGCGTGCGCCTCGACGAGCTCGTGAGCGAGCAGATTGGACCTGATGGCGATGCCGTCGGAGCCCTTCAGCAGGTTGAGCCCCACCTTGTCGCCAACCAGCACCGCGGTGGTAATGCTGCTCGAGATGGCGCTTTGTCCCAGCTTGGTCAACGCGTTGGCCTCGCCGACGAACGGCACGAAGATCGAGCCGACAGCCAGCAGTTCGCTGATCAACGCCCCGGCTTTCTCGCTCCTCGTCCTGCGCGTATACCAGTGCTCCGCGCGCCTTGCCGCCCGCACGAAATAGCCGGGGCGGTCCACCTGCCGCCACACGGCGTCCAACAATTTGTTGAGACGTACGACGTGCATTTCGTCGGTGACGGGCCCCCCCACGGATACCCCCGCCCTGTCGCGCGTCACCACGTGCGTCGTCATGGTGGTCAGCCGATCCGCGCTGTAGTTCCGGGTGGCGTTGTTGGACGCGTGCATGCCGGCAATGATCTTGGCGCGACGCGCCTCCAGGTCGGCAAGAATCTCGCTGATCAGCACGGCGTTTGCATCGGCCGGCGCCGGCGGAACAGGGGGGAAGCTTGCCGGCAAGGTCCGCGTTGCCTCGGCGTGCCGCTTGAAGGGCATGGCATTCGGGTCGGCGAACGACGTCGCATAGCAAACGTTCTTGCTATCGCCGTGAGGGCAGCAGCGACCGTCGCCATGGTTTTCGAACCAGGTCTGCAACGCTGCGCTGATCTTGGCTTCCTCCACGCCCCATATTTTGGTGAGCTCCTCATACTGACCCAGATAGAAGATCAGCAGATCGAGCGACGGCAGCGTGTAGTTGCGCACCTTGTCGCTGTGATGGATGAACCGGGATACCGCCTTGGCATAGTTGATCGCATCTTCGCAGCTCACAAAATGGTGAGTCGTCGCGTTCTTGATTTCGTCGCCGATCGTTTTCATCATGCGGAAGTGATCGACCGCGCGTCGCAGCGAATCGCTGGCTTCCACGGTCAGGAAAGCACCCATCTCGGCGTCCTGCTTCGGCTTCGCACTGGGGAAATTCTTCAGCCAGTTACGGCTCGGACGGTTCAATTCCGCACCGATCTTCTCGATGATGTTCTTGAGCAGGTAGCTGCCCGCACCGAGGCCGATCAGTACGCCAAGCGCGAGGCCGCCCGTTGCGATGCTGGCAATGGTCACGCCGACGGCAACCGCCACGCCGGTGCCGATGCTGACCTTGGTTTCCGTGCCCATCTTCGCGAGGGACGTCTTCACCGTGTTGGACAGAAAGTGCGTGGTGAGGCCGGTATGGGCTTTCGACACGGATTCGAGCGCGTCGAGCATCATCATCCTGGCGGACCTATACGCTGCAGAAGGTGAGTAAGGCATGGGATCGTCCGTTTGAAAGTTGTGTTGATCGAGAAAATGGAGAGCTCACTTGTGACGGCACCACGGCGCCATCGCGCGCATGGCCGTCAATCGGCCCTAAGCATCAGGAAGTAGCGCTCCAGACTGCCGTCCGGTTGCACGATGTCCCGCATCAGGTCCGTCGGACTCATGCTTTCCCATGAAATCGCGCGATCGAGCAGATACGAGGTCGGGCTGTGCGGCTCCTGGCGCCGCAGATAGCGCGCGATGTCGCCGAGCAGGCGGTAGGCGTGGGCACGATCGGCGATCAGGTTGACGATGCTTGGCGGGAGTGACGTGATCACGGCATCGGTGACCGCATACGGCTGCATCGGGTCGCGCATGACCGGAGCCTCTACAACAGGCTGCGCCTCTTCCCGATATGCCTGGTCAAGCGCATCATCCAGCGCTTCGATAGCTGCCGCAGCCGCCGCCGTCGAAGGCACCTGCACCGCCCTCTCGCCGATCAGGCTGGTTGCCGCCCGCGAAAGGCGCGTCAGCACTTCCGCAACCCCTTGGAAGCCCGGTGCATATTCGCCAAGCCCAAGATCGACGCGCTGGGCCAGCCGGTCCCACGCTTCCCGTGCGACGATCGCGCGCTGCTGGAGCCGTGCCAGCGCGACGAGGTTATCGCCGCGCGTCACGTAGGTATCGACGAGCTCGCGAGTGAAGGTGCTGCCGCCTTCGACAACCGGCGCCGCCGCAAGCCGCTGGAACGCTTCGAGATTGAACATGGGCATCTCGGGCAAGTCGATTTCCATCAGCGGCACGTGCAACGACAGCACCCGCGCGATGGTCCTGGCGAACCACGCGAAAGGCGCCGCCCGCACTTCGGCGTCGCCGTCCTCGAGTTGCGGCCAGGCTGTTTCCCAATAGCGCTCGACGAGTCCCGTCATCACCTCGACGCCGGCCACGAAACCGTCGACATGATGCAGATGCGTCCACGCCTCGCACAGCCACGCCGCAAGCTGAAAATCCTTGCTTCGCGTGCGCAGCGCGTCGCCGCTCAGCGCAGCGACGGTCTTCCAGTCCGCTTTTGCAAGCGGGCGTTCCCAGTCGCCCATCGGCAGCGAGGCATCGTCCTCGTGCCGCGCCTCGCGAATCCGCGCGTAAAGCGCATCGCCGCGCAGCGACGTACCCGCGCCGCCGCCATCCGGCAAGGCGTCGAGATAGCGCTCCACGTCGACGGTGAAGTCCGGCTGGGTGTGCAGCAAATTCGGTGTGCTCATAGTGCGTTCCATTCGGGCGCGGAGGTCGGGAAGCTGCCGGGCCAGGGCAGTGGCGTCTTGCTGCCGGGTGCGCTCAGCGTGAGCCTGACGAACACTTCGCCGCGCGCCTGTTTCGGCAGCAGCGCGAGATCCGCGGCGTTCACCGTGCCCAGCGGAAAATCGAACTTGAGCAACGGTCCCGGCGCGCGTTCGCGTGCGAGCGTGTCGGCCACGCGCTGCTGCGAGATGAACGAAAAGAGCGCCCACGGGTCGGCGAATTGCCACGTCAAGGTGTGGCCATCGCTCGAGAACACGCGCTGCGCCGGATCGTCGGGCACCGTGAGCGGCGAGTCCTTCGCAAAGCGCAGGACCAGCGTGACGGGCACGCCGTACTCCCAGTGCAGCGTGGTGCCCGATGCATCGTTCAGCGACACGCTCTGCGCGCCGATCCTGAGCGTCCAGTCGATCACCTGGTTGGCCGCGATCTCGCCCGTGCGGTTCGCGCGGAAATCGACCCGCACGTCATAGCCCGTCGGCGCGCCGTCGTTGGCCGGATACAGCGGTGCGAGAAGCGCCGCCACCGGGTCGAACCGGTCGGCGAATTGACGCACCGACGCGTTGCCGCCGACGCCCCGCTCCGCGGCAACGTTGCGTGCCTGCTGCAAGATCTTGGCCGCGCGCTCGTATTGCCGCAGCGTCTGTCCAAGCTCGGCGAAGTCCACCGATGCATTGCCCGCGCCGCCCGCATTGCCCGCACTGGTTCGAACCGCAAGCCGCGCGGGAACGCCGAACGGCTGGTGCCCCGCGACGTTCTGGTTGAACGCCGACGCAAACGCATCCCATTGCTGGCGCAGCTCGGCGTTATAGCTCTGGCCGCAGCGCGCGAGCAGGCTGTCGTAGAGACGCATGTGCACCGAGGTGAAATAGTCACCCCCGCCGACGGCGGACGGCCGCGGCGGGAATCGCCCGATGCAGTCGCCCCCACGGAGGTCGCCCGCCACCGTCTGCACGAACTGCTCCAGCATCAGCAGGCTGCTGTTCGGATTCTTGAGCTGGTAGCGGCCCAGGTCGAGTTCGATCGCCTGCCAGCGCTGCGCCAGCGGCGACACCGCATCGGACGTGCTGAGCGCGGAGAGATAAGCCGCCGCCTGCTTGCCGAGCGTCGCGGCTCGTGCCGACTGCTGGTCGAGATAGATGCCCAGCTGCGCCGGGTCGGCGATCCCGAACGCCGCGAGTACGGGCGCAGGCGCGCCGCCGTTCGACACTGCGCCTGCCGGACGCGTCGCATACAGCTCGGCACGCGTCAGCGCATCGTCGACGAGGCGCAGGTGCTCCATCGCGTCGCGCGACATCAGCGCGTCGAGATCGGCGCCCTGCGTGGTCGCGTCCATGTCGGCGAGCGCCGCGCGGATCTTCACGAGCCGGCTGCGCGCGGCATCGAACTCGGCGCCGTCCGGCTCGCTCAGCGCGGGCGACACGGCCGCCGCCGCGGCCACCTGATCGATGATCAGACGGGCGAACTGCGCATCGAGCGCCTGTTCGACGACGGGACGCAGCGTGTCGGGCATCGCGCTCAGACCATCCGCCAGGAAGTGCTTGCGCGCCTCGGCCAAGGCCAGGGCCTGATCGAGCTGGGCACGGTCCCACGTCACGATCGAGCCTTCCGGTATCGACGGCAGCGGGAGGTCGCGCGGCACGACCATGAACGGCTGGTTCAGCAGCTTCAACAGACCGTCGCGCAGCGCGAGCCGCGCCGGCGAGACCGCATAGCGCGCCTCCTTGTCGACCCACACGACGCCGGCATCGGCGCCGCCGAAACGCAACGCCAGCTCGCTCCTGAACGCCTGATAGGCGTTGCCCGAACGCGCCCGCACGCGCGCCACGAGATCGGGGCCAAGCAGGCGGCTCTCCGCCGCACGCGCGAACGTGCGGTCGTACACCGGGCCCGGAACGAACTGCGTCTGCCTCATCCACCCGCCCTTGCCCGACGCCAGCAGATCCTGCTGCTTGCCGATGCCCGCCGCGATGGCGCGGTAGTCGCCTGTGAGCTGAGTAAAGTCCGCCTCGTTGCTGTCCGTCACCGACAGATTGCCGAGATGGCTCACGACCGAGCGTTCAGCATTCAGCAGCGGACTGTCCGCGAAGAGCCCATCGTCGAGCTGCTGCGCGCCTTTGTCGAACGTGCAGCGCAACGCCTGCTGCACGACGGGCAGATCGATGCCGCCCGCGCCGTCGGCGGCGTAGGCGTCGCTGCGATCCGGGTCGCGATAGAAGTACGGCAGGCTCCCCGCGAGGTTGCCCTGCAAGTCCGCACCGAATGCGTAGCGCACGGCGAGACGCAGCGCATCGGCATTGCCCGCCGACGGCCGCTGCAACCGCTGCATGGCCTGCAGCGCCGCATCGAGCTGATCGACCTCGCCCACGTAGCGCTGCAAGGCACGCATCGCGGGCGCATCCTCGACCGCCAGGCTGTCGGCGCCGCGCGCATCGGCACTCGCCGCCGCAGGCGCGGCGCAATCGTCGCCGACGATCAGCTGACCCGTGGCCGGATCGCGCGCGATACCGCTCAGCGTGCCGACGCGTTGGAGCATCTCGCGCTCCAGCGCCGTCACGACGATCTCGCCGAATTCGCGTTCGAAGCGCTGCCGGACCCGTTCATTGAGATCGTCGACGGCATTCCACGAGCCGGGCATAAAGACCGACCAGTCGATGCCGGCATGCAGCCGGTCGTTCACGCCGATCAGCGCAAGGGCCTTGCTTCGATACCAGTCGGCGGGCAGCTGCTGGCCGCCGTGCTCGGCCGAAGCGCGCTCCTGCGCGCTCTTCTGCAGTTCGCCGAGGGCCGCCACGAGCGCGGCATGGCGATGGCTCAACTGCACCGTCGCGACGGCGAGCCCGATGCCCCAGCCGCCAAGCAGCGCGAGCGTGCCCCAGTGCAGCGTGCGATTGACGAGCGGCCGCGCAAGGTGCTGGGTGCGCGACGGCCGGGTCAGGCCGTATTCGAGGAAGATCTTCTTGTCGAACAGGTCACGCAGGAAGGCCGGCTGCAGCATCAGGTCGTTGACCGGCGACGATAGCGGGTGCGCAGCGGCTCCCGGACCGGCGGGGTCCGCGTCTTCCTCTGCCGCGCCGGCATCCCCGCCGGCCAGATAGGGCTCCTCGCCCCGGCCGTAGGGATCGGAACCGGCATCCATCGCCGCGGCACCGGCCAGTGCGCTCGTGTCGACGACGGCGTCGCTGAGTTCGCCGGTGTCGCCCGTCAGGTAGATGCCGCGGAAGAAAAACGGCTCGTGGTACGCGCTCGGCCGCAGCAGCTCATCGACGTAGAGCTGCAACTGCGAGCGGATGGCGTCGATGCGCGCGGGCAGCAAGAGCATTTCGCGTGCGTCGAGATGACCCGTATCGAGCGTGAACAGCTCGGCGCTCGCATCCGACACGGCGCGTTCGATGCTCGTCATCGCGGTTTCGACCCAGCTCGCCTGGTAGGTCTCCGACAAGTCGTACGGCGAAGACCAGCCGAGCATGCTGGCCCGCAGCGGCTCGGGCAAGGCCCGTGCAAACGACGTGAAGCCCGCCAGCGACTCGCACCCCGTGACGACGACGTACAGCGCGAAGCGCATCGCGAAGCGGTTCTGCGCAAGCCATAAGCGCCGGTGCGCGAGCTTCGCGTGCCGCACGAGCTCGAGTCTCGCATCGGTGTCTTCGGCCAGCAGCATCGCGGCGGGCACCGTCACCACGACCGAATCGAACGGCCGCTGCGGCCGGTAGTTGCGGCACAGGCTCAGGAATTCGTCCCAGGGCTTTTCGTCGGTGTCTTCATCGGGCGAGCCCAGGTAGGCCGCCTTGATGTCGATCACAATGCCGCGATCGAAGAACTGCCACGCAATGCCCTGCGTCGCGGCCGGCGAGGCGGCCTCCGAACTCAGCACGCTCGCCACGCCGGACTGCGCGATCGGCAGCGCGGGCGGATCGTCGCCTTCGTTCAGCACGAGAATCCACGGCACGTTGTAGCGCTCGGCCCGCGACGCGATGTTGCCTTCGACCAATTCCACGGCCTGGCGAAACGCGTTGCGCAGCGAATCGGCGCGCATCCGGACGATCTTGCGATCGCCCGCCGCTTTGTTCTGCGCACCGTGCGCGGCGAAATACACGACGACGCCCAGCACCGTGCAGACGACCACGATGAGAACGGCCAGCGAGAGCAGGAACAGGTCGCTCGTCAGCATGCGCGTCCTCCGGCGGGTTTCAATGTGCGCATCGGGCTCATGAACTCACCCTTTCCACGCTGTCGCCGTGCAGCGCCTGGCGCACCGGCCACGACTGCCAAAGCCACAGCAGCTCCGAAACAGCGAGCAGCGCAACGGCCGCGAGCAGGGCCGTCACGGTCCAGCGGCTCACCGCACGCAGCTTGCGCGGCGCGATGTGCGAGATCGTATTGGCGTAAGCCGCTTGCGCCAGCAGGCGGTCGCGCCCGCCCAGGTCGGCGCGCCGCTGATAGATGAATTCGTAGAGCTCCTCGCGGAAGCTGCGCAATTGCGCGCCGGCGTCCGCGCCGCGAAAACGCCCCTGAAACCCCATCGCGAGCGCGAACAGAAAAAGCCGTGCGATGTCGCGGCGCGACGGCTCGCGATCCGACAGCAGCTGCTCGATCTTGCGAAACACGAGATCGCCGGCGACGTTCGTCCGATACAGCGCCGATTCGAGCAGGTGCGCCGTCCAGCATTCGCGGCCGATCCACGGCGTGTTGAGCAGCAGCTCGTCGGCGAGCACCGCCTTCAGATAGCGCGCATCGGCGAGGTTCTCGATATCGAAGCGCGTGCTGTCGCGGCGGGACTGCAAGGTCTGGATTTCCAGCAGATTCAGCAGGTGGCGGCTGACCCGCTGCGCCGCGAGTTCGGGCGTCGCGTCGGGCTCCTCGGAAAAGCGCCGTTGCGCTCTCACCAGTTCATCGACAAAGAGGCGGAACTGCACCATGACGATGTCGTTCTCTTCAAGTTCAAATGCGTTGCGTGCCATGTCAGGTCGTTTTCGTTAGTGATCAGCCCTTCACGAACAGCAGCATTTCCTGCGGCCGCTGCACGCTCGCACTCTCGTTCAGATTGCCGATCACGAGCGTCTCGCTTGCGTGCACGAGCACGGAGTCGGCGTCGATCTCGAACAGCAGATAACCGGACCCGGAGCGCAAGCCCAGTTCCTCCGCGTGGTCGACGACGCGCCGCTGCGCCCCGAGCACCCGGCGGTTGCGCAGCGACGGGTAGACCGATTGCGAACCGACGGTCGCACCCTCCATCCACGCCCGCAGATCGCGGTCCGACTGCCCCCGCAGCCCGACCACCAGCCGCTCGCCCACCCACTCGGGCTGCAAGCCGATCTCGAATGCGCCGTGGCGGAATTCGAATTTGCGCTCGCGGTAGCCTTCGCTCACCTCGGAGATCGCATCGCGCAACGCCCGCATCAGCGGCGTGAAGACGGCGAGGGGATCGGCGTGGTCGTAGTCGGGCGGCACCGGCGCAAGGCCGGCGGGCATCAGCATGCTCAGCGAGCCGCTCAGCGAGGCAAGCGCCAGGTACAGCGCGAGCGGATGCAGATGCGGCGTGCGCAGCACGGCTTCGGCGAGCGGCAGCCCGGTGAGCAGGCTGCGCAGCCGGTCCTTCAGTTCGAGCTGCGTGAGCCGGTCTTCGGTTTTCGATGAGGGAATCGCGGTCTGCCTCGCAACGAACGCCGCCTTGCCGCGCAATTGCCCGAGCAGTGCGGAAACGGTCGTCCAGAGCGGATTGTCACGGGCGATCTCGAGCAGCGGCGGCAAGCGCTCGCCCAGCCGCACCACCTCGTTGTCCCGGTACACCGAGCCGAGCCGCAGCGAGACATGCATCGCCGACGGCAGCTCCCCCGCTGCGAGCGCAAGCTCGGGAATGAGGCGCGGGATATCGGCGGGCGGCGCCTGCGACACTTCGTCGGCGACCGGCGCGCCGGCCGTCGAACGGAAGCGGCGGATCTCGCTGTCGTGACGCATCGATGCGGCGACGGGAAGCGTCAGATAGAAATCGATCGGCCCGTTCGCCAACTGCTCCGCGAACGGCTCGAGCGACAACTCGAGCCGCCCGTGCTGGTTCGACTCCGCCGAATACGATACGGCCGTGCCGTCGGACATGATCGCGTCGAGCGCCAGTACGCGCAGCACGCCGGCAGGCAGCAGCCCCTGGTCGAAGACGAGGCGGCGCACGCCCCAGCTGAACGGCGCGGCAGCCAGCGTCTGCCAAGCGACGAGCGAATCGACGCGCGCATTCATCAACTGGAAATGCTGCGGGGCAAGCAGCATGCCCTCGAACCATTCGACGCGGTCGACGACCGGTTGGACGCCCTCACTCATGGCCGTTGCTCCGCGGAGAGAAGGACGCACGCGACAACGCGCAAGCGCAGGGATCGATAAAACGCTGATATAGGTTCATTTCACGGCCGAAACTGAAAACGTGTTGTCGTCGAGCTGCACGGCAAGCCGGCCGCTGAACTGTTCGATCCGCACGCGGTGCGCGCCGGGGCTCGCATAGTTGGCAAAGATGAACGCCGCTGCCACGCGCGGACGATCGAAGGTGTCGCCGGGGACATCGCGATGCGTGCCGGGCACGAATTCCCAGCTCCGGTATTGGATGCTCTTCGGATACGCGCTGACCAGATCGGCGCGGCCGGCAAACCATTTCGACGCCGGCAGCTCCGCGATGCGCGCAAGCATCGCCTCGTCGGTGACGAACACGACGTCGACGGCGACGGGGCTGTTGTTGTTCACGTCGTCGCTGGCGCTAAAGGTCAACGCGTCCCACGTCACCTTGTCGCCCTTGAAACTCAGGATGGACGGCATCGCGCATCCCGCCAGGACCGCTGCGATACAGGCGCTCAGGCACCACGCCGCGAGCTTGCGCGCGAGGTCCGCCATGACCGTGCGGCCCCTGACCGGCGCACCGGCCGCGTGTGTCAATGCGTGTCGGCAGTTCGTCATTTCGCGCCTACTCCAATACCCATCAGTACGATCAGCATCCCCACCGTCACGACGCAGCCCGTTGCCAGTGCAAGCTGCATGCGGTTGAACGCGAAGCGGAACACCGCGTCAGGGCCCGGCACGGCGTGCGCATCGGGCGTCGAAACGCGTTCGGAGGGCAGTCCCGCGGAAACGAGCGCCACGACCGTGCAGACCGAGAGCAAGCTGAGCAGGTTGCGCGGCCCTTCGCAGATCAGGTCGATGGCCACGAACAGCACGCCGGCTGCCTCGACGGGCAGTTGCAGCGTCGACAGCACGATGCCCGCGTAGCCAACCCCCGCCACGCCGCTCTGCCCTGCTGAAACAAAGGCCGCGAACGTCGATGCCGCCGCGACCATGGCGATGTCGCCGGCGTCCAGCGGCCGGCCATAGAGATTCGCCACGAACACCGTCGCCAGCGCGAAATAGAGCGCGGAACCGGCGCGCACGAACACGGCGCCGAACGGCACCACCAGCTCCGCCACGCCGCGGCTGAATCCGAGCCGTGTGCTCATGGCCTCGATCGTGTGCGGAATCGGCGCCGTCGCGCTGCCCGATGTCAGGCCGACGAGCATGGGGGCTTTCAACAGGGTCATCGCGCGTGCGAGCGGCACGCCCGCGCGCGCCGCGATGGCCGCGATCGCCACGCAGGACAGCAGCAATGCGCAGAGCACGAACCCCAGCAGAAACCCGCTCATCGCACCGAGCGTCGCCCCGCTCGTTTGTTCCGCCACATGCGCGGCGCTGCCGAACACGAGCACGGGCAGCAGCAGATTCGCATGCTCGATGATCGTCTCGAAGGTCCGGTAGATGCTCTCGAACACGCTGTTCAGCAGCCGGGTCTGAGCGCTCGAGAGCGCGGCGAACGCCATGCCGAACAGGATCGTGCAGGTCAGGATGCTGAGCCCGCGGCCGTCGGCGAGGACGCGGTAAAAGTTGTCGGGGGCCACGTCGCGCAAGGAGATCGCGGACAGCGTCCGGCCAGGCCCCGCTGCGCCGAGCAGCGGCATGCGCAGGTCTTCCGCGTCGCTCGAGCTCTTCAGCACCACCTGTCCCAACTGGGCGCGCGCGCCGTCCGCAAGATGGGCCCCCGGGGCCGCAGAGAAACCCACCAGCGCGCCGCACACCGCGCACAGCGCGACCAGCGCGAACGCCAGCGACAGCATCGAGCCGATCCGCAGCTCGGGGTGCGCCAGCGCCATCAGCTGCCGCAGCCCGAAGAACATCGCCACGACCAGCAGCGGCACGGCAGCCATGTTGACGAGGGCAAGGTAGATCTGCCCCACGACGTAGGCGGCCACGCCCGCCGGGCGCACCAGCGTGCCCGCCACGATGCCCAGCCCGAGGAACAGGAGCAGCCCGAGGGTGCTGTTCGAAAGACGCTTCAGTGCCTTCATCGGCGTGCGTTCCAGCCACGGGCAAGACCGTATGACACCGTCGCGCGCGCCAGTTCGAGCGTGCTGTCCACGAGCGTCATGGGCGGCGCCTTCAGGTGGCGCGCCGCCAGCGGAATTTCCGTGCAGCCCATGACGGCCGCGTCGGCGCCGCGCGCCTGGAGATCATCCAAGGCCGCCGAGAGATGTTCCGCGGAGCCGATGAGATCGCCCGCCTTCACCGCATGGATGCAGGCGTCGAGGCGCTGCTGGGTGTCTTCGTCCGGCGCCACGGGAACGATGTCGTGCGCGGCGAGGATGCGCTGGTAGAGCCCCGAGTAAAGCGTGCCGCCCGTCGCGAGCACAGCCGCGCAGCGCGTGCCCGGCGGCACGGCGGCAACACAGGTTTCAGCGATATGCAGAATCGGCGCACTGCTGTGCGCATGCATCGCGTCGTACCAGTAGTGCGCCGAATTGCACGGCACGGCGATCAATTCGACGCCGTTCCGGTTGAGCATGTCGATACCGTCGAGCAGCGCCGGCAGCGGGTCTTCGCCGGTCCCGAGCATCGCGTTCGAACGATCGGGGATATGCGGCAGATTGGCCACGAGCAGCGGCAGATGCTGCTGGTCGCGCAGTGCCCCCGCAGCGCTCGTCAACTGGATGACCCGCTCCATGAAGTCGACGGTCGCAAGCGGTCCCATGCCGCCCAAAATGCCGATCAGCGCCATGCCGTTCTCCTAGATCTTGAGCGGACGCGGACAGATCACCGACACCGCCGCTGTATTGCCGATGACGAGGATCAGCGTGCGCAACATGTCGCACAGCGGATCGACCGCGAGGAACAGGATGAAAGCCGCTTCGAAGGGCAGACTCAGATAGGCGCAGGTCATGCCGATCAGCGAAACCGTGACGAGCCCGGTCATGCCCGCCGACGCGAATCCGGCGAGCACCGACGCGAACAGCACTGTGCAAACCTCGACGACACCGAGCGAATGGCCGTACAGCTGGGCAATGAAAAACGTGGCGCACACGTAATAGACCATCGGACCGATGCGCAGCAGCGAGATGGTCAGCGGCACCATCAGCTCGACCCTGGCGCGCGGAAAGCCGAGCCGCTCGACCATGCTTTCGATCATGCTCGGCATGCACGCGGCGCTGTTGCGCGTCGCGAGCGCAAGCGCGAACGGCGCGCGCAGCGCGGTGAGCGTCGCGCCGAGCGGCCGGCCCGAACGTTTCCAGATGACGACGGCCGCCAGCGAGAGCAGCACGACGGAGGCCACGAAGAACGCAATGACGAATTGCAGCATCGCGTGCAGCGGCCCCATGCCCGATTTGCCGAGCTGCGCCGCGCTCATGCAGAACAGGATCAGCGGCAAGGGATAGCTGAGCCAGTGCATCAGCTTCTGGCAGGCGTGATAGATCGTCTCCAGCGCCTGGCTCAGGCCGGCGGAAATCCGCTCCGGCACCCGGCCGACGGCGAGCCCGAACAGCAGGGCGAATACGAGTGCCTTCAGCGCATCGCCGTTGGCGAGCGCGGCGAAGATGTTCGTCGGCACGAGACTGGTCAGCACGTCGACGAGACTCACACCTTTCTCGACTGCATCCGTGCCGTAGAGATTCATCACCACTTCGCTCGAAGTCGAATCGTGGCCGACCATCAGCCCGAACGTCTGCATGGTCGAGCTCGGCAGGTTGATGCCCGGGCGCAAGACGAGCAGCACCAGTGCGCCGACGAAGGCGACCGTCGCCGAGGCGCCGAGAAACACCATGACGACACGCAACATCAAGCGCGCCGTGCCGCCCTCGCGGAACAGGCGTTGCAGGCTGAAGATCACGGCCGAGACCATGAACGGCAGTGTGGTCATCTTCAGCAGATTGACGTAGATGTCGCCGATCACGGTCAATCGCTGCGCCATCTCCGGCAACAGCAGACCGAATCCCCCCCCGAGCGCGAGACTGCCGATCACCACCCACGGGTTCACGGCCCACGCATAGATCCTGCTGGAATTCATCGTTGCTTCCCCGACTGGTCCGATTAGTTGTTTGAAGCCTGTAGCAAGGTCGTTACGTCGATCTTTTTGCTGCGTTCGGCGAGAAACTGATTGACGAAGGCGAGTAAGGTCGGCGCGCCGACGTTCACGCCGATCGCGATCGGGTCGTCGAGGTCCTCCAGGGTCACGACGCGCAGCCGCAGCGAAGCGGTCGGGTCGCGCTTGAGCACGTGCTTGACTTCGAATTCGTCGCGATAGGCCGCCGTCACGTCCCCGGCATCGAGCGCCTTGAGCAAAGCCTCCCAGCTCGGATAGGGCACCACCTTCGCCCGCGGGAAGTTGCTCTCGACGTAGGTGGCATACGACGAATTCCGGACCACGCCGAGCGTGCCGTCGTAGGCGCGGATGACGTCGGGCACCTCGCGGCCGTGCGCGAGCATCGCGAACTTCACGCGGTTCAGCAGCAGCGCACGATGCAGCCGGATGTACGGCATGCTGAAGCTGATCACCTGAGCCCGCGACAACGTTCGCGAGAGCTTGCTGATCGCCAGATCGGCCTGACCGCTCGCGAGCAGATTCACGACGCCGTCGTAGGTCTTCGCATCGCGGTTGAAGCGCACCTTGACGCCGAGCTTTGCCGCGATTTCCTTGGCGATATCGATGTCGACGCCGCTCAATTGGCCGTCGTGCTCTTCGAAGAACGGCGGCTGGTCGACACCCATCACCGCGACGACGAGTTCGCCCCGGCTCGCGATGCGCGCGAACTCGGGCGCGAGGAGCCGGCCGTCGGGCATCTGCATGAGGCCCGTCGAAGTGGCCACCGGTGCGCTTGCGATGGGTGCGATCGCCGTGGCCGGGGCGGCCGCGGCCGCCTGGGTCACCGCGAACGCCGGCGCGCCTGCCAGCAGGATGATCGCGCCGCCGAGCAGCGCGGCCAGCCTGCGCCATGCGATGCGCACCGTGTGCGCGGAAACAAGAGTTGAAAACGCGAGGAGCATGTCAGTGGGCAGTTTCAATTTCAGTTGGTTGAGGAAGCCGGTGCCGGCTGTGACGCAGGCAGCACCGCGGGCGCCTTCGCCGGCGCCACGTAGCGCACGCCGATCTCGATCCCGAGCAGGAACAGCAGCACGCACAGCGCCATCGCGCAGGCAAGCACGAGGGTCACCATGCGCGCGGTCATCGAAAAAACGTATTGCATGACGGATAGTCCTCAGGAAACCATCGTGGTGAACTGCGCCGGCGCCAGGATCGAGATGACCCCGCCCCATGCGCACATCAGCTTCGAAGCGTTCTGCAAAGCCGGCATGGCGCCGATCAGGACCGTCGGCGAGCCCGGCAGCCACGGCGCCATCGTCATCGGCACGCAGGGCATCGGCGTCAGGACGCCGAGCGCCGCTGCCGTCGCCGCCGCCACCATCGGATTCGCGACGCACGAGCAGACGCCGAACGGCGGCACGTTGACCATCGGCATGTGATCCATGATCGTCGCGGCGGGCGTACCCGCGAGGACGCGGTTGGCGGGCAGCACGTTCAACACCGCGGGCGCGGCGCCGAACGTGCACTGCATCGTTGATCCGGTCGTTACCAGAAAGCTCATGTCAGCCCTTCACCCATTTTTCAAGCTGCTTGGCGAGGCGCTGTCCGCCCGTCGCCAGGCCTTCCTGCGGCGGGGGCGCGGCCACCTTGCGGGCTGCGCCAAGCGGCTTGCCGTTCTCGTAGGCGCGCTCGTCGCTCACGCGGCCGTCGGCGCCGTAGCGCCGCAGCGTGCCGTGCAGCAGGCCGCCCTTGTAGGGCGACGTCTGCACGAGCTTGCCGTCGCCCGTGTAGTCGCGCGTCTCTCCTTCGAGCACCCCTTTGCGGTACGGCGCGCGTCGAACGACGACCCCTTCGTGCAGATGCAATGCTTCGCCTGTCAGCTTGCCGGCCTCGTAGTTGAACCGCGAGGTCGCCAGTCCCGACGGCGCATACGACACGGACGTCCCGTGCAGCACCCCATGCGCGTAGTGCTGGCGCAAGGCGACGCGGCCGTCCTCCCACGTCGTCGTCGCGCCGTGAAGCTGCCCCGCCGCGTAGTTGGCCTCCAGAAGAAGCGCGCCGGTTGCGTCGAAGGTGCGCGCCACGCCCGACAACGCGCCGTGCTCGTAGTGCGCCTCCAGGACGGGTACAGCGCCCGCGCCGTACATGACCACCTGCCCGTGCGGTACGCCGTCGAGCATCGGCATGCGGCTCACCAGCTGCCCTGCCGCGTCGCGCGTCTCGACGGCCGTCGCGTGCGCGGCCGCGGAGGACGTGGAAGGTTCGGCAGCGGGCGGTAGTGTGTTCATCTCTTGCCTCAGTTGAGCTTGACGAGTACGCCCTTGAGCGCGAGCATCGGGCCGCCGTCGATCGTCTGCATCGCCGACGCCTTGCTTTGCACCTGCAACGCCTCGTTGCTGAGCGTCGTGCCGGCCTTGTTGGCGAGCGTGGTGCCCGCCTGGCTCTGGAGCGACGTGCCGGCCTTGATGCTGATCGAGCCGGTCACATCGATGACGAGATTGCCGCTCACCTTCAGCGTGTAGTTGCCGCCGACCTTTTGCACAAACGCCGCGTGATTCGTGTGGGCTTCGTCGCCGGTCACATCGACCGAGCGCGTGCCTTTCACCTTGTGCGTCTCGTTGCCCTTCTGCACGTCGACGGTGCGATCGCCCTTTTTGACGACATGCGTTTCGGCCCCCGCGAGCACCGTCGTGGACAGCGCGTTTTCGACGGCGATATTCAGGTCTTTCTGCGCGTGGAAATACAGCTCCTCGCTATTGAGCTTGTCGTCCATGCGGATTTCATTGCCGGCGGTGCCGCCTTTCGACGAACGCGAGCGCATCACGCTTTGCGTCTGCGACGCAGGCAGTCCGACGGGCAACGTGCCCTGGCGGTTGTAGACGCTGCCGGTCACGAGCGGCCGGTCGGGATCGCCGTCGACGTAGCTCACGACCACCTCCTGGCCCACGCGCGGCAGCACCAGATGTCCCCAGCCGTTACCCGCCGCGACCTGCGCCACGCGCACCCAGCACGAGCTGTTTTCGTTGGCGCCGGCCGAACGGTCCCAGTGGAACTTCAGCTTGATGCGGCCGTATGCATCGGTCCAGATTTCCTCGCCCGACGAACCGGTGACGATCGCCGTGTGCGTGCCGGCCACCGTCGGCTTCGGCGTCACGAGCGGCGGACGGAATGCGACCGAAGCCGGAATCACGTCGAAGGTGTTGTCATAGCGATCGTTGTTCGACGCGCTGTGCGACACCGCGCGGATCACATACGACGCGTTGAAGGCCGCATTCGCGTGGCCGCCCAGCGTGAAGCTCGCGCCTGCGGTGAGCGTGCAGATTCCGCTGCTGGCGCGGCCCGTGCGCTGCCCCACTTGCTGTGCCGCGAGCCGCAGCTTCGCCGTGCGCGTGCCGTCCGCGGCCGTCGCATAGCCGCCGGGAAAGGTGTAGCGCGTTCCGCTCGCCGGTCCGCTGCCGGCCGCGGAATTGGCCGTCAGCAGCGCAGCCTTCGTGTAGTCGTAGTCGGCGACGATCTGCTCGGCTTCCACGAGCCCCGTCGTCATCTCGAAGGCGTCGATCCGGTCGACGTGACGATGCGCGACCGAATCGCTGGAGTACCAGAGGTGCGAGTCGGTCTTGCCCGGCTTGTGCGCGGCGGTGCTGTCGCCGAGCACCATCGTGTGCACGCCGTCGGCGAACGTGAAGAAGTAGAAGATGCCTTCCTCTTCCATCAGCCGCGAGATGAACTGCAACGCGCTTTCATCGTATTGCACGCAGTATTCACGCACGGCGTAGGTGCCCTTCACGCGCAGTTCGATCGCGACGCCGAACTTCTGCAGCACCTGCTCGACGATGTCGAGCGCACTCAGGTTCTGATAGATCGCCCGGTCGCTCCCGAGCCCGAGCAGCCAGAGCCGAGGTGCGAGCTCGGCGGTATAGAAGCCATGCTGCGCATCGGTGCCGATCTGGGCGAAGCGGGTGACGATGCCGTGGAGATAGCGCTTCGGGCCCGACGGCACCTGCAGCGTCACGGTCGCATTCTTGCCGACGATCGCCTGCGCATCGAGCGCGCGGTTCGGCGAACGCATGCGCAGATCGAAGTGAAACGGCGCGGAAATCGCTTCGCGTCCGCCCAGGCCGTCGAGCAGCAGGACGTCCTTGCCGAACGGCGTGCTGATCGAAAGCAGACAGCCTGCCTGCGTCGCGTTGGCGGCTTGCACGTCAGGTCTCCTCGCGGGCCATGAAACGGAAGCAGACGGCGCCGTCCTGCGCGAAATCGAGCTGCACCCCGCCGAACGGCTTCGCCATCGACATGCGTTCGAGCACTTCACGCGCCAGCTCGGGCAGCACGTATTGCGTGAGGATGTGATCGACGTTGCGCGCGCCGCTGTCCACTTCCTTGCAGCGCTCGGCGATGATCTGCGCGAAGCGGTCGTCCCAGGTCAGTTGCGCGTGGTGGTTGCGCGCAAAGCGCTCGGCGAGCCGCTTGAGCTTCAGGTTCACGATCGCCGTGATCTGCGCATCGCCGAGGTGGTAGTAAGGCACCAGCACCATGCGGCCGAGAAACGCCGGGCTGAACTGCTTGAGCAGCGCGGGCCGCAGACGCGCGATCAGCTCCTCGGGAGGCGGACGGCGGCCGCCATGGCACGCTTCCGTGATGACGTCCTGCGCCGCGTTCGAGGTCAGCAGGATCAGCGTGTTCCTGAAGTCGATCGAGATGCCCTCGCCGTCCTCCATCACGCCCTTGTCGAACACCTGGAAGAACAGTTCGAGCACGTCGGGATGGGCCTTCTCCATTTCATCGAGCAGCACGACGCTGTACGGACGCCGCCGCACGGCTTCCGTCAGCACGCCGCCGCGGCCATAGCCGACGTAGCCCGGAGGCGCGCCCTTCAGTCCGGAGACGCTGTGCGCCTCCTGGAATTCGGACATGTTCACGGTAATCATGTTGCGCTCGCCGCCGTACAGCATGTCGGCCAGCGCGGCGGCCGTCTCCGTCTTGCCTACGCCGCTCGGGCCGACCAGCAGGAACACACCGACGGGCTTGCCGGGATCGTCGAGATCCGCGCGAAACGTGCGCACGCGCCGCGCGATCGCATCGAGCGCTTCATCCTGGCCGACCACGCGCGCCGCGAGCTTTTCGTGCAGGTAGAGCACCGTGTGGAGTTCGTCGGCGAGCATGTCGCCGACGGGAATCCCGGTCCAGCCCGAGATCACCTTGGCGACCACGGTCGAATCGACGCACACGGGCACCATCGGCTCATCGCTGCGCACCGCTTCCAGGCCCATTTCGAGGCGCCGGAGATTGGCGGCGAGCGACTCGCTGTCCTCTTCGTCGCCGATTGCCTGGGTCTCGCCAAGCGGGCTCTCGGTGGCCGGGCTCTCAGTCAGCGTGCGCGCGATCTTGCGCCGCCACGCCAGAATCTCGTCGACGACGCGCTTCTCGGTTATCAGCTTCTCGTTCAGACGCGTGCGCTGCGCACGCCGTTCGTCGAGCTGACGGACGAGCGCCGCGATGGCATCCGCACGATCGGCCCCCGTGGCCGCTTCGTGACGCAGGATGCGTAACTGGTTTTCGTCGGAATCGATCGCGCGGCCCAGCGCTTCGATCTCTTCCGGCACGCCGCTCTGGCCGAGCGCCACCCGCGCGCAGGCCGTATCGAGCACGCTGACGGCCTTGTCCGGCAACTGCCTGCCCGAGATGTAGCGATGCGACAGCTTCACGGCGTCGCGCACCGCCTCGTCGAGAATCTCGACACCGTGATGCGCTTCGAGCTTCGCCACCATGCCGCGCAGCATTTCAACGGCGGCCGCCTCGCTCGGCTCTTCGACCTTCACGACCTGGAAGCGTCGCGCGAGAGCGGGATCGCGCTCGACATACTTTTTGTATTCAGCCCAGGTCGTGGCGGCAATCGTGCGCAGCTCGCCGCGCGCCAGCGCGGGCTTGAGCAGATTCGCCGCATCGCCCTGGCCTTCGCTGCCGCCCGCCCCGATCAGCTGATGGGCCTCGTCGATGAACAGAATCACGGGGACAGGCGACGCTTTCACTTCCGCAATCACCGACTTCAGCCGGTTCTCGAACTCGCCCTTGACCCCGGCGCCCGCCTGAAGCAAGGCAAGATCGAGCGAGCGCACGGAGACATTGGCGAGCGCAGGCGGCACTTCGCCCGACACCACGCGCTGCGCGAAACCTTCGACGATCGCGGTTTTGCCGACGCCCGCCTCACCCGTCAGGATCGGGTTGTTCTGGCGGCGCCGCAGCAGCACGTCGATCAACTGACGGATCTCCGCATCGCGCCCGCAGATCGGATCGCTCGCGCCTTCGCGCGCGAGCGCGGTCATGTCGACCGTGTACTGCGCGAGTGCGGAAGAACGGCCGCCGCTGTTCGCAGTCATGGCCGGCATCGCCTGCATCGTCTGAGAGACGCCGCCCGCCGGCGCGGTTGCGGCACCCAGGACGGCGGTTGGCGGCGCCGCCCTGCCGCCGTCTTCGGACGAGTTCGCCGCCAGCGCCGGCAGCGCGTCGCGCAGCGCGGCACGCGGAATCTTCAGCAAGGCGGGCGCCGAGTCGAGCAGCAGCCCGCGCAGGCTATCCAGTTCGAGCAGCGCCAGCACGATCGTGCCCGAGCGGATCTGCTGCTCGCCGAGCAGCATCGAACTGAGCAGCCACGCCTCCTGGAACAGCGGCGAAAAATTCGGCGACAGTGCGGGCGTGCGGCCATTGCCGCGCTTGAACTGATCGACCGCGTTTTGCAGCGAGACGGTGACGTCGGCGGCCGACATGCTGAAGCGCTCGAGAATCGCGTGCAGATCGGGCGCGTCCGATTCGAGCAATTGCAGCAGCAGATGCTCGACGTCCACGTTGTAGTGCGTCTGCCGTACGCACAGCTGCGCGGCTTGTTCCATCGCGTGCTTGCATGCCGGGTTCAGGCGGCTCAACAGCGTGCGGATATCGATGTCCATGTCGTATTGATCTTTAGGAGGGTCGCAATGCGGTTCGTGTGACGCCCCGCGTGACGCGCGCCTCGCCCTCGCCCGCGCGCATGGCGAATCTCACGGGCGAGGGCTTCGACGCGCGCGCCCCGCCCTCGTCCGGCGACGCCGCCAGCCACGAGGTCCAGCCCAGCCGCAAGCCGGGCGCGCCCACTGCGCAGCGTTCGCGCCGCGCGGCGGGATAGAGGACGAACTCCACGTCGAAGTCCTGCTGCAGGTGGCACCGCACGAGCCACGCTGCCAGCCGGTGCATCTCGCCGCCCGGGAGCAGCGCGGCGAACTGCTCCGCGGGCACATCGAGAAACTCGATGCGCACGCCGGCGGCCTGGTCCCAGCTCCGCCGTCCGAGCACGGCAAGGCCGCCGGTCCCCAATGCGCGCT
This sequence comes from Trinickia violacea, assembly GCF_005280735.1. Taxonomy (NCBI): domain Bacteria; kingdom Pseudomonadati; phylum Pseudomonadota; class Betaproteobacteria; order Burkholderiales; family Burkholderiaceae; genus Trinickia; species Trinickia violacea. The sequence goes on from NZ_CP040078.1 coordinate 247,942, forward strand.
GGCCCGTCTGCGAGCGTCCAAGCCGCAGGCTGTCGCGCGCGTCGATGTCGCGCCAGCCGCCTACGAACTGCGTGCCTCGCACGCGCACGCCGAGGCGGTCCGACAACAGCGCGAGCAGCCCCGTCATCGAGCGCGAGCCGTTGCCGAAGAGTCCCGCATGCCGCAGCCAGAGGCGCGCATCGTCCGGTCCGCGCTTGCCGTCATGCAGGCCGAGGCTGCCGAGCGCATCGAGGCTCGCCGCGAGCGGCGCTTCGCCGGGCGCGCGCGCGCTCAGCCCCAGCGCGTGCTTCTGTCGGCTGCGATAGAAGAACGACAGAAAGCGGTGATTGAAGATGTCGAGCAGATCGGCCATTGCCGGCTCACGGGCCGCGCGCCGTTCCAGCAGCATCTCGGTGAAAGCGAGCGGCAGCGGCGCGCCGATACCCGCCAGCGTCATCACGGGCGTGCTCACCGTGTAGGTCTCGCGCGCCGCGTGTTCGTCGCTCGACGCGTGGCGGCCCACCGCGTGAATGTCGCTTGCCTGGAACGCCAGCGAGACGAAGCCCCGCAGACGTACCGCCTCATTCGCGCCGTCCCCGCGGCCGAGCCCCGTCGCCCACGGCTGCGCGCACTCGAGCAGATGGATGGCCTGGAACAGGTCGAAACCGTGAGGCCGCGCAAGAAGCCGGGCAATCAAAGCAGTGGCTGGCAACCGGTCATCGGCTCCCATCGCTTCCATGTCTCGTCTCCCCGGCGCACCACGAGCCGTACGAATGAATTGACCGACGTGTACATGGCGAAGAAGCGCGCCAGCACCGCGCCCATCAGCAACGGCGATCCCCCGACGAACGCGTCGGCATCGAACTCGACGCTGACCTCCGTGCCGCCGCAGAATCCGCGCCACGCCTCCCTGCCCACATGCGCCGTGACGTTGCGCGCATCGACGCTGACGAGTCCGCGAATCTGCTCCTGCTCCCGTGTGCCGTCCGAGGCGAACAGGCGCAACATCTCCTGCAGCTCGCGTTTGCCCGTCGCACCGTTCACGAGCGAGTGATAGTTGCGCGTCAGCAGCGACACGAGACGCCACAGCGTCTCGCTCCCGAGCGGCGGATTGCGCTGGGCGGTCGGCTCGTAGAGGCAGCGCACGCGCACGTTCTGCGAGACCCGCTCGACCAGCATGCGCGCGCCCACCGGCACATGCTCGGCGAGCCGCCGGTTGGTGCAGAGCGCGTTGACGTACACCACGGGCGTATCGGACCGGCTGGCCGCGTCGCCATCGATGAAACTGATCCACGTGTCCACGCCCGGCACGTTGCCGCGCAGGCTGTGCTCGCGGCGCGCCGACCAGAACATCCCGGCGTCGCCGGCACCCGCCGGATCGAAACGATCAGCGGCCGTGAAGCACGGCACGCTCGTCGCGCGATCCGTGACGGGATCGGATGCGGTCACCGATACGATCGAATGGATCTCGGTGATGGCCTGCCGCTTCTGATCGGCGACCAGCAGGTATTCGTAATGGCGCCGGTCGACCACGATCGGCTCGCTGGTCTGCGCGAACAGATTGACGATGGGCACGCATCCGAGCCGGAAATGCCGGGCGTTGAGCATGCCGAGCCCGCGCGGCATGCGGTCGAGCTGCAGCACGATTTCACAGGTCCGCCCGGTGCCGCACGATCCCGGCGGCAAGATCAGATCGAAGAAGTGAAACTTGCGCGGAAAGGCGAAGTACTCCTGCATCAGCCCGTAAGCGGGATGCGCGTGCGGCGGCTGCGGCAACACGCTGTCCTCGTCCGCGTAGCCGACCTCGCGCAACGCGGACGGTCCCAGCTTCACGACCGGCCTCTGCGCGGCGTGCACGGCAACCCCCGTGACCGATGAGACGAGCAGCTCGTAAAGCGGCATCGTCACCATCCAGTCGCCGCACAAATGGAGGCGCAACTGCGTGAGCTCGAGCTCGGAGAAATCGACGCCTGGCTCGCATTCGAGTTTCAGGCGCAGCGCCGCATCTTCGCTGAATCCCGCGTGCACGATCTTCAATGGCCACAGCGTCGTGTCCCATGCGGTGCGGAAGCGGCACGTGTCGCCGTCTTCCGTGCGCGCGGAGAGACTCGTGTGGCGCGGTACGCGAAACCCCGACGTCACCTTGCCCTGGGACGTGTCGAGCTCGAACTGCGCGACCGTAATCGACGGAATCGCCTGCACCAGCGATGGACAGACGTTGTCGAGCAGGGCGCCCGCGATCTGCGGGAAGGTCTGATCGAGATCGCGATGCACGCGCGCGGCGAGAAATGCCGTCGCCTCGATCAAGCGCTCGGTATGCGGATCGAGCGACTCGGTGCCGTGCAGCGCGAGCTTCGCCGCGATCTTCGGATAACGCTGCGCGAACAACGCGCCCTGGCTTCGCAGATAGCCGAGCTCGCGCTTGTAGTACTGAAGGATGTCGTCGGGCGCCATGTCAGGCAAGCTCCGTCCAGCGTGCATCGACGGCATCGCGGCTGACCGTCTCGAGCTCGAACGACACATGCTCGACCGAGATGCCCGCATTGAGGCTCCCGGCGATGGTCAGCACCGGATGCGGCTCGCGCCCTGGCGGGAGCGAAAACGACACTTTCACGTCGACGAGACGCGGCTCGAAGAGCGTGATCGCATGGCTGACGGCGGCGGCAATCGCATCGCGATCCTCGCCCGAGCGCAGCGAGCGCTCGGAAAAATCCGGCACGCCGTAATCGACGACCGTCCCATCGCTCTGCGCGAACGCTTCCATCGTCAGATGCGAGCGCGTGTTGAGCAGACGCATCAGCTCGCGCGCGATCGATTGACGAAGCGAATCCTCTCCGGGCAGCGAAGCATCAGCGTCGGTCACCAGACGCTCGAACAGCGGTACCGGATAGCGATGAGTCATGGTCGGCAGGTCGTAAAAGCAAATCGACGGGCGGCTCGTGCGCCGCCCGCCGCGTCACGGGCGACGTCGCGTCACGCCTTCGGCGTCGCCGCCTTGTTGGTCGACAGATCCCAGCCGAACGACGCGGTGCCCTTCTTCGTCGAGTCGGTTTTCTGCTGCGTGTATTGCGACGTGATCTGCGAGAAGTTGATCGACACCGCATCCATCATTTCCGAACCGCCGCCGCTCGTGCTCACATTGGCGATCATCGCGTTGGTGAGAACGTACTTCATCTGCAGCATGAACTTGCCGCCTTCGTTGCGGCCGATCGAAATCGTGGCATCGCCGAGCTTGGTGCCTGCCGCACAGGCGCTGTAGAGCGCCGGCGTCGACTGGTCCGTGATCTTGCTGACCTGCACTTCGGAAAACGAAGGACGACCCAGCGTACGTTCCGTGTTCGACGTGTCGCGGCCCATCGGCATCGACACGCCGTGAGAGAACGACATGAGTTGAATGCCATCGGCGAAGCCGTCGATCAACGAATTGCCCTTGATATCCTTGAATTTCAGAATGATCGTATCCATGACTGACCTTGATATTGAAATTTACGGCGTACATAACGATGTGCGGCGCGAGGCCGCACATCGCGCATCAGGCTGCGGCTTCCGGGAGATCCGCCACCAGACGGATCGAAGCTGTCAGCTCCTCCATCTGGAAGTGCGGCTTCAGGAAACAGGTCGCGCGATAGGCACCCGGCTTGCCCGGCACCTCGGTGACGTCCACCCGCGCTTCGCCCAGCGGATAGCGGGCCTTTTGCGCCTGCGATGCCGAGGGATTGATCAGCACGTAGTCGGCGATCCAGTTGTTCAGGTAGTTCTCGACATCGGTGCGAGTCTGGAAGCTCCCCACTTTGTCGCGCATGATGACCTTGATGTAATGCGCGAAGCGTGACGCCGCCAGCACGAACGGCAGGCGTGCCGACAATTGCGCATTGGCGTTGGCCGCATCCTTGTTGTAGAGCGTCGGCTTGTTCACCGTCTGGCCGCCGAAGAACGCGGCGTAGTTCGAGCCCTTGGAATTCACGAGCGCGATAAAGCCCAGATCGCTCAATTCCTTCTCGCGGCGATCCGTGATCGTCACTTCCGTCGGGCACTTGAGCGCGACATCGCCCTCGCTCGTCTTGTAGGCGTGCGCGGCGATGCCGTCCACCTTGCCGCCGCCTTCCACGCCGCGGATCGCGGTCGACCAGCTGTATTTCGCAAAGGCATCGGTGATGCGCAGGCCGAGCTGGTAGGCGGAGTTCGCCCACAGATACTTGCCGTGATCGGTGCCGTCCACATCTTCTTCGAAATTGAACGACTCGATGGGCTTCGTCTTGGCGCCATACGGCAGACGCGCGGCGTAGCTCGGCAGGACCAGCGAGACATAGCGGGAATCTTCGGATTCCCGGAAGCCGCGCCAGGTGGCCAGTTCGGCGCTCTCGAAGATTTTCGACAGATCGCGCGTGACGCCCAGGTCGGTGTACGACTTGATGTCGAACAGGCTCGGCGCGGCTGCCGCGACGAACGGCGCGTGCGCTGCCGCCGCCACGCGGGAGATGCGCTCCAGCAGCGCGACATCCTGCGGATGACGGCCGAACGTGTAGTCGCCGATCAGCAGCGAATACGGATGACCGCCGAACGTGCCGTACTCTTCCTCATAGACCTTCTTGAACAGCACGCTCATGTCGTGGTCGACCGCCGACTCGAGATCCTTGAGCAGGTCCTTCTTCGAGACGTTGAGCAAACGCAGCTTGAGGTTGGTGCCCGTCTCCGTGCCGTACACCATGTCGTGCAGACCGCTCCACGACGCTTCGAGCGCCTGGAATGCGGGGTCGTGCATGATCGCGTTCATCTGGTCGGTCAACAGGCGGTCGATTTCGGCGACACGCTCGTGAATCATGTTCACGACGCTCTTGTCCGGGCTCGTGCGCATGCCTTCGTCGAGAATCTGCGATGCGAGCTGGCCGATCAGCTTCTTTGCGTAGACGCCTTGCGAAGGCTCGACGGCCATGTTGCCTTCCTGAACGATGCGATCGAGCAGGCTCAGCTCGCCTTCCTGCGTGGTCGTCGCGGCTGCTGCGCCTTCGACGGCGGAATTCGTTTCCATCTGGATCACCCTTGGGGAGTTCATTGCGTCAGCGACGCGGAGATTGTTTGCGTCAGGCCGACGGCGTCTCTTCGGCCGCCGGCGCAGCCGGCGCGTCGCTTGCTTGTGCCTGCGTATGCACCTTCTTCAGCTCTTCGGCGTCGAGGACGATGCGCTCGAGGATCGAATCGAGTTCGTCATTGCCGTCCAGCTTCGCGAGCAGATCGCGCAACTGCTGGCGCGCTTCCACGAGCTTCGCGAGGCGCGGCACCTGGAGCACGAGGCTGTCCGGATGGAAGTCGGCGAACTGGTTGAAATTCAGCTCGACCTTCAGATTGCCTTCGCCCTTCATCGTGTCCGGCACGCTCAGGTCGAGGCGCGGCGCGACCTTGCCCATGATTTCGTCGAAGTTGTCCCGGTCGATTTCGACGAAACGGCGCTCCTTGAGCTTGGGCAGCGGCTCAGCCGGCTGCCCCGACAGATCGGCCATCAGGCCCACCACCATCGGCAATTCACGCTTTTCAATGGCGTCTCCCAGCTCGACGTCATAGGTGATCTGAACACGCGGCGGCCGATTGCGTCCGACCCAATTCTGCAAACTATCTGACATGAACCCCTCCGAGAAAAACTCGTGTGTGTGGACAATCCGTCACCCGCGGCGAGCTGCCGCGAGCACCAAGAAAGAGAATGGGGATGGCAACGACGCCCCGCTGATGACCGCAGGGTCACAGCCGATATCGGGGTCGATAGGTAGTAACCCTAACGGTCTTACCGTCAGGGTCCGGGTGGATTGTTGTTGAATGCCGGCTGCCGTACCTGAGCGGAACGGCAGCTGTTTCCCCGTGCAACGCATGTGGTGCATTTCCCCATGTACTGCTTGTCTTAGAATTGAGCGGAGTATATCGACGGGGGCCGATCTCATCTGTCGCACAAAAGGACTACAACGTCCCGAGGCTGCCCGGCCGCTCGCGTGTTGAGATGTCACACGGCAGTCAACTGAGCGCGTCTGCAGGCCAGCATCGCGCTCACCCTTGTCAGATCCAGTAGATGTCGCCTTTAGCCAAGATCGCCGGCGCATGACTTTCGGCCACGCGCTGCAGGTCTTGCAGCGTTTCGTCGACGTAGCCGGGCTTCACATGCGAGATCAGCAGACGAAACGCGCCAGGCGGCGACGGCAGCTGCGAAGCCAGCAAGGACGGACACAAATGCTCCGACTGGATCGCGAGCTTGCGTTGCGAATCGGGAAACGCCGTCTCGACGATCAGATAGCGTAGATCGGGGATCCGCGCGACGGCGTCCCAGAATGGCGGGCATACGGTCGTATCGCTGCCGAACACTAGGCTGCCGCGAGGCGTCGCGACGCGAAAGCCGACCGCCGGCACCCCGTGCTTCGCCGGCAATGGGGTGAAGATCCGCTCGCCGAGCGCGCACGACTCCCCTTCTTCGAGCGGCTCGAAGCGCAGGAACGGCTTGGCTTGCGCAGGGACCCGCGTGAAGTCCGGCCACAGCACATCGTTGAACAGGTGGGTGCGCAGGATCGCTTCCGTCGCGCGCGTGCAATGCACGACGAGCGGCATGGCGCGCCGCGCGCCCACGGCGTCGACCATCAGCGGCAGGCACGCGATATGGTCGATGTGCGCATGCGTGATGAACACGTGATCGATGCGGGCGAGCGCGTCGATGTCGAGATCGGCGACGCCGGTGCCCGCGTCGATCAGAACGTCATCGTCGACGAGCAGCGCCGTCGTGCGATGCGCGTCGCCCCCTATCCCTCCGCTGCAGCCGAGCACGGTCAGTTTCATCATCGAGGCGCCTTGCATTCCATTCACTTGGTATCGAACTCGTAGACGCCGTCCCACGTCTCGAGGCTCATCCGCTCGCGCATCGTCGCGAGACGCTCGAGATAGAGCGCGTAGAGATCGCTTGCGGGCGCGGCGCTCGCCAGCACGAGCAACAACGCCTCGGCGGCGTCCCAGTCCCCGCTGCGATAGCGCCGCAGCGCCTCGTGCCAGCGCTCGAGCTCGGCAGCTTCGACGGCGGACATCTTGTCCGCTTCGGCCACCGGCTCATAGATCGCCACTGCTTCGCGCTTGCCCTTCACGCGCACGCGATCGAGTTCCCGCCAGACGATGCCCTCAGTGTGCTCGCGCGTCGTCTCGCCCGCCACGATATCGACGCCGTAGTGCTTCGAGATGCCCTCGAGCCGCGCCCCGAGATTGACTGCGTCGCCCATCACCGTATAGGCGCGTCGCACGTCCGAGCCCATGTCGCCGACGGTCATCGGCCCCGTGTTGATGCCGATACCGATACGGATCGCCGGCTTGCCGCGTTGCGCGAGCGCGGCATTGAGCGGCGCCAGCGCCTCGCGCATCCGCAGCGCGGCGAGCACGGCATGCTGCGCGTGCTGCCCGTCGGCGACGGGCGCGCCCCAGAAGGCCATGATCGCGTCGCCGATGTATTTGTCGAGCGTGCCGCGCTGTGCGCGGATCACCGACGTCATCGCGCCGAGGTACTCGTTCATCCAGCGCGCGAGCTCCTCCGGCTCGAGCGATTCGGCGATTGTTGTGAAGCCGCGCACGTCGGAAAACAGCACCGTCAGCTCGGCGCGGCGCCCGTTCATGCTGTAGCGATTCGGCTCGCGGCTCATCTCCTCGACGAGCTCGGGCGGCACGTACTGGCCGAACAGGTTGGCGAACTGGCGCCGGTGGCGCGATTCGACGAAGAAGCCGAGCGACATGTTGAGCACGAACAGCGCCGCGATCAGCATGACCGTCGCGGCGACCGGCAAGACCGCGTTGCCGTAGCGCCACAGCGCGAAGTCGCCGGCCAGCGCGAGCGCGAGCAAGGCGATGCTGCCTGCCGTCGCCCGCAACGGCGCCTGCCACGGCAGCACGCAAATCATCACGAGACTGATGACGGCCATCGCCACCACCTGAATCGCGTCGGCATAGCCGAGCTCGTGCTTGAGCGTGCCGTCGAGCATGCCGCTCACGAGATTGGCGTGAATCTCGACGCCGGGGTAGACGCTGCCGACAGGCGTCGAGCGCATGTCGAGCAAGCCCGGTGCAGTGGTGCCGACCAGCACCACGCTGCCGTCGAGCTGGGCATGCGGCACGCGGCCCGCGAGCACGTCGGCGGCCGACACGTACGGGAAGCTGTGGTCGCGTCCGCGATAGGGAACGAGCGCCGCGCCATGCTCGTCCACCGGAATCCGCAGGGCGCCATTCCGCCCGTTCGGCCCCTTCAGTTCGAGCGTCTCCAGCGGGTCGTCGCCGTTCTCGCCTCGTTCGCCGAAGCCCGGTGCGACGGCAGGATTGCCGAGCATGCGCCGCACGACGGCAAGCGCCAGCGATTCGTATACGCCGGTGCCGTGCTGGATCAGCAGCGGCACGCGCCGCACGTTGCCGTCGAAGTCGACCACCGGATTGAAGAAGCCCGCGCCGGCCGCGGCCCGCTGAAAGACCGGCAGATTCCCGCCGTAGCCCTCCGCCTCCCTCAGGCCGCCGCGATGGCCGGCGAACTCGATCGCCGGCAGAACCGGAGCAGGCAGCGCGCCATGTGCCTCGCCGCGGCCGTTCATGTAGTAGCCGAGCACGACCGGGCGGCCCGCCAGCGCGGCGGCAAACCGCGCATCGAAATCGAGCTGGCCTCGCAGGCCGGACAGCACCGCGGCATACCTGGCGTCGTCGCGCAACGCGCCGGCGGCCAGCCGGTCGAGCGAAACCAGCCCCGAACTGCCGTCGGGCTCCGCCATCACGATATCGAAGCCGACCACCTTGGCGCCCGCCCCGAAGAGCCGGTCGACGAGCGTCGCCATCCGGTCCCGCCCCCACGGCCAGCGGCCGACTTCGGCGAGGCTCCGCTCGTCGATGTCGACGATCACGATCCGGTCGTCGGGCGTGCCCTGCATCGTTAGCCGCAAGCGCGCGTCGTAGATGAGGTTGTCGAGCACATCGACGGCGAGCAGCCGGTAGGAGCCCGCGACATGGCCGAGCAAGACGAGCAGCACGGCGGTGCCGGCGAGCCAACGCAACAGGTTGCGTTTCATCGCGGCGCTCATTGGGCGCCCCGCACCGCTTCGTTCGCGACGGCGAGCCGCGAAGCCAGCACCTTCACCACGAAGCGGTGGAACTGCCGCGCGGTGTCGGCGTCCGTCGATTCGAGCCGCTGCAGCGCGTCGAACGAGAGACGCCGCACCATGGTCGGCTCGTCGGCCCACACGTCGGCGCTGCGCGCCTGCTGCGTATAGAGCGCCATTTCGCCGACCACCGTGCCCGCGCCGAACGAGCGCAGCCGCATGGATTTGCCGTCCGCGAGCGGCAGCGAAACGGTCACGCGCCCCGCTTCGACGAAGTACACCGCATCGCCCGCATCGCCGCGCGCGAACAGCGGCTCGTCTTTCATGAGCCAGCGCACCTGCGTGCAACGCTCGAGCTGCGCCAGCGCCGCCTCGGTAAAGTGCGGCCGGATCGCCGCCAGGCCGGGCGAGGCGGCCTCCTCCGCGTGACTATCGGGCTGCGCGAGCAGCCTGTCCTCGACCCATTCGAGGCCGGCGTCGAGATCGACGAAGGTCCTGACGTCCGCGCTCAGCACGCCGGCCCGCTCGAGCAGCGCCTGCGCCCGCGGCGGCAGCGCGGTGAGGACGAGCGTGTCGCCGCCGGCCGCGCAGCGCTGCTTGAGCCGGAGGAAAGTCGCCGAAGTCGATACGTCGAGACCGCTCACCTGGCGGAAATCGAGCATCACATAGCGCGCATGCCTGCCGGCGGTATCGCCGAGCCGCTTGCCGAGCCGGCGCAACACGAGGTTCGCTGTGCCGAAGAACAGGAAGCCTTGCAGGCGCACGCCGACCACGGCGTCGCCGTGCTCGCGAAGCCGCTGCGTATCCTCGATCGAGCGCTCGACGTTCGAATGGCACGTGTGCGCATCGAACTCGCGCGCGATCGCGCTGATGCGGCTGTAATTGAAGACGAACATCGCGCAGGCTGCGGCGATACCGAGCGCGATCCCCGCCACGGCCCCCTTGACGGCGATGACGGCGACGATCAGCACGACCAGCAGATAGTCGGCGAGACCCAGCTTGCGATAGGAGGCGACGAGCCATTCGCGCAGGATGCCCCAGGATAGATAGAGCTGCAGCCCGACGAGCACGGGCTTCGGCAGCCACGCGATGGCGCCCGGCACGAGCCCGACGACGGCGAAGCAGCCGAGCCCCGCGACGATCCCGCTCAGGCGCGCCGTGGCGCCGGCGCGGCGGTTCAGGAGCGTGCGCGTCATCGATTGATAGCCGACGATGCCGCCCGTCACGCCCGCGAGCAGGTTGGCGAGACCGGCCGCGCGCATCTCCTGGTTGAAGTCGGCGTCGAACCCGGTCGCGACGCTGGCCCCGCTCGCATTGAGCAGGATCGTCAACGCGGAGACCGCCGCCACCGCCAGGCACTCGGGCAGATGAGCGGCGATCGTGGCCCAGTCGATCTCGCGGCGCGGCAGCAAGAGCGGCACTTGCATCGACGACAGCGATTCCCGGTCGAACAGCAGGCCCGCGGCATGCAGCTGATCGGCCGACTGCCCCATCGCGATCATCCCGGCAAAGAACACGGCGACGCCCGCGCCGAGGCCGAGCGGCGTCAGCAGATAGGGCTTGACGCGGCCTTGCGCGGCGATCAGCGTGCCGCACACCACCAGTGCCGGCAGCCACGCGAGCCAGGGCAGATCGGGCAGCGCGGCGAGCGCCGGCCAGCCGATGCTGTGCCCGGTCAGCGTGCGCATCGCGCCGGAGAGCAGCAGATAGCCCGAGCCGCCGAGAAATCCGCCGACGACCGGAAACGGCAGGAACTGGATCACCGCGCTGCGGCGCGACCAGCCCACCAGATAGAGCAGCGCCCCAGTCACGAGCGAGCTCATCGCGATCGCGGCGAGCACGGTGGCGAGCACGCCGCTCGGCGGGAGGCCCGCGGCGCTCGCACCGGCCGCGACGCTGCCCGCAAGGCCGACGAGGACCGCGACCGCATTGCTGTCGGGTCCGCCGATCGTGAACGGCAGCGAGCTCTTCACCGCGACGACGAGCGCGGTGATGCCGCCGCTCACGAGCGTGACCATGATGCCGACGTTCACGAAATGCGCGAGGCTGCCGCTGAAGATCAGCGACCCGTAGGCGATCGAATAGCAGAGCGAAACGAAGCCGGACAGCAAGCCGGCGACGACGTTGGCCGTCACCGGCGTGCCGGCGTGGGCTTGCGCGCCGGCGCCGGTTGCGGAGGTGCCGCTGGCGGAGGTGCCGCTGGCGGACGTTTTCAGCGCAAGGGTCTTGTTGCTCATGGGCATTACCTGCAGGCGGCGGGAGACGGGATGACAGGCTTGACGCTGGTCCCCGGCATGGGGGCGAAGGTCGAATGCGGCGAGCGGATGATCGTGCCGTAGCCCTCGGACAATTCGTGATGGTCGGTCTCGGTGCGGACGTCGATCGTGCCGTGATAGACGCGCAGGTGCTCGCCGGTCTCGCCGCTCGGGCATTCGATCCCGCATTCGAGCACCGACCACTCGGTGCCGCGAATGCCGATCGTCGCGGTCTGCGTCTTCAATTGGTACGCGTCGGGGTTGCCTTGCTTGCCGATCAGCCCCGAGATCACGCGCAACCCGCCCCGCACCAGCGACGAGACGCTGACGTTGCGCTGCGGATCGTCTGCGCCGAAGCGGTAGTCGTCGATCCGGTACACCGTGTCGCCCTTCAGGTAGATGCGCTGGTGATCGGCCATCAGCAGCACCGCTTCGGCGTTTTTCATGGTCTGAATCGTGTCGCCGCTCTCGATCGCGGAGCCGGCCACGGCGAAACGTTTCGCGCCCGCCGACGCCTGGATCGCCACGACGCCGGCCGTATAGGCCACCGTGCCGGCCGGATCGGCGGCCCACGCGGCAGGCGAGGCGACAGCCAGGGCTGCGAGCCACGCGAGGAGACGGATGAATGCATGCATTGGCCGCCCCATCAGAACGCCTTGGTCAACTGAAGCCACACGCGGCCCGCGTGGTCGGTATCGGCCACCGCTACCGCGTTGCCGAGCTTGTGCGCGTAGACGAGGCGCACCTCGTAGCTCGGCGCGTTCGCGAGCGCGACGCCGACGCCCGCGCCGGACAGCCGCCGGTGATTGGAGTCGGTCGTGAACGGATCGACGTTGTCGCGCACGAAACCCGTGTCGACGAACCCATAAACTCCGAGCTGCCCTGGCAACAGCGACTGCGTGACGGCCCAGCGCACTTCCGCCGTCGCGAGATAGCCTTCGTCGCCCGGCGCTTCGCCGGTCGGATACGCGCGCACGCCGTACGGGCCGCCCAGCGCGAACTTCTCCGATGAGATGAGATTCTTCGATGCCTGCTGCCCGGAGAGCGCGAGGTAAAGCTGAAGCTTCGCGGTGACGGCCTGATAGAGCGCCAACGAATAGACGGTCTTGCGGTAATGCCCTGCCGATTGCGCCGATGCCTGGTCCGTGGCGAGCGCATCGGCCGACTCGAAATGCACGTCGCCTGCCTCGACGCGCAGCGCGTAGCTGGCGAACGTCTTGCCGGCGAGCACATTGCCGTTGATGCCGGCGCGATAGACGTTGTCGAACTTCTGGTCCACGCTGCCGTCCGCGTGATCGGTCAGGCTCTTGCGGTCGAACCCGCCTTCCGCGTTGAGGTTGAGGGTACGCGAGCGGATCAGCGGGTAGCTCGTCGTCCACGAGAGCACGGTGGCGTGACCGTAGCCATCGAGCGACGAAAAATCGGCGCCGAGCCGGTACGTCGATTCGGTGAGCGTGAGGCCCGTGCGCAGGCCGTCGCTGCCGACCGGCACGCTGTAGCCGAGCTGGCCCAGCGTCTGCCCTGTGATCGACGTCAGCGCATACGCATCGAGCCGGTCGCCGAAGCCGAGCGGGCTCAGCCATTGCAGCGCGCCGCCGGTGCGCACGCGCCCCGTCGGCCGGATGCCGTAGTTGTCGCCCTGCAGGCTTGCCGTGAGCGCGCGCACCGGCGGCACGTCGAGCGCGAGATCGGAGGTGCCCGGCACTTCGCCCGCGCTCAGGTTGCCGGTGACGGCGCTCGCGCCCGTCACGTCTTGCATCAGCAAGGCGGCGCGATCGAGGCGCCGCTCGTCGATCACGTCGCCGAGATGCGCAGCGCTTGCATAGCGCTGCAGCACGGCGTCGCGCACGGGAGAGCTGTTGTGCAGCTCGACCTTGCCGTAGCGGCCCTCGACGACGGCGAGGCCGACGATGCCGTCGCGAATGTCCTGCGCGGGAACATAGGCGCGCGCCACGAGGTAGCCGTGCGCGCGATAGAAGCTCGTGACGCGCGCGGCGGCTTCGTCGAGATCGCCCAGCGTGCGCTGCTCGCCAAGCGCCGGCGCGAGCAGCGGCATCAGTCTCGCACTGCTGAACTTCGTGTTGCCGTCGATCTGGAAACCCTTGACGGCAAAACGCAGCGTCGAAGCCGACGGCCGAGCCGCGGTGGGCGCCTCGATGTGGATCTCGGCATTCGATGCGGGCAGCGCCGGCGGCGGCAAGCTCTGCAATTGATCGCGCAGCGTGCTGCCGGCATTGGGCACATTGGGCAGGTTCGGCACCGGCGTGGACAATTGCGCCGAGGCGTCGGGCATCGTCGCGCAAGCGAGCGCCGCGCCGAGACCGGCGAGGACGGTCAGCCGGGCCGGACGGCGAGGATTCATGAAGTCAGCGGCCATCATCTCGCTGACGCTCACGGTGCGCATGCCGCGGCCACCGGCCATGCCGGCAGCGCCGACGAACGGCGGTCATTGGCGACCACGATCGTTTGCTGGGCCGTGCCGAACGCCGCGGCGACGGCCGCGGCTTCTCTTCTGCGCTGGGTGCCGTTGCCCGAGGCGCCGCTGTCGGCGTCGCTGTTCGCGATCGCGTTGACCTGATCGACGACCGCCGGTGAAGTCGAGCCCGTGACGGTCAGGTCCGCCGTTTGGCCGTCGGCCACGGTATAGCCCACCGGCAGGCCCGACACCGAGTAGCGGATGCGATAGCGGCCCACGCCGTCGTCGCCATTCGCGCGCGTCGCGCTTGCCGCGTCGCCGTTGCTGTAGACGATGACCGACACGCCCGCCGGCACGCTGGCATCGGTAAAGGCGTTGCCGTAGTTAGAACCGGCATACTTCAACGACAGCGTCGCGCTTTCCTGCGCGGTGGTGCCCACCACCTTCTGATTGGCGATCGCGTTCACGAGAATCACTTGGTCGGTCGAGAAGAGGTAGCGATTGCCGCTCGCAGCGACCGTCGAGCCGACACTGAAGCTTTGCCCCCACAGCGCATCGTTGCCGCTTTGCAGGCCGCCGAACGTGTCGGCGTCGGGGCTGCTCGAGGACACGAGCCAGCGCCCGTTGCTCGCGGTGATCGCACTGGAGCCTGCGAGGTTCGTGAAGGCGGAGCTCGCGAGCACGACCGCGTCGCCGCTGGCCGACGACGTGATGCCTTGAGCGAGCGTCAACGCATTGCCGGCGGCGGACAGCGTCACCGCACCGCCCGCCGTAATGCCCGCCGTCGATCCGACCTGGCCGACGGTCAGACTCGCCGCATTGTCGAGGCTGAACGCGCCGCTCACGTCGGCCGCCACGGTGCCGATCTGATTGGCGCCGTCGAGCGTCACGTTGCCCGCGCTCGTGACGCCGAGCACGCCGAGCGTGAACGCGCCGCTTTGCGTGATGTCGCCGCCCGAGGTCTGCAAGGTCAACGTCGAGCCGCTGCCGCTCACGGAGCCGAATGTCATCTGCGACGCGGAGATCGTCGTGTCGCCGCTCAAGTCGAGCGTCGTGCCCGAGTTGAACACGAGCGAGACGCCGCTTGCTGTCGAGAGCGCGTTCGATTGCAGATTGGTCAGCACGGACGGCAACAACGAGGCCACTTCCGAAACGGTCCCGCCCGAGAACGGATTGCCGAGCGCCGCCGCGATGTCGCCGAGGCTCACGCTCGTGCCGCCCAGCGCGACGACGTTGTCCTGGAGGTTCATCGCCACGCTGGCGCCCGAGGTCTCGGCCGCGCCGAACGTGGTGCCGCTGCCGCTCGGCGAGAAGACGGCCACCGCCGTCGTGCCGTTGCTGAAAGTCGTCGAGGGCAGCATCAAGTAGTAGAAGCCGTTCGCGCCCGTCACGACGCGGCCGATCAACGAATCGTTCGCGGCGAAGTCGAGGGCCGAGCCGGTTTTGATCGTCCCCGACGTGTCGGTGTAGGAGCCGGAAAACACCGTCGGCGTGCTCGTGAAAATCGATGCGAGATACGGATACGAGGTGCCGGGAATGAAGCGCCAGACGCTGCTGAAATCGAAGCCGGTGAAGCTCGCCGCCGTGCTCGCCAGCATCTGCGCGTTCGTGAGGCCCGTGCCGCCGTTGCTCGTGCTCTGACCGGTCGTGTCGGTGTTCCAGTAGCTGTTGGTGGCGGTGCCGACGCCGACCGCGACGAGACCGCCCGCCACGCCGCTGCCGCCTTGCACCAGGCCGGCCGCGTAGCTGTTCGTGATCGTGCCCATGTTCTGGCCGACCAAGCCGGCGGTCGCGAAGGGGCCTGTCACCGAGCCGAGCGCGTAGCTGTCGGTGATCGTGCCCGTGTTCAGGCCGACCAGGCCGCCGACGTAGCCCCCGACCGAGTCCACCACCCCGCTCGCGAACGACTGCGAGACGGTGCCGTCGTTCCTGCCCGCGAGCCCGCCGACGAACCGGTCGCCCGTGACGGAGGCCGCCGACCACGAACTCGTGATCGTCCCGTTCGCGTTCAAGCCGACGAGCCCGCCGACCTGGCCCAGCGTGAGCGGGCCGCCACTGCCGTCGCTCGCCGTCACGGTCACGCCCAAGCCGGTGCTCGAGTTGGCGATCGTCGCGATCGTCGCCCCGTCGTCGAGGTTTTCTCCAACCAAGCCGCCGACGTTGGTCGTGGCGTCGTCGATCGCCCAGGTGTTGGAGGTGCCCGTCACCGCCCCCGTATCGACGGAGACGCCGGAGATCGTCCCGCCTTCGTTGATGCCGGCCAGCGCGCCGACGAAGCGCGAGCCGACGACTGTGAAGTTCGTCAGCGAGAGGTTCGATACCGAGCCGTCCTTGATGAAGCCGAACAGGCCGACGTCCTCGGTGCTGGGCAGGTTGATCGTCAGGCCGCTGATGGTCTTGCCGTTGCCGTCGAAGGCGCCCGTAAACGGCGCGTCGACACTGCCGATCGGCGCGAAGCCCGCGCTGCTGTTCCAGTTCGCTGTACCGCTTGCGTCGATCGAATTGGCGAGCCGGTAGGCGTCCGCGAGCAGCGCCGGGGACGTGCCGATACCCTGCAGGCCGTAGACGTCGCCGATTAGATAGGGAGCGGCCGTGGTTCCGCTGCCGCTCAAGGCGCGCAGGAACGAGCCACCCGTCACTTCGAAGTTCGACGCGCTGAAGCTCGCGACGGAGCCGCTGCCGACCTGGACCCACTGGCCGCTCGCGAGATCGAACGTGCCCGTCGTGATCGACGCGTTCTGATCGGGCGTGATCGTGCCGGCCGCCGACAGCGTGAGCGTGCCGCTCGTCGAATTGAGCGTGATCGGCGCGGAAAGCGCGATGTTGCCGGTCGAGCTCGTCGCCGTGAGTGCGAGCCCGGTGAACGCTCCTGCCAGCGTGACGTTGCCCGTCGCATTGGCCACGAGCGAGCCGGTCGTGCCGGCATTGAGCGTCCCGGTGATGTCGATGTTGCGGTCGGCGGTCAGCGTGAGCGTGTTGCCCGAACTCCACGCGACGTTGTCGCTGATCGTGATGTCGCCGTTGCCGCCGGTGCCGGTGCTCGTCTGCAACTGGACGTTCGTGCTCGCCAGTTGCGAAGCCAGGCTCGCGCCCGTCATGCTGCCGCCCGACGACGCCACCGTGATGTCCGACGGATCGATGAGCCAGGTGCCGGTCTTGCCGCTCGCGGCGCGGGTCGTGATCGTCGCGCCGGAGAGAAGCTGGAACGCCTGCCCCGAGGTTTCGATCGTGCCGCCGTTACCGCCGTCAGGCGCGGAGGCGTCGAGCGTGCCGCCGGCGAGCGCCGTGCCGCCGTCCGCCAGCAGCTTGATCGTGCCGCCCACGTTCGCCGCCGTGCGCGCCTGAATTTCGCCCGTGTTGTTGACGACGCCGGACAGCACGGCGTCGCGCCCTTTGCTCGTCAGGATCACGACACCGCCGTCGGCGCGGATCAGATCGCCGTTTTCGGCAAGCGCGTCGAGCGTGCCCTGGTCGATCGTCAGCGAAACGAGCTGATTGCCCGCGAGCGTCACGGTGGCCGCGGCGCCCGCCGCGAGCTCGACGGTGCCGTTGTCCGCAACGAGCGTGCCCTGGTTCGAGACGTGCGGCGCGATGAACGCGATATAGCCGCCATTCGCCGTGATCTGCCCTTCGTTGACGATGCTGCCGGTGCCGCCGCTATCGGTGAAACGATAGGTGCCGGCGAGAAAGTCGCTGTCGGAGAGGCTCAGCGTCGTCGCCAACAGCCCGCCGACGTTGACCTGCGCCGATTTGCCGAACAGCACACCGTTCGGGTTCAGGATGAACACCTGCCCATTCGCGTTCAGCGTGCCGAGGATCTGCGTCGCGCTCTGGCTCGTCACGCGATTCAAGGCAATGGCGCTGCTGCTCGGCTGCGCGAACGTGACGGTGTCCTTCGCGCCGATGTCGAAGCTCGTCCAGTTGATCGCGAGCCGGTTGCTGTTTTGCCGGATCACCGTGCTGGTGCCGCCGGCGGAATTCGCTGTGGCGTTGATCGCGCCCGCGCCGGCCGTGACTTGTCCGCCGGCCGGCGCGGCCCAGGCGGGCAGGCAGGTCGCGAGCGAACCCGCCGCAGCGCTCGCTGCCAGACCGACCGCCGTCAGTTTTCCCGCCATGCGGTGGGCGTGGCGCATCGTTTCCCCGTGGATTTCGATTTTTAAAACGGGCACGAGTATAGGGATACGGGCCGATCCCTTCTGTAGCACAAACGCGCTACATCGGCCGGCCTCCCGCTGCGCTTAAAATGCTGGCCGCAGGGCGAAGCGGAGCGGCGGCAGGCGATCGGCGACAAGCACCAGCTCCGCCGCAAGGCGATCACCCCAAGCGGCTCACGGCACGCGCCTCAACGGCAGCCAGAGCGTGAAGCGCGTTCCCTCCGGTCCCGATACCCAGGCGACGGCGCCGTCGATGGCCCGGGCCCGGCGCTGCTGGTTGGAGAGCCCGCGTCCTTTGCCGGCGGCCAGCGCGCGCGGCACGTCGAAGCCCTGCCCGTTGTCCTCCACGATGACCAGCACGCCGTCCGCCTGCGCCGCCGTGCCTACCCGGATCTGATTGGCGCGCGTGTGATGCAGGATGTTGGCGATGCTCTCCTGCACGATGCGCAGGATCTGCAGTGCGCTCGAAGGGTCGAGCCAGGTCAGCGTCGGCAGTTTTTGCACTTCCCAGCGCAAGACGATGCCCGTGCCTTCCAGGCGCGGTTCCAGCCGGAAGCGCAGCGTAGCCAGCAACAGCAGCAAGTCGGCCTCGACCGGCTCCATCGAATCGATGGTCAGCTTGAGGTCGTCCAGGCAGCTCTTGAGAACGTGCGAGACGTCGGCGTCGCTCAACGCCCCGCGCTCCGCCGAGCGAATCGCGCTGATCAGGGACGCGCCGAGACCGTCGTGCATGTCCTGCATCAGGCGCTGCCGTTCGTTGCTGATCGTTTGCTGCCGCTCCGCTTCACGAAGCCGCTGATGGCTGAGTTCGAGTTCGGCTTCGCGCGCCTTCAGGCGTTGCGCAAGGTTCATGTTGGCCCGCTCGACTTCGACGATAGCGTTGACGTAACGCCGGTACATCAGTGTGCTGAAAATGCCGAACGTGATGGCGTTGGTGCAGGCCCCGAAATAAAAGCCTTCCGGACTGACGAAGTTGTTCTGCAGCAGCCAGTCGGACACGCCCAGCAGGGTGCAGACACCGACTCCGACTGCCACCAGCACCCCCTCGTTGGAACGGCGCCAGGCGTTGATGCCCCCTGCCACCCCGACGCTCGCGCCCATCAGCGCGGCGATCGGATAGATCAGCGGGGTGACTTTGGGCGTATTCGGCACCACCGCCAGCACCGGCAGCGTCAGCACGCCAATCAGGCCGGTCACCCCGACCAGCGCGCGCGTGAACCACGTAAGCGGGCGGCCATGCAATTGACACAGGAAGTAGTGCACGACGAGAACCAGCCACAACAACGAGTTGACCGTCAGCCAGGCGAACCAGTCGTTGGCGACCGGCAAGTCCACGTAGAAGTGCAGGCTCCGCAGAAATGAGGTGACCGCAAGGTTGAAGAACAGCAGGTAGGCCGTCTCGTGGCGGCGCTGAAACCACACGAATAGCGCAAACACGCCGACTGCCAAAAACGCCGCGCTGAGGACGGCGGGCAGTTGCTGCTGCAGCCATTGGCGCGTGTGGTAGCGCCCCTTCAGCGCCTCGACGGAGCCGAGCCACAGCGAGGACACGGCCACCTGGGTTGCCTGGGAGTGCTCGAGACGGATGAGGATCTCGCTCACCGGCGGGTCGCCGGCATGCCGGTGCAGCACGACCCACAGCGGCGTACGGGTGCTGCTCCACAGCGGACCTTGTTCTTGCGCCTGGTGCACGAGTTGGCCGTCCACATAGACCGCGATGGTGCCGTCCGTCTTGATGCGTACGCCATATAGCGCCAGGCGAGCGGAACGTGCGGCCAACCCGTGCACGGACAGCCTGAGCCAGGTGATGCGGCTGGCCTTGGACGTCGATTTTGCGCTACCGGCCTGGCGGGCCAGGGCGATGGACCGCGCCAGGGGCAGCGCGACACGCTGCCAGGTATCCGGCAAGGACGCGCTGTCCAGCGTGGGCGGCGGCTCGCTGAAGCCAGGGGCATCGTCGACCTGCCAGTCGGCTTGTGTCAGGTGCAGGCTGGCGTCCGGCGTCTGCTCGCTGCCGGATTGCGAATAGAAGATGCCCACAACGAACAGCAGCGCCACGGAAAGGACGAACACCGCATGGGCGGCGAGCGGCGTGGAGCGATATCTCAAGCCGCCCCCTTGCCGGGGCCGGCCCGAACGATCCGGCTCGACGCATCGGCGAGGCCGGGATCGTCCTCGACATGGATGGAGATCGGCTCCGGACCGATGTTCATGGGGTGCATATGGCCGATATTCTGCAGGAACCCCTAAAACAGCCTGGGCGTACCGACCCAGAGGAGTACCGTCTCCTCGTCGCCCGTATTGGCCCATGCGTGAGGGACCGTGGACTCGTAATGTGCGGTATCCCCCGACTGCAGATCAAATGTCGCTCCCTGCAGCGTGAGCGCAATCTGCCCGCTGATCACGTACAGAAACTCTTCACCTGCGTGCGTCGTGACTTCGGAGCGGCGCTGCCCGGCCGGCATCCGGACCAGAATGGATTCCAGCTTCCTGTCCATCGACACGTTGGTTAGCCGTCCAAACTGGTTGGCCGAATCGGCGAACCCGAAGAACTTCAGCGCTTCGCCCCGGCACACCGGGCTGGCTTCATCGGGTGTATCGATAAAATACTGCATCGTGACACCCAACGCCTGCGCAATGCTGGCAAGCGAAGTGATCGAAGGGGATGCGCGAGCGCGTTCCACCTGCGACAGAAAGGGTTTCGAAATACCCGCCGCTGTCGCCGTTTCATCGAGCGTGAGCTTCAGCCTCTGGCGCAGCGAGCGGATTCGGTTTCCCAAGGCCAGTGCGGTGTGTGCCTTCTCAGCGTTCATGGCAGTCAGGCCGACCATAAGGATGGGTATCACCGGGAAGCCGTCGGATACGGATAACGCACTGATGCACACTTGTCCGTGCCAAGCGCGCGGCGCATCTTTTCCCCGTAGCGTTGTTATCGAAATGGGGCCGAGTGTATTGACGCGGAACGCATCCGTCTGTCGCACAAACGGGCTACATCGGCGATGTGCCGATCGCTCGTAGAATCGCGTTCCTATGGAAGCCGATAACGCCAACCAGGAACCGTCTGCCATTCACGTCGCGATCGTCGAAGACGACCCTGGCTTTCTCGATGCTTTAGGAGACGTGCTGCGGACGACGGCCGATATGCGTCTGACCGGCACCGCTGCGACGCGCGCCGAAGGGCTCGCGCTGCTGGATGGCCCGCCGTCGGATGTGCTGCTGGTCGACCTGGGATTGCCCGACGGCTCGGGTATCGATGTGATCCACGCGGCGGCCCGGCAATGGACCGCCTGCAACATCATGGTCACCACCAATTTCGGGGACGAACAGCACGTCATGCGCTCGATCGAAGCCGGCGCGGCCGGCTATCTGTTGAAGGACAGCTCGCCCGCGCGGATCGTCGACGAGATCCGCAGCGTCGCAAACGGCGGCAGTCCGATCAGCCCGATCATCGCGCGGCAAATTCTCGCCCGTCTCCAGCAAGACGGCGTCGAGCGCGGCAAACCGCAAGCGCCCCCCACGCCCCTGCTGTCGGCCCGCGAGAAGGAAGTGCTGGACTTGATCACCAAGGGCTTCAAGGCCCAGGAAATCGCAACGCTGATGAATCTATCCCCCTACACCGTGCGGACCTTCGTGCGGCGCATCTACAGCAAGCTCAAAGTCACATCGAAGGCGGAAGCCATTTACGAAGCCAGGACACTGGGACTGTTGCCTCGCTAGCCGTGCATGGCTGGCTCGAATCCTCCCGTTCCGGCCGCTTATCGCAACGGCACCCCCGCCGTTAGCGCCCGGAAATCCAGCGGCGACCTGTTTCAGGCTCGGACAGTTAAGAGACTCCTTAAAAAGAATTGATAAAAAACTGAGACGCTCGATCAATTTTCAAAAAAGGGCTTGCCCTATACTCGCCCCGTCGACGCGTCGGGGGATGGCGTCGACACTCACCCGTATCGATAGCGAAGACGCGCATCATCGCGCCCACTCCGTTTTCCCTCGATAACTCGACAATGCATTCGCAGCAGCATGTAGCTCTGCAGAGCCGGACAAAATAAATCATTCGAGAAGCGGCACACCGGATTCGCGGTGCGCTCGACCCAGGGAAACCGCAACAGGGGGCCACGCGCCGGTGGCGAGCAACAATGGAAATAGTTTCGGAACGGGGTTTGAACGACGATGGGCAAGCCAATCGGGATGACGACGCGTCATCGCGTCCCGCTTCATTTGCCCTCGAGAATTTGATCATGTATTCCCAGCAGGCAGCCGCCACGGAATCCGCACTCGCTGATCCTGAGCCGCGGCCCATCCACGTCGCCATCGTCGAGGACGACGCCGGCTTCGCCGATGGATTGAGTCGGGCAGTGCAGGGCGCACCGGACATGCAGCTGACCGGTGTGGCCGGCACCCGCGCCGAAGGGCTCGCGCTGCTGGATGGCCCGCCGTCGGATGTGCTGCTGGTCGACCTGGGGTTGCCCGACGGCTCGGGTATCGATGTGATCTACGCCGCGGCCCGGCAATGGACCGCTTGCAACATTATGGTCAGCACCAGTTTCACCGATGAAACGCACGTGATGCGTTCGATCGAGGCCGGCGCGGCCGGCTATCTGTTGAAGGACAGCTCGCCCGCGCGGATCGTCGACGAAATCCGCAGTGTCGCAAACGGCGGCAGCCCGATCAGCCCGATCATCGCGCGGCAGATACTCGCCCGTCTCCGGCAAGGCAGCGTCGAAAGCGGTAAACCGGAAGCGGCTTCCGCGCCCCTGCTGTCCGCCCGCGAAAAGGAAGTGCTGAGCTTGATCACCAAGGGCTTCAAGGCCCAGGAAGTCGCAACGCTGATGCACCTGTCTCCCTACACCGTGCGGACCTTCGTACGGCGCATCTACAGCAAGCTCAAGGTCACATCGAAAGCGGAAGCCATTTATGAGGCCCGGACGCTGGGACTGTTGGCGGAGTAGGCGATGCCGGGATATGCGCCGCGCCGCTGGCGCAAGACCGGGGTCTTTGGGGAGCGCCGCTGAGTGATTCGCCGTCCTGCTCGCCTCCTTCCCGTCGGGCTATTGCTGTTTTCCTTGGCGTTGCTGATCGGCGTCGGTGTCTGGTACACGCACGCGGGCCGCACGCAGCCGGCCGGGACAGCAGCCGTGCATCTCACGCAGGCCGACTGGCAGGTGACCGATGCGCCCGATTTCAGCGCGCCGCCGCACGTGCTGGACAGCCGCACGCTGCCGGATTCCTGGCGCCACGTGACGCTTCCCTCCGACTTGCCCGATGCGGCGGGGCGTCCGGCTAACGCAAGCCCGGCCGTTCCCGCTGCCGGCCATGTCCGCGTCACCTGGATCAGATTGTCCACGCGCGGATTGCGCATTCCGGCCGGGCCTTGGGTGCTGTACAGCGCCCGCGCCAGGACCAACGGCACCCTTGCGGTGTATGCCGATGGCCGGCTGGTGGCTCGGGCGCAGGAACAGGGCCCGCTGTGGAACAGCCTGTTCACGCCGCTATGGGCGTCCCTGGACAGCGGCGCCGGCGACGCGCCGCCGGCCGAGGTCCTGATCCGCCTGGAACACACCGCCGGCACGCGGGTCGCGCTTGCCTCGTTTTGGCTGGGGAGTGCCGACGCGCTGCGCGGAAGCTACTACCTGCGCCAGTGGCTGCAGCGGGAGCTCCCGGCGACCGTCGGCGCGGCGTTTCTCGCGGTGGGCATCTTCGCGTTGTTCGTGTGGTTCAGGCGCCGCCACGAAACCGGCTATCT
This sequence comes from Trinickia violacea, assembly GCF_005280735.1. Classification (NCBI taxonomy): domain Bacteria; kingdom Pseudomonadati; phylum Pseudomonadota; class Betaproteobacteria; order Burkholderiales; family Burkholderiaceae; genus Trinickia; species Trinickia violacea. The sequence goes on from NZ_CP040078.1 coordinate 271,572, forward strand.
GCTGTTTTTCAACCTCGCCGCCACCGCGTTCGTCGCACATCTGCACTACTACGTCAGCTTGCCGGTCACCGGCGACTGGTTTGCCTGGCTGACGATCGACTCGCCCTTCTGGCTGATCGCGGTCGTGCATTTCTACCTTCGCCTGCTGCACGGCCGTGCGCTCAAGGGGCTGACCATCGCCGTGGTCGGCATCACCGCGCTGGTCACCGTCCTGACACTGCCGTTCGTGGCGGTATTGCCGGTGCTGCCGGATGTGCCCGTCATCGTTCCCGCGATCTATGCCGTTGCCTTGCTGATGGCCGCGGCGGTCGGCGGCGTGGGCCTCTTCAGCGCGTGGCGCCGCTCCGGCGAGGCACGGTTCATCGCGGCGGGCATGGCGCTGTGCGTGCTGCTCGGCATGTCCGACTGGATGCTGTACAACAATGTCGTCAGCCTGGAGGGCTGGTTCCTCGGGGCCTATACCAATGCCGCCACGTTCGGCACCTTCGCCATCCTGATGTACCGGCGCTACGTCGGCGCCATCGAAGAGGTCGAGCAGGTCAACGCCAGCCTTGCGCAACGCCTGAATGCGCGCGAAGCCGAACTCGAACTCAGCCATCAGCAGCTGCGCGAAGCGGAGCGGCGGCAAACGATCAGCAATGAGCGCCAGCGCCTGATGCAGGACATGCACGACGGACTCGGCTCGTCCCTCATCAGCGCGATTCGCTCCGTCGAGCGTGGCGACGCGAGCGACATCAGGGTCTCGCAGATCCTCAAGCATTGTCTCGACGACCTCAAGCTGACCATCGATTCGATGGAGCCGGTCGAAGCCGACTTGCTGCTGCTCCTGGCGACCCTGCGGTTCCGGCTGGAACCGCGGCTGGAGGGCACGGGCATTGCGCTGCGGTGGGAGGTCCGGGAGCTGCCCACGCTGGCTTGGCTCGATCCCAGCAGCGCGCTGCATATCCTGCGCATCGTGCAGGAAAGCATCGCCAATATCCTGCACCACACCCGTGCCAGCGAAGTCCGGGTCAGCACGGCACTCGAGCGGGAAGGCGTTCAGGTCACCGTCGAGGACAACGGTCAGGGCTTCGACGTCGAAGGCGTCTTGGGGAGCACGGCGGGACGCGGCCTCGCCAACCAGCAGCGTCGTGCCCAGGCCGTCGGCGGCACGGTTTCCTGGCGTTCCGGAGCCACTGGGACGCGCTTCACGCTCTGGCTGCCGCTGGAGCGCAACGCGTGCGAAACATGAGGTGAATTGGCGATATTGGGGTAATCTTGCGCAGTCCCGTTTTGCCTCCGGATCGCCATTCATGCGCTCGAACCGCATCGCCCACAACCGATTCGATGTTTCCGGGCTGCCGCCACAGCAGCAGTTGTTAGCCTATTGGGAGCAGCTTGGCCATGTTATCGAGGTGGTGCCGTCGCTCGAGCAGATCGGACAGCCCTTTGCCTGCATCAACGACCGCTACGAAATCGGCGAATTTCGTATCAGCGACACCTTTACGGACTCTGTCGTATTCGAACGCACGATCACACGCATTTCGCGCGATAACGTACGCGGCATCGGTTTTACCATCTTCTTGGACGGTGAAGCGCATTCGGCAATTACGCACGCCGGGAGGCGCGAGTCCACATTATGCGCAGGCAGCGTGCTCGCCACCGACCTCGATCAACCGTCACGCGTCGTGCGGCAGGCGTGCCGGTACATTACGCTCGTTGTGCCCCGCAACTTGCTCGAACACGTATTCTCCGACCCGGGAGCGATACACGGCCGCGTGCTCGACCCGCGCAAGCTTGGCACGCGGCTGATCGTCCAGCATGCCAGAACGCTTGTCGAGAACTTCCGGTATATGGCGTTCGAGAACGCTCATCGCAGTCTCACCGACCTCGTTCAACTGATCGCAGCCGCCTTCGGGGAAGAGGCGGGTTTGATTGGCAATAAGCGGGCCGTCAGCCGAGCGTTGATGTTCGATCATGTGCGACGCTATGTTCGTGCCAACCTGCAGGAATGCGAACTATCACCCGAGAGCGTAATTGAATCGCTAGGGCTCCCGCGCAGTACGATTTATCGGCTGTTCGAACATGAAGGCGGACTTGGTGCTTACATCCGCCATCTTCGCTTGCGCACCGCCGCAGACGATCTCATTCGAATTCCTACCATTGCAATCAAAGACATCGGCTATTCAGTCGGCTTCAAAAGCGCTGCCCACTTTACGCGCGCCTTCCAGGGCGCCTATGAGATCACACCCAAAGAACTGCGTCTGAATAACTACCGATATCTCCACACCGAATAACCGGTGGTATTGGCGCCTGTTATTGCCTATCGATAGAACGGGTCGCAGGAATGGCTGCCGATCAGCGCCGGGATCTGCGAAAGGCACCAGTATGTCCAGCCTTAGATGCTCCCGAGCAGAAATCGGGAAGCGCGTCTGGTCGAGCGAAGTAGATAGCAACGCAGACAGCCTCCACGATTTTCGGAGCGGTTCAGTTTGTAGGGATTTGCTGATTTTTTAGTCAGGCATTCGAAGAGAACTCTCTCAGCCTCGGCGGCCCGTGCCCCGGCGTAGCCGCGCAAGGCTAGCCGGCCTCCTTCAAGCGACGACTGCCTTGCGCAATGTCGATTGCGGTCATCTTCATCAGTTCGAGGACATCACCAAGGTCAGGCAACCTGAGACTGCCACGCCCGATGAAAATCAACACGCCTTCGAGTTGGGTCACGATGAGCGTCGCACGCGCCAGACATTCGCGCGCCGTAGCCGTTCGATCAATTTCGCGCACCAAATCCACGTAGATCGCACGGTACGCGAAGTACGCCCTCTTCAGCAGCTCCTGGGTCATTTCAGAGCGCCCTGTAACCGATAACATCTCGAGCCAAAAACGGCAGACACGTGGATCGCAATTCTCCTCGAACACATCCTCGATTAATTCGCAAAGCCGTTGCAATGGCGGCTTGTCACTTGGCCTTCCCATGTCCGCGTATCGATCGAGATACGTGTTCATGAGCGCGCCTACCGTGAAGTTGAAAAGACCCTCACGTGTCGGGAAATAGTGTTGCAGTGCTGACGGCAGCAACCCCAACTCGCGGGCGATGCGCGCCTGAGTAAAGTTCGCATAACCCTCGGATGCGAATACATTGGCAGCGGTAGTCACGATCTCATTGATCTTCGCCTCTCGGCGCTTCGCCTGCATCGTTGGTCTGCTATAAAGAGCATCTTTGCCCTTGCGGTGCACAGTCAATTCGAGGCCACCTTGCAGCACGTAAATATCTGACCCGAATACTGCAGCGTGCAACTGTCCTGCCCCTGCCCTGTCGGATGGCACTTTTTTGACTGCGTCGAGGTAGTCAAGCTCAGCGTGGTTTCCTGCGAGAGCCTGCTTCCCTGAGAGTCCGGCGATCTTCTGCATGTAGCGCTTTGCGGTGCGCGCGAATGCCGCGTTATCCTTCTCAGACTCACCGCTTTCGCGCTCGAATAGCATCATGCCGCCCGCCAGAGCGGCAAGTGCAAACGCGCGGACATGGCATTCGTCTTTTGTGAATGTTTGATGGATTTGCTTGATGAGGCCGGCGATACCATCGAGATACTGCGAATAAATGTCACCCATCAATTCAGCAGCATAGGGTTCGCGATGCCCGAATGCCCACGCTTCAATGAGGAAACTCGTCAGCTTGGTCTCGTAGATATCAAGAAAGATACGCTCCGCTAACGCTGAGTAGCGAGTCGAAGCATTTTCTCCTTGCCTATTGATCAGTTCCGCGTAGCGCTCCAACGTCTCACGCATGCCCAATTCGAGAGTCACTCGCAGCAATTCTTCCTTGGTTCGAAAGTAATACTGCAGATTTCCTAGCGTAATCCCGACTCGCGCGGCCACACGGCGTGACGAAAAAGTTGCGTACCCATCCTCTTCGAAGACCTCTCGGGCTGCCCGCACAATCTCGGCGAGACGAAGTTCCCCCTTGCTCCGCTGCGCCCGCGTGATATCGGGCACGGTGAGACTGACCTCGACGGGCGTCGGCACCACTGGCGACATTGTCTTGCTCGACACGCTAGCCCCTCCAACAAAGGCAATACTTTGAATTTATTGTAGGTCACGGCACCAGGGAATGGAAACCTCCTTCGGTGACGCTGCCGGACGCGCCATACGTGGTGATGCTTTTCTGTTCCGACACTTTCTTAAGGGTTAAATCAAGCGCGCACATGCGATTCCGGTAACCCTTCTGGCCGTGACAGGCATGACCTGAGGGCTCCGGCGCCATTCCGCATCTGCGACGCGACCCACCGCGTCACGTCATACAGATAGGTGTTTTCACTCTATTTTCCACCTTGTTTTTAGGTCACTCACACACTAATCTTAGGTCAAAGAACCGGATATTTTTGGTCACATTGCACTGACAATTAGGTCGCAACGCTTTTGTGTCGGCATTTGGTCTGTGCAGTCGGAGGCATTGAGATGCTGCCGTCCTACGCGTTGCTCGAGCGCCAAAGCGAGTACCAGGCAAATCCCCCGTCGCTGCACAACGACGAAGACCTACCGAGGGTCAGTCAATCGCTCCGAGGCCAGGTCAAAAAATGGCTTGCGCCAGCGATTAACACGTCGGTGAAATTGACTCGACACGATAATCCGGACCTTCAGTGCGTCCGGGCGGAGCTGATTTCAACAACGCAGCAGAAGATCATCTTTTTCTTTAGACATCCTGATGGTGAATGGCGAGTATTTCCACCTCGCCCCACGCAGCCGACCATGCGTGCCTGCTTGATGGCAGCTTAAATCACCTTCGTCAATAGTTGAAAGGAGTGGATGAGATGGACATCCTTGAAATGGCGCGAAATTCCGGGATGCTCGTGATGCTGGACGGGCGAATCGGCCGTGAGGAATATCACAGCGTGTCTGGGTCGTTGCAGGCGCTTCAACGATTCGCAGATGCCTTACGCGAATCTCTCAGTCTCAAGGCGAATGAAAACAATGCTTGTCGCCAGCACGTCGCTTGATTGTTGCGTGAGATCGAAATTTTTCACGCGTGCCCACCGGGTCGATGCCATGTCGTGGACTCGCGTTGACGTTATCGCTTCGACATACGGCGTTCGTAGCTGGGTGCGTACCCGAAATGGGCGCGATACGCTTTACTAAAGTGACTCGGACAATTAAAACCACAACTCGTCGTAACGCGCGCGATCGGAGCATTGGTCGTCCGCAATAGAGTGCGCGCCCGCTTCAGGCGAAGCATCAAATAGTAGTGAGTCGGTGACGTGTCCAGGTACGCCTTGAACATTCGCTGCAGGTGCCGTTGAGAGAATCCAGCAAGGCGCGCGAGTCCCTCGAGCGACAAGGGTTCCTCAATGTTCGATTCCATCACCCGCACGACCTCGATCATCTCCGCCCGCGAGAAGCCAACTCGAGCGCCGATGGGGATCGGCTGCGAATCAGTCGAATTGCGGATTCGCTCGAGCACGAACTGCTCCGACACCTGCGTCGCGAGTTGCTGGCCGAATCGCGCACCGACCAGATGCAACATCAAGTCAAGTGGCGCGGTGCCACCTGTGCACGTGAGGCGGTCGCGATCGACGACGAACAGTTCGTCGGCGAAATACACTTGCGGGAACTCCTCGTGCAGAGCCGACAGGTTTTCCCAGTGGACGGCACAGCGGTAGCCGTCTAGCAGTCCGCTCGACATCAGAGCATACGCACCGGTGCAGATACTCCCGAGCGGCAGTCCGCGCTTTGCCAGCATGGCAAGCGTCGCACGCGCGCTTTCGTCAATGACCTCGCGAATGCGAATCCCCCCGCAGACGATCATCACGTCCGGCATCTGTCCGCAATCGAGCGCTTCGGTCGGCCGCACCGCGATCCCGTTGCTCGCGTGCACCGGCGCACCGTCGAGCGAATAGATCGACCACCGGTAGTGATCGGCGCGTCCGACGTAGTTCGCCATGCGCAGCACCTCCACCGCACTCGAAAACGCGATCATGGAGAAATTCGGCAACGTCAGAAAACCGAAGTGCGCGAGAGACGCGGCCGTGGATGCGCAGGCGACAGGTTCAGCAGCAGCGGACATCACAGCAACCTCCTGATGAGCGGGTGGCGCGATGCCGGCGCCGCGCCTTAAGGGCGGGAAAGCCGACACGCGGCTGCCCGGCGCCAAGGCGGCGCTGAGCAGCCCTCGGTAAATCAGGTACCGACAGCGGTTGGCTTGGCGCGAAACAACGCCTTGAGGCCTGAAAACAGCGGGGCTTTCGCGGCGCCCGGCGCGCGACCGAAGCTCTCGGTGATGCGGTCGAGAATGATCGCGAGCAGCACCACCGACAAGCCGCTTTCGAAGCCGAGCCCGATGTCGAGACGCTGGATGCTCGCGAGCACGTCGTTGCCGAGGCCGCCTGCGCCCACCATCGACGCGATGATCACCATCGAGAGCGCCATCATGATCGTCTGGTTCACGCCCTGCATGATCGAAGGCAGCGCGCTAGGGAACTGCACCTTATACAGGAGCTGCAACGGATTGCAGCCGAACGCATGGCCCGCCTCGACGATCTCGATGTTGACGTGGCGAATGCCGAGGCTCGTCAGGCGCACCGCGGGCGGCATCGCGAAGATCACGGTCGACAGAATCCCCGGCACGCGGCCCAGACCGAACAGCATCGCCGCCGGGATGAGGTAGACGAATGCCGGCATCGTCTGCATCAGGTCGAGGATCGGACGTACGATCGCGGCGACCCATTTGCTCTTGGCGGCCGCGATGCCGAGCGGGATGCCGAGCACGAGGCTGATGATCGTCGACGACAGCGTGAGGCCCAGCGTGACGACCGTTTGATCCCAGAAGCCTGTGGCGTAGATCAAGAAGAGCGCCAGCGTCGTGAAGATCGCAAAGCGCCAGCCCACGCGCCACAGACCGATGCCGATGAAGAACGCCATCATCGCCCACATCGGCACGGCCTGCAGGCTGTGCTCGACTAGCGCGGCAAGAGTCTCGATCGTTTGGCCGATGGCATCGAACGTCTTCGCATCGTGGTCGAGCAAATAGTGAACGGATTGGTCGACCCAACTACCGAGGGGAATCATTTCAGACATGGGATCCTCGCGAACGCGTGATGGCCTTCAGGATGAGCGCGCGATCGACCGAGCCGCAGTAGCAGCCCTGGTCGTCGACGACGGGCAGCGCATTCGGACTCGCGACCACGCGCGCGACGACATGTTCGAGCGACGCGTTGCGCCGGATGCTCTCGACAGGCCGCAAAGCCGGCGAAGCATTGCCCGACGCGTCGCGCGTGACGAAGCCGCGGACCTTGCGTTGCGCGTCGAGCACGAACGCGCATCCGTTGCTGCCGTTGAGTGCCGCCGCGACGTTCGTGGCGTCGGCTTCCGACACGAGCGGTACGGCGCCCGTTTGCATCAGATCGCCCGCCGTCAGATAGCGGCTCGTATCGATGCCATGGAAAAACGCGCGCACGTACTCGTCGGCCGGGTTCGCGATGATCTCCTGCGGCGTGCCGACCTGAACGAGGCGGCCGCCTTCCATGATCGCGATCCGGTTGCCGATGCGCAGCGCCTCTTCGAGATCGTGCGAAACGAACATGATCGTGCGGCGATGCTCCTTTTGCAGCTGCAGCAGCACGTTCTGCATTTCCTTGCGCTTCAAGGGATCGAGTGCGGAAAACGCCTCGTCCATGATCATCAGCGACGGGTTCACCGCGAGCGCGCGAGCGAGGCCGACGCGCTGCTGCATCCCCCCCGACAGCTCGCGCGGCAGCTTCTGCGAGAACGGCGCCAGTCCCACCTGCTCGAGCACCTCCATCGCGCGGCGCTCGCGTTCCTTCTTGCCCATGCCCGCCACCTCGAGGCCGAAGGCGGCGTTCGACAGCACGGTGCGATGCGGCATGAGCGCGAACGACTGGAACACCATGCTCATGTCCTTGCGACGCAGCGCGGTGAGTTCCGAGCGGCGGGCGGTGGCAACATCGCGGCCGCCGATCAGCACCTTGCCGGCGCTCGGGTCGACCAGCCGGTTCACGAGCCGGATCAGCGTCGATTTTCCGGAGCCGGACAGGCCCATCAACACAAAAATCTCGCCCTCCTGCACATCGAACGACACGTTGTGCACACCGACAACTTGGCCGGTCCGCTTGAGCACTTCATCCTTCGTCGCTCCGGCGGCGAGCATGTCGAGGGCCTGCTTTGGATTGCTTCCAAATACCTTGCAAAGACCTTCGACTACGACCTTGGGGGGTTGCATCGAGACCATCTCCTCATCTAGCTGAAATTCGTGCGCCTCACTCCGATGCCTACATATTTGCTAAAAAAAACAATGGCCTTTCGAAGTTTTGCGACTAGTGCTTGCGCTATTGCGACAAGTCATCCAAAAGCGGCTGGAGGAGCTTTCTAAAGAGCGGGTGGATTCTCGTCACCGGTGTGCCCACGCACCAGAAAAAGGCCCAATCGACTAGCGTCAATTGGGCCTCCTTAGCCGTCCAACGGCCATGAGCACGCGGTTCAATACCCTGTCCGACGCGCCTTCCGGCGGACAGGAATTTCGTCGTAGGATAATTTTTACTGCGCGCCTGCGACCCAGGCATTAACGCGGTCAGGATGGTCAGCGATCCACTTGTCGGCGGCGGCTTCGGGCTTCGCGCCGTTTTCGACCGCCAGCATCACGCTGTCGATCTCGCCTGGCTTCCACTGGAATTTCTTCAGGAACGCCACCACCGCCGGCGCCTTCTTGTTGAGATCCGGGTTGATCACGCTATCCACGTGCTCCGCACCGCCGAAGACCTTCTTGGGATCGTCGAGGAATTTCAGCTTCCACTTCGCGAACATCCAGTGCGGTGCCCAACCGGTCACGATAATCGGCTTGTTGGCGTGGATTTCCCGGGCCAATTCCGAGGTCATCGCGCTGCCCGAGCTCGGCATCAATTGATAGTTGAGGTTGTACGCCTTGATCGCCTCGTCCGTTTTCTTCATCACGCCGGCACCGGCATCGATACCCACGATGCGGCCGCCGAAGTCGGCCTGGTGTCCGGCCAGCTCCGGAATGCTATTTTCCGGCAGGTCCGCCGGCACGATCAGGCCAATCTTCGCATCCTGGAAGTTCGCGCCCACGTCTTCGACCTTCGACTTGAACTGGTCGTAGTACGCGGCGTGCGTGACCGGCAGCCATGCTGAGAGCGTCGCGTCGAGGTCGCCGCGCGCAACGCCCTGCCACATGATGCCCGCCGCGACCGGCACCAGTTGCACCTGGTAGCCGAGCTTCTGCTCGATGACGCGCGCGGCGACGTTCGACGTCGCGACGCTATCGTCCCAGCCTTCGACGTAGCCGATCTTCAGCGTCGGCTTGCCGTCGGCGAATGCCGGCGCGCTCAACGCCACCATCGCCGACAACGCGCCGGCCCACAACAGTTTTCCCAAAAGCTTCATGGTCAATCTCCTCTTGATAGGGCTGATGCCCCGTTGCCTGACTAGGTTCTTCCGCCGTAAATCGGCGGTATCGTTGTTATGCGACACATGTTTATCCTGGAGCGACTTCCCGCAGCGACGTCCCGGCTATTTGTCGACGACAAGATCGGTGAGCGGCTTGCTGCAGCAAAGCAGCACCATCCCCTGATCGATCTCACGCTGACGGATTCCGCCGTTGTGCTTCATCTCGACCTGCCCCGACACGAGCTTCACCTTGCAGGTGCCGCACATGCCCTGCGTGCACGACGCCGGCAGCCGCACGCCTGACTGGCGCGCCGCGTCGAGCACGTGCTGCTCCGAGCCGCAAGCGATCTCGCGGTTGCTCTTCGCGAAGCTGACCGTGAACTGCGTCGTCGCGGCATCGCCGTCCGCTGCGGGCGCGAGCTCGGCGAGCCGTTCGTCGCCGGCGGTTTGCGCGAGCGTCTCGAACGAAAAGCTTTCTTCGTGGTACTGGCTGCGGTCGAAGCCCGCTTCGTCGAGCAGGTCGCGCACCGCCTTCATGTACGGCGCGGGGCCGCACGTAAAGATTTCGCGCTCCATGAAGTCCGGTGCGATCAGCTTCAGCAGCGGTAGCGACAAAAAGCCCGTGACGCCCGGCCAGTTCGTGCGCGCGCCGACTCGCTCGACAACGAACGAAGTGCGGAAATTCGTGTGGTTAGACGCGATCAGGTCGAGCTCACGCGCGAAGATGATGTCGTCCGGCGTGCGCGCGCTGTGCACGAACACGATGTCGCGGTCCTCGGCGAGATCGTGGTGTGCGCGGCTCATCGACATCAGCGGCGTGACGCCGGAGCCGGCGGACAGGAACAAGTACTTGCGCGCCGGGTGCCGCGCGCAGGTGAACTCACCCGCCGGACCGAGCACGCGGATCGACGCCCCCGGCTGCAGGTAGTCGTGCAGCCAGTTCGACACCTTGCCGTCCGGCACGCGCTTGACCGTGATCGAGATCGTGTGCGGACGCGCGGGCGACGACGAGATCGTGTAGCAGCGGTTGATCGTCTCGCCGTCGATGTCCAGTTCGAGCGTGATGAACTGCCCCGGCTGGAACGAGAACGCACGGCCTTGCGCCGACCGGAAAAAGAAGCTCTTCACATCGTGCGTTTCCTGCCGCACGTGGCAGCACACCAGCGTTTCCTCGACGTCGCTCGTCCAACGCTCCGGAAGGGCGTTCCAGAACGCGGGGCGCGTCACTCGGCTCTCGGACGGCTCGAAATTCGCCGCATCTCGCATCATGCAATACTCCGGTTCACTGGCTTAACGCGATGCCTCGATCTGCTCGGCGAGCCGGGCGATGTACCACGCTGCGAATTTTTCGACGAGACCTTCTGTGAATGGGGAGTACGGGCCCGGCTCGTACGCGCTGCTCGCGGACCCGCTCTGCGAGAACTCGACGAGCGCGCGGTCCTGGTCGTTGGTCGCATTCCAGACCGCCGTGAGGTTTTTGACGTCGTAATCGACGCCTTCGACGGCATCCTTATGCACGAGCCATTTCGTGCGCACGAGCGTCTCGCCGGCCGACAGCGGAATCGTCGAGAACGTCACGATGTGATCGCTCATGAAGTGATTCCACGAGTTCGGCTGCGTCCAGAACGACAGGCCGCCGAGGTCGGCCTGCTTGAATTCGCCGAGCAGCTTCTTCGACGCGACTTTCGCATCGAGCGTCTGTGATTCGCCGCTACGGTCGAGCGGCAGGCGCTGCGCGCGGAAGCCGGTCGTGTCGAGCAGCCTGTCGATCTCGGCCGACGGCAGGCCCATCTCCGCCCATTCCTTGCCGCGCGTGATGCAGGTCTCCACAAAGGCGTCCATGGCCTCGGCGTTGGCTGCCGAGCGCTGATAGCCAAACCCGTATTCGTAGAGCGAAATCGTCAGCTCCGGGTGGTTCGCGACGCAGTGATAGCACTCACGGTTGTTTTCGAGCGTGAGCTTCCAGTTGCCTTTTTCGATGATGTCGACCTGCGCGGCGATCTTCGTGCTGGGCAGATGATGCGGCAGCAGATACGGCTCCATCGCCGCGCGCATCGCAGAGAAATCGGGCGGATTTTCTGCGAGGCAGACGAAGATCAAGCCCGCGAGATTCTGCACGTGAACGGACTTCAGGCTGTGCTTGCAGCGATCGAACTGCTCGCCCATATGCTCGGCGAACATCAACTGGCCGGTCAGGTTGTAGGTCCAGCTGTGGTACGGGCACACGATGTTGCCGACCGAGCCTTTATCTTCGTTGCAAAGACGTGCGCCGCGATGGCGGCAGACGTTGTGAAACGCGCGGATCTGCATGTCGTCGTCGCGCACGATCAGAATGGAGTCCTGACCGAGTTCGACCGTGACATAGTCGCCCGGCTCGGGCACGTCGGGCTCGACCGCCACCTGGATCCAGTGCTGGCGGAAAATCGCCTCCATGTCGAGCGCGAAGATCTCTTCGCTGTGATAGAAAGGCGCCTCGAGGCTGAAACTCTCCTTGCGCCGCTCGATCAGCGCACGAATGTCTGCCGATACTTTCATCGTTTGCTCCGGAATTCTTGCTTGCGGACAGGCATTGAACAGAAAAATCAATAATCGATGAGTTGATGCTCCCGCAAATACGCGAGGATCACTTGTGCTTTTTCGACCGAACTCCCGTCAATTACGACGCTCCCGCCTCGGCTTTCGGTCGTTGTCGCCGACAGCATCCGGGCATGCCCGGAGCGCTTCTCCGCGGCGGCCAGCTTGACGGGTTTGCGCTCGATCGGGCCCGCGGTCCACGCGGCCGCTTCGCCGTCCTTGCCGGGCGACACGCGCACCGGGCGGACCGTGCCCGACTTGAGCCGCGCATAGGCGTAGCGCGGCTGCGTATTCGCGAGCGGATGCACGGCGACGACCGCAGGCAGCGTCGCATCGACGCGGCGCCGCAGGCCTTTCGGCAAGAACTGCCGGACCGCCACGCGTCCTGCGTCGATCGACACGTCGACGGCCGATCCGACGAGCGGATAGCCGAGCGTTGCGGCGACGCGATACGGCAGCATCCCGGTGTCGTACGCACCCTCGGCTCGCGTGCCGGTCAGCACGAGGTCGTAGCCTTCGATGCGCGCCGCGAGCGCATTCGCGGCATCGTCGCCGTCGCGGCATGTCAGCACCTCGACCTCGTGCGCGCCGAGCGCCAAGTAGTCGGCGAGCGCCGGCGTGATCGGGTCGCCCGCGTGGATCACGTCGAGCTGCGCGTGATGGCGGTCAGCCAGCGTGCGGCCGATCTCGAGCGCAACGGCGTCGTTGCGGCTGTAGCGGGCGGTGCCGCTGACGGGGTGCCGTCCGACAGACACCAGCACCGCAATGCGTTTCAACAGTCGGGGGGTGTTCATGCTGCGACTCCCGCCAATGCGGTTGTGTTGACCGAGGTTGAGGTGTTCCCGCGTGCGGCCTGCACCTGTTCGATCAGCGCAGCGATCGTCGCCTGTGCGTCGCCGACGACGGTCAGGTTCGCTCGCTTCGCGATTGGCGCGCTGCCGTCGAGGTTCACCGCGATCACATGGCGGCAATCCTTGATGCCCTGCAGGTGCTGCACGGCGCCCGATATGCCGAAGGCGATATACACGCTCGCCTCGACCGTCTTGCCGGTCGCGCCAACCTGCTTGTCGCGTGCGAAGTGACCGTTGTCGACCGCGACGCGGCTCGCGCCGATCGCAGCGCCAAACGCTCCGGCCAGGCGCTCGAACGCGCCGATATCGGTCACGCCGTTGCCTGCCGAGACGATGAAGTCCGCTTCTTCGAGCGCGACCTGGGCGGCATCGATCTCCTCGAGGCCGAGATCGCGATACGAACGTGCGGCCTGATCCGCCGGACGAACGAAGTCGCTTGCGAGGCGCTCGCCCGCGCCGACGAATGGCAGCTTCGTATCGACCGCGTTTGGCGCGAGCAGGATCACATCGGGCAGCGCGCGCGTCGCGAACCCGCGCTTCGCGTGCGCATACACGCCAACGTGATGCGCGTCGATCTCGACGACGTGCGTCGCGACGCTCGCGCCGGCCATGGCTGCGTAGCGGCGGCCGAGATCGCCGTCGCCAGCCGCGTTGTCGGGCAGAAACACATGCTTCGGCGCGAGCGCCGCCACGCAAGCCTGCAATGCCCGCAGCTCGCTATCGGGAGAAAACATGCGGCGGTCGAAGCCAGCCAGCTCGATCAGCTTGTCGACGCCAAGCGCCGCCGCATCCTCCTTCAGTTCGCCGAGCACGAGCAGCGCGACTTCGGTCTGCGCATCGGCGAGCAGCGCGGCGGCGGCCACGGCCTGGCGCGCGTGCTCGTCGAGCGCGCCGCGCTCGCTGTGTGCGACGACGAGAAAGACGTGATTCGGGGCGCTCACTGTGCGGCGCGGTTTCGCGGCTGGGGTGCCGTGCGCATGGGCGGGCCACTGCGCGGCGCTTGTGTCCGCGCTGCCGGTCTCGCCGAGCGTGATCCGCTTCAGGCCCGCCGCCGTGACCGTGAACGGCCTGCGCGGATCGATTCTTTTGATGGTATTCATCGCTTCACTCCAGCGCGCCGGCGACGAGTTCCGCCACGTCCAGCACTTCCGGACGCGGGCCGACCACGCCCTCGAGCATCGCCGTGCAATTCGGGCATCCGACAGCAACCACTTCCGCACCGATCGCACGCGCATCCGCGATCCGGATATCGGGAATGCGCTGCTTGCCGGGAATATCGGTCAGCGGCGCACCGCCGCCACCGCCGCAGCAGCGTCCGCGCATGCCGTGCCGCTCCATTTCGACCACCTGGATGCCGATCGATTTCAGCAGCTTGCGCGGCGCTTCGGTCTCGCCGTTATAGCGGCCCAGGTAGCACGGGTCGTGATAGGTCACGCGCTTGTCGCGCAGCGCGGCCGCGGCCTTCGGCGAGAGCTTGCCTTGCGCGACCAGCTCCGCGATGAAGCTCGTGTGATGCTGGACTGGGTAACGTCCGCCCAGTGCGCGGTATTCGTTTCGCAGGCTGTGCATCACGTGCGGATCGGCCGTAACGATCTGCTTGAAGCTCAATCGATCGAGCGTGCCGATCAAGCGTTTTGCGAGCCGCTGGAACGTCGCTTCGTCGCCGAGGCGCCGCGCGACATCGCCCGTATCCGTTTCACTGCCGCCGAGCACCGCATAGTCGACGCCCGCTTTGTTCAACACCTTCACCAGCGCACGCAGCGTGCGCTGATAGCGCATGTCGAACGCGCCTTCGCCGGCAATCAGCAGCACGTCGACGGGCTTGCCCGGTTGCGCGGTGGGCGCGTTCAGATCGACCGCCCAGTCGTAGCGCGCCGCGATGTCGTAGCCGCCCGCCGAGCCGGTCTCGCGCAGATTCGCGAGCACTTCAGCGCCCTTGCCCGGCACTTCGCCGTGCACGAGCGTCTGGTTGCGGCGCATGTCGACGATCGCATCGACGTGCTCGATCAGCATCGGACACTCTTGCACGCACGCGCGGCAGGTCGTGCACGACCAGAGCGTATTGGCTTCGATCAGGCTCGACACGATCGGTCCGTTCGGCTCGCCGCGATGCTGACCGACCGCGATGCCCGGCGTCGGGCTGCCGGCGTAGGCCGCGTCGCTGCCGCCCGCCATCCCGACGACGAGATCCTGAATCAGCTTCTTCGGGTTCAGCGGCTGGCCCGACGCGAACGCGGGACACGCCGCTTCGCACTTGCCGCACTGCACGCACGCGTCGAAGCTCAAGAGCTGGTTCCAGCGGAACTCGACCGGCTTCGCCA
This sequence comes from Trinickia violacea, assembly GCF_005280735.1. Taxonomy (NCBI): domain Bacteria; kingdom Pseudomonadati; phylum Pseudomonadota; class Betaproteobacteria; order Burkholderiales; family Burkholderiaceae; genus Trinickia; species Trinickia violacea. The sequence continues at coordinate 286,705 of NZ_CP040078.1, forward strand.
CGCCATATTCCTGATGCTCGATGTCGGGCAGCTTCAGCGCAGTCGGCGGCGTCGCGCTACCGTTGCCGGTGAACGCTTCGCGGTTCGCCGCGAAACGCTCCTGGCGCGGATGGAACGCGAGATGCAGCAGGCCCGCGATCGCGTGCTTCATCGGGCCGCCTTTTGCCGCGCCGAACGTCATCGCAAACGCGCCGATGCCGATCAGCACCGCGAAGGTCACGGCAAGCCCCTTCGACATCGCCGGCGCCGGCACGGTCACGAACAGCAGCAGCCCCAGCGCGAACGACCCGAGCAGCCACGGCAGCGCATCCCAGGGGCCGCGCGAGAGCCGCGCCGGCACGTTCTTCGTGTGACGGCGGCGCCACACGAACACCGTTCCGATCAGCATCGCGAGCGCCGCAAGAAAGATCAGCTTGTCGAGCCACGGCGAATAAATCGCGAGCCCGTAGTTGACGAACACCAGCGCGAGCGCAGCGATCGCGCCGCCAGCGGTGGCGACGTGCGTCTTCGCGATGTAGGGATCGCGCGCGACCACGTGGTGCAGATCGACGAAATAGCGCTTCGGGATCGCGAACAGGTTCGCGACGCCGAACGCGCCTGGAGCAGTGGCCCGCCCGAGACGCCAGTACGACGAGCGCTTTACGACCGCGAACGCGAGCCCCGCCACCGACAGCCACAGCAATGCGGTAATCAGAAAGGCCGGATTCATCGTCAGAAATCCTTCGCGAGACGCAGTGCGTCGTAAATCGCGCCGTGGATGTTGTGCATCGAAATGCAATCGCCGACGCGGAACAGCAGGAAGCGGCCGTCGCCAAGTTGCTCCGCGAGCGACGGCTGCGGCTCGGCTGCGAAGAGCTTGTGCACGTCGACTTGTCCTTTGTTGACGGATTCGGGCTTGAGCTTCCAATAGAGCGCGTCGTTCGGCGTGACGCCGTTCTCGATCACGACCTGATCGACGGCACGCTCCTCTTGCTCTTCCGTGTACTCGTTGCGCAGCACGGCGATTTTCTTGCCGTCCTCTTCATACACGCGATCGAGCCAGTAGTTCGGCGTGTGAATCACGCCCTGCGCGTAGAGCCGGCGATAGAAAATCGGGAACGTCGTGCCGCCGACATCGTCGGCCACCTTGACGTCCGGCGTGACGATTTCGACCTTCGAGCCGCGGCTCGAGATGAAATCGGCCACACCCGCGCCCGCATGCGTGCTCACGCCGTCGTAGACGAGCACGTTCTGCTTCGGCTCGACACGTCCCGAGAGAATGTCCCACGAGCTGACCGCGAGCCCTTCCTCGACGCCCCACGCCGGCACCTGGTTCGTGAAACTCGAACCGCCGGTGGCGAGCACGATGATGTCGGGCTTCTCCGCGAGAATCATCTTGTCGTCGGCAGCGACGCCGAGGCGCCGGTCGACACCGATACGCTTCGTCTCCATATCGAACCAGCGGACGATGCCCGCCATCTGCTCACGCTGCGGCGCCTTCGCGGCAAGCAGGATCTGTCCGCCGACTTCGTTCTGCTTTTCGAACAGCACGACGTCGTGGCCGCGCAGACGCGCGACGCGAGCGGCTTCCAGACCCGCCGGGCCGGCGCCGACCACGACGACCTTGCGCTTCGGCCCACGCGACTTCTCGATCACGTGCGGCATCGTCGCTTCGCGCGACGTCGCGGCGTTCTGCACGCACAGCACGTCGAGACCGTTGTATTGGCGGTCGATGCAATAGTTCGCGCCGACGCATTGCTTGATTTCGTCTTCGCGTCCGTCGCGGATCTTGATGACCATGTGCGGGTCGGCGATCTGCGCGCGCGTCATGCCGACGAGATCGACCATCCCGCTCGCGAGCAAGCGCTCGGCCTGCCCCGCGTCGCGAATGCTCTGCGCGTGCATCACCGGCAGCTTGACGACCGACTTGATGCCCGCCGCGAGATGCACGAACGGCTCGGGTGGCAGCGCCATCGGCGGCATGCAGTTGGCGAGCGTGTTGTGCGTATCCGCGCCCGAGCCGATCACGCCGAGATAGTCGATCAAGCCGCTCTCGGACATCGCTTGCGCGATCTCCTTCAATTGTTCGTGATCGAGACCGTCTTCATGGAATTCGTCACCGCACATCCGCAGGCCAACGCAGAAGTCGGGGCCGACCGCCTCGCGCACCGCCTTCAGGACTTCGACACCGAAGCGCAGCCGGTTCGTGAGGCTGCCGCCCCATTCGTCGGTGCGGAAGTTCGTGCGCGGGCTCCAGAACTGATCGATCAGATGCTGGTGCGCAGCGGAGATCTCGATGCCGTCCATTCCGGCATCCTTCACGCGCTTCGCCGCCGCCGCGAAATCGCCGATGATGCGGCGGATTTCCTCGACCTCGATGATCTTCGCGTTGCCGCGGTGCACGGGCTCGCGCACCCCCGAGGGCGACATCAAATGCGGCCAGTGCTCGCCATGGAATGCCGAGCGGCGTCCCATGTGCGTCGCCTGGATCATGATCTTTGCGCCGTGGCGGTGCATCGCTTCGGCGAGGCGCGAGAGCGGATCGATGATCTTGTCGGTCGCGAGATTCACCGACTTCCACCATCCCTGCGGGCTATCGATCGACACCGGGCTCGATCCGCCGCACACGGCAAGGCCGACACCGCCCTTCGCCTTCTCCTCGTAGTAGCGGATATAGCGGTCGCCGGGCAACCCGCCCGGCTCCGCATAGACCTCGGCGTGCGCCGTGCTGACGATCCGGTTGCGCAGCGTGAGCTGGTTGAGCGTCAGGGGTTTGAACAGATGGGGATAGCGCATCTCAGGCAACCTCGAACTTAGTGCTTTTACCGCGTGTTATTGAGCAAGCGGCGAAACTTCGAATACGCAATGGTCGTGGCCTTCGGCCGCACATTGCACTTCTTTCGATTGCGAACGCGGCGCATGCTTGCCGCTATCGCTTGTGTCGTTCACCCAGTCCATCGCTCCCGCGAACCACCCGGCAAACATGTAGCAAAGCTTGCCTTCCTTGCCCGGCTGCTGGAGCACGAACGACGAATGGCGCAGCTCGATGCGCGCATGCGCACTTGCCGGATCCGCCTCGACGATCTTGAAGAGCCCCCAACCGCGTTGCGACAGGCGTTTCAAGTAGTGCTCGAAAACCGCCATGCCGCTGATGCCGTGCTGCTTTGCTTCCTTATCGCACCAGTGATACGCGGACTTGTAGCCGGCCTTGTAAAGAATCTCGGCATACGCCTCGCGGCCGAGCGCTTCCTCGACGGCCGTGTGGTTGTTCGTGAAGAAATGACGCGGGACGTACAGCATCGCCAGCGCGTCGGTGGTCCAGACGCCGGTATTGGGATCGACGTCGATCGGCAGTTGCGGTTGCATCGAATGACTCCGTGAGGAAAAAAGGCCGCACCCCACCTTTCTGTAGGCGCGGCATCGTCCGCGTGCCCGCGCGGGCACGTTCCGTTTTCTTGTTGGTGAAATCGCTGGCTTCGGCGGGGGGGCCGGCGCTTACGCGCCCCACACGTCCTTGAACACGCGCACCCAGTTCTCGCCCATGATCTTGCGGATGCGCGTCTCGCTCCAGCCCGCGCGCTCCATCGCGGTGGTCAGGTTCGGAAACTCGCCGATCGTGCGAATGCCTTCCGGGTTGATCACCTTGCCGAAATTCGTCAGCTGGCGATAGCGGCCCTTGTCGTGCGTGAGCATGTCGAAGAATTCCTTCGCGTAGTCCTGCGTGAAATCCGTGCCGATGCCGACTGCGTCTTCGCCGATCAGGTTCACGACATAATCGATCGCTTCGATGTAGTCGTCGATCGTCGCTTCGATGCCGCGCTTCAGGAACGGCGCAAACATCGTCACGCCGACAAAACCACCGGCATCGGCGATCTCTTTCAATTGCTCGTCGCTCTTGTTGCGCGGATGCTGCTTGAGCCCCGACGGCAGGCAGTGCGAGTAGCAGACGGGCTTCTTCGAGAACGCGATCGCTTCCGATGACGTATTGCCGCCGACGTGCGACAAGTCGACCATGATCCCGACGCGGTTCATCTCAGTGATCACTTCACGGCCGAAGTCGGACAAGCCGCCGTCACGCTCGTAGCAGCCGGTGCCGACGAGGTTCTGCGTGTTGTAGCAGAGCTGCACGACACGCACGCCCATGTCGGCGAACGCTTCGATATAGCCGAGGTTGTCCTCGAACGCGTGCGCGTTCTGGAAGCCCAGGATGACCCCGGTCTTGCCTTCCTGCTTCGCGCGGAAAATGTCGTCCGTCGCGCGAACCAGCGTCAGCAATTCGCCGTTGTCACGGATCTTCTTCTTCATCACGCCGATGTTGTCCACGGTCTTCGTGAAGTTCTCCCAGACCGACACCGTGCAGTTCGCGGCCGTGATGCCGCCCTTTCTCATGTCTTCGAATACCGAACGCTCGAACTTCGAGATGTTCAGGCCGTCGATGATGATGCTGTCCTGATGCAGCGTGCTCATGTATGGCTCCAGTCTTGTCGGGGGCGGTCGAATCAGTAGATCGGAAAGCGCTCGCACAGCGCGAAGATCTCGCGGCGCACGCGCTGCTCAGTCGCATGGTCCCCTTCCGGGTTCGCGCGCAGCGCGTCGAACACCTCGAGGATCAGGCGGCCGATCTCGCGGAACGCCGCGACGCCGAAGCCGCGCGTCGTGCCGGCCGGCGTGCCGAGACGGATGCCCGACGTGACGGTCGGCTTCTCGGTGTCGAACGGAATGCCGTTCTTGTTGCAGGTGATGCCCGCGCGTTCGAGCGCCTGCTCGACTTGCGTGCCCTTGAGACCCTTCGGACGCAGATCGACGAGCAGCAAATGGTTGTCCGTGCCGCCCGTCACGAGATCGACGCCGCCCGCCTTAAGCACCTCGCCGAGCGCCTGCGCATTCGCGAGCACGTTGTCGATGTAGGTCTTGAAGTCAGCCTGCAACACCTCGCCGAAGGCGACCGCCTTGCCCGCGATCACGTGCATCAGCGGACCGCCCTGCAGGCCGGGGAACACCGCGGAATTAATCTTCTTCGCGATGTCTTCGTCGTTGGTCAGGACAAAACCCCCGCGCGGGCCGCGTAGCGTCTTGTGCGTCGTGGACGTGACGACGTGCGCGTGCTCGACCGGGTTCGCGTGGCGACCCGCCGCGATGACGCCCGCGATGTGCGCCATGTCCACCATCAGCTTGGCGCCGACGCTGTCGGCGATCGCCCGGAAACGCGCGAAGTCGAGCTTGCGCGGATACGCGGAAAAGCCCGCGATGACGAGACTCGGCTTGTGCTGGTGCGCGAGCGCCTCGACCTGGTCGTAGTCGATCAACATCGTGTCGCGATTCACGCCGTACTGCACCGCGTTGAACCACTTGCCCGAGAGTGCCGGCTTCGCGCCATGCGTGAGATGGCCACCCGCATCGAGCGACATGCCGAGCACCGTGTCGCCCGGCTTCGCCAGCGCGAGCATCACCGCGCCATTCGCTTGCGCGCCCGAATGCGGCTGCACGTTCGCGTAGCCCGCGCCGAAGATCTGCTTGACGCGATCGATCGCGAGCGTCTCGACCTCGTCGACGAATTCGCAACCGCCGTAGTAACGCTTGCCCGGATACCCCTCCGCGTACTTATTGGTCAGCACGGAGCCTTGTGCTTCGAGCACGGCGCGCGACACGATGTTTTCCGACGCGATCAGCTCGACCTGCGACTGCTGCCGCTCGAGTTCCTTCAGGAGCGCGTTTTGAACCGACCCGTCGCGCTGGGCCAAGGGCTGCGAGAAGAAAGATTGAGTGTTCGACATGGAGCGTCCGTGACAGTGAGAGTAGGCGAAGGGCAACGCGAAGACCCCGCGGTTTCTGGCATTCCGGCGGAATCACGCTACGGCTGCCGACGCACTATTCTTGTCGTTCGGATTTTCTGTCGTGATGCGAATTTAGACGTGTTCTTTACCTTTTCCGCCATTTCGTCCATTTCCTGCCAATCGTCTGCACAAAGCGCTCGCGCGGCAATCGGCCTGCGGTCAGCGACTCGCTTCGTCCCGCAGACGGAACTGCGCAACTGCATCGTTGAGCCGCACGCTCTGCTCTTCAAGCGAAAGCGCGACGGCCGACGCCTCCTCGACGAGCGCTGCGTTTTGCTGCATCGTCTGCTCCATTTTCGTCACGGTCACGTTGACCTGCTCGATGCCGACCGACTGCTCGTCCGAGGCGATGCTGATCTCGCCCATGATCGTGTTGACGCGCTCGACCGCATCGACGAGCTCGGACATCGTCGAGCCTGCCTGCGCGACCAGGCCGCCGCCCTCCTCGACGCGGCGCGTCGAAGCGCCGATCAGCTCCTTGATCTCCTTCGCAGCCGACGCGCTGCGCTGCGCGAGCCCGCGGACCTCGGTCGCGACGACCGCGAAGCCGCGCCCCTGCTCGCCCGCGCGTGCGGCTTCGACGGCCGCGTTCAGCGCGAGGATGTTGGTCTGGAACGCAATGCTCTCGATCACGCCGACAATGCCCGTGATCCGCGAGGAGCTTTCGGAGATCGCCGACATCGTCGCGACGACGCGCTCCATCGCCTGCCCGCTGCGCACCGCGATGTCAGCGGCACCCTCGACATGGCGGCGCGCGTCCCGGGCGTTATCGGCGTTCTGGCGCACGGCAGCCGTCAACTGCTCGACGCTCGCCGCGGCCTGCTGCAGCGACACGGCCTGCTGCTCGGTGCGCGAGGACAAATCGACGTTGCCGCTCGCGATCGCGCGGACGTCGCTGACAATCGTTTCCGCACTCGCGCGTACCTGCTGCACCGTCGCGGTAAGGCCAGCCTGCATTTGCTTCAACGCGTTCAGCAGATAGGCCATCTCGTTTGCGCGGGCGACGACGACGGTGCCCGTCAGGTCGCCCTTGGCGATCTTCTCGAAGTGATCGACAGCGAGATCGATGGGCTCGACGATCGCCTTCGCGAGCGCGCGCTGCGCGAAGAAGCCGACGATGAGCGCAAACACGGCTACCGCGCCCAACGCCCAGACGATCTTGTGGAATAGCGCGGCGGCCTCGTCGTAGCGGGCCCGCTCGCGGTCGAACTGAAAGGTTTCGAGGGCCTCGATCGCCTGCTGGTATTCGGCGAAAAGCGCCAGGGGCGCGGAGCGCTGCGTGTCGAGGAAATTGAATGCGTCGTCGTGATCGAGCAGCGACAGCGCCTTCAGGAAGACCTGGTCAAGCAGCGTCTGGCGGCATTTTTGGAGCGCGTCGAACAGCGCCTGCTCCCGTGCATCTCGATCGTGCAGGCGCACGTACGCGTCAAGTTCGTCGTTGCTTTGCTTAAGCAGCGTATGGAGCTGCGCGATCTCATTCTTGGCCGGCTGGCCGGCGGCGATGATTTGCGCGACGTCACCAAAGCGCTCGCGCGCGACGAGCATGCGCTCGGAGCTCGTCTTGAGGTGCAGCAGCGACGCGGTGTCGTCGCGGTACATCGATTCAAGGGCAGCATTGCCCACGTAAAGGCCGGCGATACACGACCCTACGACCAGGACGAGCAGCACGGTGTAGCCGGCGATCGTCGTGGCGAGGCCACCGCGGATGGAAAACTGTTTGAGCATGGGGCTGCCTTGAACCGGCGACCGGCACGCGACCGGCGGCGGATGTGTCTTTCAGGTCACGAAACACGCTTGCCTCCTGGTAAAGCGCGGCAAACGCGGGAGCGATGGACGGGATAACGGCGCAGCCAATAGGAAGTTTTGCGCTAACTCGACATGGACATGGCAAATTGCGACTTCCGTATGCGCGGCCTAGGGTTTTGTCGCATGGCACGTTTCTTCCGCTCGCTCCCAGAATACGGTGCGGTATTCCCCCTAAACGACACTGATCCAGCCCAAGGAACGGTCCATATGTCCCCCGACCGTGCGGCGAAGTTCGCGCACTTCGCCTTCATGCCACTGCCTAACTTCACCATGATCGCGTTCGTGAACGCGATCGAAGTGCTGCGCATGGCCAATTACTTGAGCGGCGAGCCGCTTTACCGATGGTCGATCATCAGCCCGGAAGGCGGCCCGGTGACGGCAAGCAACGGACTCGATATCAACACCGGCCCGGCGGAATGCGTCGGGCAACCGGACATCGTGTTCGTCTGTGGCGGCGTCGACGTGCAGAACGTCACAACGGCCGCGCATCTGTCCGCTTTACGCCGCTTTTCCCGCATGGGTGTCGCGCTCGGCAGCCTCTGCACGGGCACCTATGCGCTGGCGAAGTCCGGCCTGCTCGCCGGCTACGCTTGCGCGATTCACTGGGAAAACATGTCGGCGCTGAAGCAGGCGTTTCCCGATACGCGCTTCTTGAGGGAGCTATTTGTAATCGATCGCGATCGCGTCACATGCACGGGCGGAGTCGCACCCCTCGACATGATGCTGCATCTGATCACTGCACGCGTCGGTACCGCACGCGTCATGCAGATTGCGGAGCAGTTCGTCGTCGAGCATGTTCGCGATAACAATGCGCAACAGCGAATACCACTCATTGCACGGCTGGGTTCAGCTAACAAGTCGCTGTTTGAAGTCATGGCGCTGATGGAAAACAACATCGAGGAACCGCTCTCGCGCGATGAGTTAGCGCGACTAGCCAGCATGTCGCAGCGGCAATTGCAAAGGCTGTTTCATGAGCATCTCGGGATGACACCTACCCATTACTACCTGACGCTTCGGTTGCGTCGCGCACGTGAACTGCTGTTGCAGACCAATATGTCGATCATGGACATTACGATGGCGTGTGGTTTCCAATCGGCGTGCCACTTCAGCAAGAGTTACCGTGAGACCTTCGGCGTCCCGCCCACGCGAGAACGCCGCAAGCAGGTCGCGCCTCTGGCCACTTACTCTTGAGTCTCGCCCGTCCGCGGCCCGAGACGTCTGCCAACCCAAATAAAAACAGGCGGTCCAAATGCAGGACCGCCCGTCTTCATTGCGCCTATCGCCGACTTACGCGGCCCGCAGCAGGTTGTGCGGATCGATGACGAATTTGCGCGGCGCGCCACCGTCGAACTTCTTGTAGCCTTCCGGCGCTTCGTCGAGCGAGATCACCGTCACATTGACGATATCGGCGATCGGCAGCCGGTCGAACAGGATCGCCTGCATCAGATTGCGGCTGTACTTCAGCACCGGCGTCTGACCCGTATGGAAAGAATGCGACTTCGCCCAGCCGAGGCCGAAGCGGATGCTGAGACTGCCGTGCTTCGCGGCGACGTCCTTCGCGCCCGGATCGTCGGTCACATACAGGCCCGGGATGCCGATCGCGCCCGCGGGCCGCGTGATTTCCATCAGCGAGTTGAGCACCGTCGCAGGCGCTTCTTCAGAATGGCCAGACGCGCCATGGCCATGCGCCTCGAAGCCCACGCAGTCGACCGCGCAGTCGATCTCCGGCTTGCCGAGGATCTGCTCGATCTGTTCGCCGAGCGTTGCGTCCTTCGACAGATCGACCACCTCGAAACCCATCGCCTTCGCGTGCGCGAGACGTTCGGCGTTCATGTCGCCGACGATCGTGCAGGCCGCGCCGAGCAGGCGCGCCGATGCGGCCGCCGCCATGCCGACCGGGCCGGCGCCCGCGATGTACACCGTCGAGCCGGGCTTCACGCCCGCAGTCACCGCGCCGTGATAGCCAGTCGGCAGAATGTCGGAGAGGCAAGTGAGATCGCGGATCTTGGCCATCGCCCGATCGCGGTCCGGGAATTTAAGCAGGTTGAAGTCCGCGTACGGCACCAACACGTACTCCGCCTGACCGCCGATCCAGCCGCCCATGTCGACGTAGCCGTAGGCGCCGCCCGCACGCGAGGGATTCACGTTCAGGCACACGCCCGTGTGCTGCTCCTTACACATCTGGCAGCGGCCGCAGGCGACGTTGAACGGCACCGACACGAGGTCGCCGATCTTCAAAGTCTCGACATCGCGCCCTACTTCGATCACCTCGCCGGTGATCTCATGACCGAGCACGAGCCCGACTGGCGCCGTGGTGCGACCGCGCACCATGTGCTGATCGGAGCCGCAAATGTTCGTGCTGACCACCTTCAGAATCACGCCGTGGCCGATGGCCCGGCCGCTCGGATCGACCATCTTCGGATAGTCGATCTCCTGAACCTCGACTTTGCCCGGGCCAAGATAGACGACACCTCGATTGTTGCTCATTGCACTGTCTCCTTCCGGTTGGATCGCGCTGCTGCGCACCGGCGGAAGCGGCGCCAGCAGCGACTGCATCAGAGTAGTCCGGAAGGCAACGCGGATGACAGGCAAAACCCGACACGCGCTTGCCCTGCGCCGACATCAAGTCGAACGCAATGACCTGGGGGCGAATCTTGAACTCACGATCCACAGCAGTCCGGCGCACTTACGCCTGCTGCTGCAAGTCGAATATCCGGTTCATCGGCACCCACTTCTGTCCTGCCGGCGTCCAGGGCGTGGGAGCCTGAAAACTCCACATCAGGTCCTCCCATTGCCGGACCGCGGGATTGCTTTCTGCGGCGCGTGCCATTCTGTCGGCGTCGTATCTGCCGTCGTCTGTTTCCATGACCATGAATAACCGCGTTCCCAGGCGATAAATCTCCATAGTCGAGACTCCATGCTCGCGTATATGCCTGACGACATCAGGCCAGACCTCTCGGTGAAGTTCTTCGTAACGCGCGATAAGATCCGGATCGTCTCTCAGATCCAGGGCAAAGCAGTAGCGCATAGCGGTTCCGTCTCAAGAAAGAAGTAAGCCAGTCGATGGCGAACTGCCAGCTCACCTTATGCGAATCCGGCGGCCCTCCCGGGTGCAATGCTCAATTTTCATCTCGTCGCGCCGACCGTCACATGACCGCGCCCCGCAGCCACGGCACGAACTCGCGATCGCCGATCCCGTTTTCCTCGCTGCAGGTCCGCTCGCCCGACGCTACAGCCAGGACCAGTCGAAACAATCGCTCCCCCGTCTCTTCGACGCTGAGTGAGCCGTCGACGATCTCGCCGCAGTTGAAGTCCATATCGGCCCGCATGCGCTCGAAGAGCCCTGTGGTTGTCGCGAGCTTGATCGTCGGAACCGGCTTCGAACCGAATACCGAACCGCGTCCGGTGGTGAAGCAGATCAAATTCGCCCCTCCCGCGATTTGTCCGGTTGCGGACACCGGGTCGTAGCCTGGCGTATCCATGAACACGAGGCCGCATTCGGATACCGGGTCCGCGTAGTCGTACACGGCCTTGAGTGCGGTGCCCCCTCCTTTCGACACCGCACCCAGCGATTTTTCCAGAATCGTCGTGATGCCGCCCGCCTTGTTTCCGGGCGACGGATTGTTGTTCATTTCTCCCCCTGCATCGCCCGCATAGCGCTCCCACCACCGCAGCTTCTCGAGCAGCCGATCCACCACGCCGCGCGACGCGGCTCGCGCCGTCAACAGGTGTTCGGCGCCGTAGATTTCCGGCGTCTCGGAGAGGATAGCGGTCCCGCCATTGCGTACGAGCAGGTCAACGGCCGCGCCGAGTGCGGGATTCGCCGTGATTCCGGAGTATCCGTCGGAGCCGCCGCACTGAAGCCCGACCTTCAATCGCGCTGCGGGCACTTCCGTGCGGGCTGCGCGCTCGGCCACGTCAACGAGCTCGTGAACGATCGCGATCCCCCGGGCGACGGTCTCTCGTACACCGCCCTCGTCCTGTATCACGAGTGTCCTGATCGGGCCAGGATTGAGCGGGCCCAGCAATTCGGCCATGCCGCTCACCTGGTTGACTTCGCAACCCAGTCCGACGAACAGCACGCCGGCGAAGTTCGGATTGCATGCGTAGCCGACAAGCGTACGGCGTAGCAATGCGATGCCGTCTCCGGCCGCCGATAGACCGCATCCGCTCTGGTGCGTGATGGCGACCACGCCATCGACCCCTCCGAAGGCGGCCATCGCGTCGCCCTTGAACGCGTCCGCTATCGCGTGACAGACGCTCGCGGAACAATTGACGCTCGCGATCACGCCAATATAGTTGCGCGTGCCGACCTGCCCGTCCGCCCGCACATACCCCTGGAACGTATCCGAGCGATCGGCTTCGGCGATACGGTACGTCGCATTGTCGGGTGGTCGCTCGCTCTGATGATGTTCGGGCATGCCGACGTTATGTACGTGGACATGCTCGCCTGCCGCGATGTCGCACAGCGCAACACCGATCGTCTGCCGGTACTTGATGATGCGCGCCCCTCGCGCGATGTCACGGGTAGCGACCTTGTGACCCGCGGGAACGGGGGCCGGGACCCGCAATGTCCGCCCGGCCACGTCGATCGACACATCTGCGCTCAATGCGCGAAGCGCCACCGCTACGTTGTCTTCGTCGTGAAGAATCACCACTGTCTGGTCTTTCATGATGCCCGTGCCCCTTGAGCGGCGTGTACCAGTCCGTGCCGCGCCAGCGTGCTTCGCAAGCGCGGCTGGGCCGCCGGCAACGATAGCGAATCCGCGAGTTCGATCAGCGGCAATATCCGCCTCTTGATCTTTTCGACATGGTTTTGCGCGATATCCGCAATTCGATGATCGAGGTACGGGTTGAGAAACCGCTCACGCACGCTTTCGAGATACCGCTCGGCGCGGCTGCGCAAGTCCATCGCGGCGAATACGTCGAGGACTTCTTCTTGCCAAACTGCCTCGATGCCGTCGCGCAGCCGTACATCGTTCATCGCATCGAGAACCGTTTCGGACGAGGCGCGGCCCTCCTTGAGCCACTGATCGGCCAGCCAGGTATGACCTAGATTGAGGAAGAACAGCTTCAACCGCTCGTAACTGCGCAAATCGTCCGTGAGCACGATGTCCTCGTGTACGCACGGAAGTTGCATGCCGTCGCGCCGCTCGATTGCCCATAGCGCATAGGGCTCGGCGACCGCGCCGACCGGATCGATCGGCTCGGATACGATGCGGTCGACCAGGGAGTTCACCCAGACGCAGTCCTCGAGCAAATAGCCGACAAACGATTGTGGGAGCGCCCATCGTTGAGCCAGACCGAGCACGACATCTCGAAGGGTGTCGCCATTGTTGGCGATGAGTTCGCACGGAAAGACCGACACGCCGGCATCGGGCCTCTCGCGCCATCGCGCATGAAGCAACGCCAGCAGTTTGGCGGGGTAACTGTGCGGTACCTGCGCAGTGTTCGCCAGCAAGGCAGCTGAATCGCGCTCGTCGAGCCGATAGCCCGTATCACCGGTGTTCGATACGATGACGCGCACGTCTTCGATCGTCGCGCAACGAACCGCGGCCCAGTCTTCATCGGCAACCCATGCCGTGCGGACGGCTTGGCATTCGATCATCTTGTCCACGACCGAACCGTCTTCCACGCCGCGAATATTCACGGGGTATTTGCCCGCTTGAGAAAGAGCCGCCACACGCGCGCGGCTTGACGGGTTCCCGGTGGTCTGCACAACGCTGATGCCGCCGATCGCGTCGCCGCGCTCAAGCGCCTGAGATACGAACAGGGCGACGTGTGCCAAAAGAAAACGGCTCGTGCCGAACTGAAGTATGGGTTCGCTCATCCTGCCCGTCCTGAATGGTCCGCCGCCACGGGTCAACACTCCACCAGCGCCTTCACCACGGTCTGCCCTGGCTCCAGCAGGCGCGCAAACGCGTCCGGCACTTCCGCAAGCTGCATGCGGTGCGTGTTGAGTGCCTGGTCTGGAATGCGTCCCGCGCGCATCGCCTCCAGCACGGTTTCGAAGTCCGCAGCTGTCGCGTTACGGCTCGCGAGCAGAGTGGTCTCGCGCTTATGAAACTCGGGATCGGAGAACGTCACCTGGCCCGGCACGATCGAGATGAGCGTGTATTTACCGCCATGCGCGACGAAGCCGAAGCCGCGGTTCATCGCGTCGATGTTCCCGGTCGCATCGAAGACGGCGTCGAAGAACTCGCCGCCGGTCAGCGACGCGAGCTGCTCCGTGTCGTCCGTGCCGACCGCGACGGCGGCATCCACGCCCAGTTGCGATTGGCAGAATGCGAGGCGATCGGCGCGCGTATCGAGACAGGTCACGGCGGCGCCGCGCAGCTTCGCGAAGATCATCGCGGCCATGCCGATCGGGCCCGCCCCGACCACCAGCACACGCTGACCAACCAAGACATCCGCGCGTCGCACCGCATGTGCCCCGATGGCGAGGAATTCAAGCATCGCTGCCTGGTCGAGCGTCACGCCTTCGGCTTTGTGGACGAACTGGGCTGGCACGCTGAGGTACTCGGTGAGCGCGCCGTCGCGATGCACGCCCAGCACTTCGATGTTGACGCAACAGTTCGTTTTACCCTGGCGGCACGCAATGCAATGCCCGCACGACAAATACGGCATGACGTAGACGCCGTCGCCGGCGGCAAGTCCCGAGTCGCGCTCGGCTTCGACGACCACTGCAGAAAGTTCGTGGCCCATTACGCGTGGGTACTTCAGATAGGGCTGATTGCCTGTGAAAATGTGCAGGTCGGTGCCGCAAATTCCGACGCGACTCACGCGCAGCAGCACTTCGCCGTTCCCGCGCACGGGTACGTCGCGCTGCTGTGCGCGCAAGACGCCGGGGGATTCGCAAATCACACTAAGCATGGTGGTGTCGTCCTATTGATCAAGTTAAGCGAGGCGGGTCATTGCGCCGACGCGGTAGAAACGGCACGCATTGCCGCCGAACACGTCGGGCAGCGCCGCAACTGCACCGGTCAGGTCGCTGGGGCCGAAGTCACGGTAAATCGGGCTCAGTTCTCGGGGAGGCCAGTAGCCCGCGCGCTCGCTGATTCGCCAATAGTGCTGGCGAGCATCGATTCGCGGCATTACGCATCCCCCTCGGGAACCGGCGCATTTGCCGCGATCAGCCCTTCGTTGCCGAGCGCGGCCCAAAAGCCGGCAGGCACGCGTTGCTCGAGCCACGCGATGTTCTGCTGCAATTGGGCGACACTGCGTGCGCCCACCACGCATGAGATGACGGCAGGATGTGCAAACGGAAACTGCAACGCGGCCGCCGGGAGCGCAACGTCAAAGCGCTCGCATAGCGTTGACAATCGCCGGACCTTCTCGACGACTTCGGCAGGCGCGTCCCCATAATTGAATTTACCGTTGCCCGCGAGCACACCGGAATTGAACACGCCACCCACGACGATGGCCGTCCCCAGGCGTGCGCAGTCATCAAGCAGCGGTTCCAGCGCTGTCTGTTCAAGCAGCGTGTAGCGGCCGGCGAGCAGGATGGCGTCGAGCGGCGCCTCATTCATCGCATCGGCCGCGACTTCCCACTCGTTGACGCCGAGACCGATCGCGCGCACCTCGCCACCCGCGCGCAGTTCCGCTAACGCGCGGAACCCACCGCCTGCCACCAACTGATCCCAATAGTGGGCGTGACGGTCGCCATGCGTCATCGCGCCGATGTCGTGTACATAGAGGATATCGATCCGCGGCATCCCGAGCCGCTGCTGGGTATCCTCGTACGAGCGCATGATGCCGCTGTAGCTGTAATCGAAGACTGGCCGGAACGAAAGCGGCTCGGCCCAGCCGTCATCGCCGGGCCGCACGCTCGCATCGGGCCGCATCAAGCGGCCCACTTTAGAACTCAGCGTGAACGCGCCACGCTCGCGCGCCGCGAGAGCCTGCCCTACGCGCCGCTCCGAGAGCGTATAGCCGTAGTACGGGGCGGTATCGAAATAGCGCAGGCCCGCGGACCATGCGGCCTCGACAAGGGCCGTTGCGTCAGCGGACGACATGGAACGGTAGAGACCGCCGAGCTGGGAACAACCCAGGCCGAGGGCAGTCAACTTTAGCCCGCTGCGAGGCAAGGTACGCATTTCGTGAGCGTTCATGAACCAAGGGCGCGATCGTTAAGGGATATTTCGTCGGAAGAAGCCGCGGGACGGACCTGCAGTGACCCGGTATGGCATGTCGGCAGGTCCGTGGCCTCGTCAATAGAGGACGTTCTTTGCTTCCTGGGAATCGAGGTTCTGCTTGTCGATCATGACGACGCCCGTATCGACCTGCTTCGCGACGGGTTTGTGTTCGATGACGTTCACCACGGTCTGAATGCCCTTGTATCCCATCTGATAGGACCCCTGAACGGCGATCGCCTGAATCGTGTCATCACGTGTGAAGTCCTGCAGATCCTGGTTGCCGTCGAAGCCGATGGCCACCAGTTTGCCCGCCTTCCCGGACTGCTTGAGCGCGCGGCCCATCCCGACGGCGGTGGGTTCATTGGCGCCGAAAATACCCTTCAGGTCGGGATTCGCCGAAAGCACGTCGGTCGTTTGATTCAGTGCGGTAGCCATCTGCGACTGCGAGTAGTACGGCCCGACAATCTGCAGCTTCGAGTGCGCCGCGATGTACTTGCGGAAGCCCCCCACACGCCCGATTTCCGATCCGGCGCCAGGCACGTAGGACATGATCGCGATCTTGCCCGTCTGACCGACACGATCGATCAGCGCCTTCGCGCACAGCTCCCCGGCCTTCTCATTGTCGGTGGACAGGAACGACTGGTAATACTGCTTGCCTGCGTCCGAAAGCGCCGAGTCGATCAGCACGACGGGAATATGCGCCTCCCATGCTTTCTTGATGGCCGGCACGAGCGCATCAGGATCGGACGGCGCGAGCACGATGCCTGCGACGTGCCGGTTGACGGCGTTCTCGACCATGTTGACCTCGTCCGCGATAGCCGATTCCGTAGCCGGCCCCTGGAAAGTCATTGTGTAGTCCTTATCCTCGCCGACCGCGGCCTTCGCACCTTTCTGCACGTTTTGCCAGTAGTTCGAATTGACGGTCTTGACGATCACGGCGATCTCGCCGCCGGCCGCGTGCGCGCCCGTCGTGACCGTCGCGCACAGCAATGCCGATGCCGCCAGTAGGGAAAACTGCTTCATGTCTCGCTCCTATGTCGTGTGGTTGAACTTCTGATAATTACAGCTTCCGGCTTCGCAACTGGTCGATCCAGACGGTGCCTAGAATCACGACGCCGATGATGATCTGCTGAATGAAACTGGATACCCCGTTCATGTTCAGACCATTGCGAAGTACCCCGATCACGAACGCGCCGATTGCCGTGCCGGAAATCGCGCCCGCGCCTCCCATCAGCGACGTGCCTCCGATCACCGCGCTCGCGATCGCATCGAGCTCGTACATGACGCCCTCGTTGGGCTGACCGGTCACGAGCCGCGACATCAGCACGCATCCCGTTACGCCGGCCAGTACACCGGATAGCACGTAAGTGAAAAGCTTCACGCCCTGAATGTTGACGCCGGAGAGTCGGGCTGCCTCCGAATTCGAGCCGACGGCATAGATGTGACGGCCGAGCGAAGTCTTCGAGAGCAGCACCGAACCCGCGACGAACAGCACGATCATGATGACGACGGGGTATGGGATGCCGGGAAAGGTCGTGTCCGGAAAACCGTCCGGACCGATGTGGGAGAGGCGGAACAACGCGCCGTTGCCGAGTGCGCCAAACGCATCGCCGAGGTCTGAGACGGGGCGCGCCCCAGTGATCTCAAGCGCAAGACCGCGTGCGACCAGCATCATGCCGAGCGTCGCGATGAATGGCGGCAAGCCCATGCGCGTCACGCAGATGCCGTTGACGAACCCGCACAGGCCGCCCACCGTGATCCCGCCGAGCATGGCAACCGGCACCGGCATGCCGGCCTTCACCAGCAGCGCCGCCGACACCCCTGCAAGCGCGAGCACCGAGCCCACGGAAAGGTCGATGCCGCCCGTGATGATCACGCAGGTGGCAGCGACGCCAAGATACGCGATGGAGGTCACTTGCAGGCAGACGGTCATCATGTTGCCGACCGAGAAGAAAGCCGCGCTCGTGATCGAGAACGCGATCACAAGTGCGATCAGGCTTCCCAAGGCCGCGAACTTCTGGATGAGGTCGCGACGTCGCTGTCGTGCCGTCCGGTCGACGGCCTGGGTCCGGTCCGATGTCATTTCAAGCATGTGTGTGTCCCGAAGCAAAGTGCATGATTTCCTCCTGGCTGGTCTGTTTCGTTTCGAGAACCGCCGTCATGCGGCCCTCGTGAAATACGGCAATTCGATCCGTCATCCCAAGCAGCTCAGGCAACTCCGAACTGATCAGCACGACACCGACGCCATCTGCGGCAAGCCTGTCCATCAGCCCGTAAATGGCGAACTTCGCGCCCACGTCGATACCGCGCGTGGGCTCGTCGAAGAACAGGATCTTCGATCCGCGATAGAGCCACTTGCCGATCACGACCTTTTGCTGGTTGCCGCCGGACAGGTTGCGTACGATCTGGTCGACAGATGGTGTGCGGATAGCCAATTCCTGCACGAAGCGCCGCGCAATCGCGGCCTCTTCGCTAAAGCGCAGGAAGCCGGCGCGCGACGAAACGCCCCGCACGTTCGCAAGCGTGATGTTCGCGGCAACGGGCATCGCGAGCGCAAGACCTTCCTGTTTGCGGTCTTCCGACAGGTAGGCGATGCCGTGGCGAATGGCTTCGCGTGGCGAACGTATCGTCACCGGCTGACCGTGAAGCGCAATCGTGCCGCCGTCGAGCCGGTCGGCACCGAAGATCGCGCGGGCGACTTCGGTGCGGCCCGCGCCCATGAGGCCGGCGAAGCCGAGAATTTCGCCCTTGCGAAGCTCGAATGAAATCGGACCGAAGACACCTGCCCGGCTCAAGTCGCGCACGTTCAACAGCACGACGTCCGTGGGCCGCGACTGCCTCGACGGATAAGCGTCTTCGATCGAACGTCCCACCATGCGGGCGACGATGTCGTTCACGCTCAGCGTGCAGAAGTCGTCGGTCGAGATATGGCGGCCATCGCGCAGCACTGTCACGCGGTCGACGATTTGCGCCATTTCGTCGAGGCGATGCGAGATGTAAAGGATCGCCACGCCTGCCGCTCGCAACTCCTTGATGATGCGAAAGAGCTGAACCGTTTCCGATTCGGTGAGCGAGGACGTCGGTTCGTCCATGATCAGAACGAGGGCGTCAAGCGACAGCGCCTTTGCGATTTCGACCATCTGCTGCTGCGCGATGGACAGCGCCCCGACCGGCGTCGTCGGGGCCACGTTCAAGCCGACGCGTGCGAGGCAGCGCGCCGCGTCGGCGTTGAGCTTGCGGGAGTCGACAAACGGCCCGCGTTTGGGTTCGCGTGCGAGGTACAGGTTTTCCGCC
The DNA here is from genome assembly GCF_005280735.1 of Trinickia violacea. Lineage (NCBI taxonomy): Bacteria > Pseudomonadati > Pseudomonadota > Betaproteobacteria > Burkholderiales > Burkholderiaceae > Trinickia > Trinickia violacea. Next base: position 305,753 of record NZ_CP040078.1, read on the forward strand.
ACCGTGAGGTGCGGTACGAGGTTGAGTTCCTGGTGAATGATCGCGATCCCGGCCGCCTGCGCTTCGGATGTCGAAGAAAACCGCACCGGCTCGCCGCGGTAGCAAATGACGCCTTCGTCCGGTTGGTACTGGCCGCTGATGATCTTCATGAGCGTGGATTTGCCAGCCCCATTTTCACCGCAGACGGCGTGGACCTCTCCACGTCGGAGGTCGAGGTGAATGCCGTCGAGAGCGACGACGCCCGGAAAGCGCTTGCCGATGCCCTCCAGCCGCAGGATCTCCCGGTCGGGGAAGGCTTGGGGCTCCGCAGCAAGGCTGGACGGGCCGTGAAGCGTTGTCATTACGTCTCCTCTGGAACGGCCGACCTGGCGCCGCGCGCTGGTCAGTCCAATTGCGTTGAATTAAACAGCAGCGCCTTGTTTTGGTCAAGCCAATATTATTTTTTCAAACTGATCTTACCGCCGGTGAAAACCCTGAACCGAGGCCAAATCGACCGCCAGAGGCGGCTTTGAGCGGGTATGCTAGACTTGCCCGGCGGCTCTTGGCGCCGACCCATACATCGCAACGACCTGCAATATGAAATCGACGGAACCAAAGCGGCTTTACCAATCCGTTGCCGCCCAGATCCTCGCGCTGATTCGTCAGGGCGAATTTCCGGCTGGAGAACGGCTGCCGCCCGAGCGTGAACTGGCGCTAAAGCTCGGTGTGTCACGTCCATCGCTGCGCGAAGCCCTCATCGCGCTGGAGATTGGCGGCCAGGTCGAGATCCGGATGGGGTCGGGCGTTTATGTGCGCGATGGAAGTGCGGACGACGTGAACGCGATGAGCGCGCTTGGCGACAGTCCATCGGAGCTGATGCAGGCGCGTGCTGCCATAGAAGGCAGCGTCGTGGTGCTTGCTGCGGCGCGCATGACGGCAGCCACGCTGGATCGTCTGCGCCGCACGATCGAGCGGATGCGCAGACTGGCGGCAGCGGGCAAATCGCCGGTCGAGGCAGACCGGCAATTCCACATGCTGATCGCGGAAACCGCAGGTAACTCGGTGCTCAGCCGCTTTGTCGGAGAGCTGTTTGACAGCCGCCACGATCCTATCGCGGCCGCGATGCGTGGCCATACGGAAAGTGCTCAAACCTGGACCGCAGCGGTAGAGGAGCATGAGGACGTGTTAAAAGCGCTGCAGGCCGGCGACCCCATCGCCGCGCAAACGGCGATGCGCGCGCACCTCAGGGCTTCCGAGGAACGATGGATAAGCGGCGTGTTGAAACAGGGCACAGATTGAAGAACTTACTGGCGGAACGCGACGCCAGGTTCTCCCAATCCTTCTTTCCTGCGTTCACAACGCGCTATCGGCACGACCGAGAAGGCCGCTGCCCAAGCCGAGAAGCGCGGCCTCGCGCATCGCGACGGGATCAATCACGACGATGGTTTCGGTGAGCGCTCCCGCCATCTCGGTACCGTTCGCATTACGGAGCATCCAGCGACGAATTCGACCCGTGCGCGGCGAGCGCATCGAGGTTGCCGTCGATCGAAACCAGAAACCGCTCGCCGGCTTCCGTGAGCGTGAGCTTGCGGGTCGATCGCTGAAACAGCCGTACCCCCAAAGTTGCGTTCGAGCATCGCCACGTTTCGGCTGACCGCGGCCGCGGTCAGTCCCAGCATGATGAAAAATCCATGACGGACTTTATTCTCTCGGATCATGATCGTAGAATTAAAAACTGTCAGAAAGCCACACTACACAACCAGGCACCCCTGTCTCGCCGCGACGGACACCGTTGCTTCCATCCCTGCGGTAAATCTCAGGTAGTCGGCCTCGATCCCATCAGAAAAGATCACGCCGTTTTCGGGCATGCGCGAGCGAAGTCGCAGCGGCTGCCCTGGGCTCACGTGGCCAAATACCAGTTCGGTCTTCGATACCCGGCTCGGAAACGGCTCGCGCACGGCGAAGGTGAGTTCGGGACTATCCCAGGGTTGCGGCTGATACTGGAAGTTTCCCGTCCTTTCCCCGATTGCACGTGCGACGCCGAACGCTCCCGTCACGACACTCTTGAGCCAGGCCGTCGAACCCAGCCCCGTGGAGATGATGATGCCGGAGGACGACTGCGATTCGCGCCGCTTGCCTAGCTCGATCTCGTAGAGCGCCGAAGCATGCGTGCGCGGGCCGATGAAAAGGTCGTTGACGGCACGCAGCACCTGACCGTCCGAGAGCCTCGCCTCCGCCATCGTGACTGCCTTCGTCGGACGGCGGCCGTGAGCGACGTCAGCGAGTACCGCCCCAAGCTCCCGCGGCTCGAACGGAAGCAAGATGCCGTCCCACCTCGAAGGCTCCGGGTTCAGCCCGATCAGCGGCTGACCATCGAGGTACTTCATCGAGTTCGCGACCAACCCGTCCTGTCCCAGCGCCACGACGATATCGTCGGACGCGAAGATGAAATTCGGCAGGTAGCTCCGGTCGACCAACTGGTAACGCCCCCAGTCCTCGAGCGCGCGCACGGTCAGCTCCATGCTGCGGGCGTACGCTGCATTCTCGGCGAGGTAGTCCGAGAAATCGGCGCCAAGGTGCTCAATGTAGAACTTCGCCTGCGCCAGCGTGTGATGCCGCGCAATCAGGTCCTCGAGCCGCGTGCGGCGCGTCACCACCACAACCTTGCGGGCCTCGGCGCTCATGATGCTGCCCTCGCCCCCGCGCCCATGAGGCCCTGAAGCAGTTCCGGCGACACGTTGAGCTGCCCGATGCGCTCTGCCCGTTCCGCGATCCCGCCAAAGGCTTGGGCGATCAGCTGGCCCGGCTGCATGCCGGCTGCGGCGAGCGCGTTGACGACGCGTGGGTCGGCCTTTTCGAGCGCCTGCATCACCGCCGCCACCCTGTGTGCCTCGGCCTCCGCGAGGGTACGGCTGTTGTGCGCCTGCCCCGCCACGAATGCCTTGCGCTTTTCCTCGAGTTCGATGTCGGACGCCATCTGCTCACCACGCAACTCGTTTTCCTTGCGCATCAGCGTGGCCTTCGCTTCCATCTGCGTCTCGCGGATTTGCCGCTTCTTCTGCTCGACCGCGATGTCGGTATCCAGTTCGTTCTGCCGGATTGCGCGCTCGTTTTCCACGGCTGACATGCGCCGCAGATACACGGCGTCGTCAGCGGCCTTGAGGTTGGACTCGCGCGCTTCGGCTTCGAGCGCTCGGGCAATGTCCGGGGTGGGCTTGACCGCCATCACCGACACCCCGAGTATCTCGAGCCCCAACGCCTCAATTTCGGGCTGGCTGGCGAGTTCAGTCTGCGCCGTGCGGGCGATCGACGCCGAGGCGCGCAGCGCCGCCTTCAATTCCAGCGCCTGCACGGCCTGCTGCACGATCACCTCGACCTGCATCGCGACACGTTCTCCGAGCCGCTTCGGATCTTCGGAGACATACGAGCGTCCGTCCTTACCCAGCGAGAAATCCATCATCGCCGCGGTACGGTGCGGGTCGCTGACGCGGTAGGTCACTTGACCCTGCACGGTCACGCTCTGGAAATCCGCGGTGACCAGTTCAAGGATGAAGGGACGATCCTGGCTTGCCACCGGAACGGACACCAGCGTGGTCGCCGGGGCGTAGTAGAAGAACGACAGCCCGGCGCCTTCGCGCACCACCCTTCCCGCTTGGAACTGCATCAGGTGAACGGTCGGCTGCGACTTGATGAATCGAATCCCGAACATGATGATGGCCTCTCTTTTGAGTTGCACAGTACAACTTGCTTGAGTTGCACAATACAACCTAGAATGAGGGTCGTCAAGTTTTTCTGGTCCGCCATGACACAAAAGACCTCCGCCTCCCGACGACACGTTCGACAGGGCCCCGAGTTTTCTCTGCCGTACACGACGGTCGACGTCGTGATCTTCACGGTGCTCGATAACGCGCTGCAGGTTCTGCTCGTACAGCGACCAGCCGGCGCGGACGAACCGTATCCGGAGTGCTGGGCGCTACCGGGCGGCTTTGTCGACGTGGCCGCCGATGCGACGCTCGAGGACTGCGCGCGCCGCAAACTGCTCGAGAAGACCGGTGTGAAGAGTCCGTATCTGGAGCAGCTCGGCAGTTGGGGCAGCGCGACGCGTGACCCGCGCGGATGGTCAGCCACACATGTCTGGTTCGCGCTGATTTCCGCCGAGGATGGGGTTCTCACAAGGGGCGCGAATGCCGCCGAAGTGGCGTGGTTCGAAGTCGATGAGGTGACGCAGACGCGCGGACTCGCCTTCGATCACGACGAGATCCTTGAGGCAGCGGTTGAGCGGCTGCGCAGCAAGGTCGAATACACGTCCCTGCCGGCTTTCTTGCTTCCGGAGCCATTTACGCTGCCACAGTTGCAACGGGTGTATGAGATCGTGCTTGGCCGGCCGGTGGACAAAAGCGGCTTCCGCACGCGCATGCTTGCCGCGGGGTTCCTCGAGGAAACCGGCTACGTCGCTGGGGAATCGAATCGGCCGGCTCTGGGGTATCGGCTCGTGGACCGGCATGCGCCCGTGGTCTTTCCGAGGACTTTCAGTCCACGCGGTGGAAACTGACGGAGGAGGCCGATCGAAGTCAGCGATCGGTGACAAAAAAACCCTTCTCTGCTCTATGTAGACCTCTGCATGGCGACCCTGAACCGCCCTTTACGCATGCACAAGGTCAACGGCAGGTCCCGAGATGGAGAAAACCTTCCGCTAACGGTACTTAGGCGCCGACCAACGTCGGGAGAGGGTGGTAGTCTGCCTATCGCGTTCATCCCGCCCGCCCGACAACGAACATGAGCAAACCTTGGAATCCCGGTGACATCGCGCCCCAAACCGGCCGGCGCGTCATCGTCACCGGCGCAAACAGCGGCATCGGCTATCACACCGCGGCAATCTTGGCCCGCCATGGCGCCGAGGTCGTACTCGCGTGTCGCGACGAAGGGCGCGGCGCAAGCGCACTCGCCCGCCTGCGGGGAGAAGTGCCTACAGCCCAAGCGCAGCTTGCGCAACTCGACCTCGCCAGCCTCGCGTCGGTGCGCGCCTTTGCCGACCGAGAGCTTGCGCTACGCAAGCCGCTCCACCTGCTCGTCAACAACGCGGGCGTCATGGCGCCGCCCCGACGCCTCGAAACCGCCGACGGCTTCGAGCTGCAATTCGGCACGAACGTGCTTGGGCATTTCGCGCTGACCGGCCTGCTCCTGCCCGCGCTCGAGATGGCTGCGGACAGTTCGCTCGAACGCCCGCGCGTGGTAACGATCGCCTCGATCGCACATAAGCAAGGCCGGCTCGACTTCGACAACCTTCAGGCAACGCGACGCTACCGGCCGATGTTCGCCTACCGGCAGTCGAAACTGGCCAACCTCATGTTTGCATTCGAACTCGACCGGCGTTTGCGCGCTGCCCAATCGCGCGTGATGTCGGTTGCCGCACATCCCGGCGTCGCGAATACCAATCTGTTTCGCAGCGGCGACCATTCGCCCGCTAACCGGGCGGCCCGCGCCGCCCTTGGTGGTTTTATCGGCGCCGTGCTGAACAGCGACCTGGCAGGCGCGCTGCCGACCCTCTATGCGGCGACTGCACCCGGCGTCGTCGACGGCGGCTACTACGGCCCGCTCGGCCTGTTCGAGGCGCGCGGCCAACGGGTGGGACCGGCAACGGTCGCATCCCAGGCAAGGGACGAGGCCGATGCACGGCGACTCTGGCAGGCGTGCGAGGCACTGACGGGAACGGCGTTCAGATAGGTGATGCTTTTGCCAAAACCTTATCGCGATTATTGGAATGTTCAATTGTTGTTTCTCGGGGACTCCCGGCATCATTGATCCATGTTCAACGCTGGCGCATCGGCATCCACATGACTGCCCGATTTGAGCTAGAGGATCGAGATGAGCACCGCTGAAGCACAATTGGGATTGACCGAGCGCACCTCGCGAGGAATCGTCGAAGTACTGGCCGGGCGCAACAAGAACTGGAGCTCGAAGCTGCTGTTCGCCGGCCCCGCCGTCGTCGCCTCCATTGCGTACATGGATCCCGGCAATTTCGCGACCAACATCCAGGCTGGGGCAAAGTACGGCTATTCACTGCTCTGGGTGGTGCTCGCCGCGAACATCATCGCGATGCTGTTCCAGGCTCTTTCGGCCAAGCTCGGCATCGTCACGAACCGTAACCTCGCCGAGCTCAGCCGCGAGCATTTTCCGGTTGCGGTTGTCTACGGAATGTGGGGCGTGAGCGAGATTGCGGCGATGGCGACAGATCTTGCCGAGTTTCTCGGCGGCGCAATCGGTTTATCTCTGCTCTTCCACATACCGTTGCTACCCGGCATGATCGTCACGGGTATCGTGACGTATGCCATTCTCACTGGACAGAAGCAGGGCTACCGCCCCCTCGAGTTGATCATTGGCGGACTTATCGCGGCCGTCGCGTTGTCTTACGTGATCGAACTTCTGATCGTCCATGTAGATTGGCCCGCTGCGATGAAGGGAACATTCGTACCGCAACTCAGCGGCCCCGGCGCCTTGTCTGTCGCAGTCGGAATTTTGGGCGCAACGGTCATGCCGCACGCGATCTATCTGCATTCAGGTCTGACGCAACACCGTACGCGAGCACGCAACCACACGGAACGCTTCAAGCTGGTGCGTTTTTCGAATGTCGAGGTTCTGATTGCCCTTACCGTGGCTGGACTCGTCAACATGGCGATGGTCATCATGGCCTCGGGCGCATTTCACGCGGGCCACCCCGAAGTGGCCGAAATAGAAACGGCGTATCACAGCCTGACGCCGTTACTCGGCTCCGCTGCGGCCTGCGTCTTTCTCGTTTCATTACTGGCATCCGGCGTATCCAGCTCAGTGGTCGGAACGATGGCAGGGCAGATGATCATGCAGGGTTTCACTGGGACGCGTATCCCGGTCGGGATTCGCCGGCTTGTCACCATGGCGCCGGCCTTCTTGGTCGTCGCGCTCGGTGTCAACGCGACCGACGCTTTGATTTACAGTCAGGTCGTGCTGAGCTTCGCGTTACCCGTGCCGATGATCGCCCTGGTTATTCTGACCTCACGCCGCGACGTGATGGGCGCGTTTGCGAATCGTGGATGGGTGGCCTGCGCGGCCATTCTTGGCACTGTCGTGATTCTGGCTCTCAATGCAGTCCTGCTGTTGCAAACGTTCGGCGTCTCGATACCCGGGCTGTAAATGTAGCGCTGAGCACCTTCCAGTTGCCGGGTCGAAAGCGCGAAGCGATGTAGTACCTCGGTCGTGCAACGACACCTTGTGCCTCGAGCCGCCAAACGGATCGCCGCACCGACCGATTGGGGCTACGTGGAGATTGGCGCATCGATCATGGGTGCCCGCCACTTGTTAGCTCTTCGCCGGGATGCCGGCCTCTCCGCATTGAGGACTGGTTTTGGTGTTGCAGAAGAATCCGGAATACGAATCCATGAGTGATTAGGAGTAGCGGTACAACGAGAGTTGGAATGAAGTAAGTGGCGCCCAACTGCCCCGCCACAAGACCTGCATGAATGGCCTGATAGAACGCGTTCAAAAGATCCGCCAAGCCCCACCAGTTGAAGATCCATGCGATAACAATGCCGGCCCCGCGTGGCAGCGATACCAGCGAGAGCAACGCGAGTGTCGCGGCAACCAAGTCCCCGTAGGCGGCGGAATGCGCGAAGGCGGATGGCAGTTCGGGCGACACGACACCTGGGACGAGGAATGCCAACCCAACAAAGCGGAAGCTGTGCAACATGAGAAGAGGCCGCAGCGCTTCGTCACGCTGCAAGAGGCGGAGTTTTGGCCAGATGTATCGCTTCGCGACGATTCCCCACGCGCTGAAACTGAATGCGATGCTAACGAAAAACCAGAGTTGCGGCTGCATGACTCTCTCCTTTGGTTCAAATTCCCGCGATCGACTGTGAGAACCTAAGCGCGCAGCGTGCGTAGCTCTGCGATCACGGCGTCTCGCTCCGCGTGAGCCATGACGTGCTCGTTCAGCCAGACCTTGGACTCAGGCGCAAACTGCGGTTCTGACGGGAATGGACGGCGCAGCTCGCGGTCGTAGCGGTCGAGATCGAAACCGGGGCTGAGCGGGGCGATCACGAACTGCGTGAACTGGCGAAGCCAATTGCCGAACGTTCGCCGGTTGCGTGGAAGCGCCGCGTAGCGACGCGCGATTGTCTCGAAGTCCTCGGCGGGCTGACCGGTTACATCGAGCACGTCGGAGGTCGGTGCGCCCAGCTCAAAGGCCCCGCGTTTGTGATCGTCAATGTAGTAGCGGATGCCGCTAATCAAGTCGATCGGCAAGCCCCCCATCCGGGCGGCTTTCATGAATAGCCAAGTCGGAATCGGTACGGCCCTGACGGGTCGCCCGACGGCCCGGCCGATCGCCTTGGCCATGTCCCTCGCACCAAGGAGTTCCGGCCCAGTGGGGCGGTAGCGCTTCCCGGCGTGCCGCGCGGGATCCATCAGGGCCGCGACGCCGACCCGCGCGATATCCTCGTTGGACGGTGGTGCGTTACGGCTATCGCCAAAGATCCAAGGAAATACTCCAAGGTGCGCAGCAAACCCAGTCAATTCGAGGTAAGCGTCAGCGAAGAAGCCCGGCCTCACGATCGTATGCGCGACTCCAGGCGTCATCGAGAACAGCCGATCGACGAGCCAGAGTTGGCGGGTCATGAGGGCGGGATGCGAAGGACTCGACAGCCATTGGGTCAGACTAACAATGTGTTCGAGCCGCGATTCCCTAGCGGCGACCGCGAAGGCGACCGCGCCTTGAATCATGTAAGGATCGAAAGGGGGGCAATAGTAGGCGCGCTGAACGTCCTTCAGCGCGTCGGCGACGCGCTCGACATCACTCATGTCGACGATCGCTATCTCGGCCCCCCGCGCTTTTAGCTGCGCGCTGCGGCCGTCTTCTCGATGCACCATAGCGCGCACGGGATAGCCGGCCTTCAGCAGTTCGGCAACGACGACGCTGCCTGTCTTTCCGGTCGCGCCGGTTACGAGGATCCTTGGCTTGAGCACGATAACCTCCTAGCAGTACCGGTACCGATAAGTACCATATCGTTGCTCCAGTATGGTACTCTGTGGTACCGAAAGTCAAGGAAGACGATGATGCCCACGGTATCGCTGGCAAAGGAAGGTCAAGAAGGCCGCGACGAAACTGAGGTGCGCGCGCGCATCCTCGATGCAGCGTTCGCGGCGTTCATGAAGAGTGGCTACGCGGCGACCAGCACGCTTGAGATCGCCACGCGCGCGCGCGTTTCGAAACGAGAGCTGTACGCACTGGTGGGCAACAAGAAGGAACTATTAATCGCATGCATCAGCGCGCGCGCCACGCGATTGCAGGTACCCGCTGACTTGCCCGTGCCCCACGATCGCGAGACCCTCGCGCAAGTACTGACCTCCCTCGGCACGCAGCTCGTCCGCGAGATAACCGATCCAACGGTCATAGCGGTATTCCGACTGGCGATCGCCGAGGCCGTCCACGCGCCCGAGGTGGCGCAAGCGCTCGACTCCATAGGACGCGAGACGAGTCGTGCCGCCTTGCGTCAAATCATGGGCCAGGCTCAGACGTCCGGACTTCTCGAAGGCCGTCCCGCCGAACTTGCCGAACTGTTCGGCGGGTTGCTGTGGGGTAACTTGATGGTCAGCCTGCTGCTCGGCGTGGCCGAGCAGCCGAACTCACGCGAACTCGCGGCTCGTGCCCGCGCCGCGACTGCCGCGTTTCTTCAACTTCATCCGCTCCCGATTAACGCTGCGCCCCGCCGGCGCACCTAGTTCGCGTCTTCCCGAAGCGGCCGTTCGCGAACGAACAATGACGCGGCGGGCAGCCGTGACGGCGGGTTTCCTCAACGCTTTGGGCGAGAAAATATGTTGACGAGATTCCCGTCAGGGTCGCGCAGCAAGAGCGAGCGATTGCCCCACGGCATCAACGTCGTCGGCATCACGATGTTTGTCCCGGACGCATTCATCCGTTCGAATACCGCGTCAACGTCCTCCACTTCGAACTCCAGGATCGCCGATTGATTTGCAGCCGCAGTGGCAGCACCGACATTGAAAAGCTCGATCAGATGCTCCGACGAAATCGCAAGCGTCGCTCCTTCGAACCGCATTTCGGCAAATCCATCGGCCGGACGTACAGCCTCGATACCGGAAAGCCTTTGATAAAACTCCACCAGCCCATCGATATCCTGCGAAACAACACGAACCGATGCGAACTTCATTTTGAGCTCCTCGCCAAGAAAGGAAGCTCAGTCTAATGATTGATACTGTCAGATTCTGGCAGTATCGTGCGGCTGGCGACGTGATTGCGCCTACGCCACTCACGAAGCAGTGTTGACCGCCTTTTGGGGTAGCGCTCTTCCAACGGCTCGACGTTAGAGATCCGGTCCGAACGGAAATTCCGAAAATCAGCTCGAAGCTCGCACCAACACATCAGGACTCGCGCCTGGTCGAAATACACCAATGCAAAGGGCCAAACGACACGCTGCGAGTGAATACCGCTGGCGTCCACGTATGTAATCTTGAGCTTCTGCTCTTCTCGGACTGCGGCACGCAGAAGGTCCGGCGAGACTTTGTGGGCAGGTCTCTTCAACGGCGCGCCGACTAGCAGCGAAGACTCCTCCAGTTCGCGACGCAGTTCAGTGGGCAGTATGGCGGCTATCTTCGCGAGCGTGCTCAGCGCACCGGACGATAGCGTCTCGTCGCAGCGATCGGCCACCCAGCGCATGCCAAGAACCAGGGCGTCGAGTTCCTCTGAGCGAAACATCATGGGCGGCAGCATGAAACCCGGTTTCATAACGTAACCAACGCCCGGTTCCCCCTCGATCATTGCTCCTTGCGCCTGCAAACTGGCGATGTCCCGGTATAGCGTGCGGATGCTCACGCCGAGCTCCTCGGCCAGGGCTTGGCCACGCACGGGACGTCGATAACGGCGTAACACTTGCAGGAGATGAAGGAGACGTTCGGAGCGGGACATACGTGAATCCTGATATCAGCACTGAAGCAAATCGACGACGCTATCGGTTAGAGTGCGCGCCGCTCATCCAAGCGCAAGTGCGTATGTCAATTCGGACCTGGGTCGCCATCGTTGGTAAATAATATCTTCGGTGTAACCCGAAGCGCTTTTGGACGAACTAGCGTGACGGATCAGCTAATCTGACCAGATCGTGTCTTTAGGCGCCCGTCTGGAGCTCAATTACTGCCGGGCTCGAGAAGCGCCAACGCTGGCCGTACAACTCCCTCCAGCAACACCCGCTCCGGTCTTGTGCGTGCAAGCACCCGTATACCGAGATGTACCCCCAGCAGCAACCGGGCAAGATCATCAGCAGGCTGTGCAGTTGAAATCTCGCCAGCCTGCTGACCAGCTCGCACACAACGCCGAAAAAACGCTTCGACTTCCACCAATACCTTCGCGATCATCGCCTGAAACTCGGCGTCATGGGGTGCAACCTCAAGCGCCGAATTCACCAGCAGGCATCCCTTACGATCCCTGTCGCGGATCGACCGCTCGACAATCTCCCTGAAGAATGCCTTGATGGCATCCAGGGGCGGCAGGCTCCGCTCAAACCTCGATACTCGGTCGCCAAAGCTCGTTTCGACATAACGCGTCAGCGCTCGTTGAAACAGCGACCGTTTGTCCCCGAACGCGTTGTATAGGCTCGCCCCCGTAATACCCATGCCCTGCGCCAGGTCCCGAACGGAAGTGGCCTCATAGCCATAGATCCAAAACTGGCGAGCGGCCGCATCGAGGACCGCGTTTTCATCGAATTCCCGTGGTCGGGTCATGCTTTAACTCCGGTCATCGCGTAACGTCCTGCCGGTCGGCATTGCGACGTCACGCACGTTGCGACATTCTAGATCAACTGATCTAGAATGACTTGGGGGCGATAGCAAACGTCCGCTGACGACTTACAACAACCATCGTGCACCAGGCGGTCCTAACGGAGAGCGCAGGAACACCATGATCGACTTATATTTTCACCCTACACCCAACCCTGCAAAGGTTGCCCTGATGCTCGAGGAAACAGGTCTCGAATATGAACTGCATCCGGTTGACACCAAAAAGGGTGAACAACACCTCGAAACCTTCCTTAAGGTCAATCCGAACCGCAACGACCCTGCCGCGCTTGACCGACGCTTTGCCGGCATGAAAGCCGCGCTCGAGGATGCGGTCAGGGACCACTCTGCCCTTTGACCCGGGAGTCAAAACCTTGTACTCCGCGGAGCAGCGTCTGAAAGCTTTGTTTATCACGGGTCTGGCAGGCAGCGCATCCGAGTATCACTCGTTCCTGAGTGAACTGACGCGTCACCTGCGGGGCTATCTTCGCAAGCGGATTCCACAACTTCACGACGACGTCGAGGACCTCGTTCAGGAAATCCTGCTGGCCGTGCATAATGCGCGTCATACCTACCGCCCGGATGAGCCGCTGACCGCTTGGGTCCATGCGATCGCGCACTATAAGCTGATGGATTTCTTTAGAACACGTGCGCGACGGGAGTCGTTGCACGAACCACTTGGCGAGCACGACGACATCTTCACCGAGGCGGACGACGAAGCGGCAGATGCCCGACGTGATATCGGAAAACTACTGGTGCAGCTGCCCGCCAGGCAACGGGTGTCGATCATGCACGTCAAGCTGCAGGGACTGTCCATTGCAGAGGCCGCCCAGTTGACGGGCTTATCGGAGTCGGCCGTCAAGGTCAGCATCCACAGGGGACTCAAGGCTCTGGCAACGCATGTCCGGAGAATTGCATGAAAACAGAAGACCTCGTCGGATTGCTCTCGACCGGCATCACTCCCGTAAGAAGCGGCAGTGCGACCCGTCGATTCTGTGCCTCACTGCCAATCGCCGCCATTGGTGCGACACTGCTCATGGCTACAGTGTTTGGCATTCGCCCCGATCTAGGCGCCGTCGTTAAAACTGCGATCTTCTGGGAAAAGCTTGCTTTCCCAGTATGCCTCGCAATCGGCGCCCTGATTGCCACCGCCCGGCTGGCGCGCCCCGGCGCCAGGGTCGGAGCCGGATGGCCCGTCATGACGATACCGCTGGTAGTCGTCTGGCTCGCAGCAATACTGATCGTCGTCACCGCTGCACCACAAGACCGCCTGCCTGCGATACTCGGACACTCCTGGCGCACATGCCCATTCAATATTCTTCTGCTAGCCGCTCCAGGCTTCATTGCCATATTCTGGGCGGTCAAAGGACTGGCACCGACCCGCCTACGGCTCGCCGGCGCCATCTCGGGCCTGCTCGCAAGCTCGATTGCCACGGTCGCGTACTGCTTTCATTGTCCTGAGATGAGCCCGGCCTTCTGGAGCATCTGGTATGTGGCTGGCATGCTGCTTCCAGCGGCGCTCGGGACAGTCCTTGGTCCCAGACTCCTTCGCTGGTGACTGGTGCCCTGACAACGGGAAAAGGCAGCCCGCCGATCCAACGGCTGAAGTCAGCGGATGACGGGCTCAAAGAAAAAACCCCCTCCCTGTAACCACCTCCCCGAATCTCGCGAATTAACTCCAGTATCCGTCACGGGTACCTTCCATCCCAACTTCTGGAGAGATTCAATGTCCGCAAAGATCACTGTCAGTTCCACCCTGCTTGCCGGGGTCGTCGCAAGCCTGCTCGCATCGGTCGCTCATGCAGCGCCGCTCACGAAAGCGGAAGAAAGTGCGGCTGTCGCTGCCCACAAGGAGAAGTGCTACGGCGTCGCCCTGAAGGGGCAGAACGACTGCGCTGCCGGTCCCGGCACCACTTGCCAAGGTACGTCGGCAATGGATTTCCAGGGCAACTCGTGGAAGTTTGTCCAAGGGGGCACCTGCACGAGTATCGAAGTGCCGGGTGGCGGCCACGGCTCGCTAACCCCGCTGAAGTCCTGATTCAGGGGCCTGCCGGAACCCGTTTCAAGCATGAACACCTCACCGCGATTCTCGCGGACGGGCTGAAGGATGCCTTCTTCGAGGTTCACGCGGAAAACTATATGGGCGCCGGCGCCTCGCCCCATCGGGCACTTGCGGCCGTCCGCGATATCTACGCGCTCTCCGTTCACGGCGCGTGCATCTCGATCGGTGGGCCCAGCTCGTTGAACGCCACTCATCTCGCGCGCTTTCGCGAAGGAATGCAGCAACGTATTCCATTGAGCGGCATGAAAACTTCGGATCTGATACTCAGGCTAACTAACGAGCTGAATGCCATTGAGTCGAATGCTGTGTCGAAGAGGCTTAATCGCGCAGGATATTACCCTGAACAGTCAGGGAGCCGCCGACTCCAACACAGAAGCTGCGGCCGCCTTCCACAAGGCGTTGCTGCTCACGTGCGTGCTGACGGGAATAGCCATAACGCTGAGCCTCATTGTCGCGTTCATCATCACCCGCTCCATCACGGCTCCAATTCGCGTGTCCGTGAAGATCGCCCAAACGGTCGCACAAGGCGACCTCACTTCGAAAATCGAAGCACGCGGCAAAGACGAAACAAGCCAGCTACTACGAGCGCTCAAAAACATGAATGAGAGACTCGCAGAACTGGTTGGACGCGTGCGATCCGGTAGCGAGAGTATTGCTACGGGCGCCGCGCAAATCGCTGCAGGCAATACCGATCTGAGCCAACGTACCGAACAACAGGCTGCGTCGCTTGAGGAAACCGCAGCGAGCATGGAGGAACTGACCTCCGCCGTCAGGCAAAACACCGAAAGCGCCCGGCAAGGTAGCATGCTCGCGGCGAACGCATCCGATTGACTCTGTGATACCTCAGTCTGAAGGCGTTGCTCGCATCGGGATACGCAGCGGCGCCATCGGACTGCAATATCCGGATCGGGGTCGGAAAGCCGATCTAACGGCTGTCCTCAGCCGCATCAACGACCACGGTAGAGCCCTCGAGGACCGTCGTCCTGCCCCTGGAACGCACGCCGGCTGCCCGAGCGCGAAATCGAGGAGTCGGCCACACCGCCGACAGCGCCATACGTCGCGGCTGCCGTGTTGTGCTCCTCGGCAAGCGTGCGGACGCTCGGCCCGCTTTGCGACGACGGCGCACCGACTTCAGGGCGATAAAACGGAGCGGGACCATAGTTGCTTGCGAAAGCGGGAGCAGCAAGCGAAGCGGTAGCGGCTAGCAACAGCGTGGCAATGAGCTTGGACTTCATGACGACCTCCGAAAATCTGTGATGAGTGGAATGCGCCTGGATCGAATTTGATGCACTTGCAATCCGGAAGGTAATTCGGAGAAGCTCAGGAACGGGTTACAGCACGTCTGAAATCTTTTGTGCTTCGGGCGACGTGTGGCGGTCACCGCGCGACTTGCCAACTGATACAACATGCCGATAATGAATTGAATAATTAACTGCCTGCGAGCGATGCGGTGCACCGGCTCGCTCGGCGTGCCCGGCAAAAGTTTTCGGTCAGCTGTAACCAAACGCGGCCGCCAACCGAACTAGCTTTCGTTATTGCAGGTAGAACGATATGGAAACCGACCGTCTGGTCTCGCTGCTAGCCGCCGACGTCACGCCCGTCGATCCGCATGCGGGCGCGCGGCGTTTCAGCTGGGCGCTGCTCGCTGGCGCGATCGGCTCAACGCTGCTCATGTTGATCTTCTACGGTCCGCGGCCCGATCTGCGCGCGTTGCTCGTCACGCCGCTCTTCTGGGCCAAGGTGGCGTTCCCGGTCGCGCTCGCCGCAGGCTCGCTTCTCGTCACCGCGCGTCTTTCGCGGCCCGGCGCCGCCGTGCGCTCGGCGTGGGCAGGGATTGCCGTTCCCATCGGCGTCGTCTGGCTTGCGGGCCTGGCCGTGTTTTGGCTCGCGCCTTCCGCGCAGCGCGCCGAGCTGCTCTTTGGCCATACGTGGCGCACTTGCCCGTTGAACATCGCCTTCCTTTCAGTACCCGGCTTCGCTGCGGCGTTTTGGGCCGTGCGCGGGCTCGCGCCGACGCGGCTGCGGCTCGCGGGCGCGGCCGCCGGCGCGCTCGCAAGCGCTACCGGGACCGTCGCCTATACCTTCCATTGTCCGGAAATGGGGGTGCCGTTCTGGGCCGTCTGGTACGTCATCGGCATGACGCTTCCCGCCGTGGCGGGCGCGCTTCTCGGGCCGCGATTCTTGCGATGGTAGAGAGGCGACCGACCGTGCAATCGACAGAGACGCGACTGAGAGCCCTGCTCATCAACGCCATGAGCGGCGACACCGTGGCCTATCAGACGTTCCTGAGCGAGCTGACGCGCCACTTGCGCGGCTACCTGCGCAAACGCATTCCCCAGCTTACCGACGACGTCGAGGATCTCGTCCAGGAGATCCTGCTTGCCGTCCACAACGGACGGCACACCTATCGGCCAGAGGAGCCACTAACGGCGTGGGTTCACGCGATCGCGCGCTACAAGCTGATGGATTTCTTCAGGGCGCGGTCGCGCCGCGAATCGCTGCACGTTTCCATCGACGATCACCTCGACATCTTCTGCGCTTCGGATGACGAACCATTGGCGGCACGCCGCGACATCGGCAAGCTGCTCGATCAGCTCCCCGACAAGCAGCGCTTGCCGATTCTGCATGTGAAGCTCGAGGGTCTGTCGGTCGCCGAGACCGCGCAGCTGACCGGGCTTTCGGAATCGGCCGTCAAGGTCGGCGTGCATCGCGGCCTCAAGGCACTCGCGGCCAGGCTGGGCAGAGTCGCTTAGGTAGTTGCGCAAGTGGCTGCGCGAGATGCCGCGCAAGGGTCGGCTATTTGATGCCGAACCGATGATCGAGCGAGAAGACGCTCGCAACGCTCTTTCACCCTGACGCCTGCACTGCAACCTCAAGAGCAAAAAAATTCCGTTCGCTGTAACCAGCCATCGATCTCCGGCGAATTAACTCGCGTATCCACCACGGATACCTTTCTTCCCTACTCTCGGAGAGATTCCATGTCCGCAAAGATCAATGTCAGTTCCGCCCTCCTCGCTGGCGCGGTCGCAACGCTTCTCGCTACGGCGGCGCACGCGGCGCCGCTCACCAAAGCGGAAGTCAATGCCGCCCTCGCGGCTCACAAGGAGAAGTGTTACGGCGTCGCGCTGAAGGGGCAAAACGATTGCGCGGCCGGCCCGGGCACGACCTGCCAGGGTACGTCGGCGACCGATTTCCAGGGCAACTCGTGGAAGTTCGTTCAGGGTGGCACGTGCACGAGCATTCAGGTGCCGGGCGGCGGCCACGGCTCGCTCACGCCGACCTGATCGCGCAAACGACAAGAGGAACGGGACGACCATGAGCGATTCCACGAGATCAGCGGCGGCGAATTCTCTTGGCCGTCCCTGTCGTTCGGCGCCCGGCGAGGCCGGGCTGGCCGGCACGAGCTTCAAACACGAGCACTTCTCCGCGATTCTCGAAGACGGCCTGCAAGACGGATTCTTCGAGGTTCACGCCGAGAACTACATGGGCGCGGGCGGACCGCCGCATCGAGCGCTTGCCGCGATCCGCGAGCGCTACCCGATCTCGCTTCACGGCGTATGCATGTCGATCGGCGGGCCGGACACGCTCGACGTCCGTCACCTTGCGCGCTTTCGCGAGTTGGTGGATCGCTACGAACCCGCGCTCGTTTCCGAACATCTCGCCTGGTCCTCGCACGGCGGGACGTTCTTCAACGACCTCCTGCCCCTGCCCTACACGAAAGCGACGCTCGACAAGGTATGCGAGCACATCGACCAGGTTCAGGAAACCATCAGGCGTCCGATGCTGCTCGAAAACCCGTCCACGTATGTCACGTTTGCATCGTCGACGATGAGCGAGACGGAGTTCATCCGTGCGGTCGCGCAGCGCACGGGCTGCGGGCTGCTGCTCGACGTCAACAACGCTTACGTTTCGGCGGTCAATCATGGCTATGCGGCACGCGCGTATCTCGCGGAATTTCCGCTTCAATACGTAGGCGAAATTCATCTGGCCGGCCACAGCGAGCAGCATGACGACGAGAACGCACTGCTGCTCATCGACAGTCACGACCGGGCCGTCGCCGATCCGGTCTGGGATCTTTACCGGCATGTCGTGGCGCGCACTGGGCCAATACCGACACTGATCGAGTGGGACAGCCAGTTGCCGGCGTGGCTCGAACTGCGCGCGCAGGCGGTGATGGCCCGCCGGATCATGTCGCAGCATGCCGCCATGGATGTATTGGAGTCCGATATATCTCACCCGGAGCGCACCGGCCATGAGATCTGAACAAGGCACGGTCGACTACGCAACGGCCTTCGCGCCGGGACTGACGAACCCCGAACTCGCCACGCCAGAAGGCATTGCGGCTGCGCACGGCAAGGGCGTCGTCAAGCGCTACAACGTCTATCGCAACAACGTCACAGTCAGCCTCATCGATGCGCTGACGGCAATCTATCCCGCCGTGCAGCGCATCACGGGCGTCGAGTTCTTCCGCGCGATGGCACGCTTTCACGTACGTGCCACACCGCCAGCCTCGCCGCTGCTATTCGAGTACGGACGCGATTTTCCATCGTTCATCGAAACCTACGAGTACGCACGAGACATGCCCTGGCTTGCGGATACGGCACGCATCGAGCGCGCCTGGCTCGACGCGTATCACGCCGCGGATGCCGCGCCACTCGCTGCCGAGGCGTTCGCGAGCATCGATCCGGGGTCGCTCGCGCAGGTGCGCTTTGTCCCGCATCCGGCCGCGCGGATCGTGCGCTCGCGCTACCCGGCCGTCGCGATCTTCGCGATGAACCGGGCGCCCGGCCCCGTCACTCCGCTGCGATCGAGCGACGCTGAAGATGCGCTCGTCACGCGGCCTGGCGACGACGTGATTGTCTCGCGCTTGCCTGCGGGCGGCGCGGCGTTTCTCGTCGCGCTCATCGAGGGCATGCCGCTCGGCGCTGCCGCGCAAACCGCCTTCGAGGAGAGCGACACCTTCGATCTGGCGGCCAACCTGGCCGCGATGATTTCGGCTGGCGTGTTCGCCGCCGTTCAACTGGGAGTGTAATCACCATGCCGACTCGACAAGACTCCACGCTG
This sequence comes from Trinickia violacea, assembly GCF_005280735.1. Lineage (NCBI taxonomy): Bacteria > Pseudomonadati > Pseudomonadota > Betaproteobacteria > Burkholderiales > Burkholderiaceae > Trinickia > Trinickia violacea. Next base: position 324,669 of record NZ_CP040078.1, read on the forward strand.
TCCTTTCCGGGCAACGTCGCGCACGCGATCGGGTGCGCGCGACGCTTCATCGAAAGACTCGCGCAACCGACGTTCGTGCAGCTCGTGCTGCGCCTCGCGCTGGCCGTGCCTTTCTGGAAATCGGGCATCCTCAAGTGGCACGGCTTCCTGCAGCTCAACGACACGGCCATCGATCTCTTCACCGACGAATTCAAGCTGCATCTGCCCGGCGGCCCCTATCCGTTCCCGGCGCCGGCCATCTTCGCGTTCCTGTCGGCGTGCGGCGAGGTCACTTTCCCGGTGCTGCTCGTGCTCGGATTTGGCACGCGCTTCGCCGCCGCCGGATTGCTGCTGATGACCTGCCTCATCGAGCTGACGGTGCCGGACGGCTGGCCGATCCACATCACGTGGGCCGCCATGGCGCTCGGCATCGCTGCGTGGGGCCCGGGCGTCATTTCGATCGACTACCTTCTCGGAGACCGCGCGTACCGGTCATGAAAACGCGAGATCTGGTCGCGCGGCTCGCGAGCGACGGGTCTCCCGTCGAGCGCAACGCCGTCTCGAGGCTGCTCGATCGTGCGCTGCTGCAAGGCCTCGCAGGCAGCACGGTCCTGCTAGTCGCGCTGTACGGCGTACGCAGCGACATGCCCCAGTTGATCCTCACGGCGATGTTCTGGGTGCGCCTCGCATTCCCGCTCACGATCATCGTCGCGGCCATGAAGCTCGCGGAGCGGCTCGGCCGCCCCGGCGCGCGGCTCAGGCTCGCCTGGGTCGCGGTAGCGCTGCCCATCGCCACGATGCTGCTCGCCGCGGGCAGCATCTTGCTGGCGACGCCGCCCGGCTACCGGCTGGAGTTGGTGCTTGGCACGACGTGGCGCACGACGACGGCGAGTGTCGTGCTGCTCTCGCTGCCCTCGCTCGCTGCCATGTTGCGCGCGATGAAGCAGCTCGCGCCAACGCGCCTCGCGCTGGCCGGCGCGGGCGCGGGTCTCCTGGCCGGCGCGCAGGGATTGCTCGTCTACTCGCTGTATTGCTCCGAGATGGCGGCGCCGTTTTGGGGTGTCTGGTACGTGCTGGGGATCGTCATCACGACGGCCGTTGGCGCGGCCATCGCACCGCACTGCCTGCGCTGGTGAAATTCGCGTCGCCGCCAGGCATCGCGCTTGCGCCAGCTAGCGGTGTCAGAGGCTGACGTTCGCCATGATGGTTCTCTCAATAGGGTGCCGTATGCTCCGGAACGCCTTCAAACACCTGGTCCGCTTCGCTCCCAAAGCACGCGCGCTTTGCGTGCCGTGGCTTCTTCTTGCAACTCGCATCTGGTTCGGCCAGGTCGTGCTGGTGCATCAGATCATGGCCATGGCAGAAAGCAGTCAAGGCGGGGTAGCCGGCGCCGGATTACATGCTCCGTCCAGCGTGGAGGCAGCGCTGCACGGTATCGCGCCACTCCTGCTCAGCGCTGGCCTACTGACCCGGCCCATAGCGCTCGTGTTGCTCGCTGGTGGTTACGGATCAATCTCCCTCGGTCCGGGCGGCGCAACGCTGGTCTTGCTCGCGTGGCTGGTCGTGCTGGGTCCAGGACCGCTTTCCCTCGACGCGATGCTGGCGCGAGGCCTGGCGTGGGCGCCACTTGGCCCGGCACGACAGATCAGGAAAATCTATGAGCAGGTCGAACGATATGTGTCACCCGTGCTCCTGCTCGTCTCGCGCGCAGGCCTGGCGGCATCGCTCAGTCTCGCTTCCGGATTGACGCCTTCCCTGTTCAGCCAAGCCGCTCATCACAGTCTGGCGACACTCTTCCTCTTCCCTTCATGGGTCGACGCAATCCTCGCATTCTGTATCGCTTTCGGCTGCATGACGCGACCGGCGACGTTCATCTGTGCCGCCATGGTGCCACTCGCTGGCATAGCCATGTCCATGGACGAGCGGCTCGCAACGCTTCTTCTGCTACTGATGTTCGTAGTCACGGGGCCCGGCGTCATTTCGGTGGATCAATTGCTCGCCCGCTGGATGCTCGACAGCCCGGAGAGAGAAGAAAGCAGGCTGGATCAGTATCCACAGGTTGTAGTGGTAGGTGGTGGCTTTGGCGGGATCGAGACAGTTCGCGGTCTACGCAATTCGCGCTGCCGGATCACCCTCATCGATCAGCGGAATCATCATCTGTTCCAGCCGCTGCTTTACCAGATCGCGACAGCAGCGTTGTCGCCCGGAGAAATCGCAACCCCGATCCGGAGCCTCTTTCGCGGACAGCGAAACGTCCAGGTACGTCTGGGGACCGTCACAGGCGTCGACACCGCGACCCGCGAAGTGCTAATCGGCGCGGCCAGGGTGAAATTCGACTATCTCGTACTGGCAACTGGCGCGCGTCACAGTTACTTCGGCAACGATCACTGGGCACCGTACGCGCCCGGGCTGAAGAGCATAGGGGACGCAACTTCAATAAGGAGCCGTCTGCTGCGTGCATTCGAAGAGGCGGAAACGGCTGAGGACGAAGCAGCCCGTGCCGCGTGGCTTACGTTCATCATCGTCGGGGGAGGACCGACTGGCATCGAACTGGCCGGCGCCATCGCGGAACTGGCGCATCACGGCATGGACCAGGAATATCACACATTCGATCCGTCGACATCGCGTGTCATTCTGGTTCATGCCGGGTCCCGCATTCTGCCGACTTTTCCCCCTTCCCTTTCTGCTGCCGCAGAACATTCCCTTCGCAAGCTGGGTGTCACTGTCTATCTCGATACCAGGGTGCTGGGCGTGGATCAGAATGGCGCCGATCTCGGTAAAGATCGAATTGCATCCCGCACGATCCTGTGGGCTGCTGGGGTAGCGGCGTCTCCGGTTGCCAAATGGCTAAACCAGCCGGAGGACGCATCCGGACGAGTCAGGGTGAACGACGACCTCTCTGTTCCGGCAGTTGAAGGCGTCTATGCAATTGGCGATGCTGCTTCGAGTCTGGGCTGGAAAGGAGCGGCGGTACCGGGGTTGGCCCCGGCCGCCAAACAGCAGGGAAAATATACCGCGCGAGTGATCGACGCGCAGCTTGCGGGTCACCGTCGGCCCCCACCCTTTCGCTACAGGCATTTCGGAAGCCTGGCAACAATCGGGCGTCAGGCGGCTGTGGCGGAAATCGGCCCCATCCGCATGTGGGGTGCGCCAGCGTGGTGGTTTTGGGGTGCCGCACATATCGCATTCCTCACCGGAGGGCCAAACAGGGCGAAGGTCATGCTGGATTGGCTCTGGGCGTATGTCACTTATCGACGCAGCACGAGACTCATTACCGATCCGGCTTCGGACAGGCAATCGGATTGATTATCCGCGGCGCGAAAACCTGTACTGACTCTGCGCGCAGTGCCGCCTGCTGAAGCGCGGGTATCGACCTCGTCGCGCCGATCCTGTTAACGCGTGCGGCGTTGCCGGCCCTGCGGGCGAGCGGCGATGCGATGATCGCGCTCAATCGCGACGACCCCTCGGCCATCGACGAGCGGTTCTTAAGCCTGAAGCCAGCCCTGGAAGAGGCCGTGAAAGACCATTCGGCGCTCTGAGCGAATTTCCGCGTTTTATTTTCCCAGTCGGAGCTTGCGCACGACGCTCGACTGGCTGAGTCCCAGCGCTCGAGCGACTTCTCGCGTATTGCCGTGCTTGCGCATCGCGTCCTCGATCAACCGTCGCTCGAACCGCTCGACTCTCTGACGGAACGTGCTCGGCTCTTCGTCGAGTAGTTCGCCAGGCAACACACCATCGAGAAACTCCGGCCCGATCAAGTCGCCTTCGCTCGTCACGATCGCCCGCTCCACAACATTCCTCAGCTCCCGAACGTTGCCGAGCCAATCATGGGCGAGCATCAGCGCGATCGCCTGCTCGGAAAACGTCCGTGTGAGGCCGTAGCGTGCGTTGAACTCACTAGCGAATTGCAGCACGAGAGGTGCGATGTCATCCTTGCGCGCAGCTAGCGGTGGCACAGCGATCGGTACGACGTTGAGTCGATAAAAGAGGTCATCGCGAAACGCGCGTTCGGCCACCATCGACTTCAGATCACGGTTCGTCGCGGCGATCACGCGAACGTCGACCGATATCGGCTGAGTCCCTCCTAGCCGAACGATGACCCGGTCCTGGAGCACTTGGAGGAGCTTCACCTGCAAATCGAGCGGAAGATCGCCGATTTCGTCGAGAAACAGCGTGCCGCGATGCGCAAGCTCGATCAGTCCGGATTTGCCCTGCTTTTGGGCCCCTGTGAATGCACCCGGCTCGTACCCGAACAACTCCGATTCGAGCAAATCACGCGGAAGCGCGCCGCAATTGATCTTGATCAGTGGACCATTTGCGCGTGGACTTTCTCGATGAATGAGACGCGCAATCACATCTTTGCCGACCCCGGAGTGCCCCGTTATCAGCACCGTCGCATCGACCTTCGCTACACGCGCGGCAAGGCTCGCGATGCGCTGCATCGGCTCGCTATGCAGAACGAGACCGTCGACCTTGAGATTCTGCAACCGCAATGCCTCGATCTCGGCGTCGACGCGCTGCAAATCCGCCTTCGCCTGCGCAAGTGCATCCTGCAACTGCAGCAACTCGGTCGTATCGCGGGAATTGATGACAACCTTGCGCACTTTGCCGACAGCGTCGAACAGCGGAATGCCGGTGACCATGATGGTCTTGCCCGTGTGCGTGCGCTGCGTCGTGGAAATGCGCTGTCCCGTACGCGCGACCTGCTGTGCGATCACCGGGCGGATCAGTCCTTTTTGCTCGAATTCGGACACATGCCGGCCGATCATATCCGCAGCCTTCAGGTCGTAGTTCCGCTCGCAGCCTTCGTTGACCATCAAGGTCACGCCACTACCGTCGGCGACGAAGATACCGTCGAATGAGTGACGAAAGATCTCCTCGAGGTCGAAGCAGAGCTGGCGCAATCTCGCCAACTCGGGAAACAGCGTCGCGCAATCATGCTCCGGCATCAGCAGCATCACCGTCGCCTCGGGTGATGAATGTACGCCAGGAAAGTAGTTCTCGCCGCCGAGAAAGAAAGTCGAGGGAATGGAGCGCGGCTCGCTGGCATGGGTCCGCGCGAGTTCGATAAACACCGCGCGAATCTCCTCGGGGTGCCGATCGTCACGCGAAATGCCGCCGCGAATCACGGCGTTTTGCCACTCGATGTCCGTCCCGTTAAGCAGAACAATGCCGACAGGAAGTTCGTCCAATGTCTCCAGTAAATTGTTCTGATTCATGACTCGTCCATCCTCGAGAATATGGCGAGGATACACCAGCGTTAACGTTGCATTCGTTTGGGGTTCTGAGGGTTATCTCGACTCGCTCGCCGAGTCAGAAATGAATCAGCCACCGTCAGGATCGGTTCGGCAGTCCACGTCACCGATCGAGTCGTAAGCCCACAATCGTGCGTCACGACCCACCCGATCGCGCCGCGATCCCTTGAGAATGCGGGGCCTCGATGGATGGAAGCACATCCTGTCATTCGCTTGGCGCGGACCTTGCTCTTGGAGCACTCAAAGCAGATGGCCGGTTACACGGCATGCTCGGTCAAACGCGCTACCGCAAGTATGTACAAAGCCCCAGTGCGGGCAAACAAGGAGACACGCATGATTGAACTTTCGCAGCAACGGCGGTTGGCACAAGCGCAACCGCCCTCACCGCCCCACACGGGTGACGATGCCCTGCCCCGGGCCAATCCCGTGCACAGCGCCAGCTTCGAGAAACTCGTCGATATCAAAGTACGATTCGTCGCGCCTGTCCTTGGGCTCAGTTTCGTTTTCATTTTCGGCACGGCGTTGCTCTCGGGCTTCGATCGTCCATTGATGGCGGAGAAAGTGGCAGGCGCTTTCAATGTCGGATACCTGCTCATTGTGTTGATGTACTGCCTAAGTTGGGCTGCGGCAACTTGGTATGTCCATGTCGCCAACCGTCGATTCGACGCGCAAGCCGAACGAGCGATCCTGGAAGCCTGCGGGAAGGAGCAATCGTGAAAGTGCTCACCGTCATCATCTTCCTGGTCATTCTGGCAGTCACAATGGCGATCACGTGGTGGGCCGCGAGACGCACGCGAACCACGAGCGAGTTTTATGCGGCAGGCGGCAACCTTTCGGCCCGTGCCAACGGCTTTGCGTTGGCCGGAGATTGGATGAGCGCTGCGGCTTTTCTTGGATTCTCCGGCCTCGTCTCGCTGTACGGCATGGACGGCTCGCTCTACGCCGTCGCCGCGCTGGTGGCGTTTCTCGTCGTCTTGATGCTCGTGGCGGAGCCCGTTCGCAATACGGGACGGTTCACGTTTGGCGATGTCATCGACGAGCGGATGCGCAGCCGTCACGCGCGACTCGCAGCGGTGCTCGGCACAGTGGTCGTCAATCTTGCCTACATGGTCCCGCAAATGGCGGGGGCCGGCGCGTTGATCAAGCTGCTGCTCGGCGTCTCCTATGACGTCGCCGTTGTTCTTGTCGGCATCGGCATGATCATCTATGTGCTGTTCGGAGGCATGATCGCGACCACCTGGGTGCAGATCGTGAAGGCTGTGCTGCTGTTGGCCGCGGCGATCGTCCTCGTCTTGATGCTGCTCGCCGCCGTGCACTTCGACCCGCTCTCGCTTTTTGCATCCGTCGAACACTTGTACGGTCCCGGTATGCTCACAGCAGGCGGCTATTTCAAGCATCCGCTCGATCCGCTGTCGCTGTTCCTGTCGTTCATGTTCGGCGTCGCCGGATTGCCGCACATCATGACGCGTTTCTACACCGTGCCGGATGCACGCGCGGCAAGAAAGTCCGTCCTGTGGCTGATGTTTCTCGCCGGCAGTTTCTTCCTCGTCACGACATTGATCGGATTCGCGTCGGCAACATTCGTCGGACAGGCGACGATCCGCGCCGCCGACAAGGGCGGGAATCTCGCGCTGCCGCTGCTTGCCCAATACCTCGGGGGCGGACCGGGTACGTTCGGCGGACAGATCTTCCTCGCGTCGATCTGCGCCATCGCGTTCGCAGCCATCCTCGCAGTCGTGGCCGGTCTGACGCTCGCGTCGTCCGGAGCCATCGCGCATGATCTTTACGTGAACGTCATACGTTCAGGAAAGGTCTCCGAACACGAACAAGTTCGCGTCGCGAGGACTGCAACCCTCGTGGTTGGAGTGCTCGCTGTCCTCCTTGGGTTGCTGGCGCAAGGGATCAACGTGGGCGTGCTGGTGATCCTTGCGATCGCAGTCGCAGCCTCGTCCAATTTCCCGGTCATCCTGCTATCCATATTCTGGCGCCGCTTCAACACCGCCGGCGTCATTGGAGGCGTCCTGGCCGGACTGGTTTCGTCGGTGGTCCTCGCATTCATCGGGCCCGCCATCATGAAGGGCCACGCCATTTTCCCCATCGTGAACCCGACCGTCCTCAGCATGCCCATCGGCTTTCTGGGGGCGTGGCTCGGAACCTTGCTCGGCGGCCGGGATCCGGAAAACGAAGCACGGTTCGATGCGTTCGTTTTCAAGACTCACACCGGTTTCAACCTCGGCGAGCGCCGCTGATCGGCAGTCGCGACGTCTTTCATTGCAACGCGGCCTTTTGGCCGACCACACCTACTCTTCTGGAGAAATCAGATGAAGCACATCGAGGGTATCGTTTTCGATCTTTACGGAACGCTGTACGACGTTCATTCCGTTGCGGGACGCTGCAGCGAATACTTTCCCGGGCGCGGACTGGAAATCAGCTTGATATGGCGGCAAAAGCAGCTCGAATACACGTGGCTGCGCAGCTTGATGGGGCACTACCTTTCCTTCGAGGAAGCAACCGAGCATGCGTTGCTCTATACGTGCAAGCATTTGAAGCTGCCGCTGAATGACGAAGCACGGCGAACGCTCTGCGACGCATATCTGAAGATCCAACCCTTCCCCGAGGTGCATGCCGCGCTCGCCGAACTCCAGTCGATGGGTCTGCCGCTCGCGATTCTCTCGAACGGATCCGTGAATTCGATCCGAAACGTGGTCGGCCATTCGGGATTGACATCGCGCTTCGCGCATCTCATCAGCGTGGAGACCGTCGAAGTCTTCAAGCCGCACCCGAATGTCTACCACTTGGCGGAAAAGGCGTTCGATCTGCACCGCTCGCAAATCCTGTTCGTCTCCTCGAACGCATGGGATGCATCAGGTGCACGACATTTCGGCTTTCCAGTCTGCTGGATCAACCGCACAGGCAATACGTTCGATGAACTTGGCCAAACGCCGGATCACGTCATCAACAGTCTCGATCAGTTGCCGCGCTTGTTGAAGCAGACGCACACCGCGTGATCCACAACCGCGCGGTTTGCCCCCGCGCGGCCGAATCTCGTCTTGCGATGACGGACGACGTCGGCCGGTGTTTCCGGCCTCCGCCCGAGCGCAGCAATAAAATTTTCGCTGCGTGTGTCATATCGGCTCCGCTCGTTCGACAAACGGACTGTAACGACGATCCACAATCGGGAGACTGTCATGCAACTGTTGGCTAATCGATCGACTGGCAAACGGCTGGCGCGGTGTTGCGCACTATTTGTCACGCTGGCGGTGAGTGGATTGGCACAGGCGGCTACTGCCATTTGCACGGCACACAGCCCCGCGCACCGAGTCGCGCTGGTCGAGTTGTACAGCAGCGAAGGCTGCGACGACTGTCCGCCCGCGGACCATTGGCTCAGCCAGTGGAAAGCCGGCGGGCAGTCGACAGGCATCGTGCCGCTCGCGCTGCATGTGGACTACTGGGACGGCCTCGGTTGGAAGGACCGCTTCGCGAATCATGCGTTCACGGAGCGTCAGCAGCGTTTGGCCAACATCGCAAGCAGCCCCACTGTCTACACGCCTGAAGTATTCGTGTCGGGGAAGGAGCTGCGCAGCTGGTCGGACGCTGCGAGCTTCGCAAGCCGCGTCGAGGCCGTCGACGCCGAGCCGGCACCGGCCGACATCGAACTCAGTCTGGCCCCGGCGCAGACCAGCGCACCAGGGAACTACGACCTTGATGCGCGCTTTCAGTCGCGTGTGAAAGAAGTCGGACCCTTGAATGCCTATGTCGCGGTCTACGAGAACGGGCTGACTTCACATGTGCTGGCCGGTGAAAACGGAGGCGCGACCTTGCACCATGAACGCGTGGTGCGGCAATGGATCGGGCCGGTATCGCTCGCCGGCGGCGCCGCGCACATTCGCCAGGTGGTCGCAATCGGAACACCTGGAGCCGCGCTGCCGGCGAATCAGTACGGTGTTGCCGCGTTCGTCGAAAGCGGCAATACCGGCGAGGTCCTGCAAGCGGCTGACCTCACGTCGTGTCAATGATGAGGTCGCTGCTAAGTCACCATGAGATCGCCATTCTGTTTCTACTGCTTGATGCGCCCAACCAGGTGCCGCCTGGCGATCCCGATGCGATCGCTCTTCAAGAAGCCAGCCTCGTCGAAATCGTCCCTACGGCTTTCGACGAGGGCGGATTTCGGCTAACGCCGGCCGGGGCGGAGCTACTCCGTCGTCTAGGCATGACCGCGGGTTGAAATCCAAATTGGTTCGTGCCGCAATCAGCGATCGCGGATGTGGAAGTCGGTACGGGTCGAGAGCAGCAACACGTGAGGTGGCCGTCGAGGGATGGGTCCGGGCGTAGATATATGTTTGCTATCGCGAGCATCGAACCACATCCAGGCACGCTCATGCGGGTTACCGAAAACCGGGAGTCCACGTGGCATTTCAGGGCGCGAAGCTCGTGATGGGCGTATGCAATGCTGAGCGCGCGGAGACGCCCCGCAGGCGAGAGATGCCGTGATCCTGTCTGGCTTAGGGCAATGCGCTGATTTCAAGGATTACAGCTTCATATCGACCTGAACTGGCCCCATACCAATTTACTTGACACCTAAAATATCTACGACTAAATTAAACCCAACACCACGCGAGGAGCGAGCATGCGCATCGTCTGCATCGGGGGCGGTCCGGCCGGGCTGTATTTCGGGTTGTTGATGAAGCTGCAGAATCCGGCTCACGACATTTCGGTCATCGAGCGCAACCGCCCGTACGACACGTTCGGCTGGGGCGTCGTGTTCTCCGACCAGACGCTCGGCAACCTGCGCGCCGCCGACGCCAAGAGCGCCGACATGATCCTCGACGCGTTCAACCACTGGGACGACATCGAGATCCACTTCCGCGGCAGCAAAGTGCGCTCCTCCGGCCACGGTTTTTGCGGCATCGGCCGCAAGCGTCTCCTGAACATCCTGCAGGCGCGCTGCGAAGAGCTCGGCGTGAAGCTGGTCTTCGAAACCAGCGTGACGAACGACGATGCCTACGACGCCGACCTGATCATCGCTTGCGACGGCGCCAATAGCGCCATCCGCCAGAAATACGCGGCGACCTATCAGCCCGATATCGACCTGCGCGACTGCCGCTTCGTATGGCTCGGCACGAACAAGCTGTTCGACGCGTTCACGTTCGCGTTCGAAAAAACCGAATGGGGCTGGTTTCAGGCGCACGCGTACCGCTTCGACGATCAAACGTCGACCTTCATCGTGGAGGCGCCCGAGCGCGTGTGGCGCGCCGCCGGCCTCGACACGATGAGCAAGGAAGACAGCATCGCGTTCTGCGAGCGGCTCTTCGCGAAGTATCTCGACGGTCATCCGCTCATGTCGAACGCCGCGCACCTGCGCGGCTCGTCGCAATGGATTCGCTTTCCGCGCGTCGTCAATCGGCAATGGGTGCATCGCAAGCCGCGCGCCAACGGCGGCACCACCTCCGTCGTATTGATGGGCGACGCCGCGCACACGGCGCATTTCTCGATCGGTTCCGGCACCAAGCTCGCGCTCGAAGACGCGATCGAGCTCGCCACCAGCATCGCCGCGCACCCGGGCCATCTCGACGCCGCGCTCGATCACTACACCGACGTGCGCAGTGTCGACGTGCTGCGCATCCAGAACGCCGCGCGCAATTCGACGGAGTGGTTCGAGCACGTCGATCGCTATGCCTCGTTCGCACCCGAGCAATTCGCGTATTCGCTCCTCACGCGCTCGCAGCGCATCTCGCACGAAAACCTGCGCACGCGCGACGCGCACTATGTGTCGTCGTTCGAGAATTGGCTAGCGTCGCACGCGGCCGGTACGAGGCACGATGCCGACGCGCACAGCACCCATGCACGTTCGATTCCGCCGATGTTCACACCGTTCACGCTGCGCGGCGTGACGCTGAAAAATCGCGTGGTGGTGTCGCCGATGGCGCAGTACTCCGCGGTCGACGGCATCGCGGGCGACTATCACTTGATGCACCTCGGCGCGCGCGCCATGGGCGGTGCCGCGCTCGTGATGACGGAGATGACTTGCGTGTCGCCCGAAGCGCGCATCACGCCCGGATGCCCCGGCATGTACGCACCGGAGCATTTAAAAGCATGGCGCCGGATCGTCGACTTCGTACACGCGAACTCGGACGCGAAGATCGGCATGCAGCTGGGCCACGCGGGCGCGAAGGCATCGACGCGCGTGAGCTGGGAAGGCATCGATCTGCCGCTGCCGGAAGGCAACTGGCCGCTCGTATCCGCATCGCCGCAGCAATATTTGAAAGACGTCAGCCAATGGTCGCGCGAGGCAAGCCGCGAGGACCTGCGCGCAATCACGCAGCAATTCGTGCGTGCCACGGAAATGGCCGAAGAAGCGGGCTTCGACTGGCTTGAATTGCACTGCGCGCACGGCTACTTCCTGTCGAGCTTCCTCTCGCCGCTCACGAATCATCGCACCGACGACTACGGCGGCTCGCTCGCCAATCGCCTGCGCTATCCCCTCGAAGTCTTCGCGGCGATCCGCAAAGTCTGGCCGCAGCACAAGCCGATTTCGGTGCGTATTTCGGCGCACGATTGGGTCGACGGCGGCACCACGCCCGACGACGCGGTCGAGATCGCGCGCGCGTTCAAGGCAGCGGGCGCGGACATGATCGACGTGTCGTCGGGCCAGGTCAGCAAGGAAGAGAAACCCGTATTCGGCCGCATGTTCCAAACGCCGTTCTCGGATCGCGTCCGCAACGAGGCAGGCATCGCGACGATCGCGGTCGGCGCGATCTCCGAAGCCGATCACGTCAACAGCATCATCGCGGCGGGCCGCGCCGACTTGTGCGCGGTCGCGCGGCCGCATCTCGCGAACCCGGCATGGACGCTCACCGAAGCGGCCAAGATCGGCTATTTCGACGTGATATGGCCGAAGCAATACACGGCGGCGAAATCGCAGCTCGAACGCAATCTCGAGCGCGAGCGCGCCATCGCCGAACAGAACGTGCGCGCGACGCCGCTCGAACGCGCGCAGCGTGCGGAGGAAATGGTATGAGCGTGCGAACGCTGGCGGACAAACACGCCGTCGTCACAGGCGGCGGCAGCGGCATCGGCGCGGCGACAGCCGAGGCGCTCTTGCGTGCAGGCGCTCGCGTCACGCTAATGGGCCGCGACGCGGCCCGGCTCGATGCGCAACGCGCGCGCCTTGCGGAGTTCGGCGAGGTCGCGTGCGTCGGCGTCGATGTCACGCAAGCGGAATCGGTTGCGGATGCATTCGCCGCAGCGAGCCAAACGTTCGGCGTCGTCGACGTGCTCGTCAACAACGCAGGACAAGCCAAAGCCGCGCCGTTCGCTAGGACCGACATGGCGTTGTGGCAGCAGATGCTCGACGTCAATCTCACCGGCGTCTTTCTCTGCACGCAAGCCGTGCTTCCGGCCATGATCGAGCGGCGTGACGGCCGCATCGTCAACGTCGCGAGCACGGCGGGACAGATCGGCTATCCCTACGTCGCCGCCTATTGCGCGGCGAAGCACGGCGTGATCGGTCTCACGCGCTCGCTCGCGCTCGAAGTGGCGAGCAAAGGCGTAACGGTCAACGCGGTCTGCCCCGGCTACACCGAAACCGATTTGCTGCGCGAATCGCTCGATCAAATCATCGCGAAGACTGGCCGAAGCGAAGCGGAAGCACGCGCATCGCTCGTGCAAAACAACCCGCAGCAGCGCTTCGTCACGCCCGGCGAAGTCGCGCACGCGGTGCTGTGGCTTTGCCAGCCCGAATCCGGTTCGATCACCGGCCAATCGATATCTGTCTCAGGCGGAGAAGTCACGTGACCCAACGCTCCAACGCGACTGCAAAAAAGAAAACCGGTGCGGCAGTGAGCGACGCCCGCAAAGGCACGCCGAAGCCGGCCGACAACGTCGTCGATCTCGAGATGAGCACCGGCGCCGATAGTCACATGGGCCTGCGCCTCTGGCTGCGCATGCTGACGACGACCAACCTCGTGCAAGCCGAATTGCGCCGGCGCCTGCGCGCGGAATTCGATACCACGCTGCCGCGCTTCGATCTGATGGCGCAGCTCGAGCGCCATCCCGAGGGCCTGAAGATGAGCGAGATTTCGCGCCGTCTGATGGTGACGGGCGGCAACGTGACCGGCATTACCGATCAGTTGGAAAAGGAAGGGCTCGTCGCGCGCGATGCCGATCCGAACGACCGGCGTGCGTTCAGCGTGCGCTTGACGCCCGCGGGCCGCGAGCTGTTCGACCGGATGGCGGTCGCGCACGAGCAATGGGTCGTCGAGCTGTTCGGCGGCCTCGGCCTCGACGAAAAATCGAAGATGCATCAGCGCCTCGGCAAGCTGAAGAAGCATCTGGTCGATAACCTGAAGAGTTGATTAGCGCGCTTCGTTGCGTTCACAACGAATCCGCTTGGCGCTTGGAGAGAGACACTTATGACAGCATCCGCCGCAGACGGCCTCTTTGCGGGCAATCGCACGACGCTCGCCCAGTACGAAGCGCGCCACTTTGGCTGGTCGGTGCGCGACCGCGTCGCCACGATCACGCTGAATCGCCCCGAACGCAAGAACCCGCTTACTTTCGAATCGTATGCGGAGCTGCGCGATCTCTTTCGCCAACTCGCGTACGCAACCGATATCAAAGCGGTCGTGTTTCACGGTGCGGGCGAAAACTTCTGCTCGGGTGGCGACGTGCATGAAATCATCGGCCCGCTGATTGGCTTGCCGATGCCGGAACTCTTGATGTTCACGCGCATGACGGGCGATCTCGTCAAGGCGATGCGCCATTGTCCGCAGCCGATCATCGCGGCCGTCGATGGCGTCTGCGCCGGCGCCGGCGCGATCGTCGCGATGGCTTCCGACATGCGCTACGGCACCGCGCGCAGCAAGCTCGCGTTCCTCTTCACGCGCGTCGGCCTCGCGGGCTGCGACATGGGCGCTTGCGCGATCCTGCCGCGCATCATCGGCCAGGGACGCGCGTCCGAGCTGCTGTTCACGGGACGCTCGGCGAGCGGCGAAGAAGGCTACGCGTGGGGGTTCTACAACCGCTTGTGCGAACCGTCCGAATTGGTTGCGGACGCAACCAAACTCGCAGCGGACATGGCTTCCGGCCCGACGTTCGCGCACGGCATCACGAAGAAGATGCTGCATCAGGAATGGAACATGGGCGTTGACGAAGCCATCGAGGCTGAAGCGCAGGCGCAGGCGATCTGCATGGCGACGCACGATTTCGAGCGTGCGTATCGCGCGTTTGCGGCAAAAACGCGGCCGGTATTCGAAGGGGACTGACGTGGGCGTATACGACCATTCCTCCAACGCGCTCGACTGGCCGTTCTTCGAAGACCATCATCGCGCGCTCGCTGCGGATCTCGACGCTTGGGCCGTCAAGCATCTGTCGCACGTCCCGCACGATGCGGCATCGGTCGACGACACCTGCCGCCATCTCGTTCGCGAACTCGGCGCGGCCGGATGGCTGCGCTACGGCGTGGGCGGCAAAGCCCACGGCGGCCACGGCGACGCGATCGACACGCGCGCCGTCTGCCTGCTGCGCGAAACGCTCGCGAAGCATTCGGGTCTCGCGGACTTCGCGCTCGCCATGCAAGGGCTCGGTTCGGGCGCGATCTCGCTCGCCGGCACCGATGAGCAGAAGCAGCGCTATCTCCCGCGCGTCGCAAACGGCACCGCGATTGCAGCGTTCGCGCTCTCCGAACCCGAAGCGGGCTCGGATGTCGCCGCAATGGCGCTCGCCGCGCGCGACGACGGCGACGCCTACGTGCTCGACGGCGAAAAAACCTGGATCTCGAACGGCGGCATCGCCGATTTCTATGTCGTCTTCGCGCGCACTGGCGAAGCGCCCGGCGCGCGCGGCATCACCGCGTTCATCGTCGATGCCGATACGCCGGGCCTCACGACCGCCGAACGCATCGACGTCATCGCGCCGCATCCGCTGGCGCGCCTCAAGTTCGAAAGCGCGCGCGTACCGAAGCGCCAAATGCTCGGCGCGCCCGCCGAAGGCTTCAAGCTCGCGATGCGCACGCTCGATATTTTCCGCACGTCGGTTGCGGCGGCATCGCTGGGTTTCGCGCGGCGCGCGATGCATGAAGCACTTTCGCGCGCTTCATCGCGCCGCATGTTCGGCCAGACGCTCGGCGACTTTCAATTGACGCAGGCGAAGCTCGCGCAGATGGCGCTCACGATCGACAGCGCCGCACTCCTCGTCTACCGCGCCGCCTGGCTGCGCGATCAAGGCAAGAGCGTGACGCGCGAAGCCGCGATGGCGAAGTGGCACGCGAGCGAAGGCGCGCAGCAGGTGATCGATGCGGCCGTGCAGATCTGGGGCGGCAAGGGCGTGCAAAGCGGCGTGACAGTCGAGCAGTTGTATCGCGAGATTCGCGCATTGCGCATTTACGAAGGCGCGACGGAGGTGCAGCAGCTGATCGTCGGACGCGATCTGCTGAAGGCGTACCAAGCGTCCTTGCAGGAGACTTCGCAATGAGCGTCGATGGGCATCAAGCAGCCGGTTTCGAACGGCCCGTACGCATCCGCTTCGCACACTGCGATCCGGCGGGCATCGTGTTCTTTCCGCAGTACCTGACGCTGACCAACGGTCTCGTCGAAGACTGGTTCACCGACGAACTCGGCATCGACTACGCGCACATGATTAGCGAACGCCGCGTCGGCCTGCCGATCGTCAAGCTCGACTGCGAGTTTTCCAGGCCGAGCCGCATGGGCGAAACGATCACGCTCGCGCTCGCCGTGAAGACCATCGGACGGCGCTCGATCGGCATCGAAATCACCGGCAGGCTCGGCGATGAAATCCGTTTTCGCGCGACCCAGGCGCTCGTGACGACATCGCTCGAATCGGGCGTATCGATCGACATCCCCGGCGATATCCGCGCCGCGCTCACGCGCTTTGTTGCGCACGCAACGAATCTCCTGGCGGAGGAAAAGTCATCATGAAAAAACCGCTCTTACCGCAAGGCTGGATCAAGCCGCGCGGCTATGCCAACGGCGTCGCCGCGCGCGGCACGCAGGTGTTCATCGCCGGACAGATCGGCTGGGACGAAACCGAAACGTTCCAGTCGGACGAATTCGGCAGCCAAGCACGGCAGGCGCTCGCGAACATCGTCGCGGTGCTCGGCGCGGCGGGCGGCCGCCCCGAGCACATCGTCCGCATGACCTGGTACGTGACGGACAAGCGCGAATATCTCGCGGCGCTCAAAGACGTCGGCCAGGCGTTTCGCGAGCTGATCGGCGACTACGACATCGCGATGAGCGCGGTGCAAGTCGCGGCGCTCATCGAAGACAAAGCGAAAGTTGAAATCGAAGCCACTGCGGTGATCCCCGATTAGGTGATCTCGCCAACCCGGAGCCGATAAGCCATGGAACCGTCAGCCCACGTCGATACGTTTGCTCGCGACAGCCTGCCGCCGCAGGACCAATGGCCGGAATTGCTGCTCGACACGCCTGACGTCGCCTACCCTGCCCGCTTCAACTGCGCGAGCGAGCTGCTCGACCGCACGATCGAAGCAGGCCACGGCGAACGCGTTGCGATCTGGTCGGATGTAGACGAAAAACCGCATGCGACGACCTACGGTGAGCTGCTTGCGCTCGTCAACCGCACCGCACACGTGCTCATCGACGAGATGGGCCTGCAGCCGGGCAACCGCGTGCTGCTGCGCGGCCCGAACACGCTGCAGATGGCGGTGGCATTTCTCGCGAGCCTGAAAGCGGGGCTCGTCGTCGTGCCGACCATGCCGCTCTTGCGCGCGAAGGAACTCAAGCAGATCGTCGACAAAGCGAAGATCAGCGCCGCGCTGTGCGACGCGCGCTTGATCGATGAATTGGCGAAATGCCGCGAACCCGGCGGAGAATTCTTTTGCCCCGATCTCGCGCAGGTTCGCCTTTTCCACTGCAATACGCCCGATTCGCTCGACACGCTCGCCACCGGCAAATCCGACGTGTTCACGGCCTGCGACACCGCCGCCGACGATGTCTGCCTCATCGCCTTCACGAGCGGCACGACGGGTGCGCCCAAAGGCTGCATGCATTTCCATCGCGATGTGCTGGCGATGTGCGACCTGTTCCCGCGCCACGTGCTGAAGCCGACCGCCGAGGACGTGTTCTGCGGTACGCCGCCGCTCGCGTTCACGTTCGGGCTTGGCGGCCTCTTGTGCTTCCCCCTGCGCGTGGGCGCATCGACCGTGCTCATCGAAAAACTCACGCCGGAAACGCTGCTGCAGACGATCGAGCGCTATCGAGCGACGATCATGTTCACCGCGCCGACGTTCTACCGCCAGATGGCCCCGCTCGCCGCCCGTTTCGATATCTCGACGCTCAGCAAAACGGTATCGGCCGGCGAAGCGCTGCCCGATTCGACGCGCCAGCTCTGGCGCGATGCGACCGGCATCGAGATGATCGACGGCATCGGCGGCACGGAAATGATCCATATCTTCATCTCGTCGGCGGCAGCGGACGTGCGCCGCCATGCCATCGGCAAAGCCATCCCCGGCTACACGGTCCAGGCGGTCGACGACGCGATGCAGCCGGTGCCCGCCGGCACGGTCGGCAAGCTCGCAGTGCGCGGGCCGACCGGTTGCCGCTATCTCGCGGACGAGCGCCAAATGAAATTCGTGCGCGACGGCTGGAATCTTCCCGGCGACGCGGTCTATCTCGACGAAGACGGCTACGTCTTCTATCAGGCGCGCGCCGACGACATGATTGTTTCGGCGGGCTACAACATCTCGGGGCCGGAAGTCGAAGACGTGCTGATGAAGCACGAAGCGGTGGCGGAATGCGGTGTGGTCGGCGTGCCGGACGAGGAGCGCGGGCAGATCGTGAAGGCGTTTGTCGTCGTCAAGCCGGGGTATGCGGCGAGCGACGAGCTTGTCGCCGAGTTGCAGGCGTTCGTGAAAAGCACGGTCGCGCCGTACAAGTACCCGCGTGTGATCCGCTTTCTCGATGCACTGCCGCGCACGGAGACCGGGAAGTTGAAGCGGTTTGCGCTGCGCTCGATGTGATGCACGAGCGGCCGATTCGAGCGCAATGCGCCGGCCGGGCCGGCGGCTGGAGGGCGGGGCAACCTTTGTGCGCATAAAGTGTGCATACGCCCAGCCGCGCCAATCGGCACGGGCACCGTGAGCGAGCACTAACTTTCGCGCTGAATCGCTGCCCGCCTTGCGTTACCCACCGCTGCCTACATCTGCTTGAACAACCCCACATACGCCCGGCTCACCGGCAGCACGTCCGTGTGATTGCGCAAATGAATGTGCAACCGCCCGAACAGATCGCGCTCGACGCGATCGATCGCCGCGTACGAAACAATGACGCTGCGGTGCACCTGCGCGAATTTGGCGGTGTCGAGCCGCTGCAGCAACTCCTTGAGCGGCGTGCGGATGATGTGCCGGCGCTCGGCCGTGACGACTTCGGTGTATTTGTCGGTCGCCTGGAAATACAGCACGTCTTCGACCGATACCAGATGCGTCGTGTCTTTCAGGCCGACCGTCAGCCATTGGATCGGCGCGTGGTCCTTCTCCGAAGACGCGCCCACCCCCGAGACCGCCTGCGGCACGACCCCGTCACGCTGCAGCTTGGCGATACAGCGCAACAACCGCTCGTCGTTGAGCGGCTTGAGGAGATAGTCCGCCGCCGAGGTGTCGAACGCCTGCACCGCGTATTCGTCGTAGGCCGTCACGAACACCACGCGCACCGCAGGCAGCAGCCGCGCGATTTCCAAGCCGTCGACGCCCGGCATGCGAATGTCGAGAAACGCGTAGTCGGGCTGCTTGGCGTTCAATTCGGCGAGCGCCTCCACGCCGTTGCGCGGCATAGCGACGATCTCCAGCTCCGGCCAGTACTTCGCCAAGCGCGAAGCCAGTTCGGCGGCGAGATTCGGTTCGTCGTCCGCGATCAGGGCGGTCGGCATATCAGCGGATCGGAATGCGCAAAGTCGCGGTGACGCCCCGCGCGGCGTTGAACGTCCGGGTGCCGGCGGCAAGGCTCGCGGCGGCGGCCGGAGCGTCGAGCAGCGCACTGCCGCTTGGAGCGGTCGCATCGCCGGCCAGCGAACTGCCCTCCGGGCCATAGACACCGCCCACCGCACCGGTATTGTTCACGATCGTCAATCGTCCCGCCTCACCGTACAAGCTGTTGAGCCGCGCCCGAACGTTCGACAACCCGACGCCGCCGTGCAAATTCTTGTTATGGCCGAGCCCCATGCCGGTATCGATCACGCTCAGCTCCAGCATGGCTCCGTCGCGCTTGGCCGTGACCAGGATCTCGCCGCCGTCGATGGCCGGCTCGATGCCGTGCAGCAGCGCATTCTCGACGAGCGGCTGCAGCAGCAACGGCGGCAAAGTGAGCTGTCGCAGCGCGTCGGGCACCGAAATTCGATAGCGCAGCCGGTCGCCGAGCCGCATCGACGCGATATGCAGCAATGCGTCGACGAGTTCCAGTTCTTCGGCAAGCGCGGAAGCCGGCTTGCGCGTGCGTCCGAGGCTCGCGCGCAAGTATCGGTTCAGGCTGTCGAGCATCGCGGACGCGCGCGCCGGGTCGCGTTCAATCAGGCTCTGCACGTTCGCGAGCGTGTTGAACAGAAAATGCGGCTCGATTTGCGCCTGCAGCAGCGCGAGGCGCGCGGCCGTTTCCGATTGGCGCAGCTCGGCGGCTTCGCGGCGTTCGGTTTCGAGCGTCGCGCGCATTTGTGCGGACTGGTAGAACAGCGAAAACAGCGAAACGCAGGCCGCCGCCACGAGAAACGAAGGCGCGAAGTTGATCCACGTCGCGAGCTTCGCATGCTCGATGAGGCTCGGTATATGGCCGATCGTCCTTGCCGTGATTTCGACACCGATCACGACAGCCAACGGCGCGACGATCAATACCCGCGGCACGACTCCGATTGGCCGCTTCGTGATCCGGTTCAACAGCCAGCTGATGAAACAGGCCGTCAAGCCGATTGCATTGCTGATCACGAAATACGGCAGCACGGGGTCATGCTGCGACTTCGTCCAGAAGGCGATGCCGATCAGGCTGTTGGCCAACACGATCCCAACCCAGTACAGAACCTTGCTTCCGTACCGGGATTTGGCGAATCGCGTCGACGCGAGCTTGCTTTGCATGGTGTGAAGAAAAGAACTGCCGATGACGCCACTGTAAATGCAGCTTGTCGCCAGGTGGGAGCCGCGCGACGAAACGCACGGCAGGCCGATCAGCGGCGCAACGGCGCGACGGGCGGCTGACCGGCATGTCGTGCCGTCGCGGCGTCCGAGCGCGGGCACGAACCGCGAGGCGTCAAGCGCGCCGGCGAGACCCGCCGCGCACAAAACCAGCACGCCGTCCTGCCGTCATCCGCCCCTAAAAAACCGCCACGCTCCATCAGCGAACTTGACCAATTATCGGCGTCCAGCGCGCTTCGTCGCAAACCTCCACCACCCGGCCGCCCCACCGCTAGAGTCACGACTCTCGCTGTGGGCCTGAAGTAAGCGCTGAAGCGCTAACTTCAGACAACCGCAGCATGGGCCCCGAGTAAGCGCTAAAGCGCTAACTCGGGTCGACAACCAAAGTCCAGCGCCATCCCGCGCGGACGCCAACCGACCCGAGGTGTTGCCATGCGGCCCATCCCCACGTCCGCCATCGTCGCGCTAGCCATTGTGATTGTCGTCGGCGTCCAGCGCCTTTATCCGCGCACGGTGCGCCCCGAGCGCATGATCGTCTTTCCGCTTCTGTTGGTGCTGTTCGGCGCCAACAGCCTGTACGCCCTATTTCCCGGCGCCGATCCGGCCTACGCGGCGGCGGCCGTGCTCGCGTGCGGCGTGGGCATGCTGCTCGGCTGGGTACACGCCGCGCGCTGGCAAGTTCACTTCGACGCGGCGAAGCGGCTCGTGCGCGTGCCCGGCGATCCAAGCCTGCTGGCGATTCTGCTGGTGACGTACGGCGCGCATTTCTTCCTGCACTTCGCGGTCGAGTCGCATCAGCCGTGGGCAGCGAGCGGCGGGTTCGAATTCGTGTCGTTTGCCGCGTGGGGGTTGCTTGCGGGCATGCCGCTCGGCCGATCCACGAATGTGCTGCTGCGCTACATGCGGATCGAAAACGGGCGCGGCTCCGCGCCGACGCTCGAGTGATACGGCGTGAGCGCGTGCGCCCAGGGCCAAGCGAGCGCGCGCTCAGCCGCGCATAGCGCGTCCGCCTACAGCAAGCTCGGCGTCCCCACCCACATCAGCACCGCCTCCGCCTCGCCGTTGTTGTCCCAGCGATGCGGATCGGTCGACGTGTAGTGCGCGGCGTCCCCGGGACCAAATGCGAATGACTTGCCTTTGAGCGTCAGCGTCGGGTTGCCGGAAATGACATACCAGAACTGCTCGCCGGCGATCGTCGCGACTTCGGCGAATTGCCGCCCCGCCGGAATCCGCACGAGCAGCGCTTCGATGAGACCGTCGTCGACGACGCGCGTCAGCCGCGCGAACAGGTTGCCCGTGTCGGCAAAGCCGAAATAGCGCATCTCGCCGCCGCGCAGGACAAAGCGCGCGTCGCGCGGCGCGTCGAAGAAATATTGCAGCGACACGCCGAGCGCACCCGCGATGCCGAGCAGCGTCGCCACCGACGGGCGCGCGCGTCCACGCTCGACCTGCGACAGGAACGGCTTCGAGATGCCCGCGAGCGCGGCGGTTTCGTCGAGCGTCAGCAGCAGGCGCTTTCGCAGCGCGCGGATCTTGCCGCCGATCGCATCGAACAGCTGCGCGTCGTCGCGCTCGCTGCGCTCGTTGCGCTTAGCAGCCGCGTTCGGGCTATCGGCATCGGGAAACGTCATTTCATTCACGAAGGCTCCGTTTCTCGATCACGTAATGTCTGCTTGCCGCTTGCCCCATCTGCGTCCTGCGGGCCGCCGCCGTCGCCGCCGTCCCCGTCCTTGCCCGCCGGCGGTACGTGACCGGGCTTCGTGAAGCGTGCGGTCGCCCGCATCACGAGATAGAACGCGATCGGCGTGAACACGAGCCCGAGCACCGTCGCCGCGATCACGCCGCCGAACACGCCCGTGCCGATCGAATGCCGGCTCTCCGCGCCACCGCCGCTCGAAAACACGAGCGGCACCACGCCGAGCAGAAACGCCGCCGACGTCATCACGATCGGCCTGAAGCGCATCGCACACGCCGCCACGATCGCACGCGCGAGGGGCTCGCCGCGCGAGTAGAGATCGCGCGCGAACTGCACGATCAGAATGGCGTTCTTGCCCGACAGACCGATCACCGTGACCATGCCGATCTTGAAGTAGACGTCGTTCGGCAGACCGCGCACGAGCATCGCGCAGACCGCGCCGATCATGCCGAGCGGCACCACCGTCAGCACCGAAAGCGGAATCGTCCAGCTCTCGTAGAGCGCGGCAAGCGCCATGAACACGGCCAGGAGCGACAAGCCGATCAACATCGGCGTCTGCTTCGCCGCCTCGGTTTCCGCGCGCGACTGATCGGTCCAGTCGTAGGCGACGCCCGCCGGCAGTTTCGCAGCGAGCCGCTCCATCTCGGCCATCGCCGCGCCCGAGCTGTGGCCATGCGCCGCGTGGCCGCTCACGTCCAGCACCGGATAGCCGTTGTAGCGGGAGAGCATGGTCGGGCCGCGGGTCCAGTGCACGGTCGCGAATGCCGAGAACGGCACCATCGCGCCGAGCGAATTGCGCACCGACAGCTGCAGCAGATCGGCGTCGGTCATGCGCGACTGCGCGGTCCCCTCCACGAGCACGCGCTGCATCCGGCCGCCTGCCGGGAAGTCGTCGATATACGAATTGCCGAACGTGTTCGAAAGCACGTCGTCGATATCGTCGAAGGACACGGCCATCGCGTAAGCCTTCGCGCGATCGACATCGAGCACGACGCGCGGCGCGTCAGGCAGCGTTTCCGAATGGATGTCGGCGAGAATCGGGTCGTCCTTCGCCATCTCGAACAGGTGCTCGCGCGCTTTTTCGAGCGCCTCCATGCCGATGCCGCCGCGGTCCTCCAGATGGAACATGAAGCCCTCCGAGCGGCCCATTCCCGGCACCGCGGGCGGCAACTGAGCGACCACGTTGCCGTCGTCGATCTTCGCGAACGCGTCGTTCAACGTGTCGCGCAGCGTCATCGCGTCGATGTTGCGCTTGGCCCAGTCCTTGAGCTCGACGAACGCCATGCCGACGTTCTGTCCACTGCCCTCGAAGCTCCAGCCGATCACGCTCGTCACGTTTGCGATGGCCGCCTGCTTGTGCAGCACCGCTTCAACCTGCTTGACCGCCGCGAACGTGCGCTGCTGCGTCGAGCCCGCCGGCATCTGCACCATCACCTGAAGCTGGCCGCTGTCCTCGGTCGGCAAGAAGCCGCTCGGCAGCTGCAGGTAGAGCAGCACCAATGCGCCGACGAGCGCGAGGTGAACCGCGAACACGCGGCCCGAGCGGCGCAGCAAGCGAGCGATGAGGTCGCGATAGCCGCCCGACGCACGTTCGACGCCATGCGTGAAGCGCTCGCCGAGACGCACGCCGAAGCCCGCGCTTTTCAGCTCGTCGTCCGTCCGTTGCTTCGGCGCCTTCAGCAAGTTCGCGCACAGCGCGGGCGTCAGCGACAGCGCCATGAACGCCGACACGAGAATCGCCGCGATCATCGCAATCGAGAACTGCCGGTAGATCCCGCCGACGCTGCCGGTAAAGAACGCCATCGGCACGAACACGGCCGTCAGCACCGCCGTCACGCCGACGATCGCGCCGCCGATCTGCTTCATCGCCTTGCGCGTCGCGTCGCGCGGCGCGAGACCTTCCTCGTGCATGATGCGGTCGATGTTCTCGACGACCACGATCGCATCGTCGACGAGAATGCCGATCGCGAGCACGAGCCCGAACAGCGTGAACACGTTGATCGACAAGCCGGCCGCGTACATCGCGAGGAACGCGCCCATCAACGCGACCGGGATCACGACCGTCGGCACGAGCGTGTAGCGCAAATCGCGCAGGAAGAGCCAGATCACGCAGAACACGAGCACGATCGCTTCGAGGAGCGTGATGAACACTTCGGTGATCGCGATACGCACGAAGTGCGCGCCGTCGAACGGGATCGAGACGGTGATGTCGGGCGGCAACGTCTTCGACACCTCGGCAATGCGCTCGCGAATCGCCTTCGACGTTTCGAGCGCGTTGCCGTGCGGCGCGAGCTGAATGCCGACCGTCGCCGCCGATTTGCCGTTCAAGCGCGACCAGAACGAGTAGCTGTCGCTGCCCACTTCGACGCGCGCCACGTCGCGCAGCCTGACCGTCGATCCGTCGGGACGCGCCTTGAGCACGATCGCGCCGAACTCCTCTGCCGTGTGCAACTGCCCGCGCACGTTCACGGTCGCATTGAGCCCCTGCCCTTGCACGAACGGCGCGTCGCCGAGCGAGCCCGCCGTGACCGGCGAGTTCTGCGACTTGATGGCAGCGGTGACGTCAGCGGGCGCGAGGCTGTATTCGCGCAGCTTCACCGGATCGAGCCACACGCGCATCGCCGCATCGGCGTCCCACAGTTCCGCCGAACCGACGCCCGGCGCACGCTTGAGCTCGCCGAGCAGATAGCGGTTCAGGTAATCGGAAAGCTCGGTCGAATTGCGCTTGCCGTCGGTCGACGTCAGCGTGACCAGCATCAGGAACGTGTTCGCGGCCTTGAACACACTGATGCCGTTCTGCACGACCTGCTGCGGCAGACGCGATTCGATCTGCTTCAAGCGGTTCTGCACGTCGACCATCGCGATGTCCGGGTCGGTGCCCGGCGCGAACGTCACGTCGATTTCGAGCTCGCCGAGGTTGTCGCTCGTCGTTTCGTAGTACTGGAGACCGTCGGCGCCGTCGAGGCTTTCTTCGATCAGGCTCGCGACGTTGTTGTCGACTTCCTCGACGGTCGCGCCCGGATACGTCGCGCTGATGATGACGCGCGGGGGAGCTAAGCGCGGATACTGCGCGACCGGCAATTGCGGCACGGCGAGCGCGCCCGCGACGATGATGGCGAGCGCAACGATCCAGGCGAAGACGGGGCGGTCGATGAAGAAGGATGGCAAGCGCAGGCCCTCACGCTTGAGCGAACGGCGGCGCAGCGGCGAGGCGCGCCATGTGCAGCGCGTCGACGAGCTTGCCCGCGCGCATCGCGAAGCCGCGCGAGCGGCCCTCAACGACAAAGCCGAACTTGCGATAGAGCGCGATGGCCGGCGCATTGTCGGCGAACACGGTCAGCCCGATGCGGCGCAGGCCGAGCGACTGGTCCGCGCATTCGATCGCCGCCGCCACGAGCGCCGTGCCGACGCCGCGTCCGACGTAGTCGTCGTGCACCATGATGCCGAGCATCGCGCCGTGCGAACGGCGCGGCTTCTGTTGCACCATGAGGCCCAATTGGCCGACGAGGCGTCCCTCGATCGTCGCGCACATCCGGACGTCGCTATCGCTCTTCTTGCTGAAGCGCTCGGCCGTCACCGCGGGCGAGATGAATGGCGGCAGCAGCGTGCCGTGCCGCACACCGGGCAGCGTCGCCAGCTCGGCGATCGCATCCATATCCGCAGGCTCGAACGCGCGCACGACGACGCCGCGCGACGCCATCGTGGCAAGCATCACAGCGGCAGCCGACTTCGATTCGTTGTGTTGAGTCATTCGTGGTCCGCCGCTATTGGCATGGCATCGGTCAGGCGCGCCATCAGATAGGAGTCGACCAGCTCGCCCTCGCGCAGCACGTCGCCGCGAAAACGCGCTTCGATTTCGAAGCCGAACTTGCGATAGAGCGCAAGCGCGGGCCCGTTATCGGTGAACACGTTCAGTTCGAGGCGGCGCAGGCCCATCCAGTTGTCCGCGGCATCGATCAGCTCGGCCAGCAGCCGCGAGCCGATGCCGCACCCTTGCCAGTCGTCGTGCACGCCGATGCCGATCAACGCGGAATGCGCGCGACGGCCGCTGTTCGGGTAGATCTCGGCATGACCTACGAGCGTCCCGTTGAGCTCCGCGACGATCGCGACCGTCGCGGGCGTGCGCTTCGCGATCCACTCGCGCGTGCTTTCGAGCGAATCGTAGGGCACGCCCACGTTCGCTTGACGAAACACCCCGGGCAACTGCTGCATCGCGTGAAACGCCTCCGCGTCAGCGGCGCGAAGCGGCCGCAGCAGCACCTTGCCCAGATCTCCAGCTACCTCCGGCCGCGCCGATCGTTCCGGCAGCGTCGTCATTATTGTTTTTTCCATCTGCTCGTCCGGTGAATTCAAATGAACTCGCGAGCACGCCTACTCACTTGATACGCGCCCGGTCAGGCAAACTCCTCGCGGGCGTCGGGCGCCGGCGCCTGCATCGATGCCGCGAGCAGCGCCTGCGTGTACGGATGCGCGGGGGCGCGCAGCACGTCGAGCGTGTCGCCCGCTTCGACAATGCGCCCCGACTTCATGACGATCACCCGATGGGCCATCGCCCGCATCACCGCGAGGTCGTGCGTAATGAACAAGTAGCTCAGCCCGTACTTCTTCTGCAAGCGCGTCAACAAGTTCAGCACCTGCTGCTGGACAGACACGTCCAGTGCACTGGTCGGTTCGTCGAGTACGAGCAACTCCGGCTCTACCGCGAGCGCACGCGCAATCGCAATGCGTTGGCGTTGGCCGCCGGAGAATTCATGAGGGTAGCGCGCCAAGGCATCGGCCGGCAACCCGACCTCGTCCAACAGCGCCGCCGCGCGATCGCGCCGCGCTTTCGGATCGATATCGGCACGATGCACGCGCATGCCTTCGCAAACGATTTGCTCGACCGTCATGCGCGGCGACAGCGAGCCGAACGGGTCCTGAAACACCACTTGCATCTGCGCGCACAAATCGCGCCGCGCGCTCGCGGTGCGCAGGCTCGACAACGGCTTGCCGTCGATCGCGATCTCGCCTTGCGCCGCGCGCTGCAGGCCGAGCACGGTCGATGCGAGCGTCGATTTCCCCGAGCCCGATTCGCCGACGATGCCGAGCGTCTCGCCGCGCCGCAGCGTGAGATCGACGTCTTGCAGCGCGCGGAATTTCGCGCTGCCGACGAGCGATTTCAAGCCCTTCGCACGGGTCCGGTAGTCGACCGCGAGGCCCTTGATGTCGAGCACATTCGCGGAATCGGACGGCACCGCATCGACGCAGCGGCGCGGCTCGCTATCGAGCAGACGCTTCGTGTACGGGTGTTGCGGATTCGAAAACAGCTCGTCGGTCGTGTTCGTTTCGACGAGCACGCCCTTCTCCATCACGGCGACACGCTGCGCGAAACGCTTCACGAGATTCAAATCGTGCGTGATCAAGAGCACGGCCATGCCGCGGTCGGCCGCTTCCTGCTCCTGCAGGCCGATCAGCAAATCGACGATCTGCTGGCGCACGGTCACGTCGAGCGCGGTCGTCGGTTCATCCGCGAGCAGCAAACGCGGACGGCACGCGAGCGCCATCGCGATCATCGCGCGCTGACGCTGGCCGCCCGAGAGCTGGTGCGGAAAGCTGTCGATGCGGCGCTCCGGCTCGGGAATGCCCGTGCGGCGCAGCAGCTCGATGCCGCGCTCGCGCGCCGCGTTCGGGCGCAGGCCCTCGTGCAGCCGCAGGCTTTCGGCGATCTGCTTGCCGACCGTGTAGAGCGGGTTGAGCGCCGTCATCGGCTCCTGGAACACCATCGCGACATCGGCGCCGCGAATGCCGCGCATCTGCTGCTCGGTCTTGCGCAGCAAGTCTTCGCCGTCGAGCAGCATGCGTCCGGAGAGCGTCGCGTGCTCGACGAGCCGCAGGATCGACAGCGCCGTGACGCTCTTGCCCGAGCCCGATTCGCCGACGAGCGCGACACGCTCGCCGCGCGCGATCGACAGGTTCAGCTCGCGCACACACACCTTGTCGCCGAACGCGACCGAAAAATTCTGAATATCCAGCAACGGCTTCGTCATCACTTGGCCCCTCCGAATGCCGAGCCGCGCGAACGCATGTCGAGCGCGTTACGCAATGCGTCGCCCATGAACGTCAGCAACAACAGCGTCACGACGAGCGCCGCGAACGCCGCAATCGAAATCCACCAGGCGTCAAGGTTGTTCTTGCCCTCCTGCAGCAGTTCGCCGAGGCTCGGCGTCGGCGCCGGCACGCCGAGGCCGAGGAAGTCGAGACTCGTCAGCGACAGGATCGCCGCGCTCATGCGGAACGGCAGGAACGTGATCACGGGCGTCAAGCTGTTGGGCAGCACGTGGCGCCAGATGATCTCCCAGTTCGAGAGGCCCATCGTGCGCGCGGCCTTCACGTAGTCGAGCGAGCGGTTGCGCAGGAATTCGGCGCGCACGTAATCGGAGAGCACGAGCCAGCCGAACATCGACAGCAAAATGAACAAGAGCCACAGCGTCGGCTCGAAGATCGACGCGAAGATGATCAGCAGGTACAAGTCCGGCATCGAACTCCAGATCTCGATCAGGCGCTGCCCGATCAAGTCGGTGCGCCCGCCGTAGAAGCCTTGCAATGCGCCCGTGAGCACGCCGAAGAAGACGCCCGAAAACGTCAGCGCCAGCGCCATCAGCACCGACACGCGGAAGCCGTACAGCAGCCGCGACAGCACATCGCGACCGAACTGATCCGTGCCGAGCCAGTTCTGCGACGACGGCGGCGCCGGAAACGGCCGCGATGCGAAGTAGTCGATCGTGTCGTAGTAGTTGTGGTTCGGCGGATAGATCGCGAAGTTGCCGTTCGTCGTGATGCGCGAGCGGATGTAAGGATCGAGATAGTTCGCCTTCGCCGGGAAGTCGCCGCCGAAGGTCGCCTCGGGGTACTCCTTCACGATCGGGAAGTAGTAGTGGCCTTCGTAGCGCACGACGAGCGGCTTGTCGTTGCAGATCAGCTCGCCAAACAGGCTGATCACGAACAGCGTGACGAAGATCACGAGGCTCCAGTAGCCGAGCCGCTGCGCCTTGAAGCGCAGCCACGTGCGCCGCCACGGCGAGATCGACGCCATGGGCGCGGCCACAGCCGAATTAACGGCCCATGCGGTCGAATTGGATGCGGGGGTCGACGAGGACATAGCAGACGTCAGCAATGAGTTTGGTTACGAGGCCGATCAGGGTGAACAGAAACAGCGAACCGAGCACGACCGGGTAGTCGCGGCGAATCACCGAGTCGTACGAAAGCTGGCCCATCCCGTCGAGCGAAAACAGCGTTTCGATCAGCAGATTGCCGTTCAGGAACGCGCCGACGAACGCGGCAGGCAAGCCCGTGAGCAGCGGAATCGCGGCGTTGCGCAGCACGTGCTTCCAGAGCACGTCGCGCTCGGGCGCGCCCTTCGCGCGCGCGGTCAGCACGTATTGGCGGCCGATCTCTTCGAGGAACGTGTTCTTCGTGAGAATCGTGACGATCGCGAAGTTGCCGACCACCGAGGCCGTCACCGGCAGCACCATGTGCCACAGGTAGTCGAGTACTTTGCCGATCGTGGAGAGATCGTCGAAGTTGTCGGAAGTCAAGCCGCGCATCGGAAACACCTGCCAGAACGTGCCGCCGCCGAACAGCATCAGGAGCAGCACGCCGAGCACGAAGCCGGGAATCGCGTAGCCGACGAGCACGAGCACGCTCGTGGCCGTATCGAAGCGCGAGCCGTTGCGCACGGCCTTCGCGATGCCGAGCGGCACCGATATCGCGTAAGTGAGAAACACCGTCCACAGCCCGAGCGAGATCGACACCGGCAGCTTCGCCTTGATCACGCCCCACACGCTCTCGTGCTGGAAGTACGACTGCCCGAGATCGAACGTCGCGTAGCTCTTGAGCATCATGACGTAGCGCGTGAGCGGCGGCTTGTCGAAGCCGAACTGCTTCTTGATCTGCTCGATCTGCTGCGGATCGACGCCTTGGCTGCCGTGGTAACCGCCACCGCCGCCACCGCCGCCGTCCGGGCCGCCGCGCGCGCTGCCGTGGCGCAGTTGCGTCACCATCTGCTCGACCGGCCCGCCCGGTACGAATTGCGTGACGACGAAGGTCAGCGTGACGACGCCGATCAAGGTCGGCACCATCAACAGCAGACGTCTGAGAATGTAGGCAAGCATGATGGTCCTCAGTGGGCTGCGCTTTGGGCAGTGGCGGCAGTGACTGCAGGGGCGGCAAGCGATACGGACTGCACGCCCTGCGGCTTGCGATACCAGTAGTCGATGACCCAGTCCTCGTATTGATAGGAGTCCGGCACGATCTTCGGGAAGCCGAGCGTCGTCTTGTAGCCGATGCGCGCGTGCGGCATGTTGTACTGCGGCACGACGTAGTACTCGTTGATCAGCACGCGGTCGAGCGCGCGCGTCGCGGCTTCGAGGTCGTCGAGCGTGGTCGCGTTGATCGCGGCATGCACGAGCGCGTCGACAGCGGGCGATTTGATGCCGGGATAGTTTTCGGAGCCGACCTGGTCCGCCGCCTGGCTGGTGAAGCGGCGCTGGAGCTCGACGCCCGGAATCGTCACCGGCGGGTAGATGTAGGTCGTCAGATCGAACTGGAAGTTGTCGATCCGCTTCTGATAGAGCGCGCTGTCGATCTCGCGCATGTGCGCGTCGATGCCGAGCGTTTGCAGCGCCTGACAGTAAGGAATCAAGAGACGGTCGAAGCCCGGCTCGTCGTCCATGATCTCGATCGTCATCGGGTTGCCGTTCGCGTCGCGCAGCGCGCCGTCGCGATAGTGCCAGCCGGCTTCCGCGAGCAGCTCGCGCGCCTGGCGCAGATTGCCGCGCAACGAGTTCGGCGCCAGCGTGTTCGGCTGCTGCGTCATCGGCCCGAACACCTCGGGCGGCAGCGATTTCTTGAACGGCTCGAGCAGCGCCAGTTCCTTTTCGTTCGGCATGCCGGTCGCGCCGAACGGGCTGTCTTGCCAGAAGCTGTTCAACCGCTCGTACTGGCCGTAGAACATCATCCGGTTCATCCAGTCGTAATCGAACGCGAGCGCGAGCGCGTGGCGAACGCGCGGATCCTTGAACTTGTCCTTGCGCGTGTTGACCATGAAGCCCTGCATCTGCGCCGGGCCGTCGACGAACCAGCCCTTGGCCAGCATGCCGTTATCGAAGTTCTTGCCGACGTACTTGCGCGCCCATTGCGTCGCGCTGTATTCGACGTCGATGTCGTCGTTGCCCGCCTTGAACGCTTCGAGCTTCGTGTACTGGTCGAGATAGAGACGGAACGTGATGCGCTTGAAGCGGAACATGCCGCGCCGCGACGGCAGATTCGCCGCCCAGTAGTCGTCGCGGCGGCGGTACGTGATCCCTTTGTCGTTCTTGCGGGATTCGACGAGATACGGCCCGCTCGCGATCGGCGGCTGCGTCGCGATCTGGTCGAACGGTACGCGCTTGCCATCCGGCAGCAACCCCCACTTCGGCGAAAACACCGGCAGGTCGCCCGCGATCAGCGGCGAGCCGCGGCCCGGGTCGCTGAAGTCGAAGCGCACCGTCAAGCGGTCGATCACGGTCGCGTCCTTGATCACCGCGAATTGCGACGACAGCATCGGCGACGCCTTCTGGCTCTTCAGCGTGTCGAGCGAATACTTGACGTCGGCGGCCGTGACCGGATCGCCGTTCGAGAAGCGCGCGGCGGGATTGATGTGGAACGTCGCCGAGCGGCCGTCGGGGGCCACCTCGACGTCGTCCGCGATCAGCGGATATTCGGAAGCGAGCTCGTCCCAGCTGCGCTGCATCAGCGTGTCGAACATCAGGTTCTGAATGTCCGGCGCGGGGAGGCCGCGCACGATGAACGGATTCAACGAGTCGTAGCTTTGCGACTGGCTGTAGTTCTGGAAATTGAGCTCGCCGTTCGACGGCGCGTTCGGGTCCGCGTAATCGAAATGCGTGAAAGTCGACGGATATTTGGGGTCGCCGAATTGCGCGATCGCGGGCTTCGCATCGGCCGGCACAACATAGGCCGTGCCGAGCGCCGCGACCAGGATCGCGCCGAACGCAGGCCGCAACGACCCGTGCCGTCGCGCCAAACCGCGCGGCCGCCGAAACTTCACAAGTTTCATCATCTCAGTGCGAGAAAACGCGTGCCGGAGAATCACCGGCACGCTGTTCATCGGATTGACGCCAGGACGGCAGGTTGCCGTCCTTCACATCGCAGCGTTACTTCGATGCGACCAGCACCCAAAGACGCGCGAGGTCCGCCGAGCCGTCGGTCCCCTTGACGGCTTTGAACGCCTGCACGGCTTTCGCCTTTTCGCCCGCGACGTAGTACGCCACGCCCAGGTGCAGCTGCGCTTCGTCCAGATGCTCGAGACCGCCCTTCGCGATCGCGGCTTCCATCATCGCGATACCGTCCTTGGCCTTGCCCGCGTACACGAGGTTCAAGCCGGCATCGATCGGCGGCACGGCGTTGCCGTTCTGGTCGGTGGTCGACTGCGCGCGCTTCGTCGCGAGCGCTTGCAGGCGCTTCTCGCGATCGGCGCCTGCGTCGTGACCGAGCACGCCGCTCGCGAAGCCCTGGTCGATCACCTGCTTGCCTTCGGCCGTGCTGTTCGCGACGATCGCCAGCTGCGTCATTTCCATGTAGTCGTCAGGCGTCGTCAGGGCGCCCGTTGCACGGCGCAGACGGTACGTATCGATGTCCAGACGCGACGAGTAGCCCGGCTTGCTCTTGATCGCCGCGAACAGATCGTCCCAGTACGACTGCTTCGGGTGATACGCGACGAGCTTTTCGAGCGCGCCGCGATACGTGGCGTTGTCGTTCACCTTCTGCGAGCAGGTGCCGAGCAGCTGCAACTGCGACTCGTCGGGCGCACGCCCGGCTTTCACCTGGGCATCGGTGCTCGTCTTCAAGATCGAGACCACGTTGCCGCAATCGTTCGACAGGTAGTACGACTGCACGAGCAGCGTACGCATGTCGGGATCGCCGCCGCCTGCCTTCAGGTAGCGCTGCGCGACGGCGATCGCCTTCGCGTAGTTCTTTTCCTGGAAGTAGATGCCGGCGAGCGCCGCCGTCGTGCTCTGCTCGTCCGCGCCCTTCAACTGACCGGAGTTCAAGAGCGTCTCGTAGGCTTGCGCGGCCGTGCCGGCGTCGCCGGCCGCCATCGCCGCGGCGCCGCGCATTTCCTCGACCATGTAGGTCTCGTACGGCGTCTTGTTCGGCACCGCCGCGGCCTGCGCGATCTTGCCGAGCGCGTCCTTGAACTTGTGCGCGTGGTACAAGGTCTGCGCGTCGTTCAGCGGCTTGGCGACGTCCGGGCGCAGCGTGTCCGCGTACGACGTGGACGGCAGCAACGCCGCCGCCATGAGCCCCCCGAAAGCGGCCGCGATGGCGGCGCGCTTCATCCGATGCTGGATCTTTCGCATTGCGACTTCCTTATTGCATGTACTGCTCATTGCCGATCAGGCCGATCTTCGTTGCGCCTTCACGCTGTGCGGCGGCCATCACCGCGGCCACGTCCTTGTACGGCACCAGCTTGTTCGGACGCAGATGGATCTCGGCCTGATCCGGCTCGGCCGCCACCTGCGCGAACTTCGATTCGAGCATCGTCGAGCTCGTGATCGGCGTGCCGTTCCACGTCATCGTGCCGTCGAAGTCGATATCGATCTGCACCACTTCCGGCTGCACCGGAGGCGGCGGCGGATTGCCGACCGGCAGGTTCATCTTCACTGCGTGCATCTGAATCGGGATCGTGATGATCAGCATGATCAACAGCACCAGCATCACGTCGATCAGCGGCGTGGTGTTGATGTCGACCATCACGTCCGGTTCGCCGCCGCCCCCACTCGAGCCTACGTTCATTCCCATAATTAACCTCCGCGCGCGGGCGGCTCTGTGATGAACGAAACCTTCGCGATGCCGGCGCGCTCGCACGCGGTGATCACACGGCCGATGAATTCATAGCGCGTGAACTGATCGCCGCGCACGTGTACCTCCGGCTGCGGAGTCTGCACCGAAACGGTCTTCAGTTTCGTCAGCAGCGTCTGCGCATCCACGTGCGTTTCGTTCCAGAAGAAATCGCCATCTTTGTTCACGGCGATCTCGATGCTCTTGGGTGTCGTCTGCAGCGGCTGAATCGTTTCCTTCGGCAACTGCAGCGGCACCGTGTGGGTTACGACGGGAATCGTGATCAGGAAGATGATCAGCAACACCAGCATCACGTCGACGAGCGGCGTGGTGTTGATGTTGGACATGACTTCGTCTTCATCCCCGTCTTGTCCAACGCTCATTGCCATGGCCGATTACCCCGCGTGCGTGGCGGCTGCCAGCGGCTTCGCAACCGCTGCGTGGCCGTTGCGTGCCGTGCGCTTGCCGCCTGCGAGCAGCACCGTGTGCAGCTGTGCGCCGAATGCGCGGACACGTTCCATCACCGACTTGTTGCGGCGAACCAGGAAGTTGTAGCCGAGCACCGCCGGAACCGCGACCGCCAGACCGATGGCCGTCATGATCAGCGCTTCACCCACCGGGCCCGCGACCTTGTCGATCGATGCCTGGCCGGCGATGCCGATTGCCGTCAGTGCGTGATAGATGCCCCACACCGTGCCGAACAGGCCGACGAACGGCGCCGTCGAGCCGACCGTGCCGAGGAACGCGAGGCCGTCTTGCAGGCGGTTCGACACGCTGGTGATCGCGCGATCGACCGAGGCGTCGATCCAGGTGTTGCGGTCGACCGATTCGAGGAGGGCGTCGTCGTGGTGCTCGCCGGCTTCGATCGCGGTTTCGGCGATGAAGCGGAACGGCGAGTTCTCGTCGAGCTGCTTGGCGCCTTCGGAGAGCGACGGCGCGGTCCACAGTTTTGCGTCGGCGTTCTTCGCACGGGCGTTGGCGCGCATTTGCTCGAAGAACTTGGTGATCATGATGTACCAGCTGCCCATCGACATGATGACCAGCAGAATCAGCACGAAGCGAGCGACGAAGTCGCCGTTTTTCCAGAGGGCGCCGAGACCGTACGGGTTGTTGACGGTTTCCGACGTGGCGGGTGCGGGCGGCGGCGCCGGCTGGTCGGCCGACGGCGTTGCCGTTTGCGCGGTCGCGGTGGCCGGCGCCGAGGCGGCGGCTGCCGTTGCATCGCTGGCTTGTGCGTAAGCCATTTGCGGCATAGCGATGGAACCCACCGCCGATACGCCGATCACCATGCTTGCCGTCAGAGCGGCGAGAGTACGCTTATTCATGTCTGCTCCAGTTCATCCGTGAACTTGTAAAACAATCAACACATCGCTACCGGTAGTGCTCAGTACGTTCAGTTCAAGTTGAAAGAGAACGGAACCTGTACGCGGACAGCTTGCCCCTGGGAAATACAATTGAACTGCTTGACCGCATTGAACGCCGCGCGATCGAGATCGGAGTCGGCGGACTGTGCAACGCGTTCGTTCGTAATGTGGCCTTGCGGGTCGACTACGAATTCGATCAGGACATCACCCGTGATGTTGTTTTCCTGCGCTTCCTTCGGATACTTCACCGACGCGCGAACTTGATCCGAGTTCGGGCACACCACGCCGACTGCCGTGCTCACGGGCTTGGGCGCCGGCGGCGCTTGAACCGGAGGCGCGACCATGGGCGCCGACTGCACCGGCGCGGACTGGTGCGTGATGGTCTGCTGCGGCGGAGCCTGCACCTGCACTTCCGGCGGCGGCACGAACGGCGGCGGCGGCGGCGCGAACTTCGGCGGCGGCAGCTGCACAGTCGGCAGCGGCGGCGGAGGCGGCGGTTTCACCGGCTCGATGATCTTGGTTTCAATGGGGTGTTGAATGACCTGCACCACCTTGGTGGCGAGGCCGTTGAGCAGTGCGTAGACCAGCACTATGTGCAGAACGATGACGACTGCGATACCACCAAAGCGGCGTACCGGGTTTTGCTGCTTCTTCCCGAATTCGCGAGGGCGTCCTAGCGTTGCGACCCGCGAATTTGCCACCGGAAATTGTCCATCCACTTTCGTACCCAACTTTTACTCCTCCCGGCGTGAACCGCCTATTTCCTTTCTTGCGGCGCCTCTAGGACAAAGGCCGCCGCTCCCGCTTTGACTCCGACCAAGGAGTGAGAGCGGCGGACCCAACTGCTTACTGCCGTACTGCTAACTGCTTTTTTTTAACAACTCACTACCACCACCTGCTTTAGAACTTGTACGTCGCGCCGATCTGAGCGAAGCGGCCGATGTACGAGTAGAGCGATTCGTCGTAGCCAACCTGATTCAACGTGCCTTGAGCGAAGATCGGATCGTACGGAGGCGTGCGGTTGAAGATGTTGTCGATGCCGCCGTAGATGGTCCAGTGCTTGAAGCCCGTGTACGTGACCATCAGGTTGAACTGACTATACGAACCCACCTTCGAGGGAGCCGGCTGCGGCAGAAGGTTCTGCGCGTACGGACCCGTGAACTGCCACGTCAGAGCCGCATCCCACTTGTGGTAGGTCCAGTCCAGCGTGGTGTTGCCACGCCAGCGCGGGAAGCTGCCGCCGAACGGCTGCGTGATCGTGAAGTTGTTACCCGCGCCGTTCACCGGAGGCGCACCCGGCGAGCCGAGCTTGTAGTCGAGGATGTAGGCCCAGTCACCCGACAGCGTGAACGTGCCCACATTCGTCGGCAGTGCCTGGCGGAACGTGCCTTCGAAGCCGTCCGTGTCGAGATAGCCCAGGTTTTGGTAAGGAATGGTCGTGAAGGCAATCGAACCGTCCGGGTTGAACACCGTCGACGACGGTGCGCCCTGGCCGATCACGTTGTCGATCCAGATCTTGTAGTAGTCGAGACCGATATCCGTGGTACGCGTCGGCGACAGCTGGAAGCCGATGTTCAAGTTACGCGTATGCTCCGGCTGCAGGTTCCGGTTGCCCTCCGTGACCGTCTGGTAGTTCAAGCCGGTCTGCGGATTGACCTGCTGTCCGATCGCCAGCGAATTGCTGTCTTCGACGAACGTCGGTGCGCGGAAGCCGCGGTCATACGACGTGTACATCGTCAGCGCCTGGACCGGCTGGTAGCGCAACGCGAAGCGCGGCGAGAAGGCACCGCCGACGTCCGTGTAATGGTCGTAGCGGCCCGACTGGCTGAACGTCAAGTTGTGAATGATCGGAATGTCGAACTGGTAGTAGACCGCCGCGACATTACGCGAGCCGCTCACCGTCTGGATGTTCGGCGACACTATGAGACCTTCCGCAAACTCGGCGCCAGGCGTCAGCGACTCGCTCTGGTGCGTGAACTGCGCACCGAAGCCCACGCCGACGTCGCCTGCCGGCAGGTGGAACAGAGTCGGCGTCGAAATCGTCGCGTCGACGGTATCGAGCTTCGAAATACCCAGGTTGTTCGCGTTCATGTAGACGGCATTGAGCGCGCCGGGGGTGGCAGACGGGTTCGCGAAGTTCAGCGCGCCGTTGTAAGCGGCAGTCACGCCGGCAACGCTCAGCAGGTTCGACCATTCGTTCGAAACCGTGCTTTGCGAATGGCTGACCGAGGTCGCCCAATCCCAGTCACCGCCGACCGGCAATCCTACCGAGCCTTTGATACCCGACGCGACGCGATAGTAGGAAGCATCCGTCTTTTCCGACACCGTGTTCGGGAACGTGTACGTCAGCGGGGTCGCCACGCCGAACGGGTTGAACGGGTTGTTTGCCGGCACGACAAAGCTCATCGGTCCCGGCGTCTGCGTCGCCGGATTCCAGATCAGCGGCGCCGATTGCGGATTGCCGAACACGTTCACACCCTGGTTCTGGGTCGTCGTGTTATAGCTGCCGAGCACGTCCGCCCAAGCCGTCGTGTTGTCGTTGATCTTGAAGTCAGCGTGGACCTTCGCGTTCCAGCGCTCGGTGAACGGCAGGATCGACATTTGATTTGCCGTGCCCAGGCCGCAAATCGTGCCCGGCTGACCCGCCGTGATCGAGTTGGTCGCAGCGGGCTTCACAGTGCTGCCGAACGGGCAGTTGCTCAACGCCTGCGGACCGTTGGGCGTCTGCCAATACGACGGCGAGAGCAGCGAAAAGCCACCCGGCTTGGCCGTGAAGTCCTGGTTCTGCGTCGAGTCGCGGTCCGAAAGCGAGAAACCATTCGACTTGTAGTAGCTCGCCGCCGCCGTGACGTTGAAGTGATCGGAGTTCAGATCGCCGAAGCCGCCGAGCGCGCCGAACTTGACCGTGCCTTGCCCGCCGCCGCCATTGGTCGCGGTGCCGAGGCCGCCGTCGAGCTGGAGGCCCTGGAAGTCGTGCTTCGTGATGATGTTGACCACGCCGGCGATAGCATCCGAGCCGTATTGCGACACGGCGCCGGTCTTCACGATTTCGATGCGCTCGATGTCGTTGAGCGGCAGCGTGTTCAGGTCGAAGAACGAGTCGACGCTGTTCGAGAAGAACGCGAACGGCGCGACGCGCTGACCGTCGACCAGCACCAGCGTGTACTTTTCGGAAAGGCCGCGCAGGGCCATACCCGCGGCGCCCGGTGCAAAGTTGGCCGACTGGCCTTCGCCCCAGCTGTTCGCCGAGTTGGCTGCCGTGTCGCGCAGGAAGTCGGCGACCGTCGCCGAACCGCTGTTCTGGATTTCCTTGGCCGTGACGGTTTGAACTTGATTGAAGCCGACCTTGTCGGCTTGGCGGATCAGCGAACCGGTCACCTCGAAGCGCTTGAGCTGGGTGACGCCGTTGTTGGTCGTCGCTCCAGAGGACGGAGACGTCGCGTTGTTTTGTGCGGTCGTCGTCGGCGCGGCGGCCGTCGTCGAACTCGCTGCCGCGGCCGGTGCCGCGGCTGTCGGTGCGGCGGGCGTTGCCACAGCCGGCGTTGCATTATCTGCCGGAGCGGGTTGGCTCTGCGCGAACGCAGTCGTGCCGATTGCCGCCGTCAACGCAATTTCAGCCCAAAGTATTTTCCTTATGGCTGAGGTCAAGGTCCTCTGTTTCATCGTTCCCCTTCTATCTTGTCAGTAAGCCAAACCCGTTGCGCGACGAGACGTGTTGCGCCTGCGCGCTTCTTTTTTGCGACGTTAGGCGCCGCGCGATTTTTTCAATTGCCCCGCACTTGTAGTGCGACACAAAAGAAACAACAACGACTCTTATGCAACTCGCTTAGACGAAACGCTCGAACTTAAAATAGGAATACTAATAAGTTACAAAACGTTTAATTTCGCGCTAAAACCAGTTTCTAAGTGTTTTCCCTCAGTCGGCTATCGGATGGCTGAACAAGGTCCTGCGATCGACTATCCGCATTTCGGGCACTGCTGTTTCGGAATCCTTACTGCCAGGCACAGACGCGCTTCGCGAAAAACGCGCTGACTACATCTACTGCTCAAAACAACCGCGGGGTGCCGACCCAAACTACCAAGCTCTCTTCGTTCGCGGCATTCACCCAGCCATGCGGTACCGTGGACTCGTAATGCGCACTGTCACCGGCATGCAATACAAACGACGTACCTTCTAGCGTCAGGGATACTTTGCCGCGCAGCACATACAAGAACTCCTCTCCTGCATGCGTCGTCATTTCCGACGGTGGCTGCCCGACCGGCATCCTGACCAGGATCGCCTCCAGCTGCCTGTCGCCCGATAGGTTGGTCAACCGGGCAAACAGATTCGCCGAATCGGCAAATCCAAAGAACTTCAATTCGTCTCCTCGGCAAACCGACTTTGCTTCGGTTGGCGTATCGACGAAGTACTGCACCGTTACCCCCAGCGCTCTTGCAATACCCGCCAGCGATGTGATGGACGGTGTTGCGAGACCGCGTTCAACTTGAGACAGAAACGGCTTTGAGATTCCAGCGGCCGTTGCTGCCTCGTCCAGCGTGCGTTGAAGCCTCTTACGCAGCGCCCGGATTTTGCCGCCTAACACCAGTGTGGCAGTTGCCTTTTCATCAGGTTGCGGAACCATATCAGGACAGAATCCGGCAGTCAAAATTTGTTTGATATAAGTAAATTAAGTTTTCCAAGCCGATTCTTGTACACACCGAGCGGGTGCCGACCGTGAGATGTCCTCCGTTTTGAAAGCGCAACCGATGCTTAATTAATTGGTGCATTCCGCACCAAATCGGCACATCGTTTGCATTGCAGCAATACCTTCTTTATTCACCAGCGCCGCTAAAGGCTTGGTTTGGCGCTTGTGCATCAAACAAGATTTGCTGCGGGTTCGATGCACCGCACCAGTGCAACCGACGGCGCGCGCCGCTCCTGGCAAGCCCGCGAAGCGGCCTCCCCCCTGTCTCTGGGACGTGACAATAGCAGGTCAAAAATCGACGTCAAACTTTGTTTGATGGTTTTAGGGCTTTCCAGAGGGTCATCTAGTTAGAGTGATTATTCGAATTACAAATTAATATCGATGCCTTTCAATTTACATACGTTGCTAATTAGACTCAGCGATAAATGCCAATAGCGCTGCTTACCTTTTTAGGTTAAGCGAGCGCTACGGCATGATGTTAAATCGTTGCTTTGCGATGGTTTGGTTCTCTTAGCGGTGTTTGGCTTCCGGCTAAGGCAGCAAAGGTTCTCCGCTATTCACGTCAAGGCAAGCCGACGCTTGCGCGATGGCGAGCGAACCTCGTCAAGCAAGCAGGCACGCATAAAAAAAGCCCCGTCCGTTTCCGGCGGGGCTTCCAGGGAGATCGTCGCAGCGACTACGCGCCGCCGCAATACGCCTCGAGCCGATAACCGTCAGGGTCGATCACGAACGCGGCGTAGTAAGTCGCATCGTATTCCGGGCGCAAACCCGGCCCCCCGTTATCACGCCCGCCCGTGCGCAACGCCTGCGCATGGAATTCGTCGACGCTCTTGCGGCTCGTCGCGGCAAAGCAAAAATGCAGGCCCGAGCTCATGTCGGCCGGCACCGGATGCTCGGAGGGCGAGATCCAGAGCCCGACTTCGTCACGCCCGTAGCCGAGCATCCCGGGCGTGTCGCGCAGGCACCGGTAGCCGAGCGGCGCGAGCGCGGCGTCGTAGAACGACTTGGACTTCGCCAGATCGCTAACGCCAATGGAAATGTGATCGAACATGTTCGCTGACTCCTTGGGGTCGATTAAGCGGGCAGCCATCAATGCGCTGCTTAGAGCGTGCGTTCGCAAGCCGCGCGAACCGCTTCGCCGCACCGCGGTGCACGCCGGACAACGATTCGATTATCAGCGCCGTGCGGCATCGATGCTTGGGGAAAATTGCTCAGGCGAAGCTAACGCTAGCGGTTATTCGTACCACTTTCCAGCGTACAGAATCGTGGCACATCGTCTCCAGGGATTCGCATCACTGAACTCCCTGTTGCGTAGCGAGCTGGAATTCCCCCAGGCGGCCGCTGCTCCCAAAACGGCATCGACAGTTCCGTTCTCCCAGCCTAGAGCGCCCGCGCTATAAGCCCGTGATGGATTCTGTCGCTCGAGCTCTCGCTCCAGAGCAAAGTCTGAAGCGAGGGCATCAACAAACGCGATAAAGGAGGCTTCGTCGGTGACGCTCTCGAGGAGAGCATCCAAGTCTACGGCTTCCGTCATGGTCAATCTCTCATTGGGAGGTCAATGGCATATCGTCCTTGCCGCGCGCAATCCGCCCTCGATCTCGATGAGGAGCAGAACGGTCTCCAAAGAAAGACCCTCGTTCCCATCTATGTTCGGTCGACGTGAATTCTATGCTCGACCAAAACCAAATGCGCTCTTCAGCTTGCTCGCAAGCGTCCGTTCATAGAACGGTTTATCGTTTTGGTAGAAGTGGCCAGCGAGCCCCGTATCCGAATGAGCGATTCGTATGACATCAATGGGACCGTAGGTCTTAACATACTCGCCGGCAACAGCTCCCACATCTTGCAATACCTGCAAGTCTTCACCTTCAAACTCGACTGCAAGCAGAAGGTGCGGCTGCTGGTCAATGGATGTATCGTGCATGAGGGCGAGATAGGCTGCTTTTACCTCACGTCTGCCGACCAAGAGTTTAGTCACCGACTGCACCACGTCCTCTGGCCATATACGAGGCTTTCCGATGAGCACCTTAGTCTCTTGCTGAATAACGCGCGTTGTGACCTGGCTGCCGACGCCGGCATTCAGCAGAGCTTCGACCTCGCCTGGAACAAACTCCTTGCCATAGTCCAGCTGAGGATTGAGAAACAAAGAGGCTCCGCGCGTGATTTCAAAAAGGCTGCGAGCGGGTAGCCGCAGGTACTTCTCCTCCTCCCGAATAGCCAAGCGCATTGCTTCTTCTGAGGTGAAGAACGGGATGACAGGGCTGCCGTCTTCCCGATACCAGTTTTTGACGGATACCTTGGTGCCGGCCTGCAGCGTTCCTTGGACTAGCTCATTTTCCGGATGGCCCAGGATGAACACCTCAGCGTTAAGCAGCGCGCGCGAGAATTGTGGCCGATATGCAGGTTCGGTTGCAGCCAATCGGAGCAGGCGCTCCATTTCGTTTTCGTGTCGGACGTACATAGCATCAGCCCAATGGTTTGTCGCGTGAGTCCGCGGAGATGACTTTGTCAAGTGCGCGCCCGTCGAGCCCCACTCTGTCCCTGCAGAATGCAAAGTAGGCGAGGGCAAGAAAGTAGAAGAGCATCCAATGCCCGGAGAACCCACGAGTCACTCGAGCACGAAGGGAGGTAAATTCCGCTGCACTGAGGCTTCGAACCACTCGTCCGTGGTTCTCAAGTACGTACTGCCCCGCTTTGATGGCGGGATTACCGCTTATGCCTAAGAGGGAGAAGTAGAAATTGAGGACCGTGTACACGACTAGGGAAATCGTGAAAACCTGAACCCAGGTTGGAAACGCCATCCGGAAGTCAGCTAGTGTCGGCCTAGCCCCGAAGCGCTTGCGGGCCGATATGATGGCAGGGACAAACACGATGAATATGCCAACATGCAGGCCCCATACAAGGGGGAACGAGGTCGGGACATCCACCCCCAGGAGCGAAGCGCCATGCACGATGACTGATAGCGCGAGTCCGATTGCAGCGACTCCAGCGATGAAGCGGTTCATTGAAAGGGCCTTCCCTTAAACGATGTATCGGTGCTTTGCAGACGCGTGACTGACGACTCGTCTGTCGAAACGAACGCGACATACCGGCCGTCTCCGTTCGCGTCGGCGTTTTCAGGACGACGGTCACGTGCGGACATGCGAAGCCGCTCGACCCAGACTCTGAGCCGTGGTGCATAGGCTTTATCAAGATAATCGACATCGACAACAATGAAACTCCCACTTGGCATGGGAGGCCATTGTCCCTGGACGTGGGGCCTGCGCATGCTTGCAGCCCATCGCACTTCTAGCCGGTTTAGCTTGCCATCACGGACGT
Organism: Trinickia violacea; assembly: GCF_005280735.1. Taxonomy (NCBI): domain Bacteria; kingdom Pseudomonadati; phylum Pseudomonadota; class Betaproteobacteria; order Burkholderiales; family Burkholderiaceae; genus Trinickia; species Trinickia violacea. The sequence goes on from NZ_CP040078.1 coordinate 367,988, forward strand.
AGTCGACTGCTGACCGGCGCACGAACAGTAGGAGATAAGCGCGAGGTCCATTCCTATTCATGGCGACCTCGATTTCACGCGTATCCGTGATGTCATCCCATGGCACTTCGAAGAGGTCAAAGTACCGAAGACAATCATCGTCCAACTGCAACGCAGGGATAGCCCATGGCAACCCACTTCCGAAACGCAGGATGCGACGCGCATTGCGGCCAGCCACCGTGGCCCCGATGAGGGCCGCCAAAGAAAATGGGGCAAACGCCAGCGTCGCAAGCAGTGGGTGCGACGTCCAATTCACTGCGGACAAGCCGATCAGTCCGCAAGCAACGATGAACAGAAACGCCGCAAGGCACGTGACGACGGTCAATCTAGACTTTTTCGCGTAAAACGTCCGAATCGTGTCTTCGGACGCCCACGTGATTCGAGTCGCCTCTAGCTCCTCGCGCCGGCGCTTTCGAGCCGAGAAGGCCATCCAGTTGATAGCGATAACTAACGCGATGAATGCAATACCGAGCAACATAGAAGTCTTGTGGCTGTCATGTCTCGGGGTCGAACAACAGCGGTGTAACCGTTGGCATATACGCGTTGATTGCAGTCATCAGTGCCCTCGAAGCCTCGGATTATCTTTTTTCCCGTCAACGTCTGTCTAGGACGGGCATCACGGTTTAACGGCGTATGTCGACAAAGCTTTAGCCTGACGAGTGATTGGTGAGCGCATCGTCAGGGCAACGTTTGCTATCACGATGTGCTGCAGCCACACAGCAGCGAGGTCATCAGCCATAATCCGACAGTCGCGAACCGAGGCCCGATATCAATGAGCTACGACCTTTTCTTTACCTTGCCTTTTAGCACCGCTCAGGACGACTTCGAAGCGTACTTTAGGCAAGGCACTACAGGGTCGACGGCAACGCAACTTATGAAAACGCCGACACGGGCGTCTACTTCTCCTTCGCACTGGGTGAAGCAGCGCCGGATAATGAGCAAGGTGTGGGAGCGTCGCAGCGTGTCGAGTTCAACTTGAACTATTTTCGCCCCCATATCGTTGGGCTCGAAGCCGAGCCCGAGGTCTCGGCGTTCATCGACCGATTCAATCCAGTGATTGAAGACCCGCAAGTTCACGGCATGGCGACCGGCCCTTACTCGGCGGACGGGTTCTTCCGCGGCTGGAACTACGGAAACGAGGTCGCGTATCGAAGCCTTATCGAGTCGCACGGCAAGGCCAACGCTTTTCTGACGATGTCGGAAGCGACTCTCGAAGGAGCATGGCGCTGGAATCGAGTGGTCTCGCAAATGCAGTCAGCGCTCGGGCAGTCGGTCTTTGTGCCCAAAATCATGATGCTAAATATCGCCGGCGAGGTTAAGTCATCGGTGGTCTGGGGCGACGGCATACCAACGCTGCTTCCCGAGGTCGATGTTGTCTTCGTCTTTCGCGACGAGCTTGCCCCGAAGCCATTGTTTGGGCAACGTGTGAAAGACCATTGCCTCATTACACACGACAACCTCAATGGTGTGCTAGAACCGCTTGCCGACAAAGGGCATCCATTGCGAGTGCGGATACCAACATACGTCGACCCACCAAAGAATGTGCGCAACTTCGTTCGCAAGCTTCCCAAGTACTCCGGTCCGCTCGAGAGAGTTACGATGGACCGAGTGCTCAGCCGCGAGCTGTTCGAACAGAGTCGGTGATAGGCCGCCGCATGAAATGCGGGCACAGATGTACTTGGCCAAGATGACCGTCAAAGGTTTTCGAAAGATGCGCACGCTCAACATCGCGGGCGATGCTGTCCCACTCATCAAACGGCGTCGAGCGGAATTTTCAGATAGCGCACCCCATTCGCCTCGGGCGGGGGTAATTCGCCAGCCCGGATGTTGACCTGCACCGAGGGCAGAATCAGCGTCGGCATCGCCAGCGTTGCATCGCGCGCCTGCCGCATGGCGACAAACTGTTCCTCGGTTACACCGTCCTGCACATGAATGTTGCGATTCCGCTGGTCGCGCACGGTCGTTTCCCAGGCCGGACCACGCCCTTCGGGCGGATAGTCGTGACACGTGAAAAGCCGCGTCTCGCCTGGCAAGTCCAGTAGCTTGCGGATGGAGCGATACAACTCGTGCGCATCGCCACCCGGGAAGTCGCAGCGCGCGGTGCCGACCTCCGGCATGAAAAGCGTATCGCCAACAAAGACCGCATCCTCAATCTGGTAAGCCATATCCGCAGGGGTGTGGCCAGGCACATGAATCGCCTCTCCGGTCAGGCCGCCGATGGCGAACGTCTCGCCGTCTTCAAACAGGTGGTCGAACTGTGAGCCGTCCAGCCGGAACTCCGGTTCCAGATTGAAGAGCTTCGTGAACACGCCCTGCACCCGGCCGATGTTCTTGCCGATAGCGATGCGCCCACCGAGAGAGCGCTTGAGATAGGGCGCGGCCGAAATGTGGTCGGCGTGCGCATGCGTCTCGAGAATCCATTCGACGCGCAGTCCACGTTCGCGCACGAATGCGATGACTTTGTCTGCACTTGCTGTCGACGTCCGCCCCGACCTGAGGTCGTAGTCCAGCACCGAGTCGATGATGGCGCACTCTGGACGCCCCTCCTGGTGAACCACGTAGGTCACTGTCGAAGTTGCGGGGTCGAAGAACGGTTGAATGGTCGGTCGCATGCTTGCCTCACTGGATACGGATCATTCTATTCACTGATAATATATTTTTCAATATAATATCCGAATCGAACGAGCTGTTCTGTGCCAGAGCTAACCGGGAATAGACATGCAGATTGACTTCGCGAACTTCACGCCCGGCCTGTCATTGGCCGGCGGACTCGTCATCGGCGCGGCTGCCGCCGTGCTGGTGCTGTTCAACGGCCGCATCGCGGGTATTAGCGGCATCCTAGGAGGGCTGCTGGGCCTGCCACGCAACGACGTGCCCTGGCGCGTGACTTTCCTTGCGGGTCTCGTCGGCGCTCCCGTCATCGCGAGCCTGCTCGGCAAGCCGGCCGTTGCGAATATCCAGGCGAGCTGGACCGAAATCCTTATCGCCGGCTTCCTGGTGGGCCTGGGCACCCGCTATGCCGGCGGCTGCACGAGCGGCCACGGCGTGTGTGGCATCTCGCGCGGGTCCATCCGCTCGCTGGTCGCCACCCTGACGTTCATGGCGACCGGTTTCCTGACCGTCTTCGTACAACGGCACCTGATTGGAGGCTGACATGTCCGCGATTACCGCATTGCTCGCTGGCCTGTTCTTCGGGTTCGGCCTGATGGTTTCCGGCATGGCCAGCCCAGCGAAGGTACAGGGCTTTCTCGACCTGGCAGGACGGTGGGACCCGTCCCTGGCCTTCGTGATGGCCGGTGCGATTGCCATCGGTTCACTCGCGTTCCTGATTGCCAGACGCCGCAAGCGTTCGTTCTTGGGGTTGCCGGTTCAGCTTCCAGCCAGCGCAACCATCACGCCGCGGCTTGTCTTGGGCAGCGCCGCCTTTGGAGTCGGCTGGGGTCTGGCAGGCTTCTGCCCGGGGCCTGCGCTGGTGGCACTGGGGGCAGGTTATCCAAAGGCCGTCGGCTTCGTGGCGGCGATGGTCGCCGCTATGGTCATTTTCGAAGTCATCGAGCGGTACAAATCCCGCTTGCAGCGCGCGTAAGTATGCGACGCTCGGCGAGCAACACTCGGCACGACTTGCATGTCAGCCAAAACAATGTTTTCAGGATTCCATATCGACGCAGACCCTTCGCATGTCGATACTTAGCTCATGGCAAGCCGCGCTGCTGATCTCGGAAAGGGGCTGGCTACAACGTTTCCGGAAGCGCGAGTGCTTGTACAGACGCGCAAGCTGGCGCCGCGGTGCCTCCGATATGTGCGCAACACCTTTACCCGGCAAGCACCAAGGGTTATTCAATCTGGGGACGTGCTACCCGGCAGGTCCACGGATACGCTGCCAGCGGAACCATCACGCGAAACAACAAGCTCGTTGAAACATCAGGCGCGTTGGGCAGTTTTGAAAGCGAGGACGAAGCGGAACTAGTCGGGCTCCACTGGTGCAGAGCTGGGTCGACAACCACTGTTGATCGGGCATTGAGCACGATGCGTGTCGCTTGCTTGCTTCATCAGCTCCGTTTGCGTCGGCCTGGCTTTGTCTCCACTGCTTCTTCAACTTCATCTTCGCTGATGACGCCCAGAATCTTCGTGATACGAAGCGCTGCAGCTTGCATCATGGGAACGAGAAGCGTGACCTCTTCGAGCGATTTGCGCGCCTTCGGTGCCGAGATGCTCAGGCAGGCGATGATGCGGCCATTCGGGCTCGCGATTGGTACCGCTGCGCCAACGACGCCGATGGCGAATTCTGAATCGTTCGTTGCGTAACCCTGTTTGCGCACCGTTTCAATTTCCTGCCGCAGCCGGTCGGGGTCGACGATGGTGTAGGGAGTGATGGGTTCCCAAGGGCCACTGAGCATATAGGCGTCGAGCTGCTTCCTCTCCATGTTGGCGAGAAAGACCCGTCCACTCGACGTGCAGTGAACCGGCGCACGGTGGCCCTTCTGGAAGTTCAGGGTCAGTGGTGAATTTCCAATGGCGCTGTCGATATACACGACCTCGGACCCTCGCATGACCCCCAAGCTCACGGTTTCAGCGGTGCGCCTCGAAATCTCCATCAGCAATGCGTGGATGGGTCCGTGTGAGGTGGACGCAGCGAGAATGTTGGTCGCGAGTTCCAGCAGACGCGGACCGACCTGATATCGCCCCCGTTCCATGCCGTGCTCAAGGAAACCGAACTCCTCGAGGTTGCTTACGAGACGGTGAGCAGTCGTCTTCGGAATGCCGAGCGCGGTGACGATATCGGCCGTCGATACACGGCCAAGCTGAGCGGTCATTTCGATTACGTGAAACGCTCGCTCAGTAGGCGATACCTCGGGTTCCGGAGTCTCTGGGACGGGGATTTCTGCCTTGCGCATGGCTTATTCGAATTCACGCTCAATGGACAAGCGCTGGCGCCTGGTCAATTCGGCATGTGCAGTAAACGGAGGCATAAGAATACCTTAAATCGATAGTGTCCCAGTCGGATGGGCGAGCTAGCGGCAGCGCGACACCCGCTCGCGAGAGACGTTAGCGCGCTGCGGGCATCACGGCCCCCTCGCCCGGCTCCGGGCATACAGCGGCCTTGAAAGGCAGCACATCGGGCTCAATGCGGATGCCGTTAGCCCCAGTCATCCCTTCATCTCCTCCGTCAAATCTCGTCTCGCTGGAAACGCCGTCCAGTGCCCCTCGGAAGAAGTATAGACATTAAAAACCGAATATTGGAACTATCAAGAACCACATATCGGAACTTATCGTAGGTGTTTACGTGAACGCCAAATACTCCCAGCGTTGCCTCCAATTTGCCTCTCATCGTTATCCTGCCTTTATTCGCGGGATTTTTTAGTTTCGGCGTCGCGCTCTCGCGCTCTGTCCAAGCGTCTTGACTTCGGAATTTTGACTAACGAAAAATGGAACTTATTCGATCGCAGGCGAATATCGCCATCACGACGGAAGTCTGGACACAAGAGAGGATTGAATGGACGTACGAGCAGCGGTCGCCCTGGGAGCAGGCGCCCCCCTGAGTATCGAAACCGTGCAGCTTGCGGGGCCCCGTGCCGGCGAGGTACTGGTCGAAATCAAGGCAACGGGCGTTTGCCATACCGACGCTTTCACGCTCTCGGGTGACGACCCCGAGGGGCTGTTTCCCGCCATCCTTGGCAACGAGGCAGATTGGGAGCAGTACGACTCGACAAAGGTAATGCTTGAACGTGGATGGAGTGGCTCGGAGATTCTGGTTGACCAGGGCGACGCAGACGAATTTCTGCACACGCAACTGAAACCGACCCTGCTGGCGGCGGCCGCCGAAAAGGCCGGCGTTCCTCTGCACTTGTGTATGCGAGCCGGATACGACCATAGCTACTACTTCGTCTCGACATTTATCGGCGCGCATATCGAACATCACGCGCGCTACCTGTCCACCGCTGATTCGAAAGCCTAATCGCGGGAAGACCGCAGGGCCGGGCCGGCCCTTATGCGCGCCACCAACAACACATTTTCAACATGAGAGAAAAGATGAACGTATCCGACAAATTCGCCGCCGCACGTGCTCAGTTTCCCGTGACCAAGCGCCTGCTATACCTCGACTCTGCGCACCAGACGCCGCTTTCGACGAACGTTAAGGCGGCGCTCGAGGAGTTCCTTTCGGAAGGTCACGAGATGGGCGGTCCCAAGCCCGTCTGGCTGCGCCGTGCAGAAGAAACACGGGAACGTGTCGCCAAGTTCTTCAATGCTGCGCCCGCCGAAATTGCATTCACAAAGAATACGTCTGAAGGTTTGAACATCGCCGCCAATGCCGTCCCGCTAGAGGCAGGCGACAACGTGGTGCTAATCGAGGGCGACCATCCTAACAATGCGTATGCGTGGCTGAACCTTAAGCGCAAGGGGGTCGAAGTCCGCTTCGCCAAGCTGAAGGATGATGAAATTGCGACCGCTGGTACCGTCGCGCCCTATATCGACAAGCACACGAAGGTCGTCACGCTGTCCCATGTGACGTTCCACGCGGGTCAGGTACACGACATTGGCGGCATCGGGAAGCTGTGCAAGGACAAGGGCATCTATTTGGTCGTCGACGCAATGCAGTCGGTTGGTGTGATTCCTCTCGATGTGAAGGCACTGAATATCTCCGCGCTGGCTGCAGGCACTCACAAGGGCCTTCTGGTTCCTCAGGGGCTTGGGATTCTGTATGTGGCCGAAGGGCTGGATGAGTTGCAGCCAACGTTTCTGGCGATGTCGAGCATGGCGCGTCCACCGGCGGACTATATCGCTCGCCCCGAGGACCTCGAGGTTCGGAAAGACGCCGCCCGCTTCGAGTTCGGAAATGTGAACCTGCCGGACCTTCAAGCGCTGTCGTCTGCCATAGACCTTATTGAAAGCGTTGGTGTCCCCGATATCCAGAAGCATGTGGTGGCGCTTGGCGGCCGCCTCATCAAGCATCTCGACGAATTGAGCGTCCGTTTAGTCGGCCCGCGCGAGCACGGTCACCGCTCCCACATTTATGTACTCGCACTACCGGTAAGCAAGTGGGCTGACTTCTTTGCGCGAAACCTCGTCCGTGTTTCGCCCGAGCGTGGGGGCATCCGCGTTTCTTTTGGGATGTTCAACACGTTCGACGATGTGGACCGCCTCGCGGAAATCATCAGGAAGGGACTGAAAGAAGACACGCTCGTTGCTATCGAGCAGGTGGACTAGCGAAAGGGGACTGCGGTAGCGCAGCTCAGTTCGGCTTTGGCATCAGGTTGAGCCGCCATCGACAACGTGACTACCCGAAGGCAAGCATTTGATGGGAAAGGAAACCTTTCCCATCGAGAAAGAAAGAGTCGTCTTTTTTTATTCTTTTTGGGTACCTACAGTTTTTTAGCGTGTTGTCGCTGACGCGCAAGACACCAACCGAAGAGCCGGGAGACCTCCCGCCGAGTAACAGGCGATATATAGGAGTTGGAAATGTTGCACAGACTTTTTGCAAAGGCCGTTATCCTCGCAACTGCGGGCGTGCTCGCTTCGGCCCAGGCGCAAGCCGCAGATACGCTTGCGAAAATAAAGAGCACCGGAGAAATCCGTCTTGGCGTGCGTGACGCCTCGGTCCCGTTTTCATTTCTGGACCAGGACCAGAACTACGTCGGATTTTCCATCGACCTTTGTCATAAGATTGTCGATAAGCTGAAGCAAAGCATTCCGAATCTTAAAGTCACCAACGTCCCTGTTACCTCGGCAAACCGCATTGCGCTCGTCAACAACGGCAACGTCGACCTCGAATGCGCAAGCACGGCCAACAGTCTGGACCGACAGAAGCAGGTTGGCTTCTCAGTCGCGACATTCGTGAGTCACACCCGGTGGCTTGTTAAAGCCAACTCTGGCATCAAAACGGCAGCTGACCTCAAAGGGAAGACTGTCGTCTATACGCAGGGCTCGAATGCACTCGCGTTCGCCAAAGAAATCAGCGAAAAGAACAATCTCGATTTGAAGTTCATTCCTGCCCATGACCATAGCGAGTCGATGCTCGTCCTGGAAAATGGTCGTGCAGCGGCGTTCATCGAAGACGATATCCTGCTTGCCGCCAAGAAGGCCGATGCTCAAGACCCTAACGCCTTCACTTTCCTGCCCGAGTCGTACAACACGCTGTATTACGGTCTGATGATGGCGAAGGACGACCCGGCGTTTAAGAAGGTGGTCGACGATACGCTCAAGTCGCTGATGGCGTCGGGCGAATTTGACCAGATTTATCGCAAGTGGTTTGAAGACCCGATTCCGCCGCGCTCAATCAAGCTCAACTTTCCGATGAGCGCGGATTTGAAGGAGCGCGTCAAGACCCCTAGCGACAAGGTCCCGGCGTAAGCCAGCATCTATGGGCAGCTTCGCAGCTGCCCTCATTGAGCATCGAATCATGCAACTGCTTTTCGAAACGACTGTCGACGGCGACCTGTATATCAACTGGCTGCTGTCTGGACTTCTATGGACGGTGCTGTTATGGCTCGGTGCAGCTTTAATTGCTTCGGTCTTTGGGATCGTAATTGGGTCAGGTCGAACCGCACAGAGCTCAATTTTTCGCATTCTAAGCCGGACCTATGTTCAGGTGTTCCGCAACATTCCTCTACTTCTTCAAGCCTTCCTTTGGTACTTCGTATTTCCAGAGATAGTCCCATCGGCACTCGGGAGCGCAATCAAGACTATGCCTCCGCCATGGGCGAGCTTCATTCCAGCATTGATAGCAGTTGGTCTCTATACAGGTGCACGGGTTGCCGAACAGGTTCGTTCCGGAATTCAGGCTTTGCCGAAGGGACAGCGTGAGGATGCCTATGCATTAGGACTATCGAGCATCGATTTGTACATCTGCGTGCTTATTCCGCAAGCGCTCAGAACGATGGCACCGTCATTGACAAGCGAAGCATTAGCGCTGCTCAAAAATACATCGGTAGCGATGACGATTGGTCTGCTCGAACTGACCGCCCAGGCACAACAGATGAATGAATTTACGTTCCGTACGTTCGAATCATTTGGGATTGTGACTTTGGTCTACTTTGCACTGTCGTTGATTGTCTACGGTATAGCGGCCCTGGTTAGCGCCCGGTTTGCAACCATCGCCAAAGTCGCAGCCAGCCCTGCGCAAGGGAGGACGTGATGAATTACGACTTTGGAGCCATCGAGCGGGCGCTCCCCTATCTCGCCGAAGGCATGGTGTTTACGCTCAAGCTAACGGCATTCGCGTTTATGGGCGGGTTAGTTATCGGCACCGTACTGGCGGTAATACGCCATATCCGCATTCCTGTGCTTGACCGCCTTGTGTGGGCATACGTAACCGTGATGCGTTCAATCCCACTCATCATGGTGCTCTTCTGGTTTTTCTTTCTTGTGCCGCTCGTGCTGCGGCAGTTTACTCCGGGTGGGATGTCGGTTTCGATAAGCCCGCAGCTCACGGCGTTTGTCACCTACACGTTATTCGAAGCCGCTTACTTTTGCGAAATCATTCGCTCCGGTCTTCTTTCTGTGCCGGGTGGTCAGTATGAAGGCGCGAAGGCATTGGGACTTTCAACATCGCAGGCCTACTCTCTTGTGATTGTTCCGCAGGCTCTGAAAGCAGTGGTTCCGATTATGGTCACGCAGGCAATTATTCTTTTTCAGGATACGTCGCTTGTCTACGTCCTCTCGCTGACTGACTTCGTGGGCGCGGCGGCGAAGATAGCACAACGTGACGGCAAGCTTGTCGAGTTTTATACGTTTGCAGCCTTCGTCTACTTTATTGTCTGTTCAGGCTTTGCGGAACTCGCCGACCACCTTCGACATCGCAGAACGCTCAAGCACACAGTTCGGGCTCCGTCTCCGAATACGGCCGCGGTGACAAACTGAACCATTAGGAGACTATTTTGGAAACGAACCAGACACCGGTGGTTGAGCTCGTATCGCTCACCAAGCGCTTCGGGGCTCACACGGTACTTCAGGACATTAACCTGAAGGTGTACGCAGGACAGAAGGTCGTAATTTGCGGGCCATCGGGGTCAGGCAAATCGACCTTGATTCGATGCATAAACGGGCTGGACAACATTGATAGCGGCGAGGTCATTGTGAGAGACGCCCGTTCGGGGAATCGATACGAACGGCCTTCCGACGTCAGAAAGCATGTTGGCATGGTCTTTCAGAGCTTCAACCTTTTCCCCCACTACACGGTGTTGAAGAATTGCATGCTGGCACCGATGAAGGTCAGCGGCGTCGACAAGGAGCAAGCGCGTGAAATTGCGATGAAACTGCTGAACAAGGTTCGCGTCGGAAATCAAGCTGAGAAATTTCCGCCCCAGTTGTCTGGAGGGCAACAACAACGAGTGGCAATCGCCAGAGCACTGTGCCTGAACCCTACCGTTATGCTCTTCGACGAACCGACCTCTGCGCTTGACCCAGAAATGGTCAAGGAGGTTCTCGAAACGATGGTCACCTTAGCCACCGAAGGGATGACGATGCTTTGCGTGACCCACGAAATGGCATTTGCGCGTCGCGTGGCTGACCGGATTGTATTCGTGGACAGTGGAAAGATACTCGTGGATGCAACACCCGAAGAATTTTTCGGAGATGCGCCGCATCCCCGTGTCAGAGACTTCCTGGGTCAGGTGCTATCGCACGCGTAGCCTGTCTGGAATGGTGCCGCCATGTAAAGCGCAGCGCTCTCTTTGTGGCGATCCGGCGGTCGGGTGAGCACACGCCGAGGATTTGAATTGGCGGAGCGCGTCTGGGATTTGCGGTCCGACTCTCACCGATATTCGTTGGCCGCAAGCGTCAGTGCATCGAGCACTGCCGCTACCGCCGGACGTTTCGCGGTCCCTTTGGGCAGGGCAACGAACACTCGCCGATTCAAGACCGGGTCGATTGGCAAGATTGAAAAGTCCTGGTCTTTTTCTGCGTGGCGAAGTGCGAGCCGCGGCAGCACAGCCACGGCACCGCCTGTCCTGACCATTTCCAGCGTTACCGCGGTATTCCGGCTGCTCGTCGTAACCTTGGGCGTGAAGCCTCCCGCATAACAGGCGTTGAGCAGAAACGTGTGATACGTGGCCGCTGACTGGTTCAGAGCCCACCGCTCGTGAGCGAGGTCTGAAAGTTGGATTGACTTACGCCCTGCGAGTTTGTGGTTCGCCGAGACGACGGCGTCAAAGTGGTCAACGCACAAGGGGAGAAACTCAAGCACGTTTGCCAGCGCTTCGGCATTCACAAGGTCGTCGACGATTGCGATATCCGTCTGCTTCGCCGCCGCGGCGCGAAGCCCCTCTGACGGCTCCAGTTCGGTGAAGAGCACGCTCAACTGCGGATGCTCGTCAAACAGGTGCTTGATAGCGAGCGGCACCACACTGCTAGCAAGCGACCCGAACGCCGACATCCGGACTTCGCCGCTGACTTCGACATTGGCCGCTGCCACCTCGGCCTCGATTTCTTCGACCATCTGGAACAGGTCGGTGGCTCGCGCGACGAGACGTCGCCCTGCCGGGGTCAACTGGACGCCGCGGCCGGAACGCTCAATCAGGACGGTTTCCAGTTCCTCTTCCAGTTGTGCAAGCTGCTGCGAAACGGCAGGCCTCGTCAGATGCACGGCATCCGCGACTGCCGAGATCGTTCCGAGCACAGAAAGCTCGTGAAGCAGATGAAGACGGCTCAGATTGAGCATGGATGGCTCCCCCGTTGGGTATGCGCCATATAGTAAATAAAAGTTACGCATACCGTCAAAAAGTGTCGTCTTTTTTTTCTTAATTTGACTTCCTATAGTCACATCACTGGACGCGAAAACGCTGTCAGACAAGGGAAAACCCACGTCCGCCAAGGACTTGGCTGGTTCGAGCGTCGCAGGTTCAACTTACTTGAATCCGTTGGAGGGAAGTTCAAATGAAGGTTGCATTTATCGGTGTGGGACGCATGGGTGGCCGAATGGCTGCGCGCCTGATTGCAGCAGGTCATCAGGTCCGCGTATACGACCCAAGCCAGGCGGCAATGGATGCGCTCGCAGCGAAAGGGGCTACAGCAGCGAAGAGTCCCGCCGAAGCGGCCGTCGACGCAGAGCGGATTCTCCTGAGCCTGCCGAGCCCGAAGACCTTGCGTGATGCGGTAACGGGTGGCGACGGCGTCCTCAAGGCGGCTGCCGAAGGCGCAATCATCGTCGACTTCAGCACAGTCGACCCGGCGACCACCAAGGAAATCGCCGCAGCAGCTGCGGAAAAGAAAGTCTCGTTCGTCGACTCTCCCGTTAGCGGCGGCGTCGCCGGCGCAGAGAACGGCAAGCTCGTCCTGATGGTCGGTGGCAACGCGGATGTGATTGAGAAGCTCAAGCCCGTCTTTGATGTGCTCGCGGGCCGTGTTGTCCATTGCGGCGATATCGGTGCAGGTCAGCTGACCAAGTTGAGCCACAACCTCCTCACCGCAATCAATACCGTCGCCCTCGGCGAAGTTCTGACGGCGAGCGTCAAGGCAGGCGCAAAGCTTGACGTCCTGTGTGACGTGCTGACCGCAGGTCTCGCAGGCAGCAAGATGCTCGACTACCTGCCGAAGACGCTCTTCACAGCCGAGCGCCCGGCGAACTTCGCCATCGACCTCATGCACAAGGACATCAAGCTGTGTCTGGATGAGTTCTCGAATCTGCCGATGCCCCTCGGCCAGCTTGTGCTCCAGACGTACAACGCGGCACGCGCGAAGGGTCTGGGCGGCAAGGACTCGACGAGCGTCAACGAAATCTATGAAGTGCTGCTCGGCGTCCGCCTCAGCCTGCCGTCCGCGTAATAACGACTAAGCCTCAAGGAAAGACTGTGAACTCCCGCACCGACAATCTGAATACTGAAGTCGTCCTGCCGAAGGCAGGTATCACCGGCCTGCTCATCAACAATGAATGGCGCACGCCGGCTAAGGGCCAAACGCTCGACGTGGAAAATCCATCGCATCGCGAAAGACTGGCCACCATTGGCGCAAGCGACGCCGATGACGTGAATGCAGCTGTTGCAGCTGCAGCAGCTGCTTTCCCGAAGTGGCGCCGGCTGGCATCGCGCGCCCGGGGCGCGTTGCTGACCGAACTGGGCAATCGAGTCACGGCAAACGCTGAAGAGATTGCGCGTGTACTGGCCGCCGAAAGCGGCAATGCCTTGCGCACGCAAAGCCGTCCGGAAGTGCTGGGGGCGGCGGAAGTGTTGCGCTACTACGGCGGTGTGATTGCCGAGCAAAAAGGCGAGACGCTTCCGTTGGGCCCGGGCCTCTTTAGCTACTCGACGCGCGAGCCTCTCGGTGTCGTGGGCGCGATCATTCCGTGGAATTCGCCGGTCGTGCTGGCTGCTGTGAAAATCGGCATGGCATTGGGCACGGGCAACACCTTGGTCCTGAAGCCTGCGGAAGATGCTCCGTTGGCCGTCATCAAAATTGCGGAGCTTGCAACCGGACTGTTCCCGAACGGCGTATTCAACGTCGTAACGGGCACTGGCGTCGACGCCGGCGCGCCGCTGGCCGCTCATCCGAACGTCGCGAAGGTGTCCTTCACAGGCTCCCTCGAAGTCGGGAAGCTGGTGGGCCACGCGGTCGCAGACCGCATCGGTCATGCAACCCTCGAGCTCGGCGGCAAGAGTCCGTGCATCGTCTATCCCGATTCCGCTACGCCCGAATACGTTGACGCTACGGTCACGGGCATTATCAATGCGATGCGCTTTGCACGACAGGGGCAATCGTGTACGGCTGGCTCGCGCCTGTACGTTCACAAGGACGTCTGGGACGTGGTGATGACCAAACTGGTCGCCAAGGTCAAGGAGCTGAAGATTGGCGATGCGCTCGACGAATCGAACGACATTGGCGCCATCATCAACGCGGAGCGTTATTCGGAAGTCCGCGCTTTCATCAAGGAAGCGATTGATGCGGGCGCCAAGGTTCTTACCGGTTCGCTGCCCTCGACCATCGATGAAGCAAAAGGCTTCTTCCCTGAGCCGGTCATCTTTGCCGGCGTCGACAACAGCTGGCGTGTTTCGCGCGAAGAAGTGTTTGGCCCGGTACTCGTCGCGATTCCCTGGTCTGACGAAGACGAAGTCATTCGTTGGGCGAACGACACCGTGTACGGCCTCGCCGCATACGTATTTACGAACGACATCACGAAGGCCCTCAAGGCAACCGAGCAGATCGATGCCGGCTGGCTGCAAGTGAATCGAGCGGGCGGTCAGATTCCGGGCATGTCGTACGGCGGTGCAAAGCAGAGTGGTATCGGTGCGGAATACTCCATCGAAGGCGCGCTCGAAGCATACACATCTCGCAAGAGCGTGACGATTAACGTTTAACTGAAGCAGCATATGAGGTGGCCCCAAACGCAGAGGCCACCCCCAAACCGCACACGGGCTTGGAGTGAGATATGAGTGCAAACCTGGCAGCAACCACGCATGACGACGCGCACGAGTCGCACCGTTCGTCCACACGAGCGGCATTCAGCTCGTTCATCGGAACGACCGTTGAGTGGTACGACTACTTTCTTTACGGGACGGCAGCAGCACTGGTTTTCCCGAAAGTGTTCTTCAACGAACTGACGCCCGAATTGGCCACTCTGGCATCGATGGCGTCATTCGCGGTGGCGTTTGTCCTGCGGCCCTTGGGCGGCATGGTGATTGGTCACTTTGGCGACCGCATGGGCCGAAAGAAAATGCTCGTGTTCACGCTGCTCGTGATGGGCCTGTGCACAGCCGCGATTGGCTTCCTGCCCTCGTATAACGCTGTCGGCTACTGGAGTCCCGGCCTGCTGATTCTCCTGCGCGTCATCCAGGGATTTGCCCTCGGGGGTGAGTGGGGTGGCGCGGCGCTGATGACGGTCGAGCATGCGCCTGATGGCAGACGGGGTCTCTTCGGCGCAACCATGCAGATGGGCGTGCCTGCTGGCCTACTCGTTTCGACCGGCGCCTTCGCGCTTGTGTCCGCACTTCCGGACGAACAGTTCTTTGCGTGGGGCTGGCGCCTGCCGTTCATCTTCAGTCTCGCCCTCCTGTTTGTCGGCATGTACATCCGCCTCCAGGTTAGCGAGCCGCCGAGTTTCGAGAAGGTCAGGTCATCGGGTAACGTGTCGCGGGCACCGTTGCTCGAAGTCTGGCAGAACGAGAAGAAAAAGACCTTCATCATGGTCTTCTTCCAGACCGTAGCGAATGTCGGTTACTTCCTGATTACGGTCTACGCCCTCACGTACATCACGAACACTTTGCATCTGCCGCGTAGTGTCGCCTCGACGGGATTACTTGTGGCAGCCGCTGTCGACCTTTTCATGCAGCCAGTGTTCGGCTGGCTTTCCGACAAGGTTGGACGCAAGGTCGTGTACGGGTTCGGGGCAATCTTCTTCGCGGTGTATGCATTTCCGCTGTTCTGGATGCTCGACACCGCTAATCCTGTGCTCATCACGATTGCACTCTCGCTCGGTCTCGGCATCGGTCACGCGTCGACCGGTTCGTTGCACGGCGTGATTTACGCCGAGCAGTATCCGACGCGGTATCGCTTTAGTGGTTCGTCGACGGCGTATCAACTCTCGGGAATTATTTCGAGCGCGCCCACACCGTTGATTGCGGCGTGGCTCGTTGCTCGCACCGGAAATTCGATGGCTGTCTCGTGGTACGTCGCCGTCGCGGCGCTCATATCACTCGTGTGCGTGCTGCTCGTCAAAGAGACGTTCCGTGAACCCATTGACCGATAAAACGGGTACTTAGCAATGACACCAACGAACGACCAGATTACCGGTGAAAGAATCGACCGGTTGATGACAGTCGAAATCCGGCCCCTGAACGGAGGACTGCCCGCAGGGTTCGTCGTTCCGATGTATCAGGTGTGCCGTGCTCATCACGGCGAGCCCCTGAGCTCTCTCGCGGCGCGAAAGCTCTCTGACACATTGTTCAGCGGCGGTATTGTTTTCATCGCTACAGGAGCGGGAACGCCGCCCAAGCTGCCGCACGGCGAGACCGACGGGCCGGTCGGCGCAGCAGTGCTGGCCCGCGCGCTCATTTTGGCTTTTGGCGTCCGGGTCGTGCTCGTGACCGAAGACGCTCATGCCGCGCCGGTGATGGCTGTTGCGGCAGTAGTCAACGGCGAACTTGCGGAAATGGGCCGCGCGGCCTCCGTGTCGACCGTCTGTTTCCCGCTTGGGATTGAGCGGGGTCGAGAGATCGCGCAAGCCTTGATGGAAGAATACAAGCCCAACGCGGTCATCTTCGTTGAAAGAGACGGTCCGAACCAAGAAGGCTATTTCCATGGCGTCCGAGGTGACTGTCGAAACCCCGAAGACGTTGGGCACGTGTATCTGCTTGCAGAGCTGGCGCGCAAGCGCGGTGTGTTGACAATCGGCATCGGTGACGGCGGCAATGAAGTGGGATTCGGTGCCGTGCGCGATGCCATCACGGCCGTGCATCCGCTTGGCGGCAAATCCCTTGCGGGACACGCGTCTGGCGTTGTAACGGTGACGGCAACAGACATTGTCGTCAGCGCCTCGGTATCGAACTGGGGTGCTTACGCAATTGCCGCTGCGCTCGCAGCGCGCAAAGGGGACTTGAACGTGCTTCATACCCCGACGCTGGAACACACCCTCATCGATGCCACAGTGCGAGCCGGCGCCAGAGATGGGGCTACCTCGAGAGCGGAAGTCGCCGTCGACGGCATCAACTGGGAAGGACACACGTCGTTTGTCGAACTACTCAGAAGCATCGTTACGGTGTCCATCTGAAGACACGGAACATTCAGACATCTCTCTCTCGCAGCCGCGCCCTTTTGATTTGACAGGTGTAAGACATGAGTGACGTGAAAGAAATTGACAAGGCGGCATCGCCCTCTGGTACCGCTCCCGAAAAAACGGACAGTTTTGGCAATCCGATTGACCCGACGGTAGGCTTCGCGCGCGGTTCTATTATTCGTTCGAGCATTGACGAAGCACTGCGATTGCGTCACGGTCAGGCCGTTGCTGCACGGCGCGTGCAGATGCTGGGCGCGGAATCGATTGGCGTGTTCACGGGAAACCAGCGAGACTTTCCCATCCAGCCTGAAGATATCGCCACACTGTGTGAAGAATGGGTGGGTCCTGGTCTGGCCGCCGAAGAACTTCGGCAGGTTGCAATCGGACACATGGGCGGCCGAAGCGACGATGCCGTCGCCATCTTCAACCGGACCAGCGCGGGCATCATCGCAACCATTGCTGCGCTTGCTGACGGCAAACCTGTTGTCTCCGTTGTTCCGCCTGGAGGACGCTCACACGCGTCTGTTGTTCGCGGTTCGAAGGTAGCGGGCGTTCCTGTCCACGAAATGCAAGGAGACAAGGCCTGGCTGAAAGTCATCGAATCGAACCGGCCCGCGCTCGTAGTGGTCACGACTGTCACGAGCAGTCTTGAACGGCTCGAGGACCACATCACTAAGGAAGTCATTCAATACGCGCACGCACTGGGCGCCAAGGTCTTCCTCGATGAAGCCTATGGCGCTCGGCTGCGCACAGTACTTCACGGCGGCCAATTGAGCCTGCAACTCGACGCAGACATCTCCGTGACGAACTGCGACAAGGCCGGCCTGTCAGGCCCCCGCGCGGGCGTTCTGGTTGGTCGCAAGGAGCTCGTGACGGCAGCGGCTGCCAAGGGTGCGGAATTTGGAATGGAAGCCCGCGCGCCGATTGCTGCGGCTGTGCTGCGTTCTCTCCAGAAGTACGAGCCTGACGACCTTAGGCAGGAGTCTGCCGCAGGCCAGAAGCTCGCCGATGCGCTCGAGCAGAAGATGGGTAAAGCACTGGTTCAGCGTAGCGACCTCGGTCCGATGGTCGATGAAGACTCGGTGCTGCGCGTCCTGCTCAAAATGTCGGGCCGACCAGACGTCAAACCGGTCGTTGTTCCCTGCGAGGCAACATCCGCTCTGGGCATGGTCCTGCTCGAAGACCACGGCATTCTGACCGTCAATACACACGGCCAGCCTGGGGCTCGAGTATCGCTTCGACTGAAACCGACGCTTGACGCGCTTGACCGCACGGGCGGATTTGACGCGGTGGTATCCGCCGTAATGAAGTCGCTCGACAAGGTGGCGGCTCTCATTCACGACCGCAACGCGATTGCACAACTCGTGTTGGGGAAGTGACCATGACAGCATCCAGTTTTACGCCAATCGACGAACGTCTCGATTCACTTGTGTCGCTCGACCTCGGCGGCCGTGGTGTCGAGCAACTCTATGCGGCAGCCCGGGAACGCCAGGGTGGTCCGCTCGTTGGTGCTGCGGCCGACGCTCTCGAGGCGATACCCGAAAAGGCTAACGTGTTCGTCACCACGGGGTCGGTCTCGCGCGCGTGGATTTCACCCGCTATTGGCGAGAACGACGGTCCGGCGGGACTTGCTGCAGTCGTGCGGGCACTGTCTCTTGCAAAGAAGGTGCTCTGCATCACTTTCGTTGAAGAAACGCTGATTCCAACCACTTCCGCCATTCTGACGAGTGCGGGGCTTACGGTACTTCCATACGAGCAGGCAAAAATCGCTCGCGACGATGGAAGCCTGGCCGTCGTGTGCGTCGAACCATTCCCGCTCGATGAAGCGAGTGCCAAAGATGTCTCGATACCGCTCATTGAAAAATATCAGCCGGCGCTATTCTTCTCGACGGAGCGCGTGGGGCGCAATGTCGATGGTATCTATTGCAGCATGCGAGGCATCGACTACGGGATGGGGCGTGCGCGAATCGACTTTCTGTTCGATGAAGCCATTGCCCGAAAGATTCCGACGGTCGCTGTTGGTGACGGCGGCAATGAGATCGGGATGGGCGTCGTTTCGGAAGCCGTCCAGAAGTACGTGAAATTCGGCGACAAGCGTCCTGATGGAAGCGCAGGTATTGGCGCTGTCACCGGCGCAGACGTGCTGGTGACAGCCGCTTGCTCCAACTGGGGATGCTATGCGATTGCCGGGGCGTTTGCAGCGCGGGCGGGAAGGCCTACGCTCGCGCACAATCCCGTCCTCGAAGCCGCACTTCTTCGACGAGGTGTCGACGTCGGCCTCATCAACTCAGTCGCCAACGTCATCGACGGCAATGTCGACGGCATTCCCGAAGCGACTCATCTGGCTGTAGTCCAGCTCATCTCGACCATCATCGCTCCTGCCTTCAAGTAGCCCCACTGGTCTTGTAATCGTTCCGACAAGGTGAATGAAATGAACTCGCATCACGTCGTTGCAATGTCTTTTGAAACAAAGGAAGCAATTCCGACGAATATCGCACGCGTGCAGCCAGCAAAAACCAAGCAAGCATCGCTCTATGCCTCGTTGCTGCAAAACCCGTTGGCAATGCTGGCGAGTAATGTCAGTGACCGGGCCGACGTCTCGTTCGCAGCAATCCTCGGATACAACTAAGCTTCGGCAAGAGTTGTGCCTGCCGCCGTGCAAGCCGCGTTGAAGGCCGAAGGACTGCCTGCCTAAGATTCGGCCGCGCGGCCAGCCGAATGGCGAGACCGCGTATCGACGAGACGACGGACTACGCGCCCGCCCACTCCGCAAGCGTCGCCACGGTGTTGATGTTGCGCGCGGTCCCGGCCTTGGCGGCCGGGATTTTCAATTTCGACGCCCCGATTCCGTCCGGATAGTGCACATAAATCTCGTGCTCGCCGAGCGCCATTTCCTCCGCGTGCTTGCCGCTCGCACTGGCTAACGCATCGGCCGGCGGCGGTCCATCGAGGAAGATGACGACCGCCCGGTTCGGCGCCGCCGACTTGAACGGATTCGCGGCGAGAACGGCGGCCATTTCCTTTCCGGTGCGAATCAGCACGCCGACCGGCTTGCCCGCATAGTCCGCGAGACACTGCTCGAGCTTGGCCTTGACCGCCGTCTTCGACAGCGCGCTTTTGAAGACCACGTTGCCGCTGGCGATATACGTGCGCACGTCGGCGAATCCTGCCGATTCGCACAGGCTGCGCAGCTCCGACATCGGGAGCTTGCCTGTGCCGCCGACGTTCACGGCGCGCAGCAGGGCAATATAGACGCTCATGCGTTCGCGCCGGTCATCATCAGTCGAAGGACGAGATGCCGCTCGTCGGCATGATGCTCGGCATCGAGTCCCGCCGCTGCTCCCAGGATTTCCTCATGCGCCCACGCCTGATAGCGGAACATCCGGGACAGCAGTTCGTTTGCACTCATGTCGGCAATCTCCTCGTTTCAATGGATAGGTGAGCTCCTTCCACATTATTTTCAGATGCAGGCCGTGTGTCTACTCGTCAGCCTGCTGCGCTGTTATTTCGAGCCTGACCTGTCTGCCCTGCCTCCCACCCGCCGCCCAGCGAGCGGTAAAGCGCGACCGCCGCGAGCGCATGCTCGCGCTTAGCCTGGTTGAGCGACTCCGAATCGCGGAGATACGCTTCCTGCGCCGTCAGGACATCGAGAAAGTTCGCCGCGCCGCCGCGATAGAGTTCGTCGGAAAGCCGCAGCGCCTGATTCGACGCATCGAGTGCGCCGCCCAGACGAACGACTTGATCCGAGCTGCTCACGATATCGCTGCGCGTGTCCTCGACTTCCTTGAGTGCTTGCAGCATCGTCTGCCGCAACGCGAGTTGCGACTCGCGCATCTTGCTCTCGCTTTCGTCGATGTTCGCGGTGATCCTTCCGGCGTTGAAGATCGGGCTCGTTGCGTTCAGCGCCGCGCTGAACAGGTTGTCGGTCAGCGTGGGCAGGCCGAGATACGACGCCGCGAGCAAGCCATCCGCGAGATTCAACTGAAACTGCGGATAGCGCTGCGCGCGCGATACGCCCACTTCATCGGCACGCTGCTCGACGAGCGCATAGGCTTCACGCACGTCGGGGCGGCGCAGCAGCGCCTCGGAAGGCAGCACCTGCGGCACGCTTTGCGCCGGCACCGGGATCGGCTGTGCGCCGCCCTGCAGCAGACTGTCGACGCTCTCCGGCGTGCGGCCCGAATAGACCGCGATCAAGCTCAATTGATGCTCGACATTGGACCGCACGCGCGGAATCTGCGCTTGCAAATCGCTCAACTGGTTCTGCGCCCGCGCGACGTCGAGCTGCGTCGACAGACCATAGTGCAAGCGCTCCTGCGTCAGCTTGAGCGCGCGAGCGCGGATTTGCTCGTTGTCATCGAGGATCTGCAGTTCGGCCTGCGCCCAGCGCAGATCGATATACGCGGCTGCCGTATTGGCCGCGAGCGCGAGCCGCAGCGCGTTCAGCGCTTCCTCGCGGCCGCTCGTTTGCGCCTCGGCCGCCAGGACCGAGAGGCGTTGGCCGCCGAACACGTCCGGCGTCCAGCTCGCCGCGAGGCCGAAGCCCCCTTCCTTGACGTAGCCGAGCGGCGGGGGCGTGTTGATGCGCTCATACGAAGCGGTCCCCGTGGCGTCCAGTTCGGGCAGCAACACCGCATGACGCTGCGCGGTGACTTCCTGCGCCTGCTTCACGCGCTCCACGGCCGCCTGCACGTCGAGGTTCTCCTTGAGCACGGACGCGACGAGCTGATGCATGACAGGATCGCCGAACTGCTCCCACCATTGATCGGCATTCGACGCGTCCTGGGGCGCGGCGACATCCCACGCGGTCGGCGCCACCGTGTGGACGGTTTGGGAAAGCGTGTCGTGGGCCGCCGGCGGCACGGCGCAGGCGGCAAGACTCAAAGCGGCGAGCGCCGCGGCAAGCGCTTTTGCAAGGTTCGAATTCATATCGGTGACTCAATGGGCGTCAGTCGGCGGAGCGCTGTGGATGCTGAACGGGCGCATGAAAATCACGCTCACGAGCGCCACCACGAAACACAGCGCCAGCGCGAAAAACGTGTCGGAAAACGTCAGGACCAGCGCTTCGCGGACCAATAGCGCATGCAGCTCGCCGAGCCCGGCGTTCGCGGCATTGAGCGCGTCGCCGCCTACCGCGGCCAGATGCGCCGTCTGCGTTTGAAGAATCGATTCGACGACGGGCCGCCCTGCGTTCAGGTGTTCGTCGAGCCGCTCATAGTGCAGGTTCAGCCGGTCGTTGAGCATCGTGCTCGCGACCGCAATGCCGATGGCGCCGCCGAGATTGCGCATCAGATTGAACAAGCCGCTCGCCGACTTGAGCCGGGACGGCGGCAGCGAACCCAGCGCCATCGTGACGATCGGCGGAATGCAGAACTGCTGGCCGAGGCCGCGCAGCGCCTGCGGAATCAGCAATTGCTCCCAGCCCCATTGGTTCGTGAGCGGCACGTACAGATAGCAGCCGATGCCGAACAGAACGAGTCCGATCGTCAGCAGCACGCGCATGTTGAGCACGCGCGTCAGCAACGAATACGCGACGAGCCCAAGCAGTTGAAAGCAGCCGACGGACAGCAACGCCATCCCGATCTGAAACGAATCGAAGCCGCGCACGCGCGCGAGAAACTGCGGCGTGAGAAACACCGTGCAGAAAATGCCGATGCCGGTGATGAAAGAAAGCAAGCTGCCGATGCCGAAGTTGCGAAGAGCCAGTGCCTTCAGATCGACGATCGGCTCTTTGGCCGTCAGTGCGTGAACGAGGAACAGAAAGCCGCAAATCGCCGAGATCCACGCGCAGGCAAGAATCACGTCGTCGCTGAACCAGTTCTTGCGCGGCCCTTCTTCGAGCAGGTACTCGAGGCAGCCCAGAAAGCCGGACATCAGTGCGATGCCGAGGTAGTCGCCTTTCTTCAGCAGCGAGATATCGGCCCGGTCGAAGTCGACATAGCGCGGCACCATGACCGTCACCACCAGACCCGGCACGAGATTCAAATAGAACAGCCAATGCCACGACCATGCCGACGTGATCCAGCCGCCGATCACGGGCCCGATCGTGGGCGCGAGCGTCGCGAGCGCGCTGATCGTGGTCGACGCAATCAAGCGCTGCTTGGGCGGAAACAGCACGAACGCCGTTGTGAACACGGTCGGGATCATGGCCGCGCCGAGCGCGCCTTGCAGCCCGCGGAAGATGATCATCGAATTGATGTCCCAGGCGAGGCCGCACAGCATGCTCGTCACCGTAAAGCCGAATGCCGAGACGGCAAAGACCCAGCGCGTCGAGAACACGCGCGTGAGCCAGCCGGACATCGGGATCACCAGGATCTCGGCGATCAGGTACGAGGTCTGCACCCACGACAGCTCGTCCTGGCTCGCGGACAAGCCCCCGCCGATGTCGCGAAGCGAGGACGCGACGATCTGGATATCGAGCGTCGCCATGAAGAACCCGAGGCACATCAGCGTGAACGCGAAGACTTTGGTGCGCGTCGGCAGATCGGCCGGGTTCACGTGCGCCGGTTGCGTCGCGGTCATGGTCTTCATGCTGGGAAAGGCCGCTGCGCTCATGACGCACGCTCCCGCGCGCCGCCGGCATCGACGTGCACCTTCACCGTCGCCGACAGCCCAGGGCGCAGCACGCCTTGCATCGTCTTCGGCACGTCGAGTCGAATCCGCACCGGCACGCGCTGCACGATCTTCGTGAAGTTGCCGGTCGCGTTTTCGGCGGGCAGCACGCTGAAGGTGGCGCCCGTCGCCGGCGCGAGACTTTCGACGACACCGCGGATCGTGCCGCTCGACGCATCGAGCGAGACCTCGGCCTCGTCGCCCACGCGCATCTTCTTCAACTGGTCTTCCTTGAAGTTCGCATCGATCCACAAGCCATTCGACGGCACGACGGTCAAGAGCGACGCCCCCGTATTCGCGAGCAGCCCGACGCGCGCCGTGCGGTTGCCGACGTAGCCGTCGACCGGCGAGCGGATCGTCGTGTATTCGACGTTCAATTGAGCGACGCGCTCGGCGGCCTGCGCCGTGGCGACCCGCGCTTGCGCATCGTTGATCTGCGCATCGAGCACTTCGAGCTGACGCTGAGCCGCGATGAGCGCGGCGTTGCTGCCGTCGACGGAAGCGCGGGCTTTGCCGAGATCGGCGTCCGCGCGCTCGACGACCTGGTTCGACACGGCCTGATCCTTCACGAGCTCGCGATAGCGCTGCGCATCGGAGACGCTGCGCGTCAGCTCCGCCTGCGACGAACGCACGTCCGCGGCCTGCACGTTGATCGTCGCCAATTGCAGCGCCTTCTTCGCCTGCAGCTCGACGACCGCCGCTTTCGCGCCGGCCACGTCCGCTTGCGCCTGCGCGAGACGCGCGTCGTAGTCGCGCGCATCGAGCCGGATCAGCACTTGATTGGCGCTCACGTGCTGGTTGTCCTTCACGAGCACGTCGGTCACGAAGCCGCTTACGCGCGGCGCCATGACGGTGACGTCGCCGCCGACATACGCGTCGTCAGTCGATTCGATGAAGCGGCCGATCGCAAACCAATAGGACGCCGCTGCCGCCAGCACGACGACCACCGACATCACGGCAAGCAGCATCCAAGGAATACGGCGCGGTGCTTTGCTGATATGGGCCGCGCCTGCGGGCGCAATAGTGGACGGGGTTGTCGACATGATTGATGTGCGTATGCACTCCGTTTGATTGAAATAAAGCGCGATCTAGCGCGCCTATCCGTATGGCGATGCTTTCAAGCAAAAGCGCTATCCCCGCGTCAGCGCGAACAACTCCTGCCGCAACGAGGCGGCACGTTGCGTGCCGAAACGCTGCTCGAACTCTTCTTGCGCCGTTTGCCAGGGAATCACCGCGCTCGCAAGCTTTTGCGCGCCGAGTTCGGTCAACCGGATCGAATGCGCGCGCCGGTCGGACTCGGACGGTGTGCTCGTCACCAGACCATCGCGATGCAAAGGCTGAATCGCGCGCACCATCGTGGTTCGCTCCATCACCATCGCCTCGGCCAGCTGCGACGCCGTCAACGGCCCGAGGCGCTTGAGCCTTCCCAAGATCGAGAATTGCGTCGTCGTCAAACCGACGCTCGCCAGATGCTTGTCGTAGATATGGGAGACGTAGCGCGAAGCTTGCCGAATCGCGAAACAGTCGTCTTCGATAGAGTCCGCCATGTGATTGAAAGCAGTTTATTAGTGCATATGCACATCGTCAAGGAAAAAGATGGCGGCCCTGCTTCAAACTCACGGGCCGCCTCCATCCGTGCGCGGCGGGTCAAACCGTCATGCTGAACAGCTCCGCACGCAGCGCCTTCGCGCGCGCACGGCCGAACTTCTTCTCGAACTCGTCTTGCGCCGCGCGCCATGCGATCACCGCCTGATCGAAGATCCTTTCGCCGGCTGCCGACAAGCTCAGCAAGAACAAGCGGCTATCCTGCTCCGAAGGCTTCGCCACAACCAGCCCGTCGCGCTGCATCGGCTTCAATGCACGGACGAGCGTGGTGCGGTCCATCACCATCTGCTCCGACAGCTCCAGCATCGTGGATTCCGGCCGGCGCGCGAGCTTGGCCATGATCGTGAATTGCGCCGCCGTCATACCGACCTGCGCCAGATGCCGCTCGTAGATCTGCGTGACATAGCGCGCCGCTTGACGCAGCGCGAAGCAGTTGCATTCGTCGTAAGAGAGAGGTCTGTTCATGAAAGGCAGTTTATATGTGCGTACACACATAGTCAAGGACGAGCGCCAAGGCAAACGGAACGCAGTACCTACCGGTGTGGCCGCGCGACCGCGTCGGGCATCGCCAGCGCCGTCAGCAACACCGGATCGACGATCTCGATCTCCGCATAGCGCAACGTCAGCGCGCCCTGCGTTTCGAATTGCTTGAGGATTTGATTGATCGTCTGGCGCGACAGCGCGAGCATCATCGCGAGGTCTTCCTGCGGCACCTTGAGTACGCGCCGCGCGGCGCTCGCGTCGCCGTATCCGCCCGCCATCAGCAACAGCCGCCGCGCCACGCGCTGCGACGCGGGAAGCAGCGCCGTTTCCTCGATCAATTCGAACATGAGGCGCAATTTCTGCGTCAGCAGCAGGCCGAACGCGTGCCAATATTGCGGCGTGCGTTCGAGCAGCGCGGCAAGCGCCGCACGCGGCACATGAAACAGCACGGTATCGCGCTCGGCGTAGGCGTCATGCGTGCGCGGCCGGCCGTCGAACAGCCCGATCTCGCCGAACCAACTCCCCGGCTCGACGAGAACGAGGAGCGCCTCCTTGCCCGCGAAGCTCGCCGCGCCGATCCGGATGGCGCCTTCCAGCACGCAATAGAGGCCATCGTCGGCGTCGCCGCGGATGAAAAGCCGCGCGCCGCCGGCCAGCCGCTCGACGCGCCCCAGCTCGACGAGCGCCGCGCGCAAGTCCTCGGGATTCGCGCGGAACCACGCGCTCGCCGCCAGCGCGGCGGCAAGCGCTTCGCGATCGGCAGGTGCGCTGGCGGAGTGCGATGTCATAGCATGGATGGGCAAGAAAGCGCGGATTGTCGGCTAGCCGAAAGTGTCGACAGACGATTGAGCGCGATTATGAGCGCTTTCGATAAAGGGAGACATCCATGCGAACGCTGACAGACCAGCTCGCCCAATACGCGGCCTACCATCGCGACCGGCGCAATATCGCCACGCATTTCGTCGGCATTCCGATGATCGTCGCTGCGCTCGCCGTGCTGCTGAGCCGGCCGGCTTCGAACTTCGGCGTATTGCCGCTCGCGCTGTCGCCGGCCTGGGTGCTGTTCGTCGCGGCGACCGTCTACTACCTCGTGCTCGACGTGCCGCTCGGATTGATGATGGCCGTCGTTTCCGCGCTGTGCCTCTGGCTCGGCCATTGGCTCGCGCAAGCGCCGCTCGGCACCTGGCTTGGCGCGGGCATCGGGCTCTTTGTCGTCGGCTGGGTGTTTCAATTCGTCGGCCATGCGGCGTACGAGCATCGCAAGCCCGCTTTCGTCGACGATGTGGTCGGCCTCTTGATCGGTCCGCTATTCGTGCTCGCCGAAGCGCTGTTCGGATTCGGCTGGAGACCGGCGCTGCGCGAGGCAATCGAAAGCCAGGCGGGTCCGACGCGCATCAACGCGCCGCATGCGAACCCGCGTCATCAGGGCTGAACAGAAGCCCCGGACGATGCCCTTCGCACGCTCCGGCTAACGTGAGCGGAACGTGATCGGCTGCCCATCCGGATGATCGGCCGCGCGCTGCGGCGTGTCGCAACTGCCGCAGGCACCGCAGCCGTCGCCACAATTGCCGGTAGCACCGCCGGGACTCAGCCAGCGGCCCAGCGCGAGCGCCGCACGCGAGCGCCCGGGCCGCGTCAGCGCGATCGACGCCGCGGCTTGCCAACGGGCCGCCAGCTTCGGCGCCACTTTGCGAAACGTGTAAAGCACGCTCGCCACGACGAGCAGTGCGATCACCGCGTATTGCCACCACAAACTGAAACTCACGTGAGCCACCTCGCAATCTGATACGTCAGGAACGATGCCGCGTACGCCATGACGAACATGTAGCCGAACGAAATCGCTACGATGCGCGCCGAACGGGTCTCGCGGCGGATCACGGCGAGGGTCGACATGCACTGCGGCGCGAACGCGAACCAGACCAGCAGCGACAGCGCGCTTGCCAACGAGAAATTGGCGGCGAGCGCGTGCCCGAGACTCACGATGTCGCCATCGCCGCCACTCACCGCGTAGACCGTGGCCAGCGTCGCAACGGCCGTTTCGCGTGCGGCGAAAGCCGGAATCAGCGAAAGACTGATCTGCCAGTTGAAGCCAAGCGGAGCAAAGAGGTATTGCAGGCCGCGGCCGATGTAGCCCGCGAACGAGTAATCGATGGCCGCCCCCGTGGCGCCCGCCGGCGGCGACGGAAACGTCGACAGAAACCACATCAGCACGGTCAGCGCGAGAATCACGCCGGTCAGCCGCTTGAGAAAGATCGAGCCGCGCTCCCACAGGCCGATCGCGATGTCACGCGGCTTCGGCAGACGATACGACGGCAGCTCCATCAGCAGCGCGTGTTCGACGTGATCGCGGCGCAGGCGCTTCAAGATCCAGCCGACCAGCATCGCGCCGCCAATTCCGGCCACATAGAGCGCGAACAGCACAAGGCCCTGCAGATTGAATACCCCGAATACGTGATGGATCGGAATGAACGCGCCGATCAACAGCGCGTAGACCGGCAGGCGTGCGGAGCAGGTCATGAGCGGCGCGACGAGGATCGTCGCGAGCCGGTCGCGCGGATCCGTGATGCTGCGCGTGCCCATCACGCCGGGAATCGCGCACGCGAAACTCGACAGCAACGGAATGAACGAGCGCCCCGTGAGCCCCACCGAGACCATGACACGGTCGAGCAGAAACGCCGCGCGCGGCAAGTAGCCCGATTCCTCCAGCAGCAGAATGAAGAGGAACAGCACGAGAATTTCCGGCAGAAATCCGAGCACGGTGCCAAGACCGCCGATCACGCCATCGGTCAGGAGGCTACGCAGCGGCCCGTCCGGCAGCCACGCGCCGACCTCGGTACCGAGCCACCCGAAGCCGTCGCCGATCGCATCGGTCATCGGCTTGCCCACCGAATAGACCGCCTGGAACACGAGAAACATCACGAGCGCCAGGATCATCAACCCGAACACCGGATGCAGCGCGACGCGATCGATCGCGTCGTCGCGCGCATCGGTCGCGCGCGGCATCGTGACGGCCGCCGCCAGGAGCGCACGGACTTCGGCGTGTAAATCGGCGTGGTCCTGCTGACCGCTCGAAGCCGGTGCGGACGACGGCTTCTCGAGCGGCCCCATTCGATCCATCGAATCGATCAGCGCGCCGGCGCCGCCGCGCCGCACGGCCACCGTCTCCACGACCTGCACGCCGAGCCGGCGTTGCAGCTCGGGCACGTCGATGACAATCCCGCGCCGGGTGGCGGCGTCCATCATGTTCAGCGCCAGCAGCACGGGCAGCCCGAGCCGTTTGACTTCGAGCACGAAACGCAGATGCAGACGCAGATTGGTCGCATCGGCGACACAGACGATCAGATCCGGCACCGCCTCGCCCGGATAGCGTCCGAGCAGGACGTCGCGGGTGATGCGCTCGTCGGGGCTGGTCGAGTCGAAACTGTAGGCGCCCGGCAGATCGAGCACTTGAACGTGGCGGCCGGAAGGCGTGGTGAACCGCCCTTCCTTGCGCTCCACGGTGACACCGGCATAGTTCGCGACCTTCTGGCGCCCGCCGGTGAGTTGATTGAACAGCGCGGTTTTGCCGCAGTTCGGATTGCCGACGAGGGCGATACGCAGGTTGGCCGCGCTCATACGCTCGATGCCTCCCGAACGCTCACGCGGCTGGCTTCGGCACGACGCAGCGCGAACCGCGTGGAGCCGATCTGGATCAGGATCGGATCGGCGCCCCACGGCCCGCGTGCGACCACCCGCACCGGTTCGCCGGAGACGAACCCGAGATCGCGCAGGCGCTGCGCAATCGAATCGGATGCATGAACATCCTGAACGTGCTCCACCACGGCGGGAGCACCCTTTGGCAAGTCGGACAGGCGCATCGGAATTTTTTGAATGGAAATAAGAACCGTTCTCATTATATAGAGTGATCGGTCCCGATGCATCCTAAATGTAAGGTCGGAAGGCGTCGCGCATCACGCTGCCGACCGGCAGCGTCGTCAGTGTTGCTCGAAGCGATCGAAACGCTTGTCGGTGTAGCGCTCCTCGCCCGCGAGATCGGTCACGCGGGCGGCCGGCGGCCCGCGCCGCAACCATTCGAGCATCAGGTCGACCTGATTGGCCGGACCTTGCAGCATCGCTTCGACCGAACCGTCGTCCAGATTCGCGACCCAGCCGGTGATGCCGAGCGCATGCGCTTGGCGCACCGTCGCGTGCCGAAAACCCACACCCTGAACGACACCGCGCACACGGACATAATAAGTTTCAATTCTTGTGTTTAAATCGGGCCCAGTCATACCCGCATCTCCTGCGTATCCATTCCGCCCGCATTTTAGTCGTGCCGCAGCGACCCTGCCGGAGGATGAGATAAAGCGAACGGCGCCATCAATGACGAGAACGCCGTTGAAACTGTCAGCGCGATTAATACAACGAAAGCAGCCGCATCCAGCCAATCAAGATCAAGAAAGACGCAAACGTAAAAGCAAAATTCATTTCGGCGAGCACTTAAGTAAATCAAAGCGGCGGTCGTAAACAGTTTACGCATCTTCTTTTCGATCGCGCGGGGGGACTTCACGGTGGCTGCACAAGACCACGCGGTAGGTGTCAGCCGCATCCGGATGGTCAAAAGCTGGTTCGAAGAACACAACACGACCATTCTGACGGTCGCGTTGTGCGCCATTGCCGTTGGGATGGTCGCGTTTGCCGCAAGCCAGATCTTCGCCGCGCGCGAAGTCGCGGACGCACAGTTGACGCAGGTGCTGCACGTGCGCGACGACGTCGAAGGGCTCGAATCGCTTTACGCGGAAGCCGATGCCGATTTTCTGCGCTTGCTCGACAACCCCGCATCGCACGCCGTGCCGTGGACAGTCGAGCGGCTCGAGCGCGCCACTCGCTATTTCAGCGATCTTTCCGACGCGTTCGCACAAGACCCGCAACGCGCGCGCGAAATCGACGCGCTGCGCGCAGCGACCAGCGAATGGCAACGCCAGCTCGCCCAGACGACGCTCACCGCGAGCACCCAAGGCGACACCGTCTCCCTCGAGCGGCAGGCGCTCGGCGAAGTCAACGAGACGCGGCACCGCCTCGCCGTCGGCGTCGCCTCGCTCGACCCGGCAAGCGAACTCTCCACCAGCGCCCGCGCGAGTCTTTCCGCGCGCCGCCTCGCCTCCGAGCGCACCGCGTTCGCGGCGGCCGCCGCGGCGGCGTTCGTGCTGCTCGTCTATGGCTTTCTCGCGAATCACCGTCTCGGGCTCGAGCGCGCACGCGTGCGCATCGTCGCCGAGGAAGGCGAGGCGCGCTTTCGCGAGTATTTCGAAGAGCATCCGCTGCCGATGCTGATCTACGACGTCGAGACGGCGACGATCGCGGCCGTCAACGATGCCGCCGTGCGCCTCTACGGCTATTCGCGCGACGAATTCGAGGGCCTCAGCATCGCCAGGCTGCGGCCCGCCGAAGACGTGGACAGATTCCTCGCGCGCTTCGCCACGTTCGTGGAGACGCCCGGCTCGGTCAGCGGCACGACCGGCGTGCGCTGCCACGTGAAAAAGGACGGCACGCGCTTTTTCGTCGAACCGACCTTCCACTTTCTCCATCACGCGAATCGCCGCGCGTGCTTCGTCGTCGCGGTCGACGTCACCGAAAAGGAACAGGCCAAGGAAGCGGTCCAGCAATCGAAGCAGATGCTCGAAGCGGTGATCGACAGCGTGCCGCAACGCATTTTCTGGAAGGACACGCGCTCTCACTACCTCGGCTGCAACCGCGCGTTCGCGGACGACGTCGGCATCGCCGACGCGTCGAAGATCACCGGTCTCACCGACTACGATCTGCCCTGGCAGAACTTCGCGTCGGTGGCGCGCATGCGCGACCGCGAAGTGATCACGAGCGGCAAGCCGTTGAATGCGTACGAGGAGTTCGCGCCGGCCGCGGGCGGCAACTGGCGCTGGTATCGAAAGACCAAGGTGCCGCTCAAGAACGCGCGCGACGAGGTCATCGGCCTGCTCGCGACTTACGAAGACATCACCGAGCGCAAGGATGTCGAACTGGCGCTGCGCCTGCGCAGCCGCGCGCTCGACGCGATCGTCAACGCCGTGCTGATCACGCGCGCGACCGACAAAGGCAATCTGATCGAATACGCGAACCCTGCGTTCGAGCGCATCACGGGCTACCGGACCGATGCGGTCATCGGCTCCGATTGCCGCTTCCTGCAGGGCAACGATCGCGACCAGCCGGGCATCGAATCGATCCGCCGCGCGCTCGC
This sequence comes from Trinickia violacea, assembly GCF_005280735.1. Taxonomy (NCBI): domain Bacteria; kingdom Pseudomonadati; phylum Pseudomonadota; class Betaproteobacteria; order Burkholderiales; family Burkholderiaceae; genus Trinickia; species Trinickia violacea. The sequence goes on from NZ_CP040078.1 coordinate 399,658, forward strand.
CGACGAGCGCGAAGTGACGACGCTCGTGCGCAATTACCGGCGCGACGGCACGCTGTTCTGGAATCAGCTCTATATCGCGCCGGTGCGCGACGAAAACGGACAGATCACGCATCACATCAGCGTCGTCAACGACGTCACCGAACTCGTGCAATCGCGCGACATGTTGCGCCATCAGGCGAATTTCGATGCGCTCACCGCGCTGCCGAACCGCTCGCTATTGAACGAGCGGCTCGCTCACGCGATCAAGCATGGCACCGCGCGCGGCACGCGCGTGTCGTTGATCTTCATGGACGTCGACCATTTCAAGGACGTCAACGACAGCCTCGGCCACGGCATCGGCGACGGGCTGCTGCGTGAGATCGCGCAACGCCTGGCCGACTGTGTCGGCACGTCGGATACCGTGGCGCGCTACGGCGGCGACGAGTTCGTGATGGTGATCGTCGAGCCAGGCGAGACCGATCGCCTGACCGACGTGCTCGCGCGCGTCTCGCACGCGTTCTCGCGGCCGGTGTGGATCGACGACACGGAGTTCTACGTCGAGACGAGCGTCGGCATCGCGAGCTTCCCGTCCGACGGCGCCGATGGCGAAACGCTGTTGCGCCGCGCGGACCTCGCGATGTACCGCGCGAAATCGAACGGACGCAATGCGGTGCACCGGTTCGAGCCGGAACTCGGCCGCGTCGCCGACGAACGCCTCGCGCTGTCGCGCCGCATGCGCGCCGCGCTCGCGAACGGCGAATTCCGGCTCGACTATCAGCCGCAAGTCGATTTGCAATCGAACCGCGTGACGGGCGTCGAAGCGCTCTTGCGCTGGCGCGATTCGGAGCTCGGTCCGGTGAGCCCCGCCACCTTCATTCCGATCGCCGAGGAAAACGGCCTGATCGTGCCGATCGGCGAATGGGTGATGCAGCAGGCGTGCTACCAGGCGCAAGCGTGGCAGTCGACGCTGCCGGGGTTGCGGATGTCGGTGAACATCTCGCCGCGGCAGTTCGCGCGCGGCGACATCCTGCGCGTGATCGAGCGCGCGCTGACGCGCGCGGACTTGTCGCCGTCGCTGCTCGAAGTCGAGATCACCGAGGGCGCGCTGATGGCCTACGGGTCGATCGAAATGCTGCGCGCGATACGCGCGACCGGCGTCGATATCGCCATCGACGATTTCGGCACCGGCTACTCGAGCCTGTCCTACATCCGCACGTTCCACGCGGACCGTCTGAAGCTCGACATGTCGTTCGTGCGCGGCATCGGCGTGCACCGCGAGGACGAAGTGATCACGCGCGCGATTCTGTCGCTCGGCCGCGCGCTGGGCTTCAAAGTCGTGGCCGAAGGCGTCGAGACCGACGAGCAGCTCGCGTTCCTGCGCCGCCACGGATGCAACCTCGTGCAAGGCTACCGGTTCGCGCGGCCGATGGTTGCGGCGGACGCGCATGCGTTTATTCAGAGCTTCAATGAAGGGGTGCTTGAATGTAGTTGATGGCGGCAACCGGCTCGCCGTCAAGATCGCTCCTATCGTTCAATCAGCTGCAACTGCCCCTGCCCGGTAAGCTGCGTCTCGCTGCGTACCCTGAGTGCCTCGGACGGCACCCGCGTTTCTATCTCGATCTGCGCGGTGAGATGCCGGCCCCGGGCCGGCCGGCCGTCCGTCACTAGGCCCACACCCTCGCCGGACTCGAATGTCTCGCTCATCTTCGCTGCCTGAGGCACCTGACCGGGTGCGCTGATGCGACCGAGCGCCACGGCGCTGCCGTCGAGGTGCGCCTCGCTGATCTTCATCACATAGTTGCCGCGCTCCGCGAACACGAAGGTGCCGGAAGCGGCCGACGGCGCGTCGAAGCGCAGCACCATCGTGGTGGGCTGCTCGCATGTGATGTTCAGCGTCGCCGTTCGCCTGCCGAGCGACACGCCACCCGCCTCGGGTTTCTGTGCGTCCAGTTCGGTGCGGCTCAGTTGACCGTAGTCGAACCTCGACGTGCTCATCTGCATCTCGCAGTTCGCCGCCTGCGCATGACCGGCCGCCGCCATCGCGATAACTGCGGCCACGCCCAGCGCCGCACGCCGCAACGTGTCCTGCTCCTTGTCTGTGTTCACCATGGCTATTGTCCTCATTGACTGTCCGTCAGGCGCGACACACGGCGCTCGCCTGCTCATAGAATGCTTCGTCATTGCCCTTCTCCGGCAGTTCGAGGGTAAGTTCGCATTGCCGGTCATCGGGCAGCGACACCTTCAGCGCCTCGCCGATCTGTCCGTTGGCCAGGAAAATCTGACCGTTGTCGACCACCGTCGTCACGAACGCATTGTCCGCACCGATCACCGACGACCCCTTGGGCAACGCCTTGCCCTGTTCGTCGGTGGCGCTGACCAGCACGCGGCGCGTGCGCACGACGTCGAACTCGACATTGTTCACCGACCCGCGGCCCGCCTCGACCATTCTGAAACCGTTGCGGATATCGACGTTGCGCGGGAGCGTCTTCGTGTCGAGTTCGATACGGCTGCTTTGGTACGCCGGCAGCTGCGGTATGACAGCCTGGCCGGACATGTCGGTCCAGACCGGCCCATACGGCGTGGACACCTTCACGCCGGAAATGTCGCCCACCGACAGGACGCCGAAGGTGTCCTGGATCGGATACGGCGATGCGGTGATACCCCCGCCGTGCAGCGCAACGCCACCGCGAATCTGGCCCGAGTAGTTCGTGCTCTGGTTGCCGTAGCGTCCCAAGCCCAGGTTGAGCTGCGTGTAGCGCGGCGTAAGCGCGACGTTTCCGGTCAGGTCGGCGCGACCGTCATGGCGTTCGGCCGCCACGCGATAGTTCACATAGTCGTTGACCTTCTCGCTGAGCGCTGCGCCCATCACCGTGCGGTTTTCGCGGCGATTGACGTAGGTGCGCACGTTGCGCTGTCCGAGCGGAATACTGACGTTCAGATAAAACGCGTTGTTCGCGCCGGCTCCGCGCCCGGCTCGATCACGGTCACCCGAGCCGCCCAGCGCGGTCTCAAAGCTGGCGTTAACCGTCGCATATTTGAACGTCTTGCCCCACGATGCGACGAGCCGGTCGGTGTTCGTGCCGTTGAACGGCCGCACCCCCGTGTACGCCAGGTTGATGCCGCCCAACACGGGATCGGACCAGTTGAGCGACGCCGTGTACTGGTTGCGGTAACGCGAATCGAGCCAGCCGCTGCTCGTGTCGATCGTGGTGTCCAGCAGATCGCGATAGCCCGACGTCTGCATGGTGGCCGATACGCTCGCGCTCAGACGCTCGGTCAGTCCGGAACTCAGCGATACGCTTGCCTGGGTGCCATGCGCGCCTTCGCGCGACGCGTTCGAAAACGTGTTGCGCACGCTCGCGGCGGTGTTCTGCCAGAACCGCGCGTCCAGTCCCCAGCCGAGCGCCTGGTAGTCCGTGGAGCCCATCAGACCCGCGCTCGTGACCATCTGCCGGCCCAGCGCCCAACTGCCGGCACCGGTGATCACCCATGGCGCCGGGTTCTTGACATCACCGAGATCGCGGATGCGCCCGGCGGCGAACGAGTAGCCGGGCGGCGCAAGCATGGCGCTGCCGAACGAGGCAGCCGGCACCACGAAGCGGTGCTCGGCGCCGTTCGCTTCCACAACCGTGACATCCAGGTCGGTACGCGAATTCAGCAGCGGAATGCCGGAGAGCGAGAAGGGGCCGGCCGGCACTTGCGTCGAATAGATGAGTGCCCCAGCCTGACGGATCTCCACGCGCGCCTCGGATTGGGCAATGCCTTCGACCCGCGGCCCGTCGTTGCCGCGGGTCGCCAATGCCGTTTCCGGCAGGACCTGCATGCCGGTGAGCGGGGCGCCCGCAAACAGCGGACTGGCGATGTTGATCTGGCCTGCCTGCAGCGTCGAACCATACTGTGCGAACGTACGCTGCGCGTACGCATACAGGTGGTTGAACTGGCCACGTCCGTCGTTGGACGTGTACAGCTGCCGACTACGGAGGACCCAATCGCCCACGTTGACGCCGACGTCGGTGGCGGTGTACAGGTATGTGTTTGCGTTGCCGCCCGTGTGCGAGGACATCGCCATGATGTCGTAGTTGACCAGACCCGCCGTACCGCCGGTGGCGAACCCGGACAGGTTCACCTCGGGAGCCCGGAACGCGTCGGTTGGCACCAGCAGCGAGACTTCCTCGCGCCCGGGCCTCAGGGTGACCTGCGTTTGCGGCCACGCCTCTATGAAGTCGTAACATTGCGTCGCATCGCCGGTCGCGCCCTCGTCGCCACGCGGTACCTGCAGCCCCGCCTTCTCGAGCAGCGCGGCGGTGAAACACAACCCGCCGTTCGCATCGAAGGTGGCGTCCACCAGCCCCGCCTTCATACCGTTGACCACCAGCGTCACGACGTGCGTACCCTCGCGAAAGCGCGGCGCCTCACGGAAATACTCGGCAAGTTTGGGGTCGATGCCGCGCGCGCGCAGCGTTTCGACATCGAACGTGGCGGACTGGCGCTTTTCTGTCCCGCCGTCCTCGCCTGCTGTCTCGCGGGCATCGGCATCGCCCGTCGCCAGACCCAGCCCCAGCGCAATCGCGGACAGGGCAGCGGCCAGAGGACGCAGGCGCGGTGCATCGCGCGGCGTTCGCCGCGTATCGGACGGTGAGCCGGTGTGCATGGCAGTAACCGGGGAACAGGGCAGCGGGAGGGATGCGCTCACGTCAGCGGCTCGCGGCGGCAAGCGGCGCGTCGTAACTATCGACCGAGTAGCCGTACACGGTGGCAGGATAGAGCGTGACCGTGCTGGCACCCGCGTTCGCGCCGGCGGCCGGCACTGAGAGCGATTCGCCCGGCAGGATATAGGTGCGCGGCAGCTCCACTTCGGTGTTGGCCGGCTTCAGGTGAACCTTCTGCGCGAGCCGCACCACGTACGGGCTATCGTTGGCGACCTTCAGTTCGCCACCCTCCGTCGACCACTTCAGCAGCGTCCAGGGCTCGCGGTTCTGCGCGAGTCCCTTCGGGTGGACGATCAGCGGCAGGTTCTGGCGCACCGTGACGTCGATCTTCGCGCCGCCACCCTCGCTCTGAGGAATGCCTTCGAACAGCACGCGCTTCAGGCGTTGCGTTTTGACCGGCTCCTTCGCCTGGCTGATGAAGCGCACGAGCTGTGTGTCGCCGGCCTCGACCCGGACCACCGGAGGGGTGAGCACCACCAGCGCCTCGGAGTCTTCCGGGATGTTTTCGATTGACGAGTACAGCAGGGCTGGCTTGGCGTCAGTGTTCTTCACATTCAGGCTGGTCTCGCCCTGCCCCTCGTCGAGCACGATGACCGACGTTTCCGGCTGCATGCCGGTGGCCGAGGCGGGCCCGGTCATGGTGAAGACCGAGATGGCCGCCAACAGGCCAAGCGTGAGCCGGGCGAGCGGAAGGTTCTTGAGCGGTATCATGTAGGACTCCTGTTATTTTTCGAGTCTGTGCCGCGTCAGAGGCGGCAATCAATCGGCAATAGGGCGCCATCCATTTGATACGGAACCCATATCAACTGGAGCAGTCCTGTTACCGGAAACCTGTCTTGACAGGCACTGGCTGGAAGCGGCTTCGGCGCCAGGTTGTCGCTTGAGTGGCCGGCACGATCGTCGCGGACCATGCCGGCCGGAGGGGGTAGAGGCTTTGCGCTGACGCCCCGGACGTCAGGCGGAGCCTGACGCACCTGCGAGACTTACAGGTAGACCAGCTCCAGCGTGGCCGAACCGTCCAGCCGCACATCGTTTTCCAGTGGCAGCTCCGAACCCTTGTTCAGTACTGTCGCTACGGTGACCGTGCCGGTAAGGTTCTTGTATGCTCCAGGCACGGTCTTGTTGTCCGTGGCAGCCCACGACGTCATGTGGGTGCCCCCAGGGAGCATCCAGGCGCCGGCCATCCATGTCTTGCCCGCGTCAGTGGAACGAACCGTGTCGACGCTCGTGCTGTCACCGGTAAATTCCCGGACCGACATCGTGTAAATGCCGACGTTCTTGCCCGACACCGCACCAAGCCCATGAGATCTCGAGTCGTCCCCGCCACCACCAGATGCTGCCTGCGCACCCGGCACAACAGTTTCCGGGCGGTTATCTGTGACACGAAGCCCGATCTTCATCGGCGAGTCGCAAGTGATCGATAGCGCGAGGTTTTTCTCCGATAGCACGTTAAACTCCGTCTGCTTCAGCGTCGATGCCTTTATGTCACCGTAGTCGACCACGCCGCCGCCGGCGAGGGTCGGCGTACACGCGGCGGGCTTGATCGTGCCGATCACCTTAACTTCGACCGATTGGGCGTGGGCCTGCGTGAACGACATCCCACCGATGGTCGCCAACAGTGTACAAAGAAGGGGGAATTTCATAGAAAGTACCTCCGGTTTTAGAAAAAAATAGCAGTCCGAAGCTGCACCGCAGCGGCGCCTGAATTCACGAAGCTGCAGAACACCCGGACTGCGCAGCCATTTTAATTTGTCAAGCCCGAACCTGATATGTGACAGAGCCAGGTAAAGGCGTGAATTCGCATAGTACTGGTCCGATAAATATCGTCCTGCCATTTCCGGAAACAGGGGTTTTTTTCAGCTTAGCTTGCAATTGCAATCTCCTCGGTATTAAAGAGGCACGACTTCAGAACCATCGCGCCCGACTCCGCCCGCGAACCACTAAGCTCAGCAAGCTGAAATCAGAAAGCCGACTATTTCCCCGAAACCTGCACCAAGCTCAACGCAAGTAAAATCCCGCAACATCCAAAACGGCACACGCGGTCCACACTGCGTGCCGTCGTAAGCCGCCATTCCGAGGAACCCATGGCAGATCAATCGCGAGACCTCGTTCTCGTCACCGGCGCGTCCGGCTTTGTCGGCTCGGCCGTCGCGCGCATCGCGCAACAAAAGGGCTTCGCCGTTCGCGTGCTGGTGCGCGCGACGAGCCCACGCAAGAACCTCGAAGACCTGAACGCGGAAGTCGCCGTCGGCGACATGCGCGACGAAGCCTCGATGCGCGCCGCCCTGCGCGGCGTGCGCTATCTGCTTCACGTCGCCGCCGACTATCGCCTGTGGGCCCCCGACCCCGCCGAGATCGAACGGGCGAACCTCGAAGGCACCGAAGCGACGATGCGCGCGGCGCTCGCCGAGGGCGTCGAGCGCATCGTCTACACGAGCAGCGTCGCAACACTCAAGGTCACGAGCTCCGGGAATTCCGCCGATGAAACCGCGCCGCTCACCGCTGAGAACGCGATCGGCGTCTACAAGCGCAGCAAGGTGCTCGCCGAGCGCGCGGTCGAGCGCATGATCGAGCGCGACCGGCTGCCCGCCGTGATCGTCAATCCGTCGACGCCGATCGGCCCGCGCGACGTGAAGCCGACGCCGACCGGCCGCATCATCGTCGAGGCCGCGCTCGGCAAGATTCCGGCGTTCGTCGATACGGGGCTGAACCTCGTGCACGTCGACGACGTCGCCGCCGGCCACTTCCTCGCGCTCGAACACGGACGCATCGGCGAGCGCTACATCCTCGGCGGCGAGAACCTGCCGCTGCAGCAGATGCTCGCCGACATCGCGGCGCTCACGGGCCGCAAGCCGCCGACGATCAGCCTGCCGCGCTGGCCGCTCTATCCGCTGGCGCTCGGCGCGGAGGCCGTCGCGAAGATCACGAAGCGCGAGCCGTTCGTGACCGTCGACGGCCTCAAGATGTCGAAGAACAAGATGTACTTCACGTCGGCGAAGGCGGAACGCGAGCTCGGCTATCGCGCGCGGCCGTATCGCGAGGGCTTGCGCGATGCGCTCGACTGGTTCCGGCAAGCGGGCTACTTGACGAAGTGAACACGTGAGGAAGACGTGACTCGGTGACGCGGCCGCCGCGCTTTGCGGCGGTCCGGCGTGGTCCGGCATGGCAAACGCACAGCGCGCCGAGCAATTTGTTACAACCTGTGTACGCCGCGCTGCGATCACAGCCCGCGCGCAGCGAGTAAAATCGCGAGTCTTACGTAGAGAAGCCTCGCATGAACCTCCAAGAACAGATCGGCGCGCTCGAAACGGGTGTCGATCAGCTCACCCAGCTCATTCAAACCGCGCTCGCTCAACAAGCGGCGCACGAAGCCTCGGCTGAGCGCGCGTCCGCGGCACCGGCCGCAGGCGCTGACTCCGGCGAAACGGCGCAAGCGGCAGCGGTAGCCGCCGAACCGGCTGCTGATCACGCGACCGCTCCCGCCGCCGACGCGCCGGTTGGCGAACCAGCGCATGCTGTCGAAACCGTCGACGAAAAACCCACGCTGCACGTCGCGCGCCCGGCGCAAAACGAGATCGTGCTGACGGTCGGCGGACAGTCGGTGTCGTTGCATCCGGACCAGGTGGGGGAGCTGATCGAAGAACTGGCGAACGCGCGCGCGTCGATGGTGCCGGAGCCGCCGACGGGCTTGGCGCCCGGCTGGCGTTTCGTGTCGACGAAGAATCCGGTGATGGCCGTGCAGAAGCAATCGAACGGCGATCGTCTCTTGGTGCTGCGCCACACGGGCCACGGCTGGGTGCCGTTCACGTTCTCGCCGGATATGGCGATTCAGCTCTATATGATGCTGACGCAGCGTTGATGGTGTTGAAACGGCGGCAGCGCAGTGCGCGCCGCCGCTATATCAGCCGCAAAACCCGTGCGGCGCTTGCGGCTTACCTCTCCTGCACCGGCGCCTGCACGCGCGCCTTCCACTGACCGCCCTTGCCGCGCCAATAGCGCACCGCGGACCCCACCGTCGCACCGACATAAAACAGCGCGACCAGCGGCAGCAGCGGCGCCCACAGCGGCGAACGCCCGTAGTAGCGCAGCATCGGCGCATACGCGCAGCACATCGCGGCCCATGCGACCCAAGCGGGCCATCCGTACGGACCGAGCACGAGCGCAGCGACCGGCGGCACCAGATAAATCAGCGTCATGCCGATCAGCGTGCCCAGCAGCAGCCACGGCGAATAGCGCAACTGCGTGAACGCGGTGCGCGCGATCATGTTCCAGATCTCGCGCCAGTTGTCGTACGGACGCAGCGACACGCTATGCGCCGCAACGTCGAGCCGTATCGGATGATGCCCTTCGCCGCGATGCTTGATCCGGCTCGCGAGGCTGCAATCGTCGATCAATTCGCCGCGAATCGATTCGATGCCGCCCGCTTCCTCGAGCGCCGCGCGCTTCACGAGCATGCAGCCGCCGGCCGCAGCGGCCGTCTTGTTGCGCGGATTGTTGACCCACGAGAACGGGTACAGCTTCGCGAAGAAGAACACGAACGCCGGGATCAGCGCTTTCTCCCAGAGCGAATCGCAGCGCAGCCGCACCATCAGCGAGACCAGATCGCGCTTCTCTTCGGTTGCGCGCGCAACGAGTTGCGCGACGGCGTCGGCAGGGTGTCCGATGTCGGCGTCGGTCAGCAGCAGGTAGTCGGCCGGCAGGCCGAGCGACTTTACCGCTTCGATACCCTGCGACTGCGCCCAGACCTTGCCCGACCAGCCGGCAGGCAGCGGCTTCGCGGTCAGCACCGTCAGCCGCTCGGGCCGCTGCAGCGACAGCGCGGCGGCACGCGCGGCATCGGCGGTGCCGTCGGTGCTGTGGTCGTCGACGACGATTACATGGAATGCGCCCGGATAGTTCTGCGAGATCAGCGTCGAGACCGCCTTGCCGATCACGTCCGCTTCGTTGCGCGCGGGCACGACGGCGGCGACGGCCGGCCACGCGTCGCGCGGCCCGATCGGCAGCGGCGGCGCCGGACGCGTACGCCAGAAACCGCCGCGGGCAAACAACAGCACACACCAGATCAGGAGCGATATGGCGGACAACAGAAACAGAATTGCGACGGTCATGCGTGGCCCTCGAACGAAAGTGCGCTTACGCCGACGCTGCCAAACAGACGCATTTTCGCCGTGCGCGCCGCGATGATGCACCAATCGAGCGTTTCCAGCACGGGACGTTGGCGAAACACGTCGTAATCGGCCTGCTCGATGCGCTCGAGAATGCGCAGGCCGCCTTGGACGACGCTGCACAGCTCGAGACCGAAGCGCCCCGGCAGACGCCGCGCGAGCGGCGCGCCGCGCACCATCAGCGAACGCGCGTAGGCGATCTCATGCGCCATCAGCGCACGCCAGGCGTCGTTGCACGTGCCGCGCGCGATCTGCGACTCGGTCACGCCAAAGCGCGCGAGATCGGCGAGCGGCAGATAGAGATGCCCGTTGTTCCAGTCGATCGCCACGTCCTGCCACAAGTGGACGAGTTGCAGCGATGTGCAGATCGCGTCGGAAGCGGCGAGGTTGGCGGGGGTGGCGGCGCCGATCAGATGCAGCAGCAAATGCCCGATCGGGTTCGCCGAGCGGTTGCAGTATTCGGCGAGCGCGGCGCGATTGCCGTAGCGGGTGGTGTCGATATCGTGTTCGAACGACGCGACGAGGTCGTAGAACGGCGCCAGCGGCACACCATGTTGCGCGGACACGACAGCCACTTTTTCGAACAAGAGCGGGTGCACGGCGGCGGCACGGCCGTTCGCGGCGGCATCGAGCCCGGCCCGGAAGTCGGCCAGACGGGCGCGGCGCCCGGCGGGACTTCCGCTGCTAACGTCGGCGATTTCGGCCGCGGTGCGCACAAAGTGGTAAATCACGCCGGCCGGCGCGCGCAGCGCCTTCGGGAGCAAAAAGCGCGCGACCGGATCGTGTTCGTAGGGATCGACTTCCATACTGCACATTCTGTAATGCAAGCGAAAGATTCGCTTTCGGCCCAATAGTTTACTGGGTTCCAGGGCACCGTTGCACGGGCGGAGACGACTGCTTGCAAATAGCCGACGACCCTATTAAAGCGCGCCGGACCCGATAGCGGTAGAATGCGCGTTTGGATTCGGTTTGCCGGGATTGCGCCCGCTTTCTTCATACCTGGATTCGGGGCGATACAGTCGTGGCTACCGGCTTGTTCGAGACCCCGCGTCAGTCGGAGTTCCCTAACATATGCGAGTCATCCTTGCTCAGCCCCGCGGCTTTTGTGCGGGGGTCGTCCGCGCGATCGAGATCGTGGATCGTGCGCTGCAACGACACGGTGCACCCGTTTATGTGCGCCATGAAATTGTTCACAATCGGCACGTCGTCGAAAACCTGCGCAGCAAAGGCGCCCGCTTTGTCGAAGAACTCGACGAGGTGCCGCATGGCGCCGTGGCGATTTTCAGCGCGCACGGCGTGGCGCAAAGCGTCGAGCGCGATGCCGAACAACGCGGTCTCGACGTGCTCGACGCCACCTGCCCGCTGGTCACGAAAGTGCACGTGCAGGGCCGCCAGTACGTCGCGGCCGGCCGCACGCTGATCCTGATCGGCCACGCGGGGCACCCGGAAGTCGAAGGCACGATCGGCCAGATTCCCGGCCAGGTGCTGCTCGTGCAGAGCGAGGCGGAAGTGGCGACCCTGCCGCTCGCCGACGATACGCCGCTCGCGTACGTGACGCAGACCACGCTTTCCGTCGACGACACGCGCGGCATCATCGAAGCGCTGATGCGCCGCTTCAAGGACATCGTCGGCCCGGATACGCGCGACATCTGCTACGCGACGCAAAACCGCCAAGCCGCGGTGCGCGAGCTTTCGAAGCAGGTCGACGTGCTGCTGGTGGTCGGCGCGACCAACAGCTCGAACTCGAACCGCCTGCGCGAGATCGGCACCGAAAGCGGCGTGCCGAGCTACCTCGTCGCGGACGGCTCGGAAGTGAAGCCGGAATGGTTTGCCGCGACGCAGACGGTCGGTATCACGGCGGGCGCGTCGGCGCCCGAGGAAATGGTCGAACACGTAATCAGTGCGCTGCGCGCCCTGGGGCCCGTCGAAGTCACGACGATGACGGGCCGTGAAGAAAAAGTCGAATTCAAGCTGCCGTCGAAGCTGGCCGAGCCAGCCGTCGCGCGCGAAGCCTAAGGAGCTCAACCTTGTCTATTCCGCTGCTGCAAAAAGTCCGTGTTGGCTCCTACATCTTCCGCCAGCACTTTTCCGGCAACAAACGCTACCCGCTAGCGCTGATGCTCGAGCCGCTGTTCCGCTGCAACCTCGCCTGCAACGGCTGCGGCAAGATCGATTATCCGGACCCCATCCTGAACCAGCGCCTGTCGCTCGAAGAGTGCCTGGGCGCGGTCGACGAGTGCGGCGCGCCGGTCGTTTCGATCGCCGGCGGCGAACCGCTCTTGCACAAGGAAATGCCGCAGATCGTCAAGGGCATCATCAAGCGCAAGAAGTTCGTCTACCTGTGCACGAACGCGCTCCTGATGGAAAAGAAGATGGACGACTACGAGCCGAGCCCGTATTTCGTCTGGTCGGTGCACCTCGACGGCGATCAGCAGATGCACGATCACTCGGTGTCGCAGGAAGGCGTCTACGACAAGGCCGTCGCCGCGATCCGCGAAGCGAAGCGCCGCGGCTTCCGCGTCAACATCAACTGCACGCTGTTCAACGATGCCGTGCCCGAGCGCGTCGCCGCGTTCTTCGATACGTTGAAGCCGATCGGCGTCGACGGCATCACGGTGTCGCCGGGCTATGCCTATGAGCGCGCACCGGATCAGCAGCACTTCCTGAACCGCGACAAGACCAAGCAGCTGTTCCGCGAGATCTTCAAGCGCGGCAACAACGGCAAGAACTGGTCGTTCAGCCAGTCGGGCCTGTTCCTCGACTTCCTCGCGGGCAACCAGACCTACGAATGCACGCCGTGGGGCAACCCGGCGCGCACGGTGTTCGGCTGGCAAAAGCCGTGTTATCTGGTCGGCGAAGGCTACGTGAAGACCTTCAAGGAACTGATGGAGACCACCGACTGGGACAAGTACGGCACCGGCAACTACGAAAAGTGCGCGGACTGCATGGTCCACTGCGGCTTCGAAGCGACTGCGGTGATGGATACCGTGGCGCATCCGCTGAAGGCGCTGGGCGTGGCGTTGCGCGGTCCGAAGACCGAAGGCGCGTTCGTCAAGGACATCCCGCTCGACAAGCAGCGTCCGGCTGAATACGTGTTCTCGCGTCACGTCGAGATCAAGCTCGAGGAAATCGGGCGTGCGAACAGTGCGAAGAAAACGCAGGCGGTCGCTGCGCATTAAACCGGCAACTCGCACGCTGCGTGCGTGATGAAAGAAAGGGCGCAACGAGTCAACCTGTTGCGCCCTTTTTCATGCCCGCGCCGCTCCGAAAAGCGGCCTCGATCATCGATGGCGCGGCTCCCGAATTCCCTCACCTTACGCCGATCCGGAAGGCAACCATGACACAGCGCATCCTGCTGATGAGCAGCTCCCGCAAAGACAACCTCGGCTATCTGGAGCACGCCGCCGAACAGATCCATACGGTACTCAAACACGAAGCGCGAAAGATTGTCTTCGTTCCGTTTGCCGGTGTCGCATTCGGTTTCGACGCTTATGAAGCGATCGTCAAGCCGACGTTCGAAACGCTCGGCTACGCGCTCGAGTCGATTCATCGCAGCGCGAATCCGACGCTCGCGATCGAGCAGGCGGATGCGATCGCGGTCGGCGGCGGCAATACCTTTGCGCTTCTGAAGCGCATGTACGAGGCCGACATCGTCGATGCGATTCGCGCGAAGGTGCACGCGGGCACGCCTTATATCGGCTGGAGCGCGGGCAGCAATGTGGCATGTCCGACGATCCGTACAACTAACGACATGCCGATCGTCCAGCCGCCGACGCTGCGCGCGCTCGGCCTCGTGCCGTTCCAGATCAACCCGCACTTCATCAGCGGCAAGCCGGCGGGGCACAACGGAGAAAGCCGCGAGGAACGCCTTGCCGAGTTTCTCGAGATCAATGCACCCGAGCAGGTGTTCGCGCTGCCCGAAGGCTCGGCGCTCTACTCGGACGGCACGAACGGCACCGTGCTCGGCGAGCGCGGCGCGTTGCATTTCACAGGCAAGGACGCGATCGTGAAGATCGCCGAAGGCGAGACGTTCCCGCTTGCGCAGATCATCGGCCCCGCTGATCTCGCGGATTGGCCCGCGCTCCGGATCTGAACACCGGCAGGGTCCGGGTCAGCAGCACTTCCCCGCCCCGCCGCCATACCGCGCATCCTGCCGCTCGCGAAAAAACTCCTCATACGTCATCACAGCCCGATCCGGATGCGTCGCGCGCATGTGCGCGACATACGTCTCATAGTCAGGCACCCCGACCATCAGCCGCAGCGCCTGCCCGAGATACCGGCCCGCGTTCCGCACTTCATTTCGCACCTCATGCAGATTGGAAAACATCGCGGGCCTCCGTTTATTGAACCGTCACGCCTGCTTGGTGCGCCGGCATCGCTTCGAACGGCGTCTCATTCGACGTCGGCCGATCGGCGCGACGTGCGCGCATTACCGCGATCACGCCATACACCACCATGCTCACCACGACGAAGATGAAGAGCCCAGCCAGCGCCGCATCGATGTAGTCGTTGAAGATCACGCGCTGCATCTGCTCGATCGACTTCGCGGGCGCCATCACCGTGCCCGCATCGGCCGCCGCCGAGAGCTTCGCCGCATGCGCCAGGAAGCCGATCTTCGGATTCGCATCGAAAATCTTCTGCCACCCCGCCGTCAGCGTACAGATCAAGAGCCACACCGTCGGCACCAGCGTGACCCAAGCAAAGCGGTCGCGCTTCATCTTGAAGAGCACCACCGTGCCAAGCGTCAGCGCAATCGCGGCCAGCATCTGATTCGAGATGCCGAACAGCGGCCACAGCGTATTGATGCCGCCAAGCGGATCAACCACGCCTTGATACAGGAAGTAGCCCCACGCCCCGACGCACAGTGCAGTGGCCACAAGATTCGCCGGCAACGAATCGGTACGCTTGAGCGAAGGATGGAACGTGCCGAGCAGGTCTTGCAGCATGAAGCGGCCCGCGCGCGTACCGGCGTCAACTGCCGTCAAGATAAAGAGCGCTTCGAACAGAATCGCGAAGTGATACCAGAACGCCATCATCGCCTCGCCGCCGATCACTTGATGCAGGATGTGCGCCATGCCGACCGCGAGCGTCGGCGCGCCCCCGGCGCGCGCGATGATCGTCGTTTCGCCGACAGCCTTCGCGGTCGAGGTGAGCATGTCCGGCGTCAGCATGAAGCCCCAGCTCGAGACCGTCTGCGCCACGGCTTCCGGCGTCGTGCCGAGCACGGCCGCAGGCGCGTTCATCGCGAAGTAGATACCCGGCTCGATCACGCAAGCAGCCACCAGCGCCATGATCGCGACGAACGATTCCATCAGCATCGCGCCATACCCGATGAAACGCGCGTTGGTTTCGTTGTCGAGCAGCTTGGGCGTCGTGCCCGACGAAATCAGCGCGTGGAAGCCCGACACTGCGCCGCACGCAATCGTGATGAACAAGAACGGGAACAGGTTGCCCGACCAGACCGGACCGGTGCCGTCGACGAACTTCGTCAGCGCAGGCATCTTCAGTTGCGGCGCGACGACGAGAATGCCGATCGCGAGGCCCAGAATCGTGCCGATCTTGAGGAACGTCGAAAGATAATCGCGCGGCGCGAGCAGCAGCCAAATCGGCAGCACGGAAGCGACAAAGCCGTAGCCGATCAGAATCCACGTCAGCTGCGTGCCGTTGAATGTGAACCAGGCGGCGAGCGTCGGCGAATCGTGCACGTGCTGGCCGTAGACGATCGACGCCATCAACAACACGAAACCGATGATCGACACCTCGCCGATGCGGCCCGGCCGGATGTAGCGCGTGTAGACGCCCATGAACAGCGCGATCGGAATCGTCGCGGCAACCGTGAACGTGCCCCACGGCGAATGGGCCAGCGCCTTCACAACGATCAGCGCGAGCACCGCGAGAATGATCACCATGATGAGGAACGCGCCGAACAGCGCGATTACGCCGGGCACGGTGCCGAGTTCCATCTTGACGAGGTCGCCGAGTGAGCGTCCGTCGCGGCGCGACGAGATGAACAGCACGATGAAGTCCTGCACAGCGCCCGCGAACACGACGCCCGCGAGAATCCACAGCATGCCGGGCGTATAGCCCATCTGCGCGGCCAGCACGGGGCCGACGAGCGGTCCGGCGCCGGCGATCGCGGCAAAGTGATGGCCGAACAGCACGTACTTGTTGGTCGGCACGTAGTCGAGGCCGTCGTTGTGCTTGACCGCGGGCGTCATGCGCAGGCCGTCGAGCTGCAGCACCTTGCTCGCGATGAAACGGCTATAGAAGCGATACGCAATCAAATAGACGCACACCGCGGCGATCACGACCCACAGGGCGCTGACCCGCTCGCCGTGTGCCAGCGCGATGGTGCCGAACGCGAACGCGCCCAATAGCGCGACCGCGATCCAGATAAAACATTGGGAAGCCCGATTCATGGCGTCTCCTAAATTATTATGAGAAACCGGCGTGAGGCGCCGGTATTGCGAAATCACACGCAGGGCAAGCGTGACGCACGGCGCATAGACCGCGTCATGGCCGTGTAGTATTCGCTTTCGATGTAGGCGTCACAAGCGGACAACTACGTAAGCACACTACGTAAAACTACGTAGGCACCACGTTCGCGAGTTCACGAATCGAAGCCAGCCATGAATCTCAAGACGAAGATTTTCCTGCTCGCGATCGTGCCCTTCCTGGTCGCGATCGCCGGCATCGAGTTCGGCGTGCGCCAGCAGGCCACGGCGCTGGCGCAGACGCAGCACGCGACGATGCAGACCGCCTACCTGTCGAGCAAGGAGGTCGAGCTCAAGCACTATGTCGATCTCGCGACGAGCGCGATCGCACCGCTCTACAACGCGAGCGGAGAGAACGCGCGCGACGACGCAATACGGCGTCAGCAAGCGCTCGCGATGCTCGAGAAAATGGATTTCGGCCAGGACGGCTACTTCTTCGTCTACGACATGCACGGCAACTCGCTGATGCATCCGCGCGAGCCGAACCTCGTCGGCCACAACTGGTGGTCGCTGCGCGATCCCGAAGGATCGCTGACGATTCAGCAGTTGATCGCCGCGGCCTCGCGCGGCGGCGGCTATGTGCGCTACGTCTGGCACCGGCCGTCGACGAATCGCCTCGAAGCCAAGCTCGGCTACGTCGTGCCGCTGCCGCGCTGGGGCTGGATGATCGGCACGGGCATTTATCTCGACGACGTGAACACGACCCTCGCACACATCGACGAGCGCGCCTCGGCCAACATCGAGCGCACGATGATGTGGATCGGCGCGATTGCGCTCGCGGGTTTCGGCGTGATCGCGTTGTGCGCGCTCGTCGTCAACGTCAGCGAATCGCGCAGCGCCGACGCGAAGCTGAAGCAGCTCGCGCAGCAGGTCGTCGAATCGCAGGAGAACGAACGGGCGCGGTTGTCGCGCGAGCTGCACGACGGCATCAGCCAGATGATGGTGTCGATCAAGCTGCTGCTCGAATCGGCGCTCGCGCGTTTCGAGCGCGCCTCGAGCCCCGGCGCGCGCGTGCCCGCCGCCGAAGCCGCGCTGACGACGGGCCTCGCGCGCCTCTCCGACACGCTTCGCGAAGTGCGCCGCATCTCGCACGCGCTGCGCCCCGCGATGCTCGACGACCTCGGCCTCGCTGCCGCGCTCGAACAATTGACGCGCGAGCTCGGCGAGGAAACCGGCATCGAACTCGGCTTCACGCAGGTCACGCACACGAACGCGGGCGCGTTGCCCGACGCGGTGAATACGGCGCTCTTTCGCATCGCGCAGGAGGCGCTCAACAACATCGTGCGCCACGCGCAGGCCACGCGCGCGGCGCTGTCGCTCGACGTGTCGGCGCGCGCCGTCACGCTGTCGATCGCGGACAACGGCCGTGGCTTCGACGTCGAACGCGCCCAAGCCGACGCGCGCGGCGGCATCGGGCTGCGCAACATGCGCGAGCGGCTCGAAACGCTGTCGGGCACGCTGTCGCTCGTATCGCAGGCCGGGCATACGGTCGTCACGGCGCGCGTGCCGCTGCCTGACAAGGCACATGCGCGGGCGCATGAACGAATCCACGCGCACGCAGCGGAGCGCGCGTCGCCGAACGCGTCCGCAACATCGAACGAAGGTCCCCGCTCATGAACGAAGCGACATCGCGCGCCGCCGCGAAAATCATCTTGGTCGACGACCATCCCCTCGTGCGCGACGGTCTGCGCTTGCGCCTCGAAGGCGTACCGAACCTGGACGTCGCGGGCGAGGCGGGCAATGCCGACGAAGCGCTAGCGCTGGCCGAAACGGTCGCGCCCGATCTCGTGCTGATGGACGTCGGCATGAACGGAATGAACGGCATCACGCTCGCGGGCATCTTTCACGAGCGATTTCCGGCGATCCGGGTGCTGATGCTGTCGATGCACGACAACATCGAATACGTGATGCAGGCCGTGCGCGCCGGCGCGAGCGGCTACGTGCTGAAGGATTCGCCCGCCACCGAGATCGTCCATGCGATCGGCGCGGTGCTCAACGGCCAGACGTTCTTCAGCGCGGGGCTTGCCGCGCGGATGATTCAGGCAAGCGCGATGCAAACGCCGCTGGAAACGCTGACGCCGCGCGAACGCGACATTCTCGATCTGCTCGCCGAAGGGCTGTCGAGCAAGCAGATCGCGCAATTGAACGGGCTGTCGGTGCGCACGGTCGAGACGCATCGGCTCAACCTGAAGCGCAAGCTCGATATCGACGGGCAGGCGGAGTTGATCAAGTTCGCGGTCGAGCATCGGCGACGGCGGCAATGACACGCTGGTTTTTCGCGGGCTCACTGTGGGCCTGAAGTAAGCGCTGAAGCGCTAACAGCTCTGCATGAGACCGGGCTAGGCGCTAAAGCGCCAAGCCCGGATCGACATCGGGTTGACAAAAAAAGGACGCCGGTCAAGCGTCCTTTTTCGTTCATGGGCTCGATCGCGCTTACATCAACCGGCACCGCGCGCGTTATGCTCCGTCAGGAACTTGATCAGGCCATCGATGCCGCCCTTCGAAATCTGGTCGGCGAACTGACGCTGATAGACCTGGATCAGCCAGGCGCCCATCATATTGATGTCGTAGATCTTCCAGCCGTCGGCCGTCTTTTCCATCCGGTAGTCGATCCCCTGATCGTCGCCGCCCGTGAGCACGTGCGTCTGCACCACCGTATCCTTGGCGCCCGCCGGCGTCGACGACGGCACGAACTTGAACGTCACGTTTTGGTCGCGCAGTTGCGACAGCGACGCGGCATAGGTCCGCACGAGCAGGAGCTGAAATTGCTCGAACAACTGCTTCTGCTGATCGGGCGTCGCCTTGTTCCAGGCATCCTGGCCGACCGCGATGCGGGTCGTGCGCAGGAAGTCGGTGTACGGCACGAAGCGCGTCTGTACGAAGCCGGTAATTTTTGCCATGTCGCCGCTCTTCGCTTGCGGGTCGGCCTTCATCGCGGTGACGGTGCCTTCGACGGCCGTCTTCGCGACGGAATCGGGGCTTGCCTGGGCGAAAGCCGTGCCGGACACGAATGCGGCTGCGAGAAAAGCAATCAGATAACGTTTCATACGCTCGTCGGTTCAGTGAAGAAATGAGCGGCCGCGACTATGAAGCCTGCGGGCGTCGGGCCAGTATACCGGCTTTACCCGATGGCTTTCCCGCGAACTCGCGCGTCAGGGCCGCGCGGGCGTGCAACGGCCAAGGGCGAGCGATTCGCGGCGCAACGGACAGCATCCTGCGCCCATCGGCGGCGCGCCGGTATACTTCGCCTCTTGCCCAATGCCGTCCCCTTTGACAGGGCCCCCTTGCCTACATGCTGAAGTCATCCGTCGTCCGCCTCGTCGCCTGGTCCGTACGCTATCCGGTCTGGGTCATCGTCATCTCGCTGCTGCTCGCGGCGGTGAGTGGTCACTATGTCGTCAACCATTTCAAGATCAACACCGACGTCAGCCGGCTGATCGAAACGGACGAGACCTGGACGGCGCTCGGCGACGCCACCGACAAAGCCTTCCCGCAGCGCGGACAAACGATCCTCGTCGTCGTCGAGGCAGCCGCGCCGGAATTCGCCGACGCCGCCGCGAACGAACTGACCGCCGCACTGCGCAAGCAGCCGAACGAATTCGCGGCGGTCTCACAGCCGTCGGGCGGTCCGTTCTTCGAGCGCAATGGGCTCTTGTTCCTGTCGCCCAAGGAAATCCAAGACACCACTTCGCAGCTCGCCAAAGCCAAGCCGCTCATCAACACGCTCGCGAAAGACCCGAGCCTGACCGGCCTCGCCGACACGCTGACCACCACCCTCCTCTTGCCGCTGCAGCTCGGCCAGGTCAACCTCGGCGACATGGCGAATCTGCTGAACAAGAGCGCGACGACGCTCGACGGCGTGCTCGCCGGCAAGTTCACGGTGCTGTCGTGGCGCGGTCTCGTCGACAAGGACCAGGCCAAGCAGCCGGCCTACGCGTTCATCACCGTGCAGCCCGTGGTCGATTACGGCGCGCTCGAAGCGGGCGCGCGCGGCTCCGAAGCGGTCCGCACGACGGCCACCGTGCTGAACCTGTCGGGCCGCTATGGCGCGCAGGTCCGCCTGACCGGCGAACAGCCGCTCGCCGACGAGGAGTTCGCCTCCGTGGAGCAAGGCGCGCTCGTCAACGCGATCGCCACGTTCCTCGTCGTGCTGATGATCCTGTGGCTCGCGCTTCGCTCGGGCAAGCTGATCGTCGCGGTGTTCATCACGCTGTTCGTCGGGCTCGCGATCACGGCCGCGCTCGGACTCTTGATGGTCGACGCGCTCAATATGATTTCGGTCGCGTTCATGGTGCTGTTCGTGGGGCTTGGGGTCGACTTCGGCATCCAGTTCGGCGTCAAGTACCGCGAGGCGCGCTATAACGACGACGACCTGAACCGCGCGCTCATCAAGACCGCGTACGAAGTCGGCATTCCGCTCACGCTCGCCGCCACGGCGGTGGCCGCGAGCTTCTTCTCGTTTCTGCCGACGGCCTATCGCGGCGTGTCGGAGCTGGGCCTGATCGCGGGCGTCGGCATGTTCGTGGCGTACGTCACGAACATGACGCTCCTGCCCGCGCTCATCAAGCTGTTCAGGCCGGCCGGCGAGAAAGGCTCGCCGGGCTTTCCGCGTCTCGCGCCCGTCGACGATTACCTCGACCGCAACCGCAAGCCCGTGCTGATCGGCACGCTGGTGGTGATCGTCGGCGCGTTGCCGCTGCTCTTGCATCTGCACTTCGACTTCAACCCGCTGCATTTGAAGGACCCGCATAGCGAATCGATGGCGACGCTGCTCGCGCTCAAGGATTCGCCGGAAGCGGGCGTCAACGACGTGACCGTGCTCGCGCCGTCGCTGGCCGCCGCCGACCAAACGGCTGCGCGGCTTTCGAAGCTGCCGGAAGTCGGCCGGATCACGACGCTCTCGAGCTTCATCCCGAGCGACCAGCCGCAGAAGCTCGATCTCATCGATGCCGCCGCGGAAGAACTGTCGCCCGCGCTCACGCAACCCGGCGCGCCCGCGGCGAACGATACGCTGCGCGTCGCCGCGCTCAAGCGCGCGGCGAACCAGCTTTCGCTCGCCGCCGACGACCACCCCGGCCCCGGCGCCGCCGAGGCCAAGCACTTGTCCGAGACGCTGGCGAAGCTCGCCGCCGCCGACCCGGCCATGCGCGACCGCGCTGAAACCGCGATTTCCGAGCCGCTGCGCCTCGCGCTGCGGCAGCTGCAGCTGTTGCTCGAGCCCGAGCAGATCACGCGCGCCAACCTGCCGCCGGATCTCGTGCGCGACTGGGTATCGCCGGACGGCCGCGCGCTCGTCAATATCTCGCCGAAGGTGCCCGCGGGCGTCGATCCGAACGACGACGCGATGCTGCGCCGCTTTGCTCACGCGGTGAAGCAGGCCGACCCGTCGGCGATCGGCGGCCCGATCTCGATCCTGCATTCGGCCGACACGATCATCGAAGCGTTCGCGCAAGCGGCCCTGTGGGCGGTGCTGTCGATCACGCTCTTGCTGTGGCTCACTCTGCGCCGTTTCGGCGACGTGCTACGCACGCTGATTCCGCTGCTGGTTTCGGCGGTTGTCACGCTCGAACTGTGTGTTGTCTTTCACATGCCGCTCAACTTCGCGAATATCATCGCGTTACCGCTCATGCTCGGCGTCGGCGTCGCGTTCAAGATCTACTTCGTGATGGCTTGGCGCGCCGGGCAAACCAGCCTGCTGCAATCGAGCCTCACGCACGCCGTCATGTTGAGCGCCGCGACCACCGCGACCGCGTTCGGCAGCCTGTGGCTCTCGCATCACCCGGGCACGGCGAGCATGGGCCGGCTGCTTGCGCTGTCGCTGTCTTGCACGCTGATCGGCGCAGTGGTATTCCAGCCCGTACTGATGGGCAAACCGCGTGTTAAGCGCACACCGAAGAAAAAGACATTGGGCACTCGATGAATAAGCTGCGAAACACTTCGCTGGCGCTCACCGCCGCAGGCGCGCTCTCCGGTTGCGCCACCGGCCCGAACGCCACGCCTGGCGACCCACTGGAGCCGATGAACCGGGTCATCTTCAACGTCAACGACACGGTCGATCGGACGATCGCCCAGCCGGTCGCGAGGGGCTACCTGAAAGTCACGCCGCAGCCGATCCGCACGGCCGTCAGCAACTTCTTTTCGAACCTCGGCGATGTCGGCAACTTCGCGAACAACCTGTTGCAACTGAAGATCACCGACGCCACCGAAGACCTGATGCGCCTGACGTTCAACACCGTGTTCGGGCTCGGCGGGCTAATCGACTGGGCGACGCCCGCGGGACTGCCGAAGCATCATCAGGACTTCGGCCTGACGCTTGGCCATTGGGGCGTGCCGTCCGGCCCGTATCTGGTGCTGCCGCTGTTCGGGCCTAGCTCGTTCCGCGACGGCGTCGGGCGCGCTGCGGACATCTACGTCAATCCGCTGAGTTTCAGCTCTCTCGATGCGGAGGAACGCGTCCCGCTCTACGTGCTGCAATTCGTGAGCGCGCGCGCCGATCTGCTCGGCGCGACGAACCTGCTCGAGGCGGCGGCGCTCGACAAATACTCGTTCGTCCGCGATGCCTATGTTCAGCAACGCAAAGCGCTGCTGAACCAGGGCGGGACCAAGCCGCCCGCGCTGCCTAACTATGGCGACGAAGGTGAGGCTGCGGCGCCTGCCGAAGCGTCGGGTGCGGCTGCGCCTGCCGCACCGGCTGCTCCAGCCGGTGGCGGCAATGCCCCGGCGAGCGCACCGAGCGGTCAATAAGCAACCGCCGATCGACACGGCGGGTCAGGCAGGCGGCCCCATTGCGGGGCCGCGTTGCGACCCGGCTGCCAAGTGCCTCAGTGCGGCCGCAGCGCCCCGGCCTCACCGAGCGCATGCCGCGCCTGGACAAGCGTCATGCGCGCGGCGCGCGCATCCGCGGCGAGCCGGATCAACGCGCCGAGCTGGGACGGCTGGCGGGCCAGTTCGCGCAGAATCGGCCCGATGGCCGTCGTGCCGTCGTCGCGCAATCCGGCCGTGGCCGCGCGCGGCAGCGTGCGCCACGCAGGGTCGACGATCGCGCGGCACACGATGAACGGCAAGCCGCGCGCTGCCGCGATGGCGCCCGCGATGTGCGATTCCATGTCGACCGCGAGCGCGCCCGTCGAGCGGTGGAGGTGTTCCTTGTCCTGCGCGCTCACGACCGGCGCGGTCACGCCGGCCATCGTGCCGCGCCGCACGCGATCGTGGAGCGGCGTCCCCGCGAGCGCATCCGCGCAGCGCGCCGCCCACGCGGCGTTCGTCGGGATGCGGCCCAAGGGGCCGTCGACGGCATCCGCGATGATGAGCGTTCCCGGTTCCAGACCGGGCGCCAAGCCGCCCGCCGTCCCGAAGCTGACGATGCCGCCGCAGCCGCGCGCGACCGCTTCGGACAACGCGCGCTCGAGCCAATCGGCGCGCGCCGCATAGACCGTTTCGACCCCGTCGCCGCGCGCGATGCGCGCTTCGAACGCCATGCCGGTCACGGCGATGATGGGCAGGGCCGCCATCGGTTGGGCCATGCCGCCTTCGACCGCAGCCGCCGGATCGCGCCGCACCGTCACATCCCGACCGTGACGCGCGTGCTCGCGTCGCGCTTCAGATTCCGGTAACGGGCGAGCGCCCAAAGCGGGAAGAATTTGCGATAGCCGTGGTAGCGCAGATAGAAAACGCGCGGGAAGCCGGTCGCCGTGAAGCGGGTTTCGTCCCAGAGGCCATGCTCGCGTTGCGTCTTCGTCAGATACGCAACGCCGCGCTCGACAGCGGGATGATCGACCTCCCCCGCCGCCATCAGCCCGATGAGCGCCCAGGCCGTCTGCGACGACGTGCTCGACGCCTTCTCGTAGCCGCGATAGTTGAGCTTGTAGCTCGTGCCGTCCTCGCCCCAGCCGCCGTCCTCGTTCTGAATCGAGATCAGCCACTGTGCGGCGCGCTTGATGCGCGGGTCGTCGTGCGGCATGCCCGCGGCGTTCAGCGCGCACAGCGTCGTCCACGTGCCGTAGATGTAGTTCATCCCCCAGCGGCCGTACCAGCTGCCGTCGGCTTCCTGCTCCTTGAGCAGATAGTCGTACGCGCGGCGCGCGGGCTCGCTGGTGCCCGGCATTTCACCGAGCTGCGCGAGCATCGAGAGACAACGCGCCGACACGTCGGCGGTCGGCGGATCGAGCAGCGCGCCGTGATCGGAGAACGGGATGTTGTTCAGGTAGTACTGCGTGTTTTCCGGCTCGAACGCGCCCCAGCCGCCGTCGCTGCTCTGCATGCCGACCACCCACTCGCGCGCCCGCGCAATCGCTTCGCGGTCGACGTTCGATTGCGTGAGCGTCGCGGCGCGATCCATCGCCATCACGACCACGGCGGTGTCGTCGACGTCCGGATAGTGCGGGTTCGCGTACTGGAACGCCCAGCCGCCGGGCCGCACGTTCGGACGGCGCGAGATCCAGTCGCCGCGCACGTTCAGGATCTGCAGCGGACGCAGCCATTGCAGGCCCTGCAGCGCCGCTTGCTCGGCGCGCGGCTCCTCGGTTTCGAGCAGCGCGTGCGCCGCGAGCGACGTATCCCACACCGGCGACAAACACGGCTGGCAGTACGCCTCTTCCTCGCCGATCACGAGCAGCTTCTCGACCGACTGACGCGCAATCGCGCGATTCGGATGATCGGGCGGATAGCCGAGCACGTCGTACATCATCACGGCATTGGCCATCGCCGGGAAAATCGCCCCGAGCCCGTCTTCGCCGTTCAGGCGCTCATCGACGAACGCGACGGCCGCATCGATCGCCTTTTGGCGCGTGTGCCGCGGGAAGAGGCCATCGGTCGCGCGCAGGATGGCGTCGACGCCGCGGAAGAACACGAACCAGCCCTGGCTTTGGTGCTCCGCTCGCGGCAGGAGACCGGTGGAAACCGGCGCGCCCTTGAAGATCTCGTCGATACGGACGCCGCGCGGATTCTTCGCCTTCGGCCGCTTGGCGTTCAACACGAGCAGCGGCACGATCACGGTGCGCGCCCAGTACGACACCTTCGACAGGTGGAACGGGAACCACATCGGCAGCAGCATGATCTCGACCGGCATCATCGGCACCGCATGCCACGGAATCACGCCGAACAGCGCGAGCAGGATGCGCGTGAACACGTTCACGGCCTCCGCGCCGCCGTTCGCGAGAATCGCTTGGCGCGCGCGCTGCATGTGCTCGGCATCTTCGGAATCGCCGGCCATCTTCAGCGCGAAATACGCCTTCACGGTGGCGCTGATGTCGAGCTTGCCGTCGGTGAAGAGCGGCCAGCCGCCGTCGGCGAGCTGGATGCGGCGCAGATAGCGGGCGATCTTCTGTTCGAGCTCGATGTTCGGCGTCTCGCCGAGGTAGTGCACCAGCAGGATGTACTCCGCGGGAATCGTCGCGTCGGCTTCGAGCTCGTAGAGCCAGTGGCCGTCGGGACGCTGCGCGGCGAGCAGCGCGTCGACGGCGCGCGTGACGGCGGCATCGAGCACGGGGTTCGCTTGCGCGCGGGCTGCGGCGCCGCCGGCTTGCGGCGCGGGGGAAGGCGCGGCTTCGGTGACGGCGGCGTCGGTGGCGGCGTCGTTGGCAGGTACGGTGGTCAAATCGTTCATCGGCGGTCCATCGGTTGATTGAGGAGCGTATCGGCGGCCTTCTGGCCCGAACGGATCGCCCCTTCGATCGTCGCGGGCAGGCCAGTGGCCGTCCAGTCGCCCGCGAGTACAAGATTATTCCAGCGCGTTCGCGTCGCCGGCCGCAGCATTTCCTGCGACGGCAGCGCGGCAAACGTCGCGCGTCTTTCGATCACGATCTGCCAGGTCGGCATCGGATCGGCGGGGAGGTTTGCGGCTTTCGCGACCTCGGCCCAAATGGTTTTCGCCAGCGTTTCGCGCGGCGTGTCGAGCAGGCGATCCGCGTCGCTCACCGTGACGGACAAGCGTCCGTCGAACGCGAAAATCCACTCGGCCGTGCCGTTCACCAGGCCCGTCAACGGCGGCAGGCCGTGCGGCGGCTCGACTGCGAAATGGGCATTGACGACCGAGCTGAACGCAGTCGGCGCGCGCACGCCCGGCACGAGCGCTTGCGCGACATCCGCGGAAACCGCCAGCACGACCGACTCGCCGGCCTCGAGCGCGATGCTCGTACCGTCGGCGAAGTTCAGCGCGGCGACGCGAGCATTTGCGGAAAATCCGTCGACCGTGGCGCCTTCGCCGGTTGATCCCTTCGCGGCCCGTTCCTTCGCACCATTGGCGAACACGATCTCGGCAAGACGCGAGCCGAGCTTGATGGCCGCGCCGCCATGCTGGAGCAAACGCAGCGCCGGATCGACAAACGCACTGCCAAGCCCGTTTCTCGCGACGAGCGGCCGGCATGCCTGGCCGCCGGCCGCGAGCGTCTCGCGCGCGAGCGTCGCCGCGAGTTCGGCCGAGCCGTGGCGCGGCTCGACGTTCAGCGCCGCCAAAAAGAGCGGCCGCAGCAAACGGTCCCACAGTATGCCGTCGCAGCGCATCGTCTGCGCCATCGTGCGGCCCGGTTTCGCGAAGAAAAGCGGCGCGAGCGACAGGTAGTCGGCCGGATGCGTATCGGGCACGCGCGCGGCGGCGTCGAAGATCCACAGCGGCAGACGTCCCGGGGTCAGGCGCACGGTCCAGCGGCGGCCGCTCGCGAGATCCACGAACGGGAATTCTGGCTGCGCCGGGCCGACGAGTTCGTCGGCGGCGCCGATCGCGCGCGTATAGCCGAGCGTCGCGTAGTTGCCCGACAGCACGAAGTGATTGCCGTTGTCGATCGTCGCGCCGAGCGTGCCGTCGTAATACGAGCGGCAGCGCCCGCCGGCGTGCTCCGCCGCTTCGTGCAGCACGACGTGCGCGCCGCGCCGCTGCAATTGAACCGCGGCGGCGAGGCCAGCCAGCCCCGCGCCGATCACGTGCACCCGCCTCGCCATCAGAACAAGGCGTAGCGCGCGACGATCCAGAGCAGCCGGCCTTTCGGCTTCACGATCGGCGTGCGCGGCAGGTCGAAGCCGCGTTCGAGCGTGCGCTCGAGCAGCACGCGATAGACGCCCGACATGATGCGCGGCGCGCGCACTTCGCGGCGCGGCGCGGCGTCCATGATCGCGTCGGCTTTCGCAAAGTGGTCGAGCGCGCGTTCGGCGAGCGTTGCGCACACGCGCGGCAGCGACGGATCGTCGGCGATCGCCAGCGGGTTCGTCGCGACGATGCCTTCGCGCGCGAGCAATTCGCGCGGCAGATAGCAGCGGTTGATCGCCGCGTCTTCGTCGATGTCGCGCAGGATGTTCGTCAGTTGCAGCGCGCGGCCGAGGTGATGCGACAGCTCGATGCCGGGTTGCTCGGACATCCCGAATATCCTCACCGATAACCGCCCCGCCGCACTCGCGACGCGGTCGCAGTAGAGGTCGAGCGTCGCATCGTCGGGCGCGCAGATGTCTTCGGCTGCGTCCATCGCCATGCCGTCGATCATCGCGTGAAAATCTTCCCGCTGCAGATCGAACGTGCGGATGTGGCGCGTCAAGGTAGCGAGCGACGCGCGCGGATTGCCGGCGTAGCACGCGTCGATGTCCTCGCGCCAGCGCGCGAGACCGGCGCTGCGTTCGGTGCGCGGCGCGTTGCTGTCGGCGATGTCGTCGACGGCGCGGCAGAATGCGTAGACCTGAAACATCGCGTCGCGCTGCGCGGCCGGCAGAATGCGCATCGCGAGATAAAACGAGCTGCTCGACGTGACGGCGGCGGCGTCGGTTTCTGGATCGTCCACGACGAGATTGGAAACGGCCAAGACGAACTCCGCTGTGGCGCCCTGTTGGGCGATTGATGTCTGAGGTGAAACGGCCCCCGCGCTCACTGCGTGAGCTCCCCCCAAGGGGGCGCTCAGTACGCTTGCGGCGGCCCGGCGCGTACTGAGCGCCAGGCGGTGTGCTGCCAAGTGCCGCGCTTCGGACGTGCGCGGCGCGCCGGCATGGGTGCCGGAAACGGCCAAAAGTATAACAATCTTTGACCCGAGCCGCTGCCGCGACCCGGCTAGACGCGCCTGCGCGCTCGTCCCCTTCGGGCGAAAACGACGTCGTGCCGGACTTCGGCCGCGTTTGTCAGGTGAACGCCACCGACCGGTTACGCCCCTGCCGTTTCGCGCTATAGAGCGCGGCGTCGGCATCGTTGATCAGGACCTCATACGCGCTCACACCGGCGCGCGCGGCCGCGCCGCCCACGCTCGCCGTCACCGGCACGCTCACGCCTTCCACGTCGACCGGCGTGTCGCCGATCGTCTTGCGGATCTTTTCGGCGACGACCATCGCCTCCTGGAGCGTCGTGCACGGCAGCAGCAGCGCGAATTCCTCGCCGCCGAAGCGGCCGAACGTATCCTGCGCGCGGACCGCTTCGCCGACGCGCTGCGCCATCACGCGCAACACCGTGTCGCCGACCACGTGGCCGAACTCGTCGTTGATCGTCTTGAAGTGATCGAGATCGAACAGCAGCACCGAAAAGTCGCCGCCGTAGCGCTGCCAGCGCAGATATTCGTCACGCAGGCGGGCCTCGAAGAAGCGCCGGTTCGCGATGCCGGTGAGGCCGTCGCGGTTCGCGTATTCCTGCAGCTTGACGACCGCCTCTTCGCGTTCGCGCTGCATCACGCTGACGTTGGTCACGTCCGAAATCGTCACGCAGACGGCCACCACCTCGCGCCCGCGCATGAGCGGCATGAACGTGCAGTCTTGCTGCATGAAGTCGACGCCGCCCGTGATCGGCCGGTCATGCTCGAACTTGAACAGATACGGCCGCTGCTCCCACGAGCTGAACGCGAAACTGCCGAGCTGGAACACGCTTTCGAGCTTGCGCGTGAACCATACGCGCGGCAGTTCCGGGAAATTGTCGAAGATCGATTTGCCGACCACTTCGGCGGCCGGCCGTCCGCTGTGGTCCTGCATGAACCGGTTCCACATCAGCACGTTGAAATCGCGATCGACGACGAAGATGCCGAATCCGACCCGCTCGATCACGAGGTCGGAAAGAGAGAGCTCGCTGGGGGCATTCATAAGCTGGAAAGCAGTGCGTCAAGCGCATCGTTCACGCGGCGAATCGAGTCTTCGGTCATCAGCATGACGAGGTGCGCCCGGAAGCTCTGGTCCTCGAGCGCGAAGTTCACTTCGAGCAAGAGCGCGACCTTCCAGGCGAGCACGTCGGCCTGGAACACGTCGTCGAGCGAGATTTTTTCGCCGAGCAGGCCCGGCGGAGAGAAAACCGGCGTGCGGTCGAGCTGGTCGAGAATGCTCGACACGCACGCGCCCGTGAGCACGTTGGCGACGTCGAACATCAGCTCTTTCTGGCTGACCGTTTCATATGAAGATTCGATGTAGGGATCGTTGACGAACGAGCACAACTGCCCGACGCCGCTGCTGCGGCAGATCACGAGCGCCTCGCCCTTGATATCGGAGCGAAAGCCCTGGCGCACGGCCGTCACGGTTTCGTCGATACCGGTCATGTCGCGCAATGCTTCCGCCGCGTCGCTCACCTCGACCACGCGCATGCGCGGCACCGACAGCTCGATGAACGTATCGAGCAGGCGGGCAAGACGCGTCGCCGCCTGGCCCATCGCCAGGTTGGCGATCTCCTGCAACGCGTCGCGCTGTTCTTCGGTGAAGACGTTCTCAGGCATACAACCCGTACTCCTTGAGGATCGGCACGAGGGCCTCGGGGGTCACGGGCTTGGCGACGAACGCCGCGGCGCCGAGGGTTCGGACGCGTTCCTGAGCCAGCGGCTGGATGTCCGCCGAGACGACGATCACGAACGTGTTCAGGTCCTCGTGCTGAAGCGCTTCGAGTACCTGGTAGCCCGTCATGTCGGGCATCGTCAGGTCGAGAAACATTACCGAAGCCTTGCCGGCGCGATACAGCGCGAGCGCTTCTCGGCCGTTCGACGCATATTCGATTTCGACATCCCAGTCGGCTGGCAAGGATTTCGTAAGAACCTTGCGGGCAAGCAGGGAATCGTCGGCGATCACAATCGGCAAAGGCATGGCAGCGTGACAGGTAAACGGAGTTTTCTATGTCGCGTTAACGGCGGCTCGTGTCTGTTCTTTAGCGGAGCGAGGACGTCGACAGGCTGCGACGCAATAGGCGGCGCGCGTGCGGATTGGCCGGGCCCGGTCCTGGGGCGAGGAAACGCGTGCGCGATGCGCGACGTTCGCGCATCTCGTGGCGCCCGGACGTCGCGGGCGTCTATGTCGTAGAAGTGAAGCGGGATTTTGGGAGGAAACGGTTCGAAAAGCAACTCGCCAAATTTCCGGCGATCAAACAAAAATAATATCGCTTTCCCGCTTTCGCGGAACACTTCATACATATCTGTCTGAAAAATGCGTGAAGTATTCTTTTGTGTACGTTTGCGCTGCCGAATTCGTCGCTGTTTGCGGGCACGGCCCGGCCACGCTTGAGGAAAAGCTCGTTCGGCGGGCGCCGTCCGCTCCCGGGAATGGCCGTGGCGGCCGATCCAAGTCGTTTATGATGACACGCACAGCTTTCCTATCGTTCATACGATTCCGACGATGACGTCCCACCGGCCCGACGAGCCTCGCACGAGCCAAGCCGTTCCGAATTGGCAAGAGGAGTCGCCGTATCCGGCCGTCCCCGAACCCGACTTCGCCGTGCGGCGCTTCACGCTGATCGCGCTTCTGATCGCCGCGATCGTGCTGCCGTGCGTGTATGTGGCCGCGTCGGCCTACGCCAATTTCCGCGCGCGCGTCGCCGAAGCGACCGACATCACGCTGCGCACCGTGCGCATCGGCGAGGAGCACGCGCTCAAGGTGTTCGACCTCAACGAGACGCTCGACGCGCGCATCGACGACCTCGTGCGCGGGCTCGGCAACGAGCAGGTGCGCAATCAGGAAGCCACGATCCACGAGAAGCTCAAGACGATCGGCGGCGGCTATCCGCAGGTCGCTTCGGTGTCGATCTTCGGCCCCGACGGCATGCTGCTCGCGAACAGCCGCTATTACCCTGCGCCGCACGCGTCGATCGCCGATCGCGACGATTTCACCGGCATCCGCGACGGCAAGGTGATCGAGAACGTGTCGAAGGTGATGATCGGACGCGTCGGCGCGGGCGAGACCGTGTTCAACACCGGCATCGCCCGGCGCAACGAGGACGGGTCGTTCGCCGGGCTGGTGTCGGTCGCGCTGCGCCAGTCGTATTTCGACGCGTTCTACCGCGAGTTGCTGGGCAACGAGGGCGAAGCGGTCACGATGATGCTCACGCGCGAAGACGGCGCCGTGCTCGCGTCGTACCCGCCGCTGCCGGTCGCGCAGTGGTCGCTGGCGGCGCCCCGCTCGGCGCTCGCGACGGCGCTCGCCTCGGGCAACCGCGACGGCGTCCTGCACACGCGTCCGAACGGCAAGAACGGCGGCGCCGAGATCGTCGCCTACCGGCGCGTCGGCTCGTATCCCGTCTTTGTGTCGTGCGCGTACCGCGAATCCGCGATCTGGGCCGATTGGTATCGCCATCTGATGGTGCTCGTGGTGTCGGTGTTCACGCCGTCGATCGTGCTGTGGCTCGTGATCGGCCTGTCGCTCAAGCGCCTTGCCGCCGAAGAACAGGCGTGGGCGCGCTGGCAGGCCGAGGCGTCGATGCGCCGCTCGATCGAATCCGCCTACCGGCAATCGCGCAAGATGGAAGCGCTCGGCAACCTCGTCGGCAGCGTCGCGCACGATTTCAACAACCTGCTGATGATCGTGTCGGCGAATGTGCAGATTGCGCGCCGGCGCGGCGTCAAGGCGATCGACACGGAGCTGTCGGCGATCGAGCGCGCGTTAAAGGGCGGCCAGTCGCTCACGCGGCAACTGCTCGGCGTCGCGCGCAAGCAGCCGCTGCGCTCCGAGACGATCGAATTCGCGCGCTGGATGGCGGCGAGCCGCGAGCTGCTGCGTGCGTCGCTCGGCGCGAAGGTCGAGCTCGTGATCGACGTGAGCACCAACGTGTGGCCGATCCTCGTCGACGTCGCGGAACTCGAGCTTGCGCTCATCAACATCGCCGTCAACGCACGCGACGCGATGCCCAACGGCGGACGCTTCACCGTGCGTGCGAACAACCTCAGCCTGCGTCACGGCGACGGCTTTCCGCTGACGGGCGACTTCGTCGAAATTTCACTCGACGACACCGGCTCCGGCATGGCGCGCGACGTGCTCGCGCACGCGTTCGAGCCGCTCTTCACGACGAAGCCGAAGGGAATGGGCACCGGCCTCGGGCTGCCGCAAGTGTTCGCGTTCTGCGAGCGCTCCGGCGGGCTTGCCACGATCGATAGCGCGATCGGCGCGGGCACCTCGGTGCGTCTCTATCTCCCGCGCGGCAGCGCCGTGGCGACCGCGGCGCCCGCCGCGGAACCGCGCCGCGAAGAACCTGCCACCACGGGCGGCCTGCGCATTCTGCTCGTCGAGGACAACGACGAAGTCGCTGCGGGTACCGAGGCGCTTCTCGAGATGATGGGCCACACCGTCACCTACGTATTCAACGCGGACGCCGCCTTGCAGCTCGTCGAAGATCCCGCCGCGCCGGTCGATCTCGTCATTTCGGATATCCACATGCCGGGCGCGATGAACGGCATCGATCTCGCGGAAGCCATCGAGGCGCTTCCGTCGCCACTGCCCGTGATCCTCGTGACCGGCTACGCCGAGGAGCTCGAACGGGCACGGAATGTGAACGCGCGCGTGCTGTCAAAACCTTTTGATATCGCGCTGCTCGAAAAAATATTGCAAACGATCCGGCACGAACGCGAGCAACGCGTTCAGCCCGCCGGCAAGCCGGGCTGAACGCAGTCGGACGTTGGCGCGAGCGGCACGGTGCTTGCTGCCCGATCATGGGGCCTGTTCGTACTCGCTGTGGGCTCCGAAGAATCGAGCTGCGCTGGGCGTGGGATCGCAGTAGGCGCTGAAGCGCTAACTGCGGTCGTGCTCTGCATGGGACCGCAGTAAGCGCTGAAGCGCTAACTGCGGTCGACACAGGAGACCGTCATGCAACACACCGTTATCGCGTTATTCGACACCTACCCCGAAGCCGAGGCCGCACGCGACGCGCTTATCCGAGCCGGCTTTGACCGCAACGGCATCGCACTGCAGGCGCGCTGCGAGCCGACTTATGCCAGCGACGCCACCTCGGCCGCTGAAACCACCCCGCCCGCCGACGAAGGCGTGATCGCGAACATCGAGCGCTTTTTCGAAGCGCTGTTCGTGACCGATCCTCGCCCGCACGAAGTCGCGCAGTACGCCGAAGCCGTGCGCCGCGGCGCCGTGATGCTGAGCGCCGACGCCGCCACCGACGCCTACGCCGAACTCGCCCGCTCGATGCTCGAGCGCAGCGGCCCGATCGACATCGAAGAGCGCGCGGCGACCTGGCACGCGCCGGACGATGCCGTGGCCCCTGCCTGGCGCGCCCCTGACGACGATTCCGC
The DNA here is from genome assembly GCF_005280735.1 of Trinickia violacea. NCBI lineage: Bacteria > Pseudomonadati > Pseudomonadota > Betaproteobacteria > Burkholderiales > Burkholderiaceae > Trinickia > Trinickia violacea. The sequence goes on from NZ_CP040078.1 coordinate 433,440, forward strand.
CCGCGCCCACTCGCCGCTCGAGGAGCTCGGCATTCGCCGAGCCCCAGCGCGGCCGCGAGGCATCGTGCGCAGCTATCTGCGCCGGACAGCGCCCGCCTCTGGCGCGGAAAGCGCTGCCCCTGACCGCCCCGCGACCGAAGCCTCGGTGACGGCGACGGCGGCCGGCTCCGCGCCGGGCATGGGCGCGATCTTTTCCGCTGGACACAGCGAGCCGAAACGTCCGGCAGCGTCATCGGCACATTTAAGCGCGAGCGCCGCGGCCGAAGGCGCAGCGAACATGCCGGCGGGCGCCGCCGCTCCGATTCCCGACGAATTCCTGCAGTACGAAGAAGATTTCCGCGGCGACTACGAAACCAAGTACGCAAGCGACGGCTCGCGCTACGAGGACTACGAACGCGCGTACCGCCACGGCGCAACGCTAGGCCGCGACGCGCGTTACGCCGAACACCGGTCTTGGGAGGACGTCGAGCCTTACGCCCAGCGCGATTGGGAAGAGACGCATCCGCACAACGCATGGCGTCGCTTCAAGGCGGCGGTGCGCCACGGATGGGAGCGCGTCACGCATCACGATCACCGTGCGTGACGCGCGAAGCGCCTACTTGTGCACGTGCCGCTTCACCCAGCTTTCGAAGCGATGGACGAAGTGCTGCAGGAACTTGAGGGTGTGCTCGTTGGCGACGTTGCCGTCGGCGTCGATCACCCCGTCGGCGTGCTTGATGAACATTTCATGCTGGCCGAGCGTCGCTACGTCGAGATAAGCGAGCACGTTGCGCAAATGCTGCTGCGACAGCGCGGTACCCGTCGCGCCCGGCGACGTTCCCAGCACCGCACCCGGCTTGCCGCCCCACGAGTTCGAGCCCCACGGGCGCGAGCCCCAGTCGAGCGCGTTCTTCAGCACGCCGGGAATCGAACGGTTGTACTCGGGCGTCACGAAAAGAAGCGCGTCCGCGGCTTCAATCCGCTGTTTGAAATGCCGCGCGGCCTCGGGAAAATCGGCGTCGTAGTCTTGCGAATAGAGGGGCAACGAGCCGATGTCGAGGAATTCGAACGCGAAGTCCGCGCTCGTGAGCTTGACGATCGCATGCGAGAGCGCCTTGTTGAACGAGTCGCGACGCAGGCTGCCGACGATAACCGCAATGTTGTAAGCCATTCCTGTTCCCTCACTGATGGTGGTTGGACGAAACGCGCAAACGATACAAGCCTTTTCAATGATGCCAACCCAATACGGGATAAAGGCTTGTTTTTCATGCAATCCAGCTCACGGCCTGCCCGCGATGGGTTTGCGCCACATTTTCCACAAAGTTCTCCACAGAAACTGTGGATAACTTGCCGGCGACCGATGCCGGTTACGCGTGGTTACATCCGTGACGCTTCCGTGGCCGATTCGTGACGGCGCCGCTTGGGAAATGGCGAACTTTGGCGGCGCGTCGCGCCACTCGATGATAGGCGGTCTCCTTTGCATCCGCAGTGCGCCTTCGGGACGTATTGAAACGTGCAAGAGTCGAATGTCCCGGAGAGGGTTCGGGCACGCGGGAAGCCGAAAAAATTTTTCGACGGCGTGTCATAACCGGCCGCGGCCACCGACTCAAGCTCCGGAAGCCAATTTCGTGGCTCCGTCACCCACCCGAGGAGAGTCAAGATGAACAAGCAACTGATCGCCGCTGCCGCATTCACCGCTGTGCTTGGCGCAACGCTCGCGAGCCCCGTCTTCGCCGCCGACAAGGAAAAGTGCTACGGCATCGCCAAGGCCGGTCAGAACGATTGCAAGGGCAACAACCACGCTTGCGCCGGTCAAGGCACCAAGGACATGGACAAGGGCGAGTTCAAGGCGGTCCCGGCCGGCACGTGCCAGCAGATGGGCGGCTCGCTGCAGCCCGGCATGTAAGCAAACGGCACGAGGCGCGGCCAACCTCGCCGATACTGGCAAGATGGGCGGCCGCGCTGCGCGCGCGGCCGTCGCCATTTTCACCCGCGCAAGTCAGCATAAGGACAGGAAACCCACCATGAATCCGCAGCCCCAGCTTGGCGCAGGTCTCGGCCTGCGCGGACCGCACGTCGCCGGCGTGCTCGCGGCGTGGCCATCGGTCGGATGGTGGGAAGTCCATAGCGAAAACTACTTCGGCGGCGGCGAGCCGGTGGCCGCGCTCGAACGCGTGCGCGAGCGCTACGAGGTCAGCCTGCACGGCGTCGGCATGGGGCTCGGAAGTCATAGCGCACCCGATGCGCAACATCTGCAGCGTTTGAAGTCGCTGGTCGCGCGCATCGAGCCTGCGCTGGTCTCCGAACACCTCTGCTGGAATCGCGGCGCGGGACGGTTCTTCAACGACCTGTTGCCGGTGCCGCGCGTCGACGGCGCCGTGCCGCTGATCGCCGCGCACATCGATGGCGTGCAGGAGGCCCTGGGGCGGCGCATTCTGATCGAGAACGTCTCGGCGTATGTCGCATTCGAAGGCGAGACGTGCAGCGAGGCCGAGATGCTGGCCGAGCTCGTCGTGCGCACCGGCTGCGGCGTGCTGCTCGACGTCAACAATCTCTACGTGAACACGCTCAACCTGAAAACCGATCCGCTCGCGGAGATCGCGCGGCTGCCTATCGGCTGCGTCGGCGAAATTCATGTCGCCGGGTTCGAGTGGCTCGACGACGTCGCGATCGATACGCACGGGGCGAGCGTCTGCGATGAGGTATGGACACTGCTCGACGCCGCGCTCGCGCGTTTTGGGCCGACGCCGGTGCTGCTCGAACGCGATACGCACTTGCCGTCGCTCGACGCGCTCGTCGGCGAATACCGGCAGCTCGAAGCACGCGTCGCCGGGGCGCGCGAGCGGGCGATGACGCAATCGCCGACGCTGACGCAGGAGGTGCGCTGATGTCGAACTACAGCGACCTTCTCGACAGCTTCGCCGCCGCGCTCGCGGACGACGCGCGCGCACCGGCCGGACTTACCAGCGCGACGCGCGCGAACATCGGCGTCTATCGCAACAACGTGCGGCTCAACCGCATCGCCGCGCTCGCCGATGCGTTCACGCACGTCGTCACGCTCGTGGGCAGCGATTACTTCCGCTCGCTCGCACGGGCGTATGTCATCGCGACGCCGGCCACATCGGCGAATCTGCACGACGACGGCGCCGGCCTGCCCGCTTTCATCCGCGGCTTCGCACCCGCCGCGGACCTGCCCTATCTCGGCGACGTCGCCGAAGTCGACTGGCTGATGCTGCGCGCCTACTACGCCGACGACAGCACGCCGCTCGATCGCGCCTCGCTGGCCGGGTTGGGACCCGAACGGTTTGCCGCCGCCTCGCTGCGGCTCAGCGCGTCGGTCGGCGTCGCGCGCTCGGCGAAGTGGCCGATCGCCGACATTGTCGCCATGCACGAAGGCGGCCCGACGGCCTCGCTCGATGCGGGCGGGCAAGCCGTCCTCGTCTGGCGCGAAAACTTCGCCGTGCGCTGGCGCGCGATCGGCGGCGACGAAGCACAAGTCGTCGCCGCGTTATTGAACGGCAGCAGCATCGAAAGCGCCCTGTCGCTCGCATCCGGCGATCCGAGTTCGTTGCTCGCGCATCTATTCAGTCATGGACTCGTCCATACCATCAAGGACCCTGAAAATGGAAAACGCTAGTCTCGCCGGCCGCTTGTACGCGCGCTTGGAAGCCCTCGCCGTCGCGTTGCAGCCGCTCGTCGCGCTGGCCGTGCGGCTCTATGTGTTCCGTGTATTCTTCTGGTCCGGCATGCTCAAGCTGCGGGACTGGGGCAGCACCCTGTATCTCTTCACAAGCGAATATCATGTGCCGGTGTTGCCGCCAGCCGTCGCCGCCGTGATGGGCGCGGGCGGCGAGCTGATTTTTCCGATTCTGCTGTTGCTCGGATGGCGCGGACGATTCGCTGCGGCGGGCCTGTTCGTCGTCAACCTGGTGGCGGTGATCTCCTACCCAGGGCTCGAACCTGTGATGATCAAAGACCATGTGCTGTGGGCCGTGCTGATCGCTTACCTCTTCTTCCACGGCACCGGACGCTGGTCGCTCGACGCGCTGCTCAACCGTCCCAGGCCCGCGAAGCTGCGAGAGGGACGCGCTTGACGAGCGAAGCGGCTCGCGCCGCGCACGACGATCCGATCTATCTGGCGCAATTGCGCCGCGATTTGCTGCGCTTTGCGCGCTTGCAGTTGCGCGATGCGGCCGCGGCGGAAGATGCGGTGCAGGAGGCGCTCGCCGCCGCGTGGACGCAAGCCGACCGGTTTGCGGGGCAATCGGAGCACAAGACGTGGGTGTTCGGCATCCTGCGTCACAAGCTCATCGATACGCTGCGTGCGCGGCAGCGGACCGTCAATCTGTCGGCGCTCGAATCGGAACTGGAGTGCGAGTCATTGCTCGACAAGGAGCTCTTCAAGGACAACGGCCATTGGACGCCGCATGCGAAGCCGCGTCCGTGGGCGACGCCGGAAACAGAATTGCAGCGGCAGCAGTTCTGGCGTTTGTTCGAAGCATGTCTCGAACTCCTGCCGGAGCAAATCGGCCGCGTGTTCATGATGCGCGAATTCCTCGAGCTCAAAACCGACGACATCTGCGCCGAGCTCGAACTCACCGCGAATCATTGCAGCGTGCTGATCTATCGCGCGCGGCTCAGGCTGCGCACGTGTCTATCCGAGAAGGGGTTGTGCCAGGAGGACGCGAATGGGTAAATGTAAGGACGTGACGCGTCTGCTGTCGGATGCGCTCGACCGGCGTCTCACAGCGGGGGAATGGCTTGCGATCGGCGTTCATCTGCCGACTTGCAGCGGATGCCGCAATTTTCGCAAGCAGATTGCGCTGTTGCGAAGCGCAGCGCAGGAAGTCAGTGGCGGAGAGCCGGTGACGCCCGACGAGCCGAAGGAATGATGCTTCGTCGGGCGAGTTTTCGCGGGTTGTCGCGATCGCGATGGCTACGATTGGCGTGAGCCCCTAAATCAACACGCTCCACAAAACGAACGTCAACGCAAGCCCCACCACCGAGACGATCGTCTGCAATATCGACCAGACGAACACCGTTTGCTTCAGGTTCAAGCCAAAGTACTCGCGGACCATCCAGAAACCCGCGTCGTTCACGTGGCAGAAGAACACCGACCCCGCGCCGATCGAAAGCGCCAGCAGCGAGCTGTGCATCGCGCTCATGCCGGTGACGACCGGGGCGATGATGCCGGCGGTCGTCGTCGTGGCGACGGTGGCGGAACCGGTGGCCTGGCGCAGCGCGACAGCGATGAGCCACGCAAGCAGGATCAGCGGCACGTGGGCGCTCACCGCGATCTTGCCGATCGTCGCGCTGATCCCGGCGACGACGAGCGCTTGCTTGAGACCGCCGCCCGCACCGATGGTCAACAACAGCACGGCGATCGGCGGCAGGCTCTTGCGCAAAATGCCGCCGACGCGCGTGCGCGGCATCCCGCGCGCCCAGCCTAGCGCCACAACGGCAAACATCACGGTGAGCCCGAGCGCGACGAGCGGCTCACCGAGAAAATCGAGCGCCTCGTAGACGAACGACTTCGGCGCGAGCATCAGTTTGGCGATCGTGCGGCCGAGCATCAGCACGACCGGCATCAGGATGGTGATGAGCGAAATTGCGAAACCGGGCGGCTCGCCTTGCTGAGTGTCCCGCGTAAAGAGCTTGCCCATTTCCTCGGGCTCGGCGACGTCCATGCGCTTCGAAAGCCACATCCCGTAGATGGGGCCCGCGAGCACGGCGGCAGGCAATGCGACGATCAGGCCGAGTCCCAGGGTGATACCGAGATCCGCGTGCAACGCGCTGACGGCAATCAGCGGACCCGGGTGCGGCGGCAGCAGCGCATGTAGCGTCGTCATGCCGGCCAGCGCCGGAATCGCGATGCGCAAGATCGGCTGATTCGAGCGGCGCGCCATCACGAAGATGATCGGCACCATCATGACAAGACCGACTTCGAAGAAGAGCGGCAAGCCGATGATGATCGCGACGAGCGTCATCATCCATGGCAGCGAGCGTGGCGTCGAATGCTTGAGGATCGTCGACACGAGCCGGTCGGCCGCGCCGGAATCGGCCATCAGCGCGCCTAGCATCGCACCCAGCGCGATGATGATGCCCACGTCGCCGAGGATGGCGCCCGCTCCTTTGCTGAATGCGCTCGTGATCGAATCGAGCGGCAGCCCGGCGGTCAACCCGGCCGCAAACGTGCCGATGAGAATCGACAGGAACGGCGCCAGCTTCAGCGCGCTGATGAAAACGATGATGATGGCCAGACCCAGTGCGCAGGAAAGGATCAGCACGGTGTCGTGGGAGGCCCACGGCGCCAACGAAGTTGTCAGTGGCATGCGTTCTTAGTATGGGTTTGACGCTTCGCGCGCGGTGCGCTGGCGTGAGGTGGATGAAACGCTCGGCGAGAGTGGAATGCCGGGCTCAGATTGGCTGACTGACTTACGTACTTGCTTGCTTGCGACGGTCTTGCTCGCGATCGGTCACTGTTCCGGAACGCGTGGAAATCGCGCATGTCGCCTCAGTCGAACAATGTCTGGACAGCCTCCGGCGGACGGCCGATCACCGCCTTTCCATTGCGCACGACGATCGGACGCTGCAGCAGGATCGGATGGGCCGCAATTGCTTCGTATAACTGATCATCCGTCAATTGCGGGTTCGCTAGACCGAGTTCTTTGTATGGGGCTTCAGTGTCGCGAAGCATGTCGCGTACCGAACCGCCCAGCATCCTGTGCAATTCCTTGAGTTGCGCGACGGTTGGCGGATGTTTCAGGTACTCGACGATTTCGACAGACTCGCCGGAGGCGTTAAAGGTGTTGGCAACGAGATCGCATGCGCCTCTCGACTTGGAACAGCGGGGATTGTGATAGATCGTGATCATGAAGTGGGTGCGTCGAAGCGTGAATTTGACTGGCGGCTAATTGTAGCGGGTGGAGGGTTGGCGTGAGGTCGGGAATAGGATCGGGAAGCTGTGCTGGATGGGGGAAGCGGTGCTACGGAATCGCCGCTGATTGCGGGTGATACGGAGAGGGGATGAGTGCGCAGAGGATGATTGGCTTCAGGACGGGTTGAGCAATGTCTGCAGTTGAGCGTTAGCCGGTCAGGACACGGCGGGATAACCAAATACCATTGGTGCGATATCTGTTCCGCTGAATTGACCGGATTTACGCCTGGATTGACTTTATGAATACGACGAGGAGTAGCGCGGGGATATTGCGGACATATCGGCGCCTCAATCCGTCAAATTATCGCGAAGAGAGACATGCAACGGATTTAGCCCAGAACAAATGAGGCAAACCGACCGAAACACGACTGGGCTATTCGAGGGCTAGGTTTCCGCACATGCAAGCAATTAGCTTTCATGAGTCGCCGGTAAGGTCTTGACCTAATGACCGGCAAAGGGTCGAAGAGATGCATTTGGGGCAGGCATCCATTTGGCCCGTCTTGATGTAGAGACATCATCGAGCGCCCCTCAAGAAAACGAGCGATTGCCGGCAACACCTCCGCAAGCCAGTAGGCCATTCGTTGGCGGAGCGTGCTAATTCCGGTTCCTCGCTTCTCGAAACGCCAAGATGCGCTGCCTTGAGGACGCCCGCCAGCGTTTATGCGCATAAATTGACGCGGCACATCGCCGGCGATGCGACAACCCATGCAACACGATTGCTCCCCTAAGCCTCACTGACGCTTCGAATCTCCGCCCGAAAGGGAGACGCGATTAGAACCTAGTAGCGGCAGCAGCAGATATCCGATGCTCCCCGTGTGCACAACGTAACTCACGAACGCACTCTGGGCACAACGTGATTCCCGCTGCCCACTGGCAACGTCATCGAATCGATCGGCAAAGAACGCAGATCTCTACGCGAGCCGAGCAGCATCCCACAGTCGCTCCCCCTCGCTTTATGCGCATAAACATCGTCCAAACGGCCAATTCGTCGTGTCGACACTACGAAATGATTGAAATGAAAATATTTCCCGGTAAAATTCACCAACCTTCTATAAGGGAGCAAAAAAATTGGCAGCGGAAATCGTCGCGGTAACTCAACAAAAGGGCGGGGTCGGTAAAAGCACTATTGCCATGCATCTCGGAGCGGCTTTCCACGAAAAGGGCAAACGCGTACTCGTCGTAGATGCCGACGGTCAAAACACGCTGATTCATTGGGCGAGCGCTTCTTCGGAAGGCGATTCCGGTATCCCATTCCCGGTCGTGAATCTCTCGGAAGCCGGTGGCCAGATCCACCGCGAGATCAAGAAGTTCATCAACGACTACGACATCATCGTCGTCGACTGCCCACCGTCCATCACAGAGAAGGTTTCCGGTGTCGTCCTGCTCGCGGCGTCTATCGCTGTCATCCCCACCTCGTCATCGCCGGCCGACTATTGGTCGAGCGTCGGGCTTGTCAAACTGATCCAGCAGGCCCAGGTGATGAATGAGGACTTGCGCGCCGTGTTCCTGCTAAACAAGACCGAAGAGAAGCGGATGTTGACGCGCGAACTCAAGCGCGCGCTGGAGGAGCTCGGCTTTCCCCTGCTCAAAACGCAAATCCCGACGCGCGAAGCCTATAAGCAGGCAATGGCGCTCGGGCAGACGGTGCTCCAAATGAGCGACCGTGGCGCGAAACTCGCCGCCGTCGAAATCCGAGCCTGTGCGGATGAAATCGCCGCCTTGCTCCCTTGAATTTATGCGCATAAAGGACCCTGAATGAAACCCTCCCAATTCGCCAAAGGCTTCCAAGCGCGCCCCGATACGACCAGCAGCGAGAAAAGAACCGCCCTTGATCGCCTGAATGCGATCGACGGCATTGTCAAAAGCGATGGATCCTCGCCTGCTGGAAAAGCGCCAGGGCGTTCGAGCCAGCCACTCGTCGCGGTACCGCAAGCCAGCGATCCAGCGCTTGACCACGAATCGCCGCAATATCGCGCGTGGCGCATCGAGCACGGCTATGGCCCCGGCCAGGTCATCGAGCTCGCGCTCAAAGCGATTAAGCCGAGCCCGTTTAACCCACGGCACTTCTATCTGAAGTCGTCGATCGCCGAGTTGGCAGTCAACCTTGCGAAGCAGGGGCAGCAGCAGGCCATTCACGTCATTCCCGACTACGACAATCCCGGCACCTACTTCGTCAGCGATGGCGGACGACGCGTTCGAGCACTCAAGGAAGCCAACAAGGAAACAGTCAAGGCCATCGTTATCGATCTGCCGATCGGAATTCAGAGCTACAAGCTCGGCTATGACTTGAACGTTCAGCGCGATTCGCAAACCGTTTTCGATAACGCCGTCGTCTGGAAGCGTTTCCTCGACGACAAGCATTTCCAAAGTCAGAAAGAACTCGCCGAGCACCTCGGCCTCGATGAGTCGACCGTCGCAGTCGCGCTTTCCATTGCGAAGTTGCCGGAAGTTGTGATGCAGGAAATGGTCGCGAGACCGGACCGTTTCGGATCGAACATGGCCTACCAGGTGGGGCGATATCATTCGGCCCGAGGTGTCGACTCCACGCTGCGCCTAATCAACAAGATCCTGTCGGATGATCTGAGCACGCGGCAAGTGGCGGATATCGTAAAGGGCAGGGCGAGCACGCAAGAAAGCGCGAAGCCCGCGGGGCGTCAGCGCTACGCGCAGCGGATGGAAATCAAGCTCGATGGCGTGTCGGTCGGTGACTTGAAGTCTTATGGCGACGACCGGCTCGAGTTGCGGCTGCGCGGGCTGTCGAAGGAGAAACGCGACGACATCCTGCGGCAGATTGAAAATATGCTGCTGCCGAACTAACCGGCCGCCGGAGCGATTTAGGGAATAAAAAAAACGCCGCAAATATGCGGCGTTTTTTTATGCGGCTCGTGGTTGGCTTAGTGTGAACGAAAGCAGGTCGCCGTCGGTCGGCTCACCCCAAGTCTTGCGTGCCAGCCAATCGAAGAATGCCGTCTCGGCGAGCTTCGAATCCAATCCGCGCCGGCGCCAATCGTCGCGCAAATGGGAACCGAGTTCCGGAAGCATGTCCTCCTCGAAGGACTGCCGCGCGAGTTCCTGTTCGGATTCGCCTTGCTCGTCGTAAAGTGCACGTGCTTCCTTGCGCCGATAGGCCGCATATTCGCCAAGCAGGCGCGCCTTCAGATCGTCCGGCGGCACCGCCGCGGCCTTGCCTCCTCCACCGGGCGCCGGCAAAGCATCCACCGGGGGCGCATAGCCCTTCTTCAACGCATCCTTGAAGAGCGCTGGTGCGCTACGCACCGGCGGAAGCGTCGTACTGCGCATACGCTGTTCGGTCATCTGCAGAGCCGCGCGAATCCGGTTCTCCTCGCTATCGGCATACAGCGTCTGCGCTTCTTTGAGCGGAATACCGATCTTGACCATGCGATCGACCAACGTGCTGTCGAAGACATTGGGATGTTCATCGAGCGCGAGCATCGGTTGCTTACGTTCCGTCACACGGAACTGAATTTCGGCAACGCGCCGTCCTTCGCGATGTTCGATCAATTCGACGAAGATATTCGTCACCGCGTTGACTTCCGCGATGGCCGGCCGCAGGTAGTCACGTTTGAAGTACTTATACTCGCGCTTGGCTTCGTCGCCGGCTTCGGTATCCGGTGTACCCGATAGGATCGGCCGCCACCATTCCCACGACTCGCGCATGGTCAAATGGCTGGGGTTGGTCAGGTAACGAACGCAGATTTCGTAAAGTGCAAGGCCGGCGCTGCTGCGCAACTGGCTCTGGAATTGAAGGCTCAAACGCGCGTATTGGACCGGGTCCAATAGCTTCTTCTTGATCTTCGGCGCAAACGAGAATTCGACCCACACGCGGCGCGTCGCGGGATCTTCAAGAATTTCGGCGTCGGCGATCAGCGTCGAGATGCCCCATTTGCGCCCCGGCTTCTGGCTCGAGGTGCCCTGGCTCCATTCGACCTGGACCGACACCATGCGCCGCAGGTGTTCCTTGACTAGCGCCGTATCGTTCGAATCGAAAGCGGAGTTCGCGACGATATCGGAAAGCAGTGCGCGGTATGTGTCGCCCGCCTCATCGGCCTGCTGGGCAACCGCCAGCAGCACGTTGAAGAGCTTGCGCGTAAGGAGCGTGATTTTGCCGCTCTTCGGCTGAATCGCAATCGCTTCGACAGCTTTGCGCAATTCGGCGGAGCTCGGGCTCACCACATCGACATCGGTTTTCTTCGCGCGCTTCGTTGCCATGCGTCGGGTCGAAATGAGATTTTTCGAGAGGATACCGACTGCGGTGAAGCACGTCTATAGGCGCCTTCTCACCGTTTTCCGGTGAAGCGCGTTTACGAAGCACGACTCACTTCGGTGATCTCCTGAAAAAGCTCACCTCACCAAACAACGGTCCCAGCCGAGCATCGTTACCAGCCACTGAACGGCGAGGTATACGTCCTGACGAGAGTCGCAAAAGCTGCTGCGATCGGCTCCCGAATTATCTCACCTGAAAAATTGTCGCAATTTCACGACGAGATTTCGACGCTGACGTAGCTTAGCGGCGCTGTCGCACAGCGACGACCGGTGGCGCGTCTGGTGTCGTATCTTCAAGCTGCAGTCGACAGCATTCGGGGCTCGCTGAGACGACGATCCTCGCATGAGGGCACGACACTGCCGCGAGTCGATTTGAAGCTCACGCTGCAGTCCCGCGGGTATTGGCCCAGCCGAGCCGACCTCTCCACGCTACTGAATCCCGAGCTACGTCCGGCCCGCCATCGCTTTCGGCCCACCGCACGGACCGCCGTTTGAAACCACCACGCCGCCCTTTACCCCATCTCTTGGCCACCCGGATCAGTCATCCGAGCGAGGGCGGTTCGCGTCCAAAGTATGAGCCCGGCTTAATCGAGAGGTGCAGAGCACTCGGATCGAACACTCACCCTATGCCGATCCGCGGCACATCGAGCAAATTACTCCTGTAAATCCTCACCGCTGCACTCGCCCAAAGCAGCTACCAGCCCGGTTTTCCGGGCACATACCCTTTCCAATCGCCTCAAAATAATCCCGAAAAGCCTCACCTTTGGGTCCCAACGTCGCCAAATGAGCTCGACCGCCAAGGGCGAACCGTCCTCCCGCAAAGGCTCACCTTTTGAAGTGCCCAGCGAAAATATTCAATTGCATCCGTGACTTACCTTCCGCAGCTCATGCACTTTCGTGTCAAAGAGCTCCCGTAGAAGCTCACCTTTGGGGAGGCTTCGAGAGGCGGCTGCACTTGCGTCAGAGAATCGCTCGTTCCCGAAAAACCTCACCTTAACTGCGCCGGACAAATTTCGACTCAGCTCACCAATCAAGTTTTACGGGCTTTCCAGCCAGAGTAACCGCCAACTATTCCCGAAAACGCTCACCTATTGCCGTCTTTGGACGGAAATCAGGTCCCGCAAACACTCACCATTGACGTCCACGCGGCCGCAATTCGATCCGCACCGACCGCAAAAAATGCATTCCCGAATAAGCTCACCTTTCGGCGCCAACAGGCATATCGATCAACAAAATCGGCGGTCGACTATGCGAAAAGCAGGGCCCGCCTCCCGGAAAGCCTCACCTTAAGCATCGAATTGCACAAATTTTGTGCAATCCCCCCCTTCGGCTCCCGAAAAACCTCACGTCCACACGGCGTTGACTCCTGCCGCGTCTCACCTCTTGAGATTTCAGCGGGTAAACGGATGCCGAAAACAGGGTTTACGACGTTCCCGAAGGCCCTCACCAGTGGAGTTTCACTCTTAAAGACGGCCACTTTGCTCTGACAGGGTTCGCCCGGCTGCCGGCTCCCGAAAAACTTCACCTTAGCAAAGGGTGTACCTAAAACGGTCGTCCCGAACCCGCTCACGTCCTTTCCCGCACCGGCTCACCGCCGGCCCCGAACCCCATCACTGCTTCATCCTGCAAGACCTCACCACATGTCCCGTAAAGCTTCACCCTATCGGGCTGTCTCCCTTATTCCATAAGGGTTTGGCGTGGCGTTAACGTTTTTAATAAGGTTCAAAGGTGTTTACTTTTATTACTCTCAAGAGCGCCCCGCGAGTTTCTAGCGAAAAAGCATCTTGGCACTCAACATCCCACGTCGTGAAACACACGCCGAAAGGAAAAATTACGACAGAATCTTTTTAAAACAATGAATTACCGCTGGCTCTTCGCTTTGTTTCACGAAAATTTGCCGACTTGACACCCAAAACAGCCAGTCCGGATCGAGAAAAGGCGTCCATTCAACAAAAGTGCAACAGACCCCATCAAGAACGTAGCAAATACTACGTATATTGTTATTATTTCGTTACTCAGACGATACCAACGAACACAACTATGACACTCGACGAAGAACGGCAAGCCATCCGTGGCGAGCTTGAAGCACTACGTGCCAATGGAGCCCGCCGTCAGGAGTTGTCGCTTCATGCGTGTAAGCGCTTGTTTTTCGATCTCGGTATACGTCCGTCGATGGCTGCGGTGCGCGATTTGACCCAGACCGGAAGCGCCAGCGATATCCCGAAGGACATCGACCATTTCTGGGAACGCATTCGGGAAGCGTCGAAAGTTCGGGTCGGCGCCGGCGCCATTCCGAAAGCGCTCGAGGAAAAAGCCGGGGAATTGCTCGGCGAACTATTCCAGATCGCTCGACTTCAAGCGCGCGAAGCGCTGGATCATGAGCGCAGCGAAACGCAGACGTCCGTCCAAGTTGCCGCCGAGCAGATCCGAAAAGCCGAAATTCTCCGTGAGGCGGCTGAAGAAGCGCTACGCCGAGCGGAAGCTCGCATCGACATCGCCTTCGCGCGCGTTCGCGAACTCGAAGCCGAGTTGAGCGCCTCGGCTACTCAACGCTCGAGCCATCAAGAAAATACGCAAAGTGCCATGCATCGGCTGGAAGCCGAAAAAGAGAGCCTGGCCAAGCGACTCGAAACCGAACAGACCACCAACGCTGCATTACGTGACCGAATCGACGCCCTGCACATCGAAATGCGTCAAAGCACTGAGCACTACGCGCAGCAGATCAAAGACGCGATCGCCGAGGCCGAACGACGGGTCAAGCCGATGCTGGTGGAGCTCGATTCACTACGCAACATGGCGGCGACGTACCAGTCCGGCATTCGCGATGCGAGCCGCAAAGAATTCGATTTTATTCAACAGCTTAGCGTTGCCAAAGCGCGCGGCGACAGGCTGGACGGTCAATTGCGCGCCCAGTCCGAAGAGATCGACGCGTTGACGCACGAAGTCGACGCCTTACGTGCTCAGCAGGGCGTCGACCCCGCTCTCGCAGCGCTGCTGTGCTCGCTCGCGGCATCGGGCCGTCTTGGAACGGAAGAACTGAATTCGGTCGGTACCGTGCTTGACGGGTATGTCGTGATTCCGCCGCGCTGCCCTAAATGTGAAGACGGCGAGCCCGAGCTGTCACAGGCTGGCGACGGTTATGAATTGCTGTGCCCGGAGTGTGAGCATTCATCGGGAATTGGCCGATCCCGATTCGAAGCGGTCGCACGCTTTTTGAACGGTCAGGTAGCGCCGTCGGCCGCATAAAGCCACGTGAATCCGCCGCAAAAACGGCTCCTGCTTCGACAGGTGAGGAAATTCGGGAGTCAAAAGGTGAGCTTTTTCGGGGCTTCATGGCGCACCGTGCCTCGCCCCGCCTTGCTTCGCGGATTGCTCAGGCAACCGTTGGCTCGCGCCTCATTGCGTCGACTCGAGTCCCTGCATCGACTCAACCTCCTCGTGCCAGCTCTTCCATGCTCGATGCAATCGATTGACGGACACCATTTGCACGAACCCGAGCCACGCGCCGACCAGCTCGACGGAAGCGCCGCTTTCGAACAAATCGGCCGCGAACGTATTGCGCAAGGTTTGCGGGCTCGCCCTCGCCGTCCTCGTTTGTGAAATGCCGGCCTCGTCGATCAGCGCGTCGACTGCGCGCAGCATCGTCGCTTTATGCATGGGGCGCCCGGACGGCGAGGCCGGAAAAACCAGATTGCCGGCCAGGGCGGACGAACGACGCTCCGCCAACCACGCGTCGAGCACCGCGACGGCGAACGGCGAAAGCCGCGTCCGCCGGGTGAACGCCGGATTCGCCGACTCGATCGTGACCCACGGCTTTCCCGTTTCCACGCAACTAATCGTTAGATCGCGAGCCTCGCCCGTCTTCAGGCCGCCGCCGAGGAAGACCGCGATCAGCGCGCGGTCGCGTTTTTCCCGCCACCGCTGAGCGGACGATATGTCGCCGAGCGGCGAAAACAAATGGCCGACCAGTGCAGCGCGTTCGGCCGAGGTGAGAAACCCCGTTGGTTCGTTGTCGCGCGCGTTGCGCCACGCGGCTTCGCCATCTTGCGCAATAGACCGGGCAGGATTCGTCGACGCGATTTCGATTTCCCGGACATGATCGAGCACCCGCTCGATGAGCCGCAGATACCGGACACGCTGGGGTTTCCGAATCGGCAGTTCGGCGACGAAGTTGGCGATGGTCGCGGTATCGACGGTTTGCAGATCCTTGTGCCGAATCTTGAGCCAATCGAGGAAAGCGCCCCATTGCGCGCGATAGACATCCGCGGACGAACTCCGGAAGTGTTGCTTGGCGAGCCACGCATCGAACGCAATGCTCGGGTTGCGGCGCCAGTCTTCCCGCTGCTGGTCGAAGAGATCGGTATCGGTTGCGTGCGGGTTGGGCGAACTAGACGAATGCGAAGCGACCATCGCTATTTTTCCGTTAGTTGCACACATAAGAAGTGTCGCACGGTAAAGCAAGGCAACCGTGCGACGACGAAAAGCGGCGCCTTATCCGCCCCATGCGGTTTCCCGGCGCGCACCGCCGCCCGCGGTATCCCGTTTGGACGAGCGCTTTTCCTGAGCATCGCGCTGCGCCTCTTCATAGACGGCGACAGCGAACCCAAACGCCGCAGGAAGCGCATTCGACTGGCCGAAGTCCACGACATCGTCGGTCTCGGGATAAGCCATGCCAGCCGGGCGCTGAAACAGCGAAAGCATGATGGGGTCGTGCCGGCTCGCGAAGCCCAGATCGGCAAGCGCCTCCGCCTCGATCGCGTGCAGCAGGCGCCAAGTCAGCGGAACGCCATGCACGATGTAGCGTGCCGCGATATGGCGGACGATGTGCTCGAGATCGCGCGCCGCAGCCTGAAAGCGCAGCGCAGCCAGTTTTTGCTCTTCCATGAAGCGGCTCCTGTCGATCCCGATACTGTACAAACATACAGTGTTCGGCGCAACCTGGCGGAATTGCCAGTTGCCGGGGCCTACCCGTGGATCACGACCAGCAGCGCTTTGGCTTCACCCTTCCCGACATTGCGGATGGCATGCGGCACGTCGGCGACGTAGCGCGCGGTATCGGCGGACTTCAAGCGTTTCGTCGCGCCGTCGGCTTCGATTTCCATCGCGCCCTGCAGCACCGTCAGATGCTCGCGCGTGCCCGGTTCGTGAGCATTCGACACCAGCGCACCGCCCGCCTGCAGCGTCAGTTCATACCACTCGAAGCGGCCGGCCAGCTCGATCGGACCCCACACGCGCAATTGATATTTGGCGTCGTGTCCGTCGAGCGTGGGGATGTCGTGCGGTCCGGCGACGCTGATCGCCTCCGGCGCCTTGGACGCCGTGAACAGCTGATCGAGGCTCACGCCGAGCGCGTTGGTCAAGCGCCAGGCGACGGCGATCGTCGGATTCGCCTTGTCGCGCTCGATTTCGGAGAGCATCGACTTGGACACACCCGCCGCGCGCGACAAGCCGTCGAGCGTCATCTTGCGTTCGTTGCGCAGCCGCTGAATCTGCTCGCCTACGCGCGGAGGCGTGGCGGGCGCGGTTGACGGGGTGGCGGCAGGCGCAGACGCCGCTGCGCGCCGGTTTCCGGAGCTTGCCATTTGGTTTTCAATCGCTTAGAGTTGTTCGCCATACCGAACTTTAGTTCGAAAAAACGAATTTGTCCGGTAAATTCGACGAGCGACTATAACAGCAACAGGCCGCCGGAAACGCCGGAGATCCCGGCTCGCGCGGACCATCGACCCTATCAGGAGCCATTCGATGCGTGAACCCTTTCTCGCCCACCTGCGCAGCACGATCGACCAGATCCGCGCCGACGGGTTCTACAAGACCGAGCGCGTGATCGCGAGCCCGCAGTCGGCCGACGTGCGGCTCGCGAGCGGCGACGGCGTGCTGAACTTCTGCGCGAACAACTACCTCGGCCTCGCGAACGACGCGCGCCTGGTGGCCGCGGCGAAGGACGGGCTCGACCGCGACGGCTTCGGCATGGCTTCGGTGCGCTTCATTTGCGGCACGCAGACCGTGCACAAGGATTTGGAGCAGGCGCTGTCGCAATTCCTGCGCACCGACGACTGCATTCTCTATTCCAGCTGCTTCGACGCGAACGGCGGCCTGTTCGAAACGCTGCTCGACGACAGCGACGCGATCATCAGCGACGAGCTGAACCACGCGAGCATCATCGACGGCGTGCGCTTGTCGAAGGCGAAACGCTATCGCTACAAGAACAACGATCTCGCCGATCTCGAAGCGAAGCTGAAAGAGGCCGACGCGGCCGGCGCGCGCTTCAAGCTGATCGCAACCGACGGCGTGTTCTCGATGGACGGCATCATCGCCGACTTGAAGGGCATCTGCGACCTGGCCGACCGCTACGGCGCGCTGGTGATGGTCGACGACTCGCACGCGGTCGGCTTCATCGGCGAGCATGGACGCGGCACGCCGGAGTATTGCGGCGTCGAGGGCCGCGTCGACATCATCACGGGCACGCTCGGCAAGGCGCTCGGCGGCGCCTCGGGCGGCTATGTCGCCGCGCGCAAGGAAATCGTCGAGCTGCTGCGCCAGCGCTCGCGTCCGTATCTGTTCTCGAACACGCTCACGCCGAGCATCGCGGCGGCCTCGCTCAAGGTGCTCGAATTGCTCGCGAGCGATGAAGGCGCCGAGCTGCGCCGCCGCGTGCGCGCGAACGGCGAGCATTTCCGCAGCAAGATGAGCGCGGCGGGCTTCACGCTCGTGCCGGGCGAGCATCCGATCATTCCGGTGATGCTCGGCGACGCGCAAGTGGCGTCGCGTATGGCGGACGCGCTGCTGAAGGAAGGCGTCTACGTGATCGGCTTCTCGTTCCCGGTCGTGCCGAAGGGCCGCGCACGCATCCGCACGCAGATGAGCGCCGCACATACGAGCGAGCAGATCGATCGCGCCGTCGATGCGTTCGCGCGCGTCGGCCGCGAACTCGGCATTATTCCGGCCCAAGCCTAAACAAGGAGCGCACATGAAAGCACTAGCCAAACTCGAACGCGCTCCGGGCCTGACGCTCACGCGCGTGAAGAAACCCGAAGTCGGCCACAACGACGTGATGATTCGCATCAAGCGCACGGCGATCTGCGGCACCGACATCCACATCTGGAAGTGGGACGACTGGGCGCAAAAGACGATTCCTGTGCCGATGCACGTCGGCCATGAATATGTCGGCGAGATCGTCGAAATGGGCCAGGAAGTGCGCGGCTTCGAGCTGGGCGATCGCGTGTCGGGCGAAGGCCACATCACCTGTGGCTTCTGCCGGAACTGTCGCGCGGGGCGCCGGCATTTGTGCCGCAATACGGTCGGCGTCGGCGTGAATCGCGAAGGCGCGTTCGCCGAATATCTCGTGATTCCCGCGTTCAACGCGTTCAAGATTCCGCCTGAGATCTCCGACGATCTCGCCGCGATCTTCGATCCGTTCGGCAATGCGACGCATACGGCGCTGTCGTTCAATCTCGTCGGCGAGGACGTGCTGATCACGGGCGCGGGGCCGATCGGCGTCATGGCGGTGGCGATCGCGAAGCACGTCGGCGCGCGCAACGTCGTCATCACCGATGTCAACGACTACCGGCTCGAACTCGCGCGCAAGATGGGCGCGACGCGCGCGGTCAACATTTCGCGCGAGTCGCTGCGCGACGTGATGTCGGATCTCCATATGACGGAGGGCTTCGACGTCGGCCTCGAAATGTCCGGCGTGCCGAGCGCGTTCACGGGCATGCTCGAGGCGATGAACCACGGCGGCAAGGTCGCGCTGCTCGGCATCCCGCCCGCGCAAACGGCGATCGACTGGAATCAGGTGATCTTCAAGGGCCTCGAAATCAAAGGCATCTATGGACGCGAGATGTTCGAGACCTGGTACAAGATGGTCGCGATGCTGCAAAGCGGGCTCGACCTGTCGCCGATCCTGACGCACCGTTTCGCGGTCGACGACTACGAAAAGGCGTTTGCGACGATGCTCTCGGGGGAAAGCGGAAAGGTCATTCTAGATTGGACCGTTTAAGCACGGCTTCACCGAAGAGCAAAGCCCCGTCGCCGGACATCGGCGGCGGGGCTTCTGTTTTTGGACGGCGGAAAGTTTCGCAAAAATGTCTCCGAGGATGTCGATCTCGCCTAGGCTTGTTCGTCGTAAGGATGTGACCGTGCTGATCCAGCCCAGGTCGCCGATTCTCGAACGTTTCGTTAGCTAAGGAGCTATCGCCATGTCCGCTTCATCCGCCGTCAAGCCGATTCCCGAAGGCATGCATTCCCTGACCCCGCACCTCGTCTGCGCGGGGGCCGCCGAGGCCATCGCGTTCTACATCAAAGCCTTCAACGCCATCGAAGGAGTGCGCCTGCCCGCGCCGAACGGCAAGATCATGCACGCATCGCTGAAGATCGGCGATTCGACGCTTTTTCTCTTCGACGAAATGCCCGAGCACGGCGCGCTTGGGCCGAAGAGCCTGAAGGGCTCGCCTGTCACCATTCATCTGTATGTCGAAAACGTCGATGCGACGGTCGAGCGCGCCGTGGCCGCCGGCGCCAAGGTCACGATGCCTGTCGCCGACATGTTCTGGGGCGACCGCTATGGTCAGATCGAAGATCCGTTCGGGCACCGGTGGTCGGTCGCGACGCACGTGCGCGACGTCAGCCCCGAGGAGATGCAAAAGGCGATGGCCAACGCCTCTTGCGGGCAGGGTTGACGTGACGCCGAAGCGGTGAGGGAGACGAGCGCGGATGGCGTCACCGTGAAGTCCGCGCTTCGCTTTGCCTCACCGTGAGTCGTCGCCGCACCGGCTCCCGTTAAAGCTCACCTTTCCTGCAAAGCGCTCAACTCGCCGCCTTAACTTCCCGCCTTCGGCTTTGCGAACTCGGCCTGGATGCGGACGTGAACGTCGTCGCCCACGGCCGGATACCACGTCCCCAGACCGAATTGCGAGCGGCTGAAATGCCCCTCGGCCGAGAAACCGAGCTTGTCCTCCTTGGTCAGCGGATCGGGTGCGAAGCCGTTGAACGTCACGTCGAGCGTCACGGGGCGTGTCGTGCCGCGAATCGTCAGGTCTCCTGACAGTGTCCCGGTGGTCTCGCCGGTGCGCTGAAAGTGCGTGCTGACGAAGCGGATCTGCGGATAGCGCTCGACATCGAACATGTCGGGGCCTTTCACGAATTTGTCGAGAAGCGGCACATTGGTATCGACGCTCGCCGCGTCGATCGACGCCGTCACCGCACTCGCATCGAGACCGCCTGCGTTCCAATCGAGCGCGGCATTGACGCGATCGAAGCGCATCACGAAGCGCGAATACTTCAGGTGGTCGACATCGAAGACGACGCTCCAATGGTGCGCGTCGAGTTCGTAGTGCCCAAGCGGCACGCGCGCTTCATTCGCGCTGACCGAATGCGTGACCACCTGCAGCGGCGTGCACCCCGAGAACAGCGCGACGGTGGCCGCTGTTCCCAGCAACATGGCCCAGCGCGTGGCCGTCTTGTGAATTGCGAGTGGCGTCATCGTTTGTCGATTCGAGGGTTCGGGACGGATTCGAGTTGGGGCCGAGTTGGGGCCGAAAGCGACCATGCCGCGCCAAGATAGCGCAGATGCAGGCAACGCGGTAGCCGGCGAAAAAACCTCACCGCGATAACGGCTAATGCCGCCGATGCTTGACATGGGAGAACGATCATTCTACCTTTGAGCCCATGACGACATCGACTGAAACCTCCTCAACACCCAGCGCTCGAGAGCGCTTGCTCGACGCCGCCGAAGCGCTGATCTACGCGGGCGGCATCCACGCGACCGGCGTGGACGCGATCGTTCGCGAATCGGGCACGGCGCGCAAGAGCTTCTACACGCACTTCGAATCGAAGGATGCGCTGGTGGCCGCCGCGCTCGAAAGGCGCGACGAGCGCTGGATGAACTGGTTCATCGAGGGCACGCGAAACAGCGGAGGCACGCCGCGCGCCCAACTGCTGGGCATGTTCGATGTGCTGCGCAAGTGGTTTGCCTCGGAGGATTTCCACGGTTGCGCGTTTCTCAATGCGTCCGGCGAGATTGCGGATGCGGAAGATCCGATCCGCGTCGTCGCGCGCGGGCACAAGGCGCGCCTCTTGAGTTTCATTCGCGAACTGTTCGACGAATTCGCCGCTGCGAGCGGTCATGACAGCCGTCACGCGGCGAAGCTCTCGCGCCAATGGCTGATTCTGATCGACGGCGCGATCGGCGTGGCGCTCGTGAGCGGCGAGCCCGACGCCGCACGCGATGCGCGCGCCGCGGCCGAGCGGCTGATCGGCGACGAACCCGAATCCTCGCGCTCGCCGTCGCGGCGCGCGCCTTCACGTTGACACATCGAAAGGAGAATCCCATGTCCGCTGCTCCCGAATCCCGTCCGCCGCTTCCGCCGTTCACGCGCGAAACTGCGATCCAGAAAGTGCGCGCTGCCGAAGACGGCTGGAATACGCGCGACCCCGAGCG
Source organism: Trinickia violacea (assembly GCF_005280735.1). Lineage (NCBI taxonomy): Bacteria > Pseudomonadati > Pseudomonadota > Betaproteobacteria > Burkholderiales > Burkholderiaceae > Trinickia > Trinickia violacea. The sequence goes on from NZ_CP040078.1 coordinate 455,075, forward strand.
CGTGTCGCTCGCTTACACGCCGCAAAGCGTCTGGCGCAACCGAGCGGAATTCGTCACTGGACGCGCCGAGATCGTCCAGCTCCTGACCCGCAAATGGGCGAAGGAATTGGACTATCGGTTGATCAAGGAGCTATGGGCGTACACCGAGAACCGCATCGCCGTGCGATTCGCTTACGAGTGGCATGACGATTCGGGCAATTGGTTTCGTTCATATGGCAACGAGAATTGGGAATTCGACGAGCATGGACTGATGGCGCGGCGTTTCGCGTGCATCAACGACCTGCCGATCCGCGAAGCCGATCGTCTCTATCACTGGCCGCTCGGACGCCGTCCCGACGACCATCCCAGCTTGTCCGATCTCGGGCTCTGACCCGCACGTCCGCTACCCCGCACGACAGGCCGCGCGCGAATGCCGCGCGAGTCTGTCCATCCGAGCGAACCCTCCATACGTCGCGTCATTTCGTTGAGGTAGAGTGCGCGACGGGCAGCACGATTCAAGACAAATACTGCGTCGGCCGACGGCCGATAACGGAGCGGACATGCGGTTTGGGGTGGGGGCAAAAAAAGCGGTGCCCGCGTGCGCGCTGCTGCTGGCATTGACCGGATTGACGGCGTCGCGAGCGGAGGCTGCGGACTGGTGCGGCGGCGGCGTTTGGGTCGATGCGATGATCGGCTCGCAGCACATCAATCCGAAGCAACACTTTGAAGACTTCAATCCGGGGCTCGGCGTCGAGTGCTGGCTCAACGGCCAGTGGGCGCTGACCGCGGGCGGCTATCGCAATTCGCTGTCGCGGCCGTCGTGGTACGGCGGCGGCGTGTGGGCGCCTGAGTTCCTGCATTTCGGCTTCGTGCGGCTCGCCGCGATGGCCGGCATCATCTCGGGCTACAACTATGGCGACTGGGGCCTCGGCCGCAATCACACGATCGGCCCGGTGGCCGCGCCGATCTTGATGGTCGACTATAAGCGCGTGGGCGTGAACTTCATCCTCATTCCGCCGATTCCGTCGGACAACTTGCCGTTTACGGTCGGGTTTCAGGTGAAGGTCAAGTTTTGAGGCGATGCCGGTTCACCCATAGATAGGTCGCGTTATTTACTCGGCGCCGTGCTTGCCGGATACGGCATCCGTCGATAGGTGAGAACTTTCGGGAGCCATGGAAGCGGCCGATTCCTGGGTGCCATATCCGAGTGCCAATCGGCATAATAGAAATACTAATTCATGGATAACACCTAGAATAGCGTCAAACCAAGGTGTGTTCGGCTAATATAGTCAGTCTATATTTGACTTCCTCGAACGAGACAACACCATGACCCTCTCCGGCGACCTACTCATCGGCGGCGCTGCCGTGCGCGGCCAAGGCTTAGGATTTCACGCATGGAACGCGACGACGGGCGAGCCGCTCGGCCCCGAATTCGCCAGTGCGACAGCCGGACAGCTCGCGCGCGCGTGCGAGCTTGCCGCCGAGGCATTCGAGCGCTACAGCGAAACGACCTCCAGCGAACGCGCTGCGTTTCTCGACGAGATCGCGGACCGCATCGTTGCCATCGGCGACGAACTCATCGAGCGCGCCTGCGCCGAGACCGGCTTGCCGCGTGCGCGCATCGAAGGTGAGCGCACGCGCACGGTCAATCAGTTGAAGATGTTTGCCGACTTGGTTCGCGAAGGCAGTTGGCATGACGTGCGCATCGATCACGCGCTGCCCGAACGCCGTCCGCTGCCGAGGCCCGATCTGCGTCTGCGGCGCGTTGCGCTCGGCCCGGTGGCCGTGTTCGGCGCGAGCAATTTCCCGTTGGCGTTCTCGGTTGCGGGTGGCGATACCGCATCGGCTCTTGCGGCGGGTTGTCCGGTGGTCGTGAAGGCGCATGGCGCGCATCCGGGCACGTCCGAATTGGTCGGACGTGCGGTGCGGGACGCCGTCGATGCGTGCGGGCTGCCGCCCGCCGTGTTCTCGCTGCTGTTCGATGCCGGTTTCGAAGTCGGCACGGCGCTCGTTCGGCACCCGGCGATTCAAGCGGTCGGCTTCACGGGTTCGCGTTCGGGCGGCCTCGCGCTGCGTGCCGTCGCGAATGCACGCGAGATGCCGATCCCGGTCTACGCGGAAATGAGCAGCGTCAATCCGGTATTCGCGCTGCCGGCGGCGCTCGCCGTGCGCGGCGAGCCGATGGCGCAGGCATATGTCGAATCGCTCACGCTCGGCAGCGGGCAGTTCTGCACGAACCCCGGCTTGCTGTTTGCCGTGAAGGGCGCGGCGTTCGATCGCTTTGTCGAGGTGGCGTCGGAGGCGCTCGCGGCGAAGCCGGCCGGCGTGATGCTGACGCAAGGCATCGCAAGCGCGTACGCACAGGGCATCGAACGGCTATGTGGCATGCCGGGCGTGCGCGTGCTGGCGCGCGGCAAGACGGCGGGCAGCGAGCCCGGTTGGCGTGCGCAGGCCGCGCTCTTGTTGGTCGAGGCTTCGGAGCTGATCGCGCGGCCGGCGCTGGCTCACGAAGTGTTTGGCCCGAGTTCGGTGATCGTCGCGTGCGACAGCGTCGAGCAGATGATCGCGCTCGCGCGTTTGCTCGAAGGTCAGTTGACCGCCACGCTGCAGATCGACGCGGCCGACCACGCCGCGGCGCGGCCGTTGTTGACCGCGCTGCAGCGCGTCGCCGGACGCGTGTTGGCGAATGCGTTTCCGACTGGCGTCGAAGTCGCCGATGCGATGGTGCACGGCGGCCCGTTTCCCGCAACCTCGGACGTGCGCTCGACCTCGGTCGGCACGGCGGCGATCGAGCGCTTCCTGCGCCCGGTCTGCTATCAGGGCTTGCCGCAGGATCTGCTGCCGCCCGTGCTGCGCGACGAGAACCCGTCGCGCGCGGCGCGGCGCATCGATGGCCGGCTGCAGTTGCCGGCTTGACGAGCCAGCGCGCCGCCACGCGATCGCCATGGACTATCGACACCTTCAGAACCGCAAGAGCATGCACGGACGCATCGTGCAGGAACTCGGCATCGAAATCGTCAAGGGCACGCTGGCGCCCGGCGAGCGCCTGCCGGCCGAGCCCGTGCTATGCGAGAAATACGGCGTGAGCCGTCCCGTCGTGCGGGAGGCGACGCGCGTGCTGGTCGCCAAGGGGCTCGTGACATCGAAGCCGCGCGTGGGCAGCATCGTGCGTCCGCGCGAGCACTGGCACCTGCTCGATCCCGATGTCCTCTACTGGACGCTCGCCAGCATTCCCGAGAGCGACTTCTTCCACTCGTTGCTGACCGTGCGCCGGATCATCGAACCGGCCGCAGCCGCGCTCGCCGCCACCGAAGCCTCCGACGAGGACCTCGCGCGCATCCGTGTCGCCTACGAGCGCATGGCGGGCGCGGATAGCGCCGACGGGCTGCTCGAGCCCGACCTCGAATTTCATCGCGCGATCACGGCCGCGACGCACAACGACATGCTCGCGTACATCGGCAACATGATGTCGCTCGCGTTGTCGGAGTCGATCAAGCTGACGAGCCGCCATCCGGATACCCACGCACTTTCCCTGCCGCGTCACAAGGCGATTCTCACGGCGATCCAGAATCGCGACCCGCTCGGCGCGCGGCAGGCGAGCCTCGTGCAGCTAGAGAACGCGCTGGTCGACGCCGATTCGATCCTCGAAGTCGGCAGCCGCAGCGTGCGTTGAGCCGCCTCCGGGCCAGGAAGCCGCGAATGCCTCGTCACGCAGGACGCGGAAGCAGCGGCGGGAGCGTTTCGGTCAAAGCGTGACCCGAATCCAGCTTGAACACCGCGACCGCATGGCTTAGCGCCACCGCCTGTTCTTCGAGCGACTTCGCCGCCGCCGTCGCCTCTTCGACGAGCGCCGCGTTTTGCTGCGTGGTCGTGTCCATCTGCATGACGGCGAGATTGACCTCTTCGATGCCCTGACTTTGCTCGCGGACCGCAGCGAAGATTTCCGTCATCAGCTCGCTGACGCTTCTCACGGAGACCACGATGTCGGTCATCGTGTGGCCCGCGCGATCGGCGAGCGCCGAGCCTTCGGCGATTTTGCCGACCGTGTCGTCGATCAACTGCTTGATTTCCTTCGCGGCGTGCGCGCTGCGCTGAGCGAGGCTGCGCACTTCGCTCGCCACGACCGCAAACCCGCGCCCCAGCTCGCCGGCGCGCGCCGCTTCCACGGCGGCGTTCAGCGCCAGGATGTTGGTTTGAAACGCGATGCTGTCGATCAGGCCCACGATTTCGGCGATCTTGCTCGAGTGAATGGAAATGCCCTGCATGGTCCGCACGACGTCGCTCACGACCTGCCCGCCGGCGGCGGCCGTGTCCGATGCGTGCAATGCCTGCTTGCTCGCCTTGTCGGCGTTATCGGCGTTGCGCTTTACGGTCGACGTCAACTGTTCCATGCTCGCCGCCGTGCGTTCGAGCGAGGCCGCCTGCTGCTCGGTGCGGCGCGACAAGTCGGCGCTGCCCGACGCGATCTCCTGGGCGCCGCCGCTGATCGACTCGGTGCTGGTCCGCACGCTGCGCACGGTGTCGACGAGCGCGTCCTGCATCGTCTTCACGTCGGCGAGCAGCGCGCCCAGCTCATTGCGATGCTCGATCCGGACCTCGCCGCACAAATCACCCGATGCGATGCGCCGCAAATGGCTCATGACCTGCGCCACCGGGCGCACGACGACGCCGATCAGCATCGCCCGCGCAAAGATGCCGATCGCGAGCGCCACGAGGGACGTGGCGGCCAGCGCGGCGATCATGGTTTTGAAGCGCGTCTGCGCGTCGGCGTAGCGGGCGCGCTGGCCGTCCATGACGGCGTTCTCGCGCGCCGTCATCGATGCTTGATAGGCTTGGGCAAGGACCTGGGTGTCCTTGCCTTGCAGCGCTTTGAAGTCGCTGAAACTCATGTGCTCGAGTGCGTCCAGGCCGGGCAGCACGGCTTTGTCGAGGACGGCGCGGCGCTGGTCTTTCAGCTGATGGGTCGCGGCCTGCGAGTCGGGGTAGCGCGATTGCAGCGCAACGAAACGCTCGAAGGCGCGGTCGGATTCGGCGATGTTCTGGCGGGCCGCTGTCAGCAAATCCGGCTCGGGGTCGCCGAGGCCGTAGAGGGCCTGGTAGCTGTCGAGCGATACGCGGGCGCGCTGCAGCAGCGCGTCGCTCGTCTTGAGCGCCACCAGCGCGCTCGTATCGCTTTCGTACATCTCGCGCAGGGCGTCGTTGCTGAGCTTCAGCGCGCCGACGCCCGCCGCGCTCACGACGATCAGGATGGCGAAAAACACGGCGATGACGAGCGTCATGCTCGCGCGGATGGTGAGACCTTTGAGCATGCTGTTCCCCCGTCGTGTGGCTCGTGCGGCGACTCACCGGTTCGCGCGGGCGTGCCTGCCCGGCGTGGTTCGGTGAGCCTTGCTTGTCTTTTCGCTCGTCTAGGTGCGAGCGTCCGGTTAGTGGTTCGCGCTGATGAGGCGAAGCGGCGTCAATGCGAATGTGCCGGCACGTCTGACCCGCGGCAGCCGACCAGGAAATCGAAGTCGCAGCCCTCGTCGGCTTGCAGCACGTGCTCGACGTAAAGCTGGCGGTAGCCGCTCGCATCGGCCGGCTGGCGCGTTTGCGCATCCTTCCATGCTTTCAGCCGCGCGGCAATTTCCACCTCGTCGATCTCGACATGTAGGAGGCCCGCTTCGCAATCGAGCTCGATCCAGTCGCCATTGCGCACGATGGCGAGCGGGCCGCCGGCGCGCGCTTCGGGGGCCACGTGCAGCACCACCGTGCCGTACGCCGTGCCGCTCATGCGCGCATCGGAGACGCGCACCATATCGGTCACCCCTTGCGCGAGCAGTTTCGGCGGCAGGCCCATGTTGCCGACCTCGGCCATGCCCGGATAACCCTTCGGCCCGCAGTTCTTCATGACGAGCACGGAAGTCGCATCGACGTCGAGCTCGGGATCGGCGATGCGCTTCTTGTAGTCGTCGAAGTTCTCGAACACCACCGCGCGGCCGCGATGCTTCAGGAGAGATGGCGTTGCGGCCGATGGTTTGAGCACCGCGCCGTTCGGCGCGAGATTGCCTCTTAGCACGCACAGCCCCCCATCCGGCACGAGTGGCTTCTCCAGCGGCCGAATCACCTCGTCGTTGTAGATCGGCGCGGCTTGGCTGTTCTCCCAGAGCGTATGGCCGTTCGCCGTCAGCGCATCCGGATGCGGCAGCAGCCCCGCTTCGCCCAACCGCCGCAGCACCGCAGGCAAGCCCCCGGCGTAATAGAACTCCTCCATCAGATAGCGCCCCGAGGGCTGCAAATCGACGAGCGTCGGCGTGCCGCGTCCGATCGTCGTCCAGTCGTCCAATTGCAGCTCGACGCCGATGCGCCCCGCGATCGCCTTCAAGTGAATCGCCGCGTTGGTCGAGCCGCCGATCGCCGCGTTCACACGAATCGCGTTCTCGAACGCCTCGCGCGTAAGGAGCTTGGAGAGCCGCACATCGTCGAGCGCCATCTCGACAATGCGCATGCCCGACAGATGCGCGAGCACATAACGGCGCGAATCGACCGCCGGAATCGCCGCGTTGTGCGGCAGCGTGACGCCGAGCGCCTCGGCCATGCAGGCCATCGTCGAGGCGGTGCCCATCGTGTTGCAGGTGCCCGCCGAGCGCGACATGCCCGCCTCCGCCGACATGAACTCGTGCAGCGTGATCTTGCCCGCCTTCACCTGCTCGCTCAGTTGCCACACGACCGTGCCCGAACCGATATCGCGCCCTTGATGCTTGCCGTTGAGCATCGGCCCGCCCGACACCACGATCGCGGGCACGTCGCAACTGGCCGCGCCCATCAAGAGCGCCGGCGTGGTCTTGTCGCAACCGACGAGCAGCACGACCGCATCGATCGGATTGCCGCGGATCGACTCCTCGACATCCATGCTCGCGAGGTTGCGCGTGAACATCGCGGTGGGCCGCAGGTTCGATTCGCCGTTCGAGAACACCGGGAATTCGACGGGAAAGCCGCCCGCCTCGAACACCCCGCGCTTCACGTGCTCGGCGAGCTTGCGAAAGTGCGCGTTGCACGGCGTGAGCTCGGACCACGTGTTGCAGATGCCGATGATCGGCCGGCCGTCGAACGCGTGATCGGGGATGCCCTGGTTCTTCATCCAGCTGCGGTACATGAAGCCGTTTTTATCGGCGTTGCCGAACCATTGGGCGGAGCGGAGCTTGCGTTGTTTGTTGGTCATCTTGGAGGTGCTATAAATCTTAAATAGTAAGACTAAATCGACGAACTCAGAATGTGGGCGTCTAGCTAAGAGGTAAACTTAAAAAGCGGCTGCTTAATCGGCTCTGCGCTCAAATATCGGGAAATATCACGAAATCACCGCGCATCCTCGGCAAGGTTGCATAGAAATAGCATTACTATTGAGTGCGGTGATCTGGGGAAAACGCTAATCGATACCGCCAGTCTTGATGAATATAGTATGGCTATTTCGTGCTGCGGGTCATCCGCGACGCGAGCCGGCATACAGATCAACCGACCATCAGGAGCCCGTGCTGTGACCACCTTTGCCCGTCCGTTCTCAGGCGTCTTTCCCGTTGCGCCGACGCCGTTCACCGATTCGGGCGAGCTCGATCTGGACGGTCAGCGTCGCGTGATCGACTGCATGGTCGACCAAGGCGTCGATGGCATCTGCATCCTCGCGAACTACTCCGAGCAGTTCGTCCTGACCGACGCCGAGCGCGACACGCTCGGCGATCTGTGCCTCGAACACACGGCGGGCCGCGTGCCGGTGATGGTCACGTGCAGCCATTTCAGCACTCGCATCGCGAGTGAGCGCGCCAAGCGCGCGGCGGCCGCGGGCGCGAGCCTCGTCATGCTGATGCCGCCGTATCACGGCGCGTTGCTCAAGGTCGACGAGAACGCGATGTTCGATCACTTCGCGCGCGTGGCCGAGGCGGCGGGCGTGCCGGTCATGGTTCAGGACGCGCCGCTTTCCGGCGTGACGCTTCCCGTGCCGTTTCTCGCGCGGCTCGCTCGCGAGTTGCCGCTCGTGCGCTACTTCAAGATCGAAGTGCCGCAAGCCGCAGCGAAATTGCGCGCGTTGATCGCGGCCGGCGGCGACACGATCGAAGGCCCGTTCGACGGCGAAGAGGCGATCACGCTGATGCCCGATCTCGACGCGGGCGCGACGGGCACGATGTCGAGCGCGCTGCTGCCCGACTTGATTCGCCTGGTCTTCGACGCGTATCGCGCCGGCGAACGCGACAAAGCGCGCGAGGGCTACGCGCGCATCCTGCCGCTCATCAACTATGAGAACCGCCAGTGCGGCTTGCGTGCGGCGAAGACGGTCATGAAAGAAGGCGGCGTGATCAAGAGCGATGCCGTGCGTCATCCGCTCGAAGCGCTTGCGCCCGCCACACGCGCGGAACTGCTGGAGTTGGCGCGCGAGGCGAATCCGCTTGCGCTGCGCTGGGGCCACTAAGAGCGGGATCGGGATCGAGATCGACATGAAGAAGATTTCGCTGGGACTCGTCGGCATCGGCAAGATCGCGCGCGATCAGCATCTGCCGGCCATCGCCGTGCACGAGGGCTTCGACCTCGTCGCGTGCGCGAGCCGGAATGCGCAAGTCGAGGGTGCGCGCAACTACTCGACCATCGACGCGATGCTCGCCGCCGAGCCGGAACTCGAAGCCGTTTCGCTCTGCGCTCCGCCGCAAGTCCGCTTCGCGCAGGCGCGCGCGGCGCTGAAGGCGGGCCTGCACGTCATGCTCGAAAAGCCGCCGGGCGCGAGCCTCAACGAAGTCGAAGTCCTGCGCGCGCACGCGCTCGCCGCCGGACGCACGCTCTTTGCGAGCTGGCATTCGCGTCATGCGCCCGCCGTCGAGGTGGCGCGCGCGTGGCTTGCGTCGCGCGAGATCCGCTCGGTCGACGTGCGCTGGAAAGAAGACGTGCGGCGCTGGCACCCGGGCCAAGCCTGGATCTGGGAGCCGGGCGGCCTCGGCGTGTTCGATCCGGGCATCAACGCGCTCTCGATCGCCACGCGCATCCTGCCGCGCGAAATCGTCCTCACCGAAGCCGCGCTTTACACGCCGGCCAACGTTCAGACGCCGATCGCCGCCGACCTCAAGTTCGTCGACGAAGACGGCGTGCCGGTCCGCGCGGGCTTCGACTGGCGGCATGGCCCGCGCGAGGAATGGGAAATCGAAGTGCGCACCGACCGCGGCACGCTCCTCATCGTCGCGGGCGGCAAGCATCTCGAGATCGGCGGCGTGCCGGTCGAGATCGGCCCCGAGCGCGAGTACCCGGCGCTTTACGACCACTTTCGGCAGTTGATCGAACGCGGCGAGAGCGATGTCGATGTGCGGCCGCTGCGGCTCGTCGCCGACGCCTTCATGCTCGGCCGCAAATACGAAGTCGAGCCGTTCGTCGAATGAGCCGAAAAATTCCGAACGCATTGCAAATGCTAAGGATTCCCTTACATAACGCCTTAACCACACGTGGTCGCTAAAGACCCAATCGCATCAAAGGAGACGAGTATGACCAGCAAACTTCGACGCCTGACGCTGTGCGCCGCGATGGCCACGCTGTTCGCGGCGCCCCTGGCGATGACGCAATCGATCGCGCATGCCGACGAGCCGCTCAAGATCGGCTTCCTCGTGAAGATGCCCGAGCAGGCATGGTTCATCAACGAGCAGAAGGCGGCGACGGCGCTCGGCCAGAAGCAAGGCTTCTCGGTCGTCAACATCGGCACGCCCGACGGCGAGAAGGTGCTCGCCGCGATCGACAACCTCGGCGCGCAAGGCGCGAAGGGCTTCGTGATCTGCGCGCCCGACGTGCGGCTCGGACCGGCCATCGAGGCGCGCGCGAAGCGCTACAGCATGAAGTTCGTGACGGTGGACGATCAGCTCGTCGATTCGTCGGGCAAGCCGCTCGGCGACGTGCCGCACCTCGGCATGTCGGCGTTCAAGATCGGCAACCAGGTCGGGCAGGCGATCTCCGACGAGATGAAGCGCCGCGGCTGGAACCCCGATGAAGTGGGCGCCATCCGCATCTCCGACTACGAGCTGCCGACGGCCAAGCTGCGCACGGACGGCGCGACGCAGACGCTGCTCGCGAGCGGCTTCAAGAAGGACAACATCTTCGACGCGCCGCAAAAGACGACCGACGACGAAGGCGGCTTCAACGCGGCCTCGCCGGTGTTCGCCAAGCACCCGAACATCAAGAAGTGGGTGATCTTCGCGCTGAACGAGGAAACGGTGATCGGCGGCGTGCGCGCATCGGAGCAGCTGCACATTCCGTCCGCGGACGTGATCGGCGTCGGCATCAACGGCGCGGGCGAAGCGTTCGCCGAACTGCAGCGCAAGGAACCGACGGGCTTCTACGGCACGATCGCGGTCAGCTCGACGAACCACGGCAAGCAGAGCACCGAGAACCTCGTCGACTGGATCAAGACGGGCAAGCAACCGCCGGCCGATACGCAGACCACGGGCAAGTTGATGACGCGCGACAACTGGAAGCAAGTGCGCGACGAACTCGGGATCTGAACGAGCATGCGTGACGCGAACGAAATCGCCGAAGCCGTGCCGAACGCAACGCGTCACGACGCCGGGCCCCCCTATCTGCAGCTCGACGGCATCACCGTCAGCTTCCCGGGGGTGCTCGCGCTCGACCGCGTGTCGTTCGAGGTGCGCGCGGGCGAAGTGCATGGCCTCATGGGTGAGAACGGCGCGGGCAAGTCGACGCTGCTCAAGGTGCTCTCGGGCGTCAACGATCCGCAGGCGGGCGCGTTGCGCCTCGCCGGCGTCGAGCGGCGCTTCGCGAACACCAAGGCGGCGATCGATGCCGGCATCGCGATCATCTACCAGGAGCTGCACCTGGTGCCCGAGCTGACGGTGGCGGAGAACCTGATGCTCGGGCAGTTGCCGAGCCGCTTCGGCGTGCTTGACGAGCGCTCGCTCGTCGAGCGGGCCATGGCCACGCTCGCGCGTCTCGGCGAGCACATCGATCCGAACGCGCAGGTCAAGGACTTGTCGATCGGCCAGCGCCAGATGATCGAAATCGGCAAGGCGTTGATGCGCGACGCACGCGTGATCGCCTTCGACGAACCGACCAGCTCGCTCTCGTCGCGCGAGACGAAGCAGCTGTTCGAGATCATCAACGCGTTGCGCGCCGAGGGCCGCGCGATCATCTACGTGACGCATCGGATGGACGAGGTTTACGAGCTGTGCGACCGCGTCACGGTGTTTCGCGACGGACGCTCGATCGAGACGTTCGAAACCGTCGACGGACTCGAGCGCGATCGCCTGATCAGCTGCATGGTCGGGCGCTCGATCAGCGACGTGTACAACTATCGCCCGCGCACGAGCGGCGACGTGCGGATCGGGGCGTTGGCGCTGATGGGGCCGGGCTTGTCGGAGCCGGCAACGTTCAGCGCGCGCCGCGGCGAGATTCTCGGCTTCTTCGGGCTCGTCGGCGCGGGGCGTTCCGAGCTGATGAAGCTGATCTGCGGCGCGGTGCGTCCGAGCGCGGGACATGTCGAACTCGACGGACGCCGCGTGGACTTCGGCACGCCGCGCGACGCGGTGCGCGCCGGCATCGCGATGTGCCCGGAAGACCGCAAGCAGGACGGCATCGTCGCGATCGCGTCGGTCGCCGACAACCTCAACATCAGCGCACGCCGCCATTTCAGCGTCGCGCGCTTCCTGCTGAATGGGCGGCGCGAGCGCGAGCTGACCGACGAATACGTCGCGAAGCTGTCGATCAAGACGCGCGACGGCGACACGGCGATCGGCACGCTGTCGGGCGGCAACCAGCAGAAGGTGATCCTCTCGCGCTGGCTCGCGGAAAAGATCGACGTCTTCGTGATGGATGAACCGACGCGCGGCATCGACGTCGGCGCCCGCGCGCAGATCTACGAGCTGCTCTACGGCTTGGCCGAGGCGGGGCGCACGGTGCTGATGGTGTCGAGCGATCTCGCCGAGGTGATCGGCGTCGCCGACCGCGTGCTCGTGATGAAGGAAGGCCGGATCGTCGGCGATCTGCCGAAGGCCGAGGCCACGCCGGATCAGCTGATCAAGCTGGCTTTGCCGCAGTAATCGGACCCAGGCCGCTTTGCATGCCGGCGTACCGCAACGAATGAGAGAAACCATGCAACAACCTCAATCCCTTCCGAAATCCGCGCAGTCCGGGCAGCCCGGCTCCGTCTCCCAGGCGGCGAAGGCGTGGCGGGTCATGAACAAGTCGGGCATCGTCATGGTGTTCGTGATCCTGTTCGCGATCCTGTCGTTCACCGTCCCCGACTTCCTGACGAGCCGCAATTTGCAGGGCCTGCTGCTCTCGGTCACGCTGATCGGCTCGATCGCCGTGACGATGATGTTCGTGCTCGCGCTCGGCGAGGTCGATCTGTCGGTGGCATCGATCGTGGCGCTGTCGGGCGTCGTGGCATCGATGCTGATCACGGCCACGCACAGCGTCTGGCTCGGCGTCGCGGGCGGCATCCTCGCGGGCGGCGCGGTCGGACTCGTCAACGGCGTGCTCGTCGGCCGCTATCGCATCAACTCCTTGATCGTGACGCTCGCGATGATGGAAGTCGTGCGCGGCCTCGCGTTTATCGCTTCGAACGGCGACGCGGTGATGATTACCGAAGAGCGCTTCTTCGATCTCGGCGGCGGCTCGTTCCTCGGCATTTCGTATCCGATCTGGAGCAACATCGTCGGCTTCGTCGTGTTCGGCTTCCTGCTCAGGAAGACCGTGTTCGGCAAGAACGTGCTCGCGGTGGGCGGCAATAGCGACGCGGCACGGCTCGCGGGGCTGCCTGTGACGCGCATCAAGATCGCCGTGTTCGTGCTCCAGGGGCTCGTGACCGGCTTTGCCGGCGTGATGCTCGCGTCGCGGATGAGCTTGGGCGATCCGAAGACGTCGGTCGGCCTCGAACTCGGCGTGATTTCGGCGTGCGTGCTCGGCGGCGTGTCGCTGACGGGCGGCGTGGCGACCATCTCGGGCGTGCTGGTGGGCGTGCTGATCATGGGCTCGGTGCAGGACGCGATGAGCCTCATGAACGTGCCGACCTTCTATCAGTACCTGATTCGCGGCGGCATCCTGCTGCTCGCCGTTCTGTTCGATCACTACCGCCGCACGCGGCGGCGCAGCGCGGCGCGCGTGTAGTCGCGCGAGCGATGCGGGCCCTCCGCTGCGGGAACTGCGCGAAAGGTGAGGTTATTCGGGAGCAGCGTTTTGCAGCGCTCCCGATTGACAGCGGAAATCGAAATACCCCTTGTTTTCAGGCATAAAAAAATGCGCGGCAAATCGATATGCGTCGCTACAAGGAGCGAAAGGTGAGCGTTTTCGGGGGCGTGCTGAGAGAGGTGGCTTTGGCGGCTTTGCGATCCGGCAACGCGATGGCTTGGCGCGAACGCGCACCCGGCGCTGCGCAGGATCGTTATGCAGTTCTCAGCAATGGGATGGATGTGCTGACGCGCACGCCGAACGCAGCACGGTCAGCATGTGATAACCGTGCTGCGTTCGGCGTGCGCCGACAGCATCGTGCAGCCGTGAAATCGCGCAACGGCGCAACGATCTCACTGGCCTGCCTGATAGGGCAAATGCGTGAGCAACTGCGTCGACTACTGCGCCGCCGCGAGCTTCACGCCGGGCCGCAACGCTTGGGAAGTCTCTTGCGTTCCCTTGCGCTGATCGGACACCTGCTCGATGCCTTTCTTCGTGACTTCTTCGAGGAAGGTCAAGCGGGCGCGGTAGTAGTCCGCGTGCATTTGTGCGTCGAGGACGCGCTGCTCGGCCTGAAACAGCTCCATGCGCAGTTCGTTCAACGCTCGTTCCGCTTGCTTCTCGGGAGTTGGCGCGTGATTTGATGCCCAATTTGCAACCCAGCGCAGCATGATGAAGCCCTCCTGTACGCAGATGCTCTTGCTCTGATGTGAAAACGGTTTCTCGCCGTAATCGCTCGGCAACCGGTCTGGAACATCAGCCCGATTAAGGCTATCAAAATCTGGACTTGGCTTGTGTGACTTTCAGCACATGTTGCGAAAGCGACGCACCGCTGTATTTACTGATTGGAATTGTCGCGGCCGTTATGCAAGATCGTGTGGAGTGGGGGTGTGCCTAGTTTTATAGGCGATTGTTGCGTCAACCTATAACCCGATTGACACTAATTGACGAACGCCGATAAACGGCTTTCGATTTTTGAAATTTTGTCGTCCATTGCAATCGCTCTGCGGCAGAAATTGCAAAGATGAATGTGTGCGGATAACCGCATTGTTTATAGGTGCACCGTATCGGCGCAATGCGGTTTTACCTACACGTGCTGAGCACGTGACCAGCTTAAGGTGAGGTTTTTCGGGAGTCCGAGGCATGAGAGCTCATGGTGAGCCGGGTCAGTCAGGCTCACGCACCTCATCCCCCTCAGGGCAACTGCCACCAGCCCGGCAAGAGACGCCGGACTTCGCGACGCCGGTAGCGATCGTCGATCAGATGCACGACGCCGGCATCGTGTTCGGTGCGAATCACGCGCCCCGCTGCCTGCACGACTTTTTGCAGACCGGGGTACAGGTACACGTAATCGTAGCCGTTGCCGAACTTCGCCTCCATCGTGCGGCGCATCTGCTCATTGACCGCGTTCAGCTGCGGCAAGCCGAGCGTGGCGATGAACGCGCCGATCAACTGCTCGCCGACGAGATCGACGCCTTCGGAAAACGCGCCTCCCAGCACAGCGAAGCCGATGCCGCAGCGCGTGTCGCGAAAGCGCGCGAGGAAGGCGTCGCGCGCGGCTTCGTCCATGCCGGGGGCCTGAGTCCAGATCGGCAGCGTGGGATGGCGCTCGCGCAACAACGCCGCGACGCGCTCGAGATAGTCGAAGCTGCTCAGAAAGCCGAGATAGTTGCCGGGCTGCGCGGCGTACTGTTGCGCGATCAGCTCGACGATCGGTGCGAGCGAGCGTTCGCGGTCGCGCCAGCGCGTCGAGACGTGAGCGGCCACGTGCACTTTCAATTGCTGCGCGCGAAACGGCCCGTCGACCTCGAGCCAGTTCGTCGCTTCCGGCAAGCCGAGCGTGTCGCGGTAGAAGTGGAATGGATTCAGCGTCCCGGAAAACATCACCGTCGTGTGCGCGGCGTCGTAGCGAGGCGCGAGGTACGGCGCCGGAATCACGTTGCGCACGCATAGCGTCGAAGCGGATTGGGCGCGCGCGCCGCGTGAGGTTTCATCGCGCGTGACATCGAAGATCGAGTGCTCGCCGAACTGTTCGGCAAGCGCGACGAAGTGCATGGCGTCGAAGAACACGCGCAGCAATGCGTCGTCGATCGATAGCGGCGCTTCGACGAGCTGATCCGTGACCGCGCCGATCAGATTCTGCGCCGCCGACAACAACCGCGCGGGCACTTCCGCATGCACTTGGTACGCGTCGGTTTGAGCGCGATTCAAGGCATTCCATTCGCGGTGCAGTCGTTCGAGCGGCTTCTTCAGCGTTTCCGGCGCGCTCTTGCGCGCGGCGCGAAAGTCGCTTTGTTCGAGCGACGCCGTGTACATCTTGCGCGCGCGTTCGAGCAGGTTGTGCGCCTCGTCGACCAGCACCGCGACGCGCCATTGATTCAACCGCGTGAGCGCGAAGAGCAGTGCGCTGCTGTCGTAGAAGTAGTTGTAGTCGCCGACGACCACGTCGCTCCAGCGCGCGAGTTCTTGCGCGAGGTAGTACGGGCAGACGTCATGTGCGAGGGCGGCGGCGCGCACGGCTTCGCGATCGAGCCGCCGCGAGCCGTCGAGCGCTGCGCTGCGCGCGTCATGAAGACGATCGTAGAAGCCGCGCGCGAGCGGGCACGAATCGCCATGACAGGACTTGTCGGGATGCTCGCAGGCTTTGTCGCGCGCGACGAGCTCGAGCGTGCGCAAGGGCAGCGGCGTGCCGGTGCCTGCGCTTGCGCTCGCGCTCGCGTGCAGCGTATCGATGGCTTCGAGCGCCAACGCGCGGCCAGGGGTCTTTGCGGTCAGAAAGAAGACTCGCTCGACGCGATCCTCACCGCACGCTTTCAGCATCGGAAAGATCGTCGCGAGCGTCTTGCCGATGCCGGTAGGCGCCTGCGCCATCAAGGTCTGGCCGTCGCGCGCGGCCCGATAGACCGCGACTGCCAGTTCACGCTGGCCGCTTCGAAAGCGCTCATGCGGAAACTTGAGCGCACCGAGTGCGGCGTTGCGTGCGTCGCGGTGGGCCGCTTCCTGCGCGGCCCAATCGAGAAAGCGCTCGCATTGTTCGACGAAAAACGATTCCAGCGACGCCGCGTCATGCGATTGCGTCAGCACCGTTTCCTTCTGGCTGCCGATATCGAAGTACACGAGCGCGACGTCGAGCTGCGAGAGCGCGCGCGCCTGACAAAGCAGATGTCCGTAGACGAGCGCCTGCGCCCAATGCAGGGCGCGATGATTGGCCGGCATCGCGTCGAGATCGCCGCGATAGGTTTTCACTTCCTCGAGCCGGTTGAGCGCGGCGTCGTAGCCGTCGGCGCGGCCGCGCACGGTGAGATCGCGATACGTGCCGGCGAGCGTGATCTCTGCCTCGTAACCGCTCGCTCGACGCGCGGCGACGGTTGCGTGACCGGCGATGCCTTCGAGCGCGGTGGGGGCCGGCGTGAAGCGCAGGTCGAGATCGCCGCGTTTGGCCGTGAACTCGCAGAGGGCGCGTACGGCGACGACGTAGGTCATGCCGCCGCCTCGGCCTCTGCTGCGCCGGCGCCGGCGTCGTCCGTCCAGCGCACGTCGAGCACGCGCACCGGCATGCCGTGCTGCACGCAATACTGCAGCCAGCGGATCTGATTGTCTTGCAGACGGTCGCCCGGACCCTTCACTTCGATCAGCTCATAGCGCCGCTCGGCGGGCCAAAAGCGGATCAGGTCGGGCAGCCCCGACCGGTTGCTGCGAATGTCGCCGAGCAGCCGCTCGAACCAGAGCTTCAGATGCGCGGCCGGAAGGCAATCGAGCGCTTGCACAATTAACTCGGGCGTCAGCACGCCCCAGAACACGAACGGCGATTGCACGCCGGCTTTGCTCTCGAGATGGAGCAGGATCGTTTCGCGATAGCTGCCGTTATCGAGTTGGGCCAAACACCGGTTGAAACTCTCGGCGCGGCGCGCGCGGAAGTCGGGCGCGTGCAGATCGGCGGGGCCGCGCTGGAACGGGTGAAAGAACGCGCCCGGAATGGCCGCGAACACCGGCTCCCAGCACAGCAGGCCGAACAGCGAATTGATCAGCGCGTTCTCGACGTAGTGAACGGGCGCGTCGGCGGCGCTCAGCGCGTCGCGCGCGGCGTACTCGACCGGGATCGGCGCTGCAGGCCGAACGAGTTCGAGGGTGCTGCGCGCGATCGGCTGCGCTGTTGCAGCCGCGCGTTTTGCCGGCTGCCCCGTTTGGCGCTGCAAGCGCGGCAGCATCCGCGCGATGCGCTGGCTTTCCTCCTCGCTTTCCGGCGACTCTGCCGATTGCAACGCGAGCGCCAACGCATCGTCGAAGCGGCCGCAGCGCTCCAGCACCCGCATGCGCCGGTGACGCGCACCGGGCCACGTGCAACGCCCGAAGACAGCTTGGGCCGCGTCCCAAGCTTGCCGGCGCTCGGCGTGCTGGCCGATGCGGAACAGCAGCTTCGCGCGACGTGTTTCGAGCCACGCGTTGTCGATATCGACGGCGAGGACGGCGGCGACGAGCGCGTCGAGCGCTTTGTCGTCGTCGAGCGCATCGAGCCCATCGAGCCCTTCGCGGTAAGCGTGCAGCGCGAGATAGGCGTCGATATCTTCACGCCGCTGAAACGCGCGCGACGACTGCGAGAACGACACGCTTTCGTACTTGAACACGCCAAGCTCCGCGAGCACGAACTCCGTCCAATCTTGATGGAGGTTGCCGAAGAACATGAGCCGCCACCGCTCGCAAAGCGGCGCGATCGTGACGCGGAACACCGGGTCGCCGGGCGGCGCGCCCCAGGCGGCGTAGCTGCGCGCGTCGATGTGCGCGGCCCGCAGCGCGTCGAGCAGATCCGCTTTGCGAGCGTGCTTGCCGAGCGCGGTGGAAGGAAACAGCTGCAGCAGCTCGGGCCGCGTCGTCAGCGCGAACACTTCATCGAGCGTGAGCGCCGGTTCGGAATCGAGCCAGCCGAGCTCAACCAACGGCTGCGACGCGGCCAGGGGACACCCGATCTCCTCGTACGACAGACGGCTCGCCCGAAACAGCGTGCCCTTGCGCATCAGCATCCGCACGAGCAGCGCGCGGGAGCTTTGCGGCAACGCCGCGAACGCCTCGAAAAACGCGCGCTCGCCGGTGCTGAACAGGTCGTCGTAACGCTCGGCGATCCACGCCAGCGCGCGCTCGAAGTTCAGCAGGTAATAGGGAGGAGGATCGGTCGGCACGGGCAGCCACGGGACTGTATATTTATACAGGGATGATAGCAAACCGGGCGGCGCGCGGCGTCAGGTGAGCTTTTTCGGGAGCCGACATTTCCCGAAGTTTCCAATCGCGCCGCGCGTTTCTATGATTGGAATCCGGACGCCGACAAGGACCCACGACGTGCAGACCGACTCCATCCAGCGCCCCAACACGCTGAGCCAGATTCCGCGCGGCGTCTGGGTTCTCGGTTTCGTGAGCCTGTTCATGGACATCTCATCGGAAACCATCCACAGCCTCCTGCCGATGTTCCTCGTGACGAGCCTCGGTGCGAGCGCCATGACGGTCGGGCTGATCGAAGGCATCGCGGAGGCGGCTGCGCCGATCGTCAAGATGTTCTCCGGCGCGTTGAGCGACTACCTCGGCAACCGCAAATGGCTGGCGGTGATCGGCTACGGCATGGGCACGCTGAGCAAGCCGCTGTTCGCGCTTGCGCCGACTGCGGGCATCGTCTTGACGGCGCGCGTCGTCGACCGGATCGGCAAGGGCATCCGCGGGGCGCCGCGGGACGCGCTCGTCGCCGACATCACACCCGCGCACTTGCGCGGCGCCGCCTACGGCTTGCGGCAGGCGCTCGACACGGTCGGCGCTTTCATTGGCCCGCTTGTCGCGGTCGCGCTGATGCTGTTGTGGGCGGACCGCTTCCGTTGGGTCTTTTGGGTGGCCGTCATCCCGGGGCTCGTCGCCGTTGCGCTATTGATCTTCGGTATCAGGGAGCCCGCGTGGCAGCCGGGTGCGAAGCGCGTCAATCCGGTCCGGTTCGATAGCTTGAGGAAACTCAGCCGCACGTATTGGTGGGTCGTCGTCGCCGGAGCGGTCATCACGCTTGCGCGCTTCAGCGAGGCGTTCCTCGTGCTGCGCGCGATGCAAGGCGGCGTGCCGATTGCGCTCGTGCCGCTCGTCATGGTCGCGATGAACGTCGTGTATTCGCTGTCGGCTTATCCGTTCGGAAAACTGGCTGATTCGATGAGCCATGCGCGGCTGCTGGCGATGGGCCTGGTCGTGCTGATCGGGTCCGACATCGTGCTCGCGCACGGCAACACCTGGCCGATCGTGTTGCTTGGCGTCGCGCTATGGGGGCTGCATATGGGCCTGACGCAAGGGCTGCTCGCGACGATGGTGGCGCACGCCGCGCCCGCCGAATTGAAGGGGACCGCGTTCGGTTTCTTTAACCTGATGAGCGGACTGGCGACGCTGATTGCAAGCGTCATCGCGGGTGGGTTGTGGGACCGGTTCGGTGCAGCAACGACCTTCTATGCGGGAGCGGGCTTTTGCGTGATCGCGTTGCTCGCGTTGGCTGGGCAAGCTTCGACGCGAAACCGACGCGCCGTCTAAAAGTTGTTCAATTAATCGTTGTCTATATAAAACAAAAATAAAGACGGACGAATGAGATCGTGCGGAGAACGTTGAAAGAAGCGTGGTGGTAAATGCAACCGTTTTGCATTTTGAAGGCCGCATGGCTCTTTCAATCCTGTTTTTTCGTCGTGGTTATGAAAGGCTTGAGCCTTATATGACGGGGGTAGGAGGTGAATCGAACGAAACCTCGAAAATATATTGGCTCTGCTTATCGAATCGTGTTGACTCGCGATTATTCCGGCGCCTAGAATTTAAGTGTCTTCACAAAAGAGGCCTCTGCCTTGGACAGTTGTAGTTGTCGACCTTCAAATAGTTTCGCTGCCTGACCGGCAGGACGTCTGCGCTTTCGTCTCACAGCCACCGTTCTGCCAGCAGGCCGACGGTGCGCGTCGTAGCACCACTCCCGTGCACCCTTGATTCGCGCCAAATAGCGCGGCGTTTTTGCGCGCCTGTTTGGCACCCCGTCGCGATCGCCCAATCGCGGCCTTTGTTCGCGCTCGTGCGATGTGTTCTCACGCGAGCGCGTAGATTGGCATGCGCGCGTAGCGGACGCGTTCTTTACGTCATTAGAAAACGCGCATACCCACACCGTAAAGGAGCCGAAATGCCGGACAGTGACAGTTATCCCATACGCCGCCCAACACAAGTTTTGTCATTCACCGTGAAAAGCGAGTAGACCTCTGCCGCTGCGCGCATGACGCGCGTGGTCTTCCGTGTCTGCTGGCTTTTCGCGCAACGCGTCAAACCAGACGCACGGAGCCACACCATGAACTTCGGCCTTCTTCTGTCGAAACTGCCGCACGTCGACGATTCGCGCGCCCAGTACGACGCGACGCTGTCGCTGCAACCCCGCGAAACGCACCGGCTCGCCGCTTTCTGGCGCAGCCTCAAGGCGCTGTTTTCGTAACCCTGGCGCTCGCGTGAAAAGCCGTTTCTGCGAAGCCGGTAGGGTCGAAGGAATCGGACGCGTTTCGAGGAGGATGTCCGCGCGAAACGGAGGCCGCGCGAACATCCCCGAATCGCCCATCGCCTAGCGATGCCGATCAGCGTGCTCGCTCAGGCCCGGTGCGCAGCGCGAGCGCGAGTCCGAGCAGAATCGCGCACATGCCGGCTATCCCCAACGGCAGCAACCGGTTGCCGAAAAACACGTAGTCCATCAGCGCGGTCACAACGGGCACCAGATAAAAGAGGCTCGTCACGTTGACCAGATTGCCGCTTCGCACGAGCCGATAGAACAGCAGTTGTGCGAAGATCGAGATCACGATGCCCAGCCACAGCAGCGGCACCAGCACGCTCACGCTCGGCTTGAATGCGAGCGGCTCGAAAGGCGCAATCAACATGCACAGCGCGAGGCTTACCGCGTTTTGCAACGGCAGGACGTCGATCGGCGCCTGTTTCAAGCCCTTCTGAAAGATCGCGCCGAGCGTCATGCACGCGAGCGCGGCCAGCGCGAACAGCACGCCGCTCGCCGGCAGCCGCACATCGTCGGCGCCGCGATAAACGACGAGCGCGAGCCCGCCCAATGCCATGCAGAGCCCGGCGACGCGCGTCGCCGAGTAGCGGCGCTCCACGAGCAGCAGCGTGAGAATCGGCTGCACGCCGAGGATCGTGGCGAGCACGCCGGGCGTGAGGCCGCGCGCGAGCGAGAGCAGATAGCAGATCGCGTAGCCGCCGGTAATCAATGCGCCGGTGCCGGCCACTTGCAGCCGGGTGCCGCGAGCGGGCAGCCAGCGCTGCCGCCATACGCCGAAAACCGCCAGCACCGACGATGCAAGCGCGAAGCGCAGCACCAGGAACGCGAACGCGGGCGCGTGCTGCACGCCCAGCTCCGCGAAGACCGCGCCGCTGCTCCAAAGCAAGACGAAGAGTGAGGTCGCGCCATAGGCCGCAAATGCGGCTCGTAAAGAAGCCATGAGAGGTCACCTGTCAGGAAAACGCGGACTCCGGCGAACTCGATGGATGCGCGCACGTTCGCGCGGCTGCGCATCGCGCAGTTGCATTGCTTCGAGTGGCAGGAGACTTTCGGGGCGGCTGAAGACGCTCAGCCGAGAGCCGTCGAACAGGGCGGCGGCGCAGTGCCGGCGCCGACGAGGCTCGGAGGGGACGCGACAGGTGGAGGAGAAGCGGCGAGGCCGCAAGCACGCGCGCCGCCACCGACGTTGTTCACGTGGGGGTTGCCACTGGCAGAGCTAAGGCGCGCAAGGTGTGTCATGTGAGGGGAAGCGAATTCGGCGATGTCGAAAAAGCCTTTGGCGAGGTTACGCGCATCGGGCCCATCGTGCAACCGCGCGCAACGCCCGCTCTTTTTCGAGCCTCTGAAGCGCCGGCGTCTTTGCGTCACAATAATCGAACGCGTGCCGCGACCCACTCGGAGCCAAGATGCAAAACGACACCGCCTATTCAAAGACCGCACCCACGCGTGCGGAAGTCGACGCGCTCGCCGGCGCCACCGTGCTCGAATTCGGCACCGATTGGTGCGGCTACTGCCGAGGTGCGCAGCCCGCCATCGGGCAGGCGCTCGCCAAACTCACTCACGCACGGCATCTGAAGATCGAAGACGGCCCGGGACGGCCGCTTGGGCGCTCGTTCAAGGTCAAGCTGTGGCCCACATTGATCTTCCTGCTCGACGGCGCGGAAGTGGCGCGCGTGGTGCGTCCCGCGGACGTCGCCGCGATTGACGACGGCATCGCTGCGCTCGAATAGCGCTATGTGCCTTCGTCGGACGCACGTGCGCATCCAATGACTAACGAGCAGTCTCAAATCACAGGAGGACGAATGGAGCGACCCGATTTCATCCGGCACTGGACCGAACTCGAGGGTGAAGACAACAAGCACTATCCGGGCGATACGGAGCTACAGGGCATCGGCGCGCCGCTTGCGGCCAAGCTCGGGCTGACGCGCATCGGCATTCACCACGTGCGGCTCTTGCCTGGGCGACGCACGTCGTACCCGCATGCGGAAAGCGCTGAGGAAGAGTTCGCGTTCGTGCTCGAAGGCACGCCGGACGTATGGATCGACGGCCATCTGCATCGCCTCGCGCCCGGCGATTCGGTCGCGTTTCCGGCGGGCACCGGCATTTGCCACACCTTCCTCAACAACACGGATCAAGAGGCCCGGCTGATGGTGATCGGCGAAAGGCCGAAGGACGAAAACCGCATCCGCTATCCGATGAACGAAGCGTATGAGGCGACGCGCGAGGATCGCTGGGTGGATTGGCCGGCGCGTCCGCTTGGGCCGCACGACGGCAAGCCGGCGCGCAAGGGGTCATGACGGCGCGTCGATAAAACGACGCCGGGCGTTCATCGAGAACGCCCGGCGGTACACCACGGTGTTGCCAAGCGCGGCGGGGCCGCGCTTGTTGCGGCAATTAATGCTGGCCGAAGTAGATCGAGTTCGGGCCCGTCGCTTGAGTACGGACGCCCGATTGCGACGACGCATCCTTCACACCGCCGTAGGCGACGTTGGCGCCGTTGTCACGTTGTTCGGCTGCGAGGGTTTGCGCGCTTTGGCCGCGTTGCGAAGACGGTGCGCCGTCTTGCGGCTTGTAGAACGGTGCCGGACCATAGCCGCTCGCGAAAGCGGGGGCAGCGATCGAGGCGGAAACGGCGACGAGCAGAGCGGCGAGCAGTTTGGTCTTCATGAGGGACTCCAATGATCATTAACATTTCAGTTTCGGGAAGACGTTGTTGACCTGGCAAGGAGGTGTCCGCAACGTCGATGGGAGGCAGTGTATACCCACACTATCAAACTATTGTATCGATAGCTGGAAATGACTTTTAGGCAGATTCGAATAATCGTGTGAGCCCCGCCAGACGGGGCTCTCAGGTTCGCCGGACGTCCGTCGGCGGCGCTAAAAACGGGGGCAAATAAGCGTTCTGGACGGAGGTGCCCATGCACATCGGCAGACCGATTTCCCGATTTCTTGCACTGGCCGGCTGGTTGACGTGCGCGCTGTACGGCACCGTATACGCGCAGGGCGCCGACGCCGTTCTCGGCTATCACCGCTCCGATGACCGCAGCGGCCAATACGTCGTGCCCGGCCTGACGTGGGAAAGCGCAGCGCGCCTGCACCGCGACGCGGGTTTCGACGGCAGGGTCGACGGCCATGTCTACGCCCAGCCCCTCTACTGGCACCCGCCCGGCTCCGCGAACGGGCTCTTGATCGTCGCGACGGAGGCGAACGTCGTCTACGCGCTCGACGCCGTGACCGGCCGCCCTCTCTGGCGCACGGCGCTCGGCACGCCGGCGCCGCGTTCCGCCTTGCCGTGCGGGAACATCGATCCGCTCGGCATCACGGGGACGCCGGTCATCGATCCGGCGAGCGGCGCGCTGTATCTCGACGCGCTGGTCGTCCGCCCGAATGGACTCGCGCATCTCGTGTACGGGTTGTCGTTACGGGACGGATCGATGCTGCCGGGCTGGCCGGTCGACGTCGCTGCGGGCCTCCAGGCGCACGGCTCGTCGTTTGCCACTGACGTGCAGAACCAGCGCGGCGCGCTGATGCTCGCCGATGGCCGGCTCTTCGTGCCCTACGGCGGCCATTGGGGCGATTGCGGGGACTATCACGGCTGGGTGGTTGGCCTGCGGCTCGACCAGCCCGGCGTGTTCGGCGCCTGGCGCACGCGCGCGAGCAAGGGCGGCATCTGGGCGCCGGGCGGCATCGCCGCGGCCGATGGTGCGCTCTTCGTCTCGACCGGCAACACCGAGGGCGCCTCGACGTGGGGCGACGGCGAAGCCGTCATCCGGCTCGCACCCGATCTGCACCGGTCCGCAAACCCGCGCGATGCGTTCGCACCGCGCGACTGGTTCGAACTCGACGACCGCGATCTCGACCTCGGCGGCGCGAACCCCATGCCGGTCGAGCTGCACGGCCGACGGTTGATCGTCGCGCTGGGCAAGGACGGCAAGGCGTATCTGCTCGACCGCGACAACCTCGGCGGCATTGGCGGCGCGCTCGATGTCGCCCACGTCGCGAGCCGGCCGATCCGTACCGGGCCGGCGTCCTATCCCGCGCAGGACGGCGTGTTCGTCGTGTTCCAAGGCGAGGGCGCCGCGTGCCCGGGCGGCGCGAGAACGGACGGCCTGGTCGCGCTCAATGTCGGCGCGGCGGCTCGCGGCGGCATGAGCACCGCATGGTGCGCGGAGGTGGATGGCGCCGGCAGCCCGATCACGACGACCAGCGACGGCAGCGCCGACCGCATCGTGTGGATGGCGGGCGCGGAGGGCGACAACCGCCTGCATGGTTTTCGCGCGGACAACGGTCAGCCGGTGTTCGGCGGCGGTGGCGCGGACGAACGCATGCCGGGGCTGCGGCATTTCGTGACCGCGGTGGCGGCGGGGCGACGGCTTTATGTGGCGGGGGACGGGAGGGTTTACGCGTTTAGCGTGGGGCCGTAGATCGATCCCGCCATCGATGGCTCGCCTATAGACGGGCCTTAGACCTGCTTTCCACGTATTTCCGCGCGACGCCTACGGCGAACTACGCGGCCTGTGGCTTCGCGGCGTGGGCCAACGCTTCCAGTGCCGCCCTTGCCAAAAATCCGCTACGCGTTTCGTGACGGCCTTCGACGTAGGCGTCGATCCTGCGCAGAACAAACCGCGGGATGCTGATATTGATGCGCTCGGGCTTTGAATCGAGCTTCGATAAATCGACGTCGACGAGTGCCCAAACTACGCCCGCAAATTCGGGCTTTCCTGCCAATTCCTCGACCGTCGAGCACGTGAACCCGACGTCTTCGCCGAGTTCCAGCAAGGTCGAAACGTGGCCGACTATTGCTTCCTTTGCATTCCTGATTGCATCGTCGAGCGTATCGCCCCACGAATGGCAACCGGGGATATCGGGAACGATGACGCCGTAGACGCTTCCTTCGTCTCGATGGATGGCGATCGGGAAATCCATGACCAGACCTCTGCTCCTTGTTGGTCTCAAATCGCGCATTGCGAATACGGACGATCAGTTGAGACCGGCTGCTTTCAAAATGCTCTTGACGGTGCCGACAGGCAGATCTTTCTTGGGGTGCGGAACCGTCACCAAACCGCGTCTGCCGGCGTGTTTGAAGTGATGATGGCTACCGGTCACCCTCACCCGTTTCCAGCCGTCGTCCTCGAGCATGCGGATGAGTTTCGATGAATTCATCGGGCATCCGCGTGTGTCATGTGTATTTTTACACACTTGTTGCGAGGTATGCAATGGGTGTGTGTATTTTTGTGTGTTCCTCGGAGGTCGGGCATTGTCTTGTGTTGCATCGCGTACTCGCTATTCCTGAAAAGGCACTCGTTCACGAGAGAGCCTAGAGGAGCCTGGCCTAATCGAGCACGTCGTCCCGATGGCATAGGACGGCAGCCTGACATCCAAAGGTGAGTCTTTTCGGGAGCCTCCGTCGGGTCCGCAAACCACGTCGATGTTGGTGTCGCCCGTGAGCTTGCGCCTCTTGCGCCTCCGGTTCGCATCGGAACCGTCTCGGCCTTGCCGAATCGGCAGAATGTCCGGTCGTATGGCGCGCTGCCCGTGAATTGCCGTGTGCCGGCGCGCCATCGAACGAACCCGCCCGGCGAGGAGGAGAGCGATGACGAATAGAGTGTCCCAGCGTCCGCCGGATGCCGCCGCGTTCGATCGTTCCGGCGACAGCGCCGAAACGCCGGAGTCCGCCAAGTCCACCGCGCCCCGCGCGCGTCAGCGCCTGGGGCTCAAGCAGGTGAGCGCACAACGCGAGCTGAGTGCGTTGCCGGCGCGGCAGTGAGCGGACGGCTTCATTGATCGAGACGCTCCGCCAACGCAAACGGCACACTCTCCGCAAACAACTCGCGATCCCCCGTCGCGCTCGTCTGCGCGTTGAGCTGCAGCGCGAAGTTGATGCCGGGGCTGTGCGTGGTCGTCGTGCGTTCCTTGACCTTCAGCTCGACCGGCATCCACGAGCCCGCGTCGTTCAGAATGCGGTCGATCCTGCCGTCGATCTGCGCGCGCTCGGCGCTCGCGCCCTGCGCGGGCAGCTGCGCCGCCATCGCCGAGAGCGCGTCGATCTGCTTGGCCGCGCTCTTCTTCATGCGGTAGCGATGGAAGTACGTCTGGTTCGGCCGCCGGTTCGCCTTCACGTCGCCGAGGTGCTTGTCGAGCCGCTCCGCCGCGAGCAGGCGCGCATCCTTCTGCAGCGGCCACGGCTGGTTGCTGAGCGTCGCCTGCTGACGCTCGGCGCGCTGCTCGTCGAGCACCTGCTGCGAGAAGAGGTCGATCCATTGCTCGCGGCTCGCATCGACCGCGTGCGTGTACGTTTCGGCGCTCGTGTACTCGGTATCGAACAAGCACGCTCGATGGGCGAGCGTGTTGCCTTCGCGGATGAGCGTCACTTTCGCGAGGCGGCTGTCGTCCTTGAACGTCGCCGTCACGGAAGGCGCATCGAGCGACGTCACGCCGACGCCCACCGACGAATCATGCGACCCGACCGATTCCGTGAAGCTGGCCGTGCCGCTCGCACGTCCGAGCAGACGCGAGCCTGCGCCCACGCGATGCTGCTCGACGCGCAGCCGGCCGCTCTTGTCGTCGGAATCGAGCGTTTGCTTCGCGGTCTTCTCGTAGCCGATGCCGATGTTGAAGCCCGCGCGAACCGGCGAGCTGGCCGTCGGCACGAGCGCCGAGACGCCCGCGTCGGCCGATACGCCGCGCTTCACCGTGCGCTGGACGCTGTCGGTCCAGCTGATCGACACGTCGGGGTCGTCGAAGTAGCGATCGGCGAGGCGGTTCCAGGTGTCGCGCGAGGTGCCGGTGTGCGCCTGCGTGGACTCGTCGAAGACGTGGTCGATGATGCCTTCGAGCTTGGTGCGCATCGCGGCGTCGTCGTAGCCGGTGCCGTTCTGGTTCACGCGGCGCGCGACGCGCAGCGACACGCCGCTCGGCTCCGAGCGCTCCTGCGAATGCAGCACGGCCTGCGTCGTGACGCCGGCGCGCAGCTTGGTCAAGCCGACGTCGAAGTCGTAGCCGACCAGCACGCCGGCGCCCGCGTGGAGCACATGGGTCTTCGCGGTACCGACGAACATCTCTACGCCGTGCGTGCCGCGGCTCAGTTCGACGACGGCCTCACGAGTCTTCGACGCGCGCACGTCGATGCGGGGCGCGATCGGCACGGCGCCCATGTGCAGCACCTTCGACAGATTCGCCGACAAACCGCGCGTGCTGAAGCCGACGCGCGTGCCGTCGGCGAGCCGCAGCCGCGAGCTCGATTGCAAGTCGTGCGCGACCTCCTTCAACGACTGGCGCACGGTGTCGACATCGTTGGCCTGCCCCTTGACGGGCTCGGGCCGCGCCCGTTGCTTCAGCGCATTGACCTGCGTCCAGAACGGCGAATCCGCGGGCACCTTGGCGACCTTGCCCCACGACGCGAGCCGCTCGAGATCGAACGACTGCTTGGCGATCGATTTGAACGGCTTGCTCTTGGCGAGCGTGTGCGGATCGGTCTGCGCCCAGCGCGCGGTCTGCTCGCGCATCCGCTGCAGCGTGGCCGGCGAGCCGACGTCGCGCGCCTCCGTCTGATCGCAGAGCTGCTGTGCGCGCTGCGCGATGGCCTGCAGGTGCTCGGGCTCGAGCTTGCCGTTCGGGAAGCCGCCGGTCTCCAGCCACACGTGCATCGCCGCGAGTTCCGCCACGGACTGCTCGGGACGCGCATGCGACAGCGCTGCCGCCGGCCGCATCTCGGGACGTTCGAGGAGCGGCGGCAGTGCGTCGCGCATCGCCTGCTCGAGCGCGGCTTTCTCGCTGCCGATCGTCTTGCGCGGCACGCCTTGCGTGCCGTAGCGCAGCGCCGAGAGCGGCGAGCGCTCTTTGCCGAACAGGCGCGGCAGGAACGATTTCCAGCGGCTCTCGCCGACGCGGTTGATCGTCTTCGCCGAGAACTTGTTCAAACGCTCGCGGGCGAGCGAGAGTTCGGTGCCGCGTCCGTCTTCGCGGAAGTTCTGGCGCCACGCGAAGAACGCGCCTCGCTGGTCGGGCGTCAGCGCGTTGCGGCCGTGCGTCGTGAGCGTCGCGGCGGCGTGGTACGCCTGCCAGGCGAGCGGCGCTTGGGTCAAGGACGTGCCGGGCGGCGGATCATGGCGCGCGGCGACCGCGGCCGGCGACGGATCGGGACGCGCACCGTGACCAACCGGCGCGGGATCGAGCGCGTCGGCGGTTTGCAGCATCATCTGCCGCGACAGCCGCACCGACGCGCTCTCGTTCGACGGCTGCCCGTGGTTGCGCAGATGCTCGAGCGCGTCGTAGCCGGCGTCGGTGCGGGCAAGCGTGCGGGCGACGAGCCACGCGTGCACGTCGACGGGCGAGTTCGAGCGTGCCGTGTCCATATGCGCGAAGTCGAGGTGTTCGAGCGCGTCGAGCACCTGGGTCGCTTCGTGCGCGTTGCCGACGTTCGCCGCATGCAACGCCTGCCCGATCAGTGCGCCGCGCGTGGTCGGCGGCGAGCCGGCTTGTGCGCCGAGCGCGGCGAGGCGTTGCGAGAGCGCAGCGGCGGCGGCCGCAGTGTTGGGCGTGTCGGGGAACCGATGGGCGACGTAGTCGGCGAGCGCCGTGTCGCCGCTCATCGCGTCGAGCGGGACGTGGGGCGTGACTTGGGTCGCCGTCGGCGCGGCGGTCTTGTCCGCTTCGGTGCTCGTGCGCGCGGTCTTCGAGAGCGCCGCGCGCGCCTCCTTCTCGGTCTTCCTGAGCGGCGTCGCGGCAACCGTCGATGTCTCGACGGGCTTCGCTTCATAGCGCTCGCCGCCCGCTTTGAAATCGGCCGGCGCGAACGGCTTGCCGTGCAGGCTCGATTGCGACACCGCCGTGCTCACGTCGAACTTGCGAGTGCGCAAGCGCTCGCCGGTGCGGGACATCGCATTCGACAAGCGTCCGAGCGCCGTCTGTTCGACGAGCGGTCCGGTAGGCTGCGGGGCCGCCGGCTGGGGCGTCGTGTTGTGCGTCGCGGGGTGCTGCGGGTCGGGTTGCGTCGTGGGAACGATCCCGTGATTCGGTACGGCGTGGATATCCGACATGGCGTGGGGATTCAACGAGCGGCAGTTGAGTCCACGGTAAAAACCGAATGTGACACCTCAACGCGTCGGGCGAAGCGAAGTCAGCGAGCGCGAAGCAGGCCCGCGCGCGGCGGCGCGGTCGTCGTGTCGAGCGCTTCGGGACCATTCAGGCTATCGAGATCGGCAAGCACGCGCACTTCCAGCCGCCGCGCGCCTTGCTCGCGCGCCAACTGCATCGCACTGGCGAGCGTCGCGCGCACGGTCTCGACATCCTCCCGACCCGCCCACTCGAGCATCGCGATGAGGCGCAGCAGCGGGGCGACGGGCCAGCGCTCGCCGATCCGCTCCGCGCGGCTCGAGGCGTCGCGCAGTGTCGTGCCGAGCGACGCCGTGAACTCCGGCTTGTCGGTCAAATCGATGCGCGGCAAGAGCGTCGTCAAGAACGCGATATCGAGCAGATAGACGCGCTCGCGCGCAATGCGCTTCGCCGCGCTGCCGACGAGCCTTCGCGCCGCTTCATCGTCGCCGCGCCGCGCGTCGAGCCAGAGCTGGACGTCGAGCCCGTAGCGCAGCCAGCGCCGCAGACCCGCGACGCGCGCGCGGCTGACGAGCGCTGCCGCGCACGATTCGGCGAGTGCGACGTCGTCGTCGATGGCCGCGAGCGCGCAGGCGAAGCTGAGCGACACGCAGTAGGCGAGCGGTTCGCTGTCGTTGGCGGGCTCGCGCCGCATGGCGGGCAGCGGCGCGGCCAGCGGCTCGCCCGCGAACCAGCGCGAGGCGTCCAGCATCGCGCGCGCGACGACATGCAGCGAGAGGCCGTAGCTCGTCGCCATCGCATTGGCTTCGCGCGCGGCGTCCTTGTCGACATTGCTCGCCGCGTCCTGGACGAGCCCCGAGACCGGCGACAGCAGGCGGATCGCATGGTCGAAGCGGCCTTCGTAGGCGGTGACGATGCCGTCGATCCGCCGCGCGTTGACTTGCAGCGCGGGCCACTGGGATGCCGACGCGATCTCGCTGAAGGCGTCGCTCAATTGCCGGCAGCGGCGGATCTCGCCTGCATCGAGCGCACAGGTGACGAGACAGAAGAGGGCGCGCACGCGATAGGGCATGTCGGCGCAGATGTTCGCGAGTTCATAGGTGCGCTGCCAGCTTTCGACGATTTCCGCCGACGCGCCCTGCTCGAACGTCAGCGCTCGCGCGAGCACGGCGGTGAGGCGCATTTCGTCGCGGATGTGCCGGACGGCCGCGGGGATTGCGCCGCCCCCCGCCACGCAGGCGAGCGCCGCGCGCGCCCAGCGCACGTATTCGTCGACGAGCGACAGCGCGACCCACACCGTCGCCGAGTGATCGAGCAGCTCGGCGGCGAGCTCGGCCTTGTCGGCCGCGAGCGTCCATTCGAGCGCGGCGCGCAAGGCGTCGATGTCGTGGCGGGTGTGCGAGGTCGCGGCCGCGAGGCCCGCGCCGAAGCGGCGCTCCATGTCGCGCGCGACGAATTGCGCATGGTGCGCCGCGGCTGCGGCGCTTTCGCGGTGGCGGTCGAGTGCGTCGAGCGCGAAGCGCCGTACGCTCTCGGGCAGCCGCAGACGCAGCTCGCCGTCGCAATCGACCTCGTTGACGAGACCGGCATCGATCAGCATGCGCAGCCGGCCATTGAACGACGCATTGAGCGCGTGCGGCGCCGAGGGTTTGATCGGAGCGTAGAGGTGGCCACCGAGCTCGGCGTCGTCGTTGTCGAGCGCGCCCAGCACGTCTTGCGCCGCTTCGCGCGTGAATGCGCCCGTGAAGACGCCGAGCCGGCGCAGCGTGGTGCGCGTCGCATCGTCGAGTGCGTCGTAGCGCAGATCGAGCATCGCCGCGACCATCGCGGCGCGTGGCAGCACGATTCGGCGCGCGCCGGTGCGGCGCGTCAGCATCGCGTCGAGATCGTGCGCGAACGACGTGATCGCGCTCTCCGCCGCCACGCCCTGCCGCACGCGCGAGACGATCGCCGCCGCGGCGAGTTCGATCGCGAACGGCACGCCGTCGAGACGCCGGCAGACGAGCGCGGCGGCCGCGATCGTCGTCTCCGCGAGCCCGGGCACGTAGAGCCGCGCATCGTTGAATCCGGCGCGCGTGAGCAGTGGGTCGAGCCGCGCAAGGAGGAGACGCAGCGCGTCGCAATCGAGCGTCGCGGCGGTGTCGCCGCCGCGCTCGGGCGGCACGGGCAACGGCGCGAGCGGCACGCACGCTTCGCCCGGGATGAACAGCGGCGTCTCGCACGTGACGATCACGTGCACGCCACGCGTGGCGGCGAGCAGCGCGTCCAGCGTTCGCGCCGCGGCTTCGCCCAGCTGGTCGCAATGGTCGGCGATCAACAGGATGCGGCGCTCGCCGATCTGCGCGGCGAGGCTTGCCAGCTCGGCGAGCCGGGCGTTCGGCTCCAGGCCGACCGCCGCCGCGATCGCGCGCGCCACGCGGTCCGGATGCGCGAGCGAGCCCAACGCCGCGCACACGCAGCCGTCGGGGAACTGCGCGGCGAGCCTGGCGGCGGCCTCGATCGCGAGCCGGGTCTTGCCGATGCCCGTGGCGCCCGTCAGCGTGACGAGACGGCGCGTCGGCACGAGTGCGAGCAGCTCGGACAGCTCGGCATGACGGCCGGTGAACGGCGACGGATCGATCGCGTGCGCGCGCAGCGAGGCGGCGGCGCCGGTCGGCGCGAGCGTGGCGGCCGTCGTTGGCGGCGTGTTGCCCGCCGTCGCGGTGGGCGCGAGCGCGGTCTCCGGCGTCTCGACGAGACGGATCTCGCCCGCGAACCGGTAGCCGCGGCCGGGGACGGTGACGATCAGGTCGCGGTCGGCGTCGAGCGCGCGTCGAATCGCCGAGATCTGCGCCTGCACGGTGTTCGCATCGACCGTCGAACCGGGCCAGACGATCTCGCGCAGCTCGGCCGTCGATACGACGCGGCCGTTCGCGTCGAGCAGCGCCGCGAGCATCGCGAACGCGCGCGCGCCGAGCTCGATCACGGCGCCGTCGGCGATCAGCAGGCCGACTTCGCGGGCGAGCCAGAAGCGCGAAAACGCGATCATGCGTCCCGTGAGCCGCGGTAACGACATGGAGGGGATCTCCGGCGATAAGAAGGGCTTCGGATGGATTGTGGTCAGCCGGCGAAGGTGGGTGCCGCATGAGCACAACGGATGGCTGTCGTCCGGTATTCGTCAGACATATTCATTATCGCCCGAGAGCAAGACAGAAGTTTGGAGGAATGGATCAGGGCCGTCGTAGGCGCGGTTGTGTTAGGCGAGGACCGCTTTCGGCAGGAACGCTTCGCGGCGTGGCGCCGCTAGTGCGGCCGCAAGCCCGGCCGCGCTCGGGATCGCTATTGCCACGCGAGCGTCGAGTGGAGCCACGCGACGCCGTCGTTTTGCGGCACCGGCATTTGCGGCGCGATGCGCGTTTTCGAAAACAGATAGCTGTCGCCGGCGGGGAGCCCGCGATTGGGGCGCGGCTCGTAGCTTTTGACGAGGCCCTCGCAGACGAAACCGAGGCGCTTCATGCTGCTGTGCGACGCGCCGTCGACCGCGCAATAGGCGAAGACGCGAAACACGCCCGGCTGCTCGATCAGCCAGTCGACGAGATCCTGCAGCGCGAACACGCCCGCGCGCCGCCGCCGCATGCCGCCGCGCCGGCTGATGATGACGCCGATCTCGATGCGCGGCAGCGCGGGCTTCAATTCGATCGTGCCGGTGAGCTGGCCCGTCTTGCGGCATTCGAGCGCGTAGCGGATCAGCGTGCCGTCGCGCCAGCCGCGTTCGGCGTCTTCGATGTAGGCGGCGGTCTGGTCGAGGGTCATGTGGCGCTCGAACGGCAGGTCGTGCATGGTCTCGGGATCGTTGAGCATCTGCTCGAAAAGCGCCGGGGCGTCGGCCGCGGTGAACGGACGCAGCAGTAGGTCCGGCGTTTCCATCGTGTCGAGGGGTTTGAAGAGCATGGCGGGGCGGGAGTGGCGGTGAATACGGCTAGCGTGCCTTGCCGCGGCGCAAGTAGTGCGATGGGGTGCGAATCGGCGAGTGCGCGAGCGAAGCGGGCCGGCGGAAATGAAAAAGCCGCCTCGATGGGCGGCTTGGGTTGACGTGCTTTTCGGTTCCAGCCGTGTCAGAACTGGTAGCCGACTTTCAGGCTGGCCGTCTGCTCCGACGCATGGGTCGTGTTGATCAACGCGTCATAGCCGAGCGATACCTTCAGCGCTTTCGTCGGCTGCATGCTCACGCTGACTCCGGTGGTCAGGTACCCGCGTGGAAGGCTCGTGCCCGGTGCGGCGAACACCGTACCGTCCTGCGCCGTGACGGTGACGCTACGGTTCGTATCCAGGAGTTCATGCGCGTAACCCAATCGCAGTTGTACGTCGACAGGGTTCAACGCGTTGCCGAATGCCTTGTCCAGCGTCACTTCGGCATACGGCTGCAGGCTGTGGACGTTGTCGGTGCCAACGCCCAGGTCCTGCCCGCCCGCGCCGCTTTCGCCAAACCCGTTCGCGTGGAAATACGCATAGCGCAGCCCGACGCGTGGCGTGACGACAAAGCTGCCAAGCGTCAGTGGCAAACTGGCCTGCCCGCCCAACGTGAACTCGTGTCCGACGTGGTCGCCTTCCGCGGTGCCGGTCGCGCCGAACGGCCGCTTTTGCGACAAGAAGTCGAGGCCGTAGCCTGCAGTCGCCGACAAACCGACTCCGCCAAGCCAGCGGCTGCCATATGCGGCGAGCCGAAGCGTGTCGATCGATGCAGAGTCACCTGTCTGTTGTTCGTCGATGTCAGCGTGCGTGTAGCCTCCTGCAACGCCGACGGTATATTGGCCAACCTTCTTTTCGAGCCCCGTGAGAAAGCCATACCGATTTGCCTGGAAGCCCGGCTCGCCATTGGTGCCGCCGACATTGGCGTGGCTGCCGGTCGCGTCGATCCAGCCTGCGGGCGTAGCAGCCGTGGCAGTCGAGGCACGGCTCATCCGGCCGAGCAGTGTCATGCTCGCGGTCTGTGCACCCATCGACGCGGTCGAACCTAGCGCCGTGTAGATGCTCGTGTCGATCGGCGCCACGACGACGGGCGGAGTCACGGCGTCGCTCAACACCAGCGCAACCTGATTCGTACCGTAGGCCAAAGCAGTTTGCAGCGAGCCTAGATTCGCGCCGGCTGAGACCGTGCTGCTGACGGACGTGAACCGTCCGCTCACGCCGTTAGCCGCCGAAACGATCGCGTATTGCTTCGCTGTGTAGGTGCCCGGATCAAAGGTAATCGCGAGCACGCCATTCAGAGTGGCCGAACCGGCTACGTTCAGCACCGACGCCGCCGTCGGGCTGACTTCGATGGCCAGCGCCGCATTGCTTGCCTGGCTGTAGTTGCCGCTGACGCTCAACGTCCCGATCGAACCGCCGGGCGCGACCGTGCCGCTGTTGACGACATTGCCCCCGACCGTGCCGTGCCCGCGCAGCGTGCCGCTCGCATTGACCTGCACGTTGCCCGCCACGCTTGCGCCGGAGTGGTCGATGTCGCCGACTTCCAGCAGCCCGCCGTTCACCACGGTGCCGCCGCTATACGTGTTGGCGCCGTTCAGGATCAGCGAGCCTTGCTGCATCGTCAGGCTGCCGCCCGTTCCGCCGCCGATGCCGCCGTCCTTGATGACGCCGTTGAAGGTGCCGGACGCGCCAGTCAGCTTTAGGTTCTGCGCGCCCAGCGCGATGACGCCGCTTCCCGCGATCGTCGTCAGTGACGTGCCGGCAGTCTGGGAGATGTCCAATGTGCCGTTGGTCGTCACCTGCGACGAACTGGCGATGCTGCCGCTTCCCGCCAAGGCGAGCGTGGCGCCGGATTGGACCGTCGTGGTCCCCGTGTAGGTATTGGTGCCCGTGAGGGTCACCGATCCGCCGCTGCCGCTGTTGGCGACGACGAGATTGCCTCCGCTCGTGGCATCGGAAAACGCGCCGGAGAACGTCACGGCGTGTCCGCTCTGGTCGATCGTGTTGGTGGCCGAGTTGTCGAGCGTGAACGACTGGCCATAGGTCTGGCTGCTCGTGTCGACCTGCAGGGTCCCGCCCGTGAAGACCGGGTTGACCGTCGACCCCAGGCCGCTGGCGGACTGGGTACTGCCCGTGCCGATGCTGCAGCTGTTGACGGACTGAAACGCCGCGCAGCCGGGCCCGCTCATCGTAAAAGTAAACCTGTCGGCCGCCTGCGTTCCGCCCGTGTTGTAGGCGATCAAAAGGCTATAGGTCGTGCCTGCGGTGAGACTGAGGAACGGAAACGTCGCCGAGTGGGGAGTACCAGTCGCGAGTTCGCTCGCGAAGAAGTGGCCGATCGGTGTCGAGGGCGACGTCGTGCTGGGAGAGTAAGTGCCGGTCAGGAAATAGGTCGTGTTGATGACCGGCGAGGTCGTGGCGGTCGCCGAATAGGTACCGCTCTGCGTTACGGTGAAACTGTAGAGCGAGTAGTTCCAAGCAAAACCTCCGTAGCTTGAAAAGCTCGTGTTCACCGTATTGGCGGGAAACGGGATCGAAGGCGTCAGCGAGCTGGTGGCCGAGGACCAGCCTCCGCTGAAGCTCACCGTGTCCGCCAGCACGACTCTTGGCGCTAGGCCGAGACCGAGGATCAGCGGTGCGATGATGCCCGCCGTAATCTTTCCTGACGTGCCTGGCCGGCGACTTTGACTGGATACACTGCGACGCGCTGCGTCCTTCAGTGCACGAGGTGATGGCTTGATCCGACGACGGCCCCGCGGCATACAATCTCCCAAATATTAAAAGTCCTCAACTTCTGTCGTTTCGTGCGCTGTCGCGTGTCGGCTCGGCCAGCATCGGTGGCGCCTATCCGGACCGTTCGCTTCAGAGAAGCTCACTCACGCAATAACGGCAAGATTTAGGAAGAGTTGACAATTCTCGGTAAGAATTTGCGCGCGCTAGGGGAGTGTCCGCCGTGACCTGATGAGCCTGATTCAGCTCAGCGGCGGGAGCAAAACGTTTGCGTGGTTGAGGCAATCGTTTGCGTCTTGCGATGACGGTGGATCAATGCGATTCGGCCGTTCATTGCGAGCCGGTCAACGACCGTAGTTGGCCAATGCTTGTCGGCACCCCTGATGTTTCGCTTAGTTCGCAGGCGCCGCCGTAAGCGGTTCTAGCCCGGTCCTCGCAATCGCCGGCGCCGCGTCCGGCGACGACAGAAACCGGATCAGCGCCTCTGCGCCGGCTGGATTCTTCGCAGTACTGGCGATGCCCCCGGAGAACACCGTGTAGCTTTGTACTTCCGCGGGCAAACTGCCGACCACCGTCACCCCCTTCACCGGCAACAGCTCCACGACCTGCTGAAGCCCGAGCTCCGCTTCGCCGTTCGCGACGACAATGGCGACTCGCTCGTCCGCAACCATGCGGCTCTTGCTTTTTACGAGCTCCTCAATGCCAAGACGCGCAAACAGTTCGCTGCCGATATAGACGCCACTCGCGCTGTCCGGATAGACGATTGACTTCGCTGCGAGCAGCGTGCGGCGCAATGCGTCGGCAGAGCTGATGTCCGGTTTCGGCGCCCCCTCGCGAACCACCATGCCGATTGGCGAGCGTGCGAGGTCCACCTTGCTGCCAGGCACCACCGTGCCGGCGTTGATCTGATCGTCGAGCGCATAGCTGACCACAATCAGCACGTCGGCCCACTCGCCACGCGCAAGCCGCACGGGGATGGCATTCAAGGCCGTGCCCACCGCGGGCCCCCAGATGGTGACCAGCGTGTCGCCGGTCGCTTCCTCGAATTGCGGGCCCAGTTCGCGATACGCCGGCGCATACCAGCCCGAAATCATGACCTTGACTTCGCCTGCCAATGCCGCGCTTTGGCTCAGTAACGCGAGCGTCACGCAGAACGCGAGTGCGCGAACCCTCAACTTGTGGATAGTCACGGCTCCGCCTCATCTCAATCGGCTGACCTGGCCCTGAAATGCATCTAGTCCGGATGCCAGTTATCACTTTAACCGGCCGTGCGGCCTTGCAGTAGTCGTCCGCACGTTTCGGTTTGCGCAACCTGCTTTCGCATAGCCGGCCGACTCAATCGACGGTGCGCGGTAACGTCGGACGGAATGCCATTCCAGGAGTCCGCATCATGACCGGTCCCTCGTCGATCAGCCGTCCCACCACTTCTCCGGTGACGAACACGACTTCGACATCGTCGACGAGCGCGGACACGAAAACGTCTTCTACGGCCGCTGCGCACGCCGGGCCCAAAGCCGATGCGGCGCTCGATGGACTGGCCTCGAAGAGTGAGGGCGGCGGCGCGAAGCGCGCTTCGTTTGCGGCGTCGAAATCGGCGGACAACACATCGAGCGCATCGCCGTCGAAGCCCAGCCCGC
Source organism: Trinickia violacea (assembly GCF_005280735.1). Classification (NCBI taxonomy): domain Bacteria; kingdom Pseudomonadati; phylum Pseudomonadota; class Betaproteobacteria; order Burkholderiales; family Burkholderiaceae; genus Trinickia; species Trinickia violacea. The sequence continues at coordinate 493,142 of NZ_CP040078.1, forward strand.
TCGGCAAGCTGGGTCAGATCGCATCCGAAGCGTTCAAGGACACGACCGGATTGGCGCAGGCCGCCGAGAACGCGTTCAGCGGTCTGATGCAGCTCGAACAGGCGCGCACCAATGCGTTGGCCGAGCTGATGAAGAACGGTGCGAAGAATATCGAAGAAGCATCGAAGGGTTGAGCGTCAGCTCACGCCCGCAGCCACCTATATTCCCCCGACGCGATCCCGTCGAACATCTCGTCGTTCGATTCGACGATGTTCTGCCGCCAGTAACGGCCATGCTCGGCGTAGTGCGCGAGCAAATCGGCGAGCGACTCGCCGGAGAGGTCGCTGTCGAACGGCAGTCGCAGCACCAGCACGATGCCGCCGGTATCGGTGTCGATGCCCAGTTGCGCCTGGTCCTGCGCGTAGATCAGCAAGTTCGCTTCGAGCATCAGGCGGAACACGACCAGCGTGCGGCCCGCCGTCACCGTGCCGAAGTGGAAGTTCGCGTACATCGCGTCGAGGTCGCGCTCGAAGTAGTCGAGGCGCACGTCGAAGCCCTCGACTTCGATCGAACGCGTGCTCAGCACGTGCTCGACGTCGGCGAGTCCGACAGTCGCGCAAAGCTCCGTGATCAGATGGGTATAGCGCTCGCTGCTCATGCTCGGGCTTTTGTTGACGCAAGAACGTTGGCTTAGGCGCATGCGGTGAATCCGCGCCGACGCGAACACACGCGCGCATGCTGCATGCCGAAGAAAATGCGACCGGCCCCGGCCTCTTCTTGCATTGAAGCCGGTGCCGGCCGCGCCGCTTGCCGTTGCCGCCGGCGAGCGGCAGGTGCTTTGCGCGCTTAGCTGCCGCGCGAAGCGTCCTTCACGTTGCTCGCGCCGCTCTTCGCGATGTTCGCAACCGACGCGTACATGCTTTGCTCGACTTGCATCTGCGCGCTCGCTTGCGTCATCTGGTCCATCTCGTTCGTGAGACCCGCCATCTTCGCCATTGCTGCACCTGAAGTCATATCGATCTCCAATCGGGGGTTGATGAAATTTGGCCTCTTGCGAGACCTGCCGCTTCGCCGGCCGTCAGGGTGAAATAGCCGCCAAAAGAGCCTCGTGGTCCGGCGGCGGCGCGCGGTTGTCTCGCGTACCGCACACCGAGTGCCGCCCGCGCGTTACACGCGCGACGCAGCCTGTTGTTCCTGAAGGCGGACGATCACGCGCGACGCCGCGAGAAAACCGCGATACAGCTTCGCCAGATCGTTGCGGGCGGTTTCGTTCGCGCCTTGCGTTTCGCTGATCTTCTGCGCGGTGGCATCGAGCGCCGCGCGGATCGCGTCGACGCGCGCGGCGCCGTGCGGATCGGCGAGCGTCTTTTGCAGATCGTTGAAATCCTTCGCGTAGGGTTCGAGTTGCTCGTACATGGTCATCTCCTCTTCGTATGGCGGGTAGGGGATTGCTCGGTTCGGGGTGCGTCAGGTGGCTTAACCTTTCGCGGACTAGCCGCCGGCGCGCGCGCCGGGCGGCAGCGTCGCCGGGTTGGGGAGCGGCACGCCGTCGTCGATGCCGGCGCTGCGGCTGACCGTGGCGCGGTCGGTGCTCGCGGCGTTGGCGGCGGCTGCGGTCGTTTTCGAGGCGGCGCTCGTATTCGCGTTTGCGCTGGACGTGCCGGATGTGCCTGATGTGCCCGACGCACCGCTCGCATCCGCCGCCCCGCTCGCAGCGGCATCGGACGCAGCCGCCGGCGGGTCGACCACGTAGATGTGTTTGACGCCATCGGGCGTCTGCGCATAGCGCACGTCGTCCGACGAGATCATTTCCGAGTAGGTCGACGCGGCGCCCCCGGGCGGCGTATCCGCGCTCGACGTCGCTTCCGTCGCCTGCACGGCGATGGTCTTGACGTTCGCGTCGAGGTCGGCGCGCACGCGTGCGAGCGCGCTGTCGAGATCGGCGCGGCTCGACACTTTGCCCGTCACGGCGAACGCCCCGCCGCCGAGATAGCTGACGTGCGCGCCCGCGACGCCGAGCGAATCTTCGATGCTGCGCGCGTCGTCCTGCGCGATGTCGTAGTTGCGCGTGATGCCGGTCGGCGAGATGCGGTCGAGCAGCGTGCGCACGGCCTGGTCTTCGGCGCGGCTCGGGAGCATGCCCGTCACGACGACGGTGCCGCCCAGCGCCTGCGCGTGCAAGCCGCTCACGTGCGCGGCGGCGAGCGCCTCGGTCACGCGTTGCGCGCGGTCGTCGGCATTGCGCGGGAGCGCGGCGCGGCTCATTTGCATCGTCGTCAGAAGCGAGCCGGCGACGATCAGCGCGCCGACGGCGAAGCAGACCGCCACCGCGCCCACGTAGCGTTTGCGCTTCTTGCGCTCCTCGGCGACGCGCGCTTCGGCGGGCCGCGTGAGCAAGGTCGACAGCAGGTCGAGGTCGGACGGCCAGGTGGCGTCGGCGGGGCCGACGCACAGGATCGTCTCGTCGAACTGCATCGGCACGAAGTCGACGAGCAGCACCACTTCGTCGCCTTCGTGCTGCGCACTCGGTGCGTCCGTCTCCCCTTCCGCCGCGGCCGGCACCGTTTCCGGCGTTGCGGGCGCGGCTGCGCGCTGCGCGCTCACGACGCCGCTCGCATCGACGTGCAAGCGCGCATCCGTGCCGCGCCAGTCGGTGAGGCGGATGTCGGCGTCGTCGTCGGCGCCGATGCGATGCGTGCCGGGCGCAAGTTGCAATTGCGCTCCCGCATGCACGCCCGTCAGTATGCGCAGCAGTTTCATCGTGCTCGTCGAAAGTGGAAGGGAAGGCTCGCCGGCGAGCGGTGCTTCTCGTGCGGCTTTACCAGTTTGCTTACTGTAGGCGTTCGATCGATGGCGTTTCTGTGAGGATGCGAAGGCGGCGCGTGGCATGCGAAGCCTTGGGCCTCGCCGATAGCGGCCCTAGCGGCGCGGGCTGCCGGAGAACGCGCTGCGCGGCGCGAGCGCGGATTGCGGCGCGCCGGCGTGGCCGGAAACGTCCGATGAGGTCGACTCGCCGCTGGACGTCACGCCCGAACCGGCGCCCGCCGCCGCGGCCGCTGCGCGGCCGAGCACGCCGCCGCGCAGCGTGAAGAGCGTATCGATCGCGCGCGTGCGTTGCGGCGCCGTCGACGGCCGATCGCCCTGCAGCCATAGCAGCGGAAACAGCAGATTGAAGCGCTGCACGCGCTCGGGCGGCGGCAGACGGGCCACGCCGCCGCTTTGGCCCTCCGTGCGCCGCTCGCGCAGCGACGCGAGCCCGGCCGCGGGCAACGGGCCGATGCGCTGCTGCACCGAGAGCAAATCGATCGACTGTTCGAACACTTGCGTATCGAGCGGCATCTGCGGATTTGCCGCGAGCTTGTCGAGCAGCGCGAGCATGTCGCCGCACCATGCGTCGCGCACCGCCGCGCCGCGCGCGCCTTCCTGCCCCGGCTCCGAATACTGCGCGGCGACGGCGTCGAGACGCCCCACCGGCGGGGGGACGACCGCGCCGCTCGCGCGCGCCTTGACGGACGGCACGGCGGCGGCCGCATGGTCGTCCGAATGATCGTCGTGCGATTGCCCGCCGCCGCGTCCGCCGCCGTCGCGCGTGACGCGCTGATGCTCGGCGTGCTGCGTGTCGGCTTCGTCGGGGCCGTCGTCCTGCATCGATGCGCCGTTCCTGCGCTGCTTCTTCGCGGCCTGACGCTTGCGCGCGAGCTGGTCGGCCATCCGCTTCGCGCGGATCGAACCAACCGACGGCCCGCTTTGCCCGCTGTTGCCATACGTGAAGTTGGTGGTGCCGCGATAGAGCGCCGCGAACTGCGCGCCGTTGCGCGCGCCTTGCGCGTTTGCGCTCTTTTGCTGGGCCTGGGCGGTCCGTTGCGCGTTGGCGGCGGCGGTATCGCCTGCGGTGTGCGAGATGCGGCTCATGTCAGTGCTCGCCGGTCGGCCTCAGAGCGGCACGGCCGCCTGCATGATTTCGTTCGCGAAGTGCAGGACGGCCGCGCACGAGAACGGCGCGGCGATCACGAGCGCGACTGTCACCGCGATCAGCTTGACCGCATGCGAGAGCGTCTGATCCTGCATCGACGTGATCGCCTGCAGGAACGACACGCCGAGCCCGACCACCGCCGCGACGATCACGATCGGCAGCGATACGGTCAGGCACAGCAGCATGCCTTGCGTGGTGAAGCGAACCAGCGTATCGACATCCATCGCAACGTTCCCCCGTTATTTGTAGGTCATCACGAGGCCGTGGATCAGCGTCGACCAGCCGTCCATCACGACGAACAGCAGCAGCTTGAACGGAATCGCGACGTTGGTCGGCGTGACCTGGTTGAGGCCCATCGCGAGCAGCACGTTCGCGATGATCAGGTCGACGACGATGAACGCGACGTAGAGCAGAAAGCCGATCTTGAACGCGTCGGTGAGCTCGGTCAGCGTGAAGGCGGGCGCGAGCACGATCAGGTCGTCTTCCTTCAGTTCGCTCGCTTGCTCCTTCGGCCACACGACCGACGCCGAGCGCAGGAAGAAGCGCTTCTCGCGCTCCTGCGTGTGCTTCACCAGGAACGCACGGAACGGCTCGCGCGCCGCGCCGAACGCCTGGATCAGCGCCTGCGACGGCTGCGAGGCGAGCTGCTGGCCTTCGAGCGTCTTGCCGGCCTGCATGCCGATCGGCGCCATCACGTAGATCGAGACGAGCACCGCGATGCCGTTGAGCACCATGTTCGGCGGCACCTGCTGCACGCCGAGCGCGTTGCGCAGCAGCCCGAGCACCACGACGATCTTCGCGTACGACGTCACCACCATCGCGACGAACGGCAACAGGCTGATCGCGACGACGACGAGCAGCAGCCCGGTAATGTCATTGAACTGGACCATGCCTGTGCGCCATGCGGATGATGCGGATGCCGAGGTGTTCGCCGACCGTGACGAGTTCGCCATAGCCGATGGTCTGTCCGTGCGCGACGAGCTTGAGCTGCGCTTCGGCGACGGGTACGGGCAATTCGACGACGTAGCCCGGGCCGAGCGCCGAGAGCTGCGCGAGCGGCAGCGCGACGGTGTCGATCTCGAACTGCACCGGGAGTTCGAGTTCGCCGACGTGGATGGGGTACCCGTCGCCGGCCGCGCCATCGGACGCTCCGCCGGGGTCTCCGGATTGATCGGTGGCGAGCCCGGTGTCGGCGCTCACCGGGTCCAGCTCTTCGGACATGTTCGGCTCCTTGACGATGACGAGCGAGTGCCCGTCGATTTCCACCGCGGCGTAAAGACGTGTGAGACCGGGCGTCCCCCACGCGGCGACGGCGTGCGGCCGCGCTTCCGAGGCAGCCCCGGCGCTCGACAGCAGCGTGGCGTCGAATGACGAAAAGACGCCGCGCAGCAGCACGTCGCCGGGTTCGAGTGCGGCGAGCGTGTCGACCGCGATCGCCTTCGTGCCGACGATCAGGCGGCCGGGCACGAGCAGTGCGGGCTGCCAGGCTTGCCATGCGCTGCGCGTGGCCGCGGCGGCAGCGGCAGCGGCAGCGGCAGGGCCGGCGCGCAGCAGGGCGTCGAGCGCGTCGTAGCACGGCGGCTCGGCGAGCAGCGTGAAGGCGTGGCGGCGCGCTCGATGCGTGAAAGACAGCGCGACGAATGGCGCAACCGACGGCTCTGCGTGCTTGGCGCGTTGCAGGTCGCGCTGGGGTTCGGCGAGGGCGAGGCGCCGGCGCTGTACTGAGACGACGCGCGGGTCCTTGAAGCCGAAGCGGGCGAGGTGTTCGAGCAACGGTTCGAGCAGCACGCCGGCCACGGCATTGCGCAAGGCGATATCGGCGGACGTCATGCTCGCGGCCGGCTGCGGCACATATCCGTTGCCCGCGGACGCCGCAGGCGCGTTCCTTTCGGGCCACGCGGCAATCGCGAGCGACGGATACGCGTCCAAGTCGAGCGCGAGATGAAACGTGCTGCGGCTCGTGCCCGTGGGCATGGCGATCGACAGTTCGACCACGCCTGGGTCCGCTGCGTCGGGCGTCGACAGTTGGCCCCCGCGCGCTTCGATGAGATCGGCGCGCAGGTCTTCGATGCCGAGCGTGGCGTGCGCGAGCGCCGCAAGCCGCGTATCGCCGATCGTTCGCGCGACACGTGCCGCAGTGCGGTCGACGGCGCGAGGACGCAACGGCACGACCAAACGCGCCAGCTGCGCGAGCGGCTCGGTGCGTGCTTCGTCTGCGGTCGTCGGTTCGGCGATCGGATAGATCATGCGTCAGGGTCTGCTTGCGTTGCTCACCAGACGGTGAGTTCGATATCGCGCGCTTCGCCCCACGCTCGCAGCATGGTGTCGAGTTCCCGCTCGAGCAAAGCACTATGTTCCAAGAGTAATTGCTTGGTCGCGATATCCGGCGTGTCGAACCGAAGCTGGAGACTGAAACGCGAAAGCGTCAGATAAAGCGTCGTGTGCGGCAGCAGCTTCGGATCGAGCGGCAACTGCACTTCCCAATTGCCCGCTTCGGCAATCGACGGGTCGCCGCAGAAGCCGCCGATCTCGCGTGCGAGCGAGCCGAGCAATTGCAGAAAGCGTTGCTGTTGCTGATAGACGGCCGAGACGACCGGCGCTGCCGCGTGGGTGACGCGGGCGCGCAGTGCTTGACGCTCGGGCGACGAAGCGGCTGCGGCTTCGCTCGTGGCGTCGGTTTGCGCGCTGGATTCCGGCTCGCTGTCCCAGATCGCGATGCCGTTCGAAGCGGCATTGTCCGCGCCGGGCGACGCAGCGCCGGCGGACCCATCGTCCTCGTCGTGCGAAGCGTCCGCGGCGTGCGGGTTCGGGCCGCCGCCGCTTTGCGCGTCGGCGTCGCTCGTCAGGCGGTGTGGCGCACGGCGGCGTCCGAGCAGCGACGCGTAGTCGAATTTGCGTCCGCGTGAACGCGCGTTCGAGGCGGCGTCGGCTTGCGCGTCGGCGTCGCTCTCGTTCGGGATGATGCGCAGATGGCGCGAAACGATGTGCGTCATGGCGTCGACGAGCCTCAGATCGACACGCGGCCAAGCGGCCGCAGTTCGACGTGCTCGCCCAGCTCCTGATACGAATAGACGGCGAGCCAGCCGAGCCGCGCTTCGATCATCCGCCGCACGTAGCGGCGAATATCCATCGACGTGACGAGCGCGACGCCCTCGCGCGGCGACGCGCCGACGAACGACTGGATCTTGTCGATCAGGAGCGTCGACTCGTCGGGCGGCAGCGCGAGGAAGTTGCCGGTGGGCGTCTGCTTGATCGCCTGCCGGATGTGCTGCTCGACGGGCATGTCGAACAGCACCGCCGAGAGCGTGCGCTCGCCGCGCGCGGCCCGATGCGCGAGAAAGCGCGAGAGGTCGCCGCGCACGTACTCCGTGAGCATGAGCATGTCCTTCTCTTTCGGGCCCCAGGTGATGAGGCTTTCCATGATCGTGCGGACGTTGCGGATCGAGATCTGCTCTTCGAGCAAACGGCGCAGCACGTCGGCGATCCGCTGCGGCGGCAGCACCTTCTGCACTTCGGCGACGAGGCCCGGGTAGTCGCTCGCCAATTGATCGAGAATCCACTGCACTTCCTGAATGCCGAGAAAGAGCGGGGCGTGCTGGCGCATCAGCGAGACCGACGCGTGTGCGATCACCTGTTCGGCGCGCCATACGGGCGTTTTGGCGGGCACGGCGCGCTCTTCGAGCCAGTGCGTCGGGGCGCCGCTTGCGTCGATCGATGCCCCCGCTTCGCTTTGCGCGATGAGCGCGGCCAGCGCGTCGGCTTCTTCGCTCGATGGCGCCGCGCCGTTCGCGCCCGCAAGGGTGGCGCGAGAGGCCGCCGTCAAGGGCACCATCGCCTTCCCCACCGGCAATTCGAACGACCGCTGCGGCACGTCATGCACGAGGATCTCGCAGGTCGCCGGCGGCAGCGCGCCGTGCGTCCACATCGTGATGCCCGGAAACGGCAAGCCGAGTTCTTCCTGCAGGCGCGCGCGCTCGGCTTCGAACGACTTGTCGAGCGCGGGCATCGTGAGCCGTGCGACGAGGTCCGGCGCGATGCGCACGCCGAGCGGGCACGCGAACTGCGGCGCGCGCGTGAGAATGGCCGGTACTTCGACCTTCGCGCCCGAGCGCTGCATCGCGTGCAGCGATTCGCGCTCGTGGCTTTGCTGCTGCGGCTTGTTGACGTTCAAGCGATACGCGGCGAAGGCGAGCGCGGCGGAGAGCAGCACGAACAGCGCGGCCGGAAAGCCGGGCACCGCGGCGAAGCCGAGCAGCAGCACCGCCGCGAAGTAAAGCGCGCGCGAGCTCGAGCCGAGCTGGCGGCCGATCTCGTCGCCGAGCGAACCCTGCTTGGCCTGCCGTTCATCGGAAACGCGCGTGATCATCACGCCGGCCGCGACCGAGAGCAGCAGCGACGGAATCTGCGACACCATCGCATCGCCGATCGACAGAATCGAAAAGCGGTTCGCGGCGTCGCCCGCGCTCATGCCGTGATACGCGACGCCCACCGCGATACCGGCGACGATGTTGATCGCCGTGATGATGAGGCCCGCGATCGCATCGCCTTTGACGAACTTCATCGCGCCGTCCATGCTGCCGTGCAGCTGGCTTTCGACCGCGAGCGTCGCGCGCTTCTTCTTGGCTTCTTCGGCGGTGAGCAGATTCGCGCGCAAGTCGGCGTCGATGCTCATCTGCTTGCCGGGCAGCGCATCGAGCGTGAAGCGCGCGCCGACTTCGGCCACGCGCTCCGAGCCCTTCGCGATCACGATGAACTGCACCGTCGTGATGATCACGAACACCACGAGCCCGACGACGAGATTGCCGCCCACCACGAGCTTGCCGAAGCTCTCGATGATGTTGCCGGCCTCGGCGTGCAGCAGGATCGATTTGGTCGAGGCGATGTTCAGCGACAGCCGGTACAACGTGGTGAACAACAGCAGCGAGGGAAACGCCGACAGCGACACCGCGTTGGGCACATACATCGTCACCATCAGGAGCGTCACGCTGATGGTGATGTTGATGCTGAGCAGGATATCGATGAGCCAGGGCGGCAGCGGCAGGATCATCAGCGAGATGATCGCGACGATCAGCGCGGCGATCCCGAATTCGCCGCCGGCGGGCAGTTTCAGCGTCTTGAGCATGGGGGTCCTGGGCAGCGGATGTCAGTGAAGCGTCGGAGGCGCGGCGCTGTCGTTGCCGCTGCCGTGCTCGAGCTGTGGTTGTGGCGAGGCAGCATCGCGCCGCGCGCCGATCGCATCGACCCAGCGCAGGATCGCGGCCACCGTCTCGAACAGCTCCTCGGGAATCGGCTGATCGACGCCGACTTTGTAGAGCGCGCGCGCCACGGGCGGATTGCCGATGATCGGCACGCCCGCGTCGCGCGCGGCGCGCCGCAGTTGCGCCGCGCTTTCGTCCATGCCTTTCGCGATCACGCGCGGCAGCGGGTGCTCGTCGGGCGCGTAGCGCACCGCGACCGCGTAGTGCGTCGGGTTCACCACCATCATGTTCGCGAGCCCGACCTTCGCGGGCGGCGGCGCGGTGGCGAGCTCGCGCGCGAGACGCTTGCGCTCGCCCTTGATGTGCGGGTCGCCTTCCTGGTTCTTGTGCTCGCGCTTCACTTCGTCCTTCGACATCTTCATCTTCTTCAGGAACATGAAGCTCTGCAGCTTGACGTCGGCGGCGCCCGCGAGGACGAACACGGCGGCGGCCACCATGAAAAGCTTGAGCAGCATTTCCCAGAACATCTTCGCGAGCTCAGGCAGCGGCTGATAGAGCGAGCCGACGATCAGCGGAAACAGCCACTTGATCGTCACCCACATCACGCTGAACACGATCACCGCTTTGACGATCATCTTCGCCATGTCGATCAGCGTCTTGATCGAGAAGATGCGCTTCAAGCCGGCCATCGGGCTCACGGCTTTCGGGTCCGGCGTGACCGGTTTGGTTGCGATCTGAAAGCCGACTTGGCCGATCGACGCCGCAATCGCCGCGAGCGCGGCGGCGCACACGCACGGCACGACCACCGACAGTGCGACGCCGCCGAGCTTGTAGAGCTGCGTGTTCATGTTCGTCAACGAATGGTCGCCGTCGACGAAGCCCGTGGCGATGTTCACCACCTCGCGCATGGCATCGCTGAATTGGCTCGCGCCGCCGATCAACAGCAGCATCACCGCCGACATCGAGATCGCGTCGACGAGATCGCTGCTCCTCGACACCTGGCCTTCCTTGCGGGCGTCGCGCAGCTTTTTGTCTGTTGGCTCTTCGGTCTTGTCGTCGCTCATGCGTCGGCTCGGTGGTATCGGGTGGTATCGCTCGCCTGACGATAGCGCTCGCGCGCAGCGCTTGCGCCCGATGAGGCGAAGCCGCCGCGCGCGGCGCGAAGCGCTCGGCCGCTTCGCATCCGTTGCGCTCGCTTCGCATCGCGCGGCTCGCGCCCTCATGCCGGTTGCTATGGTTCAGCCATCTCATCGTGGCCCGCCGCGTGCTCAACCGTGCGGCGCGGCCGCGTCCACCGTCTCATCGAGGAGCCCATCGAGATGACCGCCAGCACGCCGGAATACCTGAATTGCAGCCCCGATCTCGTCGGCGGCTTGATCGAAACCGTGTCGACTGCCTTGCTCGGCACGTTCCCGAAGGTGCAAGCCGATCCATACGACATCGAGCTCGTGCTCGACGCGCTGCGCGTGCTGCGCCCGCGCGTCGCCGAGATCGACACGCTCGACGGCATCCTGCACATGGTGCGCGGCCACTGGGACGACGCGATCCACGTGCTGCGCCAGGTCGGCGAGAACGTGCCGCGCTTCGGCTACGCGAAGGCGCTGCTCGCGTTCTGCCTCTCGGCGAAGGGCGACCCGGACTGGAAGCAGTGCGCGGCCGAAGCGATGGAGATCAATCCGAACCGCGACACGAAGCAGCTCGTGGCTGCGCTCGAAGCGCGCGAAGACCTGCTCAACGCGATGCGCGCGGCGCGCAGCAGCGGCAAGTTCGTGACGCCGCCGTCGTGCGACAAGCTCGCGGAATTCGACGTGCCGGCGGACGAGGCCGAAGAGGCCGCGCCGGTTCCGGCTGCCGCGGCTCCGTCGCCCGCGGCGGCGGCCGCGCCAATGCCGATGGGCACGTTCCTGCGCGCGTAACGCGCCGCTCTCGCCGTCTCGAAGCTCAAGGAGCCGCTCATGACCGATCCCGTCAGCACATCCGCATCCGCCCTGCAGTCCTCGCTCGAACAGCTCTCGCAGGGCGCGGCGAACCCGGCGGAAACACCGGCGCAGCTCGCCGACAAGTTCCAGTCCCTGATGCAGAAAGCGCCGATGGCCGCGCCCGCGGCGCCGCCCGACGACGGCACGGCGGTCGCGTCGAAGCTCGTCGCCTCGCAGGACGCCGAGCTGCAGCACACGGTCAACGACGCGCTCGATCTCGCCCAGCAAGCGCCCACGCTGACGATGAACGAGATGACCGCGCAGACCATCCACATGACGCTCGAACTCGCGAGTACGCAGCTCGATCTCGAAGCGAAGATGGGCGTGGTGGATTCGTCGAAGTCCGCCATCGAAACGCTGATGAAGAATCAATGACGCACGTTGCCGTGCTGCGCGCCGTGCCGCGATACCGCATGAGGCTTACCGATGCTTGACCGACGCCTGTCGATCCGCCGCGGCCGCGGCCCCTTGCTGTGCGCGCTCGTGCTTTGCGTGCTGCTCGCCGGCTGCAAGAAGGAGCTGTACGGCAACCTGTCCGAGCAGGACGTCAACGAGATGCTCGTCGCGCTTCTGGAGCGCGGCGTAGACGCGTCGAAGGATTCGCCCGACGGCGGCAAGACCTGGTCGCTCGACGTCGACGACGGCCAAATGGTGCGCGCGATGCAGGTGCTGCGCGCGCGGGGCCTGCCGCACAACAAGTTCGACGATCTCGGCGACCTCTTCAAGAAGGACGGCCTCGTCTCCACGCCCACGGAAGAGCGCGTGCGCTTCGTCTACGGGATGCAGCAGGAGCTGTCGTCGACGCTCTCGAAGATCGACGGCGTGCTCGTCGCGCGCGTGCAGATCGTGCTGCCCAACAACGATCCGCTCGCGCAGACGATCAAGCCTTCGTCGGCGGCGGTGTTCATCAAGTACCGGCCCGATTCCGACATCGGCGCGCTCGTGCCGCAGATCAAGACGCTCGTCATGCACAGCGTCGAAGGGCTCACCTACGACCAGGTCAGCGTGACGGCGGTCCCGGCCGATCCCCTCGAACTGACGCAACTGGCGCCTGCGCGCGGCATTCCGGCCTGGCTTTATGGCGTGTTTGCGGGCGTGGCGCTGCTGGTCGGCACGGCGCTCTATGTGCTGGCGCGGCGCGGCATGCTGGCTGTTCATCTGAAGCCTTCGGCAGGCGGCGACGAGGCGCCCGGCGGCAAGCTCGGCGCGCTGCTCGCGCGCTTGCGGCGCGTGCGCACCGCGGGCTGATCACCGGTGCTAGAACGATGAACGCGCCTGCCGATCTGCCGTTCATGCGCGCGGCCGCGGCGCTCAACGCGTATGGACGCAACGTGGCGCAGGCGGTGCGCTGGGTCGACCCGTCGTGGTGCGCGGCGCTGCTCGGCGCCGACGCCGCGCAGCTGGCGCATTGGCGGGCTGCGGTTTCGCGCGCGGGAGAGTCCGTGCTCGAAGCGTGCTCGCAGGCGCTGGTGCGCGCGGCCGGCGTGCAGCCGCCCGCGCTCGATGTGCTCATGCAACCGGCGCTGCGTCCGGCCGCCGGCGCTTTTCAGAACGTTGCGCAGAACGTCTCGGCAAGGCCGAACGCCGCGCTGCTCGACGTGCTGCCCGCCGCCACCGGCTTGCAAGTGCTGCGCATGCGCGCGCTGTCGTTCCGCCGAGCGGAAGTGCGGCGCTTGATCGATAAGCGCACACGCTCGCAGCTTTCCGAATGGACGGGCGTCGGAGTCGATCAGCTGACGCAGGACGCTCATAGTGCCGATGCGCCCGATATCGCGTTGCTTGCGGCGCGCGCCGCGATGCCGCCGCTGACGGCGCTCGATGCCAATGTGCTCGCCGTGGAGGGTTGCGCGCTGCTGCTGCGCGATCTCGGCGCGGCGCAGGAGGCATTCGCTGCGCCAGTCGCGCAAGCGGCGAACACGGCGGTGAACACGGCGGTGAACACGGCGGTGAACACGGCGGCGACCCGCTTGCCGTTCCCGCTGTTGCGCCTCGCACTGCCGCGCGTGCTGCCGACGCCCGTATGGCTTGCCGCCGTGCCCGACACGACCGACGCGCTCGGCACTGCCCGGCTCTTTGCGCGCTTGTCCGAATTGCTACCGGAGTCCGCATGGTTATTTGGTTGAGAGGCGCGCGCTCGGCCACGGGCGAAAACTACGCAAGCGACGCGGGCGATGCGAGCGCCGCGATTGCGCGCATCGGCGCGGCCAACGACGTGATTCCGCGCGAGACCTTCGGCGCGATGATGTCGATCGATCAGGCGTACGCGGCGCTGGCCGAGGAACGCGACGCGATCCTCGCCGCCGCGCGCGAAGAAGCCGAGCGCATCGCCGAAGCGGGCCGCGAGCAAGCGGCGCAGATCGTCGAAGCGGCGCAGCAGGAATACGACGCGGCCCGCGAGAGCGGCTATCGCGACGGCTGCGATCGCGCGCTCTCCGACTGGATGGAGCGCCTCGCCGACATCGCCAACGCGCAGAACCAATTGCAGGTCCGCATGCGCGAGCGGCTCGCGGGCATCGTGTCGTCGGCGGTCGAGCAGATCGTGCGCGTCGAGCGCCCCGAGGCGCTGTTCGAGCGCGCGCTCGCGACCGTCGACCGGATCGTCGACGGCGCGACCTATCTGCGCGTGGCGGTCCATCCCGGCGACTACGACGAAGCGAAGGCCGCCTTCGACCGCCTCGCCGTACGCTGGCGCGAGCTGGGCCAACGCATTCCGCTTTCCGTCGTCGCCGACAAGCGGCTCGACCCAGGCAGCTGCTTCTGCGAGTCGGACTTCGGCACCATCGACGCGGGCCTCGACACGCAATTGCGCGCCATGAAGAACGCGGTATCGCGCGCGCTGAAGCGCTCGGTCGAAGAGGCGCAGACGCCGGACGCCAACGCGGACCTCAGCCCCGACCCCAGCCCCGACCCCAGCACCACCGAGGCCCCCATATGAGCGCTCCCTGGCTCGCCCAAACCGCCGACTTCGACCGCCTCACCGACGAGATCGAACGCGAGCTGCTCGCGGTGCCGAACGTCGCGCGAGCGGGGAAGGTGCTCGAAGTGATCGGCACGCTGATCAAGGTCGCCGGCCTCGACGTGTCGCTCGGCGAGCTGTGCGAGTTGCGCGGGCCGAACGGCGCGCTCCTGCAGCACGCGGAGGTGATCGGGTTCACGCGTGACGTGGCGCTGCTTTCGCCGTTTTCGCGTTTGGAGAATGTCTCGCGCTCGACGCAAGTGATCGGGCTCGGACGACCGCTTTCCGTGAAAGTCGGCGACATGCTGCTCGGCCGCGTGATCGACAGCCTCGGCGAGCCCGTCGACGGCGGCCCGCCGATCGAATCCGACACGCTGCGCCCGATCTTCGCCGCGCCGCCCGACCCGATGAGCCGCCGCATGATCGACGCGCCGCTGCCGACGGGCGTGCGCGTGGTCGACGCGATGATGACGCTCGCCGAAGGGCAGCGCATGGGCATCTTCGCGCCGGCGGGCGTCGGCAAGAGCACGCTGCTCGGCATGTTCGCGCGCGGCGCGTCGTGCGACGTCAACGTGATCGCGCTGATCGGCGAGCGCGGACGCGAAGTGCGCGAGTTCGTCGAATTGATCCTCGGGCCGGAGGGGATGGCGCGCTCGGTGGTGGTGTGCGCGACCTCCGACCGCTCGTCGATGGAGCGCGCGAAGGCCGCCTACGTGGCGACCGCGATCGCCGAATACTTCCGCGACCGCGGCCAGCGCGTGCTGCTCATGATGGATTCGCTGACGCGCTTCGCGCGCGCCGGCCGCGAGATCGGACTCGCCGCCGGCGAGCCGCCGGCGCGGCGTGGCTTTCCGCCGTCGATTTTCGCGGAGCTGCCGCGCCTGCTCGAACGCGCGGGCATGGGCGCGACCGGCTCGATCACCGCGCTCTACACGGTGCTCGCCGAAGACGATAGCGGCAGCGATCCGATCGCCGAGGAGGTGCGCGGGATTCTCGACGGGCACATGATCCTGTCGCGCGACATCGCGGCGAAGAATCAGTACCCGGCCATCGACGTGCTCGCGAGCCTCTCGCGCGTGATGTCGCAAGTGGTGCCCGATACCTACGTGCAGGCGTCGGCGCGCATCCGCGAATTGATGGCGAAGCATCGCGAAGTGGAGATGCTGCTGCAGATCGGCGAGTATCAGGCGGGCGCGAATGCGGTCGCCGACGAAGCGATTGCGAAGGCCGATGCGATCAAGGCGTTTCTCTCGCAGCGCACGAGCGAATACGCCGCGCCGGGCGACACGGAAGCGCAGTTGTACGCACTGAGCGGGCTTGGCTGATGGCGTCGGGCGGCATGAACGCAACGGCGAAGCGCCGCATCATCGCGCTCGAACGCTCGACGGCGCGGCGGCGGCGCCTCGACGAGTCGCTGCGCGCGGCGCTCGCCGCACAGCGCGACGAGCACACGGCGCTCGAAGCGGCGCGCGACGCGAAGGCGCGGCAGGTCGAGCACGAAGCGGGCGTCTTGCAGCACTACGAGGACCGCATCGACGCGCTGATGACCGGCACCGAAGCGTTTTCGCTGAACGACCTCAACGGCTGCCGCACGTACGCCGACATCGTCGCCGAACGCCTGCGCGCGAGCGAGGCGCACCTGGCGCAAGCGGAACACGCGGTGCAGGCGAGCCTCGACGCGATCGCGAAGACGCAACGCGATATCGCGCTCAATCTCGGCCGCATCGATCTCTGCGATGACCGCGTGAGGCAGATCCACCGCCAACAGGAAGAAGCCGCCGCCATCGCGGGCGACGACGAAGCCGAAGAAATCGCGCTCGCCCGGCGCTTTCAGGATCGCAGAGCGAACGCATGAACGACATTTTCTCGGTACTGCCCGACCTCGGGAATTTTCTCGTCGGCTACGTCACGCTGACGGGCGTCTGCTCGCTGCGGCTCTTCATGGTCATGTTCATTTTTCCGCCGACCGCGGACGGCTTGCTGCAAGGCGTCGTGCGCAACGCGATCGTCGTGCTGTTCAGCTCGTACATCGCCTACGGCCAGCCGATCGCGTTCATCCAGACGCTGCGTGGCATCACGCTGATCGAAGTGGGCTTGCGCGAGGCGCTGATCGGCGTCGCGCTCGGCTATGCCGCGTCGATCGTGTTCTGGGTGGCCGAAGGCGCGGGCACCTATATCGACGACCTGACCGGCTACAACAACGTGCAGGTCATGAACCCGTCGCGCTCCGAGCAAGCGACGCCAACCGCGACGCTGCTCATGCAGATCGCCTCGGTCGCGTTCTGGGCGCTCGGCGGCATGACGTTCCTGCTCGGCACGCTGTACGAGTCGTATCACTGGTGGCCGCTGACGTCGTCCGGGCCGAGCATGTCGAACGTGCTCGAATCGTTCGTCTTGCAGCAGACCGATTCACTGATGCAGACCATCGCCAAGCTTGCCGCGCCGATGATGTTCATTCTGCTATTGATCGACTTCGGGTTTGGGTTTGCGTCGAAGTCGGCATCGAAGCTCGATTTGATGACCTTGAGCCAGCCGGTGAAGGGGGCGGTGACGGTGTTGATGCTGGCGCTCTTCGTCGGCGTGTTCGTCGATCAGGTCAAGGAGCAGATCACGCTGAGCGGGCTGACGGCGGAGATGCGGGCGTTGTCGGGGGGGCATCAAGGCAAGCCGGATTGAGCCACTCGGTCAAGCCTTGCCGCGCATTGAGCCCTAGCCTGGTGTCCCCGAAGGCCGCTTCGGCGCTCACCGACGAAATGACAAACCAAGCCGAACTATCGTAGCTTCGATAACACATCGAGCGCGAGCTGTGTCGAGCGATCCACCTGTGCGGCGTGCGCGATGCCAAGTTGACGCCATAGGGCCGGACGAAGCGGTCGCACGACCATGCGTGTGTCTTGCGCTGCGTTGGCGCCGCCTTCGTGCGGAAGCAGCGCCGCGCCGTAGCCCGCCGCAACGAGACTTCGGATCGCGTCGTTATAGTTGAGTTCGATTCGGGCAGCGGGCCGTTGTCCGTCCGCGGCGAACCATTCCGTGGTCAACCGCGAGAGCTGCGTCGTCGAATCGTTGAGGATGAGCGGCCGGCCGGACAGCCACTTCGGCGTCACGCGAGCCGGGCATGGCCATTTCGCCGGAAGGAACGCCATGACGGGATCTCGCCGCCAGGGCTTGATGACGAGGCCTGCCGTGGCTGGTTGCGGCAACGCAACCAGCCCGATATCCAGCGTCCCTTCTTTTAACCGGGTCAGCGTCTCTTGCGAGGTGAGCACAGCGATCTGAACGTCGATCGACGGATGTCGCTGCTCCAGCACTTCCAACGCCTGCGGCAACAGATGCGCAAACGCGCCGGTCGATGCGCCAAGCCGGACACGTCCCTCGAGCCCTTGAACTTGCCTCTGGATATCGTCCACTGCGAGTTCCGTATCGGCCAGAAGACGCCGCGCACGTGCGAGAAGTGTTTCGCCAATCGCCGTAGGGCGGACGTGACCTCGCTTGCGCGATAGCAGCGGGGCGCCGATACGGTCCTCCAATTCCTGAATATGAAGGCTGACGGTCGGCGGGGCCAAGTGCAGGATGCGTGCGGCTTCGGCAAAAGAGCGGTGATCGGCGATCGTCACCAACGTACGCAGACGGTCCAGGCTGATCTCTCTCATTGCCGCACCATGATTCAGAAAAGCTGAATATACGCTTTTTTAAATTCAACTTTTCGTACTTCACTCTCGGTCCGAGAATCGGGATTCGCAAGCTCACCGGGGATCGGAAATGGCAGATATCACGGAAGGTGTTCAGAGCAACAAGAACGCTCAATGGCTGGACGGTAACGCGCACATGAAATGGTGGGTCTGTATGCTTGTGCTCAACGGGCTGATGCTGACGCTGCTCGTCGTCGCAGGGCTGTATTTTGAAGCGACACCCCGTGACGTAGATCGGGCATGCTTCAAGAACAAGATGAGCGACGCGCACACCTTAGACGAGGCGTTCTTCCAGAGTCCGCCCGATCAGAACGCCATACAGCAGGCCATTCGTGCCTGTTCGCGCTGACTTAAGCCAACGCATGCCGTTGAGCTTTGGTTGAGAAATCCGCGCGCTTCTCTCCAAACCTCAATCCTCCTCAAATCCCGCCCGTTCATCAGATTAATTGAGAGTTAGCACGAGACGTTTGACTACTCTGACTCCAGCCCAAGCAGCGCGCTTCAAACGCTGCGGCGCGCACTCAAAGGAGTCGATCCATGTTCTCGATGCTGTATTTCCCCGTTGTCGCCGCACTCGCCACGCCGGCGCCGTCCGGCGAGCGGGCGCTCTCGATCCGTTTTCTCGACGCGTTGCTGGGCGGCAAGCTCGCCGCCGCAAGCCAGCAGGCTAGCCGCTGGGCCGACGAGGGCGGTGGCGACGAGGCCGCCGCCTACGGCTTGCAGTTGCACGCCGATTTGCAATTGATGCTCGGCATCGAAGTCGAGGCCGAAGAAAGCTATCGCCGCTCGCAAAAACTCATCCGCTCCTCGAAGCTGGCGATTCGCACGGCGTCCTGCCGCAACGCCGCGTGGCAGGCTTTCTTCCGGCACCGTCTCGGCACCGCGCTCGCCTGTTTCTCGCGCATTGCCGACGAATCCGAAAACGAAGCCGAGCGCGCCGCGGAGGCGCAATTCGGCATCGTCCTCGTGCTGCATGAACTCGGCCGTGCGAGCGAAGCGCTCGACGCGCTCGACGCGCTCGCCTCGCAGCTCGACAACGGCCTGACCGACCCGTTCGGCCATTGGCGCGACGTCGTCGCGACGCTGCGCTTCGAGCTGGCGGTGCAATACGAGCTGCGCAGCGCGCCCGCGTTGAGCGACCACGTCTATTGGCAATCGGGGCTCTCGACCGACCGCCTGCCGGCGGGCGCCACCACGACCGACATCACCGTCGACGGCCTCAATCGCGCGGTGCAAAGCGTGCGCTCGCCGCTCTTGCGCGCACGCATCGACTACCTGCGCCGCTTGCGGCTCGCGGCGTGCGCGGACCGCGATGCCATCGGCGGCCTGCAAGAGCATCTGCTCTGGGCGCGCGAGCAAGGTCTCGGCGACTATCAGCGCACGCTGCGCCTCGAAATCGCGCTCGCGACGCTCGCGGGCGCGGCGCCGAATCTCGCGCACTCGATGCTCGAACCGCTGCATCAGATCGGCCGCAACGGCTCGACCGGGCACCGTCAGCTCGAGTACCTCTATTGCTCCGCGAAGACGCGTCAGGCGCAGGGCCGCGCGCAGGAGTCGCTGCAACTGTATAGCCGCTATGCGCTCGTCGCGATGCAATGCCTGCGCGAGAACTCGCAGGCGCGCACGCCGTTCCTGCAGCGCGCGGCGAAGTCGTCGCCGCAGCTCGACGATGTCGGCGCGCGCCTGCCCGCCAAATATCGCCGCGCCTATAGCTATGTGCTCGACAACCTCGACCGGCGCGATTTGTCGGTGCGCGAAGTCGCCGCGGAAATCGGCGTGACGGAGCGTGCGCTGCAAAGCGCGTTCAAGAACTTCCTTGGGCTGTCGCCCACCGAGCTTATTCGCCGTCAGCGCATGGAGCGCATTCGCGCGGAGCTGACCGACAAGTCGTATGCCAGCGATCGCGGCGTGCTGGGCGCGGCGAGCAAGTGGGGCGTGCTGAACCGCTCGACGCTCGTCAACGGCTATCGCAAGCAGTTTCATGAAGCGCCGTCGGAAACGCTCGAACGCTGAGCCGCGCATTGTTCACTTCATCCATTCGCTACCTTTTCACCCACACGACACCATGAAACCGAAGAAGCTGTTCTGCGCCGCGTGGCTCGCGGCGTCCCTCATGTGCGCGGCGCTCGTTCCGGCGAACGCGGCCACGGTGCGCTGGCGCAGCTCGGCCGTGCATATCGCCGTCGAAGGCAAGGACCTCAAAGACGTGCTGCGCGACTTCACCGCGAGCCAGGGCGTGGCCGCGTCGATTGCGAGCGACGTGCAGGGCACCGTGACGGGGCACTTCGACATGTCGCCGCAACGCTTCCTCGACACGCTCGCGTCGACGTTCGGCTTCGTCTGGTTCTATGACGGCAGCGTGCTGACGATCAGCGGCGCGAACGACGTCACGCATCAAGTGATCCGGCTCGATCACGCATCGCCCGAGGATCTGCGCGCGACGCTGCGCACGATGAACATCGACGACCCGCGCTTTCCCGTGGTCTACGACGAAAACGCGGGCACGGCGCTCGTGAACGGCCCGCCGCAATACGTGCAGCTCGTGACCGAAGTGGCGCGGCGGCTCGACGACAACGCGGCCAGCAAGACGGGCTCGGTGATCCGCGTGTTCAAGCTCAAGCACGCGTGGGCCGCCGATCACAAGGTGCAGATCGACGGCAACACGATCACGGTGCCGGGTGTCGCGAACGTGCTGGCGAGCATGTATCACGCGAAGAAGGACAAGCAGAACGGCGATGCGCCGTCGACGGCGACGGCCACGCCGAACATGCAGCGCGTTCCGCCGATGAACGACGTGAACGGCAGCTCGCTCGGCGGCGGCCCGCAATTTAATCCGCCTTTGCCGGAGAACATGCCCGAAGGGCAGGGCGCGACCCTCGGCGGCCTCATCAGCGGCAGCCCGCCTTACCCGGGGGGCGGCGGCAACGTCGGCTATGCGAGCGCGTCGCCGGGCGGCTACGCGCCATCGCCCGGCGCGGTCAGCGGCGGCGACGTGGCGCTACCCGTCATTCAGCCCGATCCGACGACCAACTCGGTGCTGATCCGCGATACGCCGCAGCGCATCGCGCAATACGCGTCGCTGATCGATCAGCTCGATACACGGCCCAAGCTCATCGAAATCGAGGCGCACATCATCGAGATCGACGACAACTTCCTCAAGCAGATCGGCATCGACTGGCGCGCGCACAACAGCCACTTCGATCTGCAAACGGGCACGGGCACCTATCAGCAGAACGACTACTCGACAGGCCAGATCAATCCGAACTTCGGCACGACCACGCTGGCCGACGGCACGACGGTCGTGAGCACGACGCCGGTCGGCGCCTCGATTACGGCAGTGCTCGGCGATGCGGGGCGTTACCTGATGGCGCGCATCAACGCATCGGAGCAGACCAACAAGGCGAAGATCGATGCGTCGCCGAAAGTCGCGACGCTCGACAACGTCGAAGCCGTGATGGACAACAAGACGCAATTCTTCATACGCGTGTCGGGCTATACGTCGGCGGACCTGTACAGCGTGTCGACCGGCGTGTCGCTGCGCGTGCTGCCGATGGTCGTGCAGGAAAACGGCCAGACGAGCATCAAGCTGCAAGTCCACATCGAGGACGGCGAGGTGACCAGCCAGAAGGTCGATAACATTCCGGTGATCACGCAGAGCGACATCAATACGCAGGCGTTCGTCGGCCAGGGCGAGGGTCTCTTGATCGCGGGCTACAGCACCGACAACAACACGAACGGCGTGACCGACGTGCCGGGGCTGTCGAAGATTCCGCTCATCGGCGCGCTGTTCCGTTTCAACAGCGATTCGCGCTCGCATATGGAGCGGATCTACTTGCTGACGCCGCGGGTGCTCGATCTGTGAAGTGAGGGGAATGGGCGGCGCCTGCGTTAAGCGCCGCCCGTGTTGTCGGCACGTCTTCAGCGGCGCCAGAGCGGTGCGCCGAGGAGCGCGGCAGGAAAGGAGAACGAAGGCAGCGCAGTCGTGCTGCCTTTTGGCGTTTTAAGCGGTGTTTTGAGCGGCGCTTCAAGCGACGTTCCAAGCGACGTCTCAAGCGTCTCGGGGCTGGGCTCGACGAAGTGCGCGACGATCTTCGGCGCTTGCAGCGTGCCCAGGCTCCATATGTTGACGGCCGCATGCTTCTCCCAGGGCTGCGCGCTGCGCGCGGCTTCGCTGTCTTCGGCATGCACGAGCGTCTCGACGCCGCGCTCAGCTTCGGCCTTGCCCTCCTCGCACAACTCGACGCGATACCCGTGCGCATACATCGTGCGCAGCTGCACGCCGTCCGCGCCATTCAGACCGAGCTTCTTGCGCAGCTTGTAGATGTGCTGTTCGAGCGTGCGGCCGACGATGTCCTCGGTGCTGCTCCAGATCGTGCCTGCGATCTGCCGGCGGCTCACGTATTCGCCTGCGCGCGAGAACAGCAGCCACGCAATCGCGAATTCGCGCACCGTCAGCTTCACGAGCCGGTCGTGGATCAAGACCGCGCCGGTGCGCCGGTCGAGCCGGTAGGGGCCGAGCGTGGCCCAGTCGTCCGATTGTCCCGATTGCGCGGCGGGCGCGGCTTGAAAGCGGCGCAGCGCGAGATAGGTGCGCGCCGTCAGCTCGCTGCGATCGATCGGCGCGCGCACGACGTCGTCCGCGCCCGCTTCGAATGCGCGCTCGATGCTGCCGCGATCGGCGAGCGCGCCGACGACGACGAGCGGTGCGCGTCGATCGCCGTAGCACTCGCGGCGCGCGAATACGGCGCGCGTCGAATCGATTCCCGTGGCGGCATCGACGAGGATCGCGTGGTACTCGTCGCGATAGATCGCTCGCGACAGGGCGACGTCGTCGTCAAAGCGGCGGCACTCGATCCTGTCGTCGGAAAAGCATTGGCAAATCAGATTGAACAGACTGCTGTTGTTTGTCATGACGGCGAATTTCAACATGCTCTCCAAAACTGATGGCCGAAGGTCTCACTCCCGAAACGAAGTTTCTGACCGAAAATTACGGCTCTTGATTTATCAGGGCTGTAACCAATTGTTTCGATGTTGCATGCCACGCAAGCGCTTAATGTGCGATGACTTGTTTAAGACGCGCTTGGCTCGGCAATTCAGAAAAAAGTTATGCGAAATAGCGGTAAAAAAGGGCGCGAATTCAATATTGCGGTATCAATTGCAAGCATGATTCGCCTCCAGGTAAAAGCGACCGGAGTCCCGCTAGATTGCGCGGGACGCAAAGCTTTACGGCACCTTTCAGCGTTGCAAGCGGGGTTCAGCTTTGTTGAGGTTTCGTTTGACGGGTTGTTGTGCATCGCTTCGCGAGAACATGAGGTTTATTGAATCTGTATTGCGAGCGGCTAATTAAAATCGTCGAGCAATGTCCGTAGAACGCCTCACTCGCTCATCTATTCCGTCCGAGTCCGCTCATGCCGTTTCTTCTGAATGCGTGGTATGTCGCCGCTTTCGCGCACGAGGTGCGCGCCGATGCGCCGCTTGCGCGCACCTTGCTCGACCGGCCCGTCGTCCTCTATCGCGATGCGGCACAGCGCGCGATCGCGCTCGACGACCGTTGCCCGCATCGTTTCGCGCCGCTTTCAAAAGGGCGGATCGTAGAGGGTGTCCTCGAATGCCCGTACCATGGGCTGCGTTTCGACGCGACGGGGCAATGCGTGCATAACCCGCACGGCGACGGGCGCGTGCCGGCCGGCGCGAAGGCGCGGGCCTATCCGTCGGTCGAGCGTGACGGCGCGATCTGGTTCTGGCCGGGCGATCCGCAACAGGCCGATGCGTCGCTGCTGCCTTCGTTCGATTTCGTCGACCCCGGCAAAAACCTGACGCACACCGGCTACCTGCTCACGCGCGCGCACTATCAATTGAGCGCGGACAACCTGCTCGATCTGAGCCACTTCCAGTTTCTGCATCCCGATACGCTCGGCAGCGAGGCGATTGCGCGCGGCAACATGCAGTCGGGCAGCGTCGAGGACACGGTCTGGGTGCGCCGCACCACGCACGACGAAGTGTTGCCGCCGTTCGTCGCGACCGGCTTCGGCGTGCCGCCCGGTGCGCGCGTGGACCGTTGGATGGACGTGCGCTGGACGCCGCCCGGACTCATGTCGATCGTGATCGGCGTGACGGGAGCGGGGATGCCGCGCGAAGCCGGTTTGATCTCGCCGTCCGCGCACTGGCTCACGCCCGAGACCGAGCGCACGACGCACTACTTCTTTGCGTTCGGCTTGCCGAAGGAAATGGGCGATGCGGGGCGCGAGCTCGTGCGCTACGCGGTCGAAGGGCTCATGCAGCCGTTCGAGCACGAAGACCTGCCGATGCTCGAAGCCCAGCAAAAGAGCCTCGGCGACAGCGATTTCTGGGCGGCGCAACCGGCGCTGCTGCCGATCGACGCCGGGGCGATCCGCGCGCGTCGCGTGATGGAGCGGCGGATTGCGGAGGAGCGCACGGCGGCAGGTACAGCGGATACGCCGAGCACGTTGCGCGGTGTACGCGTGACGGTGGCGGACCCACTAGGGGCAGGCTGATGGATTGGACCATCGCGGAAGATCCTGTCCAGCGTTCGCTCACCGCGCTGCATCGATACGCTGGCGCGGCAGCGCCCGATGAAGTCTTTCTCGACGATTTGCAAGAACGCATCGACGCGGCGCGGCGGCGTAGCGCGCGGGCGCGTCCGAGAGCGCTTGCCTCGGGCCGTGAACCGCGTGTCCTGCTGCTCGGCTATAACGGCGCGGGCAACACGGGCGCCGATCTGCGCGCCATCGAAACGGTGATTCAGTTGCGGCGTCTCTTGGCGCCACGTGAGCCGCGCATCACGCTCTTCGCGCTCGGCGATTGCTTCGATCATCCATTGCTTGCGTCGCTGCCGCGGCTGGCGTCGGCGTTGCCGTATCTGCCGGATGCGCTCGACGCCGCGGTTCAAGACGCAGACATCGTGCTGAATGTCGAAGGCTCCACCTACACCTCGAAGTTTTCCGACTCCCTTGCCGGGACGCTGATCGGCGGCGTCGCGCTTGCGCACGCGCATGGCCGGCGTGCGATCGCATACGGCGTCGATAGCGGCGCGATGACTGGGACGCTGACTCGCTTTGTCGAGCGCAATGCGCAAGGCGGGCTCGTGATTGCCCGCAACGAGGCCGCGCGCGTGCAGCTCGAGGGGCTCGGCATCGCGGCGCAGCCGGGCGCGGATACCGCTTGGACGTATCGCGCGTCGTCGAGCCCGCGAATCGCGGCGCTTGGGCCGCGCGTCGCGGCGTTGTGTCCCGCGAATCCGTTCTGGTGGCCTGTTTGCGCCGACGCGGCACGCGCACGCTCGCTCGATGCGCGCGGCGAGTCGTCGCCGTTCCGTTATGGGCCGCTGCATTTTCATAGCTGGGACGAAGCGCGTGCCGCGGCTTATGACGCTTACGTCGAGCGTTTTGCCGCGATTGCCGCGGGCTTGCGCGACGAAGGCTACACGCCCGTGCTCGTCGGCATGGAGCAGCTCGATCTGACGGTTTGCCGCGACCTGGCGGCGCGCTTGCCGTTCGCGTGCGAGATCGTCGCGCGCGGACCCGACCGGCTCGACGATGTCGCGGCCGCCGTCGCGCACGCCGCGTGTGCCGTGACGACGCGCTATCACGCCGCCGTGCTGGCGATGTCGCACGGGGTGCCGATGTTCGGCTTGTCGATGGATACGCGGATCGCGCGCTTGCTGGAAGAAGCGGATTGCGCGCAATGGTATGCGGCGTGCGATGCGCTTGATGGCGCCGAGCGCGCGCTGGCGAAGATCGGGAGCCTCGATGAAACGGCCAAGCGTGAAGCGCTTGTTACGGCGTTCGCGCGGTATGCGGACGCGCAGCGTGTGCGTTTCGACGAGATGGGCGAGCGGTTATTGAAGGCGATCGAGATCTGAGCGATATCCAGGCGGATTCTCGGCGACGACGCAATGTCTTGCGCCGTCGGCTTTCGCTTTTAGTGCGCAGGCGTGGAGGGATTGCTTGCCGACAACGCGATGGGCGAGCTGCCTTTGGTTCGATAGATCATGTAAGTCGCCGAATACGGCACGAGCAGATGCGCGCCTTCGAGATCGCAATCCGGTTGCGGAGGCAATCCGCCCGCCGTATCGATGCGCTGGATCGAGCTGACGTCGGCAAAGCGGCCTTCGCGCGGACGCGGCGTGGCGATGTAGCGCGTGGTGAAGCGGGCCCACGTCAGCGCGTTGGCCGAGACTTGGCTCTCGCCTGCGGGGTTCACGATCACGTAGCTGCCGTCGTACGCGAGGAAGTAGTGGTTGGGAGCCACGGTGCCCGCGCTCGTGCCGCTCGTGTCGACGAGCGTGGCTTCGGAGCCGGATTGCGTCCACAGAAGCTGGGTGCTTGCCGCTGCGGCTTCCGTTGCGTTGGCGTCCGAAGGGACGCGCCGGCAGAGATAAGTCTCGTCGCCGTGCGTGGTCATGACTTCTTGCAGTTCCTCGTCGCCGCTTGCGCGCAGGTTCGGGGGGAGGGAGTCGTTGGCGGTGGGCGTCGGCGCAGGCGGCGTGGCACACCCGTAAAGCGCCAGCATGCCGCCGATGCCGATGACAGCAGCGAACCGGCGAACGGGAAAAACAGCGCGCGTGCGAAAGCCATTCATGAGTATCTGCACTGGTGACGGACGATACCGCTATCACAACCGATTCGGCACGAAGCCACCCGGCACGATACGAAACGCTGCACGGGAAAACGCACACGTACGCGGCGGCGCGTGGACGTGTGCAAGCGTTCGCGATTTACGCACCGTGTTCGCCGATTCGACCCGCACGCTGCGCGATTGCGTTACCGTCGAGCACTGGCGCGTCAAGCCTCTATCAACTCGCGCAAAGGACCCAATGAACGATCCAGCCTACGCTCTCCACGCATCGAAGACCCGATTTCTTTCGCGCGTGGCTTCGGCCGCAGCGCTCACGGCGCTGGTGTGCGCGGTGATACCTGCGTCTTCGTATGCTCAGGTCTCGACTACCTTGGTGAACATCTGCAAAGCGCGCGCGAACACCGCGAAGCTCGTCGCACAAGACCGGGATGCCGGCGTGAGCAAGGAGGACGAGCTGCGCAAGTCGCGGGAAATCGCCGCGGCCATGCCGGTTGGGCGGCAGGAATATGCGCTCGCGGAAATGGCGGCCTTCATCGACAAGCTCTACGGCAAATACGCGTCGATGCCGCCGCAGGATGTCTACACGAAGTACCTGGCGTATTGCGAGGCGCAGGCGTCGGGGCAGAAGCCGCCGTATTGATCCGGCGCGGGTGGCCGGTGATGCGCGCGCGTGCTGCGCGACGAAAGATTGCTTTTCGATCAACGACTTCGCTCGTCTATCAGCGAGTTGTCCACAGAGCTATGAACAAAATCTGTGGACAACCTCCTGGATCGACGCGTCTTGCGGAAACGCGATCGCGCTACGGCAACGAAATCGTCAAATTCGCCTGCTCCGCGCCCGCCTTGATCAACTGCGAATACGGCGCCAGGGTCTTCGCCGTGCTGTCGCGCAGATACGCATTGAGCCCGATAAACGCACCGAGCGCGATGAGCGCGAACACCGCGCCGACGGCCCACATCGGCACTTCATGCTTCAGGCGGTGCGCGACCTGATCCGGCAGCGGCCATTGCGGCGCGAACGGCGCGCGCTTGCCCTTCAAGTGCGCGATTTCATCGCCGAGGCGGGCCGTCAGATACGCGAGCTTTTCCGGCCCTTCGAGCAAATACTTGCCCTGAAAGCCGAGCAGCAGGCACATATGAAACACCTCGAGCGATTGCAGCCGAGCCGCGCCTTGCGCACGGCATTCCTCGAGATGCTGGTAGAACTTCTCGCCCGCCAGCTGCTCGCCGAACAGCACGAGCTGCAGCGGTTTGCGTTCCCAGTCCGCGCGAATCTTGAACGCCGACGACAGCACCGATTCGTCGACCGCCGCGCAAAACGCGAACTTGGACGCGTACACGTCTTCGGCCGCGACGTTGAGCTTCTTCGTGCCGCGCTCGAAGTCGCCCAGGAACGACTGGATGCGCGCGCTGAATTCGCCGGCGTCGCTTGGCTCGTGACCGTTCTTCAAGAGGAACAGCATGAAGAACCCGTCGTACAGCAGATCGAGCAGCGAGCGCGCCTGGTAGTTCGGCTCGCTCACGGGCGCGGGCGGCGCGGACGGCATGCTGCCGCCAAAGAGGGAAGGCGCGTAGCTCATGATGTGACGGCGATCAGTTCGAGTTTGAGGTCGTTGATGCCAGACGGCGCGTAGATCATCGCCGACTGGGCCTGCAGCATGCGGTCATAGAGCGCGCTGCGCGATTCGAAAGCGAAGTAGCATGCGCCGGGCCGCACCGGAATCGCGGGCGGCACCTGTGGCGTATAGACGAGGCGCACGCCGGGCATCGCGGACAGCACCAGCTTGTCGACGTCGTCGGGCGCGCCGACCTTGAAGCGCGCGGGCACGGCGTCGATCAGCTCGATGGTCGGCATGTCGGCCGAGACGGCGATATAGAACGTGGTCTTGTCGTCGATCTTGCCGGAGTCGAGGCGGCCGACGTGGAACGACGGACGCACTTCGTCGAGCGCGATCGCGAAGTAGCGCGTCGAGATCACCGTTTCGAGCAGATCGCGCAGGATCGAATCGAGCCGCGCGAAGCCTGGGCCGGGATCGTCGTGACGATAGGCGGGCAAGTCGGCAAGCGCGTAGCCCTTCGAGAACGTCATCAACTGGCCGGCCAGGCGCAGCCATTCCTGAAAGAGCCGCTCGGGATGCAGCGCCGCATGCTGATGCAAATGCGCGAGCGTCGCGAACGCGGCGCTTGCCGTATGCAGCAGCCAGAACGATGCGATATCGCCGGAACGGAATTCGATGATGTTCTTGGTCGGCTCGCGATGAAAGCCGTAGAGCGCGCTGACCTTCGCCTGCAACGCATCGATCAGCTGACGCAGGCGCTGATGAAGAATCGGCGACGCTTCGATCGCGAGGCACGGCGGCACGAAGCTGTCGTCGATCTCGAAGCCAGAGGTGGCGGTGCGGCGCACGCGCACGAGCGGCACGGACAGCAATTGATCGCGCGGCTCGGTATGGGCGATCAGCTTGACGCTCGTCTTGAGGAACGTGATGTCGGCAACGGCTGCGTCGGTGAAGTGGTCGGCCACCGGCGCCTGCTCGCTCACGTAGCGCGAGATGAAGCCGGCGTCCGCGTTCTCGGCGTAGTTCGCGCCGGTCTCGCGCAGCGGATGCAGCGCGAGATAGAACGTGAATTCGCTGATGCCGTCGGGCAAGGTATCGAGCGCGATCGGCGGCGGCAGATTATCGGCCTGCGGCGCGGCATAGAGCGTGCCGTCGGGAAACACGAGCGACAGCTCGCTCAAGCGCAGCACGTTGCTGCCGAGCGCATCGCGATCGAAGCGCACCGAGCGCACCCCCCAGTTGTACGGCTGGATCGCCTGTATCGATTCAAAGAGGCGCGCCTCGTGATAGGCATCCTGCCGCTGGAAATGCTGCGGTCTGAGAAAGAGCCCTTCTCCCCAGAGCACCTTTGCCGAATAGCTCATGTGAAACCCGTTAAATGCGTTCAGTGGTTGAGTGCGCTTGCGGTTCGGAAGCCGCTTGTTGTCATTGTCATGGCCGGATCGTGAAATCGTTTCAAAGCGCTTTCAATCCGGCGGATTAGCCGCAACTGACCGACGAGAGCATATTCAACTGCTGCGGCGGCATACTCGGATCGGCCGGTATCACCGTGCCGTTGGTAACGGTCATTGCGCAGTTATGCAGGCCGATCATTATGCCGGATTTCTCCGACTTGGCCGGATCGAATGCGAATTTCCAGCGCTGCAATGCCGGGTCGCGGAATAGCGCGACTACGCCGAATGCCTGCGCTTCACGCGAGACTTTCTCGGTGACGTTGTAACGCTGCCCCGGTATCAGCGTGACTTCGCGCACGCTGAGCAAATCGGTACCTAAAGTACTTTTTTCCTTATTCGGATCGGTAAAAGTATCAAACGGCGCTTGCTGGAATGAGGTCGGGTCTTTCAGCGCATATAACCGGACCACGAGCGCCAGCGGCTTTTGATCGGTGGCGGCATTCAGATTCGGCGCGGCCGCGAGCGTCAGGCCGATATTGCGCGGCGGCTTTTGGGAATCGGGCACGTCCGGCTTGCCGATACCCGCGGCCTGTAAGGCGGAGGAGGCGGCGGCGCCGAGCACGGACACGCCCGCGGCGCACCCCGTGAGCCACGCGCAAAACAAGACCGGCACCCCGTAGCGAATAAATTGCTGCTTCATTTAATTCGGCAAGCCAAACCCTGCCGCCCCCTTAAAGCCTTCGACAAAATCACAAAAAAATACACATATTCGGGCATCCCGCGCACCGGCCGCGCAGTGCCGTCATTCGAGGCTCCGCCCCGGAAAATTTTGCCGAATATTCACGCGATTTAACAATTAATCCGGAAATAATTTCTTCGCTCATTAGCCGAATTGCAAAACACATTCAACTCGCAATCGGTTTTTCACGCGAAAGTTGAATTATCAAAAATTGGCCTGTACTATACCCGCGCATTCGCCGCAAAGCAAAACTGCGGTTTCTCCAGTTTCTCCATGAATTGAATAAACCGCACGCCGGTAATAGAACGATGAAACAGCAACTTATCTCTAGACTCTCCGGTGTGGTGCTTGCATGCGGCGTCATCGCCGGTTGCGCCACGCAAAACACCAACCCGGCGGCCACGCCTGAAGCCTTTAATAAGGGGCTCGCCGATGCCGACGCGGTTGCGAAGGCGGGCGATCAGGATCGCGCCCTCGGCCTTTATCAGCAATTGACGAAGGCCGATCCGACGCGCGAAGAGCCGTGGTCGCGTATTGCGCAAATCCAGTTCTCGCAAACGCATTACGGTCAGGCGATCGTCGCGGCGCAAGAAGCGCTGCAGCGCGACAACACCGACCGCAATGCGAAGAGCGTGCTGGCCGTGAGCGGCCTGCGCGTCGCAACCGAATCGCTCGGCCAGTTGCGCCAGGACGCGGCGCTCCAGGGCGACGCGAAGTCCGACGCGCAAGTTCTCGCGAAGCAGTTGCGCGACACGCTTGGCGAGGACACGTTGTTCCCCGACGAAGCCGAGGCGAAGAAGCCCGTTGTGAAAAAGAAGAAGTGGGTTCGACGTCCGGCGGCAGTCGCCAAGGCGTCGAGCGACGCGGCGGGCACCGACGCAGCCGCGCAGAAATCCGCCCAGCCTGCGGCAACGCAGGCGGCGCCGCAGCCGGCCGCGCCGGCCAAGGCAGCGCAAAGCGGTGGCGCTTCCGATCCGTTCAGCGCACTTCGCTGAGCAAACGCTGACATTCCCAATCCGAGGGCCGTGATGGCTAAGAAAGAAAGCATCCAAAAGCGTTTGCAAAAAGTGCGCCCGCCGCGCGTTCAACTGACGTACGAGGTCGAGCGCGGCGATGCGATCGAAGTGAAGGAGCTGCCGTTCGTCGTCGGCGTGATGGCCGATCTCGCCGGTCAATCCGAAGTGGAGCAGCCGAAGCTGCGCGACCGCAAGTTCGTCAGCATCGACCGCGACAACTTCGACGACGTGATGCGAGGCATCGAGCCGCGCGCCGCGTTTCAGGTGAAGAACCGGCTGAGCGATGCGGGCGGCAAGTTTGCCGTCGACCTGAAGTTCCGCTCGATGGCCGATTTCAACCCCGACGAAGTGGTCGCGCAGATCGAGCCGCTGCAGCGTTTGCTCGAGGCGCGTTCGAAGCTCGCGGACTTGCGCAACAAGCTGGCCGGCAACGACAAGCTCGAGGACCTGCTCTCCGAAGTGCTCGCGAACACGCAGCAATTGCAGACGCTGGCGAAGAACACCGGCGCAGGCAGCGACACGCCGGATCAGGACAAGCCAAGCGAATAAGAACGAAGACGGGGGGTGTGAGATGAACCAGCAAACAGCCGCGGCCCAACTTGCGCAAGTCCAGACGGACGCCGGACCTTCTTTGCTCGACCAGATCGTCGAGAAGAGCAAGGTGGCGAAGTCCGAGTCGGAGCATGCGCGCGCGAAAGATCTGATCGGCGAACTCGTGAACCAGGTGCTCGAAGGCACCGTGGTGGTGTCCGACAATCTGTCGGCGACGATCGATGCGCGCGTCGCCGAGCTCGACCGCCTGATTTCCGCGCAGCTTTCCGAAGTGATGCACGCGGCGGAATTCCAGCGCATGGAGAGCACCTGGCGCGGCCTCAATTATCTGGTGATGGAGAGCAACACCGGCTCGACCATCAAGATCAAGGCGCTGCATGCGCCCAAGCGCGACATCGTGCGCGACTTCAAGAGCGCGAGCGAATTCGATCAGAGCGCGCTCTTCAAGAAGGTTTACGAAGAAGAATTCGGCACGTTCGGCGGTGCGCCGTTCGGCGCGCTGATCGGCGACTTCGAAGTGACGCGCCAGCCGGAAGACATGTATTTCATCGAGCAGATGTCGCACGTCGCCGCGGCCGCGCACGCGCCGTTTATCGCGTCGTCCTCGCCCGAGCTGCTCGGCCTCGAATCGTTCGCCGATCTCGGCAAGCCGCGCGATCTCGGCAAGGTGTTCGACACCGTCGAATACGCGAAGTGGAAGTCGTTCCGCGACGCCGAAGATTCGCGCTATGTCGGCCTCACGCTGCCGCGCTTTCTCGGCCGCCTGCCGTTCAATCCGAAGGACGGCGCGATCGCCGAGAACTTCAACTTCCTCGAAGACGTCGACGGCACCGACCATTCGAAGTACCTGTGGTGCAACGCGGCGTGGGCATTCGGCGCGCGCTTGACGGCTGCGTTCGACGACTTCGGCTGGTGCGCGGCGATTCGCGGCGTCGAAGGCGGCGGCTTGGTCGAAGACCTGCCGACGCACACGTTCAAGACCGACGACGGCGAGATCGCGCTCAAATGCCCGACCGAAATCGCGATCACGGACCGTCGCGAGAAAGAGCTTTCGGACCTCGGCTTCATCCCGCTCGTGCACTGCAAGAATTCCGATTACGCCGCGTTCTTCGCCGCGCAATCGGTGCAAAAGCCGAAGAAGTACAGCACCGATAGCGCCAACGCGAACGCCGTGCTGTCCGCGCAGCTGCAATACATCTTCTCGGTGTCGCGCGTGGCGCACTACTTGAAGGCGATGATGCGCGACAAGATCGGCAGCTTCGCATCGGCGCAGAACGTCGAAGTGTTCCTGAACCGCTGGATCTCGCAGTACGTGCTGCTCGACGACAACGCGACGCAAGAGCAAAAGGCGCAATTCCCGCTGCGCGAAGCGTCGATTCAGGTCGCCGAGATTCCGGGCAAGCCCGGCTCGTATCGCTCGGTCGCGTTCCTGCGTCCGCACTTCCAGCTGGACGAGCTGTCGATCTCGCTGCGGCTCGTCGCCGACCTGCCGAAGCCGGCGGGCGCTTGATCAGATTGAGGGTAGGCTCTGCATGCAGAGCTGGCAGGGCCTGAGAGGTAGAAGAAGTAAATGAAGTCAGTGCATCCGGGCGGGCCGCCCGGATAGCTTGTCAAACCGCAATGCTCGGGAGTAACGAAGTTATGAAGGACATCTATCTAAAGTTTGGCAACCCTGCCATCAAGGGTGAATCCGCCGACAAGGATCATTCGGGCTGGATCGAGATCGATTCGTGGAATCACGCGATCACGCAGCCGCGCTCGGCAACCGCCTCGACGTCCGGCGGCCACACGTCGGAGCGCTGCGAGCATGACGACATGCAGTTCACGAAAGACATCGATGTCGTGAGCCCGCTGTTGTACCAGCACGCTTCGGGCGGCACGACGTTCGACGAAGCGACGATCGAATTCATGCGCTCGGACGGCGAAGGCAACCGGGTCAAGTACCTGGAAATCAAGCTCAAGTACGTGATTATCTCGAGCGTGGCGCCGAGCGTCGTGGGCGAAGGTCTGCCGACGGAAAGCTTCTCGCTGAAGTACGCTGCCGTGCAATGGAAGTACACGCAGCAGAAGGTCGGCGGCGGTCAGGGCGGCAATGCGCAAGGCGCATGGAGCCTGACGAAGAACGACAAGACCTACGCGGTCTGATGACGTGACGTAGAGAGCGGCGCGCCTTTGGCTTGACCCTAAAGGCGTGGCCGCTCTTTGCTTCGCATCGCGGACTACTGCTGATGAAACGCTTCGAACCGAGCTTTCTCGACAAGCTGTTCGATGACGAACCGCACGTGCCTGCAACGGCCACGATGCGGCAATTGTCGTTGGATGAGCTGAAGAGCACCGTCGCGCGCGATGTCGAGGCCATTCTGAACACGCGGATCGCGCTGACCGAACGCGAGCTGGCGACGCTGCCCGAGTGCCAGCGTTCGGTGCTCACGTATGGCCTGAACGATTTTGCGGGCCTGAGCCTCGCGAGCCACTACGACCGTGCGTTCATCTGCAAGTCGATCCAGCAGGCGATTGCGCGTCATGAGCCGCGCTTGCAACGCGTGTCGGTGGAGCTGGAGCTCAACGAACAGTCGACCAACGCGCTGTATTTCGCGATCTCGGCGCTGCTCGTCGTGCATCCGGCCGAGGAGCCGGTCAGTTTTGACGCGATGCTGCAACCGTCGACGTTGCAGTATTCGGTGACGCGCGCGCGGGCGAAGCTCTGAGCACGCTCGAAAGGCAGTAACCAAGCCGTACCGGGGAACGATTGATGGAAGAATTGCTGCCTTACTACGAGCGCGAGCTGGCCTTCTTGCGGCGCGGCTCGCGCGATTTCGCCGATCGTTACCCGAAGATCGCCGCGCGCCTCGCGATCTCGGGCGAGCACTGCGAAGATCCGCACGTCGAGCGGATGATCGAATCGTTCGCGCTGCTCGGCGCGCGCATCAACAAGAAGCTCGACGACGACTACCCCGAATTCACCGAAGCACTGCTCGAAGTGCTTTACCCGCATTATCTGCGGCCGTTTCCGTCGTGCTCGATCGCGCAGTTCGGCGCGGCCGACGCGCACCAGCTGACCGAACCGGCCACGATCGAGCGCGGCACCGAGCTCAGAAGCCGCGCGCTGCGCGGCGTGCAGTGCCGCTTTCGCACCGCGTATGACGTGACGCTCGTGCCCATTCGCATCGCCGAGGCGCGCTGCGTGCCGATCTCGATGGCGCCGAGCGCCGCGCTGTTGCCGAACAACGCGACGGCGATCGTGTCGATCACGTTCGAATCGACCGCGCCGCAGCTCGACGTCGGCGCTTTGAAAGTGAACACGCTGCGCGCCCACCTGCACGGCGAGCAGTCGTTCATCGCGGCGCTCGCCGACAGCCTCTTCGTCAACGCCATGGCGACCTACGTCGAAGCCGACCGCAGCGGCCAATGGAAGCTGCTTCGCGCGGCGCCGCTCGCGCAAGCGGGTTTCGACGAGGCCGACGCGCTGATCGACTATCCGGCGAAATCGCACCCGGCGTATCGCCTGTTGACCGAATACTTCGCGTTTCCCGAGAAATTCAACTTCGTCGACTTCGACCTGGCGGCGATGACGCGTGCGAGCGGGCGATGCAAACGCCTCACGCTGCACGTCGTGCTCAAGGACGTGCGCAGCGATTCGCACGTCGCGCGCCTGCTCGAATCGTTGTCGGCGCAACATTTGCGGCTGTTCTGCACGCCCGTCGTCAACCTGTTTCAGCAGCACGGCGAGCCGATCCGCGTGAATCATCAATCGGTGTCGTACCCGGTCGTGGCCGACGCGCGCCGTGCGTTCGCCTACGAGGTCTATTCGATCGATTCGGTCAAGCTCGTCAAGCAGCGCGCGCATGAGGAGACGGTGACGGAGTTTCGTCCGTTCTATTCGTTGCATCACGGCGAGACGGCACGCGAGGGGCACTACTGGTTCGCCCGCCGCAACGACTGGGTCGCGCAGAACAGCCCCGGCTACGAGACGGAAATCTCGGTCGTCGATATCGACTTCGAGCCGGCCGCGCCGCAAACCGATACCTTGTCGCTCGATCTCACCTGCACCAACCGCGACCTGCCCGAATCGATGGCGGTGGGGCTCGAAGGCGGCGACCTGTTTTACGAAGGCGGCTCGCTCGCGGGCAGCATTTCGCTGTTGCGCCGGCCGACGCCGACCGTGCGCTTCGATCGCGGCCGCGCCGCGCACTGGCGGCTCGTCTCGCATCTCGCGCTCAATCACGTCTCGCTCGCGAGCAGCGGCTTGGCCGCGCTCAAGGAAATGCTCGTGCTCTACGACTTGCGGCGCACGGCGGTATCGGCGCGCCATATCGACGGGCTCGTCGGCATCGAGCAGCGCGCCGCGGTGCAGTGGCTGCCCGGCAAGCCGTTCGCGACTTTCGTGCGCGGCATCGAGATTCAGCTGACGATCGACGAGGAGCATTTCGTCGGCACGAGCCTCGCGTCGTTCGTGCGGGTCATCGACACGTTTTTTGGGCTGTACGTGCATTTGAACAGCTTTGTGCAACTGGTCGTCGTGTCGAAGCGCACCGGCGAGGAGATCATGCGATGCAAGCCGCGCAGCGGAGAATCGATCCTGGCGTAGTCGAACGCCTGCTCGACGAGCCGTATCGCTTCGAATTTTTCCAGGCGGTGCGGATGCTCGAGAAGTGGTTCACGCAGCAGGCGCCCGAGCGCGCGAATGCGCGGCCCGGCGACGTGCTCGCGCGCCATATTGCGTTTCGCAACACGCTGTCGCTCTCGTTTCCGGCGAGCGAAATTCACCACGCCACGCCTTACGACGAGGCGGGCGCGGCCATTGCCGATAGCGCGAAGCGTGCAGAAGCGATCGAGGCGGGGGAGCTGGCGCGCATCGAACTGATGCCGATGTTCTTCGGCCTATTGGGCGGCCAAGGCGCACTGCCGCTTCATTACACGGAGCAGATGGTTGCGCGCGAGATGAAGCGCGACCACGCCGCGCGCGAGTTCTTCGACATCTTTTCGAATCGCGCCACCGCGCTCTTCTACTCGGCGTGGAAGAAATACCGGCTGCCGTTCCACTACGAACTCGACAAGGACGAACGCTATCTGCCGCTCTTGCTCGCGCTCGCGGGCGTGTCCGATACGCCGTCGCGCACGAGCGTTCAGCAGGGTCGCGGCGCGCTCGAAGACGAAGCGATCGCAGGCTATGCGATGGCGGCGCGGCATCGGCCGATGTCGGCGGCTTATTTGCAGCGCACGCTGGCGGAGTATTTCGACGTGCCGGTGCGCGTCGAGCAATTCGTCGGCAAGTGGTACGACGTGCCGCCCGATCAAGTGACGCTGCTCGGCAACGTCAACGCCACCTTGGGTGCGACCGCGCTTGCCGGCGCGCGTGTCTGGCAGCGCGACATGCGCGCGCGGCTCGTCGTCGGTCCGCTCAGGATGGCCGACTACGAGGCGTTCTTGCCCGGCGCCGAGCGCGCCGTCGCGCTCGAACGGATGCTGACGCTGCTCGCGGGCGTGACGCTCGAGTATGAAGTGAAGCTCGTGCTGCGCCGCTCGGAAGTCGGCTCGATTCACCTCGGCCGCGGCGCGCGCCTTGGCTGGGACGCCTTCCTCTGCACCCGCGATGCCGAGCGCGATCGCTCGGACGCCCGCTACGAACTCCACGTCATTCACTGACTGACCGCAACACAACAACACGAGAACCGGACCGCACGATATGAGCACGCCCCTCAAGACCCTCATCGCGAAGCTCGACACCACCTGCCGGGACGCCGCGTCGCGCGCGGCAAATCATTGCCTTGCGCGCGGCCACTACGAGGTCGATCTGGAGCACCTGTTCATCGCGCTGCTCGACGAAACGGCGAGCGACTTCGCGGTCGTGCTGAAAGCGAATCGCGTGAGCGCCAATGCGGTGCGCTC
This sequence comes from Trinickia violacea, assembly GCF_005280735.1. Lineage (NCBI taxonomy): Bacteria > Pseudomonadati > Pseudomonadota > Betaproteobacteria > Burkholderiales > Burkholderiaceae > Trinickia > Trinickia violacea. Next base: position 530,663 of record NZ_CP040078.1, read on the forward strand.
GGATCTCGAGCGCGAGCTCGAACGCCTGAAGACCGGTAATACGCGCACGCCCGTGTTCTCGCCGCATTTGATCGCGCTGTTCGAGCAGGCATGGCTGATCGCATCATTGGATTCGCAGATCGGCAGCATTCGCTCGGGGCACGTGCTTCTGGCGCTGCTGAGCGCGCCTGACCTCGCGCAATTCGCCCAGCGCATGTCGCCGCTCTTTGCGAGCATTTCGGTGCCGGACTTGAAGCACAAGTTCGACGAGACGACGGAAGGGTCTTGTGAGAGCGAGCGCGCGCGTTCAACCGCCGCCGCGGCGAGCGATGCAGCGGCGCGCGACGACAACGACGGCTTTGCCCAAGCGCCCAAGGGCCCATCGAAGACACCCGCACTCGACACTTACACCACCGATCTCACGCAACGCGCGCGCGACGGCGCGATCGATCCGGTGATCGGCCGTGAAGCGGAAATCCGCCAGACCATCGACATCCTGATGCGCCGCCGGCAGAACAACCCGATCCTCACCGGCGAGGCGGGCGTCGGCAAGACGGCCGTGGTCGAAGGGCTCGCGCTGCGCATCGCCGCGGGCGACGTGCCCGAGCCGTTGCGCGGCGTCGCGCTGCACGTGCTCGACATGGGCTTGCTGCAGGCCGGCGCGAGCGTGAAGGGCGAGTTCGAGAACCGCCTGAAGAATGTGATCGACGAAGTGAAGAAGAGCGTCCACCCGATCATCCTCTTCATCGACGAAGCGCACACGATCATCGGCGCGGGCGGTCAGGCTGGGCAGAACGATGCGGCGAACCTCTTGAAGCCGGCGCTTGCGCGCGGCGAGCTGCGCACCATCGCCGCGACCACATGGAGCGAATACAAGAAGTACTTCGAGAAAGACGCGGCGCTCGCGCGGCGCTTCCAGGTCGTGAAGATCGAGGAGCCGAGCGAGACGCTCGCCGCCGCGATGCTGCGCGGCATGGCGACGAAGATGGAGGCGCATTTCAACGTGCGGATTCTCGACGAGGCGATTGTCGAGGCGGTGCGCTTGTCGCATCGCTATATCACGGGACGTCAGCTGCCGGACAAGGCCATCGGCGTGCTCGATACCGCTTGCGCGAAGGTTGCGCTCGCACACAGTTCGACGCCTGCCGCGATCGACGATACGAGAAAGCACATCGAACGCGTCGATGCGGAGATCGTGGCGTTGGAGCGCGAGGCCGCAACGGGCGCTTCACACGGGGAACGTTTGGCGCAACTGCATGCGCTGCGCGAGGAGGACCTCGTCGCGCTTGCGCGCGATGAAGCGCGATACGAGGAAGAGCGCGCGATCGTTACGCGCATCGAAAGGCTGCGGGCGGAGATCGACAAGGCGCGCGAGGCGGTCGCGGCAGGCGACGCCGAGCAGACCGCGCAAACCGCGCAAACCGCTGACGTCCGTGACGCGCTAGCTGCAGAGACCTCGAAGCTGCAAGCGCTGCAGAACACGCAACCGATGGTGCCGCTGCAAGTCGATGCGCACGTGGTTGCGGAGATCGTCGCTGCTTGGACAGGCATTCCGTTGGGCCGCATGGTGAAGGACGAAATCCAGACTGTGCTGAACCTGCAGCCGCTGCTGGCCGCGCGCGTGATCGGCCAGGACCACGCGCTCGAAGCGATCGCGCAGCGCGTGCGTACCGCGAGCGCGAGCCTCGAAGACCCGAACAAGCCGCGTGGCGTGTTCATGTTCGTCGGGCCGTCGGGCGTCGGCAAGACCGAGACCGCGCTCGCGCTCGCCGACATCCTCTACGGCGGCGAACGCAAGCTCGTCACGATCAACATGAGCGAATACCAGGAGGCGCACAGCGTCTCCGGCTTGAAGGGCTCGCCTCCGGGCTACGTCGGCTACGGCGAAGGCGGCGTGCTGACCGAGGCCGTGCGGCGCAATCCGTACTCGGTCGTGCTGCTCGACGAAGTCGAAAAGGCGCATCCCGACGTGCTCGAAATGTTCTTCCAGGTGTTCGACAAAGGCGCGATGGACGACGCCGAAGGCCGCGAGATCGACTTCCGCAATACGCTGATCATCCTGACGTCGAATGTCGGTTCATCGGCCGTGATGCAGGCGTGCCTGAACAAGAGCGCCGAGGAACTGCCAGACGCGGACGCGCTGGCCGAAACGTTGCGTCCGCATCTATACAAAGCGTTCAAGCCCGCGTTCCTCGGCCGCATGAAAGTGGTGCCGTACTACCCGATTCCTGACGACGTGCTGGCCGAGATCATCGAGCTCAAGCTCGATCGCATCAAGAACCGCATCGCCGCGAATCACAAGGCGGCGTTCGAATGGGACGAGTCGCTCGTCGACGCCGTGCTTGCACGCTGCACCGAAGTGGATTCGGGCGCGCGCAACGTCGATCACATTCTGAACGGCACGCTGCTGCCGGAGATCGCGGAGCACGTGCTGGAGCGGATCGCGGAGGGCGAGTCGATCGGAAAGATTGCCGTGCATGCGAACGATGCGGGCGAATTCGAATACACGGTGGCTTGATATGGCGATCGATCTGAACACTTTGTTGGCTCCGGTTTCCGATGCGTCGCCTTGCGGCGAGGACCTGCTGTTCTCGTCGGATTTCGACGCGATTCAGCACGCGCGGCGCTTCGATGATCCGTCGCTCGATCAGGGCGAGTGGGTCACCGAAATCAAAGAGGCCGACTGGAACTTTGTCATTGAGCGCAGCACGGCGCTTTTGAAGTCGCAGACGAAGGACTTGCGGCTTGCCGCGTGGCTCACCGAAGCGTTGGCGATCGAAGACGGCCTGCCGGGACTCGCGCAAGGCTATGCGTTGCTGGCCGGATTGAGTGAACGCTATTGGGATCACTTGCATCCGCTGCCCGAGGGCGACGACGCCGAGTACCGGCTCGGCAACGTCGCGTGGCTGATCGGCCGTACTGCGCAGTTGCTGCGCGAGGTGCCGCTTGCGCAGGCGCCGGGCGGCGCGCCGTTTACGGCGCTCGATATGGAAGTGGCGACGCACGTCGCGCAAGCGGTGAAGCGCGATCCCGATCACGCGGACGACATCGCGCGGGGGAAGCCGTCGATCGAGCAGATCGATGCGGCGAAGCGGTCGACGCCGGTGGCGTTTTATCGCTCGCTTTTAGGTGATTTGACGCGCTTCGAAGTGGCGATGCTCGCGCTGGAGAAGGAGCTGGATAAACGCGCAGGTGATTCGGCGCCGAGCTTCCGTCAAGCGAAGGATGCGTATGAGGTCGTTTATCGGCTTGCCGAGCGGTTTGCGCGGGAGCTTGGCGTGAGTGCGGCTGAGCCCGTCGCTTCGCCTGCGCAGCAGGCCGATCAAATGACGCACAACGAAGCCGGCGGACGCGCCGAACCGACGTTCAAGGCACCGACGCAAACGCAACGCGAGGAACCCATGCTGAACACGACGCCGCAAGCGGCAGCCGGACTTCAGAACCGTGCGCAAGCGGTCGCGCAATTGCGTGCGGTGGCGAAGTTTTTTAGGGCGACGGAGCCGCATAGTCCGGTTGCTTATCTCGCCGATAAGGCCGCGGAATGGGCGGATATGCCGTTGCATCAGTGGCTTGAGACCGTCGTGAAGGACGATGGGTCGCTTGCGCATTTGAGGGAGTTGTTGGGGGTGAAGGCGGAGTGAGGCTCCGATACAGATCTCGCTGCCTAAATGTGGGGTAGTGCGGTACTACGACGTCGTAGGAAGAATTTAAGAGAAAAATCGCGAGTGCAGTCGAGAATTCTTTCGCAACTTGCTCAGAAAGTCGCCATTTTAAAATTTGGCGTTTTGGGTCATTTCGTGCACGGTTGTCAACATATAGCAATAGCTCAAATCGATAGCGTTTGATGGTCGCTGGAATTGCAAGATTTGACAATTTTTAGGTATGGCAGTCGATATCATAGTGTTTGTGAAATAACTAGCCGAAGCGACCGATTAGGTAATTATTCCCTGGATTTTGTGAGGTCTGGATAATAAATACCGAAAGCGTTCGGTCGTCGGTGCGCCTCAACTGAACAAGAAAGGGATTGCGTTGTGAGTTCAACGCTTTCCACTTATTATTCCGGTCGCATTCAGAATCAAGAAACTGACGGGTGAGAGATTATGGGAGCGCAGGACCTTAATTCGATAATGAAGGCTGGTGTCTATCAAACAGACCGCCTCCTCAAGCTGGATACACCCCTTGGTTCTGATGTTCTACTGCCGCAGCGTGTGGTTGGAGAATCTCGCATCGGCCGAAATTTCGAATTTACGGTCGATGTCGTTTCGCTGAAAGGCGAAATAGAGTTGAAGACGCTGGTCGCGCAATCGGTCACGTTGTGGATTCAGCAAACCGACAAGTCCTATCTGCCGCACCACGGTTATGTCCATACCGTGCGGAAGCTCGGCGCCGACGGACAGATGACGAGCTATCAGCTCGCCTTTTCGTCATGGATGCATTTTCTGAAGTTTCGCAAGGACGCTCGAATATTCCAGGAAAAGACGGTCGAGTCCATCCTCGAAGAGGTCTTTGACGCGCATCCACAGGCAAAAGGCGCCTATCGATTCGCGCTTCGCAGCCCGACGCCGACACGCTCGTTTTGCGTTCAGTACGAGGACGATTGGAATTTTGCTCATCGCCTGATGGAGTCGGAAGGCCTGTATGGCATCTTTGAACAGGCGAGCGACGGCAAATCCCACACGCTTGTCATTACCGATGACCTGTACACGTGCAAGCCGGTGGAGCCACAGCAGGTCGAGTTTTATCGCTCAGGCGTGAACAGCGAGACCGATGCGTTTGTGCAGTGGTCCGGCACACGCACGTTGCAGAGCGTGACGTATTCGACAAGCACGTTTGATTACAAGACGCTGAACGCGCGAAAGACCACCAGCGCCCCAACCGTGCAGAATCAAGGCGATCTGCCCGACCAGGCGGAAGTTTACGAATACACGGGGCCGTACACGTATCAGCAGAGCGGGCGTGGTGACCATCTCACGAGCCTGCGCCTCGAGGAATGGGAGTCGCGAGCGAAGCGATTTTATGGCGCGGGTAGCGTACGCCGCGTCGATGCAGGGCGTTGGTTTCAGCTGGCAGACCACCCCGAACATGATAGTGACAAGTCGCAGGATCGCGAATTCGCGGTCATCGCTGTCCAGTGGTACATCGAGAACAATCTGCCGATTGGGGAGAGCCGCCCCTTTCCTCATAGTCTGCGGGCTCGTCTTGCTCAGGTGCGCGCGGAGCATCAGGACGGGCTCGCGCAATCGCTCGTAAAGGATTCCACCGGCGGTGAGGGGTTCTTCCTGGCTGAAGTTGAGGTGCAAAGGCGGAACGTCCCCTTCCGCAGCCCGTTCGAGCATAAGAAGCCGGTCATGCACACGCAGACGGCAACAGTTGTCGGCCCTTCGAATGAGGAGGTCTACACGGACAGTCTCAACCGCGTCAAAGTCCGCATGCATTGGGACCGGGTTAGCAGTGGAGATGAAACGTCGTCTTGCTGGATGCGCGTCATGTTTCCGCACGCAGGCGGTGATTTTGGGGGGGTCTTCGTGCCGCGCGTGGGGCATGAGGTGGCCGTGACATACCTGGATGGCGATTGCGACAGGCCCGTCATAAGCGGTTGTTTGTTCAACGATGCTCAGCAGCCGCAGTGGCACACGAATGGCCTCATGTCCGGCTTTAAGTCCAGCGAGTACAAAGGCTCGGGTTTCAATCAGCTCGTATTCGACGACTCCACTGGACAAAACCGCGCCCAGTTGCTCAGCTCGACAGCGAACAGCTACCTCCACGTCGGCTATCTCATCGACCACACCGGCAATACGCGAGGCAATTATCTCGGGACCGGCTTCGACCTGAAGACCGAAGCCTACGGCGCGGTACGGGCCGGCCAGGGGATGTATTTGTCGACCTTCGCGCGGGGCGGCACGTCGAGCCAGCCGCTGGATGTGCATGAAGCGAAAGAACACCTGACCGAATCGGTGAACGTTGTGGAGATTCGCTCCGACGCGGCGAAGGCAGTGCAAGCCGAGGATTTGACGGGCGCGCACGACGACTTGCAAGCGTTTACCAACGCCACGGAGCTGGAGGCTTCTGGTTCGGCGTCGGGGGGCAGTACCGCAGGAGGTGGCACGGGTAGCGCTAACGGATTTTCGGAGCCGGTCATGCTGCTTGGCAGCCCGGTGGGCATCGGGCTGACAACGATGAAGTCCGTGCATGCGGCAGCCACCGACAACGTCAATCTGGTCAGCGGCGCCAACACGCACGTGGCAGCTACGAAATCGTTCATCGCGAGTGTGGGCGAGAAAATCAGCCTCTTTGCACAGACCGCGGGTATGAAGCTTTTCGCTGGCAAGGGCAAGGTTCAGGTGATGGCGTTGTCCGACAACATCGAGATGACTGCGGATAAGACCGTCAAGATCATATCGACTTCGGACGCGGTATCCGTGGTCGCGCAGAAGGAAATAACCCTGTCTGCCGGTGGGGCTGTGATTAAGATTTCCGGCGGGAACATCTCGGTTCACGCACCGGGCGCTTTGGATTTCAAGGGAGCGTCGCATTCCTTTGCCGGGCCGCAGGGAGAAAATGCTTCCGCGAGCGTGCCTGCGTCGAGCTCCTGTGCCTCGCAGTTCGCTTCGGCGGCGTCGAGCGGCGCAGCGCTGGTTGGGTAATGTCCTTGCGTCCACGAGAAGAAGCATGACGACCACAACGTACATCATTGTCGAACCGAGCAACGGGGCACTGGATATGTCGCCAGCGCCCAACGCTTACGAAATCGGCGAACTCATCCCTGTCGCGCGCCCCGAATTGGAAGGCGTAGCCCCGGTTCTATACCGGCTTGAACACACGGAGCGCCAGTTGCCGCGTGTGCGCGAACTGGCCGAATCCCACCATCGAGACGGGCGTCCGCCGCTGATCTGCTGCGTGCTCGAAACCGAAGCAGTGACAGACGTGATTCGAGAGCATCTTGCGGAGTCACTTCTACTGCGCAAGCCTGCTGATGGAAGCGTGGTGTTTCGCTACTACGATCCGCGTGTCTATGCGCATCTGGGTTCGATACTCGCGCCGGGGCAGATGCTTACGCTGATGGGACCGGTGACCCGCTGGACGTATCTGGATGTGGCTAGAGCGTGGCAAGAGGCAAGCTTCGACGGAAACGGTAGCGGTAGCCTTGCTGTGACTGACGAACAGTATGAGCAGATAGCACGTCTGAGTTTCGTTCGACGAGCACTCGAGCTCTTGCGCGATGCAGGTGTCGCGATGTCGGCCGACTTGCCGCGTCAGCTCGATACGCAACTGCGCAAGGCTGAGCGTTATGGTCTTTCTCCGGAAGACCAAATCCCGTTTGCACTGCACGGTGTGCTCGTCGCGCCCAATTTCGACCGCCATCCGCAAGTGCAAAGCGCGCTGTCTCAGGTCCGTGAGACGCCGTATGTCGATGCAGTTGGACAGTGGAGCGATAACGACTGGCAGCGCATCGGCCAGGAAAGCGCTCAGTACCCGCTCTCGTAAACAATCTGCTTTTTAAGGAATGACTCGCATGCTGCTAGATGACTCCGGTTTTCAAAGCATCAGCCAGATTACGAAAGCCGCAGTGTCTGCGGGCGCCCCAGCAACACAATGCAAGATGTGCCAGAAGAAGGGGCTGCCGATACTACCGGTGCGCTATTCGGCGCTGGCGGCTACGCGCGCGCATGGCATCGACGGTGTGCCTCTAGTAAGTGGCAGCTTTGGCGCCCACGTGCAGGGTGTCGCGTCGGGTAAGGCAAAATACACGCTTCGCTCCCTGCGATACGGTTTTGTGTACGTCTACTACCCGAAGACATCGGCGTGGAAGTGCTACGCGGTAACCAACGAGGGCAACTGCTACGACTATCCACTCGATGTCGTGCTGGACCGCTCGACCGAAATGCCATTTTCGTGCACGCAGACCGGACATCCGGAACTCGCGCAGTGCATCACGATCGAGAACGCCAACAAAGTCGGGACTGTGTACCTTGCCTTCAGCGACGTTCAGTGGACCAAGGCGGTGCGCGACGCTTACGCCGCTGATAAGGAAGGTTGCCGCACAAAGCGGATGCAGGCATTCAATGCTTCTGCCTGGTTTGCAAGTCCGGGCCACGCGCCACATGCGGCTTCGGCGACTCAGGTCCAGCAACTGGTATCCGAGTACAAGGGCGGGGGCGATAAGGTGTTTTACACCTCGCCTTTTCCGTATAGAGACCGCAGCACGGAAGGTGCGGCACTCAACACAGCGATGGACCACCTCGCCCCTCATAAAGGTGCAGTGTTCGCGCTTTGGGACCCCGTCGGCATCACACAGGAACTCAACGTGGAGAACCATTACGCCTACGGTGTGGTGAAAGCCGAGTATGAATGGGGCGTCTGGTCGGCCACCATGGCCAAGAACTGGAAGGAGGTCGTTGAAGACGGCGCGGTCAAGGATGACAACATGGCCGAACAGATGCTCGAAGGCCAGACGATGGAAGCAGAGGCACTCGGTTCGCTGTTCGACGGCGGCAAGCAGCTGAACAAAGACCTCGCGCAGTTGCGCTCGAGCCAGCAGGCCGAGCTTTCACAGGTCCGTGAGAAGGCGTGGGAGAGTTATGGGGAATCTGTCAGCACGACGGCGGCCGACGAATATCTGCAGAAAATGCAGACTGACTATGCAAATGAGCAGAACGCGACCTGGTTGCCTTTGTCGCAGGACTACACCCAGTGGCTCAGCTCGCCGAATCTCGCGCACGTCTTCCAATATGACTATGACGAGCAGGACGCGTTAAGCGGGATGTTTTACGAAGGTGCCTTCACAGCTTGCATCAAGGGAGCGTCCGAAAGAAAGGAGGCGCTGGACCAGCTCGCGAAGTGGTTGCAAGGCAAGGCGGACGACCACTCGAACCTGCTACTGCGAGCATTTTGCCTGAACCTGAAAACGAACGTTGACCACTTGATGTCGACGGCGGGCTTTCCCTATTCCGAATTACGCGAAACCTGCGCCAAGGCCATCGAATCCTGGTTTCAGGCTGCGAAGGCAGTCGAGGGCAAGGCGCCAAAATATTTTGCGGACTTCTATCTGCGCGGAGCGCGTCTGGTCTACGAACTTGGAGCGCCAATTGCCCGTGTCATGTCTTCCGGTGCGGAAAGCGCCGCCGCGAAGGTTGCCGTCTATCTTGCCAGTGCGAGAAGCGGCCGTGTGGTGCTCTACAGGCCAGTGCAAGGGAGCCAGTCGCAATGGATTACCTACTTCGCGCGTCAGATGTACGAAATGATGCCGGCCGCCAAGCGGCCCAGCATGCGCGACCTGAAGTCACAAATCCGCACGCAGTTCACGACGAATGGCGCCGACGGCCGAATAATGGAAGTGCCGCAGTTCATTATCGTCGACGAGGCTGGGCTCACCAACATCAATCAGGGTGCACCGGGAAAAGCGACTGCGCAGCAGGTCACCAGTCCTGCGAACAAGCTCATGCTCACGGATGAGACCATCGAGAAAGACTTCGTACCGACCTTCCGCAAGCTGACGGGTGGGGAGGTGGCGGGTTCCGGCATCTCGGCCGTGTTCACCGTAGTGAACATGATGTACGCGCTAAAGGAGTTTCAGAAGTCCACGCACTTCAACAGCCGGGAAACGATGCTCAAGTTCGGAACCTCACTCACTACGGTGGCGGGCGGTGTCATGAGTCTATCCGGCAATCTGCTTGAGGCTGCGCATGGCGCAAAACTCACATTGCCAACATTTCTCTCCAAGGAACTGGCCGAGCGGCTTGGAATTGCCGGTCGCATCCTCGGGGCACCAGCTGCGGTCGTGGGTGTGGTTTATGACTTTATCAACGGCACGGAGCAGTGGAAGTCCGGCCATGTAGGACTAGCCATTGCTTACTGGCTGTCCTCCGGTATGGGAGCCCTGCTTGCCATATGCCTGACGTTCGGCGTGTTGACCTCCTGGATACTGCCGTTGACCATCCTGCTTATCGTCATCGGGCTCGTCATCATGTGGTTCAAGGAGCGCGAGATAAAGGAGTTTTTGGGGCGCAGCTACTTTGGGACCAACAAGAAGGGCGACAAGTATCATACGCTGCAGGAAGAACAGAAAGCATATAGCGGATTGGGAGCCTAGCCATGGCATGGGATGGCATTGTATGGGTGAAGCTGCGCAGGCAGCTCAACGATGAAGAGAGGGCGCGACAGCTCAAGGTAAATGCTGTGGTCAGCACGAAGGCGCAGGACGACTTTTCGGTGTTCGAGATGAACGACATATTTCTCGAGACCACCAATGCTGCCTACGCACAGCGCGGGACGCTGACTTACGGCTGTATTTTTATCTTCGCGATTGGGGTGCTGTTCGTCTGCGGGATGATATGGGCCGTGTTGAATCCGCCGCCCAACACGAGCGGTGCGGAACTCATACTTGCCATGGCCTTCGTCGTGTGCTTCATGTTATTTGGACTGGGCATCATATTCGTGTCGCTTTGGGGGTTTCACCAGGAGAATTTCACTTGGACAAGAATCCCGGTGCGCTTCAATCGCAAGACGCGCATGGTCCATGCCTTTCGTGGCGCTGGCTCGAAAGGCGTTATCTCAGTTCCCTGGGACAAAGCCTTCTTCTTCATCGAACAGCGTCCGAAAGACCCGATTTCGCGTGGAACCCCATATGGACTGCGCTGCCACGTGCTCGACGATGGGGGGCAGGTGATGCAGTCGTTCTCGGTCGGCCGACGCGTGTACACAATTGACGACGAGTCAACAGAAAATGGGCGCTCCATCGTGCATGGGTTAAACGACCAGTTCGAGTTCATTCGCCGTTACATGGAGGGTGGCCCCTCTGCCGTGCCCGCCCCAGAGTTGGTTCCAACTGAAGTCTCACTCCGGAATAGCGGCAACCTATACTTCCGCACTGACAGGAAACTACTCGCCGAAGGCAATGTGGTCGCCACGCTGCTTGTCTGGCTGCTCAAGCCATTTATTGCACTTACCGTGGTGTTGCACTACACCGGCATGCGCACGAGCCGCGAGCCGGTCTGGCCCGCGGACATCGATGCCAGCCCGATGTCGCTAGCAAAGACCTAATCAACGGACTCAGGATGAAAAAGCCCCTTAACAGTGGCCTCGTTCTGGCGGCATTGCTTGCACTTGGCGCCTGTCACAGCTCATCGGACAGCCCGCTTGCCCGTGCGGCCGCGGCGATGGCAAAAACCGAGGCGCCACGCGACGCCCAATGGGTCAAACTCGATAGTAGCGACAAGGTCGTGCAGGAGTGCTCCATCAAGTTCCCCGAGTCCGGCGAACCGTGGACGGGGCGTCTTGCGCTCAAACAGGGTGAATACGCCATTCACGCACGACTTGAGCAGGACGGAACGAGTGGTGTTTGGTCGTCTGGTGAGGTGTGGTCGGACGCAAAGACCGACCTCGGCAAAGATACCGTTGACGAGAACGTGCTACGTACGCGCCTGCACAATTGTGTTGCGCATACCATGGCGCTGGGCATGCTCGCGAGCACCGTAGGCCCGGACAGCCCCGTTGTTGCTGCACTACGCGAGCAGGAGCGGCAGGAAATCGACGCTGCTCGAACTCGAGCAGCGTCGAGCAAGACCGCGAACTAGTTCGGCGGATTTCCAACCCAACGGAGTCTCGCATATGAGCCGCAAATTCATTCTTAAAGACGACAAGACTGACCACGACGGTGTGGTGCTCGATGGCATCGCGGGCTCATCGTTTGATGGCCGGCCGCTTGCGTATCTTGGCGCGCCTGTCCAATGCCACACATGCAAGTCCGAGGGGACCATCATCACAGACGGTGCACCTCATACGATGTCGGTCATGAGCAAACAGGTAGCGTTGGAAGGCGACTTGTGCCAATGCAAGTGTGATCCGCTGCCGAAGCTGATTGCGTCGCAGGCGACGGGAACATTGTCGAGCTGACGACGGCTGCCGGCTTTGGCGTCGGCGTGCTCGCAATCACGCCAGCTCCAAAGCCTCACGCAACACCCCCCTACCGCCCCACCCGAAACTCAATCCTTCGATTTCTCGCTCTCCCATCCGCCGTATCATTCGAAGCAATCGGCTGATCCGGCCCAACTCCCATCGTCGCCATCGATTGCGGCGCAATCCCCTGCGTAACGAGATACCCCTTCACCGCATCCGCACGCGCCTGACTCAGCGCAATATTCGAAGACCGATTCCCCGAGTTATCGGTATGCCCGATGATCTCAACGGACTTCCCCGGCATCTTCGAAAGCACCGCCGCCATTTGATTGAGAATCGCGCGGCCTTCGGGCGCCAGCGTCGCGCTACCGGTTTCAAATTCGATCGTGCGATTCGCGAGCGTCTGATCGAGCAGCCCCTGTTCCGAAGCAGAAACACGCAAGCCATTGCGAATCGTATAAGTCGGATTCAACGCATTGGCCATATCGCTAGCAATCTGCTGCCGCTGCGCTTCGTTGTTCACTTCGCCCTTCACGTCGATCGACGTGCCGTCGATCTTCAACTGCCCCTTGCTGATCTGCTTGAGCTGCGGCCCGATCAGCTTCTGCACGTTCCCTGCCCAGTTCGCTGGCGTCGAGACGTTGCCCACTTCGATCTGATCGACCACGTTCGCGGCGCCATACGTATCGCGCAGACGCTGAAGCACGGCATCGCGCGTCGCTTCGTCCGGCACCTTGCCGCTCACGACCACCTGCCCAGGCGTCGCATTGGCCGTGGGCGGCGTGTACGAACTCGCGGCGCGATTACCCGCAGGCGCAGGAGCAACCGCATTCGACCCACCCGCCGAATTCGAAGCACCTGACGCCGGCAGAACCGTCATCTTGACCGTGATGCCACTGTTATCAATCGGCGTAACAGTCGCAGGCCCGGCGTTGTCGGCAAGCGCCGACCCATTCGCAGCAAAACAAGCCAGCAACACCGCCACCGCAAGCGAATGCCGCTTACCCAACCGTGAAAAATTCATCATCGCCATCGCATCAAGCCCCAACAAACGCTTCGCGGAACGTGTCGATGCCGACACGCAACGAGAGCTGCGGTTGTTCAAGATAGCTGACGAGCTTGCTGATTCCATGATCGTTTTGTGCGTGGTCGTCGATCCATTCGGGATCGTCGATGTCGATGTTGTGCGCGGCGTATGCCTGCGGGTCGAGGACGCTGTGCAGCGTTTTCGCGGACGCGCCGTTGAAGCCGACGATGAGCCGTTCGCGCTCGGCGATCGTGCCAATGAAAATCGCGAGTTCAAAATCGGCCTGCGAGACGAACGGCGCGATCAACTCGAGCCAGAACGCAGCGACGAGGCTGCGATAGAACGTGTCGTTCGGCAGCGGCAGCGTGAGGCCGCGTTCGAGATGCGAGGACTTGCTCTGCATCACGGGCCTGAGCAGCGAGCCCAATGCGAGCATCGCGCCACGCAAGCGCACCGGATGGCCGCTCGCGAGCAGCATCTGTTCGAGGCCCGCCATCGTCTGATGATCGACGAAATCGGCGAACGTGCCGTCGTGCGGATTGGCGGGCCCGCCCACGTCGATCGGCACCTGCGTTTCGCCGAGCGCCTGCAGCGCCGCCGTCGGTTCGGCTTCATCGAGCAGCGAGCGCATCTGCGTTGCAGCACGCCCCCATAGCCGCGCGAACGCGAGCGGGCTGCGCGCGAGGAACGGCAGCGGCCGGTCGACTTCGAGCGCGGTCGCGGCGAGGAACGGGAAGCGCCGCGACGACACGTCGTGGCTCGCCATGATGTGCCCCGCGATCGCGAGCTTGCTCTGTGAGCCGAGGAACGCGAAGTGCATCGGCTTCGAGTTCTCGTAGACGATCTTCCAGCGCGGATCGTCGGCGAGCAGTTCCATCGCCTGCGCGACCCAGCGGTCGAGCGTCTGCAAGAGCTGCGGGTTGTGCGCGCTCTTCACAAAATCGCCGCGCGAAGGGAGCTTGCCGAAGTAGGCGAGTTGCGCCTGAACCGATTGCGTCATTGCGCACCTCCAGTGTTGCCGGCCGCCGGGGCGGCCGGCGCGTTCGCGGTCGCCGAGACGTTCACCGGCGTGCCTGTTTGTGCGTTTGCGGCGGCGCTGGCGCCGGCGAGCGCGCTCGAAGCGCCGCCGACGTTGCCGCTCGCGATCGCGAGCGCGGCGTTCGCCGCGCCGATATCGGCCACCGACGACGGCAGCTTCAAGCCACGCAGGCTCTGCTGCTGCGGCTGGTCGCTGCTGCCGCCGCCGGTCGGCTGCGACGTGCTGATGATCCGCATCGACAGCGCGACCGTCACGTTGCCCTGCGTCCACGACAGATCGAACGTGCCGTCCGGACGGCGCTTGCGCTGCGCCGAGTTGATGAGCTTCTCCAAGCCGTAGCGGCCCGGCTCGTTGACGAGCTGGATCGTGCGGCCGTCGAACGTCGTCGCGGACAGCGTCGCGCCCGGCGTGCCTTGCGGATTCGGCCACACGAAGTTGGTCCACTGCGGCGGCGTGTTGCGGTAGCGCAGCTGCTGGCCGTCGATCGCGATCGTGTACTCGGTCGTGCCGGTGCTCGGCTCCGGCAGGATCTGGAACACCGTCTGCGGCTCGGACGATCCGCCGCCGCCTGCACCGCCACCGGCCGCGCCGCCCGCGAGCGGTGCGACCCAGCGTGCAAAGCCGGTCGTGAAGTCCGGCGTGAGCGTCAAGCCCATGTCGCCCCAGGTGCGCGCGGTGAGCGTGTCGCCGCGGCGCACGGCGAGCGGCCCGAGCGTCGTGTTGACGAACTTCGCGACCGAGCCGTCCGGCCCGAACACCTGCGCGATTTCGCCCGCGCCGGCCTCGACCTTCGCGTCGCTCGCAAACGGATACTTGTTCGCGAGCGAGCCCTGGAACGGCTGGTACACCTGCGCGTTCCACACCTTGTTCACTTCGGCGCTGGCGGGCTGGATCACGACCGCGAACGCCTGCATCAGCGGCCGCACGAGCAGCGGTCGCAGCGCCTTGCGTTGCGAATCGGTGAGGCCCGTGAGCATTTGCTCGTCGACGAGCTTGAGCGAATCGGCGAGTTCGGAGCCGTTGCCGTCGAGCGTCTGCTGCATCAGCTCGCGCGCGCCCGGCCCCGGGTCGCCCTGGTTCTTCAGCACGTTAAAGCGCGTGCGGACCTTCGAGAGCGAATCCATGTAGCCGCGCAACAGCGAGTTGCCGTCTTGCGTCGCGACCACGCGTGCGAGCCCCGAGAACTGCTGGCCGATCGGACCCACGCCCAGCTCGACCGGATTGCCGTTGATGTCGATGTTCGCGGCAACCGTGCCCGACGGTGCGCGCGAGAACAGGTTCTTGAACCAGTTCGTCACGCCGCCTTGCACGCTCTTCAAAGCCGAGTTCGCGAGCGCGGGGTTGTCCCACGAGGTCTGGTCGTAAGCCGTTTGGAGCACCTTCTTGATCGGCGAATCTTGCGGATCGCCCAGGCGGTTCATCGCATCGACCGCCTGATTGAAGCTGCCGAAGCTCTGCACGGCGATGCCCTGCATGAACTTCTGCCAGTGCTGCGCGTACTCGTCCTTGTACATGCCGACGAGCGCCTTCTGGATCTGCTCCGGGCTGCCTTCCAACGTCAGGTCGTCTTGCGATGCCGTGTTGAGCACCCAGTCCTTCGCTTGCAGTTCCTTCGTCGCGGCGTCGCGGATCGCGGGCTGCACGTACTGGAACCACGCTTCGCGCGTGAAGGTGCCCGGAATCGCGTAGCTGCCGCCGATCAGGCTCGTGTTCTGATCGCCGACGATGCGTGCGATCGTCATCGGCGCGAAGCGAGTCGACGCGCGCGCCTTGATCTCCTCATACACACGCTGACGCGCCGGCATGCCGCGCACGACGCGGCGCAGGTTCTCGCGCGTCTGGTCGACGAGCGAGAGGTTTGTTTCGATCATCGGCCAATCGTCGTCGTTCACGCGCGCCAGATAGAACGTGATCATGCGTTCGGCGCTGCGGATCATCTCGTCGCGAGGCATGTTGCCGCGATTCGATTCGAGCCAGCCGCGCCAGAAGCGGGCGATCTGGTCGGTCAGGTGCGCCTGCTCGACGTGGCGCTTGTCGGAGAGCATCAGGTAGGTCTTGAGCGCGTTGTAGGCGTCTTCGACGTTGGTCGGCGACGCGTCGCTATAGAGGCCGCCCTGGCTGCCCGCTGCGCTGGAAAGGCTCGTTGCGCCCGGCGTGCTGGCCGCGCCGGGCGTGCGCGCGGCCACCTGGATCGCGCCGGAATCGGGCGCGTGCGTCATCGGCGCGAGCTGGTCCGGATGCGCGTTCACGTCCTTCAGGAACGACACGAGATTCTGCGAGACCGGATCGAGCATCAATTGCTTCACGCCGCTGTAGTACTCGGCGAGCAAGCGCTGCTCCATCTGATCGCCTTGATACAGCCCGAGCGAGACGGACAGCGGCCGGTCGCGGCGGAACTGCTCGAGCTGATCGATGCGGTCTTCGAGGATGTCCATCGCTTGCAGGCGCGACTGCAGGTCTTCGCGGTTCTGCTGCAAGCGCACGACGTTGTCGAGATCGGCCTGCACGTTCGCGGCGAGCTGCTGATTGCCGATGGTCGACCATGTCCAGCCGCCGAGCGCGAGCGCGAGCACGGCGACAAAGGCGAAGAACGTCGCGTAACGCAGCCGCGTTTTTGCGGGGCTCGCGAATTGGCGCACCGTCTGGCGGTCGGCGAAGATGACTTTCGAAAACAGGTCGCGCAGGAAGAACCCGTTCTTCGAGAACGCGCTCTGCGGCTTGGGGATGCTGTCGGTGTTGAGGCCGAAGCGCTGGCCGATGCGCTCGGCGGCGGCGCTGTTCGTCTCGCCTTCCTGCAACGCGCTCGTGAAGTAGAAGCCGCGGAAAATCGGCTTGTACTGGAACGGGTTGTTCTCGAACAGCGTGGCGAGGAAGACGCGCAGCGCGGGCTTGATCGTCGAGAACTCGAGCGGGAAGCTCAATTGCCCCGGCGACAATTTATTGCCCCGGCTGATCGACATCTGCGCAACGCTGATCTCCTTGAGCCCGTCGTAAAGCGCTTCGAAGCGCTCGTCGAAGAGGGCGACGATGTCGCGCTTCTCGTCGGGTTCGTAAGGCAGCGTCGCGCCCCAGACGCGGTCGTACTCCGTGCGGTCGCTGCCGCTGAAGAATTCGGTGAAGCCGGTGATGAGGTCGGTCTTCGTGAACATCACGTAGACCGGCGCGAACACTTCGAGCTTTTCAGTGAGCTCCTGCACGCGCTGGCGCAGGTTTTTTGCAAGGTTGATCGTCGCTTCGGGGCGGTTGCCGGTCAGCTCGGCGATGCTCGCGGTCACGATGATGCCGTTGATCGGCGCCTTCGGGCGGTAGCGCTTGAGCAGGTTCAGGAAGCCGAGCCATTCGCTGCGGTCCTCCTCGTGCACCGAATAGCGGCCCGCGGTGTCGAGCAGAATGCCCTCGGTCGTGAAGAACCAGTCGCAATTGCGCGTGCCGCCGATGCCGTGGACCACCGCATTGCTCTTGTCGGCGAACGGGAACTGCAGCCCCGAGTTCAGCACCGCGCTGCTCTTGCCGGCCGCCGGGTTGCCGATGACGATGTACCACGGCAGTTCATAAAGCGCGGAGCCGCCGGACATCTGGCCGATCTTCGAGGTCTTGATCGTTTTGACCGCCTCGACGAGCCGCGTGCGCAACGCGTCGAGCTCCGGCTGCTTTTGCGACACGGCCGCGGTCGTGGTCGCCCCGGCGCCCTGCTCGGCCTGCGCTTCGAGCATCTCGCCGAGCTTGTTGTTCGCCCGCCGCGTGCGCAGCTTTCGCCATAGCCAGACCAGCAACATCAGCAGGACGACTGCGCCGAAGATCGCGGCCGGCCAGACCAAATCGATCTGCAGCGCATCGGCGCCGATGAACAGCACCGCCGCGAGCGCGATGAGGCCGACCACGGTCAGCGTGCGTTTATGAGTCAACCAACTGAGAAAGCGTTGCATAAGGCGTTCTGGTCTTGATGATAGGCGTGGCTAATTGCGGCTAAGCGTGGCTAGTTGTGGCTGCTTGTGGCATTAAGTGCACAATTGGAATGGCGTCTGATTGGTTTATTGGCGCAAGGAGGCGCGGCTTTCAATGTTTTGCAATTGCGGGGGCACCGGGCTCTTCCCCATTACGAAACCCGGCTTGTGATATTCGACGTGTCCGAGATCCATCAACTTCCATCGTCCGCCCCAAACCAGGCCGCATTGCTCGGCCGTTTGCCCATATAACTGATATCCCCGCATGGCCCAGGGGTCTTTTTCGGAAATGACGAGCTTGCCGTCGCGCAAAAAGGCGTTGTCCGTGGCCAGCCCGTATTGGTGATAGCTCTGAAATGCTGCGGCATTGGTGACGCCCCCCAATTGCGACAGCCGGTTTTGCCGCTCCGGGCTGCGATAACCTTCCAGCAAAGCCATTTGATAGCCGTATTGCTCGCGCATGATTTTATAAACGAGCAGCAACCGTGTTCTGAAGTCTGCGTCGAGCAAATTCCAGTCGCGGCTGGCGTCCTGCAACGCAGGCCGGACCTGTTCCACTTCCTGCGTCGCAAACACCTCGGGCGGCAGCTGTGGCGGCGGCACCAGCTGTTCGCCGTTCAACAGCGCGGCAATTTTCTCGTCGGGAACGCGGGTCGTGTCGTCGTACTGAAATAAAAGCTGACGGCCGCGTAATGCAATTGCGATTAACGGCGGCGTCGCAAGAATACCTGCCGTTATGAAAATCAGCAAGCGCCGGCGAAACAGTAATTTTTGCGTGTCGACTAAAATGCTTTGCGAAGTTTTTACTGATTTTGTTAAATGTCCGCGAGCGCGCGACGCGCTATTGGACGCGCGACGGCTTACGCGGCCATGCAAATCGGCTACGGCATTCAATATTGACGCGCGTATCGGCGGCAATAGCAGCATTGCGGCCACGGTGACGGCGACGGCGAAATAGGCGATCAGTGCGACGACAAACAAGGGTAAGCCCCGGAAATTCGAAATAATTGAATTTTGTAATGCTTGCTCTTAGAATCGGGCCTGCTAAGAGACAGGCCGAAGCGTATTATCACGGCGAATTAAACAAGGATTCAATGAGGCAGTGAATGAATGCGCCGGACAGTTCCAATTCAAAAGCGCCGCCTAGCTTGCTAGCCGATGCGGCCAAGGGCGCACAAGCGAACAATGCGCGCATTCTGGCGAATCTCGAAGGGCGCGTGGCCGCGCAGCCCGCGCCTGCGAAGAAGCGCTCGAAGCTGCCGTTCGTGCTGGCGGGATTGCTCGTGATCGCCGGCGGCGGCATTGCGGCGTGGCAAGTGCAGAAGGTCAAGCAGACGGATCACGCGCTTGCGGCGGTCGCGCCGGCGGCGGGCGACGCCGAGCAGAAGGCCGCCGTGTCCGCGAATGCGGGCAGCGCGGCGCAGCTTGCCGCGGCCGCCAGCGCCGCGCAGAAAGACGCGGCTTCGGCCCCGCATGCCGCGACCATCATCACGGAAGACAACAGCGACGCCGACACCAAGGCCGCGCCGCTCGCGGGTGCGAGCGGGGTAGCCGACAATCGTTTGTCGCGCGCACTGGCCGAAGGCGCGGAGCCCGCGAGCGGAGCGCCGCCCGGCGGAGCAGCGCCTGGCGTATCGACGCCGGCTGTCGCCGCGGCGCCCGCGATTGCAGCGGCGAAGCCGGTCAGCAGCGCGAAGCCGTCGAACACGGCGGCATCGCGCGCCAAACGCGAAGCGGCAAGCGAGCGTCACGCGAGCAAGGTCGAACTCGCGCACGCCGCCAAACACACGGAGACCAAGAAGGTCGCGTCCAAGAATGATTCGGATGCCGATCTACTTGCAGCGCTCGTCGCGCGTACGCCGCCGTATAGCGCGAAGAAACCGGCCGTGCCGGCCGCTCAGCCGGGCGCGAAGGCGCCACAGGCTTCGACGAGCCTCGCCGAGCAAGTCAAGGATTGCAGCACGCGCGGCTTCTTCGAAGATCAATTGTGCCGCTGGCGCGTGTGCGACGGCCACTGGGGCACGGACCCGGCTTGTCCGAATGCGGCGCAAGCCAAGCAGCCGTGAGATGACGTGAGGTTCGCGGCGGGCGCGATGCCAGGCGCCGCGCGATGAATCGTCAATTAAGGTGAGGTTTTTCGGGAGCGCCTGGTTTTACGCTCCCGGCCTTGGCGCAGTCGCTTGCTGGATGGGCGTTTGCGAGGACCGGAAAAGCGCCGTTCGTGCTCAAAGGTGAGCGTTTTCGGGAGTGTGCGCTCGGCCGCGCATAGAACCGTTCGATCGAATGCCGCGTTCGGCGCGCGCAAGCTAGTGAGCTTGCAGGCAGCTAGGGTAGGGCGCGCGCTCGCCCGGCACGATCGGACACAGCCTGATCGGGCTCAGTTGGCGCAGGCGGTCCAGCCATTTGCTGTTCTCCGACGCGAGCTCGTCCGTCGCCACCGGTCCGCGCTCGGCCCATTGCATCGTGTAGTAGTCGGATGTCCCTTTGAGCGTCATCACGATGGCGGTCTCGCTATGCGTCGAGGCGCCATCGGAGATCGAGCCGCAGCGTATCACCGCCACAAAACCCGAAAAGCCGGCGACTTTCGCGTCGCCAAACGGGTTGACCGCAAACGTGTCCGGACACGCGCGATGGAATCCGCCCGCGATGGTCTCGGCCAGCACGCGCGGATTCGCGTCCGGGTTGCTGCCGAGCCCCTTGATGCCCGTTACGGTGATCATCTGCGTCCAGTGATCGACCGTCTCGCCCTTCAGGACCGATTCGCGAATGTAGTTATCGCCCTGAGTCTTTTCGAAGTCGGCCGGGTTGAAACCGGCCGGCAACGTAAATCCGACCAGTTGCCCGAAGATCGGCGTGATCGTTTGAACCGATTTTTGCTGGGGCGGGAGCGCGGCGGAAGCGGCGGCTTCCTGCGCGTTGGACGTGACAGAGGCAAGCAATGCCGACAAGCACGCGGCCAGCATGACCGTGCGGCTAGCCAGCTTGGCGCGATGAGTTCGATCCGCGAATTGGCGCATTTTATGAATATTGATGTGCTACGAGTTTGCGCGTGTTAAGCGCGCACTCGCTAGAGTGTGGATCGAAAGTGTAATGGCTCTGGTGGAATCGTGCGGCGAACTTCGCGCGAGCCCCGGACGCGCACGCAGCGCACGCGGCTCGCTGCACGGCTGTGCGGGGCGAGCCTATTCGCGCCATCGCTCGAGCGATGTGCAACTTCGTGTTGCGAAACCGTAGCGATTCGATATACGCTTTGCCACCAGAAAGCGCCGCAAACTAATTCGGCGCGCATAATGTGTAAATCGGCACGATTGCGATTTCAGATAGTCTATCTATTTGCGGGGATCGTGAGGGCGCTGGCGTGCTGCAATGCGGCGTCGTCTAAAGAACGCCTCGGTAATCTCCGCTAAGAAAGTCCAACGGCAGGGTGCGCGGGTTTCCCAAGCGACGCTTCGCGTCGGCGTGCACGGCATCCGCCAGTGTCTTGATTCGCATTAAATGATCGGTAACGCTCCGTCGCCGCGTGTCGAGTATGATTCGGCTCTACTCCTTTTGGGGCCCACGCGCTCCCGCATCAACCGTATCGGAATCATCGATGGAACAGCTCAATGGCGAAGCTCGCGACCGGCTCATTCGCTGGCTGCGGCGCCGAATGGAAGAATATGGCATTACCGAAGAGGCGCTCGCCGCCTCCGTGATGGCGGACCGCCAGGCGGAGCGCGAAGTGCTATACCGGGATGCCTATGGAAATACCTGGGACGGTCACGGCGATCTGCCTGACTGGCTGCGCCGCGCCGTTGCGGCCGGGCAGCATGTCGAACATTTTCGAATCGGCGGTTAAAAATCGCCGCGTTTTCGAGGGTTTGATTCGGATGACGGAACGCCGGATCGCGCGTTCTAGCGGGACAGCCGGAATGTTCTGATCAATCCGCACCGCCGCCGCAGGTTAAACGGCAATCGTTCTGGTCTCTTCTGTTCTGTTTCGTTTGTATCGCAGCGCCTATCGGTACGGGTAGGGTACGGGTAGCGTCTGTCAGGCACCGTTTTCCGCGCACGGCCAATAGTTCTCGAATACGCATTCGGCGACGGGCATTCTTTGCGCCCAGCGCTCCATTTCGAGCATCGGCTTTTGATAGAACTGCTCGACGTGACCGAGGCAGAGAATCGCAACCGGCTTCGCACCGGGCGGCATCTTGAGCAAACCGCGCACTTCGTCGAGGTCGAATAGGGACACCCATCCCATCCCGAGTCCTTCCGCGCGCGCCGCGAGCCACATGTTCTGAATCGCGCAGGCGACGGACGCCAGGTCCATTTCCGGCAGCGTGCGCCGCCCGAAGACGTGTTTCTCGCGGCCATCCATCAGCGCCATGACGAGCAGTTCGCCGCAGTCGCGCATCCCTTCGACTTTGAGCTTCATGAATTCGTCTTGCCGCTCGCCGAGCGCTTCGGCGGTCTTGACGCGTTCGCGCTCGACCGCCGCGTGCAAGGAGGCGCGCAGGCTCTCTTCGGTCACGCGCAGGATGCGCCACGGCTGCATGAAGCCGACGCTTGGCGCGTGATGCGCCGCGTCGATGAGGCGCTGCAACACGTCCGCATCGACCGGCTCGCGCACGAAGTGCCGCATGTCGCGCCGCTCGTAGATGGCGCGGTAGACAGCGGCTCGTTCGGATTCGTCAAATTGCATTGCCATGAAATAGTGCGGCCGCGAAAGCCGGGTTCGAGGGCCAATAGCCGTGCATATACGTCGCGACGATCGAGCCGGAGCGAAACACGGCTTCGCCCGGCGCGCCCGAATGCGGATGCACGGCCGTCAGCACCGGCGCGAGCGGCGTGCTCACGCGCGAATAGTGGAACGTGTGGCCCGTCATCGCGCCGTGCAGGCCGTTCAATTGCTGCATGCCGAGCGCCGACAGACGCGCTTGCAACGCCGCTTGCCCGGGCACGAGGCCGAGCATCGGCGTCGTCGTGCCGGCGCTGTCCGTCAACGCATCGAGCAGATACAGCATGCCGCCGCATTCCGCGTAGATCGGCTTCGCGGATGCCGCGTGCGCGCGGATCGTATCGGCACTACGAGTGTGACCGGCAAGCGCCTGCGCGTGCAACTCGGGATAACCACCCGGTAGGTACAGCGCATCGCTGGCATCGGGCACGGGTTCGTCGGCGAGCGGGGAGAAATAGCGCACGTTCGCGCCGAGCGCTTCGAGCAGCCGGATATTGGCCGGATAGATGAACGAGAACGCGGCATCGCGCGCGACGGCGATCCGCATGCCGTCCAGCAAGCGCGGCAACGCCACGGGCGCTTGCGGCTCGGCGAATTCGACCGCCGGGGGCAACACGGCCAGCGGCGTCGAGGCGAGCGCATCGGCGGCGCGCTCGAGACGCGCGTCGAGGTCGCTGATTTCGCCGGCCGTATGCAAGCCGAGATGCCGCTCGGGCAATTCGATTTCGCTCGTGCTCGCGATATAGCCGAGCCAGCGCATGCCTTGCGGCACCGCCTCTTCGAGCATGCGCGCGTGGCGCTCCGAACCGACGCGATTGGCGAACACGCCAAAAAACGGCACCTGTGGCCGGAAATTTGCGAGGCCGAAGGCGATGGCGCCGAACGTCTGCGCCATTGCCTTCGCGCCGATCACGGCGGCCACGGGCACGCCGAACGCGGTCGCGAGATCGGCGCTCGACGGCGTCCCGTCGTAAAGACCCATCACGCCTTCGATCAGAATCAGATCCGCTTCGCGCGCGGCCTCGGCGAGCAGTTGCCGGCACCCGTTTTCGCCGACCATCCACAAGTCGAGCGATTCGACCGGCGCGCCGCTCGCGTGCGCGAGGATCATCGGGTCCAGAAAATCGGGGCCGGTCTTGAAGACGCGTACGCGCCGTCCTTGCCGCCGATGGAGCCGCGCGAGCCCCGCCGTGATGGTGGTCTTGCCTTGGCCCGAAGCCGGTGCGCTGATGAACAGCGCGGGACACGCGGACATCGTTTAGAACTCCACGCCGCGCTGCGCCTTCACGCCTTGCTCGCGATACGGATGCTTGACGAGCCGCATTTCGGTGACGAGATCGGCCGCTTCGATCAGCGCGTCGGGCGCATGCCGTCCCGTCACCACGACGTGCAGCATCTCGGGCCGCGACGTGAGCACGCCGAGCACTTCGTCGAGCGGCAGGTATTCGTACTTCAGCACCGTATTGAGCTCGTCGAGAACGACCATCTGGTAGTCGCCGCTTTCGATCATCCGGCGCGCCTCGTCCCAGCCTTTGCGCGCGGTGGCGACGTCGGCGTCGCGGTTCTGCGTATTCCACGTGTAGCCGTCGCCCATCGTGACGAAATCGCAGTTCGCCTGAGCGCCGAGGAAGTCGCGCTCCGACGTGTGCAGCGCACCCTTGATGAATTGCACGACGCCCAGCCGCATGCCGTGCCCGAGCACGCGCACGGCCATGCCGAACGCGGCCGTGCTCTTGCCCTTGCCGGTGCCGGTGTTGACGATCAAGAGGCCCTTTTCGACAGTGGCGGCGGCCTGCTTTTTCTCGTGGCCTTCGCGGCGCCGCTGGGTCATGCGTTGGTGCGATTCGGGATCGGTTTTCATCGAGTGTCCTGGTCGTGTGTTTCGTGCGTGGCGACGGCTGCCGTCACCCCATCGCGTACGGTCTTGCCGACGATGAGCCGCCCGCCTCGCGACGCGAGCAGCGCGCACGGCTCGCAGACGCCGTCGACGCCGAGATGCGCGAGCGCCGCGGGCGAAGGCGTGAGCGTGAGTGTCGCGGCAAGCGCCTCGATCTGCGCGCGCGTGAAAACCTCGAGCGGCAAGCCGTGCCGCGCGCAAAACGCGACGAGCCCCGGCTCTTGCGCTTTCGCATCGATCGTCGCGACTGCGCGGACGTCGTCGAGCGAATGCGCGCCGAGCGCGGCGCGGACGGCGGCGTCGATCTGTTCGGCCGACGCGAAGCGCCGGCAGCCGATGCCGAGCGTGAGCGGCTTATGCGATTGCATCAGACGTGGCGGTGACAAGCAAGGCGAGAATGAACGCGTGGAAAGGTGCGGAAAAGGTGCCAAAAAACGCGCGCATACGATAGCACAGGCCTATTCGTTGGATACGACAAGTAAAAGCTCGCGTGTCGCGCGGCATCTCGTAGTACGTAAAGCGCCTGCATCACGCACTAAGTTTCCTCTTGACGTATTACGCGTAACGTAATACTGTGGGCGTTATGATTAAGTCCTTCCGATGCAAAGACACCGAAGCCCTTTACGCCGGCAAATCGCCGAAACGCTTTCGTGCAATTGAGGCGGTTGCGATACGCAAGCTTCAGATGCTGGAGGCGGCCAAGGAACTGAAAGATCTACGCTCACCGCCTGGCAACCAACTCGAGGCGCTCAAAGGCGACCGGCGCGGCCAGTGCAGCATCCGCATCAACGGTCAATGGCGTTTGTGTTTCGTATGGACGGACGACGGTGCGACCGAGATCGAAATCGTCGACTACCACTGAAAAGGAGTTCATATGGTCAAGAACGGAATGCGCCCGGTACACCCGGGCGAAATCCTGCGGGAGGAATATCTGGTTCCGCTGGAAATGAGCGTGAATGCGCTCGCGCTGGCACTGAACGTGCCAGCAACGCGACTTCACGAGATCGTGAAGGAACGGCGTGGCATCACTGCCGACACCGCGTACCGGCTTGCGCGTTACTTCGATTCGACGCCCGAATTCTGGCTGAACCTGCAAGCCGCGTATGACCTTAAGACGCTGTCGACGCGGGCCGAGATTGATCGCAAGGTCGAGCCTCGCGAGGCAGCGCATCCATGATCGAGTCGGGCCTGACCGACTGGTCATGACGTTGTCCTGGGCTTCGCCTTGACGCTAAGCAATGGCACGCCTACACTCCCACGCACTTTGGTGCTCGTATGCGCGCTCATCGCGCATGCAGTTAAACGGGAAACAGGGCGCGAAGCCGCATCGGCCGAGCCAACCTGTGCTGCCCCCGCAACGGTAAGCGAAGGCATCGCGCCACGCGATGCAGAGCCGACTTCAATGTGTGCACGCAAGGCCGTGCCCACATTAGCCACTGCGCGAGAAATGCCTCGTGCGGGAAGGTGAAGCGGCGCTTTCGCCAGCCCGGATACCGGCCAGAGCAAGGGGTTGGCGCCGCGGGGATGCGGCGTTACTGCCACGAACCGCACCGCGCTTTCCCGCTGACGTGACGATGTTGTGACGATCGATGCTTCGCACGCGGGGTTTTTCGCCGGTGCTGTTCGTGTTGGCAATCTGTGTGTTTGTCGACCGTTCAAAAAGGGGCGATCGTGCTCAAGTCTGTTTCCCAGTTGTTCAATGACAGTCCGACGGAATTACGCGGCAAGATCGTCGGGATCTACATTGTGTTGATTGCGTTCAATATCGGTGCGTGGATCTGGGCCTTCGCGGCTTTTCACGGCCATCCGGTGCTGCTCGGCACCGCGCTGCTCGCCTATACGTTCGGTTTGCGCCATGCGGTCGATGCGGACCACATCGCCGCGATCGACAACGTCACGCGCAAGCTGCTGCAGGAAAAACGCAATCCGCTCGGCGTCGGCTTCTTCTTTTCGCTCGGGCATTCGACGGTGGTGATCGTGATGACGGTCGTGGTGGCGATGACGACGGCGTCGCTGTCGAACCACTTTTCCGATCTGAAAGATATCGGCGGCGTGATCAGCACTTGCGTATCCGCATTCTTCCTGTTCGTGCTCGCAGCGGCGAACCTCGTCGTGCTGCGAGGCGTGTACCGTACGTTCCGCGCCGTGCAGCGCGGCGAGCCGCTCGTCGAGGAGGATCTCGATCTGCTGCTCGGCAATCGCGGCTTTCTCGCGCGCATTTTCAAGCCGCTGTTCAAGCTCGCTTCGCGAAGCTGGCACATGTACCCGATCGGCTTTCTGTTCGGGCTGGGTTTCGATACGGCCACCGAGATCGCGTTGTTCGGTATTTCTGCGACGCAGGTATCGAGCGGCGTGTCGTTCTGGGCGGTGTTGGTGCTGCCGGTGCTGTTTACCGCGGGCATGTCGCTCATCGACACGACCGACGGCATCCTGATGATGGGCGCCTACCGGTGGGCGTTCGTGCGTCCGATCCGCAAGATCTACTACAACATGACGATTACGTTCGTGTCGGTGCTGGTGGCCGTGTTGATCGGCGGTATCGAATCGCTGGCACTCGTCGCCGACAAGCTCGATTTGAAGGGACCGTTCTGGGATTTCATCGGTACGCTGTCCGACAATTTCGGCACGCTCGGCTATATCGTCATCGGTCTTTTCTTTGTGAGCTGGATCGTGTCCGCGCTCGTGTATCGCTTGAAGCGCTACGACGAGATCGACGTCACGGTGTCCACCTGATCTGGAGTCAGCAGAATGCAAACGCGCAAAATTCCCGTCACCGTCGTCACAGGCTTTCTCGGCAGCGGCAAAACCACCCTGCTGCGGCACATCCTCAAACATGCCGACGGCAAGCGCATCGCCGTGATCGTCAACGAGTTCGGCGAGCTCGGCATCGATGGCGAGATCCTCAAAGGCTGCGGCATCGGCTGCGATGAGGACGGCAACGAACAAGCGGGCCAGCTCTATGAGCTCGCCAATGGGTGCCTCTGCTGCACCGTGCAGGAAGAGTTCTTTCCCGTGATGGAAGAGCTGGTCGAGCGGCGCGGCGACATCGATCACGTGCTGATCGAAACGTCCGGCCTCGCGCTGCCGAAGCCGCTCGTGCAGGCGTTCAACTGGCCGTTGATCAAGAACAGCTTCACGGTCGATGCGGTCGTGACGGTGGTCGACGGTCCCGCCGCCGCGAGCGGGCAGTTCGCGGAGAATCCGCAAGCCGTCGATGCGCAGCGCAAAGCCGATCCGAATCTCGATCACGAATCGCCGCTGCACGAGCTCTTCGCCGATCAGCTTTCGGCTGCGGATCTCGTGATTCTCAACAAGACCGACTTGCTCGACGGCGCGCATCACGAAGCGGTCGTCGCCGCGATTCGCGAAGAGATTCCGCCGCAGGTGAAGATCGTGCCCGCGCAGATGGGCCAGCTCGACGTCCACGGGCTGCTTGGGCTCGCGTCGGCGTCGGAAGAAACGATTCACTTGCGCCATGACCATCACGGTTCCGCCGACGACGCCGATCACCATCACGACGAGTTCGATTCGGTCGTGGTGGCAGGCGAGACGCGTTCGCGCGAGGCGGCGATCGCCGCGCTGCAGACGCTCGTCGAGCAGCACACGATCTATCGCGTGAAGGGTTTCGCGGCGCTGCCCGGCGCGCCGATGCGTCTGGTCGTGCAAGGCGTGGGCCGGCGCTTCGACAGCTACTTCGACCGTCGCTGGCAGGACGGCGAGGCGGTGACGAGCCGCTTCGTGCTGATCGGCGAAGACCTCGATCAAGCGGCGTTGCAGGGCGCGCTCAGCGCCGCGCTTGCGGCGGCCGAGGCTCAGCAGGCTTAACCACCCCTACCCGCCACCACTCGCCATCACAGGAAAGACCGCGCCATGCACCTGCTGCGAACCACGCCGGGCGGTTTCGTCGACGACACGGCGGGCGTGATCCGCATCGATCAGCGTCCCGCCGACATCGTCGTGCTCAGTTCGGCCGATACGACGCTGTCGCTTCTCGCCAGCGTGTTTCCTCGCTTGGGCGAGGGCTTTCCGAGCGTGCGGCTCGCGAACGTGACGTTTCTGCGGCAGCCGGCGTCGGTGGATTTTTACATCGACGATGTGTTGAAGCATGCGCGCGTCGTGGTGGTCGATCATCTGGGCGGCGAGGCTTATTGGCCGTATGGGATCGAGCAGGTGGTCGCGCTCGCCGAGCGCAACGGCCAGTTGCTCGCGATGTTCTCCGGCGATTTGCAGGAGGACCCGAACCTGCTCGCGAAGAGCACGGCGGATGCCGAGTTCTGCCACGTGCTATGGCGCTACTTGCGCGAGGGCGGCGCGCAGAACGCGGAGGGTTTTCTACGCTGCATCGCGTACCGCGGGCTCGGATGGGGCGAGGAGCCGGCGCCGCCGCGTCCGCTGCCCGCGGTGGCGCTCTATCACCCGGCTCATGACTTGGCGACGATCGAGCACTGGCAGGCGGATTGGCGCGCAGGCGCGCCGGTCGTCGCGGTGCTGTTTTACAAGGCGCATTTGCAGGCGGCGAATACGGCGGTCTTCGACGCGCTCTTGAAAGCGCTCGCGGACGAAGGAATGAACCCGCTGCCGATCGCGATCACCTCGCTCAAGGATGCGTTGAGCCGAGACGTGGTCCAACAGCTGTGTGCTCAGCATCATGTGGCGCTCGTGCTGAACACGACGGCGTTCGCGGCATCGGCGATCGACGACCCCGAGCCGCTCGCGCTCGCCGGCGACGCGCCCGTCATGCAGGTGATCCTGAGCGGCGGCAACCGCGACGATTGGCTCAAGGACAACCACGGCCTCAATTCGCGCGATATCGCCATGCATGTCGCGCTGCCGGAAGTCGACGGCCGCATCATCACGCGCGCGATCAGCTTCAAGGGGCTGGCGTACCGGTGTCCGCATACGGAAGTCGACGTCGTTCGCTATCAGCCGGATCTGGAGCGGATCGCGTTTCTCGCCGAGCTTAGCCGCCGCTGGTGCCGGCTAAAGCGTGCCGGCAACGCCGACAAGAAGCTCGCGCTGATTCTCGCGAACTATCCGATGAGCGAAGGGCGCATCGGCAATGGCGTAGGGCTCGATACGCCGGCGTCGGTCGTTAACATTCTCGCGATGCTGCGCGACGAGGGGTATCGCGTGGCGGACTTGCCTTCGGACGGCGACGCGCTGATACGCACGCTCACGCAGGGCGTGACGAACGATCCCGTGGTTCGCGACTTGCGGCCCGCGCTGCAGAGTCTCGCGCTCGACGACTACTTGCAGTACTTCCAGCAGATCCCCGCCGAGGCGCGCGATGCGTTGAATGCGCGCTGGGGGCAGCCTGAACAAGACCCGACGCTCCGTCACGGCCGCTTCATGATCGCGGGCTGGCGCTGCGGTCAGGTGTTCGTCGGCATCCAGCCGGCGCGCACGCGCGCGGAAGGCGACTATGCGAGCTATCACGATGCCGAACTCGTCCCGCCGCATTCGTACCTCGCGTTCTATTTCTGGCTGCGGCATCGCTTCGGCATCGACGCGGTGGTCCACGTCGGCAAGCATGGCAACCTCGAATGGCTGCCGGGCAAGAGCGTCGCGCTAAGCGACGCATGCTGGCCCGATCTCGTGCTCGGGCCCATGCCGCATCTGTATCCGTTCATCGTCAACGATCCCGGCGAAGGCAGCCAGGCGAAGCGCCGCGCGCAGGCCGTGATCATCGATCATTTGATGCCGCCGCTCACGCGCGCCGAGAACTACGGCCCGCTGCAGGACCTCGAGCGGCAAGTCGACGAATACTACGAGGCGCTGATGGTCGATCCGCGCCGAGCGAAGCTGTTGCGCAAGACGATTCTCGCGACGATCGTCGAGCATCGGCTGCACGAGGAATTGAGCGTCGGCTTGCCGGCCGATCAGGACGCGGAAGACGCGCTGCTCACGCGCGCCGATGCCTACCTCTGCGAGCTGAAAGAGGCGCAGATCCGCGACGGCTTACATACATTCGGCGAGTCGCCGCAGCGCGAGCAGCGTCGCGATACGCTGCTTGCGCTCGCACGCTTTCCGGTGAGCGGCGGGCAGGGCGCGAATGCCGGGTTGATCGAGGCGCTCGCGAGAGACCTGCAGGTCGACGCGATCTTCGATCCGTTGGCGCCGGATTGGTCGGCTGAGTGGAACGGGCCGCGTCCGGAGTTGCTGCAGCGGGCGAGCGATGCGCCTTGGCGCCACAACGGCGACACGCGCGAACGGCTCGAATGGCTGGCCGCCGAGCTGTTGAAGAACCTATGCGGCGAGGCGGACGACGAGCCCTCGGCGGCGGCGGCCATCGCAACGCCTGCCCCCAACACACTGCCGCACACCGAGCGTGTGCTCGCACGCGTGCGCGACGATCTCCTGCCGCGCCTCGACGCGTGCGGCGCGCAGGAAATGCGGCACTTGAAGCGCGGGCTCGAAGGACGTTTCGTGCCGCCGGGGCCGAGCGGTTCCCCCTCGCGCGGACGCCCCGACGTGCTGCCCACCGGCCGCAACTTCTATTCGGTCGACACACGCGCCGTGCCGACGCAATCCGCGTGGGCACTCGGCTTGAAATCGGCGCAGCAGCTGATCGAGCGGCACGTGCAGGAACAGGGCGACTATCCGCGCGCGGTCGGCCTCTCGGTGTGGGGGACGGCGACGATGCGCACGGGCGGCGACGACATCGCGCAGGCGATGGCGCTGATCGGCGTGCGGCCGAAATGGGCGCCGGGCAGTCATCGCGTGACCGACTTCGAGATCATGCCGATCGAGGCGTTCGACCGGCCCCGCATCGACGTGACGCTGCGCGTTTCCGGCTTCTTCCGCGATGCGTTCACGAACGTCATGCATTTGTTCGATGCAGCCGTCCAAGCCGTCGCCGAACTCGACGAGCCCGAGCACTTGAATCCGATTCGCGCACGTGTGCTGCGCGAGCGCGACGCGCTGATCGCGCGCGGCATCGAAGCGGGCGAAGCACGGCGCCGCGCGGGCTGGCGCGTGTTCAGCGCGCGCCCCGGCGCATACGGCGCGGGCCTGCAGGAACTGATCGACACGACGCAATGGCAGAGCGATGCCGATCTTTCCGACGCGTATCAGGCGTGGGGCGGCTATGCGTATGCGCAGCAAAGCGCGGGCGTCGAAGCGCGGCAGGCGTTCGGCACGCGGCTCGCGACGCTCGACGTCGTCTTGCAGAACCAGGACAACCGCGAGCACGACGTGCTCGACTCGAACGACTACTACCAGTTTCAAGGCGGCATGGTGGCGGCGGTCCGGCATCTCGCGGGCAGCCAGCCGCACGTCTATCACGCGGATCATGCGAACCCTGCCGCGCCGCGCATCCGCACGCTGCAGGAAGAGATCGCGCGAGTGATCCGCTCGCGCGTCGTCAATCCGAAGTGGCTCGACGGCGTGAAGCGCCACGGCTATAAGGGCGCGGCGGAGATCGCGGCGACCGTCGACTACTTGTACGGGTACGATGCGACCGCACGCGTGATTGCCGACCATCAATACGCGCTCGTCACCGACGCCTATCTGAACGACGACGACACGCGCGCTTTCCTGCAACGCCATAATCCGCACGCACTGCATTCGATTTGCGAGCGGCTGCTCGAAGCGATGCAGCGCGGGCTGTGGCAAGCGCCCGGCACGTATCGCGAGCAAGTCGAGCAGCATCTGCTCGCGAGCGAACAGCACCTCGAAGGAACACGGCAATGAACACATCGAATGACGGGCGCGCAATGAATGCGGAGCGGCACGCCGAGCGCGCGAACCACGCAGGCGCGGCATTCGGATCGCGTCCCGCGTTCCCCTTTGCCGCGCTCGTCGGCCAGCAGCCGTTGCAGCAAGCACTGCTGCTCGCGGCGATCGACCCGGGCATCGGCGGCGTGCTCGTCAGCGGGCCGCGCGGCACCGCGAAATCGACGGCGGCGCGTGCACTGGCGGAGCTGCTGCCCGACGGGCGGCTCGTGACCCTGCCGCTCGGCGCGAGCGAAGACCGCTTGATCGGCACGCTCGATATCGAAGCGGCGCTGCGCGACGGCTCCGTGAAATTCTCGCCGGGCCTGCTCGCGCACGCGCATCGCGGCGTGCTCTACGTCGATGAAATCAACTTGCTGCCCGACGCGCTCGTCGATGCGATGCTCGATGCGGCGGCGAGCGGCGTGAACACCGTCGAGCGCGATGGCGTCTCGCACAGTCACGACGCGCGCTTCGTGCTGATCGGCACGATGAATCCGGAAGAGGGCGAGTTGCGTCCGCAACTGATCGATCGCTTCGGTCTGGCCGTCGAGCTGGAGAATTGTTTCGAGCCGAACGTGCGGCAGCAGATCGTCAAGGCGCGTCTCGCGTTCGATACCGATCCGCACGCGTTTCGCGCGCAATACGCGACGCAGCAGGCCACCTGCGCCGAGCGCATTCGTGCTGCGCGCGATGCGCTGCCGCTTCTGACGTTCGACGATGCCGTGCACGCGCGCGTGAGCGCGCTGTGCATCGCGGCGGCCGTCGATGGCTTGCGTGCCGACCTCGTGATGCTGCGCGCGGCACGCGCGCTCGCCGCGCTCGAACACAGCGATGCGGTGACGACCGGGCATGTGGAGCGTGTTGCCGAAGCGGTGCTGTGGCATCGACGGCGCGAGCACGATGAATCGCAGGCGAATTCACCGGCACAACCGACGCAATCCCACGCCCACGCGTCGAACAACACGTCGAACCCCGCGCAAGCACCGGAGCCCGATTCGCCCGACGGCGACTGGGGCTACCTGCCGCCCGAGCCAACGGGGCTCATGAAAGTCAAAGGCGTCATCCCGCTGCCCGCTCATCCAGCAAAAAAACGCTGAGCCATCGAAAGCTCGCCGCCGCTCGCACGAACTCGACGAGCGGTCTTCGATGGCTGACGGGCGGAGGCAACGTTGCACGCGGCGGTGTACCTGGCTCACGCATCGCGTGGCCGCAAACGCTCGCCGCCAAGCGCGCCGAACGCTTGCGCGCCGAGCATCTGCGTTTCGCGCGCGAAGCGTCGCGAGAAAGCGTGCTGCACTGCTTCGTGCTCGATTGTTCCGGCTCGATGCTGACGGGCCAGCGGCTCGCGCTCGCAAAAGGCATGCTGCTCTCGATGTTCGAACACGCCGCGACGACGCGTGCCGAAGCGGCGCTCGTATGCTTCGGCGGCGCGCGCGCCGACGTGCGCTTCGGGCCGCTCGTGCCGCGCTGGTGGAACGAGCGCTGGCTCGCGCCGGTGGGCGGCGGGGGCGGCACGCCGCTCGCGCTGGGCGTGCGGCGCGCGGCGCAATTGCTCGAACAGACGAAGCGGCGCAAGCCCACGCAGGCGCGCTGGCTATGGGTACTGTCGGACGGCCGCAGCCGTGATTGGCCGGCGCGCCCCGATGCGGCCGATCAGATCGTCGTCGTGGACTTCGAGACCGGCGCGCTCAGGCTCAACCGATGCGAACGCCTTGCGAACGAGTGGGGCGCGAGGTTGTGCCGCCCCGAGGATTTGATTGGCCGTTGAGATGTGGCGCGCCGCGTGAACCGGCGGGCCCGTCAATGCAGAATCTTCCCCAGAAAATCTCTGGCCCGCTCGGAGCGCGGATTGGCGAAGAACGCCTCCTTGCTGTCATCCTCGACGATGCGCCCCTGATCCATGAAGATCACGCGATGGGCGACCTTCTTGGCGAACCCCATTTCGTGGGTGACGCACATCATCGTCATCCCTTCTTGGGCCAATTCGACCATCACGTCGAGCACTTCGTTGATCATCTCGGGATCGAGCGCCGACGTCGGCTCGTCGAACAGCATGGCGACCGGGTCCATCGATAGCGCGCGAGCAATCGCCACGCGCTGCTGCTGGCCGCCCGATAACTGTCCCGGATACTTCCCGGCGTGCGCGCGAAGCCCGACGCGATTGAGCAGGCTCAGCGCTTTGTCCGCCGCTTCGTCCTTGGCGCGGCCCAGCACCTTGA
This sequence comes from Trinickia violacea, assembly GCF_005280735.1. Classification (NCBI taxonomy): domain Bacteria; kingdom Pseudomonadati; phylum Pseudomonadota; class Betaproteobacteria; order Burkholderiales; family Burkholderiaceae; genus Trinickia; species Trinickia violacea. The sequence goes on from NZ_CP040078.1 coordinate 565,096, forward strand.
TTTGGGCGAGGGTCAGATTGTCGGTGATGGACATGTGCGGGAACAGCTCGAAGTGCTGAAACACCATCCCGACTTTCGAGCGCAGCTTGGACAGGTTCGTTTTCTTGTCGCCCACCGACTCGCCGTTGATGGTGATCGCGCCCTGCTGGAACGGCTCGAGCCCGTTGACCGTCTTGATGAGCGTCGACTTCCCGGAACCGGAGGGGCCGCAGACGACAACCACCTCGCCCTTCTTGACGCCGGTGGTGCAGTCGGCCAGAACTTGAAAGTGGCCGTACCACTTCGATACGTTGCTGATGGAAATCATGATGCCTTTCGCTTCTGAAAGTGTTGTACGGGTGCGCGCCTTTAGCGATGCCGCCCAAGCCGATACCGGCGCTCGAGCGCGCGCGCATACCACGTCAGCGGAAAACACATTGCGAAGTACAGCAGCGCGACCATGGCGTAGATCGGGAACGGGCGAAACACGGCGTTCGTGATCATCGTGCCGGTCTTGGTCAATTCGGTTAGACCGATGATCGACGTCAGCGCAGTGCTCTTCACCACTTGCACGAGAAAGCCCACCGTCGGCGGGACGGCGATCTTCCACGCTTGCGGCCAGACGACATAGCGCAGCTGCTGTGTCCAGGTCATGCCGAGGCTCGCCGCCGCCGCCCATTGGCCACGCGGCACGGCCTCGACGCAGCCGCGCCAGATGTCGGCGAGATACGCGCTGGTGTACAGCGTGAGCGTGACCGTCGCCGCCGTCCAGGGCGATACTTCGACGCCGAGCAGCGGCAAGCCGAAGAAACCGAGGAAGAGCTGCATCAAAAGCGGCGTGCCCTGGAACAACTCGACGTACAGCATCACGGTCCGCCGCAGCCACGCGAGCGGCGATACTCGCATCGCGAGCAGCACGAGGCCCATGACGCCGCCTCCGAGGAACGCAATCAGCGACAGCAGCAAAGTCCACCGCGCGGCGAGCAGCAGATTGCGCGCGATGTCCCAAAGCGTGAACTCGATCATCGTGAAGGCTCCTCGGTCGCTGCCGCGCGAACGCGGAGAGCAAACAATGCGCGCAGCCTGCCTCGCGGCGCGAGGCTGTTGCCGCGGGCTGCACGTCCCGCAAAGAGCCCCTTGCCGAGCCAGTTGATCAAGAGCCGCAACACGATCGAAAGCAGCAAATACGTTGCGGTGATGATCAAGTAGCTTTCGAACGAGCGGAAGTTGCGCGACTGGATGAAGTTCGCGGCATAGGTCAAGTCGGGGACGGAGATCTGCGATACGACGGCCGAGCCGAGCATCACGATCAGCACCTGCCCGAGCAACGCCGGAAACACGTTCGCGAGCGCCTGCGGCAGCACGACGTAGCGAAACACCTGCCGCCCCGGCAGACCGAGCGCCAGCGCCGCCTGAATCTGGCCGCGAGGAATCGAGTCGATTCCCGCACGGACGATTTCGACCGCGTAAGCACCGAGGTTCACGGTCATCGCGAGGACGGCCGCCTGCATCTCGTCGATATGCACGCCAAGGCTCGGCAGCCCGAAGAACACGAAGAAGAGCTGCACGAGAAACGGCGTGTTGCGGATCAGCTCGACGTAGGCCGCCACCAGCGCGCGGACCCACTTCGGGCCCGCAACGGCAACGCAGGCGCCGACGATACCGACGATGCCTCCTAGCACCGTCGAAACCGCTGTCAGCCCGAGCGTCACTTCGACGCCGCGGGCGAGCATGCCCGCATACAGACCGAAGCCGCTGAAGTCGAACGTATAGGTCATCTCGGTACCGTCCTTCGTGCGGTTGCCTGGAAGACGACAAGCATCACAGATCGGCCGGCAACGGCGTGCGCAGCCATTTCTGCGAAATCGCGTTCATCGTGCCGTCCTTCTTCGCGTTCGCAATGGCGTCATTGACCTTCTGCATCAGGCGCGGCTCGTTCTTGTTCAGGCCCACGTGGTCGGGCGAGCTGAAGAGCTCGAATTTCTGCTCCGGATCGTTGGCCGGGTGGCGGGCCATGATCGTTGCGCCCACATCGTTTCCTACCACCAGCAACTGCGCCTGACCGGACAGGAACGCCGAGATCGCGCCATTGGGATCGTCGAAGCGCTTGATCGTCGCCGAGGGCGGCGCAATCTTGCTGACGCTCAAGTCCTCCAGCGTGCCGCGTGCGACCGCGACAGACTTGTTGGCAAGGTCGCCGGCGTTCTTGACCGCCAGCGACTTGGGCCCAAATACCGCGAGATAGTACGGCGCATAGGGCTGCGAGAAGTCGATCACTTTCGCGCGTTCTGGCGTCTCTCCGACGGAGAGCAGCATGTCGGTCTTGTGATCGGCGAGGTAAGCCATGCGGTTGTCGCCCGTCACCTGTACCAGCTCGACTTTGGCGTTGAGCGCCTTGCCGATCAGGTTCGCGACTTCGATGTCGTAGCCTTGCGGTTTCATGTCCGGGCCGATCGAGCCGAAGGGCGGATAGTCTTCGAAGACGCCGACGCGCACGACGCCGGACTTCGCGATCCCGTCGAGCGCATCGGCATGGGCTGCCGGTGCGAAGGCGCTCAAGCCGGCGACGCTCGTCAAGGCAAGTGCGAAAGCGGCATGGGCAAACAAGCGCTGCACGGCGCTCGTGGTTTGCGTGGATTGGCTCATTTGCTACGGCTCCTCTATCTGCGAGATGCAGTCGAAAGTGAAGGATCGATGAATCGGTGCGCGGCGATCCGCTTGCGCGCGTGAGCGGGCATATCGGCGGACACTCGCAAGTCGGCGCTCAGGTCAGGGGGTGACGAAGAGCTCGCGCGATCCTGTCGATTTGATAGGGAATCCGAAATAAGGCTTCTTGAGCCATCTCGGAACGCGGGGGCGATTCCCGGACGCGGTTGTCGGAAATCTTGCTTCCACGCGACAAATTCTGGGTGGCTAGAAAACGAGCGGCAATCGATAAGTTTTCATGGCGCGCATGACATTCATGCATGGCCTATGGAAAACCCTGGGCGGCGCGAATTGCCGGGCAAACGCGCTGCGTGGGAAGCGGAGGATTCCTTGCGGAACCCCCCGTCTGGTCAGGTCAACGCGAGCCGCCGACCCAATATTCCGTGTCTTCCTGACGATCGAACACAAACGACTTCAGCGCCATTTGCTGGGCCGGTTCGAGCGGATCGAATTCGAGGCCATGCGTCGTGGTCATCCGATCGGCATTCGGCGTGTTCTGCACGTTGCGGATGACGGCCGTCGTTTCGATGTGCGCGTCGAGGTCGTCCGAGCGCAATTGGAACGCCAGCTTGATGCGCTCGCCGACCTCTCCGAGCGCGCGCGGGGCGATCAACGACATGCCGGATGCGCTGATTCCGCTGGCCAGCGCGAGGCCGCCGTAGACGTCGCCTGCCTCGTTGGTCGCGTAGCGCACCGGCAGCCGCGTGCGAACGCGGATGGACTTGCGCTCGCGCAGGCGGCGAATCGCGCCCGGCGAGGACAGCACCACGTAATCGAATGGATGGCTGCACAGCGCTTCCACCGTGCACGAGAAGCGGAACACCGCCTGGCTCGCGATGGCGACGACGTCGACGTTCTCGCCTGCCATCAGCGGCGCCGGACGGCCGCCCGCGAGCGGCGGCGTGACGAAGAGCGCTTGGTTCGGCGAGAAGCCGATGAGCCGGCTCGGCTGCATGGCGCTGCCGCCTGCGCGCGAGCGGATGCCGAGCAGGCCGCCGATCGTCAGGTGCATGTCCTTGAGCGTCGGGGGCTGCGAGGCGTCGGGCTCGTTGTCGCCGCCGCGGGGCGCGGATTGCGCTTGCGCCGCCTCTTGCGTCAGCCGGTGCGGACGAAAATGCGCAAACAAGAACGCGAGATCGCGCTCGCCGGCAAGCGCAACGCCGCGATCGAGCAGCAGCGCGCCGGTTTCATCGACGATCGCCCATTCGAGCGGCGCGCCGACCGGCACCTCTTCCTGGTTCAAGCTCGTTCCTGGTGTATCCATGCTCTCGGTGCTCCCGTGTTTTTGACAGCGCCGCCCGCGAATCCGGCGAGCGCTTTTTAAGGGGATGCTTAGCTATGAACGTATTACGTCAGGATGATAGGAAAGTTTAGGTGCTTCGCGCTAGGGCAGAACCCTAGCCACGGACTCAGCACGGAAACGCCGACTGCAGCGAGCGCAAGATCGCGAGGCCGATCGGGAAATTGTCGGGAAGGTCGGGGTGGTTCTGGAAGAACTGATCCAAAAGCGGGTACACGTTCTGGTTGCCGAGGATCATCTCCTTCGGCTGGCAGTACAGCGGCGGGTGCTTCTTTGCGATCAAATCGCCGTTGGCCCAGCCGTACGCGTTGATCGTGCCGGTGATGTAGGCGGCGTACACCGAGTTGTTGTCGACGTGCGCCCATTGCTTGTACTGCGCGGCGGTCATTTCGGCGTGGGCGGTGACGGCGAAACATGCCGTAAGCAAAGCCAGCGCGGTGGTGCGTATCTGCATGGTGGGGTCCTTCCTTGTGCTTTTTTTGCTTATGTCGCTTATGTTGATGTCGCCGAGCATTGTAGGGCAGCCGGGTAGGGGCATGCAGATGCGCGTCGTTTGACGGTGCGCTGCACGAACTTCTACCATTCGCACGAGGAGGAATGATCATGGACCGTCTGACGGCGATGGAGACGTTCGTTTGCGTAGTGGAGTCGGGGTCTTTCTCGGCGGCGGCACGGTTGCTCAATGTAGGGCAGCCTGCCGTTTCGAAATCGATTGCGTTGCTGGAAGAGCGGCTCGCCGTTCGGCTGCTGCTGCGCTCCACGCGCGGCCTGACGCCCACCGAGGCGGGCCTCGCTTTCTACGAGCGCGCAAAGCGCGCGATCGAAGAAACGGACGAAGCCGAGCTCGCCGCGCGCGGCGCGGGCGCCAGTCTGTCGGGCCGGTTGCGCGTTTGCGCGGCCGTCACGTTCGCGAGACTGCACATCGTGCCCGCAATGGGCCGCTTTCTCGACCAGTACCCGGATCTCACGCTCGACATCGTGCTCGACGACCGCAATGTCGATTTGCTCGAAGAGGGCGTCGACGTCGCGCTGCGCATGGGCAAGCTCGATGATTCGGGCATGACCGCGCGCAAACTGAGCGAGGCGCGCCGGCTCGTCGTCGGGACCCCGGCGTACTTCGAAAAGGCCGGCGTGCCGGCTACGCCGGCGGAACTCGCGACGCACCAGGCCATCGTCTATGGCCAGCGCTACGGCGGCACGGCGTGGACGTTCCGGCGCGAAAGCTCGGAAGTGTCGGTCGCGGTATCGGGGCGCATGACGGTGAGCGCCGCCGAAGGCGTGCGCGAGGCGGTGCTGGCCGATCTCGGCGTCGCGGTGGCGTCCGAATGGATGTTTGCCGACGAGCTGAAGAGCGGCAAGGTCTGCGCCGTGCTCAAGGATTGGGCCCTGCCGCCGATCGAACTCTGGGCGGTGTTTCCGGCCGGCCGCATGGTTAGCGCAAAGGCGCGCGCCTTTGTCGGCTTCGTCGAAGAGACGCTGATGTCGGCAAGCGCGGCGCAATCCGAATCGGCCGTTTAGTTTCCGCCATTCTTTCCAGCAATAAGTGTTATGCGCTTGGAGCACGTAGAGCGAGACGTGCCGCATGAATAGACTCGATCCCATTCCATTCGATCTATCCGGAAGGTTTCGACATGCGTGTTCTGGTGACCAGCGCCTCCGGCGCCAATGGCGACGGCTACGGCGCGCTTTTTTCGTTCGGACTCGATGGCGCCCCGCTCGGCCGGTTCAGCGATGACCCGCGTATCGCCGATCCGCGCGGCTTGAGCGTCAGCCCCGATCGACAGCATCTCTATGTGAACAGCGGCAGCGACCGCGTGCTGGCGCTTGATGCGCGAGGCATCGTCACGCGCGACACCGGCCTCGTTCCCGGGCTCAATGCCGGCGGCGGCATTTTTGGGGCCGATGGTCGTTACTACGTCGGATTGCGCAGCGCACGCAGCATCGCGGCGTTTTCTCCCGCGCTTGACGGTCCCGCAAAGGCGGTCTTGCCGAGCGGCGTCGTGCCGTTTCCTCGCGGATTTGCGTTCGATGCGGATGGAAGGCTCTTTCTTGCCTCCGGCATCGGGCCGGGCGGCGAGGGAGAAAACACCATCGCGGTGTTCGACGCGCACGGCGAGTTGCTGAGCCCCCGCTTCATCTCCGACGATGAAGCCAGCCCGCTCGACCTTATCGTCGCGCCGAACGGCAACGTGCTGGTGTCCAGCGAATTCCCGTTCGGCAAGGCCGACGCCGTCGCGACGATACGCGAATACGACGGCGCGACCGGCAGACGGGTCCGCGTGTTGGCTGCGGACTCGAGCACGCGTTTTCAAAGACCCAGAGGATTGCGTTTCGGTCCTGGCGGATATCTGTTCTGCGTCGCGCGCGATAACGTGCTTGCGTTCGACTTCGCAGATGGGCGATGCCTCGGTCCTATCATCGACATGCCCAAGCTCAACGGCCAGGCCATCGCGTTCTTCGCTTGACGCTCGCGCTCGATGAGATCGCGAGCGTCAAGCCGTCGACATCACATGCAGCGTCCCGGCATCGCGTGACCCTGTTCCTTCGAACGGCGCTGAAACGGTGCACAGTTGCTTGCGTGCGCAACGATCTTGTCGACGGTGGCATGCGCGGCTGCGTGGCGGACGCGGAGCGCGACGCGCGCGATCCGCTTTTCGCCCGACGGGTTGCGCGCTGCACGCAAAGCCGCGAACCAGCCGACGATCGTCCAGCCGAGAAACACGTTGACGAGCGTGATCGCGAGCGCGTGGTCATGTTCGCGCGCGTCCGCTTCCATTGCCGGAATCAGATACACGATCAATCCGCCCACCAAAACGATGCTTTCAAACAGATGCAGCGTGGCATTCATGTCATTACCCCTTCTTTGAACCGGCGGTGTGGCGCTGAGTGCAGAGGCGGAGTTTCGCCGAATCTGCGTAGCGCATTGGCCGCGTAGTTGGATGAATGGCCGCTGACCGGATAGGGCAGGGCCGTGGGTAACAATTTAGGCGCTATTCCGACAATATCCATGCCGGCATTCGGAAAAGACAGTCGCGGATTCGAGAACAATGGGGCCAGTCCGCAACAGTGTGTTTCGTTTTGTGTCGATGCCGTATTCCCCGCGGGAATGATAGTTACGCGTGCGCGCCGCCTACTGTGCGGGGCCGTTTTGCAAGAACCTGAACACCGTGATGTCCGACATCGCAAAGCAAAACGACCCTCTCACGCAAGGAGCCACATCATGTCACTGCAAAACAAACTCGACGCCTTCAAAGCAGACTTCAAGGCCGGCAAAGCGCCGTTTTTCGCGCCGCCGGAAATTCACCCGGTGATGGAGCGGGCCACCGCGGAACTGATCGCATCGGGGCAGGCGGAGCGCGCGCTGCGCGCGGGCGACCAGGCGCCGGTCTTCACGCTCAACGATCCGAACGGCACGCCGGTTTCGTCGGAAGCGCTGCTCGCCAAAGGGCCGCTCGTGATCAGCTTCTACCGCGGCGTTTGGTGCCCGTATTGCAACCTGGAACTGCAGGCGCTGCAGGAGGCGCTGCCGTCGTTCGAGGCACTCGGCGCGAGCCTCGTCGCGATCTCGCCGCAGAACGCGGTGAACAGCCGCAAGTCGGTGCGCACGAACCAACTGGGCTTTCCGATCCTGAGCGATACGCACAACGATGTCGCCGCCGCGTTCGGCCTGCGCTTCGCGCTGCCCGACTATCTGGTCGAGCTCTACAAGCAATTGAAGAACGATCTTCCGGCGTTCAACGGCGACCCGAACTGGACACTGCCGATGCCGGCGCGCTACGTGATCGGCCAGGACGGTACGATTCTGTATTCGGAAGTGAACCCCGACTACACGCATCGGCCGGAACCGGCGGACATGCTGCCGGCACTGCGCCGTGCCACGGCGCGCGCGGCGTGACGCGGCTCGAGGTGGGTGCGCGACGACTGCCCGCCTTTCATCGCCGTGCTCGTTCGCGAGTCGCGACCGAGCACGGCTAGCGAATCACCGTCCACGCGAGCGATAAAGAAAACGTACCGAGCACGACCGACGCGCAGCGTTGCACCTGTGCCGGGCTGACCCATTTCAGACGGCCGCGTCCGAGCTCCGCGCCGAAAGCGATCCACGCGAGGCCGATCGGAACCAGCAGGGCCGAAAAAATCGACATCGCCTCGAGATACGCCGGCCAGCTCGCGAAAGCGGCGGCCGGGAAAATCGTGCCGGCGAAGAGGATGGCCTTCGGATTGAGCAGCGTCGCGACGAACAGCGTACGCATGCCGATGGACCCTTGCGGCGACGAAGCAAACGAGACGGCCGCGTGCCACATGCGGACGGCGAGATAGGCGATATACAGACTGCTTGCGAGGCGCACGAGCATCGGCAGCCACGCGAGCGGGCTCGCCAAGTGCGCCAGGACATGCCCCCAGAGCGAAATCGACACGAGGTAGCCTGCGAGTTCGGCGCCGGTCAGGCGGGCCGCGCGCCCGATGCCTTGGCTCAGGCCGGCAGCGGCAAGCAGCGTGTTGGTGGGGCCGGGCGTGATCAGGATGACCGCGCTACCCAGCGCGAGGAGTGCCGCATTGGTGGTTGGAAGCATGGACGGGCAGAGGGACGGACTGGAGCAAGCCGTTTTTACCACAGTTGTATTTCGTGGCAACGCGCGCGTCAAAATTGTCACCGGGCCATTTTTTTTGCGGCTCGCGACAATATTCCCGATTGTGAATCGTCATCACACGCATGGAACCGCCGCACACCCCGAACCGGATGATCGAACGAGACAGCGATATCGCTGAGACCGTGTTGCGCGAGCGCACGCGGCTCGGCAATTTCATCCGTCGGCGCGTGCGCGATCCTGGCGAGGCGGAAGACATCTTGCAGGATGTCTTTTATGAGTTCGTGCAGGCGTACCGGCTTCCGGAGCCGATCGAACAAGCCGGCGCGTGGCTGTTCCGCGCGGCGCGCAACCGCATCGTCGACCGCTTTCGAAAGAAGAAAGAGCAGCCCTTGCCCGAGCCGGCCCACGACGACGACGGCGAATACCGGCTCGATCTCGCACTGCCCGCTACCGATGCGGGCCCCGAAGCGGCCTACGCGAGATCGGTGCTTTTGGAAGCGCTGCAGGCGGCGCTCGACGAATTGCCTGCGAATCAGCGCGACGTCTTCGTCGCGCACGAACTCGAAGGGCGCAGCTTCAAAGATTTGGCGGCCGAAAGCGGCCTGAGCGTGAACACGCTGCTCGCGCGCAAGCGCTATGCGGTACTGCATCTGCGCGCACGCCTGCAGTCGGTCTATGACGATTTGGAAATCTGAAGGAGTCGATGGATGAAATTCAAAGCGAGACATTTTGGCAAAGTGCTGTTGGTCCTGGCTGGCATTGCCGTGCTGGGCGTCGTGGTGATGCTGTTGTGGAATTGGATCGTGCCGGCGGTATTCGCGGGCGGCCGGGCGATCGGCTATTGGCAGGCGCTGGGTCTGCTGGTCCTGAGCCGGATACTGTTCGGCGGATTTCGCGGACATGGCGGCTGGGGCGGACACCGGCACTGGCGACGCTGGGAACGGATGACGCCGGAAGAGCGCGAGCGCTTTTTGAAAGACGCGTCGTCCGTCAGCGGCAAGCGGCAGGAGGATCAGCCATGGGCCGGTTAACTAAGCCTGTGACGCCTGCATGCAAACAGGATGCAGGTGTGTTTGCCCCGGTGGTCAACCTGAATCGATGTGAAGGCAAAGGCGATTGCGCAGCGGTGTGTCCCGAGCAGGTCTTCGAGGTTCGCCGGATCGATGCTGCGGACTATGAGCAGTTCGGGCCGCTTCAGAAGCTGAAGCTGCGCGTGCATGGGATGAAGGTCGCTTATACGCCTAACGCCGATGCGTGCCGCGCGTGCGGGGTGTGTGTGACGGCGTGTCCTGAGCGGGCGATTACGTTGGCGCGGGTGTGAGGGCGCGGCGACAAGCGATTCTTGTCGCTTGACGGGTCTAGACTTCGCCGATATTGTTTCGACCCATGGCCGATTCAGAATTCATCCATCCCGGCGAGACCGTTCGGCAGAACTGTCTCGCTCGATTCCACTTGAGCGTCACCGAAGGCGCAAAGATTCTTGGCGTCAGCCGTCAGGCGTTGACGAACTTGCTGAGCGGCAAGGCGGGAATTTCGCCTGAAATGGCGCTACGGCTCGATAAAGCGTTCGGCGGCGGCGCCGAAATGTGGTTGCAGAGACAACTACTGCATGATCTCGCCAAGGCGCGCGTGCGGTTTCGCGAGCTCAATGTCGTGCCGATGGTGCCCGCTCAACAGGGGGCGTTGTTTTAAGGCGGCTTACTAAGGCCGCCTATTAAGTCCGCTTATTAAGTCCACTTAACCGGCCTATTCCCCAACCAATTCCCGATGCAAAGCCAGATACTCTTGAGCGAGCTTATGCTTCGGCTCCAGATGGATCATCGGCTTCGCATGCTGATGCGATTCGCGAATCTTCACTGATGACGACAAGCGCGAATCCAGCACCGGCAATCCCTCGCTCACCAGTTCGTCGACCAGTTGCTGCGGCAGGCTCGCGCGCGGTTGAAACTGATTGATGACGATCCCTTCGACTTCCAATGCTGCGTTATGGTCCTGCTGGATTTCTTTGACGTTATCCAGCAACGCGTACAAAGCACGGCGCGAAAAATCATCGCAGTCGAACGGAATCAGGCAGCGTTCCACCGCGATCAACGCAGAGCGCGTGTAGAAGTTCAAAGCAGGCGGCGTGTCGATATAGATCGCGTCGTAAATCTCGTCCAGCTCGTTTAACGCGTCGCGCAGCTTGTAGATCTTGTAGCGCGATTCGAGCTTGCCGTGCAGCGAGTCGAGATCGGGATGCGCCGGCATCACGTCGAGATTGTCGAACGGCGTCGGATGCACGAACGACGCGACATCGACCGGCTTAAAGCTGAACCCCAAGGCCGTTTCGAAGAACGTCGCGACATTCGGGTTCGCTTCGCTAGCGCGTGCGCCCAGCAGGTATTGGCTCGAATTGCCTTGCGCATCGAGGTCGATGACCAGCGTGCGCAGGCCCTCGACGGCGCTGATGGCCGCGAGGTTGCACACAATGGTTGATTTGCCGACACCGCCCTTCTGATTGAATACGACGCGCCGCATCTGTCCCTCTCGATATGAACGTGCTAAAGGCAGCAGCATACCTTAGCAATTGGGACGTTCGTGTGGCTAACACGGTCGCAGTGCGAAGGTCGCAAGTCATGCCGTCCGAGCGGTAATCAAAGTGGCTTCGCGCGTCGCGGCGCCAACCCGATTCGTATGAAGTGAACGCTTAGCTGAGGCTCCCGAACCCGGCTCGCCAACTGCTTGCGCGATGTCGCGTTGCGTCGCGCACGATTCACATGCGCGTTGCGCGCCCCATTAAATGCTTTGCGCTTCTCGTCCGGCTGGATTACATTGGCTTTCGCCGTCTTAGGGTCAGCGCCCTTGCGCGCACGCTTTGATTCCACAGGCCGGGGCATGACAGGGCGCATGACACCGCTTCAATATTTGAGTCGCAGTGCAAATATTGATGCCCGGCCGGGCAGTCGTTTGTTCGTTTCTTCCATCTGCAACACGCGTAGTTTTCAAGCGAAGCAAAAGGAGAATCATGAAAGCAACCGATATTTTGAAAGCGCTGGGCGTTGTCGTGTGTATTGCCGTGGCATCGAGCGCCTATGCCCAATCGAGCGACGCCATGGCGGCTTCGGGCACGATGGCCGCACCGTCGGCGAAGGCCGTCAAGCAGGCCAACCGTAAGCTGGGTCTTGCCGTGCGCAAAGCGTTGGCTCACGCACAAGGCTTCGACGTATCGAACGTCTTCGTGCGCGCGCGCGGCGGCGCGGTCACGCTGACCGGCACGGTGCCGGACAGCTCGCAGATCGGCCAAGCCGAAGAAGTGGCGAAGAGCGTGCCCGGTGTGACGTCGGTCTCGAACAAGCTCACGCTTGGCGTGCAAGGCGGCGGCGGTGGAGGCTGAGCCAAGCTGCACCTGAATGCAAGCAAAGGGGACGCTTAGCGTCCCCTTTGCATTTCCCGCCTGTCGTCGGTCACAGCGGTCGATCACGGCGATTTTGTCTGAAGAGATTCCATTCATTCCCCGCCCCCTCGACAAGAACAGTGGCCATGCCTGTGAGGCATGCCAGTCAGCCTACAAAGTCTTTTCCCTTTGGGCGAGCGATCACTAGATTAAGGCTCAAGGCGGCGATACGAAGCCGACGGCGAACCCGCCAAGGTCAGCTGCCCCATACCTTCTATCTATCTCTCTCTCGGAGAATCCGCGATCATGGCTCAACTTATCGGAAAGACAGCGCTCGTGACGGGCGCCTCACGCGGCATCGGACGCGCCACCGCACTCGCGCTCGCCAAATCCGGCGCTCAGGTGCTCGTTCACTTCAGCAGCGCGGAGCAAGCGGCCGACGCCGTCGTCGCCGAGATCCGCGCGGCCGGCGGCCATGCCGACAAAGTCGCCGCCGACCTGCGCGCAGCCGATGGCCCGCACAAGCTCGCCAAGCGCGTGAAGGAGATCGTCGGCGGGCGTCTCGACATCCTCGTCGCGAACGCCGGCATCTCGAAGGCCGCAAGCATCGAAGAGACGACCGTGCAGGATTTCGACGACCTGTTCGCCGTGAACGTGCGCGCGCCGTACTTTCTCGTGCAGCAACTGCTGCCCGTGATGTGCGAGGGCAGTAGTGTCGTGCTGCTGTCGTCGCTCGCGGCGCGCGCGTCGGTCGGCACGCTGTCGGCTTATGCCGCCACCAAGGGCGCAATCGACACGCTCGTGCGGCACTTCGCGTCCGCGCTCGGCGCGAAAGGCGTGCGCGTGAACGCGGTCGCGCCGGGCGTCGTCGAAACGGATATGTCGAGCTTCGCGAAGACCGACGCGGGCCGCGAGTACTCGCTAGGCATGCAGGCGCTCAAGCGTGTCGCGCAGCCTGACGACATCGCCGGAGCCGTCGTTTTTCTCGCTTCGGACGACGCACGCTGGATGACCGGCGACACGCTGAGCGTCGACGGCGGGTCCAAGCTCTGAGCAAAGAACGTCTGTTTGCAGGATCATGGAGCTACCTACCAGGAGTTCGACCATGTCAGACAACGACACCAAGTCGACCCGGACCGTCAGGATTCCGGGCCCGGATCATCCGATTTCGATCGAGCGCAATCCGTCGCGCGTGGTGGTCACGCTGGCGGGGAACGTGATAGCCGATACGCGCGATGCGCTGACGCTGTGCGAGGCGGCCTATCCACCTGTCTTCTATATCCCGAGAAAAGACGTGGACATGGCGCTCCTGAAGCGCAGCGCGCATGCAACCTACTGCCCGTACAAAGGCGAATGCGCGTACTACTCGATCCCGTCAGGCGGCGAGCGCTCGGTGAACGCGGTGTGGACGTACGAGCACCCGTACGAAGCGGTCGTGGCGATCAAGGATCATCTCGCGTTTTATCCGGACCGCGTCGACGCGATCGTGGAGCATGCGGATTAGAACCCCGCCGTGACGGCGCTCCAGAAGGTCGCGTCCTCGTCGCCCAAGGCCCACATCGATACACCCGCAAGGCCCAGCGTTTTCGCGAATTGGGCCTTCGCCTGCAAGCCTTGCGCGGTTTCGTACCAGACTTGATGCGCGCTGCTGTCCGACGCGGTGTAGTTGATATATGCGGAGCGGGTGGCGGCGTCCCATTGGGGCGTCGCCCCCGTCGAAGCGAGCAGCGCGGGCATCTCCTTGTAGGCGACCGAGGTGCCGCCGCCCGCAGTCAGGTTCCAGTCGTATCCATACGCGGGCAGCCCCAGCAGAATCTTGCTCGCTGGGATCTGACTTGCGGCGTACTGCAACGACTCGAGCATCCAGTCGCTGCCGGCGACGGGGCCCGGGCTCCGGCTGGGCACGTTTTCGTCGTAGGTCATGACCTGAATGATGTCTGCGCTCTGGCCGATTGCCGCGTAGTTGAAAGGCCAGGTCCACGTGTTGGTGGGATCGTCGCTCGTTTTGGCGGGCACGCTCAGCACGAGACTCGAGTGGATCGCGTGCAGTTGTGTGGCCAAGTCGGTCACGAAGCTCGTATAGGCATCGCGGTCCGCCGGGTAGATGCCTTCGAAGTCGATGTTGATGCCGGTGAGGTTCGCCGTTTTCGCGAGCGCAACGATGTTCTGGATCGTGGCGGCGCGGTGGGTGACCATGGCGCCATGCCCGATGTCGGGATCGAAGTCCGTCGCGCCGAAATTGGAAATGCTCGCGTACGACGCCTTGCCTGCCGCCGCGTCGCTCGAGAGCAGACTCGAGGGCAGCGTTCCGCTCAAGCTGCCATCGGTCGCTACAAGGATGACGTCCAAGGACACCGCGGTCACGGGCGTCGACGCACTCATCGCTGACGTCATGGACTCGGTCGTGCCGTCGTAGTAGCCGAGTACCACGTTCGCCGCCGAGGCGATGGGTTGGGTCGAAGCGGCCGGAGCCGAAGCGGCGGCGGGGGCCGACGTGCCGGTCTGTGCCGCGCTGCCGCCACCACCGCCGCAACCGAACAGCACAAGCGCGGCGCCGAGCGCGCCGATCAAGCGGACTACATTCACGAGGGACCCGTCGAATTTTTTGTATTTGGGTTTAACGGTTGGCCGTGCCAAAACTTGAATTCGCCGACGAGCGTGCAAGCGGCCGATCATCGACCGACCGCTCGCTCGCCGTCACTCATACCATCGCGGCGTGTACACCCACTCGCGCGCGTCGAGTCCGCCATGGCGCGCAAACGCCCGCGTCGTCGACGATCCGACGATCACCATCGTTCGCATGTCCACTTGCTCGGAGCGCAGCTCGCCGAGCGTCGTCGTCGTGAGCGCGGCGCCGGGGCGGCCGATGTCGCGTCCGAGCACGACCTTCGTCGCGGGCGACCGGTGTTCGCGCACGATGTCGAGCGCTTTATCCAGTTGCCATGGGCGCGCCCGCGAAATCGGGTTGTAGAACGCCATCACGAGATCGGCGATGGCCGCATGCCGCAGGCGCGTTTCGATGATCGACCACGGCTTCAGGTTGTCCGAGAGCGACAGCATGCAGAAATCGTGGCCAAGCGGCGCGCCCGCCAGCGCGGCCGTCGCCATCGCGGCGGACACGCCCGGCACGATCTCGAGCTCGACGGCGGCCCAGCGCGCGTTGCTCGAGGTTTCGAGCGCTTCGAGCACGGCCGCGGCCATCGCGAACACGCCCGGGTCGCCCGACGATACGACGACGACCGAACGTCCCGTGCTCGCGAGCTCGAACGCGTCGCGCGCACGTTGCAGCTCTTGGCGGTTGTCGGTGCAGTGAAGGCGCTGGTTGGCGCGAAACGGGCCGGCCATCTTCACGTAGGTCTCGTAGCCGAGGATGTCGGCGGCTTCGTTCAAGGCGGCGCGCGCGGCGGGCACCATCAGCGAGGCGTCGCCCGGGCCGAGGCCGATCACCGTCAGGCGGCCGCGTGCCTGGCCGATCGATTGCGGATCGATGGGGGTGTCGCGGGTCTCGCAGATGGCGAGCGCGATGTTTGGGGCCCGTGCTGAGGAGACGTCCAGCACGCGATGCGGTGTGCGCATCGCGCTGGTGAACAGCGCTCGGGCGTCGCGTCGCGTACCCGTCTCCTCGTCGTAACCGGCAAAACGGAGCGGCACGCTCAAGATTTCAGCGGCTCGTGCAAGCGCGGGCTCCGTCATGCGTTCCGCAGGCGCGAGAAGCGCGGCGAGCGAAAGCGGTGCGAGCCGATGCGCGCTCAACGCGTTGCGTACGGCTTCGACGATGCGCTCAGCTTCGTCATCTGTGAGGGCGCCGCGGCTGCCATCTTCACGCGGAGAATTCGCCATCACCGCCGCCACGACACAACGCGGATGAATCACCAGTTCATCGCTGCTGCCATCCCACACCTGCGGGCTCACGCGTATGGCGAGCCGAGCCGATGGCGTCAAAGGCAAGCGCGCGTCGTCGAGCCACGGCGCCTCGCCTTCGATGCGCGTGCTTTCCCCGGCGAGCAGGTCCGACACGAAGCGCTTGCCTTGTTCGAGGCTCGCGAGCGCGTAGCCGTCCGGCGGATTGAGCACGCACGTGCCGAAGCGCAACTCGCCGCTCGTCGTGATCGCGGGCGCGACGGCGAGCGCCTCGCCGATCTCGCGCGCCATCACGTTGACGCCGGCCAAGCCGCCCAAGAGCGGCACGACGGCGCTGCCGTCTTCGGCGACGGCCAGCACCGGCGGCTCGGCGCCCTTGTTGGCGAGCAAAGACGCGAGCGCACGAATCACGATGCCCGCCGCGCACAGCGCGACGATCGGCGTGCCGCGCGTGTAGAGGTCGCGCAGATGCGGGCCGAGTGCTTCATAAGCGATGTCGGCGCGATCGTCCCCGCCGCCGCTCGCGACGCGACCCGTCAGGCCATGCACCTGCGCGCCGGGGTAGCGCGCAGCGATGCGCCGCGCGGTGGCGAGCGCGCCGGGTCCGAGAACGACGATCGCCGGCTCGACCGCGTTTGCGGCGGCGGAATTCACCCCTGCCATTTTTCCCCCGGCACGACGAGCAGCGAGAAATACGGCGACGCCATCGGATCGACTTCGGCAAGCGGCACGATGCGCTGGTTCGCCATCGTCGCGCGCTCCACGTACAGCGCGCGGTCGGCGAGACCGAGCGCATCGAGCACGCGGCGCACCTTGTCGAAATTGCGTCCGAGCTTCATCACGACGGCGGCGTCGGCATCGGCGAGACGCCGCGTCAATTCGTCTTCGGGCAGCACGCCCGACAGCACCGACAGCGTTTGATTCCGATACACGAGCGGCGAGCCGAGCACGGCCGTGCCGCCGAGCATCGAGCAGACGCCGGGCACCACCTGCGTCTCGAAGCGCGCGGCGAGGCGGTCGTGCAGGTACATGTACGAGCCATAGAAGAACGGGTCGCCTTCGCAGATCACGGCCACGTCGCGGCCCGCATCGAGATGGCCGGCCACGACCTCGGCCGCCGTGTCGTAGAAATCGGCGATCACCGCTTCATACGAGAGCGGGGGTTCGAGCGCTTCGGTCGTCACCGGATAGACGAGCGGCAGGCGCGTTTGCGCATCGCTCAAGTGAGCTTCGATGATGCCGAAGGCGTTGCCCTTCTTGCCTTTGGCGACGAAGTACGCGACGACCGGCGCGGCTTGCAGCAAGCGCAACGCCTTCAAGGTGATGAGCTCGGGGTCGCCGGGGCCGACGCCCAGGCCGAAGAGCCGGCCCGGCTGCGCGCCCGGCTGGGTTCGATCGATGAGCGCCATTTACTCTGCCTCCGACGCCAAGGCGTTGACGGCCGCCGCGACCATCGCGCTGCCGCCGCGCCGCCCAACGACCGCCACGTAGGGCACGCCGCGGCTGTCCTCGGCGAGCATCGCCTTCGATTCCGCCGCGCCGACGAAGCCGACCGGGAACCCGAGGATCAGTGCAGGGCGCGGCGCGCCGGCGTCGAGCATGTCGAGCAGATGAAAGAGCGCGGTGGGCGCGTTGCCGATCGCGACCACGCTGCCGGCCAGATGCGGCCGCCACAATTCGAGCGCCGCGGCCGAGCGCGTGTTGCCGATCTCGTTCGCGAGCGTGGGCACCGATGCGTCGCCGAGCGTGCAGATCACGTCGTTGCCGGCAGGCAGGCGCGCGCGCGTGATGCCCTCGGCGACCATGCGCGCGTCGCACAGGATCGGCGCGCCGTTCGCGAGCGCGCGGCGGCCGGCATCGCCGGCGCCTTCGGAAAAGCGCAACGCGTCGACGATATCGACCATCCCGCACGCATGGATCACGCGCACGGCGAGCTTCTCGAGGTCGGGGGGAATGCGCGCGAGGTCGGCCTCCGCGCGAATCGTCGCGAAGGATTGGCGATAGATCTCCTGACCGTCGCGGATGTAGTCAAGCATCAATGGGGCTCCAGGGCTGCCGGCTCAAATGGGCGGCGGCCTCGTCGATGGTCATGTGGCGCGCGACGCAACAGCCGAAGCCGGATTGCAACGGCAGAGCATCGCGCTGGTAGAGGTCGTAGCGGCCCGGCGCCACGGCGAGCAAGGTATGCGGCGCGCAGTGCGCGGCGGCGCAAGAGCGTGGGCAGCCGCTCAGATGAACGTCGACGCCTGCGGGCAGACGTAACGCGAGCTGCATGGCGTCGGCCTTCGTGTCGGCGAGGCCCTTCGCGCAGCCGGTCGAGCCTGTGCAGGCGATGAGGCGCGTCAGCGGATCGCCGGAGCGGCATGCAAGACCGAGTGCGCTCAGCGCATCGATTGCGGCCGTTACGTGGCGGCTCGGCACGTCGGGCAGCAGCACGCTTTGCCACGGCGTCATGCGCAGCGTCGCATTGCCGAGTTCTCGCGCGAGGGCGGCGAGGCCGCGCAGCGAGGCCGCATTCAAGCGGCCGAGCGGCGCTTGGCCGCCCACGTGATAGAGGTCGTCCGTGCGTTGTCGATGCGCGCCGAGTCGCAGGGAGGCGTCGGCGGGCGCGCGGCGCCATGCGCGGATGGACTCGTGGCACACGAGCGGGAAATCGATGCGTGATTCGACGTGCCGCATCAATTCATCGACGGAGCGAACGCCGAGCAGATCGCGCATGCGCGTCATGTCCGGCTCGGCGAGATCGAGGAACGTGTGCAACAGCGCAGCGACCAGCATACCGGCGTGTTGCGGCTCGACCGCTGCGAGGGTGGCGCGAGTCACGTCACAACTCGCGGCGCCGTCGCCTGCAACCGGCGGGCAGCCCGCGAGGCCGAACGCGAACAGCGGCGCTTCGGCGTGTGCCGAGGGCATCGCTGCGAGCCAGATATCGTGCGGATGGTCGAGCATCGCGAGGCGCTCGCCGCCGTCGAGCAGCAGCGCGAATTTCGCGGACAGCGCGTGCAGGCGCGTGTCGGTCCGCAGCCGTTCGAGGATGTCGTGCGCGAGAGGGGTCGTGTCGATCGACGCCTGCGGATCGCGTCCGGCCGCCGGGCTGACCATGACGTTGCGGACGTCGTCGGCCGCGAGGCTCGTGGCCGATTGTGACGATTGCGCGGTTTGATCCGTCGATCCGGAAGCGTCCGATCGACCATCGGGCCCGAGGCCGGCGTCGATCAGCGCTTGCGTCAGCGCGCTTTCGTCGCCCGAGCGCACGCCGCGCAATTGCAGATTCGCCCGATTGGTGACGTCGACGACGCCCGAGGCGTAACGCCCGGCGGCGTCCGCAAGCGCACAAGCCTGCTCGGCGCTCAACTCGCCGCACGGCAGCTTGATCCGGCAAATTCCGCCATCGAGCGCGGCGACGATGCGCGCGAGCCCGGGGCAGGCGGTGGGGCGCGGCGCTGTGGACGTCGTGACGGCAGGCATGGATCGATTCAAGAGGCGGCGCGGACTTGCTGCATTCGGTTGCGGGAGCGGCCACGGTTGCGCTGGGTTCCCTCTACGCGCCCGCAAAGGGCACAAAAGGGCACCGGCGAACGCTGTATTATGCCTTCTTTCCCCTTGGACAAATCCGCTGCGGCCCTCTCCAGGCTTGCCGCAGCCGAATTTATCGCGATCGAAAGAAAGGATGGGCAGATGCCGGCGTGGCTGACCGTGGTAGGGATGGGAGATGACGGTTTTGCCGGATTGGGGCGGGCGGCGCGGCGCGCGCTCGTCGAAGCGTCGGTGGTGTTCGGCGGCGAGCGGCATCTCGCGATGCTGCCCGCGCGTCTTGCCGCGCGGCGCGAAGCGTGGCCGCGTCCGTTCGATCTCTCGCGTGTCCTCGACCATCGCCATGCGCCCGTATGCGTGCTCGCGAGCGGCGATCCGATGCTGTTCGGCGTCGCCGCGACGCTCGCTCGCCAGTTGCCCGCCGGAGAAATGCGCGTGCTGCCCGCGCCGTCGTCGCTGTCGCTTGCGGCGGCGCGTCTTGGCTGGCCGCTGCAGGACGTGGCGACGATCTCGCTGGTCGGCAGGCCGCTAGCCGCGTTGAATGCGCACCTGAGGCACGGCGCGCGCGTGTTCGTCTTGAGCGCCGACGGCGAGACGCCCGGCGCCATCGCGGAGCTGGCCGCCGCGCGCGGCTTCGGGCCGAGCCGCATGATCGTGCTGGAACACCTGGGTGGCGCGCAGGAGCGTATCGCTGAAGCGCGCGCCGATGAATGGCGCGATCGCTTGAGGCTTGCCGAGGCGGGATCGATTGCCGCGTTGAACATCGTCGCCCTGGAGTGCCGCGCCGCGACGGGCGCGTTGAACCTGCCGTTGACACCGGGCCTGCCCGATGACGCCTACCTTCACGACGGCCAATTGACCAAGCGTGACATCCGCGCTATCACGCTCGCGCGCTTGGCGCCCCGTCCCGGCGAATTGCTGTGGGACGTCGGCGCGGGCTGCGGCTCGATCGGCATCGAATGGATGCGCTCACACCCTTCGTGCCGCGCCGTCGCGATCGAAGCGAACGCCGAGCGGCGGCGTTTCATCGAACGCAATCGCGATGCGCTCGGCGTTCCCGCTTTGCAACTCGTCGCGGGACGCGCGCCGGAGGCGCTCGACGGCCTGCCCGCGCCCGACGCGGTTTTCGTCGGCGGCGGCGTGACCGTGCCCGGCGTGCTCGATCTCTGCTGGCAGCGTCTCGCGAGCGGCGGCCGTCTCGTCGCGAATGCGGTCACGCTGCAAGGCGAAGCGGTGCTCGTGCAGTGGCGCGAGCAGCACGGCGGCACGCTCACCCGGCTCGCTGTTGCCGAGGCTCAACCGCTCGGCGGCTTCGAAACGTGGCGGCCGGCGCTGCCGATCACGCTCCTCGAGATCGCCAAGCCGCGCGACGAAACGTGATGCGCGACGAGACCCCCGAACAACCCGCGCCGCTCAGGAGCGGCTACACGACAGGCAGCTGCGCGACGGCGACGTCGCTTGCCGCCGCGCGCCTGCTGCTGGCCGGCATCGCGAGCGACGTCGCCGAAATCGTGCTGCCCAAGGGCCAGCACGTGCCGATGCCGCTGACCTTCTGCCGGCTGATCGACGAGGCTGCGGGTGCGGCGGGCGGCGCCGAGGCCGGCACGATCAAGGATGCCGGCGACGACCCCGACGTCACGCACGGCGCGGTCGTATTCGCGCGCGTGCGTCTGTCGCAGGAACCTGGCGTGCGTTTTCACGCGGGGCCCGGCGTCGGCACGGTCACGCGCGCGGGGCTGACGCTTGCCGTCGGCGAACCCGCGATCAACCCCGTGCCGCGCAAGATGATGACCGACCACCTCACCGGACTCGCGGCCGAGCACGGCTATGCGGGCGGCTTCGAGGTGACGATCGGCATCGAGGGCGGCGAGGCGCTCGCGTTGAAGACGATGAATCCGCGGCTCGGGATCGTCGGGGGCTTGTCGATCCTCGGCACGACCGGCATCGTGCGGCCGTTTTCGTGCTCGGCCTATATCGCGTCGATCCATCAAGGCATCGACGTGGCGCGCGCGAACGGCTATCGGCACATCGCGGCTTGCACGGGCAACGCGAGCGAAGACGCGATGCGCGCGCACTACGGCCTGCCCGATATCGCGCTGATCGAGATGGGCGACTTCGCCGGCGCGGTGCTCAAGCACGTGCGCCGCGCGCCCGTCGACAAGCTCAGCATGTGCGGCGGCTTCGGCAAGCTGAGCAAGCTCGCGGCGGGACACCTCGATTTGCACAGCGGTCATTCGAGCATCGACTTGGCTCAGCTTGCCGCATGGGCGGCGGAGCATGGCGCGGGCGCAGCATTGCAAGAAGCGATTCGCGCGGCCAACACGAGCCAGCAAGCGCTGGTGCTCGCGCGGCAGGAAGGCGTACCGCTTGGCGACGTCGTGTGCGAGCACGCGTTGCGCGTCGCGCGCGAGATCGTGCCGCCGGAAGTCGCCGTCGAGATGTTCGCGATCGATCGCCAGGGCCACATCGTCGGAGTCGCGCGATGACGGCGGCGCGCATCCTGCTGCTCGGCGGCACCGGCGACGCGTTGAAGATCGCGCGGCAGCTTTCGCGCGAACACGTCTATAGCCTCGCCGGGCTCGGCAAGGTGCCTCACGATCTGGCATGCGCGGTCCGCGTGGGCGGGTTCGGCGGTGCGCAAGGGCTCGCGCGCTATGTGCGCGACGAAGGCATCGGGCTCGTGGTTGACGCCACGCATCCCTACGCGGCGCAAATCAGCGCGAACGCGGTGGCCGCGAGCCGTTCGGCCGGCGTGCCGTGCTGGGCCGTGCGTCGTGCTGCGTGGGAACCGCAAGCCGGCGACGACTGGCGCACGGTCGCCGATTGGGACGGCATCGTTGACGCACTCACGCCGTTCGCGCGCCCGCTCTTCACGCTCGGCCGCGAACCGCTCGCGCATCTCGACGAGATTCCCGTGCATCAATTCTGGACCGTGCGCTGCCTCGACGCACATCCGGGCAACGCGCGCTCGCGCGTGATCGACGCGCGCGGGCCGTTCACCGAAGCGGGCGAGCGCACGCTAGTCGATGCGCAAGCGATCGACGTCATCGTCAGCAAGAACAGCGGCGGCGGCGCGACCGAAGCGAAGCTCGCCGTCGCGCGCGAGCGGGGGCTGCCGGTCGTGATGCTGCGGCGTCCGCCGCTGCCCGCCGCCGATCGCGAATTCGACAGTCCCGAGAGCGTGTTGGCCGCGATCGAGGCGTTGCTGCGATGACGCAGACGTTGGCGCACTCGCGCGCGAGAACGCTCACGCAATCACAGCCCTTCACTGCATCACGGAGCTAGGCATGACGGTATTTTTCATCGGCGCGGGTCCTGGAGACCCCGAACTGATCACGGTAAAAGGGCAGCGTCTCGTGCGGACCTGCCCGGTGATTTTGTACGCGGGGTCGCTCGTGCCGCAGGCCGTGCTCGAGGGGCATCGCGCCGAGACCGTGGTGAACACGGCCGACCTCGATCTCGACGCGATCGTCGCGTTGCTCGACGATGCGCACCGTAAAGGCCACGATGTCGCGCGCGTGCATTCGGGCGACCCGTCGCTCTACGGCGCGATCGGCGAGCAGATCCGGCGCCTGCGCGAGCTGAACATTCCCTACGAGATCGTGCCGGGCGTGACGGCGACGGCCGCATGCGCGGCCGCGCTCGGCTGCGAGCTGACGCTGCCGGACATCTCGCAGACGCTGATCCTCACGCGCTATGCAACCAAGACCACGATGCCCGAGGGCGAGCAGCTCGCCGATCTGGCGCGCCATCGCGCGACGATGGCGATCCACCTCGGCGTGCGGCACCTTGCACGTATCGTCGACGAACTGCGGCCGCACTACGGGGCCGACTGCCCGATCGCCGTGATCTACCGCGCGAGCTGGCCCGACGAAGAACGCGTGACGGGCACGCTCGCCGATATCGTCGGCAAGGTGCAGTCGACGAATATCGAGCGCACCGCGCTGATTCTGGTCGGGCGCGTGCTGGCGGCGGAAGGGTTCAGTGAATCGACGTTGTATGCGAAGGCGGGTGGGTGACGGGGGGGGTGTGGTCCTCGTTCTTTGTGATTCAAGCGGGATTTTTCCTCTGACATGACCAGAAGCAAGGCTTTTGGTCTATCCCAAAAAATATTCAGGAAAGCGAACTGTTAGCATCGTGACTTTTCGTCGACAGGAGACAGTCGAGATGTCACAAACCAATGATGCTGATGTCATGCGTGTGGTTCTCAGCCCGGTTCAATTGGCGGCGGTGCTGTCCAGGGGATCGCTGAGTCAGGAAGCCACGCTTTCCAACCGGCTGTGGGGCGGTTTGCAAATTGTGGGCGGGGTGCTGGAAATGGTCGGCGCAGGTGCACTCTGCGTTCTGCCAGAGCCGACAATGGCAAGCAAGGCTGGCTGCGTCGTGTTTGGAGTGCATGGATCGGACACGGCGGCGACCGGTATCCGTCAAGTCTGGACGGGCCAGGATACGGCGACCTTGACGCAACAGGGCACGTCAAAACTGGCTGAGACTTTGAGGGCCAGCCCGGATATGGCTGGCAATATAGGCTTATCGGTCGATATTGGCGTGTCGTTTGGCGTGGCGGGGGCGTTGAAGGCGGTACGTGCGTCCAGTGTCACGCTCGGGCGGATTAATCTGGTGCGGCATGAGGCAATACGGGGAAGCCGGATTGGCGGGCATACGCTTGAAAAGCATGTGGGGCAGACTGAGGCACAATTGCGCGCCAGATTGATAGCTGAACCAGATAGAAAAGCGGTATCAACGTTTCTGAACCTGGAAATGGCGGAGCGGGCAATATCGAAAGTGATGCAATCTAATGCTATGAAAATTAAAGCATGGTCGCAGTCATCGCCAAGCTACCCCTTGGTTCTTGTGCAAAATGTTGGGGAGAATGTTGGCTACGGTGTAATTCGAAAGACGGGAGAATTCATCCCGATGAATAAGGTGAGGGTTATTTTGAAGTGTCAGAAGTATAATGGTATGGATTATTATATTCTGACATCTTATTTGGAGATTTAGGAGGGCTAATGCGCGAAAATTCACCATACCCGAATCTTGATTTGCTTTTTGATGGATATTTAAATCAAGATTACGAGTTGTTTGGCGAAAAGATTGGCGACGTTTTGCGTGTGTACTGCAAGGAGATTACGCCATCTATGCGTCAGTCTGCCATTTTGGAAATGGAGAAATTCAAGGCGTCGCATATTGATGATCTGGAGGAGGCATTTGAGTTAGCCTACGAGCGTGAAATATCCATCAAATCGCACGGTTATACTGCCGAATCATTCTTTGATGAATTATGTCGGCTATTGCGAGGGTAACTAATTGCATTGCTATAGGTAGCCGAGGCTCGCGGATCGTGCGAAGCTTCTCGATTCGCCCGCCGCCAGTTGCCAAGGCTCCGAAAGCATTCTTCAAAGCTTTTGCGCCTGCGCCAGCGTCAAAATCCGCGTCCACCGATCGGCATCGCGCTTGTTCGTCATCGGCAGCTTCCACTCGGCGCGGACCTTGTCGCGAACTTTCACGATCAGATACCAGCGCCCGTCCATATCCTTCGCGGCGCAATCGTGCAGATCGGTGAGCGTGTACTTGCCTTCGGCGCCATCGAGCGACAGCCACAGCAGCCCCTTCGTCGCCGACAAGCGGATGCCGCCCCAGGTTTGCACGAGTGCGTGCGTCCAGTCGCCTTCCTTCGTGTTCGGCGCGATCTCGCGGCGGCGCTGAATCCAGCGCGCCGCGAGCGCGATCACCACCAGCGCAACGACGATCGAAATGCCGATGGCGGCGGGTTCGCCCAGGCGGGCGGCGATCACATCGAACGCATACACCGCACCGACAGCCAACGCGCCCAATACCAGCAGAGCAATGATGATCGGCATCGTGGCCTCTTATTCGTTGGTTCGACCCAAACGAAAGACACCGGCACGGCCCGCGGCCGTCCGGTGTTGTCGTTCAAGCGCCTCCCCGTGATCCCGCGTGAGCGGATCGACTGACGCTGATTTACTTGCTGATTCGATGCACGTCGTGCGTGATGAAGCCCGCGTCGTTATCCGGCAACTCGAGCCACGAATCGTGCTCGAGCGTCTTGCGGATATCGGCGAGACCCGCCGACCAGTGGCTGCGCATCGTCGATGCGCCGAACTGGTAGTCCTTGTAGTCGTGCTCGAACTTTTGCTGCTGATAGATCAGGTGCAGCACGTTGTAGCGCTTGCCGCATGACAGGTCTTCCGCGAGCTGGCACCACGCGTCTTCCTTGCGGACGCTCTCCGGCACCTTGTCGAGCACTTCGCGCAGCACGTTGCGATAGCGCTGTTCGCGCTGCAGGATGTCGGTGACGAGACGCGTGCGGCTCGAATACTGAATGTCCTTCATACGTTCGGAGACATCGTTCAGGCTCTCCGGCACCGGCCCGCGCGCGCTCCACAAGTCGACTTGGAACGCGAGCGTGTCGTGGCGCGGCGTTGCGTTCAGCACTTCGCGCAACGGCGTGTTCGACACGACGCCGCCGTCCCAGTAGAACTCGCCGTCGATCTCCGTCGGCGCGAACGCCGGCGGCAGCGCTCCCGATGCGATGAAATGCTCGGCGCGCAACTTGATGCGCGAGTTGTCGAAGTACGCGAAGTTGCCCGAGGCGACGTTGACCGCGCCGACCGACACGCGCGTTTCACCGGAGTTGATCCGGTCGAAGTCGCACAGCCGCTCGAGCGTGGCTTTGAGCGGCGCGGTGTCGTACCAGCTCGCCGTATCGGGGCTGCTCGACACCCACGGCACCGGCGTCGGCTTGCGCGGCTGGAAGAAGCCGTTCTGCCCCTGCCAGATGGCGCTCGCCGCCTGGAACGCGGTGAGCATCTGGCGGGTCACCTCGGTGCCGTTGAACAGCGCATGTTCGAAGATGTGCGGCAGCGGCGGCGTGGCGGCCGGCCTGCAGATCGTGTCCCAGAACTCATGCAGGCGCTGGACGCGATGCTCCGGCGCATTGCCCGCGATGATCGCGGTGTTGAGCGCGCCGATCGAAATGCCGGCGATCCAGTTCAGCCGTATGCCGGCGTCGTGCAGACCCTCGAACACGCCGGCCTGATAGGCGCCGAGCGCGCCGCCGCCCTGTAGCACGAGCGCCACCGTTTCATACGGCAGATGACGCTCGCGGCGCTCGTGATGCGGATGCGCGTGCGGGACGGCGCCGGTCTCGACCCTGACGCCGGACGGGTCGGTTGCCTGCCTTTCGGTTTTGGCGTGCGGCTTCATTGCATGTACCAGCCGTGGCTGACGATGAACGACTGGCCGGTGAGCGCCGCGCTCGGGAACGCCGAGAGGAACAGCACCGTCTGCGCGACGTCCTCGACCGTGGTGAACACGCCGTCCACCGTCTGGCCGAGCATCACCTTCTTGACCACTTCCTCTTCGCTGATGCCGAGTTCCTTCGCTTGCTCGGGGATCTGCTTGTCGACGAGCGGCGTGCGCACGAAGCCCGGGCAGACCACGTGCGAGCGCACGTTGTGCGCCGCGCCTTCCTTCGCCAGCACGCGCGCCAGGCCGAGCAGCGCATGCTTGGCCGCCACGTACGCCGACTTCAGCGGCGACGCCTCATGCGAGTGCACCGAGCCCATGTAGATCACGACGCCGCCGCGATTGTCCTTGTACATGTGCTTGAGCGCGGCCTTGGTCGTGAGGAACGCGCCGTCGACGTGGATCGCCTGCATCTTCTTCCAGTCCGAGAACGAGTAGTTCTCGATCGGATTGACGATCTGGATACCGGCGTTCGACACGAGGATGTCGACCGAGCCGAATTCCGCGGCAACCTTATCGATGCCCTGGTTGACCGCTTCTTCGTTGGTGACGTCCATTGCGACGCCGACCGCCTTGCCGCCCTTTTGCTTGATCTCGTCGGCCACGGCTTGCGCGCCGGCCAGGTTCAAGTCGGCGATCGCCACCGCGGCGCCTTGGGCCGCGAGCACCAATGCGATTTCCTTGCCGATGCCGCTTGCTGCGCCGGTTACGACTGCGGTCTTACCGTTGAGTGTCGTCATGTTCGTATCGTCCTGGTTGATGGGTTGTCGGTGTTTGCGTTAAGCAGGTTTTGCTGATTTAGCGCGCGAGATAGTCGTGCACGACGGTGCCGAGGCCGAGCGTCAGGTCGGCAACCAGATGCCGCGCTTCGACGATCTCGAGCACAGGCAGATCGGCCACCGGCGCGAGCGCGTGATGCGCGAGCTGCAGCGATGCCGGGCCCGTCCATGCGCCCTTGAGCTTGATGTCTTCCAGGTAGTAGCGCACGAGCTCGCAGACGCGCGGCGAGCCGTCGACGTGAGGAATGATCTTCAGCAGATAGTTCGGAGCGGCCATGCGCTTCGTTTGTTCCGCAATATCGAGCTCTTTGTGCTTGTAGCCCATCGTGCCCGTGGCGACACGGACCGAACCGTAGTTGAGCGTGCCGAGCAGGTGGTCCGTGTCGACGTGCAGCGTCGGCTTGGCGAGCTTCTTCGGAAAGCCCCACAGCTCGCGGCCGCCGGCGATCGGCGGATGGTCGTCGAGATACATCGCGAGCGTGTAGCTGCCGGGCTTGCCTTCGTAGGTGACCGGAATCACCTGTCCGCTTTCGGTGTAGTCGCCGAAGCCGGTCGAGTCGGCCATGCGGATGAATTCGTAGTGGACGTACGGATCGGTCACCTGGAGGGGCTCGGGGACGATCTCGCGGAGCAGGTCGAGATCGGTGCGGTAGGTGATGATGAGGAACTCACGGTCGTAGAACTTGTACGGACCCATCGGAAACGCCGGGCTCGTGAGCGGCATGGCAAATGCTTTCGAAACCACGCGGTCGGGACTCATAGGTACTCCTTTAAAAAGCGTTGGCCGAGGAAAACGTGCCGACATCGTATATGGAGGTTGTGTCTTTCGCGAGTCGAGAGTGGGGAACAGATTGTTGCGTTTTCTGCGCCAAACGGCGGGCTAACGAGAATAACACCGTCTCATTAATGAGGTTAAACGGATAATCTGAGGCGAAAATTAAGGTGCGTGGCCGGTGACTGGTCGCGATGCGCAGCACACGGCGATAGCTGTGCCGCGAGCCAGTATGTCGTGAGTGTGCCGAGGCGCGACGCCAAAGGTGAGCGTTTTCGGGAGGGCTTCGCGGAGGATGAAACGGGCGGCGCGTTTTCGCGGAGGCCGGGTGCTGGCGCGCGGAAAAATTCACGCAGCGTGCTTGTTTTTGCGGGGAAAACGAGCGGAATTGAAGTGCTCAGGTGAGCGGCGACGGCGCCATGGCTCACCGTCTAAACGGCCGAGCGAGCACAAAGGTGAGCGTTTTCGGGAGCCTTTGCGCGGGTGAGGCGGTGACTGTTGCGGACCCGCCCGTGTAGAAGAAACCGCTAGCGGGCTAGCCGGCGTAGATGGTCATGTCGAATTCCGCTTGCGTCCCTGCTGCGCGTTCCTGGTGTTCGCTCTGGATCGGCTGGTCCGGCGAGGACGTGGGCGGCTCGGGCTCGCTGGCCTCGGCGGCCAGCGCCGCCAGTTCGGCGGCTTGGCGGGCATCGCGCAGCGCGGTACAGCGCTGGGCCCGCCGGATGTCGGAGAGTGTGCGAACCAGGCGCATCGTCCTTTTCGACATGGCTTTCTCCTTCCGTTGCAGTCGCAACTTGATAAAGCACTTTAAGTTTACTGCGCGGAGGGCTGATGTATAAGGCTCTTTGTGGTTATGGCAACAGTTTGACGGGAAAATCCCAAGGTTTCTCGGTTGTGCAAGGGGAGGGTCAAGAAAGAGGGCGCGATTGCCGATAAAACGCTGACGAATACCTTGCGCACCTTGCAGGCGTGTTCGAAGCACTGAAAACGGCACAGCGTATGAGGAAACGAAATGAGCGACGCGTGTACCTTCAACACAAGGATATTGCCCAAACTAATTTGCTTATTCGAATTGCCAATAGTTCTAAGCAATCTTTCTATTAAATTGAATCAATCATTCTAAAGGCTTTCAATATTTAAGGGCGATTCCAGCTTTCCCCGCTAAATGATTGAATTTACTGATGTGAAAGCCATCGGAAAGAAAATTTTTCAAATAACGCCCTAAAGAATCCCCTGCGGCTGTCGAAAACGTCATAACAATGCGCGCGTGCATAAGCATTCGCCCAAACAAACAAGACCAATTGAGAACCCGTAGCGCACCCGGCGCCGGGTTACATTCGAATGAAAAACCGGTATCGAGGCCGGCGCGCAAGCAATGGGGGCTTGCGCGCCTTGCAGTGTTTTGCCCTTCTTTTTTCGGCGTTACCCGCTGCGGTATTGGCCGCAGGCATCGTCCCAGATGGCGGGACGGCGACATCGGTTTCAACGGCCGCAAATGGGCGGCAAACGGTCAATATAGCGCCGGCATTTTCCGGCGTATCACAGAACACATATAACTCATTCAACGTTAGCGCTGCCGGTGCGACGCTGAATAACACCGGCATTAATGCCCGGACCATCGTCAATCAAGTCACCAGTACCAATCCGAGCTTGATTGAAGGGCAGATCAGCGTGAGCGGCCCGAACGCCAATGTGGTGCTCGCCAATCCGAACGGCATTACCGTCAACGGCGGCTCGTTTCAGAACATCGGGCACGTCGCATTGACGACGGGCCAAGTCAGTTTCAACGATTTGCAAATCGCCCCTGGTGTCGTCCAGCGCAATGTCGTTTTGAATACGACATCCGGCACCATTGTGGTCGGCCCGCAGGGCCTTTCCGGCGCGCTCGTCGGCTTGGACCTGATCGCGAAGAACATTGCCGTCAACGGTCCGCTGACCAACAGCTTCACCTCGCCGACGGCCTATGTGCGCCTTGTCGGCGGAACCGAGCAGGCGACCCTGAACACCGGCCTGTCGCCGACCGATAACGCCAACGATTGGCTGACCGTCCAAGCGCCCGCGACACCCGCGACGGCGAATTCCGTCGCCGTCGACATCACGGCGGCCGGCAGCGTGACCAGCGGACGTGTTGTGCTGATCGTGACCGACCGCGGCCCAGGCGTGGCGAGCGCCGGCCCGCTCAACGCAACGCTCGGCGATTTCACGCTGACCTCGAACGGTAGCGTGCAGATTTCGAACACGACGGTCTCGGTAGCGCAGAACGCCAATCTGCAAGTGCAGGACGCGATCACGCTGACCGATACGCAATTCAACGTCAGCAACGGCACGGCGACGCTTGCGGCTTCCCTGCCTGTCACGCTGACCGGCAGCGGCCTGATCGCGAGCGGCGGCATCTCGGTGACGGGCGGCGGCATTACGCTGCAGCCGGACAGCAACCAGACGGGCTCGACCATCGCCTCGGCGAACTCCGGGGTCGTGCTGACGAGCACGGGCGACATCACGAATATCGGCTCGCTCGTGCAAGGGCAGACGCGAATCGCCAACGATTCGGCGTCGCTTGGCGCCGTCACGCTCAACGCCGCGGGCGACGTCCTGAATCAATCCAAGCCGAGCACGGGCCTGGGCATCCTGTTCGGCGTGAACGACGACGTCTCGGTGACGGCCGGCGGCAACGTGATCAACGAGGACGCCCGCATCCTGTCGAACCAGAACGTAGCGATCGCGGCGGCCGGCGACGTGAACAACATCGTCGACCACTCGACAGGCGTCAACAACGGCGCGGAGTCGAGCTATTCGAACCGGGGTTGGAGCTTTCTGTTCTTCACGCATCGCAACGACGGCTTCTCGATCGATTACGGCGAGTTGAGCGATCCGCAGAAGCTGTCGTACATCACGGCGGCAGGGGGCGACGTCACGATTCACGGCAACAACGTGTCGAACGTGGGCGGCTCGATTCTCGCGGACGCAGGCAACACAGCCGACACCGGCAACATCTCGATCACCGCGAACCATTCGCTGCTCACGCAAGCGGTCTTCACGGGCCAGGTGAACTACAACCAATCGTGCTTCATCTTCTGCCACTCGAGCGCATCGAGCACGGTTCAGGCATTTGGCGGCGTGATCGAAGCGAACACGAACATTGATCTGAAGGCCGGCACGCAGATCACGAATACGGGCGGCATGGTGCTCGCGCTCGGCACGCTGACGCTCGATGCGCCTAAAACGCTCGCGCAGGGCGTACTCGGCTATAGCGCAATCAATCGCGACAACGACCTCAAGGCGTGGTTCGGCAACGCTTGGGGGACCATTTACGCGTCCGACACCGGCGGCATCTTCAGCGGCGGCTCAGGACAGGTCGAGCTCACCGGCGAGGGCGTGATCGACGGCGGCGCGTTCAGCGCGCCGGGCGGCGTGAACGCGGCAGGCGGCATCGTCACGATCAGCAAGCCGTACACGCAGCCGGTGACGGTCGGCGCTCACAATCACATCGGGCTCGTTTCATGGCTCGGCCTGTGAGGCGCCGTCTGCCCGGCGTGGCGAAGTGCGCGCTCGCGCTCTTGGCGGGCGCGGCCGCGGCGCGGGCCTGGGCGCAGACGCCGCCGGGCGCGCCCCCGCTGCCTGGCGGTGGTGCGTTGCCGGGCGGCGCGTTGCCGTTCAGGCCCGAGCAAGACCCGGGGCAACGCCTTCTGCAAGAACAGCGCGACCAGCAGCGCCAGCAGCAGCTTCAACAGGCGCCTGCGCAGATCGCCGTGCCGGCACAGCCCACGCTGCCGAACCTGCCCGAAGGCGCGGACATCGACACGCTGCCCGACGTCGAGCCGATGTTCGACATCGAGCACATCGATTTCATCGGCGACAAGGTGTTGAGCCAGCGCGAGCTGACCGCCGTCGCCAAGCCGTTCATCGGCAAGCGCCTCGGACGCAACCGCATCAACCTGTTGCTCCGGCGCGTGACCGAGGCGTTCATCGCGCACGGCTACATCACGACGCGGGCCTACTTGGGCCCGCAAAACCTCGCGTCCGGCACGCTCAAAATCAATATCGTGGCGGGCCGCGTGGCGGCGTTTACGCTGAACGGCAAGCCGCTGCGTCCGCGCGATCCCAACGCAACCCTGCTCGAAACGCACGGCGGCGGCCTGCTGACCGACGCCGGCACAGCATGGGCGTTCGGCGACAGCCAGGGCGATGTGTTGCGCTTGCCGGATCTGGAGCAAGGCGTCGACCAGATCAACCGGCTGCGGCGCAACCAGGCCGAGATTCAGATCATGCCGGGACAGTCGCCCGGCGATTCGATCGTGGCGATCACGAACCACTACGGCGACCGCTTCTACTACGACGTCGGCATCGACAACTACGGCAGCTCGCAGACCGGCACGCTGCGCTATCGCGCCGACGCCGAAGCGGACAACCTGTTCGGCCTGCAGGAATCGCTCTCGCTCAACTACGTCGGCACCGAGGACACCAACGCGCTCGTGTTCTCGGCGGCGGTGCCATACGGCTATCAGACCTTCAGCTACACGACGTCGCTCTCCGAGTATCAGCAGACGATCGGCGACACCGCGCTGCTCGAAGGCCGCACGTTCAGCCAGATGCTTGGGTGGAACGACGTGCTCACGCGCTCGCGCACCGGCAACATCAGCCTCGACGTGGCGCTCAACAAGATGCGCATCGAACGCAACCTGAACGGCTTCTTCTTGTCGCCGCAGGATTTGACGGTGCTGCGCGTGGGCGTCAACGGCTTGTATCGATTCGTCTCGCGCGATCAGGGCGCTGCGGCGACCTGGGACGTCGGCATCTCGCAGGGCCTGCCGTGGCTCGGCGCGAGCCATGACGCGTCGGACATCGACAGCACCGACGCGCACAGTCAATTCACCAAGGCCGACGCCAACGGCACGCTGCAAATCTCACTCGGCACGCTCGGCAAAACCGCGTGGACGTATCGCGGCACGCTGCGCGGCCAATTCAGCCCGGTCGCGATGTTCGGCAACGAGCAGATCTTCCTCGGCGGCATGGACTCCGTGCGCGGCTTCACCGAGGGCGGGATCAGCGGCGACAGCGGCATCTATCTGCGCAACGAAGCGGCCTGGCAGAACGCACCCGCGTGGCGCGACGCGCGCATCGAGCCGTACGTGTTTCTCGACGGCGGCAAGGCGCATCTGGTCGCGCAAGGCGGCTGGCCGACGCTCGTCGGCACGGGCGTCGGCGCACGCGCGCAATGGCGCATCGGCAAACAAACGATTTCGAGCGAGGTGCTGCTCGGGCAAGCCCTCATTCAGCCGGCCGCACTCGGTAGGAAAGCGACCGTGCTGCTCGCCACTCTCAACTGGTCCGAATAGAAGATAGGAGAACCCAATGAACCATCGATCGAATCCGCGATTCACGACTTTCGCAAGCGCGCTTTGTCTCGCGCTTGCCGCGACGCTCGCGCCGGCTGCTCACGCGGCTAGCCAGCCTTCGAAAACGGACAAAGCCGCTGCGCCACAAAGCGCATCGGCCCCGTTGCCCGCCAACGCGATTGCCCGCGTGAACAACGTGCTGATCACGCAGGACGAACTCGATCAGGCCGTGCGCGCGACGAATGCGCCCGATACGCCCCAGTTGCGCACCGGCTTGAAGAACCAGCTGATCGCGCGCGAGCTGTTCCGCCAAGCGGCGGCCAAGGCGCACTACGACACGAAGCCGCAAGTGATCGCCGCAGTCGAGCAGGCCAAGACGATTGCGATGACGCAGGCGTACCTGCGCGACCAAGTGAAGCCCGCGCCCGTCACCGACGCCGACGTGAAGGCGAAGTACGACGCGATCGTCGCGACGCTCGGCGAGAACGAATACAAGCCGAGCGTGATCGCGGTGAAGGACGCCGATACCGCGAACAAGATCCTCGACCAATTGAAGAAGGGCACGGATTTCGCGCAGCTCGCCAAGCAGTACAGCCAGGGCCCGAACGCTGCGCAAGGCGGCGCGCTGAACTGGATCTCGTTCAAGACGCCGATTCAACCGGGCAACACGCAGAACTGGCCGCAGCCGCTGGCGGAAGCGCTGGTGAAGCTGCCGCAAGGCGCGGTATCGAGCGCGCCGGTACAAGTGGGCGACGTCTACTGGATCTTGCGCGTCGATGAAAAGCGTCCGACGCAGGTGCCGCAACTCGATCAGGCGCAGGCCGAATTGCGCAAACAGCTCGAACAGATCGCGCTTGAGAAAGCGACGGCGCAGGTCGTCGGGTATCTCGTGAAGAACGCGCAGATCCAGCAGTAACGCAGTAACAGCAGCCTCGAGAAGCCACACCGCACGGCGCGCAATAACGGGCACATAAGCCCGGACGCGCCGTGCTCCGCCGGCTGGCCGGCCGGCGAGCGATCGCATGAAACGCAGCGAATAACAACGAAGAACGATCGATAACGATATGAACACGACCACACGGGGTAGTTTGCGACAGCTCGAACGCGCTCAAGCGGCGCGCGATTTTGCGCGCCATCGGGCGTTCGAGGCGTTTCGTGCATCGACGCGTCTGCGCATGCCGGCAGGCGGGACGCCTCGCGTGTACACGTGGTGGCAGCGCGCGATCAGCGCTGTCGTGGCCGCGACGCTGTTCGTCGGGCCGATTACCGTGACGGTCGAACAAGGACGCGCAGCGGCGGGTGTTCTCGCCGCAGGCAGCCATCGCCTCGACGACGACGCTTGGCAGGTCATACAAGACCTCGCCGCACTGCGCGTGCGCTTCGCGATGCAAATGGCCGAGGCGGCGCCGATCGTCGACCCCACCGCACCGATCACGTTCCAGCCGAAGATCACGCAATCGACCGGCGCGAACGGCGGCGTGCCTGTCGTCAACATCACCGCACCGAACGGCGCGGGCATCTCGCTCAATCAGTATCAGAGTTTCAACGTCGATCCGGTCGGGCTGATCCTCAATAACAGCTTGATGTCCGGCACGTCGCTCACGGGCGGCAACGTCGCGGCCAATCCGAATTTGAACGGACGCACGGCGAGCGTCATCGTCAATCAGGTGACGTCCACCGGCACGGCGTTCGCCACGCTGCTCAACGGCCCGCTCGAAGTGTTCGGCGCGCCCGCGACGGTCATCATCGCGAACCCGAACGGCGTCGCGACGCAGGGCGCGGGCTTTACGAACACGATCGGCGTCACGCTGACGACGGGCACGCCGCAATTCCTGACGAGCGTCGGCGGCACGGCGACCGGTTTCGCGAACGCGCAGGCGGTCGGCTACAACGTGACGGGCGGGCACATCCAGATCGAAGGCAATGCCGGCGTCAACGGACCGGGGTCCGGGATCGAAGGCACGGTCGGCACGATCGACCTGATCGCCGAGACGATCGGCGTCAATGCGCCGCTGTACGCGGGTAACCGCATCAACGTGATCGCGGGGCGGCAGTTCGTGGCGCCACAAGCGGTGGACAGCAACGGCACGACGACCTACGCGACGTCCTCGAACGGCGCGACGAACACGGCCGCGGCGATTAACGCAGGCAACGGCAACGCGAACAACGGCTATGCCGTCGACGCGACCGCGTACGGCGCGATGACGGCTGGGCAGATTCAAGTGATCGGCACGGCGGCCGGCATGGGCGTGCGCACCGATGCACAGCTTGCCGCCAATGCGGGCGACTTGTCGCTGTCGGCGAACGGCGATGTGCAGATGGCGGGCAGCATTGCGCAGAAGCTAGTGAGCGTGCAATCGAGCGGAAACGTGACGCTGACGGGCTCGCACATCGGCATCGGCGGCTACACGATCAACGCGAACGGGGATGTGACGTCGACTGGCACGCTGCAGTCGGGCAGTGACGTGAGCATCACTGCGGGCGGCAACATCACGACCAGCGGCAACGTGAACCTGGACGGCAACCTGACGTTGAGCTCTGGGCAAACGACCACGATCGCGGCGCAGGCGACGGCCAAGCAAGCGGTGGCGCTGAGCGCAGGACAGAGCATTTCCGTGACCGGGTCGCTCGCGAGCGGCACGACGCTGACAGCTACAGCGCAAGGGGCGTTCAGCGCCGCAGGCTCGGTGCTGATCGGCACGGACGCGACCATCAACGGCGGCAGCATCGACGTGGCGGGCGTGCTGATCGCGCAGAACAACGGCACGCTCGCGGCGCAAGGCGACCTCACGGGCAGCGGCTCGATCGCGTTCGGGCAGAACGGCACGCTGACCACGGGCAATGACGTGTCGCTCACGGGCAAGCTGCTGGCCAACGGCCTGAACGTGGCGGCGGGCAACAGCGCGACGTTTGCGCAGGTGCAAGCGGGCGGGGCGTTCAGCGTGGCGGCGAAGGGCGCTTCAGGTGGCACAACCGGTGCGGGCGACGTGACGTTCAACGGCGACGCGGCGGTGGTCGGCGCGACGACGGTGCAGGCCGCGCGCGACGTGATCGTGAATGGAACGCTGGCGGGCGGGGCGCGGGTCGGTTTAACTGCGCAGCGCAACGTGACGGTGGCTTCGGGTGGAACCGCGCAGTCGGTCGGCGATATGTCGATCGTGGCGACGACGGGCAACGTCACGTCGACGGGCACGATCAACAGTGGCGGGGCTCTCGGCGCGCAGGCCGCTCAGAATCTCTCGCTGACCAGCTCGACAAGCGCAACGGGCGACATGACGCTCAAGGCGGGCAACGACTTGACGATCGGCGGCTCGCTCGCGGGCCAAGGAAACGCGACGCTCAGCGCGGGCCACGACGCGATCCTCGGCGGTAACAGCGGCATCGCGAAGGACGTGACCGTCACGACCGGCAACGACATCGCGATGACCGGCGCGCTGCAGGGCAACCACGTTTTGATGACCGCGGGCAACTCCGCGACGCTTGACAACATCCAGGCCAACGACACGCTCACCGTGACCGCCAACGGCGCGGCGGGCGGCGGAAACATCACCGTGAACGGCCTCGTTGCGTCGTTCACGAGCGGCACGCTCAATGCCACGCAAAACGTCACCGTGAACGGCACGCTGCAGACGGCGTCGGGGCTCGGCATCACGGCGGGGGCGAACACGTCGGTGGCGGGCACCGTGCAGTCGAACGGCAACGTCACGTTCACGAACAACAGCGGGTCGCTTGCGAGCACCGGCAACATCGCGGCGGGCGGCAACCTCGTCGCCAACGCATCGCAGTCGATCAATCTCGGCACGCTG
Source organism: Trinickia violacea (assembly GCF_005280735.1). Taxonomy (NCBI): domain Bacteria; kingdom Pseudomonadati; phylum Pseudomonadota; class Betaproteobacteria; order Burkholderiales; family Burkholderiaceae; genus Trinickia; species Trinickia violacea. The sequence goes on from NZ_CP040078.1 coordinate 602,400, forward strand.
AGCACGTCCGCGCTCGGCGACATGACGTTGACGGCCGGCCAGAACATTCAGATGGACGGCACCGTCGTCAGCCAAGGCAACGGCAAGCTGAAGGCGGGCGGCAACATCGCGGGCGCGGCGTCGGCGGCGTTCGGCCTGGCCGCGAACCTCACCTCGGGCGGCGACACGGATCTGACCGGATCGCTGCACGCCGCGACGGTGCAGACCAGCGCGGGCGGCAACGCTACGCTCAACAACGCCCAGGCCGGCTCGACGATTTCGCTCAACGCGCAGAACAGCCTCACGGTGACGGGCGCGGTGGCGGGCGGCTCGACCGTTGCGCTCAACGCGGGCCAGGACATCGCCATCAGCGGCTCGATTCAATCGACGGGCGATACGAACCTGACCGCGCAGAACGGCAGCGCGGGCTTGAACGGCACGTCTGCATCGATCGCAAGTAGCGGCGCACTGAACGTGCAGGCGGGCACCGACATCAACCTCGGCGGCACGACCACGGTTGCGCTCGACACAACGCTCAACGCGACGCGCGACGTCAACGTGACGGGATCGATCAGCGGGCAGGGCAATGGCCTCGTCACGTCGGGCCGCGATATCGGCGGCGCGGGGTCGATCAGCTTTACGCAGGCGGCGACGCTGCTTGCCGGACGCAATGTCGCGCAAGGCGGCCTGATTCAAGGCAACACGGTGCAGGTGTCGGCGGCGAGCGACGCGACGGTCAACAACGTCGAGTCCGCGACGACGATTGCGCTGACCTCGGGTAAGTCGGGCGCGGGCAACCTCACGGTGACGGGCGGCGCGGCCTCGACGGGCGCGATCACGGCGATCTCGGCGGGCGACGTGACGATCGCGAGCACCGGCAAGCTCGCGAGCGGCTCGACGATCGGCGTTGCGGCCGCGAACGACATCAACGTGGCGGGCGCGATCGAATCGAACGGCGATACGACGCTCAAGGCGCTGCAAGGCAGCCTGAACGTGACGGGCGGCATCAACAGCGGCGGCAAGCTGACGGTGACGACCGGCCTCGACTTGTCGCTCGGCGCAAGCACGAGCGCGGTGGGCGATGTCACGCTCAACGCGGGCCGCGACGCCGTGCTGAACGGCACGCTCGTCGGACAGGCGAACGGCCATGTGACGGCTGGTCGCGACATCTACGGGCCGGGCACGAAGTCGTTCACGAACGCGGCAGCGGTGCTCAACGCGCAGCGTGACATCGCGCTGACGGGCTCTTTGCAGGCCAACGTCGTGCAGGCGACGGGCGGCGACAACGCGGCGCTGAACAACGTCACCTCGGCGACGACGCTCACGCTCACCGCGAACGGCAACGCAGGCAACGGCGACGCGTCGATCACCGGTACGGCGACGGCGCCCGGCGTGGTCTCGCTCACGGCTGCGCGCGACGTGCTCGTGAGCGGCTCGCTCACGGGCGGCAGCACCGTCACGCTGAACGGACAGCGCAACGTGACCGTGAGCGGCGGCGTGCAATCGCAAAGCGACCTCGACGTGACCGCGACGACGGGCAGCGCCTCGCTGACCGGCACGACGACCACGAACGGCGCGTTGAACGTGACGTCGGGCCTCGATACGCAGCTCGGCGGCCAGATCGCGGCAACGAACCAGGTCACGGTGCAGGCGGGACGCGACATCATGCTGACCGGCGCGCTCGCCGGTCAGGCGGGCGGCAAGTTCACGGCAGCGCAGGACATCAACGGCGCGGGGGCGGCGGCGTTCGCGCAAGCGGTGAGCGTCAACGCCTCGCATGACGTTGCGTTGACGGGCTCGCTGCAGGGCACGGCGGTCACGGTGACGGGCCAGAACAACGCAGGACTCGGCAGCGCGCAAGCGACGAGCGGTGACCTGAACGTGACCGCGAAGGGCAACGCGGGCGGCGGCGACGTGACGTTCGGCGGCGCGGCAACGGCCTCGGGCAACCTGACGCTGACTGCGGCGAACAACGTCAACGTGGCGGGCGCGATGAACGCGGGCGGCACGACGAACATCACCGCGCCGGGCAGCGTGACGCTCGCGAGCGCGAACTCGACCGGCGACTTGACGATCGGCGCGGGCGCGGGGATCGCCGCGAGCGGCAGCGTCACGACCAACGGCAATTTGCTCGCGACGGCGGGCAACGATATTTCGATGGGCGCCGCGCTCGCAAGCGGCACCGTCAATCTGCAAGCGCAGGGCTTGAATGGCGCGGGTGACGTCAGCGTGACCGGCACGCTCGGCTCGGGCGGCGCGACGACCGTCTTAGCGGTGCGCGACGCGACCGTAGGCGGCAACGTATCGAGCGGCGACAAAGTCACGATTACTACGGGGAGGAACCTGAGCGTCGGCGGCAACATCGGCGCGGGCGCGGATACCGCGCTGACGGCGACGGCGGGCAATCTCGCGGTGACCGGCTCGACGACGGGCACCGGCAACCTGACCGCGAACGCAGGCGGCACGCTTGCGCTGGGCGGCGAACTCGTCAACGGGGATACGACGCTGAACTCGGTCGGCACGGCGACGTTGACCGGCGCTTTCTATGGTTTGGGCGCGGCCACCGTCAACGCGGGCTCGATCGTGGGCGGCGGTGCTCTGACGTTCGGCAAGGACATCAACCTCACGGCGAACTCGGGCGGTATCACGCTTGGCGCGATTCAAGGCGCGGGGCAGTTGATCGCGACGTCGAGCGGCGACATGTCGTTCGTCGCGTCCACGGCGGTCGGCAACGTCAACGCCACTTCGAAGAACGGTAGCGTGACGTTCAACGGCGAATTGCAGACGGGCGGCAATGCGCAGATTCAAGCGGCCGAGAATGCGGCGGTGACGGGCGGCATCTCGTCGATGGGGACGGTGAACGTCACCGGGACGAACGGGAACGTGACGGTGGCGGGCGTGTCGTCGAACGGCGATACGACGATGACGGCGGGCCAGACGCTGACGCTTTCGGGCACGAGCGTCGTCGCCGGACAGTTCCAGCTGACGGGCGGCAACGTGACGTTGAGCGGCTCGGCGAGTGGCTCCAAGAACGTCACGGTGACGGCGCAGAACACGCTCGATGCGAGCCAGGCGACGCTGGTTTCGACGCAGAACACGCAGGTGTCGGGCGCGAACGTGACGCTCGGGAATCTGGTGGTCGGCGGGACGTTGACGGCGAACGCTTCGAATCAGCTGTCGATCGCATCGGGTAGCGCGGTGGACGTGGTGGGCGCGACGACGCTTGCCTCGCAGAACGGCTTGACCAACGCGGGCCAAGTGCTCGCGGGTGGGCCGCTGAAGGTGTCGGCAGTGAACCTGACCAACGCTGCGAACGCGTCGCTCGCGTCGACCGGCACGACGATGATCAACGCGACGAGCTTCACGAACGCGGGGCTCGTGAACGGTCAGACGACCACGGTCAACGTGGCGGGCGGACTGAGGAACGTCGGCGGGTCGTTGATGGGCGTGGATGCGCTGACGATCAATACCGGCGCGTTGAATAACCAGAACGGGGTGATTTTTGCGGGCAATCCGAATTCGTCGGGCGGCCCGACGACGGGGGATTTGTCGCTGACGATCAACGGCGGCAATGGGTCGCTCTATAACGCGGGCGGGCAGTTGCTTGCCCAGCGCAACATGGGGATCAGCGCGGTCAACTTGGCGTTCGACCCGTCGCAAGGGACGATCAGCCAAGGCGGGCAGCTCTCGATTACGGCAGGGACGATCAGCAACAGCGGGACGTGGAATTACGGCGGGCAGGGTGTATCGATCGATGGTCTCTACGGGATCTACAACGGCGGGACGATGACCGGTACTGCACCGCTCACGATTTCGACGGGCGGGACGTTCACGAATGCGGGGAGCGTGATTGGCAACGACGTCACGTTCAACGGGACGCTGTACAACGCCGGCGGCGCGTTGACGCATGCGAACGATGCGCTGACGTTGAATGGCAATACAACCAACCGTGGCACGGTGGAGTCGGGGAACTCGCTGACTGTCAGCGGCGGCAATTACGACAACCAAGGGGCGTCGACGCAGACGCAGGGGAATGCGACGTTCAATTTGGGTGGGACGTTGCAGAACACGGGTGGGTCGATTTCCACTGGAAACAACCTCACGATCAATGCGGGTGCGGTGGTGAATGACCAGACCGCGCCCAGTGGTTCGGCGACGAGCACCACGGTTGTAGCTGATCCGGCATTGCTTTGGTCGGGTGCGGTGGGGACCGAATATGGTCAGAGCCAAAAGCGGTTGAATGCCGACACCTGGATACCGTTCAACTGGCAGTTCAATGTAACGCTAGGGGATGTCCTGTCACCGACAGGGTGTAGCTCGACGAGCAGTTGCGGGGCGTCAGGAGGAGGAACGCAGCCTGTGGCCGGTTCGGGCTCTCTAACGCTCAACGAATACAGCGTAGCGGTCGGATCGGATCAGAACGGCGACACGACGTATGAAAACGTTTGGTACGTAGGGACAAGCGCTGATCCGAATGCGATCAGCTCGATGACGCTTGCCTTGCCGACCGTCTATCAGAGCACCACAACACAGCAGCCGGGGACGTCCGGCGTGATTTCTGCCGGCGGCTCCATATCGCTGACGGCGAGCTCATTGTCGAATCGGGGTGGGCAGATCGCGGCGCAGGGGAATGTGTCGCTCAATATTCAGTCGCTGGATAACGGTGCGGTGGCGCCGACGTTGGCGAGTCAATCCACGACGTACGTCGATCAGTCGCAGTACTCATCATTTCTCTCTCAGCTCAACGCGCTCGGAACCTTATCGGTCGCTCCCCCGGCCAACAGCCCTTGGCAGAATCCACCGACGCTGTTCAATTTTGCGCTCGGCGCGGCTGCACCCACGGCTACAGGCACGCTGAGCGATTCGACGCCGACCGGGATGATTGCTGCCGGTTACAACATGACGGTTGGGGGTGGGAATCTCACGAACGCTGGCCTTATGTATGCCGGTAACAACGTAGTGATCACTTCCGGGTACCTCACAAACCAGGGCGGGAATTCACAAAACTATTCGTCCCAAGTGGGCTGCGCCGCGGGCGTTCCGAACTATGACTGCGGCGGATTCGGCCACCCCCGCGGCGAAAACCCGAATACGACGACCTTCAGTTATTCGCAAAACGACGCCACGATCTATGCCGGCAACGATCTAGTTATCGCCGCAGGACAAGTCAACAACACCTACGGCAACTTGCTTGCCGGTCACAACATCGTCATTGGCGGCGTAGGCACGACGGCAACATCGACGACCCCGGCTCAAAGCCTGAACAACACGTCGGGCAACATCGTTGCAGGCAACAACATCACGCTGAATGTCTCCGGCGCGATCACGAATAATCTGCCGCCGCCGGTACTGGTCCACCAGAACTACGGCGCCAAGGAGGAATACAGCGGCTGCATGACCGCAGGCGGCTACAAGGAAAGCTACTGCGAAGGCTACGTAGAACAGCAATCGGGTAGCTCGTCGGTGATCGGCGCGGGCAACAACCTGCAGATCAACGCCGGCAGCCTGACCAACATCGGCAGCCTGATCGCGGCGGGCACAAGTGCGACCATCAACGTGACCGGCCCGGTCGTGAACGAAGCGCAAACGCTGAACGCCTACTGGCACTCGCACTGGGTGCAAGAGACGGGCGATTTCAGTCCGGACAAACGTCACGACGTCTGGGCGTGCGGCTCGGTGGCTGAGTGCACGCAGTTGTACGGCAGCGCATATACCAACGTAGGCGGCTCCATCGATCCGCCCACGCCGGTCGGCAACATCGCCGCGACGATTCAGGCACCGAACCTGACGGTCACCTCGGACGGGCAAATCCAGAACGTCGGCAACATCGTCGGCACGTCGGTGACGCTCACGGGCCAACGGCTGATCAACGGCATCACCACGGCGAACACGTACACGCCGCACGTGAACGCGCCGTCGCAAGTGATCTCGCTGAGCCCAGTGGACTTGCCGGGGCTGAACCTGTCGTTGCCGCTCGTGTCGGGAAGCTCGATCCCAACGGCGGTGGCGGGGACGGCGTCCTACGTGGAGCAGTCGCTCGGAAGCTCGTCGCTCCTGGGCCCGCAGCAACTCATCAGCGCGCTGCCCGCGAGCCTGCAGCCGAGCTCGACGCTGTTCTACTACAACCCGCAGGAAGAGGACCTGGTGCTGCAGCAGGCGGCGCTGCAGCAGACGGGCCAGTCGAGCTTCGTGAGCGGCCTGACGTACGACAGCACGAACGGCTTGTCAGTGACCGATCAAGAGAAGGCGATCCTGTATCAGAACGCGATCAACTACGCGAAGCAGAACGATTTTCAACTGGGCGATGCGCTGTCGCAGACGCAGATCAACGCGTTGACGCAGCCGATGTTGTGGTACGTGCAGCAGACGGTGCCCGACCCGAGCTGCACGGCGACGGGCACGGCAACCTGCCCGACGATCACGGCGCTCATGCCGCAGGTGTATCTGCCGCAGAACTGGAGTGCGATGTCGGCGGGCGGGAACATTGAGGGCACCAATGTCACGCTGAACTTCAATCAGGGTGGTCAAGGCAGCATCCTGAATACGGGAAGCATCACCGCGTCGAACACGCTGACGGTGAACACGCAGTCGCTGACGAACGAGGCGAATCAGGTCAACGTCGGCAACATCTGGCAGTACGTGAAGGACACCGGCTACCAGGACACAACGGGTACGGAGGTGCAGCCGGGCGGGTTCATGAGCGCGGCGAACATGAATCTGAACGTGGAGACGCTGCAGCAGATTGGTGGGGCGCTGCAGGAGCTCAACGCGGACGGCACGGTCAATCAGGCAGGCACGCAGCAGATGTTGGCGGCGTTGCAGCAGCAATTGGGCGCGAATTTCACGCAAACCAGTGTCAGCGACAATCTGCACACGAGCTTCACGGCGGAGGGTGGGTTTGGTGTTGGCCAGTTGGCTTCGATGGTAGTCGCGGTGGCGCTGTCCGCGATGGGCATGCCGGTGCTTGGCGCCATGTTGGCCGCCACGATGAACGAACTAGCTAGCGGTCAGGGACTTAACCTCGGTAGCATCATCGAGGCGGGAGTGGTGGCGTATGCGACCGAAGGCCTTGACTCCGGACTGGGGCTGAACGATCTGCAGCTTTCCAACGTGGGCAGTGACATCGCCGCGGGGACGGCGAGTGCAAGTGAAATTGCGCAGGGCGCAGTAGAGGTCGTGGGTCAGAGCGCGGTATCGGCGGCGGTCAATACCGTGGCGTACGGAGGCAGCTTCGGGCAGGCCTTGGAATCGGGCCTTGCGAGCAACCTTGCGGCGGCGGGCGCAGGCGCAATCGGCGAGCTTAATAGCGAAGGGTTCTTTACTAATACGTTTGGAGACTTTTCAAAGATTGCGTACGCTGCATCTCACGCGGCGTTGGGGTGTGCTGCCAGCGCGGCTGAGGGAACGGGGTGTGCAAGTGGGGCCATTGGCGGGGCGGTGAGCTCCGCGTTCACTTCCCTGATTCCAGATCCTACCGATAGCAACGGCAATCCGACTTCGTGGTCATCAGGTCAGGTTGCGGCACTGACTGCTGCATCTATGGTGTTAGGTGGGACTGCAGCGGGTTTACTGGGACAAAATGCCGAGGCCGGAGCGACAGCGGCTGAAAACGAGACGCTTAACAACCGAGTGCTGCACCCGCAGGAACAGCCGCTTGCGCAGCAACTTGCCGCCGCTGCCAACGCTAAGGGAATTACCAATTCGGACGGGGCGGCGGTGACTGCAAACGACATTGCGAACCAGCTGGCTCAGATGAGCTATAGCCAGAACGGGAGTTCGGAAAGCGGAGCTGCGGCGACGGTAGAAGGAGCTGTACCGCCGAATGACGGGACGACGTGGGCGAAGGCTGGGGTTGACGCGAATACAGGGCAGACCATCTGGACACAAATACCGGGAGCGGCGAATCCGACGCTGCAGGCTTTTATCCTACAGAATACAAATGGTGCCGACGTACCGCTGCTCCAGCAGTATAAGGCGTCGTCCCCGGGAGATCAGTCGAGTTACGGGCCGCAGGGGATTTCGGTGGGGTCGGGTGCAGGATCGATCTGTCCGAACGGAAATTGCGGTTTGGCTAATGGTAGTGTGCAACTTTCGTTTCCAAGCCCGGCGACATTAACTGATCAAGCCTCGACAGGATTCGGTTTGGTAGCGATTTGGCTTCCGCCGCCATATGGCGAAGTCGCGCTTGCCGGTGCAGCGGCAGTAAAATCGTTGAATTACCTTTACAGCCAACCGACACCTTTTAGCGTTGTGTACGATACGGTTAACGCGATGGTCGGGGCTGTGATTCCTCAAGGACGAGCGGTACAGACGATTTTTACGCTCGGGACAACTGCTGCACAGCCTTACGTGGTGCCAAAAAAATGAGAAACGACTTGGTATTGTCGGAGGAGAGTGGCGATGAATGATCAGCGTTGGAGTGATGACTTGATTCCATTGGAGCGGAAGGTCTATCGACTAATCGCTTATTCGGCTTTAGGCGTGGTGTTATGGTGCCTAGTTGTACTTCACAGTCCGTCTGGTAGAGATTCTCTGACTTTCGTAGGTATTGCTTTTGCTGCTCTCTTCATTGGTATTGTCTTTGGATGGGGGTATAACAAGAGTGTGAGAGTGCTAGATCTTCGACGATTCGAGAAAAAATAGCGAATTCCGACTGATGGATGTGTACCGCTGCTTAAAGATACGAACAAGGTCGCAAGCCGATAATCGCCTATGCTAATGGGGCCATTGGCGGGGCCACCAGCGCACTTGTGGCTCCGTTCCTGGTTGACCAAGCGGGCGGACTAGCGAACCTGACCGATGGGCAGCGAGCCGCAATCGTCGGGGCGTCAATGTTGCTCGGCGGTTTGACGGCAGGGCTCGCAAGGCAGAATGTAGCGGGCGGTGCGAACGCTGCCACGAACGAGTCGCTGAACAATTCGACGAATCCAGAAGATATCGTCCACGGCAAGGATCTGATCCCGCTTGAAGGCGGTGGTGGCGGAAACGGGGGAGACATCGTTTCAGAGGTACCCCCTGTAAGCACCAGTGGTTCCGCCGACGCTGATTCGGTTACCACGCCTGCCACAAACAACGCGGGAGCTACTTTAGGAGATATTCTTGCGCCAAATGGTCAACTGGTTGGCTATGTGAACCAAGGGGCAGGAGCGAACATTCGAACCGTCACACCGGATCAGTTTAGTCAAATTGAATCGCAGTTAATGCAAGACGCAACACCGGTGGCGACGTCACCTAGCTATGCCCGGAATGGCGGGACCTACTATCAAATGCCAGACGGAACCATCTTTGGGATCAGACAGAGTGCAACAAGTGGCACGACTATAGACGTTATTCAGAGCAATAACCCAAGTCTACCGCCTGGATTCAAGGTGCATCAAAAATGAGCGAACCTCGTGATCGATATAGCGGGGATACCATGAGCGAATACATCGCCAAGGTTCCCAACGAACTTCCGGTCGATGCAGTAGGGCTATGGCAAATAGTTCCTTATGGCCGTCGCGGATTTGGATTGGAAGGAGACGAGCTGGTTAGCTATGTTCGTCGCAACTTACATGCGTTGCTCGAACGAGGGGCGAAACCAGTAGTTGGAGCGACCGACGGCATCCACTATTGGCAGTTGCAGAATCAATACGGCACGACGACCGAGGAGATTGCAAATGCAGTCATAAAGGAGTGGCTTGCCAACGGTGGGGACGATCCGGATCCAGGTGGCCTTTGGTTCGCCCTCCCTGAGGTATACGAAATGACCAAGAAATGAGAAATGCCGCTAGAGGCCGTATGATCCATCTCCGTTCTTGTAGGTGAAAATGAACTTCTCCCTCACTGCAGGCGTGGGCCGGCTATTGCCCGGACAGCAGCAGTAAGACGAGCCCGGCGTGAGCCGGGTTTGTTGTTTATGGGGTCCGCGAGCATAGCGGTGCGGTCATCAGATTTGTGCAATTCGCGGTCGTTGTGCGTGCGGCGCCGGTTGACTAGAAAAGCCCCCTGGCGACTGCGCGGCCGAAGTCCTCGTTGAGATGCATTTGCTTCGAAGTCTGCATCGCGCGCTGTATCCACTCGGAGCCAAAATCCCGATTTGTACCCTGCTGCATGTCGTGTGTCGTGGTGGCGGAAATGTCGGAAATCCCGCTGAGCGCTACGTGGTCCATGGTCGCCGAATTGCGCGATTGAGCATCGCGGCGACGATCCAGGCGCCGAACTTGACGGTCACGTCCGGCGGCCAGATCGTGAACGTCGGCAACATCATCGGCACGTCGGTGACGCTCTCGGGCCAGAAGCTGATCAACGGCATCACGACGGCGAACACGTACACGCCGCGCGTGAATGCGCCGTCGCAAGTCATCTCGCTGAGCCCGCTGGATCTGCCGGGGTTGAATCTGTCGATGCCGCGCGCGGCCGGCAGTGGCTCGATGCCGACTCCGGTGGCGGGTCAGGCTTCCTATTTCGAGCAGTCGCTCGGCACGTCGCAGACCTCGACGCTGGGTCCGCAGCAATTGCTCAACGCGTTGCCGGCGAACCTGCAGCCGAGCACGACGCTCTTTTACTACAACCCGCAGGAAGAGGACTTGGTGCTACAGCAGGCCGCGTTGCAACAGACGGGGCAGGCGAGTTTCATCAGCGGGTTGACGTACGACAGCACGAACGGCGTGTCGGTGACCGACCAGGAGAAGGCGGTTCTGTATCAGAACGCGCTGAACTACGCGCAGCAGAACGATCTTCAAATGGGCGACGCGCTCTCGCAGACGCAGATCAACGCGTTGACGCAGCCGATGTTGTGGTACGTGCAGCAGACGGTGCCCGACCCGAGCTGCACGGCGACGGGTAACGCGACGTGTCCGACCGTGACCGCGCTAATGCCGCAGGTGTATCTGCCGCAGAACTGGAGTGCGATGTCGGCGGGTGGAAACATCGAGGGCACGAATGTCACGCTGAACTTCAACCAGAACGGCCAAGGCAGCATCCTTAATACGGGGACGATCACCGCGTCGAACACGTTGACGGTGAAAACGCAGTCGCTGACGAACGAGGCGAATCAAGTCAACGTCGGGCAGGTCTGGCAGTACGTCAAGGACGCCGGGTATGAGGACACGACTGGCACGCAGGTTCAGCCGGGCGGGTTCATGAGTGCGGCGAACATGAATCTGAACGTGGATACGCTGCAGCAAATCGGCGGGGCGCTGCAGAAACTCAATGCCGACGGCACGGTCGATCAGGCTGGCACGCAGCAGATGCTGGCGGCGTTGCAGCAGCAGTTGGCGGGAATTTCACGCAGACGTCGGTGACCGATCATCTGCACACGGACTTCTCGAAGCAAGGGGGGAGCTTTTCCGACCAGCAACTCGCGGCGCTGGTGGCCGCCGTTGTGGTAACGATTATCACGTTCGGAGCGGCGAGCGAAGCGATCGGTGCAACGCTGGGTGCCCAGGGGGGCACGTTTGCGGCCGGTGCAGCGGGGTCCACAGCGGGGCTGGGTAACGTGGCGCTATCCGCCGGTATTGCAGGCGTGGCATCGAGTGCAACCAGCCAAGCAATAGGAAATGATGGTCAGGTCAACTGGGGCAGCGCATTTGAAGCGGGTGCGGTGGCGGCAGTTACGGCGGGGCTGACCAATGGCATCACCTACAACTCGACTACCGGCTTAGGGTTCTCGACACAGCCGCTGGCGATTGGCGGTCCCACCGTTTCGCTGGCGAGCCTGGCCGGGGTGAGTCCAGCGATCGGCAATACGGCGAGCCAAGCGAGCACGCCGCTTGCCACGACGATTGAGACGCGCGGCCTGGCGATGCTGGCGGACGCGGGGATCTCGGCTGGGGTGAGCAGTGCGATCGAGGGTGGGAGCTTCCTGACGAACTTGAAGCAGGACCTTGTGAGTGAAGGTGCAGCGGCTGGAGCGTACGAGATCGGCAATCTCGAACCAACGCTCATGAAGGACCTGGGACAAACAGGCGGAGAGCTTGCTTACCTTGGGGCTCATGCCGCTTTGGGGTGCCTGACGAGCGCGGCAGACGGTACGGGATGTGCGGGTGGGGCGATTGGCGGGGCGACTTCCGCGCTGGTATCACCGTGGGTAACCTATGCGGCATCGCAGACGGGTGCGCCGCTAGATGTTCAAAACGGGATTGTCGCGGGTCTTGCGACGCTTACTGGTGGCCTCGCTGCCGGATTGGCAGGGGCCAACGCGCAGGCGGGGGCTATATGGGCCCAGAACGAGGCATTGAACAACACACTTCAGCATCGGGATCAGGTTCTCGCGGCTATCAAGAAGACGCTGAGCGCCAACCCGACGCTGGCTTCAAAGTACAGCGCGGATACGCTGCTGAAGGCGGCCGAGAATGTGTACGGCGGAAACGGCGGCATGGGTGTTTGGACCAACCAAGCCGATGCCCAGGCCGCCACCGCGCAGAACGGCACGACATACTATCGGAATGCGCAGGGGCTGTATGTCGAGCAATGGAACGTCCCCGCCGGTGCAGAAGAAGTCGCACAGAATATCGTTGATAACGCGTATCACGAGTACGGAGCTCAGTTTAAAGCGGTAACGTTTGACAACCAGAGCCAACTGATGTCGACGTATTTAAAGGCGTTTGGCTTTGACCCGTCGCAGTTCCAGGGAGCGGCGGAGCTAGCGGCGGGCGGTGCCTTGTCTGGGATTAGTGGCAGTCTTGGCGCATTCGGGGGGACCATAGACGCCACTGCCACTCTAGCAAAGTATGGAAACTCGGCCGCAAAGCTCACACATATCTTTGACGATCCGACGCACGATCTGGGACAAATGGTCGACCAATACGGGAGTAATGAAGCTGCGTTTGCCGCTGTCGACGCCGCTGCGCAACAGTTGGCGGGTCGACCCGGGGTAGTTACCGAGTGGATCAATGTGGGAGGAACCCCGGTATGGGTGCGTGGAACGACGGTCAATGGATCGTTCAGAATTGGTACCTTTTCGGGGAATACAGCCAACCCCAAATATCCTTTGCCGGGTAAATGAAATGGGAACTAAGCCAGAACTGTTTGAACTGAAAGTCATGAAGCTCGCCTTAAGGGGCGATGCTGACTGGATTGTGGGTATGCGGGCGCAGCTTCCGCACTTGACTGTCGCTGACCGTCGATCATCCGGGAGTGGTTTCACAACCGACTTTAACTGCGCGGAAGACGCTGTTCCGGTCAGCGTCCCCCGCAGGCCGGACGGACTTCCCGTAACGGGGTATCCACCAGCAATCAACGCGAGGCGCAGCAAGCCGATTGAGGGCCTCGTGAGCTTTATCGTTTGGTTAGGTCATGACGGGAAGATTCGACAACTCGAAGCGTGTCCGTTGACGGACGACCAATGGCCAGACGACCTATTTAGCGGTTTTCACTTGTTCCAAGATGATGTGGGAAATATCGTCGAGGAGTGAAAGACGCTAAAAGCGGAGGGTGTTGCCAGATCACCGAAGTGAACTGCAGAAGGATGAGGTCGCGTTCAAGGAGCGGTATTCGAAGGAACGAGGCTTTTGCCCAGACAGCAGGAGAGACACGAACCACTTCTTTCCAATTGGGCACGCCGGTGGGCCGAAAACCGCGTCTGGGCAAAAAATCCTCTGAGCCGAACCGCATGGGGGCGTGAGCGCGCGCAAAGCCGCATGGGTGTCTAGGTTTGCGGGCGATTGCGAAAGCGGGGCGTGTTGGGTGCTGGATACGGGGCGATTGGCGGGGCGACTAGTGCGGCGTTCTCGCCGGACTTTATCAAGGCGATCGATCCGACGGCTGCTGCGTTGGATTCTGGGCAGCAGGCTGGGTTCGCGACTTTGCTGGGCGGGGTAACGGCTGGATTGGCTGGGCAGAACGCCCAGGCTGGTGCGATGGCGGCGCAGAACGAGGCGCTGAATAACGCTGGAAAGCACACGGATGAAGGCGGGCTGTTTAGCAAGTTGGGCGATGCTTTCACGACCGCCTGGAACAACTATCAGAATCAGCAGGCGGCGCAAGCCATAACGGAGTCTCAGGTTGGCGCCGGGGTAGGCCAGACATTGGCGCCGGGGGCTGCTGGTACCGTGCAGGCGGGCACTGGCTTTGGGATGGCCGCTCTCGGTTCGAGCGTGGTCACCGCTGGATTGGCATCCTGTCTCGAAACGTTCCTCATCGGTTGTGGGCTAGCCGCTGGAGGAGCGGTGATGGCGTTCACCGGCGCTGACAATATTGCGTCCGGTACCGCCCTAGCGCTGACAGGGCAATATTTGCCGACGTTGGGCTCGGGCTTGGTCGGCAACGTTCTGCCCGTGGATCAGCAGACGGCTGAGGCGATTTATGGCTCGTTGAGTGCGGGGGCGGCTGGTAAGCTGGCACCCGTGGCCTTCACGATGCCTGCTGGTTTCGGTACAAACAGCGTGGTGGTGGGCGCTGATTCGGCGCAGAATATTGCAACCGCGAAGCAACTGGCCCAGCAGTTGCAGCTTGAATCGGCTAATTCACCGTTCACGGCAGGTGGTACGCTGACGCAGAATGCTATTAACGATGTGCAGGCAGTCCCCGGATTGGGTCCGGGTCAATTGGCCAATCCCAACATACCGGCAGGCTTCGGCAAATATACGACGCAGACTTATCAAAGCCCTGCGGGACCTTTCCAGGTGCATTTCTATATGAATCCAACGACCGGGGAGGTGTCCTATGGTTTGGATTACAAGGCAGTCTTCAACAATATGTCTGGCGTGCCCAAGAAGCCATGAAGGTTAAATGCACCCGCTTACTTGATGCCTTCGGTCGAGAGGTTGAGTTCTCTCCGTGGCTGACGCTCGGACGTATCTATCATGTAATGAGCATCGAGATTGACCCGGATGGAAAACGTAGTTACGGGATAGTGACGTCTGAGCGGGCGGGGGAGTGGCCAAACATGGGGGGGCACCAAGTAGAGTGCTTTGAGATCGTAAGTACGACGGTGCCATCGAACTGGCGTCCAAAAATAAATACGAATGGTGGGATCAGAATTGCGCCTGAGGCTTGGCAAGAGTCAGGCTTCTTAGAGGCTTTTTATGATCGAGATCCTGCTGCGCATCCGATCTTCGAGCGAGAGCGCGATCTCATTCTGAACGAGGACCCGTAAGCACTTGCGGGATAGGCTTGCACCGGGTTTTTTCCGGCCAGCCGCAGCGAGACGAACCCGGCCGCGTGAACTGACCCCGCAAAGTTGGACAGTTAAAGACTAAGCGGCTCACAGCCTGAGATTCGCAGACATCGTTTCACTTTCGTGGAGACCTTTTTCTCGGCTTGTCGGGGTTGGCGACTCCCATAGGCGTGGCAAGCCGGCGCGCCGCAACCGCCGTAGATTTCATGGACATTGACGGAAGCACCAAGCCCTTCCGCCTATTCCCCCTGTCCCCGCTCCCGCAACAAATCCGCAAGACTCCGCCGCGCAGGCTCAAGCGGCATCCGATACCGCGTCCACCCCATCTGTCTCGCCGGCGTCAACGCACGCAGCCTCGTCGCCGCCCACCGAAACACCCGATACACCCGCGGATGCCCAAACGCCCCACTCCAAAACCGCCAAATCAACTGCTCCCCGCGACTGAACTTCGCCCCTTGCCCGCGCAACGGATGCTCAACTGCTTCATGCGGATTCCGATTCGCCTCTGTCCTCAACCGAATCAGCAATTGCGGTATCGGAATCCGCACCGGGCAAACCTCTCCACAAGCCCCGCACAAACTCGACGCGGTAGGCAAATCCGCCGTCGCCTCGAGCCCAAGCAAATGCGGCGAAATAATCTTGCCGATCGGCCCCGGGTAGGTCGTGCCATAAGCATGCCCACCGATACGCGCATAAACCGGACAGTGATTCATACACGCCCCGCACCGAATACATTGCAGCGTCGTGCGTAGTTGTTCGTCCGCATACGCCTGCGTGCGCCCGTTATCGAGCAGCACGAGATGAACTTCGCGCGGACCATCGAGCTCACCTTCGCGACGCGGCCCTGAAATCAGATTGAAGTAAGTCGTGATCGCCTGCCCGGTGGCCGATCGCGTCAACAGGCTCGCGAGCGGCACGATATGTTCGAGCTTCTCGACAACCTTCTCGATGCCCATGATCGCGATGTGCACGTCGGGCACTGTCGTCGCGAGGCGCCCGTTGCCTTCGTTCTCGACGAGCCAGAGCGTGCCGGTGTCCGCCGCCGCGAAGTTGACACCCGAGAGCCCGATATCCGCGTCGACGAACGTCTGACGCAGCGCACGCCGGCCCGTCTGAATGAGTTCGTCGACGTCCTCGGTGTAATGCGCATCGGGGATGCGTTCTTCGAACAGCTCGCCGATGTCGGCTTTAGTCTTGTGAAGCGCGGGCATCACGATGTGCACGGGCTTCTCGCCGGCGAGCTGGAGGATGTACTCGCCCATGTCGGCCTCGATGCAGTCGATGCCGCGCTCGGCGAGATAGTGATTCAGCTCGATCTCTTCGCTCGCCATCGACTTGCCTTTGACGATGCGTCGCGCGCCGTGCGATTTCGCGATCCGTTCGATGGTGGCGTTGGCTTCGTCGGCGGTCTCGGCCCAATGGACGTGTACGCCGGCGGCGGTCAGTTTTTCTTCGAGTTGCGCAAGCAGATCAGGCAGTCGTGACAGCGCGTGCTGACGCACCGCTTCGCCGAGATCGCGCAGGGGCTCGAGTTCATCGGCGTCGGGAAACTGGATCGCGCGCTTGCTTTGCAGGAAGTTCATCGCGCCGCGCATGCTCTTGCGCAGCTTCGGATCGTCGAGTGCCGCGCGGGCGCGTGCCTTGAAGTCTTCGGTGGGGACGAAGTGCAGTGGGCTCGTGCTCATTGGCTTACTCCTGTCCCATGCAAAGCAGCCTCATTGGCGGTGTGATCGTCCGTGACGATCACGACCCACAGTTCGCGCGGCCCATGCGCGCCGTAGGCGAGCGTTTGCTGGATGTCGCTCGTCTTCGACGGGCCGGAGACCAGTACGAGGTTCGTCGGCATCCCTTCGCGCCAGCGTTCGGTTTTGGCTGCCGAGTGCATGTCGGGATAAAGCGTGTGCGCATGAACGAGCGCGATATGCAGCGGCGGCGCGAGCGACACGCTACGCGGCGTTCCCGTGTCGGGTTCGACGATCAGCGTACCTGTCGAGGCGATTCCAGAACGGGCGATGGTAAAACCGGCATCCACAGTCTCGAAGAGTTCGGCTTTCCAGTTCTCGATCGGTGCAGCGAAGGGCCGTGCTTCAACCGATGGGGGTAGCGCGCGCGTCAGAGCGGCGCCTTCCGCGCACGCGTCATCGACAAGCAAGCGCCGCACGCCTGCCGCAGCCATTCGTTGCGCTATGAGAGCCGGCCATGAGGCGGCGTCGGCGCACCAGACTTCGGCGTGCGAGGCTATGAGCGCGGTTTGCATCGATTGCACGAGTTGCTGTGCCGATAACGCAGCCCGTCGACGTTGCTGCTCGTAATGAACGTCGATGCGCGCATCGATATCGCACGTATCCAATATGGCCGAGGGCGCGGCGGCGCGCAGCCGCCCGAGTATGCGTTCGCGTGCGCTAAGCGTGCTCATGCCGACTCCCCTGCGTCGTCGACCTTGCCGCCGGTGCGCCGCCACAGAAACGACGCGAGGTGTTCGACCGGCAGCGGCGCGCCTTGCTTCGCGGCGGCATGACCGATGTTCAACAGACATCCGCAGTCGGCTGAAACCAACCGGTCGCAGCCTGTCGCGCACGCCGACGCGAGCTTGTCCTGCACCATCGCACCGGAAATATCGGGGTGCTTCAATGCAAATGTGCCACCGAAACCGCAGCATTCCGATTCGCGTTCATGCTCGATGCGCATGACGCCGGGCAGCGCATCGACGAGCTCAACGCCGTGCGCGCGCGTTCCCATTTCGCGGCGTGCTGCGCAAGACGTGTGCAGCACGACCCGCTCCTGCGCGAGTCCTTCCGCGCATTCGTCGGCGTACTGAACCTTGAGCACGTGCAGCAGGAATTCACCGAGTTCGTAAACGCGCTCGGCCAGAGCACGCGCTTTCTCTTGGGCGGCCGAATCGTGCTCGAAGAGCGTCGGCCAATGGTGCCGCATCATTCCCGCACAAGACCCCGAAGGCACGACGACCGGCCAGGGCTCGCGGAACAGATCGAGTTGCGCGCGCGCTACCTCGCGCGCTTGCTCGGGATTGCCACTGCTATACGCCGGCTGGCCGCAGCAGCTTTGCGCACGCGGGAAGTGAACGGTCAGGCCCTCGCGTTCGAGGAGGCGCACCGCGTCGAGCCCGGCCTGCGGTACGAACAGATCCACCAGACAGGTGCCGAATAGATAGGCGTGCGCGGGGCGCACGGTGGGGTATTGCCGTTCGATCATGTCTCGCTCGCTGATGTCGTGTGCCGCTTTTCCCGCTGCGTAATTCCGCGCGATTTCAACGTGCCGGTGCGGTTTTCGCGTGCTCCAGCGCATAATTCCCGCTTACATGCGTGGGTTCAAATTGGTTGGACCAGTTGGGGCGGCAATAGGCGGTGCAGCGAGACAAAGGGCAGGGAAAGTGATGACGACAACAAGGAAGATATCGGCAAGAGACGCCGCGCGCGGACGCGTCGAAGGCATCATGCGCCAAATGGAGACTGCGCTGATCGACGGCACTTGGCGCGCCGGCTCGCGCCTGCCTGCCGAGCGCGCGCTGGCGGAACAGTACGACGTATCGCGCAACACGATACGCGAGGCCATCCAGCGGCTCGCGGCGCGCGGCTTGGTGCAAAGCCGGCGCGGCTCAGGCGTATTCGTCACCGATCAACTGCGTACAGGCATTGCGTCGCCGTGGGGGCAACTGGTCGCCGATCACCCGGCGCTGCGCGAAGACATTCTGGAGTTCCGTCGCGTGCTCGAAGGAGCGACCGCGTACTTCGCCGCACAGCGCGCCAGCGCGGAAGACCGCAAGCGGATTCGCGCGCTGCTAGTCGAGCTGGAGCGCTCGCACGCCGCCGACGACAAGCCCGCCGAAGCACGAGCGGACGCCCAACTGCACGAGGCGATTGCGCAGGCGTCGCACAACGCGATGTTCCTGCACTTGCATACGAGCGTGATCGGCATGCTGCGCGAACACATCACGACGAGCGGAACGGGGTTAAGGGAACAGGACGCCAACGCGTCCGATCAGTTGCTGATGCAGCACCGCAAATTGTGCGAGGCGATTTGCGCGCGACAGCCGGAGGAGGCGCGCACGGCGATGCAGTCGCATATCGACTTCGTGCGCGCGAGGATGGAGCCGTAAGCGGTGGGAGGGAAGCTTGAAGACCAGCGGCTTGAACTTTAACCGAACCAGTTCAAGCCGCTGCTGCAAGAAGCAAACGGCGCAGGTCCGTCCGCGTTCGGCGCCTAAGCGCCGATAAACAACTGAAGTGACTTACGCCTGCTTAGCCGCAAGCGCTTCCGCGCGCCTATCATCGCGCTGCTGCTCAGCGCCTTGATGATGCCGACGCGAGAGCTTGCCCATGAACGGCAGCAGCAGGAACGCCAGCAGTGCGCCCCCCGCGGCGAGCCAGCCGAGACCAAAGAAGAGCTTCGTATACATCGGCAGCGACTGCAGCGGGCTCAGCTCGTTCGACGGCATCTCCGCAAAGTTCGCGACCACGCTGCCGAGGTATTGCGACACGCCCGTCGCGACGAAATACGCGCCCATCATGAAGCCGCTCATGCGCGTCGGCACGTAGCGGGCGATCATCGCGAGACCGAGGCCGCTCACGAGCAATTCGCCGAGCGAGTAGAGGCCGTAGCCCCACACCATGAACCACGACGACACGCGTCCGTCGACGGCATAGCGTCCGCTGATCGCATAGACGAAGAAGCCCGCGGCTACCACCACGAAGCCCATCGCAAACTTGCCGGCCACCGGCACGTCGTTGCCGCTCGTGGCGAGACGCGTATAGAGGATCGCGAGGAACGGGCTCAGCAGCATGATCCAGATCGGATTGAGCGCTTGGAACTGCGCGGCGCTCCACGAGAACAGATGCACGCCGAACACCGAGAAGCCCGGATCGACGTTGCGCAGCGCGAACAGCGTGAGCGACGTCGACATCTGCTGATAGAAGATGAAGAACAGGATCGATTGCAGCGTCAGCACGAGCGCCGCGATCAGGCCCGCGCGCTCGGAGCTTGCGCATTTGGCAAGCATGTAGGCGAAGATCGCGAGAATCGCGACGCCCGCCGCATACACGCACGCGACGGCCACGGCCTTGTGCTGCAGCACGAACATCGTTGCAAGACCGAGCGCCACGCCGCCCACGGCGATCGCGCCGACACGGCCCCAGCGGATCGGCTGGTCGTCGGGCAGCGAGCCGATGCGCGACAGCGAGCGGTGCATCAGCAGGAAATTGATCACGCCGAGCAGCATGCCGGCGCAGCATACCGCGAAGGCTTCGTGCCAGCCCCAGTGGTCCTTGATCCACGGCGTCGCGAGCATCGAGACCGTCGAGCCGATGTTGACCGCCATGTAGTAGATCGTGAACGCGCTGTCGATGCGCGCGTCGTCGCCTTCGTAGATGCGGCGCACGAGGTTCGCCGCGTTCGCCTTGAAGAGACCGTTGCCGACGACGATCACGCCCAGCGACGCATACATGAATGCGAGGCTGTCGTTGGGGATCGAGAGCATCAGGTAGCCGCCGCACAGCACGAGTGCGCCGAACACCATCGTGCGGCGCGCGCCGAGCACCTTGTCGCCGATCCAGCCGCCGATCGACGGCGACGCGTAGACGAGCGCGGTAAAGGCGCCCCATGTGAGGTTCGCGTGGCTGTCGGTGAAGCCGAGCTTGTCGATCATGAACAGGACAAGCAGGGCTGCCATCCCGTAGTACCCGAAGCGTTCCCACATTTCGATCAGGAAGACCGTGGTAAACGAGCGGGTCTGCGATATCGGTTGGTTCATCGAGGACCTCTTATTTGAAACTTGAGTCGCGCCATACCCAGTCGAGCCAGGATTGCGGCGGCGTAGATCGAAAGCGCGCAATGATACCGGTAGCAAAAAAACGCGGAATTTGGCGCGCGACGAATGACCTCTACGAGACGAGGGCAGGATGAGAGCGCGCAGGCGGGGGCGTGGAAAGATAAGTCATTTCTAAGGTGTCGGCGACCGCCCGGTGGGGCGTGCTTGAGAAAGCCGGCGCGCAGGATCGCTGCGTGGGCATTCGTTGCGAAGGCGAATCGTAAGTTTTAGCGACTCGCAGGGTGGCGAGATTGTCCAGAGGAAAGTCACGGACGTCACTACGGGAATTCACTGACGTGCCGATTTAAGACGATGTAAGTGGGGCGGAAACGTTTGCCTCTCGAAAGCCCGCGCCAGCCCCTCGGTATCTTGATATCGTTGATTCCCCGATTGCTGAAGCTTTGATATACGCCTTACGATTTGCCTCTGGCAAGATAGAGCGTTGTCTCTAAATTGCGCGTCCCCTTCGCCTCGGCTGCCCGGCATCGTGCGCCCCGCATTCATCAAACAAAATTAACCAGCATCAACCTGTTTTTGGCTGGCGAACTACGGACTGGTATGGTCTCTACACTCGAAAACGTCCACTCCTCCTCGGAGTTGGGCAGCAAGATCCGCGCGCTCAGACAGCGCCTCAAGCGCACGCTCGACGAAACTGCAACCGCAGCCGGTATTTCGAAGCCGTTCTTGTCGCAAGTCGAGCGCGGGCTCGCTTCGCCGTCGCTGACGTCGCTGAAGGGCATCGCTGGCGCGCTCGGCGTGACGATGCAGTATTTCGTCGAGACGCCGAGCGAGGAGCGCTCGGTATGCCGCGCCGATCAATTGAAGTTTTTCAGCTTTGCGAATTCGGCGAATCTTTTCGCGCGGTTGACGAATTCGACCGGCGGCCGCCAGTTGGAAAGCATCCTCGTGCGCCTGCCGCCGGGACAGCGGCGTTCCGAGGTCACCACGCATGCGGGCGAAGAGTTTCTGTATGTGATCGCAGGTCAGATGGTGCTGACGCTCGAAGGCAAGACGTTCGAGCTGCACGCCGGAGACAGCGCGCACTACGAATCGACGGTCCCGCATGCCTGGATGAACAACGGGAACATCGAAACGATGGTTGTCTGGGTGGGTACGCCTAGGCTGTTTTAGGATCGATGGCCGGCGCGAACGGCGCCTAGGCCGCGCAATCCACGTTCGGCGTGGATTGCTTGTCGGTGAATTATTTAGGGATGCGAAGGTAATGATGGGCCGAACGGACTTCGTAGCGGCAGGGCGGCTCGTGCTGCCACGGCCGCAACCAGCCCGCTAGCAGCCGCCTTCCACCGCTTCTCCAGCGTGCGCCGCAAGCATCTTGTGAATCTGCGCGACCACCGCTGCGCCTTCGCCCACGGCCGCGGCCACCCGCTTGGTCGAGCCCGCGCGCGCGTCGCCGATCGCGAACACGCCTTCGACGCTCGTCGTCAGACTCGAACTGAGCGGGGCTCCCGGCGCGTTGCCGCGTGCTTCGTTCGGGCCATCCGAGCCGGTCAGCACGAAGCCCTTGGGGTCGAGTTCGACACTGCAGGTACGCAGCCAATCGGTGTTCGGATCGGCGCCCGTGAACAAGAACAGATGCCGCACGTCGAAGCGCGTCGTGCCGTCGGGGAGCGGCTCCTTCAACACGACCGCGCCCAGTCCGCTCTCATCGCCTTCGAGGCTGCCGATTTCCGAATGCGGATGCACGGTCACGTTCGGCAAGGCGTCGATCCGGTCGATCAGATAGCGCGACATCGTCGCTTCAAAGCCGCTTCTGCGGATCAGCACGTGCACGTGCTTCGCGTGCGTCGCGAGATAGACGATGGCCTGCCCGGCGGAGTTTCCGCCGCCCACCAGCACGACTTCCGCATGCTTGCACAGGCGCGCTTCCACGGGCGAAGCCCAGTAGTACACGCCGCGCCCGTCGAACTTGTCGAGACCTTGGATATTCGGCCGCCGATACACCGCGCCGCTTGCGATCACCACCGAGCGCGAGGAGATCGAACCGCCGCATCCCGTCTCCAGCCGGTATGGCCGCTCGCCGCAATGGAGCGCCGTGATCGTCACGGGGATGGCCACGTGCGCGCCGAATTTCTGCGCCTGGACGAATGCGCGCCCCGCGAGGGCTTGCCCCGAAATGCCGGTCGGAAAGCCAAGGTAGTTTTCGATTCGTGCGCTCGAGCCCGCTTGGCCACCCGGTGCCCGCAAATCGCACACGATCACCGACAGCCCTTCCGACGCCGCATAAACCGCGGTCGCGAGACCGGCCGGCCCGGCGCCGACGATGGCGACGTCGTACACGCAGGAGTCGTCCAGGTCCGGCAGCAGGCCGAGCTTCGACGCGAGCAGCCCGTCGCTCGGACGGCGCAGCACGGTGCCGTCGGGACACATCACGAGCGGCAAATCGTCGGGCTCGGCCGAAAAGTTTTCGACGAGCGTGCGCGCATCGTTGTCGGCGCCCATGTCGAGCACCGTGTGCGGATGGCCGTTGCGCGACAGAAACCCTTGCAGCGCGACGAGCCGCGCCTCGTTGCTGTTTCCGATCAGCACCGGGCCGCCCGCGCCGTGCTCGATCAGCGCGACGCGCCGCAGGATCAGCGAGCGCATGATCCGCTCGCCGAGCTCCGCTTCGGCGATGATCAACGCGCGCAGTTGGTCGGGCGGAATGAGGAGGACGTCGACGGGGCCAACCGCCACGCCGTCGACGAGCGAATGCCGCCCCGAGAGCTGGCCGACTTCGGCCATGAAGCCGCCTGCGTGATGCTCGACGACCAGATGCTCGTTGCCGAAGGCGTCGCGCTGCAGGACGCGAACGGTGCCGCTCAGCAGGACGAACATCCCTGGGCCGGGGCGGCCGGTCTGGAACAGCAGCTCGCCCGATTCGCAGCGCTTCTCCGTGCCGAAGCGGCGCATCCGGTTGATTTCCTCGGGGCTGAGTTGCGGATGCAACTGATGGAGCCGCGTATGCAGCGACGAGTACGGTGCTTCGACTACCGGTTGTCCTTCGACATCGCTTGACGCAGGCATTCGGAAGACTCCTTGGGGGAAATGGGAAACCGGCGACACGCGGCGCCCGGCGGATTTGGCGAACCCGCCGGTGCATGCGCCGCTTGGTGAGCGGCGGGCGTGAACAGGCGGCTTAGACGGCCTTCGGCGTGGGCTCCGCGGCCGCGTCCGGCATCGTCGTTGTCGCCGCGGGCAGCGGCGACAACGGGCGACCGGCATCGCGCCACGCATCGATGCCGCCGAGCAGCGGCACCACGTCGTTGAAGCCGGCCTCGCTCAGTTGCTTCGCCATCCACGCGGCCGACACTTCGTTCGGGCACGAGCAATAGATGACGAGCTTCTGCTCGGGACGGTAGGTTTTGACGATGTCCTCGAGATGACGCTCGTCGGCGAACACCGCGCCGGGAATCACGTACGGATCGAGCACACGCTTTTCGTCCGAGCGGATGTCGAAGACGATCGGCGTTTGCTCCTGGCGCATCAGGTCGTACAGTTCGTCGACTTTGATGCGCGCGGCCGCGAGCTTCTTGAGGAGCGCGCGGCGGCGCGTCCAGCGATAGGCCGCGTAAAGCAGCAAGAGCACAACGGCGATAAGCGCCGCGGCTTTGCCAAGCCGGTTGATGCCCGCGAACAGCATGTCGATCTGTTGCGAAAAGACCGCGCCGACCACGAGCCCGACGCCCGCCCAGATCGCCGCGCCAATACCGTCGTACAAAAGGAAGTTGCGGTAGGGCGTGTTCATCGCGCCGGCCATCGGGATCGAGACGATCGACAGCCCCGGCACGAACTTCGCCACGGCCAATACGCGCACGCCCCAGCGGCCGAAGAAACGCTCCGTTTTCTTCACGCACGTGTCGCGCGACAACGAAAGCTTGCAAATGGTTTTCAGCGTGTTGCCGCCGTAAATGCGGCCGGCGAGGAACCAGGCGCTATCGCCGATGAGCGTGGCGAATACCGAAAGAATCAAAACGGGCGCGAGCTGCGCCCCGACCGATTCGGGATGGAGCGCGGCCATGGCTCCGAATAGGACGAGCGTGGGCAGCGCGGGAACAGGCAAACCCAGCGACGCGGCCAGCACGTTGGCAAATACGAGCGCGGGGCCATAGCGCACGACGAGGTCATGTAGCATCGGCTTACTTCCTCGGCCTTGGAATAGGTCTGTTAGGCGGTTTGAAAACTTTCGAATTATCACGCATTTCAGTAAACGGTGAGCGTTGCCTGCGCAATGCCCATGCGCGTACTAACGTCTTCCAGTTTATTCAATATCGCGCAGACGGCGCAGTCCAAAACTTGGGGCGGAATGGAAAAAAGGAAGGCTAGCAGCGCCGCTTTAGCGGCGCCGCTCAGAAGGCGGTGTCACGGCGCGCCAAGGTGCGGGCCGCCGGGGCGTGCAAACGAAGGTGAGGCTTGAGGTTCGGCAGGTTCAGCGCGCGTGATGCTCGCCGGGCAGCTCGGCCCCATGTGCGCGGATCGCTGCGATCAGTTCGGCAGGCGTGATTTCGTAGCGCACTTCCCGATGGATGCCGGGCTTGCGTTCATCGATATCGATCAGAAGAATGCCTTTGCCGTCGGCGGTTGCCTCGAGCCGCAGCGAACGGACTTCGCGGCTGTTCGCCTCGTCGAATTCGGTGAGCAGGGTCATTGCTCCGGATGAGCCGGTAGTGCGCATCGAACGTGTCCTCGAGTCGTCGTTGGATGTGATTGTACGGACTGAGTGTAACGCGATCTCGGATTTTGGCCGCGGCCTTTTTAAAGCGCACGATCGGCGCACCGCGACGGGCGTCGCGTGAGGCTTGCCGCTCTCGGTTCGAGCGGCGCGGGCTCCCGAATGTTCTCACCGCAGGCGGGCCGCAACCGCTGGCGCGGCCCGTCTGTGGCGCATCAGGCGACTTGCAGGCGTTCGTTTTCGATGAGGGCCGCTGCCATCTCCCACGCATCGAGCGCGGCGTCGTGGCGGCCGCTGACCTGCGCGGCAATCGCCGCGCCGTCGAGCAGCATGGCGCAGCGGCGCGCAGCTTTCTCCGCGTTTTCGGCATCGAGGATGTCGGCGAGAATGCCCGCGAGCATGCGGATAAATCCCTCTTTTTGCGCCGATGCCGCCGCGAGAATTTCGTTTTCTTCGGCATGGAATTCGGCGGCCGCATTGGTGAACATGCAGCCGGTGAAAGCATCCGAATTGATCCACGTGTTATGCCAAAGGAAAACCGCATGCAGTTTTTCCAATGGATCGGAATGCGGCGCGACTGCCGCAGCGATATCGGCGGCGCGTGCCGCGTTTTGGGTATTCAGTACTTCGACGACGAGCTTGCTCTTCGACGGAAAGTACTTATACATCGTCATCTTTGCCACTTGGGACTCGGCGATAATGCGATCGATTCCCACAGCGTGATAGCCGTGTTGCGCAAATAACCGCGTGGCGGTGTCGACTAGCGCTTTCTTTTTCTCGCTCATACTCGTTTCCCGGGGTTGTGTGCGAACGTGCTGCGTTTTGCGTCGGGGGGCGGCGCACTGAGAACATTTCTGAAACAATCCGGCGCATTAAAGCTCTCGATGAAATTAACCGCTTTAGTCCGCCGGTGAATCTATTCGGAGCGCGTGGCAATCCGAGACTCGTCATTCAAATCCAATTGAGCGGCAAAATCAAGCATTAGTTTTCTTTATCCAAATCGTTAATTTATCCATTCGTTGTTTTACTAGCCGATACGCGATGAGAGCAGCTTTGCATGGGACCCGAGTAATCGCTGAAGCGATAACTCGAGTCGACAAAAAAAAGCCCGCCCCGTAAAGGGCGGGCGCTTAACGCCGTAATTGCTCGGATCAGCCGTCCGCAATGGCGGAGCACTGACGCATCCATGCTATCCGGCCTTAATACCGTGTCCAGCCAGGGGATACGCCAATATGCGGGATGAAAGAAAAATCGGCATTCGCCAGGCTGGCCGGCTTATCGGATCGATCGAGCGTCGCCGGTCGGCCGGCCCTGAACTTATCCCCATTTTTTGTTGGCAAGGCTGTGGGTAACTTGGGCACAGGCCGACCAAGTGCTTGACCCGCAAGCGTTCTTTGCCGCGGACGCGCGCCTGGGCAGACGCGAGCCTGCAGCTCAGATGGAAGTGGTCAGCGCGGTCAGCCAGTCGGGGCTCAGCGCGAGCAGCGCGGATTCGAGTTGGCGATCGAGGCCGGTCACGATCAAGACGCCGAACGCGACGAACAGCGTGCCGAGCGCAACCCGTCCGGCCGCGCCGATCGCGCCGACGCGGCCTCGAAACTTGACGAGCGCTGCGCGCGAGAACGTGCCCAGCAGCATGAGCGGCAGCGCGGCGCCGATGCCGAAGCACGCCATCAGCGCCGCGATGTTGCCGAGGTGCTTGCCTTGCGCAGCGAGCGTGGTCGCGGCGCCGAGCGTCGGACCGACGCACGGCGCCCACACCGCGCCGAGCAGGAGGCCGATGCCGAACTGGCCGAGCACCGTTTCGCCTTTCAGCTTGGCGAGCCACCCTTGGGCACGGTCGGCGAGCGGGGAGACGCCGCTCGCGAAATGCGCCTGCAAGCGGCGCGACAGCATGACGACGCCGAACGCGATCAGCAGCACCGCTGCGATCTTGCGGAGCACGTCGTCATCGAGGCCGAGCGACGCGCCGGCGGCAGCCAGAAAAATGCCGATCGCGGCAAACGAAAGCCCGAGCCCGGCCGCGAGCGCGAGCGGCCCCAGGCGATGAGCGGCGAGCGCCGAGGCCATCAGGATCGGGATCAGCGGCAGCACGCATGGCGAGAGCGTCGACAGCGCGCCGGCCAGCAGGCCGAGACCGTACGTGCTCCACGCGAAGGCGCCGCCGGCCATGTCCATCACAGCGCCTTGTCGAGCGTGTTCTTGATCGCCGGCTCGGTGGTCTCACCGGTCGAACGGGCGACTTCGTGCCCGTTCTTGAAGACGACGAACGTCGATTGCTGCGTCACGTGCAACGCACGCTTGAGCGCGACTTCCTTGTCGTAGTCGGCTTCGAAGAGCGTCACGTCTTTCAGGCGGGCCGACGCGCTGAGCCGGTCGACGATCGGCTGCTGGATCTTGCAGGTCGGACACCACGTCGCGTGGAAGTAGACGACGACCGGCTTGCCTTCGGCCTTCAGTTGGTCGAAGGCGGCCTGGTCGAACGGCCGTTCGCCGGCCGCCGCGAGTCCGGACGCGAACAACAGGCACGCGAGCGCGAAATATCTGCCGATGCATTTCAACATGGAGTCTCTCCAGACAGGGGCAAAACGGCTAGGCCGATGGGGCCAGGAATCCCAAATACTCATACGCGGCGGGCGGCGATTCAGATGCGGCATCGACGAACTCGCCCTGTGCGCCAACCGACACCAGCACATCCACCATCTTGCGCTGGTTCGATACGAACGACCACGACGTCTCCGTGCGCGCATCGTCCGGTAGATCGGCCGAAGCACGGGCCTGCTTCAATGCGGCATGCAGTTCAGCGGCTTGCGGCGTGTGCGCGACAAAGCCTTCGTTGGAAACCGCGGCGCGGTCGATGCCGAGCGCGGCGCACACCTCCCGTTTCAACGGCGCTTCGCGCTCGTCCGCGCTGCGCGAGCGCGCGATCAGGTCGCG
This sequence comes from Trinickia violacea, assembly GCF_005280735.1. Classification (NCBI taxonomy): domain Bacteria; kingdom Pseudomonadati; phylum Pseudomonadota; class Betaproteobacteria; order Burkholderiales; family Burkholderiaceae; genus Trinickia; species Trinickia violacea. The sequence goes on from NZ_CP040078.1 coordinate 630,906, forward strand.
CAGCGCCGCGTCGACGATCGTGCCGTGCCTGACGTACGGCGTCGACGGCGCCCACGCTTCGGGCGGACAGCCCTTGTGGCTCGGCACGAGCGGCACGAACGGATTGATCTCGGCGGGATAGATCCGGCAGACGAGCGGGCGGTCCTCGTAAATTCCGCAGCGCATGTCCGGCCCGAGATTCGGACACGGACCGGCGAACGTTCCCGCCAAAACGACGATGACGCGCGCGGGCAGCGTACCGCTCGTCGCGGCAAACGAGCGCTTGCGCTTGTGCTGGGCCTGCAGATCGTTCGCGCCGGGCTCCTCGAGCCAGGGCAGCGCTTCGCACAGGACTTGAACCTGCCCGCCGCGTTCGATCCAGGCCGTCGCTTCGTCGACAGTCAACGGCAGGCGCAGGTCGTGGCAGCAGTTGCCGCACATCGTGCAGGTGAAATCGATATCGTCCACGGTGGCGCCTTCGTTTTGTATCCGGTTAGCGGGGCAAGACCCGGTTGAGTCGTTCGAAGACGAAGATTCTTACGAGGGAAAGCGAAATTGTTTTATGGGGAAACAACGTCGATATAGTGCGGCTGCGTTGCCGGCTGAGCGCTTGGCGCCATGGTATTGCCCGCGCGGGACGCTGCCCGAGCGTCCCGGTGCTGCCATGCATGCGTGCTACGATGGCCCGGCATGCAACTTGGATCGAGCAATGGATGGCGACGCTATATGACACGCTGGGTGTGCGCGAGGACGCCACCGTCGACGAAATCAAGGCCGCGTATCGCAAGGCCGTGATGAAGTGGCACCCCGATCGCAACGTGGGCCGCGAGGAGCAGGCGCGTGCGGCGTTTCTGGAGATCAAGGAGGCTTACACGATCCTGTCGGACCCTTTGCAGCGCAAGGTGTACGACGCCGTGTACGCGGACGAGATGCGGCGCCACGGCCGCCAGCAGGAACAGGAAAAGCGCGCGAAGGCCGAGCGTGAGGCGCAGGCTCAACACGCCGCCGATGCGTCGTACGCGGAACTCGTGAAAGTGGCGATGCGCTTCGCGGAGGACGGGCACAACCGCGATGTGCTGTTCGGCGTGCTGCTCGGCCGCGATTGCGACGTTCCGCTTGCGACGCGCATTGCCAATAGCGTGTGGGCGCTGCATGAATCGCGTAAAGCGCCGGCACCCGCGCCCGCGCCGGCGAATTTCGCCGAGGCCGAAACGCGGGCCGAGGAGCCGGCAGCCGCATCGGCCGCCCAATCCGCCTCCGCCGCCGAACCGGAGCCGCCTAAAAACGAAACAGCAGACGAAACAGCGGACGCAGCAGCGGACAAACAAGCGGACGAACCCTCGACCCAAGACCAGCGTCACGCCGGCGTATTCAATTCCCTCTGGCACAGCTTTTTCGGCATCCGCTCGTAGCGCAAGCGGTGCGATTGCAAACTTAGTTGCGTACGCAACAATTCGGCGTATCGGCATCAAGAGTGCGTTACGGCGGCCGTTAACCGGTTTGTGTACACACGTTGCGGAGTTTTGGCGGCACCTCCTCCCGCGCGCCTATGCTATTGAGCCCAGTCAGCATACTTGCCGTCACCGTTCTCTCCGGCCTCATGAGCATGGCGGTGCTCGGTTCGTTGCGCTCCGCCGCGATTCCGGGGGTGACGTACTGGATCGGCGCCAACGCCATATCGATCGTCTCGTTCGTGCTGTTCGCCATGCAAGGGCATGCGCCGCGCGGCATCACGATTCTTTGCGCAAACGGCTTGCTTGCCTACGCCGTGCTGCTGGTGCTGCACGGCTGCCGCCTGTTTTTTGGCCGGCGGCGCGCGTGGTGGCCGGAATACGCGGCGCTCGGCGCCACGATGCTGGCGATCGCGTACTGGACTTACGACACGCCCGACATCTACGTGCGCATCGCAGCGGTCTCCGCGTTTCACGCTTACATCTACATGGCGGTGGGCTGGCAAGCGTTGCGGGCGCGTCCGCCGCAGCGGCCGAAGTACGCCTACCGTTTCGTGACGATCGTCGCGTTTCTCGGCGGCGCGGGGCACGCGGTGCGCGGCCTGACCTACGGCTTCGGGCTCGTTCAGCAGCACACGCTGCTGGAATCGACGCCGCTCAACATCGCGTTTCTCGGGCTCGGCATTCTGATGCTGCCGTGCATGTCGATCGGCATGGTGATGCTCGCGCACGACCGCATGGCCGAGCAGCTCGAACGCCTCGCAAACGTCGACGAACTGACGGGCGCGGTCGCGCGCCGCGCGTTTCTCGCGCAGGCGCACGCGATGGCGAAATCGCGGAAGGGCACGAAAGGGCGGCTCTTCATGGCGATCGTCGACATCGATCACTTCAAGGCCATCAACGATAAGCACGGCCACGCGAGCGGCGATCTCGTGCTCGCGCATTTCGCGTCGGTCGTCGCCGACAATCTGCGCCCGTGCGATCTCTTCGGCCGTCTCGGCGGCGAGGAATTTGCGGTGTTCTTTACGGCCGACGAAGGCGAAGCGGCGGCCGGCATGATCGACCGGCTGCGCGTGGGCGTGTCGGCATCGCGCTGCAAGGTGGCGGACGCGGAGCTGTCGTGCACCTTCAGCGCCGGCATCGACGAATACCGCGACGGCGAACCGCTCGCGGACCTGTTGGCGCGCGCCGACAACGCGTTGTATGCCGCTAAGAGCCAGGGTCGCAATCGGGTCGTGCCGGCTTGGTCGCTCGACCTCGAAACCGAGGGCGCGGAGCCGCTTTGATTCGTGCGGCAGTTTTGTCTGGTAATGCCTGCCGCATTCCCTATATTGATTGAAGCGGCGCGGCCTTATTCGCGTTCGCCGACTCACGAAGTCATGATGCGCAGAATTGCGTGCGCCCTTTCCGCACGTAGCTGCCAGCGCTAATCCGCCAATTCGGCATTAGCGTCATGCGCTGGAAATCGGTTTCAGCTTTCCAGCGCTTACGTCAATAACGTCCACTTCCCGGGCCGTTGCACGCTGGTCGGATGCCGGCGCGCCAACCCGTCCAGGCTAGCGAGTTGCCGCGATTTTCATTCGGGCAATTGGCACAGCATGAAAGGAGTGTCGAGATGAAATCACGCTTTGTATTGCCGATAGCGGGTGCGCTGCTCCTCGCGGCGGCGGGTGCGGCGAGCGCCGCCGATATGCAGCCGGCGGACCAGCAGTCGCAGGGTCAGGCGCAGATGATGCAGAACGCGGATACGTCCGCGCAATCGAGTACGGATACGGCCTATGGCGGCGTTTCGGATACGCGCAGCGCTGCGGGCGGCATGCGCACGAATACCACCTGTCTGTCACGGCCGCAATGCGACATTTTCTTTGGCCAGTGAATCGCGGCCGCGGTTGACGCCGCTGCCGCCGACGCGGCAGCGGCTTACATCGAGATAACGCGCCGTCAGGGTCACGGCCATTTCAACGCAAACGCCGACGCTGCTAACCTAAGCGCTTCCAGCAGCGACCGGTGAGGACCCAACTTGACGAATCGACGTTTGGAGCAAGCGCGCCGCTTGCTCGCGCTTGCGCAAACCGGCCTTCACTATACGAAGGCCCCGTTCGACGCCGAGCGCTATCAGGAAATCGAGAGCATCGCTCACGCGCAGCTCGCCGAAATCGCCAACTTCGACACGGAGGAAGTCGCGCAGCTGTTCTCGAAGGAGCAGGGCTACGCCAATCCCAAGATCGGCGTTCGATGCGCGGTGTTCAACGAAGCCGGCCACGTGCTGCTCGTGCGCGAAAAAACGGACGGCCTTTGGTCGCTTCCGGGCGGATGGGCCGACATCGGTGCGACGCCGGTGGAAAACGCGGTGCGTGAAGTCCAGGAGGAGAGCGGTTTTACGGTGCGCGTGACGCGGCTCCTTGCGGCTTGGGACCAGCGCAAGCATGCGCATCCGCCGACGCTCTTCCACATCTGGCTGCTGGTGTTTCTCGGCGAAGTCGTCACGCCGGGCACGCCGCCTGGCTTGGAAACCGATGCCGCCGATTTCTTCGCCCTCGATGCGCTGCCGCCGCTTTCGCTCAAGCGCGTGCTGCCCGAGCAATTGCTTCGCTTGGGCGAGCTGTACCAGAGCGGCGAAATCGAGCTCGACTAAACCAGCTCGCTGCTGCCGCGGGTCGCATGCCGGTTCGCCAGGGCGATGACCGCTTCGTTGTTCCCTTTGATCGACGCGAACCGGAACGTCCCTTTTCCGGCGGTCTTCGCGTCGTACAGCGCGGCGTCCGCGCGCCGCATCAAGCGTTCGAACGTGTCGCCGTTGACGGCAAACGCAATGCCGATGCTCGTGCCGATGGCGACCGTTTCGCCGGTCGACAGCGAATAGGGCTCGGAGAGCCGGTAAATGACGCGCTCGGCCAGCGCCTCGCTCGTGGCAGGCGCGGCGTGCTCGACGATGACGGCGAATTCGTCGCCGCCGAGCCGGGCCACGAGCTCGCCGTCGCCGGAGCGCAGCATCGCGCGCAGGCGCGCCGCGACGGCGGCCAGGACTTCGTCGCCGGCGTGATGGCCGAGGCTGTCGTTGACCTGCTTGAAGCCGTCGAGGTCCAGGTACATCACCGCGAGCGGCGCCGCTTGATTGGCCGCATTGCGCGCCAGCAACTGGCTGAGCCGCTCGGACAGTTCGCGGCGGTTCGGCAGGCCCGTGAGCGGATCGTGCCGCGCGAGGTGCAGGATTTTGGCTTCGGTGAGGCGGCGCTCCGTCACGTCTTCGATGATGATGACGGCGCTGCCGTCCGGCACCGGGTTGCGCGTCATTTCGAGGCGGCGGCCGTCGTTGAGCGGCAGGTCGAGCGAGGTGCGCTCCTCCGCGAGCCACGCGGTGCATCGCTCGACGAGCTGTCGCCGGAGCGTCTCCCCGAACTTCGCCAGGCCGGCGTGCCCGATGAACTCCGGCAGCGGCACGTTGAGCCGCAGCATTTCGACGGTCGCGCCGAACAGCTCGGCGGTCCGGCGGTTCGCGATCACGACCTTGCCGGCGTCGTCGATCGTGCAGAGGCCGTGCGGCATATGGGTCAGCGCCGCGTCGAAGCGCGCCGCGAGCTCCGCGTGCTTTTGCTCCGCGGTCATCAGCGCGACGAGGCTGTCGTAGTGCCGTCCGACGATCGCGGCCATGCCGGCGATATAAAGCGCGAGCGGCGGGATCAGAATCCACGCCGAGCTGCGCGGCGCGAGCGCGGCGCCCACGCCGATCGGAAGCGCGCCCAGGCAAATCTGCGCGATGGCGAGGCGCGGCAATGCTGCATTGCGCGACGCGACCCCGCCGAGAATGCCGGCCGTCACCATCGTCGCAAGCGAGGCCAGCTCGGAGTCGGGCGACATCACGCAGCCCATCGTTCCGGCGCCGAGCGTGAGGCAGTAGACGAGCGAAACCGGTGCGTATTGGGCCGCCCAGGGGCCCGGATGCACGGCTTCGGCGCGATTGCGCGCGACATAGCTGCGGATGATGCCGAACCGTGCCGCAAGCAGCGCGAGATCGGCGATGAGCCAGCACAGGGCCCATTCCGCGCGCAAGCGGAACAGCGCGACCATCGCCACGAACGCGCCGGCGGCGCCTGCCATGAGCATCGAGCGGGTGTTCTCGAAGAGCGTCGACAGCAGCGACGCGCGAATGGACGCCGTGACGTCGCTGTGGCCCGACGGCGGCGTCGCGAGAATCGAATCGAGAAGGGTTGGCTTGCCTGGCATGGTGTGGCGCATCGTGGGCGCTGCGTTCCACGTGGCGTCGGTCGCAGCTTGTCCAATGCGTTATCGGCACTGACAGCGGTTTGCTTGATAGGTGAAAACCGCTAGTTGGCTCGGGGTTTGCTTTTTGTAGGCGTGCGAGGCCCGGAGGCGTCGCATGCGCAGCGCCCGCCTACATCGCGCCATGCGCGTTGTCCGGCCCCGTTGCGGGCGCCGGCGGCGTGCTTGACGCAACAAAGCCGCGACCTATTCTGTAAGCCGAAGACCCATTGCTCTGGACTCTGGAGACGACCATGGAAACCAGCGCCGTTGACGTACGCTTCGATCCCACTCATCTGTTTCTCCAGTTGTCCGACGGCCAGGAACTCGAGTTTCCGTTGCGCTGGTTTCCGGTACTGGCGGCCGCGACGCCGGACGAACGCAGTCACTTTGCGATTTCGATCGACAGGCAAGAGCTGTATTGGCCCGATCTCGAAGAAGACATGAGCGTCAATGCGCTGGTCCGGTCGTTGCCGGACATGCGGCATTGAGCGGATTGCGGCGCGTGGCGGTTCGAACCGGCGTGCCGGCGGGCGCCGCGCGTCATGGCGCCCGCTTCATGACGGCCTAGACATTCGGCGCGAGGGATGAAGGCGTCGTGCTAGGCGCGAAGGAAACTTCGCGAATCGCAAAGCCCTGCGGGTTCGCCGGCCGGCAATGGCCGCGCGCGGCTTCTACTTCTACCGCAAACGCGCCCGGGTCAGGGTCGATCACGAAGTGGTGGCGCGCATTCGTCGCGCCGGCGAATTGCACGTCGATCAACGGCGTCGTGGTCATGGCCAGCGCCACGCCCTTCGATGCGGGCAGCAGCCCCGCGAATGCCGCGATACCGGTCCCGCATGCTGCCGTCACGGCGACAGCGGTCACGGCGGCGAGAACACGAATACGAGTCGACTTCGATTTCGCCGCGTTCGATGAGTGGTTCATGACAGCGTCCTCCTATTCGGTGCAGTCCAATATAACGTCCGATGGAAGCCGATTCGCCCACACCGGCGTCACATTTGTAAGTAAATGTCCGAAGCCGCGCCCGCGGCTCGCCGCCTGACAATCCCGCCCGTTTCCTTGCCTTAACCGCCATCTCGCGAGGGCGTACGCGAATCGCGTACGCCCGTTCATTTGCCGCTGCGGTCCGAAAGCGCGCTCGCCGCACGCGACACGTCTCGTTACACACAAACACAAAGGTAATCGGCTCGATCCCTATCTTGGTTCCTGGCACTGATACGCGAGGAACGCCATGAAACGAATCCTGTTGCTGGCCTTGATGGCCGTCTGTCTCGGAAGCGCGTTGAGCGGTTGCATCATCGTGCCGGACGGCGGCTATCACGATCACTGGCACGACCACGACCGCTATTGATCGCTCGATCGAGCACTTGGACACGATGCATCCGCTCTTGGCTTTGCATAGGACCGGAGTAAGCGCAAAGCCCAGCCGACACAGAGGAGAAGCAAACGATGAGCAGCACCTTGCAAAAGATGGCCGTCGACGGTCGTGGCATGTACGGCAAGCCGGGCAAGAATAACGACATCAACGGAATCCCCCGTCCACGTCCCAGATCGGAACTCGTGGAATGCGCCGCGCGCTATGAGCTCGAGCTGGCGCGCGGCGCTTCGCATCTGGCGAGCATGATGTCTTATGCGACGCTCGAAGCGGCCATGGTCGAGGCGGTCGCCGAGTTCGTGAAGCAGCACGGCGACGACGATTTGCCGGTATTTCTCGAACTGCTGTCGCGGCGCTTGTCGGAGCGCAAGAAGCCCGAGGCCGCATCGGCGCTCCGCATCCTCAAGGACAGCGGCCGGCCCCCCAGCGCCGATGAGCTTCGCAGACTCTGGAGCTCGGTCGGCATGGCGATGGGCTGACGATGTCTTGACTGCGACGGGCCTTGGCGACCGGCTTCGGCGACCTCGCGCTTATCCTCGCTTGCCGAGCGCTGCCACGAGCATGTCGACGAACGCTTTGACGCGCGCGGTCATCTGCAGGTGCTGCGGGTAGACCGCATAAATGTCGGCGCCGGGCGTGCGGTATTCGGGCAGCACGTGGACGAGGCGTCCGTCGGCGAGTTACTCCGCGATATCCCATTCCGCGCGCATCAGAATGCCGTGGCCGTCGAGCGCCCATTTCACGGCGATCTCGCCGTCGTTGGTGGTCAGGTTGCCGCGCACGTGCACGGTCTCCGTTTTTTCCGCCGCGCCGCGACCGCTCGTCAGACGCCAAAGCCCGTAGGCGTCGTCGCCTTGCCGGATGCCGATGCAGTTGTGCTGCGACAGCTCGGCCGGACTGCGCGGCAGCCGCCGGTTCGCGAAGTACGCCGGCGCTGCGCAGAGCAGGCGCCGATTCGGCGCGACCCGGCGCGCGATGACGCGCGCATCGGGCGGCTCGCCGAAGCGCACGCAGACGTCGAACGCATCGTCGGAAAGCGGCGGCGGATCGACCGATAGCTGCAGCTGCACGTCGACTTCCGGATACGCGCGCACGAACCGCGAGATCAGCGGCGCGACGTGGCTTCGGCCGAAGCCGAGCGTCGCGTTGACGCGCAGCAGACCTTTGGGCGTGGCCTGCGCGCCGCCGAGCAATTGCGCGAGGTCGTCCATCTCGCCGAGGATGCGGCGCGCTCTCGCGAGATACAGCTCCCCCTCGGCAGTGAGGCTCATGCGGCGCGTCGACCGGTTGACGAGCGAGACGCCGGCGCGCGCTTCCATTTGCGCGAGATGCTTGCTGACGGCCGCCGTCGTCAAGCCGAGTTCGCGCGCGGCGGCGGTCAGACTGCCGCTCGCCGCGAGCGTCGAGAAAAACGCGAGGTCCTCGGGCTGGATCGAAGCGGTCATGCGCGTCTCCCTCATTGTCAACTTCAAGTTAAGAATGCTTTAAGTCTAGCGGCGTTTGCAAAGCCCGTCGCCGTCCTACCATCGTCATCACATTCACATATCTGGAGACGACAGGTGAGGACTTATCGCATTGCCACGATTCCCGGCGACGGCATCGGCAAGGAAGTGGTTCCGGCCGGACGGCGCGTGCTCGAAGCGATCGCCGCCGGCAGCACGGACTTTGGCTTCGACTTCGAAGACTTCGATTGGGGCGGCGACTACTACCGCAAGCACGGCGTGATGATGCCGGCCGACGGGCTCGATGCGTTGCGCGACAAGGACGCGATTCTGTTCGGCTCCGCCGGCGACCCGCACATCCCCGACCACGTGACGCTCTGGGGCCTGCGCCTGAAGATCTGCCAGGGCTTCGACCAGTACGCGAACGTGCGTCCCACCCGCATCCTTCCCGGCATCGACGCGCCGTTGAAGCGCTGCGGCCCGAAGGACCTCGACTGGGTGATCGTGCGCGAGAACTCCGAAGGCGAGTACTCCGGCGTGGGCGGCCGTGCGCATCAGGGGCATCCGATCGAAGTGGCGACCGATGTTTCGATGATGACGCGCGCGGGCGTCGAGCGCATTCTCCGCTTTGCGTTTCGTCTCGCGCAATCGCGCCCGCGCAAGCTCCTGACCGTGATCACGAAGAGCAACGCGCAGCGTCACGCGATGGTGATGTGGGATGAGATCGCGCTGCAGGTGTCGAAGGCATTTCCCGACGTCAAATGGGACAAGGAACTCGTCGATGCGGCCACGGCGCGCATGGTCAACCGGCCCGCGACGCTCGACACCATCGTCGCCACGAATCTGCATGCCGACATCCTGAGCGACCTCGCCGCCGCACTCGCCGGCAGCCTCGGCATCGCGCCGACGGCGAACCTCGATCCCGAGCGCCGCTATCCGTCGATGTTCGAGCCGATCCACGGGTCCGCATTCGACATCATGGGCAAGGGCTTGGCCAATCCGGTCGGCACGTTCTGGTCGGTCGTCATGATGCTCGAGCATCTCGGCGAGCGGAGCGCCGCGCGTCAACTGATGGACGCGATCGAACGCGTGACCGCCAACCCGGCGCTTCATACGGGCGATCTCGGCGGCAAGGCGACGACCGTGGAAGTGACCGATGCCGTTTGCGCGATGCTCGCTTCGAACGCGGCGGCGGCTTCGCAGGCAGCCTGAGACGCTTGAAGCCGGCAACGGCCGACCACGCACGCAAACGAAGACGCCCGGGCCGGAGCGATCAGGCCACGGGCATCTCGCTGGAGACGACGTTCATGAACACCGATTTGGAAACCCGCACGGTGCGCAAGCTGATCTGGCGCATTCTGCCGTTCGTCATGCTGCTTTACTTCGTCAGCTTCCTCGACCGCGTCAATGTCGGCTTCGCGGCGCTGACGATGAACAAGGACCTCGGACTCACGCCGACGATGTTCGGACTCGGCGGCGGCATCTTCTTTCTCGGCTATTTCCTGTTCGAAGTGCCGTCGAACCTGATCCTGCACAAAGTGGGCGCGCGCATGTGGATCGCGCGCGTGATGGTGACGTGGGGGCTCGTTTCGGTGGCGTCGGCGTTCGTCACCGGAGAGAAGTCGTTCTATGTCCTGCGCTTCCTGCTCGGCGTGGCGGAAGCGGGCTTCTTCCCGGGCATCATCCTCTATCTGAGCCAGTGGTTTCCCGCGCGTCAACGCGCGCTGGCCGCCGCCGCATTCATGGCGGCGGCGCCGCTCTCGACGGCGATCGGCTCGCCGATTTCCGGCGCCCTCATGCAAATGCCCGTTATGGGCGGTCTCAAGGACTGGCAATGGCTCTTCATCATCGAGGCCGTCCCCGCGATCGTGCTCGGCTTCGTCGTGCTGAAAGCGCTGACCGATTCACCCGCCAAGGCGGCCTGGCTCGCCGATGACGAAAAGGCGTGGCTCACGGCAACGCTGCGCGAAGAGAGCCGCGGCCGAGAGTCCGAAGGCGGGCACGTGGCCGGCGCGCTGGGCGCGCTGCGCGACCCGCGCGTGTGGGTGATGGCGATGATTTACTTCGGCACGTCGGCGGGCCTGTATACGCTCGGCTTGTGGGCGCCGCTGATCATCCGCCAGTTCGGATTCTCGTCGTTGGAGACGGGCGCGTTGAACGCGATACCGAGCGTGCTCGCCGTGATCGGCATGGTGCTCTGGGCGCGCCGTTCCGATCGCAGCGGCGAGCGCACTTGGCACGTCGTGATTCCCTGCGTGGCGGCGTGCGCGGGGCTCGCGTGGGCCGGCTTCGCCGATACCGCGTTGAGTGTGGTGCTGGCGCTCGTCGTCGTGAACGTGGGCATCAGCGCGGCCAAGGCGCCGCTTTGGGCGATGCCGAGCACGTTCCTCTCGGGTGCCGGCGCGGCCGCCGGCATCGCGATGATCAACTCGATCGGCAACCTCGGGGGCTTCGTCGGGCCGTTCGCGATCGGCTGGCTGAAGACGCTGACGGGCGGATACGCGGCGGGGCTTTTTGTCGTCGCGGCGAGCCTCGCACTTTCGGCGATGCTCACGCTGTTCGTCGGGCGGCGCGGGTATCGCGTGACGCCGATGGCGCGCTGAACCGGCCCTCGGGATACACGCGCCAGCTTCCATCGCCGTGCCGGAAAAAATACAAAGCGCGCACGCCGCTTTGCGATTGCGCTTCGACGCAAACGTAGCGTGCGCCATCGATGCGGGTACGGCCGAACGCCGTCACGCGCACCGGCGTCGCCAACTCCGGCGTGAGCCATTTCTCGACTAGGCCGCGCAAGGATGCCTCGGCTGGGGTTTTCATGTTTCGCTCCGCTCGGCGAAAAGGGCGGCGATGCGCCGTTCCCCTCCATAACGCCTTCGCGGCGTGCGATGTTGACCGGGGTTTTCCGGGGTTACATGTGACACCTTTGGATACACAAAAACACACGCGCGGTATTCCGTCTCGATAAAGTTCGCAACGTTGCATCTGACACTCGAGAAAACAAATCATGAACATCACACGAAGCCGCTGGATTGCGATAACACTGATTGCGGGCGCCGGAATAGGCGCATCGTCCGCGGCGTTCGCGCACGTGGATATCGGGGTCGACATCGGTGTTCCGGGTGTCGTGTATGCACCCCCGCCGCCGCCGGTGGTGTACGCACCGCCGCCGCCTGTGATTTATGCCCCGGCTCCGGCGCCGGGCGTGGTTGTCGTCAGTCCGGGCTGGTATGGGGAGCGCTACTACGACGGGCGTCGCTACTGGGATCGCGATGAGTGGGAAGAGCGGCACCATGGCTGGGACCACGATCACGGCCACGGCCACGGCGAGTGGCACCATGAACACGAGTGGCATCACGACCACGACGACTGAGCGTGGCCGGTGGCGGGGCGCCTTCGCTGTCCATGACGGGCCTCGCCTTGATTGATAGCGACGTTCACTGCAGCAAGCGCTATTAACGCCCCTCGCCATCCGCACCCATCCACGAAACCGTGGGTCAGCGGGATGAAGACGATCCTGGCGAATCCTGCAACCAAGGTGATCGGGGTACGCCGACGCCTGTCAACACTTCCACTTGCAATTTCTCGATATTTCCATAAACTTGGAAATATCAAATCATGCGTTGCATTGGTGCTCGATGACGCTCGCCTTCTCCGAATCCTCCTCACTTCCGGCGGCCAAGCCGCAGTTTCTCGACACGGCAATTGCAGCGCGCCTAGGCATGTCAGACGCGCCGCCAGTGCGCATCCTGCTGCTGTACGGCTCCTTGCGACAGCGTTCCTACTCGCGTCTGCTTGTCGAGGAGGCGGCCCGTCTGCTTCAGTTATTCGGTGCTGAGACGCGTATCTTCGACCCGCGTGGACTGCCATACCCCGACGAGGTGGAAGGTAACGACCACCCGAAAGTGAAGGAGTTGCGAGAGCTGTCTTTGTGGTCCGAGGGGCAGGTCTGGTGCAGTCCGGAACGCCACGGCACGATTTCGGGCGTTCTCAAGACGCAGATTGACCAGCTTCCCCTATCGATGGGCGGTATTCGTCCCACCCAGGGGCGGACTCTTGCCGTGATGCAAGTCAGTGGCGGCTCTCAGTCGTTCAATACCGTGAACCAGCTGCGCCAGCTAGGCCGGTGGATGCGCATGTTCACCATCCCCAATCAGTCCTCGGTTGCAAAAGCGTACGAAGAGTTCGACGAGGAGGGGCGCATGAAGCCTTCGTCGTACTACGACCGGTTGGTCGACGTGATGGAAGAGCTCGTCAAGTTCACGTTGCTGCTGCGAGGCCGTGCCGACTACCTAGTGGACCGTTACAGTGAGCGGGTCGAGGCAGGCCGTCCGCTTGACCCGAAGACGGACCTGGCGTCCCTGGCGATGGGACTCGGCGAGTCGGCGCCGCAGCAGGAAGATATCGAGTAATCCCTATGGCGACGATCGATTCAAAGTCAGCGGTGACGGCTCTCGCCGCACTTGCGCAGGAATCACGTCTCGCAGCGTTCCGGCTTCTCGTCACTGCGGGCCCTGCGGGCATGAGCGCGGGCGCCATCGCCGAGGCGTTAGGACTCCCTTCGCCCAGTCTGTCGTTTCATCTCAAAGAGTTGAGTCACGCGGGTCTTATCGAAGGTCGCTCGCAGGGAAGGCACATCATGTACAGCGCGAATTACGCCAACATGCAGGCGCTCATGGATTTTCTTATGGAGAACTGCTGCGCGGCCCAGCAAAGCGGTTGTGCACAGAACGAGACGGAGGCTTGAATGAAGCGATTTCACGTGCATGTGGTGGTTCCGGCGCTCGAGGAAAGCGTGCGCTTTTACACCGGACTGTTCGGCGCAGAGCCCACGGTATTAAAGGACGACTATGCCAAGTGGATGCTGGACGATCCACGCGTCAACTTCGCCATCTCGTCCCGAGGCGGTGCGGTCGGTGTGAATCACCTTGGATTTCAGGTCGACAGCGACGAAGAACTGGCTGAGCTGCGGGAACACGTGGTGGCGGCAAGCGTGAAAGTCGCAGACCAGCCTGGTGCGCAGTGCTGCTATGCGTCATCCAATAAGTATTGGAGCCAAGATCCCGCGGGTATTGCCTGGGAAACGTATCACACCCTCGGAGACATTCCCTTGTTCGGAGCAGACAACAGACAGGCATCTACCGCGACGAGCGAAGCGTGTTGCGCTCCGGTTACTTCAATTCCGGCTGTGATAGGTCGACAGGTCAACTGCGGCTAAGCCCCAAAAGCCACCAGCCGCATGAAGGCGGCCGGTGTAATCAAAGATCAAGCCGGTACGGGCTTGCATTTGACTTTCCTGCGAGGCTTGCACTCCGCGGACTCTACGCCCTGACAGCAGTTTTCCGTCAGAAACCCGATAAGGCCGTTCATGTGCTCGATTTCCGGCGCGTAGTAGACGAACCGGCCTTCCTGGCGCGAACTGACCAAGCCGGCATACGCCAGTTCTTTCAAATGGAACGACAGCGTCGCACTGGCCAGCTCCATTTGCTCTTGGATAACGCCGACGCTCATCCCGTCCGGGCCGGCTGAAACAAGCAGTCGGAAAATTGCCAGTCGGGTGGGCTGGGCCAGCGCAGACAAGGCTTTGATGGCGTCTTTTTCGTTCATGGTGCAAATGTTGCCGCGTTAAATCGATGATTCTAACGCCATTGAGACGTCATAGCGCGACACCCGAATTGATGGCGCGACGAACAGGGCGTCCTCTATTCACTATTGCTTCCAGGTCCCGGCTTGTCGTCGATCTACATTTCCATTATATTGGAGATGTCGATTCATACGGCAAGCTCGCCCGGCGTCCGACTGGAGCCTCTCATGACCGAAGTCCGAAAATACAACGTACTTTTTCTATGCACCGGCAACTCGGCGCGAAGCGTGCTTGCCGAAGTGCAATTGAATACGTTAGGTCGTGGTCGCTTCAATGCCTATTCGGCGGGCAGTCACCCGAAAGCGGAAGTTAACCCGTTCACACTGGATTTGCTCACTAAGATGAGGTTGTCCACCGAAGGACTGCGAACGAAGTCATGGGATGAGTTTGCCAAGCCCGACGTTCCCGTTATGGATTTCGTGTTCACGGTATGTGATCAGGCCGCGGGGGAACAATGCCCGCTTTGGCCAGGGCAGCCGATGACAGCACACTGGGGGATTCCCGACCCAGCCGCCGTTGAGGGCTCTGACGACGAGAAAATGCGCGCGTTCAAGGACGCAGCTGCGAGCCTGCGCAAGCGAATTGAGCTGTTTATCAGCTTGCCGATTGCGTCCCTTGAACGGCTCGCGCTCCAGAAGGAGGTCACGGCCATTGGGAAAACGCCGCTATGAGATTGCGCCACGCGGTCGTCGCCGAGTTTTTTGGCTCAGCGCTCTTGCTTGCCACCGTGGTTGGCTCCGGTGTGATGGGCGAGCGACTCGCCGGCGGCAACGTGGCAATCGCGCTTCTCGCCAATACTTTGGCGACAGGCGCAGGCCTGGTTGCGCTGATTGCCACGTTCATCAGTATCTCGGGCGCGCACTTCAATCCCTTGGTGACGCTCGCTGAAGTTTGGCTCGGCAAGCTGCGTTGGAAGCACGCGGCGGCCTACATCGCAGCACAAGCCGTTGGCTCGATCGCGGGTGTGATCGCGGCTCAGGGTATGTTCGATTTGCCGTTGCTCGAGATGTCCCGGCATGTGCGCACCGGGCCCTCTCAGTGGTGGAGCGAGGTAGTCGCATCATTCGGCTTGCTCACCGTGATTCTGAACGTGGCAAAGCGGCGCATCGAGTTCGTTCCGGCGGCCGTCGGCGGCTATATCACTGCCGCCTATTGGTTCACGGCATCGACGTCGTTTGCCAATCCGACCGTGACCATCGCGCGTTCGTTCACGGATACCTTTGCCGGTATCCGGCCTATCGATGCACCCGGATTCATCGTGAGCGAACTGGTCGGCGGAGCACTCGCAGTCTTTCTGTTCCGCTGGATGGAGGGGCGTCCGCATTCCCCATCGGGAAGCGCGTCCACGGCAGCGGGTAGCGAATCCGGGAAGAAACATAAGACGGATGTCTCTGTCGAGGCGGGACATTAGGATAAGGAGCCCGTCAACTAAATTGACGACGCCGAGCCTCGTCGCGCGCAGTAACGCCGCAGTAACGCTAATAGGGGGGCGCAGTTAGCGTGCGCGTCCCTGCATCGCGCCGACCAAAGTCACAGGGTTGGCAGCCGTTCGAATGCATCGAAGCGGGTAAACGGCGGCGGTACTTCCGTCACCTCGAGTTCTTCGACAAGCGCTGCGGACATTCCTTCATCGAGCCACACGCACATGTCGTCAAGCTGCTCCGGGGAACCCTGAAGCATGACCTCGACCGAGCCGTCCATGCGGTTGCGCACCCAGCCCGTGACCGCCGACGCTCTGGCCCGGCGCACACAAGCTTCGCGGTACCCGATACCTTGCACCTGGCCGCGCACCCTCACCAGCCTGGTCTCGAGAATTCCATCGTCTGAGCTCATACGACGTCCTCTGCGTCGGTGGTGCTACTTCGCAGCGTCGATGGGCGACTCTGCTGCAATCGCATGCCGACGCATCTTTTCCCATAGACTCTTCCGCGAGATACCGATGGCCTGGGCAGTCTCGGAAATGCGTCCTTGGTGCTGCATCAGCGCTGCGCGCAGGAAGGCGTCTTCGCACGCGGCCATATAGTTGTCCAGCGGCGTATCCGTCTCCGTAATGGCGGGGGACTCCGTTCCTTCCTCCTCGAAGATGTCAGACGAGAGAAGCATGTTTCGAGCGCACACAATACATGCTCGTTCGAGGCGGTTTTGCAGCTCCCGCACATTCCCGGGCCAGCCATACGTCGCAAGTCGCGCCTCTGCTGATGGGTGAAACAACTTCACGGGCTCTCCGAGCCGGCTGGCAATATGGCGGACAAGACGATGCGCAAGCCATAGGACGTCGTCGGGCCGGTCGCGAAGCGCCGGCACGTGTAGCCGGAGGATATTGATGCGGTAGTAGAGGTCCTCGCGAAACTTCCCGAGCCGGACTTGTTCGGCCAGGTCTCGGTTCGTCGCACAGATGAGGCGGAAATTCGCTTCGACGTCATGTTCGCCCCCAACTCTCGTGATGCGGCGCTCCTGCAATGCGCGCAACAGCTTCACCTGCATAAGCAGAGGCAAATCGCCTATTTCGTCGAGGAAGAGCGTGCCGCCGGATGCCTGCTCGAAATACCCTTTCTTTTGCCGGTCCGCTCCGGTGAACGCTCCCCTCTCGTGTCCGAAAAACTCGGATTCGAGCAGCGTCTCCGGAACCGCACCGCAATTGACTGCGACGAACGGCAGCGAGTCGCCGGGCGCATGTCGATGGATAAACCGCGCAAGGACTTCCTTGCCCACTCCTGACTCGCCGGTAACCAGTATCGACTTGGCGCGGCCTGCGACTCTCGGCACCAGTTCCGCAAGCCGCCGCATCGGTTCGGACACGCCTAAGTCGCTTTGAGCGGGCATCGCCTGGTCCGGTATGCCTGCGCCGGTAAGCAGTCTGATTTTGTCGACCAGCGCGCCGATGTCGAATGGCTTCGTGATGTAGTCCGCCGCGCCGCGCTTCAGCAACGAAACGGCCGTATCGACCGACGCGTAGGCGGTGATAAAGACAAACGGGGGATTGGATGTGCGCGTCGAGACCGCGCGAGCAAACAAGTCGTCACCGGAAATGTCAGGCAGACGGATGTCGCTGATGACGGCCTGATAGGGGCGGGTTTGCAGTGCGCTCCAGGCGGACTCACCGTCGGTGTGCCAGTCAACTTCGAATCCTTCCAGCCGGAATCGGTCAGCCAGAGATTCCCCCATGATGGGGTCGTCTTCAATGACACAGAGAAGGGCAGGCAACATGACGTGCTCCTGCTTTAGCGAGCAGAAATCGGCAACAGCACGGCAAAGCACGTCTGCCCCGGTTCGCTATCGACTGAAATGGTGCCACCGAGCTGCGTCACGATTTGATAGCTGACCCACAGACCGAGGCTATGTGAACGACGTCCCTCCCTTGCTGCGACCGACCCGAACGGCTCGAATAGATGTTCCATCGCGACGCCGGATATGAACTGGCCTGAATTGGACACGGCAATCTGCAGAGCACCTTCGCTCACCGCCACTGAGCAGCTAACGCGGCCGCCCGTTTCGACCGCCTTGGCGGCATTCAGAAGCAGGTTAAGCACGAGCTGCCGCACGAGATGGGCCGGTAACGCGACGTCCCCGTCCAACACGATGTTCCAATGAAACGATGCTTGCTTGGCGTGAATCTGCGGCGCCGCCAGCAACTTCAAGTCCTGCCAGTCGGATAAACTGATTGCCGGTGAGTCCAGTCGTGCCTCAAACAGCAATGCGCCAACCGTTGCGCGAATTTGGCCCAGACCGCGCTCGAGGAGTCCCAGCGTCTTCCGGGTTTGGGCGTCGGGCTCACCATGCGTGTTGAGCGTGTCGATGGCGTTTAGCATGCCGCCCAAAGGGTTGTTGATTTCGTGCGCGATACCCGCTGCAACGCGTCCGACGGCCGCGAGCCGTTCGGAGACGACGACTTCGCGTTCGAGGGCCTGCTTTTGTCCGAGCTCGGCGAGCATGGCCTGGAACTGTTGTCCGAGCTGGCCGATTTCGTCGTTGCTTTGCGTCGTGATGTCGGCTCCGACTTTATCTGGCGGCTCCTTGCCGATGCGGGACATGGCAGAAGCGAGGCGCAGGAGCGGTTTCGCCATTCGGTCACCCCAGACCCAGCCCAGCGGTATCAGCAGCAACAGGACCGGCACCGTGGCCACTCCGAGTTTGACCAGCGTCGAGCGCACACGGCTGTAGAAGGTGTCGGCGTCGTAAACCAGAACCACATAGCCGAGGCGGCTCCCATCATCGGAATCCACCGTCATGCCGGCAGTGACGTCACGACGCGCGAATAATCCGGGGAAGTCAAAGAAGAACGGGTCCCCCGGGCCGCCCAGCTTTGAGATGACCGAAGCAAACTCAGCAGGAAGTTGGCTGACTGGGCGTTGAATCGGTTCCGTCTTCGGCGAGGTCGAGACGTATACGCGGGCCCTCGCATCAAATAGGACGATTTCCTTGAGCGGATTGGTGGGTTCCCTCACCGACACGGGTGTTCGAATCACCTCGAACGCATGCCATAGGTCGTCCTTCACCATCGGATTGCGAAGCGACAGCGTGAGCACCCGGCAAAGATTCTTTGCACTGCTTTCCAGGTCGTTTCGCGCGTCGGACACCGCAACGCTCACGAGCGCGATGGTCACGAGCAATTCCGTCAGCAGAATAACGGCGGAGAGCGCCAGCGGAATCTTGTAGCGGTAACTGAGGCGGGACAGCATGGACGCGCCCTTAGATGGGTCCGGCGTTCAAGATGGCGACCAGGCGGCGAATGCCGTCGAAGACCTTGTCGTCATCGCGCACAAAGCCATCAAGGTTCAGTCGCTGCAGCACTTCGCGGCCGTCGGTGCGGTCTTTCATGCCGACAAGCGCCTGCTGGATGTGAAGAAAGGCGTCTTCGTCGAGGGAGCGACGTGCCACGATAGGGGGAAAACCGTACTTGGGGGAGCGCCAGGCAACACGTACGTCACGCGTGCGTTCGGGGTCCTGCTTTTCGATGGTGTCAAACACGTAACCGTCGATTTCTCCGCCGTCCGCCACGCCGGAACTCACCGCATCGACCACCTTCCTGTGCGCATAAGTGAAGAAATACCGCTTGAAGAACTGGCTCGGCCGGATGCCTGAGCGAATCAGTTCGGTGGTCGGCACCAAGTAGCCAGAGTTGGATTCCGGGTCACTGAACGCAAACACACGGTTCCTGAGTTGGGAAATGTGGTTCGTCGTCGAGTCGCTTCGCGGAACAAGGAGATAGGAGCGATAGAGCGGCTGAGCGTGATAGTCCGGTATGGCCAGCAGCCGCATCGTCTGAGGATGCGTGACGTAGGGAAAACCACACACCCACGCGACGTCAAGTCGACCGCCGGCCAGCAGGTCATCGATTTCCCGATAGCTATTGCGCTGCACAAACTCCACATCGGTATTGCAGACGTTCCCCAGCTCGCGGCTCCACTGGTCGAGCAGGCTGATTTCGTTGTCGAGGAACACGGCGGTCGTGCCAAACGCGAGTGCTGGATTTTCGTTAGCGGTGCTGACTTTGATTTGTGAGAGCAAAGGAATGCTCAATGCGAAGCGCAGAATCTGCCGCCGCCGGATGTTACGAAGTGGTGACATAACGGCGCACTCTCCCCGACGAACCGTTACCGAACGGTAATGCCGTCCAGCAGTTCCCTGACGGCAGCGACCGCGCACGCGCCTTTCTGCAAAGGTCAAGCCGGATGGCATACCTCTTGCCGTTGACTCGATGCTAACGACAACACCTGCAAGATTCAAGCAAAGGAGGAGGCCATGTCAGA
Source organism: Trinickia violacea (assembly GCF_005280735.1). Lineage (NCBI taxonomy): Bacteria > Pseudomonadati > Pseudomonadota > Betaproteobacteria > Burkholderiales > Burkholderiaceae > Trinickia > Trinickia violacea. Next base: position 650,807 of record NZ_CP040078.1, read on the forward strand.
CCTGAAAATCGCGCGCCGGACGTTCCTAAAAATCGGTGCTGGCTCGGTTGCCGCGACGGCCGCGTCGACGCTCGCGCCGAAAGCCGTCGCTGCCGCGAATCCGGTGGATACAAGTAAGACGAATCTTCCCTATCCGACGAAGCCGGTCGCTCAGGTGGGGCGCATGACGGTCAACGCGCCGGTTTCCTTCTCCTATCCGGATGCGTCGTCGCCGTGCACTGCCATCAAGCTGGGGAGCCGCGTCCCTGGCGGCGTCGGACCGGAAGGCGACATCGTGGCCTATAGCGCCATGTGCACCCACATGGGCTGTCCGGTGACCTACGACGCGGCGACGAAGATCTTCAAGTGCCCGTGCCATTTCAGCATGTTCGACGCCGAGAAGGCTGGACAGATGATTGCCGGTCAGGCTACCGAGAACCTCCCCCGGATACGACTGCGCTACGACGAAAAGACCGGGACGGTATCTGCCGTCGGCATCGAAGGGTTGATATACGGCCGTCAGGCCAATGTGCTTTGAGTTCGAGGAGCTGAAAATGGCTAAGGACAAAGACCGTATCGTGTTACCGCCTGTCACGGCCCAGCGAACCAATATGACCTGCCACTTCTGCATCGTTGGATGCGGATATCACGTCTACAAGTGGCCGGAGGACCAGGAAGGCGGCCGCGCGCCCAGCCAAAACGCGCTGGGCGTGGACTTCCGCAAGCAGGTGCCGCCTCTGACGCTCATCATGACGCCTGCAATGGAGAACGTGGTGACGGACCACGATGGCACGCGACATACCATCATGATTGTTCCGGACAAGAGCTGCGTCGTGAATAGCGGCCTAAGCTCGACGCGGGGCGGCAAGATGGCGACGTACATGTACACGCCGGACGGCATCACGCAGGAGCGATTGAGGAATCCTCGCGTCTTCGTGAGCGACCAATGGGTCGACACGAACTGGGATGACGCGATGGCGCTCTACGCCGGGTTGATGAAGAAGGTGCTCGACAAGGACGGGCCGAACGGCATTGTGTTTTCCTGCTTCGACCACGGCGGCGCCGGCGGCGGATTCGAGAACACGTGGGGTACTGGCAAGCTGATGTTCTCGGCGCTGCAAACTCCGATGGTACGCATCCACAATCGCCCAGCCTACAACTCGGAATGCCACGCCACCCGCGAGATGGGGATCGGCGAGCTGAACAACTCGTATGAGGACGCCGAAGTCGCAGACGTTATCTGGTCCATCGGCGCCAATTCGTATGAGACGCAGACCAACTATTTCCTCAATCACTGGGTACCGAACCTGCAGGGCAGCACGCTCGGCAAGAAGCAGAAATGGTTCGCGGGCGAGACATTCCCGAAGACGAAGGTCGTGTTCGTGGACCCGCGACGGACGCCAACCATTGCCATCGCCGAGCAGGTCGCGGGAAAGGACAACGTCCTGCATCTGGATATCCAGCCGGGTACGGATATCGCGCTCTTCAACGGCCTCTTCACGTATGTAGTGCAGCAAGGCTGGATTGACCGCGACTTCATCGCGGCTCACACGAACGGGTTCGACGACGCTGTGAAGGCGAACACTTTGTCCTTGGCTGATTGCAGCCAGATTACCGGGGTGCCTGTCGAGAAGATTCAGATGGCCGCGGAATGGTCGTATAAGCCGAAGGCCCCGGGCCAGATGACACGGACGATGCACACCTATGAGAAGGGCATCATCTGGGGCAACGACAACTACCTGATTCAGTCGTCGCTCGTCGACCTCGCGCTCGCCACGCACAACGTCGGCCGTCGAGGCACGGGATGCGTGCGCATGGGCGGCCACCAGGAGGGATACACGCGGCCACCGTATCCGGGCAGTACGAAGATTTACATCGACCAGGAGCTCATCCACGGCAAAGGACGGATGATGACCTGGTGGGGATGCAACAACTTCCAGACGAGCAATAACGCTCAGGGCTTGCGCGACGTCGTCCTGCGCCGCTCGCAAATCGTCAAGGATGCGATGCAGGGCGCACGCGGTGCGACGACTGAGCAGATGGTCGACGTTGTCTACGATGCGACGTCCAAGGGCGGCCTGTTTGTCGCGAGTATCAACATCTACCCGACGAAGCTCGCAGAGGCCGCACACATCATGCTTCCCGCCACACACCCGGGCGAGATGAACCTGACGTCGATGAATGGCGAACGCCGCATGCGCCTCTCTGAAAAGTTCATGGACCCGCCGGGCACCGCGATGCCGGATTGCCTCATCGCCGCGCGCGTGGCCAACACACTGCGCGATATGTACCGCAAGGATGGCAACGCGAAGATGGCGTCGAGATTTGACGGCTTCGACTGGAAGACCGAAGAGGACGCCTTCAACGACGGATTCCGTCGCGCCGGACAACCGGGCGTGGAGAAGATAGACAGCCAGGGTGGCAGTACAGGCAATCTGGTCACGTATGAACGCCTGCGGGTGATGGCAAACAACGGGGTGCAGTTACCGACAAAGGCGTGGGAAGGTGGCAAGCTGGTCGGCACGGAAATGCTGTACATGGACGGCAAGTTCGATACGCCGGACGGCAAGGCGCAATTCAAGCAATCGCCGTGGCCTGGTCTGCCGAAGCTGGTCGCCGACCTGAAAGGCAAGTACCGCTTCTGGATAAACAACGGTCGAACGAACGAAGTGTGGCAGACGGTCTATCACGACCAGTACAACGAGTTCGTCCGCGCGCGCGACCCGATGGCCTACATCGAAATCAACCCCGGCGATGCGCAGGAACTCGGCGTCAGTGCGGGCGATATCGTCGAGGTTTACAACGACTTCGGGTCAACCTATGCAATGGCCTATCCGGTTGCGGAGGCGAAGCACAACCAGACTTTCATGGTGTTCGGCCACATCAACGGCATTCAGGACGATGTGACGACAACGTGGACTGACCGCAATATTGTCCCGTACTACAAAGGAACTTGGGCGAACATTCGCCGGGTCGGGTCGATGGAAGATTACAAGCGAACAGTGAGCTTCAAGAGTCGACGTTACGTGTAGGTGATGGCGGCCGGCGTTACGCCGGCCGCATCTCGCTTTTTTCGGATTCGACGGCCATCCGCATGGGGAGTGGCGCTGCGATGAAGGCATTTACGCTGGGGAGAGTCATCCCGCTTGTGGAAGTCAGCGCCGCAAGCTCGGCGGAGCAGCGTTTGCATGCGGCTGACCTCACCGCGATTGAGCTGCCGCTTCGCGACACGCGCCAGCGCCCGTTGCGAGATCTGCGCATTTCGGTCACCGACCGATGCAACTTTCGCTGCATCTACTGCATGCCGAAGGAGGTGTTTGGCAAGGACTACGCGTTCCTGCCCCGGAGTGAGCTGCTCAGCTTCGAGGAAATCGAACGCGTTGCTCGGGTGTTCGTTGGTCTCGGTGTCGAAAAGATCCGCTTGACGGGCGGAGAACCCCTGCTGCGAAAAGACCTCGAGTACCTTGTCGAGCGGCTAGCCAGATTGCAAACGCCTCGCGGTGCAGATATCGACCTGACGCTGACGACCAACGGTTCGCTGCTCAGTCGCAAAGCACAATCACTGCGCGATGCGGGGATGAAGCGCATCACCGTCAGCCTCGACGCGATAGACGAGGCCATATTCCAACAAATGAATGGCGTCGACTATCCGGCAGCGCGAGTGCTCGACGGTATCGAAGCCGCGCAACGTGCCGGCCTGGCTCCGGTCAAGGTCAACATGGTGGTCAAACGCGGCGTGAACGACACGCAGATTTTGCCCATGGCACGGCACTTCCGGGGAACCGGAGCGGAGGTCCGCTTTATCGAGTTCATGGACGTCGGCACGAGCAATGGCTGGAACATGGAGTCGGTAGTGCCTTCGTCCGAGGTTCTGCGCATTATCCATGCTGCCTTCCCACTGGTGTCAGCCAACCGCGACAGGCCTTCCGACACATCGGTTCGATTCCGCTATGCAGATGGTCAGGGAGATATTGGTGTCATCTCGAGCGTCACGCGGCCTTTCTGCGGAGGCTGCACGCGGCTACGGTTGTCTGCGGACGGCCAGCTCTTCACTTGCCTGTTCGCTTCTCGCGGACTGGACATCCGCAATCCAATGCGAAACGGCAGCTCTGATGATGCATTGCGATGGCTTGTCGCCGACTTGTGGACGCAACGGGCTGACCGCTATTCAGAACGCCGTGGCGAAAATAGCGCCGCGCACGACCAGCCCAAGGTCGAAATGTCGTTCATTGGTGGTTGAGGCTGCGCCGACTGTCCGTCCATCAAGATGAATCGTCGAAGTCGTTGCTGAGATTCATCGCCCCTTGTGTTCCGCTACTTCACGCGATGCCCGTGTTCGTCAATGACCACCTCGCCATCTTCTTTGGTAAATGGAACGTTCTGCGCTTCCGGCAGGATGTCCAGAACCAATTCTGACGGCCGGCACAATCGCACGCCATGTGGCGTCTCCACGAACGGGCGGTTGATGAGTATGGGATGCTTCATCATGGCGTCGAGAAGCTCATCGTCGCTGAGCGACGGGTCGTCAAGGCCCAGCTCCGCGTACGGGGTACCTTTCTGCCGCAAAACTTCACGCACGCTCAGGCCGGACTTGCCGATAAGCTCCAGCAGCCGTTCGCGGGTCGGCGGTGTTTTCAGGTATTCAATGACGACCGGTTCGATTCCGGCGTTGCGAATCATGGCCAATGTGTTCCGCGAGGTGCCGCAATCCGGGTTGTGGTAAATCGTGACGTTCATGGTGTCTATTCCTTAAGGGTATTCAAATACTGGTCAATCTGCGTAGCCGCCGACCTCGCGGTACGCATCACACCGATGAGCGTCGCGGATGCAAAGCCGCACCATTCACCGTATCCGACGAGCCAGAGTCTCGGTTCCTGCACTGCGCGACCGTCGAGAACATCAACGCGGCCAGCGTCGTTTAGGACGTGCAGCGGACGCAGATGCTCGAGTGCGGGCCGGAAGCCGGTACACCAGATCATGGCATCGACGTGCGAGTGGGAGCCGTCCTGCCATACGACGCCATCGACCGCAAAGTGCGAGAACGGGCGCTCGGAACGCAGCACTCCCCGGCCACGCGCTTCACGCACGGGCGGCACCATGACAACGTCGCCTAGCCCGCCAGTTGGCGCAGGGTCCGGACGACCTTCGGCCCGCGCTTTCCATCGTGCCGTAGCGCGTTCGAAGAGCACACGCCCGTCAACGTCGTCCGGCAAGAAAGTGGGCTCTTCCAACGTAACCCATGTCGTGTGACAGACCTGCGACAGCTCCGCGAGTATCTGGGCGCCTGAGTTGCCCCCACCCACGACCAGTACGTTCTTCCCGCGAAACCCCTCCGGGTTGCGATAGTGTGCCGAGTGCAACTGCTCACCCTCGAAACTCGCTTGCCCCGGGTAGTCTGGAATGTACGGACGGCCCCACGTGCCCGTGGCACTGACGACCGCTTTTGCGAGCCATTCCCCCTTGTCCGTCGACACGAGCAGCCCGGCGTCGCGACGCGCTACGGACGTGACGTCGACTGGGCGCTGGACCGGAATTTCGTATCGCTTCTCGTACTCGGTGAGATAGCGAAGGACATGGTCGCGCGACGGGTATTGCTCTGATGCGGGCGGCATTAACCAGCCTGGCAACGAGCTCCACTGCGCGGGCGAAAAGAGGTGAAGCGAGTCCCACGTATGCTGCCACGCTCCGCCGGCGGCCGGCTGGTCGTCAAGGACCATGTAGCTGATACCGGCGCGGCGCAGGAAATAGGCAGCGGCGAGGGCCGATTGACCGCCGCCGATAATGGCAACATCGATTGGTGTAGTCGCTGACGCGTTGCTGTTAGACATGGTGGGTCGAGTAGGCGATATTTCGATAATACCGGATATGTTGTATTTGATGGGGTGCGCGAGATGTGCGGTGACTTCTGACCTGTCGAAGATAATCAGCGGACTCAGTGTGGACCGACACCGTCGTCCGGCCGGCCAGGAGCTAGCGCTTTGAATGGGCCAAATCGCTGCCGTCCATCAGTGCATTGATAAGCGGACAAGACACCTTGCCTTTCGACCTCGAACAGCGCTGTACCAGCGTCGTCAATGCACCTTCCAGCATGGACAAATCCTGTATGCGCTGACGCACTTCAGCGAGCTTGTTCTCGGCGATTGCGCGCGCCGTCGAGCACGCTCGTCCGTCGTGCAGAGACAACAGCGCCTCCACCTCATCGAGCGAAAAGCCGAGCGACTGCGAACGCTTGATGAAGAGAAGCCTGGTCAACATATCCGCCGGATATCGTCGAATGCCACCTATAGGGCGGGGTGGTGCTGGAAGTAACCCGCGGCGATGGTAGTACCTCACTGTTTCGACGTTGACCTCTGCCGCTTCGGCCAACTGTCCGATGGTCATTTCTTGCATGGTGCGCTTGACTCCGTACTTAGGTACGCACCTAGACTAGACTCAACCAATGCGTAAAGGAAGTGCCATGCGACTTCGATGGGCCACCACTGGCTCCCTGCTCGCCGGAATTGCTGCGGCATTTGGAGCCTCCGCTTGCTGTGCTGGCCCCTTGCTTCTTGTCGTACTGGGAATCGGGGGCGCCTGGGGCTCGCGCTTGACCGCGCTTCGACTGTTCCAACCCCTATTTGTCGCCATATCCATCGCCTTTTTCGCGGTCGCTTTCCGCAGGCTATACGCTAAATCCGATGAATGTGCGGTGGGCAAAGCTTGCGCGGTGCCCTCGGCGCGACATCGTCAACGGTTCATTTTCTGGGTCGTGATGCCGGCCGCGCTCGCGTTGATGTCGTTCCCGCTGTATGCGCCGCTCTTCTATTAAGTACCTGCCATGAAGAAACTGATTGCTGTGCTCGTCGCGACGGCGCTGACCGCGTCCACGGCCCTCGCCGACGGACTTCGCACGGTCACCCTTGATGTCACGAACATGGATTGTGCTGTGTGTCCGATTACGGTTCGCAAGGCACTTGAGAAAGTGCCCGGTGTGACCTCGGCCAAGGTCGACTTCGCAAGCAAACGCGCGAAGGTGGTGTTTGACCCGAAGAAGGCTTCGGTCAACGCGTTGACGAACGCCACGGCGGATGCTGGCTATCCGTCCCACGTAATGCAGGTGCAGTGATGACTGCAGTCGTGCTGAAATCCTGCGTCACGTGTCCGGAGTGCGGGCACAGGAAAGACGAGACGATGCCCACTAACGCATGCACGTGGTTTTACGAATGCGAGCATTGCAAGGCAGTGCTCAGGCCAAAACCGGGGGACTGCTGCGTGTACTGCTCGTATGGCACCAACAAGTGTCCTCCAATACAGCAGTCTGGCTCCTGCTGCGCCTGAGCAAACTTACGGAATAAGCCAGGCGCGACGCCGACGCGGGTCGCCCCGACAGTCACCGTTTCCGGAAGCTGCAGTAAAGAAAGTTGCACGGCGCTCCCGGTAGCGAACCCGGAAGACTCTAGTTGCGGATATTCGCCACGGGTGCGCGCAAACGAATCACCCATGAATCTGAGCTATTATCAAAAAGACCCATGCGTTTCTCATCGTATGGGTCTAACTACACGACCTATTTTAATTTTGGACACAATCATGGCAACCGGCACTGTGAAGTGGTTTAACGATGCGAAGGGCTTTGGCTTCATTACGCCGGACGATGGCGGCGAAGACCTGTTTGCTCATTTTTCGGAAGTAAAGGCGGAGGGATTCAAATCTCTTCAGGAAGGGCAAAAGGTGAGCTTCGAGGTCAAGCAAGGACCGAAGGGCAAGCAGGCCGCGAACATCCAGCCGCTGTAAGCACAAGGGGGCCCGTCTGTCGCCGCGTTTTCCAGTGGGTGACGCCGCTCGGCGACATTCCGTCTGCTACATGACCGCCGAATGGTTGATGGCTATGCGCAGGGCAAGCGTAGGCCACAGCATGGCATCGCAGTTCTCATCGACCGCCCTGGCGTCTTTGTGAACCGAAGTGCCGTAAATACCGTTCTGGATTTCGACGTCGTGAAACGGATTGTTTTCAAGGACGGGTCGTGGCTTGATGTTCGATACTCCGGCCCGGACATCGACCTCTAATCGGCGTGGCTCAATGTCGTCAACATTGTGCGAGAGTCGCGGCGCCAGCCGTGAATATCACTCGCGTCAGCACGCTCGGTTTGAATATCAGACGAAAGCCGAGCGGTACTAATCCGAGCTTTTCGTTGAGATTTTAATGGGGTCTCCAGTACGATATGGGGAGCCCGATAATCAAATTTGAAGAGTCGTGACCGTGGAAACCCTCGACGCACCGCCGAGCGTAGCACCGGACAACCAAAGCGTGATTTTTACCCTTTCGACTCACGGACGTGAAGTCGAGTGTTCTGTCTCACGTGACGCGCTTGAACAGCACTTTTGGGTGCAACCAGGAGCCAGCGATAAACGCATTCTCACGGCGTTCGCAGATGGCCGTAAGCGCATTATGGCCATCGCGGAGAGGAAGATACTTGCGCACTCCAGCGAACGGATTGTGTTGACCGCGGTCGACTTCGAGGCGCGGACGTAACGCGCCGAAGCCGCGAGGCCGTGTGCGCGCAGGAAACGAAACAACGACGGTGATGTCAAAATCGGCCGAGACGTTGCAGCGACGGCTGCGCTGGCGACAGAGACATGACGACACGAAACACACTTTCGCCTGAAGCCACTGCGCTCGAGCGAATTGCCGCTGCGGCGCGTGAAGTGCAGGCCGCGTCTGCCGTACTAGAGCAGCGCTTCGGCAGCACGCCACGCGCACAGCCATCGACGCTAGAACTTGCGAGGTTCACTGCGGCGATGCAGGAACTGCTCAATGCGCGCGAAGAATTCGACCGCGTTGTGGCCGACTCCGCGCCGCATTAACTTGTCGGCATTTGCCGAAGTCGTCGGGCTCACCCGTAGGTGCTTCGAACGATGACTTGGTCTGTTCTGCACTCTTACGCTACAACCGCGCGTCTCTCTCACCGTGGAACAGTACGCGACTGACCAGTGTGGCGGCCGCGCCCCTAAGCCTTGAGCGCGGAAGCCAAGACACAGGGCATGGGAATCCGCAGTTCTCCTGCATCGGTCCGGTACGCCTCTGCATCGCGCGCGACGGTCTGTTCAATGAGCGCCAGCGCGGCTGGAGTCTGAGCGTTTAGCATGGCGGCAAGTCGAACGCCACCGCGCATGACCGCGTGAAACGGTGTATCCGGAGCACGAAGCACAAGGGTTTGCTCAACCTCCCGCACTTTCGGTTGGACGAACCCGGCATCGAGCAGTGCGCGCCGCGACTCCTTCCAATCACTGAACCGAAAGAAGGACGCTACCGGCGGCACTGCCACATCGGTCGTCCCATGCTGCTTGATTGCGTTTAACACCATAGCGAAGCCGACTGCCTTGTCCGGCGCCGACAAGACCGTAAAGGCAATTCTGCCGCCAGGTCGCAACACGCGAAACGCCTCCGCGAGCGCACGCTCAGGGTGCGCAAAATGCGGCATCCCGAAGCTGATTCCGACCGCGTCAAAGCTTTCGTCGGAAAAGGGCAAATCCTCGGCATTGCCGATACGAAACTCGAGTTCGGGAAAGACGCGTCTCGCCTTTTCGACCATCGCGAACGAGAAATCGATGCCGGCGACGTCCGCGCCGCGCCGCTTGGCTGCAGCGGCGAGGTAGCCTGGGCCGGATGCTACGTCCAAAAAACGCGAACCTCGCTGAATGCCGAGCACCTCGAGCATTGCGTGGCTCGACTGGGTGGTCAAATCACCGAAGTACTCGTGATAGGCCTGCGCGACCCGCTCCCAACCTTCGTGCTCATATGCGCTGAAGTCGACTTGTCCCATGATTGCCCCCACTCGTTCGGCACCTTGGCGCGTTGGAGCGCAGGCCTTCATATTCCTCGTACAGGTATTGGCTGTCTATTGAGGGAACAATCCAGACTGGCGACTGAAGCGCGAGCAACTCTGTGGTGCGGCGCACCAACAAGCGTCGACCAAAGCTGCCGAGCATGCACTTTTGCACTAATCTTGTTTCTGTTGCTATCTCGCTGAAATGTACGCCAGTACCCGTATCTAGCGCTATAGTTAAAGTGGTTTCTTAGCTGTCGATGCGGCGCGGGAAAAACGCGTCGTATATCAAAGGCAACCGGTACATGCATGGCATTTCGCCCCTTTGGCGAATGGGCTGCGAAAATACGGGTGCACGGGAGCGGCAGATGAAAGGCACTAAGGCTCAGTCACTGCGGTATCAAGTCGAAAAATGGCTTGGCCCCGCTACACCAGTGCATGTGACCGCGTTTGGTCACACCCGCTCGGGCAGAGGGCGCTACGTATGTGTGGAGACCTGTCTACCAGCGGGCCCACACGCGCTTTTCTTCTTCCGGCACCACGACGGTTACTGGAACGTGTTCCCGCCCGTGGCTGACACCGAGCAACAACACGTACGGCGCACAGGCACGTATGGCGGTTAAGTTTGCTCTTCCAGGAGGTTAGTCCGCCGCCTGCACACTTGCTTTCTCGGCTCACCCACGTCTGGCACGACGGGCAGACTGCACCCCAGCAAGTGTGGTTTTCTTTGAGGCACGCGCTTGGCGGCAGCCTTTCTGGTCATGTGCTATTAGGGTGACGCTTACTCCTCTTGCTGGCCCCTCCTGATTCATGTAGCTGCAATTTTTCCGCGGGTCCGCATATCACTCAGCGAGTCCATCACGTCGCAGATGGATACGGTAGCCGTGGTTTTCGACTCATGCGCCGGCCCAGGAGAGGTTCGCCAGTTTGATGCGAGCAGTGATGAACTCAGAGCGCTCGCTTACCACTTGACGACCTGAATGACCTGGCCCGTGATGTCCTCGACCAGACTCCGTTTGTACGCCTGGGCCACGGCCTCGGCGGGAACGCCGGCAGAGCGGGCCTGGCCCATTGCGGCAAGTGTCTCGGACACCCAGCCCGGACTGACGACATTGATTCGTGCCTTGCCTTGCAGTTCGAGTGCTGCCGACCTGACGAATGCCTCAACCCCTGCATTCACGATGCTCACGGCGGAACTGCCGTTCATCGGATGTTGGGCCAGGATGCCGCTGGTTAGTGTCAGGGACCCACCTTGCGTAACATGGCCGACAGAGCATCGGACGAGATTGACCTGACCCATCAGCTTGTTGGCAAGACTGAACGCAAAATCTTCATCCGTCAGCGATTCCAGCGGTGCGAATTTCGCTGCACCTGCGGTGCAAATCACGGCATCCACGGTTTCGAGTTGCCGATACATGGACACGATGGATGCTTTGTCTGCGAGGTCGACGGAGAGGTGAGAGCCTTTGCGGCTAGCGCCGATGACCTCGTGCTCGGGTGAGAGCAGGCGAACGACCTCTTTGCCGAGCAGTCCGGTTGCGCCGACTATCAGGACACGCATAGGTCCTCCTTTGTCTGGAAAGGACGCGCGAGCGCGGAACGACGCTTCACGCAAGGCGTGAGGAGAAAGGACCGGAATATCGTACTACCGCTCGCGGCAACGTGAACACAGCACCCTGTGCTTTGCAGCGGGCTGGCAACTATGTCCCGTTGGCCCCGGTACCCCGACGTCTGCGTAGAGGAAGGACGCCACAACTACTCGCACTACCGAACGGGGGCTATTCCCAAGTCACCCCGACCTGGGGATGCGCGAGAGCCACTTCTTGCAGCGAGGTTCTGCGAGGCGTCGCTCAATAGAGACAGCGCGACACGCATCGTCTCACCGCTACACGCCTGACGGGACGATTCTCCCTCCGAGGCGCGTCTGTTCTATCAAACAAAGAGCGACTGCTATTGAATGGAGGTACGGTTTTCCGGCGACGACTAGGAGGAGTGTGCGCGATGAGGTCGGTACAGTATGTTTGCGCGTCGAGCAGCAGGAAAATCGATGGAAGGCTCGATGAGAGCACAGCCTGGTTCGAATTCCGTCAGGTTGCCCATCTGTTCGGCATGAATCTCGAACAGGCAACCAAGTTACTCCGGCAAGCGTGCGCGACCGGCGACATTGAGCCGACAAAAGACGTCAGGTCGTCGGACCGCTGCAAATGCCTATTGAGTCACCGGGCAGTCGTCGCGGTCGGATACCGGGCCAACTATGGTCGGACGACAGCCTTCCGTCACTGGTGCGCCTCGGCCCTGACTGTCCTGTTCCGTTAAATCTTCCGCCGACTGACAGTTCGATAAATCCCGTTGAACAAGTACTCAGTCGCACGTTGGCTGTGACCGTTAGAACCGGGCAGCGCTTCTATTCGCAGCCGTCGTCTGTTGCCGCCGGGGCGCGACATCAAGTTGATGGTGTGCCCCTGCCTGATTTTCATCAAGCCAGCCATATGTGACATTAAGGCAACCTTGGCACCGAATTCGAGTTCGACGTCATCGCAGCGTGCTTTATTGGTGGTGCATCCGCATTGGCGAGGGCTCAGTTGTCATCACCCCGGCCAGATTGCTTGCCGGGTCCGCCTCGCGCTCTTCGCTCAAGGAGCGCGGTTCACGTCAACTACCGTTCTTCCTCGCACACGTCCGGCGAGAATTTGCTCGGCGGTCGCAAAGACATCTCCCAGGCCGACGACCGTGGTTATCGCGTCGAGCTTGCGGGCATCGAAGTCGCTTGCAAGTGCACTCCAGGCGCTCGTGCGTCGCTCCATCGGGCACATCACGGAATCGATACCGATGAGTTTCACGCCTCGCAAAATGAAGGGCGCGACGCTTGCCGGAAAATCCATCCCTTGAGCCAGACCGCAGGCCGTTACGATGCCGCCGTATCGGGTCTGCGCACAGGCATTCGCAAGCGTATGCGAGCCAACCGAATCGACCACCGCCGCCCACCGCTCTTTTTGCAGCGGCTTGCCTGGTGCCGCGAGCGTCGCCCGGTCCAGAACCTCCGCTGCACCCAGTGCGAGAAGGTAGTCCGCCTCGTTCAGCTTTCCTGTTGCTGCCACGACCCGGTAGCCCCAAGAACTCAGAATGGAAACGGCAACGCTGCCGACACCCCCGCTCGCGCCGGTGACGAGGACATCTCCGGACGTCGGCGTCACGCCTTCGTTACGCACGGCGAGGCAGCAAAGCATGGCGGTGAAGCCGGCCGTTCCGACGGACATGGCGTCTGCGGTGCTGAAAGAGCCTGGCAGCGCGACGAGCCAGTCGGCTTTGAGCCTGGCGCGTTGGGCGAGACAGCCCCAGTGCGTTTCCCCAAGGCCCCAGCCAGTGACGACGACACGGTCGCCTGCCTTCCATTTGGGGGCGGACGACGACTCGACGATGCCGGCGCCGTCAACGCCGGCGATCATCGGCCACACTCGCACAACCGGACTGCGGTTGGCAATCGCCAAGCCATCCTTGTAATTGATGCAGGAGTGTTCAATGCGCACCACAACCTCGCCCTCGGATAGCGGGTTGCTATCGAGGACATTGTCTTCGAGATGCTTCAGTTCCGCGGAGAACAGGTCACCGTCTTTGGTCAGATAAACAGCAGTAAAGGACATGTCGGCCTCCAGATAGAAGCTGCCATGGACGCGCCGGACCGGGGCATGGTGCGACCAATTCGTCTATAAGGAAGCACGGATGGCCATCTTCGAACGAGTCCAGAACTGTAGGATAGCGCCCTGTGCAAACCAGTGACCTGGCCGGATATTCAACTGCGCCAGACGCGCGAACGAATCGCACACCGCGCAGTCCCTATTGGTAGCGACGAAAACCTCCCGCTGCCAGGTCCACCTCATTCGGCTCACCATGCGCTCCACATTCATCAAATGGCTGTTCATTGTCTACCTGCTCGGCAGCGGGACGTTGTACTCGATGGGGATACTGGTGTTCTTTCCTTTCGTCGGTAGGTCCGGCCGCTACTGGCTGGCGGCGCAGTGGTGTCGCGCAATGGTTGTCGTGATGCGCTGGCTACCCGGTATCACGTATTCGGTGGAAGGGCTCGAGCATCTTCCGGAAGGACCATCAATAATCTTGTGCCGCCATGAATCGACGTGGGAGACGCTGGCATTCCTCGCCGTGTTTCCACGACGCATCAGCTTTGTGTTCAAGGAAGACCTTCTGCGGATTCCGTTCTTCGGATGGGTCCTGCGTGGCCTCGACATGGTCAGCCTGAATCGTGGCTCGCCGCGCCAGGCGCATCTGGCAGTGACACAGGAGTGTGCCGAGCGGCTGGCAAAGGGCGATGTCGTAGTCATATTCCCGGAAGGAACCCGGGTGCCGCACGGTGCGCCATTGAGACTGACGTCGGGCGGAATTCGTCTGGCATGCGCGACCGGCGCTCCGGTCGTCCCTGTCGTCCACAACGCCGGAAAAGTTTGGCCCGCGAAGGGGTGGCCTGACGGGGTGGGGCATATCCGAGTGGTCGTTGGCCCCGCACTTTCACCCCGAGACACGTCGCAACAAGAACTGAGCCGGACTGTCCACGATTGGATGAAAGCAGAGTTACTGCGGCTCTGACGGCCGCTGCGCCGGGTGGCTTTCAGCCCTTCGGGTACGCGCACAAAGCTCTGCGTAGGCCAGCTGAATGGACTGTCGATTCCGCGGTTCTCTCTCGCAGAGAGGAATCGCGCGACTTCAACATCCACTGCTTTAATCGCATGCCTCTTGTTGCGCCCGGTGTCGGGTGAGCCTGGAGAGCTAACGAGTTGGCGCTCGACGCACCCCCATCGCTATGGTCATCATAGGCGACCTGCTCGAGCTGCCAACCGAGTTGGCTTGCGCGATTGGGTCGGACCGAGACGGTACAAATGCTTACAAAGCATTGTGCTTGCGGGTACACCATCCTCGCTGCTGTGACGTTATTGCAGGCACATCCCAATGGAGGTCGCAATGACCACGAACGTCACCTCGAACATGCCGCCGCGCGGTCGCATCCATCCCCTGGTCGCGGGTGCGGCCGTGGCCGTTATCCTCGCCAGTGCGACCGGCATCGCGGCGATGACCGGAATGCTGCCCACTTCACGAGCTGTTACGGCGCCTCCGACACAAGCTGTACCGGCCGCCGCCCCGGTTGCCAGCGCGCCGGTTATTTCGCCGCAACCGTACGTTGAACAACGCGCGATGCAGGAGGCGCCAGTCCAGCCGCGCGTCCATCATCACCATAGCGCTCCGGTTGAACCGGCTCCGAGGTATGCGAACAACGATACCTATCAAAGTCAGACTCAACCCGCTCCAAGGCCAGTAGCAGTTGACCCGAATGCCGGGGAGGTTGTCGCCGTTAACGCAGTCCAGGAGCCCGAGCCGACGACGGGGCTTGGAGCCGTAGGCGGCGCTGTCGCCGGCGGGCTGTTGGGAAATCAGGTCGGTGGAGGACGCGGTCGTGTTCTCGCAACGATAGCTGGCGCGGTCGGTGGCGGGTTTGCGGGCAATGGCATCGAGCATGCGGTGCGCAAGTCTACGACCTACCAGGTGCAGGTCAGAATGCAAGACGGCAGCTACCGCAATTTCACCTACTCGACGCAGCCTCAGGTTCAGGTCGGTGAACGTGTCCGTGTCTCGGGCGACTCCCTGGCCGCCTTGTAAGCATGGTCGGTACCGGCAGTATCACAGCGGGTTACTGCCGGTTACGGATTTGACGTTTTCGCCGCACCTGCTTCCGCGCGCCACCCCTAAAATCCGCATTGTTCGCCATTGTTTGGCGCCCGCCAGAAACGAGCAGGACAGGAGAACTCCATGAAACACGCAACCCTTTTTCTGGCAGTGGGCGTTTCCGCTGCGTGCGTATCCAGCGCGGCGCTCGCTCACGCGGACATCGGAGTTTATCTGGGCGTGCCAGGACCAGCCTATGTCGCCCCCCCTCCTGTCGTGTACGAGGCGCCGCCGGTGGTCTACGCGCCAGCCCCGGCCTACGGCTACGGCTACGGTTACCGCTATGAAGGGGATTACGACGACGAGCGCAGGTGGCATGACCACGGTCGCCACCGTGGATGGGAACACCATCATCATGATGACGATGACGACTGATGCACCGATGGCTGCGCCCCATAGCGACTGAATGCTCGCGGACGGGATTCGACGCGCACCCAAATCGGGTGTTCATCCTGTCAGCGCAAGCTCAGGCGAGTTCGAATCCCCCTCGACGTGCGTTCGTCGGCATTGACCAGGCCGTCATTTGCCGCCGTGTTTCGCTTGCCATCTCTGCATAAAGCTGATTTCGTCGTGCTGGGCACCATGAAGCTCTGCTCTTTGACAGAGCAACGTCGCGACTCGACACGCCTAGGATGCCTTCTGAAGCTGCTTCTCACGCCTGGCGACATATAACGCAGGCAGCAGGTTGGTACTGAGCAGGCCGCTCCAGACGAGCCCACCCAGCGTAACGATGGCCAGTCCTTGTTCGGGCGCGGCCCCTTTGCCGAAGCCGAGCGCTGTGGGTAACAGACCCAGCGATGCTGTCAGGACCGTTAGCAAAATCGGCCGGAAGCGCACATCGACCGCGTCGCGCACAGCGTCGACCACGGACAGTCCCTGCGCTTCGTTTCGTTTCACCAGTTGCAGCAACACGATGCCGTGGTTCAAGCTCACTCCAATCAGGGTAAGAAGCGCTATCAGGCCGATGGCATTAAGACCGACGCCGCTCACTACCAGGGCAATTGCGCCGCCCGAGAACGCCAGTGGCATTTGCAGCAGTAGCAGGCCCGGTACGAGCAGGCCATCGAATTGCAGCGTCAGGATGCCCAGCATCAGCGCCAGGGCGACCGCCGCTGCGACGCCGACGTTAAGCGCGGCACGTTCGAGTTGTGGGTACAGGCCGCCAAACTTCACTTCATAGCCGGTCGGCAAAGAGAGCGTCGCAAGCGCCTGTTTAGAAGCTGAAATCACCTGTCCGAGAGGGGCGGTAGGTGTTGCGAGTATCTCAACCGCACGGAGTCCATTCAAATGCCTGATGACATTGGGTCCGGTCGCCATGCGGACGTCGGCCACGTCGCTCAGCGCAATCCATCCGCTGGCCATGACGGGAATTCGATTGAGTTGCTCGACGGAAAATTGCGTCGGGTCGGTCAGTCTCACGAACACGTCCAGGTGACCGTTGCCTTCGGGGACCGTCGCAACCGTTTGACCGGCCAGCAGGATGTGCAGTTGGGAAAAAAGCTGCGCGGGCGTAATGCCATGGAGTGCAAGCCCGTCCGGTTTGGGCGTGATTTGCATCTCGGTGATGGGATAGCCGTCGTTGTTGAAGACGTCCGACAGGTTGGGCACACGGGCTAGCCGGCGCGTGACTTCTGACGAGAGCGACTGCAAGGTTGTGATGGAATCGCCGTACACGTCAATAACGAACGGTTGGGGCAGTCCGGAAAGCGTTTCACCCACCCGTTCCAGTGTCGGCGTCCCAATCACGGTCTGCACGGCAGGCAGCTTCGATGCGTCCAGAACCTGCTGTCCGATTTTGTCGAGGCTGCTCGCATTTACATTCGGCTTCAGCGCAATTTGAATCTCCCCAGCGTAGGCAGGCTCCGTGTAGGACGTCCCCGATGCGGAGCCCACACGTGAAAAAACGTGCGCTACAGGTTCGAGCCTGAGCAATCGCTGAGCGATGCGGTCCGCCGCATCCTGGGCATCGTGCAATGACGTTCCAGGCGGAAGAGTGAAGCTCTCAAGCAGCACGGCCTCGTTCGGCAGTGGCAAGAAATCGACCGGCACCAGCACAAGTCCAGCAACAGAGACCGCGAAGATGGCCACGCAAGCCCAGAGCGAGGCCCCTGGACGACGCAGGGCAACGTCGAACAGGCGAAAGTTCTGGCTCTTGAGCCACGCGACTGCGCGCGCCCCTGATGTCGCGCGCCTCTCGATATGTGGGCCGATGAATCCCAGCACGAGCGGAATCAGGCTCAGCGAAATGAGTAGCGACGCAATCAGGCTCACCGTCATCGCCAGGGAGAACGGGACAAAGAACAGTCCCGCGAGGCCGCCTACGAACGCAAGCGGCAGAAATACTGCGACGGTCGTCATTGTCCCGGAAATGTCAGGACCGGCAATGTCGCGTAAGCCACGTGCGACCCCCTCCCACCGGCCGTCGCCAGCCTCCCATCGGTGGTAGATGCTCTCGAGCACAATGATGGCGTCGTCGGCGAGCAAACCCACGGCCACCGACAAGGCGCCGAAAGTCAGCAGATTCAGCGTTTGTCCTGCCAGGTACAGTCCTGCGATACCGAGCAGAAGCGAGAGCGGGATGCTCAAAGCGAGCGCCCAGATTCCGCGACTCGCTCCGAGCATCCAGAAGAGGACTGCGACGGCAAGTACGGCGCCGATGGCCAGATTCCTGCTCAAATCAGCAGCGACCACGCGGACAATGTGTCCCTGACTGTAGATACGCACAAATCGTGCGCCGCCGGGCAACTGAGGCTCAAGCTCATGCAGTATCCTGTCGACCTCCTTGACGACGGGTAGCGTCGAAGCGCCCGGCTGCTTGAACACAATCAGCGCGATGGTCGGCCTGTTGTCGAGCTTGACCGCATGATGAGACGGGGGCGCGGACCGAACAATGTCCGCAATCGAACCTAGCGGGACGGTGCCGCCGGATGTCGCGACAGGCACTCGGGCGTAGTCGGAGGGCTTCGTCGGCAGGTTTCGGCCTTCGACGAAAACATCCTGGTGTCCGAGGTCGACATACCCACTCGGCACCATTGCAGTCGTCGCATCGAGCGATGCCGCGAGCGCCGATGCAGAGACGTTGAAACGCTGGAGCTTCGCCAGGTCCGGACGCACCCATATCGCATCCGCGCCCGGGCCGGCCACCGACACGCGCTGCACACCCGCAACCGCACGGATGCGCGGCGCGAAATTTGACTCAACGATTCGCTGCACCTGTGACGCATCCGCTCCGTCGGGAATCTGGATTGCGTAGTCCGCGACCTCATTTATCGCGTTGCCGGAGATTTCCGTCGTCAGGCTCGTGTCCTTCGGCAGCGAACTGTTGACGCGCCCGATGACGCCATTGACGTCTTGCAGCGCGGTTGCTGCGGTAGTCCCCTCTGCAAATCGCGCCTCAATCTTGACGGAACCCTGGCCTACGACGGTTCGCACGTCGCTCAATGACTGGAGCGACAATAGTTCGGCTTCGATGGGCCGTGCAATCAGTCCCTCCAGGTCCAGGGTCGTCGCTCCCGGTAGTTGGGCGACGATGCTCACCTGCGGCAGGTTGAACTGCGGCAGGACCTCAGCGTGAATGTTGAGGAGCGCGTAGATGCCGTACGCAATCAGCGCGGCATACAGCATGACCCAGAGCAGCGGCCGTTTGACGATATCGTTGAGCATCTTCTTGTCGGCAGAGGGGGTCAATCGGCTTGCTGGTAGCGCGTAGCGAAGTCCTGGTGAAAGAGAAGATAAGTGTCCTGCGTCACGACTCGCTCACCTGGCGCAAGTCCTTGCCTGACTGACGTCCAGCCGCCCTCGGAGGGCCCAGGAACGACACGTCGCCGGTGGTTGCCGCCCTTATCGCGCACCAATACCCACCATTGGCCGCCGTCGAGAATGAGCGCTGCGGATGGAACGGCTAAGCGTTTGTCGTCGGATGCGGTTAGTGAGACGGTGCCGACGGTCCCTGCCACGAGGCTGTGACCCGGCTGGGCATCAAGCCAAACTTCCAGTTGACCAGGTGCGGTAACGCTCCACGAGGTGCGTTGTACGGCTACGTCAACGGGAGCATCGGTGCCTTCCCGAAGAAAGACGCCTTTCATTCCCGCAGTGACCGATGCCGCGTCGCTCCCGTAAACATTTGCGACCACGTGAAGGTCGCGCGCCGATGCCACGGTTACCAGTGCCTGCCCGGCGCTTACATATTGACCATCGGCGGCATTGACTGCCGTCACCACGCCAGGCTCTGTCGTTCCAATGTCGGCCAGGCTTGTATAGCTTCGGGCAGCCGCTTGTGCGGCGACGAACTGCTGGCGCGCGGTGTCGAGCTCGGCGTGAGCGCGGGCGACAGCGTCGCGGGTGCTGAGTTGCTCATCAAATTTCTGTTGCTCAATGGCGGCGGCTTGGGCTGCGGCAGACACACGTATCTGGGCCGACTTCAGGTCGGCCGCGAGGCGCGCGCGCTCTGTCGATACCATGGGACCGGTCAAATGCGCTATCGTCTGCCCAGACCGCACCACTTCCCCGGGAAGGATGCGCAAGCCGGAGACGATGCCGGCCGTAGGCGCACTCAGCACGGTGTTGGAGGTCGCCTGCACACGCGCCGGCGCTGAGACCGTGACCACAATGCGCTTCTGTACCGCAGGCATCGTCACGACGTCCTGAGCGAACGCATGATGACTCGCGACGGACCACGTACCGGTGATTGCCACAAGAAAGAGCAGCCGGATGGCATTCATGGAAGGTCCTAGTGAAGCGGTTTGTGGTCAATGGCGCTCACGCCAATTAAGGTGCAGAGCTCGACCTGCTGTTGAAGTACGGAATTCGCGAGCTTTGCCGTCGCCACGCGTTGGTTCAGCAACCGGGATTCAAGGTCAGCCAATACCGGCAGTGTCACGTCGCCTGCGTCGAACGCGGCACGCGCTTGCATCACCGACGCCTCGAGTGCAGCCTCCATTGACTGCCCGTTACGAAGCTGGTCACCCAGCAGGCTCAGCTCCGAGCTGATGCCGTCGACAGCCGTGTACGCGTCGTCGAGTCGTTGACCGTATTCCTGATAAAGACTCTCCCGAGTGGCTTTTTCCACCGCGATATTTCCTCGATTGCCGTTGAACAGGGGAAGCGTCGCGGAAACGGTAAGTCCTGAGGTATAGATGGCCGACGTGTCTCGGCCCCGTGTGACTCCAATGTCCAGTCGCGGAAACTGTGCGAGGAGCGCGCCGCGATAGCGTTCGTCCTGTTCGGCGTAGCCAGCACGCAGTGCTAGCAAATCAGGGCGACGCTGCCCGAGGCTGACGAGCGCCTGTTTGATAGTGTCTTGCGGGACCTCATACGGCTCCGGTGGAGCTGCAAGTGTCAGGCGTGTCCCCGGGCGCAATTCGAGCAGCGTATGGAGTTCCTGTTCTGCTTTGAGGTGTTCCTGTCGCAGCGTACTCAGCTGTTGCACGCTGTCGCGGTACGCGGTTTCCGCCTGCACGGCGACGTCTCGCGTCACATCGGCGCGCGCGAGTGCCTTTTGCATTAGTTCAGTGACACTTTTCTGATAGGCCACCCGTTGCTCGACTTCTCTCTCAAGACGCTCGAAACTCACGTTGTTGACGTAGAGCGCATACGCGTGGTTCGCGACCTGCCATTTCGTCCATTCCAGCGCGAGTCGTTGCTTCTCAAGAGCGTTGTCTGCCGCCCGCTTCTTCGCGGGACGGTCAACGAGTGCGGACACTTCATAGCTAAGCCCGACCATGAATGCGGGGACGAAGCCCTCCGCACCGGGGCGGTCAGTACTGAAGCTGAGTGTTGGGTCTGGTAGCAAGCCATCCGCGTACTTCCTGGCGGAGGCGATATCGAGCTCGCGTTCAGCGCGATGGATATCCGGGCTATGCCCGAGCGCGCGTTCGACCACCTGGTCAACTGAGAGTGGGGCGGCTGTTGACGCAATGTCATCAGGCCATTGAGGTGTGTCCGGCAGCGGCCTAGGTGCATACGCTGCGCAACCGCTCAATGCCACAGCCAGCGTGACAAGCGCGACTCGCGCGGGTGCAAATACGCTGCAACGTCGCCGACCAGTTGCGGGAATCCTGCATTGCAACCTACTATCGTAAGCACCGTGGGTCACGACGGATATCCGATGCAAAAAAAACGCTTCGGATAATAATCCGCGAGACTTAGATTTGACTTAGCACGCTGCTTCGACCTTGGTGAAACGCATGAGAATTCTCCTCGTGGAGGATGACGAAATGATTGGCGATGCAATCCTCCAGGCATTGAAGGATGCGGCGTACGCGACCGACTGGGTGCGCGACGGTGAGTCAGCGATGGGTGCGCTGTTGGGTCGGGAGCACGATGTGGTACTGCTGGACCTGAATTTGCCGAAACGCGACGGCATCGATTTGCTTCGCGTGATACGAGCGGGAGGCAGCAAGCCTCCGGTCATTATTCTCACGGCGCGCGATAGCGTTGAGGACAGAATCGTCGGACTGGACGCTGGTGCCGACGACTACCTTGTGAAGCCATTCGAAATCGGCGAACTACTCGCGCGCCTTCGGGCGGTGACTCGCCGACTCGGCGACCACGGCGATACCAGGATGACGAGCGGAAGCCTCACGCTGGATTCTGCTACGCACATTGCGGTGTACGGAAACACCGAATGCCGACTGACGAGTCGTGAGTTCGCGCTGTTGAGCGCGCTGTTGATGAGGCCTGGGACGGTTCTGTCGCGAAGCCAACTGGAGCGGAAACTCTATGCCTGGCAGGAACAGGTCGAAAGCAATGCTGTGGAAGTCCTGATTCACGGCATTCGGAAGAAGCTGGGGGCGTCGGTCATTCGAAACGTACGAGGTGTGGGATGGTTGGTAGACAAGGAAGACAATCACGCTCTCTGACGTTGCAACTATCGGCGTGGATTGGTTGTGTGATTGTGGCTGTCGGAGTTCTCGCTTGCGGTTTCTCGTTTGCGTTTGCCTATCAGGAAGCCAGGGAGCTTCAGGACGGGCAATTGAAGGAAATCGCTGCGCTGATTGATAGTCGCGCATTGGCGTTCACTGGGTCTCGCCCGTCAATTGAGAGTTCCCAGGATGCGGACGTCAAAGTGGTCATCGACAGATTGAGCGACGCAACTTCGGGCGTCGCACAGGCCGCTGGACTCGTGATTCCGAAGGCAATGTCTGACGGGTTTCACGACTTGAACGGCATAGGACAAAGCTGGCGCGTCAACATCCGAACGCTCCGCAGCGGTGAGCGCATCGCCGTTGCGGAGCCCTCCGCGTTGCGTGACGAAATTGCACAGGACGGCGCAATGAGAACGCTTGTTCCCATGCTCCTTTTGTTGCCGGGCCTATTCATCGTCATCGTGGTGATAGTTAGAACGAAGCTGGCGCCGCTCACACGTCTTGCGAGTGTTGTGGACCGACAGAATGATACGTCGCTCGAGCCGTTGCCTGAAGATGGGATAACTAACGAAGTGTTGCCATTTGTCCGGTCGATTAACCGTCTGATTACGCGACTGAAGGAGGCAATCAGTCACCAGCGCCGTTTTGTCGCGAGCGCTGCCCACGAATTGCGCTCGCCGCTGGCAGCGTTGTCGTTGCAGGCAGGAAATCTCGGGGCAACCATCACGTCGCCGGATGCTCGTGAGCGGCTCCTGGCCTTCCAGTCTGGATTGCGCCGTACCCACAGACTGGTGGAGCAGTTGCTCGTATTGGCGAGGTCTGAACAGGGCGCACTCGAGCAGCCGACAACGGTATCGCTGCGAGCCATGGCAACCGAGGTCATAAACGTCACAATTGGGCTTGCCCGCGAGAAGAATATCGACCTTGGATTCGACCACTTCGATGAACTTGATGCAATTGTCGACGTGTCGGCGGTTACGGTGGTGCTGAGAAACCTGGTCGACAACGCGGTGCGATATACACCAGCCGGCGGGAAGGTGGATGTGTCCGTTGTTCAGTCAGGAAGCGAAGTGTTGTTTGAAGTTGTCGACTCGGGCCCTGGTATTCCGGATGAGGAACTGGAGCGTGTCCTGGAGCCGTTCTATCGGCTGGACCGTTCCGTTGCAACGGGCAGCGGGTTAGGCCTTTTCATCGTGTCCGAGATTGCACGGCGGACCGGCGGCCGCCTGGTGCTCGAAAACGTCGACGGCGGATTTCGCGCGCGTTATTTCCAGCCGTTGCACCGGAACGGCTGATAGCGCACGATGGAGCAGGCTTACGTCCACCTGTTGCATTTGCTCGCCGGACACGCCGGTGCTCTTGAAAATGACCGTTTGCATTCCGATGCAGAAGTGCCAAAGCTGTGACCCGCTCCTTGAAGCCGGAATAGCCCGGCAATATGGAGTTGGCGCCTGCGCCGACAAGCAACAACACGATAACCATCCATAACGCCTGCTGATAGTTCCCTTGCAAGTGAAAGAGACGCCCCGCAAAGACGGGCCCGATCGCCGCTCCCACAACAAACGCGCTGTAGATGACGGCGTAGAGGCGCCCGTAAGACCTCATGCCGAAATAGCGCGATGTGAGGAAGGAAATCATGTTGACTTCCGCACCCAACGACAGCCCAATCAGAAGGGCTGTTAAGGACGCCAGTTCCTTGCCCCCGAGCATCAGGAGTAGGGTAAGCGAGTACGGCGTACCGTCTAGACGCTCCAATCAGAAGTTGCCTGAGTAGCCCCCGCCACATCGAGTAGGGGGACTACTTTGACAACAGAAGCACCGACGAGAACTGGCCGTAAAGGCGTACCGAATCATCCGCTCGCATTCCGGCGCGAGATAGCCCGACTGGCGAGCGAACTCACACTCGGAGGACCGAACGATGACGAAGTACCTAATCTCCTTCCCCGGATCGGCGATGGACATCTCCGACGAAGACATAGCTGCGGTCGGCGAAGCGGCACACGCAGTCATACGCGAGGCGAAGGATGCCGGCGTCTATGTGTTCGGCGGTGGTATCAACGAGGACGTCGCGCCGCTGATGGTCGCCGCTGACGGCACCGTCACGAACGAGACCTACCCGCAGACCAAGGAGTTCGACGGCGGCCTTTGTGTCCTGGAACTCCAGTCGCGCGAAACCGCCGTCCAATGGGCCGCGAAGATCGCCAAAGCCTGCCGCTGCTCGCAGGAGCTCCGCGAGTTCGGGTACGACCCGGAGAGCTGACCCGCGAGGTCGCAGCCCGATGGTAAGTGTGGCACCAGCGACGTTTTGACTAAGGATCGTGATCTTCAGACTGCGGTGCGGAGCTGATCGGCGACGACCCACGGGGCGAGTTCGTCGATGCGGTTAATCGCGTGGTCGGCGATGCGTGCGAGCACGTAGCGCAGATATGCCTCAGGATCGATGCCGTTGAGTTTTGCGGTGCCGACGAGGCTGTAGATTGCGGCGGCACGTTCGCCGCCAGAGTCTGCTCCAGCAAACAGATAGTTACGTCGACCGATGGCCACCCCGCGTAGCGCGCGCTCGACCGGCAGATTGTCGATTTCGAGCTGGCCGTCATCGCAATAGCGGGTGAGCGCTTCCCACCGGTTCAGCGCATAGAGGATCGCCTGACTTGTATCCGATTTGCGCGAGAGCGTTTCCAGCGTCGTCGTGAGCCACGCATGGAAGCGGTCGAGTAGCGGCCGCGCATGTTCCTGGCGATGCACCCGGCGCTCGTCGGGCGGTTTGCCCGGATCGTTTCCTCAATTCTGTATAGCGCGCCGATACGCTGGAGCCCTTCGGTGTTCAACGCATTGGGGCGTGCTGCGTGTAGTTCATAGAACTGTCGTCGGGCGTGCGCCCAGCAAGCCGCCTCCATGACGCGCCCTGTTTCGTAGATGGCCTGATAACCACCGTATGCGTCGGCTTGCAGCGTACCCTTGAACGACTCGAGATGCTGCTGCGGATGGATGCCCTTGCGATCCGGCGTATAGGCAAACCACACCGCCGGCGGCGTCATGTCGGCCGACGCACGATCATCGCGCACATACACCCACAAGCGACCGGTCTTCGTCTTGCCATTGCCCGGTGCAAGCACTGGAACCGGTGTGTCGTCGGCGTGCAGTTTCGTCGCCGACATCACATGACGACGCAGTGTTTCAACGAGCGGCTGCAGCAGTGTCGCCGCGTGTCCAACCCACTTCGCTAGCAGTGAGCGATCAAGCTCGACGCCTTCTCGCGCGTACATGACCGACTGCCGGTAAAGCGGCAAGTGATCTGCGAACTTCGAGACCAGGACATGTGCCAGCAGCCCTGGGCCGGCGAGTCCGCGCTCGATGGGACGACTCGGTGCAGGCGCCTGAGAGAAATCAGCAGGCACATGCCATCGCCGCTCCACCACAGCACTTTGAGCAGGTCGCCGCGTTTGCCGCGAAACACGAAGACGTGCCCGCAGAAGGGATCCCGTTCAAGCACGGTCTGCACCTTGGCGGCGAGACTGTTGAATCCGGCCCGCATGTCGGTCACGCCGGCAGCCAGCCACACACGCGTGCCGGCAGGAAGGCCGATCACGTCTCAGCCTCCGCAGCGGCACGCAATGTACGCAACACAACACGCAGCGTGGCCGCGTCGGGCGTGCCCTCGATACGCACGCGTGCGACGCCGACGCAAATCTCAATCACTCCCGCGACGGCCGGCTGAGCCTTACTCTGCGGCTGAACGGGCAATGAAGCCGCGTTCTCGATCGTACGCTCCTCGGGCACCACATTTACCGGCAACAGGGTCGGCGGTTCATACTGTCCAGCCTGATAGGCTCGGCGCCATTTGAACAACAGATTGGTATTGAGCCCGTGTTCCAGAGCCAGTCGTGCGACCGACACACCCGACTCACCTGCTAGCTTTGCGCGTTCTCGCCGAAATTCGATGGGGTGGTTGGGGGTACCTCTACGCGTCCGTCTCGCTGCTGTCGCTATCTCAGGTGACAAAGTAGTCTCCACCACTCATTTGGTGGGGCCTACTGTGTCCACTTTGGCACCATCGGTCTAGACGGTGCTGGGGCAACGCTTACGCAGGTATCGTGGACGTCCGCGCATCTGCTGCGCCTCGCGGTGCTCTTACGACCGACGACCGGTATCGGTTTTCCTGCCATCCAACTCGGGAACAGGCGGCAAAGTACCGCATCCTCGCAGGTGCAGGACGGCGTTCGCCGCTTCGGGCTTTTCTCGTTTTTGCAGTCGCTCAGCCAACAGCTCCAGAAAGAGCGGTAAATCTTCATGCCCCTGTCTCGCGATGAACACTTCGACAGCTTCGTTGATAGCGGCATTGAGCGTTAAGGGCGTAAGAGTGCCAGCGATAAAGCAACTACCTCGCGCCAGACAATAGCTCCATTTGGCCTCAAGGTGGGCTCTGCTTGCGCGAGTGCGCTTTCCTTGTTTGACCGGCATGATTATTTTCCCCCGAACATTTTTTGTCTCTGTCACCACGGGCACCAGCGTACATCGTCAACGTGAAAACGATATACCTCGCGTTGCAAAATAAAAGGATTTCGCCATGCACTGAGCTTCGTCAGGAAATGCTCCCCGCCTTGAAGTGACTTTTTGAGGTCTGCATGCTCACATTTTGATTCGCGCCTCGATTGATGCGGCTTGCCAATAGACGTCACCGTCTCGCAAGCTAGAAGATGACCACCGGGATATTGGCAAGTGGACCATCTCCCTTCGGACCTCAGGCTGCCTTTAATTGTGAGAGCACTTTCAATGGCTCTCGTGAGCACCATTTGGTGACAGGACTGTGACGGGTGAAATTTCGAAATCAGCCCAGGCTCCGCATGTCAACGAAACCGAGCCCGACGCGTTATGACGCTTGGACGACGCCAAAAATTGTCGCCTCGCCATCCATCTCTTTGGAGAATCACATGAAGAAGCTCGCTGCCGTCCTGATTGCATCGCTGTTTACTACCGTCGCGTTCGCACAGGCCTCGACACCGGCCGCGACCGCACCGGCCACGCCGGCTGCGACCACCCCGGCTCCGGCTGCTGCGTCCAAAGTGCACAAGCACAAGGTCAAGCATCATAAGACGACCGTCGAGCCGGCCAAAGCAGCGTCGGGCGCATAGGTAGCGGCGTCCGGAAGTCTCAGAACCGTGCTTTGGCAGGGTTCTTTGCTTTGGGGCCGGCATTATGACTGAGTTACGCCTTGACTTCCGGAGGCGTTGAGGCTCCGAGTAGCGAACGCGGCCGCCTAGCGCCTTCGCGCAGAAGCGAGCACGGCGGGCATGGGCACTCGGACCTCTCCGTCAACTTCGTATGCGGCCGCGCTTTCGGACACCGTCTTCTCAATCAAAGCCAACGCCACGGGCGTTTGCGCCTTCAGCGTTGCGGCCACCCGCACGCCGCCGCGCATGAGCGCGTGAAAGGGCGTTTCCGGCGCGCGGATAGACCACGTCTGATTGACCTCCTGAACTGTGGGCTGCACAAAGCCCGCTTCGAGCAGCACACGCTCGCATTCAGCCCAGTCGCTAAACCGAAAGAACGGCGGTCCCTCTGGCAGGCCGACATCCGTTTTGCCGCATGCTTCGATTGCTTTGAGTACGATGTCCAGGGCGACGGCCTTGTCGCGGCTCGCCCAGACCGTAAAGGCAATTCTGCCGCCGTGCCGTAGGACGCGAAACGCCTCCGCGAGTGCTCGTTCGGGGTGCGAGAAGTGAAACATTCCGAAATTGATGCCCACTGCATCGAAGCTCTCATCGGGGAACGGTAGGTCCTCCGCGCTGCCCACTCTGAAGGTGAGTCCTGGGTTGAGGTGCGTCGCCTCTTCGACCATTGCCGCTGCGAAATCAACGCCAACGGCATAGGCACCTCGCGCAGCTGCTGCCGCAGCAAGGTAGCCTGGACCCGATGCAACATCGAGAAAGCGGGTTTCGCGCCCGACACCGAGCACGTCAAGCAGTAAGCCAATCGACTGAGTCGTCAAGTCCGCGTAATACCAGTGATACGACTGGGCAAGATGCTCCCAACCTTGGTGCTCGAAAGCGCTGAATGCATCTTCTTCCATGTCAAACATCTCCGTTGGGTCGTTGCCATTCGAAGCTGCACCCTTCACGGCCGTCGGTGGATTCACATACAACGCCGTCGAACAATGAGAGGGCGTATTCCCTACTAAGTCCCCCACCAGGCAACTTGAACTGCCACGTCACATTGTGTTCAACCTCAGTGGCGCCCAAGCCTTGGTCCGGTGCCGAAAGGCGTATCACCGTGTATGGCGCGGTGCCGGAAATCCCCTTGTACTTGCCGGTGCCACCTATTAGGGTGTGCACGCGGGCGGCCGCATCGAACGTTGTAAATATCTTGTCGCCATCCATGTCGGTCTCGGTACAGGCACCAACGCCGCCCACTTTGCCGCCCATGGCCGTATGGAAATACAGGCAGCGCACCGACATGCTATCGAACAGCTTCTGACCATCTGCGTTGCGGGTGATGCCTACCGGCTCCCACAGTGCGTCTTCACCGACACCGCCCATATCAAGGCTGGCAGGCGAGTGGCTGGTGTAGTACGTCACATAGGTTGCGGTACCTTGTTTTGGCATCTGAGCCTTGTCGGCCATAGCAGTCTGGTCAAAAAAAGGACAGGGCGACGGCAAGGATTGCAGAAGAGAGCGTTTTCAAATTAGCCTCACTTATTGATGGGGCGCTACGGGGGGGCGTACATACGCGAGTTCGCAACCTACAAGCAGCAGACGCTAGGACCAGTGAGCGACGCACCACGCGTCGCGCCCCCTGCTGCTGCCACTTACGTTGCCAACAAAGCAATTCGCATGATGCCGACGATAGTGTCGCTTTGGTTTGTGGTCGTTTCCGCCATACCCTTTTTGCAGGTCCAGACATCGCCCGTCTTGGCGACGAAGGGCTTACCCATTCCCTGGTCAACGAGTAACTCACCCTCCAAGCAATGGCACACCATGTCAGTTGCCATCGCGGGGTTGGCGAACTTCGACTTGGGCTGGAACACGAGGTCCACCAGCGCCACCGACTTATAGGCAGGGATTTCCGATGTCCGCTTCGAGACTTCGACTCGCCTGACACCGGGTGCGAGCTGCGTTCCCTCATCTGCGCGGTAACGCTCTGCAGACGCGTCGGTTGGTAGCAGCAGGGCCGGTGATGCCACGGCGCTCGCCAAGGCAAGGGTCAGCACAGAGCGCCGATTCGCTTGGTGCTCTTCTGACGTCGAGTGATTCATGTTGACCTCCATTTCGGCTAGAGAGGATGGCACTGGTCGCTGAACGTCGCGAGCGCGAGCGTTAGACGAGAGCGCAGTGCGGTGGAGTATCGTCGAAACGTCAGCATGATTGCGCCCTCTTGATGACGCGTTCGACGCGGCGAACTGGCATGAGCAGGCAAAGCCTGGCTACGGCGCCGGGCCTTCCTGCCCCTCATCATTTCTAGTCGTCGTAGCTAAGTGTCGCAGGGTCGCTGTTCCTAAAGATTAAGTACCACGGAGACTGCAACGGGCCACCCTTGGAGTTGGCCGGCACAATGACGTCGCACTGAACGGGCGTGGTCGTGGTATCGCAACGCTGCACCTCACCTGTCGTCGCCGGGTCACTGCCAGTGTTAGGTACGCCAGTGATAGGGATGTACAGATAGCCGCCCGGCCCGAAGATGATTGCTTCCGCGAATGACCTGGGCGAACCCGCTACGTCTAGTTCGAGCTTGTAGAGCAGGTGACCGGTCTTTCCGTCAAGTTTCAGGATTTTGTCGGTGTCCGTGGCCCCCGCACGGGGGCTCGTGACCCACAGGTTGCCTGTGCTGTCGAAGACCAAGCCCTCTGGGCGGTGCAAGTCGGAGACCGTTTCATCTGAAGCGAACACATCAACGAATGCATTGGTGCGTGGGTCGAAGCGCAAGACGTAGCCGACAAGAGGGGCATTCGGGTCCTTCGAGACGGGGCAGGCTCTTGCAGAGACATACAGCAGTCCGTCGGGTCCGAAGACGACTCCACGCGGGTAAAACCCTGGCTTGAAGTTCGTCCGGTTGAGATTGCCCAGAAAAGCACCCGCCGCATCATATTCCTTTACGTCCCCTTCGTTAGCACATTTGTTGGACCGCGTACCATCATCGGCCACATAAAAGCTGTTGTTTGGCCCACCGCGCACAATGCCGCGAGGCGCGAAAGGCGCGTTGAGGTCGCTCGAAGAGACAAGTTTGCCGATAAATGTGCCGGTCTGCGCATCAAAGCGTAGAACCTCACCGTTAGATGGAGTGTTGACATTCTGATTGACGACCACGAGCTGCCCATCCGTAAAAATCATCCCCCGTGGCCCGTTCAGCCCGGCAGCGGCAGCTCCCGAAGCGACAAACGGGCCAAGATAGGCTCCGCTAGCATTGAACCGTTTGACGGAATTGTCGCCAGCATCGCCAATGAACAACTGCTGCGCCGTCGAAGATTGACTGACCACCAAGGCACTCAGCCCCACCGCCGCTGACAGCAAGAGAGAGCGCAATACATTACGACACGTTGGCCGGCGTTTTGCCTGCAGGAAGCCGAAGCGCGAAGAGACAGGATTTCTTGCAATCATTTGATGCCTCCGTTGAGTATTTGCGACTTGGTATGACAACAAGAACATCTAAGTAGACATCCTAACCACCGTTTGCCGGCGCCGACGCAGCAGAATTGTTGACTGCGGAACCGGCGGGACCTGCATTGTCACCGCCGCATGCGGTCAATGTCGTTGCGACCAAAACGGCGAATGCTGATGCCTGCAAGGCCTTCCTGACTAATGCGAGCAAGACATTCATGGCGAACTCCGACGAGGGTGGTGTAACCGACGAGTTGTTCGTCGCTATCGAAGAAAACGCATGGCGACCAGTGAGGTGCCTGCTGCTTTCAAGCAATGCGCGGGGGGGGGCCGTCGCGCGCTTCGGACGGACGTTTCACGATGCCCTCCTTGAAGGTTATGCTTGTTGCACACAACGGGCGGCGTGAAGTTGGCTGCACCGTAAGCGACGGTGCAGCCGGACGGAGAAATCCCGAAGTGGTCTAGCCCCAGGTCAGGGGGTCACGGTGATTGTGTACGTGGCGCTTTCCGAGACGCCGAAACTAGGGAAGGCACCTTCAACATGTATTGTGTGTGTCCCGGGTGATTGCGGTTCTATCATCAGCCAGTATCCATCGCTTACCGCGGACCCCGTGCCCATGGGTGCGATGAGAGGTGGAAAATCGGTGACGAACCAATTGTTCGTTGGAATCGAGAACTGAAAAAACGGCGATTGCACCCTAAACGCCGACAGTGCATTTACGGGTATATCGTGACCGTCAATGGAGGCCTTGAGCGTGTTTGGGCCTATCGCATCCGCCAGGGACTTCGCACACGCACTGCAGTCCTGAGCATTCGTGCAGCTGCTGGGGATATATGGAGGTCCGGCCTCCACAGTTGAGCACTCCGCGTTGATAATCGGAATGAATATGAACTTAGCGGCCGGCACCGTGCATCGTTCGACACCGCTGCCTGATGTGGGCTCGCTGAGAAACCACACGGCTCCAGACTGGTTGCTACTACAACCCGTCCCATCAGAGTAAAAAGTAGGGTTTGGGAGGCCCTTGCCATACGGTATCGCAAGCATCCACTGCCACCATGCGGCAGACCACTGACTGTAGGTCTCTCCGTGAACTGCTGCTTGAGGTGGAGACACATCCGAACTCTGCTGTGCCGATACCTCACGGCTTGCGACGCCCAGTGCTAGTGCCAACATTGCTACGACGATGGGGCACAGCCAATACTTCTTAACTCGTTTCATATTTACCTCCATAGAACATGCCCTAGGCGTGCCGAGACGCCCAATCGGACGACCGTCCGGCGGCTCAATACGATTGTTGAGCTAGAAAGCGCGTCTCAGGATTGGCTAAGGCGTCCTGCCCCCGCTCGCCGGCATGGACTGGGCCGAGTCCTTGTCAACGGCCGAACCCGTGGCGACATCACTACCGCCGCCCCCAACCACATCCTGTGAGTAGTACCGTCGCCATGGATATGACGGTCGGTGATGTTTTGAACGCACTTTTGACGAGTGGGACGAAATCTTTCATGGCGACCTCCATCGTTCCAAAGCGTGTTCTACGGGAGGGCCGGAATCGTGCGGCCGCGTGCAAAGAGATGCGGACAACAGCCAACGCGATGCCGGCAGGCAGTGGCGCAATAAGTTGGCCGAAGGTGTTGCTTACTGTGCATGCGGGCAGAATTAAACTCTCCCGCTTCGTCGGCCCAAGCTGAGCTGAAGACGGAGTTCAAGAGCATTGCCCGATGCGATAGTGGAAAGAGTAGTCGTGTAATACGTGCTCTGAAGAAGTAGCAGCCTCCTCGCAATTAATCTTAGTAATTGGCGACAAACAAACGTTTTAACTTCTTTTAGAACGCATATCGAGACTCGCACCCAGTATAGGACACGTGTGTTACCAAAAATTACTTTTTATATTTTTCCGATAGCCACTGTGTTATGGCGGGAAATCGCTACCAGGACTGCCTAATCTTAGCGATTGGTCGAAGTCTGCCCGCGAGGTCGAGGCCGACCTGTTGAGCTTATGCGTAAGGACCAACAGCGACTGATTTTGCCTTGCTTTTGTCCGCCCGTTACCGTGGGTCAACCAATTATTGCGGACTCCTCTCAATTTCCAATGCAGAAGCAGCTACGCAGTACGCGATACTTGATGGCAGAGACCGGCCTTTTTACGAACATCGATTGGCTGCTTGACCGCTCGCAATTATCGGCTACTGACGAATGGACCTTTGGATTCAACCCTGCGCGCGGTGCGCTGACCTCTACGGGAAGTCCGCAGCCGAACCTCCGCATCAGGACCTCACGCTCAACGGCGCCGGCGCGGTGAAAGATGCGCGAGTAGAAGAACACTACACCTGCGTTCAGTGCCGCGCGGTGTTTGCGCGGATTCTTGCCGGGCCGCCGACACGACAGATTTGGATGCTGCTGAACGCCGGCCAGCATTGACGCGATGCTGGCGCACGCTCAAACGCGGCGGATTTGGCGGCGCTCCGTGCCATTTGCGATGACAGGGGCCCGCCGTTTGAAGAGCATAGGTTACGTTCCGGAGGTTCTCAATAGGGTTGTCCGGATGGCTTGGGATAGCTCGCCCAAGTTCAGATTCCATGTTGGCTTTGCCATCGCTCACCTCGATTTCGACCTCGACGGCAGCGAAAAGCATTTGGTTTCTGGAGTTTGCACTTGAACCTCAGTACTCGATGCTCACGACATCGTCAGGAAAGTGTTGGTCTTCCCGTGCGACTCACTAATACTTCGGTACGCCGCCTCGTTTCCGCAGTTCCAGCCTCGGAGGAAACCTTCTGCCGAGTAAGCGCCGGTGGCCATCCCTTGGACCTGTGGGTCCTCAATCACCGGATTGAATCAGCCGACAAAGGCCGACACCTCGGGCTCAGCTTCGAGACCAAAAATGTGCGGGCGAAAATAGTTCAAGTTGAAGGCGATGCGCCGTTGCGGACCGGTACCTTGCTCATTTGGTACTTCGCCTTCATCAACCGCGAAGGAGAAGTAAACGCCCGTGTCCGGATTTTCGTATGTGGCGCCGCCGTCGACCCTGTAGCACCTGCGCTGTCGAAAGTACGCTTCGACGTCATCTTGAGCGACGTCAGCAGGCAAGGTAAAGAAGAGGTCGTAGCTCATTGATATCGGGCCCCCGGTTCTTGATTATTGGATTATGGCTGATGACTTCGCTGCTGCGTAGTGGCAGCGCGTTGCGAGAGAAAGCGCTGTGCAACCACCGCACTCGCCAATCGCTCGATAGTCTAAAGCTTAGTTGGCAATATGCCGTTAACCCGTGAGGCCCGTCTTACTCGCTGACGGGAAAAGTGAAAAACCGAGGCTTCGAGGGCACTGATGGCTGCAATCAACGCGTATATCCCAACGGTTACACCGCTGTTGTTCGACACTGAAGAAGGGAGGCGCACCGCAGGCGCGTGCCTTGAATTCGGCGGTTGGAATCACGACAAGAAGACGCTGACGCCAATTCGCGTCGAGGCCTTGCTGGCAATGCCGCACAATCCCGCGCTTTTCTGGGTGATGGACAGCCTCGCCGCGGCTGCGGAAGCCGGGCGATTGGACGCAAACAGATATATTGAACAACTGTTTGCAAGCCGCAGCGACGCGCGCGCGTTTCGGCTCGTCCTGCGTGACGCTGGAGCTGACCATTGGCTCAACGACCGGCACCATAACGCTTTGCGCAAGCTCGGCTGCGCGAGTATGGATGCGGCCATCTATCCGGTTCTTGCTTCCTTCTTTGACCCGGAAGCGTAACGACACCATCCGCGACTGCATCGCAAACCTTCAACAATGAACGTGGAGCAATCTTGGAGTCGTCACCGTCATTCTGCAGAAAGGCCATCGCTTACCTCAAACCTACGGTCAAGGACGCGGTACCGACAACCTCACTCTCGCAGCGAGAGTCGGCTGTTCTCCAAGTTATCAACGAGGACTTGGTAGTAGCGTATCTCGTCGACGCCGGCACCCATTTCCAGTATGTAGAGCATTGTCACATTGAGGAGGAAGGCCTGTCGGTTGACGAACTGCATGGAATCGCGGTTTCAAACCTGCAGAGTCTTGCTGAAGAGAAGTTGGTTGTTCGTGAGTATGGGCCCATCTACATCGCCCTGTTGGGTGGCAATTTCGAAGCGAGCCTTCTGATGGTTCATGCGATGTGGACCGATTGGTACGCTCATCTCGTACAGGGCGCCTTTATGGTTGCCGCGCCAGCGCGAGATGTTCTCGCATTCTGTGATGCATCGTCGGCGGACGGCGTTGCGGAACTCCGCCAAGTTATTCAAAGGGCAGAAAACGGCGACCACCTTCTTCATCCGCATTTGTACCAGCGGGTCGGCCTCGAGTGGCAAACAATTACGTAATTGCAGCAGCGGCACGAGCAGTATACGAGCGAACAATGTGGACTGAAAAACCTGATTCGATAGCCACACGTTGCTTCAAGGCTGCAGTGGCTTGCGTTATCGCAGTTGTGTGGGCCTGTGGGGCGGTAAGCGCATATCAGACATCACAGGCGCTCGAGAAAGACTCAGCCGTCGTCGAAGGGCGCGTCCTACGGTTCGAGACAGGTTCTAACGGCAATCTAAGTCCGCTTGTCGGATATTCGTATGGCGCGCATCTACGTTTCATACGATTCGATTCCTGAACTCACGTCACTTCCACAGGCTACACGTAGGGCCGTGGTTCGAAGCGCTGCTTCAGCTCTCGCAGGAAGCGCAGAGGGTCGTAGTCAGTTCCGACTTCAAGTCGGGTGGCTTGTCTTCGTTGCGGTGTCGTGCGCGCTCTTCATTATCCTCAACAACACCGTACTCTCCGGCTGGCTGTCCGCTGTCGCCATTGTGGTGGTTGTGGTTCTGAGCTACACCGTCGTATTTCAGTTCCAGGTGCGGCGCCTGCGTCCTCACATACGGGCAGTGTTGTCGGCCGAGCAAAAGGGCGAAAGCAGCTGAAGTGTTCCGCGGGAATGCCCTTGAAGATTGCGTCGCAGTAGACGGGGGCATTGTCGAACTGACGGTTTGCTATCTCGAACTCAACCGTCGTTGTATATCTGGGCCGGACGCCCGTGAATACCGACAAGTTCTGCGTCCGCCTCAGTTTTGATACGGCCCATCTCGCCTGCGCCGCGCGGTGCAGGCCCCAATGGGGCTTTCTGCCTACGCTGCTGACTGCGCGGTATACCCGTGGTGCATCAAGCACCTACGATGCGTGTCCGCAGGTTGTCCACAGCCTTGCCAACAAAATGTGGGGATAAGTGATGGCGCCGCGAGCGACGGCGGACCATCGCCGCGTCTGCTATTGCGCCCGCTCCGCTTTTCGTTGTGCGGCTTGCTCTTCGGCGTGCTTCTTTGCCATGTGGTGTCCCACAATGCAGCCGCCGATTGCTCCGACAACTGCGTGGTGTCCGGCGTAGTGGCCGGCTACGCCGCCGACCGCCGCGCCCTAAACAGGCTTATCGTCTACGCCTGAACAGGCCGGTCGGCCGTCGCGACTGATACCTGACATTTTCTCGTTTTGGCGGGCGTGACCGTGGTTCGAGCGCCAGCCTGCGAGCTTCGTCTGCCTGCGGCGAACTCTCCGACAACTCGTCGTTGCTCCACATCCAGAGTGGCAGAACAGTAACGACAGCCCAGTTACCGATATCTTGCACGACGACAAAACAGCGGTCGTCGGCTTTACTGTAGATGAGGTAGCACCGCCGGTTGGGCGGAACCTCCCCAAGTGACACGCATCGACCTGCGTCCAACATTTCTCGAACAGATGTTGCCGACAGCGCAGACCGTTGACTCACACGTTCCTTCGCGTGAGGTGCAACCCACGACCCTCGAGGACCGGACCGTCTCTTGGAGAAATGAATCTTTGCCTCCTACGCGTTACTGGCGCTCCCGCGCAAGTCTGTATCGCCTTCGGCCTCATCGCAACGCGACCATCGGCGGTTCTGGCGAGCCTGGCTCATGCGCGCGACCGATGAGGTGTCCCGTGGGCTTCCCTTGCTCGCAACCTCACTGGCCAAACACCGCAAACCGCTACTCGGCGATATCGCGTTGAAAATGGAGAGATGCATCGCTTCATACCCAACGCCCGGCGCAGCCCGGCTTGCCAGCATGCGCGCTTGTGTGGCGCCCTGCGGCGGGCTATCTTTTAATGGCTTCTCATTCAGGAGACGACCATGGAAGGCGCTGCGGTGGGTGCGCATTTCGACAGCGCGCACCTGTTTCTTGACCTGTCCGGCGGCAAGACGGTTGAATTCCCACTGGACTGGTTTCCTGTCCTGCAGGCAGCGACAGCAGCAGAGCGCGAACACTTCGCCATCTCGATGGACCGCCAGCAACTTTTCTGGCCGGAAATCGATGAGGACGTGAACGTTCCCGCGCTGCTTTCATATCAGCCCGCAACGATGCGTCAGTAGCGTAGCTCACGACTGCTTCATGTGGGAATCCCTACGACGAGCGATTGACGACTATATAAATCTGACTGTTTCAATTCTGGACACAACTACTATGGCAACCGGTACTGTGAAGTGGTTCAACGATGCGAAGGGCTTTGGCTTCATTACGCCGGACGATGGTGGCGAAGACCTGTTTGCTCATTTTTCGGAAGTAAAGGCGGAGGGATTCAAAACTCTCCAGGAAGGGCAAAAGGTGAGCTTCGAGGTCAAGCAAGGACCAAAGGGCAAGCAGGCGGCGAACATCCAGCCGCTGTAAGCACAAGGGGCACAGCTATCGCCGCGTTTTCTAGTGGGTGACGCTGCTCCCCGAAAGTCTGGTATCGAATCCGCCGCCTCCCCGTCGTTCACGTTTGCCGTGTCACATTTGTGGCTTTCGTCACCACGATACGGCTTGCCGGCCAAATGTCTGTTACCTACCCGGATTCAACTCGGGCGGCCGGTGTGAGTAAGGCGCTGCTTACTTCAATTTGTAGTGCGCGCCGGCGCCAGTGCGCGATGGCGGGAAGCGGGCGCCCTCAACGCATGTGGCATCGAATGTCCGGCCCTCGTTGTCGCCGCCCTCAAGTACGACCGAATAGATTCCCGACACCTTGACGAATTCTCCGGGTTTGAAGGTGTCTGCCATGGTGTCTCGTTCCTTGCGCCGGTCATTACTCCGGCGAATCTTCATCGATTTCTTCGCCGTCCTCTGACTCGATGCGGGTGGCTCCGCCCGTCGCGGGCGGGTCGCTGGCGGGGAAAGTGCCGTCTATAGCCTTATCGATGTCGTCCTCGGACTTCTCGCTGGTTGGATTCTGTGTCTTCGCCTTTGTGGCCATGTGTGTCTCCGCTGGTGTTGTGAGTAACTCGATAGCAGCAAGGCGTATTCTGCGACCCGGCAAGAAAACCGCCGCATCGGGCGTTCTTATCGCTAGTGCCCGGTTTACGTTTGACCAGACTTCTATTCGGCCACGGGGTTAGGTCGCGTCATACGCGAAGCCGGAGTCAGACCAAGCGGTTCGATTGGACCACTCGGATTCCTTGCTGACCCTACTTGAGGGGCAATAGGACCTAAACTGAACCCATGCCCTCCATTCCCCCTGACCGGACACGTTTGCCGCTGTCCAACTACCGGAAGAAGCGTGATTTCCGCGTCACGCCGGAGCCCGCACCGTCGGCTGCGAGCCCGTTAGCTGACGACCAGCGACTGGCCTTTGTCGTGCAAAAGCATTGGTCTGGCCGGCTGCACTATGACTTCCGACTCGAACTGGGTGGAGTCTTGCTGTCCTGGGCCGTTCCGAAGGGTCCCTGCTACGACCCGAAGGAAAAGCGGATGGCGATTCACGTCGAGGACCATCCCGTCGACTATGCGAGCTTCGAAGGCACTATCCCACCCAAGCAGTATGGCGCCGGCACCGTGCTTGTATGGGACCATGGAACGTGGGAACCCGTCGGTGACGCTCACGAGGCCGTGAAAGCGGGCAAGCTTGTTTTCCGACTCCACGGTGAAAAGCTGGCCGGACTGTGGGAGCTGGTGCGCATCGCAAAGCCGGAGGACACGCAGGACTCGTGGATGCTCTTCAAGAAACGCGACGAGTGGGCGCAACCACTTGCGGAGTACGACGTCATCAAGGCGCTTCCCGACAGTGTTGTCACGAAGCCGCTTGGGCTTGTGGAAGAGCGCGAGCCCAAATCGGCTCGGCCCTCGAGCGGCGTGGATACGGAAATCGACCTCTCTGCTGCAGCGCCGGCGCCGCTTCCCGCGAAACTCGAGCCTCAACTTGCGACCCCGGCAGATTCCCTGCCTACGGGAGGAGACTGGATAACCGAGGCCAAGCTGGATGGTTATCGAATGCTCGCGCGAATCGATAAGGGGCGCGTGCGACTGTTCACCAGCGGAGGACACGACTGGACAAAGAAGCTCGTAGGTCTCGCCGCAGAGGTGGAAAAGCTAGCAGTTTCCAGTGCGTGGCTCGACGGCGAAATTGTCGTTCTCAAAGACGGCATTCCGGATTTCGCCGCGCTGCAGGATGCGATGGACGGCCCGTCCGACCGGAGTATCGTCTACTTCGTGTTTGATGTGATGTATCTCGACGGAAAGGACCTGCGGAAGGTGCCCCTGTGGGCGAGGCGCGCGGCCCTCAGCGAGCTTTTGGAAAATGCGGGCGACCGGATTCGCTTCAGTCAGGACTTTCAGGCGCCCCCGGCTCAGGTATTTGAAGCCGCCGCGGAACTGGGTCTTGAAGGCCTGATGCTCAAACGGCGTGATGCGTCGTACGTCTCGGGGAGGTCGCAGACGTGGTTGAAGGCAAAGTGCCGGCTGCGGCAGGAGCTCGTCATCTGTGGCTTCACCAATCGCAGCGGCACAGCTGGGGAAATCGGCAGCTTGCTGCTCGGATACTACGCCGACGGCACGCTCCACGACGCCGGCAGCGTCGGCACCGGATGGGATGCCCGGACTGCGCGGGACCTGTGGGCCCGCCTCACCCCGCTCGAAGTAGACTCCCCGCCCTTTGATGTCGCCGCTGCGAAACCACGGCGGTGGTCAAGACGGGCCGCCGGCGGCGAGCGCTGGGTTCAACCCGTGTTGGTGGCGGAGCTCGAATTTGCCGCCTGGACCACGGATGGTCTCGTGCGACAAGCCTCGTTCAAAGGACTGCGCGTCGACAAATCCGCAAGCGGTGTCATCCGCGAAGCAGGTAAGGCGCTTTCGACGAATCCCGTTCCCCAGGTCAGGGTTACTCACCCCGAGAGAATCATTGACCCGTCGACTGGCGTCACGAAGCTCGACCTGGCCCGCTACTACGCGAGCGTCGCGCAGTGGATGCTGCCTCACCTGAAGGACCGCCCGTTGGCGATGCTCCGCGCGCCGAATGGCATCGCCGAAGAGGTTTTTTTCCAGAAGCACGCGGAGAAGACGGGCATGCCCGGTCTGACGGCACACGACGGGAGTCTGTGGCCAGGACACCCATCCTTGCTGACTGTCGACACGCTCGATGCGCTGTTGTCGGCAGCGCAAATGAACGTCGTTGAATTTCACACCTGGAACTCGACGGTTCGACGGTTGGATAAACCCGACCGGGTTATTTTCGACCTGGACCCAGGTGAAGGCGTGAAATGGGTGCACATACAGGAGGCGGCACTCCTTGTTCACACGCTTTTGCTAGAGCTAGGTCTCAAGGCGTGGCTGAAAACAAGCGGCGGCAAAGGGCTGCACGTCGTCGTGCCATTGACGCCACGACTTGATTACGAGGAGGTGAAGTCGTTCTCGCGGGCGTTTGTTCGACACATTGCGAAGACAATTCCCGAGCGTTTTTCCGCGACATCAGGCGCCGCCAACCGCGTCGGCAGGGTTTATGTCGACTTCCTGCGCAACGGGATGGGGCAGACGACGGCGGCCGCCTTCTCAGCCCGCGCCCGTCCCGGCATGGGGGTTTCGATGCCAGTCTCTTGGGAGCAGTTGTCCGCCCTGAAAAGCGGGGCGCAGTGGAATGTGCAGACAGCGCGCGAGTATCTCAGCTTCCAGTCGGAGGACCCGTGGGCGGATTACTGGTCGACGAAGCAGACGTTGGCGTCAGCGTTAAAGCGCCTACAATAAATCGACTGGCGGCCAGCGCAGGAACCCGTGACGCTCGCAGCTAAGCAGTCTGGCGCCACCGGCGGCGGCATACCCCTTGCTCGGCGATTTGCTGAACCGCCAATCCGAGAGGAGAACTCCATGCCTGCTCGTTCCATCGCCTCCTTATCCCTGTCCTTCGGGCTCGTTTCCATACCGGTGAAGCTGTACACGGCGACGGAGAGTTCGTCTGACGTTAGGTTCAATCTGTTGGCTCCAGATGGTTCCCGCGTAAAGCAGCAGTACGTCTCAGAGGCAACGGGAGCGGTCGTCGAACGCTCGAACATGAAAAAGGGCTACGAATTCGAAAAGGACAAGTTTGTCGTGTTCACCGCCGACGAACTAAAAGCCCTGGAGGATGCCGCCAGTCACGTCGTCGAGATACTCGCCTTCATACCGGAGAAAGCGGTCAATCCGGTCTATTACGACAAGGCGTACTACATTGCCCCTGACAAGCGTGGTGGGAAGCCATACTGCTTGTTGCAGCAGGCGCTGGCCGAGAGTGGCCGATGCGCACTTGCCAAATGGGCATTCAAAGGCAAGACCCGAATCGTACAGGTACGGCCGGAAGCCGACGGACTCGTCTTTCAGCAATTGCTTTTTGCGGACGAGGTTCGGTCGCTCGAGGAGTTGCACATCGAACACATACAAGTGTCCGACGCTGAATTGAAGCTCGCGCTTCAGATTATCGACCAGGGGGCCGAAGACAATTACGACCCGACTGCGTACGAGGA
This sequence comes from Trinickia violacea, assembly GCF_005280735.1. Lineage (NCBI taxonomy): Bacteria > Pseudomonadati > Pseudomonadota > Betaproteobacteria > Burkholderiales > Burkholderiaceae > Trinickia > Trinickia violacea. The sequence goes on from NZ_CP040078.1 coordinate 692,530, forward strand.
TGACGAGAAGAAGCGCATTCTTGCCGCCATCGACGAAAAGATTGAAGGCAAGCAGGTCGTCATTCACGAGCCCGACGAAGCCACGGCGGGCGGTGCGCAGGTCATTGACCTCATGGAAGCTTTGCGCGCCAGTCTAAAGGGAGGGGCAAAAGCGAAGCCCGCTTCCACACCTAAGCGCAAGAGCGCAGAGGAGCCCGTCGCGGAAATTGCAGCGGCGCCGAAGACGCGCAAGCCTGCGGCGCGCGCCCCCAAAACGCCTGCACAAGAGCCCGCAAAGGTCCGGGCACGCAAGTGACGTTAGGAGATTCCGCGCGCGAGATTTCGATGCGCGAGTTGCAATCGATGCTCGGCGTTTCCCGCGCGGTGGTTTCTGGTCTGGTCACAGCGGGTTTCGTCACGCCCAGTCGGGGGCCGCGAAACGGATATCGCTTCACCTTTCAGGATGTCGTTCTGCTGCGAACCGCGCTGCAGTTGCGCGCTGCCCGGATACCGCCTCGCAAGATAATTCAGGCGCTCTCGCGGCTCAGGGAGGTACTGCCGGATGAGCTGCCGCTAACAGGCATTCGCGTATCAGCGGTCGGCAACGATGTGGCGGTAAGGACAGGCCCCTCTCAATGGGATGCGGTGACGGGACAGCTTCTACTGGATTTTGAGGTCGCTGAAATCAAAGGCGACGTCGTCTTCCTTGACACCGCACCGGCACAGAAGGACCTCGCGCGTCAGGCTGAGGAATGGTACGACCTCGGTGAAAAGCTGAGAACGTCGGACATGATGGGCGCTGAACAGGCATACAGAAAGGCAATCGCGCTTTCCCCGCAACCGTACTACGCCGCCTACGTTGACCTGGGTGCGCTGCTGTGTGAACTCGAAGCGCGATGTGTAGATGCGCTTCAAGTATTTGACGAGGCGCTGTCCTACTTCCCCAAGGACTCCGTCCTTCACTTCAATCGAGCCATCGCCTTTGAGGAACTGGGCCGGCTTGACGATGCAGAGCAGAGTTATCAACGATGTCTCGAGCTTGACCCATCCTACGCGGACGCCCATCACAACCTCGCAATTCTGCTCGAGACACGTGGCGACCAGCAGGGGTTGATACGCCATTTGAGTGCTTATCGTCGGCTGACTGAGTAGCAGGATGGTCTCGACGAACATGTTCAGGCGCAGCCGGCGCCCTGTCACTATGTTGCTGATTGCCTCAGAACCGTCGCCAGGTCACCAAGGGAGACCGGCTTGAGGAGCTTGTAAGCGAAGAGACTACTGGCTTCCGGACGTTCGGCCTCGAGCTGGGAGAGACCAGTCATCGCGACAAACCGCGTCGTTGCGCACTGTGTGCGCTCGCGAAGCAGTCGGGCCAGTTCCGTCCCGCCCATGTCTGGCATGACAATATCAATAAGCGCGACTTCCGGTGCAAATGTCTCGACGATGGAAAGCGCCTCGCGGCCGCTCTGAGCTTGTTTCACCTCATGGCCTTCCAATTCGAGCAACGTTCCGAGTGCCTCTGTCGCGTCGACATTATCATCGACCACTAGAATGCGTCGCGGTGTGGAGGCTGGCGAGACGGACGCAGCACATTCCTCTTCGTCTTCCGAGACCCTACGGGACGCTATTGGCAGGCGGACAATCACCCGCGTACCCCTTCCTTCGCCTTCACTGAAGATGTCAACGCGTCCGCGATGAGCGTCAACAAGGCGCTCCACCACTGACAGACCAATGCCTAGTCCTCCCTCTGCCCGAGTGCGGGCGGACGCCGATTGCGAAAACATTCGAAAGACGTAAGGCAGCAACGCTGGCGAGATACCGATGCCGTTATCGCGCACTGTGATGATGACGTCCTCCAAAGGGCCCCCCGCGGTAGGACGATTGCTGAGGTCCGGCGCTTCCACGAGTACATCGATTTTTCCGCGCGCTGGCGTGTACTTCACCGCATTGGAGAGCAGGTTCGAGATGACTTGGACGATGCGCGCAGTGTCGGCACGCACCTGCACCGGATAAGCAGGTACATTGACAGTCAACCGATGCTGGCGTCGCTCAGTCTCTGCTTTCACCGCAGCCACGGCATCAGCGACAATGTCTTGAAGGAGCCCGTAGGTTGGTTGAATCGAATGCTTGCCATGCTTCATGCGAGATGCATCCAGCAGGTCATCTACGAGGCGACATAGGTGGACTACCTGACGGTCGACGATATCCAGGGCCGAGAGGGCTGGGGGCTTGTCCGTACACAACTTGCGAAGGACCTTGAGCTCGGCGTCAATCGGGGCTAGCGGGTTGCGCAGTTCATGCCCAAGCGTTGCGATGAAGCTGTCTTTGTGCACTTCCGCCAACGCTAGCGCATCCTTCGCCGCTTCGGCTGCCATTGCATGACGCCGCGCATCCGACTCAGCCCTCGAAATCGTCAAGGCGGCGCAAGTGAAATCTGCGAGCGCCGTCAGGAGCCTGCGATGCTCGGCGTCGAACCCGTGACGCTTATCCCTGGACGCGACCCAAAGCGTGCCCCAGGGCACCGGCTGCCCGGGAATCGGCACCACGAGCGCTTCCACAACGTCGGGCATTTTCGCGTACAGCCCATCAAAGTGATGCTGAGGATGTGCGAAAAGCTGTGCGCCCCGCAGATACAGCGTCATGCCATCTGGACTGTTGTCAGCAGGAATTGACGCAACTGCCGCGTTGACTTCAATGTCACCTTCGAATGCGGAGCAGTGGAATTGCCGTTTCCCGCCCGAGTCAACCGTCGCGAGGTTGATGCCAGCATAGGTGGCACCACATAGCTCACGGGCAATATGCGCGAGTTCCCGCAAGACCGCCCCGCTCGAGGTGGTCAGCGCTTGTGCGAGCTTGTGCAGTGCGCCGTTCTCCGCAGAGAAGTCGGGCGTGCGGTGCGGACGCTGGTCGAGGGCGTCGGTCACAAGCACGCCTGCCCGCCTTGCTCGGTCGACGGCGGCAGACAAGGAAAGCTCGGCCATCAAATCTCTCTCGCGAACTGTCAATCGACGTAACGAGTGAAAAAAGTACAAGTAACCGAATCGCTCACGTAGCCAAAAGAACCGGATTCGGTGCTAGGGACGTTCCAGTCTAGACTAGCGCCCGCCAGGAACGACGGTTGCTGCGCGTCACGTTGCTCTTTGATACAAGGTTTGCCCATGGTTACAATCCTCGCCGTCGACGACGACCCCAATTTACTGCGTGCCCTCGGAGTCCTGTTCGAGGAGGAAGGGTATCGCGTGCTCACCGCATGCGACGCACAAGCCGCCATGGCGATAGCCGTCGCGGAGCGGCCGGACGTTATCCTCACTGACTACATGATGCCGGGCATCAACGGCGCCGAGTTTTGTCGTCGTCTGAAATCCAACTTTACGACCGCGCGCATACCCGTGGTCGTGCTCACGGCGTTATATCCTCCGCCATCTGCGTCAGAGGACCTATGGCATGCCGTGTTGACGAAGCCGGTATCCGTTGCGAACCTACTGAAAGCAGTCAGGGCGTTTTGGGATAGAACAGGACCGAACGCGCCTGCTTGCTGACAAAAGCTGAAGGGGCGGCAGCGTATACCGCAGCGGTAACAGCCGCAGCAAAACGAGACGATGTCCAACTTGCTTGATGCTTGCGCCGCGCCTGTCTTACCGGCTGGGTGCCGGTTCAGATAACCCGCGCACTGTCACGGAGGACAGCACGAGACACAAACGTGGTGACCCCGTGACGTTGCCGACGTTATGCTGCACGCCACCGCGTCGCGTGTGCTGCGGCGCTAAGCCTTCGCAGCAGCGCTTTCCCCGCAGCTGTGAGTGTGTACTTGGCTTCGCCAAGCTCCGATGTGACCCGCTGGACCAGCGAGATTTCTTGCAGCGCCAAGACGTCCGGGGTTGAAGCTATTGCCCCTGTAGGCGTGTTGCGCAGCCGTAAGAGCGTCGCGATTTCATGCGCACTCAACATCCGATGCGGCCGAAAGCCACGATGCGCTGATGCACCATCAGGGCGCGTTGCTGGTACAACCAAAGCCTTACTCCAAGTTGCGCGGCCCACTTGAGGCCACGCCAGATTCCGAAACAGCGAGAATTATCGACGACCTAAAAACCGACAGGGGAAACTGCAGGTTTTTTCGCGTAACCCTTTGTAAGTCAAGTTGCAAGTTCGCACGCCAATCCGTGACCCTTGCCGTCGCGTCAGGACGGCAATTCGCACGGAGCGATGCTACCAGCGGGTTGTTTCCGGCGTTTGCCGCCGGTTCAAAATGCGAACGCTTCGCATGGTTCCCGTTGCAAGGCGGCTTGATGGCGTCAAAGGTCTCCGCCCCCTCGGCAATGGCAGTCGCGAGATGTCGAGCGTGTCGATGAGGAACGTCAGGCCGGCACCTGCCCGGGTGTACCGTCCAGGATACGAAGCTTGTCGCTCATATCGGGAACGTTGTGACCTGCCGCGCGAAGCTCGCCCACGAGCCGATGTGCAGCTGCCCGGCAGTGAGCAAGCGTCTCACGCAGGCGTGGCTCTGCCTGCAGGCCGGCCACCGCTTTCTCAAGTTCAGAAGGAGATTCGCTTAGCAGGGCGGGAACAACTTCGTCCGGCGGTATCACGGAGCCGTGACTCAACAGCTGCGCGGTCCAGTCGCACCCATACAGAAGCGCACGTCGTTCGGCCTTTCGCGCTTCGTCCTGCTCGAGCGTGGCGAGGCTGTGTCGGTTCTTCTGAATCTCAGAGCGCCACGCCGCCAGGATGTCGGCTCGCAGCGCCGCTATCGCGTCAGCGAGCGACGCGTTCTGCCCACCCGCTATAAGGCGGCGTTCATCAAGTCTGTCTAACCGGTCCCGATAGCTTTCGAGGTACGGCTGCCAATTCAACGGTAACTCCGACTTTTCGAAGAACGCGTGGCTTACCTCAGTGAGTTCGTTGCGAATATCCTGAAGGGCCTGATTGTCGGCAAGACGCGCTTCATGCACGTCGTGGGCCGTCACCATCTGCCGGTGTAGAGGGAAGAGTGGATTGCTGAAGCGCCGCTGTAGATGTCGCTCAGCCGCGCCCGGCCGGGCGCTCCATTTCCAGTTGGGCAGCGAGTTCGCGTCAAATTCGACCGCCTGTATCATCGGCCTGAAAACAGCCAGCGCTTCTTCTGTGGCATGGCGAAAGCAGTCTGCCAGTTTGTAGTCGTTGCCTTGCAGGGCGGCGCCCGCATTCCCCGCATAAGGTGAGTCGGGGGTGAGCCTGAGCGTGCCTGTGGCCAAAAAGAATTCCACCGGCAATTCCACGGACAGGCCTTCCTGCCTGAAGGTGCGCTGTTCAGCGGAAATTGCCTCGACTGAATGCGCCAGGCGGTTTTCCAGGTCGAGAAGCGCATCAATGGTGTCTCCCGACGACGGCTGCGCCGCATCGGCAAGCAGGCAGAAAGTTTCACGTGCCATCCTCGCCGCGATAGTTCCGTGCTTCTCAGCAAATAGCCAGAACCAAAGGGCAAGCTGGTAGCCCATGGCACCGTTTCGTGCGATGGGTTCGACGTCAGGTGTGAATGCGATGCCCGGCGCGGCCCAGCTTGCAAACGGCGGTGCTCCGGCGCCCTGGTACATGCCTAGGAGTTGCCGTATCGATTCATGCGTATCGTTGGGCCAGTTGCGCGCCTCCTCGTGGCGCTTCTCGGTCTTCCAGAACCTCCAGTCCATTCTGAACCTCGCAAGACAGCAAGAGTATCTGTGCTACGCGCTGCGAGGGATACTTGCACACTATGCGGAGGGCGTAAACCGGAGACTGTCCTTCGCCGCCTGCCGGCGAGGTTCATGGTCGTCCCCTCAAAACCTGCCCTGGCATGCAGCATCGTACGAATCTCGCCGTTGCTACGAGTTAAGACAGCGAGACTGACGTCGACCGCGGTTGCTGCGACGGCACGCGTTGAACGACGGCGGTGCTACTTTCACGATTATTTGACTGGAATGACCTGTCCCGTGATGTCCTCGACGAGGCCTCGCTTGTATGCTTGGGCCACTACTGCGGCGGGAGTACCTGCCGAATAGGCCTGCCCCATCGCGGCAAGTGTTTCCGAAACCCAGCCTGGGCTGACGACGTTGACCCGTGCCTTGCCGTGCAATTCGAGAGCTGCGGACCGGACGAACGCCTCGACTCCTGCATTCACGATGCCCACCACGGCACTCCCCGTGACCGGATGCAGGGAGAGAATGCCGCTGGTTAGCGTCAGGGACCCGCCTTGTGCGATGTGACCGACCGAGCACCGGACGAGATTGACTTGTCCCATCAGCTTGTTGGCCAGACTGAAGGCAAAGTCTTCATCCGTCAGCGATTCAAGCGGTGCGAATTTCGCCGCACCTGCAGCGCAAATCACGGCGTCAACGGTTCCGAGCTGTTGATACATTGAGACGATGGATGCCTTATCTGCGAGGTCCACCGACTGGTCAGGGCCATTGCGGCTCGCACCGATGACCTCGTGTTCGGACGAGAGCAGTCGGACAATCTCCTTGCCGAGCAGTCCGGTTGCGCCAACTATTAGTATGCGCATGGCTCCTCCTTTTCCTGAAAGACAACACCAGCGCGGAGCGACGAAGCGCTCGTGTGCTGACGAACGAATATCGTACTACCGCGGCTCACGACATTGCGAACACCACCACTAACGCGGCGCCGTGGGGCAGGATGGCGCATCCCCAACCCGCCTCTGTAGTATGAAAATTCAGGAGCACCGCAACGGACTTATGCTGTCCATCGTCGCTTGACTACCGAGGGTAGATGGAGCCAGCATTGGCGAAGCGCCGCATTGCCGTGCCAGCGAGCTGTCAGAGGGAACAGCCAGTGAAAACTGCCGAGGAGACTTCTATGATTGAAGTGACCAATACCTATGACCTACGGCCGGATGTAAATCTGGAGTCTTACGCTGAATGGGCGAGGAAGACTTCGGAAACGATTCGGCAGCAGCCTGGCGTGCTCGAGCTTCGTGCAAACCGAAATATGTTGGGCAGCCCGCAGATTCGAACGACCACTTGCTGGAACTCTATGACTGACTGGGCAGCGTTCGCGGACGGGCCGTGGCGCACGATGGAGCAGGAATTGCGAACATTTGCGACCAATTTCAAGGCCGAAGTTTGGGGCCCGTCGCCGCTCTTGCCGACGCCACTCCGTCCGGACCCAACGGGCGGTGCTGGCGCATGAGCAGACCCAGAAGCGTCTCCAGCATACAGAGCTGCGGTCGGTTCACTCTGTGACGTCCGGCTGCGGCTCTGTATGCTGCCGCTTCAAATCGTGCCCGCCTTTCAGATTCCCCATGCCGCTCGCACGCGATTGCGGATATCCGCGAGCCGGGACACCGGTTCGTTAGCGAACACGAAGCGAATATATCGGCTAGCAACCGGTCCCCAGCCAACCATTGGAGTAGCGGCCACTTCACCCTTCGCGAGCAGCATTCGTGACGCATCGGGAGACGACAGTTCGAGTTGTTCCGTGTCGATTAGCATGGACCAACCTCCATCAGGGCGAATGACAGGAAGGTCGTGGAGCTCGCCTAGCAGAAAATCACGGCGCGTCTGCCACTCGGCTACCGCTTGCGCCACGCCATCGTCCGAGCAAGTGAGCGCGGCTGTCGCTCCAGGCATGCCGATGCCAACTTGGCACACGACGTTAGTCAGACTGGTCAGCCGGACGTCGGTCATGATGACTTCAGGGCCGACAATCCAGCCCACGCGCCATCCAATCATCCTGAACTCCTTGGAGACGGACCCAACCGTGATGGTGCGTTGCCGCATGTCCGGCAACGCAGCTGGATGAATGACCTGGCGGCCATCGAACAGGATGCGCTCCATCGCAGCGTCATAGACGAGCCAGGCATTCGATTGCCTGCAATGCGCCGCGATGGCTGCCCACTCGGTTTCGGTCGCAACAAACCCGCTCGGCATGGAGGGCGACATGACGAGTAGCGCGCGCGTCCGCGGTCCAATTGCTGCTGCAAGACTGTCGAGGTCTAGCCGCCAACCGTCGGCACCTGGTATCAGGCGCGCGAACTTCGGAACGCCGCCGGCCAGACTGACGCGGTTGATGAGCCCTGCGTAGGTCGGGTCCGTCAGCACCACCTCGTCGCCGGGTTCCAGTATCGATAACAGGACGTTGAGAATACCGGCTAGCCCGCCCGCGGATATGATGCATTCGCTGTTCGCGTCGTAGCTGATGCCGGTCGATTGCTTCATACGCGCGATGACCGCCTCGCGCAGTGCGACCTGACCGGTGAACGGTAGGTAGCTGTTCGCGTCGTCATCGTCGACTGCCTCGTGGGTTCGACGGATGGCCTCGGCGGGCGGTCTTAGGTCGGTATCAAGATTCTCGAGCCGTAGGACGTTGCGGTTTTTCGATGAGTCCGCGGCGTCGCCCATTTTGTCGACGCCGATGCCGGGAATATCTCGCAGACGAGAGACTGTCACAGCAACCTCCTCAAACTGACCGGTAGGTAGGGAGCATCATTGCACACGAGGCGCGATGGTATTGCCAGCCGCCGCGCCTGGGACGCTGACCGCCGACGAAGTCGGCTCGTTGGCGTGCCGCTGTGCCAGTCGAGCGCAATCTTCCATCGGCAGACGCCTGACGACAAGAAAGGCGACCAGCATCGCCATCGTTCCAAAAATCGCGCTGCCGGCTGCCTGGCCCACCAACACACCGATGGGACCATGTCGGATTCCGACCGCTACAAACGGCAGTGTTCCGACCGTTGCTCGTCCCCAATTGAATAGCGTTGATAGAAGAGGACGGTCTAAATTGTTGAACGTCGCGTTCGCCACGAAGAGACAACCAACGAAGACATAGCTTGCGACCAGCCACGAGCAAAAAGTCGAGAGGATTGTTGCGGTTACACCGTGGGCGGAAAAAGCGCGAATTAGACTGTTCTGAGCGAACGCCAGCACGAGCCAGGCCACTGCAACGGTTAGCAGGACGAACGCGAGGCTGTTGCGTACAGTTTCCCGAATTCGGTCCGCTCGCCCAGCACCGAGGTTCTGCGAGATGATGGGACCGACCGCACCGGTCAGCGCGTATATCAAGGCGAAGGCGACCGGTGAGATGCGGTCAATTGTGGCCTGTCCGGCGACTGCCGCTGGACCAAAACGCGCCATTGCATGCGTGACGTATGCACTGGCGACCGGCGTCGCCAGGTTGGTCAGGACGGCCGGAAGTGCCACCTTCAGCACGGGCTTCACGTCCCGCCACGAGCGCCCAATACGTGGGCGGCCGACCAAGTGATTGACTCTAGCCACTCCGTACAAACCTACAACGGCCAACGCTATGCGTGCGACGACGTTCGAGACGGCCGCACCAGTCAATCCAAGGCGCAGGCCAAAGATGAGAATTGGGTCTAGAACTGCAGTGATGACCGCCGCCGTGAGAGTTACCATCATGGCTCGTCGCGCGTCGCCAGTCGAGCGCATAATCGCCGCTGTACACATCCCAATTGCAAGCAGCGGATAGGTCGGGCCAGTGATGTAAAGGAAAGTGCGCGCCAACTCGCGCGTTTCTCCTCTCGCACCAAGCGCGTTGAGAATTGGGTTGAGTAGCGCCAGCGTCGCTGCGCTCAACACGATGGTCACCAAGCCCATCCAAATGAGACTGGCAGAAGCGACCTGTCGAGCTTTGGCATGTTGACCAGCGCCGAGTAAGCGAGCGACGGTCGCACTTACTCCAATGGTCGCGCCGATTGAGATGGCGACATGAAAGAAGGTGACGGTGCCCGCGAAGCCCACAGCCGCCGCTACCGAAGCATCGCCAAGAAGCGATATATAGAAAAGGTTCGCAAGGTCGACCGCGAATACCGCCATCAGGCCGATTGCGCCGGTGCCGGCCATGACAACCACATGACGCATGGTCGAGCCCGAAACGAAACGGGCAGAATGTGCTGAGGTGCGTACGTTCATCGCGTCGATGTGAAGGTCACAGTCCACGAATCATGGCACGAACCGCAGCCGTACACGGTTACGCCACTTTCTAAGCGCTCAACACGACCGGGAGATGACGGCGACGGAAGCGACCTGTTTGCAGTCGCGGACCGCGCGCTCTATGCCGCCAAACGCCGGGGACGGAACCGGACCTGCGTGGCCGGGGCCGATAGCCGGATGAGCCAGTGGTGTGACGCGGACATGTATTCAGAGCCTGTGCGGCGTTGTGTTCCCGTCGACTTCCTGCCGAGAATCGAGCGCGTTTTTTGAAGTCTGGGTGTTCTCGGTCGTTTCACTCACATGGAATAAGGCGCCTGCGTGGATTCTTCGGCCGGCGCGCCAAGGCACGCTATCAACCCAGAAAACCCGCGGCTCGACACAAGAGCAGAGCGGAGCAAGACTCGTGTCTCGGTCAGGGCAATCGAATCGTGCGGCGCTTTGTAACGGGGGCAGCCCGGGTTGGCGTGTACGCGCAATTCTCGCGACTCGCTGTTCCTCCAATGAGTTGCGTTTGAGGAGAGTCGTCAATGAACATCGATTTCCACTATGGCGTTGTGTATATCGTCGCGCGCCTGGCCGGCATGCCGGCCGACCAGGCGCTGACGGTGGCACACGCCTGCCAGTACGTCGATGACGCAACGACGGCGGGGATATTGCGATTTGCAGGAGGCGAGACGTTTGAGCGCTTCGCAACTGCGCACAGGCTGTTCGATTATTCCAACACTGAAAACGACCAAAATAGGCTTGTGTGGACGCCATTCCATTTCCTCCCCGCTGGCGAGGGTGAAACCCTGCAGGAGAAAGCCGTTTGTCGCGCAGATAGCGCGATTGCGCGAGATGTCGTTCGGCGGGCGATTCGGCAAAGGGACGCCGATACCGCCCTGCATCGATTGGGCGTGACGCTCCATGCCTACGTGGATACATGGGCGCACCAGGGGTTCGCGGGAATCGACTGCGAGTTCAACCGCGTTCTTCGACTTGAGGCCGAGGACTGCACGACGGAGCACTGGCTGGCACATCTGGTCCATGCGACCGAGCACCTGGTCGATGACTTGGAGTCCAACGTGCTGACGAAGGCACTGCCAGTTGGTCACGGTGCTGCGCTGCATTATCCAGACCAGCCATGGGCGAAATGGAGTTACGTCGACGGTAGAGGAACGCCTGTCGAAAGGCACAATCTGGAAGACTTCGTTTGCGCGGCCGATATGGCTTGCCGTGTCGTTCAGGCATTTATCGCAGGAGCGGACGGTTTCGAGTCTCAGCCAGGAATACCGCCTAACGTGAAAGAGGTGCTTCGCAACGTACTCGCTAACAACAGAAGCGACGACGACCAGGAACGACTTCAGGCAATTTGCGATTCAGTGCATACCGGAGCCATTCCTGGCCTGAAGGAGCGCATACCGGACTATGTGGCAAAAGGACTCGGCTCTTGGAAGTTCGAAGCGACAGGTTTGCTGTCAGACGATGACCATGGCGACCGTCCACGATGGGGCGAGGCCTTTGAAAGAAGCGACTACCGACGCTTCCACGACGCAGTGAAGGAGCATCGCTTCGTTGTCACGCAGGAGATTCTGCCCGCTCACGGACTGCGTATAGCCTGAATTGATTCACGTCGGGATTGGGTCGGCAGTGGCGTTACCTGCTCGCTCGAATGTGGTCGGTCCGACTGCGACGAACGCATCCGAGCCTTGCGCGTGGCAAGCACACTTCGGAGTTCGCTGAGCCACTCCGCCGTCATCGGCACTTCATGCAGAGTGCTTGCACCGCGCCTAACGCGAATGACTTTCCTGCCGCGCGAGCGGGGTGCCCGCAAACGGGTCATTACGCCAATCCACGCCTGGTCTGCTCGACGGCACAGGTTGTGCCGCCTTTGGTGCCAATTTAAAGTGGTCAAGGGATTGACCCGCACTAATCGCTTGCTTGAGCCACTGCGGCATTTCTCCTTCGCCGGTCCACGTGTCTCCCGTCGCACTAAGGTAGCGAGCTTCTGTCTGCTCGTTTGCTAGCGCTGAAGCCAGGTCCTCTGGCGTGATGCCAAACTCCTCTATGCGATGGCGGAGATAAGCAATCATGCTGTCTCGCTTACGTTCGTCCATAAAATATTCCTTCTCGAATGCCAATGGCTGACAGCTACTAAGCGCCGCTTGTGGAGAATCGCACCGTACGCTCATTGCGCCGATGTAACGAGGTAGTCATGGTGGTGACAAGCTGCAGCACTTCCGCAAGCGCCGGTGTCGCAGCCTATCTGATTGAGGGGCCAGAAAGCCAACTCGTCGATGTCGAATTTGAGAACCGGATTGATACTTTCGGTGACCTATGAACCCATAGCCACAGTATGCATCCATATGGCATAGTGCGCTCGATTAATCAACAACAAGGGGAGCCCAGATGGCAACTTTAGAGCAAATTCAGGCAAAGCTGCAGAAGCTTCAGGCGCAAGCCGATGCGCTCGTCGCAAAGAAGTCGTCGGCCATCATCGATAAAATCCGCGAACTGATGGCACAGAACGACCTGACGACAGCTGATATTGAAGCCCACACCGGTCCAGTGAAAGGGGGCGCAAAGCGTGCCGGCAAGTTGGCAGTTGCGGCGGTGGAAAAGCCTGCTGCCAGCGCGACGGGCAAACTGCCGCCGAAATACCTGAACCCAAAAACTGGCGAAACTTGGAGCGGTCATGCCCGTCCGCCGGCTTGGATTAAGGACGTCAAGGACCGCAGTAAGTTTTTGATTGCAGGCGGTGTCGTCAGCTCGGCGCCGAGTGCCGCAAAACCAAAGAGAACTGGCGCTTATGTCCGAGGCCCGCAACCACCAATGTATCGCGACCCCAAGTCCGGGTCGACGTGGAGCGGGCGTGGTCGCGCGCCGGCGTGGATTGCTGAAGCCAAAGACCGGAATAAATTCTTGATTGCCGGTAGCACTAAAGCGACTGCTCCCGCGACCGCAGGTACAGCGACAAAGGCAAAGACTGCGGTCAAGAAGACAGCGTCGAAGGCTGTTGGTTCGGGCGCTGGAAAGGGGCAGCCGAAAGGTCCGCAGCCTGCGCTTTACCGTGACCCCAAGTCCGGTGCGACGTGGAGTGGCCGCGGCCCTGCACCGGCTTGGCTGGCTGGTGCCAAAGACCGGACGGCGTTTTTGATTGCAGGCGCGGCGAACGAAGCGGCTACCAGCTCTAGCGCTGTGACGAAGAAGACTCCCGCAAAGAAAGTTGGCGCCAAGAAAGCCGTGACGAAGGCCGCTGTTGCCAAGAAGGGACCTGCAAAGCACGCGGCCGCCGCCGGCAAGGTTGCTAGCAGGAAGTCTGCTGCCAAGAAGAGGCCTGGCCGCAAGACGGTCGCGACCGAGCAGACAGCGGTGGAGAAGGAGATTGCTCCGGCATCAGTCGCTGCGAGCACGCCCGCGAGCGAATAAAGGAAGTCGCGTTCTCAGATGGCTTATACGCTCGAATCCGAAGAGCAGGACAAGATTGTCCTGCTCGACTCTGTTCCCGTTCCATCGCCCGGTTCGACCGAGCCGTTTGTCATTGCCAACGAGCGCCAAGTCGCCATCGTGTACCGAATCGCGGAAATTGACTTTGAACGGTACGGTCCATTTAGCGACGAGGACGAGCCGTTCTGCCTGGTACAGTTTCCGTGGGCGGCGTTCCATCGACTAGGACCGCCGAATGATGAAGGGTTGGGCTCTCATCCGTTGGCAGCGGTAGGCTTGAAGTGGTATCAAGCACACGAGGTCCTAAAATCCTCGTTCGTCGCTAGCTCCTGGAAACGGGTGTCACCTCATCATCCGCGGCGGCATTTTGTGTTCACGTTTCAGGACAGTACTTTTGAGTGCGTGGCGGCGGACTGTGTGATGTCAGGGGTGTACGGTTCCGCAGATATTGCTGGCAGGGAGGCGTTCTCGCTATTTCGGTGAGGTGCGGCTTGGTACCTTGAAGGTCGGCTTTCACCGCAGCCTTTTATTGCCGACTCAAACCAAACCGGTCAGATAGTAGACAGCGATCACAAAGAACACCGCCATCGTCTTGATGACCGTCACCGCAAAAATGTCGCGATACGATTCGCGGTGTGTCAATCCGGTGACGGCCAACAGCGTAATCACCGCGCCGTTGTGCGGCAGCGTGTCCATCCCGCCGCTTGCCATCGCCACGACGCGATGCAGGACCTCGAGCGGGATCTGCGCGGCTTGCGCGCCCTTGATGAACACGTCCGACATCGCCGCGAGCGCGATGCTCATGCCGCCCGACGCCGAGCCGGTGATACCCGCGAGCGAGCTGACCGAAATGGCCGCGTTCACGAGCGGATTCGGAATGCTCTTGAGCGCATCGCTGACCACGAGAAAGCCGGGCAGCGCGGCGATCACGCCGCCGAAGCCATACTCCGACGCCGTATTCATCGCCGCGAGCAGCGCGCCGCCGACCGCGGTCTTGGTGGCGGAGGCGAAACGCTCCTGCACCCGGCCAAACGCGGTGATGACGACGAGCAGAATGCCGAGCAGAAGCGCCCCTTGCACGGCCCATACGGCCACCACCGATTTGATCGTCGCCGAAACCGGCGCATGCACGCCTGGCAGGACGTCGGGCGCGACGGTATAGGTCTCCGTGCCGTACCACTGCGGAATCCACTTCGTCAGCGCGAAGTTCGCCACGCCGACGAGCAGGAGCGGTGCAATCGCGAGCAACGGATGCGGCAGTGACGACGCTTCGACGCGCTCCGGCTCGTTCACGAGCGACGTGCCATAGCCCTCGCCCTTGGCGATCGCGGCGCGGCGGCGCCATTCCAGATACGAGAGGCCGACCGCGATGATGAACGCCGAGCCGATCACGCCGAGCGCGGGCGCGGCCCAGGCGGTCGTCTTGAAGAACGTGGTCGGGATGATGTTCTGGATCTGCGGCGTGCCCGGCAGCGAATCCATCGTGAACGAGAATGCGCCGAGGGCGATCGCGCCCGGCATCAGCCGCTTCGGAATATTGCTTTGGCGATACAGTTCGGCGGCAAACGGGTAGACGGCGAACACGACGACGAACAGCGACACGCCGCCATAGGTGAGCAGCGCGCACACCGCGACGATCACCGCATTCGCGCGCGAGCGGCCGATATAGCGGATCGCGGCGTGCACGATGGCCTCGGAGAAGCCCGACAGCTCGATCACCTTGCCGAACACCGCGCCGAGCAGGAAGACCGGAAAGTACAATTTGACGAAGCCGACCATCTTCTCCATGAAGATGCCCGAGAACACGGGCGCGACGGCGGCGGGCTCGGTCAGGAGGACGGCCGCGAGCGCGGCGATCGGCGCGAACAGAATGACGCTGTAGCCGCGATAGGCGGCGAACATCAGGAACGCCAGCGCAGCGAGGACGATGACAAAGGACATTGAGTCTCCGTTTCTGAGTTGCTTTCCGTACGCCGGACGGAGTGGGCGGGCGCTCGCGGTTGCCGCATCGGCTCGCGCGTGGCGCGCCGCGCCTCGCGTGCGGCGTGCTTCAATGCTTGCTGTGTCGAAAGAATTCGCGAGCGATTGTACAGAAGCGCCCTTTTTCGTGCTTCGCAGTGGGCTTGCGTTCTGTCTGTTGGACTGGGACTGGGCGAAGGAACGTGAACGACTGGAGGGGCTGTCATGAAGCGTCTTTTTGTCGCGAGTATGCTGCTCGCATCGAGCGTGGCGTCTTATGGGCAGGAGGCGTCGGCGGCAGCGGCGCCTGAGCCGGCCGCGCCGGAAATACGGAACTGGTTCAACGATCCTTTCTTCACGCTTTCGCAAGACTTCACCGGCTGCCCGGTGCCGCTCGGCCCGTTCACGGGCCGCGCCGAAATGGAAGACGATGCGCATTACCGTGTCGAGCGCGGCACCACCTGCTGGCTCGCGCACAAGTGCACGAAGCCGAATTCGTATATGTACGACGCCGATATCGCCGACGCAGTGCGTTCTCGCTTCACAGGCGCCCCAACGCTGCACGGCACGAGTATCTGGATTACCGTGCAGCGGCGTTTCATTTACGCGGACGGCTGCGCGCCATCCGCGTTTGACCGCGATGCGCTCGAGAAGCAACTCGAGGCCGTTCCGGATGTCGAGAAGGTTTTTATTCGCCTGAGCACCGATCCGCACGCGCCTCTGCCGTATAAGCCATTTCCCGCGCAGAAGTAACGGCGAGACGCGCACGCATGGCATACTCCGGCAGATCAAAATAAGAGCGCCGATGGGGTGATTCGATGAAGCACACGCAATTTTTTTCGGTTCGATTTGGCGTCGCAATGCGCGCGATGGCGGCTGCCGCATTCGCGGCGGCGCTCGGCGGCTGCGGCGGCAGCGCGCCGCTCTTCACCGGCGACGGCCGGGTGACGACCCAAGTCCAATGTCCATCCGCCGGACCGTGGGATACCTGTATGCAGAATGCTCGCGGTATCTGCCAGGGTGATTTCGACATCGTCAAGCAATCGAGCAGCGGCGACACGCGCACTTTGTTGTTTGCCTGCCGGGCGAAATAACGCGCAGTGTTGCGCGACATGTGGACCGGACCCGAAAACCATCAATCGGTTTAAATCGCCAAACCACATTGACCGGATGCACAAAACTTTCATCGTGTTTCGCCAATAATCGGCTAAAGGCCCGTTTTGCCGGCATCGCAGGCGGGACGCCGAACGTCGAGGCTGAATGTGCAATCCGGGGGCGGTAAATGGGTCATTGCCACGTCGAACAAGATCTCGAGCATTTGGAGCGGATCGTCGCCCGCATTTCCCCCGGCGACCGGATTCCGTTGTCATATTGGCGCAAGCGCGTGGATTCCGTTTTGGCGGCGGCGCGCTTGCCTTCGCATATCGAGCGCGCAAAGAAATTAATCGGCACGTTGGATTTGCTTGAATTGAGCGCTCACTAAAGCCTGTTATTAGCATCGACAGGTCCTGGCGAGTAGTCAGTTCCGCTAATTGCCTATCGTTCCGGCAATCGCATTTGCGCTGCTTGCCGAGTCGAGGCGCACCCCTATCGGTAAGAACGGACCTATTTGCGCACCCCGTGCGGCACTTTTTGTTCATGGCACAGTCACATTGCTGTAACCGATGACAATGGGAGGCAATGATCCATGGCGACATACAAACAGCTCACCCTGCAACTTGAAAAGCTTCAGGTTCAGGTCTTGGAGGCCCGCGAGAAGGAAATAGAGGCCGCGATTGCGCAGATCAAAGAAAAGATTGCGGAATATGGCATTACCGCTGAAGAACTTGGCTTTTCCAGCAAACGTCCAACTGCGCGCAAAGCCGCGTTGCCCGCTAAATACCTCAATCCGAAAACCGGCCAGACTTGGAGCGGACGCGGCCGCGTGCCGGCATGGATCGGCAAGAATCGCGAGCGTTTCCTGATCGAAGGCTGACGGCAAAGTCGCCTAAGCGGTTTTAAGCGGCGACCTGCAATGAACTACCGCCGGCGCGACTCTGCAATCCGCAGGTCGCGCCGGCTCCCGAATCGGCTCACCTTTGGCATGACGGCTCAGCCGAGTGAGCGCGCGAGAGAGGCGCGTGTCCCCGGTTTCGCAGGCATGGCTTAACGTGCTCAACCCGTTGTCGTGACGGATGCGGCGAGCCGCGCAACGTGCAACGGCCGCTCTGCGGCGCATTCCCGGCGATTCGCGGAAAGCCTTATCTGACAAGGGCTGGCGGCGTATTCATCGAGCGCTTCACGCTATTCCCGGCTCGGCCGGCAGCGACTCGACGCGCCAATTCTTTGCGCTTTCCATTGCCAAAGTTCCAGCCACTACCGGTGCGTCACCGTCCATCGATATCCATCGCCGAACGCCTCTCGCGAGCGGCATTGTCCCCGCTCCCGAATTTCCTCACCTTTCCCGCCGCCGCGCCCGTTTCCGCCCGTCAAGACTCCGTAAAAACCCGAACTTGAGTCGGCCTCATACCCCAGATCAAAAAACATCGCTTCATACGCTATTCGGCCCGATAGCACAATCGTTCCACCTCCCCAACCTCCAACGGGTTCACACACATGAGCGCAGCAACGGACAAGCAACTCTATATCGGCGAAGGCTTCGAAGGCCCGGGCGTCAATCTCGCCCACATCAACGTGCTGGTCGGTCCGCGCAACGGCCCGGCGGGCCAGGCGTTCGCCACGGCGCTCTCGACGCCGTCGGCGGGCCACGCGCCGTTCGTCGTCATCGCGCGCCCCGGCGTGCCGACCAAGCCGCTCACGCTCTATGTGAACAAGGCGCAGATCGAGGGCGATTTCCACGGCAACGCAACGTGGGGCGCATCGCAGGCGGGCATCGCGAAGGCCGTGGCCGAGTCGCTCGAAAACGGCACGCTGCCGCCCGAAGCGGAAAACGACTGGGTCGTCGTCTCGGCGAACTGGGTCAATCCGAAGACCGACGATCTCGACGCCGTGTTCGAGAACAACTACCGCGCTTGCAAGAACGCGATCCTCGCAGCGATGAAGGGCTTGCCGCACAAGGAAGAAGTGTTTGCCGCCGCGCGCGAAGTTTCGAACCCGTTCTACACCCCCAAACAACGCTAATACATGCACTGCGGCTTGGGTGTCGTTAGAAGCGCCGCCGCTAGCTTTGCATGGGACCAGAGTAAGCACTAAAGCGCCAACTCTGGTCGACAAGGAGACACAAATATGGAATACGTCCGCCTCGGCCAATCCGGTCTGAAGGTTTCGCGCCTGTGCCTCGGCACGATGAACATGGGCACGCCGCAGTGGAAGCCCTGGATTTTCGACGAAGCGCAAAGCGAGCCGATCGTGCGTCACGCGCTCGAAGCCGGCGTGAACTTCATCGACCTCGCCGATTTCTATTCGACCGGGGTGGGCGAGGAAGTGGTCGGCCGCATCCTGAAGCGCCTCGCGCGGCGCGAGGAGATCGTCGTGACGACGAAGGTCGGCTACGACATGGGTGCCTATCAGAACGCAGGCGGCCATTCGCGCAAGCACGTGATGGACGGCATCGACGGCTCGCTCAAGCGCCTCGACATGGATTACGTCGACATCTTCATGCTGCACTTCTTCGACGTGAACACGCCCGTTGAAGAAACGATGGGTGCGCTCAACGATATCGTGCGTGCAGGCAAGGCGCGCTATGTCGGCGTGTCGACGATGTACACGTGGCAGCTCGCGAAGATCATGCAAGTCTGCGATCGCAATGGCTGGGCCAAGCCGATCAACATGCAGCTGCAGCTGAACCTCGCGTATCGCGAAGAAGAGCGCGAGATGATGCCGTACTGCTTCGATCAAGGCATCGGCGTCTCGGTGTTCAGCCCGCTCGCGCGCGGCCTGTTGACCTCCGATCCGAACTCCACGCGCAATCAGACCGACTTCTTCACCGCGCAAATGTACGGCGACAAGGCGTCGCTCGAGATCGCGGCATCGGTCGCGCGTGTCGCGAAGCGGCGCGGCGTGAGCCCGGCGCAGATCGCGCAGGCGTGGGTGCTGAATCAGCCAAGCGTGTCGAGCATGCTGGTCGGCGCGGATACGCCCGCGCAATTCGACAGCGCGCTCGCCGCGCTCGAGACGAAGCTCGACGCCGACGAGCTGTATGAGCTGGAACGCAATTACACGCCGTGCGATCTGATCAACGATTACACGGCAGGCAAACGTATCGCCCGCGAAGCGCGTCCTGCGCAGGGCGTGTTTGCCGACACTTTGGAAAAAGCAGCATGAGCGAATTTCTCCGTACTGGACACTACATCGACGGCGAATGGCATTCGGCCAAGGGCCAGGGCGACGGCACCTATGCGGTGCTCAACCCGGCTACCGGCGAAGTCATCACCCAAGTGGCGAAGGGCGGCGCAGCCGAAACTGCGCAAGCGATCGCCGCCGCGGAACGCGCGTTCCCCGCCTGGCGCAAGCTGACCGCCAAGGAACGCGGCGCGCGCGTGAAGCGCTGGGGCGAGCTGATGCTCGAACACCGCGAAGCGCTTGCCGAGCTGATGGTGCGCGAGCAAGGCAAGCCGCTTGCCGAAGCGCGCGGCGAAGTCGGCTACGCGGCAAGTTTCCTCGAGTGGTTCGCCGAGGAAGCGAAGCGCATGTACGGCGACGTGATTCCGAGCCCGCGCCCGGATTCGAAGATCGTCGTCACGCGTGAGCCGATCGGCGTCGTCGCCGCGATCACGCCGTGGAATTTCCCGCTCGCGATGATCACGCGCAAAGCGGGGCCCGCGCTTGCGGCCGGCTGCACGATGGTGCTCAAGCCCTCCGAGGAAACGCCGCTGTCCGCGTTTGCGCTCGCCGTGCTGGCCGAGCAAGCGGGCATTCCGGCGGGCGTGTTCAACGTCGTGTCCGGCGATGCCGTCGCAATCGGCAATGTGCTGACGTCGTCGTCCGTCGTGCGCAAGCTGTCGTTCACGGGCTCGACGCGCGTCGGCAAGCTGCTCGCGAAGCAGTCGGCCGACACGCTCAAGAAGCTCTCGCTCGAACTCGGCGGCAACGCGCCGTTCATCGTGTTCGACGATGCCGATATCGATGCCGCCGTGCAAGGCGCGATCGCGTCGAAGTTCCGCAACACCGGGCAGACCTGCGTGTGCGTCAACCGCTTCTATGTGCAGGACGGCATCTACGACGCGTTCATGCAGGCACTCACCGTTGCCGTGAAGAAGATGCGCGTCGGCAACGGGCTCGAAGGCGACACCGAGCAGGGGCCGCTGATCAACGAAGCGGCGCTCACGAAGGTGGAACTCCACGTCGAAGACGCGTTGAAGAAGGGCGCGCAAGTGTTGACGGGCGGCAAGCGCCACGCGCTCGGCGGCACGTTCTACGAGCCGACGGTGCTCGTGAATGCGTCGAGGTCGATGCTCCTCGCCGACGAAGAGACGTTCGGCCCGGTCGCAGCGGCGTTCCGCTTCAAGACCGAAGAGGAAGCGATCGCGGCGGCCAACGACACGCCGTTCGGCTTGTCCGCGTACTTCTATACGCGCGACCTGGGCCGTGCATGGCGCGTCGCCGAGGCGCTCGAGAGCGGCATGGTCGGCATCAACGAAGGCATTATTTCGACCGAAGTGGCGCCGTTCGGCGGCGTCAAGGAATCGGGCCTGGGCCGCGAAGGCTCGAAGTACGGCCTCGACGAATACGTCGAACTGAAGTACATGATGATGGGCGGTCTCGGCCGCTGACGCGCCAAGCGCGTTGGCCCGCGTCGCGTCGTGAGCAGAGTGAGCTTGGGTAGACTTGGCCTCTCGGTTTCGTAACCGAGAGGCTTTTTTTTTGTCGATCGGAGTTAGCGCTTCAGCGCTTACTCCGGTCCCATGCTGCGGTTGCCTGGAGTTAGCGCTTTAGCGCTTACTTCAGGCCCACAGCGATCTCAAACGCTAGGGGGCGCGCTTGTCAGCCGGCTTGCGATCCATTGTGCTGAGGCGTGGTTTCTTCGCGCTGCGCCGCTGCCTCATACATCCATTCGAGCGTCTCCGCGAGCGGTGTCACCGGTACGCGTCCGATCGCGCGCTGCAGCTTGCGATTGGAGCCGACGAGCCGATGCACCTCGTTCGCCCGCAAAAACCGCGGATCGACGAACACCTCGATCTCGTAGCCGGCGATGCGCGAGAGCATCGCGAGCACTTCGCCCAGCGAGTGCCCGACGCCCGAGCAGATGTTGAACGTCTCGCCCGCAGGCGCGGCTTCGAGCAGGCTGCCGTAGATCGACACCACGTTGCGCACGTCCGAGAAATCGCGGCTGACGTTGAGGTTGCCGAGCGAGATTTTCGCCTCGTTTCGCGCATGGTGGCCGACGATCTTCGGCAGCAGGTAATCCTCGCGCTGCCCGACGCCCGTGTAGTTGAACGGGCGCGCGACGACGATCGGCAAGCGGTCCATCCAAAGCCGCGCCGCGTGCTCCATCGCGAGCTTGCTGACCGCGTAGTCGTTGGCAGGTGACGGCTCGATGCTCTCGTCGAGCACCTCGACGGGCGCGTTACCGTAGACATTCGCGCTGCTCGCGAGCAATACGGCGCGCGGCGGCTTGTCGAGTGAGGCGAGCGCCGACAGCAAGTTGCGCGTCCCGACGATATTCACGAGGTACGTATTGCCCGCCGTGCCGTTCGCCACGTGCGCGGCGCCCGCCAGATGCACGACCACGTCGGGCCGTGCATCGGCGACCATCGCCTTCATGCCTTCGGCGTCCAGCAGATCGACGGAACACACGAGGTGCCGGTTCGAAGCGACGTCCGCCAATTCGGGCGACACCGTGCCCCACACCTCATAGCCGGCGTCTTCGAGATAGTCGGCCATGTGCTGGCCGGTGAACCCGCCCAGCCCGGTGACGAGCGCGCGACGCCCTTGCCGATCAGAATGTCTCATGGTGCTGATTGCGTTCGAGATCGGCATCGACCATCAGCTGGCACAGTTGCTCGAGCGTCGTCTCGGGCTGCCAGCCGAGCTTGTCCTTGGCCTTGTCCGCGCAGCCGATCAGCAGATCGACTTCGGCGGGCCGGTAGAACTTCGGATTCACCTGCACGAGCACCTTGCCCGTCGACACGTCGAGCCCTTTCTCCTGCTCGCCTTTGCCCGTCCACTCGATCTGGTAGCCGGCCGCGGCAAACGCCATGTCGACGAAATCGCGCACCGTCTCCGTGCGATTGGTGGCGAGCACGTAGGTATCCGGCTCGTCGGCTTGCAGCATGCGCCACATGCCTTCGACATATTCCTGCGCGAAGCCCCAGTCGCGCTTCGCATCGAGATTGCCGAGTTCGAGCTTGTCCGTCTTGCCGAGCTTGATCTTCGCGACGGTGTCGGTGATCTTGCGCGTGACGAATTCGCGTCCGCGCAGCGGCGACTCGTGATTGAACAGGATGCCGCTGCAACCGAAGATGTTGTACGACTCGCGGTAGTTGATCGTCGTCCAATGCGCGAACAGCTTGGCCACGCCATAGGGGCTGCGCGGATAGAACGGCGTGGATTCCGATTGCGGAATCGCCTGCACCTTGCCGAACATTTCGGAGGTCGAAGCCTGGTAGTAGCGCATGCGCGGATTGAGCAGCCGGATCGCTTCGAGCAGGTTCAACGCGCCGATGCCGGTGACGTCCGCGGTGGTCGCTGGCTGATCGAACGACACGCCGACGAAGCTCTGCGCCGCGAGGTTGTAAAGCTCGCTTGCTTGCGCCTTTTCGATCAGGCGCATGCTGGATCCGAGGTCGGTCAGATCGTGCTCGACGAGCGACAGGTTCGGATGCCGGCTGATGCCGAGTTCATCCATGCGCCAGAAATTCACGGAGCTGGTTCGCCGATAGGTGCCGGTGACGTGGTAGCCCTTTTCGAGCAGCAGCTTGGTGAGATACGCGCCGTCTTGTCCTGAGACACCGGTGATGATCGCTTTGCGTTGAGGGTCCATGGCGTTTCCCTAAGAGTGATGCGAGTGTTTTATTCGACGGTCAGCAGTTGGCGTGCTTCATGGCGGGGCCCGCCGTGAATGAGCCGCTTTTCGAAGCCAAACCAGGTGAGGCTTGCGTAGGCGAGCGTGATGGCGAGCGCCGCTGCGGCCGCTGCATAGCGGCTGTGGATGTGCGGCCAAAGCGCGTAAAGGATGCTCAAGTGAATCAGGTAGATCGTGTAGCTGATCGTGCCGATATAGACGAGCACGGGGTGGCTCAAGAGGCGCTTCACGATCCCTTTGCTTTGCAGCGCGATCACGACCAGCGACGTGCAGAGAACCAGCGACACGCTATAGAGCCCCGCATTCGACAGCGGCGTGTTCGCGGCGCGAAAGCGCGGATAGTGAAGATGCAGCCACGCGAGCACCGCGAGCGCTGCGAAAAAGCCGACATAGGCCGCTGCTTTCAGCCGCACGAGCGCATTGGCGTCTTGCCGTACCAGCACGGCCAGCAATGCGCCTGCCGAGAGCAAGTCCATGCGAAACGGCGTGAGGTAGTAAATCGGCCAGAACGTATCGAAGAACGGCGTCGAGACCGCGCGCAGCACCGGCACGATGACGATCAAAGCCGCGGCGATGAACAGCAGCGCACGTTCCGACGCAAACAGCACGACAAACGGCCAGAACACATAAAACTGCTCTTCGACGGCAAGCGACCACAACACGTTGAGGCTGGGGTGGCCGGCTTGATCGAGCGCGTCGCCGATATTGGTGGCAAAGAACGCGTACCACTGCCAATGCTCGGCCCAGCCGAGGCCGAACAGCAGCGACGAGACGATCATCAGCAGCACGTAAGGCGGCAGGATGCGGCGAGCGCGGCGCGCGTAGAAGTAGCTGAAATAGGACTGCCCGCGCGCCTTGCGATCGAGCAGGATGCCGGTGATCAAGAAACCGCTCAACACGAAAAACAGGTCGACGCCCATCCACAACGGCGCTTTCAACGCGTGTTGCGCGAACACGGCAAGCACGGCGATGGCGCGCAGGCCGTCCAGTTGAACGATGCGTTCACGGCGCGTAGCGGTGGGTAGTGCGCTGACAGTCATTGAGCGATCTATGCAGTGTCGAGAATAAGCATGCGGCAATGGATTAGCGAAAGGATTTCGCGTATTGCCAATGGCGTACGTGACGCTTTGCAGGCGCAATCGATTCTAGGGAAAAGAAATTGACGAAAAAACCGACCAGTAATGAATAGGAATTAGGCGTGGCGGGCGGAATTTTCTACCTGGATGCCGTCTGGTGCGGGCGTGATTCGGTCGATATTGCGCGCAAAAAATCGGTTCGGCAGACGCGATTCTTTGTGAGGCGATCAAAAATCGCGGGTATTCGCGAAACAAAATTCATTCGAAATTTTCGGAATTATTTGTCAATTCCTGCCGATATTTTTGCTTGTACTCTGAGTCGCCTTGAACGGATTCCCCGATCAATCCCGGCTCAGCTGGACCAGTGGGCCTCGAATGGAGGAACGCCTTGTTCCGCGCAATATCCAGTTCAACGCTTGCCGCCGTGCTGTGCGTCAGTTTCGCGCTCGATGCGGGCGCCGTGCCTTCGGAAACCGTTTTGCCTGCGTCGACGTCCTGGATCGGCAACAGCTTTGGTTATGGCGACGGCACGTGGACGCCCATCAATATTGCCGCGATTGCCGTCGCGCCGGACGGCCGCGTCTATACGAACGCGCCCTGGGACGAAAGCGGCGCCGAAGTCAGCATCTTCAAGGACGGCAAGATGCTCGGCTTCGCGGGCGGCACGCACGGCTGGGGCAATACGGGCGGCAGCGCGATTGCGATCAACAAGCGTTATTCGTATATCGCGACTTCGGTCGGCAACGAGAAGGGCCGGCTCGTCGCGCAGGGCGTGTGGCCCGAATCCGGACAGCAATGGTTTGGAATTTCGCGCCGCGTGATCAGCGATGTCAAGGAAGTCGCGCCGCTGCGCTCGGTGAACATGGAGCCACGCGCGCGGCTGGCGGCGAGTTTCCTGATGATGAACCAGGTGCCCGTCGGCACGCGTGCGGAAATCGGCGGCTTGGCGGCGAACGATTCGATGCTTTACGCGGCGAATACGACGCGCGACGAGGTCGATGGCTACGACGCGGCGTCGATGCAGCCGAAGAGCAAATGGACCGTCCACGAGCCGGGCCGCTTGGCGATCGCCGGCGACGGCACGGTTTGGGTGCTGGCCGGCACGCTGACCGATTCGGCGCCGCACGTCGAGCACTATTCGGCAAGCGGTCAGAAGCTCGACGATACGCTGCCGCTGCCCGCCGATGCCGTTGCGGTGGATATCACCGTCGACGATAAAGGCCGCGTACTGGTCGCGGATAACGGTCCGCGCCAGCAGGTGCTCATTTTCAGCAAGCGTGACGGCCGCTACGCGCTCACCGACACGCTCGGCGAGCGCGGCGGGATCTTCGCCGGGGCGCCGAGCCAGTCGGGGCGTCCCGGGCCGCTGCGCTTCAATGGCCTGACCGGCGTCGGCGTGGATGCCGCGGGCAATATCTACGTGTCGACCAATGGCATCGGGCCGAAACTCGGCACGACCGGCGCGGGCCTCGGCGCCACGCTCGAAAGCTACGCGCCCGATGGCCGCTTGCGCTGGCAAGCGCAGGGGCTCTTGTTCGTCGACGGCGCGTGGATGGACCCGGGCCGGCCCAACAGCGTCTTCACCGGCAACAAGCGTTTCGAACTCGATCTATCGAAGCCGGCGGGGCAGCAATGGAAGTACGCGGGCTTTCTCTCGAACCGCTTCAAGTATCCGC
The DNA here is from genome assembly GCF_005280735.1 of Trinickia violacea. Lineage (NCBI taxonomy): Bacteria > Pseudomonadati > Pseudomonadota > Betaproteobacteria > Burkholderiales > Burkholderiaceae > Trinickia > Trinickia violacea. The sequence goes on from NZ_CP040078.1 coordinate 718,523, forward strand.
AAGATCCGGTGTTCAGCACGGACCAATGGCCAGGCCTGCCGATGGCGCGCAAGCTCGACGGCCGCACGTTCCTGTATCTGACGGATATGTACGCGGATCACTTGAAGATCTACCGCTTCGATCCGCAGCGCGACGGCGAAACGGCGATTCCGTCGGGCTTGATCGCAGGGCGCGCGCGACCCGTCGACAAGATTCCGAATCGGCCGCCCGGCGGCGACTGGATCTGGCGCGATACGAACGGCGACGGCAAGTTCGACAGCAGCGAATTCACGCTGAACACGACCAAGGCCAAGCTCGCGGGCGGCTGGGGATGGTGGGTCGATACGAAGGGCGATATCTGGCGCACGAGCGATCAGCGCGGCATTCACCGCTTCCGCTATGGCGGCCTTGATAGCGTCGGCAATCCGATCTATTCGTACTCGGATATGACGACGTACCCGATGCCCGCGCCGTTTTCCGAATTGCGGCGCGCGATCTACGAACCGCAAACCGACACGCTCTACGTGACCGGGTACACGTCCGATGCGCCGGCAGGCGCGCAAGGCACGTGGAAGGAAGTCGGCCGGCTGCTGGTGCGCTACGACAAATGGTCGACGGGTGCGCCCGTGCAGCGCTACGCGATCACGCTGCCGTGGGACACGAATGCGAAGCCGATCCAGACGTTCATCAGCGTGACGGTCGAAGGCAAATACGTCTTCGCGGTCGAACCGGCCGGCGACGTGCACGTGTACGACAAGGCGACGGGCGCCGCGATCGGCGTGATCAAGCCGGGGCCGGAAGTGGGCAGCGCGTCGGGCTGGATCGACGTGCCCAACGGCATCAGCGCATACCAGCGCGACAACGGCGAATACCTCGTGTTCGTCGAAGAGGACGCGCGCGGCAAGGTGATGATGTACCGCTGGAAACCGCAATGAGCGCAGTGACCGCCATGACGTCGGCATTCGCACGCATCAATCGATAGGGCATTCGATGGACAAGAGCATTCTCAAGAACGTCTCGATCAATTTTTTGGGGCTGATCCTGCCGACGTTCGTTTCGCTCGTGACGGTGCCGGCTTATATCAAGCTGCTCGGCGTCGAGCGCTACGGCGTGATCGCGCTCGTGTGGACCCTGATCGGCTACTTCGGGTTTCTCGATCTCGGCATGAGCATGGCCGCGCAGAATCAGATTTCGAAGGCGCGCGCGTCGAACGACGAGAGCCTGAGCGCGCGCGTGTTCTGGAGCGCGTTCTGGCTCAATCTGGCGACGGGCATTGTAGGCGGCTTGCTGATCTATTTCGGCGCGTTCATCTATACGGCCTACTTCACGAAGGTCTCGGCCGAGCTTCAGCATGAGGTATATCGCGCGTTGCCGTGGCTTGCGGTCGCGATTCCGATTGCCAACGTGTCGTGGGTGTTCGCGGGCGCGATCAACGGCGCCGAGCGCTTCGGTGTCTACAACACGAATCAGACGATCGGCACGTTCCTGTTTCAGCTGCTCCCGCTCGGCGCCGCGTGGCTGATTGCGCCGACGCTGCAGAGCGTGCTCGCGGCGGCGGTCGTCGCGCGCATTCTCGCGGCCGTGCTGCTCGCGCACGCGAGCCTGAAAGTGCTCAATATCCGGCACATTCAGATGCCGCAACTCGGCGTCACGAAGGGGCTCTTCAGCTTCGGCGGCTGGATGCTCATTGCGAGCATGACGAGCATGATCTCCGATACGCTCGATCGCGTGATGCTCGGCGCGGGGCTCGGCGCGCGCTTCGTCACGTACTACACGGTGCCGCAGAATCTCGTCACGCGGCTGAACATGTTGCCGAATGCGTTGATACGTACGCTGTTTCCGCGCTTGTCGGCCGTCGAGCGCGAGCATGCGGACGTGCTCGTGCGGCAGTCGCTCGAATTCCTGAATGGCGTGTTCACGCCGGTGGCGATCGTCGCGATCATCGTGCTTGGGCCGTTCCTGCAAGTGTGGGTGGGCAGCGATATCGCGACGGCTTCGTCGCCCGTGGGCCGCATTCTAATCATCAGCGTTTGGCTCGTCGGGCAGGCGAGCGTGACGCGCATTCTGATCCAGTCGCAAGTCAATCCGGCGCGCGCCGCGTGCGTGGGCCTCGTCGAACTGCCGTTCTTCGTGGGGGCGTTGTGGTTCGGCATCGCGCATTACGGGCTGGTCGGCGCGGCCGTTGTCGTCGCCAGCCGCGCGCTCGTCGACTATGGCGTGCTGCTGTATCTGTCCGCGATTCGCATGCGCCCGATCGTGCTCGACATGCTCGCGCACCTCGCATTCTTGCTCGCAAGCCTGTATGCCGCGAATGCCGTGTCGAATCTCGCCACGCTTGCCGTCGTGGGGATCGTGCTGCTCGCGGCGAACGTCGGCTGGTCCATTTCGATGACGCCGGCGCTGCGCAATCTCGCGCGCGATCTGCTGCTTCGGTTGAATCTGAGGAATAGCGCATGAGCGATAACGCCTACGCAGACTATGACGAGGCCGCCGCGCGAGCCGTGGCCGTCGACGTCGATGGCGGCGCGAACCGCGTCGCACTTAACGAAACGAAAGACCGTCCACAGACGATGCCCGCCACGCGCGCGTTGCGAGTGGCGATCGTGCACGACTGGCTCGTCACCTACGCGGGCGCGGAGAAGGTGCTCGAGCAGATCATCGCGTGCTTTCCCGACGCCGACGTGTTCAGCCTTGTCGATTTTCTCGACGACAGGTCGTTCCTGCGCGGCAAGCGCGCGACGACGTCGTTCATCCAAAAGCTGCCGATGGCGCGCAACAAGTACCGCTCGTACTTGCCGCTGATGCCGCTCGCGATCGAGCAGCTCGACGTCAGCGCCTACGATCTCGTCATTTCGAGCAGCCACGCGGTCGCAAAGGGCGTGCTGACCGGGCCGGACCAAGTCCACATCAGCTACGTGCATTCGCCGATTCGCTATGCGTGGGACTTGCAGCACCAATACCTCGAACAGTCGAAGCTGACGAGCGGCCTGAAATCCGCGCTCGCGCGTGTGATTCTTCACTACATCCGCAATTGGGACATTCGGACGTCGAACTCGGTCGATCACTTCGTCGCGAACTCGGCGTTCATCGCGCGCCGCATCAAGAAGGTGTATCAGCGCGACGCGCAGGTGATCTTTCCGCCGGTCGATGTCGAAGCCTTTTCGCTGAATACGCAGAAGGAAGACTTTTATCTGACCGCGTCGCGCATGGTGCCGTACAAGAAGATCGATTTGATCGTCGAGGCGTTTGCGCGGATGCCGGGCAAGCGTCTCGTCGTGATCGGCGACGGCCCGGAAATGAGCAAGATCCGCGCGAAAGCGGCGGGCAATGTCGAGATCATGGGTTATCAGCCGTTTGCGGTGCTGCACGACTGCATGCGCCGTGCGAAGGCGTTCGTGTTCGCGGCGGAGGAGGACTTCGGTATTTCGGTGGTCGAGGCGCAGGCGTGCGGCACGCCGGTGATCGCATTCGGCAAGGGCGGGGCGCTGGAGACGGTGCGCGACCTGTCGCGATCGCAGCCGACCGGCATGTTCTTCCACGAGCAAAGCGCGGGCGCGATCGAGGCGGCTGTCGATGCGTTCGAGCAAAACACCGGGCGTTTCTCCGCGCAAGACTGCCGCGCGAATGCGCAGCGCTTTTCCGCTGCGCATTTCCGTGAGCGCTTTACCGAGTACGTCGAGCGCGCGATGCCGGCGGTGTCGGCGCGTTCGTGGCCGGTTGCCGCGCCCGCGGCGGCGCTTGACGCGGCCTCGCAAGTGAAGGTGCTCGCGATCGATCAAACGGGCTTGCTGGGCGGCGCGGAGTTGTCGCTGCTGGAAATCGCGAAGAACCTCAAGGAAACGATGAACGTCGTGCTGTTTTGCGACGGGCCGTTCCGGATCGCGCTGGAAGAGGCGGGTGTGAACGTCGACGTGCTAGATGTGCCCGCGTTGCACGGCATAAGCAAAGACGGCAAGGGGCTGCCTAAGATGCGTTCGTTGACCGGACTCGTTTCGCTGGTGCGCGAAACCTGCCGGCGCGCGCGCAACGCCGACATCATCTACGCGAACACCCAGCGCGCGATGGTCGTCGGCGCAATGGCCGGCCTGTTTGCGCGCAAGCCGGTAGTGTGGCACTTGAGAGACATCGTCAGCGCCGAGCATTTCGGAGGCGCCCAGCGCGCCATCATCAAGTGGGCGAGCAAGCTCGGCGTCGATCATGTGATCGCGAATTCGGATGCGTCGGCGCGGGAGTTCATTGCGTTGACGCATGCCGATGCGAAGCGCGTCGATGTCGTGTTCAACGGTATCTCCGAGGCGCCTTTTGCGGCGCTCGAAGGCGTCTCGAACGCCGAGCTTCGCGCGCGCTTCAATTTGCCGTTGGACGCGTTTCTGATCGGCGCCTACAGCCGGCTCGCGAGCTGGAAGGGGCAGCACGTCTTGCTCGAAGCGATCGCGGCGAATCCCGACATGCATGCGGTTCTCGTCGGCGCCGCGCTGTTCGGCGAGGACGAATACGAGGCACAGCTGCACGCCTATGTGAACGAACAAGGGATTGCCGGCCGCGTGCATTTCCTCGGTTTCCAGCGCGATATTGCGGCGTGCATGAAGGCCGTCGATGTCGTCGCTCATACGTCGATTACGCCGGAGCCGTTCGGCCGGGTGATCGTCGAGGGCATGCTGGCGAAGCGGCCGGTGGTGGCGTCGCGCGCGGGCGGCGTGGTCGAGATCGTCGACGACGGCGTGAATGGCATGCTGTGCGAGCCGGGCGACGCGCAGGCGCTCGCCAAGACGCTGGCTGAACTGCAAACGAATGTGCAGTTGCGTGCGCGGCTTGTCGAGAATGGCTATGCGACGGCGCGGCGCAAGTTCGGCACGCGCAACTATGTGCAAAGTGTCGAGCGCGTGCTGGCTGGCGTGGCGGGGAAGCGGGGCAAGCGCAAATAAAGGCGGTTGCCCTCGTTCCCGCATAGCTCGCATGCCGACGACCGCCGCCTACGTTCCGCCAAATGGTTTTTGCACGGTCAACTTGTTGATTACCGAAGTCACCCCTGGCACGCCCTTCGCGATCTCCGCGACTTCGTCGATCTGGGAAGCGTCCGTGACCGTGCCATGCAGCGTCACCGCGCCGTCTCTCGCGATGACGCTGATATTCCCGGCGCTGATCTCCTTGTGCTGCCCGATGGCGGCATAAACCTTCCGACGCAGGGCACGATCCGCTTTCTTTCCGTTAGCCGGCGACGTTGCGCCGGGCGCCGCCATCGCGGATGCGCCCGGGGTGCTGGCCGTCTGACCCGTCTGGGACCCCGCGTTCATGGACGCTGCGACGATCAAGGTAGAGACCCCCAGCACGATTACCTGAATGCTTTTCATCGGACACTCCGGTTGATGTGGATAGCGGAACTAGAAGCTATGGCGGATGCCGATCATCGCCGCCGTGGTGGACACGCCCGGCGCAACCGCGGACCCGTAAACAACGGTCTGGTTCATGGTCCCCTTGTTGTCGACATACCCGACTTGCACATACGCCTTGGTGCGTTGGGACAGGTTGTATTCCGCGCCCACTGCGAACTCGCTCGAGTGATTCGCCGAATTGTTCCGATCCTTCAGGTAGTAGTAGCCGGACGTGATCTTGAAACGCGGACTGAACTGATAGCCGAGACCCGCCGATGCCATTTCGAGGTTCGCGGCGTTGAGGTTGGCCGGGTTCTTGCCGATGCCGTACGAGGTCGAAACGGAAAACCCGCCGATCGTGTACATCGCACCGAAATAGTAAAAGCGATTGTTGTCGACACCTGTCGCGGGGGTAGCGGGAGTCGCCGGATAGGTCAGCGGGAACGGATTGGTGTCGTGTCCGTTGTAGTACACGGCGGCCAGATTCAGGCCGTAATTCGAATAATTGAGCACGGCGGACTCGCGCGTGCCGCCCTGAAACTGGCCGGCGACGCCGCCCGGCGCGTACTCGAGCGCAAGCGAGGCGCCATAGAATTTCGGCGAATTGTAGACGAGCGCATTGCTGTCATACAAGGCGCCGATCGGGCCGTTCGTACTGGTGCCCGGCCAGCCGGCCGCCTGTCCCATGCCCAACCACGCAGTCAGGATGCTGCCGAAATACTGTGCACCGCGAACGTCGGTTTGCCCCATCGCGTAGACCATCGGGACGATCTGCCGGCCGGCGTCGAAGCTGCCAAAGGGCCCGGATACGCCGACCGTCGCGAACTGGCTGAAGATCGCGTTCGTGCCTGGTGTGTCGGAGAGGGTGAATTTACCGTTGTTGGTGTAGAACGAGCCCTGCAGTTTGAAGTTGACCCGGTAGCCGCCGCCGATGTCTTCGCTTCCCTTCAAGCCCCAGTTGCTGGAATAGATGCCGCCGTCCTTGAATTGATAGACGTGGCCCAGGTTGGGCGCGTGCGGTAGAAATGTCGCCGCCGAGGTGCTCTGATACTCCAGTCCACTATCGAGTACGCCATAGAGCGTGACCGACGTTTGGGCATGGGCGGCATTGGCGAAGATCGCCAGCACCGCAGCGCTGCTTAACCTCAATTTCATTCCGTCTCCTCCGGTTTTGGGGGCGCCTGGTGGACCAGGCCGTCTTTTGGATGGATAAAGCTGGGTTTCTGCGAGGTCGGCGTGTCAGGCCATAACGTAGTACTACGAATTTATTGGGTTAATGGTTTTAGAGCACCTTGCCCTTTGCACCGATGGGAGCCGCGTCGACGAACGGTCCTCCCGAACGGTCAGTCGATGGAAAAAGAAAATGGAAAGCGGCCAAGCACCTGTCGAGCGGCGACATCGGAGGCGTGCGACTCCAGCCGTACGTTCACCGCCAGTCCCTTCGACTTGTCGTCCACAACCACGAGCTCTAGGAAAGCGACCTGGGCATCACGCAATGCAGCTTCAAGGGCATCCTTTGTCTCGCGATGTTTGAGCGCGGGCTTGAAGATCTTGCCGACAGCCGTCAGCGGCATCGCCTGGATGATGTGCACCTGGCGAGGCAGCGCAGCCCGTTCTGCGATCTCAGTCTTGAGGAAGGCGAAGAGTTCGGCTTCGGTGGCCGACGCGCCGGCGCGCAACTGCACGTAGGCAACAGGAAGCTCTCCGGCGTGTGTGTCGGGGCGGCCGACGGCGGCGGCGATTTGCACTGCGGGATGACGGTGCAGCGGCTCCTCGATCGTCAAAGGATCGATGTTGTGGCCGCCCCGGATGATCAGTTCCTTTTTGCGACCGGTCAGCCAGAAGTAGCCCTGCTCGTCCTGCCGCGCGAGGTCGCCGGTGTTGAGCCAGCGCGCGCCGTCTTCGCGATCGATCCACAGTCCGTTGTTCTGTTCCGGCACGAGGTAGCCCGAAAAAACATTGGGACCCGACACGATCAGCACGCCGACCTCACCGATCGCGCAGTCACGCACGTACTTGCCCTGCTCGTCGAGCACGACTGTCTTCATCATCTGGCCTGGGACACGCAGCCCGATCGAGCCGATGCGACGATCGCCCAGTGGCGGATTGACGCTGCTGACACACGTCGCCTCAGTCAAGCCATAGCCTTCCAGAATCTTGATCCCGGTCTGCTGCTGGAAGTTGCGGAATACTTCCACCGGCATCGGCGCTGCGCCGCACAGGCCATACTCGAGCGAGCTGATGTCGCGCGACCCGACAGGCACCTGCAGGAGCGATGCGTAGAGCGTCGGCACGCCGCTGAAGAAGTTGATGCGGTGATGCTCGACGATCTCCCAGAAACGCGTCACCACGCCCTCGCCGCGAAAACCCTGCTGCGTCCCGAGAATGACGTGCGCGCCATTGGAAAATGGCTGCAATCCGGTAACGAGCACGCCGTTGACGTGAAACAACGGCAAGCCGCAGAACACCACCTTGCCCGGCCCCATCACGTCGCCCAGGACCTGTGCGGTGCTCCATGCGTTGGCGACTTCGTTGCCGTGCCGGCGCATCGCGATCTTCGGCAGGCCGGTGGTGCCGCCGGTGCAGAAATACGAGGAGGCGTCTTGCTCCGAGAAACGGCGTTCGCTCTTCAGGCGATCCGAAGGCTGGTTGCCGATCGCGCTGTTGAAATCGTGAATCCGGATCTGTGCCGGGACCGCGCCAAGCCGTTCCGGCGAACCTTGCCAAGGCCCGATTTCGCTCTTCTGCATGATCCGCGCAGCGTCGTGCCCGTAAGCCCGGACCCGATCCGCGAGATTGACCAGCGCCAGATGCCTGAGCGACTTGATCGACGGCAAATGCGGCTGCAGCTTGGCCCAGATATCGGTGCCCGGAAACGGCGCCAGCGTCACCAGCACGCTCGCATTCGTCGCGTTCAACAACTCGGCGAGCGCCGTGCCTTCAAGGAGCGGGTTCAAGGCGGCCACGATGCCCGCGGCTTGCCCGCCCCAGATCACGAAATGCGTTTCCGGCAAGTTGGGCAATACGAAGGCAATGACGCTGTCCTTTTTGACGCCGATATCGTCGAAGAAGTTAGCCGTCTGCGTGATGCGCGCGAGCAACTCGCGGTAACTCCAGGTTTCCGGCGTCTGATGCTCGTCGACGCTCAGAAAGAAGCTGAGTGCCGGGGCTTCCGGATTCATGTTCGCGCCCCGGTGGATCATCTCGTAGGTGCTTTTCGGCAAATCGGCCGTCAAGCCGTGCGCCTCCGCAACTTCGACATCGTAAAGTGTGGCGATTCCTGACATGGCCTTCATTCCTGAGCGACGATGCGATTGCGCTGCACGCCCAGGTCCATGCGGCCGTCAGCGGTACGGATGCTGGCTTCCACCACGTCACCGGGCTTCAGATACTGCGGCCGCGCGGCCTGAACCTTCAGGAACATGGCCCACTTTTCCTTTTCCGGCAGCAACGCGGCGATCCTTTGCTTGGCCGGAGACGGGACGGACAACGCACATCCGGCAGGCGTGCCGGTGGCGAGCAAGTCGCCCGCTTCGAGATCGTGTACGCCTGAAAGCTCGGTTAGCGTCTCGGCCGGCCCATAGATGAGATTCGCCGTCGTGTCGTTTTGCCGGACTTCGCCGTTGACGGTCAGCTTGAGCTGAAGATTGTTCAACGCCTCGATATCGTCGACGTCTATCAGCGTCAGCCAGGGCCCGACCGGACCGAAGGTCCGGAAGGACTTGCCTTTGTAGAACTGCGTCTCTGGAATCTGGATGTCGCGCGCCGAATAGTCGTTGACGATCACCACGCCGGCGACATACTCGTGAAGGTTCGCGTTCGTGAGCTTGACTGCATCGTGGATGGCCTTGCGCATGACCAGACCCAGCTCGATCTCATAGTCCAAAAACTGCACCACGCGCGGTTTCACCACGTCGCTATCGGCCGGGACGATGCAGCTCGGCGCCTTCGTGAAGATCATGTTGTAGCGCTTCACGTCGGGATCGATGCCGGACTCGATCATGTGCTGGCGGTAGTTGGCTCCCTGGCAGACGAACTGCTGGTTTCGCGTGACCGGCGACAAGAGCTTCACGGCGGACAGCGCCAGCGTGTCGGCGTCGAGCGCCGCGAGCTCGGCCAGCGAGGTATTGCGGACGAACTCGCCAGTCGTGGCGTAAGTGCCGGGAATCGGCGTGATTTGCGAGCCGCGAATCACGCCCCACTGGACGTGATTTTGATGCTCGAAGCGGACGATATTGACGGACATGGAAAAAAACTCGTTCGAGGAATGAAGACGTAGTGCTTGCGGATCTAGCGGTCGGCTCGCGTGCTCATCATCCGAATATCCGGGCTAGCGTCACCAGCTTGCGGAAGGTCAGATCCGGACTGCGCCGCAGATTGCGAATCAGTGCCGCAATCGCCGATAGCGTCAGCTTGGGCTTGGTAAAACTCTTGGGCATCGGCTGACCCCACTGCGACATCGCCTCACGGCTGACTGCGTGAACGCCCATGGGATGATGATTCGCGGTGAACACGTCGCCGTCGCAGTAGTGCTCGTGCTTGTCGCCCCAGGGGTCCTGCCAGTAATCGAAGATTTGACTGCCGAGTATGTGCCGGCCGATTCCCCACGCGTGTTTCCAGCCCTTTTCGCGCAATACGCGTTGCCCCATGCCCACCGCATCCGCGTCGACGACTTCATAGGCGCTATGGCTGTAGAGCGGCATGAAGCTCTGCGCCAATGCCAACGTGTGATGGTCGGTGGGCGTGTCGCCGAGATCGAGGCGGAAGAACGTCACCGAGGGAGAGCCATCGGGCAACACCTGCACGTCGCTCGGAATCAGACCGAGATGCTGCGTGTACCACGCACTAGCCGCCTGGAAGTTCGCGACCTCCAGCACGCAATGACCGAGACGGATCACTTCGGGCGGCTTTGCGGGCGGTCGCTGCGTGATGTCGACTCGATGCAACTCGTCCGCGAAATTGACCGGAAGCGGTTCGCGGCGCGGCAACTCGGCAACAGGAGCCTGACCGCAGATGATTTCCACCGCGTAGCCGTCCGGATCCTGCAACACGAGACGCTCGCCGCCTCCGGGATGGGTGACGCGCTCAATGCTGCCGGCGCCCGGCAGTCGCGCGAGTTTCTCCAGATCCTCGCGGCTGCCCACGGTGAAGCCAATGCCGACGAAGCGCGGCTTGTCGGCACGATGCACGCGGTAGCAGTAAGGTGCGCTGGAGGTGCCGCGCAGGTACAGCACCTCGTCGGTGCGCCGAGCGACGGCGAAGCCGAAATCGACAAGGAAACGCTCGGCTTGCTCGAGCTCGGGCCGCTCGAAAATCACATAGGCGAGAGAGGTGGCCTTGGCCGTCGGATTCGGATGTCGGGCCGGTTGGGCGGTAAGCAGTTTGATCATGGCAACGGGCGAAGTGGCGGACGTCGCGTCCTCCGGCAATCTCTCGGTAGAACATATGGCGTCAATTATGAACACGTGTGTTCAAATTTGTTTATAAGTGTAAATCACTAGTGCGCGCTGTTGACCAAGATTGAACATTGGTGTTCAATGGCGGGTATCAAACGAAGGATTCATCCATGGAGCCAAATCTTCAGATCGTTTCGCGTATCCATCGGGCCGCGTTCGAACTGTTCGCCCAGAAAGGCGAGACCCAGGTGAGCATCAGCGAGCTAGCCCAGGCGGCCGGTATCGCACGCGGGACCGTCTATAACAATGTCCCGTCTCCCGAGACGCTGTTCGAAACCGTCGCCGCGCAGATGGCGGAAGAAATGCACGGGCGCATCCTGGCGAGCTTCTTGGACATCACCGACCCTGCGCAGCGGCTGGCAAACGGTATTCGTTACTTCATCCGGCGCGCGCACGAAGAACCTCAATGGGGACGTTTCCTGAGCCGATTCGCCTTCTCCCACGACTTGCTGCAAGGCATGTGGACGGGGCCGGTGATGCGCGACGTGATCGGTGGCCTGGAACAGCATCGGTACGATTTCCGAGCCGACCAAATGCATTCGGCGATCGCCCTCATTGCCGGCGCCGTGCTCGCTTCGATCGTTGTGGTGCTCGACGGCCACCGTACATGGCGCGACGCCGGTTCCGATACCGCCGAACTGGTGTTACGCGGTCTCGGTGTCGAGGCAGCGGCGGCTCGGCGTTACGCGACGACCGAGCTGCCGCCGCTGCCGTAAGGGAGTCAAAATATCAAGCGGGCCTGTCAGTAGGCTAATTAAATAGGATGACTAATGAAATTGCGGAAGGATCAAGAGCGGACGCAGAAGGGCGATCCGATATGTGTTAACCCCGTCAACAGGAGAGGCAATCATGGAAGCGAAGCGCGTTACACGTGAGCAGGCTTTTGAAGCCAGCAAGGGCATGCTCAGGAAGCAGTTTTACGTCATCTTTTCGAAGCCGACCGCTGGTTTCGGTCCCGTCATGGCGAGCCTCCCGGCCCACCTCGAACATCAATGCAAGATCGAGCGTGAGGGCATTTTGGTGGCTGCCGGGCCGAATTGGACCGACGACGAACACTATTGGGACGGTGACGGGATGTTCGTGATCCGTGCTTCCTCCATTGAGCACGCGCGCGACCTCGCCGCTACGGATCCCATGCATCAGAGCGGCGCCCGGTCGTTCACCGTTCGTCCGTGGCTCGTCAACGAAGGTCGCCTTAACCTGAAGATTGATTTCTCGACTGGAAAGGTGGCATTCGACTAGTAGGGTGCGATCTTTTTCCGTCTTTTAGATTTAGTACTACGTAGTGTGTAAATTACCGGAGGAATGTGATGCTTTATATCCGACTATGTTTTGACAAGGCTGGCCAGCTTGAATTGCGCGAAAGCACGAGGGCTGAGCATCGTGCCTACGTTATGCCCATTCTTGCGCCAACTTCGGTGCCGCGCTTGGTTCAGGGCGGTCCGCTTTGCGTTAGTGACGCCGACGACACGAACATCGCGAGCTTCATGATTTTGGAGGCTGACAACATCGAGCAGGTGAAACGATTCCACGAAGGGGACCCGTTCACGAAGGCCGGTTTGTATGAGCAGGTCTACATTCATCGATGGGACAAGCATGTTGGTTAGCAACTGAATACGCTTGGGTTTTATCGATCAACAGCATTGTTAACAGGAGAAAGTCAAATGTCCAACTCCGTCGCCGACCTGATTTTTTCTCAGGCCCGCAGCCAGAACGGTTGGCTCGACCGTCCCGTCAGCGACGAGCAGCTGCACGCACTGTACGAGCAATTGAAATGGGGCCCTACCTCCATGAACTGCTCGCCGGCACGCTTCGTGTTTCTGCGCACGTCCGAGGCAAAGGAGAAACTGAAGCCCGCGCTGATGCCGGGCAACGTCGACAAGACCATGAGCGCTCCGGTCGTCGTGATTGTCGGCTACGACGCACGCTTCTACGACCGTTTGCCCGAACTGTTCCCGCATAACCCGGCCGTCAAGATGTTGTTCGAGGGCGAAGGAAAGCGGGAGATCGCGCACGCCACGGCGTTCCGCAACGGCACGCTGCAAGGCGCCTATATGATTGCGGCAGCGCGCTCCGTGGGTCTCGATTGCGCGCCGATGTCGGGATTCAGCGAAGCGGCCGTCGATCAACTGTTCTTCGGCGGCACCACGGTGAAATCCAATTTTCTGTGCGGCCTCGGATACGGTGATCCGGCGAAACTTTTCCCGCGAGGTCCACGCCTCGCGTTCGACCAGGCGTGCACGTTCGCCTGATGCTCGGCAAAAGGCGGATGCGTTTTCAAACGCGTCCGCCTTCGATCGTCACCAGAACTGCAACGAAGCTTACATAACACGTGAGATCGAGGCTAACCACGCCGGGGCTTAATACTCGCCGACCACTGCATCGCCGGCAGTTCGACGAGACGGTAGAACACGTAGGCCACGGCAATCGCGACCAGCATGAAGCCAAACGACGGCCAGATCGAAAGCTGCAGCGTCGAGCGAAACAGCACCGATGCGAGGCACACGAAAATCGGCAGGTGGATGAGGTACAGCGAGTAGCTGAAGTCGCCGAAGCGTCCGAGCACGCGAGCTGCGAGATTGGGTTTTCCGGACCCGTCCAACGCCTTGTACAGATAGCACGCAAAACCAAGCGCCCAAAGCTGAAACGCGCCGTATTGACCGAAGTGGAACGCTACACAGCCAAGCCCGGTCAGCACCGCCGCTGCCGCGTACCAAAGCCAGGACTTGCGCGACTCGACTGCGCTTGCGGCGCGAATGTCGGCGATATACGCGCCGATCGTCCACGACAGCCAGTAGGACGTGAAGAACTGCAGGTCATGGCGTTCGAGCACGAGCGCTGAGACGACATTCACCGCTGCCACGGCGCCCAGTACCGCGTTCATTCCAAAGCGCCGCCGCGCCGCAAAGAGAAGCGGGTAAATGGCGTAGAACTGCACTTCGAGCGACAACGTCCACAGCGCGCCGTTAGACCCGTACGTATAGCCCGCCACGCCTTGCAGCGAAAACAGGTTGACGAGAAACGGCACCAGGCCGAACTCGCGAATCTTGTGGCTGACCGGCGGGAAATGGAGGCTGATCGTATCGAGCGCGAGCGTGAGCAGCAGTGCGGCGAGCAACACCGGATAGATACGTGCAAAGCGCCGCGCCCAGAAATTCCCCGCGTCGAGCCGGTATTGCGGGTTCGCGGCAAGCCGTATCGCCGAATTGCGATGAATACAGTAACCGCTGATGACGAAGAAGATCGGCACGCCCGCCGAGCCCCAGGCGATCGGCAGCGTCAGGTAGCCGGCGATGGTGCTGAGATCCAAGGATCGACCGACCGTGCGGTGGAACTGCTCCATCCCGACCCAGACAACTTGCCGGCAATGAAAGTACGCGACCAGGAGCGCTGCAAAGCCGCGCATCGCATCGATGACGAAGTCCTTCGGGGCCGCCGCCGCTCGTGCCTCGGGCTTGCGGATGGCGGAGAACGCGGGGTTCGCGACGGCTGTCTGCAACGCTTGGGAATCGCTCATTCGAGATCGTCGTCCGTGCTGTTGGGAAGTCTTGGCGCGGCATGCGAACCGGACCGCGAGCCGCCCTTCATCCTAGCGCAGCGAGAATGCGCGAAATAAGGAAATTAATTCGCAAGCGCTATTCATTTTGATAGCTCCGTTGGAAATGATTTCCGGAAAAAATTCGCGTGCGAGAAGCACAAATTATTTGCCGATTTTTTCATGTTAATTTGACGTTCGGAACGATCAGACAAGGAGGTGCGTCATGGACTTGCATTGGGTTGCCGGCATCGTGGTGTTGTTGGTCCTGGTCGCGATCTCGGCCTATCGAGACGCGCTGAAGAACGAGCCGATCGGTCATTTCGGCATGGCCCACGGCGATCTTCCGCAAATGGAAGAAATCGAATAGCAAATGGATTTCTGAAGCAGGTCGAATTTACTCGATTCATTTCGGAAAATCGGTAAATCGGTAATTTCGAATTGAAGGCACACATTGGAGACATGAGCGGGTAAAAAGCGGCTGCCCGCGCATTTCATCTGCACGTTTTTTACATCACGACCGGGAATTCTCACGATGTTGAAAGTCACCAAAGCCGTGTTCCCCGTAGCGGGCCTGGGCACACGGTTCCTTCCGGCAACAAAGGCAAGCCCCAAGGAGATGCTTCCCATCGTCGACAAGCCGCTCATTCAGTACGCGGTCGAGGAGGCGATCGAGGCAGGGATTACCGAAATGATCTTCGTCACGGGGCGCAGCAAGCGCGCCATCGAAGATCACTTCGACAAGTCGTACGAGATCGAGGCCGAGCTCGAGGCGCGCGGCAAGCAGAAGCTGCTCGATCTCGTGCGCAGCATCAAGCCGAGCCATGTCGACTGCTTCTATGTGCGCCAGCCGGAGGCGCTCGGCCTCGGCCATGCGGTGCTGTGCGCCGAGAAGCTCGTCGCCGATCATCCGTTCGCGGTGATCCTCGCCGACGACTTGCTGCACGGTCCTCAGCCGGTGATGAAGCAGCTCGTCGACGTGTTCAATCACTATCACAGCTCAGTGGTGGGCGTCGAAGCGATCGCGCGCGAAGACAGCCGGTCGTATGGCGTGGTCGAAGGGCGCGAGTGGGAAGAGGACGTCATCAAGCTGTCGGGCATCGTGGAAAAGCCTGCGCCGGAAGTCGCGCCGTCCAATCTCGGCGTGGTCGGGCGCTACGTGCTGATGCCAAGCATCTTCGATCACATCAAGAAGCTGAAGCCGGGCGCAGGCGGTGAGCTGCAATTGACGGACGCGCTGCAATCGCTTCTCACCGAGGAGCAAGTGCTGGCTTACCGCTACTACGGCACGCGTTTCGACTGTGGCAGCAAGCTCGGGTATCTGAAGGCGACCGTCGAGCTGGCGCTGCGTCACCCTGAAGTCAGCAAGGAATTCGAAGCGTACTTGCGCGGCTGCTTGCCGGCTTTTGCGACTGCCGCCTGAGACTGCTTCTCTTCATTGATCGCGTGTCCCCATTGGCATTGCCTCCGTAACGACGTTGCGGGGCGATGCCTTTTTTCTTTGCGGCGCCGCTTCGAAGACTCGGAAGAGGAGCGCGGCGTTCGCGACCGCGGCTTACTTCGAATAGCGCGGTAACCAGTCAATACGGTTGCGGCTCCACACCCACGCGCACGCGGCTCCGCAGCGCAGCCTCGATCGGCTTCTTTAGCGCGAGCACGCGTTTTTCCAGCAGATGCCACGACAAGTGCGCGAGCAGGAACGAAAGCTGAAATTGCAGCACGATGGGCAGCGCATGCTGTAACGCGATCGGCACATGCAGCCGCGCGTAGAGCGCGGGCGCCTCGCCGAGCTTCGTCGGGATGAGGTTGTGAAAAAGATAGAACCCGTAGCTGATCTTGCCGAGGTAGTCGAGGGCGGGTGTATCCAGTGCGCTAACAAGCGAGCTGTCTTGCCGGTTGACGACGTGAAGAAAGACCCCGCACAGCGAGACGGAAAGGCCGAGATCGATCCATCCGAGCGCTACGGAGCTCAGCGCGGGCGCCCATAGCGGCTGCGAAACGCAGATGCCTGTTCCGGCAAGTGCCATCGCCAGCCATGACGTACGGCGCGCATAAGCGGCAACTTGGGCGCCAATTTGCGCATCGTCGCGTGCCATGCCGCACATCCCGCCTAGCGCGAGCAGCGCGAAATTCCACGGCGAAAGCGCGTAAATCAACGGCTGGCTTGCGCCGCTCGCGTAAAGCACGAGATGCAGCACCGCGCAGATCGCGACGATCGCCGCGCACAAACGCAAATGCACCGATGCCCGCGTCAACACCAGTGCGAAAGGCGCGACGAGATAGAACTGCTGCTCGATCGCGAGGCTCCAGAAGTGCGAGACGGTCCCGGGCCACTTTCCGATGACGACGCCGATCCAGAAGTTCGAGAGAAACGCGAAGTGCCACGCGAGCCCAAGATGGACGCCGCGCTGATAGAAGAGCCGATGGGCGATCGCCAGCGCGATCAGCAGCAGGTAGTAGACCGGAAAGATGCGCAGCGCGCGCTTGACGAAGAACACCGCAATGACAATGCGGCCTTGCTGCGTGCCGTGCTCGATGCCGGCGCGGTTGCGATGCAGCTCGCCGACGATCAGAAACCCGCTGATGAAGAAGAAGATCCAGACGCCGAGCTTGCCTGCATCGATGGCCTCGAAATGCGCCTTGTGCGACAGGAAAACCAGAATGACCGCCAGCGCTCTGAGACCGTTCAAGCCCTTCACGTGCTTCGTACTGTTCTCCATAGTCGTTCCAGAGCACGAATGACGCGAAAGTATAGGCAGGCATTTATTCGCGATTAATTCTGAAGACTTCTCCAAAGGCGACAATCGTCTTTCGCGGCTGCAATCAATATTGGCAATTTGAAAGATTGCGACGGGTCGCGCGGGCCTAAGCCAAGCGTAAATTTTCGTAACCGGAATAAGCGGCGCTGTAATGTGGATGACAGCGGGCGCGGGTATGCTTCGGGCGCCCGCATCCAGGCCCCACGAACGGATTCCACCCCTACGGCGATGACACGAGACTCCGACCCCGCCAGCGGCGCGCCGCCAGCGGCGCAGCCGCCCGACGCGCTGGTCCGCGCGCTCGCCACCGTGCCGCGAGACGCCGCGTTGCATCGCTCGATGGCGGACGCAAGGCGAACGCAAGGCGACGAGCTTGGCGCAGTCGCGCACTTGATCGCCGCGCAAACCCTCGATGCGTATGCGGCGGGGTCTCCCGATGCATCGGTCGGCGACTTGTGCATGGTTGCCACGGGCTACTTCATGAAGGGCGATAGCGAAACGGCCGCCAGCTGGTACCGGCTAGTGCTCGCCATCGATCCGCGCACTGCGATCGCTTATCAGAATCTCGCCGCCATTCATGCGACCGAGGGCCGTAACGCGGAAGCCGAAGCGTGCCGCGCCAAGGCCTATGAAATTCAACGCGTGTTCGTCGAACGCTCGGGCGAGCCGGTTCGCGACGTGCTGATACTGTGCACGGGCGCGGGTGCCGGCAATGTGCCGTTCGACGCGCTGCTGCCGAGCGCCACGTGCGGCCGGATCAAATACGCGATCGACTACGCGCACGACACCGAAGACACGCGTCTGCCGCCGTATGACCTTGTCTTCAACGCGATTGGCGACCCGGACGCCGCCGCGCCGCTTGCCGGCCGGCTCGAGCGATTCGCAGCGCGTTGCGAGCGCGCCTTGCTCAACCCGCCCACCGCGATAGAGCGGACGTTTCGCGATCGGCTGCCCGGCTTGCTGAACGATCTCGATGGCGTCGTGACGGCCGCTTGCATTCGCTCGGAAACGCCGCCCGCGTCGCGCGCCGAGCTCGACGAGCGGCTGTCCGCCGGCGGGCTCGCCTTGCCGGTATTGGCGCGTCCCGGTGCGACGCATGGCGGCGAAGGTCTCGCGCGCTGCGACTCGCTCGACGCGCTCGAAGCGAAGCTGAAGACGCTCGACGGCACGCACTATCTGACTGCGTTCTCCGACTATCGCTCGGCCGACGGCTACTACCGCAAGTACCGGATGATCTTCGTCGACCGCGAGCCTTACCCCTACCATCTCGCGATTTCGCCGCATTGGATGGTGCATTACTTTTCTGCCGAGATGGAACCGCACGCCTGGAAGCTCGACGAAGAGCGACGCTTTCTCGACGATCCGCGTGCCGCGCTCGGCGGCGGCGCGATGGATGCGGTCACCGCAATCGCCCGCACACTCGACTTGGACTACGGCGGCATCGATTTCACCGTGCTGCCCGATGAACGCGTCTTCGTCTTCGAAGCGAATGCGACGATGCTGGCGCACTTCGAACGCGGCGACGGTGTGCTCGCGCATAAGAACCCGCATGTGCAGCGTATCGTCGGCGCGTTCGAGCAGATGCTGGCGCGTCGAACCATCACTAGGGGCGGCGCGTGAACGAGCAAAAAAATTTCTCGGGCGGCCCCGGCGCACTGCCGCTTGCCGTATTGCGCCAAACGCGCGACGCCATCGAGGCATTGCCCGAGACGGGGCTCTCCGTGCTCGGCATGAGCCACCGGTCCGCGTGGTTCCGCGCTGTGCTCGACGAAGCCGAACAGAACCTGCGCACGCTGCTCGGCATTCCGAGCCACTATCACGTGCTGTTCATGCAGGGCGGCAGCAGCCTGCAGTTCTCGATGCTGCCGATGAATTTCTTGCGCGGCACGAAGCAGCGCGCCGAATACATCGTCTCCGGCTACTGGAGCGCAAAGGCGCCGCCGGAAGCGCGTCACGAAGGGCCGGTGAGTGTCGTCTGGGACGGCTATGACGGAGGCTATACACGCTTGCCGCACGCGGACGAATTGCCGTTGTCGCGCCATGCCGCGTATCTGCACTACGTGTCGAACGAAACGGTCGAGGGCCTGGAATTTGCCGGTGTTCCCGGGTTGCCCGACGTGCCGCTCGTGTGCGACATGTCGTCGAATCTGCTCGCGGGGCCCGTCGATATCGAACGCTACGCGATGATCTACGCGCATGCGCAAAAGAACCTTGGGCCATCCGGCGTCACGGTCGTCATTCTGCGTGACGACTTCGCGCGACGTGCGCGCGGCTCGTTGCCGACGATGCTCGATTACCGCACGCATATCGACACGCGCTCGCTCTACAACACCCCGCCCGTATTCGCGATCTACGTGCTGATGCTCGTCACACGCTGGCTGCGCGACGACATCGGCGGCGTGGCGGCCATGGCCGACATCAACCACGCAAAAGCGCGGACGGTGTACGGCGCGCTCGATGCGCATCCCGGCTTTTATCGCGTGCATGCGGAGCGGCCCTATCGCTCGTCGATGAACATTGCGTTTCGCTTGCCCGATGCGGTCACGGAGACGCTGTTCCTCGACGCGGCGAAACGCGACGGCTTTCATGGCCTCGAAGGGCACCGCTCGATTGGCGGTTTGCGTGCTTCGCTATACAACGCGGTGACACCGGAAGCTACGGCAGCGCTTGCGCAATGGCTGACCGATTTCGCGCAGCGATACGGCTGATCGGCATTCGCACGCGCGTCAATCGCTAGCGGTCTATATTCCAAAAGCGACTTCTAAAGTCGCATCGAAAATACCGCTTCGCAATTTTTAAAGTGGTCTACTCCAATTCACAAATTGGACATGATCGCTTTCTATCCTTAAGCGCCAAACCGTATGGCGCCTTTCCAATTCTTGTTGCGCCGACGCTCATTTCGCGCGTGGAGAGAGATCGTGCACATCAGGTCCCGTTTCGTTTGCGTTTGCACAATCGCATTCGCGTGCGTAGCCGTGGCTGCTTGCAGCAATGACGACGGCTCGAGCGTGCAAGGGCAGCGAAGCGCGGCAGAACGCTCGCCGCAGTTGCCCGGCATATCGCAGTTCGCGGACACGCACGTGAACGCGCAACAAGCTCCGCTTCTCGCACAAGGTTTCGATACACCGCAGCCGGGCGCCGCAACAGGCGCATCGGCGCCGCGTCCGCTTCTTCCACCCGTATTCCACACGGCGGATTGAATTAGACGCAGCTCGTTTTATTCGCTTTTCCGCTGTCCGCTTTTTCGTGCTTTTCGCAGTTCGGTTGTCCCCCCAAAAGGCTGTATTCACCGACGCGTATCGCCCGCTCGCGTGCCGTCTTATTCCATCCTTATCCAAAAGAAACGAATATGACTTCGAATAGCCGACGTGACTTTCTGCGCGCCACCGCTCAAGCGGCCGGCGCCGCAGCCGCGATGGGTGCGTTGCCCGCTGGCATCCGCAACGCACTCGCCATTCCCGCCAACAATGCGACCAAGAGCATCGAGGACGTGCAGCACATCGTCATCCTGATGCAGGAGAACCGCTCGTTCGACCACTACTTCGGCACGCTGCGAGGCGTGCGCGGATACGGTGACAAGCGCACCATCACGCTGCCCACGGGCAAGCCGGTCTGGTATCAGCCGCTCGCGGGCGACCTCGGGTATGTGCTGCCGTTCCGCCCGAGCGCACCCGATCTCGGCCTGCAGTTCATCCAGGACTTGCCGCACGACTGGAACACGACGCACACAGCCTGGAACAGCGGCAACTACGACCAGTGGGTGCCGGCCAAGGGCACGACGACGATGGCCTACCTGACGCGTCAGGACATCCCGTTCCACTACCAGCTCGCCGACGCGTTCACGATTTGCGATGCGTACCACTGCTCGGGCATGACGCCGACCGACCCGAACCGCTACTACATGTGGACCGGCTGGGTGGGCAACGACGGCAGCGGCGGCGGCCCGGTCATCGACAACGCGGAAGCGGGCTACGGATGGTCGACCTATCCCGAAGTGCTTCAGCAAGCGGGCATTTCGTGGAAGATCTATCAGGACATCGGCACGGGCCTGAACGCGGCCGGTTCGTGGGGCTGGACGAGCGATGCGTACATCGGCAACTACGGCGACAACTCGCTCCTGTACTTCAACCAGTATCGCAACGCGCAGCCGGGCAACCCGCTCTACGACAACGCGCGCACCGGCACCAACGTCGCGGTGAGCGGCGGCTATTTCGACATCCTCAAGCAAGACGTGGCGAACGGCACGCTGCCGCAAGTGTCGTGGATCGTCGCGCCGGAAGCGTATTCGGAGCATCCGAACTGGCCGGCGAACTACGGTGCGTGGTACGTCGATCAAGTGCTGCAGATCCTGACCTCGAATCCCGAAGTGTGGAGCAAGACGGTGCTGCTCGTCACCTACGACGAGAACGACGGCTTCTTCGATCACGTCGCGCCGCCGTATGCGCCGTGGTCGAGCGCGGAGGGCTTGTCGACGGTCGATACGAACAACGAATACTTCACGGGCAACTCGACGTATTCAGCGGGCCCCTATGGCCTCGGACCGCGCGTGCCGATGCTCGTGGTGTCGCCGTGGTCCAAGGGTGGCTGGGTGTGCTCGGAGACCTTCGACCACACGTCGATCATCCGCTTCATCGAGCGCCGCTTCGGCCATCATCACAACCTCTCCGAGTCGAACATCACCGCGTGGCGCCGTGCGGTGTGCGGTGACCTCACGCGCGCCTTCGACTTCACGAACCCGAACGCCGCGTTCCCGACGCTGCCGAGCACGAGCGGCTACGTGCCGCCCGATCAGAATCGTCACCCGAGCTACGTGCCGGTTCCGCCGCTCGTCCAGGCGATTCCGCAGCAAGAGCCCGGCGTGCGTCCGGCGCGCGCGCTGCCGTACGAGCTGTTCGTGCGCGGTCTGCCGCAAGCGAACCAAGGCAAGTTCAATATCGAGTTCGTCAACTCGGGCCAGGCCGGCGCCGCGTTCTCCGTTTTCGCCGCACACAGCACGGGCGCGCCGCGTGCGTACACGGTCGAAGCGGGCAAGCGGCTCAAGGATCAGCTCGCGTTGAACTCGGACGGCAGCTACGGCTTCGCCGTGCACGGCCCGAACGGGTTCTTCCGCCGCCTCGCCGGCAAGGCGGTGGCGATGCACTGGTGGAGCGGGACGGACGCGGCGATTCCGGATGTCGCGGAAGGGTATGACGTCGCCAACGGCAATATCCAGTTGACGCTCAAGAACACGGGCAACGCGGCGTGCCAGTTCACGATCTTCAACGCGTTCGACCGTGGCAATCTGATTCGCCGGTCGGTGGCGGGCGGCGACAGCGTCAACCTGTATATCGATCTGCGTGCGCAATACGGCTGGTACGACCTGCGCGTGACGGTCGATACGGACGCGTCGTTCGAGCGTTGGCTGGCCGGTCACGTCGAAACGGGCAGCAGCAGCATGAGCGATCCGGCGCTGGGTCAGTCGTGATTGAGCGTTGCAGCGGTTGAGATAGCAGCACACTGAACCCGCGCTTCAGGCGGGTTCGTGGATGAGGGGCCTGACGGGCCCCTCATCTTTTTGCACGGTGGCACTCGGCGTCGAGCCGATTTCAGCTTTTTCTCGACGTTTGCGCGACAAATGGCGTGGGTACGTGTTGGACCTGCTCGCTTCCGCACTTGGGGCAAGGCGGATGCGCCTTCTCATGTTCGGCGAGGTGTTCGATATGCTCGAACGTTTCACCGCACTTCTCACAACGATATTGGTAAGTCGGCATGGCAGTCCTCCGGCACGAGTCCTGCACGTGCTTGCCCAACAGCGCTGCGGGCGGTGTGCGGCACTCTATCGACTCATTGTAGTGCAGGAAAATGAGCCGATCGGACGGCGTTTAGCGCGAATCGAAGTGCGGACTGACGTGCTGAATGCAAGGAAACCGACAGGATTCTTCTTGCGGCGCGAAGCCCCAGTGGGCTCATCGTCCCGTCATGACGACGGGACGACATCGTTTACCGATCGCTTAAGGATTGCTTTGCGGCACGTCTTCCGCGACACGCAGCGCGGCGTGAGCCGCAACCAGCAACATGGCGTCGTGCTCGCGCAGGGACGCATCGACGGCGTTCAACGCCTTATGAAGTTCGTGGCGTCCTTCTTCGGTCGAATTGCCGTTGTCGAACACGAGTTCGGCTTCCTTTCGTAGCCGCTTAATGAGCTTGGCAGCGCAGCGGCTGTCGAGCGTGCCGTTATGAACGAATGCACTGATTTGGAGCGTAAGCGCCGCTAGCGTGGCCTCGGTGGTTTGGTTGAGATTTTCTAATTCGTCAGACGACGATCGCTTGCTCATCGAGCTTCTCCGATGTGCGTTCGGTTGAAAAACACTGGATAGACGCTGCGGTATATGCGGCTCCGTGGACGTCCGATGGGTAGAGCGATCTATTCTAATAGACGATCCTGTATTTATCGACCGCCGGCGAGCGTGAAGCCGTCAACTCCACGCAGCCGTGACGTTTCCGCCGAGCCGCAAATTGATGAACGGCCGGCGCGTCGCCATCAGGGCTGGCAGGCGTGGATCGTGGAAGCGCGCGTAGTAGGGCTCCATCCAGGCGAGGTCGCTTTCGAAAGTCCACGGAAACAGCTTTTGTGGCGTCGCGCTATAGGCGGAAAAACTGTCGGGGTTTTGCACGGCTTCGATGAGCACGTTCGCGAGCCGCTTGATGGCGCCATGATTCTCGTCATAAAGATCGACGCCCCGCGCCCGCGCCAATTCAGCCGTGAAAACGAGGGGAAGGAGATCCAACAAGCACGTTTTGTCCCCGGCGTCCGCGGCCTTGTTGACTCGCTCGATAAAGGCGTGGAGCGGCGCGATCTCGCGACTGTACCCCGCAGGGTCGTCGTAGAAGCCGGGGACGTCGATCGAGGCCAGCGGCGGCGGGACCTCGCACGCTTGCGCTTGCTCGGGGGCGTAAGTGAAAGCGACGAACGCGAAGGCTGATGCGATGACGGCAAGTGTGTGCCGTGCGCGCGCTCGATGATCCTTCTGAATCGTCGCGTCAAACATAGGCGGCTCCCACCACTGCGAGCAGCGCTGAAAAAACCAGTGCCGGGGCAAAGTGGCGAAGCGGTTCTTTATTGCGCGCGAGCGTGGCAAGCACGCCAGCCATGATCGCGGCGAGCAGCCCGAGCCCCCAAAGCCGCGTGGTATGCACGAACAAAAGCACGGCCCCAATCAGCTCGAGCCCGCCGCAAACCAAATTGAAGCCGGCCGGATAGCCCCAGCGCGCGAAGTCTTGCTTCACGGTGCCGCGTCCCGAGAGATTGATCGCTGCCGCCACCGCGAACAGGCCCGACACGAGCGTCGCAGCAATCGTCGTAACGAGTGAGTGGTTCCATTCCATCTTTGCTCTCCATGAAAAAGCCGTCAAAAAGGTCGTCCAGCAAACGGCGACAAGACGAGACTCATCAGTCTCGTTGCGGAGCGTAAACGAGACTGATGAGTCTTGTCAATGATCAGGCGATCTGTTATTTCTTCTGTCCATGAACTCATCACCTATTCCCGACCTGACGCCGCTGCAACGCCGCAAGCGGTCCGCGATTCTCGACGGCGCAGAAGCCGTCTTCCTGCGCGAAGGCTTCAGCCTTGCGACCATGGACGACGTGGCCGCCGCCGCAGGCGTCGGCAAGCAGACGGTCTACCGCCACTTCAAATCGAAGGAGGCGCTGTTCGTCGGCTTGGTCGTATCGAAGTGTGTGCAATTCGGCGAAGTCGTCAGCGCTCGAAGCGAATCAAGCGACGGTTCACCCGAAGCGGTATTGCGAGAGTTGGGATGGTCGCTCGCCCGTAACCTCATTACGCCCGACAAATTGCGGCTCTATCGCGCGGTCGTTGCCGAGGCGGAGCGTTTTCCCGAACTCGGCAAGGTCTTTTACGAACACGGCGCAAAACCGGTACGCGCGTTTGCGGCGGAGATTCTGAGGCAGCGTTTCGACAAGAAGACGGCCGCCATCAGGGCGTCGACGTTCGTTCAAATCGTGCTGGGCGACACGCACCTCGAGTTGACGCTCGGCTATGAGGTGCCTGATGTAGAGGCGCGTCTCGCGGCGCAGATCGAAGAAGCGTTGGAAGCCGCGCTTCGCTGATACGAGCCAAGCGCGGGCACACCGCTAAGCGTGCAGGACGAGCTTTTGCACGCGCCAGTTCAGAAGCTCGGCGACATAGAGCACGTTCGGCGCGAGTACGGATCGAAAACGGTGTTACTTCATCACGCTCTCGGTCTGCATCTCACCGGCCTCGTCTTCAAGCGCACGCACGCCGTGCGCGCACGACACCATCCCAGGCTGCAGCAGCAGCGCGACTAATCCGCTCCAGCCGGTCTGATGCGAAGCGCCGACGCCGCGCCCGTTGTCGCCGTGAAAGTATTCGTGGAAGAGCACGAGGTCGTCGCAGCGCGGGTCCGCTTGCAGCTTCGGATACGCGCCCATGACCGGGCGTTTGCCGTCTTCCCCTTTCAAGAACAGCGTCGTAATGCGGCGTGCGAGGAAGAAGGCGATCTCGCGCAGCGAATACTTTTCGCCGGACCCGGTCGGGTACTCGACGCGGAAATCGTCGCCGTAATAACGGTGGAATTCGAACAGCGATTCGATCAGCAGGAAGTTCACGGGCATCCAGATCGGCCCGCGCCAGTTCGAATTGCCGCCGAACACGTGCGAATCGGATTCGGCGGGCAAATACTTCACGAAGAAGAAGTCGCCGTTGTGCTGGAAAGTGAACGGCTTGTCGCAATGCGTTCGCGACAGCGCGCGCACGCCGAATGGCGACAGGAACTCGTTTTCGTCGAGCATGCGCCGCAAGAGGCACTTCATCCGATGGCCGCGCAACAGCGAGAGCAGCGCGCTGTTGCCGACGCCCGCTTCATGCCAGCGCGACACGAGGTGCGCGAGATCGGGGCGATGCTCGAGGAACCACAAGAGACGCTCGCGCAAGCCGGGCAGGCTGCCGTGCCTGCGCTGCTCGAGCACGCGCACCGCGAACAGCGGAATCAGGCCGACGATCGAGCGCATTCTGAGCGGAATGCTGCTGCCGTCGGGCAGGCGCAGCTTGTCGTAGTAGAAGCCGTCTTCGTCGTCCCAGAGTCCGGTGTCGCAGGCGTCGTTGCAGCCGACCGCTTCCGCGATATACAGGAAGTGCTCGAAGAACTTCACCGCGATGTCGACGAACACGGCGTTTTCGATCGCCAGTTCGAGCGCGATCTGCATCAGGTCGAGCGCATAGG
Organism: Trinickia violacea; assembly: GCF_005280735.1. Lineage (NCBI taxonomy): Bacteria > Pseudomonadati > Pseudomonadota > Betaproteobacteria > Burkholderiales > Burkholderiaceae > Trinickia > Trinickia violacea. The sequence continues at coordinate 744,864 of NZ_CP040078.1, forward strand.
CGGCAACCCAAGCGGTGCCGTCGGCCTGATCGATGCGGCCGCCGGTCGGCAACGGCGCCGAGCGGTCGAAGATGCCGACGTTGTCGAGCCCGAGAAAGCCGCCTTGGAAAATGTTATGGCCGGCGGCGTCCTTACGGTTGACCCACCACGAGAAATTCAACAGCAGCTTGTGGAAGATGCGCTCGAGAAACATGCGGTCGCCGCGGCCCGTGAGCACCTTGTCCATTTCATAGACACGCCACGCGGCCCACGCGTGGACCGGCGGGTTCGCGTCGGAAAACGCCCACTCGTACGCGGGCAACTGCCCGTTGGGGTGCTGGTAGCGGTCCTTGATCAGGAGGATCAGTTGTTGCTTCGCGAACTCGGGGTCGATCATCGCGAACGCGACCGCATGAAACGCGAGGTCCCACGACGCGTACCACGGGTACTCCCATTTGTCGGGCATCGAGATCACGTCGCAATTCGACAGATGCCGCCAATCGGCGTTGCGCGCGTTGCGGCGCGTGCGCGGCGGCTTTGGTTGCGCGGGGTCGCCGTCGATCCAGCGCGTCACGTCGAACTGGTAGTACTGCTTGCTCCACAGCATCCCGGCCAGCGCCTGACGCTGGACGAGCCGCGCGTCGGCATCGTCGAGGTCTTCCTGCAGCGCGGCGTAGAACTCGTCGGCTTCCGCGCGGCGCATGGTGACGACGGCGTTCGCGTCGACATGCGCGGAGCGTTCGGCCGAATCGGTGCGCACGCGCAAATGCACGACGCGCTTTTGGCCGGCGGCGAGCGAAAGGTGTACGCGAGCGGCGGCGCGCGTGCCGCGGTCGCGCCGGATCGCGTGCTTGTCGCCGGCGACGAGGTAGTCGTTGAAGCCGTCCTTGAACGGTCCCGCGCCCTCATTGCCGAACAGGCGCCGCACGTTGGTGTCGTTTTCGCAGAAGAGCCATTCGACCGGCGCGTCGGCGCTTGCCGTGACGATGAGCGGTTCATGGCCGGCATGGCGCGCGATCACGCAGGTCTTGCCGTCGAGCGCTTCGAGCGTCAGCGAGGGTTTCGTCTGATCGGGCCACCACGACCAGACGTTGCGCGCCCAGATCTGCGGCAGCACGTCGAGTTCGGCCGGCTCGCTCGCGCGGTTCTCGACGGTCACGCGCATCACGATGTCGTTGGGGTCGCCCTTCGCGTATTCGATCAGGATGTCGAAATATTGGTTCGAGTCGAATACGCCGGTGTCGAGAATTTCGTATTCGGGTTCCTCCGCGCCGCGCCGGGCGTTTTCTTCGACGAGCGCCGAGTAGGGAAACGCAGCCTGCGGATACTTGTAGAGCATCCGCATATAGGAATGGGTCGGCGTGCCGTCGACATAGAAATACAGCTCCTTCACGTCCTCGCCGTGGTTGCCTTCGGCATTGGTCAGGCCGAACAGGCGCTCTTTGAGGATGGAGTCGCGCCCGTTCCAAAGCGCGACGCTCATGCACCAGTTGAGCTTTTCGTCGCCGAAGCCGCCGATGCCGTCCTCGCCCCAGCGGTACGCGCGGCTGCGTGCCTGGTCATGCGGAAAGTAATCCCAGGCGGTGCCGTTCGCGCTGTAATCCTCGCGCACGGTGCCCCACTGGCGTTCGCTCAAGTAAGGGCCCCAGCGGCGCCAGCGTGCGATATCGGGCCCATGGAGGCGGCGGCCTTCGACGGTGTCGAGGAGCTTGGAGCGGCGCGGACTGAGCATGTCGACTTCCTCGGATGAGGAGCGGAAGAGGCCAATTTAGCGCATTCGGGGCGTGATGTCTTATGCGCCCGCTCGATCCCTCGGCTTACGCGCTGCCGCGTGCGCCTCCGGGTCCGCCATTCGGCTGCACCGATGCCAGCAGCGCTTCGACACGCAGCAATTCGCCGAGCGACCACGCCTGGAACGGCGTGCCGCGCGGCGTGTGCGGCGCGTCGCCGTCGGCGATTTCGCAGACGTGGCCGAGGCCGTCGCTACGCAGATGCGCAAAGAGCGGCGCGAGGAAACGCCGCCGCGCTTCGGCGCGTGTATGGGGCGAGCTGCCGTGCACTTGCAGCCACGCTTCGACGAACGGCCCGATCAGCCAGGGCCAGACGGTGCCTTGGTGATACGCGGCGTCACGCTGCCGGACGTTGCCCGTGTAAGTGCCTGCATAGTTCGGATCGGATGGCGAAAGCGTGCGCAAACCGAGCGGCGTGAGCAGATGCGTTTCGACCTGCTCGACGATACGGCGTGCGGTTTCGCCTTTGACGAGCGCGAACGGCAATCCCCCGGCCGCGAAGATCTGATTCGGTCGGATGCTTGCGTCGACGCGGTTCGGCACGTGATCCGCATCGACCACATCGAAGAGCGCGCCGGTCTCCGGATTGACGAAGCGCGCGTGAAAAGCGTGGGTCGCGCGTTCTTCGAGGTTCTGCCACTGCGCGGTCCAGCCGAGCGAGATACGCAGCGCGTTGATCCACAGCGCCTGCACTTCGACCGGTTTGCCGATGCGCGGCGTCACCACCCAGCCGTCCACTTTCGCGTCCATCCACGTCAACTGGACGCCGGGCACGCCCGCGCGAACGAGGCCGTCCGTATCGGCGCCGATCGCATAGCGGGTGCCGTGCGCGTAGCCGTCGAGCACTTCATCGACGGCGTTGCGCAACGCCAGGCGGGTGACGTGGCTCGCATGGTCGGTGCGCAGGTAGTCGTGCACCGCGACGACGAACCACAACGACGCGTCGACGGAGTTGTATTCGGGCTCGTTGCCGTCGTCGGGGAAGCGGTTCGGCAGCATGCCTTGCGACACCGTGCGCGACCAGTCGAGCAGGATCGCTTCGGCGTCCGCATAGCGGCGCGTGACGAGCGCGAGACCGCGCATCGCGATGAACGTGTCGCGGCCCCAATCGGTGAACCACGGGTAGCCGGCGACGAGCGTCTGGCCCGTGCCGCGCGTGACGAAATACGCGTCTGCGGATAAACGCGTGCGCGAGCGGAACGCGGCGCGCCGGGCGTGCTCGGCGCGCGCGAGTCCGGCGGCGCGCGTGTCTGCGTCATCGGCGAGTTCGCCGTTCGAGCGCAGGATGATGACGGCGTGGCGCGCGCCGATGTCGAACGAAAACACGCCAGGGGTCGCGAGATCCTCGCTGTAGTCGAGTCCGCGCTCGCGCTCGCGGACGTACAAGAAGTTCTGGTACCAGTCAGGCGCGTGCAGATAGGCGCCGTTCGTCAGCGCGGTTATGGCGGGCAAATCGCCGTACGGGCGCCACGTGACGTTGCTGCCTGAATGGCCGCCGGTTTCGCCGCCCGCTTCACGATAGGCGAAGCTGAAGGCCGCGTTTTCGTGGTGCAGTGCATGATGGTCGCGGCCGGATAGCAGCAATCGCACCTTCAGCTGAAGCGGTCCCGCGATGTCGTGCGCGCCTTCGAGACGCCAGCGCAGCACCGTTTCGCCATAGCCCTTTGCGACGAACAACTCATAGACGAGCGTCGCGTCGTCGTCGATACGGAAGCGCCAGGTGGGCCACGGCGCAACGTCGAAAGCGATCAGGCGCGATGCGAGATCGGGATGGACGACGTCGGGAAGATAGCGCTGCGTCGAAAGCGGAACCCGGCCGTCAGGCGTTTCGAGCCATGCTTCGAGTCCGTTGACGAGCGCCACGCGGCCGGTCGGCGGATGCGTGGCGGCAAGCAATAGCGCGTGATAGCGGCGCGTGCGCTCGCCGCCCGCGGTGCCCGACGCAAAGCCGCCGAAGCCGTCCGGCTCGAGCCATTCGGCGTCGGCATCGAACTGCTCCGCGAGGAAATCCGGCGTGCCGCCGGCGCCTCGCGCGGTGCTGCTGCCGTCGTCCGGCAGGTGTTCCGAAGGGATCGTTCGTGTCATGTCGAAGCCTTTCCAGGTCGCTCGAAACTCGCTCGAAACGCACAATGAGCGCGCAATGCAGGTATCGATGCATCGTATCGCCTCGCCGCGGAATCGGTTCGCCGACTCGGGAAAACACGGTGTCCGCCGAGCTGCTCACGGCATGCCGAACTCGCATCGAACTCACTTTGACACCTGAAACAAGGCTCAAAATGCATCGGACAGTCTGCGCCGCGCAACACATCAAGCGATAAAGCAGCGAGAAAAACACAAAAGTGCTGCACGAAACGTTGTGGCGCTTGTAGAATCCGCCGTTGAAGCGCACGCATACCGCGCGCTCTTCGGTTAATCACTGACCACAACTGGTAGGAGAAACATGGCGACTTCCGCAAAAAAGGTAGCCAAGAAGGCTGCCCCGGCACCGGCTAAGAAAGCAGTTGCAACGAAAGCTCCCGCGAAGAAAGTAGCGGCTAAGAAGGTCGCCGTGAAGGCGTCCGGCGCATCGTCGCCGATCAAGGACACCTTCACGAAGGCCTCGCTGGCTGCTCACCTCGCTGAGCGCGCTGCTGTCGAGCCGAAGTCCGTCAAGGCTGTGCTGGCTGCACTCGAAGACACGATCCTCGGTTCGGTCCACAAGAAGGGCGCTGGCGAATTCACGCTGTCCGGCCTTCTGAAGATCGTCGTGCAAGCGGTTCCGGCGAAGAAGAAGCGCTTCGGCAAAGACCCGTTCACGGGCGAAGAGCGCTGGTTCCCGGCTAAGCCGGCAAGCGTGCGCATCAAGGCACGTGCACTGAAGAAGCTGAAGGACGCAGCAGCGGCGTAAATGCCGGCGCGTTTGCTCTAAGGCGAACGCTCTGCTGAGGAATCCCCGCGAGGCGAAAGCCCGCGGGTATTTTTTTTACTGCCGAGAGGGTGCGCATGCAGACGCGCGCATCAGATGAAAACGGCTGAGCCCGACGAGCGCCGCGAGCGCGTCGATCGAGACGTCTTCGCGGTAGTGCGCGTCGAGGTAGTCGCGCGCCTGAGCCATCTTGCGCGATTCGCGCTGCACGTCAGCATAGTTCGATTCGCACACGGCGGTTGCGCCGGCCCTTGTTTTCGATCTTGGCGATGCGAACGGGGCGCGATTGCGCCGTGTTGGTCAGATGCGTGCCGCCGCATGCTTGGCGGTCGAGCGTGCCGATTTCGACGATGCGGATCTTGCCGTCGGGCGTCGGCGGCGGCGCAACCGACAAGCTGCGGATCAGCCCCGGCGTGCTGCGCGCGTCGCTCGCGCTGACGTAGGTCGCGCGCACGTCGAGGCCCTGGCGGATCACGTCGTTGAGCGGGGCCTCCAGCGCACGCAGCAGGTCGTTGTCGGCGTCGGGCAGATCGAAGTCCATGCGGGCGGTGCCGTCGCCGTTGATCTGCGCGCCGGTGACCAGCGCCCCCGCGAATTGCCGATAGACGAGCGCGTTGAGGATATGGGTATCCGTATGAAGTTGCGCGACGGTCGAGCGCCAATCGGCATCGATCGACACGTGCACGTCGCCGCTCAACTCGAGCGCCGCGTGCTCCGGATCGAGCAGATGCCAGTAGCGGCCGTTTTCGAACGACACGCCGACGATACGCGCGACCCCATGCGCGTGCGTAAGCGTCGCGACATCCGACACCTGCCCGCCGCCGCCGGGGTGCAGCGCCGAGCGCGCGAGCACGATTGCGCCCGGGCGCGCGTCGATCACATCGGTGTCGAACTCGAGCAAGTCGGGTGCTTCGTGGCATAAGTAGTGCGGCATCCCGGGTTCCTTGGCGAAGTCAGCGGAAAACGCCAGTGTAGGACTGCCGCGCGGCGGGTGATTGGTGAAAAGTGCTGTGCCGCGGGACGGGCGCCGCATGCCCGTCCCGCAGTCTTTTCAGAACTACGGCTTCGAGTCGAGCGCCACCTTCGAGTCCGGCTGATAACCGTCCGTCAGCGTCTTCACGAACGCGATGATGTCGCGGATATCGTCGTCGGTCATCGACGGCTTGTCGCCGAACTTGCGGTCGAACGGCGCATCGGATTTGTCGATGTTCGCGCGGTAGCGGGCGGGCAGGTCGTTGTACTTGGTGACCTTGCCGTGCGCATCGCGCGGATAGATCTTCGCCGGGTCGATGTCGCGCAGGTTGTAGAACGCCATCACCTGATCGAGCGAGTGGTAGACGCCGTTGTGGAAGAACACTTCGCGTGTCGCCGAGTTGCGCAGCGTCGGCGTGAGGAACATCCCGCAGTACTGCGTTTGCTTCGCGAGGTCGGTCCGGTACGGGCCGCAGATCCCCATGTCGTAGTACTTCGGGTTATGGGTCGCGGCGAGGCTCGTATTGCGCGGCACACCGAGCGCTTCGTACTGGTAGTCGGTAAACATCGGCGGCAGGCCGTCCTTGCCCGGCTTCGACAAGTGGCAGCCGGCGCAATTGGCCTTGTTCGGATCGTTGAAGAGCTGCAGGCCGTGCAGCTCGGCCTGGGTCAACCGCGCCTTGCCTTCGAGCCAGTAGTCGTACTTGCTCGTGTACGGATGGAACGACGAATCTTCGAACTGGTAGCGCGCCACTGCGAACATCGCCTCCGACACCAGCATGTTCGGATTGTTGAAGATGCCGGCCCCGAAGAGCTGCGCGAACGTGTTGTGGTACGCGCTGGTCTTGAGCTTGGCGGCGATCGCGTCGATGCTCGGGTTCGCCATTTCGGTCGGGTTCAGCATCGGGCCGATCGCCTGCGCTTGCAGCGTGTCGGCGCGGCCGTCCCAGAACAGGCCGCCTTGCGGCACCATCGCGGGCGCGGCGGGCGCGACGCCGGCCGTCTTCTGCGCGCGCGCGACGCCGCTGGCGGCGTCCGCGGCTTGCGCGAGGCTGGGCGCTTGTTCGTCGTCGCCCTGATCCGGACCGATGCTGAAATTCGGCTGCCGGTAGAGGTACCTCAGCGAGGGCGGCGGACGATCGCCCTGCAGCGTCAGCGACGGGCCGCCCATTTGCACGGGCAGGCCGTTGGGCGGGCCGTACGCGTGTTCGGGGCTATGGCACGAGGCACACGACATCTTGCCCGAGCCCGATAGCGTCTGGTCGTAGAAGATCTGCTTGCCGAGCTGCGCCATCACGGAGAGCTGCGTCGTCACGGGTGGGCGCTGCAGATGCACGGGGTGCGGATTCGCGCCCGTCAGCTGTTCCACCATCTTGCCGACGGTGGCCGGTGCCTGATCCGGCGCGTTCAGCGCCCACACCGACAGGCCGGCGGCAGCGCAAGCGGCGGCGATCGCGCCGCTGACGATCCAATGCGCGCGGCGGCGCGCAACGCGAGGGGAGGCGTCCGCGGACGGGACGGATGGCGTGGACGGAGCGGCGTTCTGCGATTCGTTCATCGAAGTCGTCTTTGTCGAGTATCAGAAACGGCTACAGCCCGTCTCCGGGCTGTGGGCATGCATGCACTGCGATAGCGGTTCCTGAGCGCTTGCGTGGGTCTGGACGCTCGCGCTGCAGGAACCGCGAGGGCTTCAAGCGTTCATCAGGTCGATGGCGGCGTCGTCACTTGCGTGCCCGACGTCGGGTCCAGATAGAGCACCGGGTTGTTGCCGCTGCCACCGAAGTTGAACATGTTCATGATGCTGCCCGACGTGGAGTCGAACGCACCGCCGCCGAGACGCTGGCTGCCAAGCCAGTTGTCTTCGATGAAGCGCACGACCGACGCTTGCGTGAGCAGCGTGTGGTCGACGTAGTTCTGCTTCGCCCACGGCGAGATCACGAGGAACGGAATGCGCGTACCCGGACCGCAGCGGCCGTTCACTGGGCTGCCGTTCAGACCGTTCGGCGCCGTGCCGCTGCCGCAGATGCCCGAGCCGTTCACCTGGTCGGCGACGGAATCGAACGAGGCATTGGTCGGCTGCGTGTACTGATGGTCATACCAGCCGTCCGAATCGTCCCATGCCACGATGACCGCCGTGTTCTTCCAGTCCGGCTGCTGCTGGAGGAAGTTGACGACCTTCGTCACGAACGCCTGCTCGTCGAGCGGATCGGAGTAGCCGGCATGGCCGTCCTGATAGGCCGGCGCCTTCAGGAAGCTCACCGACGGGAAGTTGCCTGCCTTGACCGAGGCGAAGAAGTCGTCCGTGTCGTACTGGTGGTTCGCCGGATCGACCGTCTTGTTGTCCGCTTCCAGCGTGAAGCCGATCGCGGCCGTCGAGCTCGGGCGCAAGTGCTGCGGGTTGGCCGTCGACGCGAAGTACTGGAACCAGTTGTGGTGCGGGATGTAGTCGGTCGTGCTGGCGCCCACCACGGTCGAGAGCGTGCTGCGCTTGCAGCCCGTCGTGCCGTTGCCGTTGGTCGTCGACAGGTTGAAGCCGCCCATGAAGCCGCCCCACGAGATGCCCTTGGCGTTCAGCAGGTCGCCGATGTTCTTGCCGGTCATCATCGCCTGGTCGGTCGTGCTGGAGCAGGTGTCGAAGCCCGGGTCGACGTCGTTGATCATCGTGAAGCCGCCTTGGCCGTCATTCACGTAGTACGAACCCGCCACCGACGGCTTCTTCGTGGTCTTGACCACGGTCATGCCGTTGGTCTGGCCCGAGACCACTTCGAGCGCGCCCGGCGTCGACGGACCGTACGTCGACGTGTAGGTGTTGTCGCTCATCGCGAAGTTCTGCGCGTAGTTCCACATGGCCGTGACGGTGTTGCCGTCGAAGTAGCCGAGCACCTGCCACGGCGTGCCGAACGCGCCGGCGCCGCCGCTCGTGCCGTTACCCGTGTACTTCGGGAACAGGTCGGCCGCGCCGTTGTCGTACGCCAGCTGTTCCGCGGTGTACGCGTGGTTCTGGTCAGCCGTCGCTGCCTGCGTGCGGTCTAGACGAAACGGGTTCGTCGCGCTGGTTTGCGGGTTGTTCGTGTTCAGCAGGTTGGGGTTCGACGTCAGGAGCGTACCGGATAGACCATTCGGCGTGGTCGTGCCCGCGGCGGCGTTGAACGCCGGCTCGCCGGCCGGGTTCGTCGCAACCGGATAAGTCGCGAAGTAATGATCGAACGAGACGTTTTCGTTATAGATCACCACCACGTGCTTAATCGGCGTCGCGGTTGTTGCCGCATCTTGAACCGACTCGCCATTCGGAGTCGGACTGTCATTGCTGCCACAGGCAGCGAGTGCGATCAAACCAGCGATCGCAAGAGAAACGGGAACGAGCTTACGGCGGAACATCGACGGAACTCCTTTTGTAATTGAATTACCTGAAACCCTTCGTCCGGAACGCTTTTACGTCCTCTCGAACAGACTTGAACCGGGGGCTGGGTAATGCGGTGGTTGTTTTACGGAATTGCGCGGCATTGGACCATGCGCGTGTTAAGGCTTGGAGACACCTTCCTTTCGAATTGTTTTCAATCATTTTCAATACATGATTTGGCAAATCGGCGTGAATCTTTTGTGACGGGGAAAATCGAGGCACGCGATTTGTTTTGAGAATGGTCTGAAAATTACTCGCTTGTCTTAAATCGCGGGAATTCGATTTATGTTTGGATGAACTTTCAATATCGAAATCGCGCCGGATTAAATTGATAAGGATTTCGTATTAATGAGGTGTCGTTCGGGTTAATGTGTTTCATCGCGGCGGGATTAATCCCGAATCACAAAATCGGCTGAACTGGCTTGAGCATTCGTGTCCTGTTCAGGCTAGGTCTATACCAGCACGCAATATCGTCCTGAGAGGTTCGTGTTGTCCGGCAAGACCGTCGAGATGGCCTCGGGCGGGCTGACTCGGGTGGTGTTGCAGGAAGGGCCGCTCGTCTCAACGGGATGCCGTCATGCTTAGTCGTACTGCCGATCATCTTTTCTGGACTCGCGTCGCCCGAGGGTGTCTGCACGAATCTGGCGTATCTGACGATCCGCCACCAGGTCGTCTAATGCTACGAATCCCCGGTTCACTACTCGATTAAGCGATTGCATCTGACGCCGGGAAGCAGTGGCGCGCGGATCGGCGAACGTAAGGAGAGCCTCGTGGCGCCGGTGAGCGTCGCCGAGGCGTCCCAGTAGGGCGGCGCGGCGTCGGCCGGGGTTCGACTGTGGTTCGAAAGCGACTCCCACACCGCCGAAACCGCGCAAAACCCGGCAAAAGGGGCCAATGAACGGTCAAAAAGTGTCCGAAACCACGCCCGGAACCCTATGCCGCATCGCCCGCGCATTACAATAGCGGCGTTTGGTTGGCTTCCGATTCGAGAAAAACCCATGACTTACTGTGTGGCGATGTCCGTCGACGAAGGGCTCGTCTTCTTGTCCGACACGCGGACCAACGCCGGTGTCGATCACATCAGCACCGCGCGCAAGATGACCGTGTTCGAGCAGCCCGGCGAACGCGTGCTGGTTCTGCTGGGCGCAGGCAATCTCGCGTTGACCCAGGCCGTGCTGCACGAGCTGTCCGAGCCGTCGAACCCCGATCGGCCTACGTTGTGGACCGCGCCGACGATGCCCGATGCCGCGCGCGTGGTGGGTCAGGCCGTGCGCGACGTGCATCAGCGCGAAGCCCGCGCGTTGCAGGAATTCGGCGTCGACTTCAATTGCAGCTTCATTCTCGGCGGGCAGATCGCCGGCGCGGCGAACGGCCAAGGCGCGAATGTCGAGCTCAGCAACGGCCGCGCGCACAATCGTCCGCGTCTCTTCATGATCTATTCGGCGGGCAACTTCATCGAGTCGTCGAGCGTGAATCCGTATTTCCAGATCGGCGAGTCCAAGTACGGCAAGCCGATCATCGACCGCGTGCTGACGCCGGCGACGCCGCTCGGCGAAGCGGCGAAATGCGCGCTGGTGTCGATGGATTCGACGCTGCGCTCGAATTTGTCGGTGGGTTTGCCGCTCGATCTGCTGGTCTACGAGACGGATGCGTTGCGCGTCACGCGCTTTGTCTCGATCGATCAGGACAACGCTTACTTCGACTTGATTCACCGGACTTGGGGTGAGCGGCTGCGTCAGGTGTTCGCCGAGATTCCGGATCCGAATTGGCAGGATGGGGCCGAAGTGCCGCTGCAGCGGCCCGAGCGCGCCCCCGTATTGCACCGCTCGCCCTTGGCCGGTGCGGAAGCGGCTCATTCGTCGGTGCCTGCGCAGACGCTCGCGCAAGACGATAAAGCGAAACCGCAGCGCTAAGCGCAGGGAAGGCGGAAGCGTTAAGGCGTTTGCGTCGTCGATTCGAAAATAAGCCCGTCTCCGGCGTTAGCCGGGACGGGCTTTTTAACCGCGTGAAGCTTCAGCTGTCAGTCAAGTCCAATTAGAACTTGTGACGCAGGCCGAGCGCGACGAGCTCTTGCGTGTTGGTGCCGCCGTCGTAGCCGTACGAACCGATCGAAGCGACGGCGTTGACGGTTTGCGTGCCGGCCGCGTTAAGCGTATCGCCGCTCGCGTGCTGGTAAGCGCCAACCAGGTATACGTCGGTGCGCTTCGACAGGTTGTAGTCCGCGCCCAGCGAAACCTGATGGTAGGTCGCGCTCGTGTTGCCGCTCGACTTCGTGTAGCTGTAGCCGAGGCCCAGCAGCAGCGCAGAGTTGGCTTGGTAGTTGAAGAAGCCTTGTCCGGTGTTGAACTTCTCGGTCGACGTGAACACCGAGTAGCCGTCGTTCTTGTATTGCGAGTTGCTGTAGGCGGCGCCGAACGTGAACGGACCTGCCACGTATTGCGCTGCCAAGCGAGCGATGTTGATCGACTTGGCCGACTGGTAGCCGAGGTTGACCAGCGAACCGTCGAACGTGCCGCCCGACGTTGCGCCGCTGCTCCAACCGTCGCCGGCGGCATCCGACTTACGCGGGCCGTCGTTGTTGTCCGCGACGAAATAGCCTGCGGCCACGGAGATCGGACCATTGTTATACGACGCAGCGAGCGACCATGTCTGACCCGAACCGGTCTGGCCGGCCACGCCGCCCAGCGCATACATGCCTTCTGCCTGGAAGCCGGCGTACGTCGGCGTCACGTACTTGATCGCGTTGTTCGTGCGCGAGCTGTTGTCGTAGTTGTCGACGTCGCCGACGGTCGCGAACGGGCTGCCGAAGTAGTTGTCACCCGTGATGCCTTGGACCATGTCGACGAGCGGGTCGTACTGGCGGCCCAGCGTGAACGTGCCGAACTTGTCGCTGTCGAGGCCGACGAATGCTTGACGGCCGAACTCGCGGCTACCTTGGAGCAGCTTGCCGGTACTCGGATCAAAGCCGTTTTCCAATTGGAAAATCGCCTTCAGGCCGCCGCCCAGGTCTTCCGTGCCCTTCAAGCCCCAGCGGGTGCCCGACAGGTCGCCGCCGCTGGCGTTGCCCAGCGCCCACAGGTTCTGGCTCTGGCCTTGCGAGTTCTGTGCGGCGTTATGAACATAAGTCAGCGACGTATCGATCGTGCCGTACAGCGTGACGCTGCTTTGGGCGTGCGCTGCGCCAGCGGCGCCGAGCATTGCCAGCGAGAGGGTAGACAGTGTGATTTTTTTCATCGTTTCTCCACGCGAATGAATAGTTTATTTGTTGCGGGGGGGAGAATAGCGCAATGATGTGACCGCTTAGAACTGGAAAAAAACGACTGTCTCGAAAATGAAACACGCGTCCAAGTCCCTGATATATAAGGAAGATAAAGAATTGTTGCCACAATCGAAATATTGAATTGTGGCGGTTGAGAGATTTTCGCTTTAACGATGCATCTCGCCACCTTTTTGGGGCGTTAATTAATCTATTTGTAAGAAACGTGCACCAAATATTAAAGTCGAGTGATTAATTTTGGAGCTCGTGCACGTAAAGGCGGCCTGTGCACTGGAATGTCCGGTAAGCGGTGAGCGCTGGACGGCATAGGCGCAATGTGCTCGACGACGTGCGGCTCTCAGCCGCTGTCGTTTAGCGTCAACGGTCGTCGCGCGAGGTCGCACCGTTGCCGCGCCCGACGACCGACGTGAGAAAGAGCGCCGCGCCGGCAGCCAGCATCACCGCTCGCCACGGGTGCTTTCGCACATAGCGGTCGGCTGCGGCGGCGCGGCGCCCGGCTGCGGACATCGCGGTATCGCCATCGCGCGCGTCGCGCGATCCCGCCGACACGGTCGAAGCCGCAAGCGCCGACGCCAGCATTGCCCGGCTGCCCGCGGGCGTGTCGTTGTCCTGCAGCCCCCAGGCGCCGCGCGGATCGTGGAGGTGGCCGCGGGCCGAGGCGAATTCCGCACCGAGCAGCAGCACCGCCGCCGAAAAGTACAGCCACATCAACAGCACCGCGAGCGACCCCGCCGCGCCGAACGAATTCGCCATGCCCGCATGGGCCAGGTAAAGCGCAAAGAGTTTCTTGCCGACGGAGAACAGCACGGCGGCGACGATGCCGCCCGTGAACGCATCGCGCCAGACCACCGGCGCATCGGGCAGGAACTTGAGCAGCGCGGCGAACGCGACGGCGAGCACCAGCAAACCGACGGCCAACTGCAGCAGGTTGCCGATCACGATGTACGGCGTGTTGCCCCACAGCCATTGGCCGACGAACGTGATGGCCGTATCGAGCACGAGCGAGACGATCAGCAGAAACGCGACGCCGAGCACGAGCCCGAACGAAATGAGCCGCACCTTGACGAGCGCGACGACGGTCGACGTGCGTGAGCTGGTCTCGGGCCAGATGATGCTGAGCGCGGTGTTCAGCGACGAGAACGTCGCCGACGCGCCGACGAAAAGCAGCGCGAACGAAATGATCGCGGCGATGCCGCCCGCGCTGCCGCTGCGATGCGCGTTCTGGACGATGGTCTGCACACCGGCGGCGGCTTCGTTGCCGAGCAGCCCGTGGACGTGGCTGAAGATCTGCCCGCGCGCGGCGTCGTCGCCGAAGAACCAGCCTGCCACGGCGATCACCATCACGAGCATCGGCGCGAGCGAGAACGCGGAGTAAAACGCGATGCTGGCCGCCATCGCGGCGCAGCGGTCCGCGCCGAATTGCTTGAATGCGCGAAGTCCCCACGACGCTTCCCTGCGTATCGATGCGTGCAGTTTTTGGGTGGAGAGTGTGCTCATGGCTCGGCCTCAGTGCTTCAAGAGGTCTAGATGCTACCTGAACTGAGCACGATGCAGCAGGGTTGCTGGCAGATGAGCGCGGTTGTTCACAGACGTAAAAAAACGCGGCATGCCCCCGGAATGGAAGCGATGCCGCGCGACAGAGTAAAAATCAGATCAGGAAACCAGCGCCTGCCGGATGGCGGCGGCCAGATCGCCCGCCACGAATTTCGCCACGTAGCCCGTCGCGCCGGCGTTCTTCACGTGCGCTTCGTTCGCCGCGCCCGTCAGCGACGAATGAATGACGACCGGGATATCGCGCGTGCGCTCGTCGCTCTTGATGAGGCGGGTCAGCATGAAGCCGTCCATCTCGGGCATTTCGAGGTCCGTCAGTACGAGCGCGATCTTGTCGCGGGCGCGCAGGCCCTCGGCCTGCGCCTCGCGGGCGATCTTATCGAGCATGTCCCAGGCTTCCTGACCGGTCTTCGCCATCAGGTGATCCGCGCCGATCGCGGTCAGGCTCTGCTCGATCAGCTTGCGCGCGAAACCGGAATCGTCGGCAGCGAGAATCTTCGCGCCGGGCCGCATGCTGATCGTGTTGCCGACGTCCTTCGGCTCGACGCTCGGATGCTGCGCCGGGAACACGTCGCGCAGCACCTGCTCGACGTCGACCACTTGCGCGAGGCGCGAGTCGCCGGTGTTGCCGTCGATGCGCGCGATGCTGGTCACCGAGTTGCCGCCCGTCGCCGCGCCTTCGGCCGCGAGCACCTGATTCCATTCGAGCCGCACGATATCGTCGACTTCCTCGACCGCGAACCCTTGCGTCGAGCGCGCGAACTCGGTGACGAGCAGGATGTTGCGGCCGCGCGTCGGGTTGCAGCCCAAGAGCTTCGGCAGATCGATGACGGGAATGATCTGGCCGCGGATATCGACCGCGCCGATCATGTGATCCGAGGCGCCGGCGATCGGCGTGACGGCCGGCATCGTCATGATCTCGCGGATCTTGAAGACGTTGATGCCGTAGAGCTCGTGTTCCTCGCTATCGGCGACGCAGCCCAGGCGAAACAGCAACAGTTCGAACTTGTTCGAACTCGTCAGATTGGTGCGCTCGTCGATCGAATGATGATCTGCCATCGAAATGTTCGGTTCCACCATTGCGCCGCCTGGCCCCGTGCCGGCCCGGCTCGCACGCGTGCGGAACCGGTGCGCAGTTCTCAAACTTCGATATCGGCGCGGCGCGCCAAAAGTTGAAGGGGATGGGCGAAAAGTTCAATGGATTCAGCGCTTTTGCGCAAATTTTTACTCAGGGTTTGCTTACTTATGAAATATTGCCCAAGAAATTAGAACGGGTTAAGTTTGCAGCCTTCAAGTCGCGGCATCGTTTTGACGTTATCCCGTGGGTGAGACGAACCGGCGGGTGGCGACTAGGCAACCCACACACCTCTTGCGCCCCGCACTTTATCGACCTCATTAAAAAACGCTTACATGAGCGATGCGCAAAACCCCAGCCTGCCGACCATAGAGAGTGCGTTTCAGCCGATCTTCTCGCTCGCGCATCAGGCGCCAGTGGGCTACGAGGCGTTGCTGCGCCCGTCGTACCGCGGCGAGGCGTGCTCGCCCGTCGCCGCGTTCGGCATCGCCCGCGGGCTCGCCTTGAGCGGCGAGTTCGAGCGGGCCTGCGCGCGCAACCACGTCGGCCGTTTTCTCGGCATGGGCGACAGCGATAGTGTGCTGTTCCTCAACGTGCACCCGGACGTGCTCGTTCACCCGGTGCATGGTCAAGGGCTCATCGATGACATCCTGGCCTGCGGGATTGCGCCGTCGCGCGTCGTGATCGAGATTCTCGAAGCGCCCCAGGACACCGCAGCGTTGCTCGCGGATGCGGTCGCGCGGCTGCGTCTCGCGGGGTTTCTGATCGCGCTCGACGATTTCGGCGCCGGCCTCACGAACCTGGGCCGCGTGTGGGATCTGCATCCCGACGTCGTGAAGCTCGACGGCGAGCTGATCCGCAAGGCCGTCACGAGCTATCGGAATGCACGCAGCCTGCTGCGGCTCATCGAACTGCTGCATGACATCGGCACGTTCATCGTGGTGGAGGGCATCGAGACCGAGGCGCAAGCGCTTTTGAGCATGGATTGCGACGCCGATTTCGTGCAGGGCTATTACTTCGGCCGCCCCGAAATCCTGACCAACGGCAAGCACAGCGCGCTCCCGGTGACGGAGCCGCTCGCGCGCCGCTTCATGGATGCGCGGAAGATTCCGCAGGTCGCCGACATGGAGGAGCTGACGCCCTACCGTCACGCCTTTCGCACGATGGTCGAAGCGTTCATCAATGGGCACAGTCTCGACGAGAGCGCCGCGCATTTCCTGGCGCTCGAATGGTCGATGCGCGTCTTCCTGATCGACGAGCAAGGCGTGCAAGTCGGCAACAACATCGAATCGGTGGCGCACAGCAAGCGCCGCCGTGTCACGTTTCCGTTGCTGTCGCGCCCGGCCGGCGCCAATTGGTCGAAGCGGGCTTACTTCAGGAATGCGTTGGCGCATCCGGGAACGCTCATGGTGAGCGAGCCGTATATGTCGTCGAGTTCGACGAATCTGTGCGTCACGCTTTCCGTTCACATCAAGACGGCGCAGGGCGGGCGGGTCGTGGGCGGGGATGTGTTGTTCGAGGGGTTGAGCCGGTTGCTCGAATAGCGGGGTGACGCCTCGCTTTGGCTGGCGTTATCGCGCGTGCGTCCCCGCGTCCTTCGCGTCCTTGACGGGCCACCACCCCAATCTCCGCGACAACCGCTGCACGGCATCCCGCAGCCGATTCGCCGGTTCGCCGTGCGGATCGCAATCGAAACTGCCCGCCGAGCCCATCAGCGCGATGACCAGGCAAATGTCGCCGGTGTGATCGAACACGGGGGCCGCGAGCGAGTCGATGCCGGGCACCGGCTTGCTCAGCGCGGTGTCGATGCCGTCGGCGCGAATTTGCGCGAAGCGCTGGCGCAGCGGAGCGAGCAATTCGCCCTGGTTCGCCGCGGCATCCTCGAAGATCTCCCCGCGCGCCGCCCCCGCCAGCCGCAATCCATCCTGCGCAAAGAGCGGCGCGAGCACCTCCGCGCTCACATGCGCGGCATACGTCCTGCCGATCGCGGTGTTGACGAGCGACATCACCGTGCCGACCCGCAAGCTCACATGCTGCGGCGTCGACGATTCTTCGAGGCGCACGACCGTCGGCCCGAGCGGCCCGAGCACGGCCATCGCGACGCTCAACGCCGTGGCCGACGCGAGTTCCATGATCTCGGGCTCCGCTTCGCGTGTCGGCGACAGCCGCTGCATCGCGATCAAACCCAATTCCAACGCGAGCGGACCGGCTTCGAAATAGCCGTTGTCGTCACGGCTCAGCAAGCCGATCTTGAGCAGGCTCACAAGATGCGGAAACGCTTTCGCGGGCGGCATGTTCGCGGCGGCAGAGAGGTCGCGCAGCGACAGACGCTCGCCCGAACCGACGAGCGCGACGAGCAATTCGCCGGTGGTGTCGAGCGAGTTGATGCCGCGTTGCGGCTTCGCGCCGGACGCGGATTCTTCGCGCTTGCGTGCGGCGGTTGATGAGGAGGGCGTGGATGGCATCGCGTGAGTCAGGCAATCAAAGCGTCGAAACATCGTCAGGACGTGGACGCGAGTTCGCGGCCGATCGCATCGCTGGCTGCTCGCATTGCGCGGGCGATCGAGCCGTCGAAGGCCACGTCGAGCGCCCCCGACGAACCGATGACGGTCAGCGCGGCGCCAAGCTCGCCGTTCGCGTCGAGTACGGGCACGCTCAGGCTGCTGGCGCCGGGGCTCGGCGCGTCGACCGCACGTTCGATGCCGCGCTTGCGGATCTCGCCGAGCGTCGCTTCGAAGACGCGCTGTTCGTCGGCTGACGCAAACGCGTCGAGCGCGCGCTTGGTCTGCGTGGCCCACATGGCTTGCACGCGCTCGGCGGGAAGGAACGCGCAGAAGACGCGCCCCGTAGCCGTCTTCGTGAGCGACATGACCGTGCCGACGTGCAAGTTCACGTGCAGAGGAAATCCCGAGCGCTCGTAGCGCACGATGGTCGGGCCTCGAGGCCCGGCGATGCAGATCGCGACCGTATGGCCGATCGCTTTGGCAAGCGCCGCCGCATGCGGGACGGCCGCGCGATAGACCGGCTGATGCTCGAGATGCAGAAGGCCAAGCCGCAGCGACAGCGGCCCCGGTTCGTAGCGCCCCGACAGCTCGTCGCGCTTGATGAGCCCAAGGCGCGTGAGGCTGACGAGATACGTGTGCGCCTGGGCGGAGGCGAGTTCGGCGCTCTCGGCGAGATCGGTCAGCGCAAGCGGCTCGCGAGCGCGCACGAGCGCGTGCAGCAGGCGGCCGCTGACTTCGGCGCTTTGCACGCCGCGCTGTGCCTTCTCCTTCTGCTTGCCGCCGGCTTCGCCTGCTGCCGAATTCTTCATACGCTAAATCGGGTTGAAAAACGGCGAGTGTAATGGATGGACTCGCGATCGACTTGCGATCGCCCCCTGCTGTCGGAACCGGCCTCGCCACTGCGCCGCCGTCACGCTCCTCAAGATATTAGCAAATAGCAACGTGATTTGTTATTGACAAATAATTCGACCGCCCCCATGATTGACTCCACCCCGGCATAGCAGCCGCATACTTAGAAACGGGGCGAGACACCTGCCGTTCCCACAAGCCGCGCGCAAACCGCGTGTCGAGTGTCCCGCCGCCGTCGGTCCACCCTTTTGACGGAGACAACCATGGCGAAGGCATTCGCATCTCAGGCCGATCTCGAAGAGAAAAAAATCACGTTCACGCAGCTCTCGGAGAACGCGTATGCGTACACGGCCGAAGGCGATCCGAATTCGGGCGTCATCGTCGGCGACGACGGCGTGCTGATCGTCGATACCACCGCGACGCCCGCGATGGCGCAAGACCTGATCGCGAAGATCCGCACCGTCACCGACAAGCCGATCAAATACGTCGTGCTCTCGCACTACCACGCGGTGCGCGTGCTCGGGGCGTCCGCGTATTTTGCCGAAGGCGCGCAGCAGGTGATCGCGAGCCGCGGCACGTACGAAATGATCGTCGAGCGCGGCGAGGCCGACATGAAGTCGGAAATCGAGCGCTTCCCGCGTCTCTTCGCGGGCGTCGAAACAGTGCCGGGCCTCACGTGGCCCACGCTCGTGTTCGAGAAGGAAATCACGCTGTGGCTCGGCAAGCTCGAAGTGAAGATCGCGCATCTGGGCTCGGGCCACACGAAGGGCGATACGGTGGTGTGGCTGCCGTCGCAGAAGGTGCTGTTCTCGGGCGACCTCGTCGAATACGACGCCGCGTGCTACTGCGGCGACGCGCAGCTCGAACAGTGGCCCGCCACGCTCGAAGCGCTGCGCGCGCTCAACGCCGACAAGCTGGTGCCGGGACGCGGCCCCGCGCTCTTGAATCCGGCCGAAGTGAACCAGGGCCTCGACTACACGAAGGATTTCGTCACGACGCTGCTCGCGCAAGGCCGCAAGGCGGTCGAGCGCAAGCTCGATCTGAAGGCCGCGATGGCGCTCACGCGCGAAGCGATGGACCCGAAGTTCGGCCACGTCTTCATCTACGAGCATTGCCTGCCGTTCGACGTGTCGCGCGCGTTTGACGAAGCGAGCGGCATCACGCATCCGCGCATCTGGACCGCCGAGCGCGACAAGGATATGTGGGCGGCGTTGCAAGACTGAGTGCGGCAAGCGTAGAGCAGATAAAAGTTGGAGACGTTGGAGGGAGACGAGCAATGAGCATCAACTACCAAACCGTGTCGTTCGATTACCGGCGCAGCGCGGAGCAGGAGGGCAAGGGGGCGCCGCTCCATCCGGTGATCGTGGTCGGGGCCGGGCCTGTGGGCCTCGCCGCCGCCATCGACGTGGCTCAGCGCGGCGTGCCGGTGGTGCTCGTCGACGACGATTGCACGCTGTCGACGGGCTCGCGTGCGATTTGTTTTTCGAAGCGCTCGCTCGATATCTTCGACCGGCTCGGCTGCGGCGAGCGCATGGTCGAGAAGGGGGTGCGCTGGCATGTCGGCAAGGTGTTCGTGCAGGACGAGCACGTGTATACGTTCGACTTGCTGCCAGAGAGCGGACACCGCCGGCCGGCGTTCATTAACTTGCAGCAGTACTACGTCGAAGGTTTTCTCGTCGAACGCGCGCAGGAACTGCCGAATCTGGATATCCGCTGGAAGAGCAAGGTCACGGGCATTCGCCAGGAAAACGGCGGCGACGTCGGCGGCGCGACCGTGACGCTCACGATCGAAACGCCCGATGGTTCATACGATTTGCGCGGCCGCTACGTCGTGGCGGCGGACGGTTCGAGAAGCCCCTTGCGCACGTTGCTCGGGCTCGACAGCAAGGGGCGGATTTTCAAAGACCGCTTCTTGATCGCCGACGTGAAAATGAAAGCGGACTTCCCGAGCGAACGCTGGTTCTGGTTCGATCCGCCGTTTCACCCGAACCAATCGGTGCTGCTGCATCGCCAGCCCGACAACGTCTGGCGCATCGATTTCCAGCTCGGCTGGGATGCCGATCCGGTGCTCGAAAAGACGCCCGAGCGGATCATTCCGCGCGTGCGCGCGCTGCTCGGTCCCGATGTCGAATTCGAGCTGGAGTGGGCGAGCGTCTATACGTTTGCTTGTGTGCGGATGGAGCGCTTTCGCCACGGCAACGTGCTGTTCGCCGGCGATTCCGCGCATGGCGTTTCGCCGTTCGGCGCGCGCGGCGCGAATAGCGGCATACAGGACGCGGAAAACCTTGCATGGAAGCTCGAGATGGTGCTCGCCGGCCGCGCGCCGGACGCCCTGCTCGACACCTATGGGAGCGAGCGCGAATACGCGGCCGACGAGAACATCCGCAATTCGTCGCGCTCGACGGATTTCATCACACCGAAGACGCCGGTCTCGCGCGTGTTTCGCGACGCTGTGCTCAAGCTCGCGAAACAGCATCCGTTTGCGCGGCAGCTGGTGAATACGGGCCGTTTGTCGGTGCCGGCGGTGCTCAGCGAATCGACGCTCAATATGCCCGATCGCGATCGCTTCGAGGGGCAGATGGTGCCGGGCGCTGCGTGCGTCGATGCGCCCGTGCAATGCGGCGGCAACGACGATTGGTTGCTCTCGCAACTGGGCGGCGCGTTCACCGCGTTGGTGTTTTGCGGGCCCGAAGGCGTCGACGCGGCGAGCGTTGCCGCTTTGAGCGCGTTGCGCGACGCGGCGCTGCCGGTGAAGTCAATCGTGGTGAGCGCCGGGCCACTCGACGATTACCGCCAGGCAGGCGCGGCGCTTGCCGATATCACGCTGCTCGAAGATACGGAAGGCATCGCGGCGCAGCGCTATGACGCGAGCCCCGGCACGCTCTACCTGATTCGTCCCGATCAGCACGTCTGCGCGCGTTGGCGGCACGCGGAGCCGGGCGATCTCGAAGCGGCGTTGAAGCGCGCGCTGGGCGTGCGAGGCGTTGCCTGAGCCGATCAACCGGAGACAACCATGGCACTGAATACGCAACCCAATCTGACGCGCCCCGACGACTTCTACGAGGCGCTGCTCGACATGCATCGCGATCTCGACGAGGCCGCGAGCCAGTCAGCCAACGCGCAACTGATCCTGCTGCTCGCGAACCATATCGGCGATTACGCGACGCTTGTCGAAGCGATCCAGCACGCACGCGAAGGCGTCCTCAGCCGGCCGGAGCCGGCACTCGCGCACGCGCTGTAGTCGACGTACTGACGGCATCGGGCGCGCAATCCTTCTGATATTTGGCTTGCAGCGCCTGCTGTGCGCGTTGGAGGTTCGTGGGGTAATCGGGGTCGTCGGCAGTCGGGTCATACCCGACCGACTCCAGCTCGCCAAGCTCGCGTATCAACTGCGCGCGCGTGACTTCACCGGAAGCGGGCTTGAACGGGTAACTGTTGCATTCGTGCGGCGTAAGCGGTGCCGCCATGGCGGAAGCGCTGACGAGCGACAGCATCAATAGTGCGATCGCGGTCGGGGTCGATCTCATGTTCGTGCTCCATCCTTCTTTTCGCGTCTAGCCGGATTCGATCCGCTGGTGGACGCGGCATTCGGCAGCAAGCTCACGATAAGCGAGCCGCACCGCCGAAACGCTGTCATGCAAATGAAGGATGTTTCATTGAAGCCTGGCGGAATAGGGCACAGCACACATGCTGCCGCGAAAATTAAGACTTTTTACACGTACACGCTGGGCAAGCCGGGGCGATGCCGTTTTAGCGGGGGCGCGCGGCTCAATGCCATACGCGGTGCATATGCCCCAAAACGGGGAATCCCGAATTCCCACGCGCCGGATTACAGCCTTCTGCCGGTGCTTGCCATCGCGCTCGGCGCGTCACGCGGTGCCTGGCCCGTTCCTTGCTCCTATGCCGCCTCGACCTCGAGCGTGCGTCAGCATGCGCGTGCCGCCCCAAATCACTCAGCTTCGGAAATCAAGATGGAACACACGCCTCACCGCACCGCTCGGCGCAGCTGGCTTGTCGCACTCGTCGCCGTATCGGCATTCGTTTTCTCCGCTTCGCAAGCCGCGCATGCCGATGCGCTCGACGCGGTCACGAAGCGCGGCACGCTGCGCGTAGCGGTGCCGGAGGATTATCCGCCGTACGGTTCGGTCGGCCCCGACATGAAGCCGCAAGGCTATGACATCGACATGGCCACGCTGCTCGCGAAATCGATGAACGTGAAGGTCGAACTCGTGCCGGTCAATAGCGCGAACCGCATTCCGTATCTGCAAACCGACAAAGTCGATCTCATCATCTCGTCGCTCGGCAAAACGCCCGATCGTGCGAAGGTCATCGATTTCTCCGCGCCGTACGCGCCTTACTTCCAAGGCGTGTTCGGCCCGGCCGACATCAACGTCAAGACCGCGTCCGATCTCGCCGGCAAGACGGTAGGCGCCACGCGCGGCGCGCTCGAGGAAATCGCGCTCACGGACATGGCGCCGAACGCGACGATCCGCCGCTTCGACGACAACAACGCCACCATTCAAGCGTTCCTCTCCGGCCAAGTCCAACTCATCGCGGCCGGCAACGTCGTCGCGGCCGCCATCATCGCGAAGCACCCGCCGCGGATGCCCGAAATGAAATTCATCATCAAGGATTCGCCCTGCTACGTCGGACTCGCCAAGAACGAGCCGCGACTGCTCGCGAAGGTCAACGCAACGATCGAGCAGGCGAAAAAGGACGGCACGCTCCAGGCGATTTCGATGAAGTGGCTCGGCCAGTCACTGCCGGCCACCTTCTAAAACGCGTCCGCATCGGGCTCACCGCCGCGCGGCGAGCCATTCCGTCGTTTGCTTCAACGGTATCGTTCATGAGTTATCAACTGCAGTTCGGCGAACTCGCGGCCTATGCCGGCATGTTCGCCAACGGCGCGGCCGTCACGCTCGGTCTGACAGCCGCATCGACACTGCTCGGCGTGAGCGTCGGGGTGCTCGGCGCGGCAGCGTGCGAAAGCCGCTACGCGGCGGCGCGCAGGCTGAGCTTCGCGTACGTCGAGGGCATTCGCAACACCCCGTTTATCGTTCAGCTCTTCTTCGTTTTCTTTGGCCTGCCCGCGCTCGGCATCCACATCGGCGAGTACACCGCGGCCATCGCCGCGATGACGCTCAATCTTGGCGCCTATTCGGTCGAAATCCTGCGCGCGGGCATTCGCGCCGTGCCGAAGGGACACCATGAAGCCGCCGCGGCACTCGCGATGTCGCCGCGCGAAACCTTCATCCATGTCCTGCTGCCGCAGGCGTTCGCGAAAGTCTTTCCCGCGGTCGCCAGCCAGATCGTGATTACGATGCTCGGCTCGGCAGTGGTTTCGCAGATTTCCGTGGCCGATCTCACCTATGCGGCCAGCTACGTGCAATCGCGCAACTTCCGTGCATTCGAAACGTACTTCCTGATCGCCGGCGTCTATTTCGTGATGGCGCTCGTCCTGCGCGCTGCGCTTCACGCGGCAGGCCGCCGGCTCTTCGCACGCAATCTGCGAGGTGCCCGATGATCGAGTTCACTTTCGGACAAATTCTCGAAGCGTTGCTGCTCGCCGCGCGCTGGACCGTCTTGCTCTCGCTCGTCTCGTTCGTCGCGGGCGGAGCGGTCGGGCTCGTGCTGCTCGTCATGCGCGTATCGAGTTCGAGAGCGTTGCGCGCGCTGGTGCGCGTCTATATCGAGGTGTTTCAGGGCACGCCGCTGCTGTTGCAGCTGTTCATCGTGTTCTTTGGATTGCCGCTTGTCGGCATCGATGTTTCGCCCTGGGTGGCGGCCACGCTCGGCCTCACGTTCTTCACGAGCGCCTACCTCGCCGAGATCTGGCGTGGCTGCGTCGAGGCTGTGCCAAAAGGGCAGTGGGAGGCGTCGGCGAGCCTCGCCATGAACTACTTCGAGCAACTGAGGCACGTTATCTTGCCGCAGGCGGCGCGCATCGCCGTCGCACCGACCGTCGGCTTCGGTGTGCAAGCGATCAAGGATACGGCGCTCGTCTCGATCATCGGATTTTCCGAGCTCGCGAAGGCCGGCGCCGAAATTTCAAACGCGACGTTTAAGCCGTTCCTCGTGTACGGGCTCGTCGCGCTCATTTATTTCGCGCTCTGTTATCCGCTTACGCGTTACGCGCGAACGTTGCAAAGGACTTTGTATGGCGCTCGTTGAAACCATTGGCGTCGAAAAGCAGTTCGGCGCGAACCAGGTATTGAAAGGGATCGATTTTTCCGTCGAGCGTGGGCAAGTCGTCTCGATCATCGGCCGCAGCGGGTCGGGCAAAAGCACGTTCCTTCGTACGCTGAACGGGCTCGAAAGCATCGATGCGGGATCGATTCACATCGACGGCGAGCATATCGACGCGCGTCATGCCGACTTGCGCGCACTGCGCCTGAAAGTGGGCATGGTCTTCCAGCAATACAACCTCTTTCCGCATCTGACGGCGGGCGAAAACGTCGTCCTTGCGCAGACCGTGGCCAAGAAGACGCCTCGGCACGAGGCGCGCGCGCTGGCCGAGAGGATGCTGGAGCGCGTCGGTCTCGGCGACAAGTTCGGTGCGTATCCGGACCAGCTCTCGGGCGGACAGCAACAGCGCGTGGCGATCGCTCGCGCGCTGGCAATGAACCCAACCGTGCTGCTGTGCGACGAGATCACGTCGGCACTCGATCCGGAACTCGTCGGCGAAGTGCTGAGCGTGGTCGAGAGCCTCGCGCGCGAGCATATGACGCTCATCATGGTGACGCACGAGATGCGATTTGCGCGCGCGGTCAGCGACAAGGTCGTCTTCATGCACCAAGGCCGCGTGTGGGAAAGCGGCTCGCCGGAAGCGATCTTCGATCGGCCTTCGACGGTCGAATTGCGTCGCTTCATCCAATAGCGGCGCCGGTTGTGCAAGGGCTCGACATGCGATAGCGATGAATTGGCTGCTTTATTGACCAAGCTACGCGCAGCCGTTAGCATCCTCCCCATGACCGCCTATCTCCGCTCCCTCGTCTTCGTCTCGCAGGCATGCTGTCGCAGCTTGCCATGGGGAGCGCGCGCGTTGCGCTGAGAGTCCGTCATTCCGCTTACCCGTGGCCGCCCGTTGAAAAACCGGCGGCCATTTTGTTTTTCGAGCCGCTTTTTGCGCGACTTGGCCGTTTCGCCACCCGAGGCATCCCGATGACACTCGCCTTGTACGACACGTGGACGCGCTCTGTGCGCCCCTTCGAACCGCTCCAGCCCGGTCACGCCGGCCTCTATTGCTGCGGCCCGACCGTGTACGACTACGCCCACATCGGCAACCTGCGCACTTACGTATTCGAGGACGTGCTGCGGCGCGTGCTGGCCGAAAACGGCTACGAGGTTCGGCATGTCGTGAACATCACCGACGTCGGCCACCTCGTCTCCGATGCCGACGACGGCGAAGACAAGATGGAAAAGGGCAGCCGCCGCACGGGCGAATCGGCGTGGACGATCGCCGAGCGCTACACGGCCGCGTTCATGGACGACTGGCGCGCGCTGAACCTGCTCGAACCGGCGATCTGGTGCCGCGCCACCGACCACCTCGCCGAGCAGATCGACTTCATCGCCACGATCGAACGAAACGGCTACGCGTACCGCACCGCCGACGGCCTTTACTTCGACACCAGCAAGCAGGACGACTACGGCTACCTGGCGCGCCTCGACCATGCCGGCTTGCAAAGCGGCAAGCGCGTGGCCATGGGCGAAAAGCGGCACGTCACCGATTTCGCGCTATGGAAGTTCAGCCCGCCCGATACCCAGCGGCAGATGGAATGGGACAGCCCCTGGGGCCGTGGCTTTCCAGGCTGGCATATCGAATGCTCGGCGATGTCGGCGAAGTACTTGAGCCCGTGGTTCGATATCCATTGCGGCGGCGAGGACCACATCGCCGTGCATCACAGCAACGAGATTGCGCAGACGCAGGCGTGCCACGGCACGCGTCTCGCGAATTTCTGGATGCACGGCCGGTTCTTGACGACCGGGGACGACGCGAAGATGTCCAAATCGGCGGGCGATTTCCTGCGCATGCAGACCTTGATCGACCGCGGCATCGATCCGCTCGCGTATCGGTATCTGTGCCTGACGGCGCACTATCGAAGCGAGCTGCGTTTCACGTTCGATGCGCTCGACGCGGCGCAGGCCGCGCTTGGGCGCTTGCGCAACGCGTATGCGAGCTGGCCGGCGGGCGGTGCGGCCGATGAAGGTTTCGTCGCGCGCTTTCGCGCCGAGATCGACCAGGACCTCAACATGCCGCGCGCACTGGCCGTGCTCTGGGAGCTGGTGAGAAGCGATTTGCCGCCCGCTGTGCGGCGCGCGACGGTCGATCGATTCGACATCGTGCTCGGCTTGCGGCTCGCGGAGTGGAAAGCGGAGGACGAAGCGGTGCCGCCAGACGTCGCGGCGTTGCTCGCGCAACGTGAAGCGGCGCGCGCCGCGAAGCACTGGCCGTTAGCCGATGCATTGCGCGACGCGTTGAAGCAATTGGGCTGGCGAGTCGAGGACAGCGCGAATGGCCAACGGGCGACACGTTGCGGCAGCGGCACGTAATCGCGCGTTAGAAGCGAGGCCGCGCGCCGATCCGCGCCGATTCGCAAATAGGCCGCCTTACTTCGACTCCCCCGCGTTCTGCACGATATGCAGTTCGCGCGTGCGAATCGGCAGCGCGCACTGCGCGTCCGCGAGCGTCTGGCGCACCTTGCGCGAGAGGTCGATGGTGGCAGCACGCTCTCTAACCACGCTCGGTAATGCTTGCTTGCCCATAGCATTGCTGCTTTTCTTTGGCGCCAGAGTTGCGTGCGGCTTGGCCGACATGGATTGGCAATTGCGTTCAGCACTTCGAGCTTGCAAGTCTCCTGTGTAAAAGGCAATCCTCGTGTTGCGCCAGCCACACCGTACCTGATAATCTGCCTGAGACGCTGGCCGTCATTTAAGCGTATATGTCAACGTCCCATATCCCAGTTGATCGAAGCCGCCGCTGTTGGGACCGTAGTCGCCACCGCCGCCTTCCGGCGCGACCTTGCGGGCAAAAGCCTCGACGTCCGGCGCGGAGAGCCCTTTGAGCACAACGTAGTGGTTGTAGACGAGTGCCCAGATCGGACGCCCGTCACCGCGCGAATTCGGCGAGATGACGGGCTGCGTGACGTCGCTGTTCGTGTATTGCGTGTAAGGCACGTCCTTCCCGAGGTTGTATCGGGCGGCGTATTCCGCTCCGCGCAGGAACCGGTTGTCGTCATATCCGTAAAGATCGTCCCCCTGGCTCCAGGCCATCTGGCAGAACGCCCCGAGCAGCGCGATATCGAGCATGGTATGCCCCTGGTCGCGCCCGCTTTCCTGCACCTGACCCAGCCCATTCGGATACAGCTTCCACACCACGTGTTCGATTGAGCCGTTGCCGGCGCCATGCCTGAAATAGTCGACCGCTTGGGCATAGATGTCGTGACGGTCGGTCAGGACCCCGATTGCCAGCATGGATGCCATGTTTGCGAGATCCCAGTTGGCCCAGTAGTGGTCGATCTTTGCGCCGTTGTGCCGCGCCAGGAAGTCGTGGTTCATGGGATAGAACACGCCTAGCATCATCGACTGGAAGCGCCGGAAATCGTCGGCGCGCCACAGTGGGGACGTGCGCAGGATTTCGCCGGCGTTCGCCAGCTGGTAGCCGTAAATACCGGAAGCCAGGAACTTGTCGGAACTGCCACCGATCATCGTCAGCGTGCGCGACCACGCATTCAGGACTTCTATGGCGTGTTGCGCATAGGCATCGTCGCCGGTGATCTTCCACCGAAGTGCAAGCGCGTAGGCCGCAGCGGCATCGTTGAAGAGCGTGGCGTAATTCTCCGCGTGGTCGGGGTTGCGTCCGCGATAGATGGCCGGCTGCGGATTCGGTTTCCAGTCGAGCGACGCATGCCGGTTGGCAACCAGGCGTTGCCAGCCGTCGAACCACGGCTGCCGCCGCGCGGCGACGTTTTCGCGCATGCGCGTGAAATCGCTCTCCGTATGCAGCAGGCCGGGGTGAACAAAAGGTGCGCCGGCCATGCGGGCGCCGGGCGCAGGCTTAGGCTGCGCGTCGGTGTGTGACTGATATGAACCGGTCACGTCGGTATGGTGCTGCGTCGCGGCGATGCACCCGCTAAGCATCACGATGCAAAGAACGGGAATCGTGGCTGCTGCTCGCAAGGACAGACGAAACGCCATATGGCTCCGATAATGATTGCGCCGGTCTTGTTGAGAAAGAATCAGCACGGAATCGAATAGGAACCGGCGTGCGAAGAACGGGCCGCCGGGAGAAAACCGCTTTGCAACGTATGAACGGTCCTCGCGACGCTACGGTTGACAGTAAGCATGCCGTAAAGATTCGTCCGGCATCCCGGGAAGACTCATTCCGATTTTGCGCATACCGATCTAACAGGCGTCGCTTACGGACCGCATACCTTTCTGGCGATCTGCCCATCGGTCAATTGACCGATACCCCGGCGGCGCCTTCCTTGCGATCCTTTCGTTCACACCATTCGCGAGCCCCGACAGCACGATGCTCTGGCGTTACAGCGGGAAATCTGGCTGGGCCGGCGATGTGCATCACGCTGCGCTCGTCGATGGTCGCGACGCGTTTTACATTGTCTACAAAGAGATTGTTTTGAACACCGCAACAGTTCATCCCGTATGGGTCCGCACGCTTCACTGGATTAATGCCGTGGCTGTCATCTCTGGCTGAACTCAACGCATTGCCGAAGCGCAGTCAGGTTACACGGCATATCTGTATCGAAGGCTGGAGCGCGATCGGCAAGTGGGGCGGGGTGCGTTTCTCCGAATTTCTGTCGACGGCTGGTGCGGATACCACGGCGAAGTACGTCGCACTGCACTGCGCTGACAACTACTGGACGAGCATCGATATGCCGACGGCTCTGCATCCGCAGACGCTTCTGACGCTGACCTTTGATGGCCAGACTTTGCCAGCGAAGTATGGTTTCCCGATGAAGCTGCGCATGCCGACCAAGCTCGGCTATAAGAACCCGAAGCATCTCGTCGCCATCACGGTGACAAACGAATTTCCCGGCGGCTATTGGGAAAACCAGGGCTACAACTGGTTCGGCGGGTCCTGACCCGCCAGCCACCAACAACTGCAATCCCATCATATCAACGGAGCATATATGTCCATCCGTATCAAGCTTGCTGCTTCCCTCGTCGCACTCTCGCTTGCTAGTGCATCTTTCGCACAATCTCCAGCGACAAAGCCTGAGCGCATTCGCGGCGACATCGTGTCGCTCTCGGGCAATACCTTGACCGTACATCGCCGCAGCGGCGACACCGTAACGGTCACCTTAAGCGACGCGTCGAAGGTAAGCGCGGTGAAGGCGATCCAGCTCTCCGATATCAAACAGGGCTCATATGTCGGCGCCGCGGCTGTGCCCGGTCCCGACGGCAAGCTGACCGCCACGGAAGTGCTGGTGTTCCCCGATGTCGCGCGAGGAACGGGCGAAGGGCACTATGCATATGATCTCGGCGCCAACAGTTCGATGACGAATGCCAATGTGGACACGGTCGTCGAGGGCACGAGCGGACGCGATCTGAAACTTTCGTACAAGGGTGGCAGCAACACCGTCACGGTGCCGACCAATGCGCCGGTCGTGACGCTTGCACCTGCCACGCGTGCCGATTTGGTTGCAGGCAAGAAAGTGTTTGTCGTCGCTGCCCCGGCCAACGGCGGAGCCCATACCGCGCAATTTGTCGTGGTCGAAAAGGACGGCGTAGCGCCGCCGATGTAATTGTCTCCGGGGTCGCAGCGCGACGGATGGCGATGTCGTCACCGAAAACGTCGGCGAAACCCGCCGCGTTCGCCGTACAACCGGACCAGCGCAGCAGCGAAGTCTCGCGGACCGCATCGTTCGCAGTTGGGTCTATCCCGGATGCATCGCATCAAGCGACGCGACAGGCAAAATTTTTAAGGAGTTTCAATGGCTACTCGTCTTTCGGAAACTACTCGCCTTCAGGATGAGCTGTGGCTCAAATACTTTTACTTTACCCGTGCCGCGTTCTCTGTCGTCTGGGTCGCACTTGCGTTCACCATCGGGCAGCAGGTCACGGCGATCGGAGCCGCACTGCTAATTGTCTATCCCTTATGGGATGCGCTGGCCAATTACGTCGACATGTTGCGTAGCGGTGGAATGCGCGGAAATTCTACTCAGGCTTTCAATGTCTTCGTTAGCTCGGCTATAGCGATTGCGGTGATTGTCGTGTTGCAGGTCAACGCAAGCTCGGTGCTTGATGTATTCGGAGTCTGGGCCGTTGTGTCCGGATTACTTCAACTCGCCACTGCTGTCCGCCGCAGGAAGGTCTTTGGTGGGCAATGGGCAATGATTCTGAGCGGAGGCCAGTCAGCGCTGGCGGGTGCGTTTTTCATCGCACAGGCCTATGCATCGGTGCCTCCGGCGATTGTCAAAGTGGCCGGCTACGCAGGTGTAGGGGCGATCTATTTTCTTGTCTCCGCGTTGTGGTTGTCTGTCGGGCAACTGCGGCGCAAGTTCGCATCGATGCCTTGAAGAACTGGACTAACGTGACCGCTCTTTCGTGCGGGTGCTGCGATTCGGCGATCGCTATAAGGTGAACGCCAGCATGGATTGAATGAACCGCCAAGCAATCGAACGTGTGAGGTGTTAAAGGCGTAGTGCTTCCGCCACCGGTTGCCAGGTCTCCCTTTGGCTGTCACCCGATTGATGTTGATACAAGTGCACCCCAATGAATTCAACGCGGCGAATGTTGCGAATTGCCGACTGTAGCGGCGTAGAGCGGTCGGACGGCAGCTTCCTGCATCGGGAATCTACCACTCCTGGTTTCCTGTCGCCGCGCCGCATGCGAAACGGCCAGCTGCTTGAGCCGGCCGTGTTCGGCGCATATAAAGCGGCGCGTATCGACGCCACCCAGGGAATCGAATCGGATTAGAACCAGTGAATCAGGCCGACACCGCGCCCGATCTGAGTTCGCGTCGACGAAGGGGTGTTATTGAAGCCGTCATCTGCGCCGGGACCGCTGAACAAGTGCCGGAATAGACAATCGTCTTTCAGCAGATGCATGGAAGTTGCGCTCGGCGCGTTGATGCGCCGCGATCAATTCATCAAATGGCGCCGTCCGCAGCTGACTATCGTAGAGTTCTAGCAGCCGCGCGGTAGTTTCAAAAGCATGCGGTCCTAGACTGTAACTAGATGCGAGGCTTCGGGACATTGCGAGTTCACCGAGGCTCCTGTCGGTGTCGATGTAGATCGACAGATTTCCGTCGCCGAAGCCAGCGTCAAACAAATAGAACGACGCAAACATCGTTCTGACGATAATTCCCAAATGGAATGCGCAGCCATGCTCCGAACGCAGAGCACTGAGACTCAGATGATTCCGAAGCGACAGATCGATAATCACCGCATCGGAAAGCCTGCTTTTCACCGGCTGCGCAATATCTCGAGCACGCAATGCCATGTTGAGTCGGAAGAAATGGTTCGTGCAGACGTCCGAGCGGCCACGTGTTTCGGCCACGCCAACGACGGCATATGAAGCGTCTGATCCGTCCCAATCCTCGGGGCGTCAGCGTAAAGAAGGCTTCAACTAGGACGTTAAAAGATCACGTAGACCTTGCGCATCGTCTCTTCGACTTCCCACGTGCCTTCCGTGTGTGCCTCAAAGAACAGCGTGTCACCGCCCGTGAAGTGGATTGTGTCTTCGCCGTCGGGCGTGAAGCGGCCGCGGCCGCTGAGGAAGTGCATCACTTCGGCCTGCTTGACCGAGCGCCGATATGTGCCGGGCGTGCATTCGAAGATGCCTGTATCGATCGCTTCGCTGCCCCGTATCACTTTCTGCACACCCAATACCTTGATCTCCGGCGTGCCCGGAAGGCCGGCCGTGCCCCAGTCCTCCAGGTTCTGCAACGCAATGCTTTGTTTGATCTGCTGGACTTTCATCTCGTGGTTTCCTTGACGATGGTTGAATGACGACAAGACTTATTGCGCGTGTGCGATGCGGCGCTCGATCTTGCCGAGCCGCACGACGGTCACGCCCGCCCGTAACTGCCTGAGCGAGGGCATCACGAGCATGCAGTCGGCGTAGGGGGTGCGCACGGCTTCGTCATCCGACCAGCCGATCACGCTGCCCGCTTCGGGAAACACTTCGAGGCCTGTGTAGTTATCCGCGAAACGAAAATCGAGGCTCTTCGCGACGACAGGTTCCGTCACGCGCACGATCAGCATTTCGTCGGGCAGCGGAAGGGTCCACCCGGCAGGCAGGTCCGCCTCATCGACGACACCGGACCGCACGAGAAAGCGCGCCGTTACATCCCGCGCGACTCCGGCGGCGCTCGCTTCCCAGTGCTG
Source organism: Trinickia violacea (assembly GCF_005280735.1). Classification (NCBI taxonomy): domain Bacteria; kingdom Pseudomonadati; phylum Pseudomonadota; class Betaproteobacteria; order Burkholderiales; family Burkholderiaceae; genus Trinickia; species Trinickia violacea. Next base: position 777,514 of record NZ_CP040078.1, read on the forward strand.
TCCGCATTCGATCAGCAGCGCGTTTTTCGCACTTTGCGGATCGCCGAAGCCGTCATAGTCGCGCATGCGGCGTCCATCGGGATGGCCTTCGTCGCAGATCACCGTGGCGGGCGTGCCGAGCTGTTCCGCCAGCGCAATGCCTTTGTCGAGCGGGCCCGCGACGATCAACGGCTTGCTCTTCTCATGCATCGAGTGCAGATCGAGCAGCAGATCGACGGTATCGATCACGGGCCGCATCGCGCGAGCACGGCGCAGTTCGCTCGAATCGAGGGAAGCGTCGTCGAGCGTTTGCGATGTCCAAACGCGGTTGAAGTCCTGATCGACGAAGCGCGCCGCGTCGGGTTTCGACGAATCGAAGCGCGCATACGCATCGACGTTCGCGAACGCGAACGTCAGCTTGCCGCGCCGTGGACGCAACCGGGCGCGCAGCAACGCATCGACGACAATCGCACCGCACACTTCATTGCCGTGCGTGAGCGCATTGATCATCACATGCGGACCGGCGACGCCCGAATCGAACGTATGCACGTACGCAATGCCAGTATCGCTTTTTTCGTGCGCGGAGATGTCTGGAAACGCGAGCTCGATCGGATAGGCGCGCGCGCTCATTCGAGTCCGCCCTGGCAAAGATATTTGATCGACAGATAGTCGTCGAGGCCGTATTTCGAGCCTTCGCGGCCATAGCCGGATTCCTTCACGCCGCCGAACGGTGCCGCTTCGCTCGCGAGCGCGCCTTCGTTGATGCCGACGATGCCCGCTTCGAGCTGCCGCGCAACGCGGTCGATGCGCCGCACGTCCTGGCTATAGAAGTACGACGCGAGGCCGAACGGCGTGTCATTGGAGGCGCGGATCGCCTCGGCTTCGTCGTCGAAACGGGATAGCGGCACGACGGGGCCGAAAGTTTCCTCGCAGCTCAACTGCATGTCGGGCGTCGCGTCGGCGAGTACGGTCGGCGCGTAGTAGTTCGGACCGATTTCGGGCAGACGCTTGCCGCCTGTCATCACGCGCGCGCCGCGGCTCACGGCGTCGTCGACGTGACGCGTAATTTTGTCGATCGCCCGCGCATTGATCATCGGACCAATCTGCGCGGCGGGATCGGTGGCGGGCGCGACCTTGAGCGCGGCGACGCGCGTCGCCAGCAGATCCGCAAAACGCTCGTACACGCCCGACTGCACATAGACGCGGTTCGGGCACACACAGGTCTGCCCGCCGTTGCGGAACTTCGCGGCCATCAGGCCCGTGACGGCGGCATCGAGATCGGCGTCGTCGAACACGATGAACGGTGCATTGCCGCCCAGTTCCAGCGACAGCTTCTTCAGCGTTTCAGCGGATTCGCGCGCGAGATATTTGCCGACAGGCGTCGAGCCCGTGAACGTGATCTTGCGCACGCGGCTGTCGGCGAGCCAGTCGGCGACGGTGGGCATCGCGTTGTCGCGCGATGCCGAGATCAGATTCAGCACGCCCGGCGGCACGCCTGCCTCGTGGGCGAGCATCGTGAGCGCGAGCGCGGTGAGGGGCGTATCTTCGGCGGGCTTGCCGACGACGGTGCAGCCCGCCGCGAGCGCGGGTGCGATCTTGCGAGCGATCATCGCGAGCGGGAAATTCCACGGCGTGATTGCGGCGACGATGCCGATGGGCTCCTTCACAGCGCTCATGCGCTTGCCGCGCTGCTGCTGCGGAATGATGTCGCCGTAGATGCGCGCCGCTTCGTCTGCGAACCACGCGACGTACGACGCGCCGTACATCACTTCGGCACGTCCTTCCGCAAACGGCTTGCCCTGCTCGAGCGAGATCAGTCCGCCAAGCGCGTCCGCGTTCTCGACCATCAGCGCATGCCAGCGATGCAGCACGGCTGCGCGATCCTTGGGCAGCGTGTCGCGCCATGTGGGGAAGGCGCGGGCGGCAGCATCGGTGGCGGCACGCGCGTCGGCGGCGACGCTGTCGGCGACCTGCGCGATCACTTCGCCCGTCGCCGGATTCGTGACGTAGAAGCGCTTGCCGCTCGTAGCGGCGACCCATTGGCCGTCAATGAAATTGTCGCTGCGGATCAGTTCGCTCAACTCGTATCGCTTTGTCACTAGAACACTCCTTTGCAGTTCAAGCGGGGCGCGTCACGCGAGTCGATGCGTCGAGGCCGATGCCGTAGCACTCGCTGACGGCGTCGAGCGCGCGCAGCGTTTCGGGCATCACTTCCTTTCCGATGCCATCGCCGGGCATCACTTCGATGCGATAGTTGCGGGTCATATTCGTCTCCTCTTCCAGTGTTCGCGAATGGTTGGGTTTCATACCCGTGCACAGTTGAAAGGCGTGGTTTCTTGAGGGCAATGCGTAAGGAGGTAACGTTCACGACGACGACGGACGGCGCCGAGCCGCGAGAAGGCGCTTATCGATGAGCTGTGAAGCGACGCTTCAAAGTCAGACTGGCGCGCAGTCGGTCTCCTCGCGGAGTGCGTGTCCGGGGCGACGCCTAAATAGGTGACCTGGTTGCTTGACCGTCAAGACGATTTGCCATCCTAATGATGGTTTTGCGAGAAGAGTGATTCGAGGGGATACTGGGTCTTCAGGAACGCGGTTTTGATGATGACGTAGCTGAAGTACTTCTCGATGCCGATATCGCGCTCCAGTAGCCCTTCAATGATGCTCTGATAGTGGCTGACACTGCGTGTGACAAACTTCAGCAGATAGTCGTAACCACCGCTCGCCAGATGGCATTCGACGATCTCGTCGACGTCCTTGATCGCGTTGACGAAGTTGACGAAGTCATCGCGGCGATGGTCGGCAAGCGTCACCTCGGTGAATACGAGCTGCAGGTCGCCGAGCTTTTCGAACTGGATCTGCGCGCCATATCCGACAATATAGCCAGCTCTCTCCAGACGCTTGACGCGTATCAGGCATGGACTCGCCGACAGCCCGACTGCGTCGGCGAGCTCGATGTTCGTGATACGCCCTCGCTTTTGCAGTTGCGAGAGGATGCGCAGATCGATTCGGTCCAGCTTGCAGTCGGTACTCATCGTGATTCAGTCGCGTCCGCATGTCGAGGTTCGGTCGATGCTATCAAGCGGCCGCACGACGGTTGGATTCGATCTGCCCCTTAAGCGCGGCGCGGACATCAGCTTGCGCAAGCACTTCATCGAGCGTCTTTTCGAGGCGCTCGAACAGCATGTCGAACTCGCTTTCCGTGTAGCACAGCGCGGGCGCAAAGCCGAGGATGTTGTCGCCGAATGCGCGAAACACGAGACCGTTGCCGTACGCGGCGGCGGCGATGCGGTCAGGCAGTTTCAGCGACGCGTCGAAGCCCTGCCTCGTGTCCTTGTCCGACACGAGTTCGAGCGCGCCGAGCAGACCTCGATGCCGCGAATCGCCGACGAGCGGATGCGCAAGCAACGCGTCGAGCCCTTGCGCGAAGCGCGGCGCGCGAGCGATGCCGTTCGCGAGCAACCCGCCTTCATGATAGAGGCGCATGACTTCGAGTCCGATCGCAGCGCTCACCGGGTGTGCCGAGTACGTATGCCCGTGGCCGATCGCCGCCGACACGTCGCTGCCGTCGGCGATGCCCTGATAGACGGCATCCGACATCAGCACCGCGCCCATCGGCGCATAGCCCGCCGTGAGGCCCTTGGCGACGGTCATCAGGTCCGGCTCGACGCCTTCCGCTTCGCACGCGAAGAGCGGCCCCGTCCGGCCGAAACCCGTAATCACTTCGTCGGCGACGAACAGGATGCCGAGCTTGCGGCAAGCTTCGCGCATCGCCTTCAACCATCCGACGGGCGGCACGATCACGCCGCCCGAGCCCTGGATCGGCTCGCAGAAGAACGCGGCGACGTTGTCCGCGCCGAGCGCTTCGACCTTGGCTTCGAGAGCGGCGACGGATGCGGCGATCAGCGCGTCGTCGTCGGCGTAATCGTTGCGGTACGCGTAGGGCGACGGAATGTGATGCTGCGTCGGCAGTGGCACATCGAAGTTGCGGTGGAACGCGGGCAGCGCGGTCAGCCCCGCGCCGATCGCCGACGAACCATGATAGCCACGTTGCAGCGCGATGATGTGTTTCTTCGACGGGCGGCCCGTCGCGTTGTAGTAGTGCGTGATGAAGCGTAGCGCGGAGTCGACGGCATCCGATCCGCCCAGCGTGAAGTACACGTGCTGCAGCGACGCGGGCGACAGTTCGACGAGCTTCGCCGCGAGTTGGATGGCGGGCTCAGAGCCGAAGTGAAAGTAGCCCGTCGCGTAGGGCAGGCGAGCCATCTGCTTCGCGGCCGCATCGACGATGCTCTGATGGCCGTAGCCGGTGTTTACGCACCAGAGGCCTGAAAATGCGTCGAGCAGCGCGTTGCCGTCGATGTCGCGCAGGAACACGCCCTGCGCGGATTCGAGGACAGTTACGCCACGCGCTTCATGCGCGCGATAGCTAACGACGGGGTGGATCAAATGCCTACGGTCGGCTTCGATGAGCGATGGGATAGACATGGTGCAGTTCTCTTTTAAGAGTAGGCGTTGGACCATTTCAATATTACGTGAGAGCCCCATCCACTGCTTCGCAAAATCAGTCATGGAAAAACGAAAAAGCGGCTTTTTATAGGCTACGTACAACATTTTGTGCTTGCGTTCGACTTTGATAGGGAAGTACGGATTCCATATCGTTAGTAGCCAAGGCTGCGGTCAACTTGCCCAAGCATCGGCAAGCCGTCACGATGACGGCGGATGTTGTCCAGCACCACATCCACGGCCGTCTCGGGCCGCGTCGCGCTAGCGATATGCGGCGTGATCCGCACGCGCGGATGCGTCCAGAAAGGATGCGACTCGGGCAACGGCTCGGGATTGGTCACGTCGAGGATCGCGTTCTGCAGTCGAGCGCATCGAGCGCATCGAGCAGATCGAACTGGTCGATGCCTGCGCCCACCGAAAAGATTACTTCGAGATTCGGCAGCGTGCGCGCCGGGTCCTCGGGCGGCTGCCACGCGGCGAGATAGCTGACCGATGCCGGATCGCCAATGTCGGGCCAAAGGCGAAACGGAATGTCGGGTGCTTTCTGCGCAAAGAGGCGTGCCCATTGCTTACCGCGGTCAGGATCGGCCTTGTAGAGTAGTGTCATGTTTTGGTCCGGCTCTTGAGCGGTTTGTCCTGGCAAAGAGGCATCAGGATTGTTAATTAAGTGAGGGCTGCCAGGTCAGAAGGGCATGATCGTCAACTAGCAGACGGCCTGATTAACGATGCCGAATTGTCGAACGGATGCATCAGCGGGAAGCGTACCGTTGCGTGCCATTTTCACAACGGTACCCGCGCTTGCAAGTCCGAGTCCTTCCAGCCATTCCGAGAGTCGGCACTCATGAGGCGTGTCAATACGTACGAATGCGCCCGCGTTCAGCGCGAGCCAGTAACTGATTAACGCCTTGGCACGGCAAGAGTCGTCGGACTCCGGCGCGACGACGGGGCCGATCGCGAAACCGGGTCCGAAGCGTCGGAAAAGCGCGAAGCCAATGAGATCGCCATCACGGGCGAGCGCGATCCCTTCGGAAACTTCGAGAAGCGCAGGCAGGAGCGTGCCGCGGTCCAGGCCGCTAGCACGGGACGCGAGATCGATCAGGCGCGCAGTATCGTTCGAGCCGAGCGGGCGAAGCCTCTCGCCTTGTGGGAGCGAAACAAGTGGCAACTGGAATGCGGTTCCCTGGTGCTGATGGATTGTTCCAATCGCTTCGAAGCCGAGCTTCTTATACAGCGGCTGGCCCTCTGTTGTGGCGTGAAGAATGACCGTCCTCTCGCCGAGTTCTTCCATCAGAAGTTCCATGAGCTTTCGTCCGATTCCCTGACCTTGGTGCTGCGGAGACACAATCAACATTCCGAGCGATGCGCGATCAGGCCCGTACTTCCAGCAGAGCCCCGTGCCAACCAGTGTTCCGCCGCCATCCTGCGCGACGAATCCCTTGCCCACCTGAGCGACAAATTGCCAGTCCTCCAGGCGATGAGGCCAACTGAGCTCGCTCGAAAGTGCGCGCGCTGCGGCGGCGTCCTCGAGTGAAAAAGGACGGTAGACAATTGCGCGACTCGCGACCTCGGATTCGTTTCGGCCGGACATGCCTTTCTCCTTAGCTAGGTGCTCACGCCCAAACTCTCGCATTGCCTTACTCCGTTGTCCATAACGTTGAGAGGGTGCACGCTAAATCGACGCAAACTGCAGTGTCGACGCGCTAAAAACGCTCTGGATCTGCTAAATCGCGCTTTTAGTCAACGAGTTCTTTTAGGCGGTCAGCGGTACGATTTCCACCTGAGACATAGCGCAAAATCAACGTCAGATGCATGAGTCAAAAGGACACGAAATGGACAGCTTCGATCCCGGCCAAGTAGCGGTGCGTTCGGGGCATTTCATCGGCGGAAAACATGTCGAGGAGGGCGCGCAGAAGCTACAGGTGGTTCGGCCCTCGGATGGGGTTGCATATGCGTCGATACCAGTGGCCAGTGCTGAAATGACGGATCGTGTTATCGAGAATGCGTGGTCCGCCTGGCGTGCGAGCGGCTGGGGACAATCTGCACCGCGCGAACGCGCAAGTGTCTTGCGACGCTTTGCTGACCTTGTTGCTGCAGATGCCGAGACGCTGGCGCCGCTGGAGGCGCTTGGCTCGACCCGCCCGATTCGCGAGGCGAGAGCCTGGGATGTGCCCTTCACAGCCGAGGGCATCCGCTTCTACGCCGAGTTCGCCGACAAGATCGGCGGCGATGTCGCCGCGACTGATCACGACCACCTCGGTATGACGATAGCGGAACCTTACGGAGTGGTCGGCGCGATCGCGCCGTGGAATTTTCCCCTGGTGATGGCTTCGTGGAAGCTTGCACCGGCACTCGCGGCGGGAAATGCAGTCGTGTTGAAGTCCTCGGAGGCGACGCCGTTTTCGGTGCTGCGCCTCGCGGAGCTGGCCGTCGAAGCGGGCGTGCCAGCGGGTGTTTTCAACGTGATACAGGGCGACGGTCACACGACCGGCGATGCCCTTGTGCGTCATCCGCATATCTCGAAAGTGACGTTCACCGGGTCCACGCGCACGGGAGCCGCGATCATGGCGGCATGCGCTCAATCAGGCACGAAGCCGGTTACCTTGGAACTGGGCGGGAAGAGTCCCCAGATTGTCTTTGCGGATGCCCCGCGGCTCGACGACGTGGCGCGTCGCATTGCGACAGCGGTGGCAGGCAACGCTGGCCAGGTGTGTGTCGCGGGATCACGTCTACTGGTCGAGCGGTCAATCGCGGACGACCTGGCCGAGCGGATCGCGTGCATCTTCGCCGAACGTAAGGCGGGCGCGACATGGTCGCACGGCACGACTCTCTCGCCGATCATCTCCGCGGCCCAGGCGGCGCGCATCGAATCGATTGTGCGGCGCACAGTAGCTGGCGGCGCCACCGTGCTTTGCGGAGGGCGTCGCGCGGAGGGGGAATGGGGCGGAGCATTCTATTCGCCAACCATTCTCCGCAACGTCAATGAGCAATCCGAAGCGGTGCGGGAGGAGGTGTTTGGCCCCGTTCTGACACTTCAGACGTTTGATACAGAAGAAGAAGCGCTGGCGCTGGCCCAGCACCCCGACTATGGCCTGGCGGCAGGTGTGCACACCGCGGATCTGGGTCGTGCACTGCGCTTCGTGCGCGCTATCGAAGCGGGAACCGTATGGGTGAATCGCTACGGGAGAACCAGCGATTTCATGATTCCAACGGGCGGCTACAAGCGCTCCGGCATTGGAAAGGATCTTGGGCGGCAGGCATATGAAGCGAATCTGCGTTTCAAAAGCGTCCTGATCGACATGCGGTCATGAACGGGCCAAAAAACTAACGGCAGCAGGGCGTGCGCTGGCCGCAGCAGACTGTGCTGTTTCAGTCTTTTATAAAGCGTTGAGGCCACGTTTTGCCGAACAGATTCGACGACATCTTCTTCTTCGCAATGCTTAAATTCTGTTCAGGAATACTTCCTGATTTCGCCACTGGACCCCACGCGGGTTCCTAATACGATAGGACTGACACCATGATCGATTTCGAGCCAAAGTACATCACGTTCGACTGCTACGGCACGTTGACGAAATTCCGCATGGGCGACATGGCCCGCGAGATGTACGGCAATCGCCTTCAAGGCGCCGAACTGGAGCAATTCGTCGCGTTCTTCTCGGGCTATCGCCGCGACGAAGTGCTGGGTGCATGGAAGCCGTATCGCGACGTGATCGTCAATGCCGTTCGCCGCGCCTGCAAGCGCATGAACGTCGAGTTCAATGAAGCGGAAGCCGAAAAGTTCTACCTCGCCGTGCCGACGTGGGGTCCGCACCCGGACGTGCCGGAAGGCCTCTCCCGTCTCGCGAAGAAATACAAGCTCGTGATCCTGTCGAACGCATCGGACGACCAGATCCAGAGCAATGTTGACAAGCTCGGCGCACCCTTCCACCGCGTGTTCACTGCCCAGCAGGCCCAGTCATACAAGCCGCGCATGCAGGGATTCGAGTACATGTTCGACCAGCTGAACTGCAACCCGGAGGACGTGCTGCATGTGTCGTCGAGCCCTCGCTACGATCTGATGACGGCGCATGACATGGGCATCAAGCACAAGGCGTTCGTCAAGCGCGGCCACGAACCGGATGCGCCGTACTACGAGTACTATGAAGTCGACACCATCGGCGATCTGGCAACGCAACTCGGCCTGTGATCCACTGCTTCCACTTATGCAAGGACAGCCGATGAAACTCGACTCCTACTGGCTCGACACCGCGCCTGCCGGCATTCAGGCTTGCGAGGGTCCCGTCAATGGACATGTGGACGTCGCTGTGATCGGCGGCGGTTTCACCGGACTGTCTGCTGCGCTCGCGCTCGGCAAGCGCGGCGCGGCGGTTGCGGTGCTCGACGCCGGACGCATCGGCGGCGGCGCGTCGGGGCGCAATGGCGGCCAATGCAACACGGGCGTCGCGCAGGACTATGCGACGCTGCGCGAGCAACTGGGCGTCGAGCGCGCCCGAGGCTGTTATCTCGCGTATGCGGCCGCCGTCGAGACCGTTGAGCGGCTGATTCGCGAAGAGCGCATCGATTGCGATTACCTTGCGTCGGGCAAGCTGAAGCTCGCAGCGAAGCCGCATCATCTCGCACATCTCGAACGTACGGCCGAACTGATCAGCCGCGAAGTTGATCCCGATGTCGAGATCGTTCCTCGCGGGCGCATTCGCAGCGAAGTCGAGTCGGACAGTTTTTTTGGCGGCCTGCTGCATAAGCACGGCGGGCAGATGCACATGGGCAAGTTCGCGGTTGGTCTGGCGAATGCGGCCGTCCGCCAGGGGGCGAGGCTGTTTGAACATGCTGAGGTAACGTCCATCGGCAAGTACGGCAGCGTATATCGCATCGAGTCCGCGCGCGGCTCGTTGCATGCGCAGCAGGTGTTGATCGCGACAGGCCCATCGCGACACGGGCCCTTCGGCTGGTACCGGCGTCGAATGGCCCCGGTTGGATCGTTCATCATTGTGACGGAACCCTTGCCCGCCGAGGACCTCGCGCGGCTGTTGCCGAATCGACGCTCCTACACGACGAGCCGTCTGATGCATAACTACTTCCGTGTCACGCCCGATTCCCGTCTGCTGCTCGGTGGACGCGCGCGCTTCACGGCATCGGAGCAGCCGTCGGATGAAAAAAGTGGTCGTATTCTGCAGGCGAATCTGGCGCAAATCTTCCCGGGCCTTGGCAACGCGCGCATCGACTATTGCTGGGGTGGACTCGTCGATATCACGGCTGACCGTCTGCCACGCGCGGGACAACACGACGGTATTTACTTTTCGATGGGTTACAGCGGCCACGGCACGCAGATGTCGACGCACATGGGCCAGGTGATGGCCGATGTTATATCCGGAAACCCAGAAGCCAACCCATGGCGCGACTTCGACTGGCCCGCCATTCCAGGGCATACGGGCAAACCATGGTTTCTGCCGCTCGTCGGCGCCTATTTCCGGATCAAAGACGTCTTTTATTGACGAATTACTCCCTCGCGGAGGAGACAAATGCACAAGATAAATATGCCCGATGCTGCCGCCGGTGTCGGAGCTGAGCTCGAACAACTCACCGGCAAAGGCCTGTCGCGGCGCAATCTGCTTCGCGCGATGGCGGCAGGGGGAATGCTGTCGATGACCGGCACGGGATTGCTCGCGGCGAGCGGGTCGGCATTTGCCCAACAGAATCCAAAAAAGGGCGGCAAGATTCGCGTCGCGACTCAATCCGCATCCACTGCCGATACGCTGGACCCCGCGAAGGGCGCGTTGAGTACGGACTACGTGCGCGCCAACATGTTCTACAACGGTCTGACGGAACTCGACTCGCATCTCGGCGCAAAAATGGCGCTCGCAGAATCGCTGGAATCGAAGGATGCGACCGTGTGGGTCGTCAAGCTGCGCAAGGGCGTACAGTTCCACGACGGTAAGGCGCTGGCCCCCGCCGACGTAGTCTATTCGATCATGCGCCATAAAGACCCGGCGACCGCCTCGAAGGCGAAGACGCTCGCTGACCAGATCAAGGACGCGAAGGCGACGGGTGCGAACGAAGTGACGATCACGCTGGAAGGGCCGAACGCCGACCTGCCGGTGATTCTCGCGACCTCGCACTTCATGATCATCAAGGACGGTACGAAAGATTTCAAGACGGCCGTCGGCACCGGTCCGTTCAAGCTCAAGGAATTTTCGCCGGGCGTACACACCGTCGGCGTGCGCAACGAGACGTACTGGAAGACCGGCCTCCCGCATCTTGACGAGATCGAACTCATCGGCATCGGTGATGAACCGGCACGCGTCAACGCGTTGCTTTCCGGTGACGTGCAATTGATCAACGCAGTGACGCCCAATTCGGCGCAGCAGATCAAGGGGTCGCCCGGGTTTTCCGTGCTCGAGACGAAAACGGGCCAGTACACCGACCTGATCATGCGCGATGAAGGCGGCATTACGGGCAACGAGGATTTCCGCCAAGGCATGATGTACCTGTTAGACCGTGAGCAGATCCTCCGCGCGGCTTTTCGCGGCTACGGAGCAATCGGTAACGACCAGCCTATTGATCCGACGAACAAATACTACTTTGCGGGTCTGCCGCAGCGGACCTTTGATCCTGACAAGGCAAAATTCCATTTCCAGAAGGCAAAGCTTGGCGGAACGCCGCTGCAAGTTTACGCGTCGCCGGCGGCCACCGGATCGGTCGAAATCGCGATGCTGCTACAGGCGGCAGCGCCGCAGGCAGGGCTCAACCTCCAGGTGAGCCGCGTTCCGGCGGACGGCTACTGGTCGAACCACTGGATGAAGCATCCGCTCAGCTTTGGCAACGTCAACGCACGGCCGAGCGCAGACGTGCTCTTCACGCAGTTCTTCAAGTCCGACGCGCCATGGAATGAAGCGAACTGGAAGAACCCGAAATTTGACCAGATGCTCATCGCCGCACGGGGCGAACCCGACGAGGCGAAGCGAAAAAAGATCTATGGCGACATGCAGGTGCTCGTACACGAAACCGGCGGGATTGGTATTCCTCTGTTCGTGAGCTCACTCGACGGCCATACGACCCGGCTGAAAGGACTCGGCTCCATTCCGCTCGCTGGCCTGATGGGCTTCACGTTTGCGGAACACGTCTGGCTCGAGTCCTGACCTGCTATTTCTTCTGTCGTGCCGCTGCTCGCGGCGTACATTTCTATTCAGGAGGCGTTTCTCGTATGAAAGCAAACGCGCAACGACTCATCGCCGCCCGCCTCGGCTTCGCGCTGGTCACGCTGCTGCTGGTGTCCGCTATCGTGTTCGCGATCACCGGCCTGCTGCCCGGCGACGCAGCGCAGCAGGCACTCGGCCAGGCGGCGACGCCAGAACAGGTGGAAGTCTTGCGTCACCAGTTTGGGCTTGATCAGCCCGCGCTGCAGCGCTATTTCCAGTGGCTCTTTCATCTGGCAAGCGGCAGCTTCGGCACCTCGCTGTCGAACAACATGCCCGTGAGCGAGCTGATCGCCACGCGCCTGCCGAATACGCTCATGCTCGCAGGGCTGACGGCCGCCGTGTCGGTGCCCGTCGCACTAGCGATCGGTATCTTGTCGGCGATGTATCGTGGTTCGCTGCTCGACCGCGTGCTCAACGTGCTCACTTTGTCGACCGTCGCCGTACCCGAATTCCTCATCGCGACCATCGCTGTGCTGATCTTCGCCGTCAAGCTGCGCTGGCTGCCGGCGCTCTCGTATCTGTCGGAGGTCACGTCGTTCAGCGCACTAGTGCGTATCTATGCCATGCCCGTGATGACGCTGTGCTGCGTGATCGTGGCGCAGATGGCGCGCATGACCCGCGCGGCGGTGCTCGATCAACTGAGTGCGTCATACGTCGAGATGGCTGTGCTCAAGGGCGCGTCGCCGGTACGCATTGTGTTGCGCGATGTGCTGCCCAACACGATCGGCCCGATCGCCAATGCGGTCGCCCTGAGTTTGTCCTACCTGTTCGGCGGCGTCGTGATCGTCGAATCGATCTTCAACTATCCGGGGCTCGCGAGCCTGATGGTCGACGCCGTGACGAATCGCGACATGCCGCTGGTGCAAGGATGCGTAATGGTGTTTTGCGCAGCGTATCTCGCGCTCGTACTCATTGCCGACCTCTGTCAGATCATCTCCAATCCGAGGCTGCGTCAACGATGAACCGACCCGACACACCCCACGCGAGGACCGTTTTTTATGCGGTGCCCGATGAAGAAACCCCTGCTGGTACCGAAGCGTTTCAGGAGACGTCCGCCGCGGTGCCTGTTGCAAAGCGTGGTCCGCTGCGCCGTTTCGCGAGCCGCTTCTCGCTGCTTGGCCTGATAGGCCTCGTCATCGTCGTGTTCTGGCTCGGCGTCGCGTTTATCGGGCCGCTGGTTGCGCCGTACAAGGGGGGCGCGGTAACGTCGACGGAGGTGTTCGGGGCGTATAGCGCGGCACATCTGTTCGGCACCGATTACCTGGGCCGCGATATGCTGAGTCGCGTTCTCTATGGCACGCAGTACACCGTGGGACTCGCGCTGGCATCGACGGTGCTCGCCAGTTGCATCGGCACGTTCTTCGGGCTGGTTGCTGCCGTGTCCGGGAGGTGGGTCGACGAAATACTGAGCCGACTGTTTGACGCGCTGATCTCAATTCCGAGCAAGATCCTGGCGCTCGTCATCATCGCCGCATTCGGTTCGTCGGTGCCGATGTTGATCATGGTCGCCGCGCTCGCGTACATTCCGGGTGCGTTTCGCATCTCGCGTTCCCTCGCTGTCAACCTGATGACGCTCGAATACGTGCAGGTCGCGAAAGCGCGCGGCGAAGGGCTGTTCTACATCGCGCGCGTCGAGGTGCTGCCCAACATGATTCATCCGATGCTCGCAGATTTCGGCCTGCGCTTCGTGTTCATTGTGTTGCTGCTTAGCGGCTTGAGCTTCCTTGGCCTTGGTGTGCAGCCGCCGAATGCCGACTGGGGTTCGCTGGTGCGCGAGAACATCAGCGGGCTCGCGCAAGGCGCGCCTGCCGTGCTGATGCCCGCCATTGCGATTGCAACGCTGACGGTCGGCGTGAATCTGCTGATCGACAGCCTTCGCCGTCATGGCGCGCGCGCTCATGGAGGCGGCCAATGAACATGATCGAAGTCAAAGGCCTGCGCGTGGTAGCTGGCGAGGAGCCCGACCCGGTCGTCGAGATCGTCAAGGGTGTCGATTTCTGTGTGAAAAAAGGTGAGGTGCTCGCGCTTATCGGCGAGTCGGGGTCGGGCAAAACGACGATTGCGCTTTCGTTGCTCGGGCACGCGCGCGGCGGCTGTTCGATTGCAGGCGGCTCAGTGAAGATCGGAGGCGTCGAAGTGCTGTCACTCGATGCAGCCGGACGCCGCGCGTTGCGCGCGCGCATGGTCGCTTACGTCGCACAAAGCGCGGCCGCGGGCTTCAACCCCGCCCGCACGATTATGGACCAGGTGACGGAGCCGGCGCTGCTGCACAAGCTGATGACGCCCGCTGCCGCACGCGAGAAAGCCATCGGACTTTTCCGCTCCCTTGCATTGCCGTCGCCCGAGACGATCGGGACACGCTATCCGCATCAGGTGTCGGGTGGCCAGTTGCAGCGGCTGATGGCTGCGATGGCGCTGATCACCGATCCCGCCGTCGTCGTTTTCGACGAACCGACGACGGCGCTCGACGTCACCACGCAGATCGAAGTGCTCGCTGCGTTCAAGAAAGTGATCCGCGAACTGGGCACGACAGCTGTCTATGTGTCGCATGATTTGGCTGTGGTCGCGCAGATGGCGGACCGCATCGTCGTGCTCAACGGCGGCACGGTGCGCGAAAACGGCACGACGGTTCAGGTACTCGATGCGCCCGCCGACGACTACACTCGGCAGTTGCTCGCGGCGACACGCCGTCCGGAACCGGAGCTCGCGGGACCGGCCACCGATGCGTCGCCACCGCTGCTCGAGGTGCGCAATCTGAACGCGGGTTACGGGCGCATCGACGCCAACGGTGTCCCTGCTGTATGTGTGCTCGACAACGTGAGTCTGCGTATTGCGCGCGGCAGTGCGCTTGGCGTGATTGGCGAATCGGGTTCAGGCAAGACAACACTGGCGCGCGTGGTGGCGGGTCTCGTCGATCGTGCCCGCGGTGAAGTGCTGCTCGACGGCAAGCTGCTCCCAGCGAAGCTGTCAGAGCGCACACTCGACCAGTACCGGCGGGTGCAAATCGTGTTCCAGAACGCGGATACGGCGCTCAATCCGAGCCGCACGATCGCCGATATTCTCGCGCGGCCGATGAACTTCTATCACGGCCTGCGCGGCGCGGCGGCGCACAAGCGGATGCTCGAACTGCTCGATCTGGTGAAACTTCCGGCATCTATTGCGAAGCGCCAGCCCGGCGGTCTGTCGGGCGGCCAGAAGCAGCGCGTAAATCTGGCACGTGCGCTTGCGGCCGACCCCGCGTTGATTCTCTGCGACGAAGTCACCTCCGCACTGGATACCGTGGTTGGCGCGGCAATCCTGGATCTGCTCGCAGAACTGCGGCGCGAGCTGGGGGTGTCGTACATGTTCATCAGCCACGACATTTCGACGGTTCGCGCAATCTGCGATGACGTAATGGTGCTCTATGCCGGTCAATGCGTGGAAGCCGGCCAGCGCGATGTGCTGGCCGCGCCACCCCACCATCCGTACACGGGGCTGCTGGTCGATTCCGTGCCCGCGCTGCGCCCGGGCTGGCTCGACTCGCGGCGCGCGCTCACAGGCGGGCCCTTGCCGTCGATGGGGCCCGCCAGCGAGTCGGCTGAGCTTTGCAGTTTTCGCGCGCGTTGTCCTATGCGCATCGACGGCAAATGCAACGTCACGCCCCCGTCTGCCACGAAGCTCCCTTCCGGCGCTGTGATCCTTTGCCATCGCTCTGCCGCGGAACTCGCGCTCGCGCAGAAAGCCGATCCGGTGACCGCATGACCGCGCGTTTCGTGAGAGTCGCGGAGACAGCGCGCAAGACCTTTGAAATAGCCGTCGACGGGGATACCGTTCAGGCGGCCGAAGGCGACATGCTGCTGGTTGCGCTATTGACGGCGCAAGACACGTTGCGTGATTCCGAGTTCGGCGATGGCCGCCGGGCGGGCTTCTGCCTGATGGGAGCGTGCCAGGACTGCTGGGTCTGGACCGCGCAGGGCGAGCGCGTACGGTCGTGCACGACGCCTGCGATGCCAGGCATGTCGATCATCACGCGGGTCGAGCTAGTCGGGGAGGGCGTATGGCCACGACTGCAGAAGTAAAGCGCCCAATAGTCGTAGTCATTGGCGCCGGACCGGCGGGTGTGCGTGCCGCTCAGGCGCTGGTCGAAGCGGGGCTGCGTCCTACAGTGATCGATGAAGGGCGCCGCGACGGTGGCCAGATCTATCGGCGCCAGCCCGAAGGCTTCTCGCGCTCATACGAAATGCTGTATGGCACCGAGGCCACGCGGGCGGCGTCCTTGCATCGCGACTTCGATGCGCTGCGCGCGCAGATCGACTATCTGCCTGATACGCTCGTGTGGAATATCGGCCCAAATGCTGTGCACGTCGTAAGCGGCACGCGTTATCGGCAGATCGCGTTCGATTCGCTGATCATCTGCAGTGGCGCAACCGATCGCCTGATGCCTGTTCCTGGCTGGCATTTCGCGGGCACCTACGCTCTGGGGGGCGCACAGGTCGCGCTGAAGTCTCAGGGCTGCGCTATTGGGGCGCGAGTTGTAATGATGGGGACAGGGCCGCTGCTGTATCTGGTGGCCGCGCAGTACGTCAAGGCGGGCGCAACGGTGAGCGCCGTGCTCGATACATCTACATTCGCGCAACGATTGCGCGCGTTGCCCCAGTTGCTCGCGGTGCCTTCGACATTGAGCAAGGGCATCGCGCTGATGCGTGCCTTGCGCCGTGCCCGCGTGCCGGTTCGGCGCGGCGTGACACCTCTCGCAATCAGTGGTTCGCCAGAGCATGGCGTAACCGGCGTTCGCGTCAAGCTTGCCAACGGCGAGACGTTCGACGTGGCGTGCGAAGCCGTCGCGCTCGGCTATCACCTGCGTCCGGAAACGCAGCTTGCCGATCTCGCCGGCTGCAGCTTCCGTTTCGATGCTGGAACGCGGACATGGCTTCCCGAGATCGACGAGGACGGCCGCAGCAGCGTCACGGGAATCTATCTGGCGGGCGACGGGGCACGCGTGCGCGGAGCTGACGCCGCCGAGCACGCGGGTCGGCTCGCCGCACTGGCCGCACTGCATGACGTGGGTATCGAACGGCAGGGCGCCGCCAAGCTGCGCGCCGAGCTCGCGCGCTTGACGCGCTTCGCGGCCGGCTTGCGCGCGGCGTTTCCGTGGCCCGCCCGTTTCGCGGCGGCGCTGCCCGACGACACCATCATATGCCGCTGTGAGGCAATCACGGCAGGCGAATTGCGGCATGTCGTTCGTGCGATGGGCGCGACGGAAGCGAACCGCGCGAAGGCGTTTTCACGCGTCGGCATGGGCCGCTGCCAGGGGCGGTACTGCTCGCACGCAGGTGCTGAAGTCATCGCAGCCGAAGCGCGCGTGCCATTGGAAGCAGTCGGGCGATTGCGTGGTCAGGCGCCCGTCAAGCCGCTGCCTATGGCGCTTGAAGCGGAGCCCAAAATGGAGGACGTACGATGAACCGATACGCCGATGTGATTGTTATTGGCGGCGGCATCATGGGTGCGTCGACGGCTTTCTTCCTGCGCAGGCGCATGCGATCGGTCATCCTGATCGAACGCGGCCTGATCGGACAGCAGGCGAGCGGCACAAACTTTGGTGGTGTGCGTCGGCAGGGTCGATCTTTGCCGCAGCTTGCAATAGCCAATCGCGCGCTGGATATCTGGTACCGCACCCGGGAACTGCTGGAAGAGGACGTTGAATTTCTGCCCTCTGGTCACACGCGGGTTTGCTACCACGCGCATGATGCTGAATATTTTCACCGTTATGCCGATGAGGCGCGTGCGTTTGGCTTGGACCTCGACGTGCTGGAGGGTGAAGCCATGTTCAGGCGCTTCCCTTTTCTGGGGCGAGAAGTTCTGGCCGCTTCCATATCACCGCTCGACGGGCATGCCAATCCGCGGATCGCATCACCAGCGTTCGCGCGCGCTGCCATGCGGCTCGGCGCACAGATCGTCGAAAATACCGACATCGTGAGCGTAGAGAAGGACGGCGCTGAGTTTCGGGTACAGAGCGGGGCAGGTGAAACCTATCGCGCAGCGAGGGTGGTTATCTGTGCGGGCGCGTGGGCGAACGCGCTCACCCAACAGTTCGGCGAGCCTGTGCCGATGACGGCGCGTGGTCCCCAGATGGCCGTCACGGAGCCGGTACCCTATGTATTTCGCTCATCGATGGGCGTCTATACGTCGATCAAGGAAGAGAGCGTCTATTTCCGGCAGATCCCGCGAGGCAACATCGTGCTCGGCGGCGGCCCGCCAGGTCCCGCCGATGCCGTCACGCGAAGGGCGTCTGTACTGCCGGAAAACACGGTGCAACAGTTGGCGCAGTTCCGTCGTCTTGCGCCCGCGCTGGCCCACCTGAACGTCATCCGCGTTTGGAGTGGCGTCGAGGGTTACCTTGCCGACGGGGAACCGGTGATCGGTCCAAGTTCGAAGGTGGACGGTCTTTTCTACGCATTTGGGTTCAGTGGCTCAGGGTTTCAGATCGGACCAGGCGTGGGGGAAACGCTCGCGGAGTTGATCGATACCGGGCGCACCCCGATCCCGCTCGACACATACTCGATCGATCGGTTTGCCGCGCTACCTGCCACTGATGCACCCGCAGCCATCCAGTGCGACGCCTGACCGGCCAGACGCTCCACTCAACGGAATGAAGGAAGGCTGGTCTTCGCTGCCACGCGCCTTTTTGTGATGCGACCGCCAACGCACGAGGCTGACGATTCGATAAGAGACATTGTCCGCCAGCCACGTCTTTCACCCGAAGAGATCACGGGAACAAAGGTTAGTTATCCAATACAGAGTCTATAAATGTTATCGTCCATTCGCGCGCGCGTTGTTTGTGCTTGCGTAGCTCTTGTGGTTCTTTCAGTTGTCTCCAGTACCGCGACTAACTATTTCATCGCTAAGGCGAGCAATGAGGAGGAGATTGACCGCAACTTGAGCTCTGACGTAGATAACCATGCTGTCGTTATCGGCGAGTGGGTCGCCTCGAAGGCCCGAATGATTTCGTCGCTGCAGGACGTTGCTCTGACGTCCGACCCGGTGCCAATGCTTAAGCAGGTTGCTATGGCGGGAGGATTCTGGGATATCGGCGTCGGCTATCCGAACAAGACGGCCAAGTTCACTGATTGGCCCAACATTCCGTCCACCTACGATCCCACCAGTCGCCCCTGGTACAGGGATGCCGTGCGGGCCGGAAAGCCGATTGCCACACCCTACGTCAGCGTCAGCGGGGCGTTGCTGGTTGCGTTTGCGGTACCCGTGGTGCGCGATGGTGTGCTGAAGGCTGTGGTCGTGGGGGATGTGGCGTTAGACAGCGTGGTTGCGAACGTAAAATCGATTCATCCGACTCCGACGAGTTTCGGCATGTTGATCGATAACGGCGGCCGGGTCATTGCGCATCCGGACCGGAAGCTCACATTCAAGCCTGTTACTGATCTCACACCGGATTTCGACAGAGTCACTACCACTCCGTTTGCGGTCACGATCAATGATAAGACGAAGCTAATACGCACACAGTCGGTGCCAGGAACCGATTGGCGCGTTGTTATCGCTCTCGACAAGTCTGAAGCGACTGCAGGAACGCGGTCGCTATTGACTGCGTCACTCGTGTCCCTCATCGTCATCGTCGGCATCGCATCGCTAATCGTTGGCGTTATAACGACGACCGCGTTCCGCCGCCTTAGACATGTCTGCGACGCGATGGCGGCTATCGGTTCGGGTGATGGTGATCTGACTCAGCGCTTGCCGGCCGATGGGCGCGACGAGGTGGGTGACATCGCACGCTCGTTTAACAACTTCGGAGAGAAACTGCAAAGCGTAATGCTGCAGATTCGCGACGCAAGCGAATCGGTGCGCACGGCTGCTAACGAAATCGCAACCGCAAGCCACGACCTTTCGTCCCGTACAGAGTCTGCCGCGGGGAGCCTGCAGCAAACGGCCGCATCGATGGATGAAATTACCGGGATTGTAGATCAGTCAACCGCGGCGGCCCGCGAGGCCGACGAGCGTTCGGCCGGCGCTGCGAAGATCGCTTCGCATGGTGGCCAGTTAATGGCTAATGTAGTCACGACAATGGCGAGGATTGAGAAAGCGTCCGACCGGATAGGCGAGATCATCGGCGTGATCGACGGCATTGCCTTCCAGACTAATCTCCTCGCGCTCAACGCTGCTGTCGAGGCCGCGCGAGCAGGCGAGCAAGGCCGTGGCTTTGCAGTCGTCGCGCAGGAGGTGCGCAGCCTCGCCCAGCGCAGCGCGCAGGCTGCGCGCGAAGTTAAGGAACTCGTCGAGTCTACGGTAGCAAGCGTTGCAGCGGGCTCGGTGCAGGTGCGTCAGGCGGGTGAGACGATGAGCGAGATTGTCACTAATGTGACGGAGGTCAAAACGATTATCTCGGGGATCACGCGTGCGGCCAACGAACAGACACGCGGGATTCAGGAAGTCAATCGCGCGGTCACACAGCTCGATAGGATGGTGCAGCAGAACGCAGCGCTCGTCGAACGGTCGGCAG
Organism: Trinickia violacea; assembly: GCF_005280735.1. Classification (NCBI taxonomy): domain Bacteria; kingdom Pseudomonadati; phylum Pseudomonadota; class Betaproteobacteria; order Burkholderiales; family Burkholderiaceae; genus Trinickia; species Trinickia violacea. Next base: position 797,677 of record NZ_CP040078.1, read on the forward strand.
CGGCAGCAACCGTCTTGCAGACTCAGGCTAACTCGTTGGCATCTACCATCGAACAGTTCAAGGTCGCATAAAAGAGGCGGGGGCGACGGCTTAGTCGAGAAATTTCTCGCGCTTTCTGCTTCTCTGACTACGCGTAGCGGGACTTCAGTCACACCGTGCCGGCTATCTTGTCGTCCGGCGACAGCGGGGCACAATCCGGAATGTCACGGGCCCGGCACGGAAACTACGCTCTCGACGATGCGGGCGAAGGTCTGGACAGCGGGACGGATGGCTTCGATATCGAGCGCGCCGAATCCCAACAGAAATCCGTCACGAAATCCTGGATCGCCTTGATTGAACGTGTGCAGCCTGCGAAGGTAAATTCCCTGCTCAAGCGATCGCGATACAGTCGTATCGAAGTCAACCAGATCCCGGATCCTGATTGTCATATGCAGACCCGCGGCGTTCCGTGATGTTTCAAGTGCATCGCCAAAGCACTGGTCCAGACATCGGAGCAATTCCGATTGCCTCGCCCCGTAGATATCGCGCATCTGCCGAATGTGCTTCGAGAAATGCCCGTCCGCAATGAAGTCTGCCATCGCTGCCTGCAAGGAAAGGTGCCCTGGTCTGTATAAGCGCAACGAAGCGGCTGCGAAGGAATCGACCAGGCCGGGCGGAACAACGATATAGCTGAGCCTCATGCCGGGGTACATGACCTTACTAAACGTTCCCATCAGAATGACACGGCCGCTTTCATCGACGCCTTGAAGAGACGGAAGCGGACGCTGGTCATATCGGAATTCACTGTCATAGTCGTCTTCCAGAACGAATGCGTCCCACTGCTCAGCGGCCGCACGCAGATGGGCACGCCGTTCGTCCGACAACGTCACCCCCATTGGGAACTGATGCGATGGGGTCGTCACTACGAGTCGAGGTCGGCGCAAACATCGTTCGAGCTTCATACCGTTACTGTCGACGGCAATAGCCTCCACTTCCAGCCCGTTGGCGCGCAACAGGATTGGCGTTGCCCAGTGGCAAGGGTTTTCAACATAGGCCAGTTCACCCACGTCGGCCAGAATGTGTGAGCAAAGGTCAATCGACTGATTGCTCCCCATTGTTACGATGATCTGTTCCGGGGAGGCCCGAACCGCGCGCGATACGCGCAAATACTCCGATAGCGCGCGGCGCAACGGGAGATATCCGCCTGGATTGGAGTAGCCCATGAGGTGCGCATGCTGCTCCCCGAGATAGCGATTCTGGATACGCCTCCAAATCTGATAAGGAAAATAATCCGTATCGCAGACACCCGGCACGAACGCCCCCTTGCGTTCCTGGATGCCCGCAGGAGCGCGTATCAGTCGCTCCCCGCGCTCGGACAGGGTTCGTGCGGTTGATTCCCGAGGCGCCGACTTCATCGCTTGCGGCAGCTTGTCGGAGACAAACGTGCCACTCGTGGAATCGGTATGGAGATAGCCGTCGGCCGCTAGCCTGTCATAAGCCGTTACAACGGTTATGCGGGAGACCCCTAGTGCCGCCGCGAGCGTTCGGGAGGACGGCAAATGTGCGGATGCCTTCAGAGTGCCGTCGGATACCGCGTCCCGGATCCCGTTCGCGATCTGGATCTGTAGTGGTACGGACCCGTCTCGACAAAGACGGCCGATCAGGAGGTCAGCAAGCAACGAGTCAGCCATTGGACCTATCAAAAGAAACGGCGACGTACCGGTTAAACAGCCGTTCCGACTCCATCTAAACAAGGACGTATGGTCGGGCGGGCTGGATAAGGCGGGAATACCCGCCACGCACCATCTGCATGTTGAAAGAAGCAAAGCGCGACTATTCCCTCCAGTCGCGACGCCTCGACCCGCACATAGTGTCCGTGAGCGCAGCGTGCGTGAGTGAACCGTGTTATCCGGAGCGATGTGGTCAAAGTTGACGCCAACCATTTTTCAACCACCAGACGCAAGGACATCTCTGCGGGGTTCATCCAACTCTCCATCAACTATGTTCCGTCAGTACTGCCTGCCCATTTGCACGTGCCAAGTGACGGCCTGGCCCACAAAGCGTTTGGCTGCTTCGGCAAATTTTTGCTGGATGCATCTTAGTGAATCGCACCCAACCTGCGTCATTGAAAATACTTTAATCAAGCAAGAATGCAGATGTCGCTGATTCGCAGTGTGACGACAACATAAAGCGCGCGTTTTGGGGCCGCTCGACAGCAGAGTCTGCCGCGCTCCGATAGGGCGTGGCGGCCGAACTGTTTGCGTGAGCCGGCAGCTCGCGTCGCGCGGCGACAAAAAAGTTCGTCATGCTAATCGATAAGCCGTTACAACGGTTATTCGGGAGACCCCTAGTGCCGCCGCGAGCGTTCGGGAGGACGGCAAATGTGCGGATGCCTTCAGAGTGCCATCGGATACCGCGTCCCGGATCCCGTTCGCGATCTGGATCTGTAGTGGTACGGACCCGTCCCGACGGAGACGGCCGATCAGGAGGTCAGCAAGCAACGAGTCAGCCATTGGACCTATCAAACTTTTTGAATTGGACTCATTGGTTCGCCGCGGGTACGCGTACTGTCAAGGCTCGCCATCGACCAAATCATCAAGTCGAAGTGCGCCAGGAGAATTCGTGGATCTTACCGCTATTAAGCGTCATAGGGGCGTTAATTTGGAGTCTTATCTTATCGGGTTTGCTCCTGACGTACTATCCGGCCCTAACGATCAAAGCCAACGTCATTCCAATTATAGGTAATCCTATGCGTGTATCTCTACGTGAGCGTATTCGTCAGTTACATCGCGTGACAGGCCTGAGCATCGGTCTGTTCGTCGTCATGGTGGCGGTTACCGGCGCGGGCATGCTGTTTCGGGAGCCACTCGAACCTGTCATCTACCACGATCTGCTCAAAGTCGCATCGTGCAAAGAGCGCCTGCCGCTCGATACGTTGATTGCCAATGCCAGCGCTTCCAATCCAGTCGCAGGTCGGCCACAGCAGCTGCGCATATACGACAACGCGGATTCCAGCACGCGTGTTCTTTTCAGCGACCACCGGTGGTACTACGTCAATCCGTGCACTGGCAAAGTGCTTGGAAGCGAGGATCGTTACGGCGGCCTGTTCGGTGTGATGGCCAAACTGCACAGCTTTCAGTTTCTGGAGAACGGAAGCGTCGTCGCTGGATCGCTTGCGCTGACATTCGCGATTGTCCTGATCGGTGGCGGCTTGGCTGTGTGGATTCCAGAGGCGTTGCGCAAACGCAGGCGCGCCGTCACGATCAAGCCCAACCTCACCGGTCGCGCGCGCTGGATCAATCTGCACAAAACCCTTGGCGTCTATGTCAGCCTCATCCTGCTTGCGTCCGCGCTCACCGGCGCGCTGCAATCGTTTCAATTCGTGAGGGATGCGCTCTACGCACTGACGGCCTCCAAGCCCCCCGCACCTTCTCCTAGATTGGTCGTGAAGGCGGATACGCAAAGCCTGCCAGTCGAGGCCCTCTGGCAACGCGCGCAGGCATTGGTGCCGCAACCGAAATATGCCCGCATTCACTACCCCGGCAAGCCCGGGGATGCTTTCAACGTCGATCTTGTCGCGCGCGACGCACCCCATGTCAATGCGTTTTCCTACGTTAGTCTCGATACGAGCACAGGCAAAGTGTTGCGCTTTACTCCATATGGCGAGAACAGCTTAGGTCATCGAATTTACCTGGCGGCGCTTGCGCTGCATTACGGATGGCTAAGCGGCGGATTTATTCAAGTGCTGCAACTGATCGGCATGCTCTCTATACCGGTATTGGCTTTCGCCGGCATCGGCAGTTATCTGCGCGGCAAACGCCCTCGGCCGGCTCCCGCGTCGCCCCGAACGACGCTCGCGTTGAAAGTGGCCAGGAAAACGGCCGAAGCGGAGAACATTCAATCTTTTGAACTTGTGGACCCTGCCGGAAAAGCGCTGCCCCCGTTTACTGCTGGTTCCCACGTTGATGTTCATGTACCCGGCGGAAAGGTTCGACAATACTCACTGTGCAATCGTCCTGAGGAAAGACATCGCTATCTCATTGCCGTCATGCGGGCGGAACCCACGCGCGGTGGGTCGCGGGCCATGCATGAGCAGGTCAAGGAAGGCGACATGATTGAAGTCAGCGCCCCGAAAAATCACTTTCCGCTCGTGGAATCCGCGAAGCACTCCGTGCTCATCGCGGGCGGTATCGGTATTACGCCGATTCTTTGCATGGCGGAACGCCTGGCTGGTCTCGGAGCCGATTTCAAAATGCATTACTTCGCGCGCTCGGCGGCGCGCGCAGCCTTTGTCGACCGCATCGCGCGCTCGAAATTCGCCGGCCGCGTTTTCTTCCACTTCACGGAAGACGAGAAACAGCAACGGCTAGATCTAGCCGCGCTTCTCGAAACGCACGATGCCGAAATGCACTTATATGTATGCGGCGGCGAGGCATTCATGAATGCTGTCATCAACACCGCATTGCAAAAAGGCTGGCGCGAAAACAATGTGCACAAGGAATATTTCAGCGTTGAGCGCAGGGAATCCGACAGCAATATCGAATTCGACGTCACGATCGCAAGCACCGGTAAGACTATTTGTATCCCTGCAGAAAAGACGGTGATTGCTGCTTTGGCCGATTGCGGAATCCATATTCCGGCGTCCTGCGAGCAAGGCGTCTGCGGAACCTGTGTGACTCGCGTGCTGGAAGGCGAGCCGCAGCATCGCGACGTGTTTCTCTCCGACGAAGAGAAAAATAGGAACGATCGCTTCACTCCCTGCTGCTCGCGTGCCAATAGCCGGACGTTGATACTCGATCTGTAGATGGAAAGGCCGGCACTGTCGGCAAACTGTAATCTAAAGTTTTGATCTGAGCGACTGCTGGCGCGATAGAGGATAACACGGTATGGATACCTAAATATTGAAGGATTCGAGTACGTGTTCGACTCCGAGGACGTTTTGCGTGTTTCGCCGAGCTTGCGCTACGACCTGATGACGGCGCATGACAAGGGCGTAAAGCACAAGGCGTTCGTCAAGCGCGGACGCGAGCCGTCGACGCTTTACTACGAGTACGCAGCGCATAACCTTCACGGCCATCAATAGCGATGCGAATTGACCGTTTTTTTCCAACCACTGAAAGGAGACACAAATGAAGATCACCGGAAAGCTTGCTGTCGTGGCAAGCCTGATTGCAGGCATGGGTGCCGCCAGCCTGGCGCAGGCCCATGGCATCTGGTTCGCGCAACGCTCTAACCAGCTGGCGCTGATCTACGGCCTCGGCGGCGACGACCTGGATGTCATCAAGCGCCAGCAAAAGGTGAAGAGTGTCTCGGCCTACGACGAGCAGGGTAAGGAGGTCTCCACGCAGCTCACGCCCAGCGGGCCGCTGCTCGTGGTGAATACCGACAACCAGCCGGCAATCGTTGCCGGGATTATGGACAACGGCCTGTGGAGCAAGACGGCGGACGGCAAGTGGTACAACAAGGGCAAGGACGAGGTGCCCAACGCCACGATCAGCGAGCACACATTCAAGTACGCGGTGCATCTGCGCCGGCCTCTGGATGGGGCGATGCCCGTACTGCCCGCGCAGAAGCTGCAGATCGTGCCGGTCGGCAAACAGCTGCCGGATCAGATGGGCCAGCCGCTCACGGTTCGGGTGCTCTTCGACGGCAAGCCCGCGCCCGGCGCCAAGGTGCAGCCAGACCTCCTCAACGACCCCGATTCCGAACCGCTGAAGACCGGCGCCGACGGCACCGTGACGATAAAGGTGCGCAACCAGGGCCTGAACGTAGTCGTTGCGATATTGGATACGCCGCCGTCGGAACCCGCGAAGACGAACAGCGACGAGCATGAGGCCACACTGTCGTTCGTGTTGCAGCATCTGCCCGAATGATCAACCGTTATCTGCTGGCGCTATTCCCATGAAACGAATTTCCGGCCTGGCCGCACTTGCTGCGGCCGCTCCCGGCGTGAAGCTTGTCAAGGGCGACAAGGCGATCGCTCTCGTGACGATGGAAGACGAGTCGACGAGCAGCGCGCGCGTGGTCATCAAGTAAGGAAGGCTCCCTGGACGCCGGCAACTCTGGTTGCCGGCGTTCCAAAAAGAGTCGTCCAAGGGCAGGTCGCGTGACCTTGCTAATGCGGAGATTCCAGGCAGGCTACATCCATCTTGACGCTGCGAGTTGAGAGGACTCCTATTCGCGGCGCCTCCCGGAGTGGTCTGGTGACGACGCGTGATGAGCGTCGTTTCCATTTATTTTTTATCCAAATGCAAGACCTTCATATGAAAAAGTCCTTGATTGCGGCGGCCGTTGTAGCCTCTTTCACATGTACCGCACGTGCTCAGAACAGCGTCACACTCTACGGTTTGATTGACGTCGGCATGGCCTATGCGAACAACATTGGCGGCCACAAGCAGTATTCGATGACCGTCGGAAATCTCAGTGGCGACCGTTGGGGGCTGCGAGGCGCTGAGGACCTCGGCGGCGGACTGAAAACACTTTTCGTGATCGAAAACGGCTTCAGTGTTGCGAACGGAAAGCTCGCTCAAGGGGGCGACGAGTTCGGACGCCAATCCTATCTCGGCATTTCATCATCGAACATAGGTACCTTTACGTTCGGGCGTCAATATGATTCGCTTACTGACTTCACCTACATGTTCGTGGCGGCACAGATGTGGGGCGGATATGCCAGCGCCCATCCTGGCGATGTAGATAACCAAGACGGCAGCAACCACGTCAACAACGCGATCAAGTTTAGTAGTCTGTCGTACGGTGGATTCAAGTTCGGAGGCCTCTACAGCTTCGGCGGTGTCGCTGGGAAATTCAATCAAAACCAGATCTGGTCAGTCGGGGCGAACTACAATTGGGGACCACTCACGCTTGGCGCCGGCTTCGTCAACGCGCAGGATCCTAACTTCTCGTATTTTGGCAATACCGCAGCTTCGAGCACTACGGGGTCCAACATGACTGCAAGCCCCGTGTATTCCGGCTATGCGTCCGCGAAAACGCAGCAGATCTTCGCCGCAGGCGCTTCTTACGTCGTTGGTTCCGCTACGTTCGCCGTTGACTACAGCAACACGCAGTTCAAGGGTATCGGGACACTACCGGGTCTCCCGGCTACCGGCGCAGGCGGCGATGCAAAATTCCACGACATTGAAGTCAACGTCGGCTATCAACTCACGCCTACCCTCCACCTCGGCGTTGCCTATAACTACTTGAAAGGATACGGCGTCAACGGTGCAACTTACAATCAAGGCACGATCGGGGCAGACTACTTCCTATCCAAGCGAACTGACCTTTACGCAGTCACTGCTTATCAGCATGCGTCTGGCACTGATTCGACCGGCGGGAAGGCGGTCGCAAGCCTCACTGGCCTAACCGCCTCCAAAACTCAGAGCCAAGTGCAAGTAGTTATTGGCATCCGGCATCGCTTTTAGCGGAGCTTGAAGCAGGCTTCAGTTCGACGAACTGGGCGCTGTGAAAATGAGTCTCGTACGCGCTCAGCCGTTCAGGCAACGATGGGCTGGCTAGCGGCCGGCCGGTGCCCGGTTCACGATGGCCGCGCCGCGACTGCGTTTGCGTCCGAACTCAGGTGCGTTGCGAGATGCAGCAGACGTGTCCAGTGAGGCGCAGCAAGGCCAGGAGAGAAGCTGATGATGATAGGAGGTGTACGAACTGTTTGCGACCGAACGTTGCGATGACGTGGGCTGGCTGATTTGTGCGGCTTGCAATCGCTGCGTCCGACGTCCGCAAGAGTATCTTTGGGAAACCGTGCAGGCTGCCGCGCCTTTGGGCAATACTGAGCTGCTGGTGCCTGCCGGAGGCAACATGCCGCGGCGTACAGCACGCCTGACATTGCGCTGTGCGGCAGTGCGACCGATGAAGGTTTCGTCGCGCGCTTTCGCGCCGAGATCGACCAGGACCTCAACATGCCGCGCGCACTGGCCGTGCTCTGGGAGCTGGTGAGAAGCGATTTGCCGCCCGCTGTGCGGCGCGCGACGGTCGATCAATTCGACATCGTGCTCGGTTTGCGGCTCGCGGAGTGGAAAGCGGAGGTCGAAGCGGTGCCGCCAGACGTCGCGGCGTTGCTCGCGCAACGTGAAGCGGCGCGCGCCGCGAAGCACTGGCCGTTAGCCGATGAATTGCGCGACGCGTTGAAGCAATTGGGCTGGCGAGTCGAGGACGGCGCGAATGGCCAACGGGCGACGCGTTGCGGCAGCGGCACGTAATCGCGCGTTAGAAGCGAGGCCACGCGCCGATCCGCGCCGATTCGCAAATAGGCCGCCTTACTTCGACTCCCCCGCGTTCTGCACGATATGCAGTTCGCGCGTGCGAATCGGCAGCGCGCACTGCGCGTCCGCGAGCGTCTGGCGCACCTTGCGCGAGAGGTCCCAGCGCATGGTCCAGAAGTCGGCGATGTTGGACCAGACGCGAATGTTCACGACGGCCGTGCTGTCGTCGAAGCGGATCACCATGACTTGCGGCGCGGGGTCCTTCAACGCGGCGGGTTCGCTCTCGGCGAGGGCGCGCAACGCGTCGAGCGCGCGATTGACGTCGTCGCGCACCGACACTTCGACTTCGAGGTCGAGGCGGCGAGTGGGGTTGCGCGAGTAGTTGCGAATCGAATTGCTCCAGAGCGCGCTGTTCGGCACGTATTCGCAGATGCCGTCGGGTTTCGTGAGGCGCGTCGTGAAGAGGCTGATCTCCTCGACCGTGCCGGCCACCGATCCGCCGCCGCCATCGATGTAATCGCCGACCCCGAACGGACGCAGAAGCAGCAGCATGATGCCGGCCGCGATGTTCTGCATCGTGCCTTGCAGCGCAAGGCCGATTGCCAGGCCGGCCGCGCCGAGCACCGCGACGATGCTGGCCGTCTGGATGCCGAGCTGCGACAGCGCGCCGACGATCGCGACGATGCGGATGCCCCAGATGCTCGCATCGCAGACGATGGGGCGCAGCGTCGTATCGAGGCGCGCCTTGTTGGTCAGCACGCGGTTGAGCCAGCGGCCGACGCGCGTCGAAATCCACCAGCCGATGACGAGCACGAGAACGGCGGTGCACGCGTTGACCGAGAACGTCGAGAGCGCGTTCCAGAGGAAAGTCCAGTTGTCCGGATGAATATGTGCGAGAAGGTCTTGCACGGAAATCGCCTCCTGGTGAGATCCGCAGACGGCAAGCGTCCGCGGAGTTCGAGAAAGGCGGGCATTTTAATCGATCTCTCCGGCTTTTTTAGAGACGTAAAGGAAAGCGGCCCTAGCGGACAACCCTGTCATTCACCAATGCGCGCAACGTTGCGTCGCGAATCTCGAAGACATCGAAGACGCCGAGCGCACGAAGCGCGGGCAGCAACTCGACCATATCGCGCTCGGCAAGCGCGCGCGCTTCGTCGGAAACCTGGGGGTCGGCGAGGGTCTTCGCATTCGCGAGAAAGGCGCCGACCGAGCCTTTGCGGACGACGACGCCATTGAATTCGCCGGCATTCTTGTCGTCGGGAAGCATGTCTTCAGCACGCATGGTGTATCTCCGTGAGGGTCAGGGGTGAGGCGAGTGTAGCCAGCGTGCTTAGGCTCGGATACGCTATTGGGGCCATTCAATACCGCATTCAGGCCATGTCAGATCCGCTCATTTCTCCGTCGCGCGCCGAATCCGCCGGCGGGCCGCTTGTCGTCGCAGCCCAACGGATCGGCGACACGCCTCGTTCGACGGCCGCGCACAGCCACGCGCGCGGGCAGTTGCTCGGCGCGTCGCGCGGGCTGCTGACAGTCGGCACGGCGAGCGGCCATTGGGTCGTGCCGGCGATCCACGCGGTCTGGATTCCGCCGCATCACGTTCATTCGCTGCGCTCGCACGGCGCCTTCGCGGGCTGGAGCGTCTATGTCGCGCCGCACGCATGCGACGTGCTGCCCGACACGCCTTGCACGATGCGCACATCGGGCTTGCTGCGCGAAGCAGTGATGCGGGCGGCGACCTGGAGCGACGCGCCGCACGAGGAAGCGCAGACGCGCATTGCCGGGGTGATCCGCGACGAGATTCGCAGCTTGCCGCGCGAGCCGCTCGGCTTGCCGCTGCCGCGCGACCCGCGCCTCGTGCGTATCGCGCAGGCGCTCGCCGACCATCCGGCGGACAACCGGCGCATCGACGACTGGGCCGAGTGGGCCGCGATACCGGTGCGCACGCTCACACGCCGCTTCGTCGCCGAGACGGGCTTCAGCTTTACCGAGTGGCGCCAGCGCGCGCGGCTGATGCGCGCGCTCGAAATGCTCGCGGCCGGAACGCCGGTGACTCGCATCGCGCTCGACCTCGGCTACGACAGCATCAGCGCGTTCATCGCCATGTTCCGCCGCACGCTCGGCGTGACGCCGACCCAGTACTTCTCCGCTTCGAACGTTTGATGCATGTTCCGCACAGGTGCGCGGCGCTCGTTTGTGTGCGTATGCACGCGTATTAGAGAAAACCCGCACTGGATGAAAATATTTTTTTCTCGGAAAATTTTCGTGTAAACATATTTTCATTACGAGATGAAAGTTTTCCGTAGCCGCTTCAATCGCGACACCCTTTGAACCCCATGGCCCGTCACTCTTCCACGCAGGCTTCCACGCAGGCGCCGCCTGTCGAACAGACGATTTCGGCGCGCATTTCCGCGGCGATGCCCAGCCTCACGCCGATTCACCGGCGCATGGGCGAGTACGTGCAGGCCAATCTGTTTCGCGCGGCGACGATGCGCATCGACGAACTGGCCAACGCCACCGGCGCGTCGGTCGCGAGCGCCAACCGCTTTGCGCGCGCGCTCGGCTTCGAGGGCTATCCGGCGTTTCGCGACGCGCTCGTGCGCGGCTTCGAGGCCACGCTCGCGCCGGTCGAGCGCTTGCGCAGCGCGCAGGAATCGCCTGCGGGCGGCGGCGAATTGCTCGACGCGTCGCTCGAACAGACCATCGCCAACCTGCACGCCACCCAACGCGCGATCGATGCGGCGAGCGCCGAGGCCGCCGTCGAAGCGATCCTCGCCGCGCGCCGCGTGTTCGTGCTCGGCTATGGCTCGAGCGCTTTCCTCGCGGGGCTGATGGAACACGGCCTCGCGCCTTATCACGAGAACGTCGAATCGCTCGCGCTGGCCGGCGGTCCCACGCACGCGGCGCGGCGGCTCTTCAACGCGAGTGCCGACGATCTCGTGATCGCGATCGCGTTTCCGCGCTACGTCGACGACACGATCGCGCTCGCTTCGCGCGCCGCCGGGCTCGGCGCGCGCGTGCTCGCGCTGACCGACAGCGTCGACTCGCCGCTCGCGCAGTTCGCTCACCTCGCGCTGTATGTGCGGGCCGAGCGGCGCCTCGCGGCGAACTGCGACGCCTCGGTGCTCGCGGTGATCGAGGCGCTTTGCGATGCGGTCGCGCACCGCACCAAGCGCTCCGCCAAGGCCGCCGCCGAGATGACCGAATTCGTGCTGCCCTGGCTCACGAAGCCGCGCGCGGCCACCGAACCGATTGCGGCCGGCGCGCCACTGAAATCCCGTCTTTCCAAACGTTCGAAAACACCATGACTCGCACCGCCGTTCTCGCCATCCATGGAGGCGCAGGCACGATCCTGCGCGCCGCGATGGACCTCGCAGCCGAACAGTCGTATCACGCGGCGTTGCGCGACGTGCTCGCCGCCGGCCAGCGCGTGCTCGCCGATGGCGGCAGCGCCCTCGACGCGGTAAGCGTCGCCGTGCGCCTGCTCGAAGACTGTCCGCTCTTCAATGCCGGACACGGCGCCGTGTTCACGTCGGATGGCACGCATGAGCTCGACGCCGCGATCATGGACGGCCGCACGCTCGAAGCGGGCGCCGTGTGCGGCGTGAAACGCGTGAAGAATCCGATCTTCGCCGCGCGCCGCGTGATGGAGCAAAGCGAGCACGTGATGTTCGCGGGCGCCGGCGCCGAGGCGTTCGCCGAGAAGCAGGGGCTCGAAATCGTCGACCCGTCGTACTTCCATACCGACGCGCGCTACCAGCAGCTGTTGAAGGCGCGCGAAGCCGGCAAGGCGCTGCTCGACCACGATGCCGCCGCGCTCGCCAGCGCGCAGGACATTCCCCACGAACCGATCGATCCGAACCGCAAGTTCGGCACGGTCGGCGCGGTCGCGCTCGATCTGCACGGCCATCTCGCCGCCGCGACGTCGACGGGCGGCATCACGAACAAGGAGCCGGGCCGCGTCGGCGATACGCCGCTGATCGGCGCGGGCTGCTATGCGAACGACGCCACCTGCGCCGTCTCGACCACGGGCAGCGGCGAAATGTTCATGCGGATGGTGGTCGCGTACGACGTCAGCGCCCAGATGGAATATCGCGGCGTGCCGCTCGCAACCGCCGCGGATGACGTCGTGATGAACAAGCTGCCGCGCATCGACGGACGCGGCGGCCTCGTCGCCGTCGATAAGTACGGCAACGTCACGCTGCCGTTCAACACCGAAGGGATGTACCGCGGATACGCGCGCGTGGGCGAGGCGCCCGTGACCGCGATCTATCGATGAGCGCGACTGCCGCGCACCTAACTTTCAAGTGCTAATCGAGCGCTAAACGACGAGGAATCGATCGTGTCGACTTCATCGAATGCAACGGGGCCGCTTGCCGATTTGCTGCCTGAGCCGCGCGTGATCGCGGTGGACGATCTGTCGGTCGCGTTCAGGCGCGATGCGCGCACGTTCGAAGCGGTGCGGCAGCTGTCGTTCTCGGTCGACCGCGGCGAGACGCTCGCGATCGTCGGCGAATCGGGGTCGGGCAAATCGGTGACGTCGCTTTCGCTGATGCGTCTCATCGAAAACGGCGGCGGGCGGCTCACGAGCGGACGCATCGCGTTCAAGCGCCGCAATGGACGCGTGCTCGATCTCGCGCAGGCGTCGAACGCGACGATGCGCTCGATTCGCGGCGCGGACATCGCGATGATCTTCCAGGAACCGATGACATCGCTGAATCCGGTGTTCACGGTCGGCGATCAGATCGCCGAGGCGATCGCGCTGCATCAGAGGAAGAGCCGCTCGGAGGCGCGCGCCGAAGCGCTGCGCTTGCTCGATCTCGTGCGCATTCCGCAGTCGCGCCGCGTGTTTGCGCGCTATCCGCATCAGCTTTCGGGCGGGATGCGGCAGCGCGTGATGATCGCGATGGCGCTCTCGTGCAAGCCGTCACTGCTGATCGCCGACGAGCCGACCACCGCGCTCGACGTCACGATCCAGGCGCAGATTCTGCAATTGATCCGCGGCTTGCAGGACGAGATGAACATGGGCGTGATCTTCATCACGCACGATATGGGTGTGGTCGCGGAGGTCGCCGATCGCGTGCTCGTGATGTATCGCGGCGAGAAGGTCGAGGAAGGGCGCTCGGACCGGATTTTCGCGGCGCCGTCGCATGCCTACACGAAGGCGCTGCTCGCCGCGGTGCCGCGCTTGGGCTCGATGGAGGGCACGGAGCGGCCCGCGAAGTTTCCGATTCTCCAGGTGCAGCAGGATTCAACTGCGGGTGCCGCCGAGAATCTCGTTGCGGACGCAACGAACGCGAACGTCGCTGCGGCTGCGGCGCCCGGCGTCGACGCGCAGCAGCCGGAAGTGCACGAAAGCACCCCGCCGATCCTGCGCGTGCGCGATCTCGTCACGCGCTTTCCGGTCAAAAGCGGCCTGTTCGGACGCGTCGCGCAGAACGTGCATGCGGTCGAACGCGTGAGCTTCGATCTGCGTCCCGGCGAGACGCTTGCGCTCGTCGGCGAGTCGGGCTGCGGCAAGTCGACGACAGGGCGATCGCTGTTGAGACTCGTCGAAAGCCAGAGCGGCACGATCGAGTTCGACGGTCGCGATATCAGCTCGCTGAGAGGCACGGACCTGCAAGCGCTGCGCCGCAATATCCAGTTCATTTTTCAGGACCCGTTCGCGTCGCTCAATCCGCGCTTGACGGTCGGCTTCTCGATCATGGAGCCGCTGCTCGTGCACGGCGTCATGCGCGGCGAAGAAGCGCAAGCGCGCGTCACGTGGCTGCTCGAGAAAGTCGGCTTGCCGGCCGACGCCGCGCGCCGCTATCCGCACGAATTCTCGGGCGGTCAGCGTCAACGCATCGCCATCGCGCGGGCGCTCGCGCTGAACCCGAAGGTCGTGATCGCCGACGAGTCCGTCTCCGCGCTCGACGTTTCCGTGCAAGCGCAGATCGTCAACCTGATGCTCGATCTGCAGCGCGAGCTGGGCGTCGCGTACCTGTTCATCTCGCACGACATGGCGGTCGTGGAGCGTGTAAGCCATCGCGTCGCGGTGATGTATCTCGGCCAGATCGTCGAGATCGGGCCGCGCCGTGCGGTGTTCGAATCGCCGCGCCATCCGTACACGAAGAAGCTGATGAGCGCGGTGCCGGTCGCCGACCCGGCGCGCCGGCACGCGAAGCGGATGCTCGCCGCCGATGAAATCCCGAACCCGATTCGCGCGATCGGCGACGAGCCGCTCGTGGCGCCGCTCGTCGCGGTCGGACCGGATCACTACGTCGCCGAGCATCGCATCGGCGGCGCGTATTAAGACCTCAAACCTGAGACCTCAAACGGACTACTAAGGAGCCCAAGGCATGACGTCGTCTCTCTTCTCTTCCCAGTTCCGCTTGCGAGCCCTGATTGCCGGCGGCGTGTGCGCGTTCGCGTTGGCAGCGGGCGGCACGGCGCATGCCGAACAGCAGGCCGTGATGGCGGTTGCGTCGACGTTCACGACGCTCGATCCCTACGACGCGAACGACACGCTTTCGATGGCGGTCGCGAAGTCGTTCTATCAGGGCCTCTTCGGCTTCGACAAGGACATGAAGCTCGTCGACGTGCTCGCGACGAGCTACGAGGCGAGCCCCGACGCGCGCGTCTACACGTTCAAGCTGCGCCAGGGCGTCAAGTTCCAGGACGGCACGGATTTCAACGCGGCTGCCGTGAAGGCGAACTTCGACCGCATCACCGATCCGGCGAACAAGTTGAAGCGCTACAACATGTTCAGCCGCATCGACAAGACCGAGGTGGTCGATCCGTACACGGTGCGCGTGACGCTGAAAACGCCGTTCTCGGCGTTCATCAACGTGCTTGCGCATCCGTCGGCGGTGATGATCTCGCCGACCGCGTTGAAGAAGTGGGGCAAGGACATCGCGTTCCATCCGGTCGGCACCGGCCCGTTCGAGCTCGTCGAATGGAAGCAGACCGACGACCTCAAGGTCAAGAAATTCGATGGCTACTGGAAGAAGGGCTACCCGAAGATCGATGCGATCGACTGGAAGCCGGTGGTCGACAACAACACGCGCGCCGCGCTGATGCAGACGGGCGAGGCCGATTTCGCGTTCCAGATCCCGTATGAGCAGGCGGGCGTGCTGCAGGCGAGTCCGAAGGTCGATCTGATTTCGGTGCCGTCGATCATCAATCGCTACGTGAGTCTGAACACGCAGCAAAAGCCGTTCGACAACCCGAAAGTGCGTGAGGCGCTGAACTACGCGATCAACAAGGACGCGCTCGCGAAGGTCGCGTTCTCGGGCTTCGCGACGCCCGAGGACGGTGTCGTGCCGCAGGGGGTCGATTACGCGGTGAAGCTCGGACCCTGGCCGTACGATCCCGCGAAAGCGCGCGCGCTGTTGAAGGAAGCGGGCTATCCGGACGGCTTCGAGACGACGCTCTGGTCGGCGTACAACAACACGACGTCGCAGAAGGCGATCCAATTCATCCAGCAGCAGCTCGCGCAAGTCGGCGTGAAGGCGCAGGTGCAGGCGCTCGAGGCAGGGCAGCGCGTGGCGAAGGTCGAGAGCGCGCCGGACCCGGCCACCGCGCCGGTGCGGATGTACTACATCGGCTGGTCGTCGTCGACCGGTGAAGCCGATTGGGCGATCACGCCGCTGCTCGCGTCCGCTTCGTTCCCGCCGAAGCTCGTGAACACCGCTTACTACAAGAACGCGGATGTCGATCAAGCGTTGTCGAAGGCGCTTGAAACAACCGATCGCACGCAGAAGGCCGCGCTGTACGGCGACGCGCAAAAGCGCATCTGGTCCGACGCGCCGTGGCTCTTCCTCGTGCAAGAGAAGATCGTCTATGCGCGCAGCAAGCGCCTGTCCGGTGCGTATGTGATGCCGGACGGCTCGTTCAACTTCGACGAAATCGCCATCAAGTAAGGGTGGCTTGGCGGTTTGGTTGCGCGCACAACGAGCGTGCAAGCAAGCCGCGTTTCGACACGGACCCGCTCGTATGCTGAATTTTCTCGTCAAGCGTCTCTTTGGCCTGCTGCCGACGCTCTTGATCGTCGCGGTGCTGGTGTTTCTGTTCGTGCACATGCTGCCCGGCGACCCGGCCCGTCTTGCCGCCGGCCCGGAGGCCGACGACGCCACGGTCGCGCTCGTGCGTGCCGACCTCGGGCTCGACAAGCCGCTGCCCACGCAGTTCGCGAACTTCTTCACCCGCATCGCGCATGGCGACTTCGGCGTCTCGACGCGCAGCAAGCGCCCGGTTGCGACGGAAATCGGCGAGCGCTTCATGCCGACGATGCTGCTCACGCTCGTGAGCATGGTGTGGGCGACGGTGTTCGGGATGGCGATCGGCATCGTGTCGGCAGTGTGGCGCAACCGCTGGCCCGACCGGATCGGCATGACGCTCGCGGTCTCCGGCATTTCGTTTCCGGCCTTCGCGCTCGGCATGCTGCTGATGGAGATTTTTTCGGTGAAGCTCGGCTGGCTGCCGATCGTCGGCGACGGCACGTGGAAGAGCTACGTGCTGCCGTCGATCACGCTCGGCGCGGCGGTTGCCGCCGTGATGGCGCGCTTTACGCGCGCGTCGTTCGTCGAAGTGATGAACGAAGACTTCGTGCGGACCGCGCGCGCGAAGGGCGTGCGCGAATCGATCGTCGTCGTGAAGCACTGCCTGCGCAATGCGCTGATTCCGGTCGTCACGATGATGGGCCTGCAATTCGGCTTTCTGCTCGGCGGCTCGATTGTCGTCGAGGCGGTGTTCAACTGGCCGGGGCTCGGGCGGCTGCTCGTCGATGCCGTTTCGATGCGCGACTATCCCGTGATTCAGGCCGAAGTGCTGCTGTTCTCGCTCGAATTCATCGTCATCAATCTGGTCGTCGACGTGCTGTACGCCGTCATCAATCCGACCATCCGCTTCAAGTGAGGTCTAGATTGAACTACCCCCACGCTCACTATCGTTCGCTGCCCCCCGAGGGGGCGGATGCCTCCCTTGGGGCGGCATGGGACCCGAGTAAGGCGCTGAAGCGCCAACTCGGGTCGACACGGGAGGCATCATGAATGCGACTGCCAATGAGGACGGCGCGGTGAAGTCCTCGATGTCCCCGTCGGCCGCCGTGCCTGAAGCGCGCGCGATCCGCACGCCGTGGAGCGAGTTCTGGCGCAAGTTCAAGAAGCAGCCGGTGGCGCTCGCGGCCGGTGTTTTCGTGCTGCTGCTCGTCATCTGCGCGATCGTGGCGCCGCATCTGGTGCCGTACGATCCCGAGAACTATTTCGACTACGACGCGTTGAACGCAGGCCCTTCCGCTGCGCACTGGTTCGGCGTCGATTCGCTGGGCCGCGATATCTTCAGCCGCATTCTCGCCGGCACGCGCATTTCGCTCGCGGCGGGATTTTTCTCAGTGGCGATCGGTGCAGTGATCGGCACGTTCTTCGGGCTGCTCGCCGGCTACTACGAAGGCTGGTGGGACCGCATCACGATGCGCGTCGCCGATGTGCTGTTCGCGTTCCCCGGCATTCTGCTCGCGATCGGCGTGGTCGCGATTCTCGGCAACGGCATGGTCAACGTGATCTGCGCCGTGGCCGTGTTCAGCATCCCCGCGTTCGCGCGGCTCGTGCGCGGCAACACGCTGATGCTCAAGCACCTCACGTATGTGGAGGCGGCGCGCAGCATCGGCGCGTCGGACTGGACGATCATCATGAGGCACATCCTGCCGGGGACGATCTCGTCGGTGGTCGTGTACTTCACGATGCGCATCGGCACCTCGATCATCACAGCGGCGAGCCTGTCGTTCCTTGGTCTCGGCGCGCAGCCGCCGACGCCCGAGTGGGGCGCGATGCTCAACGAAGCGCGCGCCGACATGGTGACCGCGCCGCATATCGCGCTCTTTCCAAGCCTCGCGATTTTTCTGACCGTGCTGGCGTTCAACCTGCTCGGCGACGGGCTGCGCGATGCGCTCGATCCGAAGTTGGACCGGGCATGAGTGGCGCGATCACCGATGTGCCGGGCGTCAGCGTCGGGCATTGCACGCTCGACGATGGATCGATTCAAACGGGCGTGACCGTCGTGCGCCCGAATGGCGGCAACCTCTATCGCGACAAAGTCCCGGCGGCGGCGACGGTCATCAACGGCTTCGGCAAGAGCATCGGCCTTGTGCAAGTCGAGGAGCTGGGCGTGCTCGAGACGCCGATCGCGTTGACGAATACGTTCGGCGTCGGCGCGATCGCGCAGGCGCAGATTCGCGCGACGATTGCGGAGAATCCGCTGATCGGCCGCGAATGGCCGACGGTCAATCCGCTCGTGTTCGAATGCAACGACGGGTATTTGAACGATATTCAAGCGCTGGCCGTTAGGGAGGAACACTACGACGCCGCGTCTGCGGCAGCGAGCGGGACGTTCGCGCGCGGTGCCGTTGGCGCCGGACGCGGGATGTCCTGCTTCGATCTGAAAGGCGGAATTGGATCGGCTTCGCGCATGGCTTTGGCCGCGGGGACTTCGTACACCGTCGGCGCGCTCGTGCTCGCCAACTTCGGGCGCCTGCCGATGCTGACGATCGGCGGCGTGCCGGTTGGACGCGCGCTCGCCGAGCGAGCCGCCTTGGAGCAGCGCGCAAATGCGGACATTGCAGGCGCGCTCGTAGCAAAACCCGAGCAAGGCTCGATCATCATGCTGATCGCAACCGACGCGCCGCTCGATGCGCGCCAGTTGAAACGGCTCTCGATGCGCGCAGCGGCCGGGCTCGCGCGCACCGGCTCGACCTATGGCCATGGCAGCGGCGATATCTCGCTGGCGTTCTCGACGGCGTACACGGTGCCGCACGAAGCGGACTTCGTTGCGGTGCCGCCGTGCGTGGCCGATGCGCGGCTCGATCCGCTTTTTCACGCGGCGGCCGACAGCGTCGAACAAGCGATCATCGACGCACTCTTTCAGGCGACGACAGTCACGGGCCGCGACGGTCACCGACGCCTGTCGCTCGCCGACGCGGCGCCCGATCTCACGCAAATCCTCGCTCAACCGACACGATGAAAGTCCTGATTTCTACCGATATCGAAGGCGTCGCAGGCGTCTTTCACACCGAACAGACGCGCCCCGGCAACGGCGAATACGAACGCGCGCGGCGCTGGATGACCGAAGAGGCGAACGCGGCGATCGAAGGCGCGTTCGCGGGCGGCGCGACCGAAGTGTGGGTCAACGATTCGCACGGCGGCTTTCGCAATCTGCTGCCCGATCTGCTGGACGAGCGCGCGCAGGTGGTGCTCGGCAAGCCGCGCACGCTCGGGATGATGGCGGGGCTCGAATACGGCGCGGAGTGGGTGTTCATGATCGGCTATCACGCGAAGGCGCAAAGCCGCGGGATACTCGCGCATACGATCAACAGCTTTGCATTTGCGCGCGTGTCGATGAACGGCGCGGAGGTGGGCGAGGCGGGAGTGTATGGGGCGCTGGCTGCGGAATATGGGGCACGTGTCGCGCTTTTGACCGGCGACGATGTGTTCGTCGAGGAGACGCGCGAGACATTTCCGGAGGCGGATTTCGTCACGGTGAAGACGGCGTCGGGGCATGCAAGCGGCGTCACGCAGACGCCGGCGGCCGCGTGTGCGGCGATTCGTGCGGCGGCGCAAGAGGCGATGGCGCGGCGAGTGCGTGGTAGTGCCGGTCGATTTGAGCGATCGGGCGTGACGCAACGCCCCACCCAGTGCGAACTCCGCGTGCAAACAACCGCGCTCGCCGACTTGTTCTGCCAATGGCCCACGCTCACGCGTATCGACGGCGTGACGCTTCGCTTCGAAACACCTTCGGTCGAACACGCGGTGAGGACGCTGAACTGCTTGTCGGCGATGTCGTTTATGTTGCGGTGACGATCGTTGCGGGTATATTTGCCGGTTCTGACATCTGCGACGAGACGAGGGCATGAAAAAGCAGCCGGAAAAGAAAGACAAATCCGCAAAGGAAGAGAAATCCGCAAAGAAAGAAAAATCGCCAAAGAAAGGCCAATCCACGAAGAGCAGCCCGTCCAAAATACAGAGCGCACTGCCCTATGTCGTGAACGTCGACAATGTCAGGGAAATCGAGCGCTTGAACGGCGAGCACTGGGGCAGCGCGTGGAAGCCGCTGACACCGGCGCTCGATTCGATCCCTGGCCGCCTCGGCGCCAACCTGACACGTTTGCCGCCGGGCCGCACGGCCTGTCCGTTTCATGCGCATGCACGCGAGGACGAAGTGTTTTTCGTGCTGTCCGGTCGCGGGGTTTTGCGTTACGGCAATGCGCTCCAGGAAATTCGCGCCGGGGACTGCATCTCGTGCCCGGCCGGTATGGGCGTCGCTCACCAGCTCGCCAATCCGTTCGACGAGGATTTGCTCTTTTTCGCTGTGGGACTGAACGACCCGCATGAGGTCTGTACCTATCCCGATACCGGCAAAGTGATGATCCGCAGCTTGAACAAGGTTGCCCGGCTGGCGGAAACGCCTTACTTGGACGGCGAGCCGGATACGCCGCGCGTGCTGGAATTGGCGCGATCGATTGCGGGTGTGTCGGTGGGCAAATCGAAAGGCAAAAATAAGAAGCGCAAGCGTTGATTTGCGGTGATGGATTGAGTGTGCAGGCGGGGAGGCGATCTGAGCTTATGTACGATTTCGCCGATATGTACGACAAAATCGTACACGTGCAAAAAAACGTACAAAACGTACATAAGCTGCTGATTTAAATAATTTTTATGTTGCAGTCCAACGTGCGCGACTGGCCGTGACGCAAGGTCCCGGTTCCCTTTTTTTCCGGCGACATCCCACGACATAATTCCCAAATTGCCTTCCCAGCCTCCGTGGCCAAGAATTCGCCCTGCCGTCGAACGCATCGCAGCACACCGCCAGCGACGTTTCGACACCCAACCCCACGGAGAACCCCATGAACGCCATCCACAAGATGATCGCCATCCAAGCGCTGTGCCTTGCCTCGACCTGCGCCTTCGCTCAAACCGCGCCGCAACCCGGCATGGGCAACATGAGCCCGCAGAAGATGGAGCGCATGGCGCAGCAGCTGCAGACCCGCTTCGCGAACGCGAACACCACCCACGACGGCAAGCTCACGCGCGAACAGGCCGCCAGCGGCATGCCGATGGTCGCCAAGCACTTCGACGAGATCGATACGCAGAAGCTCGGCTACGTGACGCTGCCGCAGATCGCCGCATTCGTCCAACAACGCGGGGTAGCGAACTGAATCGCGCAAACATCGGATGGATCGTAGGCGTGTCGCGCGCCGTGCCTCGCCGCGTGCGGGACATTGCGTGCAGAGCGGCTGCCGGCCGCCTGGATCCGTGTATCGACCTGGCCTTAGCGAAACAACGCAATGAAACCTGTCACGTCACGTCGGTTGTGGCTCGCTTGTGCGCTGTGCACGGCGCTCGCCGGCTGCGTGACGGTCGGCCCCGACTTCAAGCAGCCTGACGTCACACTCGAAGATCAATGGTTCGAGAGCTTGCCGCCAGCGGCGCAAGCCACGCCCGCCGCCGAAGCGGCCTGGTGGAAAGCGTTCAACGATCCGGTTCTGACGGCGCTCGAACAGCGCGCTTATGAGCGCAACATCTCGATTCAAACCGCAGGGCTCAACGTTCTCAAGGCGCGCGCGCAACTGTCGATCAGCGACGAAAACCTGCTGCCGCAGCAAGGCGGCGTGTCGGTGGGCGCGAACCACATCAACAGCAGCGGCGTCGGCCCGGTTCCGCCTGCGCACTTGTGGGCCCAGCATGCGAAGTCCAACGTGAGCTGGGAAATCGACTTCTGGGGCAAGTATCGCCGGCAGATCGAGTCGGACACGGCCGCGCTGCGCAGCTCCGAAGCCGCGTATGACAACGCGCTCGTCTCCCTGTTCGGCAACGTGGCCAACGCCTATATCGACTTGCGAGCGCTCGAGCGGCGCATCGTCATCGCGCAGCAGAACCTGGATTCGCAGCAAAAGAGCCTCGATTTGACGAAGGCGCGTTTCAAGCACGGCTCGGTGAGCCAGCTCGATGTCGAGCAGGCCGCGACGCTCGTCGCCGAAACGCAAGCGCAAATTCCGCCGCTGATCAAAGGCCGTGCGCAGGATCGCGACACGCTTGCCTTGCTGCTCTCCGATACGCCCGAAGCAATCGAAGCGATGCTCAAAGATTCGAGCGGCATTCCCGTCGCGCCGACGCAAATCGATGCCGGCATTCCGGCCGATCTGCTGCGCCGCCGTCCCGATGTGCGTGAGGCCGCGCTCAATGCGGCGTCGCAATCGGCGCTGATCGGCGTCAACAAGGCGAAGCTGTATCCGTCGCTGTCGCTGACGGGCCTGTTGGCGGCGTCGTCGGGCGAGGAGCAGGCGCTTGGGTTGACGTCGTTGGGGGCCAAGACGATCGGGCTTTTCTCGGCGAGCGTTTCGATACCGATTTTCAATCGCGGACAACTGAAGAACGCCGTGCGCATTCAAGACGCTGCGTTCCAGGAGGCGGTGCTCAATTACCAGAACACCGTGCTGCAGGCGCAAAAGGACGTGGAGGACGCGATCGTCAACCTGCGCACGACGCTCGACGCGCTCGACGCCACCGCGCGCGCGGCCGATGCGTCGCAGCGCGCGCTGAAACTGGCGAACGCGCAGTACCGCGCGGGCAAGGTGACCTACGACACCGTGCTCGATTCGGCCCGCTCGCTGCTGAAAGACGACGATTCGCTCGCCCAGTACCAAGGGCAGGCTTCGCTCGCGGTCGTGCAGCTCTATATCGCGCTCGGCGGCGGATGGGAAGTCGCCAAGGACCAGCCGGTCGTGAGCGAGCGCATTGCCAAGGAAATGGCGCAACGCACCGATTGGGGACGGCTCATCGAACCGCCCAAGGGCTCGTCGTTTGCGCGCACCAGTGGAGACCCGCTTGAAACCGGAAAATAAAGGCGTCGCGGCGCGGTCGCGGACCGCGTTGACGGCCATCGCGCTCTCGTTGCCGTTGCTGAGCGCGTTGAGCGCGTGCAGCGGTCACGATTCGGCAAGCGCAGCGTCCGCAGCCGAGGCGCCGACTACAGCGGCCCGGCCTAGCGTCACCGTCACGCACCCCATCGCGCGCGAAGTGCAGCCGCAGATCGATCTGACGGGCACCGTCGCGCCGTCCGCGACCGTCACGCTCGTGGCGCGCGTGCAGGGCGCGCTCAAGGAAATCGGCTTTACCGATGGCTCAAATGTGAAGCAAGGCCAGTTGCTCTTTCGCATCGAGCCTGACTCGTACCGCGCGCAACTTGCTTACGACCAGTCCGTGCTCGACAACGCGGAGCAAAACCTCACACGCGAGAAGCAACTGACATCCGACCAAGCGACGTCCGTATCGTCGCTGCAAAACGCGCAGGCGACGCGCGACCAAGCCCGCGCCAAACGCGACATGTCGCGCATCAATCTCGGCTATACGGAGATTCGCGCGCCGTTTGCCGGTCGCATCGGCGCGCGCGCATTCGATGTCGGCAACGTGGTCGGCACCTCGGCGGACACGACCAAGCTCGCGACGCTCGACCGCATTCAACCCGTCTACGTGAACTTCACGCTGAACGAGCGCGACGCGAACCGGATCGGCCTTTTCACAAAACCGCCGCGCACGGTGCGCGTGAACGTATTGGGCGCACCGGCGGCAAAAGGCGACGACGCGGCGCTCGAATTCGTCGATACGCGTATCGATTCGGGAAGCGGCACGCTCTCGCTGCGCGCGGATGTCGCCAATCTCGACTCGCATTTGATCCCCGGCATGTCCGTCGAAATCCACATTCCCGCGGGCCCGCCGCAAACCGTGCTGCTCGTGCCCGACGCCGCGTTGCGGCGCGATCAAACCGGCGCCTCGGTGTTCGTTGTGAATGCGGCAGGCGAGATCGAAAAGCGCGCAGTCGTCACCGCCGGGCTCTACGACAACCTTCGCGCCGTCACCTCCGGCCTCGAGCCCGGCGATCGCGTGGTGACGAGCGGCGCGCTCGCCGTCCCACCGGGCGCCAAGGTGCAAGCAGTGAACGCGCAGGGGCAGTCATGATTCGCTTCTTTGTCGAACGGCCGGTATTGGCGAACGTCATCGCCGTGATCGTGATGCTGCTCGGCGCGGTGGCGATGATCAACCTGCCGATCTCGCAGTACCCGCCGATCACGCCGCCTACGGTGCAAGTCGTCGCGCGCTATCCGGGCGCGAGCGCGGCGACGCTGATCGACCGCGTCGCGCTGCCGATCGAAACGCAGGTGAACGGTGTCGAGAACGCGCTCTACATGCAGTCGACGAGCACCAACGACGGCACCTATACGCTGACGATCACATTCGCCGTCGGCACCGATGTCGACAAGGCGCAGGTGCTCGTGCAGAACCGCGTGTCGGCGGCCACTGCGCAACTGCCGCAAGCGGTGCAGCAGCAGGGCGTGACGGTGAAGAAGAAGTCGACCGCGATCCTCCAGCTCTACACGCTGCAATCGAACGACCCGAAATACGATTCGCTGTTTCTCGGCAACTACGCGGTCATCAGTCTGAAGGACGCGCTCGCACGCATTCCCGGCGTCGGCGATGTAACGGTGTTCGGCACGGGGCAATACAGCATGCGCGTGTGGCTCGATCCGCAGCGCCTGGCCGAGCGCAACCTGACCGCCGCCGACGTGATGAATGCGATCCAAAGCCAGAACCAGGACGTGAGCGCGGGCCAGCTCGGCTCGGAGCCGGGCGCGGGCGGCCAGGCGTTTCAACTGACGCTGACGATGGAAGGCGGCTTGACCGATCCGCACCAGTTTGACGACATCATCATCAAGGCGGACCCGTCCGGCGGCGGGCGTTTCATCCGCATACGCGATGTCGGCCATACCGAACTCGGCTCGTCGAGCTATAGCCAGTTCTTCAACATCGACGGCAAGTCGGCCGCCGGCATCGCGATCTATCAATTGCCGGAGGCGAACGCGCTCGAAGTCGGCAACGCCGTGAAGGACACGATGGCGCGCCTGGGTGCGCAGATGCCCAAGGGGGTCACGTATTCTTTGCCGTTCGATACGACGCGCTTCGTCCGGCAATCGGTGAACGACGTCTACAAGACGCTCTTCGAAGCCGCCGCGCTGGTGCTCGTCGTGATCCTGCTGTTTCTGCAGAACTGGCGCGCGATGCTGGTGCCCGCCACGACGATTCCCGTGACGATCCTCGGCACGTTCGGCGCCATCTACGTCATGGGATTTTCGATCAACCTGCTCACGCTGTTTGCGATCGTGCTCGCGATCGGGATCGTGGTCGACGACGCGATCGTCGTGGTCGAAGGCATCACGCAGCACATCGAGCGAGGCAAGTCACCGAAGCAAGCTGCGATCGACGCGATGCACGAACTGCTCGGGCCGATCGTGGGCATCACGCTGGTGCTCGTGGCGGTGTTCCTGCCGTCGGCGTTTCTTGGCGGCGTGACGGGGCAGATGTATCGGCAATTCGCGCTCGTCGTCGTGACGACCACGATCATCAGCGCGATCAATGCCGTCACGCTCAAGCCGGTGCAGAGCGCGAAATGGCTGAGGCACAAGCCGCCCGGCCGGCCCAATATCGTTTATCGCGTGTTCGAAGCCGGCTATGGGCGGATGGAACGGTTCTATGTGGGCGTGGTGTCGTGGCTCGTGCATCGCAGCATGCTCGCGCTGGTAGTGGCGCTCGCGCTTGCTGCCGGTTCGGGGTATTTGCTCACGCGTGTGCCGACGAGCTTCATTCCGCTCGAAGACCAGGGCTACATGCTGATCGCCGCGCAACTGCCGGATGCCGCGTCGCTCTCGCGCACACGCGAGGTGAGCCACGAAATCGAGCAGCGTATCGGGCCGATTCCCGGCGTCGATCACGTGGTGTCGATCGGCGGCATCTCGGCGCTCGACAATAACGCGTCGCTGCCGAACTCCGTGCTTGTCTATGTGACGCTCAAAGACTGGAGCGTGCGCGGCAAGGGCGAGGACTTGCGTTCGCTTTACGAGCGCATGAACGGCGAACTCGCGAAGTTGACCGACGTGAATTCGATCGTCATCGTGCCGCCGCCGATTCAAGGTCTGGGCAACAGCGGCGGCGTGCAGATGCAGGTGTTCCTCACCGACGGCTCGCAGGACTATCAGCGCCTGCAGGACGCGACCAATGCGCTGATCGCGAGCGTCGAAAAGCGCCCCGAGCTGCAGCGCGTGTTTACGCCGTTCCGCGCGTCGGTGCCGACCGTCGAGCTGACGCTCGACCGGGCCAAGGCCGAGTCGCTGCAGGTGCAAGTCGGCGACGTGTTCGGGATGCTGCAGGACTATGTCGGTTCGAGCTACGTGAACCAGTTCACGGCGTTCAATCACACGTTTCCGGTCTTCGTGCAGGCCGACGGCCAATTCCGCCGCGAAACCGACGACATCCGCCGACTCAAGATTCGGAACAACAGCGGCAGCATGGTCGAACTCGGCACCTTCATCGACGCGCATCCGAGCATCGGTCCCGCGGTCGCGACGCTCTACAACCTCACGCCGTCCGCGACGGTCAACGGCAACCCGGCGGCCGGCTACAGCACCGGCCAAGCGATCGCCGCGTTCGAGCAGGAAGCGAAACGCGTGCTGCCGCCGGGCGTCGGCTACGACTGGACCGCGATGTCGTACCAGGAGAAGCTCGTCGGCAACTCGGCGTACTGGGTGTTCGCGATCGGCGTGCTGCTCGTGTTCTGCGTGCTCGCCGCGCAATACGAAAGCTGGCTGCTGCCGGTCGCCGTCGTGCTGGCCGTGCCGCTCGCGCTGCTCGGCACCGCGACGACGCTCGCCGCGCTCGGCGTCGCGAACAACTTGTACACGCAGATCGGCCTCGTGCTGCTGATCGCGCTCTCGGCGAAGAACGCGATCCTGATCGTCGAGTTCGCGCGACAGCGGCGCAAGGACGGGGTGAGCATCGTCGACGCCGCGATCGAAGCGGCGCGCCTGCGCCTGCGGCCGATCATGATGACGTCGTTTGCGTTCATACTCGGCGTCGTGCCGCTCGTGGTCGCCACGGGCGCCAGCGCGAGCGCGCGCCGCTCGCTCGGGATCGCCGTGTTCTCCGGTATGCTGGCATCCACCTGCATTGCCGTGCTGTTCATTCCGTCGTTCTATGTGTTGCTGCAGCGGCTCGCCGAGCGTTGGGACGCACGTCACCCGGCGCACGATTGAGTCATGGAGATAGCCATCATGGACCGTCCCGCCAAGATCATCGTGCTCGACGACGAAGCCGAGCTGCGCAACATGCTGCAGCGCTTTCTGACGCAGCACGGATTCGAAGTGCGCGTCGTCGAGGATAGCCGCCGTCTCGATCGCTATTTGCAGCGCGAGCCCTACGATCTGCTCGTGCTCGATTTGATGATCGGCGAAGAAAACGGCCTCGAGATCTGCAGCCGCTTGCGCGCGGAAGGGCAGACGCTGCCGATCCTGATGCTGACGGCCAAGGGCGATCCGCTCGACAAAGTGGTCGGCCTCGAGACCGGCGCCGACGATTACCTCGCGAAACCGTTTCTGCCGCGCGAGCTGGTCGCGCGGATCAAGGCGCTGCTGCGGCGCCAGAAGATCGCGGCGGGCGACCCCACGGTGACGACGCAAACGGTGCGCTTCGGCGATTTCAGCCTCGATGTCGGTAAACAGGAACTCATGCGCGCAGGCGAGCGGGTCGAAATGCACTCCGCGCAGATGCAATTGCTCGTCGCGCTGGCGTCGTCGCCGAACCGGCCCGTGAGCCGCGATAACTTGATGGCGCGCGCCCGCGGACGCGAGCACGAAGCGCTCGATCGCAGCATCGACGTACAGGTGCTGCGCCTGCGGCAGATGGTCGAAGCCGACCCGTCGAAGCCGCGCTTCATCAAGACCGTATGGGGCGTGGGCTACATGCTGATCGCGGACGTCGAATCATGAGACGCCGCTTGCTGCCGAAATCGGTGCTCGCGCGCAACATCGCGCTGCTGATCGTGGTCGTGATGCTGAGCCAGGTGTGTTCGTTGGTGGTGCTCGTGCATTACGTGCAGAAGCCGCGCGTGGAGCGTGCGGCGACGGTGTTCGCGAACTATGTCGCGCTGCTCGATTCGCTGCTCGATGTCGTTCCGGATCACGCACGCGATGCGGTGATCGCACGCTTCGATGGGCGCAAGACCCCGCCCGAAGAGGCCGCGTCCGCGCCGACGCCGAATCCCTTGATGCTCTATCACTCGTATCAGCGCGACGTGTTCCTCGACAGCCTGCGCCAGCATCTGCCGGGCGACATGCCGGTGCGCTGGCAAAGCGAAGGCGGGACGCGCTTGTGGATACGGATGCATGCGATGAACTCGTCGTATTGGATCGCGCTGCCGCTTCCCGAGGATGCGCAAGGCGAAGGCCTCGAAGTGGCGATCCTGCTTTCGCTCGGTCTCGCTGCTGTCGCCGCGTTCACGGGCTATCTGCTCCAGCGCCACCTGAACCGGCCGCTGCAGGACCTCGCGA
This sequence comes from Trinickia violacea, assembly GCF_005280735.1. Classification (NCBI taxonomy): domain Bacteria; kingdom Pseudomonadati; phylum Pseudomonadota; class Betaproteobacteria; order Burkholderiales; family Burkholderiaceae; genus Trinickia; species Trinickia violacea. The sequence goes on from NZ_CP040078.1 coordinate 826,270, forward strand.
GCGCCGCGCGCCACGTGAGCGCGGGCGACACGCCCGCTCCGCTGCCGACCAACGGCCCCACGGAAATCGCCGAAGTCAGCACGGCGTTCAATCAAATGACGGCGGCGTTGCAGCAAGCCGAAGCGACGCGCGCCGTGATGCTCGCGGGCATTTCGCACGATATCCGCACGCCGCTCACGAAATTGCGGCTTGCCATGGCCATGGCGCCCACCGATCACGGCGACGACAGCTTCACCATTGCCGCCGAATCCTATCTCGACCAGATCGATACGATCGTGCAGCAGTTCATGGACTTTGCGGGCAGCAGCGAGCGTGAAGCGCCGCAGCGCGGCGACGTGAACGCGCTGGTGAACCGGCTCGCGGGAGACTTTGCCGGGTTGGGCCACGAGTTCGAATTGACGCTAGGCGACGTACCCCAATTTCCGTTTCGTCCGATCAGCATGATGCGCTTGCTGATGAATCTGATGCAGAACGCGGTTGTGTACGGGCGTGTCGGCCTTTCAGTGCGGACGTGGTTCGATGCGGGGACGGCTTATGTCGCGGTGGGCGATCGCGGCGAAGGGCTGACGGTGCAGGAGCTCGAGGCACTGAAAGCGCCATTTCAGCGCGGGCGCAATGCCCGCACACATAGCGGCGGGACCGGTCTCGGGCTGGCGATCGTCGAGCGGATCGCGAAGCTGCACGGCGGCACAGTGCAGTTTCATGCGCGCGAGGGCGGAGGGCTGGAAGTATGGGCCGTGCTGCCCGTCGACCCTGCGGCGAGCACTGCCAAGCATCGCTGAGCCGGTGACATTGCGCGACACAATTCTCGAATAGTCATGCGCGGGGCGTTCAACCATACTTCGTTCCGCGTGCAGGAGCCTTGTTAAAACCACATCAGAGCAGGCGCATCACGCATCGGTGAGATCTGCGATGACGGAAGCCATACAGCGTGTTTCCAGTCATCGGCTGATACGTATGAGCTAACGGCGGCACGCCACTGTTGATGACAAGGCTGAACATTGTGCTTACTTCATTCGAATTCGTAGGAAAAAAGGCGGCGCGCTGCGCCACGGTCGCGCTGACGTTCGGTGCGTTGCTGCTGGGCGGTTGTGCGTCCGGCATCACCAACCAGGCGCAGTACAGCGCGCAGCCGCAACTGCATCCCGACAGCGTCTACGTCTACACCTTCCGGGTGATGCCCGATCAAGTGAAGCTCGATACGAGCGGCGTTGCGCAGAAACTCAAGGCGCAAATGAGTGGCGCGTCGCCTGAAGCGGAGCAGGCCGAGGCGGCCATGGAAGTGCGCGAAGCCTTGACGAGCGAAGTCGTGCAGAAGCTGCAAGCGATGGGGCTGCGTGTGATTCGCTCCGACTCGCCGCCGCCCGCCGATCAAAACGTCCTGATCGTGCAGGGCAGCGTCTCGAAAGCGGATGAAGGGAATCGCCGGCGCCGCGTCGTGATCGGACTTGGCGCCGGCAAGAGCGAAGTCGCTGCATCGGTGCAGGTGCTCTACAAGCAGGCGGGCGGCGCGCCGATGTTCGTGCAGAGCTTCGATGCCAGCGCGGATAGCGGCAAGATGCCGGGCGTCGCGGAAACGGCTGGCGTCGGCGCGGCGGCGGGTCATGTGGCGACTTCGGCGGCGGTCGGTGGCGGCTTGCACGGCATCGGCGAAGTGAAGCACGCCACGCTGACAGCGGTTTCCGAGAAACTCGCGGACAAGATCGCCAAGCAAGTCGGCGAGATCGGCGTGAGCCAGGGCTGGATGGCGGCGGATCGGGTCAAATGACGGGGTAAGTGACGGGCCAGCTGACAATCGCGAGGCGCGGCCCGTCGCAATGCCTGACCCAAGCGCATTCCGCTTGCAGATGCCACGCTTCGCTCAATCCACTCAATACCGCTGCTTTACCGCGTGAAGTGTGCCGCCCGATGCGCTGGCACGCTTCACAAAATTCGACGATTTTCAATCGAAGCGACGCATCCTGTATCTCTTCCGCAAGTTCGCGAAGCATGCGCGGGTCCATGCGGCACGCGACCTTCCAGTTCGACTCGGCGAGTGCATCGTAGGGGGTCGAGAATTAGGCGGAAATGAGGTTTAGCGTCTATACCAGAGGAGTGCATCCACAAGAGAGAAACGATTAAGCACGCGGGGCAAAGAGGAATCGAGATGTCTCATGAACTCTACGTTCAGGCGCTGAGCGCGATGTTCCTGTTCTGGAACGGCGCGCGGGTTCTCACCTACTTGCCCACCATCGGCAAACTGTTGGCAAGGGAAACCGATGTGCGCAGCTACAGCCTCCTGAGCTGGGGGAGCTGGGTACTCAGCAACGGGACGTTCGCGCTCATGCTGCTCGAAATGAGCCGAGGGGTGCCGAATCAAATGTTCTGGATGAATGCCGCGAACACGCTGATGTGCCTCGTGGTGTCTTTCATCATCGTTCACCGGCGTTTCCAGCAGTTGCGCGCGTGCGTGAGCGGGCAGGACGAACCGCAGGTGCAGCGCAGGCGTCTGGTGGTTTGGGGGACGACCACGGGGATCTTGTCCATTGGATTCGCGAGCGCCGTCGCGTATGGAGTATGGGCCGGGCAGGAGCAGCGCGGTCAGGTCGCTATGCGGGCGGGCGCGCACCCAGCGCTCGAGACGGCGGGCCCGGTTGCGGTGACGCCATCAACCGCGGCGTCTCAGCCTTCCGTGCTCGCATCGGCGCCGTTGACGGCCACGACTGCAGCCGCCGGTGCGCGGCTCGCGTCAAATGCGTCCGTTGTTCCGTCCGATAGCAGCGCAGCAGCCCCCACGCATTCCGCGGCGCCGAAAGTGGCCGCTGTGCAGCCCGTGCATGCAAACAGAGCCGCCGATCCGAATCACCGTCATGTTGCGGCACGTGGCGTTAGAACGGACAGCGACTTGTTCACGCGCGTGAGCTTCTTTTTTCGTCACGTGATTTATCGGGGGCACGGCGCGAAAAGCCGCCGGTATGTCGACGATCATCCTTGACTTAAGTGCCTTCGCGCGCAACGCGGCTTCGCACGTTCAATGGTAGCCGGGGGGCATCACAGGGCCGTCCGGCATGTCGGGGCCCGGGCCCGCCGGCAGGTCCATCGCGCCGGAACCGACGATCGAGCGCTGGACCATCGCCTTCGCCTCCGCACTGCTGCTGTCGATCGCGAGCGCTTTGCCCGCGTTGTGCCACGCGCAGCGCCATTGATGCTGCGCGGCGCAGCCGCGTGCGGCAATGAGCGCGTCGTCGCGGTTCTGTTCGCGCGACATCAAGTCCTGACGCAGCATGAACGCTTCGCTGTTGTTGGGGTCCGCTGCGAGGGCGCGATCCAGTGACCCTTGAGCGCTTTTCAGATCGTTCTTCTGCATGCTCTGCCATGCGGCGGCAAGTTCATGCGGCACCGCCTCTCTGCGTTGCGAGTCGCGCGATTCGCGCGACGATGGAGCGGGCGGGGATGGGATTCTCGAGCGCGTGTTCGCGTACATCGGTGGCGAGGGCACCGGCGCTGGGGCGGAATTGGCGCTGAGTCTCCGCGTCGGCGAAGGCGGTTGCGGCACCTGAGCCGTGTAAGCCGAAGCAGGTGGCGGATGGGGTACCGAAGTCGGCTGTGCCTGCGCGATTGCCGCTTGTGCAGGTGCGGGTGACGGTTCGATAGTTGCTGGCGCCGCTGGAGTCGGTGCCGGAGCGGGAGCGGTTACGGTTGGTGCCGGCGCAGTCGGAACCGGTGCGATGGCGACGTGTGCCGGCGCAGATGGCGCTGGAGCCGGAGCGGCTGCGACGGGCGCAGGGGTGCTCGGCTTCGGCGCAGCCGGAGCCGGAGCCGGAGCCGGAGCCGGAGCCGGTTGTGAGACACGCGGAGCCACCGCCGGTTGCTGCGAGGGTGGCGGTGGGGTCATGGCCAACGCTTGAGGCGAGGGCGAATTTTTCGTGGGGGGCGGTGTTGCTTGAGCGTGATCCTCGGCCCCGGGTGTCACCGAGCCCACTGACGTGTGCATCAACACATCGCGTGTGTGCTGTTCCGTTTTATCGCTCTGCTGACTTAGCAGAATGGAGCCGCCGAACAGCACGACGAACGCCAGCAGCGTGATTCCCGTGCCGGTTTTCAGGCCCCACTGACGCGTGTTGTCATACGTCGCCGTGCTCGAACCGCCACCGCCGTGCGCAGCCGCACCGGCCGGCATGAAAAGCGGTACTGGACGCGGCGGACGAATCGCATCGCCGAGCGGCACGTCTGCACGCTCGTTCTTTGCCCATGACTTCGCATTGGGGAACGCAAGCATCGCATTCGCACCGCAATGCGGACAGAACGATACGGGTCTCGATACACGGCCGCCGCACTTGCGGCACGTCGCGGAAAAAGTCGAATTGGAGGCGGTTGGACTACTCATCGCTGATTCTGTCCCATGCAAAGCGGCGGGCGTTCTTGCTGACCGAGTCGACGTGTGGATTTCGCAATCGCCGAGACTCTCAGGTCCTTTACCGAAGTAAGCGATTGGTACGCTTTATTGAACCGTGCGCGACGACAATAGAACCGAACCAGTGACCAATATGTGTCTGTTTACTCGGAGCGTCAAGAAACGTAGCACTTTGAAACGTAGCACTTTCACGCCGGCAAAATCCGCCATAAATGTAAGATTTCGTTATTTAATTCGTAGACCGTAGTAATGATTCTTGAGAGGTGACTTTGTCTTTCGGCTCGAAGTGATTGATGTGTTGCCGGTTTTTTGATCGACCGAAACGTGCTCGATCAATGCGATTCGGGCCGGTCTTTGAAATAGCGGCTCGGCGGTGCGCCGAGTACGCGCTGGAATAGCGCCGTGAATGCGCTCGGACTGCTGTAGCCGAGATCCAACGCCACGTTGGTGATGCTCTCGCCGTCGCCAAGCCGCGTGATGGCGGCGAGCAGGCACGCTTGCTGGCGCCACTCGGCAAAGCCAATGCCGGTTTGGGCCCTGAAAAAGCGGGTAAACGTGCGCCGGCTCATGTTGAGCGCATTGGCCATGTCGTCGATGTCGACTTGCAAGGACGGCTGATCGAGCAGCGCGCGGCACAGGCGTGCGAGCGCCGCGTCGGCAGGCAGCGGCGCATTGAGGGACAGCTTCGGCATCACCGCGATCTCTTCGACGAGCAGCCCCATGATCTTGCCTTCCCGTCCATCGAGGTCGTAGTGCGCCGGAAGATCGACGGCCTCGGCGATGAGATTGTGCAAAAGAGGCGATACGCCCATCACGCAGCACGCATCGGGAAGACCTTTCTCATCGGCGTCCTCTGCGGCGACGAACGTGTTCAGCATGGTCACCGGACCGCGGATACGCATTTCGTGCACGACGCCTGCCGGTATCCAGCACGCGCGCGTGGGCGGAACGACCCAATTGCCCTGCGACGTATACATGCTGATCGTGCCGGATGCCGCATAGGCAAATTGTCCCCGGCGGTGCGTGTGGGCGGTAAAAAAGGACGATGCGGGATAGTCGTTTGCGGTAACGACTACGGTTCGCGGAATGTCTTCGTAGGGGTTGAGCAGGGTGTCGCGCATGGCCCGAAGTCTACAGAAATTGACCCTGAGCAGAAAGCGGGCCGACGTGGGCCTCTTTACGATTAGGCCAGCCTTTGCATGACGTTGCGGCGCATGGCTCGCTTCTCTCTCTTCTCTCTTTTCTTAAGGAGGCTAAATGATCAATACGTTTCATCGCGTGGGGACAGGCCCGCATCCCGTCATCGTCCTGCACGGCTGGTTCGGCGATGCCCGCTCGTTTGCGCCCATGGAATGCGCGCTCGATCACGACACCTTCACCTACGTCTTCATGGACTACCGCGGCTACGGGCAGATGCAATCGGCGCACGGCGACTACACGATCGACGAAATCGCGAACGATGCGTTGGCGCTCGCTGACGCGCTCGGCTTCGACACGTTCAGCCTGATCGGCCATTCGATGGGCGGCATGGCGATCGAGCGCGTGGCGATGCTAGCGCCGAAGCGTGTGCGGATGCTGATTCCCGTGGCGCCGGTCCCGTCATGCGGCGTCGAGTTCGACGATAGCCGGCGCACGCTGTTCGAATCGGCGGTCGAGCAGATCGAATGCCGTCAGGCCATCATCGATCGAAGCACGGGGCACCGCCTTCCTGCCGCCTGGGTGCGGGCGAAGGCGATGTATTCGTGGACCCATTCATCGAAGCGCGCATACGGTGCGTACCTCGAGGCATGGAGCAGCGCTAACTTCAGTGAGGCGATCAAGGGTGTCCCTTACCCCGTGCGCGTGTTGATCGGCGAGCACGATCCGACCTACAACGCGGCGTTGATGAACGCGACCTACCTCGCCTGGTATCCCGACTCGAAGCTGGAAGTCCTGCCGAACGCCGGTCACTATCCGATGGATGAAGTGCCGCTCGCGTTGGTTGCGAGTCTCGAGCGCTGCTTGCTGAGCGCGAAAGTCTAGCGCGACACGCCTGCTCACTTCCACATCGATTCGATCAAGGCCGCCGCTACGCAAAAGACGACGACAACCAGTGGCGGCGCCTTCCAGCGCGTCAACAAGCAGAACCCAATCGCCGCGACGACGAAATCGATCTTTGTCACGACCGCGCTCGTCCATACCGGCGAGTACAGCGCGGCGCCGAGCAAGCCCACGACGGCGGCGTTCGTGCCGCTGAGGACCGCGGTCAGCGGCGCACTGGCGCGAAGCCGCCGCCAATAGGGCAGCGTGCCGAGCACCAGCAGCAATCCCGGCAGGAATATGCCCGCCGTCGCGAGCCATGCGCCGGCCCAATGATGGGGCGCCGCGAGCATCCTCCAGCCGAGAAAGGCGGCGAACGTGAAGAGCGGGCCGGGCACGGCCTGCGCGGCGCCATATCCGGAGAGAAAGTCGCTCGGCGCGACCCAGCCTGTCGCCACGGTTTGCTCTTGAAGCAGCGGCAAGACGACGTGCCCGCCGCCGAACACGAGTGCCCCGGAGCGGTAGAACGCATCGAAGACGGCGAGCGTGTGGCTTGGGTAAATCGCCGCGATGGCCGGCAGCGCGAGCAGAAGCGCAAAGAAGGCCGCCAATGCGAGCAAGGCGACCTTGTGCGAAATGGGAAATTCCTCTGCGCCGAGGGGGCGCAAGCGCGCGGCGTCCGAGCTCGCGGGGCGGCAGAGCGCGAGCCCAAGCGCCGCGCCAAAGGCGATGACCGTCAACTGCCCATAGGCGTTGGTCAACACGCTCGCGGCGGCAAGCGCAAAGAGCGCAATGGCCGCACGCGTGAGATCCGGGCAAAGACGCTTTGCCATGTCCCAGACGGCCTGCGCGACGACCGCGACGGCCACGAGCTTCAGGCCGTGAATCAGGCCGGCGCCGAGCGTGCCGTTCAAGTCCGGCGCGATGGCGGCAAAGCCCAGCAGCAGCGCGACCGAAGGCAGCGTGAACCCGCACCACGCGGCCAGCCCGCCGAGCCATCCGGCACGCAACAGGCCGATGGAGAACCCCACTTGGCTGCTCGCGGGGCCGGGAAGCAACTGACAAAGCGCGACCAGATCCGTGAACGATTCTTCATCGAGCCAGCCGAGCCGCTCGACGAACTGCCGGCGGAAATAGCCAAGATGCGCGATAGGGCCGCCGAAGCTCGTCAGCCCGAGCTTGAGAAAGACGATCAACACCGTGAGTGCCGAACGTTGTTGTTGCCGTTGCGGATACGGTATCAGCTCAGTTTGCATAGCGAGGCGCCGGAGGGATTCGAAGTGATCGGCTATGCGTCAAGATATCGCCGATCGGCAACGCTCAAGTTTCGGCCGCCGATGTGACACGAGCCGGTGCGACGGCTGCGCCGGGAAAGGCAATTTCCGCACTCAGGCCCGCACCGCCGATTCCCGTATCGAACGTCAACTGCGCGCCAAAGTATTCGACGATGCGCGCCACGATCGACAGGCCCAAGCCGCTGCCGCTCGCTTGCATGCCCTTGCCGCGGAAGAATCGATCGGTCAGGCGCGCGCGATCCTCGGCGCTCACGCCTGGGCCGTCGTCCCGCACCGTCAGCAGCACCGCTTGGTTTTCGCGCCGTATCGCCACTTCGACACGCCCGCCCGTATCGCCGTACTTGATGGCGTTGTCGATCAGGTTGTCGAGCAAGATGCCGATCAAGAGCGGCTCGGCGACGACTTCGCAAGGCTCGCTGTCGATCAATGCGACGTGCATGTCCTTGCGCCGCGCGCCGGGCACTTTGGCGGCGATCGCATTGCGCGCGAGCGTCTCCAGCCGGACAGGCGCCGTCGGCAGCCTGTCGTGCTCGTCGAGCCGCGCGAGCAGCAGCAATTGCTCGGCGAGACGCGCGCTGCGATCGACGCCTTGCACCACGCGCTGCATCGCCAGCTGTTGCGAAGCCGCATCCTCCGCGCCGAGCGCGACCTGCGCTTGAACCTTGATCGCGGCGAGCGGCGTTTTCAATTCGTGCGCGGCGTCGGACGTGAACGCGCGCTCTCGCTTGATCGATAACGCGAGCCGCGAAAGCAATTGATTGAGCGCGTCGACGAGCGGGCGGACTTCCGCCGGCGTCGGTCCCATTTCGATCGGCTCGAGCTTGCTGACATCGCGCGTGCGGATCGCCTTCGACAGCATCTTCAACGGCGCGAGACTGTGGCCGATGCTGAACCAGACCAAGATCGCAAGGACCGGCAGCGCGAACGCGATCGGCGCCGAGATGCGCCGCGCGGCGCCGGTCGCGAGATCGCTGCGCGTGTTGGCAGGCTCGAGCACGCGCACCGTCCGGCCGCTGGCCGTGTCGTGGAGCGTGAACGTGTGCCACGGCTTGCCGCCGAGCGTCATCGAGCGTATGCCGGGGCTGGCCGGCGTCTGCGCGTCCCACCCTTGCAGCGACGCGAGCTCCGGGCTGCTCGCGAGGATGCGGCCGTCGGCGTCGCGCACTTGCATCAGGATGTCGCGCGGCAACGCGTCTTGGTCATCCTTGGCATTGGCGTGCGTGATGTCGAATTCGTCGCGCGCATCGATGTGCCGCTTTGCCAACGTCGTGAGATCGGCGGGATTCAAGACGACGAGGAATTGCGCGAATTCGGCGAGGCGCGCGTCTTCCCATTCTTCGAGTTCCTGCGTCGCGTGGCGATAGCTGGACACCAATGCGACCGTCCATACGAGCGCGATGCTGGCGAGAATCAGGAACACCAGACGGCGGCGTATCGAAGCGGTCATCAGACCTTCTCCATCACATAGCCGATACCGCGCACCGTGGTGATCAGATCCGCGCCGAGCTTCTTGCGCAGATTGGATACGTGCACCTCGATCGCATTGCTTTCGATTTCCTCTTGCCAGCCATACAGGCTTTCTTCGAGACGCGATTTCGATTGCGGCACGCCTTGATGGGTCAGCAATTGAACCAGCACCGCCAGCTCGCGCGCCGTGAGCGGCACGCGCGCGTCGTCGCGCAACACCGTTTGCCCAGCCGGGTCGACGACCAGGTCGCGATAGCGGATCACTTCGACGCTGCGCCCTTGCGAGCGGCGCAACAGCGCGCGGCTGCGTGCGACGAGCTCGAGGAGATCGAACGGCTTGCCGATATAGTCGTCGGCGCCGGCCTCCAGTCCGTCGACGCGATCGGCGACGGTGCCTTTCGCGGTCAGCACGAGCACCGGCACGTCGTTGCCGGCGTCGCGCAGCCATCTCAGCAGCTCGTTGCCGGACATGAGCGGCAAGCCCAAGTCGAGCACGACGAGCGCATAGGCGGTGGTTTCGAGCGCGAGCATGGCCTTGCGGCCGTCGCGTGCCCAATCGACTGTGAAGCCGGCTTGCCGAAGACCCGCTTCGACGCCGCTGCCAATCAAATCATCGTCTTCAACTAGGAGGATGCGCATGAGAAGGAGTGGGGGTGGCCCGCATAAGGTTTCCTTCAGGATCGGCCGGTACCGTCGCTTGGCCCGGTTCGATACAGAGGGGTCCGCGTAGCATAAGCCATCTGCCGCGCTTTTCGCCGAGAGGCGACCCCGCATGCATTCCCTATCTGTGCCGATGCGTATCGTCGAGTCGAGCCGAGTTGAGTCGCGTTGCGCCGATAAGCTTCAAAGCTCCACGCGAGCCCCGAGTTCGATGACGCGATTGGCGGGCAGCTTCAGATATTCCGCGACGTTGCCGACGTTATGCAGCATCACCGCGAACATCTTCTCGCGCCACAGTGCCATGCCGACGTTGGAAACGGGGACGACGCTGGCGCGGCTCAGGAAGTACGACGTCTCCGTCGGGTCGAACGCGAGGCCGAGCGGCTTGCACGCTTCGAGCGCGACCGGCAGATTGACCTCGTCCTTGAAGCCGTAGTGGATCGTGACCTGGTAGCACTCGTCTACGAGCCGCTCCACCGTCGCGCGCTGGCTTGGCGGAACCCACGGAATTTCCTTCGTGCTGACAGTTAGGAACACTACGCGCTGGTGAAACACGCGGTTGTGGATGAGATTGTTCACGAGCGCATGCGGCACGCTATGGGGATTCGGCGAGAGGAAGATCGCCGTGCCGCCGACGCGCGTCGGCGAGTGCGCGAGCAGCGTGCTCAAGTACGACTTCAACGGCGTGGTGCCGGCGCGCACACGGGCTTCGGCCAGCATCATTTCCCAGCCGCGTCCCCAAGTGGCCATCACCGTGAACATCACGATGCCGATCACGAGCGGGAACCAGCCGCCTTGCACGATCTTGAGCAGGTTCGCCGAGAAGAACGTCGCGTCGATGAGGAAGAAGAACACGGTCGCGAACACGCACAGGAACCAGTTGTAGTTCCATGCGTAGCGCACGACGAAGAACGTGAGGCAGGTCGTGATGAGCATCGTGCCGGTCACGGCGATGCCGTAGGCGGACCCGAGCGCGGTCGATGAACCGAAGCCGACCACCGCGGCCACCACGGCGCACAGCAGCGCCCAGTTGATGCCGGGCACGTAGATCTGGCCGATTTCCTGGGCCGACGTGTACACGACGGTCATGCGCGGCAGGAAGCCGAGCTGCATGGCTTGCTTCGCCATCGAATAGGTGCCGGAAATCACGGCTTGCGACGCGATGATGGTGGCGATCGTCGAGAGCACGATCATCGGAAACAGCGCCCATTGCGGAAACAGCAGGTAGAACGGATTCTGCATGGCCTTGGGATTGGCGAGCAGCAGCGCGCCTTGTCCGAGGTAGTTCAAGGCTAGCGCCGGGAACACGAGACCGAACCACGTGAGGCGGATCGGGTTTGCGCCGAAGTGGCCCATGTCGGCATACAGCGCTTCGGCGCCGGTCAGCGACAACACCACTGCGCCGAGCGCGACGAACGCGAGCCAGCGGTGATGCAGGCAGAACGCGAGCCCATGGAACGGATCGAGCGCGCTCAGGATGGCGGGCGCATCCGCGATGTTGACGACCCCGGCCACGGCGAGCACCGCGAACCAGACCACCATGATCGGGCCGAACACCGCGCCGATGCCGGCCGTGCCGTGCTTCTGCATGATGAACAACGTGATCAGCGCTGCGAGCGTGACCGGTATCACGTAGGTCTTGAGCACCGGCGCCGCGACTTCGAGCCCTTCCACCGCGCTCAGCACCGAGATCGCCGGGGTAATCACGCTGTCGCCGAAGAACAGTGCGGCGCCCATGATGCCGACCAGCAGCAGCGAATTGCGCAGCCGCTTGCGCGTCGCCACCGACGACGCGGCGAGCGACAGCAGCGCCATGATTCCGCCTTCGCCGTGGTTGTTCGCACGCAGAATCAGGGCGACGTACTTGAGCGAAACGACCACCATCAGCGACCAGAAGATCAGCGAGACGATGCCGATCAAATTGAACCGGTTCAGCGCGAGGCCGTTGGCGGGGTCGAAGACGGTTTGGAGCGTGTAGAGCGGACTCGTGCCGATATCGCCGTACACGACGCCGAGCGCGGCGAGCGCCAAGGCGGGCATGGCCGGTTTGTGCGGCCGAGGCTCGCCGACATGCCCGGCGCCGGAGGTTTCGGTTGCAGGTAGGCTCATGTCTCCCTCCAGATTGACGCTCGCTGCGCAAAGGAAGACCGTATCCGTTTGCGCCGCATGGCGGCTCTGAAAGCTGGTTGTATTGTTCGATGCTTGGCTTTCTATCTGCAGTTGTTCGAAGTATAGGGAAGCGTCGGCGTAAGAACCGTGACGCGTTAAAAAAACGTTAACGTGTAGTTAAGCAAGCGTCGGGCAGGGTGGCGTGCATGCGGCGTGCCCGCTTGCGCTCGATGGCGTCTCTTGTCATAGGAATGGGGGAGGCGTGCGGCGCGGTCCATGAATGCAACGCGGGCCTTCTCGTCAGATACCGAGAAGGCCCGCGCCGTACCGCCTGATTGAAGCCGCGAGGCGGCTGCCTTGCTTATACCGCCGCGACCGTCACCGACTTGGTCACCAAATAGCCTTCCATCGCTTCCGGCCCGCCTTCCGAGCCGTAGCCCGAATCCTTGACGCCGCCGAACGGCATTTCCGGCCAGGGCGTGGCGGGCTGGTTGATCCACAGCATGCCGACTTCGAGCTGTTGCGACAGCAGGTGCACGTTCTTGAACGACTTCGTGAACGCGTAGCCCGCGAGGCCGAAGGGCAGGCGGTTGGCTTCGGCGATCGCCTCTTCGAGCGAATCGACGCCGCGCACCGCCGCGACCGGGCCGAACGGCTCGTTGTTGAACACGTCGGCTTCGAGCGAGACGTTCGACAGCACCGTCGGCGCGAAGAAGTTGCCTTCCGTGCCGACGCGCTCGCCGCCCGTCTCGACCTTGGCGCCCGTGGCGCGCGCGTCTTCGAGCACCTTGCTCATGGCCGTGAGGCGGCGCGCGTTGGCGAGCGGCCCGAGGTTGGTGCCTTCGGCAAGACCGTCGCCGAGCTTCAAGTTTTCGGCGTGCTTGACGAGCTCCCGCACGAATTGTTCGCGGATGCTGTTGTGCACCAGAAAGCGCGTCGGCGAGATGCAGACTTGGCCGGCGTTGCGGAACTTCGCGCCGCCCGCCGCCTTGACGGCGAGCGCGACGTCGGCATCTTCCGCGACGATGACCGGCGCGTGGCCGCCCAGCTCCATCGTGGCGCGCTTCATGTGCGCGCCGGCGAGTGCCGCGAGCTGCTTGCCGACCGGCGTCGAGCCCGTGAACGTGACTTTGCGGATCACCGGGTGCGGAATCAGGTAGCCCGAGATTTCGGCCGGATCGCCGAACACGAGGCCGACCACGCCGGCGGGCACGCCCGCATCGACGAACGCTTTCAGCAACGCGGCCGGCGACGCCGGGGTTTCCTCGGGCGCTTTCACGAGAAACGAGCAGCCGCTCGCGAGCGCGGCGGAGAGCTTGCGCACGACTTGATTGACGGGGAAATTCCACGGCGTGAACGCGGCGACGGGACCGATCGGCTCCTTCTGCACCGTTTGCTGGACCGCGAGATTGCGCGGCGGCACGATGCGGCCGTAGACGCGGCGGCCTTCGTCGGCGAACCATTCGATGATGTCGGCGGCCGACAGCACTTCGATGCGCGATTCGGCAAACGGCTTGCCTTGCTCCATCGTCATCAGGCGCGCCACGTCGTCGGCGCGTTCGCGGAACAGGGCGGCGGCTTTGCGCATCGTGGCCGCGCGTTCGTGGGCCGGCACCTTGCGCCACGTTTCGAAGCCGCGCTGCGCGGCGGCGAGCGCCCGGTCGAGATCGGCAATGCCGGCGTGCGCGACCTTGCCGATCGCCTTGCCGGTCGCGGGATTGATGACGTCGATCGTCTTGCCGCTCAAGGCGTCGCACCATTCGCCGTTGATCAAGAGACGGGTATCGGTGTAGCTCGATGTGACCATGCTGAATTCCTGATAAGTGGGGGACGACAGGCTGCGTTCGCTAGGGAAGCAGCCGAGGGGGGCCTGCGGATAGGACGATCTTATCTGATTACGCCGCAACGCCGCGAGCCAGCGCTCAATACGCGGCGCGCAACGCTTCGTTCGCGACGGCAAGCCGCGATGCGACGACCTTGACCAGAAAGCGGTGGAATTGCTGCGCGGCGACAGGATCGTCCTGTTCGAGCGCGAGAAGCGCCGCCAGGGACAAGCGCCGCACGCGCGCGGGTGTCTCGGCGAGCACGTCCGCGCTGCGCCGCTGCTGCGTGTACACCGCCATTTCGCCGACGACCGTCCCCGGGCCGAACGAGCGCAGCCGCACCGAGCGGCCATTGTCGAGCGGCAGCGAAATGGCGACTCGCCCGCGCTCGACGATGTAGAGCGCGTCGCCCGGCTCGCCGCGAAGAAAGAGCGGCTGGCCAGCCTGCAAGTCGCGCACTTCCAGGCGAGCGGACAGCGCGTCGAGCGCCGGGGCCGTGAAGTGCGGCGCCAGCATCGCGTGGAAATCGCCGCCGTCCTGCCCCGGCGCTCGCGGATTCGAAGCGAGCAACTGGTCTTCGACCCATTCCAATCCGGCATCGAGCGATTCGAACTCGTGAATGCGCAGCTTGAGCGTGCCGGTTTTCACGAGCAGATCCCGCGAGCGCGACGGCAGCGCGGTCAGCACCAGGTCTGCGTTTGCCGCCGCGCAAAGCTGCCGGAGCTTGACGAAGCTGATCGACACCGAAGCATCCATCCCATTGGTCGAAGCGAAGTCGAGGACGACGAAGCGCACCGGCGTCGAGCCGCGCGCAGCAAGCCGCTCGCGGATGTGCTGCAAGATCGAATTGGCCGTGCCGAAGAACAGAAAGCCTTGCAGGCACATTCCGTACATCTGCGAGCCGAGCCGATGCAACTGCTGGGTCTCCTCGATGCTGCGCTCGACGGTCGACGTGCGCGTGCCGGTGTCGAATTCCATGCGTATGCAACTGACGCGGCCGTATAGCAGCGTGAACATCACGCAGGCCGCGACGACGCCGGCCGCGACGCCCGCGATCACACCATAGCCGGCGATCACCGCCAGGATGACCGGCACGAGCAGATACTCGTACCAATTGAGCTTCGCATAGGCGCGCACCAGCCATTCCATCAAGAGGCGCAGCCCCATGTAAATCTGCAGTCCGACCAGCACCGGCACCGGAAACAGCGCCGCCAGATCCGGGGAGACGGCCAGCACCACCAGACACGCGAGCGAAGCGAACACCCCCGCGATGCGGGTCGTTGCGCCGGCGCGTGCGTTGAGCATCGAACGATTGAACGATTGATAGCCGACCATGCCGCCGAGCAATCCGCTTGCGACGTTGGCGATGCCCGCCGCGCGCATCTCGCGATTCAGGTCGATATCCTCGCCGGTCGCCGCGCCGATGGCCGTCGAGTTCATCAGGATCGTGATGGCCGACGCCGAGGTGACCACGAGCGTTTCCGGAAGGTGCGCGCCAATGGCCAGCCAGTCGATGCTCGCCTGCGCGAGCGGCGCCGACAGATGCCATTCGGGAAGGCGAGGCAGATGCATGGCGACGCGCGGGAGCAGCAGTCCCATGTTGCGCGCGTCGTCGGTCGAGAGGCCCGCTGTGTGGAGCAGGACATAGAAGAGCGCAATGCCGAGGGCGAGCACCAGCGGCAACGCGGCGGCGTGCTTCCAGCTGCGCACCAGGATCGTCGCCAGCGCGCCGACCAGCAGCGCGGGCACCCATGCGAGCCAGGGCAGATGAATCAGCAGCGCGAGCGTGCGCCAGTGCGGCGACTCGCCCGTCAAGACGCGAAACGCCCCTGCCAGCAGCAGGTACCCCGTGCCGGCCAGAAATCCGCCGACCACGGGGTACGGGAGAAACTGCAGCGAGCGGCTGCGTTTCGTCGAACCGATCGCATACAGGACGAGGCCCGTCACGATCGAGCACAACGCGATCGCGAGCAGCACGGTCAGAAGGAGGGTCTGCGGGGAGCCGCCGTCGGCGCGGACGCTGCTGGCCACGCCCGCCGCGACCCCCGCGAGAAACGCGGTGGCATTGCTGTCGGGCCCGCCGATGTTCAGGCGCATCGAGCTCGTCAAGGCGATCACGAGCGCGGTCACGACGCAGCTGACGAGCGCGGTGGGCACGCCGAGCACGGCATAGCGGGCGAGATCGGCGCTGAAGATCATCGTGCCGAGGCTCATCGCGTAACACAGCATGACGAGCGTCGAAACGGCGCCGCCGGTCAGGTCGCCGAGCAAACTGGCGAAGCGGGAGCCGGGGGAAACCTCGGAGACGGAACCGGTGGTGCCAGGCTTCACGGCGATCTCCGGTGAGGGACGGCGGCGAGCGGGAGGCGCGCTTCAGTATCCGTCCGCACTTTTCAGTCTGTCAATTTCCATACGGCGCGCTTGGCAAGGTCCTACACTGGGTAGCACCGGGCGGGCGAAGCAGTCTTGGCAAGCGTGCCGCGCGGCACCGGATACAGGCGACGGCGATGGACATCGGGCAATGGCTGGCGGGATTGAGCCTCGAGCAATACGCGCAGGCGTTCGGCGAGAACGACATCGACCTGTCGATGCTGCCGCAACTGACCGATGCGGATCTGAAAGAGCTCGGGGTCCAATCGCTCGGCCATCGCAAGCGCATCCTCGCCGCCGCCGCGCAACGTTCGGCGCCGCCGCCGGACGCCACGGCTCGCGTATCCGCCACCGCGCCCGCCGCCGCATCCGGCCCGCCGGAGGACGAGCGCCGGCAAGTCACCATCCTCTTTGCGGACCTTTGCGGGTACACCGCGCTTTCGCAGTCGCTCGACCCGGAAGAATTGCGCGAGCTGATCGGCCGCTATACGGCGCTGGTCGACGGCATCGTGCTGGCGTATGGCGGCACCGTCGACAAGCACATCGGCGACGCCGTGATGGCGCTGTTCGGCGCGCCTCGCGCGCACGATACCGACCCGCTGCGAGCCGCGCGCGCCGCGCTCGATATCCACGACGCGCTCGCCGAGCTGAGCGCGCGAACGGAGCGGCGGTTGCAGGCGCACGTGGGCATCGCGAGCGGCGAAGTGGTCGCGGGGGCGCTCGGCCGCGCCGACGCCCAGGACTACACGGTGCACGGCGATCCGGTCAACCTGGCAGCGCGGCTCGTGGCCGCCGCGCGCGGCGGAGAGACGCTGCTGTCCGACGACGTGCGGCGCGCGCTCGGCGAGAGCGCGCTGTGCGAGCCGGCCGGCGACATGCGCTTCAAGGGTATCGATGAACCCGTGCCCACGTGGCGGCTTTCCAGCATGACGAGCGAGGCGGCAGCGGTGAGCCGCAGCCGCTTCATCGGCCGCCATGCCGAGCTCGATCAATTCCGCGGCATCGTCCACGCGTGTCTCGAGCAGCGGGCCGGCCACGTCGTCTATGTGCGCGGCGAGGCGGGCATCGGCAAAACGCGGCTCGTCGACGAGATGCGCGGCCAGGTCGAGGCGCAGGGCTTCGAAGTCCATCGCGGCCTGGTGCTGGACTTCGGCGTCGGCAAGGGGCAGGGGCCCGTCCACGCGATCGTCGGCAGTCTGCTTGGCCTGCCGCTCGCCGCGCCGAGCGAGACGCGGCAAGCGGCGGCCGAGCGTGTCGCCGCAGAGGGTGTCATCAAGCCCGAACAGCGCGTATTCCTGCACGACCTGCTCGGCCTGCCGCAAACGAGCGAATGGCGGACCCTTTACGACGCGATGGATCACGGCGCGCGCAAGCGCGGCAAGGAGGCGCTCGTCGCACGGCTTACCGAGGAGGCATGCCGGCGCGCGCCAACCATGATCGTGGTCGAAGACGTGCATTGGGCCGACCAGCAGGTGCTCGACTATCTGGCCGCGTTTGCCTCGGGCGTCGGCAACGGGCCGGGCCTCGTCGTCATGACTTCGCGCGTGGAAGGCGACCCGCTCGACGCGGCATGGCGCGCGCGCTGCCGCGACATCCCCTTCGCCACCATCGATCTCGGGCCGTTGCGCAAGGAGGAGGCGCTCTCTCTCGCCGGCAACTTCATCGATGCGACCCAGCGCGTTGCGCTGGCGTGCGTCGAGCGCGCGGACGGCAATCCGCTTTTTCTCGAGCAGCTGTTGCGCAATGCCGAGGAGGGCAGCGGCAAGGCGGTCCCGGGCTCGATCCAGAGTCTCGTGCTCGCGCGCATGGACAGGCTGTCGCCGCGCGACCGCCTCGCATTTCAGGCGGCCGCGGTGATTGGCCAGCGCTTTGACATTGCCTTGCTGCGGCAGCTCGTCGACGAGCCGGATTACGTCTGCGATGGGCTGCTCGCCAACGCGCTCGTGCTGCCGGAGGGCGACGATTACCTGTTTGCGCACGCCTTGATTCAGGAGGGCGCGTATTCGACGCTGCTGCGAACCCGCCGGCGCGAATTGCACCTGCGCGCGGCCGAGTGGTTCGCAGCGAGCGACCCGACGCTTTACGCCCAGCACCTCGACCGCGCGGAGGACGCGCGCGCCCCGCGGGCCTATCTCGATGCCGCTGTCGCGCAGCGCGCGGCGCATCTTGCGGAGGCCGCTCTGCGCCTGACCGAACGGGGCCTGGAGATTGCGAAAGCGGATACGGACCGTCACGCGCTTAGCTGCTTGATGGGCGAGCTGCAGCGGGACTTGGGCGCCATCGAGGCATCGATTGCCACGTATCGCGCGGCGCTTTCCGCCGCTGCCGATGACACGAGCCGCTGCCGCTGCCAGCTCGGGCTCGCGGAAGGCTTGCGCGTGAACGAGGGGCTCGAGGAAGCCCTCGCGCTGTTGGACGCTGCGCAGCAGGTTGCCGAGCGCGAGGACCAGGTGGCGGAACTCGCGCGCCTGCATCACCTGCGCGGCAACATTCTGTTTCCCCTCGGAAGGATCGAGGACTGCAGCGCCGAGCACGAACGCGGGCTGACCTACGCCCGGCGCCTGGGCCTGCCCGAAGCGGAGGCGCGTGCGCTCGGCGGTCTCGGGGATGCGGCCTATGCGCAAGGACGCATGCGGACCGCTTTCGAGCACTTCAGCCGTTGCGTCGCCTTGAGCCGGGAACACGGCTTTGGGCGGATCGAGGTCGCCAATCGTTCGATGCAAGGCTTTAGCCGCATTTATTTGAACGAGGCGCGGCTGGCGCGCGAGGACACGGCTGCGGCCACACGCGCCGCCGAACTGATCGGGCAGCCGCGCGCGCAAATGCTTTGCGAAACGCTAGGCGTGTTCGTGTGTCACGAACTGGGGGACAGCGAGGCGACCCAGATCCATCTCGAACAAGAAATGCGTCTGATCCGGCAGCTTGGCGCGCGCCGTTTCGAGGCGCAGAACCTGGAAATGCGAGGCCGGATGTTGCTCGATTGCGGACGGCGGCGTGAGGCCGCGCATATGTTGCAGGGCGCGCTCGACATCTGCCGCGAAGTCGGTACGCAGTTCTGCGCGCCGAAAGTCGTGGGCGCGCTTTGCCGCGCCGTCGAGGACGACGCCGAGCGCGCTCGGCTCCTCGCCGAAGGCACGGGTCTATTGGGGCGTGGCGCGGTCGGCCACAACCACCTCTGGTTCTATCGCGACGCCATCGAGGCATCGCTCTCGATGGGCGACGCGGACGGTGCGGCGCGCTATGCACAAGTTCTCGAAGACTACACGCGCGGCGAACCGCTGCCTTGGGCGGCACTGTTCGCGGCACGGGGGCGCGCCCTTGCGCGGGCTCTGGAGAGGCCCGGCGACGCGGCCGAGCGGCGCGAACTCGAGCGCGTGCGTGCGGCGGTGCTCGCAGCCGGATTCAGGGGCTACCTTTCCGCCATGGATGCGGCGCTCGCCGCCTGACTTGACTGAAGACACGTCACGATCTGCGCAATCGGTGCCGTCACAACCAGAACATCGAGCCGTCGGCGTCGTAGCCGTCCGCGCATAAAAAAACGGCGCGACCCGGTGCACACCGGGCCGCGCCGATCAAACCACACGAAACGCTTTTCTACTCGGCTCAGAACGGCGGCATGCCGATCGGGCCATTGCCGTGGTCATCGCTATCGTGATCGCCCTTGTCGTGACCGGGCGGCACGAACCGGAACGCGTCGAACAGATCGTCGAGCGCGGGCGAATTGGTCGGCACGTACGGATTCGACGGCAACTGCTGCGGATTCGGCAGATTGTCCCGGCTGCGCGAAGTGATCGGCCCAAGCGACCAGTTGCGCTCGATGAACTTGACGAGCGAAACGTGATCCGCGTAGTCGTGCACGACGCGCCCGCCGCGCGAATACGGCGACACGACGATCAGCGGGATGCGCGGTCCGTCGCCGAAGAAGTCGACCGGCTGGATGTAACCCGAATCGTAGTAGCCGCCGCCCTCGTCGGTCGTGATGAAGATCGCCGTCGACGCCCACAGTTTCGGGTTCGCCTGGACGAGATCGACGATCTGGTGCACGAAGCCTTCATACAGACCGAACTTCGACGACGACGGGTGCCCGTCCAGCAGCCCTCCCGGCTTCACGAACGAGACCGCGGGCAGCGTGCCGTTCTTGATATCCGAGTACAGATTGGGCGTGTCCTGCAGGTGCTGCGAAACGGTCGTCGGATTCGTCATGATCGCCGTTTCGTACAGGAACGGATTGCAGATGTTGCAGTAGACGCTCGTCAACGGACTCGTGATGAAGGTGCCCCAGCCTTCGCCGTAGTACTTCCACGAGATGTTCTTCGCGAGCAGCGTGTCTGCGATCGTCTTCACCGGCGAAGGCGGAATCGTGGACGTGCTCGTGTTCACGGTGCCGTCGCCGTTGTAGCCCGGGTTGTAGTTGTTGAGCAGGTAGTACGTGCCCGCCGCGCAGTTCGCGTTCGGTTTATAGGGCAGCGAATCGAGGTAATGCCGAATTGCGCCGACCCCCGGCTGGCTCGTCTCGGAGCAGTTGCTGTAGGTGCCGCCCGAATAGCCGTCCTGCGTGTACCAGTTATTCGTGCCCTTCACGGGATGCGGATTTTCGATTTCGTCGTTCGGCGGAGTGATCGCCTTGCCGTGGCCGTCGGTGTAGTAGAGCGCGTCGGCCGTGCCGATCATGATGCTGTTGGCCCCCGTGCCGCCCATCACCGGCTGGTGATAGTTGTCGCTGATCGTGTAGTGACGCGCGAGGTCGGTGAAATACGGCATGTCGCCGGTGTTCACGTTGTAGAAGCCAAGTGCGGTGGCCCCTTCATGGGTCGTCTCGTCGTCGAAGTTCGCCGGCTGCGGCTTGCCGTCCGAGCCCGCGCCGACCGACGTCTCGACCCACGCGAACAAGTCCATCTTGCAGCCGCTCGGGTTGTCGAAGGTCGCGTCGGAGACGTTGCAGTCCGCTTGCTGCCAGTTCTGATAGAAGCGGTGCACCGGGCTGTTCATGTACTGGTCGTAGTTCGGGCCGACCTTCGAGATTTGATACGGGCCGTTCGGCAGGTTGTGCGTGTTCGAGCCGAAGCGCGTATCGAAGGAGTCTTTCGGCAGGCCCGTCGCGCCGGTCGTCAAGTGAACGATGTCCGGCGTTTCGAGCGCGTACCCTTCGGCCGCCGTTGCAGCGGCAAGCGTGGCGAACGGCGGCGGGTTGGTGTCGCTTGCCGCCATCGGCGCGCCGCCTGTGTTCGGCGCAGGCAGGTTGGTATAGGGCTTCTTCGATCCCGGGCTCAAGTCGAAGCGCGACGGGTTCGTCGCTTGGGCCGTGTTTTGCGCGGCGAGCCAGAAGTTGGGGCCGGCGGAACCGTCGGCGTTGATGATGCCCTTCGACAGCAAGTTCGACACGGTCTGGCCATGACGCGGCTGATAGGCGCCGAAGACATGATCGAACGTGCGGTTTTCACCGACGATCACGATGACGTGCTTGATCGGCGAAACGGTGTTGGCCGATGGGTCGGCGGGCGTTTGCGACTGGCTTTCCGCAAGCGATGGAAAGACGGCGCTGCCTATAGCCAGGGCGGCAGCACCGCATAGCAATGCGGCATGCCTTAAAGGCATGCTGAATTGGCGTTTTCGCTTCATGAACATCTCCGTTGACGTGGTGCGCTTGGGGGGGAGCACTGCGTATGCAAGCACCATTGCGGTGCCTGAGATTTCTTACGGCTTGTTACCACGGAGAAAGTTAGAGGCCGATGGTGACGAGGCGGAGGCGGAAATGTGTCGCGATCGTGGTGGACTTGTGACGTCGCTGACGAATGGCTTGGGAGCGGCTTTCAGGGGGATGTGCGCAGCCCTAAGCCTCGCCGCCCGTTTCGGCGCGCGCGTTCATCGTATCGAAGACCTTCACGCCGGCGGGGATACGTTTGCACGGCGCCATGCTAGGCCCCGGTATAACAAATAAGAAGCCCTGATAGGGTCGAAATCAGGACCTCACAATGACATCCAACCGATGACAAAAAATGGATTTGCAATTGTTAACAGTTAATGAAGAAATACCATCAAGACTGACAGTTAAAGAGGTCCCGCTCCATTCCTAACATGTTGATCAGCGTTGCCTCAACCCGAGACACGCGACTCCTCGTCGGAACCGTCTATGTACCACCGACATTGACTCAATACCTTTGGAGAATCAACATGGCAACCCCGAATGAACTGGCCGCAACTGTTACTTTCAAAATCGTCTCGTATGTTGATCCGGAATTCGTCTTGTACGTGAAGCGCGGCGACCCCGGTCAACTGGTCAGCGTTACGTCGCAACCCATTCCCAAAAGCTCGCTCTCCACATGGATTTACGACGGCAGTAACAGCAAACTGTTCCTGAAATATGACTTCGATGCGACAAACGAGGACGGTTCGTACAAAGTCGTAGGCAACTCATCCGACGCAGCAGCAAGAATCAAAGTTACGGTCCCCGATACCGACGATTGTCGTACCTGGACCATGACCAAATTCAATGGCAATTTGTACAGATTTGATTCCGTCGAAAAGCCTGGATTGTCTCTCGGGCTGCCGGCCGGCGTCGGCGATGATTTCGGCGTAAAGTTCGTCCCAACCGACGTTACCTGGCAGACGCCCGGACAGATTTGGCAATGCACCGTTAGCGCTTAAAGCAACCTCATGCAGGCGGCCGGGCGTCGCTGCCCGGTTACGAAGGTATTCAAAAGATTTTCGAACAAAGCGCTATTCCGATAGGAAAACCGACGACCATACCGAACGCCCGGCCTATCAGCATTGCATTCAGATCCTCATCGAACAGCAGTGGATCTCGCCGCGATCGCAAGACTGTTCTGAGCAAAATTGGCCGCGGGAAGAGGACACAGGCAGCAACCGCGATCGGTGCTGCCCCTTGAATTGCCGCGTGCGCGTACGGCCCTGACGGGATGCCGAGGCACCCGAAGATCACCTCCGCAGCCGCCGTGACTATTGCTCCAATCAGCGCTCCACCAAAGAGTTTGCCTGTCGAATGCGTATCCATTTCAATTCCCTTCTGAAATTCGGAAGTGAACTAAATCGCAACGCGGAATAGCAGCTTTTGCGATGCCACGGCAGTGCTTAGTTTATCCGTATCAGTTCGGTCAAAATGTCAATAACTGTGAAACCGCCAAGCGGCCACGTCTCCCTCAGACCGGCGACAATTGCTGACATGTGAGGGCCACATTGTGAATGCCCCTAGTTACGTCGACCTCTCGATCAATCGGGGACAGGAGCGTGACACACCTCCAAGCACTGCCCGCCCATCGGAGCCCCGAGATGACTCCCCGATTCTTCAGGCTTCCCTTTTTCTATCGCTGATCTGCTGCAGGAATCCTGGGCAGATATGCGGCAATGAAAAGGCTTTCGGAAATGAAAAGGGGCTGCGGTATTTTTCCGTAGCTCTTTAATTATTCTGGAAACTAACTTAGCGAGAGAGGAAGTGCTGCATTGTCAGGCAGGCCCTGCCAACGTTAACAGGGAACGCGTTAAAAAATAATGCCTATACTCAACGCGCAGAACGCCAACTTTTCTTTACTGGAAGTCGAAATTCTGCTCAATACGCCTTGCATAAATCGCGTCGAACTTCCCTTCGCCGCGAGATCTTTGTTTGTGAGATCGAATATTGCAGGGTAGCGCCACATGCGCTGCGATGCTCGTGTCAGTGATTTTAAAAGTGATTTTGCTAGCGAGTTCGAATTAACAACCAACGAGGACGGGACATGGATACGAATTTGGCATATGCGGAGTCAAAAAAATCGGCGCAGCCGGCGGCCTTCGAGTCGAAATGCGAGTATGACTCCGGCTGGCAACCTGCTGACAACCAAACCAATCACAATCTGCTGTTTGCTCACAAGCTGGGAGTGACGCCCTCTCAGATTTCGATTTTTTTCTCACCTGATCAGGAAACTTCATACCCCTTGCTCTGGCCCTGGTCTAACAACACTTCTGGAAATCCCGTTTCGATTTGGGCCGACACAAAAGCGGTGACGATGTCCGTCTTCAATGGATGTCCATTGCATGGCAATTGGAATGGGCAGACCGCCAGTTGGACATATTGGAGCTCGGGTTTCTTCCGGGTTTTTGCTTCAGCCTGAGTGGGTGGGCTGCATGCATGGCATGGCGGTCGCAAAGAAAAGAAGCCCTGCATACGCGGGGCTTTTGTTTTGTACAACGTCAGCTGAGGCTCGCTATCAGCCTGAAGTGTCGGGCCAAACAGCGCTGGAAGCGCTTCCAGAGTCTTCTGGCTGGAACGAAATCGCTCGAATCCCTCATCATAGTTTCCACAACGTGTGATGCGCGACGACCTCCCTCACCCCGCCAACATCGTCTCCAGCAGCCAGGCCCCAGCAGGCCCCAACGGCCGTTTACGCGACCACACCGCATCCACCAGCACGCGTCGCGGCCAGCCACGCGCGCGCACCTCATGCAACTGCCCGGCCGCGAAATGTTCGACCAGCCAGCGTGGCAGTTCAGCCCAACCGAAGCCCAGCCTGGCCATTTCAAGCAGCATCAGATAGCTTGGCGCGGACCATCGGCGCGCGCTCCCCACGCGGTGCGCGTCGCTGTTTGTGCCGCTCGGGTTGACGAAGGTGTTGAGCCGCAGCTCGCGCGTGTCGCGCAGCGCGGCGTGCGGCACCTCGGCATCGCCGTAGGCCGCGAGCGGATGCTGCAGGCCGACGAAGACGCCAATTTCCGATTGCTCGGCAATCTTCGCCGTGCCGATGTCGGGCGGGTAGACCGCCCGCGCGGCCATCAGCCCGAGTTGGGCCCGGTCCTGCTGGATCAGGTCCAGCACGTCCTCATGCTCGGCGATCAGGTATTCGAGTTCGAGATCGGGAAAGCGCTGCTCGAGTGCGGCCAGCGTGTCTTCGTAACGGTCGGAGTAATAGGTGTCGGAGACGACCACGGTGAGCCGCACCTCTTGCCCGCCGGCGATCTGCGCGGCGAGGCGGTCCATGTGCTCGCTGGCGTCGAGAATGCGTTGCGCCTGAGACAGCATGGCGCGCCCGGCCTCGGTCAGCGTGGGCTGGCGCGTGCTCCGGTCGAACAGGGTCAGGCCGAGGTCGATTTCCAGCGCGGCAATCGCTTCGCTGATCGTGGATTGTCGTTTTCCCAGCTTGCGCGCGGCCGCGGAAAACGAACCGAGGGCGGCGGCCTCCGCAAAGGCCAGCAAGGCTTCGGGCGAATGACGCATGAGCCGCTCCTTCGATGTATCGGAAAAACCGATGATATCGAACTGGATTGTGCCGATCAAACCGATAACATGGCGCTCATTGGTTTTATGGAGCTTGTGTCATGAGTGCCTTGAGAAAATCTCCGGCCGAGCGCGTCGTCCATGCGCTGGCTTTCGAAGTGATCGCGACCATGATCTGCGCGCCTGCGCTCTCTTTGATCATGGGTAAGTCGCTCGCGCAAACGGGCGTGATGACGATCATGTTTGCGCTGGTGGCGATGACCTGGAACATCGTGTTCAACGCGGGCTTCGATCGCGTCGAAAAGCGCTTCGGTTTCAGGCGCACGATCGCCGTGCGTATCGCGCACGCGTGCACGTTCGAAGGTGGACTGATCGTGTTCCTGGTGCCGCTCGCTGCGTGGTGGATGAACGTCGGCCTGCTGGAAGCGCTGATGCTCGACATCGGCATCATGTTGTTCTTTCTGCCGTACACGTTCTTCTACAACCTCGCTTATGACCATCTGCGCGCGCGTTGGATGGCGCGGCGCATGCCGACGGTCGCTTGATGTCCGTGCTTGAGAACGCGCCGCTTGACGATCAGCGCGTGCGCGATGCCGAGCGGTGCCGCAAATAGCGGTCGTTGAGCCTCAACGCGGCGTCGGTCAGGCATGCGCCGGCGATCTGCATGCGCCGGCTCGACACCCGTCGATGACGACACGACGAACGCTGTCACCGGCAACACATCCATGAACAGCACGCCGTTCGCGGGGTTTCGATTGCAGTTAGACTATTCGTCATGGACACATGTCGTTACTGCGGAAAAGTCCGTGACGAATGGGACTGCCACGGGCAGGAGTGCCGCACGGCCATCGCCAAGGCATTGCGGCGTCAGCGTTCGGGCTTGCCGATGGTGCACGATGTCATCCGCAATGAGATTCCTCCTGGCGCGACGACGGGCGAAGTCATCGCCGTCTTGTCGCGTCAACGCTTGCGCGCTCGCCGCAGCAACGAAGAGCGGCGCGAGCGCAAAGCCATCGAAGACGGCGACGGCGAGTGATCTTGGCGGCCGTGTCGACCATGCGCCGCATCGCTTATTGGTCCAGTTGGTCGTCAAATAAGACTCCCGATGTCCAGTCCCAGTGACCCCAGCGTCGCTTTCGAAAAGCAGGCTTGCGCCGAAGGTTGTCAGCTTGTTGCGTGAGTCTTCGATGTAGGCGACCCGCTTTCCGTAGATCAAAACCGCTGCCTGAGAATGGTATAAATTTAGTATTGCTAATTGCCATTCATGGGTCACGCCCATGCGTTGCGACATGCCATTCGCCTTGAGGCGGGACAGGAGCATCACGTTCGGCACGCCCCTGTCATCAGCCTGAAAAACGCTTACCGATACGACAGCGTATAGGTCGCGTTGGAGTTGGCAGTGCCGACCGATGTGATGCCCGTCGCCATATACCGGGCGTTGTAGCGCAAGGTTGCCGTGCCACTTTCCATGGTTTGGTCAGCACTGGCCGGAGGTTGCTGGCCGAACGTGTTGTCGGTGCCGGTTACGTCGAAGACAGCGGCCTCTCTACCCAATGTCAGGAGGTTCAACTGGGTTTGACTGTTTATAGGTCTAGTACGAATCGTTCGACCTATTTTTAGAGCTAATCCTATTTATATGCATTACGCATAAAATTACATTTTCATCACTGAATCTTGAGCTCAGCCTTGTCATGAAGAAGTCGCAGTTCAGCGACGATTCAACTACAACCGTCCACGCTACCGGGCTCCCCCAACTGTCAAATATAAGGCCCGTCTTATTGAGTGATCCATAGATGAGGCATGGGTCCCAAATCCGATGTTGTCGGAAATTTTTGAGATATCGATCAAGAAATATCGATTGGTGATCTCGAACTGGAAATGCTGGGTTTCAGTATTCAGGGCGATTGAGGATGCATCGATATGTCGACAGGGGATTTCGTACAGGTGAACGGCTTGATTCGATGTCGAAGCGTGTGGAAGCTATCGCCGCGCGAAATCGAGGTGATTCGGCTTTACCTGTCCGAACGGAGCTGTCAGGCGATCCGTACGCGAACAAAGTGCAAGGATAACCAGGGACGAGGAAGTGAGATGACGAACACGACGAACGATGCGACGCGCACGGTCTGCGCGCGGGCGCTGCTGCGCATGATGGCCTTGCTTGCCGCAGTAGTGGCCGGCGCGGTACCGCTGTCTGCTTGGGCGCAAAATTATTACTCTGCCGATGCATTTGGACAACAGATTTCGATCCCGAAGAGCGTGGCTAGCGGCACCGTGCTGGCGCGGCATTACATCACGCCGATACAGGCGTGCGGTCAGACGAAGTGCACGGCGACGAGCTTTAACAACTTTCCCAATGGCGGGAGCCTGGGAACCGGCCCGACGATTACGACGAACGTGTCGGGCGTGTCGACGCGTCTGCTGATCAATGGCCAGATGTATGCAACTGGGACGTTCGCCACGCCGATCGAGTTTACTCAACCGCTCGAAGTGCAATTGCTGAGCGATGGCCGGACGAATACAGGCGGCTCTCTTGCGGGCGAGATGGTGGGCTCTCCGTTCTATTTCTCCTTTCGTTATTCAAACGGCGACCTTCTAAGGGTCTACCTGGGAGGAAGGATCACGCCGATCGACGGCACCTGTTCGGTACCGGCCCAGACCGTGACATTGCTCGACGCGACGTTGAAACAATTCGGCGACGTCGGCTCGACGGTCGGCACGCAGAGTTTCCAGATACGGATCAACAATTGCCCGCAGGGATACAACCGCGTCGGCTACACGCTTAACCCGACCGGCGGAGTGATCGCGAATGCGCCGGGCGTGCTGCCGCTTACCGCTGGCTCAACCGCACGCGGCGTGAAGATCCGGGTCGCTGACAACAAGGGCGTGCCCGCGATCTTCGGCACGTCGATCAATGTGGTCGATTACAACAAGGCGACGGGTGGCTCGTACACGATTCCGATGGAGGTGTCCTACGTCAAGACCGACGCGACGATCCAGTCCGGCACGGTGAATGGCGCGATGACCGTGCTGCTCGACTATCAGTGACGTCGAGTCGTCAC
Organism: Trinickia violacea; assembly: GCF_005280735.1. Classification (NCBI taxonomy): domain Bacteria; kingdom Pseudomonadati; phylum Pseudomonadota; class Betaproteobacteria; order Burkholderiales; family Burkholderiaceae; genus Trinickia; species Trinickia violacea. The sequence continues at coordinate 854,670 of NZ_CP040078.1, forward strand.
TGCCCAGCGCGGCTCGCTCGTATTCGGCACTTGTTTTCGCGATAAAACTGCCGAAACACCGTGCCGAGATCGATGCTGCAACAGGTCACTCGATCGGTGGAGAATAATATCGAGATATAATCGGTGCGTTATGCATAACGAATAAACACGAGACGTCGCGCACGGCGTCGCATTCCGGATAGGGGTGACCGACGGACGAATTTTCGGTTCGAGTCGTAGTGGCAGACGATCATCCCGTGATGGGGCATGGCATTGTGCAGGGGCTGGGCGGCATGCCGAATCGACGTGGTCGCGCCCGTCTCGTTTCTGCGCCGGCGCTACTGGCAATCGCCGATCGTGACGGTGACAATGCTCAAAACACCGGCGGTATTCCGCGCGCTGCTGCAGCTCGGCGTGCAATGCATCGCGAGCAAGTTCGATGCGATGTCGCGCATGATTGCCGCCGTGCATGCGGCACACTCGCAAGGCCATTACCTGTCGCCGAAGGTCCGGCCGCTTGTCCTTGCTGAGCCGCGGCTCAGTTGAATACCGGTTCATAGACGTCAGCGCTGTTATCTGCCCAGGAGTCCATATTGAATAGGTTTTTAAATGAAGAGCGTCGCGCGTCGTATCGCGCTTCATGTGGTTGTCAAAGCGCCCTTGCCGCAAGCGTAAGCAGACGTCTGACGGAAAGACTGTCTCGAAGGGAGGTGGTCAAGAGCATCGCTGCCGGCCTCGCCGTTTCATCACTCGGCTTTGCGCCGGCTGCGTTCTCGCAGCCGGACGATCGTCCAATCGTGCTCAAGGGCGCACGAATCTTCGACGGTAGACGAAACGCGCTGATCGAGGGGCAAGACGTCGTCGTGAAGGACAACAAGATCACCGGCCTCGTTCCGACCGGGCAAGTGACGGAAAACGTGGATGTCGTTGACTGCGTGAACAAAGTCATCATGCCCGGCATGATCGATGCGCACTGGCATTCCATATTTGCCGCGGTGCCGCCCAGCGTAGCGCTCTCACCCAATATCGACGTCAACTACGTCTACTTGCTTGCCGCTCAAGAAGCGGAAAAAACGTTGATGCGGGGCTTTACGACCGTCCGGGACGTCGGAGGACCGTCGTTCGCATTGAAGCGGTTCATCGACGAGAGCCGGCTTCCCGGGCCGCGTATCTATCCGTCCGGCGCAATGATTTCACAGACCTCCGGCCATGGCGACTTCCGCAATCGCAACACAGTCTCCAATCCCGCGCTATGTGCGATAAGCGCCGCCGAAGTGGCGGGGGCCTCGGCCATCGCAGATGGTGTCCCCGAGGTGCTGAGGAAAACACGCGAGCAACTGAAGTTGGGAGCCAGTCAGATCAAGATCATGGCCGGTGGCGGCGTGACATCCTTGTTCGACCCGCTCGACTCGCTGCAGTACACGAAAGAGGAGATGCGCGCGGCGGTCGACGCCGCAAGCGATTGGGGAACCTACGTTTGCGCGCACGTGTACACCTCTGCGGGAATTCAACGCGCTCTCTCGTGCGGCATCAAATCGATCGAGCACGGCCAGTTGGCTGACGAAGAAACCGTGCGGAAAATCGTCGACGCCGACGCATGGTGGAGTATTCAACCCTTTCTGGTCGACGAAGACGCCAATCCCCAATCAACCGAGGAACAGCGTGCGATGCAGCGGACTATCGCCGAAGGCACACTGCGCTCGTTCGAGTTGGGTCAAAAGCACAAAGCCAAGATGGCGTGGGGAACGGATATCTTGTTCAACCCTGCAGGTACCAGGAGGCGCACACCGTGTCGGGCCTCAAGGGGGCGCCGCCCGGATACGTCGGTTATGGCGAGGGCGGCGTGCTGACCGAGGCGGTGCGTCGGCGGCCATACTCGGTCGTGCTGCTCGACGAGATCGAGAAGGCGCACGGTGACGTGCACGAAATGTTCTTCCAGGTCTTCGACAAGGGGTACATGGAGGACGGGGACGGCCGCCTGATCGACTTCCGCAACACGACGATCCTGCTGACGAGCAATGTCGGCGCGGAGCTCAGCGCGAGCCTGTGCGCCGACGAAGCATTGGCTCCGGACGTGGAGGGCCTGCGCACGGCGCTGGCGCCGGAGCTTTTGAAGGTGTTTCCGGCCGCGTTCCTCGGGCGCGTGACGCTCGTGCCGTACCGGCCGCTCGAGCAGCAGTCGCTCGCGCGCATCGTGCGCCTGCATCTCGATCGCGTCGTCAAGCGCATGGCGGCACAGCAAGGCGCCGAGCTGACTTACGGGGGCGGCGTGGTCGACTACGTCGTCGTCCGTTGCATCGTAGAGGAGACCGGCGCGCGGCGCCTGATCGGGTTCATCGAACAGCACATCCTGCCGCGGCTTGCCGCGCTGTGGCTCGATGCGGTGTCGTCAAAGCGGGCGCTGGCGCGCGTGGCGATCGAGGTGGCCGACGGTTCGGCGCCTCCTGCGACAGCGCTTCTATTCATGGAACAGCATTGAGCGGCGTCGATGACGCCTGCGTGCAAGGCCCGCTCGTGCGGGCTCCACATCCGGCGTGCCGGCACGCGGGCGAAGCGACGCCGCGCCGTATCAACCGGGAAACGCAAGTGAACGAAAACCAGTCGCCGATACGCGTCGCCATTCTCGACGATCATCCGGTCGTCCGGCATGGCATGCGGATCTGTCTCTCTGGCCAGCCTGATATCGAGGTGGTCGGTTGCTTCGAGCGGTCGCGCGATCTGCTCCAGTGGATGAGGAAAAATCGAGCCGACGTGCTCGTGCTCGATTACTCGCTCGGCCCCGGCGAAATCGACGGCATCGCCCTGATCCGCGCGATCCGGTCGCGCTTCGCAGGCAGCCGCATCGTGATCTCGTCGTCGTTCAATGCGCCGACCACGGTCGTGTTGACGGCAATGGCCGGCGCGAGCGGCTTCTTCAGCAAGGAGCAGCACCTGAGCGAGCTGGTCGGCGCGATCCGCAGGGTCAATGCGGGCGGCACGTACTGCGACCCGTCGTTGGGAATGGGCGTCGCCGTAGCGTCGACGCACCTGGGCATGCATGCGCCGCCGTCCGCCGCCGAGTGCGCCGAGGCGGACGGCACGGTGGACGGGAACTGCCGCGCCGCGTTGTCCCCCAAGCTGGTCTTGAGTCCCCGCGAGTATGACGTGCTGCGTTGCTGCCTTGCCGGAATGTCGCTCATGGATATCGCACACAAGTTTTCCCGGAGCCCGAAGACGATCAGCACGCAGAAGAACGCGGCGTACCGCAAGCTCGGTATCCAATCCGACATCGAGCTGTTCGGCAGATTTCAGGACTTCACGTTGGCTTGACGATGTGTGCCGGCCTGAAGTGCCGCGATAGCCGCCTCGCGTTTCTCCCGATCCGCTCGTGTATCGCCTTGCAATGCCGAACGAGATTCGGCCGCGACAGCACATAGCCCTTCAACGGCGTATCGATCTCGTAGTAGTAGATGTTCGCGACGCAGCCGTAGATCGCGGCATCGATCGTGGCCGGCTTCGGCCCGAAGACAAACCCGCTGTCGCCGAGCAGATCGGCCACCACGCGCAGATCGCCGATGCCGCGCTCATACGCCTGATCCGGCTCGTAGCGGCCGATGCCCTGATAGTGATACCGCAGCCGGTTGTACTCGCTCGCGGCTTCGAGCGCGCTCGCGGTGACTTCGGGGTGCGCCGCCATGAACGCATGGCAGAACGCGGGGCGAAAGCGCTCGTCGCGCCAGCGCGAAAAGCTCATCGGCCAGTACAGGTCGTCGAGCGTGCGCCGCACCAGGAAGTCGAGATTCGATTGCCCCGCGGAGAGCGCGCCGTCGATGCGCAGATCGTACTTGCGCTTGAGGTAGGCGATGATCGTATCGCTATCGCCGATCGATGTGTCGCCGTCGACCAGATACGGCAACTGTCCGCGGGGCGCCTCTTTCGGATCGAGAATGTGCTTGTGCTCGAAGTCGAGATCGCACAAGCGCATGAACGCATAGACCTTCAGACCGAACGGATTGTTGTCGGCGACGCCGAACAGGTCCGGATAGGAATAGAGCGTCGGCATGAGCCTCTCCCGTGATGGCGACACGATGCGGCCGGCGCCGAGGGCCGTCGAGGGCGCTCAGGGCCGGCCGCAGTGGGTGATCGTGACACATGGAGGGGCGGCTCGACTGTGACCCAGCGAACGCAGCCAATGCGCTGACGAAGCGGCTGCGCGAGTCGGCATCAGGACGCTGTTCTAAGCGGCGAAGTCATCGTTGCTGTCGGGGATGGCGGCCAGCAGCTGTTCCAGGCTATGCCATCCCAACCGCTCGGCCATGCTCGCAGCGAACACGTACAGCGTGCTCGCTGCGCCGCCGCGTACAGGATTGCGTTCGCGCCGAACGTCCAGCGCGATGCGCAGCAAAGGACACGTATGCATGCGATGTTCCTTCTCAACGGGTAGCGAGTGCCGGCATCAGTGCGGCCAACACTTCGCGCGGCGTCGTCGCGCCGAAACGCCGCTCGCCGACACCGTTTTCGACATCGATCCGTCCTGCATTCGTCGCGTCGTAGAGGTCGGTGATGAGCTGCGCGTGATTCGCGTTGAGCCCCGCACGCAGCAGGGTCGGCGTCCATTGGTCGCGTGGCAGCGCACGCGCGACGACATCACGGTGGCTCGCCTCGCTCAATGCGTGGGCGACATCGTTCGGACTGTAGCGGTGACTGCCCTCGATACTCACCACGCGGGCCGTATGGCCCGTATTGCGTTCGAGCAGCAATTGCGCCGCGACAACGCCGACGTCGTGTGCCGACACCATCGGAAACTTCCGATCGACTGGCTGATGAAAGCTCGGCAGCACGCCCGTTGCGAGTGCGACCGGCATGACGCGAGCCCAGTTCTGCACATGCTCCGCCGAACGCAGCAGCGTGAGGTGTCGCACTGCTTGCTTGAACTGCGCTTCGAGATGGTGAAAGACCATCGTGATGCCCGTGTCCGCATCGAGCTCGGCGCCGTAGTCGGACAGCGCGACGACATGCAGCGCCGGATACGCGCTCAACGCCTTGGCGGCCGTGTCGACCACGCGCCGCATTGCGTCTGCGGGCTCGGCGTCGCCGCGCGCGACGGGGCACAGCATCTGCGCACTGTGCGCGCCATCGAGCGCGCGCACGACCGAATCGCCATCCATCAGATCGCCCAGCACGACTTCGCACCCGAGACGCGCGAGCGGCTCGCCTTGCGCCGCATTTCGCACGACAGCGCGCACAGGCTGATCCGCGCGCCGCAGCGCCGCTGCCGACGTCTGCCCCACTTTGCCCGAAGCACCAAAAATCACGAACATCACTCGACTCCTCGATCCATGACACGGAGCCAAGCGTAAGCCGCCCCGCAGGCGGATGCGCGCAGGCAAGGATGCTCGACAGCAGATTCGGATGACGATCGAGTCGTGGCGCACGGCGAGCGCCATATGACCCTCAGCAGGAAAATGCAAATCGCAGCACAATGCGCAATTCGATGATCGAAAGGCGCAAGCGATGAAAGCCGTCACCTCCTCCTTGATCTCTCATTCCGCTGCCCGCGTGAGCCTGCGCTCGAGCGCAGCGCTTGGCTGGTCAGGCTTTGGCGCGCAAATGCTGGGCATTGCGGCGGGGTTGCATCGCATCCCAGCGATGGCGGTACATCGCGTCGGCGTGCATGTGGGTGCGCCGGTCAGGGCCGACTGCCGGTCCGATGGCAAGCGCTATGTGCGCATCCAGGCGCATGGCGATACCGATGTGATTCCCGCGGGCCTCGAGGGCGAATGGCGCGACGACGCGAGCTGCACGGTGCTGCACGTCTGGATGACAGACGAGTTCGTCCGCAACACGTTCGATCAACTCGGCCTGCGCGCTTCCGACGCGCAGATCCGGCATCAGTATCAGATCCGCGATCCGCGTCTTCAGCATCTGGCGTGGGCCATGCGCGCGGAACTCGAAGCCGAAGACGCCTCCGATCCGCTCTATGCCGAGAGCCTGTGCACGGCGATGGTCGTGCGGCTCGCGGGTGCCTCGGCGTCACGCGATGAGCGACGGCGCACGCTGACGCCGCGTTCGGCGGCGCGCGTCATCGACTACATCGAGGCGCACCTCGACGAACGCTTGACGCTCACCGAGCTTGCCGCACTTGTCGAGCTGAGCGTGCCTCACTTCAAGGTGCTGTTTCGCGAGACCGTCGGTGTGCCTGTGCATCGGCATGTCGTGCAGAGGCGCGTCGAGCGCGCGAAGGCGCTGCTGATGCAAGGCCGCCTGAGCGCGAGCCAGGTCGCGCTCGAAGTCGGCTTCGCACATCAGAGCCATATGGCGCATTGGATGAAGCGGCTGCTCGGCGTCACGCCGCGCGATATTGCACGCGAAGGCGTGGCGCCAAGCGAGATGCGGCTGATCGTGTCGCGATAGCCGCGTGCTGTCCGCCCTGACAGACAACATCTTCAGAGAGCGTCGGCTTCGCTTAGAGTCGGATAGTCGGTGTAAAACTTCTCCGAGCCACCAAAAAAGCCTTCTCTACGCGGCTCATTCATCGGGGCATTGATCTTAAGGCGTTCGACGAAGTCCGGGTTCGCCAGCACCATGGCACCGTAGGCTTCCAAGTCGGCGATACCGGAAGCGACGTCGGCGCCCACCTGTTCGCGCGATCGCCCTGGACGGTTCAGAATCAGCTTGCCAGTCCAGAGCTTGCGGATGTCCTCCAGAAGCGTCTCGTTGCCTTGGTGCATGACGTGCAGATAGGCCAGCCCCAGCTTGTCGAGTTCGCCGACCAGGTAGCGGTAGAGCTCCGCGCCTTCGGCACCTTCGTCGATGCCCCACATCGTCGTGCCGGGCGACAGGCGGATGGCCGTTCGGTCAGCGCCGATCTCGCGGGCAATTGCCCTCGCTACCTCGATGGCGAAGCGCGCGCGATTCTCGATGGAGCCGCCGTATTCGTCTGTGCGCGTGTTGGCGCTTGGGGCGAAAAACTGCTGAACCAGATACGCATTCGCGCCGTGAATTTCGACGCCGTCCGCCCCGGCTTCAATCGCGCGGCGTGCCGCGAAGGCGAAGTCGGCGACCGTCTGGTGGATTTCCTCGATTGTCAGCGCGCGCGGCACGGGAATGTCCTGCATTCCCTTGGCGGTAAACATGCCCGTGCCTGGCGCGATCGCAGACGGAGCGACACCCGGGCGATGGTGAGGCGTGTTGTCCGGGTGGGACATGCGTCCGGCGTGCATGAGCTGAATGAACAGATGGCCGCCTTTCCCATGCACCGCGTCTGTGACGCGCTTCCAGCCGGCCACGTGCTCATCGGTGTAGATGCCGGGCGTCATCAGGTAGCCCTGACCGTCAGCCGAGGGCTGCGTCCCTTCCGACACGATCAGGCCGACACTGGCGCGCTGCGCGTAATACTCGACGGCCAGCTCGCCTGGCGTGCCGTCGAACTGGGCACGCGACCGGGTCATCGGTGCCATGACCAAGCGGTTTTGCAGGGTGTAGCGGCCGACACGGACGGAATCGAATAGTTTGCTCACGTTTAAATCCTTGGTTGGAGTGGAACAAGGGCAGGCACGATGACTCGACGAAGTGACGGACACTGCCGTGGCCCCACGAACGCGTCGGCTGCAGCCTGAGCTTGCGATGGACGAATCATCGTCTGCTTCGCACGGAAGATAAAGATGGTCTTTCGGATATCATTGCTCCATCGATGGAGCAATGCGGATGGACGATTACCTCAATGACATGGCTTTGTTCGTAGAAGTCGTCAAAGCCAAAGGCTTTCGGAACGCGGCGCAAGCGCTGGACATACCGAACTCGACGGTGTCGAGGCGAATCGGCGCACTCGAGAAAACCGTCGGGCTGCGTCTGCTGCATCGCACGACCCGCAAGATCGAGCTGACAGAGGCTGGCCAGATTTATTTTGAGCGGTGCAAGCGCATTGTCGACGAGGCCCGCCTCGCCCACGAGCAGCTCGGCGAAATGCTGGCTCAGCCCAGCGGCGTACTGCGCGTGTCGCTGCCGGTCGACTTCGCCGTGACTTACCTGGCGCCGCTTGTCGTGGAGTTCGCTGAACTCTATCCCGGCATCAGCTTCGATTTCGATCTCACGTCGAGGCGGATCGATCTTGTCAGTGAGCCCTACGACGTTGCGATCCGGATAGGCGAGTCCGAGGACTCTCAGTTGATTGCGCGTCCGCTGGCCTCGCTGACCCCGTACCTGTTTGCGTCACCTGGCTATCTCAAACTAGCGGGGGAACCGAACAAGCCCGCCGATCTCACGCGGCACGAATGCCTGACGATCCTAAAGGCGGCCACCTGGACATTGCAGGATGGAAAGCGGACGACTACGGTGCCGGTACGCGGGCGGTTCGCGCTCAACAGCGTCGGCATGATTCGACGTCTCGCAGTGCTGGATCGAGGCATTGTTCTGATGCCGCGGGAAGTCGTCGTAGACGATCTGGCCAGCGGGACGTTGCGCCCGGTTCTGCCGGGCTGGCACGGCACGGCCGTGTCGATCTATGCCGTCACGGAAACCCGGTTGCTGCCCGCGAAAACGCAGCGCTTTATTGAATTCCTTCAGGGACGGTTGGCACGGTAGAGCAGTGAATGCCGACTTCAAGAGAGTTCGAATCCGAAGCGTCAATGGCCGGCACTTCTTGTGCCAATTCCCCAGCGCTACGCGGGACCGCGGGAATTCCCGGACGACGAAATTGCGCGCTAACGTTTGCGATATATCTTGCGTTGGCGCGCGTCGAATTTTGCTTGCGCCGATCCTCAATTTGAGTCGAGCGTGTGGCTGCCGACGTTGAATTGCGGCTCCCGCGAGGCGCCTTCGAAGCCACCGAGTGCATGGTTTGCCACGCTGCTGTCGATTGCAGCGACGCGCCGCGTCAGCCGCGGATGGGTCCGGAAGATTTCGGTGAGGAAACCGAAGATGGGCGGCACCATTTTTTCCTGAGCGATGAATGCATTGGAATTCATCGATGCATTCAGGCGTCGGCAGCCGCAACCCAGCATCTGCAATGCGCCGCGTGACGCGTGGGCGTCCTTTGATAGATAGGCGCCAATGCTGTCGCATGTGTATTCCCGCGAGCGCGAGTAAGCCTTGCCGAGAAATGGGACGACGTGCGCCGGCAGCTTGAGCGTGTTGATCCACGGATTCAGGTGCCCGGCCGCATGATGGCCCAACTCGTGACCGATCACGAAACGCACTTGGGCGTCGCTGTTCGCTTCGACGAGAGCACCGGTCAGGAAGACATAGCGGCCGCCGAGCAGGCGCCGCGCAAAGGCGTTGAAAAGGCCGTTCGAGTTGTAGATGAAGGTCTTCGGCGGCTCGGACAGGCCGATCTCCCGCGAGGCTTCGACGACCATCGCGTGGAACTCCGGGAACTGCTCGCTGCCCAGCAGCACCATGTTGCCGAATGCGGACGCCCGATAAGCCGCGGATGCCAGCCAGTAGAAAATCGCTGCCGCGACGCCATATCCGACGTAGAGGCGGATGAAGTGGCCCGCCTTGGGGTCGTTCCAATGGTTATAGATCGCCAGCGCAATGGCGATCCACAAAAGGACGCCAATCACGATCATGATCCGTTGATAGCCCTTCTCCCGCTTGTTTCTAAGTAAATCGAATGTATTCGCCATTTGATTTTCCCCAGCCTCGGATTGTTAATTGGTTTTCTCTCAGAGCGGCATAGCGGGCCGCAATAAGTATATAGAGGGCTTTGGGGATTGGGCGCAAGTTTTTTTGAAGGGCGGGCCGCCGCATATCACGCGGATGAAGCGCTGCGGCGATTCGTGGAGATTGCCCGTGAAGCAAGGCACAGCTTCCTCGCGTTCGTGCGATGAAGCTGTGCCAAGGCGCTTAGAACGCGTGCCGAATGCCGACCGTCACGGCCACTTGCGTGCTCGTCGACGACGGTGACAGCGTGTTGATCATCGCGTCGCCGAGCACGGAGCCCGCAGGCGCACCGTGCACGTTCTGATAGACGCCTTCGAGGTAGACGTCGGTGCGCTTGCTCAGCGAGTAATCGGTCTGCAGCATGACCGTGTTCCACCCCGGCGTTGCGTTCGTCGCGCCGTCCGAGTAGGCGCCGTCGGTGTACGTGTACGCAGCCGACAGCGTCAACGCCGGCGTGAGCGCGTATTTCGCATTCACTTCGAAGTTGTCGAGGCGCAGGGTTCCACCGAGCGGCATGTAGTTGCCCGTGCCCAGCGAGATGACGCTCGCCATGTTGTCGATCTGCGTATGGCTCCAGACCAGACCGACGGTGGCCGGCCCGAACGTATAGTTGCCGCCGGCGCCCCAGATGCGCTGACGTTCGGCGATAAAGTTGGCGCTGCCGTCCTTGACCGCGATGGCGCCGTTCGGGTTGGTGCCGAGCACGCCGCCACCCGGATTGTTGAACTGGAGATAGCCGGCCGCCAGATTCACCGGGCCTTGGCTGTACCCCACGCTAAAGCCATAGACGCGGTTGTTCGCAAATCCACCCGCCGCATTGCTGAAGGAATACATGGCTTCGCCCGTGATGCCGGCGATGGTCGGGCTCACGTACTTGACCGTGTTGTTGACGACGACCGAGTCAGCTGCGAGGTTGTCGTTCTCGAACGGATGCGCCGCGATGTTGCCGCCCCACGTGTTGCTTTCCGCGGAGAGCGGTCCGAGCAGGTCGTTGACCACGTCGAACTGCCGGCCGAATGTGACGGTGCCGTAGGGATCGCTCTGCAACCCGACCCACGCCTGCGAACCGAATCCGTCGCCGGAGAATGCCTGGGTGCCGTTGTTCAGGTTGAAGCCTTGCTCGAGCTTGAAGACCGCATGCAAGCCGCCGCCCAAGTCTTCAGAGCCCTTGAGGCCGAAGACGGTGTTCTGCGTCGAGCTGGTGGCCATTTGCCAGGCGCTATGACCGGTCTGGTTGTTCGTATAGACGATGCCGGTATCGATGAGACCGTACAGGGTCACGCTGCTTTGCGCATGGGCCGATACCGCAAATGCCCCGGATACCGCGAGAGCCAGCAAGGACTTTTTCACTATTATCTTCTCCGTAAGTTTTAACGAACTGCGAAAACCACTATGCCTCTATTGCTGGTCAGCACGACGACCCGCCGCGGTGCGGGCTCATGACCTGTGGGGCGGCAGGGTGCGCGCGCGAGCGTGGCGATTGACTGGACTTCATGAGATTCTCTTGTTGTTGTCAAAGCGGCTGGCGTAACGCGGTTCCCGGCCGAGTAAGCACGAGGCGTGCAAATCTAAAGAGCTTCACTATGCAGCAAGCAAACCGGCCGCAAGCTATGAACGGCCTATACAGCAAATCACGTGCCATGGGCGTTCATCGGCCGAAGCTACGATTGCCTGTTGCTGGAAGGGACCGTCGTTCCGAAGCCAGTTGGGTCAATGCCAGAAGATAAAACGATTAATGACGGTGATTTAAATGCGGGTGGCAGCGTTATTGATAAGGGAGGGTGAAGATAGGGGATGCGAATGGAAATCGCTCCGCCACTTGATATGACGTCAAACGTGAAAGATGAATTTGGTGCACAAGTTGCTTTCACTTGTGGCACGAATGGGCATCTTTGGTGCTCTGTTGAACGATTCGGGCGATTTGGCGCGAGAGGGGGAGTTAGAGGTCGGCAGTCATCTATCGCGAGTCCAAAGGACGGCGTGCCACACGGAGTTACTCGGCGCGGAGTAACCCGCGATTTCTCCGCGGTTGTTGATTGACCGAGCCATACTTTGGTTGTCACCGGGGAGCATGCCCAGGTCGGTCATCACCCCGTGCTCATAGAGAAAGGCGTGCTGCTCCCACCCGCTTGCCGTGGACGATGAGCCGACCACCTGGCCGCGCTCGTTGATCCCGTAAGCGGCGCTGTTGGTGCCGCCGGGGAGCGTGCCCAGATCGATCATCTGTCCGTGCTCGAACAGAAAGGCGTGCGTGTTCCCGCTTGCCGTGGACGACGAACCGACCACCTGGCCACGATTGTTGATCGCGTAAGCGGCGCTGCTGTTGCCGCCGGGGAGCGTGCCCAGGTCGGTCATCACCCCCTTTGCAAACAGAAAGGCGTGCTCGTTGTTCCCGTTTGCAGTGGACCAGCCGACCACCTCGCCGCGCTCGTTGATCCCGAAAGCGGAACTGAAGTAGCCGCCGGGGAGCGTGCCCAGATCGGTCATCACGCCGTTTTCGTAAAGAAAGGCTTGCGACGCCCGGCTTGCGTTGAACGACCAGCCGACGATTTGACCGCGATTGTTGATCGCGTTAGCCGCGCTGTTGTCGCCGCCAGGGAGCAGACCCAGGTCGGTCACGACCCCGTTCTCGAACAGCGTCGCATGCGGGTAGCCTTTCGAGTCGAAAGAGTAGCCGACCGCCTGGCCGAGCTCGTTGATTCCGTAAGCGGCGGCACTGCGCTCGCCACCGGGAAGCGTGCCCAGGTCGGTCACCACTCCGTTATCAAACAGAGCAGCGTGCGGGTAATTCCTCGAGTTGATCGAGCCACCGGCGATTTGGCCACGCTCATTGATCGCGATCGCTTGGCTGCTCTTGCCGCCGGGGAGCGTGCCGAGGTCCTTGATGCTAAAACTTTGGTTGGCGATGTCAGCGCTTTGACCTGCGGCGGGTTGGAATGCGGCGATCGTGACCAGGGCGAAAACAATCAGAGCGCAGTGAACGTAGTTCACACTGCTAATTAGCTTGCGTACAGATTGCATGACGATCCCCATTCATGGGACATGACCTGGATCGCAATCGGCGACCCGTCCGTAAGCGCGCCGAAGCCTGCTAAAGCTAGCTGAACTTTTGACAACTCACTGCGTGATAGTCAGAGGCATAGGTCGACATCGAGATGGACGTCGGCAGGACTTCGATTCGCGTGCGGTGCGAAGCGCCACGCCTTGCGTCTCAATGTAGGCAAAGGCCGAAAGAAAGTCGAGTTTTATTATCAATAAAAAATCCAGTAAATTTTCCATCCATTGCATATGGGTCGGAATAAATTCCATTGAAATGAATGCGGATATAGGCTATCGGGCGATCAACGGGACAGCCCAAAACATCATCGATTGACTCAAGACGAGGAGCATTTGAAATGGATTGGCTACATGCCATCTCTTATTTTTTCGGCGGTGCGTTTTTCGCGAATGTCGTGCCATTCGGCATGCGAATCCTGGCGATGGGGCTGTTCTGTGCTCGGCACTTCGGCAGCTTGCATGGCGGCAATACTCGGGAACGTATATGATCGCCTCGGCAACCGGTACCTTCAGGCTACTGAAGCACTTCAGCTTTCCCGCATTGACTCATACGCGTGCTCGAACTGCTGCGCCGCACGCTAGCAGGCAGGAGTAGACTGCGCAATCCGATACGAGCCAAATCCATCAATGCAGCGCGTCGACTTCAACAATCTCCGGGCTTTCATCGTGGTCGCGCGCGAGCGCAGCTTTACTCGCGCGGCGGCGCAGCTTGGCGTGTCGCAATCGGCGCTCAGCCACACGATTCGCGGACTGGAAGAGAAACTAGGCATTCGCCTCCTCACGCGCACGACGCGCGGCGTCTCGCCGACCGAGGCGGGCGAGCGGCTGCTCTTGAGCGTGGGGCCGCACTATGAGGGAATCGAGTCCGAGCTGACCGCGTTGAACGAGCTGCGGGAAAAGCCTGCCGGCACGATACGCATCACGGCGCACGATCATGCGATCGATACCGTGCTCTGGCCGAAGCTCGCGAAGCTCATGGCCGAATACCCGGATATCACGGTCGAACTCAACGTCAACTACGCGCTGACCGATATCGTCGCCGAGCGCTACGACGCCGGGGTGCGCAACGGCGATCAGGTGGCCAAGGACATGATCGCCGTGCGCATCGGTCCTGACGTTCGCATGACGGTGGTCGGCGCTCCGGCGTACTGCTCGAACAAATCGCTGCCGAAAACGCCTCGAGACTTGGCTGCGCACGTCTGCATCAATCTTCGGCTGCCTACCTATGGCGGGCTCTACGCTTGGGAGCTCACCAAGGACGGCCAAAATCTGCAAGTCCAAGTACGCGGCCAATTCATCGTCAATACCACACCGCAGATACTCACCGCTGCGCTTGCGGGTTTTGGCCTCGCGTTCTTGCCGGAGGACGTGGTGGCGACGCATATCGAGGCGGGCCGCCTCGTGCGCATGCTCGACGATTGGTGTCCGTCGTTTCCCGGCTATCACCTGTATTACCCGAGCCGCCGGCAGGTGTCGCCGGCGTTTGCACTGCTGGTGAATGCGTTGCGCTATTGACGTCCAAGTTTAGACGTCAACGATAGACGTCAACGAGGACGTCAATGCAACAAGCCGTGCGCCAGCACGCGCAGCTCGTCGAACTGCGTCGTCAGCTCAAAACAGAGTATGAACGCCCCGCCGTAAAACACGCCGGGATAGCGCTGGGCCAGTGAGAGCATCGGTGCGGCGACGCGCGTGCGTATCGCGTTCACGTTCATCAAAGAGGCGATGCCGATACCGAGTACCGCGCCGGCGAGCACGTCGGTCGGGTAGTGCAGTCCGAGCAGGATGCGTGGCACGCCGATCAGCACGATCGCGTGGAATAGCGCGTAAATGCCCACAGGCCGCGAGGCGAGAAAAATGCCCATGGCGACCGCGGACCAGAGCATGACGTGGTCGCTCGGAAACGCACTCCACGTTCGCAGCACGGGCTCGTCGATATTGGCTTCTGGAAAGTACGCGCGTAACGCCGGTTCATACATCGGCCGCAGGCGGAACGGCAGATAGTGCGCAAGCAGGCGGCCCGCCGCCAACGCGATAAACCCGCTCACGATCGCGATCACGACGATTTCGCACTGGCGTCGCCTCAAAGCCGCACCGTCTGGCCCGTCCGCACGTTCGGATCTGAACCAGATCCACCAGAGCAGCATCGTCAAGACCACGCCTTTGAACAAATACATGGCCACAATCGTTTCGATGGCGTGGTCGAAACGCGGAGAGTCCATGATCGCTGGACTCATGAGCTCGATGAGCCATGTGTCGAAGTGAGTCATTCGCTTAGATGTCCTCCTCGATAGGTAAGAACAATAAGTGGATATACGGTAACGATGCTTGGATATAGGGTATGTGCGTTAGCGCAAGCAGCGTGCCTGATCGATCCGAGCGTCAAGGCGGCAGACCGCATCGCTGTGCCGGCGCTGAAATCCATGACGCCAGCGCCTATAGCATTCATGGATGCGGGTGCAAAGAAGTATCGTCTGCCGAATGCATTGCTTGCCGGCGCCGAGACGAGGGCTGTCATGTCCAGACGAATCGTGGGTGCCATAGCGGCGTGCTTAGCGTGTGCGGGTCTCCTCGTGTCCGGTGGCGGCGGCAGCGTGACGCTCGATCCGATCGTCGCGATCATGAGCAAACCGCGCTACGTCGCAGCGAATTCGCAGTGGTCGATGGTGGTCATGGACGCCGCCTCGGGCAGCGTGCTCTATTCGGTCGACCCGGACGTGCTTTCCTACACGGGGTCGGTGCGCAAGCTGTTTTCGGTGGGCACGGCGCTCGACGAGATCGGCCCGAGTCACCAGTTTGAAACGCCCGTCTACCGGAACGGCACGGTGAGCGCGGGCGGCACGTTGCCGATGGCCGGCTATATCGACGCCAAGAGCGGGCGGCGCCTCACGTTCGCGCTATTCGTCAATCACGCGGGACCACTCACGGCGTTCACGGATACACTCGATGTGTACGACGACGAAGCGCAGATACTCGGCATCGTCTATGACAGCTTCTAAAATACATCGCATCTCAACCGGCTGGGCTCGATGCCCGGGAGCGCCATGCACATCGCCATCCTCACGTTCGACGGTTTCAACGAGCTCGACTCGCTCATCGCCCTTGGCGTCCTGAATCGCATCAAGAAGCCCGATTGGCGCGTGACGTTGTGTTGCCCGCAGCCGGAGGTCACGTCGATGAACGGCGTCACCGTTCGTGCTCAGTCGATGCTGGAGGAGGCGCGCACCGCCGATGCGGTGATCGTCGGCAGCGGCATCAAGACGCGGGAGGTCGTCGAAGATGCGGGACTGATGGCCCGTCTGGCGCTCGATCCGTCACGTCAATTGATCGCCGCGCAGTGCTCCGGCACGCTGATCCTGGCCAAGCTCGGTTTGGTCGGCGGCATCCCGGCTTGCACGGACCTGACGACGAAGCCTTGGGTGCAGGCGGCGGGCGTGGAGGTGCTGAACCAGCCGTTCTATGCGCACGGCAATGTTGCGACGGCGGGTGGCTGCTTCGCTTCGCCTTATATCGCGGCATGGATCATCGCGCGGACGGAGGGCGTGGAGGCTGCCGCTGCCGCGCTGCACTATGTGGCACCCGTCGGCGAGAAAGAGGCGTATGTGGAGAACGCCATGAAGCGGATTTCACCGTACTTGCCGGAGCAAAACGCACTGCGCGGCATGCCGCTTCACGCGCCTGCGGCGTAGCGCGCCGCTAATAACGCGCGTCGGCCGGATTGCCGCCGTTGGGCCAGTCTTGCGCTTTCGCCGCTCAAGCGACGCAAATTCCCGGCACCGCGACCTTCTGGAACAGGTGCGGCGAAGCGACCGCCGATGACGGATACGCGGTGATCTTCGCCTGGAATTCCGGATGGGTGAACGCCGCCCGAAAGTGGGCGTTGGACTCCCAAACCGCGTAGTTCAAATACGTCGGACTTTCTCCAACCGCGCGGTGAAGCTGCGTCGAAATGAAACCGGGCTGCCGCTTCATGAACGCGGCATCGTCCTGCCAGACTTGGAGAAACGTCTGCTCGTCGGCCTGATCCAGTGTGAAGACGTTGACAAGGACGACCGGGGCGGCGTCTGCGGCAAGCTGACGCTGAATCGGGAAGGCAGGGTCAAGGGGACGCATGTGTGGCATGATGGGCTCCGTCAATTTGGTTGCATGATGTCAATTCGACATAGATGATGTATACTGCGTTGACATCTCAATGTCAATTTAGTTTTATGGTGACAGATGCGCAAAACGAAGCGAACACCCGCTGGTGAGACCCTCACGAGTTTCATGCTCGATTTTTTCAGGCTCAACAGTCGGATTCTGGCCGCCGGCGACCGGCTGGTGGCCGAACTCGGGCTCACTAGCGCGCGCTGGCAGATTCTTGGCGCCATCACGGGAGCGGAGCAGCCGCAGCCTGTCTCATGGATCGCGCGAGACTTGAGCGCCAATCGCCAAAACGTGCAGCGTATCGTCAACGACCTGGAAGCGGACGGGCTGGTGAGATTCGAGGCCAACCCCCACCATCGCCGCGCGCAACTTGTCGTGATGACGGACAAGGGCAAGCAGACCTTCGAGGCGGCAATGGGCCTTCAGGCTGCGTGGGTCAATAGCCTCTCGGACGGGTTATCGGTCAAGGAGATCGAGGCGACGCACGACGTCGTGATGAGGCTGCGAAAGAATCTGGACGACATGAGTGAACCCGACAGCCAGGAGTGATTGACAAATGAACTCGCTACCACGCGACGCTGTTTTGATCGTCATCGACGTGCAACAGGCATTCAACGATCCAAGCTGGGGCCAGCGCAACAATCCCTCGGCCGAAACCAACATCGCGGCGCTCCTTGCAGGCTGGAGAAAAACACAGCGGCCGATCATTCACATTCAACATCGTTCTGCGCGGCTGGAGAGCTTGTTTCATCCCGATCGCCCGGGCTTCAAGGTCAAGCCCGAAGCCGAACCGTTGTCCGAGGAGCCGGTTATTTACAAGGACGTGAATAGTGCGTTCATCGGCACCGATCTTGAACAGCGCTTGCGTACGATGGGTGCCAAGACGTTGGTGATCGTCGGCATTACGACCGATCACTGCGTATCGACCACGACGCGCATGGCCGGCAATTTCGGCTTCGAAACTTATCTCGTGTCGGATGCCACGGCAACGTTTGAGCGCCGTGGGCCAGACGGCAACGTTTTCAGCGCGGAGCTGATGCATGAGACAGCGCTAGCGAGCTTGCATCGGGAATTCGCAACGGTGATCGATACGGCGAGCGTCCTGGCCGGGTTGTAGGAGACTGAGCGCCGGTCATTGGCGCAATCGCGTCGATCGATTTCCTGCCGCCGCTCGTCGCCAGGTATTCAAGTGCCGCGATGCCCCCTTTCCCGCGCGAGCAGTTCCTGTTTCAGCGCAAGCGCCTCGCTGTTGTCGCGCTCGATCGAAAGCGCCCAATAAACGCCCGAGCGCGCTTTGCGCAGATCGTTTTTGTCGAGGCCGTCATGCGCTCGTGCCAGTGCGAGCGACAGCAGCTTGCTGCGTCGATCGCCATGGGGCGCTTCGCTCGGCGGCGCGGAGCTGGGCGGCAGCGCGGCCACGGCCGTTGACGGCGGCGTCTTGGCGGGAGCGGCCGGCGTCGGCGGCAACGCCGGATGGGGGGCGGTTTGTGTGCTTAGCGGCGGCATCGAATTGCGGTCCATCGTGGGCCCCTGCGTCGCCGCTACCGGGGCGCGATCGTGGCTCGCGCCTTCGGGAATGACGCTGCCCTGTACCACCGTTTGCATTGTTTGCATGTCATGCCGCTCGAGCGCGGCAGTGCTCTCATACCGCTGCAAAGCCGCTGATGCGCCGAGGAGAACGAGAAATGCGAACGATGCGATCGCTGTGTTCGGCCTCACATTCCAGAATCGGAAAGCGCTATGCAATGGCGAGCGCACGTTCCCATCGAGATAGCGGTCGGGCGACTCGAACAAGAGCGTCGGCCGCGGGAGCCCTTGCAGTTCGCCGAACGAAATCGCAGCACTTCCACCTGCTGCGCTTGCGGGGGCGAATGCCGTTGCCATCTCGGGCCGCTTTGTACGCGTGCGTTCGCTGAGAGCATGGCGAACATTCACGCCGCAGTGCGGGCAATAGGCGACCGGCTCAAGCAATCTGCCGCCGCAACGGGCGCACGCCGTCGGAAAAGCGCGGTCATGAGCGAGCGGATCGCTCGTCGTAAAAAGTTCCGTTCTGGTCTCAAGCATGAAGAGGGGAATAATGCGTTGGGGTCGGATGGCGCGCTCGCCGAGCGAGCGCAAACCAGGGATCGATCCGTTAAAGAGGGTCTGCTTTCGTCGTGATGGCGATACGAATTAGACGAACGACCCCGGCCAATATCGAACAGCGGCGACACAGCGTCAACCCACGAAAACCGTGTCTATCGGGACTCATCCGCCAAACATCAGAGGCTGTCCGCCATAGGGCCCAGCGAGCACTCGCGGCGCCTTTTGATCAGATCAGCAGGAGTTGTGCCAGGTCGCTAATCGAGTTCAACGCGAGTTCAGCGGCCGCCTCGCTCAAGCGCTAAAATCCGCCGCTTGGGCATCAATTGAGCATCAACGGCGAGCGTGCGTTTTGACGGAGTTCGAGCAGGGTTTCATCCTCACCCGCCACTGGCGGGATACCCCGGACGGCATCGAGATCGAGTTCTGGCTGGCGACCGGACGCGGTCCGCGCCGGGTGCGGTTGCGCCCGCAGGATGCCGTCGCGTTCATTCCAGCCGAACAGCGTGACGAGGCCGAGCGCGTGCTGGCGGGCGAAAGCGGCACCGAGCTGCGTCCGCTCGCGCTGCACGACTTCCGTCAGCGGCCGGTCGTCGGTCTCTATTGCCGGCGGTATCGTCATTTGGGCGCGTTGCAGAAGCGTTTGACTCGGGAGGGCGTCGACGTCTACGAATCCGACGTGCAGCCGCCGGACCGCTACACGATGGAGCGGTTCATCACGGCGCCCGTGGTGTTTCGCGGTGTGCCGGCCGCCGATGGCGTCATCTCCGACGCCGAGCTGAAGTCCGCGGACGACTATCGTCCCGCGTTGCGATGCGTGTCGCTCGACATCGAGACCAGCGCGCGCGGCGAACTTTATTCGATCGCGCTGGAAGGCTGCGGGCAGCGGCAGGTGTTCATGCTGGGGCCTGCCAATGGCGACGCTGGGGACCTCGACTTCGATTTCGAGTACTGCGATAGCCGGCCCGCGCTGCTCGAGCGGCTCAACGACTGGTTCGAGCAACACGACCCGGACGTGATCATCGGCTGGAACCTCGTCCAGTTCGACTTGCGCGTGCTGCACGCGCATGCCGAGCAGTATCGCGTTCCATTGCGGCTCGGACGCGGCGGCAGCGTGCTCGACTGGCGCGCGCACGGCCAGCAGCCCGATCGCTTCTTCGCGGGCGCCGCGGGGCGCCTCGTGATCGACGGCATCGACGCGTTGAAGTCCGCTACCTGGACCTTTCCGTCGTTCAGCCTCGAATACGTCGCGCAGTCGCTGCTGGGCGAAGGCAAGGCGATCGACGATCCGTATGGGCGCATGGAGGAAATCCAGCGCCGTTTCGATCACGACAAGCCCGCGCTCGCGCACTACAACCTGAAGGATTGCGAGCTCGTCACGCGCATCTTCGAAAAGACGGATCTGCTCTCGTTCATGCTCGAACGCGCGACCGTCACCGGCCTCGCGGCCGACCGCACGGGCGGATCGGTCGCGGCCTTCACGCATCTCTACCTGCCGAGAATGCATCGGCTCGGCTACGTCGCGCCGAACCTCGGCGACGTGACGGGGCAAACGAGCCCCGGCGGCTTCGTCATGGATTCGCGTCCGGGCCTCTACGATTCGGTGCTCGTGTTCGACTACAAGAGCCTGTACCCGTCGATCATCCGCTCGTTCCTGATCGATCCGGTCGGGCTGATCGAGGGCCTGGCTCACCCCGGCGACGATGAATCCGTGCCCGGCTTTCTCGGCGCGCGTTTCTCGCGTACGCGCCATTGCCTGCCGGACATCGTGCGGCGCGTCTGGGACGGCCGCGACATCGCGAAACGCGAGCGCAACCAGCCGCTGTCGCAGGCCCTGAAAATCATCATGAATGCGTTCTACGGCGTGCTGGGTTCGACCGGCTGCCGGTTCTTCGATCCGCGACTCGCGTCGTCGATCACGATGCGCGGCCACGAAATCATGCACAGAACGCGCGAGCTCATCGAATCGCACGGCTACGAGGTGATCTACGGCGACACGGATTCGACCTTCGTCTGGCTGAAGGAGCCGCATACCGATGACGAAGCCGCGCGCAAGGGACGCGCGATCGTCGAGCACGTGAATCGCTGGTGGAAGACGCACTTGCACGAGCGCTTCGGTTTGGAGAGCGCACTGGAGCTGCAGTACGAGCGGCACTACCGGCGTTTCCTGATGCCGACCATTCGCGGTGCGGAGGAGGGCAGCAAGAAGCGCTATGCGGGCCTCGCGGTCACGCCGGAAGGTAGCGAAGAGGTCGTGTTCAAGGGCCTCGAGACGGTCCGCACCGATTGGACGCCGCTCGCCCAGCAGTTTCAGCGGGAGCTGTACCGGCTCGTCTTCATGCGGGAACCGTATCAGGACTTTATCCGCGACTACGTCCGCCGCACGCTGGCCGGCAAGCTCGACGCGCTGCTCGTCTATCGCAAGCGCGTGCGCCGTCCGCTCGCCGAATACGCGCGCAACGTGCCGCCGCATGTGCGCGCGGCGCGCATCGCCGATGCGTTCAACGAAGCGCACGGCCGCCCGCTGCAATATCAGCGCGGCGGGTGGATCAGCTACATGATGACGACGGCCGGCCCGGAGCCGCTCGAAAGCAGGCGCTCGCCGATCGACTACGCGTTCTATGTGAGCCGCCAGCTCCAGCCCGTCGCCGACGCGATCCTGCCGTTTCTGCGCGACGACTTCGAGACCGTGATTTCCGGGCAAGAGCGGCTGTTCGAGGGTTAGCGATTCGATCGCGGGATTATCGGATAGATCGAGGTGGGCAACAATTGCCGGGGGATTGGGTTGAGATTGGTGCGATCGAGTAGCGTTTCCGCTCACTCGTCCTTTACGGCGTACTCGCGATCGAGCTTGTCGTAGAGCGGCTTGTTCACAAGGCGCTGGCGTTCGCTGAATGGTGCGACCAGGGAGGCGTCTTCATCCAATCGGCCATGTTCGCGCAACGCGCCGAGCGCTCGCTGCATGCCGAGTACCGCACCTTGCAGCGCTGCGTTCGCGTACAGCACGATCCCATAGCCGAGGCTGGCGAGCGCTTCACGCGTTTGCACCGGCGTCTTGCCGCCGATCACGATGTTGATCAATTGCGGCCTATCGAACAGCGACGGCAGACGCGTGATGTCGGCGAGCGATTCGATGGCCTCGATAAACAGAATGTCCGCGCCGGCTTCGATGAAGCGATGGCCGCGCTCGATCGCGTCTTCGATGCCGTGCACGGCAGCCGAGTCGGTGCGCGCCATGATCTGTAGGTTGCCGTCTTCGCGGGCATCGACCGCAGCGCGGATCTTGCCGGCCATCTCACTCACGCTAACCACTTCTTTGCCCGAGAAGTGGCCGCATTTCTTCGGCATGACCTGATCTTCGAACTGGATGACGTCAGCGCCGCTGCGCTCGAGCACGCGCACGGTCTGACGCACGTTGAGCGCATTGCCGAAGCCGGTGTCGGCATCGACGATCAACGGCAGCGCGACGGCGTCGCGGACTCGTGCGGTATGTTCCGCGATTTCGTGCAAGCCGACAAAACCGAGATCGGGAAGGCCGAGTGACATGTTGGTCACGCCCGCACCGGTCAGATAGAGCGCTTCGAAGCCAGCGTCCTCTATGACGCGCGCGCTCATTGCGTTGAAAGCACCCGGTACGAGAAGGCCCTGGCGTTCTGCGACCTTGGCGCGAAACGCTGCGCGGCGAGCAGTGGACGAAATAGACATAGCGTGTCTCCGAATGATCGTGTGAGGGACGACTCCGCGGCGGGCAGTCGATTGCGGTGCTAACGGCTCAAGTCTAGAAACGAAACAGATTCGCTGCCGACGTCGTAAGAATCGTCCGCCTGGTGGCTTCGTCGGGAATCCACTGTTGCAGCGCGTTTGCGGCTGCGGCGTAGTCGATCAGGTGACGATGCTGCGTATGCGGCCAGTCGCTGCCCCATACGAGCCGTTGCGCACCGAATGCGCCGAGCAGTGCGCCTGCGAGCGCGATCCCGCTCTCCGTGCCGCATGTTCCTTCCCCGCTGCGATAGGCTGCGGAGAGCTTGACCCATACGTCGCCGGACGATGCCTTCGACAACAGATGGCGAAAACCGGGATCGTTCGCGCCGAGCGTGGCATCCGGACGGCCGAAGTGATCGACCACGACCGTGCAGCGATGCGCGAGCAACGAGTCGAGCACATAGGGCAGATCGGCCGCGTGCGCCTGCACTTCGACATGCCAGCGCAGCGCGTTGAGCCGCGACAGGAGCGCCGACCATCGGCGCTCTTGAAAGCCGGGCAGCGGCAGGCCGATCAGATTCAAGCGCGCCCCGACGACATGTGCGGCATTCAGGGTCTCGAGTTCCGCGTCGCTGACTTCCGGGTCCACGACAGCGACACCGCGAAAGCGCCGCGGATATCGCTTCGACACCGCCGCGAGAAACGCGTTGTCGACGCCGAGAAAGCTCGGCTGCACGAGCACGCCCTGAGACATGCCGTGCCCGTCGAGCTGGTCGATGTACTGATCGAGCGTCGCGTCGTAGTTGGGCGCGTGACGGCGCTGCGTGGCGAGGGGCAGCCCCCGCACGAAGATGTGCGCATGCGAGTCGATGCCGGTGATGCGCGGCTCTTCTCTGGCGAGCCATGCGGCGCTCTTCATGGAGAGGGCAGTGAACGGATCGGCCACGGTTGCGGGCAGAGTGAGGTCCATCGTGCGGTTAGCCTGAGAGTCGATTGAAGATGAGCGGGCGGCGACGGGAATGCGCGAACTCAGCTGCGGGAAGCGGCAGGAGCCTCGGCGACCGTGCCGTTTTGCGCAGAGGCCGCCATGCGAGCGCCGCGTGTCTCGGGCAGCATCAGGGCAGCGATGACGACGAGGCCATAAGCCGCGCCCGCGTCGATGCCAAGCGCCGCGCCCAGCGACATCGAACTGCTCATGTGGCCGATCAGCACCGGAAAGCCGGCTGATGCGATGCGGCCGAAGTTGTAGCAGAATCCGACGCCCGTGCCGCGCACGCCTTGCGGATACAGTTCGTTGAAGAGGGCGCCGAGCGTCGCGGGAATGCCCGCCGAGAACAGCCCGAGCGGAAAGCTCAGGATCAACATGGTGGTGTCGCTGACCGGCAGGAACGTGTAGATATTGACCATCACCGCGCAGCAAACCGCAAAGAGGATCACATTCCAGCGACGCCCGATGCGGTCCTGCAACCAGGCGCTCACGAAACATCCCACGATGAACGCGACGATGACGACTGCCAGATAACCGCCCGTACCCAGCACCGACAGGTGTCGCTCGGTCTTGAGGTAAGTCGGCAGCCAGGTGGTGATTGCGTGATAGCCGCCGTGCGCGCCGAGTCCGATCAGAGCGCCGACAAGGGTCGTGCGAATCACCGCTGGGTCGAAAATACCGGCGGCAATGCTGAAGACGCCGCGCTGACCACGATCGTCGCGCGCGGTCTGCGCCTCGCGCGCCGGCTCGACAATGTTGCGGCGCAAGTACAACACGAGCACCGCGGGCGCGAGACCGATCGCGAACAGCACCCGCCAGGCCCATTGCGGCGACACGAACGAAAAGACCAGCATATAAAGCAGCACCGCTCCGCCCCACCCGAAGCCCCATGCGCTCTGCACGATACCCATCGCCTTGCCGCGATGCTTCGGGTTCATCGTCTCGCTGAGGAGCACGGCGCCAGCCGTCCACTCGCCGCCGAAGCCGATGCCTTGCAGCGTCTTCAACGCCAGCAACTGGTCGAAGCTTTGCGCGAACGCGCTGAGAAAGGTGAACAGCGAGAACCAGATGACGGTGATTTGCAGGGCCCGCACACGGCCCACGCGGTCAGCCAGAATGCCCGCGAGCAGGCCGCCGAGCGCACCGGCGACGAGCGTCGCGCCGCCGATCAATCCTGCTTGGCCCTTGCTGATGCTCCAGGTCGCCAGCAGCGACGGAATGACGAGGGAAAAGACCTGCGTGTCGACGCCGTCGAGTGCCCAGCCCGCGAAACAGCTCCACAGCGTTCGCTTTTCGACGGACGTGATGTCCCGATACCAGCGCATAGTCGTCTCCTTGTGCGCGCCGCTGGGCGCGGCGGCCGATGATGGATCAGGACGGCCGCTGTTGATTGGTGCAGGTCATTCTAAAAAAGGCGGCAGTGCGCGCATACTATGGAAATGTTGTTTTTTCATAGCGATTTGATATGGAATCCGTCCGCACGCTCAAGTATTTTCTCGCTGTCGTCGATGCCGGCAGCGTCACCGGCGCGGCCAGCCACCTCGGCATGGCGCAACCTGCGCTCAGTCAGGCCATCACGCGGTTGGAGCAGGATCTTGGCGTGAAGCTCCTTGCGAGAACGCGCCGCGGCGCGGCGCTCACGCCAGCTGGTGAGGCGATCGTCGAGGACATCCGGCTGAGCGTGTCGCGAATCGAGGCGGCCGAAAGGCGTGCTCGTGATATCGGCGCGCAGCGTGGCGGGAGACTCACGATCGGCTTCGCGTCGGCGGCGCTGTTCGAGGTGATGCCCAAGGCGATCAGGGCACTGCGCCTCGAGGTGCCCAACGTCGAACTGACGCTGCGCGAGATGAGCAACGCCGAGCAGGCTAGCGCGCTTGAATCCGGCGAGATCGACATTGGCCTGCTCCATACGCCGGTTGCCGTGAGCGGGCGAATGCGCGAGAAGCTGATCGTGCGTGAACGGCTGCAGGCGGTCGTGCACGAATCGCATCCGCTCGGTGCCGACGGCAAGCTGGGCCTCGCGGATCTTGCGCGCATCGGGCTCGTTTGGTTTCCGCATGGCCAGTTGCCGGTGGTGCGCGCCGGCATCCTTAGCGCGTTTCGCAAATTCGGCTGCGAGGCCAATATCGTGCAGGAGGCGAATCGGTCGCTGACGGTGCTCGCTTGTGTTGCGTCTGGCTGTGGAGCTTCATTGCTGCCGCAATCGGTGAAGGCGCTTCAGTTTGCCGGCGTGCGCGTGTGCGAAGTGCGCGAGGGCGATGCGCTGCCGTTCTTCGAGCTCAGCGCAATCTGGCCGCACCGGTCCCGCCCAACGCTCGCCGACAAGTTCGCGGCGCTGTTGAGTCCGCGATGAGTCGCGTTGGCTTTCAGATTCATAAGCTCGACGTTGAAGCGCGGCCCGAACGATTAGCGGGTCCCGAGCGAGCAGACAACTACCTACGGCTAGTGCAGGTCAGAAAGAAGGTGCACGTCGGGTGTGCGCGCAAATGGAGACCCTTCTCACGAGATCGTGTACCTGATCTGGGGACCACCCTTATAAAGGTCTCTGGCGAGTGCCAAAATCCGCTCGCGATTGCGGTCGAAGGCCGCAAGCAAGGCGGGCTCGCCGGAACCCATGTCAGAGTTCAGTTTCGCCAGCATCGCATCGTCGACCAGAAAGGTAATCTCGCGAGAAGAATTGTCGTAGCCCCAGAAGCACACACAGTGTCTGGAAACGTCGTAGGTGCGACTGGGATTAGGAAAGTTGAGTGTCACGTCACTTTTGCCCATCTAACCCTCTTCACAGATATAACGCCACTTGCTCGCGTTGACATTGATGCGGGCGTCATTTTCTTGCCGCTTCTGGGCGCGCTCGATGTCCGCGCGCTTCAGTGCCAAGGAGCGTGCCTTTTGCCCATCAACGAAGTCGCTTTGCCTGACGGGCGTGGCTGACTTCAGCTCGGTTTGCTTTGGCATGCTGGTTCCAAAAAAAGAATTTCAAATGGCAGGACCGTCGCGGCGACCGAATTTCATCGTCGTCCGCCCTATGGGAGGTGCGCACGACTACCCGCGCGGGCTTGCCGCCGACGGCATCTCTTGTGCACTGAACAGCCGGATCGAGCCTCACAGTGAGGCCCGGTTAACGCGAAAAGTTCGCAGCTTCGACGTTCGCTCGCGGGATCGTTGTGGTGAGCTTTCTGCGGAGCCGTGCTGACCGGGGGTATCGCAAGGAGTCGACGCAAAACCACCGGTCGTTCACATCGCACTTCCCGAGGATGCGCCCGATACCACAGCCATGCAAGCGCTATCTCGACGCGTCAGTTCACTCAAATCCCCCGCGCACGTACCTTTGGCCTGCAGGCTCCGATGAATTCTTTCACTTCCCGTGAGGCAGAACGCTTCGTTTCCAGACGAGTGCATCGCCCGGGATTCAACGTCTAGGTCCCTTCATACCTTCGGTTTCCATGGCCGCATGCCGCTCCTCGTTTGCTTCTATGGGTTCCATGGCCTCGTCGATGGAAGCTGTGGCGCGCTCGGTGGCCGATCGGGTTTCGTCGACAGTGGCCCCGGGTTCTCCGTCTTCGTTGCGCGGGGGCTCCAGCATATCCTTAAGCATTGCCGTCAACTCCGGCGTGTCCCACGGCTTTCCGCGCTGCTTGTTCTTCTTTATGTAATGCCTGACTTCCGCGTCCTGCTCCGGCGTCAAGGGAAGACCGCGAAAAGTGTTTTGGGGGGTAATGTCGGCCATGGTACTGCTCCGAGATTTGTCCTGTTGAAGTTGAAGGCTGTCGCAAAAGCTGCCGGCGATGTCCATCTGAAGGCGTAGGCAGAAGTACCATGGCCTTTCCCGTCTTGGGCGGCGCTGGAACCCGAGGTCTTCATGCAACGAACAATCGAATATCGCGGATCGGAACCGCATCGTTGACCGCGCCGTCAATGCTTACGGTGCATCCAACCCATGTGATGTGCATCAAGCCACTGCGCCATCCCGTCGCCCTTGTGGTCGTGCATGTAACGTTGCGCCAGCATGAACGCGACGACCAATAGGACCGCCAGGCCGACCATAAAACTAATCATTGACTGAGTCATGGCAACCTCCTTGCCAGGTCGCGACCATCTTTACATTGTAGGTGATGCGCTCACGGAAACCGCCATCCCGCCCGGTTCCTGTCCCTCAGGGACAATTCGGTGTTTCCCTGGCCCGGCGGTCGTGTGGAGGCCGCCCGCTTCACTTCGGTTCCGGCCAGTTTTCTTGTACGTCAGACAAAAAGCCGGCGCTTGGCCGGCTTCTGCTGACTGCTCTTCAGCAGTCTCGCGACTGACGCTTGTCAGACGCGCTGTTCCGTGGTTTAAGGCGCAATGGGCGTTTCCAATGTATGTTCGGCGCCGTCATTTTAAGCTTCGGCTTACTTGCGCTTGCCGTGCTCAACTTGCTGTGCGCGCCGCAGATCCGATGCTTGACCTCGTCACGGTTGTTCCCGTTTTGCTGTTGCTTCGTTACAAACTCCGGTGTACTGCAAAGTCCATTCTGTCTCGCGAAACTTCAACTAATTCGTAATCCTACAAATTAGACTTTGGAAAAATCGTTACGTTCGGAACGGAGTTGTAACAGCCGGCCGAATCGCTGAAAACGCTTCGCGACAGCGAGCTGAAATCAGCGCACAATGCTTGGACACTCGAGCTTTTTGGCGAGCACCAATACCACCGGAGTAGTGTGATGGCAAAAGGTCAGTTGCGCAGCAATCGCGAAGCAAAGAAACCGAAGCAGCCGAAAAAGCCGCCGCCCGGTTTGTCGCCGTCCAGATCGGTCGCACCCAGCGTGCAGCCGAATTCTGTGGATACGAAAAAAAAGCGTTGAGGACCCTCTCGTCCAGCCAATTCGTCGGCGTCGCATCGATGCCCGACAACTTTGTCTCGAGCTCATCCGGTCGCGGTTTCGATGATCCTCGCTTGCCACAACGCAGGCGTGGGTCTTCGTGCGCATGCCGCCGGTGCTCGTCCTACCGAGTTCCCGTACGCCGGCGGGCCGACAGCGATACCTCTCTCTGAGCGCATGCCGTTAGGCTTGCCGATGTTCTTTGTTAGGTGCACAGCCGACGTTTGAATGTCCGGGCGGCGGGGTAAACGATCGTCTCCTTCTGGCCGCACTGACCCGAAGCCACTGTCCACTGTTTTGCAGAACGGAGGTCCCCTTTCGGCGTGGAATTATCATTCGCATACTCACGATCAAAATCTTCGGGGTAGGTCGAACCTTGGCCGTCCGTTATACTCGCGAACTTCGCATGTCGTCTCAGTAACCCGGTGATCACGCTTGCACTGTATGGTCCACGGTTGATATATCGAGCGGAAAGGTCGCCTGCCTGGCGTTTAACTTCACTTTCCGCCACGCCACCACACATAGGGGACAACCTTTGGAACGCCTCAGCCTTGCGCTCATCGTGGCGTTGCTCCGCACGCTTTCCGTGCTTCCTTACAAGTTTGTCGCAAGGCTCGGGATGGTTGTCGGCACTGCGTTGTATGTGCTTCCGAGCCGCCGCAAGCATATCGTCCTGGTGAACTTGCGTCTCTGCTTCCCCGAGAAGACTAGCGACGACCATCACAAGCTCGCAAGAGATCACTTTCGTCATGTTGTTCGCAGCTATCTCGAGCGAGGCATCCAGTGGTTTGGCAGTGCGCAGTCAATCCAGGATATCGTACAGATCGAAAGCAAAATTGATCTCAATGCCAAAGAAGCCCCGCCCACCATCTTCATGGGCTTTCACTTTGTGGGCATTGAGGTCGGCTGCATGCTTTACTCGACGCACCTCCCCGTCGCCTCCCTGTACACACGTATGTCAAGCGCAGCCCTATGCGACCTGGCCAAGCGGCAACGCGGCAGATTCGGCGCAGAGATGATCGAGCGCGCGACAAGTGCCAGAAAGATCGTGGGATTGTTGCGTTCCGGCAAACCGGTCATGCTCGCGGCGGATATGGACCAGGGCGTCGACAACTCCGTGTTTGTCCCTTTCTTCGGCGTTCCCGCCTGCACGCTCACGGCTGTTTCGCGTCTCGCGAGACTGGGGCGTGCGCGGGTTGTTCCCTTCGTGACTGAGGTGCTTCCGAATTATCAAGGGTATAAGTTGACCATTTTCGATCCGCTCCTGGACTTCCCATCGGGGAGCGATGAGGTCGACGCGCGTCGCATGAATGCGTTCCTTGAGGAACAGGTCGTTAAATTTCCCGAGCAGTATTACTGGGTGCACCGACGTTTCAAGCACCGACCACCGGGTATGGCATCGGTATATTGAACGGTTCGCCCGGTCAATGAGCTTGCCGGCAGCGTTTGCCAGCATCCATGCGTTGTGCGTTTTCAAAGGATGCTAGGCGCTCATCGCCCCGATGCTTCCGGGAGCGGGCTGGTGAGTGCCGCGCCCGTTGAGTGGTCAGTATCGCGGACGATGTAGTCGACGCCCAGACCCTTCACGGCCTGCGTGACGTTTTGCGGATCCTTCTCGAAGGCGAACTCGGGTGCGTGCACGCCGATCACCACGAGGCCGTGATCCTTAAAATTGCCGGCCCAGCTGCGTACGTAGGGCAGCGCACCCACGGCTCTGGCTGCGGCCTGCACGGGGCCGACGAGATGTACCGCGTCGATCAGCTTCTGTTCAATTACGCCGGCACTCTCCAGCGACATTCGTGTCAGCAGATGAGTATCCAGCCCGAGCGCAATGGCGGCTACCCGCGCGAGCGCGAGCACGCCCAAAATGCAGCGCGCCAATTCGCCGGCGCCAAGCACGCGCTTCATGGCGGCGAAGGTGAGCGCCTTGCCGGCCGGCATGGGCTGTCCATTACGTGCGAACGGCCGGTCTGTGCGAGCAAATACGAACGGCAGCACGCGCAGGATGCCGGGACTCGGAATGGTGAGTACCCCGCCCAGGTAAGCAAGGATCAGTAAAAGCATGGGAGCGACTTCCGTGGTGGGTTCATGGCGCTATTCGCGCGACCCCGCGCCCGGGTTATGTCCCGGTGTGCGCGAGGCTGCGGACAGCACGCTCTGGCGTCTACGCCGGTCTACTTTGCGGCAGCCTCGATGACTCGAGCGACCTCGTCAGGATGCGAGATATAGACAGCGTGGCCTGCGCTCACTTCGGTAACCTTGGCGCCCGAGCGTTGATACATCCAGCGCTGAAGCTGAGGGCTCACGACACGATCCTGAGTGGTCAGCACCGCATAGCTAGGCTTGCTTCGCCATGCCGCGACAGGCAATGGGGCTGCCACGGCTTTCTGCGCAAGTGGCTGCTGCGAGTCCGCCAGGAATTGCGCGTCTGAAGGCGGAAGATCCTGCGCGTAGGTTTCGCGGAATCTCGCCGGCGGGATGTAGAAGTACTTATCCGGCGAGGCGCGCATGGCATCGTTCGGCGCGGCAAACTTCTGCAAGAGTTGACCGGTGGCTTCTCCTTTGTCGGGTTGGAGTGCGGCGACATAGACGAGTGCGCTGACCTTCGGGTCGGCGCCTGCGTCCGTGATCACGGAGCCGCCATAGCTATGACCGACGAGCACGACCGGGCCCGGCAGCCGATCGATGACGCGTTTGGTCGCGTCGACGTCCTCGTCGAGGCTCGTCAGCGGTTCTTGCACGATACTCACGTGGTAGCCGTCTTTCGAGAGGATGTCGTAGACGCCGCGCCAGCCCGAGCCGTCCACGAGCGCGCCGTGAACAATGACGATTTCTTTGGCCGCCGTTCCAGTCTCGGCGTGGGCCATCGTGCTGCCCATGGCAGCCATGACGGCAATGAAAATACTCTTTCGCAGTGCGAACATTTTAATCTCCACAATGACTTTCGAATATGCTTGTCTAGGGGTGTCAGGCCAGTACGTTTTTCATGGCCAGAACGTCGAACGCCTCGACCGCCGGCGGGCGTGCCAGCATCTCTTCGACCCGCGCCATCAGGCTCTGTGCCATGTTGCCGGCGAGGTGCGCCTGGCGATCCTCTTCACTCGCAAAAGCGTCGAAGACACCGAACGTGTTCGGCGACAGCCTGAGGGCGAACCAGATCGGCGTCGTTGCCTCCTGATTCGTCATTTCCAAGCCGTCGGCAAGAAAGTCCGCTACCGCCTGCTCCTTACCGGGCTTGGCTTCCAGTTTCACAAATAAAGCGTGCTTGATCATCTGCGTTCTCCTGTATTCGCGTGAAGGGCCACGCGATGAACGCACTTTACAAACTGAGC
This sequence comes from Trinickia violacea, assembly GCF_005280735.1. NCBI lineage: Bacteria > Pseudomonadati > Pseudomonadota > Betaproteobacteria > Burkholderiales > Burkholderiaceae > Trinickia > Trinickia violacea. The sequence continues at coordinate 886,453 of NZ_CP040078.1, forward strand.
AGGCTGGAGAACACTGTCTGAATCGACAATTTTGATAGCGATTCCGCCATGAGGATTTTTGTTCTGGCACTCGAAGGTGTGTTCGACACGGGCCTCACCATCGTGCTCGATGCCTTGATGACGGCCAACGAGCTTGCGCGCGCGACGGGGATCGCCATACCGGACTTCGAGATCACCGTGGCCGGGATGCGACCGGAGGTGCGCACCGCGCTTGGGCTGCAGGTGCCCGTCCGCGATGTGGCAGACGCCCCTGCGCCGGATTGGGTCGTCGTACCGGCGATCAACAGGACGACAACGGACCTGCTCGTGCCTTCGCTCGGTCGGGCCGACGTGATCGATGCGCTCGGTGCATTGCGCTCGTGGCACGGTGCCGGCGCTCATATCGGGGCCGCCTGCACGGGTACCTTCGTGCTGGCCGAAAGCGGCTTGCTCAATGGGCTCGAAGCCACGACCACCTGGTGGCTCTCGCCGGTGTTCCGGCAGCGTTACCCCGACGTGCACCTGGACGCGCATCGCATCGTCGTTCCCAGCGGCAACACAGTGACGGCAGGGGCCGCTCTGAGCCATCTCGACCTTGCGCTCTGGCTGATCCGCAACAACAGCCCCGAGCTTGCGGCGCTCGTAGGCAAGTACCTTGTATTCGATTCGCGGCCGTCGCAGTCCGCCTTTGCGATCTCCGACCACTTGGCCCATTCGGACCCGCTCGTCGAACGTTTCGACCGCTGGGTGCGCGAGCACCTCGACACGGCAATCGCACTCGACGACGTCGCGGATGTATTGGCGACAAGCACGCGGACCTTGACGCGACGCCTGAATGAGGTGCTCGGTAAGACGCCCGTCGAGTACATACAGGATCTGCGGGTCGAGCGCGCCGTTCATCTGCTGAAAACGAGCAAGGACAGCGTGGATCGCATCGCCGAGCAAGTCGGCTACGCAGATGGTGTCACTTTGCGCACGCTACTGCGGCGGCGGCTAGGTAAGGGGGTCCGTGAACTGCGGGCGCCGTGAGACTTGCCGATTTCGACGCTCTGCAATTGAAAGGAAATTGAAGGTAATGCGTTGCGGCGCGACGCTTCGTTAAGATAAGCGGGTCACGCGTTGGCATTGTCCCTAGCCATCGCATCCATCGATAACGATAAGGACTTGACCCGTGATTCACGAAACTGCTGTCATTCATCCCAGTGCGATTATTGAAGAAGGCGCGGTGATCGGCGCGCGCGTCCGCATTGGGCCGTATTGCTGCATAGAAGGCAACGTCGAGATTGGCGAGGGAACGGTCCTTAAGGCGCATGTCGTCGTGAGCGGACACACCCGCATCGGCCGAGACAACACTGTCTATCCTTTTGCCACGATTGGGGAAGAGAATCAGGATCTCAAGTATGCCGGCGAGGCAACCTTCGTCGAAATAGGCGATCGCAACAGAATACGTGAGAGCGTCACGATCCACCGGGGAACGGTTCAAGGCGGCGGACTCACGAAGGTCGGCAACGACAACCTCCTGATGGTCAACGCTCACGTCGCACACGACTGCGTGGTGGCCGATCATTGCATCTTGGCGAATAACGCGACACTCGCCGGCCATGTCACGCTAGACGACTATGTGATCGTTGGCGGCATGTGCGCGGTTCACCAATTCTGTTCCATTGGGGCGCATGTCATGGTGGGCGGTTGCTCGGGCATTGCTCAAGATGTGCCGCCCTATGTGATAGCACAAGGCAATCACGCTTCTCCAAAGGGTGTGAACACCATCGGGCTCGAGCGTCGCGGCTTCAGCAAGGACGCGATTCAAGCGATTCGCGAAGCCTATAAGGTGCTATATCGAAGCGGAAAGACGCTGGAGGAGGCGAAGCCGGAAATCGCCCGGATTGCCGAGGCTCAACCCGAAGTTCGACCCTTCTACGATTTCCTATCGCGTTCGACGCGGGGCCTGATCCGCTAAACGTTGATCAAGTCAGTGCTCGGCCGATAGTTCGCTCAGCCCATGCCCACCGCTCGTGCTGCTGAGGCGAGATATAGCGGCGATGGTTCGCGACGGTTCTCGCAAAGACAGGTGTATGTCATCTTGATCACGTGATCGTCGTTCGAAACCATTGCCCGCTGGCATACCTCGTTCCACCCGGCATCGATGTCTGGCGTAATCGCTTCGACGTCCAAAGGCTTTCGCACTGTTGCGTAAGCCGCGCAAAGCGCAACCCACAAGCCGGGCAGCAATGGCTCGACGAGAGAATCGTCTAGCCGGGCGAACAGGGTACGCGCCGCGTGCGCGGCGGTCACCGTGTGAAGCACGGTGAAATCCGGCGTACGCCAGTACGCGGCAATCGCGGCTCGCGCGATATCGTCCAGCAAGGACGAGGTAACCGGGGGCGCAAGGATTGCCCGCCTGAACCGGACATCGCCCGCAACAGCGCGCAACCGTGCGGTGATCGAGTTGCCTTGCGCGAGATCGTCGCCCATCGCACAGGCGACATGGACAAACGCCGCATCGGCGCTTTCTGCTGCTGGCCTCTCGGCGAAAGAGACATCAATGGGTAGATGCGACGAAATCAATGCCGCCAGGCCCGCGGCGATCTCGCCGCGATGTGCTGCCTCGATACCGTAAGCCAGGCGGATCAGTGCATGAAAGGCGCCCGTTGCCGGCGCGAACGGCACTTCTTTCAGTACGGTAGCGATGACCATATCGGGATCGTCGTCGGCCATCCAATCCAGGAAGCAGAGGCGTAAGGCGCCGAATGCAGCGGTATTGCCTAAATGGCTCGCCCATTCGCGGCGGTCGATGATGGTGCCGACTGGCGGAGCGCTTAACGCGTATTCGCGCTCCCACATATCGAAGAATTCCTGAAGTCGAGCCGGCGATGCCCCCATTTCAGCCAACGCGACAAGCGCCATTGGGCAATGATTCGTCGTCCCTCGAGCCGCCAAATCGAAGCGTGCATTGGCATCTAGGAGCTCGTGCAGCTTGAGAGCCGTACCTTCCTTTAGCATTTCCCAATCCTCGAATTCAAAAGCACAACCCATTGTAAAAGTTCAAGTAAGCTTGAAGGCAAGTGAAGATTGTGGGGTGCGCCATGAAAGAAGCGGTCATTTCCATTGGAGAACTCGCGAAGCGCTCGGGCGTGGCGGCGAGTGCGATTCGTTTCTATGAGGAAGAGGGCTTGATCAGCAGCACTCGAACGGATGGCGGTCAACGTCAGTATCGAAGGGACGCTCTCCGCCGGGTCGGGTTCATTCGTGCCGCGCAGGCCGTCGGGCTGAATCTGGCGGAGATTCGTTCTGCGCTCGAAACCTTGCCTGGGCAGCGCACGCCCACCAAGCAGGATTGGCAACGTCTCTCGCGCGCGTGGCAGCCACTGCTTCAAGAGCGGATTGACGGTCTCATCGCATTGCGCGATCAGCTTGCTTCGTGCGTGGGATGCGGTTGTTTATCGTTGAAGTCGTGTTCTCTCTACAACCCTGGCGATGTTGCCCGGCGGCGCGGGAGCGGTGCGCGATATTTGCTCGGCGACACGTCGCGTGCGGTGTTGGCGGATGCCAATCGGGACCAGCAGGAACCGTAGCGGGACACGCGTCCAAGATCGGGTGACCTATCCCGACTTCTCGCGACGATTGGACCGGGGCGCGTGCGTTGCCCTTCGGCAACGCACGAATAGCCATCAAGTGCGCAGCGATCTCAACCCCGCGCGAACCTCCTCGGCAAACAATTGCGGTTGCTCCCACGCCGCAAAGTGCCCGCCTTTATCGAGCCTGTTGTAGTAGATGAGGTTGTGATACGCCCGCTCAGTCCAACTGCGCGGGGCCTGATAGTTCTCGCGCGGAAAGACGCTCACGGCGGCCGGGACGGACACATCGGCGGCGGCGGTAAAGTTGAGGTGCGACTCCCAATAGAAGCGCGCCGCGGAAACGCCGGTGTTCGTCAACCAGTAGAGCGTGATGTCGTCGAGGACGTCGTCGCGCGTCATCGCACCCGACGATTCCCCGTTGACGTCGCGCCCGTACACGGCCGAGGTCAGTGCCGCCGCAGGCTGAATATAACCGTCGCCGTGATCGAGCATCCAGCTTGCCAGGCCGATAGGCGAGTCCGCCAATCCATACAGCGTTTGCGGGCGCGTGCTTTGCTCCGCGATGTAGGCGCGGCGCTTCTTGGCCGCACTGCTCAATTGCTCGTAAGCGTGCTTTTCGTCGTCCGAGAGGCCGGAGGGAGGCGGGTCGCCGTCCTGAAGCGCCTTGACGATCTCAGGCGGTATCGTTGCAGGGAAGTTGACGTGGATGCCGAGCAATTCCGGCGGCGCCTGCTTGGCCATCACGTTCGCGACCACCCCACCCAGATCGCCGCCCTGCGCCGCGAATTTCTCGTATCCCAAGCGCTTCATCAGAACGACCCAGGCACGCGCGGTGCGCTCCGGACCCCAGCCGGTCTCGGTGGGCTTGCCCGAAAATCCGTAGCCCGGCAAAGACGGAATGACCAGATGAAAAGCGTCCGACGCGCTTGCACCATAAGCTGTGGGATTGGTCAGCGGGCCGATGATCTTGAACTGCTCGATGATCGAGCCGGGCCATCCGTGCGTGACGATGAGCGGCATCGCGTTCTCGTGTTTCGAGCGAACGTGGATGAAGTGAATATCGAGTCCGTCGATTTCGGTCACGAAATTCGGCAGGGCGTTCAGTTTCGCCTCGCACTTGCGCCAGTCGTAATCGGTCGACCAGTGGCGCGCGACTTCCTGCATCATCGCGAGCGGCACGCCTTGCGAGTCGTCGGTGACGGTCTCCCGGTCGGGCCAACGCGTCGCTTTGATGCGGCGTCGCAAGTCGATCAGTTGCGATTCGGGCACATGCACGCGAAGCGGACGAATAGCGGTTTTATCGCCGCCTGCCGCTGAGGCGACTTCCGTAATTGCCTGTTTGGTATCCGCAAAAGCGAGCTGACTTAAAGTGCCCGCGGCGACGGTTGCGGCCGCCACGCCGACAAAACGGCGGCGAGACGGCGATTGGGGAAAGGGAATATCAGTGATGGGTTTCGTCGTCATATCGTCCACCTATCCGTTGCGTTAATAGTGCTTATGCACATTGATGCGGTGCTGACCTTGCTACGGACGGTATTGGAGCGTGCGAACGTATCCCGAATGTGTCGCGGAAGGGCGGTGTGTGTATACGCGTGTTTCAGCGCGCTTTGCCGATACGTGGCGATACAAAGTTGGCTTGTGCGGCCCCGGCTTGCCTACGGCTTTGCAGCAGATAAACACCGCCGAGAATCGCCGCCATTGCCGCCAGATCGAGCGGCCGCATCGGTTCGTGCGCGATCGTCAAGCCCATGAGCAAGGCGACCACCGGCGGGATATACGTCACGCTCGAAGCCGCGAGCGCGCCTAGCTGTCCGACGATGAAATAATAGAGGATGTAGGCCACGCCCGTGCCCGACAAACCGAGCCCGAGCACGAGGCCGGCAAACGCGCGCGTATCGCCGGTCACGCGCGTCATGCCATGGAAATCGGTGACGCAACTGAGCACGACAAGCGCAAAGCCGATTTGCCAGGTCGATAAAGCGAGCGGCGAGAGATCGAGGCCGGAGAGGAAGCGCCGCGCGTACACGAACGAGCATCCGACGCTCAGCGAGCCGGCGACCATGTAGAGCACGCCGAGCAGATTGATCCCCGCACCGTGCGCATTCCACGGTTGCGCGATCATCAGCACGCCGGCGAACCCCACGAGGATGCCGGCGATCATCCGCCCGGTCGGCCGCTCCTGCCGCAACAGCGCCCATGCGCAAACGAACGAAAACAGCGGAATCGCGCCGCTCAACATGCCCGCCACGCTGGACAGCAGCAGCGCCGCGCCCTTCGCAAACGCGTAGTAGTAGACGGCGGTCGCGAGCAGCGACATCACGAAGAAATGATGCGCGTGCTTCAGATGGCGCCATTTGAGCGCCCGGGTGAGGAGCGCGAAAGCCAGTATCGGCACGAAGCCGAACAGCACGCGGAGAAAGACGATCTGGCTGGCGGAAATGTCGACGCTCGCCCACTTCATGAACATGAAATTGGTGCCCCAGATGAGGCCGAGCGCGGCGAAGGCGAGGTAGGCGGGATTCACGGCAATGACTCTGAAGAAAGTTTCGTGTCTTCATTGTCGTGACGGCACCGATGCGGTACAAACGATTTAATGTCCCTCGATGCTATAGAGAAACTACGCCATGAGACCGATTCCTCCTTTAAAAGCCTTGGTATCGCTGGAGGCCGCGATGCGGCTAGGTAGTTTTACTCTAGCTGCCGAAGAGCTGAGCGTGACCCCCGGCGCGGTCGGCCAGCAGATCCAGAAGCTCGAAGAGTGGCTCGGCGTCGCGCTGTTCGTGCGGCAGGTCAGGCAGGTGGCGCCGACGGCCGAAGGCCGCGCGTATTTCGCTCGAATCCAGCCTGCGCTCGCGGAGATCATCCATGCGAGCCGCCGCTTGCGGGAACGCCAGAACAAGGGCTTGCGGCTTTCGATGCCGCCGAGCTTCGCCGCCAAGTGGTTTGCGCCGCGCATGGCGGACTTGCTGCAGGCGCACCCGGGCATCGCGCTGAGCCTATCGACGTCGACCAGCCTCGTCGATTTCGAGCTCGATGCGGTCGACCTCGCCGTGCGGTATTTCAATGGCGTCGACCCGCAGCTTTCGGTGCAACGGCTTTGCGCCGACGAGGCGCGTGTCTATTGCAGCCCGGCTTACGCGAAGAAATGGAAATTGAAGCGGCCCGAAGACCTTCAATCGGCGACGCTGCTGCACAACACGCTGCATCCTCACTGGCCGGCCTGGCTGGCGCGCTTCAGCAGTCTTGCCGATGCGCGGATCGAGGCGATCGCCGGCATTCAATTCGATCAGTCGCTGATGGCGATTGAAGCGGCTGTTAGCGCGCAGGGGGTGGTCCTGACGAGCGCCATTCTGGTCGAAGCCGAGCTGGTGGACGGTTCGCTTGTCGAGCCGTTCGACAAGGCGCTTCCCTTGCCGACTGGATACTATCTCGTCCACCCCGAAACGGATGAGCCGCCCCCAGGCGTGCAATCGCTGAAAGCGTGGTTCGCCGACAAGATCGCTGCCGATCGCAACGTTTCAGATTGAATGAGGGGCGGCGAGACTTTTACGCTGCCCCCGGATGCGTCGTTATTGCATGACCGCCCGCAGCGCGGCACGGGGGCTATCGAGCGCCACGTGCCCCGCGCGAATCAGCGACACGGCCGGCGCCATCCATGGGTGGGCAAAGGCGACCACCGTTGCGCCGATATCGTAGGCCCGCTCGGCTGCCCGTGCGGTTTCGGCGAGGCAGGCATCGAAGTCTCCACCGCTAAAAAGCGCCCATACGCGCGGGACGTGAACGACCGTGACGGGACCCTGGTTCGCGGCGGCTGTAAACGTTTCGAACAACCGCCGCGTGGATTCGATAGCGGATTCCGCCGCACACAACACGACAACGCTGCCGCCGGCTTTCGCAGCCGCCGAAGCCAACGCGGCATCGGCCCGCACGATCGGGATGGGAAAATGAGGGAGGCCGTCTACGGCTGGACCCAGCGTGGCGCAGGTGACGACGACGGCGTCGGCCTCAGCAGACAAATCCAGGAGACAGCGCGTGATCGCCTGCCTCAGTTCGCTGGTGATGCCGCCCGCCAGCTGCACGGCCACGCGCAGGTCCGCTCGAACCTCATGATGAAGATGCTCGGCCGAGAGCCCGAGATCGTTGGCTGCCTGCTCGAATATGGCTTGGTTGGCGTCTATCGTGTGCAAGAAGGAAATCCGCATGGTTCACTGCCCCCGTAAAGTGTCGCCACGATTGTTGCAACGCCGGTCGCGGCGAACAAGACAACCTCGAGTACTGGTATGAGCGGTACCCGTTTCGAGCACCGCCAAGGCCATTCCCGCGATTCCAGCGGCGCGGCGCCGTGCCCAATCGGATAAGATGCGGCTCGCCAAGCAACTTCCCGAACGATTGGAGTGTTTTCAATGATTCAACCGAGCAACGTATTCAAGGACAACCTCGCCCAACTGCCGGGCATCGACGGTATCGAACGCATCGATCTGGTCGACGGCAACGGCGCCGTGGTGGCGAGCATCGAGAACAAGCCGGGCAAACAGGGCTCGCTCGCGGTGTATCACTATCTGCGGGAGGCGTTCGGCACGCTCGACGCCAAGGCCGCCGAGCACGGCCTCGCGGTGTTCGCCGAGCACACGGCCGACGCGCGCAACCGTCCGGGCGCGCATCCGAACGTCGACCGGTTGCTCGCGATCGTCGCGGGCGGCGAAGCGCTGCGTATGAACGTTGTCAAATGAATCGTCTGCGTTGATGGACCAAAGTCCTATTTCGATTTCCACGCGTACCCATTAGCCTGAATCTGCGGGACTGCGGTTGCAGCCAGTGCAGCCCTGGATACCGGAGCGCAGGCTATGGGCAAATTCAGTTTCGTCGGGCTCGCCGACACAGCCAGGACTACGAATGCGCGCGATGCGCACGCGGCAGGGGCGCTGATGGTGGGATGTGTCTCGCTGATGCTGGCCGTTGCGCCGGACCGCGCGCATGCGCAGCTCCCTGACCCTCCGGCCGGCAGCATTTGCATGCCGGCCGGCAAGTACCCGGTAGCGGGCGGTACGGACCTCGTGCTGAGCACGCCTCGTTGTTTCAGCCCGCCTGGCGCGCAAGAGGGGCCAGGCGGCAAAGCCGGCTTGGGCCGCCCAGTCAAGCGCGATTCATTCAGCGGTACCTCGGTAGGCGGCTATACCTACGACGAGGCCGTTCACTATTGCCTCGATCGCCACATGCGCTTGCCGTCGAGCGACGAGCTCAAAGCGCTGGTCGGCTACGCCAACGGCCCAGAACATCCCAACGGCGGCTACGCGATCGTCGCTTCCAAGGACGACACCCGCTATCCCGGGGGCATGTACGGGTGGGGAGGACAGCTTGGGTATTGGACTTCGACTTTTGGCGGGCACCGGCTTCATGACATCGTGCAGTTGACAGACGGACGGGGCGGTCCGTATCACAATTCGCATCGCGCTTACGTAAGTTGCGTCCAATAGGGACGCTGCGAGGGGAAAGCGGGCCACTGCCATGAATTAAGCAAAAATATAGTCTTACCGATGATCTGAATGGTCTAACTAGCGAAAAGCGGCGCTGGCGCAAATAATGTCGTGCGCGCGGAAAAAAAGTGACTAAGATCAAGAAGCAACTGCCGCACGTTCGTATAAATGGCTGCGGAATTGAAGCACGATGAGCGCTGTATCTTCTCGACATAGCGGCGAGCCAAGTTTGCCGCTTTTTGCGAACACGAATAAATCCATGTTTGAGAAGTCGGTGAGCTTGCAGGCATTGCGACGCCCACCCACTTAGCTCTTCCCGAGTGCGACTGCCAGTTAGGCGCGATTTGGAATACTTTGGCCAGCCTTATGCCGCGCGCGCTGGCAGGGAGAAATTTGCCATGCCTATTGCCATGCCGGGCTACGAGGCTGTGATGGCTGCGATCGGACAAGCTTGCCGCTTCGTGGCGGGTGTGGCTGAACGCCTGCCGTCGATCATCAAGCGTATCCAGCCTCGCTCTGTAGCTCGACGCGCAACGGCCCCGATGCGCAATACCCTGGAATGCGTGCCGGTTGCGATCATCGGTATTCGCCGCTCCGGAGTCATCGGATTCGCAAATGCAAAGGCAGCGGAATTGTTTGGCTATCCCGGCGAAGCATTGATCGGAGCGCCGCTCGATCTGTTGATTCCCGAATTGAAACCGGCCGATTGGCTGGCCGTTGCCGATCCCCCTCTCTCGAAACCGGCGGCGATGGCCGCACCCGTGCAGGGTGCCTTTACCGCAAAGCGCCGCGACGGCAGCGAGTTTCCCGCCGAGGTGACGACGAGCCAATGCGACGTCGACGGCACGCCGACGCAGCTTGCCGCGATCGTCGACCGAAGCGAACGATACGAACTCCACCGCAATCGCCAGGAGCTGGCGCATCTGACGCGCATCTCCGCGCTCGGCGAGCTGGCCGGCTCGCTCGCCCACGAACTGAACCAGCCGCTCACGGCGATCCTGAGCAATTCGCAAGCGGCGCAGCGCTTCATGGACGCGGACCCGATCAACGTCTCGGAGGTGCGGGAAAGTCTGAAAGACATCGTCGCGGACAATTGCCGGGCGAGCGAAATCATCCGCAAGATGCGCGCGCTCGTCAGGAAGGGCGATGTGGAATTGCAGTCGCTCGATGTGGGCAATGTGGTTCGCGATGTGGTGTTGCTCGTGCATAGCGACGCGATCATGCGCGGGATTCGAACGCGGCTCGAAACCCCCGCGGTTTTACCTCCGGTGCGCGGCGACAAAGTGCAGCTGCAGCAGGTCGTGCTCAATCTCTTGCTCAATGCGTTCGACGCCATGCACGAGTGTCTTCCCGCCGATCGCGTGGTGGATGTCCAGATCGCGTGGAAGCCCGGAGAGATGGTGCGCATTGCCGTCCGGGACCGCGGGCCGGGGCTCACCGTCGACCAGATGGACAAGATCTTCAAGCCGTTTTTCACGTCGAAGCCGCATGGTCTGGGGCTCGGCCTATCGATTAGCCGCAACATCGTCGCGGCACACGGGGGACGTCTTTGGGCGGAGAACAACGGCGCACGAGGCGCCTCGTTTTATGTTTCGTTGCCGGCCGAAGGCATCGCGGGACCGAACCGGACGTGAGGGTGCCCATGAATGAGTCTGCTTCCCGAGTGTTTGTCGTCGACGATGACGCCGGCATTTGCCGTGCGTTCGCACGGCTCTTGCGATCGGCCGGATATCAGGCCGAGATCTTTGAATCCGCGCATTCGTTCTTGAATGGCGCCGACCTGTCGAGCGGCCCCGCATGCGTCGTGCTGGACCTGCAGCTGCCCGATTTGAGCGGGCTCGAGGTGCAGCGCGAATTGAACATGAGCCTGCCGATCATCTTCGTCACGGGGCACGGCGATATCGGCACGACCGTCGATGCCATGAAGGCGGGCGCAGCCGATTTCCTGACCAAGCCGGTATGCGACAGCGTGTTGCTGGACGTGGTCGAGCGCGCGCTCGAGCGCGCGCGCGTGATTTTCGAGCGCCGGCGGGAACTGGCCGAAATTCGATTGCGGCTCGACCGTCTGACGCCGCGCGAGCGCGAGGTGATGGCGCGTGTCGTCACCGGCCGCTTGAACAAACAGATCGCCGGCGAGCTCGGCATTGCCGAGAAGACCATCAAGATTCATCGCGCCCGCGTGATGGAGAAGATGGGCGCGCAGACGCTGGCCGATCTGATCCACCTTGCCGACAAGGCCGGCATCGGCGCTGCCGAGTCGGTGCGGCTGCTGCATTGACGCGCGGAGTGCCGTGCGAAGGCACGTTGAACCTGCTCCTTGCGATTCAGGCCGGTACTTTTGCCGCAGCGGCCCGCCACGCGCGGGGCGTCATGCCAAAGCGCTGGGTGAACCAGTGCGTGAACGACGACTGGCGGGTATAGCCGAGCAGTGCGCCAACGCGTCCGATCGAATAGCGCGGGTTGACCATGTAGCGCAGGGCGAGGTTGTGGCGCACCTCGTCAACCAGCGTCGAGAAAGTGGTGCCCCCCGCATCGAGATTGCGCTGCAACGTGCGGACGCCCAGCCGCAAATGGCCCGCGATGTTCTCGATATTGACTTGTTCCAGCGGGAGCAGCAGGTAGATGGCCCGGCGCACGTCCATCACGATCGCGTCCGGTCCCGACACATTGAGCGGCGCGGCGAGACTCTCCGCATACCGGACCAGTTCGGGATCCGCCATGGGATTCGGACGGTCGAGATCCGCGGCGTCGCAGACGATCCCGTTGAAGTCGCTGTTGAACACCGGCGGGCAGCCGAAGAAGCGCCGATGAACGTGCAGCTCGACGGGCCCTGCGTGGATGAAATGGACACTGCGCGGTTTCCAGTGCGCGCCAAGCACTGTGCTGCAGTGGCGCGCCATGACACCCACTGCAAGCTCGGTTGCCTGGCGCTTCAGGACACCCGGTTCCGTGACGATTTCCTCGCGAATGGTCACGGTATCCCCCGTTGTTTCGACATAGATGCCGAGCGCTTCGTTGAGCAGGTGCCGGTATTGAACCGTTGCGAGAAGGACTTCGCGCAGGGTGCGCTTGTGCGCGAGCAGAATCCCGATGACGCCGAATCCGAACTTCTGGCGAGTTTCGGCGATTTGCAGTCCCAAGGTTTGACATGAGGCGCCGGCGGCCGTGAGCTCGAGCAGCCGGCAAGCGGCTGCGGCGGAAATGCGAGTTTGCGGGTCGGCGAGCGCCGACGCATCAAGCCCCACTTCCCGAAGAAAGTTTCCGGGATTGAGACCAAGCTGCCTCGTTACCTCGACGTACCCGCTCAAGCTGCCTGAGCGCACTGACGTTACCATCGTTCGTCCTGATTCCGGCGTATTGCCTCACCGGGTGCGCTGCCCGTCGTTGGCAACGACAGATTGGCCGCGACCCGGGGTTTACGCCATGTGTCACGAAATGCGAAAAAAGTGTCACGTAAAAGCAAAAGCATACTGCCTGAGTTCCCTATATTTCAACCCATGGCGCGGCACGTTTCGACGGTCAAACCGCGCAATCGAACGCTTGGGTCGAAAGCCCGCAATCAGGCCAGGAGGACGTGATGCAATTTCTAGACGATTCGCTGCACCCCGAGAACCAGGACAAGGTCGTGATCACCGTCGCGCCCTATGGTCCGGAATGGATGCCGGCAGATTTTCCGGAAGACATTCCGGTGACGATGGATCAGCAGATCCAGAAGGCGGTCGATTGCTACAACGCCGGCGCTACCGTGCTTCACCTGCATGTGCGGGAACTGGACGGCAAGGGGTCTAAACGCCTGTCGAAATTCAACGAGCTGATCGCGGGCGTTCGCGCCGCGGTGCCGGACATGATCATTCAGGTGGGCGGCTCGATTTCGTTCGCACCGGAAGACGATGGGCAAGCGGCCAAGTGGCTCTCGGACGATACGCGCCACATGCTGGCCGAATTGGCGCCGAAGCCCGAACAGGTGACCGTGGCGATCAACACCACGCAAATGAACATCATGGAGCTGCTGTACCCGGAATACCTGGAGGGCACGTCGCTCGCCAACCCGGCGCTTCATGCCGCCTATAGCGAGATGACGGTGCCTGCCGGTCCGGCGTGGCTGGAAGAGCATCTGAGGCGCCTGCAGGCGTCCGGCATCCAGCCGCATTTTCAGCTTACCGGCATGCATGCGCTGGAAACGCTCGAGCGGCTCGTTCGCAAGGGCGTTTACCGGGGCCCGCTGAACCTGACCTGGATCGGTATCGGCGGCGGCTTCGACGGCCCGAATCCGTTCAATTTCTTCAACTTCATCCACCGCGCCCCGGATGGTTGCACGTTGACCGCCGAATCGCTCTTGAAGAACGTGCTGCCGTTCAACACGATGGCGCTCGCGATGGGGCTGCATCCGCGCTGCGGCATCGAGGACACGATCATCGATCAGCACGGCAAGCGCATGACCTCGGTGCAGCAGATCGAGCAGTGCGTGCGCGTGGCGCGCGAGCTCGGCCGCGAGATCGCGTCGGGCAAGGAGGCCCGCCGGATCTATCGTATCGGCGTGCAATACGACACGGTCGACGAAACCCTGGCCGCCAACGGGATGGCCCCGAACCGCAAGTCCGGCCAGCTCAACGTGCCGCTGCGCGCGGCTTGATGTGTCACGGGACGCGCGGGAGACGATCATGCTGACGCATGCTGAGCCTGTATCAGGAAGCCTTTCGGCAACGCCGAACGACGTGCGCCCCTATGCGTGGGCCGTGTTCGCGTTGACCGCGGGTCTGCTGCTGTCCGACTATATGTCGCGGCAGGTCCTCAACGCTGTCTTTCCGTTGTTGAAAACGGCATGGCACCTGTCCGACACGCAATTGGGCTCGCTCAGCAGCGTGGTCGCGCTGATGGTAGGAATCCTAACTTTCCCGCTGTCGGTGCTGGCTGACCGTTGGGGACGCGTGAGGAGCATTGCGCTGATGGCCGCGATGTGGAGTCTCGCCACGCTCGGATGCGCGATCTCGACGAATTTCGGCGAAATGCTGGCGGCGCGCGCGTTCGTCGGCATCGGCGAAGCCGCGTATGGCAGTGTGGGCGTGGCGCTGGTCCTGAGCATCTTCCCGGCTCGCCTGCGCGCTACGCTGACAGCTGCCTTCATGGCAGGCGGGGCGTTCGGTTCGGTTCTCGGCATGGCGCTCGGTGGCGTCGTCGCGGTGCACCTCGGGTGGCGCTGGTCGTTTGGCGCAATGGCCATCGTCGGCATCGTTCTCGTCGTGCTGTACCGCCTCGTCGTGACCGAAAAACGGCTCACGCCGCTGCAGCCCGCTCGCGCGTTCGCGCAGCCCGGATCGGCAGACATACGGGCCAGTTTGAGCACGCTGTTGAGGGAGCTCTTTTCATCGAAGTCGGTGGTGTGCGCCTACGTTGGCAGCGGCCTGCATCTGCTCGTTCCGGCCGCGCTGTGGGCTTGGATGCCCAGTTTCCTGAACCGTTACTACGGCATGGCGCCCGGCAAGGCGGCAGTGGGGGCCGCGGGATTCGTCCTGGTGACGGGCCTTGGCATGGTGGTGTGCGGAGTCTTGACCGACCGCGTCAGCCGGGGGGCGCCCGAGAAGAAGTGGCTGACGGCCATCGTCTATTGCCTGCTGTCGTTCACGTTGCTGGCCACCGCGTTCCGGTTCGCGCCAGGGCCGCTGCAACTCATGTTGATCGGCGCCGGCATGTTTGTCAGTGCGGGTGCGTGCGGACCCGCGGGAGCGATGGTGGCCAACCTCACGCCGCCGTCTATCCATGCCTCGGCCTTCGCCACTCTGACGCTTGCGAACAACTTCCTGGGTCTCGCCCCTGCCGCCGTGCTCGCGGGAATCATCGCGGACCGGATCGGCCTCTTGGGCGCCTTGCAGCTGGTCCCGCTCGCGCCGCTTGCCGCGATGGTCGCATTCGTGATCGGCAGACGGAACTATTCCCGCGACCTGTGCCGATTCGAAGCGCAGCGTGATAGCGCACAACATTGATTTCAGATCGAGTGAATTGCAGGAGATCGAGCATGGCAAAAGCAGTCCGTTTCCATCAACCCGGCGGCCCCGAGGTCTTGCGATACGAAGACGTCGCGGTAGGCGAGCCCGGCTGCGGCCAGGTCCGTCTGCGCCATGAAGCCGTCGGGCTGAACTTCGCCGACACGTACTTCCGCACGGGTCTCTATCCGGTGCCATTGCCCGCCGGCATGGGCGTCGAGGCGGCGGGCGTCGTCGAGGCCATCGGTTCGGATGTGACGAATGTCGCGGTGGGCGATCGCGTGACCTACACCGGCTTTGTGAACACACTCGGCGCGTACAGCACGGAGCGGCTGATCCCGGCCGCGCCGCTCATCAAGCTGCCGGCCGGAATCTCGAGCGAGACGGCGGCGGGCATGACGATGCGCGGCCTGACCTCGGCGTATCTGTTGCGCCGCATCCACGACTTCAAAGCGGGCGACACCCTTCTGCTGCACGCCGCGGCCGGCGGCGTCGGCCTCATCGTGTCGCAATGGGCGAAGCTGCTGGGCCTCACCGTGATCGGCACCGTATCGAGCGACGCCAAGGGCGCGGCGGCCCGCGCACATGGCTGCGATCACATCATCGACTACAGCCGCGAAGACGTCGCCAAGCGCGTGCGCGAGCTGACCGACGGCGTTGGTGTGAACGTGGTGTTCGACAGCGTCGGCAAGGATACCTTCGAGGCGTCGCTCGATTCGCTCAAGCGCCGCGGTTTGATGGTGTGTGTCGGCACCGCATCGGGCCCGATCCCGCCGTTCAATCCGCAACTGCTGGCGATGAAGGGCTCGCTCTACCTGACTCGTCCGGCGCTGGCCGACTACATCGCCGACCCGGCCGAGAAGAACGAGCTGGCGGCGGAGGTCTTCGGCCATGTCGCCGCCGGACGCATCAAGATCGAGATCAACCAGCGCTATGCGCTCGAAGATGCCGCGCAAGCGCATCGGGATCTCGAATCGCGCAAGACGATCGGCTCGTCGGTCTTCGTCATCTGAGCACTTGAGGAGGAGACATGCGTATCGAACCACTGACGTGCGCGCTTGGGGCCGAGATCGTCGGCATCGATCTCGCCGACGCGGTGCATGACGACGGCCTCTTCGCCGAAATCCGCGCCGCGCTCGTCGCGCACCGCGTGCTGTTCCTGCGCGACCAGGACTTCACGCGCGCCGAGCACGTCGCCTTCGCGCGCCGCTTCGGCGATCTCGAGGACCATCCGGTCGCGGGCAGCGACCCGGAGCATCCGGGCCTCGTGCGCATCTACAAGACGCCGGAGCAGCCAAACGATCGCTACGAGAACGCCTGGCACTCGGACACGACGTGGCGCGAAGCGCCGCAATTCGGCGCGGTGCTGCGCTGCGTGGAATGCCCGCCGGTGGGCGGCGACACGATGTGGGCGAATATGGTATTGGCCTACGAGAAGCTGCCCGAGCATGTCAAGGCGCAGATTGCTGACCTGCGCGCGCGCCACAGCATCGAGGCGAGCTTTGGCGCTGCGATGCCGATCGAAAAGCGGCTTGCGTTGAAGGCGCAGTTTCCCGATGCGGAGCATCCGGTTGTCCGCACCCACGCGGAGACCGGGGAAAAAATCCTGTACGTGAATGCCTTCACCACTCACTTCACGAACTTCCACACGCCCGATCGCGTGCGCTATGGCCAGGACGCCAGCCCTGGAGCCGCCGACCTGCTGAGGTATCTCGTCAGTCAGGCCGCCATCCCCGAGTACCAGGTGCGCTGGCGCTGGCGCAAGAACAGCGTCGCAATCTGGGACAACAGCGCTACGCAGCACTACGCGGTGATGGACTATCCGCCTTGCCATCGCAAGATGGAGCGCGCGGGCATCATCGGCAGCAAGCCGTTTTGACTTAGGGCGATCACCGCGTCATGAAACAGAAAACGTCTCCCTCGATCCTTATCGTGCCTGGTTTGCGCGATCACGTGCCCGAGCACTGGCAAACGTTGTTGCAGGCGACGCTGCCCAACGCGGTATCGGTCGCGCCGCTCGAACGCGACAAACTCAGTCGCGCGGCGCGCGTCGCGGCATTGGATGCGGCGCTGGCGGCAATCCACGGCCCGGTGATCCTGGTCGCGCATAGCGCCGGAGTGATGATCACGGTGCATTGGGCGAGGTGGCATGAGCGCGAGATTCACGGTGCGCTGCTTGCCACGCCACCCGATTTGGAGCGGCCGATGCCGGCGGGCTACCCGACTGTAGACGTGCTGAGGCAGAACGACTGGTTCCCTTGCCCGCACCAACCGCTGCCGTTCCCGAGCATTGTCGCGGCGAGCCGCAACGATCCGCTTGCGCAGTTCGATCGCGTGGTTGCGATGGCGAACGATTGGGGCAGCCGTCTCGTCGACTTGGGCGAGGTCGGCCACCTCAACCCGGCCGCAGGCTTTGGCGAGTGGCCGATGGCGGAGACGCTGATCCGTGAACTGCTCTGACACGAACGCGCAACCAGCGATGCCGCGCCGAATACCGGTCGTGTCGGACGATGAACTCGCGCCTGGGCAACGCAAGCTCGCGTTCGTCGAGGGACGCGGCATCGTGCTGTTCAACGTTGGGGGTGCGATCTGCGCCATTGAGAACGCCTGTCCTCACAACGGCGCATCGCTCGCGAACGGCAGGCTCGAGGGCAGCATTCTGCAATGCCCCGCGCACGGCTTGCGTTTCGATGTGATCACCGGCTGCATGCCGGCGGTGGATGGCTTGCGTCTCACGACCTTTCCCGTCAGCGAATCGGAAGGTCAATGGTTCGTGAGTCTCGATACACGAAACGAACCGCGCTAATTCCGCATCAGTGGATAGCCCGCCGGGACCACCCGGCATATTAAAAAGCCCCATCCGGAGGAGACATATGAAACTGAAGTTGAGCGCCGCGACGGCACTCGTCGCATTTGCCGGCGTGGCGCACGCGCAGTCGTCGGTGACGCTGTACGGCGTTCTCGATTCGGGGCTGCTGTACCAAAGCGCGAACGCGGCGAATTTCCAGTCGAAAGTGAATCTCGGGCACGTCTACGAGCTCAAGGACGGCGGGATCTATTCGAGCATCTGGGGCTTGAGGGGAACCGAGGACATCGGCGGCGGCTATAAAGTCAATTTCAAGCTGCAAGGCTCGTTCACCAGCAACAATGGCAAAAGCGGACTGTCGGACACGCCGGGAGGCACCGCGGTGTTCAATCAGCAGACGACAGTGGGCGTGTCCGGCCCGTTCGGTTCGCTCGACCTGGGCCGGCAGATCGTGCCGATGATCTATGCGATGGCGGACACCGACGTCCGCAACGCCCAATACTTCGGCAGCATCCTGACCGCCTGGCTCGGCTTGAATCAGGCGGCCGGCTGGCAGGGCACCAGCACGAACGGTTCGATCGGCGCACTGTATGACGACAACGCGATCGTCTATCAGTCGCCCAAGTTCTACGGCGCGTCGCTCGGGCTCGAGTATGCGCCGGGCGGTGTCGCGGGCCAGTTCCAGGGCGGCACGCGCGAGTCGGCGGTGCTCAAGTATTCGAACTACGGCCTGAACCTCGCGGCGGTTTACTACAACGGCCACGACACCAACCCGTTTACGACGACGGCCAGCGGCGCGATCGTCACGGCGCCGTCGACCGGCTTGAACAACAACCGCTTCTACTACATCGGCGCGATGTACACGTTTCACGATTTCATGGTGTCGACGTCCTACAGCATCGGCAAAAACCCGGCGAAAAGCGGCCAAGACAACTTCGAGATGATCTCGGGCGGGCTCGGCTACAAGTTCACCCCGTTCTTCAAGGTCACCTCGGGCTTCTATTACCTGAAGGACCGCAACGTGTCGGCCAATCAATCGAATCTGTTCGCGGTGGGCGCGGAGTACAACCTGTCGAAGAGCACGCTCGCCTACGCCCAGGTCGGCTACGTGAACAACCGGGGTGCCATGAGCCAGACGATCATCTACGGCGCGCCGGTTCCCGAAGGCCATTCGACCACGGCGGCGATGCTCGGCATCCGCCACGCGTTCTGATCCGAGCCGCTATCTTTCACGGAGAATTCAATGAAAATAATCAAGGCATTCAGGCTGGCCGGCGCCGGACTGATCGCGCTGACGTGCGCGCACACCTGGGCCCAAGGAAGCGAAACGGGGGCGGGAGCCGCGTCGAACCAAGCGGCCGTCGCCGCCTCGGGCGGCATGTCGGCGAAAGACGCCCGCAAGGCCAATCGGGCGCTGCGCCGCCAGGTCTATGCGGCGATCGTCAAGCACAAGGAAATCAACGCAGGCGACATCAGCGTCATCGCGAAGGGGAGCGCGGTGACGCTCGACGGGACAGTGACCGATGCTTCGCAGATCGACAAGGTAGCGGAAATTGCGAAGGGCGTTCCGGGAGTTGCCTCCGTGACCAACCAATTGACGGTCAGGAAGTCATTCGGCGGCCAGTAGACACAGCAGGCACCGTAGCTACGGCGAGGACGACAAACGGCCCTGGAATTCCTAAACTGGTTAATAGCCGGTTTGGATTCAAGCCAGCCATTCCCTCGGCGACGTTCGATCGATTCGGCAGTCAAATCCAAACGGGTGCGAGCGGATCGAGGTGGGCATCATGAATGGGCGTGGCGTGGGCAAGCTCTTGGTAGTGGCGGTGATGGCGGCGGCGAGCGCGACCGCCATCGCGGGCCATGGCGGCGGCTGGGGCGGTGGCGGTGGCGGCTATTACCACGGTGGCGGTTGGGGAGGCGGCGGCTGGCATGGAGGCGGCGGCTGGCACGGAGGCGGCGGCTGGCATGGAGGCGGCGGCTGGCATGGAGGCGGCGGCTGGCATGGAGGCGGTCATTGCTGCAGGACGTCCGTCGGTTTCTTTTTCGGCCCGGGCTTCGCCTACGGCTATCCCTATCCGTATTATGGGTATCCGTATTACGGCTATCCGTATCTGTATCCGTACTACTACCCTTACGGCCCGGCAGCCGACGTCACCGCGATGCCGACTCAGTACATAGAGCAAGGGCAAGCCGGCGACGACGACGCGGGCGGCGGCACCGATGCGCCGCAAATGGGCTACTGGTATCACTGCGCGAGACCCGAGGGCTACTACCCCTACGTCAAATCTTGCCCTGGCGGCTGGGAGCGGGTGCCGGCCCGGCCACCCGGCTACTGATCGCGCTGCGCCGACTCACGCAGGACATGCGGAACGTGTGCGGCTCAGGCGCAGGCCGCGCCGGCGCACACGTGGACCAAAGTCCTATATCGGATTTGTCTTGTGCTGACTAGCCTGAATCTGCGGGATTGCGGTTATACGGGCAACCACCAGATTCGGACTTCTCACAATGGGCAATCTCAAACCGTTCGTTGCGGTTGTCGACGACGACGATTCGGTGGGCCGGGCCATCAAGCGTCTGCTGCATTCCGTCGGAATTGGAGCAGACACGTTTTCGAGCGGCGACGACTTTCTGGACATGCTGTCGTCCATGCCCTCGTATCGCCCCGGCTGTGTGATTCTCGACATTCAGATGCCCGGCTTGAACGGGCTCGAGGTCCAGCGCCGCCTGGGCGGCAGCGGCATTCCCGTCATTTTGATCACCGCCTACGACGACGTGGGCGTGCGCGCCCAGGCACTGGCTTCGGGCGCCGCGGCCTATCTACGCAAGCCTTTCAACGACTCGATCCTGATCAAGACCGTACAGACGGCGCTGGGCATCGTGCCGGCCCCCTGAGTGCGCGGCGAGCCGGTCGATATCGGACCAAAGTCCCATTGTCTTCGGCAAACCCGGCTACCAAACTTGTGAGCATCGGTCTGCTCCGTCGCCAAAGGAAAGGACATGAGGCAGCTCATCGTGGCGGGCGCGCTAGCGCTCATGCTTGCCGGCTCGGCGTTCGCGCAGCAGCCGATCTACTACCCGGCGAAAGGACAGAGCGCGCAGAAGCAGCAGACGGACACCGCAGAGTGCCAGGTATGGGCGAAGCAGACGACCGGCGTCGACCCGGTGGCGCTCGCGCAGTACGCGGCCCAGCCGGGCGCTCCGCAGCCACAGGGTGGAGCCGTGAGGGGGGCGGCCGGTGGCGCCGCGCTGGGCGCAGCCATTGGCGCGATCGCCGGCGATGCGGGCAAGGGAGCCGCCATCGGCGCGGTGACCGGCACGGCGGGAGGCGCCATGCGTCAACAGCGGCAGAGGCAGGCCGCCAGCCAGCAGCAACAGACGGAGCAGCAGAACATCGCCGGTCAGCTCTCGACATTCAATCGGGCGGTGACTGCATGCATGAACGGCCGAGGCTACACGAGCCAGTAGTGTCGCAGCCGCTTGGAGGTGCGCAATCGTGATCAGGTTCGAATCTGCGGGACTAGCGGCGATCTTCCTGCTGAGTGGCGCTTGCGCGTGGGCCGGCGACTTCGACGGCAGCAAGCCGCTGCTGTGCGCGACGATCGACGGCCATGCGTGCGATCCCGGCTTGGCCTGCGAGCGCGCGCTGCCGGCGGATCTGGGCGCGCCGCGTTTCTTGTCCATCGACTTCACCAAGAAAATCATATCGGGGCCTAACCGAGCGACGCCGATCGTCTCCATGAGCAAAGCGCAGGGCCAGATTCTCATGCAAGGCACCGAGCTCGATTTTGCGTGGACCGTCGCACTCGACACGAGCGACGGGGAGATCACCCTGACCCTGACGAATCGCCATGACGCGCTGGTGTTGTTCGGAGACTGCACGGCGATGTAGTTTCGAGGAGCCGTACGATGAAAACCGCACTCGCTCTTGATCGCGTCCTTCGACAGCGGGCGCCCGCCTTGAAGCGGCGGCGCGGCGCAGTCGGGCGGGCGCGAGGTGCGTTGCCCCTGTTGGTGGTGGCGGCAGCGCTATCGTTGTTCGCCGGCTGCAAGAAACCGTCCGGACCGCCGGCGCTCGGCGCGCCCGAGGTGACGGTGATGACGGTCGCTGCGCGCGACACGCCGGTCGACATCGAATTCACCGCACAGACGCAAAGCTCGCGCGAAGTCGAGATCCGCGCGCGCGTGGACGGCTTTCTCGACAAGCGGATGTACAACGAGGGCCAGGAGGTGAGGACCGGCCAGGTCATGTTCCTGATGGACCCGAAGCCGTTCCAGGCCGCGCTGCAGACTGCGCGCGGCCAGCTCGCGCAGCAGGAGGCGGGCCTCGTCGTCGCGAAGCAGAACCTCGCGCGCGTGAGGCCGCTTGCCGCTCAGAACGCGTTGAGCCAGAAGGATCTCGACGACGCGATCGGCAACGAAAAGCAGGCGGAGGCCGCGGTGATCGCCGCGCAGGGGCAGGTCCAGTCGGCGGAGCTCAACCTCGGCTACACGACGATCAAGTCACCGATGAACGGCCTCGCGAGCTATGCGCGGCAACAGGACGGCAGCTATCTGATCGCGAATGCGTCAGGGCTCCTAACCTACGTTTATCAGCTCGATCCGATGTGGGTGAACTTCAGCATTTCCGAAAACGAATTGCTCCACTTCCAGGACGAGATCTCGGCGGGCAAGCTGATCTTTCCGCCGCACAGCGAGTTCGTCGTGTCGGTCGAGCTCGCCGACGGCACCGAGTTTCCGCAGCACGGGACGATCAGCTTCGCGAATCCGGCGTTCAACACCGAGACCGGGACCTTCCTCGTGCGGGCCGTGCTGGCCAACCCGCAGGGTACGCTGCGCCCGGGGCAGTTCGTGCGCGCGCGCGTGTCGGGCGCGATCCGGCCCAAGGCGATCCTCGTGCCGCAGCGCGCGGTGCTGCAGGGCGCGAGGAGCCATTTCGTGTGGGTCGTCGACGCCGACTCGAAGGCTCGGCAGCGCGTCGTCGAGGTCGGCGACTGGAACGGCGACAACTGGTTCATCAACGACGGCCTGAAGGCCGGCGAGCGCATCGTCGTGGACGGTGCGATTCGCGTCGCGCCCGATGTGCCGCTCAAGATCGTCGGCACCGTGGCGTCGACGGAGACGGGAGGGAAGACGATCGTCGAAAAAAGCGGCGCCTCCGACGCGCAAGCGCAGACCGAAGCGCGTCCGGCCGCGCCGGCCTCCGCGAGCGGCGCATCGCAGTGACGAGGAGACCCCATGAGCATCTCCCACTTCTGCATCGACCGGCCGATCTTCGCGTCCGTCATCTCGATCGTCATCACGCTCGGCGGGACGCTGACGCTGTTCTCACTGCCGATCGCGCAGTACCCGGACGTCACGCCGCCGCAGGTCACGGTCTCAGCGACCTACCCGGGCGCGAGCGCCGACGTCGTCGCCAACAACGTGGCGGCGCCGATCGAGGAGCAGGTCAACGGCTCCGACAACATGATCTACATGTCGTCGTCGAGTTCGTCGACCGGCAACTACACGCTCAACGTCTTCTTCGAGATCGGCACGAACCCGCAGCTCGCGCAGGTCGACGTGCAGAACCGCGTGAACCTCGCGCTGCCGCAGCTGCCGCAATCGGTGCAGTCGCAGGGCGTGCAGGTCCAGAAGAAGTCGAACGCGTTCATGATGGTCATCGCGATCTACTCGCCGGACCAGCGCTTCGACCCAACCTATATCGCGAACTACGCGAACGTCTACGTGCTCGACACGATCAAGCGGATCGGGGGTGCCAACCAGTCGGCGATCTTCGGCACGCCCGACTACGCGATGCGGATCTGGCTGAAGCCCGACCGCATGGCGCAGCTCGGCATCACGGCCGGCGACGTGCAGAACGCGATTCGCGCGCAGAACCAGCAGTTCGCGGTCGGCACGGTCGGCCAGTCGCCGACCGGTAGTCCGGTGGAGCAGTCGTTCGCCGTGACGACGACGGGGCGGCTGGCGACGCCCGAGCAGTTCGACAACATCATCATCCGCGCGGCGAGCACCGGCGCGGCGATCGTGCGTCTGAAGGACGTCGGCCGGACCGAGCTCGGGCAAAAGAGCTACTCGAACCGCACGACCTACCAGGGCAAGGCGGCCACGATCATCGCGGTCTACCAGCAGCCGGGCGCGAACGCGCTCGACGTGTCCAAGCAGGTGCGCGCGACGCTCGAGCAACTGAAGAAGTCGTTCCCGCAGGGGCTCGATTATCAGATCGCGATGGACACGACGGACTTCACACGCGCGTCGATCACGGACGTGGTCCACACCTTCTTCGAAGCGCTCGTGCTCGTCGTGATCGTCGTGTTCGTGTTCCTGCAAAACCTGCGCGCGACGATCATCCCGGTGCTGGCCGTGCCGGTGTCGATCGTCGGCACCGCGATGGGAATGTCGCTCCTCGGCTTCTCGATCAACATGCTGACGCTGTTCGGGATGGTGCTGGCGATCGGCATCGTGGTGGACGACGCGATCGTCGTGATCGAGAACGTCGAGCGCAACATGACGGTCCACAAGCTGAGCCCGAAGGACGCGGCCAAGCGCGCCATGGACGAGGTGTCGGCCCCGGTCGTCGCGATCGTGCTCGTGATGTGCGCGGTGTTCGTGCCGGTGGCGTTCCTCGGCGGGATCACCGGGCAGCTCTACAAGCAGTTCGCGATCACGATCGCGATCTCGGTGGTGTTCTCGGGCCTCGTCGCGCTGACGCTGTCGCCGGCGCTCGCGGCGCTCCTGCTCAAGCCCACGCACCACGAGAAGAAGGGCTTCTTCCTGTGGTTCGAGAAAAGTTTCGCGCGGATGACGGCCGGCTACGGGCGCGCGGTCCACGTCATCATCCGGCGCTACGTGATCGGCCTCTTCGTGTTCGTGGGCGTGATCGTGCTTGCGGTGCTGATGGGCAAGACGATCCCAACCGGGTTCCTGCCGCCCGAGGACCAGGGCTACCTGCTTGGCGCCGTCATCATGCCCGACGCGGCGAGCCTCGACCGCACCGGCGACGTCGGCGACAAGGTCACCGAATACTTCATGAAGCAGCACGCGGTCAGCAGCGTGACGATTGTGAACGGCTTCAGCCTGCTCGACAGCCAGAACAAGAACAACGCGGGCACGTTCTTCGTCGGCCTGAAGGGATTCGACGAGCGCTACAAGTTTTCGAACATCAAGGAGGACAACGCGCGCGCCGTGCTGGTCAAGGCTTACGAGACGCTCTCGAAGGTGCAGGAGGGCATCGTGGTGCCGGTCAATCCGCCGTCCATTCCGGGCCTCGGCACGACGGGCGGCACAGAGATATGGATCGAAAGCCAGGGGGACGGGTCGATCCAGCAGCTCGCCGGCGTCGTCCAGGACTTCGTCGCGAAGGCGAAGGCGCGGCCGGAGCTGGGGAGCGTGACGACGACGTTCAACGCGTCGTCGCAGCAGCTGCTCGTCGACGTCGATCGCGACCAGGCGGAGACGCTCGGCGTGCCGGTCGAGGAGGTGTACAGCGCGATGCAGACGATGTTCGGCTCGCTCTATGTGTCGCAATTCAACAAGGACGCGCGGCTCTGGCAAGTCATCGTGCAGGCCGATCCGCGCTACCGGCTCACGCCGAAGGACCTCGATCAGATCTACGTGCGCAGCCGGAACAACACCATGGTGCCGATCAAGGCGGTGATGACCTACAAGTACGTGACGGGGCCCGACCTCATCACGCGCTTCAACAACTTCCCCGCCGTGATGCTCACGGTGAACCCGAAGCCCGGCTACAGCTCGGGACAGGTGATCGAGGTGCTGCAGGATCTCGCGACGCAGATGCCGCCAGGCTATGCGGTGGGCTGGAGCGGCGAGGCCTACGAAGAGCTCAAGTCGGGCAGCACCGGTGGCCTCGTGTTCGTGTTCGGGATCATCATGGTGTTCCTGATCCTGGCGGCGCAATACGAGAAGTGGTCGCTGCCGTTCGGCGTGCTGATGGCCGTGCCGTTCGCCCTGTTCGGCGCGCTGCTCGCGATCCTGCTGCGCGGGCTCAACAACGACGTCTACTTCCAGATCGGCCTGACGATGCTGATCGCGCTCGCCGCGAAGAACGCGATCCTGATCTTCGAGTTCGCGGTGCTGAACCGGGAGGAGGGCAAGTCGCCATACGACGCCGCGCTGACCGCCGCCGAAGAGCGCCTGCGCCCGATCGTGATGACCTCGCTCGCGTTTATCCTCGGCTGCGTGCCGCTCGCGATCGCGCTCGGTGCCTCGCAGAACAGCCGGCATTCGATCGGCACCGGGGTGATCGGCGGGATGCTGGGGGCGACGGCGATCGCCGTGTTCTTCATCCCGATGTTCTATTGGGGGATCGAGTCGCTGTCGTCGCGCAAGGGGGGCGGCGAGAACACGCAGGCGCCGGGCGGTTCGGGCTCGCCGCATGTCACGCCGTCCGCGCGGCGCGAGGACGATTGACATGCGCCGCGCCGTCCACCTAATCACGCCGATCCTGCTGCTCGCGCTGAACGGCTGCCTGCTCGGCCCCGACTACGTGCGGCCGAAGGTGGATGTGCCGCCGTCGTTCCGCTTCGAGTACAAGGAGGCGCAGGACGTCGCCAATACAAAGTGGTGGGAGCAGTTTCAGGACCCGGTGCTCAACGAGCTGATCGCGACGGCGCTGGCGAACAACCTCGACGTCAAGAACGCGACGGCGCGCGTCGACGAATTCCTCGGCCAGTTCGTGAGCACACGCTCGGCGCTGTTTCCGCAGGTCAGCGCGGGGTTCGACGCTTCGCGTCAGCGCGCTTCGCAGAGCGCTGCGATACCGGTGCCTGCAGGCGTCAGTCCGGTGTACAACCAGTTTCAGCAGAGCGTCTCGGCATCGTGGGACATCGACTTGTTCGGCCAGGTGAGACGCGAGACCGAAGCCGCGCGCGCGAACCTGCTCGGCAGCGAAGAGAGCCGCCGCGCGACGATCCTGACGCTCGTGGCTTCCGTCGCGTCGTCGTATATCGCGCTGCGCAGCCTCGACCGGCAGCTCGAAATCGCACAGGACACGACTGAGAGCCGTGCCGAGTCGGTTCACGTGTTCGAACTGCGCTTCAAGGGCGGGCAGGTGTCGCAGATGGAGCTTGCGCAGAGCCAGTCGGAATACGAGGCGACGGCCGCGACGATCCCGCAGCTCGAAACGCAAATCGGGCAACAGGAAGATTCGCTGTCGGTGCTGCTCGGACGCAACCCCGGGCCGATCCTGCGCGGCCGCGTGCTGGCGGCGTTCGCCACGCCCGCCGTGCCCGCGGGACTGCCGTCCGACTTGCTCGATCGCCGGCCCGACCTGCGACAGGCCGAACAGAATCTGATCGCGCAGAACGCATTGATCGGCGCGGCGAAGGCACTGTATTTCCCGTCGATATCGCTGACCGGGCTGTTCGGTTCGGTCAGCTCGCAGTTTTCGAATCTCTGGAGCGGGCCCGCGAAAGTGTGGTCGTTCGGCGGGGCGGTCACGGTGCCGATCTTCACGGGCGGCAACATCACGGGGCAGGTTCATCAGGCCGAGGCGCGGCAGCAGGAAGCGCTTTTCGCCTACGAGAAGGACATCCAAGTCGCATTCCAGCAAACCGAGGATGCGCTGATCGCGCTGCAGAAGTCGCGCGAGCAACTGGACATTCAAGCCAAGCAAGTCGACGCGCTGCGCACTTACTTGCGGATGGCGCGGTTGCGCTACGAAGGCGGTTACACGAGCTATATCGAGGTGCTCGACGCCGAGCGCAGCCTCTTTAACGCGGAGTTGCAATACACGCAGACGCAGAGCCTGACGCTCACGAGCCTCGTCAGCCTCTACATGGCGATGGGCGGAGGATGGGTCGTCGAGGCCGAGCGCATGATCGCACCGCCGCCGGCGGCGGGAAGCGTGCCGCCTGCCGCGGCTGCCGCCGGGCCCGTCGCGGAGGCGCCGCAATGAGCCGCGTCAATCTCATCGCCTGCCACGAATGCGATCTCCTGCAGCGCGAGGTTGCGGTGCCGCCCGGCGGCGTGCTGCGCTGCCGGCGCTGCCATGCCGAGCTGGTTCGGAACCGCACCGGTGGTCTCGAGCGTGCGCTCGCTTTTTCGCTCGCGGCCGTCGTGCTGTTCGTCGTTTCCAACCTGGATCCGATCGTGGGCTTGTCGGTGAGCGGCACGGTGGTCGAAACGACGCTGCTCGGGGCCGTGTGGGTGCTCTATCAGGACGGCATGTGGCCCATCGCCGGGCTCGTTTTCGCAACCACGTTTCTGTTGCCGGTGGTGCAGACGCTGAGCATGCTCTGGATGTTGCTGCCGTTGCGGTTCAACCGCGTGCCGTGGGGCGCGGCCTTCATGTTTCGTTTGTGCCGTGCAACCGCGCCTTGGGGCATGACTGAGGTGCTGATCCTCGGCTTGCTCGTTGCGCTGGTCAAGCTCGCGCACATCGCGAGTGTCGTGGTGGGCACCGCGCTATGGTCGTTCGGCGCGCTGATGCTGATCTTGGCCGCGGCGGGCGCGGCGTTCGATACGCGGCAGATTTGGGCGCGCATCGCCGCTGTGCAAGGACGCGGCAGCGCGGCTGAGCAAAGCGTGAGCACCTCGTTGCCTTCGGGCGTCGTCACAGCCGCTCAATGCGGCCTCGTGCTGTGTCACGACTGCGGGCTGCTCGCGCGCGCACCCGCCCATGCGCACGATCTGACATGCCCGCGTTGCGGCGCCCACATGCACCTGCGCAAGCCCGCGAGCTTCTCGCGCACCTGGGCGCTGCTGATCGCCGCGATGGTGCTGTACATCCCCGCGAACGTGCTGCCGGTGATGTACACGAGTTCGCTGTTCGGCGCCGAGAAGGACACGATCCTGAGTGGAGTCGTCTATCTCTGGACTTCGGGCTCGTGGCCGCTTGCGGCTATCGTTTTCATCGCGAGCATCGCGGTGCCGATGCTCAAGATTCTCGCGATCGCGTATCTGGCGATCTCGACGCAGCTGGGTTCGCGCTGGCTGCCGGAGCAGCGCACGCGCATCTATCGCGTGGTCGAGTTCGTCGGGCGCTGGTCGATGCTCGACATCTATGTGATCACGATGCTCGTCGCCCTCGTGCAGTTCCAGGCATTGGCGACGATCCAGGCCGGCGGCGCGGCGATTGCGTTTGGCGGCGTGGTCGTGCTGACCATGTTCGCGGCGATGGCGTTCGACCCGCGCCTGATCTGGGACGCAGCGGAGCAAGACCATGCCGGGACCCGAACAAAAACCTGACGCCCCTGAACTGCCCGAGGCGGTGGTCGCCACGCGCTCGCGCTGGCGCATGCAACTGGTGTGGCTCGTGCCGATTGTCGCGTTGCTGATCGGCGGGTGGCTCGCGGTCAAGGCGGTGATCGACCGGGGGCCGACGATCACCATCAGCTTCAACACCGGTGAAGGGCTGGAGGCGGGCAAGACGAAGATCAAGTTCAAGAACGTCGATGTCGGCGTCGTGAAGACGGTGACGCTGACCGCCGACAGCAAGCGCGTGATCGCGACGGCCGACATCACCAAGGACGCCACCAAGCTGCTGCTCGACGACACGCGCTTCTGGGTCGTGCGCCCGCGCATTTCAGGCGGGACGGTTTCGGGCTTGGGCACGCTCTTGTCGGGCTCGTTCATCGGCATGGACGTCGGCAGCTCCGACAAAGAGCGCCGCGATTACATCGGCCTCGAAGTCCCGCCGGTGCTCACGAGCGACGTGCCCGGCCGGGAGTTCGTGCTGAAAAGCGACGACATGGGCTCGCTCGACGTCGGTTCGCCGATCTTCTTCCGCCGTCTGCAGGTCGGGCAGATCGCCGACTATCAGCTCGATCCCGACGGCAAGGGCGTGACGCTGCGCGCGTTTATCAACGCGCCCTACGACAAGTTCGTGAAGGCCGATACGCGTTTCTGGCACGCGAGCGGTATCGACGTGAAACTGGATACCACCGGCGTGCACGTGAGCACGCAGTCGCTCGTGTCCATCATGCTCGGCGGGCTCGCGTTCGAGACGCCGGAGGACGCGCTCGCGCAACCCGCGGCGGCGGCCAAGACCACATTCACGCTGTTTGCGAGCCAGGCCGAGGCGTTCAAGCGCCACGACAGCATCGTCGAGCCGTATATGGTGAACTTCACGGAATCGGTGCGGGGCCTCACCGTCGGGGCGCCTGTCGAATTTCGCGGCATTACGATCGGCGAAGTGACCGGCATCTATACGCGCTTCGATCCCGTGACTCACCAGTTCAGCATTCCGGTCGAATTCAACCTGTTTCCGGAGCGCTTCACTTCGCGCTATCAGACCGGGGAAAAGGGCCGACGTCTGAGCAACGATCCGAAAAAATTGACGGACTTCCTGGTCGCGCAAGGCATGCGTGCGCAGTTGAGAACGGGCAACTTGTTGACGGGGCAGCTCTATATCGCGCTCGACTTTTTCCCAGGGGCGGCGAAAGCGGCAGTGAACTGGGCCTCGAATCCGCCTGAATTGCCGACCACGCCGGGCGCCTTGCAATCGTTGCAGGATTCCATGACACACCTGATGGCTAGGTTGAACACGATTCCGTTCGAGGCGATCGGCAAGAACGCGCAGGACACGCTCGCGGAAGCCAACGCGCTGCTCTCGCGGCTCGACACGGAAGTGCTTCCGCAAGCCGGCTCGACGCTGGCCGCCGCCCATGCCGCGCTCAATTCGGCCAATAGCGCGTTGCAGCC
Organism: Trinickia violacea; assembly: GCF_005280735.1. NCBI lineage: Bacteria > Pseudomonadati > Pseudomonadota > Betaproteobacteria > Burkholderiales > Burkholderiaceae > Trinickia > Trinickia violacea. The sequence goes on from NZ_CP040078.1 coordinate 916,934, forward strand.
GGGTTCGGCTCTGCAGCAGAACACCAGCGACGCCATGCAGGAACTGGCGCGTACCGCCGCGGCCTTCCGCACGCTTGCCGATTATCTCGAGCGGCATCCGGAGTCGCTGATTCGTGGCAAACCGGAGCCTCAGCCGTGAAACGCCTTCTCTCATTCCTCGCCGTGTTGCTTTTAGCGGGCGTGCTCGGCGGCTGCGGCAGCTCGCCGACCGCGCGTTTCTACACGCTCAAACCCGACGCGACGTTGACGAGCGCCAACGACGCCGTGCCGCTTCCTGTCGTCGTGAGCCCCGTTACGATTCCGGATATTGTCGACCGTCCGCAGATCGTGACGCAGGGCGCCGGCAACCAGGTGTCGCTCGACGAGTTCGCGCGCTGGGCCGAACCGCTGAAGGGCGATATCGCGCGCGTGATCGCGGCGGACCTGGGCGAATTGCTGGGCTCGGAACGCGTGACCGTGTTCGATACGGGCGCCGATTTGTCGTCGGCCTGGCACGTGCGCGTCGATGTCATGCGCTTCGATACCATGCCGGGCGACGCGGTCACGGTCGACGCGCAGTGGACGGTGTGGCCGCCGAAAAATTCCTCGCCTGTGACGGGGCATTCGCTCGAACACGAACCGGTGCAGGGCCAAGGCTATGACGCCGTCGTCGCGGCTCACGATCGCGCGCTGGCCGCAGTGAGCCGCGATATCGCGTCGGCCATTCGCACGAGCCGGGCTCAGTGACGGCATCAGGATGTCCAAGCTGAACCCCCTGCCTCATCGCGGAGCGAAAGCCCCGATGACACCGGGACGCCGGCGGCTTCTCATCATCGCCACGATTCCGTTGCTGGCCGCGTTGGGCTGGGCGCTCGCGGCAGCGCTCGAGCCCGCTTTTCAGCACACGATCGTCATCACCACCGGGGCGGACAAGGGGATCTATCGCGGCTTTGCGGATCACTATGCCCCCATCCTCAAGCGCGACGGCATCACGCTGGATATTCGCAGCTCCGCAGGTTCGGTCGAAAATTATCAGCGGCTGAAGGACCCCGATAGCGTGTACGACGTCGGCTTCATCCAATCCGGCACGACGAACCCAAGCGAGACTGACAATCTGCAGACGATCGTTGCCGTCTCATACGAACCGATCTGGGTGTTTTACCGTGGCGAAACCACGATCGACCGGCTGGCACAGCTGCGCGGCAGGCGGATTTCCGTGGGGGTTGCCGGCAGCGGCCTGCTCAACGTCGCCTTGGTTTTGCTCGGCTACAGCGGTATCACGCGTGACAACACCACACTCGTGGAAATGGACGCGCCCAGCGCTTATCAAGGTCTGGAAAATGGCCGGCTCGATGCGGCTTTCTTTATCGGCAGGCCCGATGCGCCGATGCAAACGACACTGCTGAACAGCGACCTGAAGCTGATGAGTTTTGTCCAGGCCGATGCACTGGTGCAGCGATTTCCTTCTCTCTCGAAGATCATTTTTCCGCGTGCGTCGACCAGCATCGCCAACGATCTTCCGAAGGCCGATGTCACGCTGTTGGCCGCGACGGCTCTGCTGGTCGCCAAAGACACGCTGCACCCCGCGCTCGTCTACTTGCTGCTCGACGCGGCCAAGACCGTCCACGGCGGCGAAGATTACTTCACGCCGATCGGTACCTTTCCCAATCTGAAAACCGAGGAATTCCCCATTTCCGACGAAAGCGCTCGCTACTTCAAATCCGGCCGCCCACTCCTGCAGCGCTACCTTCCTTTCTGGCTCGCCAGCTTCATCGAAAGGCGCCTGCTGATCGTCGTTCCCTTCACCGCGTTGCTCGTGGGCTTGCTGCAGGCATTGCCGCGCATCGTGGAGGCGCGGATCAAGAAGCGGTTAGTCGTGTGCTATGCGGCAATCAAAATCCTGGAAGATGAAATATGGAGAACGCCGCAACCGACCCAGGACCAGATTGCCCAATGGCGCGATGAAATCGAGAGCGTCGATGCGCATGCCAGTCGGATACGGATCCCGCGGCGCTATTTCCAGGACGTTTACGCCCTCAAGCAAGCGATCGGCGTCGTCCGGGAACGGATCGTCCAGGTTACCCGGAAGGCGGGGGCATAGCGTGCGGCGCCGCGCGTCATCCGTAAATCGGCAGCAGCAGGAACAGCTTGATGACGATCGCGTTGGCGATATCGATGAAGAACGCGCCGACCATCGGCACCACCAGAAACGCCAGATGGGACGGGCCGAACCGCGCCGTGATGGCCTGCATGTTGGCGATCGCGGTCGGCGTGGCCCCGAGGCCGAAGCCGCAATGCCCTGCGGCCAGCACCGCCGCGTCATAGTTGCGGCCCATGACGCGAAAGGTCACGAACATCGCGTAGGCGGCCATCGCAACGGTCTGGATGGCCAGGATCGTGAACAGGGGCAGCGCAAGCGAGGCCAGATCCCATAGGCGCAGGCTCATCAGCGCCATCGCGAGAAAGATGCTGAGGCTGACGTTGCCGAGCATCGACACGGCGAGATCGGAAACCGCGTACAGGCCGCGTATCGCGAGCACGTTGCGCAACACGACGCCGACGAACAGCACCCACACGAAAGCGGGCAATTCGATCGCCGTGCCGTTGGACCACGACGCGAGCGCCGAGCCGGCGGCTAGACATACCGCAATCAACGCGACGGTTTCGATGACGGAGTCCGGCGTAATCGGGCGCACCGCCTTGGGCTCTTCGAAACCGGTTGCGTTGGCGGTGCCATCGGGTTGCTGCGCGGGGACGAGACGATAGCGCGTGATCAGGAATCGCGCGACCGGCCCGCCGATCAAGCCGCCGAGGATCAACCCGAAGGTGGCGCACGCAATGGCGATTTCGGTTGCCGCCGCGAGCCCGTGACGTTCGGAGAACACCTTGGCCCACGCCGCCCCCGTGCCGTGACCGCCCGAGAGCGTCACCGAGGCCCCGAGCAGGCCGAGAATGCGCTCTTGTCCCAAGGCCCAGGCAAGTGCGATGCCGAGCACATCCTGCATGACGAGCAGGCCGGCTACCACGCCGAGAAAGACGATCAATGCCCGTCCGCCGGATTTCAGCGACGCCAGATCGGCGTTCAGGCCGATGGTGGCAAAGAACGCGAACATCAGCGGCGATTGAAGCGCGTTGTCGAAGCGGACTTCGATGTGCGAGAAGCTGCGCAGCGCGAAGATCAGCAGCGCGACGAGCAGCCCGCCTGCGACGGGTTCGGGAATGCTGTAAGTGCGCAGAAACTGGACTCGGGCAAGGATTTGCCGCCCGAGCAGAAGTACGAGGCACGCTGCGGTTAGCGTTTCCAGCGCGTCGAGGGTCACCATGTTGTTCTCCGTTTTATGGTTCGATCGATCAGGCGCGCGGCGCAGTGGTGTTGACGTGTCCGGGCGCCAGTCTGAGCAGCATATAGCCACCGATGCCCGAGAGCAACGAGCCGGCGATCACGCCAAGGCGGATCGGCGTGAAGTACTCCGGTCCTTCGAACGCAAGGGAGCCGATGAACAAGCTCATCGTGAAGCCCACGCCGCACAGTGCGGCCACGCCGGCCAGTTGCGGCCAGCTCGCGCCGGCAGGGAGCTTGGCGAGCCCGAGCCCGATCAGCACGGCACTCGCTCCGCAAACGCCGACGAACTTCCCCGCGAAGAGGCCGGCGGCAATACCGAGCGGCAGCGGCTCCGCGAGCGCGGCGAGCGTGATGCCGGCGAACGAGACCCCGGCATTGGCGAAAGCGAAAATCGGCAAGACCCCGAACGCGACCCAAGGATGGAGGCCGTGCTCGAGCCGGTGCAGGGGGGCGTGTCCTTCGGCATCGGCCGTCTTCAGCGGCACGGCGAAAGCGGTTGCGACGCCGGCGAGCGTCGCGTGCACGCCTGACTTCAGAACGAACACCCACAGGAACACGCCGACGATTATGTAAGGCGCGATCCGCGTGACCTTGAAGAGGTTCAAGGCAATCAGCAGCGCGACGGCGACGGCTGCGAAAAGCAGCATCGCAACCGAAAGGTCGGCGGTATAGAACAGCGCAATGATGACGATCGCGCCCAGGTCGTCGGCGATCGCCACGGCGGTCAGGAAGATCTTGAGCGACACCGGCACCCGGTCGCCGAGCAGCGACAGAATGCCGAGTGCGAAGGCGATGTCGGTGGCCGTCGGAATCGCCCAGCCGTTCAATGCCGCGCCGCTGCCGCGATTGATGAGGAAGAACACGAGCGCGGGCACCACCATCCCGCCCAGTCCGGCAGCGACAGGCAGCACGATCTGCGCGGGCGTGGACAGTTCGCCTTCGATGACCTCGCGCTTGACCTCCAAGCCGACGACGAGAAAGAAAATCGCCATCAAGCCGTCGTTGATCCACAGTAACAGCGGCTTCGCGATGGCGAACGATCCGAAGCGGATCTCCACGGGAATGTTGAGCAGGTCGTCGTAAGCGACGCGAAGCGGCGTGTTGCTGCAGATCAACGCAAGCGCGGCTGTCGCCGCAAGCAGCAAACCGCCTGCCGACTCCAATCTGAGGAAGTCGGAAATGCGGTCGGTCGTCTTGCGAATCGCGGTGCCGATCACCATACCCGTTCCGCTGTTTGCGCATTCGCTTCGGATCGGAACTTGACGAGCGCGGAACGCCAAGCCGAGGGCCTGGTTCGATTGTGTCACGTGGTATAGCGGAAGCAATAAGACCTTAGTCCGACGCTTTAGGGCGAACCGTGGCCGATGCGTGTCTGCGGGGTGGCGCGCCGATATCTAACAGCTGTGCGTTCTGAAATAGATAATCAGCTGCACGATTCGTAGCGAAAAGAAGAGGTAAGCGATGCTCAGCGCGGCCTGCAAAGCGTAGTGCCATCGCAGTCTCGCGAGCTTTCGCAACGCGTCGACGAAGTTGAGCGCCACGAGCAGGCATCCGATTCCCGCGACGACGTAGCCCGCAAACAGGGGATTGGACAAGCCAGGCACGTCGATCGTATCGAAGCGCTTCACCGTTTCGAAGCCTGCCGCGACGAGGACCGTGGCGATCACGAGATTGCGGATGTGCTCGAAGGCCGCTTTCAGGCCACCTTGATCGAAGAGTGTCCGCACGACAAAAGTTGAAACGGATTTCATCGAGCTCCTCCTGAGTGCGGTCACGAAAGCGACAATATAGCGAATACCGCGAGTAGGCCTCCAGCGGAATGATCGCCCGCGCAAATCCGGGCGCCGTGTCAATCTTTGTCAAATGGCCCACTGCTCGAGGCGATTCAGTCAACGACATTGCCTTGTTTTCCGTTGAGGGAGGACCGGCGAATCATCTGCCGCGCATCGTCACAGTGGTGACGGTTCCAGTGCATTCATCGAATCCTACTTCGGAGTACGGTATGAAATATCCTCTCTTGGCATCGTTGGCCGTAGGCCTTGGTATGGGTCTGTCCGGTGCGGCCCAGGCGGTTGATCTGAGCATCAATGTCGGCACGCCTGCCCCTGTAGTCGTCACCCAAACACCGGTTGTTGTTGGCTGGCATGGGGACAGGTACTACGACGGTCATCGTTACTGGGGACGAAGTGAGTGGGAAGATCATCATCGCCACCATGACGATCATGACCACTGCCCTCCGGGACACGCCAAGAAGGGCGAGTGCTAACGGCATCGCACAGCGGTCAAAGAAAAGCTGAATATCCGTAACGGCAAGGAGCCGATGCGGTTCGCAATTCAGTGGATCGAGAGCCAATAGGGCGGAACTGCTTACGGAATAAGGTAATCCCTGAGCCTCTTTTAGGACGCTCGCCTGATTCCTTCGCATTGGGTCAGCGAATACAGTCATAGCTGCCGGCGTGCCGCGTTGGCAATGTCAATGCACCGTGCTGGAGAATGCGATGAAAGCCATGATTCTGAGCCGCGTCGCAGCGTTGTCGCTGCGTACGGACGCGTTTGAGTTATCGCTCTATCGCCAGACAAATATCGTGGCCAAATCAACGGGTAAATTTTCCGGGCGCAGTTTCGTTTAGCCGGAAGGAACGCCGCGAGCGCCACGCCCCTCATATCATTCTCGTATGGTTGCCCGCCTAGACTCCAAGGATGGGAAAACCGGGCATTTGTGCGGGCAACGCGCAATAGGAGGTCGTCGTGAAATTGGTTATTCTGGCAGTCACCGCCACATCCGCCCTCGCCGTATCGCTCGCGGCATACGCCCAGTCTGACACGCAGGCGCCCGTCACACGCGCCCAGGTGCGCGCCGAACTCCAGCAACTCGAGCAGGCCGGCTACACCCCCTCGATGGGCGAGAACTTCAATTACCCGCAAGACATTCAGGCAGCAGAAGCGCGCGTGGCAGCCCAAAAGGGCTCAACTGAGTACGGCGGCGTAAAGAGCGGGTCATCGGCAACGGGTTCGCCTGCGACCGTCTCGCCCGCTTCCCCCACTTCCCCCGAGAGTCAGGTATACGATTACTGACCACCCCACCCAATCGTGAAAGACGGGGCCCATCCGGTTGTTAGCGGCCCCGTCGCTGACGCGGGTGATGCAATCAGCCAGCGGTGCTCTTTGCCTCCACGAGCTGTAGCCTGATCAGCGAAAAGCTGTTGTTGAGGACTTCAATGTCCACTCTATGGCGCGTTAATCGAACTGGTGGCTTGGCCGGCCCGGTTGTAACCGGCCAAATCGCATCTCAGTTTAGTTCTTCGGCGGGGCCGAAGAACTCGTACCGGCTTCTTTCCTCGGGTACGCCGAGTTCGTGCAGCGACCGCTTGATGAAGGCCATGAACGGCTTCGGACCGAGGAAATAGGCGTCGAAGTTGCCGTCGGCCGGAAGCCAGTGCCGCAATTGCTCCAGGGTTGGCCGGCCTACCCCGTCCGGGACGGGTGCTTGACCAGCTTCGGACTCTTCATAGACGACGTAGGATCGAAACCGCGGGAAGCGGGCATGCCATGCCTTGAGTACATCGGCGAAGGCATGCACCAGCGCGTTGCGCGCATAGTGGATGAAAATGACACCCCGATCGCTGCGGTCTAAAGCCGCTTCGGCCATGGCCAGCGTTGGCGTGATGCCCACGCCTCCACTGATGAGTACCAAGGGCTTGTCGCTATCGCGCAGGGTGAATTCGCCAGCAGGCGGAAAGAGCTCCAGGATGCTTCCTTCGGCCACCGCGTCGTGGAGGAAGTTGGAAGCGACGCCACCGGGCTCGCGCTTGACGCTGATCCGGTAGCTATGTCCGTTTGGTGCGGCCGACAGCGAATAGTTTCGGCGGATTTCCTCACTGTTCACGATCAGGCGAAGCCCGATGTATTGGCCCGGAGTGAAGTCGACCACCGCGCCGCCATCGACCGGCTCCAGGTAGAACGATGAGATTTCGGCGCTCTCCGGGACTTTGCGGACCACGCGGAACGCCCGTTCACCTCGCCATCCCCCCGGCGCGCTGGCCAGCGCGTCGTAAGCTTGTCGCTCAGCGCTCATTAAAATGTCGGCAAGCTGCTGGTAGGCCACACCCCATGCCTCGATGACTGCGTCGGTCGCGACGTCCGGACCCAGCACCTCCCGAATGGCACGCAGCAGACAGGCGCCGACGATAGGGTAGTGCTCGGGTTGGATTTGCAGCGCAACGTGCTTGCTCACAATCCGCTTCGCAAGCGGGCCGAGAGCATCCAGATGGTCAATATTGCGCGCGTAAGTGAGCACGGCGTTGGCAAGCGCGCGTTGCTGAGAGCCACTGGCTTGATGATGCTCGTTGAACAGTGGACGCACCTGCGGATACCCGTCGAGCATCAGCTTGTAGAAGTGCCTGGTAAGGGCTTCGCCGCTCGTTTCCAGCAGTGGAACGGTGGCCTTGATGATGTCGCGTTGGCTGTCGGTCAACATATGAATCTTGCTCGTGAACGGTTGAGATGTCGCGACCACGCTATTGCCCTGCTTGCTTCAAAAAGGCAACCGGTGCGGTCGATTGGACAGGCGTCACATTCAGCATCGACGGTAACGCCGTCGGGTTTGCGGCTGGACTATTCGGCGGCCCCGTGCGTCGGGCTCTTCGTAAAATTGGGCGCACGTTTCTCGAGGAAGGCCGAGAACGCTTCCTTGGCCTCGGCCGAACTCACTCGCTCCATGAACACCTGGTTTTCACTCGTCACCGCCTCATTGAGCTGGTCGAGCGATGTCTCCTTGATGAGCCGCTTGCAAGCCAGCAACGCGCCGCCCGGTTTTGCCGCCAGCTTCTGTGCCGTTGCGGTGGCGGTCGCAAGCAAGTCGCCGTCGGGCACCATGCGAGTCGCGAGGCCCAGCTCCACCGCCCGCTGGGCGGTGAAAGGCTCTCCCAGCAGGAACAATTCCGCCGCGCGGAGATAGCCCGCGCGTGCCGGTATCGAGAAGCTCGATCCGAATTCCGGCACCAGCCCCAGGTTGATGAAAGGCACCTGGAACTTCGCGCTCTCGCCTGCGTAGACGAAATCGCAGTGGGTGAGCATCGTGGTTCCGCCGCCGATCGCCGCACCTTGCACGGCCACGACGATCGGCTTTTCAAACCTCATGAGCGCCGCGATCAGGCGGCCCTGCGGGAAATCACCCGCTCTGGGCGGATGCTCGAGAAAATCCTCGATGTCGTTGCCTGCGCAAAACGCCTGACCGACGCCATGCCAGAGCACGACGTGGATAGCTTCGTCTTCGGCGGCCTCATTGAAGATATCCGCGAGGCGCGTGTACATGCCTCCGGTCATGGCGTTCTTCTTCTCGGGGCGATTGAATGCGACCCGCAGGATGCCGTCGGTACGCTCGGTGATGATGTCGCTCATTGCTGCTCCTTTCTCTGTGTCGGGTCTCTGTGTCAGGCTGCGTGTTCGTTGACGTTCGGCACCGCGCCGCTGGCGCGCAGCCCCTCGATGTCCTTCGCGTCGAATCCCAGTTCCTGGAGGATCGCTTCGGTATGCTCACCAAGATCGGGCGCACGCCGCGCGGACACCTTGTCAACGCCATGCACCTGAATCGGATTGCTGATGGTTGAGGTCAGCTTGCCGCCGGCGCCTTCGAGCGGAACGATGACATCGTTTGCGCGCAGCTGCGGATCGTCGATCACCTCTTGTGGTCCGCGCACGGCGCCGTACGTGACATGGACGCCGCTGAAAACGTCGTGCCAGTGCGCCATCGGCTGCGCAGCGAAGACTTCGTCAAGAATGGCCACGAGCTGCGGCATGTTCGCCGTCAGCGTCGCCGGATCGGAAAACCGTTCATCTGTCAGCAGATCCGGGCGGCCGATGGCGTTCGCGACGGCCGCCAACTTGTCCGGCATGACAACGAGAACGAACCACGTGCCGTCGGATGCGCGGTACACGTTGAGCGCTGCATTCGCGGGGTGCTTGCGATCGTGCGGCGCGGCAAATTTCGCGCCGGCCAAGGCGGCCTGGATCGCAACGCTTGCCGACCAGACCCCTGAGGCAAGGAGCGAAGTCGTGACATACGCCCCTTTCCCGGTGCGCTCGCGGCGATAGAGCGCTGTGACGATCGCCGAATAGATTCCAAGGGCCGTCGCGTTATCGCCGCTTCCGGCCACGGGCCAGGTCGGCGGCACGCCGGCGTCGCGCGTCATCGAGAGCAAGCCGCTACGCGCCCAGAACGCGGTGATATCGAATCCGGGCAGATCGGCATCCGGCCCGCTTTCGCCAAAGCCGGTGAGGTCCGCATAGATCAGCCGCGGGTTCCAGCGCGCCAGATCGTCGTATTCGAGCTTCAATTTTTTGCGCGCGGGATGTGGCGTATTGACGATGAATACGTCGGCCCACGTGACAAGCTGCTGGACGACCTGTTGGGCGCCAGGCGACTTCAGGTCGAGCGTCATGCCGCGCTTGTTGCGGTTGGCAAGATGCCACTGATAGGGTTCGTCTGCTGCCGGCTGCGGCGCAATCTTGTGCGCATGTCTCCAGGGGTCCCCGCCCGGCGGTTCGACTTTGATGACGTCGGCGCCGAAGTCCGACAGGATGACGGCGGCGCCGGGCGCCGCGACGAAGCTGGAGAAGTCAACCACCTTGAGTCCAGCAAAAATGTTGTCGCTTGCCATTGAGTGTCTCCTGAATGGTGGCGTTGGCTTCACCGCCCCATGAACTGCGGGGCGCGCTTTTCGAGGAACGCGGACGTGCCCTCTCTCTTGTCATCCGTCCCGGCGCATAGCCCGAAGTAAGAGGCTTCGAGGGCGAGGCCCTCGCTCTGGCCCGTGTTCAACCCTTTGTTCACCGCTTCGAGCGATAGCTTCACGGCGATAGGCGCGTTCGAAGCGATCGTCTTCAGGATGGCTTGCGCACGCGGGATCAGATCGGCAGCCGCGACGACCTCGTTGACGAGCCCGATGCGCCAGGCCTCCTGCGCGCTGATGACCTCCGCGGACAGAATGAGCTGGAGTGCGCGGCCCTTTCCGATGAGGCGCGGCAGCCGCTGCGTGCCGCCACCGCCGGGCAGCAATCCCAGCTTGACCTCGGGCTGGCCGAGCTTCGCGTGCTCCACAGCGATGCGGAGGGTGCACGCCATTGCCGTCTCGCAGCCGCCGCCGAGTGCAAAGCCGTTGATCGCCGCGACCACGGGCTTGCCAAGGTTTTCGATCAAATCGAGCACGTCTTGCCCTGCACGGCTCGACTGCTCGGCTTCGATCGCGCTCGCGTGCGCAAGCTCGCCGATGTCGGCGCCGGCGATGAACGCCTTGTCGCCCGCGCCGGTGAGAATGACGCCGCGCACGGCAGCGTCCTCGCGCGCATCTTCGAAAGCCGTTCGCAGGTCCTTCCAAGTCTGCGTGTTCAGGGCGTTGAGCACCTTGGGGCGGTTCACGGTCACGTACGCGATCGCGTCGCGCTTTTCGTACAGGACGTTTTCGAGCGTCACTGATTCCTCCTTTAAATTGTTATGTACTACTACATGTGAAGATGCGGGTGTCGTGATTTCCGATGACATGTTGAGTTTTCCTTCTGGTTTGCGCGCGGGCGAAACGTGCGCCGGCTCGCTTGCGGAATCAGATAATTCAGTTCAATTTGCTAAATTTTTCTGCGCAACTCGAGCAGCCCGAGCAGGACCTCATCGCGCTCTGCCTCCAGCTCCTCGATGGAGCGCGATCCGGCCTCCGCGTGGACGCTGTCGATGAGCTTCTTCTGAACCTCGGGCGTGAGCACCGGCGCGCCGAGGGTCTTCCACCAGGCGGTCATCGGGCCGCTGAACTGCTGGAAGAAGTGCTCGATGCCGCCCGGACCGCCGCCAAGATGGTTGAGCATCATGTTGCCCATCACGCCCCAGCGCAGGCCCGGGCCCCAGCACAGGGCGGTGTCGACGTCGGCGGCGCTCACCACCCCCTCGGCGACGAGGTAATACACCTCGCGGGCCAATGCGGCCTGCAGCCGGTTTGCGACGTGACCGGGCATCTCCTTGTTGACCCGCACTGTGCGCTGCCCGATCGACGTATAAAAATCCGCGGCGCGCTGGATCGTCGTTTCCGAGGTCTTTGCTCCGCCGACGATCTCGACCAGCGGGATCAGGTGAGGCGGATTGAACGGATGAGCGATAACGCAGCGCTCGGGATGCGCCGCGGCTCCCTTCTGGATTTCGCTCATGGTGAGCCCCGACGAGCTCGAAGCAATGATCACGTCGGCAGGCAGCAGCTCGTCGAGTTGCCCATAGAGCTTCTGCTTGAAATCGATGCGCTCCGGGCCGTTTTCCTGGACCAGATCCGCGCCCGCGAGCGCTTGCTCGAGCACGGGCGTGAACGTCAGGTTCGCTTGCGACGCTCCGGGCGAGAGGCCCAACCTCGTAAGCGCCGGCCAGGCGGACTCCACGAATTGCCTCAACGAGGCTTCAGCGTTTGGTGCGATGTCCGTCGCAACCACGTGCAATCCCTTGGCAAGAAACAGCGCGGCCCAGCTCGCGCCGATCACGCCCGTGCCGATGATGGCGACGCGGCGAATGGGTTGGGTGTCGGTCATGTGATTTCTCCAATGCGTTGATCAGACTTCGGCGTAGGCGATACCGGCGAGATTGCCTTGGGCGTAGAGGAAGTTCCGCTCGTTCTTTCCATCGAGATCCGCTGAATAGACGGAGCCGCCCAGGTCCGTGAAGAACATCCGGTTACCGGCAACGTCGAGTGCGATGCCGATCCCCTCCAGCAGGTGCGTGATCTCGATCTCCGGCGCCGCCGGCTCGTCGATCGGGGCGCGATTGACCGTGTTGCCGCGCGGGGGATCGCCGCGGTCCGTCCAATAGAGGACGCGGTTCTCCACGTCGAGCTCGAGGTCGATCGGCTCCGGCAGTTGGTCGAACAGCACCTCGATGTCGGAGCGGGTCGCGGGACTTTCGCCATTCGGGATCTCCAGGTTCGCGCGGAAGATGCGGCCTTGGCCACCTTTGTCGGGACCTTTTTGCGTCCAGTACATCTTCTTGAGCTTCGGATCGATGGTGATCCCGACGCACCACCGGGTCTGATCGTGCCGGTCGTGATCGCCGCTCCCGGCCTCGATCAGCGTTTCGACCTGAGTGCCGTCGAGGTTGGCGCGCATCACGCGCATGCCCTCGCGGTCGCACCAATAGAGCTTGCCGCCCTCCTTGTCGAGGTGGATCTGCTTCGGCGTATGCGTGATGCCTTGCGGCACGATGGGCACGCGGTTCTTGCCGTCGAGGTCGGCGCGCTCGATCGAGCCATTGTGGGCGCCCACCGAACCCATATTCGTCCAATAGATATGACCGGCATCCGTATCCACCACGATTCCGTCCGGAAGGTGGCAGTCCGTGACGATCGTCTTGCGGTCAGAGCCGTCGGGATCCATCGAATGAATGCGGCCGCCGCTCAATTCGAGGAGAAACAGTCGTCCGGAGCGGACTGCATCATGAGAAACGTTGCTTGCACTGCGGTTAATCGCGGTCATTTGGTATCCTTACGTGTTGCCGAAATCGGTGAATGGCTACGTTTGAGCTGCGCCGGCGTTGTGAGGCCTTGCTCATGGACTGCAATTTAGGCGGTCACGGTGTGCGATTCAATTGCACGATGGTGTAGCAACACCTTCGTATAGGTGTAGGGATACCTACGTATAGGTGGGAAAGAATGTCGACTATTCCTGCACCCAAGGTGTAATTGCGACCGTCATCGACATTCCCTAATTTTCACAAGTGCCGATGGGCCTCATTGGCGCAGCTGACATCGCAAAGCTGCGCTTTGCCTGTCGGCTCCGTTTATTGGAAGTCGTTGATCATTCATTGAGTGCTAGTCATGAAACAACCAACTCGTATCGTCATCGTAGGTGGAGGAATCGCCGGGATTCTGCTTGCAACCAGGCTCGGCGACCGGTTGGGCCAATCGGGTGAGGCAACCGTCACCTTGATTGATCGAAGCCCGACGCATATATGGAAACCCATGCTGCACACGATTGCGGCGGGTACGCGCGATGTGAATCAGCAGCGCGTTTTCTTTCTCTCACATGCGCGTCAACACGGCTTCACGTATCAACCGGGAGAGATGTGCGGACTGGACCGGCAACGGCGCGAGGTCCAGCTTGCGGCGATCAGCGCGCACGAAGGCAGTTTGGTGCTCGAGCCGCGAACGGTACCCTACGATGTACTGTTGCTGTCGATAGGCAGCCGCGCGAACGATTTTGGCGTGCCTGGCGTCATGGAGCATTGCCATCTCATTGACAGCCAGCAGCAAGCAGAGACGTTCAACGTCGCGTTGCGCGAACGTGCTCTTCGCTCGGTCGTCAAGGATGAGGCGCTCCGGGTTGCGATTGTGGGCGCGGGTGCGACCGGGGTCGAGTTATCGGCCGAGCTGAGTCGTCTTTTCGAACTCGCTGCCAGCTATGGCGACCCCAAGATCAGAGAAAGGCTGAGTCTGACGCTTCTCGAGGCCGGACCACGTGTGCTTCCCGCCTTCCCACCGGAGATCTCGTCAGCCAGCCAGCAGCGACTCGAGAAAATTGGCTTTCGCGTAGCGACTTCGACGGCAGTCTCATCAGTGGAACCGGGAGGCTTCCGGTACGGAGACGGGAAGCTTGCCGAAGCGGATTTGATGGTATGGGCTGCGGGTGTCAAGGCACCTGATTTCATGAACTGGCTCGCTGGCCTGCAAACCAACCGGGCGAACCAGATCGTGGTGTCGGGCACGCTGCAGGCTCTGGACGATGCGAACATTTTTGCTCTCGGCGATTGTGCTTCCCTGACGCAAGAAGGTGCGCGGCGAGCGCTTCCTCCTACCGCGCAGGTGGCCACTCAACAGGCGGAGTACTTGGCGCGCCATCTGCCGGAATGGGTCCGTCACAATAAGCCTCTTCCTCGTTTTGAATTCCGGGATTTTGGATCGCTGGTGTCATTGAGCGACTACGACGCCTTCGGCACGCTTGGGCGCTTTGGCTTCTTTCCTGGAGGTCTCATTCGGGGCAGGCTCGCCCAACTCAGCCACGCAATGTTGTACCGACGTCATCAGCAGGCGCTGCACGGCTTTCGCAGAGCAACGCTGCTCTGGACGGCGGAGCAGATCAACGGGTTGGCTCAACCGGACATACGGCTCGCTTGACGGGCTTTCTCGCCAACGGCGAACCTCGCTCAAGACAGGTATGTGCATCTCTTTGGGATTCCGGCGGCGGTCTCGTAGTACCGCCGCTCTTCACATTCGCCGCTCTTTTGGGCGGCGTTTTACTTTCCAGCGTGGTCGGCTCCGCGAGCGACTTTTCGATTGCGACGATTGGCCTCGCATCAAACTTCGTGAGTCTGCCGCCGGAATTTACGCGGTGACCGGAATTCTCTGCGCGCTATATTGAATAGCCGAACGCTTCCACAGAGATCATCGCCGATGCGTTCACTGGGGTGGGGCGTTCGGCGGGGCAAAAGACGGCATCGCCACGGCGGATTGCACGTCGCGACACAACGCATACGCCCGACGCTCTCGCATGACGACGCCGCCAGCGCTGCTCGCCGTAATGGCATCGTCCGGGTTCCACCCAGCGGATGATGAGTGTGTTTTCAGATTGTTCGAGAATTTCGACCCGGACTCGTTCGGGGTCTACCACGGCGTACTCTCTCGTCTTCATTGGCTGCTCCTGGAATCGAGCTGTTTTGATGATTTCGCGTACCCTCACGCGCGGGTCGTGTCGATCACCTTGCCGCGGAAAATCACGTACTGGTACAGGTTGTAGCCGATCATCACCGGGAACACGAGGCCGATCCCGATCAACATGAACGCGAGAGTCAGGGTGTCCGACGCGGCTTGCATAACCGTGAGCCTGCCCGGAACGAAGTCAGGATAGAGGCTGATCACAAGACCCGCGAACGACACGATGAAGAGCGTAACCGCTGCCCGGAAGGGCTCGCGTTCGCTTCTCCAAAAGAGCGACGCGACGAGCCAGACGTACGCCAGGACGGCGAGGGCGCCGAGTCCCGCAAGCCGGGCGAACACGCCCGGCTGGGACCAGCGGACATGGACGGCCACGCCGTCAATCCAGGTCGCCGCGGTGAGCGCGATCGCGGCAGCGACGGTGAACTGCGCACTCAGCAAACCCAGCCTCCGGGCCCAACGTTCGAGCTCCCCGACCGTCTTCTTCACGAGCCAGGTCGCGCCTAGCAGTGCATAGCCGGCCACCACGCCGATGGCAGTCACGGCGATGAACACCGTACTGGACCCGCCAGGCACGAAGCCCGTTATCACCTTGCCAAGTACGACACCCTGCGATATTGCCGCGACGAGACTGCCCACGCCGAACACGGTGTCCCATAGCCGTCCATGCTGGGCGCCATGGCGGAATTCGATCGCCGCCCCCCGCATGATCAGCCCGCCTATCATCGCCATCACGGGCAGATAGAGTTCCTGCATGAGGATCGCGTAGGCCGAGGGAAAGGCGCCGAAGAGGCCACCGCCAACTACGACGAGCCATGTCTCGTTCGCATCCCACACGTGACCGATGGTCTGAACCATCACGTCGTGGTCTTCGCGCTGTCTTCTCAGCAGGGTGAGCATGCCCACGCCAAGGTCGAATCCGTCCGTCACGACGTAGAAGACCAGCATCAGGCCGATCAGGCCGAACCAGGTGACGGCAAGCAGGGAATGAGTGGTGCTATCCATCGAACTATCTCGCTTTGTTGGAGAAAGAAGTTTCAGTATTCGGTCGCCGCAGTCTGGGGCGGAACGACTCTGGTCGCGGGCGGTGTTGCCGTGAGATCGGGACCGTTCTTCAGCCAACGCCGTGCGAGAAGGAAGAAGGTGACGAGCAACACGACGTCGAAGGCGAAGAACATCGCCATGCTGGCTGTGACCGACGTCGCGGGCACCGCGGAGGCGGCTTGACTCGTTCTCAGTAGCCCATAGACAACCCATGGCTGACGTCCCACCTCGCGTACGATCCATCCGGCCTCGACGGCCAGGTAAGGCAGCGGGATGCACAACACCCATGCGAGCAGGAGCTTGCGCTGTGCGAGAAGACCATCGAGACTGCCGCGCGCTTTACGCAGTGCACACGCCGTCCAGAACGCGAGCAGCATGAACGCAAAGCCGATGCCGGCCATCACGCGGAATGCGTAATAGAGGAGCGGCACCATGGGCGGCTGGTCGGCGCGCGGGAAGTCCGTTAGACCCAAAACTCGTCCGTGCAGCGAATGGGTGCCAAGGATGCTGAGGAGTCCCGGCACTTCGATCGACCAGTCGTTGCGCTGCTTTTGCTGATCGGGCCACGCAACGAGCGACCATGCGGCCGCCTCGCCGGGCTTGTTGGTCTGCCAGTGTCCTTCGATGGCGGCGCCCTTCGCCGGTTGTGTCGCGAACACGCTGGTGCCGCTCGAGTCCCCGAGCCAGACCTGAACCGGCGCAACGAAGACGAGCACGACCAGTGCGATCTTGAACGAACGCGCAAAGAACTCGGGATGGCGTCGGCGGAACAGGTGGTAAGCGGAGATGCCCGCGATCACGAACATGCCCGTTTCGATCGCGGCCATCCACATGTGCGAGACGCCCCACACCATGTCGGGGTTGAAGATGGCGGCCACGTAGTCCGTCACCACGACCTTTCCGTTGACGACGGCGAAGCCGGCGGGCGTCTGCATCCACGAATTGGCGACCATGATCCAGAACGCGGAAATGCTGGATCCAAGCGCCACCATCGCCGTGGCGAAGAGATGAACGCCACGGGGTACGCGTCCCCAGCCGAGCGTCATCACGCCGACGAAGCCGGCTTCGAGCATGAACGCCATGGCGCCCTCGAAACCCAGGATGTTGCCGACGAACTGGCCGCTGAACCGTGCGAAGCCGGACCAGTTGGTGCCGAACTGAAACTCCAGCGGAATGCCGGTCACTACGCCCACGGTGAAGTTGAGCACGAGCAGCTTGCCCCAGAAGCGGGCGTGGCGGTAGTACATCACGTCGCCGGTTCTGATCCACAGGGTCTCTAACAGCAGCAGGAACGCCGAGAGACTGATGGTCAGGATCGGCCACGCAATGTGGAAGATCGTGGTCATCGCGAACTGGGCGCGCGAAAGGTGGAGTACGTCAGTCAGCATGATGACCATCCCATTAACGTTTGAGCTACGCCAGCGTCGGGAGACGTTGCTCTTGGACAGTCACTTTAGGCGGTCAGCGGTGGGCGACTCAATTGCACGATGGTGTAACGACACCTTCGTATCGACGGGAAGGCACGTCGCCGATTCCTGCATCCAAAGTGTAATTGCGGGCTTCCTTGGCACTCCATAAATTGGTTCGCAGTGTGAAGCAAATGCTCAGCGGATAACGCAGCATGAGCAGCACGAACCTTGGAATCAGACGACGACGCGAAGGAGGTCACCATGAGCCCGACCGGGAAGACACTGCACTGGGCCGTCGACAAATGGCTCGCGCCAACGCCTGCCAAGCCCGCGCGCGTGGTGCGCTTCTCTCGTATGCAGGGGCAACGCCGCTGCGTGTGCGTCCAGGCGATGGGTTCCGGCGGTCTGCTGTCGATCTTCTTCTTCCGTCACGATGACGGGTCGTGGAATGTGTTTCCACCTGCGCAAGCGCGGCCAGCCATGTCTGCATGGAGGACTGCGTGATGAACGACGGCGCACCTTTGAAGCCGGCCGGCTACGCGATACTCGCGGTCAATGTCGTTGCCCTTCTTTTGGCCGCGATGCTGTCGACCTGTTGGGGCCGTGACGGACTCGACTGTGTGTTACGGGTGGGTTGGTGGTTTGGGTGAAGCCTGGGCAATTGAGCTCACGCATTGCCGCCCGTTTTCAGCAGCAGCCAGTCGCCCCTGGAATTAGAGCAAAGCTATGAACCGCAACCTCCAATCATCAGGCATTGAACAAGGCGCAAGCCGCGCAGCCGCATATGCCGCGGCAGACGTCGCGCTAGGCGACTCCAATACTGAGCCCACCCTCGGTGCCCATCTGATCACGGAACGCCGCGGCTACGAACATCACGGCATTTATGTCGGTAGCGGCAAGGTCATTCACTACGCGGGTTTCGCCAAGTCCAAGCGTCGCGGACCCGTCGAAGAAGTCCCGATCGAACAGTTCGCCGACGGTCACGCCGTCGCCGTGCGTCCGCATCCGTTCCCGAAGTACTCGGGCGAAGAAACCATGCGTCGTGCTCGCTCGCGCCTCGGTGAAAACAGCTATCGCCTGCTGACGAACAACTGCGAGCACTTCTGCGCCTGGTGCCTGCTTGGCGAAAGCCGCAGCGAACAGGTTCATGCATGTCTCACACATCCGCGTGCGGGCGTCCATGCGCTGCTGTGCCTCGTGAGCACTTTCATCGGTGAGCGGATGAAAACCCGCCTTACCGCTTGAGTACACGCGCTGCGTGGCCGGCGACTAAACAGCGTGGTTCTGCATCGTGAGCGCCGCCCTCACGCAGAGGAGCGGCCAGGATGAAGTCTTCCTGCGATGTTGACCAGTTCGGGGAGCGAGCGGACGCCCATCTTTTGCATGACGTGCCTGCGGTGCACCTTCACCGTGATCTCGCTGATGCCCAATTCTCCTCCCACCTGCTTGTTCAGCAGGCCGGAGACCACCAACGCCATGACCTCCCGCTCGCGTCGACTGAGCGAGGCGTAGCGATCACGGATCGACCGCATCCCGGCTTCCTCGCTCAAGGCCGCGCGGCTGCGCTCGATGGCGTGCCGGATAGCATTGAGCAGGACCTCGTCGTCGAAGGGCTTGGTGAGAAATTCGGCGGCTCCCGCTTTCATCGCTCGCACCGTCATCGGCACGTCGCCGTAGCCGGTGATAAAGATGATCGGCATGTCGGTACGCTCGGATGCAATGAGATTCTGCAAGTCGAGGCCGCTGAGATCCGGAAGACTGACGTCCAGCACCAGGCAGTTCGGGACCATCGCGCGCGCGCGCCCAAGGAAGTCCTGGGCGCAAGCGTACGTTTCTGCCCTGAGACCGGCAAAGCGAATCATAGCTTCGAGCGACTCCCGCACCGAGACATCGTCGTCGACGACGAAGACGACCGGCGTGGCTTGCGCCGAAGACAATGCTGATTCGCGTTCAACTGCATGAGCGGGTGTCATTGCGAACTCCATTCATAGGCACCTGGATGAATCATTCGACCTGGAGCGCGGCCTGGATCGCCCCGAGCAAGGCGGTGTCGCTGAATGGCTTGAACAGACATTCGGCGGCGCCCTGTCCGAGCACGAGCGGCCGGAGGGCCTCGTCCCCATGCGCCGTAATAAAGACGATCGGAACGGTTTGCCGGCGCCGCTTGAGTTCGTGCTGCAGCTCTCGGCCAGACATGCCGGGCATGGCGATGTCGAGGATCAGGCATTGCGCTTCGCCGACACAGCCGGAGGCCAGGAACTCTTCCGCCGACGAAAACGCCCGTGCCGCAAAGCCGAACTCGCGCAGCAGGTCGGGCAGCGATTCGCGCACCGACTCGTCATCGTCGACTACCGCGATAAGCGAGCGCTCGGTCATCACCGGCTCCTCTCGGCCTGCTCGGCGTCCGCGTGCGCAGACTGTCCCGTGGGCGCGGACTGATCGGAAGACGTTATGCTGTCCGCGCTACGCGGGATGGAAAAGGTAAATGTGGCGCCGTGGTCTGCGTTCGAGGAGGCCCACAGGTAGCCCCCGTGGCTCTCGATGATGCGGCGGCTCACGGACAGGCCGATGCCCATGCCTTCCCGCTTCGTCGTCGAAAACGGATCGAAGAGCATGCTTGCATGCTGCGGGTCGAATCCCACGCCGGAATCGGTCACCGCGAGCCGCACGCCGTCGCCATCGTCGCGCTCGATGCTGACCAGCATCTGCCGTGGACGGTCATCGACGCCATTCATCGCATCCACAGCGTTGAGAAGCAGGTTCAGCACCACCTGCTGGAGCTGGACCCTGTCTCCAGTGACAGTCGGCAGGTCGTCGCCAGCCTTCAGATGCAGCACGATCCGTTTATTGCGAATCTCGTCTCGCAGCAACTCGACAACCTCATGCGTGGCTTCAACCAGATCGACAGCATCCGTCGTCACGGCCTTCTTGCTGAACAACGCGCGCAGACGGGTCATCACCTCCGACGCGCGGTGCCCGTCACGGATTGTGCGTCGTACCGTCTCGATCGCGCCTTCGACATTGGGCGGCTCTGCACTCAACATGCGAAGACCGGTGCTGGCGTTCGTCACGATGCCTGCAAGCGGCTGGTTGATTTCGTGTGCGATCGAGGCCGCCAACACGCTGTGACTGTTGACCCGGCTCAGGTGGGCTAATTCAGCGCGCAGCGCGAGGAGCGCATCTTCGGACTCCCGGCGCTCCGTTATGTCCTGCGCGGCGCCGATATAGTCCAGCAAGCCTTGCGGGTCACGCGTGGCGTGAGCCTGGATGTGAATGCACCTGACCGAGCCATCGGGCAGCAGCAGGCGGTGTTCGAACTCCAGATCGTTGCCTTCTTGCGCCAGTCCGATCATTTCATTCAGTAGATGGCGGTCTCCGGGGTGGCATCGGGCCGCGATCATATCCATCGTAATTGGCACCCCGGGTTCGATCCTGAAGATGCGATAGAGCTGCTCGGACCACGTGATCGAGCCGGTCTCCGGGCGCCAGCAAAAGCTTCCGCTCGAGCTGAGCTGCTCCACTTTCGCCATCAGTGCCGCGCTTTGGCGCAACCTCTCGTCCGCGTCCTGACGCGCCGCGATGCTATGCGCCCGTTCGATGGCGATGCTCGCGATGTGTGTGAACTGTCCGATCAGATCGCGCTGGAAAGGCGTGGGGTTGCCGGGATCAGCGCGGAATATGGTGAATGTTCCCAGCAGTTCGTTCGTACGCGACAGGATCGGCGTCGCCCAGCAGGACCGTAGTCCGTGTGCGAGGCTGCGCTCCCGCCATGCCTTGGTCCAGCGTGCGTCTGACGCGACATCCGGCACGATCACCTGAGCCTTGAGGGACACCGCCATGCCGAGGGGGCCGGAGTCCCGGGAGGCGGCACGCACACCGGGAGGGGGGAGGAAGCGCTTCGGGAGGCCAGGAGACCCCAGGTGCCGGCACGCCGTGTCGTGGGCGTCCCGAAAAGAGACTCTGCAAAGGCAGTCGCTCGCGATCTCTTCGACCAGCCGGCACAAGTCATCAAGAACGGTTGGCAAAGGCAGACCCGTGGCGACCATTTCGAGCAGTCGATTCTCACCCGCAAGCAGCGCCTCGGCACGCTTGCGGTCATCGATATCCGTCTGAAGGAAATACCAGAGAACGATTCGGCCCTCGTTATCGCGCAGGGGAAAGCCCTGCACTCGGAACCATCGATAGATGCCGTCGGCACGGCGATGGCGCGACTCCCCTTCATAAGGCTCACCGGTGCTGAGCGACGCACGGAAGCGGGCAATCACCGCTTCCCGGTCATCCGGATGGGTCAGGCCGTTGGTCTTCCATTTCTTCAACTCTTCGATGGTCACGCCGGAGTATTCGAGCGTATGGCGGTTGGCGTGCAAAACGTCACCGTCGGGCCCAAAAAGGATGACCCGCGTGGGGAGGCTATCGACGATCAGCTCGAAGCGCTGCTCTTGCGCGCGCAGGGCAGCCTCGGTTTGCTTACGGTCCTCGATGTCCGAGTTGATCCCGCACCACTTTACGATTTCACCGGCAACATCGGTAATCGGACTGGCCCGGCATACGAACCAGCGATACGTGCCATCGAAACGACGCATGCGCGCTTCCGCCTCGCCTCTCTCACCGGAGGCGACGACAGTCTCCCAGGCTTCGAGCAGCGCGCGCCGGTCGTCGGGATGAAACGCCGTCTGCCAACCTTCGCCCGCCGCTTGCTCAACGGAAAGCCCCGTATATTCGCACCAGCGTCGATTGACGAACTCGATGCGGCCGTCAGGCAAGGCAGTCCATACCAGCCCGGGAAGCGCATCCACAGTACAGCCGAGTTCGTTGTCCATCGCTGTCCCTTTCTGCAGCGCTCCTTTCGATACAACGATCGGCTTTTGCGAAAGGAGAGTCAATATACCTTGGTGTCGGTTTTGGGCCTTCGGGGGCGCCCCACAGACAGTTCGGGCGAACTTTGCGACCCGGATTGACGCAAGGCGGAGTCCGGCGATGGGATACCCCGCGGTGCGCAATGCGAGTTCGTCTTACGATGAAACCGCTGGATGGACAGGCACCGTGAACTGGAAGATAGCGCCACGGGGCTCATTTGCGCTCGCCCACAATCGGCCGCCGTGTGCTTCGATGATCGAGCGGCAGATCGACAGTCCTATCCCCAAGCCGGTCGCCTTCGTCGTATAAAACGGCTCAAAAAGGCGCTCGATGTTCTCGGCAGCGATGCCCGGTCCGGAATCGCGCACCGCCACAAGGACGGCATCCTGCTCATTCATGGCGGTGCTGATCGTCAATTCTCGCGGTCCGTCGTCAACCGCGCTCATCGCATCAATGGCGTTGATCATGAGGTTCAGCATCACCTGCTGGAGTTGCACCCGGTCGGCTTTGACGAGCGGCAAGTCCTGCGCAAGCTGCATCCGCACAGAGACACCGTTCCTGCTTGCTTCACTGGACGTGAGCGCATTGACCTCGCGAATCGCTTCGTTGATCTGCAGAATCTCGTTGGACGTCGGGGCCTTTTTTACGAGGCCATGGACGCGCTTGATCACCTCGGCTGCGCGCCTGGCGTCGCGGACAATCCGATCAAACGCTTGACGGGCCTCCGCCACTTCGGCGGGTTCGCGACCGAGCCAGCGCAGACCCGTCGACGCATTGAGTGTGATCCCCGCGATCGGCTGCTTCATTTCGTGGCTGATGGAGGCTGCGAGCTGCCCGAGCGCCGTGACGCGATTTGCATGCGCAAGCTGAAGCTGCATCTGGCGTGCATCCGCTTCCGCCCGCTTGCGCTCGCTCAGGTCGAGCACAAACGCGATACCGTGAGTCTCGCGCTCTTCCAGCATCGCAACGCCGACCAGCACCGGCACGCGGCTGCCGTCCTTCCTGAAATACTCTTTCTCGTAGGGCTGCAATATCCCCGTCTTCTTCAGCTTTTCCCACTCTATTTCGCTGCTTTCGAGCCACTCGGGGGGTGTAATGTCCGACCAGCGTAGATGCCCCGCCAAGAGATCGTCACGGTCGTATCCGACGATGCGAAGAAAAGCGTCATTGGCTTCGAGGATCCGGCCATCGAGATCGCCAATCAAGACCCCGACGATGTTGGCGTCGACGAGGCGCCGGATCTTCGCTTCACGTTCTGCGAGATCGCGGTACAGGCCAGCGTTTTCCAATGCGATCGCCGCCTGTGAGGCGAGCAGCTTCAACAGGGCGATGCGCTTCGGAGCAAAGACGCAGGGCGCGAGGTTGTTCTCCAGGTAGAGCACGCCGATCAGCTTGGTCTGCTTGAGTAACGGCAAGCAAAGGACGGAACGTGCGCGTTTCTGGCGGATATAGGGATCGGCGGAAAAGCGGCTTTCGGCTGAGGCATCATCGACGATGACGGGTTCATGCGTACTTGCGACATAGCGCAAGAGCGAGTCCGGCAGTGCCGCCGGGCTCGGCGACTGCTGCGGCAATTGCACGTTGACTTTGCCGCCTTGAATGGTGGCTTCGGCCTCGATGCGCAGTTGGGCGCCCTGTGGAAGGATCAATAGTCCGCGTTCCGCGCCAGCGTGCTCGACCGCGGTCACCATCAAAGACTTGATCAGGTTTTCAAGCACCATTTCGCCCGAGATTGCCTGAGCCGTCTTCACGATAGTCGCGACATCCAGTTGCTCGGGGCTTTCCTCGATAGTCGCGCGTGAGACTGGCGCCGCTTCGGGTTTGCCAAAGGGGTAGCGCCGGTCCAGTTGATCGACTTTGCCGTGTGCGCCCCATTGGGAATAGCCGTCCCGCGCCTCGCGCAAATAGGCCCGCGCCGCGCGCTCGAGGCCAGAGGCGAGGCAGCATTGCCCAGCCAGCTCGTTCGCCAATGCGCGATCCTGGACGAAGCCGCGCTCGCTTGCCAAGCGGGCGGCCTGCTCATAAAGCTGCACGGCCTGCATTTCGTGTCCGTCCAGGCGGGCCAGTTCCGCGCGCAGCAGCAGATGCTTGTGCGCAAACGTCACCGGGCAGCTTTGCGCCCACCTTTCGAACGCTTGAATGTTCGCGGCGATTTCGGCCTGGATCTCGGCTTGTCGATCCGTCGATGCGGTGCTGTGAACCGCGGCGAGCGCGAGCGAATAATAGAAGCAATAGTTCGCGAACTGGATATGGCAGCGTCCGGACCAAAGAAGCGGCTTGGCTTTGGCGGCGCACGCGAGCGCTTTCTCGGGTTCACCCAACAGGTAGTGGCGCTGGATCTGCAAAATCCAATGGAAGCAGTTGACCACGGCAATGCCGCCTTCCGTCATCTGCGCCTCGATCGTCGCGTCCTCTATTAGCGCCTGGTCGCCGCTGCGCCCGTGTAGCCTCTGGATGAATTGCTGGATGCTGGAGAGAATGTCGTGCACGTGGCGGAAGTTGAATCGCTTGACGAACTCGATTGCCTTGATCGATTCGAGCCACGCCTCGTCGAGATGATCGCCGCGCGCCAGTAGATCCGTCAGCCGATGTTCAAGGCTGAAGCAGGTATAGATGACCTCGCCTGTCTCTTGCGCATACCGAATGGCCGTATCGATGCACCCTAATGCGACTTCGATCGGTTGCGTCCAGAGAACCGCCATTTGCAGAAAAAAGTGCGCGGCCACCTGCTGAGCCGCGAAGCGGTGCTTCTCCGTCACTGCGACCGCCAACCGGGCGAACGCCTCGCCGTCCCGGTGCCGGTGGAAGAACGGGCCTACCAGGATGGAAAGGAACGCATAGGCGAGGACAGCCGATTCGGTTGTGCCATATTGCAGCGTCACGGTGACCATTCGGCAAGCAATCGTCTGGGCGAGATTGATATCGGTGAAATAGGCCGTCTGCCCCAGCATGTGGAAGATGTACATGACCTCCCGCATCTCCGGGTCCTCCATCATCGGCAGGCCAAGGAGGCTTTCGATCGGGCGCGCGCCAAGGTGCTTCCAGACGGCATCGTATTCCGCCAATACTTCGTCATCCGTAGGATGCTCCGGCAATTCGATGTCGAACATGCCCAGACATTCGCGGGCGGTTCTGACAGCGGACGCATTGTCGCCATTCACCAACTGCAGGACCATCCTGAGCCGGTAGGCTTCGGCGCGGTGGATCTTCGCTCGCGCTCGAAGCAACATCTCATCGATCAAACGGGCGGCTTCGCTGAAATGGGAGAGAAGAAACTCGCAGTCGGCCCGCTCGAACCAGACGCTGAAGGTCAACTCATAACAGTCGTCCCACCCCTGCTGCGAAAGCAGCGACGCAGCTATCGCGAGATAGTTGCAGGAAGAACGGTAAGCGGTGGAGGCCTTCGCCTTTTTCGCAGCGTCGAGATTGAGAGCGGCTGCGCGATATCGTTCGGGCCGCTCGACAATGAGCTCACAGCCAAGATTCAATTGATTCACGAGATCAAATATCCTGGCTGTAATGTCCGCATCACCGAGCCGCGACAAGAGCAGGCGGCCAATGCGCAAGTGATGTTCCGCGCGAGAAACGGCTGGGATCAGCGCATACGCCGCTTCTTGCACCCGGTCATGCAGGAACTTGAAGCTGCGGTCCATGGAGATGATGGCGCCGGCCCGGACGGCTTCAGCGAAATCCGCATGCACCTTCGCCTCGGAGTCGCCCGAGACGCTCGCGAGGATGCTGAATTCTGCCTGGCTGCCCAAGCAGGCAAGCAGCTTCAAGGTGTCCTGTGCGGTAGGCGAAAGCCTCTGCAGCCTGCGGATCATCAGATCCACGACGTTTTCGGTGAAGCCTTTGGCGTCGATGCACTCGAGGTTCCATCGCCACGAGGCCGAATTCGACTCGAACTCGAGGAGACCTTCCTCAAAGAGATTCGTCAAAAACTGGCCCGCAAAAAAGGGATTGCCGCCGGTTTTCTGGTGAACCAGCCTGGCCAGCGGCAAGGCTTGCTCGCGCATGCATCTGAAAGCGTCGCAAAGCAATTCGCCGAGGTCGTTCGGCGAGAGTGGGCCGAGCACGATTTCATGTACCGTCGTTCCGGCCTTGCGAATCGAAGCGAGCGTCCCCATCAGCGGATGCCCGGGCCCGACTTCGTTGTCGCGATACGCGCCGATCAATAGCAAGTGGCGCGTGTCCAGATGCGTTATCAGATATTCGACCACGGTCAAGGTAGCCGGATCGAGCCACTGCAGGTCATCCACGAAAATGACGAGCGGATGCTCGGCGCGTGCGAACACGCCGACAAACTTTTGAAAGACCGATTGAAACCGCAGTTGGGTTTCCAGTGGCGAGAGTACGGCAACCGGGGGCTGCGGTCCGATCAAGCTTGCGAGTTCGGGAATCAGATCGGTCAGCAATCGCCCTTGCTGGCCAACGGCTTCTTTGATCGCGTCACGCCAACGCGCAACGTCGGCATCTTGGCCGTTCAGAATTTGTCGGATCAATTCCGCAAATGCCTGGGCCAAGGTGGAGTAGGGGATGTCCCTCAGGCGCAGGTCGAACTTTCCCGAGATGAAGATACCCCGAGGCAGCACGATCACCTTGTGCAACTCGTTGACGACGGAGGATTTTCCAACCCCCGAATAGCCGGACACAAGCACCAGTTCCGGTGTGCCTTGCGTTGCGACGCGCTCGAAGGCCTCCAGAAGCGTCGTGATTTCCGTGTCGCGCCCGTAGAGCTTCTCGGGGATTAAAAGCTGTCGCGTCGTATCGTGCGTTCCGAGCGGGAAAGGATCGATCCGATGCGAAGCTTCCCACTCTGCCAGGCATCTTCTGAGGTCCCACTCCAGGCCGCTTGCGGATTGATAGCGATCCTCGGCGGGTTTCGACAGAAGTTTCATCACGATTGCCGAGAGCGGGGCCGGGATGCCTTTGGCGCGCTCACTCGGCGCAGCGGGCTGACGCGCGATGTGGCAATGCACCCATTCCAGGGGATCCAGCGCCGTGAAAGGCAAGGTCCCAGTCAACATCTCGTACAGCGTCACCCCGAGCGCGTAAAGATCGCTGCGCGAATCGATTGACCGGTTCATCCGCCCGGTCTGCTCCGGAGCCATATACGCGAGGGTGCCTGCGATCAACTCGGGATGTTCCGGCCTCTGGCGTTCGCGCGGCAGTCGCGAGGCGATGCCGAAGCCGGTGAGCCTGACTTCGCCCTTTGCGCTGTTCACCAGGATATGCGCCGGCTTGATGTCCTTATGGATGAGGCCGCGCTGATGGGCCTTGCCCACGGCAGTGACGATGCCGACGGCGAGTTGCAGGAAGCGTTCCAACTGAAGGGGGGGGCCGAGCAGCCGGTCGAGTGGCTCACCGCCCGGATCCTCCAGCACCAGCAGCGTCCCGCCGCCTTCGCGCAGCAGTTCCAGCGGCCGCACCGCCCACGCGCCATCGAGTTCGTCCTTCAATTCGAATTCGTGAGCGAGCCGCTCGAGGCTGGCAGATGAAGGCTGCTCGACGGCGGGCCGCGCGATGAGTCGCGTCTCGTCGCCGCCGTCGGCCGGCCGTCGTGCACGGCTGAAGACGCGCTCCCCATCCTGCCACAAGGTTTGGAGGTCACTGCCCGTCTCGCCGTAATTTTGGGTAGCCATTTGCCGCCCCCCGCCATCCGGTCAGGATACACCCGGCGACTTATGAGGACGGAGGCTGGCCGCCTTGATGCGAAACAGGTCCAGCCCGCGCGGATCAAGGCCTGGCTCCACGGGCCGGAGCGTCGTTGCCTTTCGTCACACGCCTTCGACGAGGACGGCGCGATAGCGCGCGCCCTTGAACCGGTGCTGCGCGACTTCCTGATACGCCGGGCTGTCGTACCACGCTCGCGCGGCCTCAGTCGACGGAAACTCCACGATCACGACGCCCTCTGGCGCTTCGCCCTCAAGAACCTGTTGAGGTCCGTAGGCTGCGAGAATCTTGATCGGATGACCTCCGAAAGTCTTGCCGACCTTGCTTAGGTAGATGTCGAGCTCACCCTGATCCTGCGTGCTTTCCCTTGTGAATACGATATAAGTCGCCATGGCGTACGCTCCTGGAGTGGTGTGAAGGTGCGCACGATGATGCCATGAAACCGCATCGGGCCTCGATGCGCAGCGTCGGTGCAGACGTCGACCCATCCAGTGCGCGAGAGAACCCCCCGATGCTCGCAAACAGACGTTCACGAGGAGATAGTTGGGGCAATGTGTGGGGCACCGAACTGTCGGTACGCCGCAGACATCCAACGGCGAGGCTGTCGGCGCGGCACCACCACTTCGCGGATCGCAGTCATACCCGCGGCTGCCGCGGAGGCCCGATTCGATTGTGCAACGCCGCGTGCCGCCTGGGGCGCGGCACGCGGCGCGAACATGGCACGCCCTGTGCGAGAGAGACTGCGGGTCCGCAACACTCTGCAAAAGAATCAACCAACACCAAGGTCATCTGTTTTTGCACCGCTTAACGCACAGAACTCAAATAGATTTTCGGTCTCGCCCGATATGCTAATCTGTTAAGCGGTGCTGCGCGCAAATGCAGCGTGCGATCGATTGCTTTTCTCGGATGTACGAAGAGGAGAAGCGACCATGAAAATCTTATGGGTCGATGATCACGAAATTCTTTGCGTCGCTCTTTCCGAATATGTCCAAACACACGCGCCGGAGTTGAGCGCAACCCCAATCGACATCACGCCCGTCTTTACGCTTGCCAGCGCGCTTGAAGAAGTCAACAAGACACCTCCCCCGGACCTGGTATTCCTGGATCTCAATCTGGATGGTGAGAACCGTGGCGCCGCGACACTTGAGCATTTCCAGGCCGGAAATCCGTCCAATGTTCCCGTAGTGATCTGCACGGGACTTGCTCCTGGAAACGATCACGAAGTCGAAATTTTGCGCACGTGCATGCGTGACTACGCCGCTCGAGGAATCCTTTTGAAAGGAGGCGCGCACAAGAAAATGTTCATCGGACTGAGCAGGATTTTAGGAGGTGAGCTCTGGATTCCGGAAGAAGTCTTGTTGCGCTTTGCCTGCTCGACACAAGCGCCCTCAGCTAGCCGGACTCAGCATCATCTTGGACTGTCTCCGCGAGAGTGGGACCTGGCGCGTTGCATTGCACGTGGCCTCTCAGGGAAACAGATCGCAAGGGAGCTCAATGTCTCCGAGGGACATGTCAGACAGGTTTCTTGTGTTATTTACGACAAACTCCAAGTCAGAAACCGCGTTGAAGCTGCACTTAGAGTCAATGCCGAGCTGACCCTTGGAAGGGGGGCAGCAGATAAGGGAGCGTCGTGAAGATCTCTGCTACACCACGCTTTATGTTCCGCCGCCATCACTTTCACTCGCCTTCGGTCAATTTTTTTGGCTTATGTTTTGCAAGTAGGGTCAATAAGGTTTTTTCCGAAACCGGTTTCGACAAAAGCTTTATGCCACTGACAGCTACTTTTTTTAGCACAACTGACGAGGTGTCTCCCGACCACAAAATCGCAGGGATCGAAGCGCCGGTAGCCGCGCGGACCGCTGCAATCGCAGCAATGCCATCCTCGTTTTCCAGCCGGTAGTCGGAGAGGATGAAGTGCGGACCACTTGTCAAAGCCTCGATGCGCAACTGCTCGACGACGTCGGAGGATGATGCTCCCGCGACGACGTAGCAGCCATGCTCGATCAGGCGCATCGATATTTCGATTCTTAAGTCGCTATTGTCCTCGATGATCGCCACGACCATATTGGTCAGGTCCGGGTCGCCGTCTTCAACCGTTTGAACCTCGAGCAACTCCGGCGGTATGAGTCCCATGAAGGGAACCGCAACCGAAAAACGCGATCCCCGTCCTGGTGTCGAGTCCACGTCCAGTTTGTGATCAAGAAGGTTCGCGAGACCCTGGACAATGGACAGACCCAGGCCGAACCCTTTTTCGCGATTTCTCTCGGGATTGGCGACCTGTACGTAGCTTTTGAAGATATCCTTTTGCCTACCTTCAGGGATGCCGATCCCGTTGTCCCAAACGCTAATCTTGATGCGGTCGCCACGCCTCTGGCAACTCACCAGCACATGTCCCTTCTTTCCTCCCTGCTCGGAAGGCGTGTAGCGGACCGCATTGATCACCATATTCCGGACGATCCTGTCCAGCGCGTGTCGATCCGTACGAACCAGATAGGGCCGGCTATGGAGTCTTAACTTCAGCCCCTTCGCCTCGGCCAGCGGCTGCATATCCACAACGATGCCGTGTAAAAGGGAAGGCAGCGCCACCTCCTGAATTTCTACATTCCAGGTGCCGGACTCGAGGCGGCAGATATCCAGTGCGCCGTTAATCATCCCTTCCATCGCATCCACTTGCCTTTGTGCAAGCGAGACGTCCTCGACCAGATGGGTCGATTGAATGCTCCGCTCGATGAAATTTAACTCCAGGCCGAGTGTTGTGAGCGGTTGGCGCAAGTCATGGCTTATCGCGGCGATCAGCAGGTTCTTCTCCGCCGTTGCCGCTTCAGCCTGCTTTCGCGCCTCATCGAGAATCATCTCTTTAACATATGCGCGTTTCTGATTGTAAAAAACAATCCACGCGA
Source organism: Trinickia violacea (assembly GCF_005280735.1). Lineage (NCBI taxonomy): Bacteria > Pseudomonadati > Pseudomonadota > Betaproteobacteria > Burkholderiales > Burkholderiaceae > Trinickia > Trinickia violacea. Next base: position 947,808 of record NZ_CP040078.1, read on the forward strand.
GGAAGCAGTAACCGATGAGTTGAGCCGTATAAAAGCCTAGCATTGCTGGCCGGTAAATATATAGAGGGGGCCCCAAGCTAAATCCGAACGGGATAGCACCGAGCACGAATGAACCTAAATTCGCACGAAGACTGGGTGCGAGCAGCAGCAAAGTAAATGTGTGGCTGATTAGCGTGTACTCAAGGAAGCCGGAACTGGCCAATTTGACGTAGGGAGCATGGCCCGAGAAATCGGGTGGGGTTAGCCCAAAGCTACCCGCCGCCCACCAGAACGATGTCAGTGTGACGGCTGCAGCCCATGCCCAGTGCATCTGCTCGACGGTGTTGACGCCGGCGTGCTTCGGGAGCGCCATGGTCTTTTTCAGTAAGTATGCAGCCAAGGGAGTGGCTATCCCCCACAGTCCCAGGACCCAGGCGATACGGAACCAACGATAGCTATCCGACGTTTTGATCCACGATCCATATATGCACAACAGCGAGGCTCCGACCGACACTAGCACGATCCAACATACCGCTCGACGGGCCAGCGATTGCAATAACTCACGTTTGACAAAGAGATTCTGCTCGGTACTGAGTGCTGCAACCGATCCCAGAAAGGGATTCATCAATTCAGCGAATCTGCGGCGCTCGATGGTGTGAGCCGTTTCACCCGCGCACAGTGATGTTCCGGCCCCGGGCGTTTCGCCCGCGTCAGAATCACGTCGTGTTTGAATACGGGACGCCATAGCAGGCCTCCGAGAATCAAGTGCAGCTACGCTCCGTTGTGCTAGCTTTGTGTTCCCCTGCCATCTCTTTCACCCGCCTTCGGTCAATGTTTTTGGCTTATGTTCTGCAAGTAGGGTCAATAAGGTCTGTTCCGAATCCGGTCCCGACAAAAGCGTTATGCCGCTGACGGCTACTTGATTGAGTGCAGCCGACGAAGTGTGCCCGGACCACAAGATCGCAGGGATCGAAGCACCGGTTGCCGCGCGGACCGCCGCAATCGCAGCAATACCATCCTCGTTTTCCAGCCGGTAGTCAGAGAGGATGAAGTGCGGACCACTTGTCAAAGCCTCAATGCGCAACTGCTCGATGACGTCGGATGATGATGCTCCCGCGACGACGTAGCAGCCATGCTCGATCAGGCGCATCGATATTTCGATTCTTAAGTCGCTATTGTCCTCGATGATCGCCACGACCATATTGGTCAGGTCCGGGTCGCCGTCTTCAACCGTTTGAACCTCGAGCAACTCCGGCGGTATGAGTCCCATGAAGGGAACCGCAACCGAAAAACGCGATCCCCGTCCTGGTGTCGAGTCCACGTCCAGTTTGTGATCAAGAAGGTTCGCGAGACCCTGGACAATGGACAGACCCAGGCCGAACCCTTTTTCGCGATTCCTCTCGGGATTGGCGACCTGTACGTAGCTTTTGAAGATATCCTTTTGCCTACCTTCAGGGATGCCGATCCCGTTGTCCCAAACGCTAATCTTGATGCGGTCGCCACGCCTCTGGCAACTCACCAGCACATGTCCCTTCTTTCCTCCCTGCTCGGAAGGCGTGTAACGGACCGCATTGATCACCATATTCCGGACGATCCTGTCCAGCGCGTGTCGATCCGTACGGACCAGATAGGGTCGGCTATGAAGTCTTAACTTCAGCCCCTTCGCCTCGGCCAGCGGCTGCATATCCACAACGATGCCGTGTAAAAGGGAAGGCAGCGCCACCTCCTGAATTTCTACATTCCAGGTGCCGGACTCGAGGCGGCAGATATCCAGTGCGCCGTTAATCATCCCTTCCATCGCATCCACTTGCCTTTGCGCAAGCGAGACGTCTTCGACGAGATGGGTCGATTGAACGCTCCGCTCGATAAAATCTAGCTTCAGGCCGAGCGTTGTGAGCGGTTGGCGCAAGTCATGGCTTATCGCAGCGATAAATTGGTTCTTCTCCGCCGTTGCCGCTACCGCCTGAGATCGCGCCTCCTCGAGAACAACCTCTTTTACACATATGCGTTGCTGATCGTTGCAAATAAACCATGCGATGACACAATAGCCAATTAATTGAGCCGAATACCAGTCAAACATTCCTGGCCGGTAAATAAAGAACAGTGGTGCGATGTTAAATCCGAACGGGATAGTGCCGGTCACGAGTGAACCTAAAGCCGCACGAAGACTGGGTGCGAGCAGCAGCAAAGTAAATGCTTGGCTGATCATCGTCAGTTCCAGGAAGCCATACCTGGCAAATCTAAAGTAATAACCATGGAGAACCACGAAGTTGGGTGGGGTTAGCCCAAAGCTGGCTGCCGCCCACCAGAACGATGTCAGCATGACCAATGCAGCCCATGCCCAGTGCATCTGCTCGACCGCGCTGACGCCGGCGCGCTCCGGGAGCGCCATGGTCTTTTTCAGTAAATAGGCTGCAAAGGGAGCGGCCATCCCCCACAGTCCCAGGATCCAGACGACACGGAACAAGGGATACATATCCGGCGTTTTGATCCACGATCCAAATACGAACCAGAACGGGCTTCCGGCCAACAGTAGCGCGATCCAATATACCGAGCGGCGGGACAGCGATTGCAATAACTCGCGTTTGACGAGGAGATTCTGCTCAGTACTGAGTGCTGCAACCGGTCCCACAAAAAGATTCATCAATTCAGCGAATCTGCGGCGCTCGATGGTGTGAGCCGGTTCGCCCGCGCACAGTGATGCTCTGGCCCCGGGCGTTTCGCCTGCGTCAGAATCACGTGGTGTTTGAGTGCAGGACGCCACAACAGGCCTCCGGGAATCAGGTGCGGCTACGCCCCATTGTGCTATCGGCCCGCCAGCAAGTCGATGGACAAGTGTTCTGTTTTTTGCCGAACAAAAGTTCGTGATCCACGCAGGGGGTCCTACCTGAGGTGTGTGCCGCGTCGAACTGCATCCGTAACCCGGAGTGCGCCGTACTCTCAAGAAGTCACTCTGACGAATTATCGTAAAGCGACACCGAACATTTATTCGGCCGAAAAGGAACATTTAATGCCGAACATCAAATTATCGACGTAACTACAACTGACACGGTTACACGGCGTAATAATGCAACATAATTCTACGCAAGGAGGGCGTCAATCACGGCACAGCGACTCACGTTCTTCTCTTTCCGGGAGATTGCCATGATCCGCAATATGCACCCGAGTTAAGCCCTCTGATTAGCGGACAACTCCACACCCCGTATCAACCACAATTTCTAGTCTGTCCGCAGACCCTGCTGCAATTCTCCATTAGGCATCCTGATTTTTAAGCTAGCCATAGATGGAGGACAGCATTCGAGCCGTCGTAACAAGACGTTCCCGTTCAAGCAATTCAAGGAGCTCCATCATGAAAACCCTTGCATGCCTCGTCCTCGCCAGCTGTGCGTTTGCCAGCCCAGTCGTCAGCTTCGCTCAGAGCACCGCGCCCGTCACCCGCGCGCAGGTGCGCGCGGAACTGATCCGCCTCGAGCAGGCCGGCTATCACGTCGGCGATGGCGACCATACGACGTATCCCGCGGAAATTCAGGCAGCTGAAGCGAAGATCGCTGCGGAGGACAGCCAGCAGGCGGGCAACAGCGACGTTGGCGGCACGACGAGCAACGGTACCTCGGCCGCCGGCAGTTACCAGCATCTGCCGAATCCCTCGCCATCGTCGTGCGTCGGCCCCGTAAGTTATTGCAACCTATTCTTCGGCAACTGAGCGCCGATGGCTCGCCCGACACCGCCCCGACGATCCAGGTAGCGTGCCTGAATCGTCAGGGACTATAACGAGTGTTCGCAGAGCAAAACCGAACATTTGTTCGTCCGTGAAAGAACATTTAATACCGAACATCAAAGAGTCAACCTAACGACAACTGGCATGGTTATACGGCGGGCCAGATGCCACTGCGACCACTTTTAGTCTCTTTTGCTTGAACTGGATGTCTGATTCCGCCAGGCAATAGGCCCCTGCGCGCTGTGATGTCAAGCGCCTGTTTCGGTGACAAGGAGATAACCATGAAGCTCAAGTATTTAAGCATTGCGTCAGCAACAGCCGTTGCACTTCTCTCGTTCAGTGGTGCCGCGCAGGCCGACGGCCTGTGCTCGAACGCAACGCTAAAGGGCCCGTTTGGGTTTACCGGTCACGGAGAGATTCTTGGATTGATAGGTTCCGATGGAACGGTGCATCCGTACGCCGCCTCGTTGATCCTCGATGACGTCGCACTGGTGACATTTGACGGTAAGGGCCATTTTTCACGCACCGACTTCGGAGTGATCGGCGGGCTGCCGAAAGGGGGGCAACTGACATTCAATCCGTACCAGAGCGGCACCTACACGGTGAACTCCGATTGCACCGGCACCATGAAAGTCGTCTATACCGCTGGCGGAGCCGTGCCGGCCGGCGTCGAGACTGATCTGAACATCGTCGTCACTACCGACGGGACGCTCATTGAATCCGTTGTCTATAGGGCGGTCACCGTGTCAGGCGAGAGCGCGGACGGCGTGGCAAAGTGCCCACCGAATTGCGAGCAAGGTGTGCAAGAAAGCTTCGAGGGGAAAAAGGTCGCGGTCTACGGTTTCCGCTAGTCGAGTCTCGGATGGGTTCACGCCTGCTCGCTATGGCGCTTTCCCGGAGTGAGTCAACTCCGCATCGACGTGAAAGTCATCCAAGGGCTCCGCGTTGTCGTAGAGCCTGATTAGCCATTCGCGCAACAGTTCGGCCTCCGCCGCGCTGAAGCAGTTCAGCGCCACGGCCTCGTAGTGTTGGGCGAGCGGAACGATCTCACGCGTCAACTCGGCGCCTTGTTCGGTCAGTGCAAGTTGAACGGCGCGGCCGTCGTCGGCGCTCCTTTCGCGGGACACGAACCCCTGTGCAATCAGTCGGTCCACGATGCGCGAGAGCACGGACATATCGACGCACGCTTGCGTAGCGAGCTCCGAGAGCCGCTGATGAGGCGCATGTCCGAGCGACGCTAGCACACGCCATTCACTCAAGCTCAGGCCGTACGGCTTGAGCGCTTTCGAAAATGCGTTACCCATGCGGCTTCCAGCGCGTGCCACAAGGTAAGGCACGGCGCGCTGCAGATCGTGATCGACCGTGATCGTCGTCGGACGCTGCTTCTTCATTTTCCGTTGTCCCATCATATATTTGCAAATGCAAGTATATATCAGGACTTCGTTCGTTGGCCAGTTCAGAGGAAGGCGGCATCATTCCGGCGAAAACGTCCGAGGATTTCGGGTATTTGTAAGGGTATTCCCGAGTGCGCGTTTGATATCCCAGGTATACACTCCGCTGGAAATTATGTGCTTTTACAAGTAATTGAACCTGCCTCGCGTGGCGATGAGCTGCGCGCCTTTGCTACCACCTGGATATCATGAACGACAAGATTGCTCTCGAAGAACACTTCGCCATTGACCAGACCATCGCAGATTCCGAAGTGTATGCACGGCCCGAAGTCTGGGCGGGCTTGCGCGCGAATCTCCTTGATTTCGAACAGCAGCGCATCGAGCAGATGGACCAATGGGGGACGTCGTATTCGATCCTCTCGCTGAACTCGCCCGCCGTGCAGGCGATTCCTGATCCGGATCGCGCTTTCGATGTGGCGCGCCGGGCGAACGACATCCTCGCGGAGCAGATTCACCGCCATCCGACGCGCTTCGGCGGCTTCGCGGCGCTGCCCATGCAGGACCCCGAGCGTGCTGCGCGCGAACTCGAACGCTGCGTCACGCAGTTGGGTTTTCACGGCTTTCTTGTCAACGGCTTCTCGCAGGTCGGCGACGCAAACACTGTGGTCTATTACGACGATCCGCGCTTCGCCGGCTTCTGGGCCGCCGCCGCTGCACTGGGCAAGCCGTTCTATATGCATCCGCGCGATCCGCTTGCGTCGCGCGAGCCGATCTACGACGGATGTCACTGGCTGACCGGGCCGACGTGGGCCTTTGCGGCGGAAACCAGCGCGCATGCCCTGCGGTTGCTGTCGAGCGGCCTGTTCGACCGTCATCCGCAATTGCAGATGATCCTGGGCCATTTCGGTGAAGGCATTCCGTTCAACGTCTGGCGCATCGATCACATTTTGCGCAAAGGCCGCCGCGGCATGCCGTGCGAGCGCGAAATCGGGGACTATCTGCGAAGCAACGTCTACATCACGACGAGCGGCAATTTCCGCACGCCGACGCTGCTGTCGACGATGCTCGAGGTCGGCAGCGATCGCATCATGTATTCGGTCGACTATCCGTTCGAGAAACATGAAGACGCGGCGCGCTGGTTCGATCGCTGCGAGATCAGCGAACTCGACCGCCGCAAGATCGGACGCGACAACGCGCGACGTCTCTTCGGCCTGTCATGATGCGCAACATGGAGCAAGGGACGGGCGCGATAGCGGAATCGCAAACCGGAGACGCAGTGCGTTCGAGCGCCGTCGATATCGCCGCCGTCATCGACGCGCGTTCCGTCGGCCGGTATCAGGTGGCGATCATGGTGCTGCTCGCGCTGTGCGTCGTGATCGACGGCTTCGACGTGCAATCGATGGGCTTCGTCGCGCCCGCGTTGATTCGTGAGTGGCACGTATCCCGTGCCGCGATGGGGCCGGTGTTTGGCGCGAGCCTGATCGGCATGCTGCCCGGCTCGCTGCTGATGGGGCCGCTCGCGGATCGCATCGGTCGTCGCCCGGTGCTGATCGGATGCTCCGCGTTTCTCGGTGTCTGCATGCTGGCGACGGCGTTCGCGTCGTCGTTGTCGCAGTTGCTCTGGTTGCGCTTCATCACCGGCGTGGGGCTTGGCGGCATCATGGGTAACGCGATTGCGCTGGCCGGCGAATACAGTCCGATGCGCCGGCGGGCCACGCTGATGATGTGGGTCTCGTGCGGCTTCACGGGCGGCGCGGCGCTTGGCGGCGTGCTAACGGCGGTGCTGATTCCGGCGCACGGCTGGCGCTCGGTGTTCGTCGTCGGCGGCGTCGTGCCGCTCGTCATCTCGCTCGCGATGCTGTTCCTGCTTCCCGAGTCGATGCAGTTCATGGTGGCGAGCGGGCGTGGCCGCGAGCGCCTCCAGCGCGTGTTGCGCCGCCTCGCACCCGAGCTCTCGGTCAACGCCAAAACGCGTTACGTGTCGCACGAGCCACCCCATCGCGGCAGCCGCGTGACGGCGCTCTTCGCCGACGGCCGCGCGCGCGTGACGCTGCTGCAATGGGGCGTCAACTTCCTGAACCTGTTGAATCTGTTCTTTCTCGCGAACTGGCTGCCGACGATCGCCACGGACTTCGGCTACGACGTTGCCAACGCCGCGCTGATCGGCACGACGCTGCAGATCGGCGGAGTGATCGGCACGCTGGCTATGGGACCGTTGATCGACCGCTGGGGCTTTTTTCGCGTGCTGGGTCCGTGCTATCTCGTCGCGTCCGTCGCGATCGCTTCGATGGCAAGTACGGCGTCGGTGTCGCTGCTTTTGCTGCTGGTCGTGGTTGCCATCGGCGGATTCGGCATCGTCGGCGGACAGCCGGCGAACAACTCCCTTTCAGCGACGCTGTACCCCGTGACGCTGCGCGCGACGGGCGTCGGCTGGAGTCTGGGCGTCGGTCGCGCCGGATCGATCGTCGGGCCGCTCGTTGCCGGAGGACTGATGCAATTGCACTGGAACTCGCAGCAGCTCTTTTGCGCCGCAGCCATTCCCGCGCTGCTCTCGGCAGTGATGCTTTGGCTCATGTCCCGCGATCGGCTGTTTGTTCGTGGCGATCCCTCTGCGGAAGCGGCCTGACCCAATGCCTTGTCGATGACGTTCTTGTGTAGCGGGATCGAACAGAAGCGTCATCGCAGTTCACGCGTTTCTCGGCACGCGACCTAACGCCGTGCGGCTGCCGGTTGCATGATCAGCAGCAGGAAGCCGCCGACCATCGCGATGTTCTTGAAGAAGTTGTTGAGTTGCGGATTGAACTGGGCTGGGTCGGCGGCCCAGAAGCGATGCGCGATGAACGCGGTGACCAGTGTATAGACCGCAAGAATCGACGCGACTTCGCGCCTGCGCCAGCCGGAGATCAGGGCAACCGCCCCGCCGAGCTCGAGCAGGATGACAAGCGGCACCACGATGGCCGGGAACGGCAGGCCGAGCGCCGAGAAGTAGCCGGCGGTCGCCGACCACGTCAGCAGCTTGCGTATGCCGGAGATCAGGAAGAGCGCCGACATCAGCGTGCAGGCGATGCGCACTTGCGTACGATTTTCAAGGGTGATCGAGTTTGTGTTCTTGCTCATGAGGAGTGCTTGCGAGTGATGGCAGAGAGGATCGATTGACCGCCGCGAGCGCGGCGCTCGGCAGTCACTGTATCCGCTTGAATCGCGCAGAAATATGCGCTGGTGGAAGAACATCCTTCCGCGAGATGGAGAAATATGGATCGCTTCGCGCAAATGGAGTTCTTCGTGATGACGGCCGAGCTCGGCAGCCTGTCGCGTGCCGCCGATCGTCTCGGCTTGTCGAGTGCGGCCGCGAGCCGGATGCTCACTGCGCTCGAAGACCGCCTGGGTGTCAGGCTGATCGAGCGCACGACGCGGCGCTTGTGGCTGACGGAGGCGGGGCGCGACTATCACCAGCGCTGCAGCGCGCTACTCACAGGAATGGCCGAAGCAGAGACGGCGGCGAGCGAACTGTCGGGTCTTCCGCGCGGCACCTTGCGCGTGACCTGCTCGGTGTCGTTCGCGCTTCTGCACATCGTGCCGTGGTTGCACGAGTTCAGGTTGCGTTATCCCGAACTGCGCGTCGAAATCGTTGCCGCGAACCGCTACCCGAATTTCATCGAAGCCGGCATCGACGTTGCCATCCGAACACGCGAGTACGAGAGCGATTCCGGCATCACCGTGCAGCGCCTCGCGCAGACTCGCCGAGTGCTCGCCGCATCGCCCGCGTATCTTGCACGACACGGGCGCCCGGATTCGCCAGACGATCTCGCCCGCCATCAGTTGCTCGTCTATTCGTTTGCGTCGGACCCGTATGTGCTGCAACTCGAGCGAAACGGCGAGCGTCGCGAATTGCCGATCAGCGCGGCTTTCGAGTCCAACGAAGGGCAGGTGATCTGTGCGGCCGGGCGTTCCGGAATGGGCATCGTGATCCAGCCGCTCTACCTCATTCACGACGACATCGTCGCGGGGCGCCTCGCGACAGTGCTGGAGGATTGGCGGCTGCCGCCGTTGACGATCAATCTCGCGTATCAGAGCCGCAGGCACCTGCCGGCGAAGATTCGAGCGTTTGCCGACGCGATGCGGGAATACGTACGTTCGTCCAATCTGGAAGCGCGGTGGAACGCGGTCTACGGGAGCTGATCCGCTGTCGACATCCTGGACAGAATTGAAAGGGCAACCTCCGAACGCGCAAATTCTCAAGGCGGGGAGGCCGCCGCGACCGGATGAGCTTGACCCGCCGCAGCCAGCAGCGAGACAGCGGCGGGGTCGGGCAATCCGTTGGTGTCGATGGCGCCTGCTGTCGCCAGCAGGCCGAGGTCGCTGTCAACGCCGCTTTGCCCGACGACAAACGGTGTCGTCAGAAACGCCGGTGTGCTCAGCGTCACCGAATAGTGCTGCTGCAGATTCGCGACGACTGCCGATTGCGCAGCCAGTACGTCGGTCTGGTTTGCCAGCACCTGCTGGAATAGCGCGTTGCTCGGTAAGCTCGCGATCAGATTGGCCTCGCTTGTGCCGAGTTGCGAAGCGAGGTAGACGAGCATCAACTCGGTTTCAGGCGTCGTATTGAAAGTGCCGCCGGCGAATGCGAGCGAATGCAGGGTCGTGCCGCCGGAGGTGACGATGATGATGCAGGGGAGCGTGGCGTTGAACGTGGCGCTGTAGTGTCCGCCGCCGTCCGACAGGACGCCGCCCGCCCCCTGCGCACAGCTGAAGTTGACGCTTGCGCTGGCGAGTGCCTTGCCGGTGGCGGCGGTGCCGGATACGGCGACGTTCGGCAGTTCGTTTACGCTGCAGCCGCCGCCGTCGGAACTGAGACAGACGGTGCCGCCGCACGCGACGAGCGCGGCGCAGGACGCGGCGCAAAGCGTCGCCAGGGCGGGTCGGATGAACCGTGCATCGTGAGTGCTCATGGCCGCCTGCGATCGGTGGAAAGGGGCAAGGCGACCGGTTCCACGCAAGGGGACCGGTGCGATGACTTGATTTTAGGCTCGATGAGCGGAAATCGTTTGTCTCTCGAGGCACGTAGCGCCGCGCGGCGGCGCTGCTTTGCTTGCCATTACGGCACTCGTGCTTTAACTCATGCTGCCGTCGGCGGCGGGGGCTGCCGTGGGCGTGGGCAGTTCGCCCCACGCCGGAGTGGCTATGCCAAGCGATGCTCGAGGCGCGCCAGAAGCCTCGCGCGGGGACCCAAGAGGACGCGCTCTACTGGATGCGCGATCATCCCGCCGGCTCGGGCATGCGGATTTCCGAGCGCGACCACGCCGACTATTGAGAACGGGTGCTCGCGCTGGCGGATGCGGGTTTTCTAGAGAGGCGACGGGCGCTTGTCGACCCCTTCCGGTCATGCGCGAGTGGCAGATTTGCGGCGGCCAAAATTCGGGCCGAACATAGAATCCAATGCGGATTGTCGTGCTTTTGGTGCATGTAAAAACGGGTGATTGCTTCAAGATGCCACATTAATCATCGGCGTGCGGAGCCGCCTATTGGGCCAACGGGCGGGCCTGACGGTGTTGCATGAATGCTCGAATTGCCGGTCAGGCGTATCGCCTGGTTCATGGTTGTACCGCTTGACAGACGATTTCCAATCGCTGAAATTTTACTTCTTCACGCCGCAATCAAAAGTATATTGCCCCACCTGCTCGTCGTCCTCACGGAGGGTGAGATCAACTTCGCAGTTGCTCCCGGTCTGCGGAGTCACACGGACAGACGAGATGGCTTTTGGCTGTCCAGCTGACACGCTTATCGTGCCCCCTTGCGAGATGCTCGACGTTCCCGCCTTGCCGCTGTTCAGGATCTTCAAGTCATACCGGAGCCGTGCGTCGCGCTCCGACCTGACGTACGGGACGACGTAACTTGAGTTCTGATTCGTGTCCACGTCGAACCAAACGTGAAAATTGACATCAGCTATCACCACGACCTCCTTCCAGACAAAAAGGCTTCCGCCTGTCATGCGATGACGGTCGGACTCGCCGGCCGCCATCGCTGCGACCACTTAGTGCTGAGCAATGCTTGCGTAGTTTCCGGTGCCGTTCTGGCTGACCGTCGCTTTATTGGAGTTGCCCACCTGAGTCACATAAGCCTGGTTATACGTCCCATTTTGCGCAATATTCAGGCCGTCGTAGTAGCCGGCTTGATAGGTCTGGGCGTAGTTCCCGCCGCCGCTTTGGTTCACGTCCGCAGTGGAGTAAAACGCAGCTTCCTGCTCGACATAGGCACTGTTGCCGACATTTGCCGCCGTGTCGTCCTGACTGACATTAACCGTGTTCGAGCCGCCGTTCTGCTGAAGCACGCTTGCGGCGTTATTGGGGCCACCGTTATTGTTGCTGTTCTGCGTCACCTGGTCGGTGTCCGCGGTCTCAAAGTTTTGTGCGATTCCCACAGTGTTTTGCGAGCCAGTCTGGGTCACGGTGTCAATGTTTCCGATCGCGGCATATTGCGCAACTGCTGCAGCGTTTTGCACACCGGTTTGGTTAACACTCACGTTGTTGTAGCCACCGTACTGTTGCTGAAGGCTGGCGATGTTCGCAACACCGTTCTGGGTCACGTTGTCGGTGTCGGCCCCCTCATAGGTTTGAGCGACTGAGGCGCCGTTTTGCACGCCGTTCTGATAAACGGTCACGTTGTTAAACGCACCGCTCTGTTGCTGAAGGCTGGCGCTGTTCGCGACACCGCTCTGGGTCACGTTGTCGGTGTCGCCCGTCTCAGCGGTTTGAGTGACTGAGGCGCCGTTTTGCACGCCGGACTGAGAAACAGTCACGTTGTTATAGCTACCGTTCTGTTGCTGAAGGCTGGCGCTGTTCGCGACACCGTTCTGGGTCACGTTGTCGGTGTCCCGCGTCTCAGCGGTTTGAGCGACTGAGGCGCCGTTTGAGATGCCGTTCTGATAAACGGTCACCGCGTTATAGGCGCCGCCCTGTTGCTGAAGGTTTGCGCCGTTCGAGATGCCCCATTGGGTCACGCTGTCTGTGTCCGCTGTCTCATTGGTTTGAGCGACCGTGGAGCCGTTTTGCACACCGTTCTGATAAACACTCACGTTGTTGCCGTTCGTATTCGTCTGCGCAACCGAAGCGCTGTTGGCGTTGTCGTGCTGTTCAATGTACACGACGTCATTCTGGCCGCTGGTCTGGTTGACCGTAGCCAATTGCGCGGTGTCATACTGATTAATGGTGGCTTGCTCGTTATTCGACTGTGCATACGCCTGTGAATAACCGGCGGCCAACAAGCTTGCCGCGATAACAATTGCCTTCCGTTTCATGGTGGACTCCAAGAGTAAACGGGCCTAGACAGAGAACGACGCCAGCCGGCCCTGATGCTGGGCGATGCTTGCTGCACTGCCGTTGCCGGTTCGGCGAACGGCCATGCCTGAATGGGTGCTGACACTGCTAGTGCTGAACGACCGTTGCATGCATTCCGCTGCCGACCTGCTGAATGGCAATCGATTGATGCACGCCGCTCTGCCGCAATTGGACCGAGTCCCCGTTGCCCACCTGCTGAACCATTGCGGTGTTCGCCGACCCGGCCTGGGTCATCGAAGATGAATTGCCGTTGCCGAACTGATTGGCTGTCAGCGCATTGCGAGAACCTTGCTGATAGAGCGATGCCTGATTGCCGTTGCCGCTCTGGTTGAGAGCCACCGCATTTTGCAAACCGGCCTGCGTCACCGCAGCGGCGTTGTTGGCAACCGACTGGGTCGTCCACGCAGCATTCGCCACTCCGGTCTGACTGATGGTTGCCCACTGCGACATCCCGTTCTGCGTGATGCGGGCCGTTTGCCCGCCGTTGGCAAAGGCGGGCTCTTCCGGGCCCAGATCGAACGGCGGCGCGTCTCCCGCCGCGTGTCCCTGGTGCGGGAACAGCAGCGCAGCGCAAACGGCGATGCACAGGCACGGCAGACGGCGTGGCAGACCCAGTTTTGGCGGCTTACTCATATCGGTATCCTAAATAAGCTATCGTATTCATGACGCGTTCCGTACGCCCAGACTACCCGCCGCCGTTTGATGTCTTCACGGCACCTTGGGGCGATTCAGGAAGGGCAACCTGCTTCAGATACGCCGTGTCCTCGCGTGCGTAGTTCTGAATCACAGGGTTGTTCCAGTCTTTTGCATCTTTGAGATTCCACGTGCCCGCGCTTATGCCCTGGACGATCAGATGCATCACCGCTGCCTCGATGGCTTCGCGCACGCACAGCTGCTGTGGCTCGGTGTAAGTCAGGCCAGCGTCGACCTGGAGCAGATTCTGGTAGCCCACGAACTTGAACACGCCCGCCGTCAACTCGTACGAGTAAACCGTCTTGGTGGTCGACACGCTGTTGAGAATCTGGCCGTTGCGGATATCGACCGCCCTGAGTGCGATCGTGACTTGATCGACCCGATATTGCGTGGCGCCGCCAATGCCAAGGTAGTTCACGCCTAATCCACCGGTGCGCAGATTGGTGTCGTAAGCGACAATGCCGCCTTCGATGATGACGTTAGCGGGCGTCAGCGCGCCGATCGCCTCTACCGGTTTAGCCTTGTCGGCAGGTGTTTCGAGTGCCCTGACGATCTTGCGCTCCGTGAGCAGATCCTGGAGATTCTCGCGCTCGACCGGCATGAACCACCCTGATTCGCGCAGCGCATCGACCAGCATCGACGCGGCGCCCTGCGTCACCTCGGACGAAAACGAGCTGTCGGGCGACGGCTTGTATTGCCCGGTTTGATCGCGGAACCCGTATACCGCGGTCACGACCCTGCCTTTCGGAGGCGGCAATTGAAGCAGATCTCGCGTGAGTTGCGTGGTAGGCGAAAGCGTCGCGTTGTCGAACACCGGGACAGGCGCCGCGCACCCCGTCAGGCACAGCAGCGCCGCGATCGCGAGTGTTGTGGCGATGCGGCCTTTGTTGTTGTCGAAACGGCTCATTGGCCCACCTGGAAGCTAGTGCTTTGTCCGGTAGACGTGTCGGTCGTCGTCACCTGCAAAGAACCGTTGCCAAGATTCGTGACCGAGACCGTGAACTGTCCTGTCGTGATGGTTCCCGGCTGAAGGGTACCGTTCGGGCCGATGATCGATTCGGTCGCCGACGACGCGATCCGCGACAGGATCGCCTGCTCGAGTTCCGAGTTGAACTGTTGCAACGGCGTTTGCGCGCTGATGCCGTCGAGGCCGCTCGTTGCCGGCGCCGTGTGTTTATTCACCGCATTGGCCGTCGAGAGCAGAAAGGGCCCGTTATTTGGATCCCCGCCGAACGTAGGGTTGACGGGTGTGTAGATCAATCCGGTCGCGTGGCACATGCTGACTTGAAGTACGCATGCTAGTGCCACGGCACTGCTAAGCGAAGGTTGCTTTTTCATTGTGGTCTCCTCACATTTCGTCGGGGCCGAGATCCTGATCCCGGAACAAAAGCCGTTCAATATCCGTTCGCACCATGTTCTGATACGCCACGTTCGCGGCGCGCTCTGCGGCCAGCTTGATGTTGCTTCGAGTCGGCGATAGAAATGCCTCGAATAGATGCCGGTGCTCGAACTCAACCCACACAAGACTTCCCCATCTGGCGGAGGGCTTTTCGTGGATCGAGATGTTGTATCGACTCGCAAGAGGCAACTCGCGCCAGGCCGCAACGAAGTACCCGTAGAAGTTCTGGCCGATGAGCGTCACCACCTGGTCTGTAACGATGCCGGCAAGCGTTTCCTGCAGCGCGCGCTTGTCGCCAACTTCGGGAGAAGGGGGCACGCTTGCTGATCCACTGCCATTGCCGGATGGCGCGCTCGATGGCGACAACGGTGCGCCATCGACGATGTCCTTTGGCTTGATGTTCGAAGCGGAGGATGGTGTTGTCGGCTGCGTTGCCGGAGGCGTTCCCGGCGCGATCGATTGGGCGCTGGCGTGGCCCGCGAATGTACCGAGTGCCAGGCTCACTCCCATAACCAGGACGTGGCGCCGAAAACGGTAAACAAGCCACCTCGCTGGCGTCGAAGTCGGGCGCGGCCACGCCCCACGCCTTCCCGTTTTTTTTGTCATCGCGGACCCTTATACCTCGTTCTTGTTTATCGAGCGAACGTGCGTACGTTCGCAGGCGTGGGGTATGAGAGCAGAACCCGTGCCAATACAGGGTAGGTCGGTGTTTATGATGGTCGCTTGACCAATCACGCGCAGTTTCGTTTCAAACTCGCAACACTGGAGCGGGAGACAGCACCCGATGGCTCCGTTTTTCGCACGGTTGGCAAGTTAAGCGAGCATGTACAAACTCCGTGTATGGGACGGGCGAACGTGGCCTTATTTTTTTACCCAGACACACCCGATGAGCATCAGGAAAGCGGTCTTCGAATATGTCTCAAGGTCGATGCATGGCAACGAAGTGGCAAACGAGGGTCTCGATCTAAAACCGATACTCCGGTTCATATGCGACCGGCCGCTTTCGGGAAGGCAATTTGAACGCCTCTATGACCGGTATTGGCCGAACTCTGTCCCATGTGCTTGCGCACATCGGAGCAACTACTTGACTGTGCTCGTAATGTGGACCCCTTCGTTCCGCAACCATTGCACCATTTCATCGTATAGCTCGATCGTGTTCAGCCAGACATCGACCCGGTCCCCCTCCCACAGATAGAAGGTTGCAATCCCTGCTGCAAATAAATATGCGCTCATGCCACAATTAATAACACTGGAGCAACACCCAAACATCTCGTCCGCTTCGCAAGGTTCGAACAATATTCCGACCGCAGCGAATGTTGGCCGGTCAGGGGGGCATTTCGATTCCAGATCAATCAACATGGCATTTTCGAACTCCGCATACCGCGACCAGTCCGCCATTTGAAATAGGCAGGTTTTCGGTGATCGCAAGCAATTGCGAATGGCGTCAATCACGAGAGAGATTGTTCCGTCTGTCTTCGGAATGCCGAACTGTAGATACGAAGTCGCGACCAAGTCGCCTTTTCCATAAGGCGATTCAGGACAACCTTTGCTCTTCAACCATGCCGAGCATTCGGATACGTTAAGAACTCTCATGTTGTCGCGCACGTGCGCTCCAATAAGATGTTGATGCTGCGCATCGTCGACCATTTGAATGGTCGTGTCGACATACCGTATGTGGCCGCAATCAGGTGCCCTCGCGTTTGCGCTGCTTGCGTATCGAGAACGTGACCGTGAAGTCTGGGTTCACAACTACTTCGCCGGTTGATCGAAGGCGATACTCTCCGGGGGCCGCTTTCCAGGCAGCTTCTCTGCAAGAGCAACGTCCCATGGCTCCTCGTTCTCAATGTCGTCGTTCACTCATCGTCTCCAGGAGAATGGCATCCCTCATAACGCACATTGAGTCATCACTGGCTTCCATCGTGCCCCCCGGCGTAGCTTGACGGTCTCGATTCTCAGTGTCCCAAAGCATTCTCGCCTAATTACCTAGGCTTCTGATCGAACTCGGGCGAAGGCACCTGGCCGAGTTCGATCATATCCGGACAGAGGGATGGTCTCTTGTGCGACACCTAACGATGTTCCCGATCTCGCCGACCGCCACAGGCGGCCGATTTGCTGTCTGGAATCTGCGCCGCGTAGCCGGTTCGGTTGTCAACAATTTTCATCGCGAAGTCGAATGTCCCCTTGTGGCCGCTGCTGCCTATCATCGTTGGCGTGTCCGCCAGGGTCACTTTGAGATTCGATTGATTCGTGCGTGAGCGGAGGTGATGCAGCAACTCAACGCGCAACTCGGCATCGGTGCGTGTGCTCACGCAATAATGTTCGGGGTGATGTTGGCGCCTCACTGCAAGCGACCTATAGTGAAGATCGCCAGACAGGTGAAGGGAATCGCCCGACAGATGCATCCATGAGGCCGGAGTGTTGGCCTCTGTTCTGTGCGGCGTCCGGTCCCTGTCATGTGGGCCCGCGAGAAGATCATGCTGACTTTCGACATGCGACGTGCTCTCCATGGGGGGTTGATATTCGGGTGTGGGTCTCTCATTCCCGTCATCGCACTCGCGCATACGGGGCAAGGCGACATATCCGGTGGTTTAGTGGCCGGATTCAAACATCCGATTTCCGGCCTGGATCATGTTGTCGCAATGGTTGCAGTCGGATTGTGGGGGGCACAGTTGGGGAGGCCTGCGATCTGGGTGCTCCCGGTCACATTCCCGCTCATCATGGCCTTCGGCGCTGTTCTTGGCGGCCTGGGAGTCTCGATTCCGGGGATAGAGGTCGGCATCGGGCTTTCGGCACTGTTGCTTGGTGGGGCGGTGGCGCTTGCTTGGACTCCGCCTCTCTGGATTGCGGGTCTGCTGGTTGCGCTCTTTGCCATCTGCCATGGACACGCGCACGGCGCGGAACTGCCTGGATTTGCGAATCCAATGACCTATGCGATCGGGTTTGTCGCGGCCACCGGCACACTTCACGCGCTTGGCATCCTAATTGGCACTGTCAATCGCTGGAAAGCCGGCAGCTTCGCACTGAGAACTGGCGGAGCCCTCATTTCCGGCTGCGGAGTATATTTCCTCACGTACGCGATTCGAGGAGCGTGACGCATGTGTGCGTTGCAGCGCGTGGCCTGGCCAGCGGTTTGCGGTCTGATTGTGCTGATGTTTGTCGGGTCAGCCAATGCGCACGCCGTATACCAAGGCGCGGGCGATTTTTACGCCGGGATGCTGCATCCGCTGACGTCGCCGGAACATTTGTTGCCCATGCTGGCACTCGGCGTTCTCGCGGGACAGAACGGTCTGAAGCGATGCGAATTCGTGCTTTGGGCGTTTCCGGCCGCTTTGGCTGCCGGCGCGTGCATCGCCCTTGCCATTACGGATCTACACGGGATATTTCTGTTCAACATTGCCTCAGGCGTGCTGTTGGGTTCCCTCGTGGCGGCCGCTTTCAGGCTTCCGTCATGGCTGATTTTGATCCTGGCCGCCGTATTTGGCCTGAGCCACGGGTATGCAAACGGCGCAGTCATCATGGGCCAAATCCGCCCAGGCGTTTTCATAACAGGCTTAGTGTGCGCGAGTTTCATCCTGATCGCCTACACGGTTGCCGCGACATCGTTCCTACTGCGGCTACGTCCCACCTGGATTGCCATTGCTGTGCGAGTCGCGGGCAGTTGGGCCGCAGCAATCGGTCTTCTCGTGCTCAGTCTCAGTCAACGGGCTTTGCTGCTGTCCTAAAGCCGCCATCTCCACGGCCGTCGAAGTTCTCGTTTCTAGAGTGCAAGCACTGTCAGTCCGGTCGTTCGTTCATAAATCCACATTGTCGCGAAAACGGTGATGGCGGTCGATCCGCCGTATAACGTAGCTACGCGAAACCAACGACTGGAGCGATAGATGTACAGAATTGGCAATAGCAGCAGTACCAGCGTGATCTGTCCTAATTCCACACCAATATTGAAGCCGGCAAGCGCTACCGCCAAATGGAATGTGGGGAGGGCCATGCTGGCGAGCACGCTTGCGAAGCCGAAGCCGTGGATCAAGCCAAAAGCAAACGCGACCAGCCAACGGCGCGTTCGCACCAGCGGAACCATGTTGTTGACAGCGGAAAGCAGAATGGTCACGGCAATGGCGACTTCCACCCACCGCGACGGCAATGCCACGACGTGAAGCGTGGCGAGTGACAGCGTGATCGCATGCGCGGCCGTGAACGCGGTGACGAACTTCAATACATCGATCGTCACGGCCCCCGGAGAGTCGGCAGGGTGCCATCTCCCCCCCTGCAGTACACAGGCGGCCGGCAACAGCAGTGACAGGAGGAATAGGGCATGGTCGACACCCCGCCAGATGTGCCAGATGCCCTCCACGACGAAGTCGATGAAAATGCGCCCTAACCCCTTCCCGCGTGCATCCACGATCTCCGTCGGATGATCAAGACCAAGAATGGCCGTGGTCGTCGCGCCGTTGCTCACAACGTGCACGAGGCCTTTGTGCAGCGTGTCCAGGTCGGCAAATAAACGATAGTCGATCCCGAGCCGAGTCGGTCGAACTGGACAGTCCGCCTTGAATTCCAGAACCGCATACGCGCCGTCGCTATGGCGGTCGATCAGCATGTCGCCCGGATGAATCACGCACGCTCGCCCGTCACCCGTAATCTTGATCCGCGTGAAAGCGTACGACTTGATGTCCGCCTCGCGGATCCGAACCTCGCCCCACGTTAGCGCGCCGTCCCCGTCGGCATCGAGAACGAGCGGGTTATCCAGGTCGCGAAGCGCGATATCCCATCGGCCGGTAATCGTTTTGTCGCCGACGATTAGCGTCAAGTAACTGTCACTGGGCTTGTGCGCGTCCACTGCGGCGGCCCAGCACAGCATGAGGAGAGCAAGCCACGCGGACGCATACCGTTTCATGCGGATGAGACGCTGCGCGTCGCCTGCAGCGCGAGGTCGGCCTCAAGGAAAAAGCTTGCCAGCCGCGCTTCGAGTCTCATCAAAGCCGGCGTGCGCAATCGTGCGGTCTTCAGCCATATCATCGCGGGCGCGGCACGGGCAGGCTGTCGGGCGGCGATCGCGGCCTCCATCAAAATCCGGCAATCCGCTACCTCCTTTTGCACCTGCCAATTGGCCTCGGCCAGGTTGAGCGCTTTTTCCGGGTCGTTAAGTAGTTTCAGATTAAAAATGGCTTCCTCGCGCATGTGCACGCGATCACCCCGCTCGGCAGACGCCGCGAATCGGCT
Source organism: Trinickia violacea (assembly GCF_005280735.1). Taxonomy (NCBI): domain Bacteria; kingdom Pseudomonadati; phylum Pseudomonadota; class Betaproteobacteria; order Burkholderiales; family Burkholderiaceae; genus Trinickia; species Trinickia violacea. The sequence goes on from NZ_CP040078.1 coordinate 967,539, forward strand.
GCCCAAGTCATCGACATGACGCGCCAAATCGGCATTCAGCCCTGCCTGTTTCTCTGCGAGCGCTAGACGAAGGAGCAGGTTGTCGTTGCGGATGTCGCCCGCCAAGAGGGCGAGGACCTCCCTTGGCCGATTCTGGTCGAGCAGAAAGTCAGCCCACGCCGCTCTCAGGTACGCGTCGCGCGGATTGGCGGCGAGTGCGTTGCGAAAGAACTTTTCGGCATCCGTCTGCCTGCCCGTCCAGACCGCGGTTTCGGCTTGACTTACCAGCAGCCACGGGTAGAGCGAATCCTTCGGCGCTATCTGCGCGGCGAGACGTTGCAGAAGGAGATAAGCCTGGTCGGCCATGCCGCTGACCGACGCTACATTGGCGAGGCATATCCCGGCGATGACGGTATTCGTCAATATGAGCCGACCGCAACTCTGCTTGGCCTCCAAATAGTGGCCTTGAACTTGGAGGATACTCGCACGTATCAGCCAGGCGTCCGGATTGTCGGGCTGGGCGCGAATTGAGTGTTCGAGATCGTCGAGCGCGCTCGCGAAGAGATGATTGCTTTGCCGAACGCGGGCGCGCAACACCAATGCGCGCGGCGGCGGGTTTGGCTGTCGCAGCCACGGTTCGATTGCGGCCTCGGCCTGCCCCAGGTCGCGCGGGTCTTGATCGCGCCGAAAGCGCTCCAAGTGGCGCTTCGCGAGTTCGGCCGCAAGGTCGAAACTGTGGCCGTCCGCGGCCAGTGCTGCCTGCAGGCTCGCGATGGTCGAATTAAGCGCATCGTGCGCACGGGGCGGGAGCGTTTCGAGCACCTGTGAGTCCTCTTGCGGCCGTACCGGGGCGGCGTCCGCCAAGGCACCCGCGAACCCGGCGAAGAGACATGCTCCGCACAGTACGCGTTGCACGCGGGTAACCCTTCCAGCGACCGGGGTTCGGTTCAAACGATAGGCTCGCTGCACCTTGGGGGTGCTTGATATTATTCGGGCCACGTCGGCTCTTGCGAACGGAAAGTCGCCAAGTTCAACGCCGATGCACTGTGATCCGGTGCAACTCATACTGATTGCGCTAACCCGATCATCAATTGGTCGCACCAGGGATCGGCGTCGTCAGATAAGGAAATGAATTATCGAATACGCTGTCGTCGATTGCTGCGCCGTCTGTCAGCGGCGCCGCTCCGGCTGGCGCGTCGGCCGGCGAGCAGCCAAAGATTTTCGGATTGTTGAATGTGCACAGGACGCCTATCACCACCCTGAGTGACGCCGTGACGACGTCGTCCCCGGGTCGCCGTCCGTTTGGGAAGCCCGCGTTGTCTCCAACCAGGACGCCCAGATTCCTCTGACTGCCTTTGGGTGTGGGCGGAATAGACGTATTCAAGCGCAACATTTCAGACGCTGTGACCGTACTTAGCTGGTTGAGCCCCTGAAATCCTGTGAGGAACGTAAAAACCAGATCGACGCGCGGAAAGTTTGTCGGCGCTTTCGCCGCGGGGAACAGGCTCTCGATCAGTGCTGGAAGTGTGGGATTCGTCACATATTCGGCAAACTGCGCGTCGTTCGCGGGCGTCGAATTGTTGAATTTGTCCTTGTCCTTCAGACCAATCACGAGTTCGTTGACCAGTGGCATCCCGAGTCGGGAAACTTGTATCCACCCCCCCTCTGATTTTTCTGGCGTGCTGTTTGCGCTACCTGGATTTAAAGCAAGCAGCTTCTCCTGGCGAACGCTTGACGTCGTCCAGCCTCCAATGACCGGGGAGCCGCTCCCGCCCATCAGACATGCGGTCGGCACTTCGAGCGCGATAGACGTGATGTTCTTGTCGGCCAAATCATTCGAATTACCGTTTCGTGGCCCAAGCGGATTGAGGTTGAGCAAGTCGAACGTCTTGCCGAGCGCCACCGCAAACGACTCCTTTCGCTGGCCCACAAAAACGCGCCCCGGAGATCCGCACCCGGGAATGTTGATCGTGTAAATATATTGCCGCGCGTAGCGGGCGTAATCGCTAGCGCTGCCGAACGTCTTGGTCCCTATGAAGTCCGTTGGTTTGGTGAACGTTGTAATACCGCCCGGGCCTGTGACCGCTTCCCCAGAATGGTCGTGACCGGTGCCACGCAATACGTTAAGCGTGTACGTTTCGTTGACGTTCAGCTTCGATGAATCGCCCGCCGACACCGGGCCCGCCTGAACAAGAGGAATCGGCACCTGCTTGCCGCCGACATTCAGCGCGATATTGCCCACCGTATTCTTGAAACGAAACTGAAACGTGAGATGCGCTCTGGCATCGCCGACGTTGTCGATATGAATTTCGTACAGTGCGTCAGGGTCGAGGGCGAAGTAATTCGGGCCGCCGTACGCATCCTCCAAAGGCGAGTAGTTGGCGATCAACGTCACATAGCCGCGTCGGTTCGGTTCATAGCTATTGAACATGTAGAAGTCGGTGCCATCTACCTTCGGCATCGTCGTAATCAGCGGCGCTTCACGATGGCTCGACGCATAAGCACCGCCCACGGCGGCGTACAAAAGTACTGCTGCCGTGAGTACCTGCATTGATGCGAAGTAGACCGGCCGATCCTTCGAAGTGAGCATGGCAACTCCTCAAAGATACGACGCCGCCAGCAGACTGCTCGGGATGAGTCTCTTTCTCTGTATAGACGTCTTCCCATGAAAAGGCGGACAAAACCAATGCGGGATTTTCCACTAGCCGCCGGTATCACCTGCGAGATCGATATGAGCTTCGCTTCGGCGGCAGGTACGTCGGCCGCAAAGTTCGCATGGAGCTGGACCTGGTCGAGATACGGGTAACCGTCTACGGTTGCCTTGATCGCCAGCGGCATTTTTTTGTCAGATCCATCTGACTTTCGCCGGCATCGGGTGGAATACAACGGACATCGCCCGTCGTCGGCGATCGTCGCAATGCGGCCGCGTTCGACTAGACCATCCGTTACGAACAAGTCTCCTTGCGGTGTGCTAAATCTCGCGTCGTGGCCCCCGTGGGTCGTCGGGGTTTGCGGTGCCTGGATACGAATGACTATCCAGGTGCACTCCGCATGGCCGGTCCCCGACGCCGTTCAGTCGAGTCCGCCCGCCTGGCCGCTCGCCTTGTCGGTCAGTGCCACGGTCTCGAAATAGCTGATTGTCGGCTCTGTGCCGTAGCGGGCGCGGATTCCGGCGAGCCATTCGCCGGAATAGAAGCGTTCGGCGGACTCCTGGCTTTCCCACATGTAGACGCCGCCCGCGACCTTGCCGTCACGGGCACAGATGAACTGCTTGCGTAGGAAGCCCGGAATCCTGAGGAAATCCGGTGCAATCTTCGTGAAGTGGACGCGGCACTCCTCGAGGCCAATGCCGGGCGGCAGGTCGTAGAGGACGATGGCTGTAATCATACGTGTCTCCTTGGGTCGAGGGGGCCGGGACTTGCGGAAAGCCCAGGTACTCACGGTCGCGCGACCAAGATACGCGTCCCGTACGTTCGGACTCGTGGTCAGCAAGCAGGCGGCCAACGCGCCATCGAAACTTTAGTGAAGCAGGTGTTCCAGCTGAAGCCTCAAATCGCAATACGGTTGAACGTGAGGATGAACAACCTGAGAGCCACCTCGTGCTACCGAAAGTGCGGCTTTGTTGACATCGCCACCGGTGTAAAGACAAATCAAGACGGCGAGATCGTCAACTTCTTAACAATGGAACTCCGCCCTCGCGTCCAGTGACCTAAGGGAGGCGTTGTTAAAAGACCGCATACAGTTCAAATGTCGCCGCGACCGCTTCTTCGATCGCTTCGAGGCTCGCCTCGGGTCTGAGCGCGCTTTTGAATACCTCGCAGTGTTTCTCGCTCACGCCTTCCATGGCACGAAGGGCTTGCTTTGGGCCCAAATACCACTGACCACGCACGGCGAAGTAATCTTCAAGCAGCGAGAACAACAGCCAATGACGTCGGTAGTCGCCTTCGGTATCGCCTTTTCCGGCCCGCCTTAGCATCTTCTCTGCCCAAGCCCTCCGAATCGCAATTTCACTTTCGGATAGCTGTTCTGGCCCAGCATGAAATCGAGCACTCACTTCCGTAAGCACTTGATCTCCGAATGCGTCTCGCTGGAACAGGACTCGGCCCCCATGAATCCGAATCCAGTCAGGTTCAGCCTCGTCATTTGTGGCGTGAATGAACATATCGAGGTACAGGCCGTTCCACAGCGATGCGACGCGCTGACGACCTCCAGCATCGCGAAACGCAATCACGTCGATGTCACTCGTCGCGTCCCAATCGTCGCGTGCGCGCGAACCGTAAAGAATCGCAGTATGGCAATCGTAGGTTCTATGAAGCTCGGCAGACAGGTTTATCAACACGTCGTTATCGAGCATCAGTCGCCTCGACCGCGTTTGATACGGTTGTTAGCGGGCAGACGCCTATAGCGGCCTGCAGCGGGAAGTGTGGTGCGCGGCTCGGGGCGAGCGAGCGAAGATGGGGGTGCGCTTGCACCCGTGGCCATTGATCAAATCCGTTGTCCGTGCATATACAGCCGCACCTATGAGGGCGGTGGTGGCAAAGGCGATGCATCGGAAAATGGATTTACATCGGAACGTTTCGGTCCAGCTGCTGGGATTTTGCGCATCCTAAGTCAGAACAAACGCGACACGCAAGTTGATCTTTTAATATCTAACGCTCACCCGTAACTTTCGATCGGGTCCTGCTGTAATGCGAAGAAGCAAAGGAGTCTACGAAGGATGCCAAGTGCCAGTGCGGGAAGCTCTCCGTGAATTTACCCGGCCCGAGCTTATCGGTTGTCGCTTGTCATTGCAGCGACTGCCTCGGTTGAGGTCTCACCCCTCCAGTTTCCTCTCACTCATCCATTTGACGATTCCCGGATCTTGATGCGAGAAGAAGCTGCTTTCCCGTGTATCCAATCCGGCAATCAGAGCGAAATCCGACTCGTCGAGCTGAAAGTCAAAAACGTCTAGGTTCTCAACCATTCTTTCCTTGCGCACAGACTTCGCCAGGGCGACGATCCCGCGCTGAACCAGCCAGCGCAGAACCACCTGGCCGACGGATTTCCCGTGCTTCACGGCGATTTGCTGCAGGATGTCGTTATGGAAGAGATTGTTCTTGCCCTCGGCAAAGGGCGCCCACGCCACGCACTGAACGCCGATGCTCTTCATGAAATCGGCGCTTTCGACCTGCTGATGAAACGGGTTGACTTCCACCTGATTGACGGCTGGCGCAATTTCATTGAACGCCTTGATGTCCATTAGGCGATCAGGGTAGAAGTTGCTCACGCCAATCGCACGGACCTTGCCTTGGCGAAGGGCATTTTCCATCGCGCGCCAAGCGCCATGTACATCGTTGTAGGGCTGATGGATCAGGTAGAGGTCGACATAGTCGAGCTGCAGGCGGCGCAGTGAAGTGTCGATCGCTTGCTGAGTGCGCTCGTAGCCAGCGTCTTGCACCCAGAGCTTGGTGGTAACGAAGAGCGCGTCCCTCGCGACGCCGCTCTTCTTGATGCCTTTGCCGACCGCCTCTTCGTTCATATAAGACGCGGCAGTGTCGATGTGGCGGTAGCCGGCGTCGATCGCGTCGATCACGCACCGCTCGCATTCGTCGCTGTCGCGTATCTGGAAGACGCCGAAGCCGAGGACAGGCATTTCGATGCCATTGTTGAGCGTCACGTGTTGCATATCTATTTCCTGTCTCTTGGATTGCTCGGCACTAGCGGTCAACGCGTTGCTGAATGTGGGCCGGATAGCGCTCTCCGACTATCTGGATGTCGCGCAAGGCTGATTCGATCGCCGTCAGATCGTCCGCGGACAGCTCCACGGCTGCGGCCCCCACGTTCTCTTTCAACCGGTGCAGCTTCGTGGTGCCCGGTATCGGCACGATCCACTGCTTTTGCGCGAGCAGCCACGCGAGTGCGATCTGCGCTCGCGTTACGCTTTTTGCGTCCGCGATTTGTCCGAGCACGTCGACGAGCGCCGCATTCGCCTTGCGATTCTCTTCGGAAAAGCGAGGCACGACGTTACGAAAATCGTTCGAGGCGAACTCGGTGCTTGCGTTGATCGCGCCGGTCAGGAAGCCCTTGCCCAATGGACTGAAAGGAACGAAGCCGATACCGAGCTCTTCGAGCGTCGGGAGCACCGACTGCTCCGGCTCGCGCCACCACAACGAGTATTCGCTTTGCAGCGCAGCGACCGGCTGTACCGCATGAGCACGACGAATCGTCTGCGCGCCGGCCTCCGACAAACCGAAGTGTTTGACCTTGCCTTCCCGGATGAGGTCTTTCACGGTTCCCGCAACTTCTTCGATCGGAACGTTCGGATCGACGCGATGTTGATAGAACAGATCGATACGATCGGTTTTGAGGCGCTTCAACGACGCTTCGGCGACCGCCCGGATGCGTTCGGGGCGGCTGTCGACGGGCTTCTTCGAATCGCCGTCCTGAAAGCCGAACTTCGTCGCGATCACGATCTGATCACGAAACGGGGCGACCGCTTCGCCCACCAGTTCCTCGTTGACGAACGGACCGTAGCACTCGGCCGTGTCGAAGAACGTGACGCCCGCTTCGAACGCCGACCGGATGAGGGTGATGCCGTCGACTCTTTCGACAGCGGGGCCGTACCCGAAGCTGAGGCCCATGCAACCCAGACCGATCGCTGAAACCTCGAGTCCACTGTTACCCAGCTTGCGCTTTTGCATTGCTCTATCTCCGTCGGATTGCCTGTGGCATTGGGAGAATCAAGCTTAGTCTGCTGCGACAGGTTCAACAATCGGTCTACAATTTCATAAGCTTATGAACATTGCTCAACTATGAAGAAAGCTGGCCTCTCGGAATTGACGGTATTCGTGGAGATTGCCCACCAGCGCAGCTTCAGTGCAGCCGCGCGCAATCTCGATGTGTCTCCGTCAGCGCTCAGTCATGCCATGCGCGCATTCGAAGCGCGCCTCGGGGTGCGGCTCTTCAACCGGACGACCCGCTCGGTCGCGCTCACCGAAGCGGGAGAGCGCTTGCTACGGCGTGTCGGTCCCGCCATCGCCGACCTGCAGGACGCCGTGAGTGAAGCGGCTTCCTCACGCGATCGTCCGTCGGGGGTGATTCGCATCAGCGCGTCGGAATCGGCGGCAAAGCTGCTCGTGCGCAACGTCTTGCCCAGCTTCCTGACGCGGTACACCGACATTCATGTCGAGATCGTCGTCGATACGCGCTTGGTCGATATCGTCGCTGATGGGTTCGATGCGGGCATCCGCGTATTGCAGGACGTTCCACGCGACATGATCGCTGTGCGCTTCGGAGGCGACATGCGCTTCATGGCCGTAGCATCGCCCGGCTATCTGCAGCAGCATCCCGCACCACAGGCGCCGCATGATCTCGGGCAACACCGATGCATTCGATTTCGCTTCGAGAGCGGCGCGCTGTATCGATGGGATCTCGAACGTCGCGGAAAGAGTGCAAGCCTCGACGTGGATGGCCCAATGACGCTTGGCAACGTCAATCTAATGATTGAAGCCGCGCTCAATGGGATAGGCGTCGCGTGGGTTCCGGATTATCTTGCGGCCGAGCACGTGGCGTCGGGGCGACTCGTCCACTTGCTCGCGGACTGGAGTCCGTCGATTCCCGGGCTCTGCCTCTATTACCCCGCGAATCGCCATCCCCCGACTGCACTGCAACTCTTCGCAACTGCAGTTCGCGAATGGGCCGAATGCAACATGAAAGACAGCGCCCCAAGGCTTAGGCCACGATGATTGTGGACGGCAGGAAAGTAGACGTCTGGCCGAGCGCGACTTGTGTTTTCCGATCGGCCGTTTTGCAGGATGCCACTACAATCCACCACATCGATTCGACAACCAGGACTCACGCGATGAAATACATTTTTGCATCGATCGTTGCGGCGCTCATCGTGGCCGCAAGCGCCGCTGCGATAGCCCAAACATCCGGCGCCGCCGGCGATGCGCCCAAACAGGAGTGCGCACTCGGGTATGTCACCGGCGTCGGCGGGTCAGCCCAGAGCATGCGCGAATACCTGGCGACTCCCGACAGAGACAAATATCGCTACCTCGCAGACAACCAAATCCAATGCAAGATCTCCGACGAGGGGCGCGCGTCCGCGTGTACCGGTGTCACGAACCTTCGGCATGAACAAGCCAGCGTGTACGACGACAGCGACAGCGCGACGATGGTCGTGGTCGCCCGAGTGGAGCTCGACCAGGGGACTTACCCGGTGATGGTCGTTGTGCGAAGGCAGGATATGCATTGCGACCAGTGAATGAGCCTCACGGCGCTCACTTGATTGTTCCAAGCCTGCTCGTCGTACTGGAGCCAACTGGTGAGTGACGCGCTCGCGGTCAAGTAAGCGGCTAGCGGCTGCTATCCGCGCGCTTGACGATGTTGAGGCGAAAAGCCTGCCTCAGTTCGAACCCGAGGCGTTCGTACAATCCGATCGCGGCTTGATTGCCGCTGATGACATGCAGGAACGGCGTATCGCCGCGAGCCTCGATATCCCTGCGCAGGATATTGATCAGCCGACCTGCAAGGCCCTTGCCGCGATACTCGTCATCCACGCAAACCGCGCTGATCTCGACATAGCCATCGATGCGCATGCGCTCACCCGCCAACTAGCGCCTACAAGGACCGTTGAATCGCCTGCCCAAGCAACTCAAGCCCCAGATCGATCTCCTCCTCGCGCACGTTCAACGGCGGCGCAATCCGGAACACTCCGCCCATCCCGGGCAACTGCACGATATTCATGCTGAGCCCCAGATTCATGCATTCGCGGGTAATCTTCGCGCCCAGCCCATCCGCCGGCTCCTTCGTGCGGCGATCCTTGACGATCTCCACGCCCAGCAGCAACCCGCGTCCGCGAACGTCGCCGATGCACTCGAAGCGCTCCATCAAATCCAGCAAACCGTGCTTGAGCCGCTCGCCCATCACGTTCGCGCGCGCCACCAGCCCCTCGCGCTCCACGACATCCAGCACACGCAAACCGACGGCGGCAGGAAGCGGATCGGACACGTGGGTCGTGTAAAACAGATAGCCGAGTTCATGAGCCCGTTCCTCGATCTGCGCGGAAGTCACGAGGGCCGCGAGCGGCAAGCCGGCGCCGAGTGTCTTCGACAGCGTGAGCATGTCGGGCGTGACGCCGTCGCGCTGGCACGCGAACATCGTGCCGGTGCGCCCGACGCCGGTCTGCGCTTCGTCGAGGATCAACAGCATGCCGCGCTCCTCGCATTTGCGCTTGAGCGCGGCCATGTAGCCTGGCGGCAGTTCGATGATCCCGCCTGAGCTGAGGATCGGCTCCGCGATGAACGCTGCGAGGTTGCCGCTTGACTGGCGATCGATGAGATCGAACGCATAGTCCAGCTCCGCCAGATAGTCGTATTCGCCATTGCGCTCGAACCGTGGCCGGTACAGGAACGGGGCAGGGATCGCGAACGAACCGACAGCCGCGGGGCCGACACCCTTGCGTCCGGCGCTATAGGTCGCGGACGCCGCCGCACCCGTCATGCCGTGCCAGGACTGGGCAAAACCGACGATTTCGTATTTGCCGGTGACGAGCTTCGCCATGCGAATGGCGGCTTCGTTCGACTCCGCGCCGGTACTGAGCAACAGCGCGCGGTCGAGCCCGTCAGGCGTGATGTCGGCCAAGCGCGTCGCCAGATCGACCACGGGCCGCGAGAGCATCCCGCTGAAGAGGTGGTCCAGCTTGCCCGCGTATTCGCTGATGACCGACACGATTTCGGGGTGGCTGTGCCCGAGCACCGCGCTCATCTGCCCCGAGGTGAAATCGAGGATCGTGCGGCCATCCGCGTCGTAGACGAAGCTGCCCCGGGCGCGCTCGATGATCATCGGCTCGAACGTGCCGCCGTACCGGATGAGGTGCTGTTTGGCGTTGTGCCAAAAGGTTGCGTCGTTGTTCAGGGACACGGTGCGTCTCCTGGCAGGTGGTGGGGATGACTTGCAGTCTAGACGGGCCTCTGCTTTTATAGAATCGAATAGTTCTTATCGAAGATAGAAGCGGGGTTAATATCTTGGGTCTTTCACTCGAAATCGATCTGCTGCGCTCGTTTGCCGTCATCGCCGAGGTGCGGGCGCTCAGTCGCGCGGCCCATCGCATCGGCCGGACTCAGTCCGCGCTGAGTCAGCAGATGAAGCGGCTCGAGGAAATCGTCGATCAGCCGCTGTTTCAACGCACCGGTCGCGGCGTGGTGCTGACGAGTCCCGGCGAGCGTCTGCTGATTCACGCCCAACGCATTCTGCGCGCGCACGACGAGGCGATGGCCGATCTGTGCGGCAAGGGGCTGTCGGGGCGGATCCGCTTCGGCTGTCCGGACGACTACGCCGCCGTCTTCCTGCCTTCGTTGCTGAGGCAGTTCTCGAGCCAGCATCCGCATGCGCTCGTGGAAGTCGTTTGCGCGCCCACGCCACGCCTTATCGAACAACTGGAAAAGCGTGCCGTGGACCTCGCGATGATCTCGTTGCCCGAAGGCAGCCCGAACGACGACATCATCCGCCGCGAGCAGTTGGTCTGGGTCGGCTATCCCGGGATGGATTCGGCGCACTTCGACCCGTTGCCGCTCGCGCTTTCCGATCCCGACACGCTCGATCACCTCGCGGCCTGCGACGCGCTGCAACGCGCCGGCCGCGCGTATCGCATCGCGTATGCGAGCAGCAGTCTCTCGGGTCTCACCGCGCTGGTTCGCTCGGGGCAGGCTTTCGCGGTCCTCACGCAGACCGCCGTTCCAGCGGATCTGCAGGTACTCAATGCCGACCCTGGATTGCCACCGTTACCCAGTGCCGGCATCTCCCTGAAATTCGCGCGGGCGCGTCCATCGCTCTTGAGCGCCGCGTTTGCGGAGCACATCAGGCTCAGTCTGCCTTTGCTGTGATCGACGCGTTCTGTTCTGCCTGAACTGGCTGGGATTGAGACGCCGCAGTGCCCTTGTCAGCTTGAGGCGTTTGGCCTGCATAAGTCGATTCCCACCCACCGCCGAGCGCCTTGCAGAGCTCGATCAGATTCGCAGCAGCAGTCGCTTGGCTTTGCTCGAGGTTGCTCTGGCCTTCGAGCAGTTGTTTCTGCACGTTCAGCACGTCGAGATAGTCCAATGCCCCAGCCTTGTAGCGCTGCTGCGCCACGGCGAGTGCGCGCTGGTTCAGCGCCACCACCTCCTTCAGCTTGTCGCGGCGCAGCTGCTCGGCATCGTAGGCGACCAGTGCGTCGTCCACCTCGCGCCAAGCCTCGAGCACGGTGCGCTTGTAGACGATCGCCGCCTCCTGTTGTTGCGCCTCGCGTAACTGCAGGGTGCCTTTGAGGCGCCCGCCTTCGAAGATCGGCATCGTGATGGAGGGGCCGAGAACGAACTGCCCCGACGCCCAGCTGGCGAGGCTCGTGAGCTGAAGACTCTGGAAACCCGCGCTGCCGTTGAGCGAGATGTGCGGATAGAAGTCGGCCTTTGCCACACCGATCGACGCCGTCGCCGCATGCAATTGCGCTTCCGCTCGCCGGATATCGGGCCGGCGTTGCGCGAGCTCGGACGGAAAGCCGATGGGCACTTGTCCAGGCAACTCGGGCACCTCTTGCGGCTCGCCGAGCGTTTGCTTGAGCGCGCCCGGCTCCTCGTCGAGCAAGACACCAATCGCGTTGATCCTGGTCTCGCATTGGGTTTCGAGCGTTGGAATCAGACTTTCGATCGACGCCGCCTGCGCGGAGGCATTGGCGACATCGAGATCCGTCGTCACGCCGTCACGCTCGCGGATTTGCGTGAGCTTCGTGGTATTGCGGGCAATCTCGAGGTTTTGTTTCGCGATGTTCAGCAGCTGTTGTGAGTCGCGCAATTCGACATAGTCTCGCGCGAGCTCGGCGCGCGCAGACAACAACACGGCGTTCCGGTCTTCGTAAGAACCATCCGACAAGGCGGACGCCTCTTCGACACCGCGTCGAGCACCGCCCCAGATATCGAGTTCCCAAGAGGCATCGAAGCCCATTTGATAGAGGTTGTAGGCCGGCGAGCCCTTGGAGCCGGGAATCGGCGCCACGCCAAGCGGCGTTTTACCTGAAGCGTTTTGCGATTCGGGGCCGAGCGAGGGCACGCCGAGCAGCGACAGAATGCCGTTCGGACTGCCGCGTTCGCGGTCGTAGGATGCCGCGCCGTCCAGCGTGGGCAATTCCGCCGCCCCTGCTATGCGTTGTCCGGCGCGGCTTTGCCGGAGGCGCGCCGACGCCGCGGCCACATCGAGGTTCGCATCGGCCAGTTGCTTTTCGAGCGCGTTCAACGTGGGATCGTTGAACAGCGTCCACCAATCGGAATTGAATTCGGTTTCGGTGGCCTTGCTCGGTGCTTGCGCCGCGTCGGTGCGTTCAAAGACTTGCGGCGGCGTGGCCGCCGTGGGTGGCACGAAATTCGGTCCGACGGTACAGCCGGCGATCACGAGGCATGCCAGGATTTCCAGCGCCAACGCGCGGATGGCGCGGAATGTGAAGTCTCGCGTACTCATTTTTGCTCTCCTGCTTCGGCCCGTGCATCACTATGTCGACCGGTGGCCACTTCGGTTTCGACAGAAAGCCCCACGCTCAACGCAGACGCCGCCTCTTGACCTTTATCGATGTCGATCTTGATCGGCACGCGTTGAACGATCTTGGTGAAGTTGCCCGTCGCGTTGTCGGGCGCGATCGGCGCGAAGCTCACGCCGGTGGCGGGCGCGAGACTATCGATCCGGCCGCGAATCACAACGCCAGGCAGGCTGTCCACCTTGATGCGCACGCTTTCGCCGGGCCGCATCTTGGTGATCTGGTTTTCCTGGAAGTTGGCGACGACATAGGCTTCCGAAAGCGGCACGATCGCGAGAACCGGCGCGCCGGGCGTCACGTAGGCGCCAACGCGTGCGGAACGCCGTCCAACCTTGCCGTCGATCGGCGCGCGAATCTCCGTATAGGAGAGGTTGAGCTGCGCCTGATCGAGCGCCGCCTCGGCGCGTGCGAGCGCGCCGGCCGCTTTGTCGCGCTGGGTGTTCAGGACGTTCAGGTTCTGCTCGGTCGCTTCCAGCGCGGCTTGGTCGTGGGCCTGCTGCGCGAGCTGCTCCGCGAGCGCGCTCGACGCGTGCTGTTGCTCCTGCGCCGTGCCTGCGCCGGTTTGCGAGAGATCCTGGTAGCGCGTGGCGTTGTCGCGCGCAAACGCGATCGCCGCATCGTCGGACTTGAGCGTCGCGCGCGCCTGATCGACGAGCGAGGGCTGCCGCGCGATCTCGGCGTCGAAGTTAGCGACGGACGCTTTGGCCGCGGCGACGTCCGCTTGAGCGCTCATCAAGGCGGCCTTGTAGTCGCGGTCGTCGATACGCACCAGCAATTGCCCGGCTTTGACCGACTGGTTGTCGTCGACCAAGACTTCGGCGATCTGGCCGGGGATGCGCGGTGCCACGAGCGTGAAATCGGCCTGGACGTAGGCATCGTTCGTGGATTCGGTATTCGAGCCGCCTGACAGGCTTGCATAAGCCCATGCGCCAACACCGAGTGCGACGGCAATAGCGGCGGCAGGAATGAGTTTGAGGGGAGTTCGAGCAGCGGTTGACATGATGGCGTTCCCTTAATGTGAAGACGAAGAGGGCGGCGTCGTGCTCCACGGCGGGTAAATGCGCACGGGTAACACAGGCACGAGGAGAAGAAGCGCGACGGCGACTCCCGCCATCACGAGGTAGAGATCCGCCGATGTCAGTACCGCTGCTTGCTCGTGGATCCGGTGTGCAAGTTCGCCGAGGCCACCATGGGCTGCGTCGAGGCTTTGGCTCGTCACCAGCGCGTGATTGCCTAATTGGTCCACGAGCATGTTCGAATGAAGGCGTTCGCGATCGGTGCCCAACCCTTCGATGAGACCCGTCGCCACCGCCGCGGAAAACGTCTTGAGCGAGTTAAACATCGCTGAAGCAAAGGGACCTTCCGTCGGCGGCAAGCCCGTCGTCACGCCCATCAGGATTCCGAGAATCACCATCGGCTGCGCGACGACCTGTATCGATTGAAGCCAGTAGAAGTTGTCGCGGATCCATTCGGACGTGATGAAGCTGCCCATCACGCACGTGGCGATCATGAGGCTCAAGCCGATGGCCATGACCCACCGGTGGTCGACGCGCCGCAGATTCAGAAGTGCCGCCGTCAAAGGCAGCGTGATCAAGAGCGGCGCGGCAACCAGCAGCGACAAGGGCGCGGTTTGCAGCGGCCGGTAGGCGTGAACGGTGGCGAGAAATTGGCCGGGTATCGCCGCCACGCCAACCAGCAAGATCACCGCGCCTGTGAGCGTCGTGAGTCCGTGCGTAAAGTTCCTGCGCTTAAGCAACTGCAGCTTGAAGAAGGGATGCGGGTGAAACCACTCGTTGACGAGGAACATCACCAGCATCAGCCCGCCACCGATAAACATCACGCGAATGAACGCGGAATCGAGCCAGTCGAGACGATCGCCTTGCAGAAGGCCGATCACGAGCATGGCGACGGCCGGAAAGCCCGTCAGAAACCCGGTCCAGTTGAATGCCGCGAGCCGTTCGAGTTTGAGCGGATCTTTCGGCAGGCCCCACTGAATTGCCACGCAGCTCACGATGCCCAGCGGCACGATTTGCCAAAAAGCCATTTGCCAGCCAACGAACTCGGTCCACAACGCGGCGAGCGGTGTGCCGAGCGCCGGCCCGAAGGTCGCCGTGAGCGCGTACCCGGCGAGCCCATAGAGCTTCACTTTGGGCGGCAGATAGCGCAGCGCCACGATGATCAGCATCGGGGGAAGGCATCCGCCGGCCATCCCCTGCAGCACGCGCAGCCCATAGAACGTGAAAAGGTTCGGCGCAAACGGGCAAAGGAAACCGAAGATCATCGTCGCGACCACGGCGCCGATCGTGAATCGCTTCAGCGTGAAGGTGATCCCGAACCACGGGGCAAACACCATCGTCGTCACATTGGCCGCCTCGAACAGAGCCGTCAGCCAGGTTCCGTCGTCGTGACCGATCGAGAACGCGCCTTGAATGTCCGCCATCGCTTGCGCCGTGACCTGCTCGTTGAGAATGGCCAGGAGAGACGCAAGCAGCATCCCGACGAGGCCGGTGGCGAGGCGCAGCGTCAGGGTGGACTGTTGCGGGGGCGTCGGCTGTGCGGGAGCCTCCGGCTTCGGCGCAGGAGCGGGTGCCGGAGCCGGCGCCTGCGCGACGGTCAATCGTTCCGCTCCAATGGTAAAAGGGTCGACGGTGGTCATGGAAACCTCGTTGCTACTCGTGTTCGATAGGAAATCTAACTATTTCCTATCGAATCACCTCAATGACGGGCGCAGCTGAATTACTACGAGCGTTGTGCCTCTGCAAAATATTGCGGTGCTTCCCGGCGATCGAACATGCCGTACTCACGGATGATGCGTACGTTCCGGCGGCGCGAGCCGTCTGCCGCCGCTGCACCGCGTTCGAACGCTTCGGTCGCCGCTTGGTCGCGCCACGTCACCACCGCGATCACGTCCCCCGGCGTCATCAGTGCGTCGAACACGTCCCAGGCAACGAGGCCAGGCGCGTTCGTATCGACGCCAAGCGCTTTCGCCACCGCTTCCGCGCCAGCTTGCTTGACCCAGTCCGGCGCGAACTGCCCTTCATGCAAGGTCACTGCCGTGCCGCGTCCCGTCTCGGTGACATCCAAGCGCTGCTCGATCAGGGCCTGTCCCGCAGGCAGTTGGTTGTCGCTGACGACCTGACCGATACGCAAGCGATAGTCGGCAAACACCCGGTCACGCGCGGCTTGCATGATCTTGTGGTGGACCTGCTGGCTGCGCCAGCGCACGAGCGCCTTCTCGTCGCGCCAGCTCGACAGCGACAGAACCCATCCTTCGCGTGTGAGACTGGCGTAGCGATTGTTGTCGATGAACCCGTCGATCTTCTCGAGTTCGGGGCGCAGCACCTTGGCCATGCCGAGATACGCGTTGAACTGTTCGGGCTTCGGATTGACTTCAAGCATTGCGGCAAACATAGGCACCTCTTTCGGTTGGTGAGTGATACGACGTGCAGTGATTGTCGGGGAAAGCCTCAATTCGCAGGGGCCCAAGCTGGTTGCTATTGGGCCAATGAATTTGCGATTTTTGCCAACCCGGCAAATGCCGTTCCGATTGCCATCACAGCCTGAAAGAGTCCTTTGAGAAGCGATCGAATAGAATCACGGCGAGTGGTGGACGCGGTGATCAAAGTAGGAGGCGGAATGGACAAATTGCGTGAGATGGAGATCTTCGTCGCGATCGTCGACCGAGGCAGCTTTACCGGCGCCGCCGACAAACTCGACATGTCGCCCGGCGGGGTTTCACGCGCGGTCAATTCGCTGGAATCCCGTCTCGGCACGCAACTGCTCGCCCGGACGACTCGAACGGTTCGTCCGACGGATGCGGGCATGGCTTACCTCGAAGCCTGCAGGAAGGTGCTGGACACCATCACGGACGCGGAAGCCAGCATCGCGGTCGATCCGCTCAATCCCGTAGGGACGTTGACCGTCTCCGCGCCGGTCCTGTTTGGCCAGCGATATGTGGCGCCGCTGATCAACGCCTTCGCGTTGCGTTATCCGGACGTCACCATCAACGCGGTGTACGCCGATCGAACCACGCGGCTTCTAGAGGAAGGGGTGGACGTGGCGCTCCGTATCGGCCACCTCGGAGACTCCTCGACATACGCCATTCCGTTGGGTTTTGTGCGGCGTCGAACCTATGCGGCGCCCTCTTACCTAGCCGAGCGTGGGGAACCTGATCACCCCAGGGATCTGATCAATCACCACTGCGTGTCGTTCACCGGCGTCTCGCAACCGCTCGAATGGGTGTTCAACGAAAACGGCTCGAGGCTGCCCGTCCGGGTTCGGCCGCGGATGGTGGTCGACCTCGGTCCCGCCGCCATCCTCGCCGCCGCCGAAGGCGTGGGCATCACTCAGTTGCTGTCGTACCAGGCGGCGCCGGAGGTAGCCGACGGCAAACTCCAACCGGTCCTGACGTCATTCGAGCCCGAGTCGGTCCCGGTGAGCTTGTTGCATGTCGAGCGGCGCAGCACCAGCGGCAAGATTCGCGCTTTCGTGGAATACGTGACCGAGACGCTGCGTAAGAATCCGCACCTTCAGGCTGCGGACGCTACCGCTACGCGAACTTCGCGGTAGGCGGTCACCAGCGCATCGAGGTCGAACGCCCGATTCAGCCCGCTTGGATTGGGGACGACCCACGCGCGTGCGCCGCCGAATGGCTCTGTTTGCAGCCCCCAAGCAATATCGCGCGTGCCGGAGATGGCCGAAAGCGCCATCTTTCCGAGGAAAACGATGTGCCGCGGCGCGTATCGCTCGATCTTTCGCCGAAAGGCATCACCGGCCAGTTCAATCTCCGCTCGCGAGAGCTCGGCGGCCTGTGCGGTGGGTCGCGGGACCACGGTAGTGAGACCGCAGCCATATCGAAGCATCGTGTGATCGTCTTCGGGCCGAATTTGCTCGGGGGTAAAGCCGGCGAGATGCATGACCCGCCAGAAGCGATTGCCTCGGCCCGCAAAGTGGTGACCTGTCGATGCCGCACGGATACCGGGATTGATTCCGCAAAATACCAACGACAAGTTCGGTTCAAGAAGATCGGGAAGCGCTTGAAGCGAATCGGCATCCGTCACGGATGAGCGAGTCATTGAATCGAGGCCTGCGTGCCTGCATCGCCGCGGAATCGCTGCCGATATTGTTTCGGCGTGACTTCCAACCGCCGGGAGAACGTCGTGCGCATATGCGTGGCACTGCGGAAGCCGCATTGGTAGGCAACGGTTTTCAGCGGCGCATCCGAATCTTCGAGCAACTTCCTCGCGCTGTCGACGCGAACCTGCTCGACAAACGCGGACGGCGTCACTTTCGCGTACTTGGCGAAGACTCTCGAGAAGGTCCGCCGGCTCACGCCAACTGAGTCCGCGAGCTGTTCGATGGAGAGCGCATCGGTGATGTGCTCGGTCACGTACCGGTGCACCTTGCCGATAATCGGATCTTCATCCCTGCCGGTTCCCATATACGGGCTGTACTGAGATTGGCCGCCTTCGCGCTGGATATAGACGACAAGACGTTTTGCAACACGCACCGCCACTTCGTGTCCCCAATCTTCGGCGACCAGCGACAGGCACAGATCGATGCCGGCCGTCACGCCCGCCGACGTAATGAGGCGTCCGTCGCGAACGAAGATCTTGTCGGGCTGCAAACGCGCCTGCGGGAATTCGTCGGCAAGGCGGCCCGCGTCCGCCCAGTGGGTCGTCACTTGCTTGCCGTCGAGCAGTCCGGCATGGGCAAGCACGAATGCCCCATTGCAAATGGAGCCGAATCGCGTCGCGTTTTGTGCCTGATTTTGCAGCCACGTCAGAAAATCGTTCGACGGTTGAACGTCGGGCAATTGCGGTCCGCCTGCGATCAGCAGCAAGTCGAATTGCGTGTCGAGATCGGCATAGCTATACGGCACGGAAAGCCCCATCCCGTTCGAGCAGGTCACGGTGCCGGCCTGGGGGCCCACCAGCGTGACTTCATATTTCTGCTGCGCAGTCAGGATTGTGTTGGCTTCCGCAAACACGTCGAGGGGGCCCGCAACATCGAGCGCTTGAACACCATCGAATATGACAATGGCGACTTTCATGCCGTGACCTTCATGGAGTGAATCGTCCTGACGACGATCGGTAACGGAGCGTACCGCAGTGGCCCAAAAACAGGGACGTACTGGGCTGAAACTGTCTTTTGAGTGCGAGTCATCAATGGAGTGGACTGGGGAGCGGTCAAACGCACGTTGGCCCAAATCTGAACTCGATTGGCCCAGCACGGCGCCAGCTCCGTGTTTCCTCGTCCGTGCCGCCTGAATAGACTGGGTCTCATGAATGTAGCCGGAGCGACGGCGTATGCAAGTAGCGATGATGTTGTACGAGGGATTCCGGCTGCTCGAAGTGACGGGCCCGATGGATGTCTTCCACGAAGCGAATCGTCTGAGCGGCGCAATGTTGTACGAGCAGCATCTCGTGGGGCCGTCCCCGGGGCCCGTCGCGTGCTCGAATGGCGTAGCGGTAGGCACGACGGAGTCTCTGTTGGATGTGCGTACTTCATTCGACATCGTCGTCGTGCCGGGCTCGCCGGCCGTCGGCGCGGGGCGCGAGCATTGCGAGCTGGTGGACTGGCTTCGCGATGCCGGAAGCAGGGTGCGACGGCTCGCGTCGGTGTCCAACGGGGCTTTCTTGATCGCGCGTGCCGGCCTTGCGGACCATCGCGCGTTGACTATGCATCGACGCGACGCACAGCGTCTCTCTACCGAATTTCCCCTCGTGCACGTCATCAGCCATCAAAGCTATTTGAAGGACGGCAACTTGTACTCGTCGCGTGGCGTGAGCGACGGTATCCGGGTGGCATTGGCGCTCGTCAGAGAGGACCTTGGCGAAGAATTCGCCAGAGGCGTCACGCAGTCATTGTCGAGGCAGCGTTCATGGCCCAAATGTAGCTAAGTTTGGCCCATGCGCCACCGCAACGAAGGGACCGCACGGTTCCGATCGTTGGCAGAATCGTTGTGTCCTTTCTCGCCATTGTTCCAGCGGCAAACGCGTCTCGTGTTTGCCCGCAAGCCAGCCATGACTCAAAACCCAATCATTGCTTCACCAGCCGATCTCAAGCCAACGAATACACGTGAAATCCTGTCGGGCGCCGACATCATCCTGCGCGTACTCGCCGAGCAGGGCGTCGACACGATGTTCGGCTATAGCGGCGGCGCGATCTTGCCGACGTACGACGCCGTGTTTCGTCATAACGAAATGAACGCGGCACATGCCGAGCGTCAGATCAAGTTCGTCGTCCCCGCCAATGAGCAAGCCGCGGGCTTCATGGCCGCCGGTTATGCGCGGGCCAGCGGAAAAGTCGGCGTCTTCATGGTGACGTCCGGCCCGGGCGCAACGAATGCCGTGACGCCGATCGCCGACTGCAATGGCGATTCGATACCGGTTGTGCTCATCTGCGGGCAGGTGCCGCGCGCCGCGATCGGCAGCGATGCGTTTCAGGAGGCGCCCGTCTTCAACATCATGTCGGCGTGCGCGAAGCAGGTGTTCCTGGTCACCGACCCGGCGAAGCTCGAGCCAACGCTGCGCACCGCATTCGAAATCGCTCGCACCGGCCGACCGGGCCCGGTCGTCGTAGACGTGCCCAAAGACATCCAGAACTGGAGGGGCCCCTATCATGGGCAAGGCACGCTGCATTCTCGCGGCTACGCCGATCGTCTCCGAATGGTGGCGCGAGGCGCGCGTCTTGAACGAGAGAAGGCCGACGGTTTCTTCGATCTTCTGCGCGAGAGTCAACGGCCGCTGCTCTATGTCGGCGGCGGCGTGATCACGGCTCGCGCAACAGCGGAGCTGAGAGCGTTTGCCGAGCGCAACTGCATTCCGATCGTGACGACGCTCATGGGGCTTGGCGCCATCCCTGCCAATCACGAGTTGTATCTGGGCATGCTCGGCATGCATGGCACCGCCTGCGCCAACTACGCCGTTGAAGACTGTGACTTTCTCATCGCGGTGGGCGCCCGGTTCGACGATCGGGTCGCCGGTGGCCGGCCTGAATCATTCGCCGCCGGTGCTCGCCATGTCGCTCATATCGACATCGACGAGGCGGAGATCAACAAGGTCAAACGCGCGCACTGGGCTCACGTGGGAGATGCGAAGGACGCGTTGCGGGCTTTGATCGAGCACAGTCCAGCGACGTCATCGCTCTCGAAATGGCTCGAACGCGTCGCGGAGTTGAAGCGGACGTTCGGGCAGAACTACGACCGAAACAGCCCCGCGATTCAGCCGCAGTACGTGGTCGAGAAGCTCAGCGAAATCACGGGTGGACGAGCGATCATCACCACGGGCGTCGGCCAACATCAGATGTGGGCCGCGCAGTACTTCGCGTTTGTCGAGCCTCGGAGCTTTCTGACATCGGCAGGCATGGGGACGATGGGTTTCGGGCTGCCCGCGGCGATCGGCGCGCAATTGGCGCGGCCGGACGCCCTCGTGATCGACATCGACGGCGACGGAAGCATACGGATGAATATCGGCGAACTGGAGACGGCAACCACGTACGGCGTCCCCGTGAAGGTTTTGCTGCTCAACAATCGCGGTGACGGAATGATCCGGCAGTGGCAGCGTCTTTTTTATGAAGGACGGATGTTCGTCAGCGACAAGTCGTTGCATAGCAAGGACTTCGTGATGACGGCGCAGGCCGATGGCTTTGAATTTGCGCGTCGCGTTCAAGCAATGGATGAACTCGAGGGCGCGCTGAGAGCGTTCGTGGCATTCGACGGGCCTGCCTTTCTCGAGGTGATGATCGACGAGAACGCCGATGTCTTTCCGATGGTAGGCCCGGGACAAAGCTACTCGAACATGATCACAGGTCCCTTCATTCCGTCTCGCATCGGGCAAGAAACACACAGTCAGGGCGTAGGAAAGAACAGTGCTACGGATATGTTCTAGCCCTTCAACTGCTACTGAGGCGTTTGTCGAAATCCATGATTGACGAGAATTTGATTCATAAGGCACTCGCGAACCCGTTCCGGCGTGAGGTTTTAAGGTGGCTAAAGGCCCCCAACGAGCACTTTGTGCAAGGCCACATCGATCTGGCTCGCGGGGTGCCGTCGAATGCGATCCTCGCGCGCAGCGGGCTGGCACAATCGACCGTATCGGCGCACATCGCGGCATTGGTCGAAGCTGGGCTGGTTGATTCGACCCGCTTGGGTCAGTGGATGTTTTTATCGCGAAACGAAGACGTTATTCGCGACTTCGCGGAACAGATCAAGTCGCATTTGTAGCCGCGGGTGTTGTCGACCGACGTGTCGGCGCTTGCTCGCATACGTTACAAGACGAAACACTTGGTTGCCTCTCGCAAAGAACCTGGCCTGCCTCCTGCGGCTGAATAAAAGCGAAGTCCTTTCTCGTCTCCTCGACATCAACCTTGCATCGAGCGGGTCAGTGCCCGGTGTCGGGGCTTTGACCCTCTGCCTGATCGGTTGCTCCCCAGTTGACGAGCGAGCGCTGTTCCAAGGCGCTGGCCTCCGCACTGCTGGAGTCGATCGACAGCGCGTTGCCTGCGCTGTGCCATGCACACTTCCACGAGTGCTGCGCGAGACAGGCGCGAGCGGTATTCAGTGCCGCGTCGCGTGCGTGTTCGCGCGAGAGGAGATCCTGACGCAGCATGAGCGCGTCGCTGTTAGCCGGTCCTTTGTCCAGCGCCTTGGTTAGGGCGGCACGCGCCCCGGCCAGATTGTTTTCATCCAGATCCGTCCGAGCCGTCGCAAGGTAGGGAGTCGTCAGATCGTTGTCCTGCGGCTTATGTGTCGCTGGAGCGGCTGCGGATCGGGCATCTGCATCGGTGCGGTTGTCAGCGAATCGCTGCTGGGATGCGACTGGCGCAGGCACATGACCCTTTGCGCTTGGAGCGGGTGCCGGAGATCGCTGAGCGATATGCGCTGACTCACGGTCTTTTGCTCCGGGAGCGGGTGCAGGAGGTTGCTGAGCGACATGCGCCGACTCATGGTCCTTTGCGCTCGGCGCGGGAGCCTGGGGTTGCTGTGCGACCGGTGGAGCAGCCGGCGGTGCCGGCAACGAGGAGGGCGGTTGCAAAGGCTCATGCAATGGCGCCTCCGACGAATTCGAGGGCGCCGGAACTTGCTGCTGCGCGACGGGGGGAGCGGTTGACGGTGCCGTCAACGACGCAGCCGGCTGCGTCGGTTCCTGCAACGGCGCCGCCGAAGCGTGCGAAGACTCCGGAATATTGGTCGAAAGGGATTGCGTTCCGGCGGCTTGATTCGTGGCGGTCTCCTGCGCAGGCACCGGATTAGCGGACACGCTCGAACCACGACTCGGCGTCACTTGTCCGATCACCGTATGCAGCGGCCCTTCATGACTGCTCGTTCTGTTGGCGTGCTGCGTCATGAGCGCATAGGCGCCGAACAGCAACACGAAAATGACCAGTGAGATTCCTCCGGTGTGGTTCAGCCTCCATTGACGCGGCACCGGCCGCGCGGTTTGTCTTTCTTCGTTGTACGCACCCGTACCGGCAGGCATAAAGAGCGGAGTCGGGCGTGATAGCCCAATTGCATCGCCGAGCGATCTCTCTGCGCGCCTGCCGCCCGCCGGCTCCCTCATGCCAGCGGATACCTGCGATACGCGTTGACCGCAATGTGGGCAGAACGAATCGGCACCCGACACGCGACCGCCACATTGGCGACACGTCATCGATACGCTAGGGTCTGTTGAAACGTGCATGATCAAGATAGAAGCGAAGTCGTAACCAATATGTGATCGTTCGTTTTGACGGTCAAGGCCGGTAGCGTCCATATGCCGACAATATCCGCAAAAAATGTAAGATTTCGTTATTTATTTCGTTATCCATATTGTATTTTGGAGAGCGCGGACGAGGCGTTGTCCTGTCCGATCTGGAACTAATACGATTATTTGCAGAGCGGCAGCGCGCCTTTGAGATTGCGCAAAATTCGTACCGACGAAGCTCGGTCTCGACTAGCCTCGCGCGGTTCATTTCGGATAATTGCTTAGATGTGGCGAAAATCCGCCAATCAATAGGATCGATTGACACGTCGCCTTGGATACTGCGGCAAGCTTGTCAATAATAGGCGATATTGACTTGTCACTAAGCCCATTGCTCTGTTCTTTGTCGGCATGCGAGGTACTCTCGCGTGCTCCGGACGCGCCGCTGTTCATCATTCGTTTAAGTGAAATTGTCTGCGTGAACTGGATTTCCCGGGTCGAGCTTTGCTCCAACCGGGTGGATAAATTTGTCCGCTTGATCTCTAGCAGGTCGGCTTTGATACGGGTAATGGCGGCACGCTGATTACCCGAGGTGTCGATAAGCAACGCGTCATTTGCTCGATTCCCCCGCAAGGGGTTAAGAAAAAGAGGCTCGGCGATGCGCAAGATCTCTTGTTCTCCCTCTCGTTTTCAATTGACGATTGCGCAGCCCAGCGGCTCGCCGAAAGCGCTGCGCATGCGTCTTGCCGTACCCATGGTCGCGTCGCTGATAAGCCTCGCTCCAATCGGAGGGCACGCGCAAAGCACGCTAACCATCAGCGGCGTAACTTACACGCTGTGCGCAACGGAAGGGACGTTTTGCTCGTTCACCGGCACGGCGATGGTCGTGTTCGGAACGACCTCGCCCTCGCTGATGTACGACATCAACGGGCCGTTCACGAACGGGGTGAATTGCGTCAATGGCACGGTGTCGCAAACCGACCCGGCCTATGGTTACTCGAAGAGTTGCTGGTATGGCGGCACGTCATCGGGTTCATCGGGGTCGACATCAGGCTCAACGGGTTCAACAGGCTCAACGGGGTCCTCCGGATCTTCAGGCTCATCTTCGTCAGGCAGCTTGACGCAGTGCGCAGTGGAGAATGCTTTTTGCTCGTTCACCGGGACCGTGTTGGTTCTCTACGGCGGCAGCACGACGGCCAACAACGTCACGAAGTCATTTACGAATGGCGTGACGTGCAATAGCGCTTCGTTTGGAACGGACCCGGACTTCGGTGTGACGAAGGCATGCTGGATTCCGTCATCATCTTCATCGTCGGGTTCGACGGGGGGAAGCTCGGGTTCGACTGCGGGGTCGTCCTCCGGGTCGAGTTCCGGTTCAACGGGGTCAACGGGTTCGACAGGCTCCTCCGGTTCTTCAGGCTCGTCCGGTTCGTCAACCTCAGGGAGTTGGAAGCAGTGCGCAGTGGAGAATGCCTTTTGCTCGTTCACCGGAACGATGACGGTTCTCTACGGCGGCAGCACGATGGCCAATAACATCAGCAAGAGCTTTACCAACGGCGTCACATGCAACAACTCGTCGTTCGGAACGGACCCGGACTTTGGCGTGACGAAGGCATGTTGGATTCCGTCGACATCGTCAGCGTCGACGGGTGGCAGCACGGGTTCGGGCTCGACTTCGGGCTCCACCGGTTCCTCCGGATCGAGTTCCGGCTCTACTGGCTCATCCGGGTCATCAACCGCGTCGAACGTCGATGTCCCGACCTACCACAACGACATCGGCCGCACCGGGCAGCAGCTGGCCGAAACGATCCTTTCGCCGGCCAACGTCAATTCGACGACGTTCGGCAAGATCGGTTTCGACACCACCGACGGCAAAGTCGACGCCGAGCCGCTCTATCTCTCGCAGGTGACGATCGGCGGCAGCAAGCACAACGTGCTGTACGTCGCGACGGAAAACGCGAGCGTGTATGCGTTCGACGCCGACTCCGGCGCGACGCTCTGGAAAGCCTCCACGCTCGGCACGAACGAAACGGCGAGCGACGACCTCGGGTGCTTGCAGATCACGCCGATGATCGGCATCACGTCGACACCGGTGATCGATCGAATCAAAGGGCCGAACGGCGCGATCTACGTCGTTGCGATGTCGAAGGACGCGTCGGGCGCCTATCACCAGCGCATCCACGCGCTCGACATCACCACGGGCGCCGAATTGTTCGGAGGCCCGACGGAAATCAGCGCGTCCTATCCCGGCAACAGCACCAACGGCTCGGGCGGCACGCTCACGTTCAATCCGAAGCAATACGCGGAGCGCCAGTCGCTGCTGGAGCTGAACGGCAACATCTACACGGGCTGGACATCGCACTGCGACAACGAGCCGTACAACGGCTGGGTGATCGCCTACAGCACGACGACGCTGCAGCAGTCCAGCGTGCTGAACCTCACGCCGAACGGCACCGGCGGCTCGATCTGGATGAGCGGCGCGGGCATGGCCTCGGACGGCCAGTCGATTTACTTCCTCGACGCGAACGGCACCTTCGACACGACGCTCACGGCCAACGGCTTCCCCTCGCAGGGCGACTACGGCAACGCGTTCCTGAAGCTCGGCACGACGAACGGCCTGACCGTCTCCGACTACTTCAACATGTCGAACACGCTCGCCGAGTCGCAGGCCGACGAAGACCTCGGCTCGGGCGGCGCGCTGGTGCTGCCGGATCAGACCGACGCGAGCGGCGCCGTCCACCATCTCGCGGTCGGCGCGGGCAAGGATTCGAGCATCTACGTCGTCAACCGCGACTCGATGGGCAAATTCAACGCGAGTACGAACAACATTTATCAGCAGATCAACGGACAGCTCGTCGGATCGGAGTTCGGCATGCCCGCGTACTTCAAAGGCACGATCTACTTCGGCTCGATCGGCGATAAGATCAAGGCGTTCCCGATCAGCAACGCGCAGGTGGCGACGGCCCCAACCAGCCAGACGCCCGAGACGTTCGGCACGCCGGGCGCGACACCGAGCATCTCGGCAAACGGCACGTCGAACGGGATCGTGTGGGCCGTGCAAAACGGCACGATCGCAGCGCTCTACGCCTACGACGCGACGAATCTCTCGAACGAGCTGTATAACAGCAACCAGGCGGCCAACGCGCGCGATCAGTTCGCGGGCAATAAATTCATCACGCCGATGATCGCGAACGGGAAGGTCTACGTCGGCACGACGACCGGGGTGGCCGTATTCGGGCTGCTCGGCAGCCCATAGCCACCCCGTCGCGGCCAACTGTCATGGAGGTTCACATGGAATCGGCAAAAGATTGCTGTCTGAACGCTCATCCAAACAACCAAGGACGGCGGGCGTGGCTGAAAGTCGGTACGGGTGCTTGCGCCATGGCGTTGTTGAGCGGGATCGGATTCGGACCGGCCGAAGCCGAAGCTGCTGCCTTGACCAAGGAGCAACGAGACGCCCTGACGCCCGATCAGATCATCGAAATGATGAAAAAGGGCAATGTGCGGTTTCGCTCCGGAAAAATGAAGGAGCAAGACTATCTTGCGCAAAAGCGATCCAGTGCGGCGGGCCAGTACCCTGCGGCCATCGTGCTCGGCTGCATCGATTCGCGCGCACCGGCCGAAGTCATTTTCGACATGGGGATCGGCGACACTTTCAATGCCCGGGTAGCCGGAAACATCGCCAATCAGGACATGCTCGGCAGCATGGAGTTCGCGTGCGCGGTGGCGGGTGCGAAAGTCGTCTTGGTGCTGGGGCATACCGCCTGCGGGGCGATCAAAGGCGCGATCGACAACGTGCAGCTGGGCAATCTCACAGGGTTGCTCGAAGCGATCAAGCCGGCGATCCAGGCAACCGACTACCAAGGGGAGCGCACGAGTAAGAATGCCGAATTTGTCGATGCCGTGGCGCGGTCGAATGTCCGGTATGTCATCGGCCAAATACGCAGCAACAGCGAAATCCTCGCGGATCTGGAAAAGAAAGGCCAAATCAAGATCGTGGGCTCGATATACGAGTTGCACAACGGAATGGTGACTTTCCTCAGCTAATTTTCCTTGCACCTCCCTCCCGGTTTTCTAAAATCAATTTTGGTTTCAACGCAATAAAGGCGTAATCCTGGCAATACGCCAGGATAATCCCGAGGCGGGTGGTTTAGGGCCTGTTATTAGCGTAAGCAGACCCTAAACGTTTGCCCGTCAAGAATGACAGCTAGTCGCGGCGCGCCGCAGGCGTGACGCTACAAAAAAGGGAATTGCCGACGCGCTCGGAGGGACCATGCCCGCGCAAGCCAATAAACCGTTGATCTCGCTGGTGGTGCCGTTCTACAACGAACAGGAGGCGGTGGCGCCTTTTTTCGCCCGAACCGTTCCGATACTCGAAGCCATGGCCGACCTACGCTTCGAAATCGTGTGCATCAACGACGGCAGCACCGATGAAACGCTCCGCCGCCTGATCGCGGCCAGCGCGCGGGACGCGCGCGTGAACGTGATCGACCTCACGCGAAACTTCGGCAAGGAGGCCGCGTTGACCGCCGGCATCGACGAGGCGATCGGCGACGCCGTCATTCCGATCGATGCCGATTTGCAGGACCCGCCCGAGCTGATTCCGGCGATGGTCGAGCACTGGCTCAACGGCGCCGAGGTGGTGGCCGCCAAGCGGACTGACCGGGACGACGACACGTTGGCGAAACGCACCGCGGCCGCGCTTTATTACCGCGCCCATAACGCGCTTTCGGAAATCAAGCTCCTGCGCAATGTCGGCGATTACCGCCTGATGGATCGCGAGGTCGTCAATGCGCTGTGCCTGCTGCCCGAGCGCCGCCGCTTCATGAAGGGGCTATTTGCATGGGTCGGCTATCGCACCGTGATCGTCGAATACAAGCGCGAGCCGCGCAGCGCGGGCCGCTCGAAATTCTCCGGATGGCAATTGTGGAATTTCGCGCTCGAAGGCATTACCGGCTTCAGTACCGTGCCATTGCGATGCTGGAATTATCTCGGCGCGCTGATCGCCGTTGGGGCGTTTCTCTATGCCGGGGTCGTCGTTGCCAAAACGCTTTTGTTCGGCAATCCGGTTGCGGGCTATAGCTCGCTGATTTCCGTCATGCTGTTTCTAGGCGGAATCGAATTGATCGGGATTGGCGTGATTGGCGAATATATCGGCCGCATCTATTACGAATCAAAAGGACGGCCTGTCTACCTCGTTCATCGCCGCTATCGCGGCAACGCACAAGAGAGCGTGACGCCGATCGGGAACGGCGCGCCTTCGCCGCGCAGGAACTTGAAGCTCGTGTCCACGCGGCGGCGGCCGCCGGCACGCGCGCGCGCATCCGGCAGCGGCCACTGATCGACGGACCGCTTTGTACATCCGCTTAGTGCCCGAGATTAAGGCTCCATGTCCTCCTACGATCAATCCGTGAGCGCGCGCGACCAGAACGTCTCGGACCGGCCCGCATCCGGACGGCCGATCAAGGGATGGCTGACGCAAAGACGCCTGCTGCTCTACAGCGGCATCATGCTGCTGCTGCTCGTGCTGTTCATGGTGGCCTGGGCGGGCGTGAGCCACGGCTTCACGACCGAGGCCGTAGCGCGCCCCGGTGTGGACTTTTCGGTTTTCTGGGCCGCGTCGTATCTGATGCTTCACGGCGCGCCGTGGCAAGCCTACGACCACATCGTTTTCGCCACCACCGAGCACGCGCTCTTCACGCTGTACGGCAAGGCCGATTTCCTGCCTTGGCTTTACCCGCCGACTTATCTCGTCGCGGTCACGCCGCTGGCGCTGCTGCCCGTCAGGGTTGCGCATCTGTTGTTCGTCGCCGGCAGCGTGCTCGTGTTCGCATCCGGCGCGTTGCGCGTGTCCGGCCTTGCGCGCAGCGTCGGAGGCTGGCGCACGGCAGCGTTTCTGGTGGCCGCCTGCCCGTGCGTGTTCGTCACGAGCGTGTTCGGACAGAACGCTTTGCTGACCGCCGCCATGGCCGCATTCGCCGTGTATTGGCTCGAGCGCCATCCGGTGCGCGCCGGACTTTGCATCGGCTTGTTGGCGATCAAGCCGCAGATGGCCGTGGTGTTTCCGTTCGTCCTGATCGCGGCGGGCGCTTGGCGCGTGTTTGCCGTGGCGGCGCTAAGCGGCGCAGCGTTTGCGGCCATCAGCGCGTGGATTTGCGGCATGCGCGCGCTACAGGGGTTCTTCGTGAATCTGCGGCTTGGGCGTGAACTGATACTCGAGCACAGCGTGCGCTTTCATCTCGCGTCGCCCACGACGTTCGCGGCGCTGCGTCTCGATGACGTGCCGCTCGTTCCCGCCTATCTCGCGCAAAGCGCCGTGGCCGCGATTGCGATCGCCGCGGCATGTGTCGTCTGGAAGCGCTCGCGCGATACGAGTATGCGCGCGGCTGTGCTCGTCACCGCCACCTTGCTGTCGAATCCGTATCTCTGGCACTACGAGCTTGCGTGGCTCGGCATCGCGCTCGCGTGTCTGACCGCAAGCGGCTTGAGCGGCGGATGGAGGCGCGGCGAACAGGGCGTCATCGTGTTGGGGTGGCTGCTGCCGCTCTACGAGTTCTTCAATCCGGGAGTGCTATTGCCCCAAGTCGGCCCAATCGTTCTGCTGCTCGTGCTCTGGGTCATCTTGCGGCGCACTAACGCACACATTCGCGCTCACATCGCCAATTGCGGCGCCGCATACGCCCCATAGTTCGGCCCGACGCCGCTCGTCGTCACGGGAATCGTGTAGCCGGAAACGAAATGGCCCTGGATGTACTTGCCGCTGCCGCCCACCGACGCATCGATGTAGAACGGTGCGAACGCAACGATCGCGACATACGTCTGCGTGAGCGTTTGAGTGACGACCGGCAACAGCACCGTGGTATTGACCGGCACCGAACTGTACAGCGTGGTCTTGGCGCCGGGCACGAGATAGACACTGTTGCCGATGCTCAAGGAGGTCGGGTTGCCGGTCGACATCAGGTTGCGCATGGTGGTGACGTCGTTGGCGCTGTCGAGGAAGGTCGTCCATTGGCCTGCCGAGCACGAAGCGCCATACGTGGAGCCGTCGGTGATATTGAACTCGTATGGCGCGCCGGTTGAGGGATTGATGAGCGGCGAGTTCGTGGCCGAATTCCAGTATTGGTTGTAGACGCACTGATCGAGTGCGACGGGAAAGAGCCCGCCCGAGCCGATCGCTCCCGGCGTCCTCACCACCGCCACCGCCGACGCGCTGCCGGACGTGCTCGTGATGTTCATCACGCCGGCCAGCAGCAATGAAATCGGCCCGCCGTTGACGTTCGCCGTCCGCGCGATGGTGACCTGCACGGCCGGCATGTCGTAGGTGCCGGGCGTAATGGTGGCGGCTTCGAGGCTGGCCGGCGCGCCGGTCAAATTCCAGTAGCCGGTTTTGATCGTGCCCGTCGAGAGCGTCTTGCCGTCCGACGCGTTGAGCGAGACCGCGCTCGTCGCGGCGGTTTGCGCTTGGGTCCAGTTGGGCCCCGAAGCGGTGGACGGTGTCAGCGCGGCGGCCCCCGCGAGCGCCGCCGCGTCGGCTGCGTTCTGCAATTCGTTGCGTGCGACGGCGAGGCGCGCCATGTCGATCGCAAATGCGCCGAATGCCAGCAGCGGGATCAGGAACAGCAGAAAGTACAGCACGACGGAGCCGCGTTGCGGCGCTCGCATCGTCCGTTGCCCATGGAGGCGATGAAGTCGAGAGGAACGTGCGGGATGAGGCTTAAAGCGACGCATGGCGCTCACTCGTAGTTCATCACAGTCGTCGCGGAGAGCGTGACGGGACCGGTGAGCACGCTCAACGCCGAACCGACGACAAGACCCTCGTACGTGTAGCTGACGGTCACCGTCAGCGGATTGCCTGACGACGTGCCGCTCGATTGATTGACCGTGACCGTCGGCGTCGTGGCCGTGCCGCCCGTGATCAGGCTGTTCTGCGCGTAGTTGAGCGCGACCGTCGTGATCTGCGCGGCGGTCAAGGGCGGCACGCGCACGACCACGCCGGCGCGTGCGGCCTCGCGGCTCGCGTTGGTGATGACCGCCTTGTCGCACAAGAGGAGGCTCACGTCGACGATGCCGAACAGCACCATCATCAGAAACGGAAACACGAGCGCGAACTCGAGGGCGACGACGCCCTCGTCACGTTTCGCGAGCGCGGCGAGGCGCTTCATTTCGTTGTGTCCGGACCCGCTTGCGCCGAATTGGATTCGGCGATGCCCGGCGCTTTTACAACCGCAGCGGCCGCGCTTCCCCGCCGCGCCGCGAGACCGGCACGCACGGCCTGATAGACACGCAGGTTATCGTCGACGGCCGAGGGCGGCAGATCGAGCTGCAGGATCTTTTTCGCGGAGTCGGCATTGCCGAGCACCCCATAGCCGAACGCGAGATTCTGCCGCGCCTGCCAGGGCGCATCGGAGAGATTGGCGACATCCAGCAGCACGTTCACCCCTTCGCGCGCGTGGCCGTCGACGATGAGCGAGAGCCCGAGATCGACGCGCAGTCCCTGCGCGTCGGGATGCACGCGCAGCGCCTCGCGATAGACCGCTTGCGCTTCGTCGTGGCGGCCTTGCAGATCGAGCGCCGTGCCGAGACCTTCCGAGGCGAGCACGTTGTTCGGTTGCGCGACCAGCAGCGTTCGATACAGCGCGGCGGCGTCGTCGAGGCGGCGCTGCCGCAGCGCGACGCGCGCGAGGCCGAGCTGTGCGCCGAGTTGCGCAGGCGCGCGCGCCGCGGCTTGCGCGTAGAGCACTTGGGCGCGGTTCAGGTCGCCGGTTTGATAGGCGACATCGGCGAGGCCGAGTTGCGCGTCGACGGAGTCGGGATGCGCCGCGAGAATTTTTTCGTAGAGCGTCGCGGCCAAGTCCGTGTTGCCGCCGGAGAGGGCACTGTCGGCGACTTTCAGATCGGCCTGCGGGTCGCTGCGCGGCGAGGCGGCAACGGGCTTGACATTGTAGGCGTTGTTCGCGCAGCCGCCCGCTGCCAGGGCCACGAGGAGTACCGGCAGCGCGATGGCGAACGCCAGCGTGTTAGCGTGAGCGATTTTCATTGGGCTCTGAATACGGCGAGTAGGCGAATCACGGCAGGGCCGGCGGCGATCAGGCCGACGGTCGGGAGAATGAAGAGCATCATCGGCAGCGTGATTTTCGTGGCGAGCTTCGCGGACTTTTCTTCGAGTGCCGTCAATTGCTCGGCCCGCTCGATATGGGACAGCGTGCGCAGCGCCTGCGTGATCGGCGTGCCGTATTGCTGGGACTGGATGAGCGTCGTCGCGAGCGCATGCACGGACGGCACATCGACGCGCGCCGCCAGATTCCGCAGAGCCGTGGCTTGGTCCGAGCCGATCTGGAGTTCATCGGCGGTGAGCGTCAGTTCGTCGGACAGCGGCGGACAGATGTTGCGCAGCTCGTAGGCCACGCGCTTGACGCTGACAGCGAGGCTGTTGCCCGCGTTCGTGCAGATCACGAGCAGATCGAGTGCGTCGGCGAGGCACGCCGAGATCTTCTTTCTGCGCCGCGCGATCAGTGCGCCGAGCGCGTACTCGGGCGCGATCAGGCCGATCACGAAGCCCCCTGCCATCGCGATGAGGCGAATGACGAGGTAGTCGCCGAAGCGCGGAATCATGGGCGCCAAGGCGAGCGCTGCCAGCCCCGCGAGCGCGCCCGACAGCAGCTTTACGCCGATCATCGTCGATAGCGCGCGGGGGTCGCGAAACCCCGCGCGAATCAGTTTTCTTTTCAGCGCATCCCGTTGCGTCGGGTCGAGCATCGGCACCCGCTCGCCGAGCGCGGCGACGCGCTGAAACAAGCCTCGCTTCAGATCGGCGGGGCGCAGCACGCTCGTCGCGGCCGGCGCCGCGTTGCCGAGCGACGTCGCCAGGCGCATGCGCTGCGCGATCTGCGTGCGCACGCGCGAGCGCGGGCCGGCCAGGGCCAGCGCGGCCCAGCCGAGCAAGAGCATGAGCGCGAGCAGCGATATGACGTCGAAAGTCTTCATCGCGACGTATCCAGTTTCGCAATCTTGTTGATGGTCAGCAAGCCGATGGCGAGCAGGACGGCGGCCGCGGTCAGCATCTTGTGTCCCGCACTCGTGGTGAACAGCAGCTCGATATAGGACCGGTTCACGAGGAACAGGAACCCGGTGATCACAAACGGCACGGCGGAAATGACTTTCGTCGTGATCCGTCCTTCGGCGGTCAGCGCGCGGCTTTTCAGCCGGATTTCGCGGCGCGAGCGAATGATTTCCGCGAGCTCTTCGAGCGTTTCGCCGAGGCTGCCGCCCGTCTCGCGCTGCAGCAGCAGATAGACCGTGAAGAACGAGAAATCCGCGATCTGCAGACGCTCGGACGCCTGATTCAACACGTCCTTCAAGTCGGCGCCGAGCAAGAGGCTGTCGCCGATGACCCGGAAGGTCGAACGCACGGGTTCTTCGGCATCGTGACCGGCGGTGTTGATTGCCTGAACGACGGGGATGCCCGCGCGCACGGCGCGCACGATCAGGTCGATCGTGTCCGGAAACGCTTCGAGAAAGCGCGTGCGAAAGCGCGAGACGAGAAACCGGTAGCTCATCCGCACCGCAAGCAACGGCACGCCGGCATAGGCGACGACCCGCACGATGGCCGGCGCGTCGGCAAGGCTCGCGCCGGCGGCCGCGAGCAGGAAGCCGATCACGGCGCTCGCGCCGATCAGCCGCATGCCCGCCTTGCCGCCCACGGCTCGGACGTGCGCCGCATACCGGTGCAGCCACGCGGCTAGCGGGCCGCGCTGGCGATCGAGGCTCAAGAGCGCGACGCCCGACCCCGGCCGATCGGTCTGCTGGCCGCCGCCTCGCAGCGAGATCTCGCGCATGCGCCGGCGGATGCGCTTCCGCGCTTTGCGATGCGCGAGTGGAAGCCAGCGCGGCACATAGAACCCCAGCGAGGCGACCGTGAGAAACGCGACGACGGTAACGAGATTGACGGCGTTCATGTCATGTCCGCAGCGCTTCGATCAGCGCGTCTTCGACGCCGTAATAGGCGGCGCGCGCCGCGAACGCGGGCCGTATCGAGGTCGATTCGAACGCGCCGGTCACGTCGTCGAGCGACGCCCCCGCGTTCTGGCGAAACGCGAAGAGATCCTGCGAGATGACCACGTCGCCTTCCATGCCGACGATCTCGGTGATGCGCGTGATGCGGCGCATGCCGTCGCGCATGCGCTCGATCTGCACGATCAGATGCACGGCGCTTGCGATCTGGCGGCGGATCGACAGCAGCTGCAGATTGGCGTTGGCCATCATGACCATGCTTTCGAGCCGGCTGATGGCGTCGCGCGGCGTGTTCGCGTGGATCGTCGTCATCGAGCCGTCGTGGCCGGTGTTCATCGCCTGCAGCACGTCGAACGCTTCCGGGCCGCGGATTTCGCCGAGGATGATGCGATCGGGCCGCATCCGCAGTGCGTTGCGCACGAGATCGCGCTGCGACACGCCGCCTGTGCCCTCGGTGTTCTCCGGACGCGTTTCGAGGCTCACCACGTGCGGCTGCTGCAATTGCAGCTCGGCGGCATCCTCGATCGTCACGATCCGTTCGTGCGCCTCGATGTGCTGCGACATCGCGTTGAGCAAGGTCGTCTTGCCCGAGCCCGTGCCGCCGGAAATCACGACGTTCAGGCGGCACATGCAGGCGATCTTGAGCACTTGCAGGATCGCCGGCGACAGGTTGCCTTGCTGCGCCATGCGCGCGAGCGTGATGTCGCGCTTCGCGAACTTGCGGATCGAGATCGACGGCCCGCGCATCGCGATGGGCGGCAGCACGACGTTGACGCGGCTGCCGTCGGCGAGCCGCGCGTCGACCATCGGCGAGCTTTCGTCGACGCGGCGGCCGACCGCGGCGGCAATGCGCTGGGCGACGTTGACGACGTGGGCGTCGTCGCGGAACTTGAGCGGCGTCAGCTCGAGCTTGCCTTGACGCTCGACGTAGACCTGGTCGGCGCCGTTGACGAGGATGTCTGTGACGGTGTCGTCGGCGAGCAGCGGCTCGATCGGACCGACGCCGAACATGTCGTTCAGGATCGCGTCGACGATCTGGACTTGCTCGCTCCCGGTGATCTTCAGTTGCTCGCGCTCGATCGCGTGGCGCGCGATTTCGTCGATGCCGGCGCGGACTTCGCCGCGCGACTTCATCAGCGCGGCCGACAGATTCATCGAGGCGAACACGGCGGCGCGGATCGTCTCGAAGCGCTCGGAGCGAATCAGTTCCTCGTGGCTGTCGAACGGCGCCTGGGCTCGAGCCGCCGGGCGGCTTGCGGAAGCGGGAGCCGGCTTGGGCGGTGTGTGGTCCTTCATGCCGAATTTCACGGTCTACCCCCGCTTTTTCGTGAACCATGCATACCAAGGCTCAGCGGCGGCCGCGCCTTCGCCCGTGATGCCGTGCGCCACCGCCGCGATGGTGCTCAGAAAGCCGTGCCGCGCGGCGGCGACGGGTTCGCCGAGGTTCTCGGCGAGCGCCAG
The DNA here is from genome assembly GCF_005280735.1 of Trinickia violacea. Classification (NCBI taxonomy): domain Bacteria; kingdom Pseudomonadati; phylum Pseudomonadota; class Betaproteobacteria; order Burkholderiales; family Burkholderiaceae; genus Trinickia; species Trinickia violacea. The sequence goes on from NZ_CP040078.1 coordinate 1,003,215, forward strand.
CGCCTTGGGCGCATACGGCAGCTCGTGCGCGATCATGCGGCCGAACGCCTGATCGAAGTCGGCGCCGTCGACGCGGCCGTTCACCGGTTCGAGCGGATTGTTGAGCAAGACCGACGTGATGCGCTCGCCGGGCAACTCCTGCGCAAAGCGGATCAGGCGCGCGCATTCGCGCGCGGCGTGCACCGAGCGGTCGGCGACGAGGTAGACGAGATTCGAGGTGTCGAGCGCTTCTTCCATGACGTGCCCGCCGCCGCGCGGAACGTCGAGCAGCACGTAGTGGAAGTCCTGCTTGAGCGCATCGACGAGTTCGGCGACCGCGCCCGGCCGGATCGACGGATCGGCGCCATACGGAAGCTCGGCGGAGAGCACGAAGAGGCGGTCGGTCTTCGTCACGAGCACGCGCTCGATGAACGAGGCGTCGGGCCGCTGCGGCATTTGCAAGAGCTCGATCAAGCCGTTGTTGTTCAGCACGCCGAGCTGCGCGTTCGCCGCGCCGCCGTTCAGGTTCAGGTCGACATAGGCGATGCGCCGGCGCGTTTCGCTCGACAGATGGCGCGCGAGACACACCGCTATCGTGGTGACGCCCACGCCGCCGCGCGCGCCGATGAAGGAGAGCACCTTGCCGGTGCGCACCTGCAGCACCGGCTCGTTCGAGGCGAGCGAGCGCCGCAGCAACTCGACGGTCAGCGGCTTGACGAGATAGTCCTGCACGCCGATGCGCAGCAGATTGCGAAACAGGCCGACGTCGTTCTGGTCGCCGATCGCCACGACCTTGATCGACGGTTCGCAGACTTGAGCGAGCCGGTTCAGATCGGAAAGCGGCATCGCGAGGTCCGACACGTCGACGATGAGCTGGCGCGGCGAGCGCTCGACTTGCTGCAGCAGCCGGATGGTGTCTTCGAACGTGCCGAGCTGCAGATGCGCGTTCGGGATCGCGTGGTCGAGCAGCAGCTTGCCGATCACGTCGCGGCTGCCGGGATCGGTGACGATCGCGACGAAATCCGCCGTCTTGACCGCGGCGGGCTGGCTGGAGAAGGGCGTCGCGACTTTCATGATGCCTTCCGTCAGTGGGCGTACTGCGAAGTTGTCGGGGATGCCGGCGTTGTCGTCGTCGACGTCGGGGCCGTGGGCTGCTTGATGCGATCCTCCTGGTAGCGGCGCACGGCCGAGGCCGCGGTGGCGGCGTCGGCGCCCGCGTAGGGCAGCGGCGCGACGACGTCCTCCGGACGCGCGATCATGACGGCGAGGTTCGAATAGGTCGCGCAACCGAACGCGACGCTCGGCTGCCGCACGCCGGCATCGACGAGATGCGACGGCTCGTTGAGCTTCGCGCAGTCAGGCGGCACCGCGCGCCCGTCCTGGTAGCCGATCACCGACGCATCGGGCAGGTTGAGCGGCGGCGGCGCGGACAGGCACCCGGAGAGCGCGAGCGCCGCCAGCGCGGCGAGTCGCGCGGCGCGGCGGAAGGCTGGACGTGACATAGGCGCTCCTCGCTAAATGGATCAGTCGCGCATCCGCTGCGCGCGTCTGTTACACGCGTCAATAAACAAAGCCCGCCGCGCCGGCGAGGCGCGGCATCTTGCCCGAGAGCGGATCGATGCCGAGGTCGTGCTGCAAGACGAACTCGAGGTCGCTGCTCGGCCTCATGACGCTGTCGAGCGGCGTGGTCAATTGCCCCGGGTTCGCGGGCTGCACGATGTAGGGCGTGACGATGACGACGACCTCCGACTTGTCGTCGAGGAAGTTCTTCGACGAGAACAGCCGCCCGATGATGGGCAGCCTGCCCAAGCCCGGCAGCTGAGATATCACGTCACTGGTTTGGCTCTGCAACAGGCCGCCGATCGCGAAGCTCTGGCCGCTCGACAATTCCACGGTCGTTTCGACGCGGCGCACCGTGAGCGCGGGGACTTTCACGCCGGCCGTGATCACGCTGTTGGTGTTGTCGATCTCGCTGACTTCGGGGCGCACCTTGAGGCTGATGCGGTTGTCGGCGAGCACGGTCGGCGTGAAGTCGAGCGACACGCCGTACGGCTTGTACTCGATCGTGATCGCGCCGGTCGTGTCTTGCGCGACCGGGATCGGGATCTCGCCGCCCGCGAGAAAGCTCGCCGTTTCGCCCGACATCGTCGTGAGGTTCGGCTCGGCGAGCGTCGACGTGAACCCCTCCTGGTCGAGCGCGTCGAGCACGACGTCGATCGACCACTTGGACGTATGGAAGCCGCCTCGCACGGAAAACGCGTTGGAGGGCGACAGGTTGAAGAGATTGGTGGTCGGGTCGATCAGCTGCCGGCCGTTGAAGAGGCCGCCCATGAAGTTGCCGACATTGCCGAGCGAGCTCCAATTGATGCCGAGCTGCTGCGTGATGTTGCGATCGACCTCCGTCACGCGCACGCGCAGGTAGACCTGAACCGGCCGCGACAGCGTCAGGCGGTTCACAAGCGTTTCCTGGTCATGCAGGTAAGGCTTGAGCGATTGCACGACCGCGTCCGCATCGGCCGCGCTCGGCACTTTGCCCTCCACCATCAGCGAGCCGGGCGCGCTCGTCACCTTCAGCCGCAGTTGCGGGAAACGCGCGTCGAGGATGCGCTGCAGCGACTGCGTATCGATGCTGACGACGACGGTGTCCTGCAGGATCGTGCGGTTGTTCGCGCCGAGCGCCATCAGCGTCGTGGTGCCCGCTTTCTTGCCGAGCACGTAGATCGTGCGCGGCGTGGGGACGTGCACGTCGGCCACGCTCGGATCGGCGACGAACACCGAGGTGGCGGGCTCCGGCAGCTGGATCAGCTTGCCGCTGCCGTTCGCGATGGATAAGGTCCCCGTGGCGTTTTGAGCGGATACCCCGTGCGCGAGCAGCACGCCGAGTGCGAGCGCCCAGAGCCGGTGTGTGCGAACCATCGAATGGGCCGTGCGAGCCATGTCGTGCCTTGTCGATATCTGCGTCGGGTTGTTTTGCGTTCTAGTGCTTCGTTGCCGTGGACGCGTCGGCTGTCGCCATGGCGCCCGCCGGTGTCGATGGAAGCGGTGGCAAGGGCGGCAAGCCGGGCGTGCCCGGGGCGTTCGCCGTTTCCCCGTCGTCGACCTTGGAGCCGCGATACACGACCACCGGCCGCGGCGAGTACTGCACGTGTCCGCTCGCGCCGTCGGCTGCGGACGTGTCGCGCGCGGACGCGCCGGACGCACGATAAGCGCGCGACACGTCGCCGGCCCACACGGGCGGCGTGTTCGATTCGAGCTCGTCGCCCGCGGCCGGCTCGCTGCGATCGTTCGTCGCGAAGCTGCGCAGCGCGAGCGACAACGTGCCGAGGCGAGTCGCCACCGAGACGACTTGCGCCGTATGAGGCGTGACTTCGAGCGTGATGGTGCGCGCGCTGGCAACCGGCTCGCTGGCGGCGGCCTTGCTGCGCTGGAGCGTGGAGCCGACCGCGAGCACGCGGACCCGCCGCACGATCGTCTCCGACTCGACCGCCGCTTCCGGCGACACCGGCGCGTCGCGCGTGCCGGCGAGCTGCTGCGTGAGCAGCACATCGACGTAGTCGCCAGGCTGGATCAAGCCCGCGTTGCCTGAGACCTCATCGATCGGCACCGAGATCGCCCGCATGCCGGGCTGCAGCGCGGCGGCGAGGAAGTCGGGTGCGTCGGCGGCGATCACGTCGGCCGTGCGTAGCGGCGTACCCGCGCTCACGCGGTTGCGCAACAGGGCGCCTTTCAAGCCGCCGCCGCCGTTTTGGGCTGCGACCAGCACGTCCGCTGGAGCCTGCCCATGCGGCACATTGCGCCACTGCAGGTCGCTCTCGCGCAGCAGGAGTCCTTGCGGCAGGTCGGCCGCCGCCACGGGGATGCGATCGTAGACCGCCGTAGCGGGTGCCTTGGGCGTCGACGCCGCGACGTAGAGGATGCGCACGACGAACGCCCCGATCGCGGCGATGAGGATGAGCAGTGCGATTCTCAGTGCGTTCGGCATGGATGACATCGCCCGTGGGTCATGGTCTCGGCGCGGCCTGCGCGAGCGGCAGCCAGACCGCCGCGGCGCCGGCCGCCGCGAGCGCGATGCCGTACGGCACCTCGCGCGAGCGGGCCGGGTGGCGCGGAGCGATGCGGTTCAACGCGAGCATTGCGAGGCCGAGCAGGAGTCCGCACAAGCTCGTGATCAACAGCGTCGGCATCGAAAATGCAGGCCCCGCCCACAGAAACACGGCGGCCGCGAGCTTGGCGTCGCCCGCGCCGATCCAGCCGAAGCGGAACATCGCCGCCGACAGCACGAGTGCAGCGGCGGCGGTGCCCAGATGCTGCGCGAACGTCGCCGCACTCGTCGGCATCAGCGGCGCGGCGACGACGTAAAGCGCCGCGACGGCGAGCACCGAGCGATTGGGCAAACGCCTGCAGCGCATGTCGTGCGCCGCCAGCGACGCGAGCACGAGCGAGGCTGCCAACTGGACCGCGTGAAGCATGAAACGCCCCCCGATAGCAGCGCGCTGCCGCGGGCCATGGCTACCATGCCTGGATTCGCGTTGGCCGTTGGCGATGTGCGCGGAAAGTATCTGAGCCGAACGCGGGCCGTTTAGATCAGGCCCGCGATCTTCGACATCAAGCTCGTGAAGATGGAGGGAAGACCGGAGCTCGTGCTGCTGAGAATCGCGCCGACCGCCGCGACCGCGACCACCACGATACCGGCGAGGACAGCGTATTCGAGTGCGCTGACACCCCGTTCGTCGCGAGCCAGCGCCTTGATGAATTGCAGCATGAGTATCTCCCTGAGTTGCATGCGGCTCGCAGAGCGAGCCTTGCTTACTTATCGTCGGGCGAACCTAGCCAACGAGCCTGTGGTTGCGCACATGCGCAATGAGTACCGAAACCGGAACCGGCCGTCGCACAAGGACGAGCCGGCCCGCGGCGTGATACCCGCGAATCTTCGAACCCCCTAGTCTGATGATTCGCAATTAATGTATAGACGATTGAAGAATTGATTTCAAACCGGAAAAGAGGGGAATTCGCGGGCGACTTTGGGAGATTGGAAATGAACGCTTGACGGGCCTTCTAGCCGGGGCTCATCGATCCTTTCGATCGCTTCGACCGTCATAGCGTCATGGCTCGCTGAATGGATTCGCCGTCGCTTTCGCTGCGATGCGGCATTACGACCGTTCAGTGCGAAAAATCGGCGAAGCGATGGTTAAAGAAACGAATGCGCCATTGGGAATTTGTTTCGCAATGTAACGGGGCTTGCATTCGGTGCATTTCAATTGCGTCAAACCCCCTCGGCTTCAAACACGGCTGCTTCGCCATTCGAGCCACGTCGAAAGCTCGAAATCAGACAGGCCCGTCCAGCCGGAAGGCGGCTTGACAAAGCTCGGCCCCGCCTTCTATTTTTCCTCTGCCTTCGTTCATTACCAAATCTTTCGATTACGGAAATCGTATAGAAACAGTACAAATTACCGGCATCGAATCGCACCATGTAGTTAGTTCTATTTATTAATTTAAATTGAGTAAGCGGTATTCAGGCTGTTGGAAAAAAGAAAGTGAAATGTCAGCCGCTCCATGCCGAAGCGTTCTGCACGTGCTGTCTGCTTTTCATGCGCCTCACCGGCAAGGGTGGCCTTTGTGTTGCGGTATCTCACCAATCACAGGGACAGAAATGAAACCAGACCGTAGCTCTAGCGGTAGCCGCGCTCGCGGCCTGGGCCGGCTAGCCGGCCCAGGCGCGCTGATCATCGGCATGCTGATACTCGCGGGATGTGGTGGAGGCGACAGCAGTCCTTCGGCATCGGGCGCGAGCGCGATGAGTCAAGTGAGCGCGAATGCGCAGGCCAACGCGCAGTCCAATGCTCAGTCACACCCGGCCAGCCAGCAGCCGTACACCGATCCCGTCGCCTATTCGCCGAATGCCACCGACGGCTTGCCGGCGTCGCAAGTCGCCGAGAAGGCCGCCGTCATGCACTATCAATGGACGTCGGGCAAGACGACCGTCAACTACACCACGACGACCGGCCACCTGATCGCATCGGATGCGAACGGCAATCCCGAAGCGACGATGTCGTATGTCGCGTACACGGCGCCGAGCGCGAACGGCGCGCCGCGGCCTGTCACGTTCTTCTATAACGGCGGCCCCGGTTCGTCGTCGATTTGGCTGCGCCTCGGTTCGTTCGCGCCCACGCGCGTCGCCACGCCCGACCCGTTGCTCACCAACTGGCCGAACTACCCGATCGTCAATAACGAGCAAAGCCTCATCGATACCACCGATATGGTGTTTATCGATCCTCCCGGGACAGGGCTTTCCGAAGCGATCCTGCCGAACACGAACCAGACGTACTGGGGCAGCGATCCGGACGTCAACGTCATGCGCGATTTCATCGAGCGCTATCTGAACGTCAACAATCGCGGCAGCTCGCCGATCTACCTCTACGGTGAGTCGTACGGCACGCCGCGTACCGACATGCTGGCGCTTGCGCTCGAATCGGCTGGTGTGCACCTCACGGGCATCGTGCTGCAGTCGTCGATCCTGAACTACTTCGCCGATGCGATCGAGGCCACCGCCATCGAGAATTCGACAGCGGGCCTGGCGCTCGATACCGACACGCTCGCCGGCTATTTCCCCGGCTATGCGGAGGTGGCCGCGTACTTCAATCAAGTGTCTCCGGCGCCGGTCGATCAGGGCCTCTACGCGTTGCAAATGAGCTTGTTCGTCACGGCCGAGTATCCGCGCTTCCAGAAGTACTCGCAGACCTGGGTGCTCAGTCAGCTCGGCATTCCCGCTGCGCTCGGCACGCCCGTGGTTCCGAACAGCGCGACGCTGGCGTCGTGGCAATGGCCTTCGAGCCTCACGCAGCAGGCGCTGCAAGGCTACTTCAGCATCAACAGCTTCGGCGTGTCGCTGCTGCCGGGCTACACGATCGGACGCTACGACGGACGCGTGTCGCTGCCCGATTCGGACCCGCGCCTGCAAAACGATGGGGACCCGTCGGACATCCTGATCTCGCAGCCGTTCACGACCGCGCTCGCCACACAGTTGCCGCAATACCTCGGCTATAGCGCGCCGAACGCGACGTTCATGCCGCTGAACGACAACATCATCAACGTTTGGAACTTCTCGCACGAAGGCCAGCCGCTGCCCGATACGCTGCCTGATCTGCTCGCCGCGATCACGCTCAATCCGCAGCTCAAGGTGCTGTCGGAAAACGGCTTCCACGATCTGGCCACGCCGTTCTTCAATACGGAGAAGCAGCTCGCGCGCTTGCAGACGGTGCCGAGCCTGAATCCGAATCTGCAGGTCAGCTTCCACCAGGGCGGGCACATGATTTATCTGGACGATGTGGCGCGGCCGCAGATGAAGCGCGATCTCGTCTCGTACTTCGATGGCCGGCCGGTTCCGTTCGCGCTCTCGCTGTGGACGCTGCCCCCGCCGTGGCGGGACGAAAGCCCAGCGGGCACGCCGACGGCCGTTGCGCAGACGGCGCAATGAGCGCGATCGCAGCAGTAGCCTAATCTTTAGGGAAAGGGTCCCTGCCGGACCAGGGACCTCCTGCTTACCTCTTTATGGCGAGTGATCATGTCTCTAATCGATATGCTGCGGCGCCTTCTGCCGCTAATCGTTCTCGGTGCTGTGGTCGGCAACGCGCAGGCGGCGACCACCCAGGCCGTGGCGCCCGTGACGCTTCCGAAGGGCGGCCACGGCGTGGACGGCCCGTTTTTCCCCACTAACCGGCCCGCGCCCGTCACGCCTTCGACCGGCGCGCAACTCCAACAACAGGCGCAACAGCGGCTGGAAGCGCGCCTTGGCGCGAACACGGTGCTGAACAACGGCGCCTCGATCACCAAGGAGCAGGCTCAGAGCAACGGGCTGGGCTATATCGCGAAGCACTTCGACCAGATCGATACGGCGCATTCGGGCCGCGTGTCGATGGACAGCGTGCGGCAGTATCTGCAGCAACAGCACTGATGACGCGCCTCGTGTAGTCCGCGTCGGGCGCCCCGCTTAGCGACAACGGTACGTCGAGGGACTGCCGCCGTTGTCGTTGAGCGAGGCGTTTTATTGCCTCGTGGATGACTTGCGTTTGACGGCGGCGGCGGGTGCCTGCGGAACGGATTTCCCCGGCGCGCCGATCGCGCCCGACGCCGCCGCGCGCAGATAGCGGCGGAACGTCGGGCATTCCATATGGCTCGGCTTCGGGCATGCCGCCGCGTGCCGCAAGCCGTCGCGCATGGCGCTCAACTGGCGTATCGTCCGGTCCAATTCTTCCGCCTTGGCCTTGAGCATCTGCCGGTCGATACTCGGCGTTTTGCCCGACGCCAGGATCGGCGCGATTTCATCGAGCGAAAAGCCCGCGGCGCGTCCGAGCGCGATCAGCGCAAGACGCTCGAGCACGGCGGCATCGAACACGCGGCGCAGGCCGTGCCGGCCGATCGACGCGATCAGCCCCTTGTCTTCGTAGAACCGCAGCGTTGAAGCCGGCACGCCGGAGCGTCGCGCGACTTCGGAGATGTCCAGGCTTTCCATCCTCTTGACCTCAAGTCGACTTGAATTCGTATAGTGCAGCGTCAGGATTCGCTAAGGCAATCGAGGAGAAGGTCATGGAAGTCACGCCGCAACCTGGAAACGATCAGGCAACGCATTGGAACGGCCCGGCGGGACTCGCCTGGGTCGAGACGCAAGCCGTGTTGGACGCGTTGTTCGAACCGTTTGAAGCGCTGCTCGTCGAGGCAGCTTCGGCGAAGTCCGGCGGACGGGTGCTCGACGTGGGCTGCGGCACGGGCAGCACGACGCTCGCCGTCGCGCGCCGCCTTGGCGCCGCGGGCCGTTGCGTCGGCATCGACATTTCGGAACCGATGATCGCCATGGCCCGAGCGCGGGCGGAACGGGAAGGCTCGCCCGCGCGCTTCATCTGCGCCGACGCGCAGGATCATGCGTTCGAGGCCGCGGGCTTCGATCGGATCGTTTCGCGCTTCGGCGTGATGTTTTTCGCCGACCCTGTCAGGGCTTTTGCGAACCTGCGGCGCGCCGCCAGCGACGCCGCCGAATTGCGCTGCATCGCGTGGCGCAGCCCGTCGGACAACCCCTTCATGACGACTGCGGAACGCGCCGCGGCCCCGCTGCTGCCGAACCTTCCCGCGCGCCGGCCGAACGCGCCGGGGCAGTTCGCTTTCGCCGATCGGCAACGCGTCGACGCGATCCTGCACGAGAGCGGATGGGCAGGGATCGAGATCCGGCCGATCGATGTCGACTGCACCATGCCGGAGGCTGGGTTGGTCGATTACCTGAACAGGCTCGGTCCGGTTGGCCTGATGCTGCGGGAGGTGGATGACGCGACTCGCAAGCAGGTCGTCGAAACGATTCGCGCGGCGTTCGCGCCTTACGTTCATGGGAGCGAGGTTCGCTTTACCGCGGCCTGCTGGATGGTCGAGGCGCGAGCGGCGATGGTGTGAGGCGGGTCGAGCACGGCGTGGCGTGCTTTAGGAGGGATTGCTGCGGCTAGAGGGGGCCGCCATCGGCCTTCGATCTTTCGAACAGCGAGGCGCAATGGGCTCATTTCCTGGCGTCGTCTCGGCGCCGGGCATCGTAATCTGCGTGACAGTGGCGCTTGTCGCGCTTTGCCACTCATTTGCCACTCAGCGAGACTCATTGATCTTAGAGCAGCCAATCCCATCCGTGACTTCCCTATCGACAGACGCCTTCCCGAACGCCGACTATGCCGAAGCCCACAACCGGCTCGGCAACATGCTCACGGGACTCGGCCGCCTGTCCGAAGCGAAAGAGGCGTATCAGCGTGCAATCGAGGTTCGTCCTCAGTACCCCGAGGCGCTCAATAACCTCGGCAACGTGCTGAGGTCGCTGGGCCAGCACGCGCAGGCCGAGATGGTCTGCCGGCTCGCGCTCGTAGCCCGCCCGGATTTCGCGGACGCGCACAACAGCCTCGGCGTTGTCCTGAGCGACCTCCAGCGCTTTCCGGAAGCCGAGACGGCCTACCGGCAAGCCGTCTTCTTTCGCCCCGACAATGTCGAGGCGCATTACAACCTCGGCATCGTGCTGCGCGCACTCGATCGGCTCTCCGAGGCCGAAGCGGCCTACCGGCAGGCGCTGGCCATTCGCCCCGACTGCGTCGAGGCGCTGAACAACCTTGGCAGCGTGCTCCAGGCGTTCGACCGCCTGCCCGAAGCCGCGGCGGTGTATGGCCAGGCGCTGACGCTGCGCCCGGGTTTTGCCGAGGCGCACCAGAATCTCGGCAACGTGCTCAAGGAACTCGGCCAACTGCCGGAGGCCGAGGCGGCCTACCGGCGCGCGATCTCCTTTCGCGCCGACTATGGCGACGCGATATTCGGCTTGGCGACGCTGCTCCTCAGCACGGGCCGTTTCGAGGAAGGATGGCGGCTCTACGAATGCCGTTACGACCAGCCGGAATTCGTCCATCAGATGAGCCGGTCGCTGCTGAGCTGTCCGCAGTGGCAGGGCGAGGCGCTCGCGGGCAAGTCGGTGCTGGTGTGGCAGGAGGACGGCCTCGGCGACATGATCCAGTTCGGCCGCTACCTGCCGCTGCTCAAGGCCCAAGGCGCCGCGCACGTTGCGTTTGCCTGTGTTCCGGCGTTGCACAGGCTCTTTGCTGCCGTCGACGGCATCGATGCCGTACTCGATCACGACACGGCGCAAGCGCGTTCGTCCGGCTACGACTGCTGGACGAGCCCGCTAAGCGCGCCATTTCGCATGCGCACGACGGTCGACACTATTCCGCACTTTGTATACCGAATACCCGAGCCGTCTCTCGTCGAAAGCTGGCGCGCGCGGCTGTCGACGCTCGCGCCCGGCCCGAGGATCGGCCTCGTGTGGAAGGGCAATTCGAAGCACCACAACGATGCGAACCGGTCGCTGCCAACGCTCGCCGCGCTGGCGCCGCTTTGGAGTGTGCCGGGCGTCGGCTTCGTGAGCTTGCAGAAAGGGCAGGGCGAGGACGAAGCTCGATGCCCGCCGCCCGGCCAACCGCTGCTGCATCTCGGCTCGGACGTGACGGACTTCGCCGATACCGCCGCGATCGTCAGCCAGCTCGATCTCGTGATTGGCGTCGACACGTCGACGGCGCATCTGGCCGCGTCGCTCGGCAAGCCGTGCTGGGTGTTGCTGCCGGGACGGGACGTCGACTGGCGCTGGATGCGCGAGCGGACGGACTCGCCGTGGTATCCGGGCACGCTGCGCCTGTTCCGGCAATCGGCCGGGGAAGGCTGGCCGGCCGCGATCGAGCGCGTGCGCCAAGCCTTAGCCGAGGCACTCCCCGCGCTGACTCAACCTGTCGCCGGATGAGCGACTTTCCCTTCCTTGCGCAATCACAAAAAATTCTTCTCGAAGTAGTACAAACCCGCTCTTAAGAACCGCAGCGTGTTGCCGATAATTCGAACGGAGCAATTCGCAGACGAAAGGGTCTGGCCGCGGCACGCGGCTTCGTTTCAAGCAGGCAACGTGTAAGGAATCTCCCCGCAGTACCGTTCCCGCAGGCGGCAAAGGGCCTGGAAAGGCACCGTCGACTCTGCGCTCGGCAGCACCGAGCTTTGCATTTCAATCACTCTTCCCACGAGGGGGCACTGTGATTCGACGCGGTATTGCCGGCTTGTTCATCGCGCTTGGCTGCGCCGGCAGCGCATTCGCGGGCGGTCCCGACTGCTCGCGCACCTACACGCTCGCGCTCCACGATCACGGCTTGCTGTATTCGGTCGACAGCGATACCGGCATCGACAAGGATTTCGCCGACGAACTGATTCGCCGCAGCGGCTGCAAGATCAACGTGAGCCTGATGTCGCGCGCGCGGATCTGGAAGCTGATCGAATCGGGCGCGCTCGATTTCAGCTTGTCGGGCATCGCCAACGACGAACGCAATCAGTACGCGTCGTTCGCCTGGTACTTCAGCGACAAATACTATTTGCTCGTGCGCAAGGACTCCGGCATCCGCACGATGTCCGATTTCGAGCACAACGACCAGTTCGAGCTCGGCGTCATCCGCAGCTTTCGCTATAGCGACTCGGCCAATCAACTCGTCGACAAGCTCGCCGCCGAAAACCGCGTGAGCCAGGCGGGCGGCCTCGAACCGCTCTACGAAGCGCTGATCCTGCGCCGCATCCAAGGGATGATCATCGAGCCGTTCGATTACCCGGCCATCGACGAAAAGCGTATTCGCGACGTCACGACGGTGCTCGACTTCAACGATCCGCCGATTCCGCACGGCGTCATCATGTCGAAGAAGGCGCTGTCGCCGGAAGAGCAGCAGAAGTGGCGCGATCTCGTGAACCAGATGCGCGCCGACGGTACCGTGCGCCGCATCTTCCGCAAATATTTCAAGCCGGACTTGGCCGATTCGATGGTCGACGTCCAATTGCCGCCGTGAGCTGGGCACGTCAATTCCTGATTCCATCGCTGGTCTTGAGCGCCGCGCTTGGCCTGACCTGGATCGTGTGGGATCACGAACGGCAAGCGACGCGGCACGAACTGCTGTCGCAGTTCGATTTCGCATTGGGCGACGCCGTGAGCCGGGTCGACCAGCGCATGGCCACCTATCAGCTGATGCTGCGCGGCGTGCAGAGCATGTTCGCCGCGACCGGCACGATGGACCGCGCGCGCTTTCGCGATTACGTCGGCACGCTCAGTCTCGACCCGACCTTCTCCGGCATCCAGGCGATCGGCATCGTGGAATGGGTGCCGGCCTCGCGGAGACCGGGGCATGTCGCCGAGATGCGCCGGGAAGGCTTGACGCACTACGCGATTCAGCCCGGCGGCGCGCGTGACGACTACGCCCCCATCATTCAGCGCGAGCCCTACGTCGGCCGCAATCGATCCCGGATCGGCTTCGATACCTGGGCCGACCCGGCGCGGCGCAACGCGTTGGAGCGGTCGCGCGATTCCGGCATGGCGGCGATCACCGGCAAGCTGCGCCTCGCAGTCGATCAGGACGACGCCGCCCATCCCGGCTTCATCATGTATCTGCCGATCTATGCGCGAGGCCAGCCGCAGGACAACGTCGCCGAGCGCCGCGCGAATCTGATCGGCTGGGTCTTCGCGTCGTTCCACATGCGCGACATCATCGCGAGCCTTTACGGCGAGGAGCCGCCCGGTCTCACGCTGGCGGTGTACGACGGCGTCGAGCCGTCGCCGGCGTCGCTGATGCACCGCTCGTCGCGGGCGGCCGCCGAGCGTCAGCCGCCCGCGCTGTCGGCGAGCGAGTACCTCGTTGTCGCCGGGCACGACTGGACCCTGACGCTCTCCGCCAGCGACGCCTACAAGGCCCGCTTCGGCCGCCACGCGGAAATGGTGATCGCGCTGGCGGGCACGGGCTTGAGCTTCTTGCTCGCGCTGCTTGCGTGGCTGCTGGTGACCGGACGCGGCCGCGCGATGCGGCTTGCTTCGGCGATGACGCGCGAATTGCGCGAGCACGAGGCCGAGCTGCGCATCGCCGCAGTCGCCTTCGATTCGCTGGAACCGATGATGGTCACCGACGCCCACGCCAAGATCCTGCGCGTGAACTCGGCCTTCACGGAATGCACGGGCTACACGGCCGGCGAAATCGTCGGCGAGACGCCGAACATCCTGAATTCGGGCCGTCACAACGCGGCGTTCTTCCGCGAGATGTGGGAAACGATTCAACGCGACGGCGGCTGGCAGGGCGAGATCTGGGATCGCCGCAAGAACGGCGACATCTATCCGAAGTGGCTCACGATTTCAGCGGTGCTGGGCGAGGATGGCCTCGTCAGTCATTACGTCAGCACGCATCACGACATTACCGAACGCAAGATCGCGGAAGATCGCATCAAGGAGCTCGCCTTTTTCGATGCGCTGACGCGCCTGCCGAATCGCACGCTGCTGATGGATCGCTTGAAGCAGGCGATCACGTCGAGCGCGCGCAGCGAGGCGTGCGGCGCGCTGCTGTTCATCGATCTCGATCACTTCAAGACGCTCAACGACACGCTCGGCCACGACAAAGGCGACCTGTTGCTGCAGCAAGTCGCACAGCGTCTCGCGGCCAGCGTGCAGGAGAACGACACGGTGGCGCGCGTGGGCGGCGACGAGTTCGTCGTGGTGCTCGGGACCTTGAGCGAGAACCGGCAGGAGGCGGCGCGGCAGACGGAAGCGCTCGGCGAGCAGATCATCGCGGCGCTCGGCAATCCGTATCAGCTCGACGACATCGAATACCGCACCACGGCCAGCATCGGCGCGACCGTGTTCCGGGGGCACCAGGCGTCGATGGACGAGCTCCTGAAGCAGGCCGACCTCGCGATGTACAAGTCGAAGGAACGCGGGCGCAACGCGATGTGTTTCTTCGACCCGGACATGCAGACCGTCGTCGTCGAGCGGGCCGCGCTCGAGGCGGGGTTGCGCAACGCGATCGAAGAAGATCAGTTCCTGCTGCACTACCAGGCGCAAGTCGACGGCGATCGCGTGACGGGCGTCGAAGCGCTCGTGCGCTGGCAGCATCCGCAGCGCGGGATCGTGCCGCCTGCCGAATTCATTCCGCTCGCCGAAGAGACCGGGCTGATTCTCGCGCTCGGCAACCGCGTGCTGGAGATCGCGTGCGATCAACTGGCGCGCTGGTCGGCGCGGCCCGATATGGCCTGCCTGACGATCGCCGTCAACGTCAGCGCGCAGCAGTTCCGCGCGCCCGACTTCGTCGACAAGGTGCTGGCCGTCATCGATCGAACCGGCGCGAGGCCGGATCGGCTGAAGCTCGAGCTGACCGAGAGCGTGCTCGTCGACAACGTGCAGGACATCACCGAGAAGATGGACGCGCTCAAGGCGAAAGGCGTGGTGTTCTCGCTCGACGATTTCGGCATCGGCTATTCGTCGCTTTCGTATCTGAAGCTGTTGCCGCTCGATCAGCTGAAGATCGATCGCTCGTTCGTGCGCGACGTGCTCGTCGATCCGAACGATGCGGCGATTGCGAGAACGATCGTCGCGCTCGCGCAGAGCCTCGGCTTGGGCGTGCTCGCCGAGGGGGTCGAGACCGAGGCGCAGCGCGACTTCCTCGCGGCCGCGGGATGCCATGCGTACCAGGGCTATTACTTCTGCCGTCCGTTGCCGATCGACGGGTTCGAAGCGTTTGCGAGCGGGCTCGAGACGCGCCAGTGCGTTGCCGAGTAGTCGCGAAACGTAGCGGCTTGCGCCGCTACAGGCGCGCCTTGGCCCACTGCGGGTTGTTCAGATGGGCGCGCACGAAGCCGACGTGCTCGCGCAGCACATAGAACGCGTCCGCATAGGCGAGCGGCATGCGCAGATGATTGAGCGAATCCTCGATGTCGTCGAGTTCCGCCATGAGTTGCTGCCGCTCGTCTTCCGTGGCGCCGTCCAGTACGCTGCGCTCGATCGCAATCAGCGCGCCGTAGTAGCGATAGATGCGCGAGCGCACGCGCCAGCGGAAGAGGGCGGGGATGAGCCGCAAGCCGGGGATCAGCAGCACCGCTACGGGCAGCAGCAGAACCAGCAGGCGATCGGTCACCGTCGCGAGCCAGAACGGCAGGTAGCGATAGAAAAAGCTCTTGCCGGACTTGTAATAGCGCGTCGCGTCTTGGCTGATCGGAAAATCCTGCGCGACCGGATTCGGAAATTGCCCGGCGCTCTGCAGCAGCCCGGCCGAGCCGTGAACTTCCTGCGCGGCTTCGATGATGAGGTCCGAGATGGCCGGATGCAGGCTCGGGCGCGCGATGATCTCGACCGTCGGGCCAATCAGGTGGATCGTTTGGCGAGGTACCGTCCTTTGCAGATCGAGCACGCCTCGCGGCAGATCGATCTCGTTGAGATACGGAAAAAGCCGCGTGTAGGCGCTCGCCTCCGTGAAGTCCAGCGCGGTAATGCCGGGTATCGTGAGCAATCCCTGCATCATCTCGCGCGTGGCCGAGTCTCCGCTGAACAGCGCCGCGTCGATATTCCCCTTGATCAGCTCCGTTGCGGCTTGCAGGCCGTCGTAGGGCAACAACGTGGTGGTGCCGCCGGGCACGATGCCGTTCGCCGCCAGCAGCTTGAGCGACAGCACGCGCGTGCCGCTGCCCTCGCGGCCGATCGCGATCCGCTTGCCGTCCAGGTCGGCCAGGTGAGTCACGCCATTGCCGCGGTAGAACACGGCGATCGGCAAGTATCGAATGCTGCCGAGCGACGTCAGCTTCGACGTATCCACGCCGTCCGCCACGCCGCCTTGCACGAGCGCGAAGTCGACGTGCTGCTTGGGGTCGAGCAACCGATGCAGGTTTTCCACCGAGCCGTCGGACTCGAGCACGTTGAGCGTCACGCCATTGCGGGCGAGGATTTTTTTGTACTCCAGGGCCGCCTGCATGAAGATGCTGTTGCGCGGCCCGGCGCTCATCGTGATGGTCTTCGGCGGCGCGGGATCGATCAGCCAGATGATCGCCGCGATCGTGGCGACGAACAGCACAATGACCGGCACTGCCGTCAAGGCGAGATCGCGCCACACGGGATGCGCGTGGTCTCGAAGGAAATTCGGCGTATGCGGGCGATATCGTTTCATTGGACTAAGTTGGATATGCGGTCCTTTGTTTTACCGCCTGAACATGGGGCCAAGGTGTTCATTCTACTGCGCGAGACCCGCGCAGCACGTGCTGCATCGGTATCGGAACGCGGTTTCGTCCGCGTTTTCGTGAGTAGACGTCCCGGTCCGCTGCAAGCCCGCTGAGGGGTCGTCGCGCCGAATGCCGGATACAATTCGGCTGCGCCTGATTCGGCCGTCAACGACTTCCATTTATTCATGAGCAACCCTACTCGGGCCTTCCTGCTTGGCCCTCTGCTGAAAGGCGTCTCACGTTCGTTCTACCTCACGCTGCGCGTGCTGCCCGCCGGGATGCGCGATCCCGTGGGCCTCGCGTATCTGCTGGCGCGCGCGGCCGACACGATAGCCGATACGTCGCTGATCCCGCCGGAGCGACGGTTGGAGTTGCTGCTTGCGCTGCGCGCGCAAGTCAACGGCACAGCAGATGACCCGACGCTTACGCAGCGTCTCGCGAATGAAGTCGCAGGCCAGCAGACTCAATCCGACGAGAAGGTCCTGCTCGAATCGATCGGCCCGGCGTTGACGGTGCTTGCGCAATTGAGCGACGCAGACCGGCAAGCCGTGCGCGAAATCGTGACGACGCTCACGCAAGGCATGGAATTCGATTTGCGCACGTTTCCCGACGAACGTTCGGGGCAGGTGGCGGCGCTTCGTGAATTCGCCGAACTCGATCGATACACGTATCTGGTGGCGGGATGCGTCGGCGAGTTCTGGACCAAGATGACCGATGCCCACGTGCCGGGCGCGCTCAAGGCGGAACTCGAAACGATGCTGCACCGCGGCGTTCGCTTCGGCAAAGCGCTGCAGATGGTGAACGTGCTGCGCGATTGCGGCAAGGATTTGCGCATCGGCCGCTGCTATCTGCCGACGGAGATGCTCGACCGCTTCGGCCTGCGTCCGCAGGACCTCATGCTGACCGATGGCGCCGATGGCTCGCTACGCGCGCGGCCTTTGATGTTCGAGCTGGTCGGCGTGACCCTCGATCATTTTCGCGCGGCGCTCGACTACATGCTCGCGATTTCCGCATTCTCGCCGCGCTTGCGGTTGGCTTGCCTCTGGCCGATCGTCATCGGCTTGGAGACGCTGCTGCTTCTCGTGCAGAACGAGCAATGGCTCGATCCGGCGAAGGTGTCGAAAGTGCGGCGCAACGACGTCTATCGAATCCTTGCGTGTTCGCTGCCGGTTGCGCCTTCCAACGCTATCCTGCGCGGCTGGATCGAGCGGCTGATCGGGAAAATCGAAGCCCGGCTAACGGCCCGATGACACTGGCCGGCTCACGGAAAATCGCTAATGAACCAACTTGCATAGGAAATTCCACATAGCCCTATGAAAATGAGCCAGAGGGTCGTCCTGATGGTTGCGCGCATCAGAGCCCTCATGCACCAGCAAGGAATGAGCGACGCAGACTTGGCGCGCAAGACGGGCATCTCTCCCGCTACGTTGAGCCGCGTCCTGTCGCTGGCTACAGAAGATCCTCGCATCAGCACGCTAACGGCCATTGCGGAAGCATTGGGGACCACCGTTGGCTATCTACTGCACAGCGAACGCGCATACCCGATTCCGATCCTGGATTGGAGTGAGATGCTCGCCTTTGTGCGCGATAGCGGTAGCGTCAGTCAAAGGACGGAATGGCTGACCGTCAATTCCCCAAAGAAACCGGGCACCTTCGCGGCCCGTACGCTACCTTCCATGGCGCCGCGGTTCCGCGAAGGCTCCATCATCGTCGTTGAACCCAGCGACGCTTATCGGGACTTTCAGGTCGCTGTGGTGGCGTTCGGCAACACTGCGCCGACCCCGCGGCGAATCGTCAGAGTCGGCGCCGAAACCTATCTCAAGCCGATGAGCTCGGCGACCCAGGAGAAAGAGGCGATCTTGAATGACAGCGTCACCATTCTTGGCGTGGTGACGGAATCGAGAATATTCAACCCCTAAGCGATTCAACCCCTAAGCGAGAAGGGATTGAAGTTGGTGTGATAGTCGTAGTAGTCGACCCCATCTATTTCCTTGAGCCGCCTCGAGACAGTTGTCACTAGCGGAAGGAGGATCAATTCGTAGAGGGTTTTCACCACGATTTGAGTACCAATGATGACGATGATCATCGAAGTTGGCAGTCTTCCCCAGAACAGGATCGCGCAGAACAGAGTGCTGTCGATAACGTTGGCAATGCTCGTGCTGAACACCACGCGGACCCATAGATGCTGGCCAGCGCTCGCTAACTTGAATTTTGCCAACGACATGGCGTTAACAAACTCTCCGAAAAAATACGCGACTGTCGATGCAAGAAACGTTCTCGCGAACTCGCCGGCAAGCACGCCGTAGGACTGGGCAAGGGCGCTGTTCTGTGCTTCCCAAACTGGCGAGTTGGGTATCAACGATAGAAACCACATTCCGATTACAAACATGAAATTCACCGTCATGCCGCCCCAAATGACGATTCGGCTGACGCGATACCCGTAGACCTCGGTGATTATGGTGCTGAACGCGTACGTCATTGGAAATACAACGAGCGCAGCCGGAAAATCAATGCTGAACTTTCCCAGGAGGCCGGGCCAATCCAAGTTGCACTCCACCACGCGTCCACCCGTTACATTCGATAGCATGAGAAAGCCTACGAAGAGAAACGAGAGCGCAAGGACGGCGTGCGTCAACGGGCGCTTGCGAGTGGGGAAGTACTTGAGCGGGACAAGTTCATCAGTGTAAGTCGCGGCGTTCAGAAAGCCGATATGCGCGACATCTTCCTTCGAGAATTTCTCAAGCCATGCCTTCTTGTTTAGATCGTGTGGCGACATCTTGAAAGTGGCACGTGAGTCTCGCACTCGAACTAGAACAAGAATCTTGTCTGTGTTTGTTGTCGGTTCGAAAACCGCTTCGATTACATGGGATGGCTGTTCCATAAATTTCGTTTGCAAAAGATGAACTCACTGCCTCATCAGACGCATGTTCAAGATCTCAGGAAGGCTCGGACAGGGTTGATGTCGATGTCTCCTCGATGCATGCGGCGGACTCCCACTTTCAGCCGCAAGCCGACGGCTGCCAAATGGGGCGTCAATCATTCAATGCCGAACGAGAAGTTGCACCTATCTAACTTGATGGGTTTTGTCGATGGGGAATTCGGCTAAATTAGCCCAAATGAGTTAATCGTTGCATTTTTGCAATTCTGTGGCGCCGGGCCATGACGTGCGAAAGGCGGCCTCAGATCATGAGCGAAAGAACGCCAATTCCCGGCAGACACAGTCACCGATGGTCCGTGCAATGAGAACCGCTATCCGATTTCAGATTGGCTCGACATGGCTGTGCGTCGAGGACGGCAATGGTGACGCGTCTGAGCATCCTGATTGTGTCGCTGTGACGTTACGCGCAAGCCGGCCCGACGGTAGACCGGGGCGGCGCATTGCGGCAAACCTCGCGACCCAGCGCGACGAGATATTGGCGCTTGGGTTGCGCTTGTTGGATTTGGCCGATCGCATGACGCCCGTAGCGTCCTGGTCGTCTTGCCAAACCGAGGGCGACACCGGCGATCGCCCGGTACCGGTCAATTTGGGTCCTGGAGATCGGGATTTGATCGAGCGCCTATCGGCTGACCGCCCCATCGATTTTGCACGCCATGTGTACGCAAGTGCGGAGCGTCTGCGCATCCGCATGCCGATTCTGCGTGCGGCTCAATGCGTGCTCGAGTATTGCGACGACGAAACGGCGAGCGGCCTGCACTCGATATTGGCGGCCGTCGATATGCATGGATGCCTTCCGTTCCCGCAGGTGGCTGTCCTCGGCGCAGTGCAAAACGCGGGAACCGTGCGCTGACTTGTTTCGGTCGGCAAACCTCACTGCCCGTTCGCCCGCATCGCCCGATACTCGCGCCTCACGATATCCATCAGCTCCGCCACCGAGGTGCTCGCCGAGTCCCGCTGATACGTCACGTGCCCGCGCTGCATCAGCATCACGCGATCGGCGATATCGAGCGTCTGCGCGTAGTTGTGCATGATCATCACGATCGAGATATTGCCCTTCTGCTTGAGCCGCAGGATCAGATCGATGATGAGGCCCGCCTCGCGCGCGCCCATCGCGGCAAGCGGCTCGTCCAGCAGCAGAATGCGCGCATCCGAATTGACGGCGCGCGCCACTGCGATGGCCTGCCGCTGCCCGCCCGACAGCTTTTCGACCGGCAGATCCACCGACGGCACGTTCACGCCGATGTCCTCGAGACATTCGGCGGCGCGCTTGCGCATCGCGCGGTTGTTCAGCAAGCGGACCGGCCCCGGATAGACGATCTCGCGATTCAAGAACATGTTGTGATAGATGGAGAGCGAATTCGCGAGCGCGAGATCCTGATAGACGCATTCGATGCCGAGCGAACGCGCATGATCGACCGAGCGCAGCAACGTCTCCTCGCCGCGCACGAACACCTTGCCGCTCGTCTGCTGATGAAAGCCCGTGAGGATCTTCATGAGCGTCGACTTGCCCGCGCCGTTGTCGCCTAGAATGCCGAGGATCTCGCCATCCGCGAGCGTCAGCGATACCCCGTCGAGCGCCGTCACCGCGCCGAAACGCTTGACGATGTTTTCGACGCGCAACGCTTCCTTGGCGTCGGCCATCACAAGTCTCCCTTGTTGCGCGCGAGACGCGTCACGTGGATGTTGAAGATCATCGCGACGAGAATCGCTGCGCCGAGAATCATGTTGAACGTGAACGCGTTGATGCCGATCAGCGTGAAGCCGTCGTTGAGGATGCCGAGCACCGCCGCGCCGATGAGCCCGCCGATGATCGTCCCCGAACCGCCTGCCAAAGGCGTGCCGCCGATCACGGCCGCGGCCACCGCAAGGAACATGATCTGGTTGCCGCCGGCCTGCGGATCGATCGACGAGATGCGAAAGCCTTCGAGAATCCCCGTGAATCCCGCGAACACGGCGGCGATGATGAAGTTGCCGAGCTTCAAGCGGTTGATCTGAATACCGGCTTCGCTCGCGCCTAGCGGATTGGCGCCGGCGGCCACCGTGTGCAGGCCCCATCGCGTGTGGCGCAACAGCACGTGCATGAAGAGCGCGATCACCACCGCCCAGATGATTTCGCTGTAGCCCCAAGCGCCGAAGATCGAAGCGAAACCGGCGTCTTCGGGCGGCGTGACCGGCGTGCCTTGCGAGATCGTCAGCGTGAAGCCGTTGACGAAGAAGAGCGTGCCGAGCGTCGTCACGAAGGAAGGAATGCGTAGATACACCGTCAACGCGCCGTTGACGAACCCGACTGCCGCCGCCGCGAGCACGCCGGCCAGCACCGACGCCCACGCAGGCAGGCCCGCATCGTTGGCGAAGTGCATGATGAACGGCGCGAACGCAAAGACCATCCCCGCCGATAGATCGATTTCGCCGCCGATCATCAGCATGATCTCGCCGCAAGCGATGATCGCGGCCGGCGCGATGAACTGCGACAGATTCTGGAGGCTCGCGTTGGTCAGGAGGAAGTCGTGATTGACCGCCTCGAAGTACGCGCTAAGAATCACCGCAACCAAAAGGATGCGGGCTTCGCTCGATCGTGTGATCGCGCCCGCCCAGTGCTTCGGGCGGGCGCGCGCTTGACTGCTGTCAGTCACGGATGCCATTTACGATTTGATAGCGCCGCTGCGCGGCACGATTTGCGGCTTCGTGCTCTTGCCTTCGTAGCGCGTCGAAGTGTTCAGATACGGATCGACCGTGCCCTTGGTCACGAACTTCAAGCCGGTGTTGATGTTGGCCGGCCCGACGAGACCGCCCGATGCGAGGAACACGAACGCTTCCATCATCGTGTAGAAGCCTTGCACGTAGGGCTGCTGGTCGATCGTGAAGTCGAGCACGCCTTCGTGGATCAGCTCGACGGTGCGCGGCAGCAAGTCGAAGCCGCCGCCGTGCACGCCCTTCGATTGCAGGTTCGACTCCTTCATCACTTCGGCGACGCCCTGCGTGCTGCCCGCATCGACGGCGAACATGCCCTTGAGATCCTGGTGACCCAGATAGAACGACTTGATCTTCGAGAGCTCTTCGTTGACGGTCGCGCCCGTTGCGATCATCTGCGCGTCGATGTTCTTGCCGGACTTCTTGATCGCGTCCTTCGCGCCGTCCAGGCGCGGCTGGATGTTGAGCTGGCCCGGCGTCGCGATGAAGAGCGCGACGAGTCCGCTGTCGATGAGGCTCACGATGCGCTCGCCCATCTGATAGCCGGACAGATAGAGGTCCTGGCCGATATAGGCGAGGCGCGGATTCGTCGTGCCGGCCGGCGCATCGGCGTTGTACGCGAAGACGGGAATGCCCGCGTCGAGCGCGTTTTGAATCGGTTTATCGAAGGCTTTCGGATCGACGATCGGCACGGCGATCGCATCGGCTTTGGCGGCGACCGCGGCGTTGAGCGCGTTGACCATCTCGCCGACGTCGGCATTGGCCGAGCCGGTCCACTGATAGTCCATGCCGAACATGGCGGCGGCATCTTGGATGCCGTATTGCGTCGGCACAAAGAACGGATTGGTCGTGACGTGATTGACGAATACGACTTTCCAGCGTTTGTGTCCCGGGAATGGATTCGCTTCGGCCGCTTGCGCCGGCGTCATCGTGCCCATTGCGGCGCCGCCCAGAAGCGCCATTGCCGTCGCGAGGCCGGCGCCTTGCAGCAGCCCCCGGCGCATGCCTTGCACTTCTTCTTCCTTGTCTTCGCGCTCATGCGCCATGTCATCCTCCGTTTCTCTTCGTTGTTGAACACCACCTTCATTAAAAGGCGGAGCCTCGGCCTCGATCGGCACGGGCTCCAGGCATGACAACTCCTGCGAAACCTGCGGATTCTTAAAGTGTATGCGCGCGCATAACCACTGTCTCCAAAAATGCTATATCAGGCACTTTTAGCGAATAATCGATGTATACCCTTATATAGTCGGACTATTTCACGACGTGGTCATCGACAGTTAGGAATGCAGGCGAGTTACGCATTTGCACTTTGCAAATGCTGGGAGGCGGAGCGTTTAATCGGATGAATTGCGGCTTTCGTCTTAAATAGTAAGACTAAATCAGCGCACGGTGCGGCTACCCACTTCGAGGATCGAATCGGCATCCGCGCGCGCGTTTTCGAGCTGCACGAGGCTGGCGTGGCGCGCGGCGAGCGGATCGCGATTCTGGATCGCGACGAGAATCGCTTTGTGGCGCGGCAGGGAAAGCGCGTGAGTATCCGGGTGGCGGCTCGTCAGCTTGATCGATTCCGACAGCGCGAGCGACATCATGTTGCCGATGAACGCCAGCATGTCGTTGTGCGTGGCCGCCATGATCGCGCGGTGAAACTCGAGATCGGGTTCGAGCAACGCCGCGGCGGTGTCGGCGCGCTCCATGCGCTCGTAGGCGGCGTTGATGCGCGCGAGATCTTCGTCGGTGGATTCGGTGGCGGCGAGCGCGGCCGCAGCCGGTTCGATGATGCGCCGCACGGTCAAGAGCGAACGGAAGAACTCGCCTTCGGGAATGCTGTTGAGCGTCCAGTAGAGGACATCGGGATCGAGCATGTGCCAGTCTTCGCGCTGGCGCACGATGCTGCCCACGCGCGGCTTCGACACCACGAGGCCCTTGGCGACCAGCACGCGAGTCGCTTCGCGCAGCACGGGGCGGCTCACGCCATACATTTCGCACAGGCTCGGCTCGGGCGGCAGGCGCGCGCCGGGCGCGAGCTTGCCGCTGACAATCTGGATGCCGAGTTCCTGCACGATGCGCCCGTGCATGCTCTTGCGATTCTGAAGGTGCCGATAGTCCATAGTGTTCGATATTGCTTGGGGGAGGTGCCCTCGGAGGAGCGAGGACGTTTGGACGCACAGCCGGGTGCCTGTGTACGAGGATAGCATGCGGCATGCCGGAAAATGCCGAGTTGTGGAACTTTGTGGCGTCGAGCGCGACAACGCAAAGCGTCGCCTTGAAAACAATTTTTCCGGGTCTGTCGAAATGCTGTTTGACGAAGCGTCATTGTCGTAGCGGCGCATGTTGCTCCGCTAAAACCGATAAGGAGAAGACGTCATGCAATACCTGCTGCTGCTGTACCTCGACGAAAAAGCCATGATGAATTTGCCGAGAGAGGAGGCCGGCCAGCTGCACGGCGCTTACATGGCCTACGTCGAAGCGATGACGAAGGGCGGCGTGCTGCTCGCGAATCACGGCTTGCGGCCGACCTCGGAGGCGACCACCGTGCGTGCGCCCGGCGGCAAGCAAAGCGTGTTGAACGGTCCGTTTGCGGAGACCAAGGAGCAGCTCGGCGGCTACTTCCTGATCGACGTGCCGGATCTCGATGCGGCGCTGTCGTGGGCGGCGCGCTGCCCGGGCGCGCAGCATGGCGCGATCGAGGTGAGGCCGGTTTGGGGGTAGCCGAAACCGCGGAGGCGGTCGCGCGCGCGAGCTACGGCAAGCTCGTCGCGTTTCTGGCCGCGCGCACGCGCGATGTCGCCGGCGCCGAGGACGCGCTTGCCGATGCGTTCGCCGCAGCCCTCGCCGATTGGCCGCACAGCGGGATTCCGCGTGTGCCGGAGGCGTGGCTCTTGACGGTCGCGCGGCGCAAGCTCATCGACGCCGCGCGGCACCGCCGCGTAAGTGACGAGGCAACGCCTACGCTGATGCTGCTCGCGAGCGAGTTCGACGAAAGCGGCGACGATGCCGCCGCGTTGATTCCCGACGACCGCTTGCGGCTGATGTTCGCGTGCGCGCATCCGGCGATCGACGCCGGCGTGCGCGCGCCGCTGATCCTGCAGACGGTGCTCGGCTTCGACGCGGTGGCGATCGGCGCGGCGTTTCTCGTTGCGCCGGCCACGATGGGCCAGCGGCTCGTGCGCGCGAAGAGCCGCATCCGTCAGACGGGGATTCCGTTTCGCGTGCCCGACGATCGCGATCAGCTCGCCGAGCGGCTCGACGCCGTGCTCGAAGCGATCTACGCGATCTATGCGGAAGGCTGGTCCGATCCCGCGGGCACGCAGGCGCACAGCCGCGGGCTGGCTCTATGCGCTGACCGGCTCAGTGGTGGTGGCGATCAATCGTGCCGTCGCGCGGGCGTCGCAAATCGCTGGGGCGCAAGGCGCGCTCGAGGGCCTCGCTGCACTCGACGCATTGAGCGACGACAAGCAAGTTGCCGGTTATCAACCTTATTGGGCGGCCCGGGCCGCGCTGCTCGCGAGGACCGGAGACTCGGAGGCCGCGGCCGACGCCTACCGGCAGGCGATCGGGCTCGAATCCGATCCTGCCGTGCGGCGTTATCTACAGACGCAGCTTGCCAAGCTCGGGCCGGCGTTCGGCGCTTGAGGCGATGCCGGCGCCATGGGTCGACGTGAATGCGCGACTTCAGCACTCGCGGATTTGCCGGAGTTTGTAAGGAAGCGTAAGTCGTGTTACCGGTGGCTGAACTCGGTCTGGCGACTGGAGTCTCAAGGGCCAGGACAATCTTTGGACTCTCCTGTGCGCGGCTTTCTGCACCGCGCGGGAAGTCGAAATCTCTCCCTAGAGGAAACTGTTATGCGTCGACGTCAATTCCTTCTCGGCACCGGTGTGACCGTTGCGGCGAGCGGCCTCGCGCTGGCGGGCTGCACGACGACACCGCTTAGTTCTGGCGACACCACCTCCGAGAACGCGGATAAGCGCAAAACGATCGACGCCGATTACGACGCCACGCTGGCCCGTCTCTACAACTCCGTGAGCGGCTCGCACGAGCTGCTCGACAAGGCGCGCGGCGTGCTCGTCTTTCCGTCTGTGATTGCAGCCGGATTCTGGGTCGGCGGGCAGTACGGCCAGGGCGCAATGCGCGTCAATGGGCAGACGATCGGTTACTACAGCATCGTCGGCGGCTCGTTCGGCTTGCAGATCGGCGCGCAATCGAAGGCGATCATCTTTGCGTTCATGACGCAGGAAGCGCTCGGTGGCTTCCTCCAAAGCCAGGGGTGGGCCGCGGGCGCGGACGCCACGGTCGCGCTCGTCAAGATCGGCGCCAACGGCAACGTGGATACCTCGACGGCGACGGCGCCGATCCAGGCTTTCGTGCTGACGAATGCCGGGCTGATGGCGGGCGTATCGCTTCAGGGCACCAAGATCTCGCGGCTCCTCATTTGAAGCGAAGCCGCGTAGAGTCGATGCTCGACATCGCGGATTTTTGTTGAGGTAGTCTCGCGCGAGCGCAGCGGCGGCCCACCGTCGCCGGCTGCGACGTCTCGTTGAACACTCACACAAGAGCGCCTCATGCAACGACGCCGATTCTTTGCCTCGATTGGGATACTGACCGCTGCCATGAGCGCCAAAGGCGCGTCGGCCGCCGAGCCACACGTCGCCGACACACCGGGCGGCGTCGTGCCGGATGCGCCCGCCGGCGGCGCGAGCGCGGAGCAAGCGCTGCGGATTTATCTCGAGCGCATCGCCGAGATCGACCGCAAGGGGCCGCAGTTGCGCAGCTTCATCGAACTGAATCCGGACGCGCCGCACATCGCCAGAGCGCTCGATGCCGAGCGCAAGGCCGGCATGGTTCGCGGCCCGCTGCATGGCGTTGCGATCGCGCTCAAGGACAACATCGCGACCGGCGACCGCATGGCGACCACTGCGGGCTCGCTTGCGCTCGACGATGTGCGAGCCACGCGCGACGCGTACCTCGTCGCCCGCCTGCGCGATGCGGGCGCGGTGATTATCGGCAAGACCAATTTGAGCGAGTGGGCAAACATCCGCTCGACGCGTTCGTCGAGCGGATGGAGCGCGCGCGGCGGCCTCACGCGCAACCCGTATGCGCTCGATCGTTCGACGAGCGGCTCGAGTTCGGGCTCGGCTGCCGCGGTCGCCGCGAATCTGGTCGCGATGGCGGTGGGCACGGAAACGGACGGGTCGATCGTGTCGCCCGCTTCGATACACGGCTTGGTCGGACTCAAGCCGACGGTCGGCCGCATCAGCCGCGACGGGATCATTCCGATCTCGCACACGCAGGACACGCCCGGGCCGATCACGCGCACCGTGAGCGACGCCGCGCTGCTGCTGTCCGCGATGGCGGACGCCGATACTCAGGACTCTGCGACATCGCAAGCCCCAACGCCTGACGACTATCTGCGCGCGCTCAACAAGGACGCGTTGCGCGGCGCACGCATCGGCGTGGCGCGCGACTACTTCACGGGGCACGACGAAGTCGACCAGCAGATCGAGCGGGCGATCGCGCAGATGAAATCGATGGGCGCCGAGGTGATCGATCCGATCGATCTGCCCAAGGTCAGCTACGGGGACGAAGAGCAGGCGGTGCTGCTCCACGAGCTCAAGCACGACTTGCCGCTGTGGCTCCAAACGTTCGTGCCCCATGCGCAGGTGCGAAACCTGGCCGACGTGATCGCATTCAACGATGCGCATCGCAGCCGCGAAATGCCGTACTTCGGCCAGGAGCTGTTCACGCAGGCGCAGGCGCTGGGCGACCTCGACAGCGACGTCTACAAGAAAGCGCTCGCCACGTGCAGCAAGAAGGCACGCGACGAAGGTCTTGCGCGCGTGATCCGCGCGCAGCGGCTCGACGCGATCGTCGCGCCGACTGGCGGCACGGCGTGGCTCACCGACTTCATCAACGGCGACAGCGCGGGCGACGGCTTCTCGACGCCAGCAGCGGTCGCGGGCTTCCCGCACTTGACGGTGCCCGCGGGGTTCGTGCGCGGCCTGCCGGTGGGCGTGTCGTTCGTGGGCCCGGCGTGGAGCGAGGCGCGTTTGCTCGCGCTCGGCTACGCGTTCGAGCAGGCGACGCAGTGGCGCAGGGAGCCGCGCTATGTGGCTCAGACGAGCATGCCGCCGCTCGACGCGTGACGTAAGCCGCCAACCACGTTGGCGCGCGGCTACGAAGATTCGAAACCGGTCTTACGACGCGCTTTGCGCCCGCTTATGGTGGTCCGCCCCGATGAACATATACATCGCGGGCACCACGAACAGCGTGAACAACGTCCCGATCGACAACCCCGTAAAGATCACGAGCCCCATCGCGTTGCGCCCCGCCGCGCCGGCGCCCGACGCGATCACGAGCGGCACCACGCCCAACACCATCGACGCGGTGGTCATCAAGATCGGCCTTAACCGCACGCCTGCCGCTTCCTCCAGCGCCTCGCGCTTCGAGCGTCCCGCGAGCTGCAGCTGATTGGCGAACTGCACGATCAGAATGCCGTGCTTGCTGACGAGCCCCATCAGGGTGACGAGCCCCACCTGCGTGTAGATGTTGAGCGTGGACAGGCCGATGTTGATGAAGATGAGCGCGCCGAACAGCGCCATCGGCACCGACACCAGAATCACGACGGGATCGATGAAACTCTCGAACTGCGCGGCGAGCGCGAGGAACACGATGATCGTCGCGAACAGCAGCGTGACGACGAAGCCGCCGGACTCCTGCACGAACTGCCGCGACAGCCCCGAGTAATCGACCGAATACCCGGCGGGCGCGGCTTGCATCGTCGTCTTGCGCAGGAAGTCGAGCACTTCCCCTTGCGATACGCCCGGCACGATCACGCCCGAGATCGTCGCGGAGTTGAGCTGCTGAAAGTGGTTGATCGATTCCGGCACGACCTTGTGCTCGATGTGCGTGACGGTCGAAGCGGGAATGACGCTGCCGTCGGGCGTATGAATGTAGTAGTCGAGCACTTGCGTAGGATTGAGGCGATCGGTCTGCAAGACCTGCGGGATCACTTTGTACGACCGTCCCGCGATCGAAAAGTAATTGACGTAGTCGCCGCCGAGCGCAGCGCCGAGCGTTTGTCCGATGTCGCTTTGCTGGAGGCCTAGCGAGGCGACTTTATCGCGGTCGACCACGAGCGTGGTTTCCGGCTTGTCGAGCTTGAGGTCGCTGTCGACGAAGAAGAACATGCCGCTCGCTTGGGCCTTTTGCAGCACCGCTTGCGAGATCTCGTTGAGATTGTCGAACGGCTCGGTCGTGGTGACCACGAACTGCACCGGCAACCCTTGCGAGCCGGGCAGCGGCGGAAACTGGAATGCCGCGATGCGCGCGCCGGCAATCGTATTCCACTTCTGCTGCAGCTCCTCCTGCAATTCGGTCGCGCCTTTCTTGCGCTTGTCCCACGTCTTGAAGAGCACGCCGCCGATGCCCTGGTTGATGGTGGGCGAGCCCGTCAACTGGAACATCTGCGAGTATTCGGGCAGGGCCTTCGAGATGTCGAACACCTGGTCCGAATACATCTGCATTTGCTGGATCGTCGCGTTCGGCGGCCCCTGGATCTGCGACAGCACGATGCCCTGATCCTCCTGCGGCGCAAGCTCCGACTTCGACGTCATGAACAGGTACACCGTGCCCGCGAGCAGCAGCGCGCCCATCACGACGACGACCGGCCACGTATCGAGCAGGCCGTGCAAGAGCCGGCCATAGCCGCGATGCACGCGGTCGAACTGGCGATCGATGAAGCGCACAAGACGCCCGCCTTCCTGCTCGGCACTGAAAAAGCGCGAGCACATCATCGGCGACAGCGTCAGCGCGATCACGCCCGACACGGTCACCGCCCCCGCGAGCGAAAACGCGAACTCGGTGAAGAGCGCGCCCGTCAGCCCGCCCTGAAAGCCGATCGGCACGTACACGGCGACGAGCACGACGGTCATCGCGAGAATCGGCCCGCCGAGTTCGCGCGCGGCGATGATCGCCGCTTCGAGCGGCGACTTGCCTTCGTACTTCATGTGGCGATCGACGTTCTCGACGACGATGATCGCATCGTCCACGACGAGCCCGATCGCGAGCACGAGCGCGAGCAGCGTCAAGAGGTTGATCGAGTAGCCGAGCATCAGCATCACGAAGAACGTGCCGACGAGCGACAGCGGCATCGCGATCACGGGAATGATCACCGCGCGCAGGCTGCCGAGGAACAGATAGATCACGACGGTCACGATCAAGAGCGCTTCGATGAGCGTCTTCTCGACTTCGCGGATCGCGGTATTCACGAAGTCGGTGGCGTCATAGACGATCTCGCCCGTCATGCCGATCGGAAACTGCGCCTGCAGCGCGGGGAACGCGGTTCGCACGCGCTTGGCGACATCGAGGATGTTCGCATCCGGCGCGACTTTGATGCCGATGAACACCGACCGCTTGCCGCTGAACGCGACGTTGAAGTCGTAGTTGTCGGCGCCGAGCACGACGTTCGCGACGTCTTCGAGGCGCACGATCGCGCCGTTCTTCTGCTTGACGACGAGCTGCTTGAATTCGTCGACGGAGTGCAGGTCCGTGCCCGCGTTCAGGTCGACGCTCACCATCTGCCCCTTGGTCGCGCCGAGCGTCGCCAGATAGTTGTTGTTGCCGAGCGCGGTGTAGACATCCTGCGCGGTGACCCCGTGCGCGGCCAGACGCGTCGAATCGAGCCACGCGCGCAGCGCGAACTGCCGGCCGCCCAGCACTTCCGCCGTCTGCACCCCTTCGATCGAATCGAGCTTCGGCTTCACGACGCGCAGCAGATAGTCGGTGACGTTGTTGCTCGGCAGCACGTCGCTGTAGAAGCCCATGTACATCGCGTCGGTGGTCTGCCCGACCTCGACGGTCAGCACCGGCTGCTGCGCTTGCGGCGGCAGCTGGTTGCGCACGGAGGCGATCTGCGTGTTGATTTCGGTCAGCGCGCGGTTCGAGTCGTAGTTCAGGCGCAGCGTCGCCGTGATGACCGAGGCTCCGGTGATGCTCGACGACGACAGATAGTCGATGCCCTGCGCCTGCGCGATCGCCGCTTCGAGCGGCTGCGTGATGAAGCCCGCGACGGTATCGGCGCTCGCGCCGTAGTAGGCCGTCGTGATCGTCACGACGGCGTTTTCGGTCTGCGGATACTCGCGCACTTTCAGCGCGACGAGCGAGCGCAAGCCGAGCACGAGGATCAACAGGCTCACGACCGCGGCGAGCACGGGGCGGCGGATGAAGATGTCGGTGAAGTTCATCGCGCGCTCCTCGTCATTGCTCTTGCGGCGAGGGGTTCGGATTGTCCGCGGGCTGCACGCGGTTATCGATGATGAGCGACGTGCCGTTCTTGAGTTTCAACTGGCCGCTCGTCACGACCTGCGTGCCTTCGGAGACGCCCTTCATGATCGCGACCTGATCGCCGCGCGTCGGCCCCGGCGTCACGAACACCTGCTGCGCGACGGGCAGCACTTTGCCTTGCGCGTTCGGCCGGGTGCCGGGCTTGACGACGAACACCGTCGCGCCATACGGGTTGTAGGTGATGGCCGTTTGCGGCAGCGTCAGATAGCGCTCCTTCGCCCCGGCATCGACCTTCACGTTCGCGTACATGCCGGGCAGGAGCTTGCGTTCGTGGTTGTCGACGGCCGCCTCGATCTGCACGTTGCGCGTGTTGCTGTCGACTTTCGGATTGATCGAGAGAATCTTGCCGGCGAACGTGCGTCCGCTGTACGCGCTCGTGTCGACGATGACGGTCTGGCCGATCTCGAGCTGTCCGAGCTGCTGCTGCGGGAGATAGAAGTCGGCGTAGATCGGATCGACGGCTTGCAGCGTGACGATCGCATCGCCCGGGTTGAGGTATTGCCCCGGGTTGACCGTCGTGATGCCGAGGCGCCCCGCGAACGGCGCGCGTATCGTCTTCTTGTCGACGAGCGCGGCCTGTTGCGCGACCAGCGCTTTCTTGTTGCGCAAGTCGGCTTCGTCGGCGTCGAGCTGGGCTTTCGCGATCGCCTTGATGTCGTATTGCGCTTTGTCGCGGTTGAAGACGGTCTGCGCGAGATCCGCCTGCGCCTTCAGCGATTGGAGCAGCGCGACGTCGTTGTCGTCGTTGAGCCTGACGAGGACTTGCCCGGTCTTCACGTCCTGGCCGGAATTGAACGTGATCTCGCGCACGAGGCCCGCGACTTCCGTCGTCACGTCGACGCCGCGCACCGCGCGCAGACTGCCGACCGCCAGGAGCTGCGGCTGCCACGACTGGTAGCCCGCCGTGATCGCCGTGACGGTCTCAGGCGGCGCCGCATTCGACGCCATGAACTTCGCGAACATATGCGCCCGGAACAGGTTGAAGCCGACCAATGCGCCGAGCAGCAAGCCGACGCAGAGCAGCATGATTGTCATTCGCTTGGCCAACGGTCGCTTCTGGTTCATCGTCGTTTCCTTGCACGGCGTGGGGCGAAATCCCTGTTTGTTGTAACGGTGCGCGTGGGTGCTTATTCCTTGTTCGTGGTGCGAGTGATGCGTGCCAACGCTTGCGATGCGATAGCGGGGGCGAACTGCGGTCAATGCGGCGTATCCGCGGCCGCTTCCGGGGGCGGCGCATTCCACCAGCCGCCGCCGAGCGCCTGAAACAGCGCCGCGGTGTCCGCATAACGCGACGCCTGCGCCTGCGCGAGACTCACGACGGTTTGCTGGTACTGACGCTGCGCATCGAGCAGCGCGAGATAGCTCACGCCGCCGACACGATATTGGCCGCGCGTGAGCGTCAGCGAATCGCTGGCGGCGCGCCATGCCTCGGTCTGCGCCTTGAGGCCGGTCGCGTCGTGATCGAGCGCGCGCAACGAATCGGCCACGTTCTGGAACGCGAGCAGCACCGTCGCGCGATACTGCGCATTGGCTTGGTCATAGGCGTCGACGGCGGCGCGTTTCTGCGCGCGCAGTTGCCCGCCCTGGAAAATCGGCTGCAGGATGCCTGCGCCGAGGCTCCAGATCGTGTTCGCTTGCTGGAACGCGCCGGCGGGCGTGAGCGCCTCCGTGCCGTAGCTCGCGGACAGCGTGATCTGCGGATACATCGCGGCGGTGGCGACGCCGATTTGGGCGCTCGCCTGATGCAGCAACGCTGCGGACGCGAGGATGTCGGGCCGCTGCTTGACGAGCGACGACGGCAGGGTCACGGGCAGCGTCTGCGGCAGCGTGAACATCTCGAGCCGGAATTCGGGCAGGGCGGGGTCGCTCGGCAGCATGCCGGCCAGCACCGCGAGCTGATGGCGCGTTTGATCGAGCGATTGCGCGAGCGGCGGCAGCGTCGCGCGCGTTTGCGCAAGCAGCGTTTGTTGCGCGAGCACGGCGGTCTTGGCCACGCCGCCGAGTTCGAACTGCTGGTTGAGCACTTGCAGTTGCTGGTCTTCGTCCGTGGCAATGCGCTCGGTGGCGTCGATCTGCGCGCGCAGCGACGCTTCCTTGACCGCTGCCGTGACGATGTTGGCCGTAAGCGCAAGATAGGCGCCCTGCAACTGATAGCGCTGGTAGTCGATCTGCGCGGCGAGCCCTTCGAGCTGGCGGCGCGCGCCGCCGAACACGTCGAGCTTGTACGAGACGTTCACCGACGCGTTGTAGAGATTCAAGTAGTCGACGACACCCGGCTCGCCGAACGTGACGCCGTTGAATTTTTCACGTTGCCCGTTGAGCTGCGCATTGACGCTCGGCAACAGCGAGCCGCCGAATTGCGCCAGGTAGTTTTCGTGGGCTTGCCGCAAGACGGCTTGCGCTGAGGCGATGTTCGGACTGTCCGCGAGCGCCTGGCGGATCAGCGTATCGAGCGGCTCGCAATGAAAGAGCGTCCACCACTCGGCGGGAATGTCCTGGCCGGGCGCGAAGCGCTGCGGCACGCCCGCGGCGCCGGGCGCGGAGGCCGTCTGCTCGGGCAGCGGCGTGACGGTGTAGTGGTCCGTCGGCGGCGCCGCCGGCGATCGATAGTCGGGGCCGACCATGCAGCCGGCCAGCGCCGTGCAGCACAGCGCGGCGCCATAGTGCGGAATCCAGCGGGTACGCGGAGTAGGAGCCATCGTCGATCCAGCCTTTTGGGGATGATCGGGCACGCGCTAAATCATATCTCCGTGGAAACACTTTGACATGTGACCATATGGTCACCTATTATCGATCGCATGGACGACGTATTCCGAGCACTCGCTGACCCGACGCGCAGAAGCCTGCTCGACGAGCTGTTCAAGCAAGACGGGCAGACCCTGAGCGCGCTGGAGGCCCGCGTGCCGATGACGCGCTTCGGCGTGATGAAGCACCTGAAGGTGCTCGAAGAGGCGCACCTCGTGGTGACGCGCAAGCACGGGCGCGAAAAGCTGCATTTCCTGAACGCCGTCCCGATCCGGCTCATTCACGACCGGTGGGTGAGCAAATTCGCCGAGCCTTGGGTCGCCGCGCTGAGCGATCTCAAGCACGATCTGGAGGAAAGGAAGATGGAGAAGGTCTACGAGATCTACATCAAGACGACGCCGGAACGCCTGTGGGAAGCCATCACCAACACCGACATGCGGGCCAAGTACACGTTCGGGGTGCGCGTCGTGTCGGAGTTCGCGCCGGGCTCCAGCTATGTCGGGCGCGCAAATCCGCCGGGGCAGGCCGACGAGCTGACCATCGTCGAAGGCGAGAATCTGGAAGTCGATCCGCCGCGCCGGCTCGTGCAGAGCTTCCGCGCGCTATGGAGCGATGACGTGAAGAGCGAAGGCACCTCGCGCGTGACGTGGGAGATCGAGCCGGTCGGCGATTCGTGCCAGCTCACGGTCATTCACGATCAACTGCGCGAAGGCGCGAACGCCGAGCTTTACGGCGGCTGGCCGATGGTGCTGTCGGGTCTCAAGACGCTGCTCGAAACCGGCGAGCTGCTGACGACGCCTGGGTCGCTGCGCTATGCGTCCGGCGGGGCCGCGTCGTGCCATTAGAGGCTCGTGAAATTAGCCGTTAGCGGCGGGACTCAAGCGCAGCAAGTCGGCTGGCGTGCGGAAGACCTCGGCCGGTTGATGGCGCAACAGCGCATCCAGTGCCGTGTATCCCCACGCCACCGCGCCGAACTGAATGCCCGCGCGCTGAGCCGCTTCGGCGTCGCGGATTTCATCGCCGATATAGATGGTTTCGGATTTGTCGGCCTGGGTTGCGTGCAGGATTTGGCGCAAGCGGTATGGCTTGCCGAATAGCGGCGAGCCGCATTCGATCGCGGCGAGCTGATCGATGAGCGACGCGCCCACCACCGCGCTGACGTTGTCGATCGTATTCGAGGTCGCAACGGCCAGCTCGATCTGTTGATCCGCCATGGCCTGCAGCGTTTCCACGATGTTCGGAAACGGCCGCACTTCGTGGATTCTCTCGCGCATGATCGCTCTGAAATCCGATATCACGGCGGGTACGCGCCAGATCGGAAGCTCGAGCTCGCGGAGGATATCGGCGGCGCTCAGCTGACGCAGCGTGTGCTCCTCGTCTTTAGCGATTTGCCGGAACTGATGCCTCGCCGCGAGGGCGTTGATCGAGTCGACGAAGACGGGGTAGGTGTCGGCGAGCGTGCCGTCGAAATCGAAGATCGCGAGTTTGACTGTCATGGAGGTTGGAGAGTGGCGTTTCGTTGCGACAGCCAGCATTCGCCATTGCCGCGAGCGGTCATGGTAAAGGAAATCCGCCGAACTGCGGCCAACCGGGTTGGGAGCAGGACGTTCGCAAGTGGCTGCAATGAGCGCGTAGCCTTGGGATCGACGACGCCCTCACTCCCGAGGCAATCGCTCCAACCCGCGCGAGCGGCGCAGTTGATCGAACGCGTTTTCAGTGTGCGTTTCGCGCGCGCTCTTGGCCGCGAAGAAGCCTTTGCTGAGCCAATGTCCGAGGATCACCATCGCGTAGCCCAGGGCTCCTGTCATGCGCGTCCACGCGGTGTTCCGTCGAGCCAGCGTGGCGACGGAACTCACTGCATCGCTCGCGGCGTTGTCGAGATCGGCGAACAAGAAGTCGGCAAACCAATGGAGCCCTTGCGCGTGGCGATTCGACGTTCTTCGCTCGAGTTCGGGGAACTCCGGTATCAGCGATCAGCTTCTCCGCCTTCATGATGTTGTGCGGCGGGTGATCGTCGTTCTGTGCTTGACCGAAATACTTCGGTTCGATGAGGACAAACTCGGGAAAGGTGCTTTCGTCGGCTGCGGCGTCTTCGAAGAATGTCCCGAATGAATGGTAATTGGCGAGGTTTTCGCGTTTCCTTTGATTCACGAGCAGCAAAGAGGCGGGGAAATCGTAGAAATAGACTTTCCAGCTTTTTTGTTTTTCATTCAGCCGATCGAAGATTGTCGTCTGCGTTTCCTCGGTGTACCACTTGGGTTCGAGGGCATTGATTCCCTCCGGCATCGCCACTTCGCCCATCGACGTCCCCGAAAGCGCGAAAAACCGGTTGGGCCAGGTCGGCCCCGGCAGCGAAGAAAACCATCGGTCGCAAATCGTGAATTGCCGGCCCAGCGTATGCAGCGCGGGCAGGAAATCGAGCGGGTAATAGCCCATGATGTCCTGGCGCTGGGCCTGGCTGCTGCGCGGATAGTGGCGCGCGAAATTGCGAACGAAACCGCCGTTGTTGCCTGCGAGCTGTTCGAGCACGTCCGGATGATCGTGATACGGGTCCAGCTTCATTTGACGCTCTTGCGTCGGTTCGAGACGAAAGGACTTTCCGTGGCCGTCGTCGTTGATTGTCGCGCGCCCGTTCTTGATGCCGTCGAGATCTTCATGCACCGCATCGAGCGATCCCAGCATTTGATCGAACGAGTGGTTCTCCATCAAGAGCAAAACGACGTGCTTGATGGGATCGGTTTTCGTGTTTTTTGCTGCGTTGTCGCCGTTTTGTACGCGGTTGTGCACGTCACTCATCTCATCTCCTTTGGGAAATTATGGAGAAAAGCATCGACAGCCTTACGCGTTTATGGGTTAAACGCGTGAATATTAACTGTCAATCGGCGAGAAGGGGAGAGTGGCGACGTCGCGAACTACGGACGCTCCTGAGGGTGTGTCGCGTTTATCGGACGTGTTAGTCAAGCGGGCGTGACCGTGACGATCATCGAACCTTTCACTCTTTCCACCAGGTCGACGTGAAGCGCGCGGCCGTGATACCAGCGTTCGAGCCAGCTTCTCGTGCGATGACCGACGACAATCACGTCGGATTGCAGCAGGTCGACCATCCGCGTGATGGCCTCCAGAACACCGCCGAAGACAACGTGACCCCGCGCGACTACGCCATTCACGCCTAGTGCGTCGATAGCCTCTCTCAACGCACTTCGGGCCTGGTCTTCGAGCTGCGTCATCGCGGCGCTCGACAGCATGCCGCCACACATCGCGTTGTCATCCGCGAAATTGACCACGGTGACAACATCGACTCGTGCCGCGAGTGCGACCGAGAGCTCCGCGCAGCGAAGCAAAGCCGACTTCGCTTCGTCCGTTCCGTCATAGACCAGGAGGATTTTGGAAGATAAAGACATGAGTCGTCGCCGTAAGTAGGCGCTGCGGGTTAAGGAAAGGTGTTAGGAAACCGACAGCCAGTTGAATGCGACGACGAGCGAAATCGCCAGTCCGTTGCAGAACAAGGCAGCGATTGCCATGGCGCGCCAGTTCATCGCCGGGCGACGAACGCCGACATTGATGGCAAAGCTCAGCGCTAGAAGAAGGGCGGCGACGAAGTTAGCCGGGTGCAATAGCAGGATCGAAGCGTTCATAGGAAGAGTGGGCACCGATGCTCAAGGGTTTCACCTCTCTGAACGCTTGACGATGCCGACTTCTTCCGTCGTCTTTGCGGAAAAGTATTCACGCAGGGGAGGCGAGTCGTTCAAGACGAATTCTTATTCGCTGTCTCTCCCGCCGGACCGACTGGCCCACCCCAAGCAGGCGCTGGGAATAAACGAAGCAGCACCGTGTTTTCTATCACGGGGAAACCAACGAGGTCCTCTCTCCGCTCTTCACTTCGTGTCTAAGAACACCATCCAGAGACTATTTCGGTGCAGGCGCGCCTCGGGAAATTAGACATCCCACGATCTCGGCAACTGATGAAGGCTTTCATGAAAATTCTTATTGCTTCCACACCGGTGGCAGGACACCTCAATCCACTTCTGTCTATTGCTTCGCTATTGGCATACACGGGCTCACCACAAAGGGTGTTGTGTCCAATGACCTTTCCCCTCTGAAATATCCCGGGGTAAGGCGAATGACAATGCGGCCGCTACGCCATCCGAAGGCGTAGCGGCCGCATTTTATTGCGTTGCTTAGTTGCGTTACTTAGGCGGCAGCGTCCAGCTTGCGTGCCTGACGATACTCGTTCATCAACCGCTTATGATCGAGCGCTGCCTTCTGCACTGCGCGCTCTTTCACGTGACCGTAGCCGCGAACGTCGTCGGGAAGATTCGCCAGCTTGAGCGCGGCATCGAGCTTTGCCTGATCCAGCGAGGCGCAGAACTCGTCGACCATCGCGATGTAGTCTTCGATCATCGCGCGCTCGTTGCGGCGCTCTTCGGTCTTGCCGAAGAGATCGAGCGCGGTGCCGCGCAAGCCCTTCAACTTCGCGAGCACGCGGAACGCCGGCAGCATCCACGCCCCGTAGCGCTGCTTCACGAGGTGCCCGTGCTCGTCGCG
Organism: Trinickia violacea; assembly: GCF_005280735.1. Taxonomy (NCBI): domain Bacteria; kingdom Pseudomonadati; phylum Pseudomonadota; class Betaproteobacteria; order Burkholderiales; family Burkholderiaceae; genus Trinickia; species Trinickia violacea. Next base: position 1,042,001 of record NZ_CP040078.1, read on the forward strand.
CTTCGCGAACAGCGGCGGCGCGAGATAGAAGCTCAGCGTGTAGTCCTTGCCCGGCTCGCCTTCGAATTGCGCGCGCAGCTTGTCGAGGTACGCGGGGTCGGCATAAAGGCGCGCGACCTCGTATTCGTCCTTGTACGCCATCAGCTTCGCGAGATTGCGCGCGACAGCTTGCGTGAGCGGCAGGTGCGAGCGCTTCGCGTCCGAACGATCGCCGCCGGCAAGCTGCGTTTCCTTTGCTTGGATACGATCGACGACGCTGCGATAGCGTGCCGCGTAAGCCGCGTTCTGATAACCGGTCAGCAATTGTTCGCGCGCGGCGACCAGCTGGTCGAGCGATTCAACGGGCTTGAACGCGATCACCTGTTGCGACGCCTGGCGCGGCGCGAACGCTTCGATGGCTTCGGCGCCATGCTGCGCGACGTAGCGGCCCCAATCGAACGCAAGACGGTTCTTCTCGATCGACACGCCGTTCAATTCGATCGCGCGCTTGAGGCTCGCGAGTTCGAGCGGCAGCCAGCCCTTTTGCCACGCGAAGCCGAGCAGCAGCGGATTGGAGTAAATCGTGTCGCCGAGCAGCGTCAAAGCGAGCGCGTTTGCATCGATGAAGGTGCAGCCGTCGCCGATGCCCGAGCGCAGATCCTGTTCGGTCTGCGCGCCCGGGAACGACCACTTCGCGTTGCGCACGAAATCGGCGGTCGGCGTGGCGCCGCTGTTGATCGCCGCGTTCGTCACGCCGAACTGCGTGCGCGAGAGCACGTCGAGCGAGGCCGACACGATCGCGTCGCAGCCGATCACGAGACGCGCCTCGCCGGTGGCGATCCGCGTCGCGTGCAGCGCGTCCGGCGAGGCGGCGACTTGCACGTGGCTCAGCACGGCGCCGCCTTTTTGTGCGAGGCCGGCCATGTCGAGCACGGTCACGCCCTTGTTCTCCAGATGCGCGGCCATGCCGATCAAGCCGCCGATCGTCACGACACCCGTGCCGCCGACGCCCGTCACGAGAATCCCGTACGGCTTCGCAAGCGCGGGCAGCGTGGGTTGCGCAAGCGTTGCGAAGTCGGGCAGGGCGGCCTTGTCACCGATCGCGGCTTGGGGCTTCTTGACCTGCGCGCCTTCCGCGGTCACGAAGCTCGGGCAAAAGCCCTTCACGCACGAAAAATCCTTGTTGCATGACGACTGGTTGATCTTGCGCTTCGCGCCAAGCGGCGTCTCGAGCGGCTCGACCGACAAGCAGTTCGATTGCACCGAGCAATCGCCGCAGCCTTCGCAGACCGCGTCGTTGATGAACGCGCGCTTGGCCGGGTCCGGGTAAGTGCCGCGCTTGCGGCGGCGGCGCTTTTCGGTCGCGCAGGTCTGGTCGTAGATCAGCACGGTGGTGCCCGGCACCTCGCGCAGCTCGCGCTGCATCGCGTCGAGCCGGTCGCGATGGTGGACGGTCACGCCGCTCGGCAGCGCGACTGTCGCGTCGTATTTCTCGGGCTGGTCCGTGACGATGACGATCCGTTTCGCGCCCTCGGCGGAGACCTGATGCGCGATCTGCGGCACGGTCAGCACGCCGTCGACGGGCTGGCCGCCCGTCATCGCCACCGCGTCGTTATACAAAATCTTGTAGGTGATATTCGCGTTCGCGGCAATCGACGCGCGGATCGCGAGCAGACCCGAGTGGAAGTAGGTGCCGTCGCCGAGATTCGCGAACACGTGCTTGTCGCCCGCGAAATGCATCTGGCCAAGCCACGCGACGCCTTCGCCGCCCATCTGGCTGAACGTCTCGGTCTTGCGGTCCATCCAGATCGTCATGTAGTGGCAGCCGATGCCCGCGAGCGCGCGCGAACCTTCGGGCACGTTCGTCGATGTGTTGTGCGGACAGCCCGAGCAGAACCACGGCTTGCGTTCGACCGTCACGCGCGGCTTGGCCGCTTCGCGCTCTTTCGCTTCGATGATCGCGACGCGCGCGACGATGCGCGCGCGCACGTCATCGGGCAAATCGGCTTTGGCGAGCCGGCGCGCGATCGCCTTCGCGATCAGCGCGGGCGACAGCTCGTAGTGCGCGGGCAGCAGCCAGTCGCCGCGCGGCACCGACCATTCGCCGCCTTCGTTGTCGCGCTCGTCGAACTTGCCGTAGATCTTGGGGCGCACGTCCTCGCGCCAGTTGTACAACTCTTCCTTCAGCGCATATTCGAGGATCTGGCGCTTCTCTTCGACGACGAGAATCTCTTCGAGACCGGTGGCGAACGCGCGCGCGTCCTGCGCGTCGAGCGGCCACACGCAGCCCACTTTCAGCAAGCGCAAGCCGATGCGCGAGCAGGTGTCGTCGTCCAGGCCGAGGTCGACGAGCGCCTGACGCACGTCGAGATATGCCTTGCCCGCCGTCATGATGCCGAAGCGCGGCTTAGGCGAATCGAGCACGATCCGGTTCAGCTTGTTGGCGCGCACGTAGGCGAGCGCGGCATACCACTTGTGGTCGAGCAGGCGTGCTTCCTGCGCGAGCGGCGCATCGGGCCAGCGAATGTTCAGGCCGCCTGCGGGCATTTGATAGTCGGCCGGCGTGACGATTTGCACGCGGTCGGGATCGAGGTCGATCGAGGCGGTGGATTCGACCACGTCGGTCACGCACTTCATCGCGACCCAGAGGCCCGAGTAGCGGCTCATCGCCCAGCCGTGCAGGCCGAAGTCCAGATATTCCTGCACGTTGGACGGATACAGCACGGGAATGCCGGCCGCGATGAACGCGTGCTCGGACTGGTGCGCGACCGTCGACGATTTCGACGCGTGGTCGTCACCCGCGAGCACGAGCACGCCGCCGTTCGGATCGGTGCCCGCGGAATTCGCGTGCTTGAAGACGTCGCCGGTGCGGTCGACGCCCGGGCCCTTGCCGTACCACATGCCAAAGACGCCATCGCGCTGCGCATTCGGCCACAGATTGAGCTGCTGCGAGCCCCAGACCGCGGTCGCGGCGAGGTCTTCGTTGATGCCGGGCTGGAACACCACGTCGTTGGCGTGCAAATGCTTCTTCGCTTTCCACAGCGCCTGATCGACGCCGCCGAGCGGCGAGCCGCGATAGCCGGAGATGAAACCGGCCGTATTCAATCCCGCGCGCTGGTCGCGCTCTTTTTGCAGCATCGGCAGTCGCACGAGCGCCTGCGTGCCGCTGATATAGACGCGGCCTTTTTCGAGCGTGTACTTGTCGTCGAGCGTGACTTCGGGAAGGGTGGCGGGGGCGGCGGACGACGCTAGCGCGTCGCGCTGTTCGGCGGATAGGGGCGCATTCATGCCTGATGTCTCCGGTCAAGGCAATATTGAGGCGCAGTATAGGAAGCGGATTTCCTATCGTAAAATCACAAATAAATAACTCGGGTATCTGAAAAACGCATGGCTAAGGACGTCACACTGCGCCAGCTGCGCTACTTCGTTGCCGCCGCCCAGACGGGGCAGTTCTCGATGGCCGCCACCGACGAGCACGTGTCGCAATCGGCGATCACGAATGCGGTGCTGGCGCTCGAAAGCGCGCTCGGCACGCGCTTGTTCGAACGTCTGCCGCAGGGCGTCGAGCTCACGCCCGACGGACAGGATTTCTATCACCACGCCCGGCACGTGCTCGATTCGGTGCGTGATGCAATGCACAAACCGCGCTTTCGCTCGCACGATTTGCGCGGCACCGTGCGGATCGCGGCTTCGTACGTGGTGCTCGGGTATTTTTTGCCGGAGCTGTTTGCGCGTTTTCGTGCGAGCTATCCGGATGTCGAAATCGATCTGCGCGACGTCGATCGGCCCGGAATCGAAGCGGCGGTGCTCAACGATGACGTCGATCTGGGCGTGACGATCTTGTCGAACGTCGAGCGCCTTTCGCGCTTCGGTCACCAGGTCCTGATGCGCTCACGGCGACAGCTGTGGGTGGCGCCGACGCATCCGCTCGCGCAATTGCGCACGCCCTCGCTCAAGGACATCGCGCAGCACCCGTATATCCTGTTGACCGTCGATGAAGGCGAGCAGTCGACGCTGCGCTACTGGGCCAAGAAGCGCATGACGCCGAATATCGCGTTTCGGACGAGTTCGATGGAGGCGTTGCGCGGGCTCGTGGCCTACGGGTTCGGGGTGACGGTGCTGTCGGATATGGTGTTCCGGCCTTGGTCGCTGGAAGGCAAGCGGATCGAGGCCAGGCCGGTGCTCGATACGATTCCGCAGATGGATGCAGGGATGCTGTGGAGGAAGGACGCGCAGATGAGCGCGCCCGCGCTGGCGATGCAGCAGTTCTTGATTCATGCGTGCGGGAGCTGAGATGGAGCTCCGGCATCTTCGCTATTTCGTTGCCGTCGCCGAATTGCGCAGCGTACGCGCGGCGTCCGAACAATTGCACGTGACCCAGCCGGCGATATCGCGTCAAATCCAGGACCTCGAAGGCGCCATTGGCGTGGCGCTGTTCGAACGCACGCCGCGCGGTCTCACGCTGACGGATGCGGGCGCGGCCTACTTGGCCGAGGCGCGGGATATCCTCGCCCGCGTCGATGCCGCGAATCGGCTCGCGCGTCGCATTGCCGCCGGCGTACAGGGTCATTTGCGCATCGGCTTCGTGGAAAACGCGGCGTGGAGCGGCATCGTCTCCGGCGCATTGAGCGCGTTCGAGCAGGCCATGCCGCAGGTGTCGCTCGAACTCCAGCCGATGAATACGCCGGAGCAACTCGAGGCGATTGAGGCAGGGCAGCTCGACGGCGGCTTTTGTTATCGCGTCGGCATGTCGCCCGAAGGGATCGCGAGCGTGCCGGTGCTCGAACAGAACGTGGTGCTGGCCGTGCCGGAAACGTGGGCGCTCGGCAAAGCGGGCGCCGTTGCCGCGAGCGAGCTGACGGGTGTTGCGTTTGTCGTGTTTCCTCGCCGCGTTTATCCGGCGTACTACGACCGGCTGTTGTCCGCTTGCGCCGAACGCGGTCTCACGCTCGACATCCGGCAGGAAGCGACCACCGAAACGGCGATCCTCTCGCTCGTGTCCGCAGGGATGGGTGCGGCGATCGTGAATGCCGCGAATCGCGATCGTCCGCCGGCGCGTGTGCGGTTTGTCGACCTGCGGGACCTGTCGGTGCCGCTGCCGCTCGAATTCTGCTTCGCGGCTAATGGGACCAACGCCGCGCTAAGCCGGTTCGTCGAACACCTGAAATAGGCGGCACGCAAGCGTCGGATCTGGCGAAACGCGATGCCTCCAAGGCATCGCCTGCCTCAGAAAACGGCATTAGCCAGGCAGGGTGCGGTCGGCGATAGTAACGACAACGCTTCAGCGCTCCAATTCTTTCGACAAAAGACCATCGCCATGAAAGACGCTTTCCTGACTCATCGTGTCGGCGCGGCCACCATTACCCGGGTCGACGAAACCACCTTCGCACTCGCGCCCGACACGTTATTTCCGGATTGGGGCGACGCCCACGGCCGCGAGTTGGAAGAACACCTCGCGACGGCCAGCCTCGACCTCGCGAATCGGCGCGTACCGTTGCGAACGCATCTATGGGTGGCCGAAGTCGGCGGACTGACGGTCGTCGTCGATACGGGGATCGGCAACGGGAAGACACGGCCGTTCAACTCGCTGTTCGACCGCCTCGACAATCCTGTGCTCGAGCGTTTCGAAGCGGCGGGCTTTCGCCGCGAGCAAGTGGACTATGTGCTGCTTACGCACTTGCATGTCGATCACGTTGGTTGGAACACGCATTGGCGCGATGGCCGATGGACGCCCGTTTTTCCTAACGCGACCTATGTCTTCGGCCAGCGCGAGCGCGACTACTTCGCAACGCCGCAAGGTGAACCGCGGCGCATGGTATTCGAGGACAGCGTCTTGCCCCTCATCGAAGCCCGGCAGGCACGTGCGGTGCCGGATGCGGGAGAGGAGATTGTCGACGGCATCCGCTTTCTGCCGACGCCGGGTCACAGCATCGGACATATGGCCGTCGAGATTCGCTCGCAGGGAGAGACCGCATTGTTCTCCGGCGACGTGATGCATAGCCCGTTGCAGGTCTATCGTCCGCAGTGGAATTCGACGTTTTGCCTCGATCGAACGCTGGCGCGGGAATCGCGCCAGTGGCTGCTCGAACGTGCGGCGAACACGGGGGCGACGGTCTTTGCCGCGCACTTTCCGGAGGCGTCGGCCGGTACGGTGCACGAGGGCAGGAAGGGGTTTGAGTGGCGTTATTTGAAGTGAAGAGCGGCCCAGGCAAAGAGTCGTGATTTTCGGCTCTTAGGAAGTGTCGCTGCGAGGCCATATGAAACGGGTGTCTATGATATTGTCGTGAGCACACCTCGGGTCATGAGGTTGCGGTCGGTTTGTACAGCTGAGTTCACATATGCACGAGCGGGTCTGATCAACTCTTCAAGCGGGCATGGAACGATGAACACAAAAATCGGCAAGCTACCCTCGCAAGTCGCAGAAAAACTAGGCAAGTTCGACCGCAGAGTGCTCGTGCTCCAGGGTGGCGGAGCATTGGGCGCCTACCAGGCCGGCGTATTCGAAGGCGCCGCGGCGTTGGGCTTTGAGCCCGATTGGGTCGCAGGCATATCGATCGGGGCGATCAATGCCGCGCTGATTGCCGGCAACGCGCCGGAGCGCCGCGTCGAACGGTTGCGGGAGTTTTGGGAGCGCGCGTCAGCGCGCAGCGCATTCATTCCGCCCGCCGCGCTGGACCCGATGCGGCAATACTTCAACGCGCTCAGTGCGGCGTCGGCAGTCGCTCTCGGCGTTCCGGGCTTTTTCGTGCCGCGCGTCCTGCCTCCCTTCATGGCGCGCCCCGGCGACCCCTCATCACTGAGTTTCTACGACACGCAGCCGTTGAAATCGACGCTCGAGGAACTGGTCGACTTCGATCTCATCAACAGCAAGCGTGTGCGTCTTTCGCTGGGCACCGTCAATGTCCGGTCGGGGGAGTCCGTCTACTTCGACAATACGAAGACGCAGATCGGACCCGAACACGTGATGGCCAGCGGTGCGCTGCCGCCCGGCTTTCCGCCGATCAACATCGACGGCGAGTGGTACTGGGACGGCGGCATTTCGTCCAATACGCCGCTTTGGTACGTGGTCGACGAGAGCTACCGCGCGAGCGCGCTGATCCTGCAAATCGACGTGTTCAGCGGCGCGGGTGAACTGCCGCAGAATCTCCACCAAGTGCAGGAGCGCATGAAGGACATTCAATATGCGAGCAAGTCGCGCTTCGGCTCGGCTCGCATCAAGCAGTTCGAGGAGCTGCGCGGCTCGCTGCGCCGCGTGCTCGATAAGCTCCCTCCAGAGATTCGCTCCGATCCCGATGTGCAGCGGCTTGCCGAGGTCAGCACGCGAGGGGCGGTGGCGCTGGTCCACTTCACCAATCGCCACAATACGCACTCGTCCGACTTCAAGGATTACGAGTTCTCGCGGGCCACGATGACCGAGCTATGGGAAGGGGGGCTTGGCGACGTGCGCGGCGCGATCGAGCGCGAGGAATGGCAAAACGTCGTGGAACTCGCCGAGGGGATCCGGATTTTCGACTTTACCCCCTTGGGTCCGACGCAATAGGCGCGCGCGAGGAGCGCGGGCAACAGGGCTGTCCCATTTAGTGGTCGCGCCGTTGATAGTCCTTGACAGGCCAAATGCCGCTAACCAGACTTATTTTGGTCAGGCTGGTACACATTTTGTCGGCGAGGGTAGATCGATGAAAAGTATGCGTAAAGCTCTGCTGTCCACGGTTGCCGCCACGCTGTTTGCGGCTGCGCTATCCACGCAAGCCATTGCCGCGGGCCCCAAGGTGCTGAGTGGTCCGGGCGCGGATGCGGCCTGTTTCAAGCCGGAATCCGCCAGCACGAAATACTTCCAGTGGCCGGCAAAGCACGGTCCTTACCGGATCGCGCTGGTGAACGGGTTCATCGCCAATGACTGGCGTGTCCAGATGATCCGGGTCGCCAAAGCCTATGTTGCCCAGCCCGCGGTGCAGACCGGCATCAAGGAGTTCAAGGTCGTCTCGGTCGGACAGGACATCGCCGCGCAAATCGCCGCCTCCGACAATTTCATCGACCAGGGGTTCGACGCGATCATCATCGACGCCAACAACTCCGCGGCCTTCAAGGGCGTGGTGCACAAGGCGAATGAAAAGGGCGTGGTGGTCGTGTCGTTCGACAACGTGATCGACAGCCCGGACCAGATCTCGGTCAACGTGAACCAGCTCGGCCTCGGCGAGATGGCCGCCACCTTCCTGCTCAAGCAAGCCAGGAAGTCGGGTGACCTGACCTTTCTGCACGTGCGCGGGCCGTCCGGCCAGCCGGTCGACCTCGCCCGCGACAAGGGCTTTCACGGCGTGCTCGACAAGTCGGGACGCAATGTGAAGGTAGTCGACGTGATCGGCAACTGGGCGCCGGGCGATGCGCAGAAGGCGACCGCGGACGCGATCGCGGCAGGCGGCGTCTTCGACGGCATCTATGTTCAGGGCGGCTCGCAGGGCGCGGTTCAAGCGATGCTCGACGCCGGCAAGTTCAAGGCGCCGGTCTCGGGCGAGACGGAGAACGCCTATCGCCAGCTCTGCGACAAGGCCAGCTTGACCTGCCAGTCGGGCGGCACCGGCCCGGCGCAGAGCGCGGTGGCCATCAAGACCGCGATTGCGGCGCTGCAGGGCAAAGTGATTCCACAAAGCATTGCGCTGCCCACTTCGGTCGATTATTCGCCGTTCACGGCGGGCAAGAACGTGTTCCCGGATTTGCCGGGCAGCTTCTTTGCCGGCAACGACTTTCCGAGCTGCAACATCGGCTTCTCGGCCGCGGAGATTGCGAAGCAGAGCGGCCAGAACAACTGAACGGGCGCGCGGGGCGAAAAGAGCCAACGCGTCGGCGAGCGGCAGGGAGAGCCAAGACGATGATCGAGGGGACGCCGGACCCGCTCCTGCGGGTGGAGGGGGTTTCTAAGCAATACGGCGGCGTTCGGGCATTGGAGGACGTGCAATTCTCCTGCCGCGCAGGCTCGATCCACGCGCTTCTGGGCGAGAACGGGGCGGGCAAGTCCACCTTCATCAAGATCCTTTCCGGCGTCGTGCAGCCTGATCGCGGCCGCCTCTTTCTCGGCGGCGCGCCGGTCAGCTTCGCCACGCCCGGCGCGGCGGCGGACGCGGGAATCTCCTGCATCTTTCAGGAGCTTTCGCTGCTGCCCGATCTCACCGTGGCCGACAACATCGGCATCAGCCATCCGCCGCGCCGGTTCGGCATGATCGACCGGGCGGCGCAGCGGCGGCAGGCGTCGGAGATGCTGGCCCGGGTGGGCGGCGAGGACATCCATCCCGACGCGCCGGTGGGCGAGCTGCCGCTGTCGCGACAGCAAATGGTGGAGATCGCCAAGGCCCTGGCGCGGCAACCGAGGGTGCTGATCCTCGACGAAGCGACGTCGGCTTTGACTTCGGCCGACGTCGCCAAGGTCTTCAAGCTTCTGAAGCGTCTCCGGGCGGAAGGGATGGCGATCATCTACATCTCCCACCGGATGCACGAGATCGCGGAACTGGCCGACGAATGCACGGTTTTCCGCAACGGCCGCTATATCGAGACTTTTGCCGCCGGCACCCGGTCGGATGACGCCATCGTCGAGATGATGATCGGCCGGGAATACTCGAGCGCTTTCCCGCCGCTCGGCGGGACTAAGCGCGAGGGGAAACCGGCGCTCGCGGTCCGCCATCTTTCCTGGGCGGGCGAATTGAAGGATGTCTCGCTCGAGGTGCATCCAGGCGAGGTGGTCGGACTTGGCGGGCTCGACGGCCAGGGGCAGCGGCAGTTCCTGCTGGCGCTGTTCGGCGCGCTGATCGGTGTCGAGGGCGAGCTCGAAGTGGCCGGTAAGCCCGTGAAGATTTCGAGCCCCCGTCAGGCGAAGTCGCCTGCGCTCGGGCTGGCGCTGATTCCGGAGGACCGCAAGAACGAAGGGCTGATGCTGCCGATGACGGTGCGCGAGAACCTGTCCTTTGCCGCGCTCGATGCGGTGAGCCGATTCGGCCGGATCGACCGCAAGGCCGAGGCCGCGTTGATCGATGCGCTGGTGCGCCAGCTGGCGATCAAGTCGGACGGACTCGATGGTCCCGTGGCGGCGCTGTCGGGCGGCAACCAGCAGAAGGTGGTGATCGGCAAGTGGCTGATGACGAAGCCGCGCATCGTGCTGCTGAACGATCCGACGAGAGGGATCGACGTCGGCACCAAGCAGGAGATCTATCAGCTGCTGCGGCGGCTGGCGGAGCAGGGGACCGCTGTCCTGTTCTATTCCACGGACTACGACGAGCTGATTGGTTGCTGCGACCGCGTGGCCATTTTCTACGACGGCACCGTCAGCCGGATCCTGCAGGGCGCCGAGCTGACCGAGCGCAACCTCGTGGGCGCCGCGCTGAACCTGACATCGTCGGCAAACCGGCCTGCCTCGAATGCCGCATAACCTGACCATTGCCAAACGAGGATGACCATGACGGGCAGACCGCGCGAGGGCTATTGGCGTTTTTGGTTCGCGGCGCAGCGCGGGGCGCTGATCGCCATGGCCATATTCCTCGCGATGTTCGGCGTGTACGGCGCGGCCCAACCGATCGGGCTCTCTGCCGATGTCGTCAACACGGCGGCCAACAAGGGCGCGCTGCTCGCGCTGGTGGCCATGGCGCAGACGTTGCCGGTGCTGACCGGAGGGCTCGACCTTTCGGTCGGCATGACCTTCATGCTGGCGAACTGCCTGGCGTCGACCATCGTGATCGGCGGTCCCGCGACGACTGCGCTCGGCATCGTCGGCGTGCTTGCAGCGGGCCTGCTGTGCGGCCTGGTGAATGGGGTGATCGTCGTCTATGGCCGGCTGCAGCCGCTGATCGCCACGCTCGCGACCAGCGCGATCTATTTCGGCATCGCCCTCGCGCTGCGCCCGCAGCCGGGCGGCGACATCAACGGCGACTTCGCCGATCTGATGACGCGCTCGACCTTCGGCGTGCCTTCCTCCGTGCTGTTGATCCTGGGCGCTGTCGTTTTCGTCTGGATGCCTTACCGGAACTCCATGCTGGGGCGGGCCGCCTATGCGGTGGGCTCGTCGGAGCAGGCGGCCTACATGTCGGGCGTGCCGATCGCGCGGGCGAAGCTCTTGGCCTATGCGCTCGCGGGGCTTTTCGCGGCTCTGGGCGGGCTGCTGCTGACCTGCATCACGTTCTCCGGCGAGGCGCGGGCCGCGCTCGGCGGCGACTACACGCTGAACTCGATCGCTGCGCTGGTGATCGGCGGCACCTCGCTCTTCGGGGGCGTCGGCGGCGTGGTCGGATCGATCTTCGGGGCCTTCGTGATGCGGACGGTGGGCGATCTGCTCGTCGTGTTCAACATCAATCCCGTGCTGCAGCCGCTGTTTGTCGGGATCGTCCTGCTGTTCGCGGTCAGCCTCGGCTCGCTGCGCCTGCTGCGCGTTCGCAACAAACTGGACCTCTTTCGCTAATGCTGCCCATGCCTCGCTCCCTGCCCAAGATCGACGCGGCGACGCTGATCGCCTTCGGCTGCATTCTGCTGCTGCTCTTGCTGGGCGCGGTGGCCAAGCCGGGCTTCCTGTCCGTCGAATATCTGGCTCAGCAGCTTCAGGTGGCCTCGTTCCTCGGCACGATTGCGACGGGGGAAATGATCGTGATCCTGATGGGGCAGATTGACTTGTCGATTCCCTGGACGATCGCCATCGGCGGCATGATGGCCACCGGCGCCTCGGGGATTCTCGGGCCCACGCTTGGCGTGCCGCTCGCCATTCCGTTCGGGATCTTCTGCGGTTTCCTGGTGGGGGTGGTGAATGGCCTGGGGGTGGCCTATCTGCGGGCGCCGTCGATGATCTTCACGCTGGGCATGAACGCCGTTGCTCAAGGGCTCATGGTCTATCACACCGGCGGTTTCGCGCCGCAGGATCGGGCCACGGAGCTGATGGTCGCGGTGGCAAGCGGCCAGTTGATTCCGGGTGTGTCCAATCCCTTGCTCGCTTGGATCGCGCTTGGGGCCGGCGCGGTCTACATGCTGACGCGCACCCGGCTCGGCCGCCAGATCTACGCGATCGGCAATCGGGAGCGGGCGGTGTTTCTTTCCGGTGTCGACACACGGTGGGTGACCCTGATCGCCTTCGCGCTGTGCGGCGCCTGCGCGGCGGCCGGCGGCGTGATGCTTGCAGGGTGGGCGAATCGCTCCTATCAGGCGATGGGCGACCCCTACCTGCTGCCGACCATCGCGGCGATCGTGCTGGGCGGCACCAATGTGCTCGGCGGCCGCGGCTCTTATCTCGGCACCATTGCGGGTGTGATCCTGATCACGCTTCTGCAATCGATCCTTTCCGTGCTGCAGCCGCAGGACTATTTCGCGCAAATCGGCATCAAGCTGCCGGCCGATGTTTTCCGGCAGGTGGTGTTCGGTCTGGTGATCATCGTGATGATGATGCTTTATGGGCGGGAGAAGGTGGTTCGGTAGGGGGAGGGCGAGACGACGATTCCGTGTTCGACCCACTCCCGCCAGTGACTCGCAAAGTCAAAATCGCTCTCGCGCGCCAGTGCGGCGTCGAGTGCAGCGCCCATTGTGGCGCCGTCGCGCAGCTCACCCAACATTGCGAACGCATTCGGCGATACCACGAGGACCTCCGGTATCCAGCGAGGCCGGGCAATAACCATCCGTTGTGCGCGTTCGACTCCGTGCGGCTCGAGTTCCTCGCCAAAGTCGCGAGAGGCACGCCAAAGATCCGCGGCACTCGTCGACGTATGCAGCAGCTCAACGGCGGGATGAAGCCGGATCGAAGAATTTTCCAACGTCTCCGGCGCGCATTGCGCCCATCGATCCGGTGACCACGTCATCGCGTTGGCCGCAAAATACGCTCGGTGGATAAGCCACTCGAGGCGGGCAACATCCGCCAGATAGCGATACGTAGCGCTGGGAGGCCATGCCTCCAGCAGGTCTGCCATCCGGCTTCCGAACCGGTTGAGATCGCCCGACCCGGCCGGATCAGCCGTGCCGTATTCGTGCGACAACATTAGAAAGAAGCTGTCGCCCATTAGCGCGTGAAGCACGGGATAGGTGGACGCCAGAACCTTCTGCCAGGTCTGCGTGAGATTGCCTCGATAGAGCGCCACCCGATTTCTGTTCTTTGCCTCATCTCCGGCAAGTGAGCCAAGCAGTCGCTGTTCGGCATTCACATGCAGCAGTGCGGTTGCAAATTCAAGCTGTATACGTTCAAGAGGTTTGTCCATCTCGCCCTCTTCTGTCAAACGCTTCAGCAACGCTTCTGGCCGTCGCGGCTTCGTCCAGAAGAATCTCAATCGGAGGAACGTCGGTATCCCACTCAATGAGCGTCGACACGGTCCCGAAACGCTCGACCGCATTGTCGTAAAGCCGCCAGACATCGCTTGAGACCCGGTCGCCATGATCGTCCACGACAGCGTCTTCAGTAGCCAGATGTCCCCCCAGATGGATCTCCGCTACAGCATCCGTCGGAATCCGCCCTAGCGCCTCAAGCGCATCCTCACCGTGATTGCGCTGGTTCACATAGAGGTTGTTGACATCGAGAAGCATTGCGCAGCCAGTACGGCGCACCACTTCCAGAAGAAACTCGGTTTCCGTCATCTCGTCCTGCCGAAAGCGAACATGGCTCGAGACGTTTTCGATGAGGACGGTCCGCTTCAACACGTCCTGCATTTGGACGACGTGCCGTGACACCACATCAAGGGACTCCGATGTAAACGGTAAGGGAAGCAGGTCATGCAGATGACGGGTCGACACGGTCGACCAGCACAGGTGCTCGGATACCAGTGCGGGCTGAAACCGATCAACCAGTGACGCGACCCGATCCAGATGGTTGACGTTTAGCGGTACCGCCGAGCCGATACCGAGTCCTACACCATGGAAACTCAACGGATAGTCCCTCCGGATCTGCTCCAGCACATGCAGATCGTAGCCGCCGTCCCCCATGTAGTTTTCTGTGTGGACTTCCACCCAATCCACCGGTTGCTTTCCAGCCAGAAAGTCGAGGTAATGCGCATGGCGGAGGCCAATGCCCACGCCGAGATCACGATTCGGGCGTACCGAACCGGCCGCGCGAACGCGCGTCGACCCGGATACTGATCGTCCGGTTGCCATCATTACGTCACGCCTCCTTCACCGGCGGAAAATCGACGGTGGTGTCGTTGATACTATCCGCAGCTGCATACTCAGCTCGCAGATGTTCGATAGATCCTGGCTGTGGCTTTTTGCGTTGCCGCGTCAAGAACCAGCGGCTCGAGGGTGAAACCAGCCGCCCGCCAGGCATCGAGCCCGCCAACGAGTGGAAACACATCCGTGTAACCCTCAGCTTTCATCTGCTCCGCGACTAACGCGGCGCTCACTTCATTCGGACAGTCACAATAAACAACGAATGTCCGGTTGCGGCCCAGCGCGTCAAGCTGTGCTAACGACGCAGCGTGATCGAGCACGATCGCGCCCGGAATTCGGACAGGATCCCTGTGTCGATGCACCTCTTGTCGTGCGTCGATGATGCAAGGTGGCGGATTTTGTGACAGCAGCGCATCAAGCCGGAGGGTGTCGACCCGAGGCATGCGCAAACGACGCAGCAAGGTTGCCCGCTTTCGCCATCGAATACCAACGTAAATCACTAGAAGTGCCGCAGCGATGAGGGCCGCCCCCCAGCCGAACCAGTCCAGAACATTGAGAATGGTGCCCACTGCATCGGCAAACAGCGCTCCGAGGCCTACCCCAGTGGTCGCCCATAGTGCTGCCCCGACGGCATCGTAAATAAGGAAACTGAGGAGGGTCACGCCCGTCGCGCCAGCGACAGGTATTGCGAGGGCCGATAGACCCGGAATGAATTTGGATACGGCCAGGACACGAACGCCGAACTTTCCGAACACCTCCTCACTCCGGCTCACACACGTGTCCCGTGAGATGGACAGGTTACACAGGAATCCGAGGACGCGGCTCCCGTATCGCCGTCCCAGCCAGAACCATAGCAGGTCACCGAACAGGGCTGATGTTGCCGCAACTAAAACCACATTGACCAGGGACAGTTTCATCGCCCACACGGTGCTGCCGGCGCCCACCGAGGCTGTGATTGCCCCCGTGAGGATCAGTGTCGGCATCGCGGGAACCGGCAAGCCGAGGGACGCGAGCAGTACGTTCAGAAAAACCAGCAGAAAACCGTACTCGACGATCAATTCTCGAAGCATGGATTGGACTCAGGAAAAAACACATGATTTGCGGACTCACGCCGTTGTATGCGTGCTCCAGCCATTCACGTATCTTGTCCTCCAGCAACAGTCGCGGACTCGGATACGGATATCGAGGAGTCGCTGCTTGAGCGCGACGTAACAGTCAGCTACGAATCCGTGCGTAATGTGTGCGACCGGTTCGGCGCGCAATTTGCGCGTCGTGCAAAAGCTGCGCGCATGCACGAGATTAATTGACTGGGGTGGTCAGGGGCTTGTCTTCGGTATCCACCACGAATACCGCAAGCAGCTTCGCGGGCTGCGTCATGCTCGCATTGCGGCTGACACGGTGAATCGCACCGGGCTCCTCAAAAAAGCTTTCACCAGCGTGATAGACCCGCTTGGGGCCGTTGTTCACTTGTGACTCGACAGCACCCGATACGACATAGACATAGATGAAGGCCGACTTTGCATGTTCGTATGACGGCGATGCTCCGCCGGGGGCATAGTCGACGACTACAGCGGTTAACGACTTGCCGGGAAGGTTGGGAATAGTGTGATCAGCGTTCGGCGTGACCGTTTCGCCGAAGCCGTGCGCCACGGCCGGCAACGCGGCGGTGAACGCGACGGCTGCAAAGGCCGCGCCGATGACAGATCGAATGTTCATGAACATGTTTCTCCTTTAGGCCCGTGTATTGTTGTTTGCCGCTGGGTCACAGGAAAGGACCAAGAATGAACATTTCTTTATGTACCATGATCGGATGAGTAAGCCACTGGAAATCCAACTCGAGCTTCCAGATCCGCTTGCCCGCGCATCGCTAGGAAATGCACATGGCTTGCGGGCGACGCGGCTATAAAGCGCCGTACCTCGCCGCCGCTCCATTCACCAATCTTTAGGACTTCCGCAACATTCAACCACCTAATATTGGAGGGCGCTTCATGCTTACAAGCTCCCTCACCTCATGCCGATCATCTGCGGATGAGATCGCAACAATCAACCATTTCCCGTCATGGTACGCTCGGGCTTCATCGTAGAGCTTGACCAACTGCGGGCTCCAGGAATAACGCCGCTCCTCAAACTTCTCTTGCTCTGCTCTCCCCAAGACCACCAGAACCGAAAACAGCCGGTATGCCGGCAGCAATGTGCAGAACGCCTTGGTCTTCTTGTAGCGCAGTGACCAACCGCGTTTCTTGCCACCATAGAGCCAATCTGGCGCGAAAACACCGGGGTAGGATGCCTCGATCCAGCTCTGCAGCTCGGCCCAATGCTCGAACGCCTCCGGCCCTATCCAGTCGCGGACAGTGCGCTCATCGGGCGGTGCTGATTTGTCGGTGATCCTGTCGCCGATTTGGGGGGACTGTTTCATGTTGCTTTCCTCTTCCTCTTTATGGGCGGAATGCTTTTGGTGGTGCATGTGCTCTCCTTTCCGACGATCTTATATGAGCTTCTCGCAGGCGATTTAAATGAGCGAACAACAACCGACGAGCCGACCAGCTTCGCATCATGTATAGCGTGTTATCACCTCATGCAGCCGGTCGCAGGATGTGGCGAGGTGTCTCTCTGGTGAGGTCGCGACACCCAATAACAGTCCTGATCTCGCGGAGGCCGGCGACGCATACCAAGGTGACAGCGGTGCGGGACCCAATCCGAACGCCGACAATGCTCTCGCGATGGACATGTCCGATGCGCCGTCAGGCAACCGCACGAGTACGGCCAAACCGGCGGTCGTCGTCTCGATAGTGCGCTGCTCGAGGCATTTGAGCAACGCATCGCGTTGAGCGGCATAAAGGCGCTTCATCCGTCTCAGATGGCGCATGTAGTGCCCGTCGCGCATGAACCGCGCTGTCGCGAGTTGCACGGACATCCAAGGTGCCGGAGCAAGGCATGCCGCCACTTCTGCGAACCGGGATACAAGCGGCAAAGGGGCGACCACGAATCCCAATCGCAGCGCAGGACTGATCGTTTTGCTGAAGGAACCAATATGTATGACGCGCTGGCCACGATCAAGCGACGCGAGCGCCGGCGCGGCGCGTGCCGTCAGTTGCAACTCGCTCAGATAGTCGTCTTCGATGATCCAGACTCCTTTTTTTGAAGCCCAGTCGAGAAGACGCAGACGCCTGGTGAGAGAGAGCGTGGGACCGAGCGGCGCCTGCTGCCCGGGGGTGATGACAACCAGATCGGTATTCGGCTCATGTTCGAGGCCGTAATCGATATCGAGTCCTTCCGCATCTACCGGTATCGGCGAAAGTGACATATTCGCGAGTTCCAACCCGTGTCGGGTGAACGGAAAGCACGGGTTCTCCACCCACGCCCTTTTGCCCTCGAGGCCCAGTACGCGGAGTGTCAGTCCGAGCCCGCCGCTAAATCCGCTCGTGATGACGATCTGGGCAGGTGAGCACGTGACGCCGCGCGAAATGGCGAGGTAGGCAGCTATCTCGCGCCGCAGCTCCAGTTCGCCCCGAGGATCGGGATAATTGACGGCGGCGCAGTTTTCGGCGCGTACGGCGAAAGAACGAACTTTGGTGAAAAGTTTGGCGGGTAGCGTTTCCTGTCCGGGCACGCCCATCCGGAACATCACCGGCCCTTCGGTTAGTTCCCCGTACATTTCCATGAACGAGCCTGGATCATGCCGTTCCTCCGCCTGAACGGGCGCCGGCGGCCGATCCGCCACTCGCGTTCCCGTCGTCCGGGAAGCAATGATGAGTTGAGCGTCGGCAAGTCTGTCGTATGCCAGGCGCACCGTGCCCCGGGCAACGCCAAGTTGGGCTGCGAGGTCCAGCCATGATGGCAGACGTGCTCCTGGTGAAAGCACACCGCTCTCAATTGCGGTGCAGATTGCTTTGCGGATCTGCTCGGCCAATGGAGTCTTTGCAGACCGATCGAGTTGAATTTGTAGCGGCTTGGTCATCCGGTCATGGTACATAAGAAATGTTCAATTCTGTTTCTTACTTGTGGCCCAGAGCGCAGCCACAATGCAAGGGCCCTAAGGTGAAACATCCTGATGAACATACCTCAACTAAATGGACTGCATGCTTATAGTAGAGGCGTGCCCGTTCCATCTGGTCGCGATTTGGTTCGAATTTGTCTAATGACTCAGGAGCCCCCAGCAATTCATCCGATCCTTGGCCACCAGCTGGCCGCGTTCCGGCGCTGGTCAAGGTCGAAAAACACGCTGAGCCGATTCGCCAGCACGGAGTGATCTCCATGAAAGACGTCTTGAGCGATATCCTGGACACCATCGAGTTGAAAGGCGCCCTCTATTTTCGCACCGACTTTTCGCCCCCATTTGCGATCGGGGTGCCGGCTTATGGCAAGGCCGCCCGGTTCCACCTTGTGGTTCAGGGCTGTTGCCACGTGACGGTGTCAGGCGGCGTGGAAGTGCTGCTGCAACCGGGCGATCTCATACTCGTTCCCTATGGCAGCGCGCATGTGCTGTCCGACGTGGCCGGGCGGGACGCAGTCCCGCTCGAGAACATCGTGGCCAACACGGGCTATACGGGCGAAGGCACGTTCGTCATCGGCTCGGGAGATCCAACGGCCTCTACCCAATTGGTCTGCGGTCACTTCACATTCGCCGAAGGCGCGGATCATCCGTTGCTGCATGTGCTGCCAAAAACGCTTCACCTTACTGCGGAGGACAGAGCGCGTCAGCCGATACTCGATGACGTATTGCGACTCGTCGCGCGCCGAATTTTCCAGGACAGTCCCCGCACGTCTGCTTCGATCAGCCGCTTGTCCGAGGTGCTGTATATCGAGGTGCTGCGCGCCGGGATCGACCGCGCGCCGGAACTACAACGCATATTCTCGGCGGTCAACGATCCGCAAATCGGCAAAGCGCTGAGCCTCATCCACCAACGGCTCGATCACGATTGGACAGTCGACGGCCTCGCCTCGGAGATCGGCATGTCGCGCAGCCGGTTTGCTGAACGCTTTCGTGAACTCGTGGGCTCAGGGCCTATGGGCTACCTGACCGATTGGCGCTTGCAAAAGGCACGACTGCTACTCGGGCAGCCACGGGCTTCCGTAAAGGAAGTCGCGTACCGGACGGGTTACAGATCGCCCACCGCGTTCAGCCGTGCTTATGCACAGAAATTCGGACACCCACCCAAGGACAGCCGACCCTGACCGAAGCGTGGAGACATTGCAGATCGTCCCAACCTTTCGATAGAACGTCCCGGATTTATTCCGTGACTTATTGCGCTTGCGCGCATACGGCTGTTTGTCGTCGCGTAGGGCTCACCGTCGAAGAAACACACAACAACCGTTCCGGGTAGTCGGACGATCCGAAGGTCGAAGGCGCTCTCCCGTTCGCACCTCTAATCGTCGAAAAGCGCTGCCGGGTCAATGACCCGGATCATTCTGCATGCCGCGCCGCCGTTCATAGCGAGGAGGTCCTGGGCGAAGTCCTGTCCCACGTAGCGCTCCATATCTACAAGGCCCGCACGTTATCGCGGGACCGCAAGCGCATGGTATCGATGCCCTGGTTCCATGCGGTCTCGATTGGGTTCCAATCCGTCCAATCATCCCCCCACGCGCGCGAATCGCCGGTGTCGTATAAGGCCCCCTCGAGAGAGCTTGCAGATCGTCCCAAACTCGCCATAGATCGTCCCAGTTTGATCGCGTGATATTGCCGGGCAACCTATGTTCAACGCATCATGGCTCCGTGGTGAGTGATTGATTTGCAGCACATCGACGCGAATCATCCTTGCCGCCCCGGATCTTACATTCCAGGCTTTCAAAAGATTATTTTCTTTAGGAGACTACACAATGTTAAACATCAAGACCATGCGCGTGGCTGCCGCGACGCTTATTCTTTTCGCCGGCGTCGCCCGTGCCCAGGAGGGCCTCAACGATCTTGAGATTGCCCACGCGGCCTACACGGCCGACAAGATCGATATCGCGTACGCGCAAATCGCACTCGCCAAAACGATGAACCCGGAGGTCCGCCGCTTCGCCGAACTGATGATCAGGGACCACACCGCAGTGAATCAGGGTGCCGCCGCGCTGCTCGCAAAACTGCGCGTTCAACCCGAGGACAATGCATTCAGCCAGGCGTTAATCTCGGGAGCGACGGCCAAAGAGGCGCAACTGAAAGCGCTTCAGGGCGTGGCGTTCGACCGCGCCTACGCCGCCAACGAGCTTGCATACCATCATCAGGTGAACACGATTCTTGGCGAGACATGGCTCCCGACCGTCCAAAACGCTGACCTCAAGGTATTTCTGACTCAGGCGCTCGGCACGTTCCGCGTCCACGAAGAACATGCGAGCCACATGGTCGATTCATTGAAGTAGTCATGCTGGTGTCGCGAGTTAGAAATTCGCTTATATACCCCCGTTTGAAGACCGCGATCGGTACAGAGACACGCTAGATATCGCGGGAACATGTTGCGGTCAAAGCAGCGTCGGATTTGCACTGCTAAGTAGAATTCGCGCCAACGAGTCATACGTTGTGAGGAGGCGATGATGAATTCAGCAGAGGGAAATCTGCATTTGCTAGTTGACAAATGGCTTGGGCCGACTCCAGAGGCGCCGTTGAGGGTGATGGGGTTCGGGCGGCTACCTTCGAGTCGGCGACGGTATGTTTGCGTCGAGGCGTTAAGGGCCCACGGGCGCGCTGACAATTTACTTCTTCCTCCACGATGACGGTAGATGGTGTGTATTTCCGCCTGTATCGGAACGTCCGGCGATGGCCGCGGTACGGTTTGCAGCCTGATAGCGAAAGCCACTGGCGGAAGGCGCCCAACATCGATGGTTAGCAATCGAATTTTCAACTCACCACACGAAATCAGGAAAGCGGATATGTTGAACAGACGCCGGTTCTTGCTGACGCTGGCGGTCGGAGCGTGTGCTTCGCCGCTACGCGCCCAAACGCCCACGCGATTGACTCACCAGGTGAAGATCACGAACTTCGCCTTTTTGCCAGCGCTACTCAAAGTCCGCGCGGGCGACATCGTCGAATGGACCAATCAGGATTTGGTCCCGCATACGGCAACAGCGAATGACCACAGCTGGGACACCGGCTCGCTGGAGAACGGCGTGACGAGTCGCATTGTGATGAGCGCGCCTGGCACGTTTGCGTACCGCTGCGCGTTCCATCCGCATATGGAAGGTGTGGTTACCGTTGAGAAATAGGTCGTCACAAGCATGTCTCGCTTGCAGCCGGTGCACATCCGTCCATGGTACATAAAAAATCTCCATTTCTGGTTCTTACTTGTGGCCCAGAGCGCAGCCACAATGCGAGGGCCTTAAGGAGAAACATCCTGATGAACACTCGATCTGCCCTCGGTGCTGCCTGCGCGGCCTTTGCATTCACCATCTCAATGCCTGCTACTGCACACGGGACGGGTGAAACCGTCACACCCGACTTCGAGCATGCCATCCCTAACATTCCCGGCAAGTCATTGACCACCGTGGTCGTCGACTATGCGCCCGGCGGAGCGTCGCCCTCACACGAGCACGCAAAGTCGGCTTTCATCTATGCCTATGTCGTCTCGGGTGCGATTGAGTCACAAGTAAACGATGGCCCGAAGCGGACCTACCATGCCGGCGAAAGTTTTTTCGAAGAGCCGGGTTCCGTTCATCGTGTGAGCCGTAATGCGAGCAAGACCAGACCCGCGAAACTGCTGGCGGTGTTCGTGGTTGATTCCAACGATATGCCCCTGACCACACCCGTCAAGTAAAGCAGGCACCCGAAGCAAAGGAGAAAACGTCCCCGACACCTTGAACGAAAGCAGGTCCGCATAGCGCGAACATGCTCTTATGCATCAACTTATTCCATTATGAGTAGGATTCCTCATGAACAGCAGAACCCCCATCACCAATACCGTCATCGAATGTATCCTGAGCCGAAGCGCCGCGAAGTACTACGACCCCGCCGCAACCTTGAGCGACGACCAAATCCGAGAACTGGTGCGAATCGGCACTTCCGCGCCGACGTCCTTCCATTTGCAGAACTGGCGCTTCATCGCTGTGCGCACGCCTGAAGCGAAAGCTCGGCTCAGTCCGATCGCCTGGAATCAGCCTGCAATCACCGACGCTGCCGTTACCTTCATCGTCTGCGGCCAGTTGGCCGATTCCAGCGTAATACCAGAACGCCTGGCACCGCTGGTGGAAGCGGGCGTCATGCCGGCAGAGATGGTGCGGGAATGGGAAATCCCCGCGCGCGATCTGTACAAGGAGTACCCGCAACGCCAGCGCGACGAGGCGGTACGCACTGGCACCTTCGGCGCGGCGGCGATGATATATGCGGCCCGCTCGATGGGCCTGGGTTCGACGCCGATGATCGGTTTCGATGCCGATGCCGTGCACCGCGAGTTCGGACTGACCGAGGACGAGGTGCCGGTCATGCTGTTGACCGTCGGTGCAGAGCGTCCGGGAAACTGGGCGCAGAAACCGCGCCGTCCCGTGGCCGAGGTGCTGGATTTGGTATAGGTGCACCGCCGCGGCTGTGATCGCGGCGAACGATTAAACGGCTGCCAAGTGAGAGGCGACTACACGCCACCTCCCGCTTAAAGGCCCAACCCGCTTCGACTCAAGACTTGGGCACGAAGTAGCCGAGGGAGGGTTCTCACACGGACTTCCCTCTATTAGTGAAACCAGTGACTTACGGAAATTACGATGGCACGATCTATTGCTCTCAAGCCGGACCAGGTGCCGGCCGATTCGAAACCGACTCTCGATGCGTTCACCAAGAACATCGGGTTCACTCCAAATATGATGGCGACCTTCGCGCAGAGCCCGATCGCGTTCAATGCATGGGCCACCTTGCTCGGCTCCATGAGCAAGGCGCTCGACGTGAAGACGCGTGACAGCATCGGCCTTGCTGTCTCCGAAGTGAACGGCTGCAACTACTGCCTGACGGTTCACAGCTTTACGGCCGAGCATATGGCCCAGCTGCCGGCCGAAGAAATCATTCTCGCTCGTAAGGGCCATGCCACCGACCCGAAGCGGGACGCCGCCGTCCGGTTTGCGCGCAAAGTCATCGAGACCGGCGGAAAGGTCAGTGACGCCGATCTGAAAGCGGTCCGCGATGCTGGCCACACGGATGCGAACGTCACGGAGATCGTCGCGCTGGTGGCCATGTACTCCCTGACGAACTACTTCAATAACGTGTTCGATCCCGAGAAGGACTTTCCCGCCGTTACGCCGGCTGGCTCGATCTGAACTCGATCCGGTCGCATCGACCATCTCCTAGGTTCCAGGAGGCTTGATCTGATGTAGGCCTAATGCCAAAGCCCGGATGCACCCAGGAACGATTTTTGGGAGCGTGTCCGGGCATAGGGAGGCCGTCACCGAGGATGGAGAAAGTGACACTCAATCATCCAATTTTCACGCGCTGGCCGGCGCGGTACCCCGATCGGCTCCAGCTCTTTTCCCTGCCGACGCCTAACGGAGTGAAGGTCGGCATCATGCTGGAGGAGACGGGCCTCGCCTATGAGCCGCATCGCATCGACATCACGGCGGACGAGCACCACGATCCGGCCTTTCTCGCGCTCAACCCCAATGGCAAGATTCCGGCGATCTACGATCCCGGCGGGCCGGGCGGCCGGCCGCTGGCCTTGTTTGAATCGGGAGCGATCCTGATCTATCTCGCCGACAAGACGGGACAGTTCCTCTCGACCGATCCCAACACGCGCTACCTAACGATCCAGTGGCT
Organism: Trinickia violacea; assembly: GCF_005280735.1. Lineage (NCBI taxonomy): Bacteria > Pseudomonadati > Pseudomonadota > Betaproteobacteria > Burkholderiales > Burkholderiaceae > Trinickia > Trinickia violacea. Next base: position 1,065,792 of record NZ_CP040078.1, read on the forward strand.
GATGTGGCAGATGGGCGGTGTCGGGCCGATGTTCGGCCAGGTCGGCTTCTTCAACAAATTCGCCGGCAAGCACTATGAGGACAAACGGCCTCGCGACCGATACGTGAGTGAGTCGGCGCGGCTGCTCAGTGTGCTCGACTCGCGGCTGGCGATCCGCGACTGGGTCATGGACGACGGCTACAGCATCGCCGACATCTCGCTGCTCGGCTGGGTGCGCAACCTGATCGGCTTCTATGAGGCGCGCGAGCTCGTCGGTTTCGACCACTTCACGCATGTCCAGCGCTGGTTCGACCGCGGTCTCGCGCGGCCGGCGGTGCAGCGCGGATTGACGGTGACGGCGCTATGACCTGTCGAAATGAGGACAATATCGATCGCCGAAGCGGTCCCGCTTCACCCAGGACATTTGAGCCTGTCGTCGCCGACCCGGTCCCCGCTCGCATTTCCATTGAGCGGCTGTCGTCGGACGCGGTGAGCGTATGCTGGAGCGACGCCAGGTTGGGCCGTTGCTCTGAACAGACATGGCGACTCGGACGTGCGCGTATCGATTCGTATTGCCTGCTGACGGGCAGACGGATTCGATATGGCGACAAAGTCTTTCGACCTCGGACGCAGCAAGGCTATCCCTCTTCCGAATACAGCCGGATGATCCTTGCTTGTGTCCTGAATGATTTTATCTGGCGCGCAGGTCAAATGCGCGAAACAGCTCCGTCACCAGACGCTGCGCCTGGGCCTGACTGCTGATGTTCGTGAATCCCATCAACAGGCCGCGAGGCCCGGGCGAGCCGTTGCGCCATGTCGTCAGCGCACGCACGGCGAAGCCTGCGTCGTTCGCCCGGCTGGCGAGAGCGACGTCGTCGAGATCTTCGCGCACGTCGACCAGCAGATGCATGCCGCCGTCCTGCAAATGAACGACAAAGCCATCGGCCGCATAAGGCGCAAGCGATTCGGCGAGCATCGCGCGCCGCCGTGCGTACAGCGTCCGCATTCGCTTGATATGCCGGGAAAAGTGGCCTTCGGCGATGAAGTCGGCTACCACCGCCTGCATGAGTTCGGGACAACCGCCATGCACGGTACGCCGGCACGCCAGTTCGAATTGCGGCGCGAGGTTCGGTGCGACAACCACATATGACAGCCGCAGTCCTGGGAACAGCACCTTGCTGAGCGTCCCGCAATAAATTACGCGACCGCCCGCGTCCATGCTTTTCAACGCGGGCAAAGGATGGCCGCGATAACGATATTCACCGTCATAGTCGTCCTCGACGATCCACGCATCGTGCGTGCCCGCCCAGTCGAGAAGTTCGACGCGCCGTTGCAGCGACAAGGCAACACCCGTTGGACTCTGATGCGATGGCGTCACGACAGCAAGCCTCGCGTTCTCGAATCGCTTTTGCCCAAAAGCGACGTCGAGGCCATGTTCGTCGACGGGCACGTCGCAGACTCGCAGGCCAATGCGCTTTAGCGTTTGTGCGGTGGGCGGATAGCCCGGACTTTCGATCCACGCGCTCTCGCGTGCCAGCCCGAGCGCGTCGATGATTAAGGCAAGGCTCGCAGTGTAGGCCGGGACGACAAAGACTTGCGCGGCGTGCGCGTCGACGCCGCGAGAGCGGTGCAGATAGGCCGCCAGCGCCTCGCGCAGCGGCATGTATCCCGCCGGCGGTGGCTTGTTCAGCGATCCCACCTTGCGCGCCTGCCGCGTCATCAGCCTCGCCCAGAGCTTCCTCGGAAATTCGTCGAGCGCAGGCAGGCCCATCTGCAACGGCAGGGGATTGCCGCCTTCTATGTCGATGATCGCTTCGGGCGCGGACAATACGCTTGCGGCGACGGGCGCGTTCTTCGCGTGAGCGGGTTTGGCGGGAGGCGTGCCCTCAGTAACAAAGGTCCCCGCAGGACCTCGGGCAACGAGGTAGCCCTCTCCGAGCAGGCGGTCGTAGGCGACCTGCACCGTTCCGCGCGCGACACCAAGTTCGGTGGCCAGCGCTCGCAACGACAACACCTTCTGGCCCGGACTCAGCTGTCCCTGGTCGATCATCGAGCGAAAGCGCGCATAGATTTGCTCGTGAATGGGCGCCGCCGCGCGGGTCATTGGCTGGGTCATGGCCTGGTCCAAAGCAACGAAAATGTCCCTGTCAGCGATGTCGCCGAACGACGACACTTAAGCCTACACCAACCCTCGTTCATCAGCTTCATGACAGACGCCCCGATTCTCCGACATGCTGAAACAGACGCCGATGTGATGGCGTGTTTCGGCGTCATGCAGCAATTGCGTCCGTATCTGCAATCATCCGAAGATTTGCTCGCCCGTGTCGCGTTGCAGCGCGCACAGGGCTATCGGCTGCTCGCAATATGGGACGGCAACAAGCCTGTGGCGCTCGCCGGCTACCGACGCATCGACAACCTGATTCACGGCCGTTTCATCTACGTCGACGATCTGATCACGGATGCAGCGGGGCGCGGCCGAGGGCATGGCGAGCGCTTGCTGAACGAATTGCGCACGCTTGGCCGCGCGGACAATTGCAACCGGATCGTGCTCGACACGGCGCTCGCCAATGCACTGGCGCAACGTTTCTATTTCCGATTTGGCTTGTTGGCCAGCGGTCTTCACTTCAGCATGGATCTGCAATGAACAGTCTCAAGTTACTGCTGCTCGATTGCAGCCCACGGCGCGAGAATTCGACGAGCCGGCATTTTGCCCATCATGTGCTGCCCGCGATGGCTGAGCGTCTCGGGCGAGACATCCAGGTCAACCGGCGCGACCTTGGCGCAGAGCCGCTGCCGCCGATAACGGCCGAGTACGCGGAGTCGCTGGTGTTGCCCCTTGCCGAGGCGAAGGCGCGGTTCGGTGCGGCACTTGCTCTCTCAGAGCATTTGATTCAGGAGCTCGATGATGCAGACATGCTCTGGATCTCGGCGCCCGTACACAACTTCACGGTGCCCGCCGTGCTCAAGAACTGGATCGATCTCGTAGTTCGTCGTGACGTGACATTCAAGATCACTGAGAAGGGCAAGGTCGGCCTGTTGGCAGACCGGCCGACCTTCGTTGCGGTGACCTCGGGCGGCGCCATGTTTCGCGAGCCAGCGCTACAGCCCGACTTCTTTCGTCCTTATCTGAAAGCGGCGCTCGGCGTGATCGGACTCAAGGACGTCACGTTCATGCACGCCACGGGCCTCGCATTTGCGGACGAACCGCTTTCCATCGTGGAGACGAAGGCGGGGCAGTGGCTACGCGAGGCGTCTTTCAAACAAACCATTCATTCCATCGTTTAACTCATCGTTTCAGCAGAGCTTCGCGCGGTCTGCGCATAGGGCGTAACCCGATTAGTTCCCCGCGCTCGGACGACGCCTGAAAGCGGTCGGGTCCATGCCGTGCATTGCGTGGAACGCTTGCGAGAAGTTGCTTCGACTCGTGAATCCGACCATCCTCGCGACCTCAGCGACCGGGCGCGTGGTCGTCGCCAGCAATTCAGCCGCTTTTCGTAGGCGCACGATCTTCAACATGCTCATCGGCGGCTGCCCGAATGCCTTCATGAACTGGGCGGCAAACGCCGAACGGCTCATGCCGGCGATATCGGCCAACCGCTCCACGGTCCACGGCGATGACGGACGCTCAAAGATCGCTTCGAGCGCCCCTGCGAGCCGCTTGTCGGCAAGGCCTGTCGCCCAAGGCAGCTCCATTCCCCCAGCCTCGATCTGCCGTCGCATCACCATGATCAAGCACTGCTTGAGCAGCGCTTCCACCAGTGCACGCGAGCCGAGCCCCGGCTGCGCGCATTCTGCCAGCAGCATGATGAACTGGTTCTTCAAACTCGACTGCCCGTCGAACTGCGCGATCAGCGGCCGACGCATCGCGCTGAATGGATCCGTGCCGTGATTCGTGTCGAGCTTCAATTCACCGCATGCCGTGGCGATGCCGGCCGCACTTTCACCCGCCTGGATTGTCGGCACTGTTTCTCGCGAAGGCCAGTCCGTGAGACGTCCGTGGTTCGTTTCGTTGCCGGGCGACGGACGGCCGCTTTCGATCGCGTACGCGATGCCAGGCGGCAACAGCACAAAACTGTGCAAACTCAGCGCGACGCGTTCGCCCGTTTGCGTCACGAGTGCGCCTCTGCCTTCCATGCAGTAGTGAAGGCTTGCCGTTGCGCAGGCGTCGAAGCGGGCGCTCCAGCCATCGCGAATGTCGCACAGGGTGAAATTCGCCACGCCGATGTCCAGTGCGGCAAGGAAGCGTTCGAGGACGGGAAGCTCAAAGATAGCGCGACTAGTCATGGACGAATTCGAACCAAATCGAGACCAAAAGGAACGGGCACGTCTCTACTATAAGCATGCAGTCCACTGATTACAGGAGAATCCCATGTTCGATATGAAGAATCTTAGCCGACTCAAGAAGCTGGATGAAAACGCACCGGAATCGATGAAAAGCTTCTGGGCATTTGACAAGGCGGTCTTTGAAGAAGGCGCGTTGAGCGTGCAACAGAAGCAGCTTATTGCCGTCGCTGTCGCATTGACGACGCAGTGCCCCTACTGCATCGAGCTGCACACGAAAGCAGCGCGCGACGCAGGCGCCAGCGACGCGCAACTGTCGGAAGCCGCCCTCGTGGCGGCGGCCATTCGTGCAGGCGGCGCCATCACGCACGCTACACATCTGTTCCGGGGTTAAGCTCGGTCGAGAGCCCGGTTTGGATCGGGCTCTCGAACTTGCATGTTCGGGCGGGCGCTCTTACGTTAGCGACCCTGCTTTATTTCACGCCATTTTCCGCCGTCTCGGAGACCCTGCCTTCGAACAGCGATTCTGTGAGAATTTTCTCCATCCTCGTATTCTTTCCATTGCCGACTCCTATCCACATTCGTAAGCGATTTATAAAATTCCATCTACCACCTCGCTCGGAAACTAGTACGGAATCCGGAAGAGCCGTTCAAAAATGTGGCGCTGTTTTCGTCCTTGTTTCATATACTGCGTAGGTGCGGAGATCGACAAAATACTCTCAAAACCCCGCACGACAATATTCCGTTTTCCGATCGCAACCGTGTTTGCCTCGCCATCAGAGGCAAGGGCGAAGCTTTGTTTGAAATGGCACGGGTTTATACAACGCGTCACCCTGCCTTTTAATGATTCAGCTTCGTTTTAATGCTTTAGCGTCCTGCGGCGGTCAATATGAATACATCGAGACAAGCCTATACCGAAGCCACACCAGCTACGGAAAACACACGCCCCAGTCCATTGCTTGGAGCAAGTTTTCTGAGTGGCAATACCCCGTGCGCGATCGTCGACGCAGGAGGTCTGATTCTCGAATCGAACACCGCATTCGATGCGCTGTTGCCAGGCGCAGCCGGTACGCCGCTCGCCGCGCGCTTCGCAGGGAGCGCTGATGTCGTGCTCGCCTTGGCGCACGGCGGAGACACACTCCAAGTGACTTACCGGCGCGCGGGAGGAGAGGTTGTCCCGGCCGCATTGCATCTGCTGCGCATGGACGATAGCGAACCGGCGCGCACGCTCGCCGTGATTACCGACGGCGCGCCGTTCCGCCACGCCGAAGCCGAGCGCTTCGAGTCCACACCCTGTCCGGTTCTTCGCGTCGAGACGGGCGGTACGATTACATTCGCAAACGGCGAGACGGGTAAGTCGTTCGGATGCGCGGCTGAGAAACTCGTTGGCAGGCGGCTATCCAGCTTGTTCGCCCCAGCGTTTGCCGAGCTAGTCGATAAGGCCATTGCTACGAGCATCGCCGAGCGATGTTCGAAGTCACTTGAAGTCACCTCCGCGGCCAACGGACGTCCGGGTACCCGACTCGTCGTGCTCGCTTTCACGCCGGATCCGGCGCCCTCCGGACCACCCCTCGGGGCGCTAGTCGTGATTCAGGCGGCGACGCAGACCGTGCGTGACAAGATCCGCCGCATCGCACTCGAAGGGGACACCAGTGTGCCTAAAGTAGCGAACGCCGATACGGAGCATGCTCCGTATCAGCCGTCATGGCAGCCCCAATTCGACCGTGTGCTCGAACAGATCCGCACGCTGATCGATTTCGATCACGCGATCTTCGGCATATACGCCGACAACACCACACTGTTCCGCGCCGAGGCCATGTGCCCCGCCGATAGCCCGGTGTGGCCGGCACGCTGGATGTCGCTGCCGCCCGGCATCCGAGACTGGCTGGAAAGTGGCGAGACTGCGATTCCGGATGCGAGGCGATTCACCGATGACTATCCCGAATTGCTCGAGAGCGAAGTCACGCGCTGCTACTTTGATTTCGGCATCAATTCATCGGTCACGTTCGTTGTGTGCGGCGATGACGGTCCGACGTCAGCACTGTCGCTTTGCTCGCGCGAGATAGGCAAGTACACGCAAGCAGACTGCGATCTGTTGCGCGAACTTGACCTCGACCCGGTGCTATTGCGTTACGAAGAGAAGATCGTGGCCGAAAGGCGTGCCTTCTGCGAGAGGGTGCAAGCCATACTGGATGAACCGGTACCGCTTCGCAAGGCGGCGCGGCGCATCGTCGACCTGATCGCACAGCACTTCCAGTGGGATTATGTCGGTCTCTTTCGCGTGAATCGGTATCGGGACCGCTTCGAACTCGTTCATCAGTCGCCTGGACCCGCCGACTTCCTGTTGCCCGACGATTACACCCAGAACATCGGCGAGGGCATGCTCGCCTCGACGCTCAAAGGCTTCGGCAGCGTACGTATCGTCGACGAGATCGGTAAGTCCCCTCAGCAGTACGGCTATATCAGCCCCAGACGTAGCGGATCGGGGTGTCGCAAGCTTCAATCCGCAATGACGATTCCAGTCCATCTGAATGGGCGGATTCGCTGGATCCTCAACATCGAATGCGAATCGTCGCACGCGTTTCGCGGGCCCGACGAAGCGTCGATCCGCGAGGTCGTCGCGAGCATCGAGCAGGGCCTGAAGCACCGCATGCTGGACGACATGAAGAAGTGCCTGTTCAAGGAAACCGACCGCGGCGTGGTCGTCGTCGGTACGGAAGGCACGATCATGGAAATGAACGAGACGGCGGAGACCTTGTTAGATACCGATCAGGCCGACTGTATCGAGATGAATGCCCGCCTGAGCCAGTTTGCCGCCGACGAGCACTCACGGGACGTGCTCGACTCCGTGGATCATGCCGCCAAGCGCCGCGTCGAACTGAAGAGCAAGAGCGAACGCAACAAGGTTGCGGTCGCCACCCGAGTCGATCTCGAGTCGAGTTTCGACACCAGCGTCTGGTTCCTGACCGATGTGGAAGGCGTTGAGTGGAACCGCAGCCTGCGCTTCCTGCGTGAAACGGTCACCGAGGTGGCCCAGCAAGCCCGCGAGCCGCTCGCGCTAGCGTCCCTATTCGCGCGCGGGCTGCCACGTGCGTTCGCGGGACCCGGCGCAGGCGAACATCCCATGAGCCGGGCTGCCCAGATGCTCAGCACGCAGATGCTCGCTGAGATTAGCAAGGCTGATATTACGTTCGAGCGGCTCGCGGAGGCCACCTCGATTCGTATGCATCCCGTGCGCAACCTTGCGAGCGTCGATCTGTGCGGCTGCGTGAACGACGTTCTCGGCTGCCTGCCCGAGCGGGACAGGAACAGCATTGAGGCGCAAACGGCGAAAAGCGTCTATGTGCAGGGCGATGCGGGACGACTCACGTATGTCGTACGCTCGACTATCGCGCACTTGCTGCGCGTGCGGCTCAGCGAGGCCACCAAGGTCATTGTGTCGCTGACCGGTAACGCCAAACAAGCACGCCTCGAACTCGAGATCGATGAGGTGAGTGCGCCGTCGGGCGCGAGCGAGGAGACGTCCGACGACATCGACGTGCTACTGGCCGCTTCGCGTGATGCGAGAGAGGCGGTGAGGCTGTCACTCGCCGGCATTCGCCATATCGTGAGCGCCCACCACGGAACCATCGAGGCCACTGCTGGCCACGTGCCCGAGGCGGACGGGGCGCCGCGCTGGGTCGGTTTTGTGATCGAGTTGCCGCAAGGCTAGGGAGCCCGCTATGAGCCAGCCGATTCTGATTGTTTGCGGAAAAGATCAAACGGGGACCACCATCCAAATGAGCCTCGGCGATCTGTGCGACGCCGAGGCGCGTTACCCCGAGCTCGCATACTTCCTCGGTAATCATCCGCCAATTCGTGTCAACACGGCTGCTTTTGCAAAGTCTTTTTTGAGCGATAGGCCAGACCCCACCGCGACGCCAGTACTGATCGTCATCGACGCGCTGGTGCGCGAATCAGACGAAGTCAACCTGGTAGTGGAAGGCTCTGCTGCCATCGGTCTCATGGACTGGCTCGATGAGTACCGCCCACGGATCCCGGTCCTTACCGTCGCAGCCACGCCCACGGAGAAAGTCGAACGCCGGGTGGTCGCGCGCGCTAATGCCGCTTTGTGGCGCATGAACGTGTCGGACGCCTCCGGGCGGCGCGACGTTCTAGCGGAAACCCTGGCGGGCATCGTTCCCGAGGACGCTCAATTGGGCCGCGCGCGCCAGACGCGCCACATCACCATCGACGTCCGCCGTAATTCCGCATGCTATCGGCTGAGCAACGGCCGTTACGAGTTCCTCTCCTCCAATCCGATTGCCTATGCTCACGACAAGAGGCTCGACAGGCTGATCGACAAGATCGAGCGCCTGACGCCATGGCCCAATGAGGCAAGCGGCCGACCGTACGGTGATTGGTACGAGCGGGTCATCGATGTCGGTGGCGCGCTCTACGAGTTGTTGATGCGTGACACGGTGGGTGTGCACGTGAAAGATCTGTTGCGCAATCCGTCGAACGCGCCCGACGGTACACCGCCGAGTGTCGACCTGAGCTTCGAAATAGACTCGGAAGACAACGACTACGTCAACCTGTTCAAATTACCGTTCGAGTTGCTCAACGACAGCGCCTACGACGGGGTCATGTGCTCGCGGGTACCGATGGTGCGGCGCCTGCGCATCAAGCGCACCGACGCATACGCCGAAGTGGTGCCCCCCCCACCTCACGCGCCGCTGCGCGTATTGTTCATGGACGCCAACGTGAGCGGCAATGTCCGCTTGCGGAAGCGGCAAAGTCCACTGGAAGAAAACGCCCGCACCTTCGCACGGCTCAGCACTGCCGACAAGGAGCTTGCGATTCTCGAGCATTTCGCTCGGTCGCTCGGCGCGGAGCGCATGGCGACGCCCGAGGTGATTGGCCGCCCCGCTGGCGAGCTCGTCGGCGCCGCGCTATGCGACAGCGTTCGCGCGAAGCTGCTCGAGGGCCACTACGACTTGTTTCACTTCTGCGGCCACTCCGCCACCCTCGACGACGGACAAACGTACTTGATCTTCCCGGGCGAAAGCGGCAAGGCCGAAGCGGTGCCCATCGGCTATGTCGCCGAATGGCTGCGCATGGGCCATACGCGCATGGTGGTGTTGTCCTCGTGCGAAGGGGCTTCCGCGATGACCGCCCTCGAAACGATGCGGGTCGGCGTCGAGCGCATGCTCGGCTTTCGCTGGAAAGTCGAAGAGGATATGTGCGTCGAGTATTTCCGCCGCTTCTACGAAAAATATCTGGTCGACCAGAATTTGTGCGAGTCCTACCGCTTCGCATGCAATGAGCTGAGGCTCGCGCGCGACGGCTCGCCGGCCTGGGCATCCGCCCTCGCAGTACAGCGCGACTAACGTTGCCGCCCACCCCGGAGCATAGCCATGTCTTCCTTCCTCGCTAAATTGTCACACAGCACGTTTAGCGTGCCGAACCGGCGCAACCTGGACTGCACGTACAAGGCGCCGGAAGACAGCGACGACCCGCGTGCGGCGCGTCTGCGCGGCGACCGCTTCGCGCCCGAGGCCAGCTACTTCAGTGTGCGCATTGCCGAGATGCGGCTGGCTGAGGCCGGCAACTATGTCAACGCGTATCTGCCCATGTGCACGTGCTTCCTACGTTACCGCTACGGTCTTGAAGAGCGCGAGGTGCCGTTCATCCTCAACTACGACAGAATCCGCGCACCGCTGCGTGAAGGCAAGGCAACCGCTGGGACAGGCAGCATTGCGGTCCTCAACACCTACGTCGTGAAGGACGTGCCGCTGAAGGCCGGCGGCGTGACGCTTTTCGCTGCGTTGTGTCGTGTGTCGGATAGCAGCTTTGCGCGCGGCATGCTCGACCTCGTCGGGGACGCTGCCGAGGCAGTCGGTGGTGCGTCTGTCGGGCTCGTGGCGAAGTCCGGCATCGACATGGTGAAGCGTCTCAGCTCGCTGCTGGGCTCGGACGGCGTCTCGACGCGTTTCGGCATCTACGACGGCGATGCGCTCATCGAGAGCGGCTATCGAGTCCTTGCCGGTGCAGGCACGGATGTTGACCAGTTCGAGGTGAGGGACGGCAGGTTGCAGCGCAGGAACGACAATGGTGCGATGGCGAGCGTGGACGACATTGATTACCTCGTCCTCGCGCTCGAATATCGCAAAACGCTGATCGACGAGTCGTATGCCACGCTGGCCAGCATGCCCTTTCACGCAAGATGGATCGAAACGCGCAAGAAACTGGTGGTCGGTGAAACAGCCGCGGCGGAATACGACTTTCGGCAACTGAAGACTGAGATCGTCTCTTCACCCGATCTGGTCGAAGCCGACCGGTTCGGCGTGCTGGGTGCGTATATCGCCGCGATGGAAGCATGGAAGGAAAAGCAGTCCACAACACCGACTTTGAAGGGCGACGTCGCGGCGATGAGCGCACAACTGGCCGACCGCGCAGCGAACTCGGCAGGCACGGAGTCCAGCTTGCTTGACATTGCATCGACGCATCTGATCATGCTCGACGACGACGCCCGCTTCGCCGACGATCCGCTTTCCGACGAAGCGGTCTTCGAACATGCCCGCAAGCTCGGTGCCGCGATAGAGTCAACGCAGGCCGACTCGATGGCGCTAAGCGCATCGACCGCGCAACTGCTGGTGGCCAGCTCGCAGCCCTGATGCGGAGCGGTCCTGCTTGAACGATACAGCCAGCGACACGGTCGCCCGAGCGCGAGCCCCCCAAAGGGATCGAAGCGCGCTTGCGTAGCGGCTGCGATCCCTTAAGGCGCTTCGTCAAATGCTGCCAGCGGCAGCCCCCGCTACAGCTTCCGGCCCGGCCTTGTTTGTTTCATCCAGGTCCGTGCTTGTGCCCACGCCGGGAACGATTTGCTGGGCGGCCCACGTGGCCCCGTTATAGGTCGTCCACCAGATCCGCTCGTCGCCGGTCATGCCCTTCCATGCGGCAAACACTCGGTTCCCGAATGTCGCGATACTCGGCCCGATACTACTGAGGACGCCCGGGATCTGCTTTTGCGGTGTCCAACTGCTGCCGTTGAAGCTCGCATACCAGAGCCTTTGATCGCTGAACTCTCCCTTCCAGGCCGCGATCAGTTGGCCGTTGTACACGGCGAGGGAAGGTCCCTCGCTGGTGCCCGTGCCGGCGACCAGCTTTTGCGGCGCCCAACTGCTGCCGTTGAACGTCGAATAGTAGATGCCGGGATCGCCGAATTCGCCCTTCCAGATGGCGAACAGCGCACCATCGTATGCTGCGATCGCCGGCCCCACGGCGCTCGCGACACCCGGGATCTCCTGCTGCGGGGCCCACGTCGAGCCGTCGAAGCTCGACCACCACAGGCGCTGGTCGTCCTCCATCCCTTTCCACGCCATGTAGAGCTTGTTGGCAAAAACGGCGAGGCGCGGGCCGGTGCTGGTGGCAACGCCGGAGACCTCTTTCTGGGGCGCCCAGTTCTTTCCATCGAAAGTGGACCACCAGATCCCCTGGTCGAAGTCCTCCCCCTTCCACGCCATGTACAGCAGGTTGCCAAATACCGCGAGCGCGACACCCGCGCTCGTCGCGACTCCCGGTACGAGCGTCTGCGGCGCCCACGCCGAGCCGTTGCTGGTCGTGAAGAAGATGCGATCGTCGAACTCGATGCCTTTCCACGCCATGAACAGCGCGTTGTCGTAGACCGCCAGCGCCGGCGGCAGACCGATTCCCATCAGCGCGCTGCTGAGCGGCGATCCATTGATGCTGCCGAGACCCGTCACTGCATCCCAGCCCGGCCCTGCGTTGTACGACCCATTGGAGCCCGACGTCACGTCGTCGAACACATACGGCCCCTCGGACGAGTAAAGATTCTGATTGAGGAAGCCGAGCGGCGCGCCAAGCTGAGCGCCCAGCACCGCGGTCAGCCCCGCATAGAGCGGCGCGACGGCGCTCGTGCCGCCCCACGCGCCGATTGACTGGCCATTCAGGATGAGCGGGTAACCACTCGACGGATCCGCGTTCCCCGCGACATCCGGCACGCCACGGCCGACATGCCCTTTTGGATTAACCGATGGCGGAACGCGCGCCCACGATTGCCACGACGGCAGGGCAAATGCGCTGCTCACGCCGCCGCCGCTTCCCGACCAGGCCGTCTGCGTGAACGACGAGCCGGACACGTTGGAGATCGTTGTTCCACCACACGCAGTGATGCCTGGATCCGACGCCGGGTACGAGACCTCCGCGGGGTTCTCCGACCCGCTATCGCCGGAGGACGCGAACAGCGTGACACCGAGCGGCGCAGCTTCGGCGATCACCTGGCTCATCGTGTTGATCGTGCTCCCCCAGCCGCTTTCGTTGCCGCCCCAGCTGATCGACAGCACCGCGGGCTTGTTGGTCGTATCGTGAATGGCGGTCGTGAAGGCATCCACCCATCCTTGGCCGGTATTCGGTGCGAAGTAAACAACGATCTTCGCCCCTGGCGCGACCGAGCCGGCAACGGCGATGTCGAGCATCACTTCCGTGTCGGAACCCGTGTCGACGCCCGGTGAATTGGTCGCGCCGTCGATGCCGACAAAAGAAACGGCGGGCACCGGCAATTTGGCGACGTTCGTGAACCACGTCTGGATATCGCTCTCGCGGTAGCCGCCACCGAACTCCAGAATGCCGATCGTGACGCCCGCCGCGGAATGGGTCGGGAACTCATAGAGCTGCGCGACCTGTGCCGGCAGGAGCGACGTGATCCCCTGGCTGCCTTGCGCCTGGCGCGTCATCGGCGCCGCGAGCGGGCGCGTATCGAGGCCATGCACGCTTTCGACAATGGCGCCGAGGTCCGCCGGCACGCTCGCAGACCCTGTATGGCCGATATAGGTCGCTTTCGCCGTGTGATACTGCTGCAGCTCGACTGAGAACGCCTTGTTGATTGCGGCCACCGTGCCGGAGACGACCACCGTCCTGCGCGCGGGGCTGCTTTCCATGATCGTGAGCCCTTGCGCGGTGGCATAGGCCTTGACGCGCTCGAGATCTGCTTCGGACGCACCGTAGCGTTCGGCGAACGCTTCGCGCGAAAGATAGTGGCGCGCCCGTGGAGGCGTGGTGGACATGGCTCCCGCCCCTGCCGGCAGCGAGTCCTGTTGCGAGCGTACGCGAATACTGACGAGGAGAGTCGTGTCCGGCGAGGCGGCGCCGATCGGTGCCGCACCAGGGGCGAGCTTGTGCTCGGAGTGCGGAATCGCGTACAGGGAAGAGGCGTTTCGTACCATTTGAAGCTCCTTCTGCGAGTGGCCCACGCGCTCGCGAATCGAGTTGGGAGCGTGCGGGATGGGAAAGCCGAATGCGGTCCTTGATAGCAACGGGGGCTTAGGCAAGAGGGTGCAGCGATGCCACGGGTATGAGGTAGGGCGTTGACCGACGAACACTATGCAAACCAGTGTGAGCGTTAGGCGCAGTTCAGGTCGATATGCTTTTGGTGATAGCGGTCACTGGCGTCACTACAACGGCACAGCCGCGTGCTTGGCGGTCGCTCGGTCTTTTACGGCACAACCGGAATCGTTTGCATCGGTTGCAGATTCGACGCCGCGGCCTGAAGTTTTCCTTAAGGACGGGGTTTGACGCGCCTTCGAATCAAAGAATTGACGTCGCGGAATTATTCAATTCTGCAAGGCTCGCTTATCCGTCGTAGCAGCGATTCATGGGGTGGCGAATGGTCATTGCGCGAGCTCGCGGCAGCGTAGAAAATCGCTAACATCGACCGTTGCTTGCGAATTTAACGTCAGACGATTGGCCCTGCGCGCGCAATGGACGAGGTGCTCGCAATCCGGCCACGAACACTAAGGGATGCAGCCGTAGCTCATGCGTATTCTCCTGATTGCCCCTCCCGGGCTGTTTCGCGATGGCCTCGCGCGTGTCGTCGCGGAGTTGGCCGCGGACGCCGAAGTGAAATGCGCCGATTACGGGGAGAGCCAGTCCGACGTCACGTCTGGCGTAGATCTTCTCGTCCTCGATGGCGATAACGTCGACGAGGCGCTCGTGGCGTTTGCAGCGGCGCGACAACGCAAGCCCGACTTGCCGGTCGTCGCGCTGCTCGGCGTCATCGCCCGCGCCGGCGTCGAGCACTTCACGGGGGCGGGGGTCAACAGCTGCGTCGACAAATCGGAGTCGGCCGCCGAATTGATGAACGCGCTTCGCGCGGCGCTGGCGGGTGGCATCCGACTGTCGCCCGAATGGCTCTCGCTCGCGGCCGGTGAAGCCCAGCCCGCCGCGCCCCCCGAGGTGACGCCCGACGCGTCGGCTCCGGCCACGCGCGCTGTGCTGACGCCGCGGCAAATCGAAGTCCTGGCACTCGCCGCACGCGGCGAGTCGAACAAGGCGATCGCGCGCCGACTCAAGATCACCGAGGGGACCGTGAAGGTCCATTTGTACACGGTCTACAAGGCGCTCAACGTGAATAGCCGTGGTCAGGCGAGCGTCGCGGCGATGCGGCTCGACAAGGTCGGAGACCAGCAATGGCATCAGGCGCTCAACGGGGACCTCTCGGTGCGGCGGTTGTTCGCTTCGATGATGCCCTGTCGCTTCAAGCCCGGTGACGTGCTGTTCCATAAGGACGACGCGAGCGATGCGCTCTATTACCTGGTGCGCGGAAGGATCCGGCTGCAGGAAATCGGGATCGAAGTGAGCCCCGGCACGATAGTGGGCGAAATCGGCTTGTTTTCGGCCGATCATCGGCGCACGTGCACGGCGCGCTGCGAGTCCGACTGCGAATTGCTTTCGATGTCGGCCATGGAGGCCATGCGCTTCTACTATCAGGACCCTGAGTTTGCGGCCTTTCTGATCCAGCTCATTACGCGCAGATTGGTGGACGATAAATCACGCTCGGAGCGTTAGGGCGATCAGGCATTCATTTCGCGCATTTTCTGGCGGCCGGGCCCGGACAGACGGCACGCCCGCCTGTCCGAGTGCTGCTATGGGCCGCCGCTCCGTGCGCCGGGGCCGGCCGGGTTACCCTGCCCCGGAAGACTCGCGGAATCGAGCCGCATGACCGTCTTGACTATGTCGGAACGCGGCCGGTGGCGTTTCAGCCGGCACGATCATTGGCCCTTGTAGAAGTCGCGTATGCGCGCGGCTTCGCCATCGGTTTGCGACCTGACGAGATCCTGGTAGACGTCGGCCCGGGTCTTCCCGACGTTTGCGGAAGGCCCTCCCGACATCGTGCCTGCGCTGCCTACCGGGCCTTCGGCATTGTTCACGACATCCGCCGTCGCGGCCTGTGAATTTCCACTGGCATCGGCTGCATACGCTTGCCATGCCGACACGCAGAGCAAGCCGCCAACCAGTACACAAACTGTCTTCATGAGAGCCTCCTATCGAAACAACCGGCGTCTGACTCATTGCGCCGGACCCACAAAAAACGCGTGCGCGCTGCCCGAGTGAGGTTGGCCGAGCTCGCACGTCGAGTGAAGCGCGCACGTGTCTTGGCGACGCGCACTACCACGACGGATGTCCGTCATGTGCATTGGAATGGTCTGGCGACTTGGCGGGGGGAGGTGACCGGATCTGCGAAAAGGCAGTGTCGATCAATGCATTTGCCAGACAATCGGAGATCGGAAATGCGCGCGGTCGACGAAAGAGAATGCCTTCAAACGTGTTTCGCAGAGGGTGTTGCGGGTAGTATGGTTTTTCATCGGCGCCGAGCCCATACCACGTTGGTGATAATCATCCATGCCATTTCCGCCAAGCCATAAGCGCTTTCGACCACGGCCACTGCGAGTTGCGCTGCCTCGAGACCTGGAGGGCGCTGCCGATCGTTCCGCCATCGTGGCGATCATCCCTGCGGACTGGATTACGCATCTGCAGGCTTGGCGCCCGCCAAAACCCCGGAAAGCTACGCCGTGTTGCTCGGCAAGCGGCATCGTGTGCTAAAACAGATTTGGCAATCGGCCGCTAGTGCGTACTGCCGGCTGGCCCGACGATTAACGACGGCATCGGGAACTGACTCAAGACCAACGAGATATCTGGACGATCGTCGGCCTTTCCCAATTCTTGGGGCCTTGGAGGAGCGAGAAAAATGGCGGAATATCCGGCGTACATCTATACCAGCGGCTCTCCATTGCAACATACGCCGATGCACCTCAACGCATCCGATATGTATGGCTTTTTCATCAAAGGAGACTTGGAGAAGTTGCAGGAAACCGTCGACGCTACACTCAATCGGGTTGCCGCTAATCGGATGACTTTCCGCGCACTGTCGCCGTACATCATGCTGACGTTCACGCGCGTGGAGCATGCCCAATCGAGCTTCCCCGCGGACTACAACAAAGGGTGGGGCAAGGAATGCGACATCATTCCCTGGATCCTTGTTGGGCAAGTCGAGGAGAATGACGGCAACACAAAACTGCATCGTGTCTTTCTTTACCCGTCTTATACCTGGGTCGACGTGCCTATGGCGATTTCCATAGGCCGTGAAATCTTTGGGTATCCAAAAAATATCTGTCAACTCAGCATGCCGGAACCGGGAGACGATCCGCTGGCATTCAAGATCTCCTGCGAAGGCTGGGAACCCTACAGCCCGGAAACACAGCTCGACGTCCATCCTCTGATTGAGATAGCAGCAACCGATACGGGAAAAACGCATCAGCCAGTGTCAGGGTTTTTCGATGTGATACGTGAGGGTTTGAAGATTCTTCGCTCGGAACCGGATCTATTTGCGCTTGACGAAGCAGGGCTCCAGGACTTCGAATCCCTGCTTTTACGACCGCGCATCGATCAACTATTTCTAAAGCAGTTCCCGGACGCAAGTGGCGTCAAGGCCGTATACCAGGCAGTTGTCGTCGCGCCTGCGGTAATCGACAAAGTGTATGAAGCCGAGTTGCTTGGCTATACCTATGCGTGCACGGTGCATAAGTTTGATACCTTTCGGCTGGATGAGACGCTGGGTCTTGAGCTCGGTACTCAGCCTGTATTGCTGCCGTTCCACATCAAGATGGACTTCACCGTCACTGAAGGCGAAGAACTACTCGAAGCCGCCGCAACGAGCCCGCAGAAAATCGCCATTCTCGGCGGAGGCCCGGGCGCGATGACCGCCGCGTTTTATCTGACCGACCAGCCCAATTGGCAAGACCGATACGACATCACCGTTTACCAAATGGGGTGGCGCTTGGGTGGGAAATGTGCGAGCGGGCGCAACGCCAGGTTGGGGCAGCGCATCGAAGAGCATGGCTTGCATATGTGGTTCGGCTTCTACGACAACGGCTTCGCCCTCATGAAAAAAGCCTACGGCGCTCTGAACCGACCCGCCTCTGCGCCCCTCGCGACCTGGCAGGACGCCTTTAAGCCGCAGAATTACATTGTGCTCACGGAGAGCATCGGAGAGGGTTATAAGTTCTGGCCAATTCAGATACCGGAGAAACCGGGCGATCCCGGCGAGCACAACGAGGAAATAACATTTGAGAAAGTAGTGACGACGCTGACAGCGTGGATTCGGCAATGGTTGAAAGGTCTCGACCAATGTATATCCGATGCCGCTAAAGCGGAGCCTGAGAAGGACGCCAAGGGGCTCGGACCTTTTTGGGAGGGCTTCCTGGGTCTCTTGAAGCACGTGCCCGAAGCGTTCCATTTCCTGGAAAAGCCGAATCACGAATCGCTGTTGGGCGCGTTGCGGACAATCCAGGATTCTTTACTCCAGCGTGTCGAACATCTACTGGACAGTGACGACGAAGCGAGGCGCTTCTTCATTTCCATTGATCTGGCCGTCACGAGCCTGATCGGTATGCAGGCCGACGGCGTCTTGCTCAACGGCTTCGACGTCATCAACGACATCGAATTTCGCGATTGGTTGCGCAAGCACGGCGCCAACCAAGACTACACGATCGATTCTGCGCCGGTCCGGGGATTCTATGACTTGGTGTTTGCTTATCTCGATGGAGACACCAGCCGCCCGAACATCGAGGCCGGAACGATGTTGCGAGGCATCCTGCGGATCGCTATCGGTTATCACGGCGGCTTCATCTGGAAAATGCAGGCCGGTATGGGCGACACCGTGTTCACGCCGCTGTATCAGGTCTTGAAGCAGCGTGGCGTGAATTTCCAGTTCTTCCACAAAGTCGAGACACTGATTCCCGACGGCGATGGCGTGGGTGAAATCGTGATGACCCAGCAGGTGGCCCTTGCAGACGGCATGACGGAATACAACCCTCTGATCGATGTCGCCGATTTGGCGTGTTGGCCGAGCTACCCGAACTATGGGCAGATCGACACAGATCAGGCGCGCTTGCTGCAAGCCAACGATGTGAACCTGGAATCCCACTGGAGTGATTGGGCGCAAATTTACGAGGCGCACTTTGGCCGGCCGCTGCCGGTCAAGCAGCTAAAGCGCGGAGTGGATTTTGATCAAGTCGTCTTCGGTCTGTCGATAGGCTCGCTGCCGCAAGTCTGCCAGAAGCTCCTCGAGAAAAGCCCCCCCCTCAAAGCGACCAGCGATAACGTCAAGACAACCGCGACTCGGGCCTATCAAGTATGGCTGAACAAGAGCCTGCGAGAACTCGGCTGGGCGGCTTTCGGCTCCGAAGCAGAGGATCCTGTATTGAGCTCGTTCAGCGAGCCCTTCGACACCTCGACGCCGATGAATCAATTGTTGATTCGGGAGGTCTGGCCTGCGGGTCACGCTCCGCAAAACGTTTCTTATTTTTGCAGTCCCATGCGCATGCCGGATGTTCCGCCTCATACCGAAACCGATTTCCTCGCACGTTGCACGGGAACAGTGAAACTGGGGGCGCTTGGCCAACTGCGCCAGCAAGCGTTCAATTTATGGCCCGCTGTGGCGACGGAAGACTCGTTCGATTGGCAAGCATTGATCGACCCGGATAACAACAGCGGAGAAGCGCGTTTCGACGCACAGTATTGGCGTGCAAACGTGAACCCTTCCGATCGTTACGTGCTGTCGGTCGTGGGTAGCACACAGCACCGGCTAGCGAGTGATGCCTCCGGTTTCAGCAATCTTTATCTCGCAGGCGATTGGCTCAAGACGGGCTTGAATGCCGGTTGTGTGGAGGCGGCCGTCATGGGCGGCATGCAGGCTTCGCGTGCGATTAGTGGATATCCGTGCGCGATCAAGGGGGAGACTGACCGCTAAGCGGTGTCGATCTTTCGATGCTGGAACTTCGGCGATGTTCTTAGGCGCGCGCTAGCGGCGCTCCAATACGTTCGTGTCGAACACGCGCCTGCTCCAGAAATTCGGTTCGCTCGGCGCTACCGTGCGGACTGTGGTTGCCGAGTTCGTACAGTAGCAACACCTCGTCATAGCCGGCGCCGAGCGCGCGTGCGGCCGCGAGCCCTTTACGCCAGCATGCGACTGCGCGACGTCCATCATGTCGGGCTGCCGCCATTCGGCCCGCCAGCAACGCCGCTCGCGGCGCCGCCGCCTTCGTGGCGCGCGCATAGTGCGCGAGAATACGACACGCATGGTGCGCCTCGCGCCAGCTGGCCAATCCGCACGCCGACGCATCGATTAGCGTTTGCGCAATACCAGCGATGCCGTCGGTGATGTACCACGCCACGGGCACGCCCGCCGATAACGTGTCGAGGCCCGCCCGAGCCGACTCGATAGCGCGCGTGTGATCGCCTAGTCGCCAATAGGAGGCTGCGATCAATCCTTGGCAGAATATTCGGTCAAACTGCGCTAATTCGCGTGCACCCATGATCTTGCCCAGGCTCTTCACAAGTTCCTGCAATCGACGTCCTCTCGCCAAGGCGAGGCAGGTATCGAAGCCATACAGGTAAGCCGCAATTTGTGCCGGCGTGTCATGGCGTACAGGACGCAACTTGTCCAGCCATTCCTCTGCATCCGCCAATTGCCCTCGCGCCAGAGCAACGGCGCACAGGCCTGCAATCGATTGCTGCCAACGCTCGATGGCGCCGAGGCGCACATAGAGTGAAGCCGAGTAAGTCAGACACGCCACGGCCTGTTCCCAGCGGGCATCTGCCGCCCAGTAGACGCCGCTCACTACGTTAGCGTAGGCGATATCGTCGATTCCACCCTGTTCCGCGGCCAACGCCAGTGAGCGCTGGTTATAGACTTGTGATAGCCAGCGTTGGCCCGAACCGGCGAACCCGATCGCCATGGCAGCGAAGCCTTTCACCGTTTCACGCACGCTTCCTGAGCGTTCGGCAAGATTGAGAGACGTCAGCGTCGAATGCAGAAGAGACAGTTGTCCGCTGTTGAAGTAAGCGATTTCACTGAGCCTCTCATGAATCTGCGAGATCCGGGGCAGCAGCGGGTTTGCGCTCCGGCCGCGCGTCAGACCCGCACGCGCACTCAATTGTTGGGTCAATTGCCAGGCAACGTCCAAGATCATCACAGTGGCGAAACGCGGCACCCGTCGGCCGGCGCACACCAGCGCGCGATTGAAGTGAAGCTTTGCCGCACCATACTGAAACAATTCGTTATAGCCTTCGCCGAGAATCGCCTCGCAGCGCATCTCGCGCGCTCGATCGGGCGGCAAGTTGTGCTCGTTCGCAAGCCTGAGTGCCCGGTCCGCCTGCCTGACGGCATCACGGTTCGCATAGTGCTTCAATGAAAGCTCTGCAGACTTCTCGAGGTACGTGACGGCAGTTGGAATGTTGAGTGCGCGTTCCCAATGGGACGCCAGTGCTGCGAAGTGGGGCTCGAGATTGTGCGATTCGTTGCGTTCGACCCAGCCGGCGATATCGCGATGCAGTTCTTGCCGGAGCGCGTACGGCAGCATTTCGTACACCGCGTCCTGCAGCAATACGTGCTTGAAACGGTAGCGGTCACCCTCGTCACCTGCGAGGTAGTCTTCACCTACGGGGTAAATGACGTCTTCATGGTCGAGCCCCCGTGCCAATTTTTTGAGGTCGGCCATGCCTCTATCGCCAGGATAAAGATCGCATAGCATTTTCAGTGAAAACTCTTGCCCAATGACGGCCGCGATCTTCAACATGAGCTGCTCAGCGGCGCCAAGCGCATCGAGTCGGCTGACGATAACGCCGCGCAATCCCTCAGGCAACGAGACATTGGCCTCGCTAGCGGCCTCGGCGCTGAACGTTGCAACACCGTCTGTCACTTCGATATAGCCCGAGACGTGAAGCGCCAAAACGACCTCTTCGGCATAGAAAGGATTCCCCTCAGTGCGTTTCGCTACGAAATCCAGAAGTTCGTGCGTCACCTCAGCCGCACCTAGACGGTCGGCTATCAACGTGCCTAACGCCTCGCGCGTCAGGCCAGATAGGCAAATGCGACGCGATTCGTGCACGACGCCATGCGCCTCGACAGCGGAGGAATCGTCGAGAGGCCTGGTGGCGGCCAGCAGTAAGAGACCCGGTGGTCGCGCGACCGCGAGCTCCAAAAGCAACGTCGCCGACGCGCTGTCGAACCAGTGCAAATCATCGGCGATCAGCAATATGGGCATGTCATGGGATGTGCGCGAAGCCAGTGCCGTAACGAGCATTCGTAAGCCCTTGGCACGCGCGTGGCCGACCATCTCCTGCGTGACTTCGGTATCGATGAATTGGAACGGCAGGATGTCGTTAAGCAGTGGCAGCCACGAAGTCAGGCATTCGTCGTCCGCAACGAGATTGGCGGCGACACGGCCCGCCTGTGCCGGGTCGAACCTGCCTCCGCCGGAAAGCAGCTGTTCGAGGATGTGTCGCCAAACATAATGAACCGACATCGATTCCACTGCGAAACCGGCGCTCCAAATGACTAACATCCCTCGCTCACGCGCCCGTGTAGCCAAATCCGCGATGAGTCGTGTCTTGCCGAGGCCTGCCTCACCACACAACGAGATAACGTCGCCGTGGCCGGCCATCACCCGATCGAGCGCGATCGATAATTGTTGGGCTTCCACGTCGCGGCCGACAGATACACCCGCGAATGGATGTCCCGCATACGCCACGCCTGCCCGCGGTTGCCACACGGCGACGACTTCGGCGAATCCCTTAGCCGGAACAGCGTCACGCGCCTCGAATTGAAACTCGCGCGCGGCGGCATCGCGCGTTGACTTATCGCACAGTGTGCCGCCTTGCGCAGCGGTCATGAGCCGCGCGGCGCGGTTCACTACCCCTCCCGTCAGTCCCGCATGGCGGCGCTCATTGCCGCCGCGGTCTGCGTAAAAAGCCACGCCCGAGGCGATGCCGATGCTCACCGCAATGTCGCGCTCGCACATTGCGTCAGCAAGCGCGCGCGCCGCGGCTACCGCGCGAACTGCGTCATCCTCGTGTGCCATCAGCGGCAAACCAAATACCGAGAGTACCGTAACCCCTTTGTCATCCGCTGAAAGCTCGGCAAGTATGCCGCCAAAACGCTCATGGATCCTTTGCGTGCACTCTACTGCGGCTTGCAGAGGGTTCAGCGCGTGGTCGCGGGAGCAATCGACGCCGGACAAGCCGATAAATAACGCGGTGATGTTTCTAAATTCTCCTAACCAACGGCCGCCACCCATGCGCACGCGTTCAAGAAAGTGTCGACCGAGAAAGCTTTCCAGCATCCCAAGTGGCGGACTGAGCGCAGAGGGTGGCGCTAATGGCATCAATACGGGGTCGCGTTCTTCCGTGATTGCAGCACCACCGCCAAGCAGCGGTCGAGCGTCAAAATGTCCTCTTACCTTGCTCCACAAGGATTCACATACGACTACCTCGTCCGCGCCACCCTTATGATTGGCTGCAGCCGCCTCGGCCACTGGACGGCCTGCGGTAAGGCTAAACCACTTTCCACCGAATCCTCCGACCGTCAGATGCGTGAGTTTGCCCTCTGCAAGCGAGACCCGTTGACGCATTTGCACGCCGGTTTCCGCAATGATTTCAGGTAGCGCACGTTGAAGTGTCAAGCCGCAGTGCACGGCGAGCCGCGCTTCCTCATTCGGTGTCGTGCCGTATTCCCAGATCACTCGAATGGCGTCGCCCGCGAAATCCAGAACATCACCACCGTACGCGATCGCGATTCCGGTCATTCTGCCGAAGTAGCGGTCAAGAATTCCTGACAGGCGTTCCGCTCCCGCTACCCCTTCGCGCGCGAATGTTTCCGTGAGCTCGGTAAAGCCCGCGATGTCCACCATCATGGCGACGCCTTCGAAATCGCGAGCACCCGGGCGCTCGCACTCGCCCGACGTCAACAGGTGCCGCGGTACGTAGCGCGAAAGCCCAGTGGGAGTGAATGCGCTTGTCTCGCCCATCTTTCTATCCCCCGCAGACAACACATTACGTCCGTTCGCTTGGGTTGCATCGGTGGCATTCCGCCGGAAATCGGCGCTCGCCTGTTGGCGCGTGTCGTATCGAGGCACTATCCGCGAGACGCAATTTCTTTCCGGAGGAGATCGTAGCGTCGCTTTCAGCCCGATCTCCCCTGCGCCATAAGGATAGGGGTTCGATGACACGTTGGCCGCGACCTTATCTTTGGGTTGCTCGAAGAAGGCGAATTCCGCGGCGAGATCGCATTGCTTGTTGGGCGGCCACGTATTGCAGTCGCTGACGAGCCCCCGACTTTGAAATACCGTCGGTACATGCGAGATGTTATTTTAATTATCGAAAGTTACCAGCCGTTGATTTGGCGGAGGTTGCAGAGACTTTGACCGGTCAGCGCCAAATATAAGACGAGCGCGTCCTTACGTGAGTACGTGTAACTGAAAAATCAAATAGGCTTCATCACCAGAGTAGGTAAGCAATCAATTAAAAGCGGGCCGAACGAGCTCGGCTAAGCAGGCTCCATTGGCGGGACCGACCGCGTGAAGATTGGACGTGTCAATGCTCGGAAACCCGTCGTGACGGTTCGCTTCCTCGGCTCGAACTTCGCGCCGCTGGGGCCGAATTCGGTTGCATCGCTCAAGATTGACCTACGTCCTATACGCGTCGGCCGCGTTTCGCCATAGGCGAGCTAGCGCCGGCTCCAGGGGGCGTCCAGGCATCACGGGAAATATCGTTCCCGCACCTACGTCAACCGATTCAAGGAACTCAAAAATGCCACTGGATAGAATCTCGAGCAGCACAGTGCCCCAAAATACGTCTGCGTCGGAGGAGCCCAGCTCCAGCCAACAGGGCCATCTCGGCTCGGCGTCGAGCAACGCCCCTGCGCACCCGCAGTTAGGCGCCCTGCAGCGACCCCCACACACTGTCGGTCAAGTGCAGGATATGGCCAAAAAAATCTTTGGCATGACGACCGGTGTTTCTCCGAAGGTCGTGAGTGAGTCCGGCGGCGAGAAAGGACAGGCGCTACGTAAGCTGCCGGCAACCGCTGAGAATATGACAAAGCTTTCTGCGTTCGAACATGCGGCCGCCAATGCGCCCGGCGACGCTACGACAGCAGACAAAATCGCAGCAGCGGCAGGCTTCGCGCGCAACGGCGCCGCCCATGTTGCTGCAAGCACAGCGGCGCTCGGCGCCGACGGCCTGCGAGGGGCGCATGCGGCGGGTTATCTCGAGGATCATATTGAGAATATCTCATCGAACTTTTCCTGACGGACTCAATCTGCCGAGCATGCCCGGTTGGCCAGTCACGGCATGCATCGACGCCGAATAGCAATGCATTTTCTCGGCGTCGAAAACGTGGACGAAATGCTCATCCGTCGCACTTCGCGTCGCGACACAGCCGACTTCTGCCTTGCCAACTGAGCATCCATCGGATGAGCAAGAGTCAGAACCCAGGAAGCCTCATAGTCTGCGGACTGTGGGACCGCGGCGGTATCGCCTTCTCATGTTCGAGCAGCCAGCGCTTTCTGTTGGGGCCCCACGCGTAGCCCTTGAGATCGCCATTGCTGGCGATCACCCGATGGCACGGCACGACGATGGCGATCGGATTGGCGCCATTGGCCACGCCGATGTCGATGGCTGCCCGCGGGTCGTTGAGGCCCAGATCCCTCGCGAGCTGGCGGTAAGTCGCGGTGGTGCCCACGGGAATGCGGCGCAGCGCGGCCCATACTCTGCGTTGCAGGTCAGAGCCCGCCGTGGCCGTTAGCAGGCCGTCGAGCGCATTCAACTCGCCCAGGAAATAGCGGGCAATGGCTTGAGCAATTCCCGACGGCGCACAGGCGTCGAGCAATGCGAGCGCGCCGTAGTGTTCGCGCAAGCCGCGATGCAGGTGCGCCCTATGGTCGGCGAAATCGAGCGCACGTATCGTCTGCTGAGCATCTGTGACAAGCAGGATGTCGCCGAGCGGCGACTCGAGGCGACTCAGAAACAGTTGCATGATGTGATCCTCATCCGTCGGATGCGACTCGCCACTGCCGACACGCGTCATCGAAGACCATGCATGCCGTGCTCGTGCGGAGCCCCTATCGCGTTTGCGCTTGTGGAGTACAAAAAGCGCCTTCCGCGAGATTGACAATAAATCGCTCGATGGCTCCTTTCGATCCGTTTCTTGCTGTAGCAATCCGTGTGGCTTTTGAGCGGAGCAGCCTCATTCGAATTTCACCGCAAGAAACGGGTGGCAGGGGGACACGTCGATCGATATCGTCGATTCCAAGCGGAGCAATTGGGCTTCGCCGTCTATCAGGATCAGGAAGGAGTCGAACATGTCGAAGCAAGATGACAACAAGGCGATCGTAGGCCGCTGGTTCACGAGCTTCTGGGGTGAGAATTGCAATCTCAGTATCGTCGACGAGATCGCCGCGCCGGACATGCTGCTCAAGTATTCGCTGCACGAGCCGCGCCGCGGCCGCGAAGACATCAAGGCGTTCATGACCGATTTCCGCGCAGCTTTCCCGGACCTCAATTTCTGGGGCGCTGCCGAGCTCATTGCTGAAGGCGACTACGTCGTCGGTCAATGGGAAGGCGGCGGCACGCATACGGGCCCGGCTTTCAGCGACTTCCTCGCCGGAGCGCTACCGGCAGCGACGGGCCGCAA
This sequence comes from Trinickia violacea, assembly GCF_005280735.1. NCBI lineage: Bacteria > Pseudomonadati > Pseudomonadota > Betaproteobacteria > Burkholderiales > Burkholderiaceae > Trinickia > Trinickia violacea. The sequence goes on from NZ_CP040078.1 coordinate 1,091,860, forward strand.
GATGCGCTTTACCGGCACCACGGTGTTGCGTCTGAAGGACGGCCGAATCGTCGAAGAGCTCGGTCTCGATGACGGAGTGACGGCTCTCACTCAACTGGGACTGATCAAAACGGTCTGAGTGCGGCTAGCGCGGCATTGCTGGCGCGATCCGCTGGAGTAAAACCATGTTGCCATTTCTCTCGCTTCATGCACTTGTAGCGCAACGCGGTGATGGGTTGCGTCCAGAACTTCTTGCTATGTTCCAACGCTACGCCAGATCGGAAGCCGGCCTCAGTGCCGCTATCGAGCCGGACGAAGCAGAGGTCCATTGCAAGGCGCCGGACGTCGTTCGGAGTGCCCCTGCGAATAGCAACTTTCGCGATGAGCCGTTGACGAACGGCTCATGCCGCAGCGCGAGCGGACAGTAAGAAAGGACCACCGAGTGGCGCGATCGAGTCGTATTGCGCCACTCGGTGACTGCGGGCTGGGGTCGTTGCCGACTTATTCGGGGTTGATCGATGTCCATCAAGGCAAGCGGCACGGAGGGCTACGCCGAAAACGCGTCGTCGCTTACATACTCTACCTCGATGGCAAGAGATGCCATCGAGGCAAAGCGGAAACGTTGCACAGCGTTCAATCCATTGCCGCGCCAGCTTCACCCATGCTCGACGCCAAGGAGCCGAGCGTCCAGCCGCCGAGCCAGCGCCGCGCCGCCCTCGCGCATCACCGCATCGTGGTTCCATTGAAAAACCGGCCGCAACAATGGCGCCAAAGCATTCATCCATGCGCGGTTCGTATGCACGCACCAGTCATAGCGGACGACGGTAAGGTTGCGTCCGTCGGTCGAAAAGCTCCACCGCCCGGCACCCTCGACGTCGCCACAGGCTTCTCCCTCCAACGCAAAGAACGGGTCGACGCGCGTCACCCGCATGTCGAACACAAGGCGATAGGGCAACCAACCTTTCCACGTATAGCGTTGTACCGCGCCCACCCCCTTATCGGAACCCGCCTCTATCTGGTCGACGCGCTCGACGTTATTCCACCACTCGGGCCAGCGCGCCGAATCCCGAATTGCCGCCCAAACGAGTGGTAATGGCGCTTCGATGCGCCAAATGGTGCAAAAGCGATATTCGACTGTCCGCAAGCTGCCTCCATTTTTTTCTTAATATTCTTCTATCGATTTTGTCAGATGCATACCGCATGCGTCACCACTGGCGAATCCTGTTTGATGACTTTGAAGTCACCTATAAACATCGCCTCCTAATCGTCGGCCGCGTACGTCGCGCAGCCTGAAAAAAAGGCCGACACGGAAATACACGAGATTACGGTAGCCAATTATTGCGATCGTAAACGTTACAGGACCGATTTTTGCTCTTTCGGCGTATCAAGGCACGCATCGCACGCCGCAATCATCGAGTCTTAGGCGGAAGCAGAGACGGCAGTAGTTCGAAGGGCGGAGCGATGTCACTAATTTAATGGTGCTCTGACGTGGAGACGACGATGACGACGATGGCGTTGGGCCTGCGGTTAGCTGCGGCAGCCGTGTTAACGATTGGCTTCGCCGGGTGCGGGGGTGGTGGAGCTTCGGCCAGTACGGATGCCACTGCATTGGAAGCCTCTGCACAGGCGAAGGCGTCGGCCGCGTCCAAGAGCACAAAACTTCAGCGCTATCAGATCGACCCGACGAAGGTCTTCGTCGCGGGTATTTCGTCCGGCGGTTTCGCGGCAGTGCAGATGCACGTTGCCCACTCTTCCACCTTCAAAGGGGCCGCGGTCTACGCTGGCGGCGTGTACTGGTGTGCTGGCGCCGGTGGAGCCGCGACAGCGTTGGCAAACTGTGGCGGCTTGACCCTTCCGTCGAATCAGGCGTCGTACCACAGCACGCTGACTGAAGCCGAGGCGTATCTTGACGCGCAATCGTCCCTCGGCACCATCGACCCGGCGACGAATCTGCGTGGACAGCCCGTTTACCTCTGGTCCGGCACGCAAGACGAGGTGGTCAATCCGCTCGAGATGGCCGACCTCAATTCGGAATACCAACGCTATGGTGCCAACGTTCATTTCGACAACACGTTTCCCGCCGAGCACGGCTGGGAATCGCCCGATGGCGAACTTGCATGCGGCACGCTCGGAAGTCCCTACATGGTGCGCTGCTCGGCAAATGGCGCAGTCTACGATTCAGTAGAAACGTGGCTGACGATGTTCCTCGGCCCATTGAACCCGCGCAACAACGGAAAGCTGTCGGGGACGCTGTCTGCATTCGATCAAACGGAGTTCGGGGCTTCCCCAGACCTTTCGATGAGCTCGACAGGCAGCGTTTTTGTTCCCAAGGCCTGCGCGCACGGGAACACGTGCGGATTCGTGCTCGCTCTGCACGGCTGTCTGCAAGAGGCATCACTGATCGGAAATCGCTGGGTCACCGAGGCCGGCATCAACGAATGGGCCGACACGAACAATCTCGTGGTCGTGTATCCCGACACGATTGCGTCATCTGCGCCGGGGCCGACCAACCCGAATGCATGCTTCGACTGGTGGGGCTACTCCAATCAATACGACCCGAACTACGCGCTCAAGAGCGGCTTGCAGATGTCGGTGCTCTACGCGATGGTGCAGCGCGTGACCGGCCGACCGTAGCGTCGTCGTGACTCAGGTTTGCGTGGACATCAACAATCGTGCCGATGATCGGGTCATCTTCCTCCTGCCAGGGACCTTGTCGCGCGTATGAAAACAACGGGGTAGAGCCAGGTTCTGCCGTTTAACGCACAGGTTGATTCGAGGCACTACGCTTCTGCAAGCACATACATATTCTGGCCGACCTTCTGCACGCCTCATGCCACATCAATAAACGTAGGGACGCCGCGACACTAGCTGGCATCCGAAACGAATTATTCACACAGATGAGGCTGTCGCGACCTAGTGTGTTTTTGCAGACGAATCTCTCGGTGGGTGGCAGCGAGCGGCGGTTTTGCGGTGAGACAAGTCGTTTATCGCACGTGAATCGACCGTTCACATTTCGAGAGTCATGGTGCCGGTGATGGGCAGCCGGCAGTGCAAAGGGGGTTCTACGCATTTTCGCGAGGCAGAGAATGAAATCAATCACGAAAGGCCTATCTAGTTTTATTTTCCAGGGGCTCGCAGGTGGCGGCATCATCGCACTCACGTATGCGATCAGCCCGGGTGCCCAGGCGCAAACGCTTGGCCCGCCCGTCCAGGTGGCCGCGGGCGATCCATTTAGCGGATGCAGCGCTGACCAGCTGCACGCGCAGGAGTCCGCATTCGGGAGCATCCTTTATCCAGCGACGTCGATCGAGCCATGGGTAGCGGCCGATCCGACCAACTCGTCTCGTCTCCTCGTCGGCCACCAGCAGGACCGTTGGGACGACGGTGGCTCACGCGGCAGCGTCGGCGTCGTCTCCAACGATGCGGGCAGCTCCTGGGCCAATTCGATCCCGAGCGGCGCCACTAAGTGCACTGGGGGTGTATTCCGTCGCGCCTCTGATCCCTGGGTAGACTTTGCGCAAGACGGAACGGCGTTCTTCATGTCGCTCGTGTTGGACCCCATGAAGCCCACGACTCCGTTTGGCGCACGGAATAGCGGGATGCTGGTCAGCCGCTCCGTCGACCACGGCGCGACCTGGCAAACCCCGGTTACGCTGATCCGCAGCACATCACCGCACGTGCTCAATGACAAGAACTCGCTCACCGCCGATCCAACCGCGAACGGCTACGTCTATGCGGTCTGGGATCAGCTGAGCGTTTTTCCTCAAACCACCGACGCGGCTCAGTTGCTCGCGGGAAACGATGGTGTCGCAATCGCACGCCAATTGCTGAATTCGACAGCGGGCGGGTCTTCGGTGTGTGCGCCGTTTACGAAGCCGCCGTGCAAGGGCGGTGCCCCGGCCTTCAAGTTCAATTTCACGGGCCCGAGCTTCTTCTCGCGCTCCACTGACAATGGCGTGACCTGGAGCACGGCTGCCCCGATCTATCAGCCGGGCACGAACGCACAGACGATCGACAATATCGTGCGGGTGTTGCCTGACGGGAACCTGCTCGATTTCTTCACCGCGATCAATGTTCCCGCGCCGGGGAATCTCAACATCGGCTATATAGCGTCCACGGATAAGGGCGGGACCTGGAGCGGGCCGGCGTTCGCCAGCGATATTCAAGTGGTCGGAGTGGTCACGCCGGACAGCGGCCAGGCAATGCGCGATGCCTCCCTTCTCTACAGCATCGCTGTCAATCCGGTCACGGGGGCCATTTATCTCGCCTGGCAGGACGATCGCTTTTCGACAGGCACCTGCACGACACCCACTGGGTCAATCCCGGTCGACGGAATCGTCTTCAGCGAGTCGGACAACGGCGGGGCCACCTGGTCGGCGCCGGTGATGATCAACCAGACTCCGGCGAACGCGACGAACCCGTGCCGTCAGCAGGCCTTCATCCCCGCGGTGGTAGCGACGGGTGACGGCAAGACGATCGTGGTGACCTACTACGACTTTCGTAACGACACAAATACACCTACCGGCTTCGAGGGCACCGACTATTTCGCGCTTTTCTGCCCTGCCGCCAGCGCGTGCACGAATCCCGCCAACTGGGGCAACGAGCAGCGCCTGACCACCGCCTCTTTCAACATACTCGACGCGCCGGTGGCACGTGGCCATTTCCTCGGCGATTACATGGGCTTGGCTGCTAGCGGGCCCACGACCGTGTACCCGGTATTCGGCATCGCCACGGGTCTCAACGTGACGGCTGAGTTCACCCGCGAAATCTCGGGATTGCCATGAGCGTAACCGGCGGCGACTTCAGGAGAGTCGCCGCCCAGTCAAATAAGGACGGACAGCCTGGCTCAAGCGCGCGTTTCCCGACGCCATGCATGTGGGTCTCCTGCGCAACCCCGCTTCGCAGTTTGCTTCCGGCTGGACGCTGAAGCAGGAATGGAGCAATCCCTTTTTCGTTGCAGCACCGTTTCGCGTGCTGGGCCTTAACCAGGGCGAGCCTGAGGCAACGCGAAATGCTCGACGGATGAAGGAAATTGACGGTCGGCTGCTGCGCCCCATCAACTTTTCGGCGCAGAAATTTCTGCTTGCGCAGATCGAAGCATCGGGCGGCTTGCAGAGCCCAATCGCTGAGATCGTTCGGCAGAAGCTCTCGCTTGCCGACGAAATATCCGGGCAGTGGCGCTATTGAACTTTCCGACTACGAAGGCCGTTTCTAAACGGCCTGAGGCGAGCCTTCTACCCAAGTTTCAAACGCCGCATACATCGTAGTGACCGATTCATCATTGCTCGCGATACGCTCGGCACCATGATTAATCTATCCTCGATCTTCATCCCCGTCCGATCCTCGAGGTGATTCATGATCGAATCTTTGCCGCAGCACTTTCCTGGTGCGTTGTCATTGGCGCATACCTTCGACTTCAACGGTCAAGCGGTACGTTATGGCGTGATCGGCAGTGGCGATCCCATGGTGTTCGTACATGGCACGCCATTTTCTTCGCAGGTCTGGCGACGCATCGCACCGATCGCTGCGCGATTTCGCCAGGTCTTCTACTTCGATCTAGTCGGCTACGGACTCTCCGAGAAGCGCTCGGGCCAGGACGTTTCGCTCGGCGTTCAGAATCGCCTGCTTGCCGCTTTGCTCAAACATTGGCAGTTGGAAAAGCCAGACGTCGTTGCCCACGATTTTGGCGGCGCGACAGCGCTCAGGGCCGCGTTGCTGGACAAGTGCGAATATCGATCTCTACTGTTGATCGATCCGGTGGCGGTCGCCCCGTGGGGCTCGCCATTTGTGCGCCATGTGCGCGCACATGAGACTGCCTTTGGCGGCGTACCCGCGTACATCCATGAAGCGATGGTCGACGCGTATCTAAAAGGCTCGGCATATCGCACGCTTGCGGCAGACACCTTGCGCATTCACTCGTCGCCATGGATGGGCGAGCAGGGCCAGGCGGCGTTCTATCGGCAAATTGCCCAGATGGACCAGCGCTATACCGACGAAGTCCAGCCGCATTACGGAGAACTTCGCTGCCCGGTCTCCATCTTGTGGGGCGAGGACGATCAGTGGATTCCGGTAGACCGGGGCGTGGAATTGTCGAAGATGATCCCCGGAGCGCGTTTTACGCGGGTCCCCGGTTCGGGACATCTGATGCAAGAGGACGCTCCCGAAGCGATTGTTGGAGAACTGATGGATTTCTTGCGGCTCGGGCGGGGCGTGCAAAGTTGACGGCCATCCGCGATTCAACGTAATGCGCCCGTAGTTGCCCGCTCTGGCCCGTAAAACGCCTGCGCGTATACCCGCATTGCCACGCTCTTTTTTGCGCGAAAGACTGCCTCACATCTGCTGTGTCGGATTCGTGTCCGATATACCAGACAAGCAAGGTGTAGACGCGCGATCCAATCGATCCCTATCCCGGGCACGCCGCGAAGGCGGTGCTGAACGCGGTCTGCATACGCGGATTTCCCACTCCAGATCAGGATCGAGAAATGAAACACGTCAAAGAAAGCGCAAAGTACGCCTGCTTGTTCGCGCTGGCGGGTCTGCTGGCACTCGCCGGCTGCACCAAAGTCGCGACCCCCGGCCAAGACACCACGGCGGCGTCGACCTTGCAGGGGGTGCTCCAGCGCGGGACGCTGCGCGTCGGCGACTGCCTGACGTTCGCGCCGTTTGGCTTCTACAACAAGGACGGGCAGCCGGACGGCTATGACGTGGATCTCGCCAAGGAACTCGCGAAGGAAATGGGCGTGAAGCTCGAAGTCGTGAACACCACGAGCGCCAACCGGATTCCGAACCTGCAGACGGACAAGGTCGACGTGGTGTTCTGCAACTTCACGCGCAATCTCGAGCGGGCCAAGGAGATCTCCTTTACGACGCCGTATGTCGTCGCCAGCGAGGCACTGCTCGTGAAGAAGAGCAGCGGCATCAAGTCGGTTCAGGATATGTCGGGCCGCACGATCGCGACGGTCAAGGGCTCGACGAACGGCGACGAAGTCCGGGCGCTGAACATCCCGATCAAGATCCAGGAGTACGACAGCTCCCAAGCTGCCATCCTCGCCGTCAAGCAAGGACAGGCCGACGCCATGATCGAAGACAACAACTTCCTCGCCTACCAAGCCACGCTGGACCCGGATCTGACGGTCACCAACGAGGCGCTGGTGCCCCTCGAGTACAACGCGTTCGGCGTGAAGGCAGGCGACCAGGTGTGGCTGAACTATCTCAACTTGTTCCTGTTCAACATCAACGCATCGAAGCTGAACGCCCAGCTCTACAAGAAATGGTTCGGCACTGATCCGCGCTATTCGCTCAACCCGCAATTTTGAGCGGAGTTTCATGATGGGCACGGCAAGCGGTGGGCATTCCCACAGGGAGGAGAGATGAGTTATCAATGGCTCACATTGTGGGGCTACGTGCCCGACTTCATGCGCGCGGCGTGGCTCACGTTGCAGGTGACGCTGCTTGCCTTTGGCCTCTCCTTGGTTCTCGGCCTGTTGGCCGCGCTTGCCGGGGCCTCGCGCGTCGGCCTGCTGCGCGTGGCGGCGAGCGCGTATATCGAGCTCATTCGCAATACGCCGGTTCTGCTGCAGATCTTCATTGTCTTCTTCGGTCTGCCGTCGCTAGGCATCAATCTGAATGCGTACACGGCGGGTGTCATCGCCCTCGGCGTCAACGTGGGTGCTTATTTGGCGGAAGTGTTCCGTGCCGGCATTCAATCGGTGCCGCGCGGACAGCTCGAAGCGGCAAGCATTCTGGGCCTCGAACGGTCCCAGATCTTCATCGAGATCGTGCTGCCTCAAGCGGCGCGCGCCGTCTATCCGGCGATCGTCAACAACCTGATTCAACTGCTGCTCGGCACCTCGCTGCTCTCGGCCATCGCGCTGCCCGAGCTGACCGGCACGGCCACCGTGATCAACTCGCGAACGCTGCTCTACCTCCAGACGTTCACGGTGACGCTGATCGCGTACCTGGTGCTGAGCAACTGCCTTTCCTGGCTGGCCGGACAGATCGGCGTGCGGGTGTTTCACCCGCCGCTCGTCTTGAAGAAGCGCACGCGGCGGCCGTTCTTTGTCGCGCGTCAGGCCAACCGCACGTGAGCCGGGAGAGTCGCCATGTCAGCCGAATTGTTGAAGACCAGCCTGTCGATCCTGCTTCAAGGATTGCTGACGACGTTGCTGCTGTCCGCAGCCGCGATCGTCGGCGGAACGCTGATCGGCCTCGTCGCCGCAATATTGCGCACGTTCGGGCCGTGGGGGACGTCCCGCGTCGCCAAGCTCTATACCGAACTGTTTCGCGGCACACCCGTGCTGATCACGCTCATGTTCATCTACTTCGGCGTGTCGTATTTCGGCTATGCGATCGACGTGTTCGCGGCCGGCGCCATCGGTTTGAGCGTGTATCAGGGCGCCTACATCTCCGAGGTGTTCCGCTCGGGCATCGAAGCGGTGCCTAAAGGCCAATGGGAGGTTTCGCAGATTCTCGGCCTGACCAAGACCCAGACTTTCTTTTCGGTGGTGCTGCCGCAGACAGGCAAGATCGTGCTGCCGCCGCTCATCGGCCAATATCTGTCGCTCATCAAGGACACGTCGATTGTCAGCATGATCGGCATGTCCGAATTGATGCACGGGGGGCAAGCCATCGTCGACCGGGTCGGGCAACCGGTGGAAATCTATGGGCTCGTCGCCGTGCTGTATTTCGTCGTGTGCTTCCCGCTTTCGCAGTGGGTGCGCCACCATGATCGAAGGAGCTTGCCGTCATGACCGCTTCCGTTTCGTCGAAACCCGTTATCAACCTTGCTGGCGTCAGCAAATCGTTCGGCGCCACCAAGGTGCTGAAGGAAATCAACCTCGACGTTCGCTCCGGCGAAGTGCTGGTGCTCATCGGCGCCTCGGGTTCGGGAAAGAGCACGGTGCTGCGCATCATGGCCGGACTGGAAACGGCCGACTCGGGTGAAGTCTGGGTCAACGAGGTGCCGCTGCACGACGAGCGCCGGGCCAAGGAAATCCGCGGCCACGTGGGCATGGTGTTTCAGCAGTTCAACCTGTTTCCGCACAAGACCGCGCTCGGCAACGTGACGCTCGCGCTGATCAAAGCCCGCAAGATGAGCCCGGCCGATGCGAAGAAGCGCGCCATGGAGACCCTCGATCGCGTGGGCCTTGCAGAGCGGGCCGAACACTATCCGAGCCAGCTTTCGGGGGGGCAGCAGCAGCGTGTGGCGATTGCGCGGGCGCTGGCGGTCGAGCCGGGCATCATGTTCTTCGACGAAGCGACGTCCGCCCTCGATCCCGAACTGGTCGGCGAAGTGACCGAAGTGATGCGCGGGCTCGCACGCGACGGCATGACGATGGTCGTCGTGACGCACGAGATGGGCTTCGCGCGTAAAACCGGGGACCGTGTCGTGTTTATGGACAAAGGCGTCATTGCCGAGCAAGGCGTGCCGGAACACATCTTCGGGAATCCGCAGAACGAACGCACGCGACAGTTCCTGCATCGGGTGCTCGACCATTGAAACCAAAATCGAAACCCATCGCCGACGGAGTGGAATGAATGTCTGCACCTGAGTCATCGAGAGCCAGAGGGGTGGACCGCGTCATCGGCATTCTCAAGCAATTGCATATTGCGCGACGCCCTATGACGATGCGCGAATTGATCGAGGCGACCGGTGCACCGCGCTCGAGCATCTACGAACTGGTGACGATTCTCGCCGAAGCCGGATGGCTCGAGATCGCGGCCGACGGCGGCGTGTTCTTCGGCCGCGAGATGCATTACTACGGCGCCGACTACGCCGTGCATAACGATCTGATCAGCCGTGCCCACCAGACGATCCTCGCACTGGTGAGGAAACATGACGAGACGGCACAGCTGTGCATGCTCGAGGGCAACAAGTACACGGTGGTGCTGTCGGAGAACAGCTCGCGGCCGTTCAACATCAGCGCGGACATCGGCGTCAAGGTGCCGATTCCGTGGACCGCGACGGGCCGGCTGCTGCTCGGACACTTGCGCGTGGAGGAGATTCGCGCGCTGATTCCGGATGAGGATTTCGTGCTCGACAACGGCAGGCGCGTCGAGTTTCAGGACTTTCTGCGCGATGTCGAGCAGGCGGCCGCGCACGGTTACTGCTGCACCGAAGGACTCTCGAACACGTTTCGGCTGTGCATGGCCGCGCCGATCCGCGACCGAACCGGCCTGCCGGTTGCCGCGCTTTGCTTCATGACGAGCCGCGACACCGACCCGAAGCGGCGCGAATTGATGCTCGATGACCTCATTGCCTCTTCGAAGGCGCTGTCTCAGCCTTATAGTCAAACGTAGTCACCAGTGGCTGTCGTCACCTAGGAGGCAATGGATGAGCAAGGATCGGCAACTCGAAGTCCCCGGTTCAGAAGCACGGCGCTCTTGGCTGAAAGGTGTGAGCGCGATGGCGGCGGTGTCTGCGATGGGCACGCTCGCGAGCCCGCGGCCGGTGCGCGCGGCAGCCGGCAAAGGCGCGGTATCCGCAGCGGCGGCGCAGGACGGCAAAGCGTTGTTCGCCTACGTCGGCACCTACACGCCGCATGGCCTCGGCATTCACCGCTTCCAGGTCGACCGTGCGAGCGGCAAGCTCGATTCGCTGGAGCCGGTGCAGGGCATCGAGAATCCGAGCGCGCTCGCAATCGATTCGAAGCAGCGCTTCCTGTTCAGCGTCAGCGAGGTGAAGAACTACAACGGCACGGCCAACGGCTCGGTCAGTTCGTATGCGATCGAGGCGGGCACCGGCGCGCTGCATCCGATCAGCACGGTCAACTCGCAGGGTGCGGGGCCGGTTTATTTGAGCCTGCATCCGAACGGACGCTTCTTGCTCGTCGCGAACTACAACAGCGGCAGTGTCGCGGTGCTGCCGGTCGCGATCGACGGCGTGCTCGGCGAGGCCGTTTCCGTCCAGGCGCCACAGGCGCCGGCTGGCGCGCAGCATGCGGCCGAAGGCGTGCCCGGTAGCTTCGCGATCAGCGACCACGACGGCCCGCACGCGCACACGATCGTGCCGTCGCCGGACGGCCGTTTCGCGATCTCGACGGATCTCGGCGTCGATCGCACTTACGTGTGGAAGTTCGACGAAGCAACCGGCGCGCTGTCGCCGAACGATCCGCCGTTCGTCGCGGCATCGGCGGGAGCGGGCCCGCGGCACGTCGCGTTTCATCCCAACGGCCGTTACCTGTACGAGGTCACCGAGGAAGCATCGACGCTCGTCTGCTATGGCTATGACACGGCGAGCGGCACGCTCACGCAGTTGCAATCGGTGTCGACGCTGCCGCCCGGATACCAGGGCACGAGCTTCGCATCGGAAATCATGCTGTCGCACGACGGCCGCTTCGTCTATGTCGCGAACCGCTTGCACGACACCATCGTGCAGTTCGGCATCGGCGCGAACGGACATGTGCAGCGGATCGGCGAGACGCCGACCGGCGGCGACTATCCGCGCGTGATTCGCTTCGATCCGTCGGGGCGTTTCCTTTATTCGCTGAATCAGCGCAGCGACCACATTGCGATCTTTGCCGTCGATAAAGCGAGCGGCAAGCTGCGCTTTACCGGCGATTACGTCGGGGTGGGAAGTCCGTCGGATATCGCGTTTGCGTCGGTGTAGGCGAGCGCGAAAGCGTTAGCCGCACGATGGCGCGCCGAATGTCTTGCGGTATCGGCGCCATCGTGACGGACCCTCTGCGGCTCAGTGGTGAGCGTAGAGCGTGTCGCGCGCCGGGAGGACGGTGCGGCTAGCCGATTGGGATGAGCCGGCAACCACGCCGCCATAAGCGTCTTGCGAGGCGTTGGCGCTGTCTCGCTCGGCGGCGAGCGTCTGCGCGCTCTCGCCCCGCTGCGACGCCGGAGCGCCGACCGAGGGCTTGTAGAACGGGGCGGGGCCGTAGCCGCTGGCGAATGCGGGAGCGGCGGCCGTTGCGGAAAAGGCGACGAGCAGTGCGGCGATGAGCTTGGTCTTCATGATGGAGTCTCGCTAAAAAAGATTCGGTGCTAGGTGGACGAGGCGCGCCTTGCGGGAGCGCGCCCCGAATGTCCGTTGGGTTCGTGTGCGGGGGTTAGCGCACGTTGATGGCGACGTCGATGTTGCCGCGCGTGGCCTTCGAGTACGGGCACATTTCATCGGCGGCATGCACGACCGCTTTGGCCACTTCATGCGCCACGCCCGGCATGCTCACGTCAATGCGCGCTTGCAGGAAGTACGCGCCGCCGGTCATGCCGAGATCCACTTCGATATCGACCGACAAGTCGGACGGCAGCGCGACTTTCTGCGCCTTGGCTGCGAGTTCGATCGCGCTGATAAAACAGGCCGACCATGCGCCCGCGAACAGCCGCTCGGCGGTCGGATGCGCGACGACGTCCGAGAACAACTGCTGCGGTTGCGCGTCGTTGCCGGGCGACGAGAGCGCAAGGTTCACGCGCTCGCGGCCGCTAATCGTCGTGTGGGTCTTGCCGGTGAGCAGCACAGTTTCGATCTTGGTCATCACAAATCTCCTGGGTGGGTGCTGTAAGAAGGTTTATATCGGATGCGATGTAATCGCATGCGTCGAATGATGGTGGAAAGGTCGAGCGATGTCAAGCGTATAAGATTAAATCGCATGCGATTTTTGATAGCCTGCAGACCCGGAATTCCGCTGACGAATCGTCACGGCGCCGAGGCGCTGTCGCGCTGGGCGCATGAGAGGGTGGAGTGGCCGGGGCGCGGCACGCTGATGCGGGTGGATTTGGCTGCGCTGTGCGGGCAGGTGGCGACGGTTTGACTGTGGTTTGAGCGCGTTTGAATTCTGGATACTGCGACGAAACACCGCAAAATCCTCCCCGGCGCTTCAAATCCGACCCTCATGCATCACATCACTGAGGATCGAGGCGAGTCGAGTGGTAGATACGATTCCGCCGATGGACGCGGGGAAGCCATGGCGGAAGAACACGGAGATGAGTGCGCCCGAGCTGGAGATGCAGCAGCTCTCAATTCATGCGTGCGGGAGTTTAGGGGGCGGAAGCGGCAGTTTGTGGAAGGCGGTTTCGGCGGAAACGTCGCTTCCTACGAGCCCTAAAGGTTGCTCGGCAAAAAGAGCTTAAGTTGTTTCGACTTGTCTACGAAGTCGGTATCAGACATATATCGTGCCCGATAGCGCGGTTTACCATCCATCGAGCGGACGGTAACTTCACCTTCTGTAATGAGCGTTGCGAGAGCCTCTTTGTACATAGAGGCGGTGGCAGGTGTGCCATTGCAAGTTTCTGCGAACAACCTCGAAAATGGCTTGGGGTCGGGCTGCTCGAAGATACAGCGAGCAAGTTGGATAACGAGTTCCTTGTCTGACTTGGCGCGCGCTACGTCGTCGAACTTAAACCCGCCGTCAAATTCCTGCAGGAACCCCATAGTTTGTGGAGCAAGCATGTTCAGCCCTGGGCCGCCGTAGTGCATGAAATGATTGCTATGCTGCCAGTGGACTTGCTTCATCACATCTTGCGCACGGTGATGCTGCGACAGATGGACTAACCAGTATTCTCCGTGACCAGCACCCGTGCCGCGAATGAAGAACGGTGTGAAAAAGTCTGCGCCGCATCCTTCTACCAGAGCTTCATACAGTGCTGCCTGAATGAATCGACGCCAGTCGGCTTCGTCGCGTTTGATCTCCTCAATGGAACGCCCGCCCAAGTGCTTGAATATATCGATTCGAAGCGTCGACGAAATCTTTCTCGCGAGCTCGTCGTTCGTATATGTCGCAAAAGACGAGACATGGAACGTCAGAATAACCTCCGCATCACGAGCACTGGCGAAGATATGTTGGATAAGTGCTGTAGGTACCTCGGTGTAGCCGTACTGGTCCAAAAAGAAAAGCACCGTTCCGGAACGAGGAGTATGCCGCACAACGCTGGCAAGAACGTCACTAACGGCTGAACCAAAGTCGGCGTGCAGGATGTGGATCGTTTTACCTATCGCCTGTTCGTACCCTCGCTCTTTCAGGACATCGCGCAAGTGGTTGAGAGCCTTCTTGTCCTTGTCAATAAAGATGAACTGGACGTCAAAGAGAATCTGCTTAGGACGCTCTCGATTGATCTTCAACGATGCTTCTTCAACTGCCTGGAGGATGCGGATAGGCGAACCATCAACGAGTTCGCTCGTTCCTTCGAGATGATATAAACCCCCTCCACAAAATCCATCGACCAGCGTAATCCGGATTCTGTCACGGCCGCGTGCATTTAGCAGACGCTGCTGGAAATAGCGGATGAGGTAGTCGACCAGAACTTGATGTTTAGTCTGGCTATGCGGTTCGAGCGTGGCCGGGCCGTTACTCCAATCGTAGTGACTTTTTGCCAAGTGAGGACCTTCGAAAGAGATTGAGCGGACTACAGGACGGTGCTCGGAAACTGATCCCAGTGCTTGCCGGCCAATATCCGGCCTGCCTTGCCCTTGCCGATGGCTGCAACCGAGACCTCTGAACCGTCCTTTCGAATGACATGAATCGGGGTGCCCTTCTTCATGACGTCGACTACCTGCTCAACAGGTGCCCAGTGACCCCATTGCTTGAAATGGAAGGGTACTTTCGCCTTCGCGCACTGACGCTGCAATGCGGCCGGCCAAGCCGGATCCATCGGCCGAGAGTGCGGACCAGATTCGCCGCCGGCGATTACCCAGTCAACGCGATTTCCGATTTCATTTCGAACGAGATATTCGGAAAGGTCAACAGCTGACAGAAGCGGTTCGCACGATAGAAATCTGACCGAAGGAGAGGAGAATTCTAGAAGGTGTTTTATTCGCTTTTTTGCAGTCGCCTGATCTTCCACGGTGGTGCCGAGCCACACATGCTTCGGAAATTCATACCCTTTTGGTAGCTGCTTCCGAACCAGATGAATGCGCTTCGTTAGTAGCAGCCAGTCCAGATTTGGCGTCTTTTCAATGAGGTCAAGTAAACGCCGCCGTTCTGCAATCAGATCCGACCTGTTCTCAAAAATGTCGGCCATCGATGCGCAGAAAACGCGTCTGCGAACCTTATCTCGCGCAGCGTCCTTATCCCACCTTAAGGGCTCCTTCCAGTGAGCATCACTGAAGAAGCGACGAGGGGTGTGAGGACCCCATAGACCTTCTCCCAGGCGCTTTGCCCAGGTCTCCGCGTAGCAGTGATCACACGCGGCCGATACCTTGACACATCCCCACCACGGATTGAAGGTGTGGTGCGTCCATTCGATGCGAGAGTCTTTTCCCATTGCCGGCGACCTGTTTCCAGTTGGAGTGACATTGTACTCGTCACGATTCGGCGGCAAAAGGATGTCCGACGTTCAGTCAATCGGGCATCCCCGCCTAGGCAGATCGCTGCTCAGTCTAGCTCTAATCAAGCCGAGAAGTGGGTATCCGATGCCGAATGAAAGACGTGCGATAGCCATTTGGGGGAGATTGTCGTTTGAGTCCAGAAGCTTATATATTGGCCAGGTGCATCCTCAAACAACAACTGAAAAATACAAGGGAAGAACAGAGTGGAAACCGACGATAAAATTGCGATGGATCCGGTCGACGGACTCCCGGCCATGGTTGTGGGACGTTGGGTAACGGAGGAGAAGCATCAAATCATCAAACGATACATCGATGCATCTTGGGCGGCGCGGCAGAAATTTACGAGCCAGCGAACATATATCGATTTGTTTGCCGGAACTGGACGGGTCAAGATCAAGCACACTCAATCATTCCTAGATGGTGGACCGCTCGCGGCATGGCGAATCGCCCAGCAAAGGCGAGGGGCGTTTTCAGACTTTTTCGTCGCGGATGCAAACTCTGAATATCTAACAGCGTGCGATGCGCGCCTGCGCGGCCTTGGGGCGCCAGTCAGGTCAAAGGTAGGGCGGGCGGATGAAACCATCGACTGGGTGATGCCGCAGTTGTCCCAAAGTGGACTCCATTTGGCGCTGCTAGATCCTTTTAACGCCGGTCATCTTCACTTTTCCATTATTGAGGCGCTCGCTACCATGCCGGCAATGGATATCGTGGTTCATCTAAGCACAGGCGACATACAGCGCAACATCGCGTCGGGTCTCGAGGCCGAGCAATCGCCGTTGGACAAATTCGCCCCGGGCTGGCGAGACGTAGTTAAGAAGCAGAGTTCGAAGCAGACGATGCGCAACGCATTTATCCAATATTGGACGAGTTTGATCAAAAAGGCGGGTATGAACGTGTGCGACACCATGTACCCCGTGAGGAATAGCAAGGAATCGACGATGTACTGGCTATGCCTGCTGTCCCGGCATTCGTTGGCGGAAAAATTGTGGCGCGTAGCTTGCCAATTCGAAACTCGCAACCTTTTCTAAGATAAGGTCGAGCTAGCTCGAAGCATCGGATACGACCGTGAACGAGCGCGAATAGGTCGCAGCGCTGGATGGGCCGGGCGAAGCGGAATTCCAAATATTGCGAAGAAACACCACAAAATTTTTTCCGGCGTTTCAAGTCCAACCCTCATGCATCGCATCACGCAAGGGGGCAGTATGACTTCGCGCAGAATGAACGCAGTCATTCCGCGACGGGATCGCTTCAGGGCGCTGCGTGGCATAGGCGCCTGCGTCCTGATGCTGACGCTCAGCGCCTGCATCCAACCCTGGGACCGCTTTCACCCAGGCGAGCCCGAATCGGCCGTCACTGCGGCCCTGGGTCAGCCGAAAGAAACCTACGACCTGCCGAACGGCGGCAAGCGCGTGATGTGGCCGACGCAACCGATGGGCGAAACCACCGTCGCCGCCGATATCGATCCAAGCGGAAAAGTCGTCAGCGTTCGCCAAGTGCTGCAACCCTTGGAGTTTTATCGTGCGGAACCCGGCAAGTGGACACGCGCCGACGTGCTGGTCAATTTCGGCCGGCCGGAAGAGACGATGTATCTGCCGCTCGTCAAACGCGAGATCTGGACCTACCGGTATGAAGAAGACAACACCTGGTACCAGCTCTTCCACTTCTATTTCGACGACGCGGGCGTGCTGCGCTCGACGCAAAAGAGCCCCGACCCGCTACACGACCATCCCGACAACGAGAATATGAACTGAGCGGCGTCAGTCCGAGGCCGGGTGATGAGCCGGCCTCGGGTTGCGCCGAAACGCGCTTGCGATAACGCGCGTGAAGCGCGAGCGGGCGCTAGTGGTTACTCGAATGGTCGCGATCGTCGCCGCCGCCGTGCTGCTCGTTGCCGCCACGTGGGGCGGGCTGTCCGCCCGGGTGGGCCATCTGGCCTTGAGGGCTGCCCATCGCATGCGCAGGTTGCTGCGGCTGTTGCGCCGGTCCGTGAGCGTAGCCCGGTTGCTGCGCCGGCCCATGCCCGTACTCCGGTTGTGGATGTGGCTGCTCCGGCCCGTGGGTATAGCCAGGCTGCGGCTGCGGATGTTCCTGCGGCCCATGTCCGGAGCCCGGTTGTGGCTGCGGCTGCCCACCTTCACGAATCACCGGCCTCGGGTTCAAAGCCGGCCCACCCTGCGGGGGCGGCCCGCCATGTGGCGGCGGGTGATTGGCCCAGCGGTCCCGATCGTGGTACCACGGCCGGTCGTAATAATAGCGGTCCCAATAGCTGCCGAACGAGAACACCACCACCGGCACCCCGATCTGCACGCCGTACGTCATGATCGGCACTTCCGAGCCTTCATAGGGATAGCTCAGATATCCGCCGTAGACCCATCCGCGAAACTCGGACGTTGAGACGTCGCACCAGCTGTAATCGGATACGCAGCCGTTCACGGCAAGCTCCACTCCGGGCGGCAGTTCCGCGACGACCGGGTAGTCCGAAGCGGGACCGGCGTACACGTAGACCGGTTGCGTCGTGTACGCCGCCGATTGCGCGAACGCCGCGCCGGATAGCGCCATCAAGCAGGCGCTTGCCACGGCGGTGCGAATGACGGTTTTCTTTTGCATGTTGCCTCCCTCGGAAAAGCGGCTGCCTGTACGTCTTATGTGTGATGAGTATCGCCCCGCAAAATCGACGGTTCTATCGCGCCGACACATTCCTTTGACATGTCTAGTGTCTGCTGAATTGCATGCGGCTGCCCGGCCAATTACCGTTTGTCAGCTTTCTTACGATTGAGCAAATTCCGTGCTGCGCCGCTCACGCTTCGAGCTGTTCGAAGAGCCAGTCCTGGAAGCTGCGCAGCTTGGGCAGGTCCGCGCGCGACTTGAGCAGGTTAAGCGTGTAGCCGTGAACCTTCAATCCCTCCATCCCCAGCGGCGCGACGAGCCTCCCCGTTTCCAGCTCGCGTTGCACGAGCAGCAGGCTTTCCAGGCACACCCCCAATCCATCCACCGCCGCGCTGATCGACATGAACGAGCGGTCGAAGCGCGGTCCGCGCGTGATGTCGAGACGCGTCTTGCGATTCAGCCGCATCCAGTCGCGCCACCCGACGAGGCAGCTTTCGCTATGGATCAGTGTGTGGTGCTGCAAATCGGCGGTCGTGCGGATCGGCTGCTCGCCGTCGGCAAGCTGCGGCGCGCACAGCGGCACGATCGTTTCGGGCGGCAGCTCCAGCACGATCGTGCCGACCGGCTGCAACTTGCGCGCGCCGTAGCGGATGTCGACGTCGACGGCCTCCGTGCCCAGGTCCGCGGGGTCTGACGATGCGTTGAGCCGCACGTCGATGTCGGGATTGAGCGCGGAAAAGCGCGCGAGGCGCGGCATCAGCCATTGCGTCGCGAAGCTCGGCGTGGCGTGCACGGTGAGGATGTCGCTTTTCGCGACGCGGCCGATGTTGCGCGTCGCCGCATCGATGCGTGCGAAGGCGGCGGCAATCTCCTCGGCGTATTGGCGTCCCGAGTCGGTCAAGACGACCGCGCGATGCACGCGATGAAAGAGCCGCACGCTCAATTGCTCTTCGAGAAGCTTGACCTGGTGGCTGATGGCGGAGGGCGTGACGAACAGCTCGTCTGCGGCAAGCGCGAACGACGAGAGCCGCGCCGCCGCCTCGAACGCCTGAATGGACTTGAGCGTAGTGCGATTGTGCATCACAGCATTCCGATGAATTGAATTCAGCGATACGGCCACTTTAATTCGTTTGAGCGCGAGAACTCAAGGGCCTACGCTTACAACAACTCATACGGAGGAGATCACGGTGACTATGAGCGAAGCCGGACGGACGACCGAATCCGTCCAACTCGCGGAACGCGCATACCGCATCCGCCGCAACGCGCTCTTGATGGGCGAGGTGCAAGGGCAGGGCTACATCGGCCAGGCGCTGGACATTGCCGACGTGCTGGCCACGGCCTACTTTCATGCGATGACATACCGCGCGGACGACCCCGACTGGGAAGGCCGCGACCGTTTCCTGCTGTCCAACGGCCACTACGCGATTGCGCTCTACGCCGCGCTGATCGAAGCGGGCATCGTCCCCGAAGAAGAGCTGGAAACGTATGGCAGCGACGACAGCCGCCTGCCGATGTCCGGCATGGCGAGCTACACGCCCGGCATGGAGATGTCCGGCGGCTCGCTCGGGCAGGGTCTTACGATCGCGGTCGGCCGCTGCCTCGGATTGAAGCGCAAGGGCTCCGGTTCGTTCGTCTACACGCTGTTTTCCGACGGCGAACTCGACGAGGGCGCGGTGTGGGAGGCGCTCATGTCCGCCGCGCACTGGCAGCTCGACAACCTGATCGGGATCGTCGACGTCAACAACCAGCAAGCCGATGGGCCGTCGACGCAGATCATGGCGTTCGAGCCGCTCGTCGAAAAGCTCGAAGCGTTCGGCTGGTTCGTGCAGCGCGTCAACGGCAACGACCTCGAGGCGGTCGTCGCCGCCTTCGACGCGGCGCGCGCACATCGCGCTCCACAGCCGCGCATGATCGTCTGCGATACGAAGATGGGCTGCGGCGTGCCGTTCCTCGAAGCGCGCGAGAAGAACCACTTCATCCGTGTCGACGCGCACGAATGGCAACTCGCGCTCAAGGCGCTCGAAGAAGGAAAGCAATCATGAGCCAAGCCATCGCACAAAAGCCGCGTCTGAAGACGTCGGCGATGATCGCGTCGATTGCGGGCGAAGGACAGGCCACGCGTTCCGCCCCGTTCGGCCATGCGCTCGTCGAGCTGGCGAAGCAGCGCCCAGAGGTCGTGGGCATGACGGCCGATCTCGGCAAGTACACCGACTTGCACATCTTCGCGAAGGCGTTCCCTGAGCGCTACTACCAGATGGGCATGGCCGAACAGTTGCTGATGGGCGCGGCCGCGGGCATGGCGCACGAGGGTGCGCAGCCGTTCGTCACGACGTATGCCGTGTTCGCGTCGCGCCGCGCCTACGACTTCATCCACCAGACGATCGCCGAGGACAACCTCGACGTGAAGATCGTCTGCGCGCTGCCGGGTCTTACGACGGGCTACGGTCCGAGCCATCAGGCCGCCGAGGACCTCGCGCTCTTCCGCGCGATGCCGAACCTCACCGTGATCGATCCGTGCGACGCGCACGAGATCGAGCAGATCGTGCCGGCGATCGCCGACCATCGCGGCCCCGTCTATATGCGCCTGTTGCGCGGCAACGTTCCGCTCGTGCTCGATCAATACGACTACCGCTTCGAGCTCGGCAAGGCCAAGCTGCTGCGCGATGGCGCCGAAGTGCTGATCGTCTCGACCGGAATCATGACGATGCGCGCGCTCGAAGTGGCGAAGGCGCTCGAACAGGACCGCGTCGACGTGGGCGTGCTGCATGTGCCGACGATCAAGCCGCTCGATACGGTGACGATCCTGCGTGAAGCGCGGCGCTCGGGCCGCCTCGTCGTGGTGGCCGAGAACCATACGACGATCGGCGGTCTCGGCGAAGCGGTCGCGACCACGCTGCTCTGCGCAGGCGTGACGCCGCCGTTCCGTCAGATCGCGCTGCCCGATGCGTTCCTCGACGCGGGCGCGCTGCCGACGCTGCACGACCGCTACGGCATCTCCACGAACGCGATGGCCGACACGATCAAGGGCTGGCTCAGCTAAGCCGCATTCATCACGTCACTTCACTACACGACATTCAGCGCTCGAAGCGCACCCTATCAGGAGACTTCAACATGTCAGAGTCGACACTTCTTGCCGGCAAGGTCGCCGTCATCTCGGGCGCGGCCTCGCCGCGCGGAATCGGCATGGCCACGGCGCGCATGTTCGCCGCCCACGGCGCGACGGTCGCGATCCTCGATCTCGACGAGCGCGCGGCGAGCGAAGCCGCGTCGTCGATCGGCCCGGCGCATCGCGGCTACGCCTGCAACGTGACCGACCGGCAGGCGTGTCACGCCGCGGTCGAGCGCGTGGTCGCCGATCTCGGCAAGATCGACGTGCTCATCAACAATGCGGGCATCACGCAGCCGGCCAAGCTGCTCGACATCGATCCGGAAAGCTGGGACCGCATCCTCGACGTGAATCTGCGCGGCGTGCTGTATCTCTCGCAAGCGGTCGTGCCGCAGATGAAGAAGCAGGGCAAGGGGTCGATCGGCTGCATGTCGTCGGTGTCGGCGCAGCGCGGCGGCGGCATTCTCGGCGGCCCGCATTACTCGGCCGCGAAGGCCGGCGTGCTGGGGCTCGCGAAGGCAATGGCGCGCGAGCTCGGCATCGACGGCATCCGCGTGAACTGCGTGACGCCCGGCTTGATCCAGACCGACATCAACGCGGGCAAGATCAGCGACGACAAGCGCGGCGAAATTCTGGCCGGCATTCCGCTGAACCGCCTCGGCGTGCCCGATGACGTAGCCGGCGCGTTCCTGTTTCTAGCTTCGGATATCTCGTCGTACATCACGGGCGCCGTGATCGACGTGAACGGCGGCATGCTGATCCACGGCTAAGCGCGGAGCGGCAGATCGTCCGGCCTGCGTTTGACGGAGGAGACACCGGACGATCGCTTTGCGGCAATGGCGGTAAAGGCGGCATACGCGCGTCGCCAGAAAGCGCTACATCACGACATTACACAGCACAACAAGAATGAAAACCCATATTGGAGGAGCACATCATGACGACCCAGTCGAATGCTCGAGGCGGCATCGATCGCCGCACGTTTCTGAAGGCCGGTGCCGCTTTGAGCGTGGCGGCGCCGTTCATCGGCATGTCGCGGCGCGCCTCGGCGGCCGAGTTCTCGTATAAGTTCGCGACGGGCCAGGACCCGTCGCACCCCGTCAACATCCGCGGCAAGGAAGCGCTCGACCGGATCCGCGAGGCCACCAACGGACGCCTCGACATCAAGCTGTTCCCGGCCAATCAGCTCGGCTCCGATACCGACCTGCTCTCGCAGGTGCGCAACGGCGGCGTCGAGTTCTTCAATCAGGCGTCGTCGATTCTCGCGACGCTCACGCCCGCTGCCGGCATCGTCAACACCGGCTTCGCGTTCAAGGACTACGACACGGTCTGGCGCGCGATGGACGGCGATCTCGGCAATTACATCCGCGCGCAGATCGCGAAGTCGGGCATCGTCTCGGTGTGCCCGGTGTGGGACAACGGCTTTCGGCAGATCAGCTCGTCGACGCGTCCGCTCAAATCGCCGGCCGACTTGAACGGCTTCAAGATCCGCGTGCCGCAGGCGCCGATGCTGACCTCGCTCTTCAAGGCGCTTGGCGCGGGCCCCACGCCGATCAACTTCAACGAGCTCTATTCGGCGCTGCAGACGGGCGTGGTGGAAGGCCAGGAGAACCCGTTGCCGATCATCGCGACGGCCAAGCTCTACGAAGTGCAGAAGTACATCAGCCTCACGTCGCACGTGTGGGACGGCTACTGGATTCTCGGCAACGTCGCGGCCTGGAACAAGCTGCCGCCGGATATCCGCGCCATCGTGCAGCGCGAGTTCACGCGCGCTGGCATGGACCAGCGCGCCGATATCGCGAAGCTCTCCCAGTCGCTGCGCAACGACCTGAAAGGCAAGGGCATCACGTTCGTCGACGTCGACCGCGAAGCGTTCCGCGGCGCGCTCGCGAAGACTTCGTTCTATGGCGACTGGAAATCGAAGTACGGCGGCGAAGGCTGGGGCATCCTCGAAAAGTACGCCGGCAAGCTCGCCTGAAGGGGACGCCATGATCACGCTCTCTTACCCGCATCATTCGCCGCGGCGTTTCGCGTGCGCGCTCGACGCCGCGCTCGGGCCGCTGGTCGAAATTCCCGCCGCGCTCTTGGTGGTCGCGGAAATCGTCGTATTGCTGGCGGGGGTAACGAGCCGCTATGTGCTGCGCTCGCCGCTCGTCTGGTCCGACGAACTCGCCGAGATCCTGTTTCTATGGCTCGCGATGCTCGGCGCGGTGGTGGCCTTGCGCCGTGGCGAGCACATGCGGATGACCGCCGTGGTGGGCATGTGCTCGCCCGGCGTGCGTGCGTTCCTCGACATGGTCGCTATCGCGGCGCCGCTCGCGTTTCTCGGGCTCGTCATGTGGCCGGCCGTGCAGTTCGCGCAGGACGCATCGATGGTCACCACGCCGGCGCTGAGCCTCTCCGATTCCTGGCGCGCGGCGGCGTTCCCGGTCGGCTCGGGGCTCATGCTGCTCGTGACCGTGGTGCGGCTCATTCGCGAGGCCAACTGGCGCCTCGTGATCGCCGCGCTGGCCGCCGTCTTCGCGATCGGCTGCGCGTTCGTCGCGCTCGGACCGGTGCTGAGCAATCTCGGCAACTACAACCTGCTGATCTTCTTCGTCGGGCTCGTGGCGCTCGGCGTGCTGTCCGGCGTGCCGATCGCGTTCTCGTTTGCGCTCGCGACCTTCGGCTATCTCGCGCTGACGACGAGCACGCCGATGACGGTCGTCGTCGGCCGCATGGACGAGGGCATGTCGCACCTGATCCTGCTGTCGGTGCCGCTGTTCGTGTTCCTCGGCCAGCTGATCGAGATGACGGGCATGGCCGCCGCGATGATCGCGTTTCTCGCGAGTCTGCTCGGGCATGTGCGCGGCGGTCTGTCGTATGTGCTGGTGGGCGCGATGTATCTGGTATCCGGCATCTCGGGTTCTAAAGCCGCGGACATGGCGGCGGTCGCCCCCGTGCTGTTCCCCGAGATGAAGGCGCGCGGCGCGAAGCCGGGCGAACTCGTCGCGCTCCTGGCCGCGACCGGCGCGCAGACCGAAACGATACCGCCGAGCCTCGTCTTGATCACGCTCGGTTCGGTGACGGGCGCCTCGATCTCGGCGCTGTTCACGGGCGGCATGCTGCCCGGCATCGTGCTCGCCATCACGCTGTGCGCGCTCGTGTTCTGGCGCAATCGGCGCGAGGATCTCTCGCACGTGAAGCGCGCCGGCGCTGCCGAAATCGTCCGCAAGCTGCTGATCGCATTGCCCGCGCTGGCGTTGCCGTTCGTGATCCGCATGGCGGTGATTCGCGGGATCGCGACGGCCACCGAAGTCTCGACCATCGGCATCGTGTACACGGTGCTCGCGGGCCTCTTGATCTATCGCCGCTTCGAATGGGCGCGCCTGAAGCCGATGCTGATCGAAACGGCGTCGCTGTCGGGTGCGATTCTGCTCATCATCGGCGCGGCGACGGGGATGGCCTGGGCGCTCACGCAGTCGGGCTTCTCGGGCGAACTCGCCGACACGCTCGCCGGCTTGCCGGGCGGGGCCGCGACGTTCATCGCCGCGTCGATCGTGGTGTTCATCGTGCTCGGCAGCGTGCTCGAAGGCATTCCCGCCATCGTGCTGTTCGGGCCGCTGATGTTCCCGATCGCGAGGCAGTTGGGCATCAACGACATTCACTACGCGATGGTCGTGATTCTTTCGATGGGCGTCGGCCTGTTCGCGCCGCCGTTCGGCGTCGGCTACTACTCGGCCTGCGCCGTGAGCCGCATCCATCCGGATCAAGGCATGAAGCCGATCGCCGGCTACATCGTCGCACTCGTCATCGGGCTCATCGTGGTGGCCGCGGTGCCCTGGATTTCGACGGGCTTCCTGCATCAGTAATCACGCTCGCGCGCCGGCCTTCGGCTTCGGTCGAGGGCGGCGGCGCGCGGCGCTCTCACTCACTCATCGTTTTCAGCAGCGCCGCTTGTTGCGAAGCCGCGCGCAAGGAGCCTTTTTGCCATGTCCACCCTAGACGAAGCCGGAACGCCGCTCGCGAACGCCATCCGCTTTCTTTCGATCGACGCGATTCTGCGCGCGGGCGAAGGGCACCAGGGCGTGCCGCTCGGCATGGCCGAGATCGCCACGGCGCTGTTCACACGCCACCTGAAGTTCAATCCGGCCGACCCGCAATGGCCCGACCGCGATCGCTTCGTGCTCTCGAACGGCCATGGCTCGATGCTGCTGTATTCGCTGCTGTATCTGACGGGCTACGCGCGTATCGATCTCGATCAGATCAAGACGTTCCGCCAGTTCGGCTCGCACTGCATGGGGCACCCCGAATACGATCCGGCATCCGGCATCGAAGTGACGACCGGCCCGCTCGGGCAGGGGATCGCGAACGCGTTCGGGATGGCCGTGGCCGAGGCGTATTTGAACGCGAGGTTCGGCAGCGGCATCGTCGATCACTACACGTATGCGTTCGTCGGCGACGGCTGCCTGCAGGAAGGCATCGGCCAGGAGATGATCTCGCTCGCGGGGCATCTGCGGTTGGGCAAGCTGATCCTGTGCTGGGACGACAACCGCATCACCGACGACGGCAGTACCGAGCTGTCGATCAGCGAGGACGTGCGCGAGCGCTTTCGCGTCGCGGGCTGGCACGTGATCGATGTCGATGGGCATGACATCGACGCGGTATCGGCGGCTCTGGAGCTTGCGCGCAAAGACCCGCGTCCGTCGATGCTCGCGTGCCGGACCGTCATCGGCCGAGGCATCGCGCGGCTGCAGGGGCAGCGCGGCGGCCATAGCGGGAAGCTGTTCGACGCGGACGCCGAGGCGGCCCGCGAACTGCTCGACTGGCCGCATGGGCCGTTCCATGTGCCCGACGAAATCTTGTCGGCGTGGCGTCGCGCGGGGCGGCGCAGCGCTGACTCGTATCACGCTTGGCAGGCCCGCGTGGCGGCGCTGCCGGCGGACGAGCGCGCAGAGTTTGAGCGCATTCAGGCAGGCCGCTTGCCCGACGGCTGGCGCGATGTGCTCGAAGACTACCGGCGTCGCGCGGCGGAAAACACGGAAGCGCAGCAGGGCATCATGGTGTCCGCCGAGATCAACGATCTGTTTGCGACGACGCTGCCGGAGCGCATGGTCGGCTGCGCCGACCTCGAAGCGCCGACGAGCCACAAGCGCCGTTTGCACGCATTCACGGCCGCGGACCGCAGCGGCGCGTACGTGCACTGCGGCGTGCGTGAGCACGTGATGGGCGCGATGGCGAACGGCATGGCCGCGCACGGCGGCGTGATCGCGACCTGCGTCACGTACCTCGCGTTCTCCGATTACGAACGCCCCGCGATGCGCATGGCCGCGCTCATGGGCCTGCCCGTGAACTTCGTGTTCAGCCACGACTCGATCGGCCTCGGCCGAAACGGCCCGACACATCAGCCCGTCGAGATCCTCGCGTCGTTGCGCGCGATGCCGAACATGCACGTGATGCGTCCCGCCGATGCCGTGGAAGCGGCGGAGTGCTGGGAGATCGCGCTCGAACGCAAGGACGGTCCGAGCACGATGGTGTTCGCTCGGCAGGCACTGCCGCCGGTGCGGTGCGTACATGTCGCCGAGAACCTGTCGCGTCGCGGCGCGTATGTGCTGGCCGAAGGCGTTGGAAGCGCGCGCCAGGTCACGCTGCTTGCCACCGGTTCCGAAGTGGCGATCGCGCTCGAAGCACGCGCGCGCCTGGAAGCCGAAGGCGTGGCGACGGCGGTCGTCTCGATGCCATGCTGGGAAATTTTTGACGAACAGGACGCGGATTATCGCGCCGCCGTGCTCGGGCCGGGCACGGTGCGTGTCGCCGTGGAAGCCGCCGTGCGCTTCGGCTGGGACCGCTACCTCGGCGAACGCGGCGGCTTTGTCGGCATGACCGGCTTTGGCGCGTCCGGTCCCGCCGAGGTGCTGTTCGAGCACTTCGGCATCACGGCGGGCCACGTCGTGGAAGAAGCGCGCCGCCATCTTTTGAAGGGAATCGAACAGGAGCTCAAGGAAGAAGCATGATGGAAAAGATCGTCTTTCTCGACCGCGCGACGCTCGCGCCGCAAATCAAACTGCGCAAGCCGGGCTTCGCCCACGAATTCGTCGAATACGAAAAGACCGCCCCCGAAGACGTGCTGACCCGGCTCGCGGGCGCAACGATCGCGATCACGAACAAGGTGGCGCTGACGAAGGAAGTGCTTGACCGGCTGCCGGGTTTGAAGCTCGTCGCCGTGGCCGCGACCGGCACCGATTGCGTCGACAAGGCCGCTTGCCAGCATCGCGGCATCGCCGTGGCGAACATTCGCGGCTACGCGCTCAACACCGTGCCCGAGCACACGTTCGCGCTGATGCTCGCGCTGCGCCGCAACCTCGTCGCGTATCGCAACGACGTGCTTGCGGGCGTGTGGCAGAAGTCGGGGCAGTTCTGCTTCTTCGATCATCCGATCCATGATCTCGGCGGGGCGCGGCTCGGGATCATCGGCGAGGGCGTGCTCGGGCAGCGCGTCGCGGAGATCGGCAAGGCGTTCGGCATGGTGCCGATGTTCGCCGCGCACAAAGGCAAGCAAGGCTTGGGGCCGCTTTATACGCCGTGGTCGGAAGTGCTCGCGACGAGCGACGTCATCAGCATCCACAGTCCGCTTACGCCCGAGACGCGCAACATGCTGGCGATGCCGGAGTTCCGCGCGATGAAGCGAAAGCCGTTGATCATCAACACGGCGCGCGGCGGGCTCGTGGACGAAGGCGCGCTCGTGCAGGCGCTCGATGAGGGCTTGATCAGCGGTGCCGGGTTCGATGTGACCGATGGCGAGCCGCCGCGCATGGATAGTCCGCTCATGCGTGTTGCGGGGCGGCCGAATGTGATTCTGACGCCGCATGTGGCGTGGGCTTCGGATGAGGCGCAGCAGGCGCTTGCCGATCAGCTGGTGGACAACATTGAGAACTTTGTTGGCGGCAAGCCGACGAATTTGGTGCAGAGCGCGTATTGATTAAGGGGCGGCGGCGGATATGCCTTCGAGAGTCAGGAAGGCTCGACATCCATTTCGTTGGCTGAATTAGCCGCCGCCAAAGTCGGTCAGGCCAAACCGATCCATACAATGGCTTTCGGGCGTTGGTTTTGCCCTGCTCGATGGCAGCAAGCAAAGTGCGTCGGCCATTCGGTTCTCTCGTGCATGTTCTCATATCCCATAAAGACCAAATCGCACGATTGAGTAGCGGTCTGGCTATTAGCCGCGAAGCGTTGACTAAACGGATGGCGCTTAAGCCGGATTGTCGCTAAATGACTGCGGAGGCGTGCTTTTGGTTGGTCGGATACTGGCGGTTGTTCACAAGCTGAGTTGTCTGGAAAGCTGACGGGCCGCAATCCTGAATCTGTCGACGCTGCTCGACGTGGTGGCTTCTCCGGTAAGTGTACATAGAGCAAACGTATTGCGGGTTCATACCTGAGCATATGAACCCGATACCTTGTGGGCGTTGTCGGAATCTTCCGCATGCACGAAACTGTAGGGGAATCAGATCATCCCGGTGGAGAACTATTTTGCCGAACACAACGATGACTGGATCAACTGTAAATCGATGCGACCGCATCACCTGGGCGCGACGTCATCATGAGCGACGGTGGCGGACTTTTTCCAAAGGTGGGACGGGGATAACTTCCGGCTGTGGTCACCGTTGTAGCTTAGTCTATGGGACGAAAGTTCCGATCAACCAGATGCTCTATGAATGCAGACGAGGAATCCACGTTCGACCCAGAGCGTAAGGATTCGACAAAGAATACCGATGGACAGTCGCCAGACATTACACAAGACGACTTCTCTGATGTCCCGCCAGAGTCGTCTATCCCCGTGGGCGGCGTTTCCGCGAACTATGGTCGCTACATTTCGAATGAACCAACGGATCACGCTCCGGTGACGTCGCGGAATGCGCGCGCGGGACGGTCTGCTAACTACGGCTCTTATCTGAATCGAAGTCGTGCGATCGGGGACGAGGAGCGGGCGACGCGGACAGCGATCGAACAACGGCGCCCTCAGATGTTTCCGCGGCTCGGAGTTGCGGACGTCGAACGTACACGTCGATTCGGCGCGCTGGAGTCATGGAAAGCCGGCGAGACGATGTTCCGCGCCGGCGAGAAGGGACTCGGAATAAGAGTTATCTTACGGGGCAATGTCTTGCTTACGCGGCGAGATGGACTGGGACAATCACGATTTTTGGCGGAACTGGCTGAGGGGCAGTTCCTTGGGGAGACAGCGCAGCTCACGGGGAAACCATATCTAGTAGACGGATATGCGCTCAAGGATGTGGACGCGATCCTGATCTCACCCGCGCAGGTACGGGCACTCCTGATAGAGGAGGCACAGCTGGGTGAAATCATCATGCGCGCCCTCATACTGCGCCGCGCGGAGCTTGTTCAGGGAGGCAGCGGCCCGGTACTCATCGGACCGGCGACAGACACCAAGACCTTGGCGCTCGAGGGATTCTTTCGGCGAGTAAATCATCCCTACCGGGTGGTCGATACGGAGAGTGATGCGGAAACCGTCGGCGTCCTCTCAAAGCTTCCGGACTGGCGCGAATCGACGCCAATTGTGGTGCTGGCCGATGGAACTATCTTACGTCGACCTGACGAGGCGACGCTGGCTGACAGGCTTGGGCTCTTGCCAGAATTGGCTCCAACGAGTATTTACGATGTCGCGATAGTCGGGGCGGGCCCGGCTGGACTGGCGGCCGCGGTATATGCCGCGTCAGAAGGCCTGTCCGTCATCGTGTTCGACTCACACGGCGCTGGCGGGCAGGCCGCGGCCAGCGCACGTCTCGAAAACTATCTGGGCTTTCCCGCCGGGATTTCGGGTCACGCACTGGCCTATCGCGCATTCATGCAGGCGGTAAAGTTCGGTGCGGAAATTTCGATTCCGTCTGAAATCTCGAAGCTGGACTGCGCGGTGTCGCCGTTCAGGGTTCATCTCACTGGTGGCCGTCTCGTCAGTGCGCATTCAGTGGTAGTTGCCAGTGGCGCCTCGTATCGTCGTCCAGATATCGATGGTCTTGATTTGTCCACGGCGAAAGGCGTCTATTACTGGGCGTCTTCGGTCGAAGCGAAGCTTTGTCAGGGCACAGAGGTTGTACTAGTCGGAGGAGGAAATTCGGCCGGGCAGGCAATCGTTTACCTCTCAAACTATGCGAGCCATGTCCACGTACTCGTGAGGCGGGGAGGACTCGAAGAGAGTATGTCTCGATATCTGATCGATCGTGTAATGGCCCTACACAACGTGACGATACATACACGCACGACGATCGAATCAGCATCCAGCGATGAAGACGGACTTTGCGGTCTGACGGTGAATACGGAGGGGCGAAATGCGTCAATCGAGACAAGACACCTCTTTCTGTTCACAGGCGCCGATCCAAATACCCAGTGGCTTCGCAACTGCGAAGTGGAAGTTGATGACAGAGGCTTTGTTTTGACAAGGGCTGCGGAGTCGTCCGACTCCTCTAGATGCCTCACATTCCAGACCAACGTGCCCGGCATCTTCGCTATAGGTGACGTGCGCTCGTCGTCTATCAAGCGAGTCTCGGCTGCAGTCGGAGAAGGTGCGGCGGTTGTATCGGAAATTCATTTGATGCTCGCGCAGACGCGTGCATGTTGAACACATCATGCCAGCCATCTTATGGCTGACGTTGAAATTCGTTATGCAATGTAGGACGCTAGTCGACAATACCCACGATCTGCGTGTGCGTGCGCCTTGATGGCTTGGGATGTGTCGAATAGAACACGACTCCCCATGTCATCGCCGACAGAGGCTTTTCCTCGAGTGCGGAAGAGTTTGCCGACGCGCTGGCGCGCTTAAGTCATCACGTCCGCACTGGCAGAGGCGGCTGGGGATATCGCCCCACCTATCTGATATGACGTTTCAATGCTGGCGGCTTGAGCGCCCGTAGCGCCTTGTGGCGCGACAAAGTCACCCGCGCTGCCGGGCTTCGTGCTTCCACTCCGGAACCCGGGACGATGGTAGTCCCGCGACAGCCCGCTCGGACCCGGTGGCGATGCTGGCGCGACGGCGCCAATTCCTTGGCGTGTGCACCGGATTTGTCCACGGTCGAGGCGTCCGTGCGTAACGTGCGCACAACGAGCGCCAATAATCTACGAGGCTATCGAGGCATTGCTGCAGCCTCTGGAGTGCGGACCGGTGCAACCTGAATTGATTTGATCAACAGGCAAGCGGACGCGGCGAGAAGGACAAGGTCCTTGAGCAGGAACTGCCCGACATCACCTGATAGCCAAGGGAAGCCGCCCAAGGGGGCTGCTGTTACGCCTGGAGTGCTAAACATAAACGACAACGTGGTGATATACGTCGCGCACGACATCGCCGCACCAAGGGCGGAAAACAGCGGGACGAATGCGCCCAGGATAAGGGCGGCGGCTGTCGACAGTTCGAGGACACCGATGACATCGCTCGCACCTTGTACACCGAATAAGGTGTTAAGCCAGCCCATAATCGGACTATGCACGATGAACGAGGAGA
Source organism: Trinickia violacea (assembly GCF_005280735.1). Taxonomy (NCBI): domain Bacteria; kingdom Pseudomonadati; phylum Pseudomonadota; class Betaproteobacteria; order Burkholderiales; family Burkholderiaceae; genus Trinickia; species Trinickia violacea. The sequence goes on from NZ_CP040078.1 coordinate 1,123,306, forward strand.
TCCCGTGAGCCTCGTAACTGGTGAACTTCATGCAACCGAACCAGAGGAATACGACTACCAGGGCCCAACGGAGGAACCCAAGCGGCCAGACGGAAATGTCACACTTTTCGGCGACGTATACGTTCTTAAGCATCTTTCGCTCCAGTAGATTTGATTTGAGAAGTTAGGTTGATCGAGCCAACGCCATGACAACATCTGCGACTATTTAGTCGTTGCAAGCGAGGGAAATGTATAGAGCGGCCCTTCTGGCGGGCGAGCTTGCAATCGGACCTTCAACCCCCATTAACAAACATACGTGAGTATCGTTGGATGTTCGCATGGACGCACATATTCAAGAGTCCGAACAAGGTCGAGGGGACACGGTTTGTCAGCGCGCCGAGAAGTAATAAAGCCTAGCAATTCTCGCGGGCAGTGAGACAACGCTGCGTCCGGCTAACACCGGCCTACCACGCAATCTGCTGACGTGCGCACGGCGCGTACAGGGGAAACACTATTATTCCTGCATCAGGTGCGTGGCATGAGTGATCGCGCCGCCCGCGCGAATTGCAGCTGCCACCACCGCAGTCTCCGCCAACTGGGCGTTAGTCGCACCAGCGTCCCGCGCGGCAGTCGTATGAAGCTCGATGCAATACGGACACTGCGTGGTTAGCGCGACAGCAACCGCAATCAGTTGCTTGGTTTGAACGGACAACGCACCTTCCTCAAAAGCGGCTTTGTCGAACGCCCAGAACGCCGCTATTCCCGCTGGTGCGTGTTCTTCAAGTTTTTGAAGGCGATTCAAATTTGACATGTCAAACATGTTCAACTCCCGACATGGTGAAGCACCTGCGTGATAAGTCTTGCAGCTTCGGATGATGGATTCGGTGTCGACAAACAGGATCACGCCCCTCGTGTTTACCGGCACCTTTTCGTCAATTGGATCATATGCGGATATGCGCCGGTCAACAAACATACTTCGGTATATCAAAACCTCTACTGTGAATCCCTCGCTGATCTTTTGGCGACGGTGGGTCTGAGCGTGAAACTCTTCACCTCCGCCACCGAAATGTTCGATGTGTTGGAGCGGACTGCAGATAAATGCACCGCCGCACCTAACTGCCTCATTTTGGATGTTCGAATGCCCGGGATGGGAGGTCTTGAGGCACAAGAGCGTCTCGCCAAGCTCAAGCAGCACATACCGATCGTCTTTATGACGGCACACGGCGATATCGCGATGACTGTGAAGGCGATGAAGTCGGGTGCCCATAACTTTCTGAGCAAGCCCTTTCGTGACCAGGACATGCTTGATGCGGTGCGGTCCGCAATGATGCACGACCGCACGCATCGCGAAAACGAGCGGGTACGGCGCGAGTTACGCGAGCGATACGAATCCTTGACCGCCCACGAGCGCAAACTCCTGTCCATGGTCACGAGCGGTCTGATGAACAAGCAGATTGCGGCAAAGATGAACCTCAGTGAGATATCAATAAAGGTTCATCGCGGGCACGTGATATACCGAGGTATCGCACAAGACACTGGAAGATAATTGACGACAACGTCGGATTTTTATTGAATTACGCATAGCTCTTTCTGTCATTCCATAACTAGTTCGAGGACTGTGATGTACGATCCAGCGGACATGATGAGTGTATTTGCAATCTGCGTTGCGCTCGCGGGCATCGCTTACCTTCGCCAGCTATTTGCCGCTACGGAACTGTCAGCGCTTCACAATTCCGCGCTGGAATATTCAATTTATGGCGATCTCATTCTCCCTACCGATTTTTACGCCTGGATCTATGTGCAGTTAACCGACGCGTCGCTCCACAACCCGGTCGACTTCGACATGGTGATGAACTATCCCGATGCGTACATCGCCCCCTCCGCCTATGAACATTTCCTGTCCACTCATACCCTTCCAGATGGCATCATAGCTTTCAAAAGGATTGTTGGACGCTCCGCAATTACGAGTTCGGGACTTGCCGATCAAAGTTGCAGACCGTGTTCTGTACCCTCCGATATAGAACGCGCAAATGTCGCGGTCAAGGACCGGCTACAATTCGGCGAGAATCATGGGTGGGGATTTTTTCGCCTGAATCAACATGAGCTTAACGGCTTGCGGCGTAAGACTTTGAACGTACGCCCTCCAAAACACGATGACTCAAACCGATCGAACGATGCGCAGGAGGGCCGCGATGCGCGCGTGCTTGGGGTCGTTCATCGGCAAACACGGGACGTCACAGGCCATGCTGGCAAATCATGTGTCTTGTTCCCTGAGTCGAATCCATGCTTCGAGAATTGATCGTCGAGTACGGCGTTCCGCTGGTTTTTCTGAACGTACTGCTCGAGTCCCTCGGCTTTCCTGTTCCCGCGATGCCGGCACTCATCCTCACCGGTGCAATCACCGCGTTGGTAGGCGGTCACGGCAATGTTTGGGCGATGAGACTGTCCTTGTTCAATGTGGTTCTCGTTGCAGCGAGTTCGGCCCTGTTGGGTGACTTGTTATGGTTCTGGCTCGGACGGCGTTACGGGAGTCGCGTCCTAGGATTTCTATGCAGCATGTCGATCTCCCGAGACAGCTGTGTGAGCAGGAGCGGCGAAGTTTTTGGGAAGTTCGGCGTTCGTGTGCTTGCCGTAACCAAATTCATTCCGGGTCTGTCGACCCTCGCAATACCTGTCGCTGGTGCGATGAGCGTGTCCCTCACCAGTTTTCTTTTTTACGATTCCGTCGGGGCGGCGCTATGGGCGACCGTCGGGGTAGCTCTCGGCGTGCTGTTTGCCGACGCCGTGGACACGATTCTCAATCTCCTGGACTGGTTCGGCTTGGGGGCAGTCGTGATCACCGCGATATTTCTAGTTATTTATGTGGGTATCCGATGGCGACACCGGGCGACCCTGCTTCGTCGTTTGCGCATGCCTCGGGTCGATGCCGTGGAGCTTGATGCGCTACTGTTAGAAGATCCCCCGCCTTGCATCATCGATGCCCGACAGGGAGTTCGGCGACGGAGCGATCCTGTCCGAATCCCGGGTGCGATCGTGCTTGATCACGGCGCATCCGCAGCACAGCTCGACGGAGTGGACAGGAGCAGAAGATTCGTTATTTATTGCGATTGTCCGAACGAAGTGAGCGCGGCATTAGTCGCGGAGCGAATGAAGACAGAGGGTTACAAGAATGTGTTCCCACTTGCTGGTGGACTGGATGCGTGGCGGGCCGCGGGGTTTGCCCTCGAACCGTTGCTTCTTGACGCGGCGTCGCGAGAAGCAGCGGACAAGATTCATCACAGTTCCGCGCCATGAGACGTGGTAAAAGGTCGTTCTGGTCGCTTGGCATGCGTCATGGCGCGTCAAAGCTGGCAAATCAGCGTCGCAATGATGACGGAGCAAAGAAATAGCGACAGCGCTCGCCTGGCGGATATGATCCGTGGCTTCTCAAAACCGGGTGGTAGATATTGTATTCCCGTCAACATCGGCCGAACCAGATTTTGTCGCTTCACAATCCAGTAGAGGGCGACCACAGCTATGTGAATCGCGACGAACGAGATCAAGAGAGTGAACAATTTTTCGTGCACAGATACCAGTGTGTTCGAGGTATCAGCGGAAAAGATGCCGAAAAGCGGTCCTACTTGGGCCACGTCGTTGTACGCATATAGGCCCGTCAATACTTGCGTCGACAGTACCAAGATAAGTGCAACCACCATCCATCCGCCGCCGGGTGTGTGTCCGAGGTACGTAGGACCGGCGTGTGAAAAGAAGCGACGGGTGTATGCCAACGCAACCGAGGGCCGTACCAGAAGCCGTCTGAAACGCGCGGTTTCGCTACCCCAAAAGCCTAACAGAATGCGGAAGATCAGCAACGTCAGGGTTAATTGTCCCAGACGAACGTGCCACGTCATCCAGTTGTACCGGGATGTTACGTATGCGGCGATGACGAGACTGACAATTGACCAATGAAAGATTCTCACTGACCAGTCCCACACGTGCACGGGCTCGCGCACGGTTTCAGCGGATGGTGACTTCGATGCCTTATCCAACATTGGCTCTTTTTTGGCAATATGATGGCATGAGTTCATGCTGCGAGTGTACGTCACGGCGCTGGCATTATTAGGAACACGATGCAGATAATTCGTATCGCGTTTTATACCAAAGTATTTCCCGCTCTTGAGGTGCGGAGTTATATCGAATCGCTATAGAGCAGGTGAGAATATGACATGACAATGCGCCCGGGCACGAGGGCATTTCACCAGACACTACAGTCGTAGGAATAGCGATAGTACGAAGGGCTGTGTGCTTAAGGCAGAAGAGTTTCCATCGTCCGATGGATATTGAGCGGCGACGGTCTGTTTGCTCCGGTTGCCGCGCGGCGTTCGTCGCGTCGATCGTGGTAAGCGCTATATCGAGCAATCTCTGTGCATATTGGCAGTCGGCATATGCGCCGGATATACCGACGGATGCGCGAATGATACGCGACGAATGTTGTCCGCTAGCTTCTCGATCGATAACATTGCCTACGAGTTCCGTCAGGTGGTGATCACCCTTCGGCTGCATGATTGAGGCAGCACGTTGACGGGGCGTGAAGGAGAAGGTCAGGTTCGCGTCTCCTAACACCACAGGGCCGGTGTAATCGGGATCGAAAAGATTAATCGTATCCGATGTCGATCGACGAGGAAGGTGTCAAATGACTCAAGAAGCTGGCAAAGACATTATTGAGCGAGCGTTGCTGTGCCTGTTGGCGCCGCAACCGGCGCCGAAAGTGACGCTTGTTAAAAAGAAAAGATTCCGCAGAACGAAAACGCTGCTCTGTCAGGGGGCGAACGAAGAGCCCAAGAAAGAACTGTTGCCTGCCAGGATTTCTATAATCGAGCGACTTTCGTCGGTCTCGCTTAGCATTTGCTGGAGCGACTCGACCACAGGTTATTTTGGCGAACAGGTGTGGCGGATGGGGCGCGCGCACGTTCAATCATTCTGTGCTCTGAGTGGTATGCCGATCAAGATCGGAGATTCCGTATTTCGACCGTGGGTGAGCGAGACGCGCGCACTGGCAAACAGTCATCGAATGATCCTTGCCTCGCGCGTGCGTATGCCGTGTTCGTGACTGCGATCGGCGGGGAGATGTACATCAAACTAATCACGCGTCTTCCCTGACAGTCGGAAGGAGATCTGCACTATGAGTGGCACAGATGGTTGCACTTCTCCGCGCCTACATGAGCCCTTAACGGACCCCGGTGCGGGTGTCCCGGTCATTGAATCTTGGAGCGAGCATGTCCGCCACTCGTCTGAGTAATATAGAGAAACGTCTCGAATACGTAGCTAATCGAGTTAAGTCTTTCCGCGGTGAAGAGAAAGGATTTATCGCTAGTCTGTCACCTATAATGGTAAGTGCCGCGCGACGTGCGCTTCCGCTCTCTGTTGCAATATGGTCAATACTTGAGCTACCAATCGAGCTGATCCTCGCACAATCATCGGTAGAGCGTTTCGCTTCGACGGCGGGGCGTCTTATCTGGGTCGCTTTGGCCTTCGGGGCGATATACAAGATTCGGTCTGCCAGGGTTATATTTCTTTTCCTCTGCGCTGTCAGTTCGATAGTTGTAGCACTGGCGCTGCCGATGGCATATGAATCATCTCCGCTGGTGTTCAGTGTATTGGCGGTCGATCTTGTCCTGAAACTACTGGCACTCCTTATCTCGTTGATCCTCACTCTCATGCCCCCGTATTCTCGCTGATATGAGGGTGCTTAAGCGCCGGCGTTCTCCCCGGATTCGGCCCCGTGACTGCCGTGCAAGGCGCACAAAGGACGGGGATTCATGTTGCAGGTCGGCGACGTCGCGCCGTGAGAGCGTGCACTGCCGCAGCCAGCCGCGGTGATTATGTGCGCCGTGAATCCGGACGGTCCCTGTCCCTTATCCCGCGGCCCTCTAGGTCCTTCGGGCCGGTGCGCGTTTTGCAGCGGCCGCAAGTCCGGGGTGAAATCCGTTCATCAAGCTAAACTAACCAGACGTAAACGCAATCGCTTTGAACTTCCGCATGGGTTTAATTTTCTGTGGAGTGCGAGTACGTGGACTACTTGTGGGGGTGCCGCGCTTTCGTATTCCGCATCGATAGCTTAAATTGACTGCGAGTGCAGCGTCGATTCGGTCTTGCTTGCCTTCCTTCCTCAAGGGAGGAATTCTTGGACTGACAGGAAGTGGCGCCCGGGTTCGCGGACCTTCTGTGAAGGCTCGGTGCGCAAAAAAGAGCCCGCCTGTAGACGGGCCAAATCCTTTCGAGTCCGACGACAGAGGTGTCGTCGAAGTGAGCGTAACACCGAGTTAAACAATCTCGCGAAAATTCGTTACGCGATAACGGTAGCGGGTGCTCGTCACCGACGCAAGTCTGCTTTGAATATTGTTTAGCGACGTGATCGATTCACACGCCCGTGCAATCGCTATTATATCGCGGCATGATCCGGAACCGCCCTCGCCCCGCATCAAGCACAGATTTCGCCATCCGTGTTTTTGCGGGTGCCGAAGGGGGCACGTCGCCAATGAAAATTGCGCTGTATTCGTTCACGAGCGCTGCGGAAAGCTGTACACCTGGTCTTTTCGGGAATGCTTCAGTTTTGCGTGAAGATGACGCGGAAGTGGAGATGCAGTCCAACCTTGCCCGTGGCTTTCGTAAGCGAATGGAACTCGTAGCCGAAGAGGGCTTCTTTCATTTTGGATGAAGGCCGGGGTGTTCCACGCCGCGCGTAAATAACATTCACGCGGTATGCGGCAGTATATAAGCCTGATACCCACGTGACGTTGCGGCATAAGGCACATGGCCATAATATCGATCGCGGATGTGACATGCTGTCCCGTCCGACGTAGCCGCAACGGACACGTCTCGACGGACACTATCGACGAATATATTGTCTTGGCCGTTCCAGATGTGCATCCAAGGAAGTCTCCGAATAGTCAACATCGCGGAACAAGCCAACGAGGAGGTTGAAATGAAATCGTGTCGCCGTGAGTTCATCGTAGGAAGCGTTGTAGGGTTGGTATCGACCGCATTCCTTCCGCTCGTCGCTCATGCTGCGGAGCAACTGTCCGAGACGGATCCGAGCGCAGTCGCGCTTGGCTACCGAGTGGACGCGACCAAGGTGGACAAGGTCAAGTTTCCAAAGTACGCCGCCGGCCAGGAATGTGCGAACTGCCAGTTCTACCAGGGCAGTGCATCTACAAAGACTGCGGCCTGCCCGCTGTTCAACGGCAAGACGGTCGAAGGGGCGGGTTGGTGTAATGGGTACGCGAAGAAGGGGTAACGACGTCGGCGGATTCCGCCTGCGCACATCGTACTTCTGCAGAAAATCGCTTGAGCGTATTCTCCCGTTTCCCGGCGGCGTCGAGCCAAAGTGGACCGGCTCGCAGCCGCTCGGGACGTCGCCTGCCTGAAAACCGGTCTCCGCTACACAATACATTCCGGCGAAGGGCCTACGTGGCATATTCCCAGGATCGAGGTCGAAAATGGACGTGACATCTGATGCTCCGCATCGCCCATCATTGCGCGACAAGAAAGTGGAAATCGCGCCCTCTTCGCGCATTAGGGTCTGGCAACCTAGGATCCCGCCGAAGACGTTGCTTGTTGATCTGCTGTTCGCGGTGGCCTTGGTCTGCGGGGCAGCGTTCGCTCTGGCTAAGTATCACTCGCATATGAATTATTACGACGGACTGGTGCTGGTATGCGCGGTTCCCGCGCTCACCACGCTGGGATGGCGTTGGAAGCAAGCACGCGTGTTAATGGTTGGTATCGCGGCATTATCACTGTTTGCGATTAACCTGTACGGTGATGTTCTCGGTCGGGCTGATCATGCATTTTTTCTGAAGTACCTTCTCTCAAGCCAATCCGCGATCCTGTGGATGAGCGCGCTATTTGTCCTCGCAACACTGTTCTACTGGATCGGTATGCTAGCGCGCGCGCCTTCGGCGGGGGCAATTGCATCGAAGCTGACGTGGAGCGCTGTTCTGATGGGTTTCGTCGGGATGATGGTGCGGTGGTACGAGTCCTATCTGATCGGACCGGACATTGGGCATATCCCCATCTCGAACCTGTACGAGGTCTTCGTACTGTTCAACCTTATCACTGCGCTCTTCTACCTCTATTACGAGAGACATTACAACACACACGCGCTCGGCGCTTTCGTCCTTCTCGTAATTAGCGCTGCAGTCGTTTTTATGATGTGGTACTCAATATCGCGAGATGCGCAGCAAATTCAGCCGCTTGTCCCGGCGCTTCAGAGTTGGTGGATGAAAATACACGTACCGGCGAACTTCATCGGGTATGGCACTTTCGCTCTGTCCGCGATGGTTGCAGTCGCCTACTTGATGAAAGACAAGGGCATCCTGGATGATCGCCTTCCGGCGCTCGATGTGCTCGAGGATGTTATGTATAAGGCAATCTCCGTGGGTTTTGCTTTTTTTACCATTGCGACGATTCTCGGTGCGCTATGGGCGGCGGAAGCGTGGGGCGGGTACTGGAGCTGGGATCCTAAGGAGACCTGGGCGCTGATAGTATGGCTGAACTACGCTGCATGGTTGCACATGCGTTTGATCAAGGGCCTTCGGGGCAGGCCCGCGGCGTGGTGGGCGTTGACCGGGTTGGTAGTAACGACATTCGCCTTCATTGGTGTCAACATGTTTCTTTCGGGTCTGCATAGCTACGGGAAACTGTAGGGGTGGCGTGGGCCGCCATAACGACTCGCGGTCTGTGAGTCATCGGTTAATCAGGTGATACTCGCGGGGAGGCCACGACTGTGCAGTGGACGCCGCGACCCTTTGAAACGTGGACGGCCCCGTTTCCCGAACAGGTACTGTTCAAGTGCCAGGAAGACTCGTGTCGCGATGGCTTGGGTTTCGTGAGAACCAATCCAGTCCGCAAGGCCGGCCACATTCTTGTGCGCGACCGCGAGCGAGTGAAAGGCATATTCCGTGAAGCGCTGTGCGTGCCGTACCGCCCTGAAGGCGTCGTTGCGCGCGGTGCCTTTGAGCAGCTTGGGTGCGGCGGCCCAGCGCTCGTCGACCCGATTTGCCTCAACGATCCGGAGGCCCTCTTGCAGCATCACTTAAATTAAAGGTCCGTTTGCCTCACTCACGGCGCGAGCGAAGTCTGGACACGTGGGCTGGCGACGTGTCCAGCGATGATTTAACGATGAGAGTCGGGCACTCTTTCTATGCGCTACGTGAAGCGGTGGTTGCGTGCGCTCGGCCGAAGTCCTCCCATCCTTCAGAGTTCGGTTGTTGCCCTCTGCGCGAGAAGGAGGGGATTCCTTCTGCAAGACGGCGCCGTTCTGCCGCGGAAATGTTCAGCGCGGCGTTGATGTCGCGATGATGAGTTGCATCATCGCGGGGCATATCGATGAAGGACCATCACGCCCTCAAGGTAACTGTGCAGAGTCGACCGCGAGGGCCTCGTCCCGGATGGTCTTCCAGTTCGCTTTGAGGGGTGCCAGTTCGGGAAAGCCGGATGCATCGATGTAGGCACCCCGCTTCCGCGTCGAAAATATGTAGAAGACGGCGTTAATCGGCGCTAGAAACGTTGAGTGGTTGGACAATTGACGCCAGAACGCAAAGCGTACCTAGCCTCGCTTGGCGACATAGGAGGCGCGTGCGATAAACCAGAACAGAAACAGCATGCGCGTCCTTACGCTCCTAAATAATTCGCGAAGATCGTTCGATCGGCAGGTAAATGTTTCGGCCAATGCGTAGCGTGCGCGTCCGTGCCCGAGTTTTGTCTTAATCGAGAGGCAGGTCTGTGCCGGCATGCCGCGTCGTTATTGCGTCACGCAAAAGCAGGCCGCCAATCCCCGGCAGGAGCTGGGGGATCGCGAGATGTCGATGGTCGCGCCGGAGCGTCACGAAAGGCTAACGCGCTTTAATCGATTGAAGATTTATATACATTCACTTCTCTTTTGCTTTCTCTAGCCGACCAGTGGCGACACGAAAGCGCGCGGAGGGAGATGATGAGTTCCCTACATGCTAAATGATGTGGAATCGGAATCGGTTGATCTTTCGGTATAGACGGCTGATACGTGAGCATCTGTGGCATGGGCCCGAGGCTCGTTGCTGACAGGCCGCTTCCGGCTTTGCATCATCGGTGCATCGCTCGCGCGAGCTCAGCGAACGACGGTTTACGAGACATCGGCGCTGCGTCGGACGCATATTCGCAAGTGACCGTCACGATCCACGTCTATCGCTTCGGACCGAGAGACAAACACGGCGCGCTGCTGCGCGACCTTGCGCGAGGTCAGCATGGTCTTGAACGACGTGAAGGAGCTATCGCTGAAGGTCTTGGAGCGCGAGCGCCGCATTCTGTCGAGCTATGACTTTGATTCATTTACCCGAGGGGCGGGCGGCATTAGGGTTGTGCTCTCAAAGGAGCCCTGCTGTCGGTGAAGATTTTGCTGTGCGTCTCAAGGATGTCCGTCGATCCCTCGGCTGGGCTGACTTCGCGAGGGTGTTCAGTCAACCTACGCGCTATGAGCGAAATCTCGGAGGCATACTCACGCATATTGCTCGCATACTCAAGCGCCGTTGCACCTCTATGTCTTCCGGCGGGAAACTAGATGTGTTCTCCAACACACGAGGAGCAGGGCCATGAGAATTGTCGGTGCCTTGGGCGTCGCCCTGGCGGGATTGTCCATGACGGTCGCTGTCACAGCCTACGGGCAGACGGATACGCGATCACCGTACAAAGGAACGACCGCGGCTGTTGTCGACGGCAAGCAAAATATGCACGTGCTTACGGACTACTAAGCTTTGTGGCGACCGATGGGGTTGGTCGTGGTTTGATGCAACCGATCCGAAGCAGACTACATCCACGGACTACAAGAAGGACTGTCAGTCGTGTCACATACCGGCGTAATCGTCAGACTGGATATACACCACCGGCTGTCCGCCCCTAAGCCGATAAATTGGGCACCGCCTCGATGAAGTGTTGGTCGAACCGCTGCGCTACATCGAGCAGGGGGGAAGCGAGATCACGACCACGGGCGAGGCGCTGTTCGTCCTTCGCTTTCGGAAATTTCCCGTGGCGCCTCGCGTCAGAGGTCGAACGGGTTATTCACCGCAGCAACATTTTCTGCGAAAAACCGAGGAGTTAAATCACATGAAGGCGATCATCGTGACGGACCAGGCTGCCGGGACGGCTGGGATGAAGTTGGTCGAGTGGCCCGGGCCGGAGGCGGGGATAAACGACGTTGTCGTTCAGGTCCATGCGTCGGGGTTCACCTGGGATGAGCTGACGTGGCCCTCGACGTGGACCGATCGTCAAGGCCGTGACCGGACGCCGTCGATTCCCGGGCAAGAGTTGGCCGGAGTGGTCACCGCTCTCGGCTATGGCACGAGGGGGCTGTCGGTGGGGCAGCGAGTGTTCGGCCTCACGGACTCATATCGCAGCGGCACCTTGGCCGAGTATGTGTCGATCGAGGCACGCAACCTCGCGCCGCTGCCGGGCGACGTCGACTTCACGGTGGGCGCGAGCGTCGCAATGCCGGGACTGACCGCTTGGCAGGGATTATTCGACCACGGCCGCCTTCAGGCAGGGCAAAGCGTCCTCGTGCACGGCGCGGCCGGTGCAGTCGGCTCGATGGTAACTCAGCTTGCACGTGAGGCCGGGGCTCATGTCATCGGTACCGGACGCACCGCGCACCGTCAGACGGCGCTTGAGTTCGGCGCGCAAGAGTTCATCGACCTTGAGAACGACGACCTAAAAGATGTCGGTGGAGTCGATCTGGTCTTCGATGTGTTCGGCGGCGACATCGGGAAGCGGTCCGCAGGGTTCATTCGAGCTGGAGGAAGGCTGGTGACCATCGCCGGACCGGCCGAGGCGCGACCCGTTGACGGCCTGGCGATCGACTTCGTTGTCCTATCCGATCGCGCTCAACTGATCGAAGTCGTCCGGCGAGTGCGTGACGGACGGTTGCGGACGAATATCGGCAAAGTCGCTACCCTCGAGGACGCCGTTGCCGCCCTCAACCCGACCGGAAAGACTAACGGAAAAACGATCATCCGAATTCGTCCGTGAGCGACACGCGGCCGTCCTTGCGACGGTTCCACTAAAGAGGCACGTAACCATGGAAAGAATCCACATGAAGGCGATTGTAGTAGCAGATCAGGCTGCAGGATTGGCCGGATTGAAGCTGGTCGAGCGGCCGGAGCCGTCGGCAGCGATAAACGATGTCATCGTTCAGATTCATGCGTCGGGATTCGTCCCGACTGAGATGGCGTGGCCCTCGACCTGGACCGATCGCGGCGACCGTGACCGAAAACCTTCGATCCCTGGCCATGAGCTGGCGGGAGTGGTCACCGCTCTCGGCTACGGAACGACGGGGCTGTCTGTGGGCCAGCGGGTGTTCGGCCTCGCCGACTGGTACCGTGACGGCACCCTGGCCGAGTATGTGGCGATCGAGGCACGCAACCTTGCACCGCTGCCGGGCGATGTCGACTTCACGGTGGGCGCAAGCCTGCCGATCTCAGGACTGACCGCATGGCAAGGGCTGTTCCAACACGGGCGTCTTCAGGCAGGCCAGCGCGTCCTCGCTCACGGTGCGGCCGGCGCAGTCGGGACGATGGTGACGCAACTCGCACGAGAGGCCGGCGCGTATGTCATTGGCACCGGGCGCGCCGCCGACCGTCAGAAGGCGCTCGACTTCGGCTCGCAAGAGTTTGTCGACCTCGATAGCGACACGCTGGAGGACATCGGCAGAGTCGATCTGGTGTTCGATGTCATCGGTGGTGACATCGGTAAACGATCTGCGGGCCTGCTTCGAGCCGGCGGGGCACTCGTGTCCGTTGTCGGGCCGCCCAACGCACGTCCCGACAACGGTCGCGTAGTCGACTTTGTTGTCGAGTCCGATCGTGCCGAACTGAATGAGATCGTCCAGCGGGTGCGCGACGGGCGACTGCGGACGAACATCGGTCACGTCTCGACCCTCGACGATGCCGTCGCGGCCTTGAACCCGACCAAGCGACGCGAAGGGAAGACGATCATTCGCATTCGTCCGTGAGGACTCGCGGCGCGTGGTCGCCGATACAGGTGCGATTTGCTTGATCGCCCGAGCAGCTTTGCTGCGACCAGTCGGGTCGCGCGCGGAACCGGAAGCGATGCCGGTACTAGAATGCCAACAGCAATGCGCTCGGCGCTCAAGCAAGGCGATTGAGACTCATGATGCGGTATGGAAAGTCGTATGAAGCGATCGATCGACTGACGCCAGATTAGCGCCGTGTCACTCCGGAGACTAGGGCCGAGCGCCTGGTCTCCGGGGAATACAACGATCATACGGAAGCTGGCGTCTACGTGGATATTGTCTTGGTCGAGCCTCTTGATTCGTCGTTCGACAGGCCTGAGCAGGGCTGTGGATGGCCAAGGTTCACTAAGCCTATCGTTTCCGCGAACATCGACGTGTTCGGCTCCTCTAGTCTAGAAAGCGCTCTTTCCTCTAGACACCGGCATACCCAACATCCACCAGCCAGCATGAGGTACAAGGCTTATTTCGCAATTCGTTCGGCGACCCTGCGAATAAATGGAGCCGCTGTCATGACAACCGGAAGCATGGTCACCCACGAAATGCCCCATGACGTTAACCAATGCGATACAAACATGTCACCTTTGTGAGTCACTGTGCCACCTGCGTGGATTGCCACCGCCATGCGCGAGGATTCGGCCGGTCACTCATCATTGGCACTGGCATCGCTGGAAGCTTTCGTGTGCAATTCGATGCAGGTCCGGTTGCAGTGCGCATCATCACCGCGACGTCAACGCGGCAGTGAACATTCTCTCGGCGGGACGTCGGCGTAATCCGATAGCACTCCCCGTCCTTTCCGCATTGAGCCCAGCAGCCCCAGGCTGAAGGTTGGGTGGACATCCAAACTCTCCGGCGAAGCAGCGTTCGGGGGCTTCCTTTTGAGTCGCGCATCAATTGAAGAACTGGGACGCGAGATCAGCCAGGATTATCCCTGCATGAGCCCATTGTCTATGACTCGTTGGCCAGCGCTGAACCCGGCCATGAGTGCCGCCCCTTCCGTTCCGAACAACTTCTGATTGTCTTTCTTCGGACGGATAGGAGATACCAGCGGACTCGACAACTCCTTCGGCCCGATAGACACGATGGTGACAAATCCGCTCGGGAGCGACGGCACGGCGCTCCCTGACGGTTCCCACACGGCTTCAAGGGCTACGGTTACTTCAAAACCTCTGTATCGGTGTGTGCGTTGCATATGTCGCGGCTGACAGTTCTTCGGTGAGCAAAATGTCAGCGATACTCGGCACTCGAGCCTGAAGATAGATTTAGAAAAATTCGATGGTGAATGCCTTCTGCTGCCTCAGTGATCGCCAGGCAAACCGGGCGTTAGAGGCGTCGGCGGACATGATCAGCGACGCCTAGACGAAACCAACATTCGGACGACTCTGACAATGCGTCGACCGACGCCCGCTCACGGTCCAAAACACGGCGAGCTGTAGTGCTGTCGGACAGTAGCTATCCGAACGGAGTTCGCCAATAATCTGCAATGGCATGCTTCAATCCCGCTTCTGCACACCGTATTTCGCCATATACGTTTCCCGAAGACTGTCTTCCGATGCCACGTCTCCGAAGCGGTAGGCAGGTGACAGCAGCGGCCGCGCCTCACGTACGTCAATGCGGACGACGTGATTCACGGGATAGTCCGAGCCGTTCGTCCGCCAAACCCACTCGGCGACGAATTCCCAATCAAGATCGCCAGCCGGCAGCACACTTGCGGTACCGTTGAAGCGATACCCACGCCGGGCGAAGACATCGACCACGTTGATCGAGATTGCCGGATTTCGCCGAACATTCTCGACGGTCTGGGGCGAGGCGATATCAGCGAAAAACAGTGCGTCATTGAGCGCGATTAGCGATCGCCTTCGGCGAAAGATTCGGCGATCCATCCTCGTTTACTGTCGCTACGAATGAAAGGATCGCGCGCCGGATTACGTCGAGCATATCGGTGGTAAGAATCGGCATCATAGGCTCCCAAAGTGCAAGTGGCGGAGTGCCACCGGGCCTATACTATGAATCCGATGGCATATCGTATAGAGCCAAGATTCGGCGCGCTCTCTATGCCATGAATCGCGCACGAACGGGTGCGTTGTTCTACGCAAACTCGCATTGCTTGCTCGCTACACACATGCGGAGCCACGACATGTAGGGCCCAAGCGTTGACCGACCGGAGCATCGGCAAAAAGACAGAATCGGCCTCGCTTCGCGGGTTTCTATGAAAGCACCGCCTAGAGACTCCGAACGCACATTTTCTCGAGCTCTTCTGGCCGAGATGGCGATAACGATACAATGATTTCGCCAGCGCAATGACCCAAAAAATACGCACTCTTTGGCCCTTTGCTGCTGCGTGGTCATGCAAGACTGTCACTACGCTTTAGCCGCGCTGTGAGCACTCCCTTCTCGGTGAGCGCTCAAAGCAACACGAATCGACCTAAAAGGTCATAATGCGCCTGCGTACTCGCCGCGCGCCGGGTAATCATGCTGTATCGAGAAATCAAGAGCCTGCAGTAGTTCCTTGAAATTGGGACGCACGAAAGGCATCGACTGGACGGAAAGATAGTAGATAGTCCGGTCTGGACGCAGCAAAAATAAGCCAGGTTCGGAGAACATTTGAGGCTCATCGACCCCAATGGATGATTTGCCGCGCGAAGTGGAGATATAAAGTCCCCATTTTCGTGCCTCCGTTACCGAAAGTCCGTAGCCGATGCGCAAGCTGTTAGCTCCAACCTTTTTCTGCATCTCTCTCGCGCGAGGTTCGCTATCGGAACTGATGGCAATTGTCGTGATCCCTCGCTCAGCGAATTCCGGCGTCAGTCGTTCCAACTCCCTTAAATACATCGCACAAGTGGGGCAATGAAGCCCGCGATAAAAGCAGATCAGCGTCATTCGCACTGGCACTTCTGAGGCGAGATCGAACGAACCGTGGTTCAACGTATCAACGACAAGTGCAGGTGCCATTTGACGAGGGAAAAGCATGGCGTCACTCCTTTCGTAACCGATGATTCTTCGCGTCAGCTGACACGAGTGCTCGACTCTCGCATATTTTTCAGCACAAGAAATCCGAAAGACATGATCGAGAGTCCGGTATTAAGAGCGAGGTTACAGTCCTTGACGCGTCCGGCGCCGCGGAATGTGCAATGCGACGCAGAGGTACGGCGCTGGTTGGCCGACGCGATCTCATCGGATGCCTCGCGTGGCCTCCCAGCAGATATAGCCGGGGCGCACGACCCTACTGAGATTCCGGCTTGTAATTGGGGTTCAGGTGCCCATCATCGTCGAGCAATCGATAGAACTGCGTCCACACGTCGTCCTTCTTCGCACTAGCGATATGGCAGAATGCGCACTCCTGTTTCGCCTTGACTTTTGCCATCTTCGCCTTCGGCTCGAAGTGATTGAAGTTGAAGTATCCCCAACCGTCGGTTGCGGCAAAGCGCTTCGAATCCTTCACCGTGACATCGGCTCCGTTGAACTTTCCAGGGAAAAAGCCTCGCCCGGAAGGCTCATTCCTTGACCCATCAGGGAACTGTTGCGGCTGGGTCAGCTGAAGCTCTTTGACAAAGATAGTACCTTCAGGGAACTCGCCAGTCTTTTTATAGATTGCGTACGAACCCGGTTCGATGTACACGTTGTGAAACTCCGGAAAATTCGCCTTTCCTCCGTTAAGGGCGTTCGGTGTCAACGGACTTCCGACATAGATCCACTGATGAAAGTTCTTTGGAAGTAGTAGCTGGCCATCTACGGTGTATTGCGGTAGTTGTCGTTTTACTGCGGGGAGGTCTTGACCATCCGAGTCAGCCCAAGCGCCGGTGCTAAACGACGATGTGCACGCGATCAAGACAGCACCAATGACTGAGAGTCGCTTCAACATGCGGATTCTCCTATATGTGAACGAGATAACCGGGATCAAGTACGCTTTGCGACGTCCCAGTCCGTAGCCGGTGTCGGCTACTGAATTAGATACTTTCAATCTCCATCAATCAACGATCCACAGGTATATGAATCATGCCCTTATGGTTGCGGCCCGTTGATGGCGAACGGCGAAACCCGCCATATACGCATGTATAGTCAGCTACTCTTTGTTCTCGCCATAAACTCGTGTAGAAATCAGGATTCGGGATTGGATGTATTAGTGAAGAGGACAGCGACAGTCCGACATGACATGGATACCAATCCTCCACACCATCGAAACCACCACTACATGGAGTGCCCTTGAGCGAACGTCCGACAGCGGAAGGCCAGATTTGCTTGAGAGTTCGTCGAAATCCATACGAACTCAAGCACGCCATAGACCTCCTCAGGTCAATGCGCTTTGCCATCGCTTTGCTAGTGATACTGGCGATTGCAAGCATCATCGGTACTGTCCTCACGCAGGAGGATCCGTACGCAAATTACGTGAATCAGTTCGGTCCATTCTGGGCCGACATCTTCCGTAGCGTCGGTCTGTATGACGTGTACAGTTCGTGGTGGTTCATGTTGATCCTGGTCTTTCTTGTGATATCGGTCTCGCTCTGCGTGATTCACAACGCCCCGAAGATGATCATGGACGCGCGCAGCTGGAAGGACCGCGTGCGCGAAGGGAGCCTACGCGCATTCCGCTATAAGAGTGAGTTCCACGCGGCCACCATAGGTGGCGTCAAGACGGCAGAAATCCTGATGCGCCTCGGACGCCAGTTGGGCTACAAGCTAGTCACGCGTGATACCGGTGCAGGCGAGATCCTGATCGCAGGCAAGCGCGGTGCCCTCACAAAGCTGGGCTACATTTCGGCTCATTTGGCGATCGTGGTCATCTGTGTGGGCGGTCTGCTGGACAGCAATCTGCCCATCGAACTGCAGATGTGGACCTCTGGCAAGACAGCGACTGAGTTGGATTCCGACGTCGACGCAATTTCTCCAGACCATCGACTATCGCCTTCAAATCCAACGTTCCGAGCGTTCGCTCTTGTACCCGAAGGACAGCAGACTAGCTCGGCGGTACTTAGTCGACCGAACGGTTCACTGGTCCAGGATTTACCGTTTTCAATTCAGTTAAAGAGGTTCGTCGTTGATTATTATTCGACGGGTATGCCCAAGCTGTTCGCAAGTGACATTGTTGTCACGGATCGTAAGACAGGTCGGCGCGTTCAGGCGCGCGTCCAGGTGAACAAGCCGTTCACCTACGACGGCATTTCAATCTATCAGTCGAGCTTCCAGGACGGTGGTTCGAGACTCGCGATGACGGTATGGCCGATGGCGGGTAGGACGGAAGCCACGGAGCCGCTTCAGGGTGTGATCGGAGGTATAACGCATATTGGTCCTCAGACCGCTGGCGAGAAGGCAGAGACGGTGGAGTTCACCGATTTCCGTTCGATCAACGTCGAAGATACGCGTAACGCCGACAGCGCTCATGGTGTGCGAAGCGTTCCCAAAGAACATGCGCTCGAAGATGAGGTTGTCGCACGACTTGGGTCAGGTGCGAAACGCAATCAGCCTACGAGTTTGCGAAATCTCGGACCCTCGGTGCAATATAAGGTCCGCGATGTCAACGGCCAGGCATATGAATACCGGACTTTTATGCTTCCCGTTAATATCTCGGGACAGCAGATGTTTCTGACCGGCGTGAGGTTGGATCTCAACGATCCATTCCGGTTTCTCAGGATTCCCGCCGACGAACATAATTCGGTACGGGACTGGATGAACCTGCGAGCCGCCTTGCAATCTCCCGACATGCGTAACCGGGCGGTGGCCCGATTTATACGGCGTTCGTATTTAAATGCTGATACTGATACTCAGAGACGCGCTGAATCCGACGTATCTCGACTACTGGATGAGTTCGCAGGTGTTCAACGGGACAATGCTGCAACGACTGTCATGCAATCAGCGGGCGGCTTCCAGGCGATTGCCGGCTTGCTTGACCGATCGGCACCCGAAGTGCAACAGGAGAAAACGGCCGCGGCGCTTCTACGCACGCTCAATGGCGTGATGTGGGATCTCTGGCAGATTTCGCGGATTAAGCATGGCGAGCCCGAGCTGAAACAGACCCCGTCACATATTTCGTTTATCCGATCCTCAATCGATGCGCTCTCGGACAGCTTCTACTATGGGGCGCAGATCTTCCTTCAACTCGATTCATTCACGCAGGTACAGGCGTCGGCATTCCAGCTGACGCGGGCGCCGGGTAAGACACTAGTCTATGTCGGGAGCCTTTTTCTTGTGGTCGGAGTTTTCTCCATGTTCTATGTGCGTGAGCGCCGTCTCTGGTTTTGGATCAAGAGCTCGGACGATGGTGGCGCAGACGTCTTGATGGCGATGTTCACCGCTCGACACACGCTTGATTTCGAGAATGAGTTCGCACGTACGCACGACGCGGTAAACGCTGCGTTAGACGCGAAAAGGATTCAAACACCTTAACGTCGCAACCAGCCGGCCAACATGTCCGGCTGAAAGCAGGACATAGCCGATACCCTACTTGGCACTGAATGACTCCAACGACGTCTCGTCATCTGCCAGCCTCTTCGCTATTGAGTCGAACCTGAACAATCCTAGAAGCCTTGTGTGGCAAGGGTTTTGGGCCTGAACGGTGTTGATGGAATTGCAGGAAGCAGGCATATTAGCGCGTAAATCCTGCATTTTTTGACGAGGTGCGGATGGGTCAGAAGACGCCTGTGGCAGAGGGAGATTTCTTCCGGCAACCGTTGCGCGAGCAGATCAACTTGAAGCATCCGTTGGTCGGTTTGGCCGATCTGATCAACTGGGATCGATTGGGCGTGTCGATGAGCGAGAGCTTCGTCTCACGCAAGGGTCGTCCGGCAACGTCACCAAGGCTGATCGCTGGCCTGCTGTATTTACAACATGCATTCGACTTGTCCGACGAAGAAGTCGTCTGGCAATGGGTGGAGAACCCGTACTGGCAAGTTTTCACTGGCGAGACGTACTTGCAGACCCAGGCGCCGATCGATCCGTCGAGCCTCACGCGCTGGCGTAAGCGTCTGGGCGAAGCTGGCGTTGAAGAGTTACTGGCCGAGACAATCGACGCCGCCAAGCGTGCGGGTGTGATCAAGGCCTCAAGCGTGAAGCACGTGATCGTCGATACGACGGTCATGCAAAAAGCGATCGCCCATCCCACCGATTCGCGCTTGCTCGAGCGGTGCCGCGAGCATCTGGTGAAGGCCGCCACGCGACACGGATTGAAGCTGCGGCAGAACTACAATCGCGAGACCCCGCGCCTGGCCAGTCAGATTGGCCGCTACGCACACGCCAAGCAATACAAGCGCATGAAGAAGACGCTGCGCACGTTGCGCTCGCGCGTTGGGCGGGTGATGCGTGATGTTGAGCGTCAACTCGATTCAGTCGCCGACATCGGGCGCGGCGCGCTGCAGGAGTTGATCGGCCGCACCAAGCAGATCCTGTCGCAAAAAGCAGAAGGACAAGAACAAGCTGTATGCGCTGCATGCGCCAGAAGTCGAGTGTTTGGCGAAAGGCAAAGCCCGCACGCCGTACGAATTTGGTGTGAAAGTGTCGATCACGACGACCCACAAAGAGGGGCTTGTGGTTGGCGCCCGCTCGATGCCAGGTAACCCATACGACGGTCACACGCTGAGTGAAGCGTTGGAGCAAGCGGCAATCTTGAGCGACGTGAAGCCGGAAGTCGCCATCGTCGATCGCGGCTACAAGGGCGTCGCTGTAGAGGGTGTGAAGATCTACCACCCGGGATTGCGGCGCGGGATCACGCGCGGGCTGCGCGCGATGATCCGACGGCGAAGCGCGATCGAACCAGCCATCGGTCACATGAAGGCGGACGGCAAACTCGATCGGAACTGGCTCAAAGGCGCGCTCGGTGATGCGATTCACGCCGTGATGTGCGGTGCCGGCCACAACTTGCGCATGATCCTCAGGAAGCTGCGGCTTTTTTGCGCCCTTGTTCTGATGGCTTTGCTCAACCGATCGGCCCTTGTCGCCTTCACGGCATGAGAGCCAGCGCCGCGCAAAACGAATTATTCAGGCCCGACTATTGATTCGGGTTCGGCCAATCCATAGCGAAAAGCTATTTGCGTGGGAGTAGAAATCGAAACACAAATCCCGGAAATGAGAAAACTGCCAGCAGCGATACAGTGATTGCGTAGAATTGCCAACCTTGGTCGAACACTCTACCCTCCCGTGCCTCTAATGCATAAGCAGTGGAGGCCAAAATCAGATACGTCAACGCAAACTCCGCTAGGTAAATCCAGATTCTCTTGCCATGCCGAAGAGAGATGACACCAAAGAACCTTGTTGTACTGAAAGGAAGATTGGCCATCGACAAAGCCAAGGTGACAATAAACCAGCCAGAGACCGACATTAAGGATGACCTCGTACCATTTGTAACGTTAGACAGGAAGCTCTGTGATGGGACCGGTGAACCCCGGTTAGGATGCCGGTGCCAGTCGCCCCAAGGCTACCAACTTCCAATTGAACGAAACATCAGAGCACTATGCAATCTTCCATCAGTATATAAATTCAATACCCGAGCTCTTTCAACGGGTTCGCGGCGTGACACCGCGAGTCACAGAGCGAACCACACGAAGGTCTTGATTCGTCAGGACAGCGGGAGCGGCACTCCTAGTGCTATGGCTCCGACGTTCGAGTCTGCAGCGTTGAAAGATCAAACTCAGTTGATCTCATCCAGTCGAGATACGGTGTGCTTCGAAACCTCAAATATGATGCAGCCGCCTCCGGGTGTCGACGATGTGATTCAGGAAGCGCGTGAGAGGTATTTTCCGAGGTGTGTCCGTCCGTGAACCCGTTCGGTGTCTTGGCGGCGACGACCCTATACGTGAGTCTATACGCGGATACTAGAGGTTCGTTGAGTATTCCAAAAACGTCCAATAGAATCGGCAACGGTGATCGCTGCATTCAGAGCAAGGACAGACTTTTCCCTGTTCAACTGGCAGGCACGGATGACCTCCTTTCATGTGATGGTCGAGGCGGCGTTGATATCGATCGCCCAGCCCTCATAGTCAAATGCATTATCTCGGTAACCGGATTCAAAGGCGGAGAAAATGGCTGCAGATACCATGAAGTGGTTCAATGATGCAAAAGGTTTCGGCTTCATCAAACCGAATGACGGAAGCGAAGACCTTTTCGCGCATTTCTCGGAGATGCGATCCACCGAATACAAGTCCCTCAGGGGAAATCAATAAGTCTCCTTTGAGATCGGAGCGGGCTCGAAAGGCAAGCAGGCGTCAAATATCCGCACATCCTGTCGAGCTACGAAGGATCTCCCTCGAGCGCGAAGGACGAAAACCGTCGGCGATGTGTTCAAGACTACCGCTCTCGTCAGGTATCGTCGGACTGGTCGAGCCATCGAAGATGGCCTGGTCCGATGATCATTTCTTGGCCCTACAGCGCGTTTCGTCAACTGGATATGATAGGCGCGATGCAATATGGACAACACGGTATGGACACGACCCCGACCTTCCGGCACCTCGATTCCCCCGATGACTGGACCCGCGCCTTCGACATCATGAAGGAACTGCGACCGCATCTGACTGACGCTGACGCCTTCTGCGCGCAACTGCTCAACAAGGTTCGCGAGATTGCTCGTCGCGCGTCCTGCGCGCATTTCCTGCTCGATACCGGATTGCACATGGCGCTCGCGCAACGCTTTTACTTCCGCAACGGCTTGCTCGCCAGAGGTATGCACTTCGTCGAATCGCTCGCCCAGAGCGGATCGGAGTGCGCGCGATGAAGATTCTTTTCGTTAACGCAAGCCCGCACGGCGAAACGAGCCACGGTTACGGTCTCGCGATTGAGATGATCCGCACGTTGGGCAAGAGTGCGCATGGAGCAGTGGTAAAACGTGATCTTGCCTCGCAGCCATTGCCACCGATCACGCAGGACTATGCGAAAGCCATCACTTCACGTGACCCTGATGCGAGCCGGTTCGACGTGTCCGAGCAACTCATTCGCGAGATCGAAACGACGGACGCGCTTATCATCAATACACCGATGCATAACTTCACGGTTCCGGCCGCGCTGAAGCTGTGGATCGACTATGTGCTGCGCGTTCATCGCACCTTCGCCGTAACGCCTGAAGGCAAGGTCGGTTTGATGCGTGACCGACCCACGTTCGTGATTGTCGCTTCGGGAGGTTTTCATAGCGGCGAGCGTGCGTGGCAAGGTGATTTCCTCACCCCGTATCTGCGTTACGCGCTCGGATCCATCGGGTTGAAAAGCGCTCACTTCGTCTTGCTGCAGGGACTCACACACGGCGACGAGGCCGTGACGGACGCCCTTCAGCGCGCGCGCGAAGGAGTCGCGCGACACCCACTCTTCGCGTCCGATAACGCCATCACTCTCTAGCAGTTTTTATCTGTCGTACGCGCGCCGCAGAATGCGTGCGATACGCACGACTTCACCCGCGTCGCTGACATAGGCGAAGCCGAGAACCACGCTGCGCAATGTGCGCTTTGCGGGCACCGAGGTAACGCGACAATACCCCGCTCAGCACGAGCCCTTCTTTGCCCGTGCCAGTGGCAATCATGAGATCACCGACGGGAAGGTCCGCGTCCGCTCCGAACAGCACGGCGAGATGCATGCCGCCTAGTAGCGGCTCGACGCTCGCGGTGCTCCCAAATACTTGTACGAGTCCTCGAGCCAATCACCGTTAGTTGGAGGGTGCACAAAGCGGATAGGCCACGTACCAGCGCACGCAGGTCAGTATTACATCGAGCGGATAATGCAGGCGCTTGAGCACTCGGGCCACCGCCGGATTCAACGTCTTCATCGAGCTTATTCGTGTCGTTTTCACGCATCGTAACGGAACGCCTTACTGCAACAGATCCAGCGGCGATGCTCGGGCGGAACGACATCTTCTGCCTCTTGTCGATGATTTTCATCGTGACCATTCCTCTAATCTGGCTGATGAGGCCAAGCAAGGGCAGCGGCGGGACTTCGGCGGCGGGCGCGCACTGAGATCGGCGCACGCACGTGTAGTCTGCGCCCCGAACTCCAGCTCGTCCGGCAGGCGCATCGCCGGCGACGCCGATTACCGCGCCCAGGTTACCCCCAATGGAAACAGTGCAGGAAAGACGTGCGAATCCAAATCACCTAGAATAGCTACCGTGATCCTCTGGCAGGGACGGGCAGCGGTCGGTCGAAAAAACAGGACGTGAGTATGTCCGGTTTTCAACCTCTGAACGAGCAGCGCGGAAGTATGGACGGGCATGTCGGCGCCCCGTTGGCCTGTACCCCCGGCATGAATGAACACCGCCATGAAGGACGGGTTCGCCGAAACCGGTTCATTGCAGCGCGCAGCGTCGTCGACCACATTGTCGGATACGACGCCCCCGCGTGCGCCGTCAGTTGGGGGAGAGGAGGTGAGATGAGTTCGGGTTCGCATTCGACCCGGAGCCCACACGATCGCAAGGAGCCAGTGGTCTATGTGGTCGACGACGACGAGTCGATGCGTTTAGGCCTTGCCAATTTGCTGCGATCGGTCGGGCTACGCGTGGAGACATTCGAATCGCCGGGGGACTTTCTTGCTTTCCCGAAGTACGACGACGCGCCCAGTTGCCTGATTCTCGATGTCAGGCTGCGCGGCGAAAGTGGCCTTGCCTTCCAGGAACAGATTGCGAAGCGCGATGTGCACATGCCGATCGTATTCATGACCGGACATGGTGACATTCCGATGACAGTCAAGGCCATGAAAGCGGGGGCAGTCGATTTTCTCCCGAAGCCGTTTCGCGAGCAGGACATGCTGGATGCGGTCGCCAATGCGTTGGTGCGCGACGGTGAGCGGCTCGCCTCCGAACAATCGATCGCGGCGCTCCGTGTTGCGTATGGCTCGCTCACACCGCGTGAACGAGAAGTCATGGCGTTCGTCGTGGCCGGACTGATGAACAAGCAGATTGCCTCCAAAATGAATCTCAGTGAAATCACTGTGAAGATTCATCGTGGGCAGGTCATGAAAAAGATGGCGGCGCGATCCGTCGCGGATCTCGTCAAAAAATCGGAATCGTTGCGCGTCAATGCGCAGTCGCAGAAGTCGTCTTGAGAGCGGCGCGATCGGAAGCACCGTTCCGGCCTCTTGTCGATCCGCTATGGCACGTCCAGGGCAATGCTGAGCCAATGCGCGACGGCGTCGGGATCAACCGGTTTCTCGAGTACAGCCAGCGCGCCATTTGCCAGGGCCTTTGCTTTCAGGTTGGCCGTTGCGAACGCCGTAATGAAGATGGTCGGCGGCGCATACCCGAGTGCAATGATGCGGTCGTGCATTTCCACTCCCGACATGCCGGGCATCATGACGTCGGAGATCAGGCATGACGTCGAGGCGAGATGGCCGGATTGCAGGAATTCCTCTGCTGATGCGAACAGGCGTGTATGCCTGCCGATCGAGCGCACGAGATTCCCCATCGCGAGGCGGGCGGCCTCGTCGTCGTCAACTATCGAAACTACCGGAGCAGAACACAAGATCAGCCTCGATCTTCAGGAAAGGGAGTTCACGCAGCAAGAACGCCACTGCATGCATCCGCCTGCATCTACGTTACCCAGCGTAATTGTCGTACCAGCGGCCGGGAATCATACACAAGTATTAGTGCCCCGCATTCGCATCGCCCAACCCTGCTCATCGCGTGCCTATGCCGGGTACCGCTTGCAGGTTTGCCGATACGGCGAACACATACTTTGGTATGAGTTACAGCGTTCCTTGCGTCGCAACCGTGTGAGTGAATTGCTACATATCCGGACCGGCACACGCAGACCATCCGCCGCGGTGCGGCGAGAGCCTGGCAACGCGCGGCACGATGCCAGGTGCTGACGCTACTGCTCGCGACAGCGGGCCGAAAACGGCGCGTCGGACTATCCGTGCCTCAAGCGTGCCTCCAACTTGCGGCGAGTATCCCGGCCCCGCAGGTTATACCCTGGTATGAGCGTCTGAAGCCTAGGTAGGAGCAGCGCCACCCGTCCGTAGGGTGGTCTTTAGGCGCCCGCGCGCCTACCCTTGTGTCATGGCCGATGCGATCGCGCGGTGCGCCTCGCAACACGTCGTGTGAAGTCACGGCCAGTTTCGAGGGGGATACATCATGTACAACGTACTGCACAACTGGATCTTTGTCGGTGCAAATGCATACGACGAGTACACATTCGTACCGTGGCTCAACCGGAACGTGTATCGGCGAACAGTAGAGCTGCACCGCATTTGCCTGCTCTAGCTGGTGCAATGCAGATCGGCATTGAGGTCGACCATGCATGTGCCAATAGTGGGGGCTGTCAATGGATCAATTGGCTATTTCTCAACGTGGCTTTCGCATTGGATTGCTATATGGCGCTGACGCGTTATCTATCTGTTTCGCGACGAGCTACGCCGGGATCATCTCGTTCATGGAGGTCGCGACGGAAGGAAGCTTCGCCAAGGCAGGGGAACGAGCGGAAGTATGGATGGGCATGTCGGCGCCCCGGTGGCCTGTACCCCCGGCATGAATGAACACCGCCATGAAGGGCGGGTTCGCCGAAACCCGTTTATAGCAGTGCGCAGCGTCGTCGACCACATTGTCGGATACGACGCCCCCGCTTGCGCCGTCAGTTGGGAGAGAGGAGGTGAGATGAGTTCGGGTTCGCATTCAACGCAGAGCCCACGCGACCGCAAGGAGCCAGTGGTCTATGTGGTCGACGACGACGAGTCGATGCGTTTAGGCCTTGGCAATTTGCTTCGATCGGTCGGGCTACGTTTGGAGACATTCGAATCGCCGGGGGACTTTCTTGCTTTCCCGAAGTACGACGCGCCCAGTTGCCTGATTCTCGATGTCAGGCTGCGCGGCGAAAATGGCCTTGCCTTTCAGGAACAGATCGCAAAGAGCGGTGTGTGCATGCCGATCGTATTCATGACGGGGTATGGTGATATCGAAATGACAGTCAAGGCCATGAAAGCGGGAGCAGTTGATTTCTTCGCGAAGCCGTTTCGCGAGCAGGACATGCTGGATGCGGTCGCCAATGCGTTGGTGCGCGACGGTGAGCGGCTCGCCTCCGAACAATCGATCGCGGCGCTCCGTGTTGCGTATGGCTCGCTCACACCGCGTGAACGAGAAGTCATGGGGTTCGTCGTGGCCGGACTGATGAACAAGCAGATTGCCTTCGAGGTGAATCTTAGTGAGATCAGTGTGAAGAAGCATCGTTCGCAACTCATGAAAAAGATGGCGGCGCGATCCGTCGCGGATCTCGTCAAAAAATCGGAATCGTTGCGCGTCAATGCGCAGTCGCAGAAGTCGTCTTGAGAGCGGCGCGATCGGAAGCACCGTTCCGGCCTCTTGTCGATCCGCTATGGCACGTCCAGGGCAACGCTGAGCCAATGCGCGACGGCGTCGGGATCAACCGGTTTCTCGAGTACAGCCAGCGCGCCATTGCCAGGGCCTTTGCTTTCAGGTTGGCCGATGCGAACGCCGTAATGAAGATGGTCGGCGGCACATACCCGAGTGCAATGATGCGGTCGTGCATTTCCACTCCCGACATGCCGGGCATCATGACGTCGGAGATCAGGCATGACGTCGAGGCGAGATGGCCGGATTGCAGGAATTCCTCTGCTGATGCGAACAGGCGTGTATGCCTGCCGAACGAGCGCACGAGTCGCCCTATCACGGTAGCTGGTTACGGTTATTGATTGCGCGGTCCGGTGATATTTTCGCTTCAACCACCGAACAGATCCGCGCGCTTGACCTGAATTATCTGACCGGGTTCAACGTGGATGATGCCGAGACTTCGACATGGAATGGTGGCATCAATCGGGTTTCGCGGCTGTGCGCGGCCGACGCGATTGTACTGTGAGCGCCGTTCGCGACGCTGGCCCCCACGTACCGCGCGAAGCCCGGCTTTTGACGACTGGCATATCACGCACTCAGGCAGAAGCGGCGTCAGTGACGCCGGGCCGTGTCCGGGCGGCAGTCAGCGTAGCGTGAACGCGGGCCCCGACAAGTTCCTCTGACTACTATCGATGGCACCGCGGTCGCCGAAGTGTATCCTGATGTAATCATCGCTTCCGTGGGAACGAATGTAGCGTCTCCACCAATGACGGGCGGCGGCGAGAAGGCCCCGTGCGCCAGATGACAACCTACATTTGGTTCCGGTGCCAATGGGTAACAGCCTCCAGATCCTGTGGGACGATGGCGAGCGCGTCCTCTGCCGAGGGCGGCGCCCGGGTGTAGATAGCCACAACGTCCTGCTGGTGCGTCCCGCCGCCGAACATCCATTACCCGCCAGCCTTGATCGCCTCGTTCACGCGTTTGGCCTGAAGAATGAACTCGATGGCGCGTGGGCAGTGCGGCCGCTGGAACTAGTGCGCGAAGGCGGCCGGACCCTGCTGGTGCTCGAGGACCCGGGCGGTGAGCCGCTCGCGCGTCTGCTCGGCGCGCCGATGGAGATGGGAGATTTTTTGTCGCTCGCTGCCGGCATCGCCGCAGCGCTAGGCAAGCTTCACCAGCGCGGCCTCGTCCATAAGGATCTCAAGCCCGCGCATATCCTCGTACATTGCGCCGACGGACAGGTCCGGCTCACCGGCTTCGGCCTCGCCTCTCGGTTGCCGCGTGAGCGACAGGCGCCCGAACCGCCCGAGACGATCGCCGGCACGCTCGCTTATATGGCACCCGAGCAGACGGGCCGGATGAACCGCTCGATCGATTCGCGCAGCGACCTCTATGCGTTCGGTGTCACGCTCTACCAGATGCTGACGGGCGCGTTGCCGTTTACGGCTGCTGACCCCATGGAATGGGTGCACTGCCATATCGCCAGAAAGCCGGTGCCGCCGTGCGAGCTGGTGGAGACCGTCCCTGCCGCAGTCTCCCACATCGTCATGAAGCTGCTCGCCAAGACGGCCGAAGAGCGCTACCAGACCGCCGCCGGTGCTGAGCATGATCTGCAGCATTGCCTCGTTGACTGGCAGCGTCGGCACCGGGTCGATGCCTTCCCACTGGGCGAACACGACACGCCTGACCGGTTGCTGATACCCGAGAAGCTGTATGGGCGGGAGCGCGAGGTCGACACCCTGGTCGCCACGTTCGATCGGATCGTTGGGAGCGGCCCACCTGAGCTGGTGCTGGTCTCCGGCTATTCCGGCATCGGCAAATCCTCGGTCGTCAATGAACTGCACAAGGTGCTGGTGCCGCCGCGGGGGCTCTTCGCGTCCGGCAAGTTCGACCAGTACAAGCGCGACATCCCCTATTCGACGCTGGTCCAGGCATTTCAAGGCCTGGTGCGCCCGCTGCTCGGCAAGCCCGACACGGAGCTGGCGAGCTGGCGCGACGCCTTGCTGGAGGCGCTGGAGCCCAATGCCCGGCTCATGACCGACCTTATCCCCGAACTGAAGCTGATCATCGGTGAGCCGCCACCCGTCCTGGCACTAGAGCCAAAACTGGCGCAACGCCGTTTCATGCTCGTGTTCCGACGTTTCATCAGTGTATTTGCCCGGGCGGAACATCCGCTTGCGCTCTTTCTCGACGACCTGCAATGGCTCGATGCCGCGACACTCGACCTGCTCGAGGACCTGCTGACCCACCCGGATCTGCGGCATCTGATGCTGGTCGGCGCCTACCGTGACAACGAGGTCGATGCCACGCATCCGCTGACCCGCAAGCTCCAGGCCATCAAGAACGCGGGCGGCTGGATCCATGAGATCACGCTGGCTCCGCTCGCCTGCGAGCATGTCAACCAGTTAATCGCCGAGGCGCTTCACAGCGAGCCGGCGCGCATCGCGCCCCTGGCGCAACTGGTCCATGACAAGACGGGTGGCAATCCGTTCTTTGTCATCCAGTTTCTGCACGCGCTTGCCGTAGAAGATCTGCTCACCTTCGATCATGACGCGGGGCAGTGGTGCTGGGATCCCGGTCGCATCCATGCCAAGGGTTACACCGACAACGTCGTGGACCTGATGGTTGGCAAGCTAAGCCGGCTGCCGGCTGGGACGCGGCACGCGTTGCAGCAGCTTGCCTATCTCGGCAACGTCGCCGGGATCACGACACTGTCGACCGTTCTCGGCATTCCGGAGGCGCAGGTCCACGCGGCGTTGTGGGAGGCGACGCGTCAGGAACTGGTCGAGCGGCTGGAGGGCCACTACAGGTTTGGTCACGACCGTGTTCATGAAGCCGCGTATTCACTGATCCCCGACGCCTCGCGCGCCGCGGCCCATCTGCGGACCGGGCGGCTGCTCGCCGCGCGGACGCCTCCGAAAAAGCGGGAGGAGGCGATCTTCGAGATCGTAGGTCAGCTCAATCGCGGCGCCGCGCTGATCACCGAAGAGGGTGAACGGGAGCAACTGGCCGGGTTCAACCTGCTCGCCGGCCGGCGCGCCAAGGCGTCGACAGCCTATGCCTCGGCGCTCACCTATCTCATCACCGGCGCGGAACTATTGAACGACGAATGCTGGGAGCGCCGGCATGAGCTGATCTTTGCGCTGGAACTGAACCGGGCCGAATGCGAATTTTTGACCGGGCAGTTATCGGTGGCAGACGAGCGCCTGGCGGCGCTATCGAATCGGGTCACGACAACGGTCGAACGAGCCAGCGTCGCATGCCTGCACATGGAAGTCTGCACGACTCTCGGTCAGAACGACCGCTCGGTCGCTGTGTGCCTCGCCTACCTTCGGCATGTCGGCATCGAGTGGTCACCTCATCCGGACGACGAGGAGGTGCGACGGGAATATGAGCGCATCGGGACACAGCTTGGGGACCGGACCATCGAGGAACTCATCGATTTACCGGTGATGGAGGACGCAGCCTCGCTCGCGACCGTCGAGGTGCTGGGCAAGTTTTTCGCGCCTGCCTTGTTTATAGATGCGAACCTGGCTTCCCTGACAACCTGCAAGGGGGTCAGTCTCAGCCTCGAGCGTGGTAACTGTGACGCTTCATGTGTGCTATATGCCTGTGTCGGCAGGGTCACTGGAGGGCGTTTCGGTGACTACGAGGCCGGATTCCGGTTCGGCCAGCTCGGCTGCGACCTCGTCGAACGACGTGGACTAAGAGGGTTCGAGGCGAGCACGTATCTTTGCTTCGCGGTTTTCGACATGCCCTGGATGAAACACGTGCGGTTTCGCCGTGATCTGATGCGCCGCGCTTTCGAAGCGGCGAACCGGATCGGAGACCTCGCGTATGGAGCCTACGCGGGCAACGAAATCAACTCGGACCTGCTCTTCGCCGGCGAGCCGCTGCACGAGGCGCAAGGCGAAGCCGAACGCGGCCTTGCGTACGCCGGGAAGGTGCGGTTTGGTCTTGTCATTGACCTCATCACCACACAACGCGCTCTGATCCGGACGCTTCGCGGGCTGACGCCAACGTTCGGCTGCTTTGACGACGGACAGTTCAATGAACCTCGCACCGAAACCCATCTGTCCAGCGACCCGCACCTGGCATTAGCTGCGTGCTGGTACTGGATCCGGAAATTGCAGGCGCGCTATCTCGCCGGCGACCATGCGGCAGCCATGGACGCCGCATCAAAGGCGCAACGGCTGCTCTGGACCTCATCCTCGTTAATTGAGGAAGCCGAATATCACTTTTACGGCGCGTTGGCCCGGGTCGCGTGGTGCGAGTGCGTCTCGGCCGACGAGAGGCCACAACACCAGGACGATGTCGCCGCACATTACCGGCAGCTCCAGATCTGGGCGAAAAACTGCCCGGAGAATTTCGCGGACCGCGCCGCGCTGGTCGGTGCCGAGATCGCCCGGATCGAAGGCCGCGTGGTGGATGCCGAACAGCTCTATGAACAGGCCATCCACTCGGCGCGGGAAAGCGGCTTTGTCCACGGTGAGGCACTCGCCAACGAACTCGCGTCGCGCTTTTACGCGGCGCGCGGTTTCGGGAAGATTGCCCGTGTGTATCTGCAGGACGCACGATATGGCTACCTGCGTTGGGGAGCCGACGGAAAGGTGCGGCAACTCGAGGAGAGGTATCCCGACCTGAGGGCGGAAGAGCGTGCGCCCGGGCCGACGACCACGATTTCAACGCCAGTCGAACACCTCGACCTCGCGACGGTGATCAAGGTGTCGCAGGCCGCCTCGGGCGACATCGTGCTGGACAAGCTGATCGAGATGGTCATGCGTACGGCCATCGAACAGGCGGGCGCCGAACGAGGCGTGTTGATTCTGTCGGCTGACGGCGAAGAACGGATCGCGGCGGAAGCGCTGACCACCGGCGACGCGCCCACGTTGCAGCTGCGCGATGTTCCCGTTAGCCCGGCGATGCTGCCGGAGTCGATCCTCTATCATGTCCTGCGCACCCGGGAGAGCGTCTTTCTTGACGATGCCGCGGCTGAGTCCTCGTTCGCCGCAGATCCCTATATCCGTCAGCATCGCGCCCGTTCAATTCTCTGCTTCCCGTTGATGAATCAGGCGAAGCTCACCGGCGCGCTCTACCTCGAAAACAGTCTGACTGCCCGCGTGTTCAGTCCGACCAGGATCGCCGTGTTGAAGCTGTTGGCCTCGCAGGCTGCGATTTCGCTGGAAAATGCCCGCTTGTACCGCGATCTTGCGGAGCGCGAAGGGAAGATCCGGCGCCTGGTCGACGCCAACATCATCGGGATCGTCGTCTGGAATGCTGGGGGCGACATTCTAGAGGCCAATGACGAATTTCTTCGCATGGTGGGATACGAGCGGGAGGATCTTCTCTCGGGTCGCGTGGGCTGGAGGGATCTGACGCCGCCAGAATGGCTCGAGCGCGACGAACGGGCCCTGGCAGAGATCGGGGCGACGGGGCGCGCGCAGCCTTTCGAGAAGGAGTACATCAGGAAGGACGGCAGCCGCGTGCCCGTCATGCTCGGTGCGACCGCTTTCGAAGCAAGCCGGAAGGAAGGTGTCGCTTTCGTGCTCGATCTGACCGAGCGTAAGCGCGCGGAGGCCAAAGCGCGCGAAAGCGAGCGGCGCTATCGCGAGGTGCAGGCCGAACTCGCACACGCGAACCGTGTCGCAACCATGGGCCAGCTTACGGCCTCGATCGCCCACGAAGTCAACCAGCCGATCGCCGCAACGGTGGCCAACGCCCATGCCGCGCTGCGGTGGCTGCGCGCCCAGCCTCCCAACGTCGACGAGGTAGGGCAGGTGCTCGGGCTTATTGTCAAGGACGCAGCTCGGGCGGGGGACGTGCTCGGCCGGATCCGCGATCTGGTCAGGAAGGTGCCGCCGCGCAAGGAGCCGGTGGACATCAACGAGGCGGTCCGCGAGGTGATCGAGCTCACGCGTGGCGAAGCCATGAAGACTGGCGCCTCGGTACAGACGCAACTCGCGGACGGCTCGCCATTCATCGAAGGAGACCGTGTCGAACTGCAACAGGTGCTCCTCAATCTGATCATCAACGCGCTCGAAGCGATGAGCGGCGTCAGCGATGGCGCGCGACACTTGCTCGTCAGCACAGGCAAAGCCGACTCTGACTGCGTGCTCGTGACAGTGCGCGATTCAGGGCCCGGCTTTGCTCCGCACGACGCCGATCATGTTTTCACTCCCTTCTACACCACGAAGCCTAGCGGTCTGGGGATGGGGCTGTCGATCTGCCGTTCGATCATCGACGCACATGGCGGCCGGTTGTGGGCCAGCGCGAACGTCCCCCGCGGCGCCGTTGTTCAATTCACCGTGCCAGCCCATCCAGGCGTTTCATCGTGATTGCCACGCATGTCAGCTACGGGTACCCGATCGCATACGTCTGCTGCCCGCGTGGGGCTTTCTTTAATTGGTGCCGGGCGGACAACATCGTGCGGCTGTTTGCAGGCCTACCGCAACATGTGGCAAGGCCTACGATGACCACGTGCTCTAGCGAGCCCAACGTGTGGATGAAACTCGAGCGATCAGCGATTCGGTCGTAAATCCGCACGCTCTTCGGGGACCCTGCATCTATACCCCGATGGGTTTCACACCGTACTTTTGACAGTAGGTTCTCCTGATTTCGTCCTGACTTCGAGAAGGATGGGCGAAGACATGGGCTGGAGACGGCAAAGGGGGTGATCGAAGTGGTTTCGATTTTGACTACGTGAACGACGGGATACCCTGAAGCGTTCGTCGCCAGACCCCGGTCGGCGATCATCAAATACTCATCATCGCCCGGCGGCAGTATCAACGCTCGGCCCTTGAATCGATAACCGCGCCTCTGGAAGACGTCGACTACTTTGATTTCGACGGCGGGATTACGCTTCAAGTTCACTATTGTCCCGGGCGATGCGATATCGGCAAACGCCGTTCGTGACCGCCAAGGACGCCTTCGGCGAAAATCGTCGATTCGCTAACATCGGAACGCGACGCCGTTTCGTCCAAAAATTCCGGAAGACGATCACTGCGGTTGAGTGTCATTTTCGTCCCCCTAGACTTGTCGGCTCATACGAAAAGCCCAGATACGTTGCCAAGACTCCTTCCTGCGTGCATCCGGGCTTTGGCATTATGCTCGCATCAGCTGACACCTTCTAGGAACCCTCGGAGATCATCGATGCGAGCTGATAGAGTTCAGATCGAGCCAGCCGGCGTAACGGCGGGAAAGTCCTTCTCGGGATCAAACACGTTATTGAGAAAGTTCGTCAGGGAGTACATCGCGACCAGCGCGACGATCTCCGTGACGTTCGCATCCGTGTAGCCGGCCTCGCGGACCGCTTTCAGATCGGCGTCACTGACCTTTCCGCGGGTCTCGATGACTTTGCGCGCAAACCGGACGGCGGCGTCCCGCTTCGGGTCGGTGGCATGGCCCTTACGAGCGAGAATGATTTCATCGGCCGGCAGCTGGGCCATATGCTCGGCCGTAAAGCTGTGAACCGTCAGGCAGTAGTTGCAGCCGTTCACTTCGGAGACAGCAAGGCCGATGCTGTCACGCGTCTTCACGTCGAGCGCCTTGCTCATGGAGCCGAGCAGGGTGGCCCATGAGTTGAACGCGATAGGGCTTTTCGCGAAGGTCGCCAACATATTTGGGGTGAACCCGATGTTCTTGGTGAACGCATCGAGAGTGGGTTTCGAATCGGCCGGCACCTGGCCCGGTGATAGAGCAATACTTCTCGACATCTTGGTACTCCTTAGGTTACTGATTTTACTAATCGAGGAAAGTCCTTGTGCGAACTGTCCGTCAGCTTACTTCGTGCGCGGGTCTTGGGTCGAAGCTGGTTGGTCCTTCAAGGGAGGTGGCTTGCGTTCGCCTCTCACTTGGCGGCCATTCAATCGGTCGGCGCGGTAACCGCCGCGGCGACACGCTTATACCAAATCCAATACATCGTTCACAGGACGGCGCGGCTTCTGCGCCCAGTTTCCCGGACGCTCTGCACCCACGGTCAACAGCATGACCGGCACCTCGTCCTCGGCCAGTCCGAACTCGCGGTGCACGGCTTCGGCATCGAAGCCGATCATCGGCGTCGAACCCAGGCCCATCGAGCGGGCCGCATAGATCATCGCCGCTGCGCCGAAGGTGCCAGTGCGTACTGCCTCGTCGCGCTGGCGTTGTGGGTACTCCTTGTACAGACCGCGTGCGGGGGTTTCCCATTCCGCCACCATCTCTGCCGGCATGACACCCGCTTCCACCAGCGGAGCCAGGCGTTCCGGTATTACGCTGGAATCGGCCAACTGGCCGCAGACGATGAAGGTAACGGCAGCATCGGTGATTGCGGGCTGGTTCCAGGCGATCGGACTGAGCCGAGCCTTCGCTTTAGGCGTGCGCACGGCGATGAAGCGCCAGTTCTGCAAGTGAAAGGATGTCGGCGCGGAGGTGCCGATTTGCACCAGTTCGCGGATTTGATCGTCGCTCAAGCTGGCAGCGGGGTCGTAGTACTTGGCGGCACTGCGGCTCAGGATACATTCGATGACAGCATTGCTCGTGGTGGTTCCGTTAGTCATGCTTAATCCTATTGGTGAATGGATAGGTCAAGGTACAAGAATGTTTTCGCTTTATGCAGAGCTGCGGTATTCAAGTTCTGAAGCCAAATATCGCGTAGGCCAAGTCGATATCCTGGCAACGGCACAGTCTGCGTCGATGCTGCGCGTCAGCAGGTGGTCGGCGTTCACCAGAAAAATAGAGCTCTTAGGGGGCATCGCAACTGTAAAAATAAAAATGCGCGCGGCATTCTCGATACCCACCGTCCCATCCAGCGGGGCATACAAGACCAGCGATGGAATTCGGAACCGCGCGATCCGTGACGCCAGTTCGTGACGCGCCAGGTCCTCGATAAAACCCTCGCGCACGCCATTGAACCGGTTTCGGCGAACCCGTCCTTCATGGCAGTGTTCACTCATGCCGGGCCACCGGGGCGCCGACATACCCATCCATACTTCCGCTCGTTCCCCTGCGTTGACGAAGCTTCCTTCCGTCGCGACCTCCATGAACGAGATGATCCCGGCGTAGCTCGTCGCGAAACAGATAGATAACGCGTCAGCGCCATATAGCAATCCAATGCGAAAGCCACGTTGAGAAATAGCCAATTGATCCATTGACAGCCCCCACTATTGGCACATGCATGGTCGACCTCAATTCCGATCTGCATTGCACCAGCTAGAGCAGGCAAATGCGGTGCAGCTCTACTGTTCGCCGATACACGTTCCGGTTGAGCCACGGTACGAATGTGTACTCGTCGTATGCATTTGCACCGACAAAGATCCAGTTGTGCAGTCCGTTGTACATGATGTTTCCCTCTCGAAACTGGCCGTCATATCACACGACGTGTAGCGAGCGCACCGTGCGATCGCATCGGCCATGACACAAGGGTAGACGCGCAAGCGCCTAAAGACCATTCTACGGAGGGGTGGCGGCACTTCTACATAGGCTTCGAACGCCCATACCAGCGTATAACCCGCGGACAGAGACACGCGCCGCAAGTTGCCGGCGCGCTTGAGGCACGGTTAGTCCGACGCCTCATTTCCGGCCCGCTATCTCAGCACCTGGCATCGTGCCGTGCGTTGCCACGCTCTCGTTGCGCTGCGTCGGATGGTTTGCGTGTGCCGAACCGGAACGCTTGGGTGCGTTGAGGGACGCGGAAACCCGGCATCCGACGCTTGCGTTCCCGCGTGGGCCGATCAGCTCGCCGAGCTTCGCATGCTGGCTCGCGTTGACCGCTGTTGATGTTCGTTAATTCCGCTAGCCATGTTCACGGCATTTGCTAGCGCAAGAAAGTCCGCAGCCCCTGCCAGATAACGCTGGGAGACCCGATTGCTAGTTCTGTCACCCGTTGCGTTTAAGCAACGGGTGAGCGACAGGATGTCCGTTAATTTTGCTAGAGCGTTTGGCGTGTCCGCAAATTCGGCTAATGCGGTTGTAGAGGAGCGCGATAGGTGCATTCGCTTGAAGCTGCAGCAAATGCAAATCCCGGGGGTCATTTTTTTTTGATCTTTGGAAGGTGCTCATCCCAGTGCGCAGATCAAAAACGCCATACAGTATGACATTTTGTGTGTCACTTTGGCGGTCTTCAACATCCCCTTGTGTGGGTGTTGGTCAGCGCGGTGTCGTCCTGCGCCTAGTCAGTCGTGTCGGGCAGTGAGTTCGCGTTGCGGTAGAAAAGCCGCGCTAGCAGAATTAATGGGCACGATTAGCGCGCCAACGGACATCATTAGCGGAATTTGCGAACTTCAACAGCAGCGCGAGTTGGTTGCGATACAGCCGACACCTGGCCGATACGAGACTGTCTTCTAGCCTTTGCCTAGTCAGTATGACTCCCGTGAGGTGGTGGCTGGCCTGCCGCGAGGAATCAAACGCGGGTTAGCATCGCTGCCAGAGCCGCACGGTGCGGACAGGGCCGCACCCGGTGATGTCCAGCGCGGAGGCCACAAGATCGACAACCATCGCGTGGCTGTCATATCAGCGAAGCAACTATGCGGTTCGGAAGGATGCACTGGCCCGCTGTGACGGAGCCGAGCCTGAGCATGCTTCAGTGGATGTATTCGTTGCTGGATATATTGGTCGGGGAAGTCACGTGTCCGATCACAGGCGATCCGCAGTTACCAGGCAATCAGATCAAGAGACACCAAAGCGCCAGAAACGGGACCGTTCCAGAGCGCATCGCGTGCACAACGTTGGATGGATTATGCAGGCCCCCGCCGATTCCCGGATTGAACCAATCTCCATCCCGTTGCCTGAACTCGCCCGGCGTGAGCAGCACATATGCCTCTTCAGGGAGATGCTGATGGTCTGGATACCGGGTGAGAGGCGCCAGCAACGAAAACCCGAGTTGGATGTCGTAACGGCTTTCGATGCCCCCGGGGCCGCAAACCATTCCGTTAGCGTGCCTCTCGACATAGTTCTCGCTTCCATTGAGCCCCGACGTTCGCCGTTGCCAACCCATGGATGGATCGAGTGCCTTGATAGCGTGCGCCGCGACACCGAGATCGGACGGGTCATCTAGAACATACGCCAGAGCGGAATCGAGGAAGTCGCAGGCTGGAAAACGTTGATGCGCCTGTACCAAGCAATCCCAGTCCGATCACCATCCCTGCTGCGGCGCGCCAGTTCTGGAGTATCTGCCCGGTGCCTGCGACGTTGGCCAGGACAATGAGCAACAGCAATGCGAGGCCCATCTGCCACGTCACGATTGCAAGGGGAGCCAGGTTAATCGGAGAAACAAAGCGTCGGACATAGATATAGGACAGTCCAAAAACTATCGTTCCCGCTAGCATCCATGCGACGCCCACAAGGCTGATAGCGTTGTTGTCACTCATGCTAGTCCATGGGCGGGCGATCAGCGTGATGCCGGCCATTCCCAATGCGACACCGCATACCATCAACCGGTTCATCTTTTCATCGCGCAGAAACAGACCCGATGCCATCGAGGTGAAGATCGCCGAAGACCCTCCCAGCACGCCGGCGATGCCCGACGGGAGCAGCGAGGTACCCTTTGCCGTCGCGAAGTAGCAGAAAGCCGTTGTCAGGGCCGCCATCACTAAGAAATGATGCAGATAGCGCAACTGGCGAAGCCTCATGACATCTTTGCGCCACGCGAGCACAGCCAACGGCACGAAACCAAAGAGCACCCGCAAAAGCGATATCTGATCCGGGCTGATGAGTGCAGCCGCCCACTTCATGTAGATGAAATTTGATCCCCAGAATACTCCGAGAAGAACAAAGGCGATGTAGGTCCGTATCAAGTTGCGATCCAAGCAGATTTGTCTGTCGTCGCCGTCCCCGAGCCGGCGAGGGTGCAGCATCCACGCGAAGCATAACCAGTGAAGATGCCGAAAGGCGGCTTGTTGATCGGGCTTATAGATAGTACAAGCGACATTTGATTAATCGTGCCTTGGCATTCTGGATGTTAATGTCGTCAGCTGCTTGCTCCATCAGGGTCTCGACATTCTCGCGTTTCCGAGCATCGCGGAAGAACTTGCGCGTTTGCGCTCTAAGCATAGTCATGTGCTGCTGTTTGTATCGCATGCGAGCTGGTGGCTTTCGCTTTATCGAGACCAGTCGACTGGACGCGATTGCAATATCGATACAAATCAGGGTAAAGCCTGCAGCCGCCAACTCGTCGCGGCACTCACTGAGACGGTTCAGGCACAAAGACGGTCCTGGGTTGTCAACGGCAATTCTGTTGAACTTTTCACGTCCCAGCACTATGGGAATCCCGTTGGCGGCGTCCATGTGATAGAAGCGGAAATTTCAGGCCGGTGGCGCAGCGATTGCGCTGCGCAGGTCGATGAAGCCTTGGTTGGTTCGAATAGGCAGGCTGAGGTTCTGGCCACCCTAGGCGACGACCAGGTCAATTGCGGGAGAGCGATGACCTTACTCTTGACTGCCCTTGAAGGCAGCTTGCGAATGCGGAGGGTCGGTGATTGGAAAAGCGGACACTCAACGTCTAAGCTAAGGCCGTGGCCCGTCAGGGACGTCGGCCTTCAGCGAGTGGTTAGGCGTCCGTGCGCCCTTGGCGCCTTAGGACGACATGCGTGGCTTTTTCCGACGCCACGAATTCAACGCATTCGTATCCCAGAGTCCGCAAGTCGACGCCTTCGAACAGCGATTCTCCCCTGCCGAGCAGGACCGGCGCGATAGCAATGTGCAGTTCATCAATAAGGCCCTCACGAAGATACTGCCGGATTGTGTCCGACCCACCGCCGATCCGCACGTCCATTTCGGCAGCGGCCTCGCGTGCACGGTCGAGCGCCTCGCGAATACCTCCTGTGATGAAGTGGAACGTCGTGCCGCCCTCCATCTCGATGGGGAGACGAGCATGATGCGTCAAGATGAAGACTGGAACGTGATACGGCGGACTGTCTCCCCACCAGCCTTTCCAGGTCGTGTCCGGCCAGTCCCCACGAATGGGTCCGAACATGTTCCTCCCAAGAATCCAGGCCCCAACATTCTGAAAGCCACGGGCGGCGAAATCATCGTCAATCCCCGTTGTACCGCTGTCCTTGCCGAACAGGGCCCGCTGGAACGTGCGCGTTGGGATTAGCCACTGGTGCAGTTCCGTCCCGCCAATGCCGAGCGGGTTGTTGATATCTTGATTCGGACCTGCCCCGTATCCGTCGAGCGAGATGGTGAAGCCGTTAACGCGAACTCGTGTCATCGGTTGCCTCCGTTTAGACGCCTAACCCGCAAAAATCTTCCGGCCTTCCGTTCCAGCTCGACGATTAGTTCCGGTTGCATAAATGCGTACTTGTCGGGAATGTCGAGGCACACAACCCTTTTTCCCTTCAGGCGTGAGCCGAACTTCTTCGACAATTTGACCTTGTGTGCGCGTTCCATGACAAAGATTATCTCCGCCCACGCGATCTGCTCGTCCGACACGATCGCTATCGAATCGGGAGCAAGGCCCGCTGAATCCGCTTCGACGCCGGGCCAACTGGAAAATACCTCTTCCGCGCTTGGGCTCCGAAGCCGGTTCCGGCTGCAGATGAATAGTGCTCGCGTCAATTTCCACCACCCGAAAGATAAGGGGATCGTGTAGGCGTTTGGAAAACGCTCATTGTCAATGAACTAGACGTTGCAGTCGACGGACCGCTCCTGGCCGCGGATTCAACCCGTCGATGCAACACACTTGAAGCTGGATAGCAGCAAGGAGTGTCGCAATGAAACAGAGACGGCGGATCTACTATACAGACAGTCAGAAAGCGTTAATGTGGGAGCGCTGGCGCAATCCCGTATCCGCCAAGGATTGACCGTTGACGTCTAGCTGCGCACAGGCAATCGCACCGGTTCTGGTGTCTATGATGGATCGAGACCATAGTAGATACGACATGCAGTCATGTACGGCGGAACTTGCCTGATCAGGAGGTGACCCATGCACGAGAGTCAAATGCGTGAAGCCCTGAATGCGCACTGGCAGGCGTCGGCCGCTGGGGATCTGAACGCCGAACACGATATCTATGACGATGGTGCCGTCTGTGAATATCCGCAATCCGGCGAACGCATCGTTGGAAGAAGCAATTTGCAGGCGTTGCGAGGCCATCATCCAGGCAAGCCCGCAGGGTTCGATGTCAGGCGAATCCAAGGCAACGGGAATCTCTGGATTACGGAATACACGATCACCTATCAGGGCCAGGCATCGTACGTCGTGAGCATCATGGAGTTCGCTAACGACAAGGTCGTGCACGAGACCCAGTATTTTTCGGATCCCTTTGAGGCGCCGAGCTGGCGGAGTCAATGGGTTGAACCGCGCGCGTAAAAAGGCCGGCGTCGAGCCGGCCATGACAACATTCCGCTTCAGGCCTTTTGCGCGCTTCCTCTCACTCAGCGAGATAGTCGTGGACGACGGTGCCCAACCCGAGCGTCAAGTCGGTCATGATATGCACGCCCGATATCACTTTGAGCACCGGCAGCGCTGCGACTGGCGCGAGCGCATGGTGAAACAGCTCGAGCCCGGCCGGCCCCTCCCAGGCTCCCTTCACGGTAATGTCCTCGCAGAAGTACCGTACCAATTCGCAGATGCGAGCGGTGCCATCCACATGCGGAATGATCTTAAGCAGGAAGTTCGGTGCCGACAGCGAGGCCAGAATCGGATCGTGCGCAAGCGCTCGGTGCTTGTAACCCATCGTTGCGACCGCGATCGGAACCGGCCCGTACCTCAGG
Organism: Trinickia violacea; assembly: GCF_005280735.1. Classification (NCBI taxonomy): domain Bacteria; kingdom Pseudomonadati; phylum Pseudomonadota; class Betaproteobacteria; order Burkholderiales; family Burkholderiaceae; genus Trinickia; species Trinickia violacea. The sequence continues at coordinate 1,165,243 of NZ_CP040078.1, forward strand.
ACGCCACCGATCGTGTCTTTCTCGATGCGAATTTCGGGCGAGGCGAGCTTCTTGGGAAATCCCCAGAGTTCACGCCCTCCGGCAATCGGAGACCCATCGTCGAGAAACATCGCGTGCACATAACCGCCGCGTTCGCCGCGGAAGCTGACCGGGATGACCTGACCGCTTTCCGTGTAGCTGCCGAACCCGGTTGAATCAGGCATCCTGATGAACTCGAATTTGACGATGGGATCGGTCATTTCCAGCGGAGCGGGAATCACTTCGGCCAGCGCGTCGGGATCGGTCTGATAGGTGATGATCAGGAACTCCCGATCGACGAAACGATAGGGACCCGGCGGAAACGCCGGACTTGTGAGCGGCATTGCAAAGGCGCGCTCTTTTACGTCTGCTTCTGTCATGTGCGATGCTCCTGTTGTCCGGTCACTGACCGGTAAGGTCATAGACGCGGATACGCTTGCCAAGGTCCGTTACCTCCTTCCACTCCGCGGACCGCTATCGGCGAAAACCGCCGCCACCGCCCCCGCCACCGCCCCCGCGTGGGGCGTAGCGTTGGCTCCCGGCCGCACCTCGCTGCCGATTCTGCATCTGCTGGTTCAGGTCACCGGCGGAGGCCTGTTGGCTGGCCCGGCTCACGCCACCGGCAGAACCTTGGGGATTGCCGCCACCCGGCCGGTTTGCAGGTGACGTAGGCGCGTTCTGCTGTTGATAGCTCTGTGCTCGTTGCTGAGCGGCGGCGGAATTGGCGGTCTGGGTTCCGGCGGGACGCTGTTGTTGAGCGCTCTGTGCTCTTTGCTGGGCAGTGGCCGAATTGGCGGTTTGGGTTCCGGTGGAACGCTGCTGCTGAGCGCTTTGAACTCTTTGCTGGGCAGTGGCCGAATTGGCGGTTTGGGTTCCGGCGGAACGCTGTTGCTGAGCGCTCTGTGCTCTTTGCTGGGCAGTGGCCGAATTGGCGGTTTGGGTTCCGGCGGAACGCTGTTGCTGAGCGCTCTGTGCTCTTTGCTGGGCAGTGGCGGAATTGGCGGTCTGGGTTCCGCCGGAACGCTGCTGCTGAGCGGTCTGTGCAGTCTGTTGTGCCGCCTGTGGCGTGGGCTTGTTGACAGGAGACCAGGCGCCGTTGTCGTATTTCTGCCAGCTGCCGTTGGTGTTCTTATAGACGTTCCCGTCACGGCCCGCGTACATGTCGCCGCTCGCGGTTTTACCCGCCACTGCACGGCCGTTGGCGCTCGTGCCAGCAATGGCCTTGCCTCCTGCGGAGTTCTGATACGTACCGACCGAGCCCTTGGCCGTCGTCGAATGCTGGGTCGCAGCCCACTGGTTGCCCTTCGTGACAACCGAACTTCCCCATTGGCCGTAAGCGTTCGAGCCTTGGCGCGTAGCAGCATAGGCGCCGGTGTACGGGTTGTAGGCTTGCGCGACACTTGCGCTGCCGTATCGCCCGGAAACCGTCGCGCCGCGTGCATAGGTGCCGGTGGACGGGTTGTACGACGCACCCCACTGAGCGCTCCCGTTCGGTCCGTAAGCGACGCCTCTCACGGCGCTCGTGCCCGTATAAGGGTTGTAGGTGCGATAGCCATAGGGCGCCGGACGGGGGTAGTACACCGGGTAGGGCCCGCGACCCACGCCGACGTAGGGCGGGTAGTAGTACCCGTTGCCTTGCGCGATGATCGCGCCGACTGTTGCGCCTGCGATGAAGACGCCGAGATACCCCGCTGTGTAGCTTGCCTGTACCGCGCCGGTGGGGGTCGCGTATTGCGTGACATAGGTCACGTTATAGACGGGCGAACTCGGCGGAATCGTATAAATGACCTGGGGTACGGAAGTGCTGGTTTGCCACGGCCCGGTTGGCGACGAAGAATCGAACCAGACACCCTGAGAGCAAGCGTAATAGTGATTTTGCACTTTGATGACTTTGTCAGGCGTGTTCACCGCATAGGCGAGCGTCGTGCCTTGAATCGGCTGGAACTGAGGGTCGCCGCTGTACGAGACTTTGACCGCGGCCGCTGCCGCGGCGGGGTTGATCTCCACCGTCGTCGGGATCTGCGCGAGCAGCACCGCATCGTTGGCTTCTGGCGTTCCCGGCACGGAACTCAGGACCCGGGCGGCCGCACTGTCGCGCGGAATCTTCGCGAAATCAGGCGGCAATTGATTCGTCGCGAACGTCCACGGCCCGGTGGGCCCGGGCGCGGAAAACCAGCGGCCGGCGCTCAAGTAGTAGTACGTGCTGGTCGGTGAATAGACGAACACATCGCTATCGGTATTTTTTGCGAAGACCAGTTGGGTGCCGGGAATCGTTGCATAAACAGGCTTTCCGTCGAAGACAATCAGTTCCGCGGGCGTATTGCTGAAGAACACGCCGGGCGCTTTGGCCTGCTTTCCTTTGGGCGGGGGGATATAGGGCTTCAAGTCTGCCCAGGTGGGATCGGCAGGCACCTTCGACATCTTGGCGGGAAGCGTCTGCGCTTGCGCCCATCCGCTTTTCAGGTCGGTCGACGTCATCCATGACTGTCCGGTGAAAAGGTAGTACTGGTGGCCGGCGGCATCGAAGAACAGTGGCCAGCTTGCGTTGACGACGAACGCGAGGTCGGAATTCTGAATCGGCGCAAGAATCGGTTCGCCGTCGACAAACAGCAGGATCGCCGGACCGAAACTGACAAAGATGGTGGGCGGGTCGTTCTTGACTGCGGCGATCGGCGGAGCGTTCTTTTTCTCCACGCTTGCGATCAGGCGGTCGACCGAGATGGTCAGCGAAGCCTGTGGGTTGAGAAACTTCCGCACGAGCTGATCGAGTTTTTGGGCCGTTGCCGGGTCCGTGTCAGGAAAACTCGTACCGGTAATTTGCGGATGGCTCAAGAGCACGGTGTGGCTGTCGACGTCGACATCCGTGTGCATCTGCAGCTCGACAATACCGACTCGCGGCTTGTCGCCGCGCGGCGTCACGCTGATCGCCATGCGACCGCTGACTTCCTTGAATTCTTTCCAATCGTCGATCTGCGGCTGGTAGTAGACGAGCGTGGCGTCGTCTCTCGTGATCTCTCGCGGCCAACCGGGGTCTTGCGCTGCGACAGGGCCCGGAAGCGCTGCCGATAGCATCAGCGCAAGGGCCAGAGTCCGTGCCAGCGCATAGATCGGCATTTTCGACGTCGCCATGTCTTGCTCCTTGCCGGCGTCGTGGCCGGCCGGCCGCCCGTCACTCGACTCTAGGAATCTAGGTCAGGCATAGCGCTCGGGCAATTGGACTTTGGTCTCATCCAGCTGGCGGAGTCATTCGGTTGAACCGCGCACGTAAAAAGGCCGGCATCGAGCCGGCCCTGAGCACATTCCAATTGCGCGCGGCGCGTCAAACGTCGAAGAACACCGTTTCACCAGCCCCCTGCATACGGATGTCGAAGCGATACACGTTACCTCCCGCTTGAGCATCGCGTCGCGCGATCAACGTCGCGCGGCGATTCGCAGGCACCGCTTCGAGCACCGGGTCCACGGCGTTCGCAGCTGCTTCATCGTCGAAGTACATGCGTGTGAACGCATGCAGCAAGATGCCGCGCATCAGCACCGTCACGTTCACATGCGGCGCGCTATCGGGCGCGGTCTTGCCCGGCTTGACCGTTTCGATCACGAAGCGGTGCTGCGCATCGGTGCCCGTGCCCACCCGGCCGAAGCCGCGAAAGCCGTTGGCCGCGATGTCGGCGCGCGAGGCCGGATAGCGGCCTTCGCTATCGGCTTGCGTCACTTCGATCAACGCATCGCTGACGGGATTGCCGTCGCCGTCGAACACCTGTCCGACGATCGTGATGCGTTCGCCCGGCGTTTCAGGCGCGACGAGCACCGGCGTGAACAGGCTCTTCAAATCGAAGTTGTATTGCTGCGGCACGAGGCCATAAGCGAAGTACGGCCCGACCGTTTGCGACGGCGTTTGCTTGAGGGTCTGAGTCATGGCTTAGCGCTCCATCGGCGTTTCGTTGCGGCCGCGCAGCACGATGTCGAACTCGTAGGCGAGCGCGTAGCCTTCCTCCGTGCGGTCCATCGTGAAGCGCGAGATCAGCCGGTCGCGCGCGTGTTCCGGCGTGCCCTGGAAGATCGGGTCGTAGGCGAGCAACGGATCGCCCGGGAAATACATCTGCGTGACGAGGCGCGAACCGAAGTACTCGCCGAACAGCGAAAAGTGGATGTGGTTCGGACGCCAGGCGTTCGGATGGTTGCCCCACGGGTAGGCGCCGGGCTTGATCGTCAGGAAGCGATAGCGGCCTTCGTTATCGGTGATCGCGCGGCCTGCGCCGAGGAAGTTCGGATCGAGCGGCGCGTCGTGCTGGTCGACCTTGTGGACGTAGCGTCCGGCCGCGTTGGCCTGCCAGATTTCGACCAGCGTGTTGCGCACCGGGCGGCCGCCTTCGTCGAGCACGCGGCCCGTGACGATGATGCGCTCGCCGAGCGGATCGCCGTTCCTCGCGGCGTTGCGCGTGAGGTCGTTGTCGAGCGCGCCGAGATCCTCGGTGCCGTAGACGGGCACGTACTGATCGCGCAGCTTCTCCTTCAGCGGAATCAGCGGCAGCGTCGGGCCGCGCTTGACCGAGGAGCCATAGGGCGGGTGGATGTAAGCCGGATGCGACGGAAAATCGCGTTCGGTCAGGATGATGGGTTGATCCATCGCGGTGTCTCCATGAGGGGATTGTGTTTGTCGCCGTTAGGGCGTCGTGTACTGGACTTTATATAAAGCGGAAAGTTATGCAAAATGACCTTTTTTCGCGCTTCGTATAACGGATGGTTATGCAACGTCGCCTCGCGGATGGCCGCGTCAAATTCCGGCATCTCCAGTGCTTCCTGGCCGTCGCGCAGTTCGGCGGCGTGCAGAAGGCTGCGGAGAGTTTGTCGATCACGCAGCCGGCCGTATCGAAGACGGTCGCCGAGCTGGAGGAGATCCTCGGCGTGAAGCTCTTCGAACGCGGGCGCCACGGCGCGGCGATCACGCGCGAGGGGCAGCTCTTCGTGCCCCACGCGAGCGCCTGTGTGAGCGCGCTGCGCCAGGGCGTCGATCTGCTCACGCGCGAGGGCGGCGGCGCGCCGGCGTCGCTCGAGATCGGCATGCTGCCGACTATCGCGCCCGCGCTCGTGCCGCCGGTGCTTGCGCGCTTCGCCAAGGATTGGCCGCAGGTGGTCGTGCGGCTCGTCACGTCGTCGAACGCTGAGCTGCTCGAACGCTTGAAGGCGGGGACGATCGAGTTCGCGATCGGGCGCCTCGCGGACCCGGAAAAGATGATCGGCTTGAACTTCGAGCAATTGTTCAACGAACCGTTGGCCGTGGTCGTGCGCGCCGGTCATCCGCTTGCCGCGAGTGCCGCGTCGCCCGCAGCGCTGCCGGCCGCGCTCTCCGAGCACTTTCCCGTGGTGCTGCCGCCGTTCGGCACGCTGATCCGGCAATCGGCGGAGAGCCTGCTGACGATGAGCGGCGCGGCGCCGCTCGCGTCGTTTGTCGAGGTGCTGTCGGTGTCGGTGGGGCGCGCGCTCGCGCTCGAAAACGACGCGCTGTGGTTCGTGCCGCTGTCGGCGGTCGAGCGCGATCTCGACGACGGCGCGCTGGTCCGCTTGCCGCTGCCCTACGCGGGCACCGAAGAACCGGTCGGTCTGATCCGGCGGACCGATTCGGAGCCCACGCCCGTCGCGCGCACGCTGATCGAGGCGGTGCGTGCCGTGGCGCGGCAGCGCATGGCGGCGCAAGACGCGCCGCCGCGCGGCAAGCCCAAGCGGCGAGCCAAGCGGGATCTCAGCGACGGCTGAAAAAATGGCGCTATGAAATCGAATTCATAACGGGAAAGTCCTATGTAAAGTCTGTGCCGCCATCGTCGTAATCCCGTTCAGGCCTTCCACATAAGAAAGCGCACTGAACCAGTCATGAGACCACCAGGACGAGGGTCGACCACCCGCGAGACCAGGGCCGTCGGCGCGAGGCGCACTGCTGCCGCACTCTTTCCGCTATGGCTTGTCGCCATTGTGATTACGGCGTTTGCGTCGTTGAGCATCGCCGTGATGTCGATTTTTCTCGGCTACGTCGCGGGCGAGAGCAATTGGTCGAAAGGCCAGAAAGACGCCGTGCACGCGCTCGAGCGCTTCGCCAGCACCGGCGCAGAAGCGGACTACCAGGAGTTCGAGGCCAGAATTGCCGTGCCGCTCGCGGACCGGACCGCCAAGCTCGAGATGAACAAAGCGGACCCGGACCGTGAAGTCATTACGGACGCCTTTCTGAACGGAAAGATCGAGCCGCAGGACATCGACGGCATGATCTGGCTGTACCGCAACTTCAAGACCACGCCGTGGTTCCGCCGCGCGGCCGACTACTGGGACATCGGCGATATCTACCTGCTCAGGCTGCGCGACATCGGCAACCAGCTTCACGCGCTGGTGACGAGCGGAAAGAGCAACGAACTCGAAGCGTTCCGGCTCGTTTCGGAAGTGCAGCACATCGACGATCATCTCGCGCCGATCGAAGACGGTTTCTCGCGCTCGCTCGACGAAGTCGCGCATCAAACGAGAGACGCGCTGATCCTCACGCTCACGACGTCGGCGCTGCTGCTGCTCGGCGTCTTCACGATGGTCATCTGGCGCTCGTTTTCGCGCAGCGAACGCCTGAACGCCCAGCTGCGCCAGAGCGAGGAGCGCCTGAACCTCGGCTTCGAAGGCATCAGCGCGGGGTTGTGGGACTGGGATGTCGAACGCGACCGCATCTATCACTCGCGCTGGCTCTACGAGCAGCTTGGGTATAGCGCGGCGGATTTGTCGATTCACACGTCGGCGTTCGTGTCGCTCGTGCATCCCGACGACCGCTCGCGGGTTCGCCATGCGATGCGCTATCACCTGGCGAGGAATGCGCCTTACGACGTCGAGTTCCGGCTCAAGATGGGACACGGGGACTACCTGTGGGTCCGCTCGCGCGGCAAGGCGTTGCGCAACGCGGAAGGCCGCGCGGTGCGGATGGTGGGGTGTCTCTTCGACGTCTCGGATCGCAGGCGCGCCGAGGCCGACGCTCAAAGCGAGCGGGAGCTCGCCGAGGTGACGCTGGCGTCGATCGGCGATGCGGTTGTGCGAACCGACGACCAGGGCCGCGTCACCTATTGCAACAAGGTCGCCGAACGCATGCTCGGCCGCACGGCGGCGGACATGTGGATGAAGACGTTCGACTCGGTCTGCGCACTCGCCGACGGTGCGACGTGCGAGTGCGTTCCGACCGGCATCGACCGTCTGCGGCCGCGAGAAGACGCACCCGATACCGAGTTGCCGCGCAATCTCTGCATCGTGCGTCCCGACGGCCACACGCTCGCGGTCGACTACTCGGTGGCGACGATGCGCGATGCCGAAGGCCATGCGCTCGGCACGGTGATGGTGCTGCACGACGTCAGCGCGGAGCGCAAGCACGCCGCCGAGCTCGCGTACCAGGCGACGCACGACGAACTGACCGACTTGTTCAACCGCCGCGAATTCGAGCGCAGGCTGAGCCGCTTGCTCGAACCCGGCGCGGGCGGGCACGCCGAGCACGCGGTGATGTTCCTCGATCTCGACCAGTTCAAGGTCGTCAACGACACGAGCGGTCACGCGGCGGGCGATGAGCTGATCAAGCACGTCGGCGCGACGCTCAAATCGTGCCTGCGCTCGAGCGACATCCTCGCGCGCCTCGGCGGCGACGAGTTCGGCATCGTGCTGCCGCATTGCACGATCGCGAAAGCGCTGCAGATCGCGGACAACCTGCGCCAGGCCGTGGCGGACATCCATCTGCCGTGGGTCGAGCGCGTGCTGACGACGGGCGTGAGCATCGGGGTGGTGGGCGTCGGCGCGAACCTGACGTCGTCGAAGGAAGTCATGAAAGCGGCGGACGTCGCCTGCTATATGGCGAAGGAAAAGGGCCGCAATCGCGTGCACCACTTCCGCTTCGACGATCAGGAATTGTCGGCGACGCATAGGCAGATGGAGTGGGTGTCGCGTGTGAAGACGGCGCTCGAGCAGGATCGCTTCTGTCTCTATACGCAGAAGATCGCACCGTTGAAAAGCAGCCGGAAGAAGGGCAGGGAGAACGCGCAGCGCGGCGCGCACGTCGAGCTGCTGCTGCGCATGAGGGACGAAGCCGGCGCGCTCGTGCCGCCATCGTTCTTCATCGGCGCGGCCGAGCGCTTCAACCTGATGCCCGCGATCGACCGCTGGGTCATCGCGCGTGCGTTCTCAGCGATCGCCGACAGTGCGGACGAGGTCGGCACGTGGTCGATCAATTTGTCGGGGGCTTCGCTGGGCGACGAGCGTCTGCTCGACTACATCGTCGAGCAGCAGCAGCGGCACGGCATTTCGTTGGGACAGGTGTGCTTCGAAATCACGGAGACCGCCGCGATCACGAACTTGCAGAAGGGCATGGCGTTGATCAACAGCCTGCGAGAATTGGGGTGCCGCTTCGCACTCGACGACTTCGGCGCGGGCATGTCGTCGTTCAACTACTTGAAGCATCTGCACGTCGATTACTTGAAGATCGACGGCAGCTTTATTCGCGGCATCGTCAACAGCGCGCTCGATCGCGCGATCGTGCAATCGATCAATCAGGTCGCCCATGCGACCGGCAAACAGACGATCGCGGAGTTCGTCGAGAACGACGCGATCATCGAATGCCTGAGCGAGATGGACGTCGACTATGTGCAGGGGTACGGCGTCGGTATGCCGGAACCGCTGTCGCTGCCCCCGCGGGTTCCGGCGTATGAGGACGCGTTTGCGGACCAGCCGGAATAGGGCCTGCTGGCTTTATTCGCGTTTTTTGTTGGCATGTCCCGATCAATCGCGATCGGGCGCGCCGAGCGGAAAGAACGAGCGGTAGGGCCGCCCTTCGTCGACAGCGCGGGCGAACGAAGGCCGCTTCAACAGCCGTTGCCGGTACGCGATGACATGACGGAAATCGCTGCCGATGCGATGCGTCCAATCCGCGTAGAACAGAGACGGCGCGGCGCTGCAGTCGGCGAGACCGAAGCGGTCGCCTGCGGCCCACTCGCGGTTTGCGATGACGTTGTCGAACCAGGCGTAGGCGGTGTCGAGCATCGCGCGTGCCTCGGCGACGCCGCGTGCATCGCGCTCCGCCTCCGGACGCATCGCGTCGAAGACGATCTTTTGCACCGGCGTCGAGATGTAGTTGTCGAAGAAGCGGTCCATGAAGCGGGCTTCGAGCGCTTCGCGCGGATCGGTTGGCAGCAGCGCCACCGGCCCGGGATAGTGAAGGCCAAGGTACTCGATGATGATGGTCGACTCGCGGATCGTTCGCCCTTCGTCGACGAGCATCGGGAAGCGTTTGATCGGCCAGAGCGCCGCGAACTCGGCCATCAACTGCGGGTCGTCGTGCGTCAGCTTGCGGTATTCGAACGGCGTGCTGTTTTCGTAGAGCGCGATCAGGACTTTTTGACAGTAAGCGGAAAACGGGTGGGCGTAGAGTTTCAGGGGCATCGCTAGTCTCCTTGGGCGGATAGGGATGGCGATCGAACAATCACGCTAGCGCGGGATCGCCGCTTTATCCAACGACGAACGAGGCTGGACGAAATCGACACGGTGCCGAAAAACTTTCGACGGTTCTCTTGCGTCTTCCTGTTTGCCGATGCGCCCCTGGTTCAGCCTGACGTTCAGGAACGGCGGCGCGGGCGATGATCCGTCGCGAGATCGAGGCGGCGAGTCACAGGCTTCGCACGTCCAGGCTCTCCGCCACGTAAGGCGCGTATCGGAAGTCGCGAATGGCGGCGATGCGATCGCCGTCCCAGTCGAGCAGGATCACATAGCGGGCCGCCACGTTCGGATCGCTCGCGAGCAGTGCGGGGCGTCCCTCCGCCCAACCCACGGCGAGCCGGCAATCGAGGTTCTGCTCGTAGCGCGTGAAGTAGATCGAGACGTCCTTGCGTCCGGCGAGTCGAATCCGGTTGACCAAGTCGAGCCGCACTTCCTCGGAGAGCAGGTCGCGCAGCGCATCGAAGTCGCGAGCGTTGAATCGATCGGCGTAGCGAGTGAGCCGTTCGCGATCGTCTTCGGACAGGCTCGGCATCGAATGGTCCGGCGTATCGACGAGTTCCTGGAGCCGGACACGGCCGCGGTGCAGCGCCGACTTCACGGCCGCAAGACTGACGCCGAGGATGTCCGCCGTTTCGTCGAGCGAATAGCCGAGCACGTCCGCGAGCACGACGGTCGAGCGCTGGATCGTCGACAGATACAGAAAGTTCGCGAGACTCGCCGCGGCCGCGACGCGCGCATCGGCGTGCGCGCTGGGATCGGCCAGATTCGACAGCGCCTCGTCCGAGTCGGTCACGCCTTGGCGTTTGCGGCGGCGCAGCGCGTCGAGCGCCGCGTTATGGGCGATGCGCAGCAACCAGCTTTCCGGATGCTGAATCTCGCCGGCGGCTGGAAACGCCTGAATCGCACTCGCGAGTGCGTCCTGCACGACGTCCTCGCCGTCGAACGCCGAGCCGACCATGCGCGTGCAGTAGCGATGCAGGCGCGGGCGCAGGTCCGCCATCAATTGTGCCAACCCGTCCGAATCCAAGGCGCAAGTCTCCTTTTTTCAAGAGGCCAATAACGGTAGACGTTTGGGTCTACACAAAGGATTCGCCGGCGAACAAATATTTTTTCCGCGAATCCTTTGCGTCGCGCGCGTCGTCTTTGGCGTTATCGACACACTTTCGTGCCGAGTCCCTTGAAAGGAAAACGTCATGCAACGAGCTGTCTTTGTTCGCTATACCGTCAAGCCGGAATGCGCCGCCGAAAACGAGGTGCTGGCGCGGGCCGTGTTTACCGAGCTGCGGGAAGCCAAGCCCGAGGGCGCCGCCTATGCCGTGTTCAGAAACGGTCTCGAGTTCGTCCACATCTTCGTGAACATGGCCGCGGATGATTCCGCCGTCATCACGGAGTTGCCGAGCTTCAAGGCGTATTCCAAGGATATCTCTGCGCGCTGCGAAACGGAGCCGGAGGTGGCGCGCTTGAGTGTCGAGATGCTGGAATCCTATGGCTTTGCGGCGACGCCAAGGAGCGGGCGAAACTAGCACCGGCTGCAATCGCCGCAATCGTGCTGCAGAAAGGAAACCTTTCTTGACATCCTCCCCCGCCTAAAGCCGGAGGATTCCTACGGCGTTCATTTCGGCATCGAGCCGCGATGAGTCGCTTCGGTGGGGTCCTGCTGCTGGCGGCATGACTGCGCCGCTCACTTCACAGGCGAACTGGGCGTGCCCCGCCCTTAAGACATTGATTGCGCCGACCACATCGGCGTTTTCCTCGTAACCACACTCGACGCACGCGAACAGCGCCTGCGTCTTGCGGTTGTCCTTCGACACATGGCCGCAGCACGGGCAGGTGCGGCTCGTGTTTTGCGGCGGCACGGCGATGAGATAGCCGCCACGCCACGCCAGCTTGTAATCGAGCTGACGCCGGAACTCGAACCAACCTTGATCGAGAATCGACTTGTTCAGGCCGGATTTAGCCCGAACCTTCTTCCCAGGCGCTTCGGTATTGCCCGCTGCCGACTTGGACATGTTCCGCACCTGCAAGTCCTCAATACACACCATCGCGTGGTTTTGGCTGATCGCGGTTGAGCTCTTGTGCAGGTAGTCGCGGCGGGCGTTGCCGATACGGCCGTGGAGGCGCTGGACGCGGGCTTTCGCCTTCTTCCAGTTATGGCTGAACTTGGTCTTGCGGCTCATCGCCTGCTGCGCTTTGCGCAGAGCGGCTTCTTGCCGTTTGAAGCTGTTCAGCGGTGCGTAGAACGTGCCATCCGACAGCGTGGCGAACCGCGTTACACCCATGTCGATGCCGACCGCCTCGCCGTTCGGGACGGCCTTCTCGACCTCGCGCTCAGTCTGGACGCTGATGAACCACTTGCCGCACGACAGGCTAACCGTGACGTTCTTTACCGCGCCCAGCACGTCCCGACTATGGCGGTAGCGCAGCCAGCCCAGCTTGGGCAGGAAGATGCGGCGGTTGGGTTGATCCAGCTTGATCTGCTTCGGGTCGGGATAGCGGAAGCTGTCGCTTTGCCCCTTCTTCTTGAACCGAGGAAAGCCGGCGCGCTTGGCGAAGAAGTGGGTGTAGGCCCGCTCCAGATCCTTCATCGCTTGTTGCAGCGGATGTGTCGGCGCGTCGGCAAGCCACGGTGTTTCGGTGCCGTTGCGCCACGCCGTGAGTTGCTTGCACAGTCCGGCGTAACCGAGCTTCTTCTCACCACGCTCATAGCGCGCCTTCTGCAACGCCAGCGCCTTGTTGTAGACAAACCGGCACGACCCGGCGAAGCGGCGCATGTCGCGCTGCTGCTCGCCGGTCGGCATCAGTTCGTATTTGAAGGCTTGGAGACGCTGCATCGAAACAGTATAGTTTGGTCTATGGGCAACGACAACGACATCCGGCACGGTAGACATTGCGTCTTCCTGATGCATGTTCACTTGGTCTTCGTAACCAAATACCGCCGCGAGGTGTTCACCAAGGAAATCATCGACGACTTGCGCGACATCTTCGCCAGCGTCTGCTCTGACTTTGAGGCGGAGCTTGTGGAATTCGACGGTGAGGACGATCACGTTCACCTGTTGGTGAACTACCCGCCGAAGGTGGCCGTCTCGACGCTGGTGAACAGCCTGAAAGGCGTATCCAGCCGGATGATCCGTAAGAAAAGCTATCCGAGCATTCGCAGGAAGCTGTGGGGTGGCGCACTGTGGTCCCCGTCCTACTTCGCCGGAAGCTGCGGCGGTGCGCCCATCGAACTCATCCGCCAATACATTGAGCAACAGCAAACACCGCACTGACCGCCTGAAGGACGCCTACGGCGTCCGCGCTATCCTTCCCCGCCCTGCGCCCCGAAGGAAGTCCCTTTGGGGGGAAGAACGGGGCTTGCCGCGCACCTGGTCAGCACGATTGCGGGGCCGCGCGCGGCTTGATTTGCGTGCCGCACGCAAATGAAAACAAGGATAATCCGGCCAGCGTCAAAGAAAATCTTATGGCCGATTATCCATGCGTCCCCGTCTACCGCTTAACGCGCTGCGCGCTTTCGAATCGTCCGCGCGGCATCTGAGCTTCACGCGCGCCGCGCTCGAATTGAACGTGACGCAGGCGGCGGTCAGCCAGCAGGTTCGTTCGCTCGAGGACCGGCTCGGCGCGACGCTCTTCAAGCGGTTGCCGCGCGGGTTGGCCATCACGGACGAAGGGCGCGCTTTGCTGCCGGTCCTGACCGACGCATTCGGCCGCATCGAAAACGTGCTCAAGCAATTCGAGGGCGGCCATTTTCATGAAGTGCTCACGGTGGGCGTCGTCGGCACCTTTGCGGTCGGCTGGCTGATGCCGAGGCTCAAGCGCTTCCGCGAGCAGCATCCGTTCGTCGAATTGAGGCTGCTCACCAACAACAACCTCGTCGATCTCGCGGCGGAGGGGCTCGACGTGGCGATTCGCTTCGGCGACGGAGTCTGGCCCGCGACGCACAACGTGCTGCTGCTCGATGCGCCGCTAAACGTGCTGTGCACGCCGCGCATTGCGAAGCGGCTTGCCGTGCCGTCCGATCTGGCGAGGGAAATCCTATTGCGCTCGTATCGCGCGGACGAATGGGACAAGTGGTTCGAGGCGGCCGGACTCGAACCGTGGCCGGTCAACGGCCCGGTGTTCGATTCGTCGCGGCTGATGGTGGAAGCCGCCGTTCAGAGCGCGGGCATCGCTTTGGCGCCGCCGCGGATGTTCGTCCGCGAATTGCAAACCGGATTGCTTGCCTGCCCGTTCGATACCGAGGTGAAAACCGGCAGCTACTGGCTCACCTGGCTGAAATCGCGGCGCATGTCGCCTGCGATGCAGGTGTTCCGTAACTGGATCCTCGATGAGGCAGGCAATGAAGCGGCGTATCGCGGCGGCGACGATTCCTGATTCGCCAGGTCTCGGGTGCCACAGAAAGTGAAAACTGCGCCAGGTAAGTGAAAAACTGCTGACACACTTGTTGAAAAGTTTTGGGCGGGCGGCGTTCAATCCGAGAGTGCGCGGCCCGAGGCTGTCTCAGTCCGACCCGAAGCAGCCGCTGGGCCAAGCTTCTCGACTATGGCCGCTTTTCAGTGCAAAACTGACACCTGCTCGTAAAGACTCCCTGCAATTTCTCGCGAAACTCAACGGTCACCGGCCAAGGTTAGCTGGCCGCGGGACGCGAATCGTGCCGCGCAAGCGCTCCGCGTGGGCCGGACCTGTTTCACGTCAAGGAGCGGGCTCCGTCTTCATGAGTCGTCAGGTGTATTCTGGCGAGACGGTAGGGGGCGGCAAATGGCTACCCATGTTTACGGCGAGATGTGCAACGACCTCCAGACCCTGTGGGAGGATGGCGAGCGCGTCTTCAGCCGAGCACGACGGACGGCCGATGGCGGCGACGAAACGCGACTCATTGCACGGGCCGCCGTCAAGCAGCCTTGCCCTGCCAGTCTTGACCGGCTCGCTCACGAATTCGAGCTGAAGGGCGAACTTGACGGTGCGTGGGCGGTGCGGCCGCTGGAGCTGGTGCGCGAAGGCGGTGTGACGCTGGTGCTTGAGGATCCGGGCGGTGAGCCGCTCGAGCGGCTGATCGGCGCGCCCATGGCGGTGGGCAGTGCGGTGCGCCTCGCCGTCGGCGTCGCCGCGGCACTGGGCAAGCTTCACCAGCGCGGCCTCGTCCATAAGGACCTCAAGCCTGCCCATATCCTCGTGAACTGCACGGACGGACAGCCGCGGCTGACCGGCTTCGGCATTGCCTCGCGGCTGCGACGCGAGCGACAGGCGCCCGAGCCGCCAGAGACCCTCGCCGGCACGCTTGCCTACATGGCCCCGGAACAGACCGGGCGCATGAACCGCTCGATCGACGCCCGCAGCGATCTGTATGCGCTTGGTGTCACGCTCTACCAGATGCTCACCGGTGCGCTGCCGTTCACCGCGGCCGATCCGATGGAGTGGGTGCACTGCCATATCGCGCGAAAGCCCGTGCCGCCCAGCGAGCGGCTGGAGGGCATCCCCGCCGCGCTGTCGGCCATCGTCATGAAGCTGATGGCCAAAACGGCCGAGGAGCGCTACCAGACCGCCGGCGGCGTCGAGCGCGATCTGCGGCGCTGCCTCGCCGAGTGGGAAACCCACGGTGACATCGACGACTTTGCACCCGGTCAGCAGGACACGCCCGATCGGCTGCTCATCCCGGAAAGGCTCTACGGGCGCGAGGGCGAGGTCGAGACCTTGCTGGCCTCCTTCGATCGCATCGTCAAAAGCGGCGCGCCGGAACTGGTGCTGGTCTCCGGCTATTCGGGCATCGGCAAGTCCGCGGTCGTCAACGAATTGCACAGAGTGCTGGCGCCGCCGCGCGGGCTGTTCGCCGCGGGCAAGTTTGACCAGTACAAGCGCGACATCCCTTATGCGACGCTCGCTCAGGCGTTTCAGAGTCTCGTGCGACCGCTGCTCGGCAAGCGCGACGCTGAGCTATCCGCCTGGCGCGACGCCTTTGTCGAGGCGCTCGGGCCGAACGCACGGCTGATGGTCGACCTCGTACCCGAGCTCAGGCTCATCATCGGCGAACAGCCACCGGTCCCCGAGCTTCCGCCGCAGGACGCTCAACGGCGTTTCCAGCTGGTGTTCCAGCGTTTTATCGGCGTCTTTGCCCGGGCGGACCATCCACTGGCGCTCTTTCTCGACGATCTGCAATGGCTCGACGCGGCCACGCTTGATCTGCTCGAGGATCTGTTGACACGCTCGGATCTGCAGCACCTCATGCTGATTGGTGCCTATCGCGATAACGAGGTGACAGCCGATCATCCGCTGAGGCACAAGCTCGAAGCTATCAAGGCCGCGGGCGGCAAGGTCACGGAGATCGCCCTTGCACCGCTTGAGCGCACGCATGTGCGGCAGTTGCTTGCGGACGCGCTTCACTGCGAGCCCGAGTATGCCGCACCACTGGCGCAACTGGTCCACCAGAAAACCGGCGGCAATCCGTTTTTTGCCATCCAGTTCCTGATGTCGCTCGCTGACGAGGGCATGCTCGTCTTTGACCACGATGCGGCGCGCTGGTGCTGGGATCTCGACCACATTCACGCCAAGGGATATACCGCTAACGTCGTCGATCTCATGGTCGCGAAACTCACGCGCATGCCGGTCGAAACACAAAATGCGCTGCAGCAACTGGCATGTCTTGGCAATAGCGCCGGGACGGCGACGCTCTCACTGGTCCTCGGGACGTCGGAAGAGCTGGTTCATGGGTCGCTCTGGCCCGCCGTCCGGCTGGAACTGGTCGAGCACCGCGCGGCCGGCTACCGGTTCGCCCACGATCGCGTCCAGGAAGCCGCGTATTCGCTGATCGCCGAAGCGCAGCGAGGCGAAACTCACCTTCGGATCGGCCGACTGCTGGCCGAGCACACGCCGACCGGGAAGCGCCAAGAGGCGATCTTCGAGATCGTCAACCAGCTGAACCGCGCGATCCCCCTCATCACATCACAAGCGGAGCGGGATCAGCTCGCCGGGTTCAACCTGATCGCCGGGGAGCGTGCCAAGGCTTCGACCGCTTACGCGTCGGCGCTCAAGTATCTGGTCGCCGGCGTGACGCTCGTGGGCGACGACGGCTGGGTTCGCCAGCGGGAGCTCATATTCAAGCTTGAGTTGCACCGGGCTGAATGTGAATTTCTGACCGGTGCGCTGGCGGCTGCCGACGAGCGTCTGGCGGCACTGGCAGCCCGCACGAAAGATGAGGTCGAAGCCGCGCGCGTCGCATGTCTGCACATGGATCTGCAAGTGACCCGCGATCAGAGCGGCCGCGCGGCCGGCGTCGGTCTCGACTGCCTCCGGCGTCTGGGCATCGACTGGTCGCCGCATCCGACGGAAGAGGAAGTGCGCCGGGAGTATCAGCGGATCTGGTCAACCCTTGGGGACCGCCCAATTGAGGCACTTGTCGATCTGCCCTTGATGAGCGACCCGGCACCCCTCGCGACTCTCGATGTGCTGGCCAAGCTCGGCGTGCCTGCCTTGTACACGGATGCGAACCTGGTTTTGCTGCTCACCTGTCGCATGGTCAATCTGAGTCTCGAGCACGGCAACGCCGACGCATCCTGTCTCGCCTATACGTGGCTCGGCGTGATCGCCGGCATGCGCCTCGGCGACTACGAGACTGGATATCGATTCGGCCAGCTCGGCTACGAGCTCGTCGAACAGCGCGGGCTGAAGTGCATCCAGGCCCTGACCTATATCGCCTTCGGCATCCTGCCGTGGAAGCGACATATCCGGGCTGGCCGCCAACTGTTGCGTCGCGCGTTTGAAGCGACCCACCAAAGCGGGGACCTGAATTACGCGGCGTACACTTGTAGCCACCTGAATACGAACCTGCTTGCCGCCGGCGATCCGCTGGACGAAGTGCAAAGCGAAGCCGAACGGGGTCTCGCGTTTGCGCAAAAGATACGATTCGGTGCTGCCGTTGACCGCATCAACGCCCAGCTCGGCCTGGTACGGACGCTGAGGGGACTGACGCCGACCTTTGGCCGCTATGACGATGGCAATTTTGACGAGCTTCAGATCGAACGCCGCTTCACGGAGAACCCGAATCTGGCCATCGCCGAGTGCTGGTACTGGATCCGCAAGCTGCAGGCGCGGTTCTTCGCCGGCGACTATGGTGCGGCGCTCGATGCCGCATTGCGGGCGCGACGGCTCCTTTGGACGTCGCCAACCTTCGAAATCGCTGAATATCACTTTTACGGCGCGTTGTCGCGCGCGGCCTGTTTCGATACGGCAACGGCTGATGAGCGAGAGGTTCACATAGCGGCGCTTGCTGACCATCAAAGACAACTCGAGATCTGGGCAGGGATTTGCCCGGAAAATTTCGGGAACCGCGCCGCCCTCGTGAGGGCGGAGATCGCCCGGGTCGAAGGCCGCGCGCTCGATGCCATGACCCACTACGATCAGGCAATCCGCTCGGCCCAGGCAAACGGCTTCGTTCACAACGAGGCGCTTGCCAATGAACTGGCTGCGCGTTTCTTCTCGATGCGAGGTTCTGAGAAAGCAGCGCGCGGCTACCTGCAGGATGCCCATGACGCTTATCTGCGTTGGGGTGCGCATGGTAAGGCCCGGCAACTCGAAGAGAGCTTCCCCTACCTCAAGGCCTACGCGGACCATGCGCGCCAGACGGCCACACCCGGAACGCCCATCGAGCAGCTGGATCTCGCTACCGTGCTGAGCGTCTCACAGATCGTGTCGGGCGACATTGTGCTCGACAACCTCATCAATGCGCTGATGCGGACCGCAGTGGAACACGCGGGTGCGCAACGCGGCCTGCTCGTGCTTCCGCGAGATGCCGGGCTGTGGATCGAGGCGCAGGCCGATACGGACGGCGGCTCAGTCACGGTCGCGCTCCGCGAGACACCGATTGCTGCCGCCGAGCTACCCGAGTCGATTCTCCAGTATTGCGCGCGTACACAGGAGAGCGTCATCCTCGATGATGCGTCAGCCCGGGGCGCGTTCATCGATGACGAGTACATCGCCCGCATCCAGGCGCGATCGATCCTCTGCCTGCCACTCGTCAAACAGGGAGGGTTGATTGCCCTGCTTTATCTGGAGAACCGCCTCGCCGCCGGTGCCTTTACCCCGGCAAGGATTGCGGTCCTGAAGGTACTGGCTGCGCAGGCCGCGATGACGCTGGAGAACGCCCGTCTGTACCGCGATCTTGCAGAACGCGAAGCGAAAATCCGGCGCCTCGTCGACGCCAACATCGTCGGGATCTTCATTGCGAATCTCGATGGTCGGATCCTCGAAGCCAATGACGCGTTTCTTCGCATTGTCGGTTACGACCGTGACGACCTCCTGACGGGGCGTCTGCGCTGGACCGACCTGACGCCACCGGAGTGGCTTGAGCGAAACAGAAGCGAGTGGATGCCGGAACTCAAGATCACGGGGACATTGCAGCCCTATGAGAAAGAATACTTCAGGAAGGACGGTAGTCGCGTCCCAGTGTTGATCGGCGTTGCGACGCTGGACGCGCGCGGGACTCAAGGCATCGCGTTTGTGCTCGATCTGAGCGAGCGCAAACGGGCAGAAGCGAATGCACGCCAGATGCAACTCGAGCTCGCGCATGCAAACCGTGTCACGACAATGGGGCAGCTCACGGCCTCGATTGGCCACGAAATGAAGCAGCCGATCGCGGGGATCACACTCAATGCGTCGACGGGCCTGCGTTGGCTTGATCGCGAACCGCCGGATGTTGGAGAGGTCCGTCAGGCATTCGATCGTATCGTCCGCGATGCCAGGCGTGCAGGCGAGGTGATAAATCGCATTCATGGCCTTGTTACAAAGGCCCCGACGTGCAGCGAGAGCCTGCAGATCAACGAGACGATTCGCGAAGTCATGGCGCTCACCTCGAGCGAAGCGAACAGGAACGGCGTCTCTGTGCGGATGCAGTTTTCGGAGGACTTGCCGTTCATCAAAGGCGACCGCGTGCAACTGCAACAGGTGATGCTGAACCTTGTTATCAATGCCATTGATGCAATGAGCGCGGTGGACGTTGGGCCGCGGGAATTGACGATCAGCACCGCCATGCATGAGCCGGGTGCCGTCCTGGTGTCGGTGCGCGATTCGGGGCCGGGGATTGCTCCTGAGAATGCCGAGCGCCTCTTTGAGCCGTTTTACACAACGAAGGCTAGCGGGATGGGCATGGGGTTGTCGATCTGCCACTCGATCATCGAAGCACACGGCGGCCGATTGTGGATGAGCGCAAACGTACCTCGCGGCGCTCTCTTTCAGTTCACGGTGCCCGTCCGTCCAGATGTTTCGTCGTAAGCCGGCCTCGCACTCCAGCACCGCAGGGTATCGCGTGGAGATTCGTCAATCCGCCGGGCAAGATTCGCCTGAATCGGATGCGCTTTTTACAACCGCGCAGGTGCCGCGGAATTTTTCACCAAGGCGCTCGACGACCAGGTTCTCCTCGATGCAATTCAGTGCGCGGCCGCGCGGCATGAGCGAGAGCAATCGCATGGTGCACTCCTTTGTCTCTGCCTGCTTCAAACTTCAGTTGCGGGGTCGCTGTTCATGCTGCGCTAACAACGGTGCGGCCAATTTTCATCTGGTTGCCGATGAAAGTGCTCACGAGGCAGAACAACGTGTGGATGCCCGTGCGCGGATGCGTGAGGCCTACATGAATCTGTTCGCTGCGACTTTCACCGAGCAGGCACCATGAGCAGAAGTGCTCGCAATTGTTTGTCAGCACGCGATAGCGGTTTTCGCCGAGGCGCGAGCGGGCGCGCAGGACGGTCTCCACGCCCGCATACTTCGGGAACGGATGTGGACGCACGGCGATGGCGTGACCGTCGGCGAACTGTTCGAGCGGGATTTCTTCGACCGGGGCGCGATGCGCGGACTTGGCGAAACCAGCGTAGTGAATGACGTTGCCGCGACCGACATAAACGCCATGATGCTCGTAGCCGCATCGTTGCGTGACCAGGTGGGCACCGAGTGCCGGTTCATCATTGAAACTGCAGAGCGCAACGTCCGCCGATGCATAGGCAACCCTGCCGCTTGCGCCTTGCGCATTCCTTGATTGCCGGAAGTTGCGGTTCATGGAGCGACCTCGTTGGTGTCCGTCTGCGAACCAATTTAGGGTGTGCCCAGAGCGACCGCAATTGCACTTTGGGTTAGGTATGACACGACATTCCTTCCCACCTATACGAAGGTGTCGTTTACACCATCGCGCAATTGAGTCGTGCACCGCTGACAGCCTAAAGTTCCTGTCAGGAAGCAACGTCTTCCAACGCTGGCGCAGATCAACTGTAGTCAGTCGCGCAACGTCACGGGAGCATCGCGCGCCTCCGGCACCGAGCACCCCCGACCTTCAAGCCACAGCGACAGGAATCGCAAAATGCCTACCACAGACACAGCAAGCAAGAGCGCCGCGAAGCAGCTTCCGGCGCCGAACAGTGATTTCTATCACTTCGTAGATACCTTGAACGCAGACGAACGAGCGATTTTTCAGAGGGTTCGCACGCTCATGGAGTCCAAAGTCGCCCCGATCATCAACAAGTATTGGGTCGAAGACGCTTTCCCGTTCGAGTTGCTTCCCGCGTTCATGGAGCTGAACCTCGGCGGTCTCGGCATTCAGGGATACGGCTGTCCTGGCGGGAGTCAATTGCTGGTCGGCCTGATTGGGATAGAAATGGCGCGGATCGATGCCTCAATCGCGACTTTCTTCGGCGTCCACAGCTTCCTGGCGATGGGTTCGATCGCGCGTGCTGGGTCGGAGGAGCAGAAACAAAAGTGGCTGCCGCCGATGGCGCGCATGGAAAAGATCGGCTGCTTCGGCCTGACCGAGCCGCTGGTCGGCTCGGGCGCCGCCGGCGGCCTGACCACGACAGCGAAGCGCGAGGGCGACACCTGGGTCCTCAACGGCCAGAAGCGGTGGATCGGTAACGCGCCCTGGTGCGATATCTCGATCATCTGGGCGCGCGACGTCGACGACAATCAGGTCAAGGGCTTCATCATCGAAAACAAGACCACGCCCGGCTTCAGTGTCGAGAAGATGGAAAACAAGATCGCGCTCAAGGTGGTTCAAAACGGTCAGATCACGATGAAGGACTGCCAAGTGCCGGAAGCCAATCGGCTCGCATCGGGCGCCCAGTCCTTCCGCGATACTGCGGGCGTGCTGCGTGGGACGCGGTACTACGTGGGATGGGAATCGACGGGATGCCAGATGGGCGCCTACGAGCACGCGCTCAAGTACGCACAGGAGCGATTGCAGTTCGGCAAGCCGATCGCCTCGTTCCAGCTCATTCAGGACCTCCTTGCAAAAATGCTCGCCAACATCACGGCCTGCCAGTGCATGGTGGTTCGCACAGCACAGCTCGCGGACGAAGGAAAGCTGACGGACCAGCAAGCGGCGCTTTCAAAGGCATTCACGACGTCCAAGGCGCGTGAGACGGTCTCCTGGGCGCGAGAGGTGCTGGGCGGCAACGGCATTCTCGCCGACCACAACGTCGGGCGTTTCTTTGCTGATGCCGAGGCCCTCTATTCCTACGAGGGCACCTACCAGATGCAGAACCTGATCGTCGGCAAGGCGATCACTGGGTTCAGCGCGTTTATCTGAGGCCGCAAGCGAGCCGGCGCGCGTCTCGCCGGCTTTTCCAGAAAGCGTCCGCCCACTTTACGAAGAGCCAGATGCACGTGGCGGCCGAATAGTCCGTGCTCGCAGCGCTTGATGGGAGCAGTATCGCGAGCAACTCACGCTTCGGCACCGCGAATTCTCCAAACTTGCCCCGGAAACCATGGAGGGCATCGTGTCACCAGGTCAAACTGGAGAGAAGACGAACCATCTCGACGCGAAGACGAGGGACTGATTTCTCTCGCCGTTCCCGTGACCACGCGCTGCGATGGCTGCATTGCGTTCCGCGCGAGTGAGGCGAAGAAAGCGGGCGCGACGGTGGAGGAACTTTCGAAAGCGCTCGGCGTTGCCATCAACCTGAATGCTGGCGCCGCAGTAGCGATTCCGTCTCAGGCGGTGGCGCCGTCAGCTGCCACCGTCGATGCTAACTACTCCAATGCGAGGGCTCAAAGCACCGGCATCAATGGCCGTTCTCGATTGCATAGCCGACCTTTGAATGACTGACGGACAGTTTAAGCGACTGACGTCTAATGGCCGAACCCCGCCCGATGCTGAACCAGCGAGCTGGGCCGCCATTCATTGACCGGCATCCGGCGCAAGTCGACCCTTTCCTGCCCCTCGGAATAACTTATTGAGTGTCCGTTTTGGAGTTGAGTCGCGACGATCGCCGATGATTCCCGGCTTTGCCCTCAGTTCGTCACCCAGTAATTCTTTCAGCCCACTACCGAGAGTCACTCGGTTTGCCTGTTCATTCGGGGGTAAGCAAGGCTTCAAGGACGTCGATGGCACGTTAGCGAGCTTGAATTCTTTTGGCTATTCAAACCCGTAAGACATGCATTCGCTATGGGCATGAGCGCAGCGATCGATCTTCACTCTGCCATCCCGAGGCGAGCAAACTGATACCTTTCGTGATCTGTTGTACCGGGGTTCCGCCAAAACCGAACACCAGTATGTCGGACGCACGTCCGACGCTTGAAAATATGTCCCCTCTGTAAATGCCGACTCCCTCTTCGTCCGCTATACGACATAGCGCGTCGACGTCGTAACCGGCGTTCACTCGCGTGGAGATGTGCAGACCGCACGTTGAGTCCAAGGGTGTCAGCCACGTGGAGAGATGATTGCGTATCGCTTCCAGCAAGGTCGCGCGTCGCCTCTTGTACTCCATACGACTGCTGTTCAGGTGGGTAGCGAAATCGCCGCTTACCATGAACTGCAACAATGTATTCTGGACATGCGTGGACGTTTGCCTGTCCACTATCCATTTTGCTCTTCGAAGCCTGTCGAGCAGCCAGGGCGGCGAGACAATGAAGCCTAGGCGGAAAGCCGGCGCCAAAGTCTTTGACAACGAGCCGAGGTAAATCACACGCTGTTCCCTATCAGCTGACTGCAAACATGGGGACGGCATAGTACCGTAGTAAAACTCGCAATCGTAGTCATCTTCGAGAATGACGAAATCATCTATCGCCGCACGCGCGAGCAGCGCTTTCCGTCGCTCCGGCGAGAGCGTAACGCCTAACGGAAACTGGTGATTGGGCGTACAGTACAGGCCGGCAATTCCTTCTGGAATGTCCTCGACCTTGACTCCTTGTTCGTCGACCTGAAGCCGATACAGCTCGGAGCCGGATAGCCGCGCAATATCGGCGACGACGGGAAAGCCCGGATCCTCCACGGCGAATGACGTTCCCGGGCCCAGCAATAGTCTCGACAGAAGATCCAGTGACTGGTGCGTGCCGGTGGTAATGACGATATCCGCCCCCGTACAACGAACGGATCGCGATTGCCGCAAGTAGGCGGCAATCCGCTCGCGCAGCCGCGCGTCTCCCTCCGGCTGGCTATATTCAGAGAGCCGTCCCGGCTCCATGTCGGACGGCCAACGCGCCAAGCGCTTGCGCCGAAATACCTGTTCGACGTCGCTAGAAACTGCGCCTGGACGAAAATCTACATCCACGTCCTTTTGTGGCAGCACGAATCTCTCAACGGGGAGACGCTCCGACCATTCGGATAGACGCAACCGGATCGCTGGGCTTGTAGTGGGGGAGCGGGACGGCGACGGGATTGCGCGCACAAATAGGCCGGAACCGGTACGAGCCTCGAGCCAGCCCTCCGCCATCAACGCCGCGGTGGCTTCTCTTATCGTATTGCGCGACACCCCAAGTTGGAGCGCCCATGTTCGGGACGCCGGCAAGCGTTGCCCCGGCTCCAGGCGACCGTCCTCCAGGGCCGCGTAGATGCCTTCGTACACCTGCTGCTGGATCGGACCGGTGCCGTCCAGTCGAATCAAAAGGTCGCCCACGTGGCCCCCTTCCCTGATACACGTCTTCCCGTGAGGCATTCGTTTTGCCAGATGAATAGTCCTTTACGGCCCAATTCATGCGGGCAATTTCGGCCCACGTTCCGGGTGGCCCGATCATAAACTCGATACTCGTCACATCTTCCCGGCAAGTATTCGCGCCCGTTAGCGGTTGAAATCTTCGGAACCACGATTATGAATTCTACGGTTGCTCAAGCTGATCGGACCGTGTCACTTTATTGGCACTTCGCGCCAACTGTGTTGGCGCTAGGCTATCCATGGTATCTCGCCAGGTTTTACGAAGAGGCTGGCAGCCACCACACAGTCGGCGCGTTGTTCGCGATCGCGTTGGTATTTGCGGTTCCGGCGAGCGCGTTCCTCAGCCTGCTGTCGCTCGCACGGCTCGATGTGAGCGGCGGACAGGCTGTCGTTTTGCGGCGCCTCACGCACTTCACGTTTGCCTCGCCGCCGCTGTTTGTCATTCTGGGGGTCCTGCTTTATCTGATGAAGATAAACGGCGCGGACGGGAAAGTGTGGCTGGGGTTGTGGGCGGCCGTGATCGTCGGAAGCCTATTGGCAATCTCCACTGAGCGAAGCGATGCCGCCCGTTCGCAGCCGAACCTAAACACGGCGAAGGTGCGCGTGCTTCATGGTGCGGCATCGCTTGCCATCATCGCGGTGTTTCTATTTCCTCATCTAGGCAACCACGCAGTCGGCATTTTCGGGACCGATGTGCATAAGGCCGTCATGCTTGTGCTCCGTCATGTCTATCGGGCAGGATGGCTAGAGCCTATTTTGATCGGACTCTTCTTCTTTCAAATCGTAAGCGGCCTTGTGCTGTTGATGCCGAAGCTTAGCGTTAAGCTGGACACACTCGGATCGCTCCAAACTGCATCCGGAGCGTATCTTGTCATTTTCATTGCCTCGCATATCAATTCGGTATTCATTCTCGCGCGTTACTTCGGGACGGACACTGACTACGCGTGGGCAACCGGGGCCCCGACCGGACTAATAGGTGACGCTTGGGATGTGCGCCTGATCCCTCACTATTCGCTTGGCGTGTTGCTCGTCCTTTGCCATATCGCCTGCGGTCTGCGGACAGTTATGCTGGCTCACGGCGTAAGCATGCAAAGAGCAAACCGGGTTTGTTGGCTCCTGATTGCCGCTTGCTCGGTTTGGGCCACAGTCGTCGTGACGGGCATGTTAGGGGTTCGCGTCTAAACCGTGCACCTTGCACTTTCGCGAGCGGCCAAGCTGACGCGCGGAATTCAGATGTGCGATCGTGAAATGCTGCCTCAGGGCAAACGGAATCAGGGTTGGCTCTCGATATCGCATATATGGCAACGCAGCAACCGCGCGTTAAAGAGTTTTTGTAGCAGAAAGGACGCGTCGGTCTCCAGTCTGCCAATAAGCAGTCGTTCGGCGGCGGTATGCAATCGTCTCTTTATGGCCGATTATTGGCGCACGCCGGTTGCAGAGTTTTTCAATCTGCGCCGGTCAAGTCAGACTTGTTGCCCTACGGCGGGAATTTTCATTATTTGTGGCGCAAGCGACAGGAATTTTCACATTCCACGACACCAGCCAGGATATGCGTGCCACTGTTAGTGAAAAATCCGTTTGGATTCCGCACGGCGTTTTTCGCTTTCCATGTCACTCGACACCAGGAAAGCAGCCTCGCGACAATCAATGCGCCACCGGCACCGGATGTTCCCCGTCCGGGACGAACACGTAGCCGCGGCTGCGCACGGTTTGAATGAACCGCGGTGACGAAGGGTTGGTTTCCAGCACGCGGCGCAGTCGCCAGACCTGCACGTCGATGCCGCGATCGGTGCCGTCGTATTGCGGACCGTGCAGCAGCTCCATCAGGCGTTCGCGTGTGAGCGTGCGCATCGGGTGATTGACGAAAATCTTCAAGAGCGCGAAGTCGCTGCCCGACAGCGCCAGCGTCTTGTCTTCGAGCGACAGCGTGCGCGAATGGAAGTCCAGCGTGAAACGGCCGAACGTATAGGGGTCGCGTTGTTCCGGGGGCCGGCCATCCGGCGCGGCAGCGATGGCCGATACCGCACGGCGTCTGCGCAAAATCGCCCGCACGCGCGCGAGCAGCTCGCGCGGATTGAATGGCTTGCCGATGTAGTCGTCGGCGCCCATTTCGAGGCCGATGATGCGATCGATGTCGTCGGTGCACGCGGTGAGCATGATCACCGGGATGTCGTCGCCGGACGCGCGCAGCTTGCCGAGCGCCGTGAGGCCGTCGCCGTCCGGCATCATCTGGTCCAGCACGATCAGGTCCGGACGCTCCAGTTCCAAGCGACGCGCGAGCGAACCCGCGCCATGCAGCACCGACACCTCGATGCCTTCGCGTCCGAGGAACTCGCGCAGCAGTTCGCGAAGCTCGAAGTCGTCGTCGACGACAAGGATTTGAGTGTTCATGGCATGGGGTTGATATGGGCTGAGCATGGATTTCCAGAGCACGCGGCGAGCCGCGCCGCGTGTCGGGCGGCGTGGCTTACAACGCTGTCAGCAAGCGATCGTTCGGCCGGTGTGCCGGACTATCTGGTTCTTAAACGGGGGAGCGTGCGGAATCCGTCGCTGCGGGAGAATTTTTTTGCATGTCGCGGCAAATGGCAGCGCCGAGTGCGTCGCGGGCTCGATATCGCCATGGATCGAGCCGCGTTTCGTTAAGGCACAATACAAGGCTTCAGCCTTCCGGATATCGCGTCGCCGGACGGCCGTCATCCAGCATCCCGCAGGCTTTCGAAGCGAGGCCGACATGCTCACCCCATCGATAGCGCTGGTCCTGTTCGACATGGAGGGTGTCCTGTCTCGCTACGACCGGGCGGCGCGCGTCGATCGCTTGGCGGCGATCACGGGCCGGCTGCCTGAAACCGTGCGGCATGCCATTTGGGGATCGGGACTGGAAGCGCAGGCCGACGCGGGCATCATCGGCGACGACGAGTATTTGCACGCGTTGGGTGGACTGCTCGGATGCCGTGTCAGCCGCGACGACTGGCTGGCCGCTCGCCATGCGTCGATCACCCCGAACGCGGACGTGCTCGCGCTTGCCGAGCGAGTGGCCAAGAGGCACAGGATTGCCGTGCTGACCAACAACTGCCGGCTCGTGGCGGACCATATCGGCTATTTGAATCCGCCGGTTGCACAGCTTTTTGGATCGCACGTTTATGCGTCCGCGTCGTTCGGCGCTGCGAAGCCTGCGGCGCAAACTTATTTGCGCTGCCTGGAAGGGCTCGGTGTGAGCGCGGCCGAAACGCTTTTCATCGACGATACGGATGCGAATGTTACCGGCGCGCTCGACGCCGGTTTGCAGGCGTACAGGTTCGTCGATGCCGACTCGTTATCGGTAGAACTCGCGCGCCGGCAATTGCTTTGATCGGTACCACGTTGTCTGCGCGGTCACGACGGCGGCGATCGCCAGCCGTTAAGGCGTCGTTCTCGACGCTGTACCGGTCACTGGCCCGCTACTCGACGGCGAACTGTACCTGTGCTCGCGCCCGACCCGCCGATATCGTATGTGCTGTACCGCCAACACATCTAACGACGAGAGTACGGGCCGCCGATGAAGCTTCGGATCTATCAGGTCGACGCATTTACCAATCAAGTCTTTGCAGGCAATTACGCGGCAGTCGTGCCGCTCGATCGCTGGCTTCCCGACGCTTTGATGCAAGCCATCGCCACGGAGAACAACCTGTCGGAAACGGCGTTCTTCGTGCGCAGAGCCGACGGCGCATTCGATATCCGCTGGTTTTCCCCGCTCACTGAAATCGCCTTTTGCGGGCATGCGACGCTCGCGAGCGCCTACGTGATCTTCCGGCACTTCGAGAGCCGCGATGTTTTGGAGTTCGAGGCGGAGTCGGTGGGCCGGTTGAGCGTTCGCCGCACGTCGAGCGGTCTCATCGAAATGAGTTTCCCACAGCGCCGGCCCGAGAAACTCGCTGACGTCCCTGCGAATCTGCTCCAAGGATTGTCGCTACGGCCACGGGAAGTGCTGATCAACCAGCAAGCCTATATCGCCGTCTACGATACCGAACGCGAAGTCCGCTCTGTCGTGCCCGAACTGAGTTTGCTCGCCACGCTCGGTCCGCTCGATGTCGCCGTGACCGCGCCCGGCGACGAGCACGATTTCGTCTCGCGCTACTTCTGGCCCGCGAACGGCGGCGACGAAGATCCCGTGACCGGTTCCATTCACGCGGCACTCGCGCCGTTCTGGTCCGAGCGGCTCGGCAAGACCGATCTCGTGGCCATGCAGGCGTCGCGCCGCGGCGGGCTGCTGCATTGCCGTGTCGACGCTGATCGCGTGTATGTTTCGGGCCACGCGGTGCAATACCTCGAAGGGGTCATCGTGGTGCCGGATATCTAAGCTCTTTTCACATTCAAAAGTCTTCACTCATTAGTGTGAGCACGCCCTAGACCGTAGACGCATTGCGCGCCGGCTTCCGCACACGCAAATAAAGCAACGCGCCCGCCGTGATGCAAAGCGGCCACAGCAAATACCATCCCGTCATCACAAACAAGAACGCGACCGCCACGAGCGCGACGAGCGCGCATCGATGCGCGCCGCTGCCGCGCGGCAGCAACCGCAGCGCGGCCGCCGTGCCCAGCGCGTAGACCGTGACGAACGAACCGGTCGTGATGAGCACGAGCGCCTTCGGCCCGACGCCCGCCACGATCGTCACGAGCATGGCCACGCCGGCCAGCACGGCGATCACCGCGAGGCTGCGGCGCGGCACGTCGCCCACGCGGCTGCCGTGCGCGAGCCAATCGGGCAACGCACCGTCGCGTCCAAGCGCGGCGCCGAGCTTGGCCGCGCCCGCGTAGTACGCGTTCATCGTGCCGAGGGTCAGCAGCACGGCCGCTCCCGCCGCGAGCACCTGCACCTTGCCGCCGATGCCGATCGCGAGCAGCTCGGCAAGCGGCGCGCGCGAGGTGCCGGCTGCTGGTCCGAGGACCAGCACGCTGGCCGCCGCCACCGCGAAATACAGCACGCCGACGACCACGACCGCCACCGCTGTCGCGCGCGGCAAATCATGCTTCGGTCGGCGGAATTCCCCGGCGAGATGCGTGATCGCCTCCCATCCGGCGAAGCTCCAGACGAGCAGTGCAGCAGCCGGGCCGATCGCGAGCCAGCCGTGCGGCGCGAACGGATGCAGGTTCTCGACACGCGCATACGGCAGCGATGCGATCACGGCGGCAAGCAGCAACGTGACGAGCAGCGCGGCGAGCACGAGCTGCACGCGCCCGGAGATGTTCACGCCGAACGCGTTGCCGAAGGTCACCACGGCCATCAGCGCGACCGCCGTGATCAACGTGACGGTCTCCCCGCCGCCGAGTGCAGCGGACACATAGGCGCCGCAGAAAATGGCCGCGGCGGGCGAACCCGCGGGCACTGCAAAGTAAAAGCACCAGCCGACCACGGCCGCGGCCTTGGGCCCGAACGCGCGGCGCACGTAGGTCGAGACGCCGCCCGAATCGGGATAGCGCGCACCGAGCGCGGCGAACGTCGCGGCGAGCGGAGCGGAAATCAGGACGAGCGCGAGCCATGCGAATAGGGACGCAGGGCCGGCGACCTCGGCGGCGAGCGCGGGCAACGCGATGACGCCGGTGCCGAGCACCGCGCCGATGTAGAGCGCCGCACCCTGCACGACGTTCAACTGGCCGGTGGCGTGAGCGGGGGCGTCGCAGGGATTCAGGGATGTCTGGGTCATGTTGGAGGGGGTGTCTCTCAGTCGAGCGTGCTCTTGGTTTTCGTTCGATCGTTATAATCCGCAATAGCTGACAAAGCATGTCAGGATTTTCTCGAGCGAGGAAGAATTGCGAACGAGCCGCTTGGTCTCGATGCTGCTTCTGCTGCAAATCAAAGGGCGCGTGACGGCGCAGGCGCTGGCCGACGAGTTCGAAGTCTCGATCCGCACGATCTATCGCGACATCGATCAGCTCGGAGCAGCAGGCGTACCGGTCTACGCGGATCGCGGGCCGGGCGGCGGCTTTGCGCTGCTCGGCGGCTATCGCTCGCATCTGACGGGCATGACGAAGGCCGAGGCCGAGACCTTGCCGATCGCGGGCCTCGCCGACGCCGCCTCGGCGCTCGGCGTCGCCGATGCGTTTCATTCGGCGCAGCTCAAGCTCGTCGCCGAACTGCCCGAAGCCGCCGCGGATACGTCGCGGATCGGCTCGCGTCTCTTTGTCGATCCGGTCGACTGGTACAAGCGTTCCGCCGCGGCGCCGCTTTTGCCGCGGCTTGCGCAGGCGGTGTGGGACGAGAAGCGGATCGCGATCGAATACGAAGGCTGGGCTGCGAGCGGAGCGCGCACGCTCAAGCCGCTCGGACTCGTGCTCAAGGCCGGCGATTGGTATCTTTTCGCCCGTGCCGCGCGGCGCGGCAGAGCGAGCGAGGAGGACCGCATCTACAAGGTCGCGAACATCGCGCAGCTGAAGGTGCTCGACGACACGTTCGAGCGCCCGGCCGGATTCGAATTGCGCGACGCGTGGCTTGTCGCCGTCGAGCGTTTCGAGCGCGGATTGTTGACGGGCACCGCGCGATTGCGCGTCACGGAGGAGGGCCTGACGCGCCTGCATCGGATGGGTGCGGCAGCGGTCGAGCAGGCGCATATCGGCGCGCTCGTGGACGGCTGGCGCGAAGTCGCGTTGCCGATCGAGCCGGTCGATTTCGCGGCCGAGCAATTGCTGCGGCTCGCGGGCCATGTCGAGGTGTTGGAGCCGGTCGAATTGCGCGAGCGGCTGCGGCAGGTGGGGGCGCAGATCGCGGCATTGAATGCGCCTGCCGATGCGAAGCGGCGCCGCTCAGTCGCGTCGCGCTAAGCGCAGCCGTGCGTCTTCCTTTGTGCCGGCATCGAGCGCAGTCCAGGATTTCACGCGCATGGAACCCTGGACGTCTGCCTATCAAACACCACCGGAATCGGAAGGTTTGAATGGCCGGGTGCTACCGGCTGTGCTGAGCGTAAAACGCCTTGATATCCGCTGTGTAATTGTCGGCAGCCTCGACGACGTGCACCGTGTGCCCGGGCTTCAGCTCGGGCCGAAGCGAGGGCTCGCCGGCAGCGGGATTCTCGAAGGTCGCGATGACCTTCCCGTTTGCATCCTTGACCAGATTGACTTGCATCGTTCGTCTCCTAAACGCCGTTGCTTTCAAACACCGTTGCTTTCGAAGTTTCCGGTGATGCCCAGATTGACCGGGTTGGCGAACTGATCGACCGCGTTGAGCGTAATGCCATAGCTCGGCTCGCCGCCCGAATCGTCGTTCTCGACGAATACGGTGATGTCGGAAATCAGCGCACCAACATTGTTTTCCGCGCTCTGCAATGTGAACGCGAAAGCTTCGTGATTGGTAATGTTGCCGCCCCAGGCGAACCAGCGCACAGGGCCGCCAGTCTGTGTAATCGTTCTCCACGTTGCCATCGCAAACCTCCATTCAAGTTATGAAACGATTTGTCCATTCCGTGCGTGCGGTTCGATCCAAACGATCACCGCAGGCCGGCGGATTCACGGATGAAGGCGCCGGCAAATGCTCAGACGAATAGGGCGCGGCGTTTTTGAAGAACTTGAAGAGGCTTTTCGAAGTATTTATCGCAACGGCGCCGCTCAGTAGTGTCGCGCCAAGCGCAGCCGCGCGTCTTCCTTCGCGCCGGCATCGAGCTCCGTCGAATACTCGAATTTTCCGGCGATCAGCGTCGCGATCGGCACGCCGTCGCGAAACAGCACGCGGTTGCCCGCGAGCGCGGGGATTTTGTCGCCGGGCAGGATCGTGCCGACGAGATTGAGCGGATCGGCGCCGCACACGCAGATCATCTGCGTTTGGCCGGCTCCGCTTTGGCGCTGTTTGCGCACTTCGCGCAAGAGCGGTATCGCTTCAGGCAGCGCGAACTGCTCGCCCGAAATGCCATTGACGAAGCGTCCGCCGCGCACCTGGCCGCGCGCTTCGAGCCGCTGCAGCACGCGCAGCAAGTCGCGCCATCTCGGCAGCCACGCGGCCTCGCGTTCGAGCAGCAGCCAGCACACGACGCCGTAGCGCCGCAGCAGCGTCATCGCGATGTGTTCGAGGACTTCGGGCTCGGCACGATGCGATGAGGAAGCCGTGGCGCGAGGAACCGCGATGGTGTCCTGGTTCGCTTCTTCCTCATTCGACACCGCGCGCAGCGGGCGCCGCACGAGCGCCCAGCGGCCCGCGTCGTCCATCCCGCCGATCAGCGCGCCCGCGCGCAGAGGGCGGCCGCTGCGGCGGCGGGGGGCGCCGTGGCGCCCGGCCGCAGGCGTCAGGAGCGCGCGCAGGCCCGCGAAGCTATCCGAGTTCACGAGCCCGGCGGCGACGAGTTCACCGAGCGCGCTCTCCAGCTCGACGCGCAGCAGATGCGTGTCGCCGAGCAGTTCGTCGAAGAACATCGCGCCGTGTCGCGTCAGCGCGTCGTGCACGCGCTGCGCACGCGCCGACAGCTCCGGCTCGTTCGACGGATCGCCGAGCGCATGCCACGCCGCCAGCTCGCGGCGCGGCAGCAGCACGATCGGCGTCGTGCGCACGGGCGTGCTGGCGCCGTGCTGCGCGGGGCGAACGGAAAGGCGTCCGCCGAGACGCGTCCACACCACCTTGCCCGAGCGGCACAGCTCGTCGATGGCCGTGACCGAATAGTCCTTGAGCCGCGCGGGCAGAATCTCTTCCTCCCAAGCCGACGCAGCCGCCTCGAAGCCTTCGAGCTGATCGACGATCGCGGCGAGCGCATCGCGTCCTTCACCGCGCGTGTCGGGCGTGAGGTGCTGCCATTGAAAGAGGAAGCGCATGAAGTCCGCGCGTTCGACCGGCTCGATCTCGCGTCGCAAGCGCCGCACCGTATAGCGATGAATGCGCGCGAGCAAATGCCGCTCGCACCATTCCTCTTGCGCGGCGCCGGGGCTGAAGCGCCCGCGCATCACATAGCCTTCGCTTTCTAGCCGCACGAGCGCGGCCGCCACCGTCGACGCGGGCAATGCGAGCGCGCGTGCAATCGCGGGGACGGGCAACGGGCCGAAGCCGGTCAGCCGCGCACGCACGACATCGGTGACGGCTTCGTCTTCCGTCCACGCATCGGTGAAGCCCTTGGGTGGCGCGAGACGCGGTTCGAGTCGCGCTTCGGGATAGATCGCGCGCAGACACATCACGCGCTCGGCGGGGAGCCACAGCGCGTCGTCGCGCGCGACTTGCAGCCGTGCCGCGCGCCCCGCTGCGGCCAGCGCTTCGAGCCACGCGAGCCAGCCGTCGTGGTGGCGCGCTTCGGCGTCGGTGATGCACGCGAGGCCCGTGAGCGCTTCGTGCATTTCGTCGTCGCTGCGTACTTGTGGCCACGCTTCCGCGCGCACGCTCGCAATCGCGTCGGCGTCGAGCGCGCCGAGGTCGTCCGCGCTTTCCGGGTCGCTCCAGCGTCGCGATAGCACGGCCTGCGTGCGGCGCTCTTCGAGCGGCGCGTCGTCGAGGAACGCGTACGGTTTCGCGTTCAGGATCTCGGCCGCGAGCGGCGACGGCGCAGGCAATTCGCGCGTGACGAGCGCAATCTCGCCGCGCTCGATCCGGCGCAGCAGCGCGAGCCAGCCGTCGGCGTCCATCGCGTCGTGCAGGCAATCGTCGATCGTTTGATCGACGAGCGGATGCGACGGCAGCTCGCGTTCGCCGACCACGTTCTCGAGGCACGCGACTTGATCGGGAAACACCGACGCCAGCAAGTCCTCGCTCTTCATCCGCTGCAATTGCGGCGCGGTCTTGCGGCCGCCCGTGTAGCGCGGCAAGGCGAGCGACGTCGTCGCGTTCCAGCGCCAGCGCACGTTGAAGAGCGGCGCGTCGAGCAGCGCCTGGATCAGGATGTGCTCGGCGCTGTTCGAATGCAGATAGCGCCAGACATCGTCGAGCGTGAAGCTGTGCGCGCCGGTGAGCGAGAGGACGATCGCGTCCTCGGTCGCCGCTGCTTGCAGCTCGAAGTTGAACGTGCGGCAGAAGCGCTTGCGCAGCGCGAGCCCCCAGGCGCGGTTGATCCGGCTGCCGAACGGCGCGTGGATCACGAGCTGCGTGCCGCCGGATTCGTCGAAGAAACGCTCCATGACGAGCGTGTCCTGGGTCGGCAGCACGGTGAGCGCGGCGCGCGCTCGGGCGAGGTAGTCGACGATTTGCTGCGCGGCGCTGTCGCTCAAGGCGAGTTCGTCGACGAGCCAGGCGATGGCGGGCGCGAGGGTTTGCGGCTGGCCGCGCTGCTGAGTTTGAGATTGCGATTCGCCTCCCAGCAACCGGTTGAGCTGCGCACGCATTCGGGCCACCGCTGCCGACAATTCATCGCTGCGCCCCGGCGCCTCGCCGAGCCAGAACGGGATGTTCGGCGCCTGCCCTTCCGCATCCGCGACGCGCACGCGCCCCGGCTCCACGCGCAGGATGCGATACGACGTGTTGCCCAATTGAAAGACGTCGCCCGCGAGGCTTTCGATCGCGAAGTCTTCGTTGACCGTGCCGATGTTGACGCCTTGCGGCTCCAGCAGCACGGCGTAGTCGGCGTTGTCGGGAATGGTGCCGCCCGAGGTGACGGCGGTCAGCTTGCCGCCGCGCCGGCCGCGCAGCGTGCCGCTCACGACGTCGCGATGGATGTACGAGCCGCGCGGCCCATGCCGGCTCGTATAGCCTTCGGCCAGCATGCGAAGCACCGCGTCGTACTGCTCGCGCGTGAGCGCTTCATAGGGCGACGCGTGCTTGAAGCGCTCGAAGAGCGCGTCCTCGCTCCACTCGTCGCAAGCGACTTCGGCGACGATCTGCTGCGCGAGCACGTCGAGCGGCGCGCGCGGAATGACGAGCGCGTCGAGCTCGCCGCGCTTCACGCAATCGATGAGCGTCGCGCATTCGATCAGATCGTCGCGCGAGGTCGGAAAGAGCCGTCCCTTGGGCATGCCGCCCACATGGTGGCCCGAGCGTCCCACGCGCTGCAGGAACGCTGCGATCGCGCGCGGCGAGCCGATCTGGCAGACGAGCTCGACATCGCCGATATCGATGCCGAGCTCCAGCGACGCCGTCGCGATCAGCACGCGCAGCTCGCCGCGCTTCAAGCGCTGCTCGGCATCGAGCCGATGCTCCTTCGCCATGCTGCCGTGGTGCGCGGCGACGGCGAGCTTGCCGAGCCGCTCCGTCAAATGACGCGCCGCGCGCTCGGCCATGCGCCGCGTGTTGACGAAGACGAGCGTCGTCTTGTGCGCGGCGGCGAGCTCGGCGAGGCGGTCGTAGACGCGCTCCCACACCTCGTTGGCCATCACGGCTTCGAGCGGCACGGGCGGCAGCTCCAAGGCGAGATCGCGCGCGCGGACGTGGCCGGTATCGACGATCTCGCAAGGCTCGCTCTCTCCGCTCTTGCCGCCCTTGCCGCCGACCAAAAACCGCGCGACCGCTTCGATCGGCTTTTGCGTCGCGGAGAGCCCGATGCGCGGCAAGCGCCGTTTGCACAGCGCGTCGAGCCGTTCCAGCGAGAGCGCGAGATGACTGCCGCGCTTGCTGCCCGCCATCGCGTGAATTTCGTCGACGATGACCGTGCGCGTGGTGGCGAGCATGCGTCGGCCGGAATCCGACGACAGCAGGACGTAGAGCGATTCGGGCGTCGTCACGAGAATGTGGGGCGCGCGTTTTCTGAGCGCGTTGCGCTCGGCTTGCGTGGTGTCGCCGGTGCGCACGGCGGTGCGGATCTCGACGGCGGGCAGGCCGCGCCGCGCGAGCTCGTCGGCAATGCCGGCGAGCGGCACGTCGAGATTGGCGTGGATGTCGTTCGAGAGCGCCTTCAACGGCGAGACGTAGACGACCATCGTCTCGTCCGGCAGCGCGCCGCCGTGCGCGAGCCCTTCGCGCACGAGTTCGTCGAGCGCGGACAGGAACGCGGTGAGCGTCTTGCCGGAGCCGGTCGGCGCGGCGACGAGCGTCGAGCGGCCGCGCAGGATGTGCGGCCACGCGTGCGCTTGGGCGCTGGTGGGCGCGGAGAATGTCCGCGAAAACCAGGCTGCGACGACGGGATGGAAATCGGCCAGTGCCTCGGCAGACGGAGAGGGGCGCGGTTGACTGCTCATTGGCGCGACGTGAGGGCGTGTCGCGCGCATTTGCCTCGCGCCGCGCCCTGCCTTTTGGCTGAATAAGCGGAAAGTTTGCCAGAGAGCGGGGCGGTGCGCTTGCGGTGGTGCTATGTCACTTGCTGTCAGCTGACAGCGAAGCTGGCGGCTTCGACGATCGCTATAGACGCCGCAGAAAATGCGGCAGGTCGATGCCGCTTACCCACACGTGGCGACAGACAAAAAACGCGATGCCCCACGCGGCGGCGACGATCAACAGATCGCAATGTCCGCTGTTCCACCAATTCAGCGAATGCCGGCGCGCGATCCACGGCACGCCGAGCGGATTGGGCCAATCGGCGAGCAGATGCATGAGTCCGCCGCATGCGAATCCGAACGCGAGCGCCGCCACGTGATGATGCCGAAGCTGCAAGTACGACGCGACCAACAGCGCGGCCCACGCGATACCCCAATGCGTGAGCGTGCGATGCGTGATCCAAAGCCTGCGCGATTTCGACCACCATGCGAGTTCCAGCCAATCGGGCGCGGTGCCGCCGGCAATGCCTGCAAGGCAGGCGAGCACGCTCCACACGTAGGCGGGCCCGCCCGCGCCCGCTCGAGTGACGATGGCGGCGGCGATGACGCCGGCGGCCCATCCGGTGGCGTGGTGTGCTTTGTTGGATGCCATGATTGCAAGCGGGAGAGGCGAACGGCGCGCTAGGACGCAAACAGATGAAAACGGGCGCGTATCTTCGCAGATCGCCGCGTGCGCGTGTACAAGCGTTACACCTCGAAACGGACTGGCTAGGCTGACTCGATTCACGAACTCAACTAACGGCCATGCACGAACGTCAGTCTTCCTCGGCCGAATGGCATAGGACGCGCAAACGTGCTCGCAAACGCAGGTAGAATCCATCGCTCGCGCTTCACGACCTCGCAACACCCTCGCCACACCTTCGCACTCGAAACGCCCCTGCCATGACCGAAGTCCCGATGCCATCCTCCGACGACCCGACGCTCGATTCCACCTCGGACGACCAGTCCGACATCCGCGAGCCGCGCCTGTGGCGCTGCGACGGCTGGACCGCGCGCGTGATCAAGAACGAGGACGACGAAGGCTGGGCCGTCGAGATGATTCAGGACGGCGAGGCGGAGCCGGCGCTCGTCGGCCCGTGGACGATGGGCCGCGACAAGAAGAACCCCAAGCCGCTCGACCAGGCGGCGTTCAACACGCTCGTCAAGACGGCTTCCGAAGTGCTGCGCCGCCACGAGCAGCAGCTGCACGCGATGCTGCACAGGAGCGTGACGGTGCCGGGGGCGGAGGGCGATATCACGGTGACGCTCGACATCGTCCCCGACGAATATGAGCCGCACGCGATCCTGGCCGCTCTCGACGAAACGGGCGGCGAGCTCGCGCGAGTCAAGACCGCGCCGAACTTCAAGCTGACGCAGGCCAGCGCCTCCAAGTGGATCGAAAGCGATTTCGCACGGCCGGGTTGAGCGCGCGGCCGCGTGACATACCTTCCTCTTCCTTCAAGACGATTCGGAGGAGTCGAGCGAAAAGAGCTCGCGGCAGGCCGCGAATGTCGACAGGTAGAGCAGCGGCACGATCACGAGCAAACCGAGCCCGAGCGTGACGATCGACGCGATCGCGAGTCCCGCGACGATCAATCCGTAGATCAGCGTCGGCCACACATTGCGGCAGGCGGCGGCGAAGCTCTGCTTGAGCGCGTCGACGGGCGCGGCATCGGTCAGCACGATGAGCGGCGGCGCGAGCCATAGCGCCATCGCGCCGCCCACCGCAGCCACGACATAGACGAGCACGTACAGCCACGGCACGTCTTGCCAGACGCCCGAGAACTGATGGCTCGGCACGGTCTTCAGCAGCAGCGAAAAGCCGTCCGACACGCTGCCGCCAGTCAAATCGCAAATGATCGTGATCAAAAACGCGAACACGCCGGCGGCAAAGAGCGGCTGGAGTTTGGCGCGCATGCCGTCGGTCACGTCGGCGATGCGCACGACCCCCGTGGTGCGGCAGCGTTCGGCGGCGACGCACATGCCGCCTGTCCAAAGCACGGCGAACACCGAGTTCAGCGCGCTTGCGTAAGGAATCGACTCGAGGATCAGGCTGACGACCAGATTGATCACGCCGAGCGCGATCCAGATCCACGGATGCAGCCGGAACAGCGCCCATCCGTCGGCAATCCACTGTGCGCCTTGCCTGGCGGGTACGGTGCGCATGAACATGGGGAATGGCTCCGCAAAGGTATGAGGGTCTGATGCTCGAATGTAACTACGGGAAGTGACGCGCGCAAGTGCGCTCGGTTACCGAACGTTGGCTGGCGCTGGTTGGGGGGCTTGGGGCGGGGCGGCGCGGGTTGTCATACGGCGGCCGCTCCACTGCGGCGGCGCCAGGATGTCCGGATGGCTTTGTTCGCAAACTAATTAGGCCGTGGTATACAAAGGTCGGCCGTTTTTTATCAGACCAAAAGAGGACTTTCGTGGGAGACAGCGAATGAATAGCCTGGACCGAGTCAAGAAAACCGTCGCCGGCATGACCGTGGTTGCATTTGCAACCGCTTCGATCGGCTTTATCGAAAGCGCGCCGGCTTACGCCAAGGCGCCGTCGGCGCAGACGCCGGTACTGAACGCATCGGCCGTCGCGGTCGCGGACAAGTTCAGCGCGGACGCGGCCGAGCAAATCTTCAAGGAAGGCGGCAACGCAGTCGACGCCGCCGTCGCGATTGCCTTCACGCTCGCCGTGACCTATCCCGAAGCCGGCAACATCGGCGGCGGCGGATTCATGACGCTCTACGTCGCCGGCAAGCCGTACTTCATCGACTATCGCGAGAAAGCGCCGCTCGCCGCCACGAAGACCCTGTACCTCGACAAGGACGGCAATGTCATCAAGGGGATGAGCCTCATCGGCGCGAAGGCGGTCGGCGTACCGGGCACGGTCGACGGCATGTGGGAGGCGCAGCGGCGCTTCGGCAAGCTCAAGTGGAAGCAGGTGCTCGCGCCGGCGATCCACTACGCGACCGACGGCTTCGAAGTCAGCGATCAACTGCAGCAGCGCCGCGACGACGCCGCCAAGGACTTCGACGACAAGACCAATTTCAACCAGTATTTCGGGTCGATGAAAGCGGGCGAGACCTTCAAGCAGCCCGAGCTGGCGGCCACGCTCACGCGGATCGCGAACGAAGGCGCGAAGGGCTTCTATACGGGCAAGACCGCAGACCTCATCGCCGCATCGATGCGTGAGGACGGCGGCCTCATCACGAAGCGCGACTTGCTGGAATACAAGGCGGTCTGGCGCCAGCCTGTGGAAGCGAACTGGAACGGCTATCGCGTGATTACGGCGCCGCCGCCGAGTTCGGGCGGCATCGGCCTCGTGCAGCTGCTGAAGATGAAGGCCGACCTGAAGCCTGAGTTCGAGGGCGTCGCGCTCGATTCGCCGCAGTACATCCACCTGATCTCGGAGATCGAAAAGCGCGTGTTCGCTGACCGCGCGCAGTATCTCGGCGATCCGGATTTCTACAAGGTGCCGATTGCGCAGCTGATCGACGATCCGTATCTCGCGAAGCGTTCGTCGGAGGTCGATCCGAACAAGCCGTCGAATACGAAGAGCGTGCAGCCGGGCCTCGGCACGTCGATGCCGGAGAAGGCCGAGACGACGCATTTCTCGGTGGTCGACAAGTGGGGTAACGCGGTCTCGAACACCTATACGCTCAACGGCTATTTCGGCTCGGGTGTCGTGGTGCCGGGCACGGGGATCGTGCTGAACGACGAGATGGACGATTTCTCGGCGAAGCCGGGCGTGGCGAACATGTTCGGCGTGGTCGGCAGCGATGCGAATTCGATCGCACCGGGCAAGCGGCCGCTTTCATCGATGACGCCGACGATCCTGACGAAAGACGGCAAGGTTGCGCTCGTGATCGGCACGCCGGGCGGCTCGCGGATCTTCACGTCGATCTTCCAGGTGATCAACAACGTCTACGACTTCAATATGCCGCTCCAGGATGCGGTCGCGGCGATGCGCTTCCATCATCAGTTGCTGCCGCCGAATACGATTTTCTGGGAGCCGTACAAGCCGATCGACGGCGAGCTGGCGCAGAAGGTCGAGGCGATGGGCTATGTGCTGAAGCAGCAGTCGTTCAATGGCGATATTCAGGCGATCAAGATCAACGGGGATACGCCGGAGCCGGCGGCTGATCCGCGTGGGCGGGGCGTGACGCGGGTCGTGCAG
The DNA here is from genome assembly GCF_005280735.1 of Trinickia violacea. Classification (NCBI taxonomy): domain Bacteria; kingdom Pseudomonadati; phylum Pseudomonadota; class Betaproteobacteria; order Burkholderiales; family Burkholderiaceae; genus Trinickia; species Trinickia violacea. The sequence goes on from NZ_CP040078.1 coordinate 1,205,914, forward strand.
TAAGGGGTTGCGAACGCTTCGGGGGGCGGATGAGGCCCCCCGAACGCCTACCCCTGTTCCACCGGCACCACCCTCAACGCGAGCCTCTGCGTTCTCCTAATCACGACAACCTCTACGTCCTTTCCGACCCTCGACGCGTCCATCACCCGCTGCAGCGCGTCGATCCCGTCGACGGTAACGGAATCGACCGCCACCAGCGTATCGCCCGCCCGCAGCCCGGCCGCCGCAGCCGGGCTGCCGCCGACGATCTCCATCACATGAACCCCAGTCGCAGCCGGTAGTTCGAAAAACCGCTGCACCTTGCGCGGAATCGGCGTCGTCGTCCCGGCAATGCCGATATACGCACGCCTCACGCGCCCATGCGCAAACAGCTGCATCACCACCCACTTCGCCGTATCGATCGCCGTGGCAAACGAAAGCGCCTGCGCGCCTGGAATGATCGCCGTATTCACCCCGATCACCTGGCCCGCCGAGTTGACGAGCGGACCGCCGGAGTTGCCGGGATTGAGCGCCGCATCGGTCTGAATCACGTCGTAGATCATCCGCCCGGAATATGAGCGCAGCGACCGCCCAAGCGCGGACACGACTCCCGTCGTCACCGTCTGCGTCAGCCCGAGCGGATTGCCGACCGCAATCGCAATCTGCCCGACGCGCAGCTTCCCCGATTCGCCGAGTTCGACATGCGGCAGCGCCTCGGCCGACCCGATCCGCAGCACCGCGAGATCGGTATTCGGATCGTCGCCGACGACGCTCGCCTCGTATTGCGATCCGTCCGCGAGCGTCACGCCGATGTGCGCCGCGCCATGAATCACGTGGCTGTTCGTCAGCATGTAGCCGTCGGGTGTGAAGAGGAACCCGGAGCCGCTGCCGCCGCGCGGCGCACCCCGGTTCGCGCCGCCGGCCGGCTGCCGCTCGACGGCGACATAGGCCACCGACGGCTGCACGCGCTCGAGCGCGCCGATTACGGTGCGCGAGTAGGCGTCGAGCAGCGCGTCGTCGCCGAGCGGGGTGGGGTCTCCGGCACCTGACGGCGTGCGCGTCAGGTCGTCGATGAATTGCGGACGGCGTCCCATCGTGACGCTCCTGATGAATTGAGGCCCGCATATGCGTGGCGAGCGTCCCGATTTCAAGATGGGCGCGGGAAGCCCTTCCAGGCTGATTCGGCACGCGCGTCGAGGCGATATTGCGGGGCGGCTACTTAGGACCTGTTATTCGCGCGAACCGAGGCCCTAGGCATAATGCCGGAATCCGTTGCGCGCGGCCGTTCGGTTCGCAGTGCTCGATTCCGGGCCCGGCGCAACGTATTGGATGATTGACGCCGCGAGTGCAAGGCTCGCCGCGTCTCCTCGGAATTCCCCCATGACTGAAAACATGACCCGTACGACCACCGACGCCAAGCAGACCCGCCGAGAAGTCCGCACCCAGGCCGGCGACCTGCTGTTCGCGCTCCTCAAGAGCCTGCCGTTTCGCGACCGTCTCGCCGAGGGCCTCCTGATGGCGCTGCAAGCGATGGGCGGGGCGTGCATGGCATACGGCATCGGCCTGGCGGTGCATCCGGAACAGGCTTTCTGGGCCGCCATCACGGCGATTGCCGTGACGCAGCACACCTATGCGGACACCCGGAATCTGTCGCGTGACCAGTTCATCGGCGCGATGGCGGGCGGGCTGTTCGGCTTCGCCGGCGCGTGGCTCGGCGCCGGCACGCACGAGATCCTCGGCTATGCGACGACCATCGGGGCGGTGATCCTCGTCTGCTGGTGCGTGAACGTGGGCAGTGCGGCGCGCCTCGGCGCCATCACCGCGACGATCGTGCTGCTGGTCCCGCAGCAGGGCCCGCTCTGGGACGTGGCGCTCTACCGGCTCGGCGAGGTGACGCTGGGCACGCTTAGCGCGCTGTTCGTCAGCCTGCTCGTATCGAGGCTTCAGCGCGTGCTGGCGGGCACTAGAATCGGGTAAGGATTGGCAGCGCGAGGCAGGCCCAGCCGCACGAATCAAGCGGTTGCACCGGGTTGGTGACGAATTTGTTTTGTTCTACGACACTTACGACGAGCGTTTCGATGGCAACGAACCCGATTCCCGCGACGCCGGAGCCCGGCATAGAGCGTTTGAGCGCGATTACGCTGGTGACGCGCGACATGGGCGCCGCTGTGCGCTTTTACGAAGCGCTCGGTTTTCAACGCAAGTACGGCGGGCCGGATGCGGCGTTTACGTCGTTTGCTTTCGGGCCGTCGTTCCTGAATCTGAGCGCGGAGGCCGGGAGGCCGCCCGGGACGGGCCCGGGCTGGGGGCGAACGATCGTCTATGTCTCGGACGTCGACGCGATGTACCGGAAGGCGCTGGCCGCAGGCTTGACGCCGGAATTCGCCCCATCGGACGCGCCGTGGGGCGAGCGCTATTTCCACATCCGCGACCCCGACGGGCACGAGTTGAGCTTTGCCAAGCCTTTGGGTTAAAGCCGGTTATCGGCGTTGAATCGGCGAGAATCGGTTTTCGGCAGTTAGGGACAGGTAACACGCCTGACACCAGCCAATTCGATAATCGTTGGTTGCGCCACTATTTGCCGTAGAGGAGAAAATCGATGAACGAAAAGGAAAACCCCGCTGACACGCTCAACCAGGAACGCCAGCGCCGCTTCGAAGAAGACCTGATCGACGCCTACGACGAAGAACTCGAGATGGAGGTCGACGACCGCAAGCTCGACGGCGATAGCGTGTTTTCGGCGGAAGCGCGCGAATCGCGCAAGATGTATTTCCGCGAGCTGTTCCGCTTGCAAGGCGAGCTCGTGAAGCTGCAGGACTGGGTGGTGAGCACGGGCCACCGGCTCGTGGTGATCTTCGAGGGACGCGACGCCGCGGGCAAGGGCGGCGCGATCAAGCGCATCACGCAGCGCCTGAATCCGCGCGTCTGCCGCGTCGCGGCGCTGCCTGCGCCGAACAACCGCGAGCGCACCCAGTGGTATTTCCAGCGCTATGTCGCGCACCTGCCCGCCGGCGGCGAAATCGTGCTGTTCGACCGGAGCTGGTACAACCGCGCGGGGGTCGAGCGCGTGATGAACTTCTGCACCGATGAGGAATATGAGGAGTTCTTCCGCTCGGTTCCCGAGTTCGAAAAGATGCTCTCGAGAAGCGGCATTCAGATCATCAAGTACTGGTTCTCGATTACCGACGAAGAGCAGGAAGTGCGCTTCGAGAGCCGCATCATCGATCCGCTCAAGCAGTGGAAACTGAGCCCGATGGACCTCGAAAGCCGGCGCCGCTGGGAGGACTACACGCAGGCGAAGGAAATCATGCTGCAGCGCTCGCATATTCCCGAGGCGCCGTGGTGGGTCGTGCAGGCCGTCGACAAAAAGCGCGCGCGCCTGAACTGCATTCATCACCTGCTGGACCAGGTGCCGTATACCGACGTCGAGCATCCGTCGGTGACGCTGCCCGCGCGCGTGCATCACCCCGACTACCTCCGCCAGCCCGTGCCGTCGACCATGATCGTGCCGGAAATCTATTGACGCGCGTAACCATGCACTGAAAGCAAATCGGCCGCCCAAAAGGGCGGCCGATTGCATTTGGGCGCCGGCGGTGAAAGCAGGCCGGCAGGGAGTGTCGCGAACGCGTCAGAAAAGCTGCCGGAACACCCAGTAAAGCGCACCGGACAACATGATCGACGCCGGCAGCGTCAGCACCCACGCGAGCACGAGGCTGCGCACCGTGCTCCATTGCAGGCCGGAACCGTTGGCGGCCATCGTGCCCGCCACGCCCGAGGCGAGGACGTGCGTCGTCGAAACCGGCAGGCCCCAAGCATCGGCCATGCCGATCGTCGCCATCGCCACCATCTCGGCGGAGGCGCCTTGCCCGTAGGTCAAGTGCTGCTTGCCGATCTTTTCGCCGACCGTCACGACGATCCGCTTCCAGCCGACCATCGTGCCCAGGCCAAGCGCAATCGCGACGGCCACCTTCACCCAAGTCGGGATGAACTTGGTCGCATGGTCGACTTGGCTCTTGTAGTTGTCGATCGCCTTCTTGTCGTCCGGGGAGAAGGCGACGGCGTTCGATTTTTCGATCAGGCGGATCGCTTCGGACGTGACGTACATGTTGTTGCGGACGTTGTCGACGACGCTTTGCGGCACGGCGGCCATCGACCCCGATCGGTGGACCTGCTCGCCGATCGTTTCGGTGAGCTGCTTGAGCGCGGGCATCGTCTCGGGCGTCAACTGACGCGTACGCACGTAGGATTCGACGTCGGCGCGCGGGTCCTGGGAAGGCGGGGCGCCATTCGTATACTTCTCGAACACCGTGGACACGTGCTGCGTGACCGCGATGAACGTCTCGGTTTGCGCGGGCGTCACGGCCTTGTTCAGCGCGTAGGCGGTCGGCACGGTACCGATCAGGATCAGCATGATGAGGCCCATGCCCTTTTGGCCGTCGTTCGAGCCGTGTGCAAACGAGACGCCGGTGCAGGTCAGGATCAGGAGCGCGCGAATCCAGAACGGCGGCGGCGTATTCTTCGTCGGTTCCGAATACAGCTTCGGCACGCGCACGAGCGCTTTCAGCACGATCAGCAGCAGGGCCGACAGCACGAACCCGACGATCGGCGAGAAGAGCAGCGCCTTGCCGACGCCGGCCGCTTGGGCCCAATCGACGCCGCTCGTGCCCGAGGGGCCATGAATGATCTGATTCATCAAGCCGACGCCGATGATCGAGCCGACGAGCGTATGCGAGCTCGACGACGGCAGTCCGAAGAACCAGGTGCCGAGATTCCAGATGATCGCGGCGATCAGCAGCGCGAACACCATCGCGAAGCCGGCGCCGCTGCCGACCTGCAGGATCAGCTCGACCGGCAGCAACTGCAGGATGCCGAACGCGACCGCGCCGGTCGACACGAGCACCCCGAGAAAATTCCACGCGCCCGACCAGACCACCGCGAGATGCGGTTCGAGCGAATTCGTATAGATGACGGTGGCGACCGCGTTGGCCGTATCGTGAAAGCCGTTGACGAATTCAAAGCCGAGCGCGATGAGAAGCGCGACGCCGAGCAGCAAATAGGGAAGTGCGGAGCCTAGTTTGACGGGCTGTAGATCGGATGCGATATGGGCGGCGACGTAGACGGCGCCGATCGCGATGATGAGTAAAAAGATGGCGAAACTGATATTGCGCCCGCGCCCACTGATCGTACTCGTCTGGGGATAGGAGAGGTCTGGCATGGCCGGCTCCGTGATCGCGAGACTTACGATGTACTGCGCAAGTCTCAGGATAACTGTGAAGGATTTATGTCGGATTTCTTACGATAATCTGCAATACGAAATAAATAATTCGTGGTGTTTCTTATGAATGAATCGGCGTTGCAGGATGAGGCAGGAACTGACTAACGGCTTATGGCAGGACGGCGGACTACGCAAACCGGTTAGTTCATCGCAAATGGGATGATGGCCCGGTGTTATTGGATCGGAGGCGTGTTTCAGCTGAGTGACGCGGCATTATCCTGAGAATAGGAGCCGGTCGGCAAGCGTTATCCTGTGACATTTCTCATAAAGACGAACGAAAGACGGATGAATCAGATTCGGTCTACGGTCAGACGCTTGCCTCTGCTCCGCTCGATTGCCGTGTGGGGCCCGGGGCTCCTCGTGATGCTCGCCGACACCGACGCCGGCAACGTCGTCACAGCCGCCCAGGCCGGCGCGCAATGGGGCTATCGGCTGCTGCCGCTGCTCGTGCTGCTGATCCCGCTGCTCTATATGGCGCAGGAGCTGACCGTGCGGCTCGGCATCTATACCGGGCGCGGACATGGCGAGCTGATTCGCGAGCACTTCGGGCCCGTGTGGTCGTGGGTGTCGGTCGCGGGGCTTGGGGTCGCCACCGTCGGCTCGCTCGTCACCGAGTTCACGGCCGTGGCGGGCATCGGCGAGCTGTTCGGCGTCTCGCGCTCGCTGACGCTGCCCGCTGCCGCGCTGGGGCTCGTGGCCATTGTCGCGACCGGCTCGTATCGGCGGATCGAGCGGATGGCACTCTTGATCGGCTTGCTCGAACTCGCGTTTTTCGCGGTCGCATGGTCGACGCACCCGGATTGGCGCGTGGTCGCCGCCGACGTCGCCGATCTGCCGCTCGGCAATCACGAGTTCCTATATCTCGTGGCCGCGCTGATCGGCGCCGTGTTCAACCCGTGGATGGTGTTTTACCAGCAGGCGGCCGTCGCCGATAAGGGGCTCACGCCCGCCGATTGCCAGGCCGAGCGCTGGGATACGGCCGTCGGCGCCGTGCTCACGCAGGCGCTGACGGCGGCGGTGCTCGTCGCCGCGGCGGCGACGCTCGGCGCGAGCAGCGGAAGCGGCGGCAGCGGCGCGCACGGGTCGCTCGACAGCGTCGGCGAGATCAGTAGTGCGCTCGCGCCGCTGCTCGGCGCGCAGTGGGGGCGGGTCGTGTTCAGCGCCGGCGTGCTCGGCGCGGCGCTGGTGGCGGCGATCGTCGCGTCGCTTGCGCTCGCGTGGGGTGTCGGCGAGGTCACGGGTGTCAGACGTTCGCTCGAATACCGGCCGCAGCAGGCGCCGTGGTTCTACGGCGTCTACGTGGCCGCGGTGGCGGGCAGCGCGGCGCTCGTCTGGGCGTCGCGCGATCTCGTGTGGCTCAACATTGGCGCGCAGGTCGTCAACGCGTTCCTGCTGCCGCTCGTGCTCGGCCTCCTGGTCGCACTGGCCGCGCGGGCGCTGCCGGATGCCGCGAAGCTGTCGCGCCCGTATACGTGGATACTGGCCGGCGCGACGTTCGCCGTCTGCGTGCTCGGCTGGTTCGGCGCGCTGTGGGGCTGGATCGGCAGCGTAAAATGAGCGCCCGGCCGATGCCGAACCGGTAGCCGAACCGGCTTTGCCAGCCTGGCCGTCTTTGCCACCTTCGCCATAGGGCCCGCGACTTGAAACGAAAAATGCCCGCGCTGAACGCGCTCAAAGCCTTCGAAGTGGCCGGCCGCACCGGCAGCTTCACGCGTGCGGCAGAACTGCTGAACGTGACGCAAAGCGCGGTCAGCCGGCAGGTCCGGCAACTGGAAGAGCAACTCGAAGAGCCGCTGCTGCAGCGCCGCCATCATCATCTCGAGTTGACGGCCGCGGGCCGCGTGCTGCTGCAGGCGCTGCAGCAGTCGTTCGACAAGATCGAACTCACCGTGCGCAGCATCCAGGAGAAGACGCACCTGAACCGCCTGCGCGTGAATGCGCCGCCCACCTTCGCGAGCCGCTGGCTGATGCCGCGCCTCGGCCGGCTGCGCGAGCAGCATCCGGAGCTCGAGATCAGCCTCACCACGCGCACACAGGACAGCCTCGCCGAATCGAGCGTGCTCGATTGTGCGATCCGCTTCGGCAACGGCGAGTGGGAGGGGCTCGACAATGTGCTGCTGATGCAGGAGCGTCATGTCGCCGTTTGCGCGCCGGCGCTGCTCGCGCGGCGGCAGGATCAGGACGGCATCGATTTGAACCGCTTCACGCTGCTGCACGTGCTCGCGAGCGACGATCAGCGCTACCTGACCTGGCAGCACTGGCTGAAGGCGGCCGGCATCGAGGGCGTCGATATCCAAGGCGGGTACGAATTCGATCTGCTCGATCACGCGATTCGCGCGGCGGTCGACGGCCTCGGCATCACGATCGCGGACCGCAGCATGATCGCGCGCGAACTCGCCAGCGGACAGTTGACGCAAGTGCTCAATGTCCACGTGGACGGCCATCAATCGTATTGGCTCGTGACGCGGCCCGAGCAAACCGCGCTGCCGCATCTCGTTCAGTTCAAGGAATGGCTGCAGCAGGAGGTGTGGCTGGCCGAGCGCAATCTGGAACCGTCGTCGCCGTCGCGTGAACCGCTTCAAGCGCGTCTTTGAGATGCTTTAATCTCATATTTAATTCGCATCCGCTCGTCTTGGTGTTTTCCCTAGGCCGGTCCCGAACCCGCAACCGGCCGAGTCCCGCCATCTTCAATGGTCATCGGCCTTAGCCTGGCAACGTGAGTTTTTCGAATGTTTGTCGCTCGAAATACTCGCTTGCTGAGCCCGCATCCGCCGCCAAGAATTCACTCACTCCCCTGTATTCGCGGCGTTTTACCGGTCGCGAGCGGCAACGCTTCCATCTTCTTGGGCAATGACTATGCGAGTCGATCGAAACTACATCAACGGTCAGTTCACCGAGCCCGCCGGCGCAGCGCGCATCGCGGTCTTCAATCCGGCGACCGAAGCGCAGATCGCCGAGATCTCAGCCGCCACGAAGGCCGAGGCCGTGGCGGCCGTCGAAGCGGCGGCTGCCGCGCAAAAGAGCTGGCGCAAGCTGCCGGCGGCCGAGCGCGCCGCTTACATGCACAAGCTCGCCGACGCGCTGACCGAACTCGCGCCGGACATCGGCCGCGCGCTCGCGGCGGAATCGGGCAAGAGCGTGTCGGACGCGACCAACGAGTCGATCTACGCCGGTCAGATCACCCGCTATCACGCGGAATGGGCGCGCCGCATCGAAGGCGAAATCATCCCGAGCGATACGCCCGATGAAAACCTCTTTCTGCAGCGCGAGCCGATCGGCGTCGTCGCTTGCCTGATTCCGTTCAACTACCCGGTCTACACGCTGATGCGCAAAGTCGCGCCGGCGCTGATCTCGGGCAACACCGTGGTGGTCCGTCCGAGCAACAACACGCCGACCTCCGCGTTCGAAATCGCCAAGGCGGTCGACCGCGCGGGCTTCCCGGCAGGCGTCGTCAACATCGTCTCGATGGATCACGACACGGCCGAGGCGGTCTGCACGCATCCGGCGGTCGGCATGATCACGCTGACGGGCAGCGTCAACGCGGGCCGCAAGGTGCTCGAGTACTGCAAGGCCAATATCGCGAAGCCGTCGCTGGAACTGGGCGGCAAGACGCCCGCGATCATCGAGGCCGATGCCGACCTCGAAAAAGCCGCGCAGGCGCTCGTGGCGTCGAAGACGACGCACTGCGGCCAGCTCTGCACGGCCATCGAGCGTGTATACGTGCAGGAAAGCGTCTATGAGCGCTTCGTCGCGCTCCTCAAGCAGCACATGAGCGCGGTGAAGATCGGCGATCGCAGCGAGCATCCGGAACGCATGGGCCCGCTCGTCAACGACGCGTCGCGCAAGGGCATTCACGCCATGGTCGAGCGCGCGGTAGCCGAAGGCGCGAAGGTCGAAACCGGCGGCCGGATTCCGGAAGGCAAGGGGTACTTCTATCCGCCGACGCTGCTCACGAACGTGCGTCAGGACATGGAGATCGTCCAGGAAGAAACCTTCGGTCCGATCATGCCGGTGCTCAAGTACCGCACGATCGACGAAGCGATCGAGATGGCCAACGATCACCAGTTCGGTCTGTCGTCGGTGCTCTATACCGAGAACTACCGCACGGCGATGAAGGTGGCGAATGCGATCGAAGCGGGCGAGCTCTATGTGAACCGCACGCCGGCCGATCCGTACCAGGGCTTCCACGCGGGCTGGAAGCGTTCGGGCCTCGGCGGCGACGACGGCAAGCACGGCATGCTCGAATTCACGCAGACGCGCCTCGTCGTCATGAAGTACTGACCGGGCGCCAAGCCCTGTCGCGCAACACGCGCCGTGCTCACCGGGCACGGCGCATCGCAATAAGAAACAGAACAATCAGGAGACTCGGCCGAACCGCATGTGATTAGGATCGCTATGCGTGTTGGACGCGTCGATGACGGAGTGTCTTAATGTCAGGCAGTGAAGTGTCTCAGGCCGTAGCCGTCGAAGCGGCAAGTCGCGCGGCGGCGCAGGCCACGCGCGGGCAGCGCTATGTGCAGCTGATGCTGCTGGTGCTCGCGGCGGGCGCGATCTATCCGATTCTGTATCTGCGTCAGGTGTATCAGACGACGATGCTCGAAGTGTTCGCCATCAACGATGCGCAACTCGGGTATCTGTACTCGTCGCTCGGCACGCTGTTCCTCGTGAGCTATTTGCCGAGCGGCTGGCTCGCCGATCGCATCGCACCGCGCTTGTTGATCTGCTTTTCGCTGATCGGCACCGGCCTGCTCGGCGTCTGGTATGCGACGGCGTCGTCGTTCCCGATGCTGATGCTGATTTTTTGCGGCTGGGGCATCACCACGGGGCTGACGTTCTGGGCAGCCGTCATCAAGCGCGTGAACATGATTGCCCACGACGAGCAAGGGCGTTTCTTCGGCCTGCTCGACGGCGGCCGCGGCTTGATCGAAGCGATGCTCGCCACGATTGCGATCGGCTTGTTCGCCTATGTGACGAACACGCGCGGCGAAGGGGCCGCCACGGGCTTCAAGCTCGTCGTCCATATGTATGCGTTCATCTGTATCGGCCTTGGCGTTCTGCTCGCGCTCGTCAAAGATCCCGAAGCGAAGGGCGCCACGGTGGCCGCTCGCAAGCACAGCGGCAATGTGCTGACCGATCTCAAGCAGCTCGCGTCGATTCCCGAACTGTGGCTCGTCACGGCCATCGTGTTCTGCGGCTACCAGGTGTTTTGGGCGACCTATAGCTTCGCCCCGTATCTGCAGGAAGGCGGCTTCGGACTCTCCGCGGTCGCGGCCGGCACGATCACGACGCTCAAGCTGTGGATGCGGCCGATCGGCGGCATCGGCGGCGGCTTTCTCGGCGACCGGTTCTCCAAGGTCAACATTCTGATTCTCGCGTTGGTCCTGGCTGCGGTATCGCTGGTTGTGCTGATCGCGTCGCCGGGGTTCCACAGCAACGTGTCGCTCGTGTTTCTCGTGCTGTTCCTCGGCGTGCTGACCTACGCGATCCGCGGCCTCTACTGGGCGCTGCTCGACGACTGCAACGTGCCGCCGCACATCGCGGGTCTGGCGATCGGCCTGATCTCGGTGCTCGGCTACTCGCCGGACGTGTTCCTGCCGCTGGTCAACGGCTACTTCACGCAGACATTCCCGGGTGCGCTCGGCTATCAGATCTATTTCGGTTGCGTCGCGTTCATGGCGCTCTTGGGCGCGGTTGCCGCGCTGGTATTGAGAAGCAGGCTCCACAACAGGAAATCGGGTGCGAAATGAAAGTTATCTCGCTAGAAACGCATGTCGTCGCTGTTCCGCCGCCGTACGTGGGCGGCATGTACTGGATCTTCGTGAAGTTGAAGACCGATGACGGCATCGAAGGCGTCGGCGAAATCTACTCGGCGACGTTCCATCCGAAGGCGATGGTGCCGATCATCGAAGACGTGTTCCAGCGCTACTTGCTGAACCACGATCCGCACCGTATCGAGCGCCTGTTCCGCGAATGCTATTCGAGCGGCTTCACGCAGCGCCCCGATCTGACGATGATGGGCGTCGTGAGCGGCTTGGAAATGGCGTGCTGGGACATCGTCGGCAAAGCCGCGAACAAACCGGTGTACGAGCTGCTGGGCGGCCTCGTGCACGAGAGGCTGCGCTCGTACACGTATCTGTATCCGAAGAATTCGAAGGGCGAGTACGACTACGACGATCCCGATCTCGCCGCCGAATGCGCCGCCGAGAACGTCAAGAAGGGCTTCACGGCGGTCAAGTTCGATCCGGCTGGCCCGTACACGGCGTACTCGGGCCATCAGCTTTCGCTCGAGGTGCTCGACCGCTGCGAAACGTTCTGCCGCAAGGTGCGCGAGGCCGTGGGCAACCAGGCCGACATCCTGTTCGGCACGCACGGGCAGATGGTGCCGTCGTCGGCGATCCGCCTGGCGAAGCGCCTCGAGAAATACGATCCGCTGTGGTTCGAGGAGCCGGTGCCGCCGGGGCAGCCCGACGCGATGGCCGAAGTCGCGAAGCACACGAGCATTCCGATCTCGGCGGGCGAGCGCCTGACGACGAAGTACGAATTCCACAAGCTGCTCGAAGCGGGCGGCGCGTCGATCATTCAATTGAACGTGGCACGCGTGGGCGGCCTGCTCGAAGCGAAGAAAGTCGCGACGCTGGCCGAGGTGTACTACGCGCAAATCGCACCGCATCTGTACAACGGTCCGGTGGGCGCGGCGGCGAGCATCCAGCTCGCGGCGTGCACGCCGAACTTCCTGATCCAGGAAAGCATCATGACGTGGGGCGGTTTCCATGCGGAAGTCGTCAAGACGCCGATCCGCTGGGAGCAGGGCTACATCGTTCCGTCGAAGGAGCCGGGCCTCGGCATCGAGCTGAACATGGACGTGGTGAAGAAGCACAGCCCGTACACGGGCGAGCGTCTGCATCTGCAAATGGCGGCGAAGCCGCAGGACGTCAACGACTTTTCGCCGGCCAAGGGCTGACGAGACACGCATCGTATAAGGCATGCTGAAATGAAATACGACTACATCATCGTCGGCGCGGGCTCCGCGGGCTGCATCCTCGCCAATCGCCTGACCGAGTCGGGCAAGTACACCGTGCTGCTCGTCGAAGCGGGCGGCAAGGACAGCTCGTTCTGGTTCAAGGTCCCGGTAGGCTTCACGAAGACCTACTACAACGAGACCTACAACTGGATGTACTACAGCGAGCCCGAGAAAGAGCTCGACAACCGCTCGATCTATTGCCCGCGCGGCAAGGTGCAAGGCGGCACGGGCTCGATCAACGCGATGGTGTACGTGCGCGGCCAGCGTCACGACTTCGACGATTGGGCGGCCGCCGCCGGCGACCCGGGCTGGTCGTACGAAGGCGTGCTGCCTTACTTCAAGAAGCTCGAATCGCATCCGCTCGGCAACACGAAGTATCACGGCGCGGACGGTCCCATCGGCATTACGCCGATGAAGGAAGGCGTGCACCCGATCGTGCACACGTTCCTCAAAGGCTGCGAGCAGCTCGGTTACCGCCGCAACGAAGACTTCAACGGCGAGCAGATCGACGGCGCGGGCATCTACGATCTGAACACGAAGAACGGGCAGCGCGCATCGAGCAGCTTCATGTATCTGCATCCGGTGCTCGGCCGTCCGAACCTCACGGTGGAGCGCGACGCGCTCGTCACGCGTGTCCTCTTCGACGAAAAGAAGCGCGCGGTCGGCATCACGCTCACGCAGCACGGCAAGCAGCGCGAATTCACGGCAAGCAAGGAAGTCATCATGGCGGCGGGCGCGGTCGATACGCCGAAGCTGCTGCAGTTGTCGGGTGTCGGCGCAAAGGCGCTGCTCGCGAAATACAACGTGCCGCTCGTGCATGAGCTGCCGGCCGTCGGCCAGAATTTGCAGGACCATCTGTGCGTGAGCTTCTACTTCCGCGCCAACGTGAAGACGTTGAACGACGAGATGCGGCCGCTACTCGGCAAGCTCAAGATCGGCCTGCAATATCTGCTCACGCATAAGGGGCCGCTCTCGATGAGCGTCAACCAGGGCGGCGGCTTCTTCAAGGGCGACGAGTCGCTCGAGCATCCGAACCTCCAGCTCTATTTCAATCCGCTGTCGTATCGGATTCCGAAGAGCAACAAGGCGAGCCTCGAGCCGGAACCGTATTCGGGCTTCCTGGTCGCGTTCAATCCGTGCCGGCCTTCGAGCCGCGGGTCGATCGAAATCGGCTCGAACCGCGCGGAAGATGCCGCGAAGATCCGCATCAACGCGCTGACGACGCAGAAGGACATCGACGAAGCGATTCAAGGCAGTGTGCTGATTCGCAAGCTGATGACCGCCCCGGCGCTCAAGGACATCACGATCGAGGAAATTTCACCCGGCCCGCAGTGCACGACCGAAGCCGACATGCTCAAGTATTTCCGCGAGAACTCGGGTTCGATCTATCACCTGTGCGGATCGTGCGCGATGGGCGACGACGTTGCCACGTCGGTCGTCGACTCGCGTCTCAAGGTGCATGGCATCGAGGGGTTGCGGATCGTCGATGCGTCGGTGTTCCCGAACGTCACGTCGGGCAACATCAATGCGGCGACGATGATGGTGGCGGAGAAGGGCGCCGAGCTGATTCTCGAAGACGCGCAAGCGTCGGCCGGGCGCGGCGGTGCAGCGCGCGCTTCCGAGGCGCTGCATTCGCATTGATATCGCTGTGGTGACGGCGCGCGTGGGTTGATCGATCCGCGCGCGCCGTTTTTGCGCGTGTTTTCCTTTACGTCGTGGGGAACGCCGCACGCCCCTGCGTGAGATCGCGCAGCGCGTCGCGTGCCGGATCGATTGCCGTTGCGGGCATGCGAATCGTGAGGCGCACGTTCAGTTCGTAGACGCTGTCGATCAGCTCCGCGCCTTCCTGCTCGATCCAGCGCCGCACGCGCGCCTCGTCGGCAAAGCCCATCTCGACGACAAGACATGCGAGCGCAATCCGCTCGACACGCTCTGCATTCAAAAGCGCGCTAGCGATCGCATCGGTGTAGGCGCGCACGAGGCCGCCCGCGCCGAGCTTCACGCCGCCGTAATAGCGCACGACCGCGGCGAGCACGCCGTCGAGATCGTGATGACGCAGCACTTCGAGAATCGGCCGGCCCGCCGTGCCGGAAGGCTCGCCGTCGTCCGACATCCCCGATTGCCCGCCCGCGAGCAGCGCCCAGCAGACGTGGGTCGCAGCGGGATGCGCTGCGCGCAGGCGGCGCAGTTCATCCATCGCGGCTTCGCGGTCGGCGACCGGGAGGGCGTGCGCGATGAAGCGGCTTTTGCGGATTTCGAGTTCGGCGCTGACGGCGGCGGCAAGCGTGAAAGTGGGCAAGGTGAACGGTTCAGAGGGTGCGGGATCGATGGAAAGCGGCTCGCGCGATGGCGATCCGCATGAGCCGAGTCCCGCAATGGTAGCGCAGAGCGCGCAGGCGCCTGTTTTTAGCGTGAGCAGGCCCTAAAACTCGACGTCGAGCTCGTCGATCTCTTCCGTTTCCTCTTGCGCCGCAGCGATCCACGCCTTCATTTCAGGCAGTTCGAGAATGCGCGCGCAGAATGGCTTGATGTCGTCGCCGAGTGGCACATCGTAGGTGATGAAGCGTGTGACGACCGGCGCGTACATCGCGTCCGCCTCGCATTGATCTTCGCCGAACAAAAACGGGCCGCCGTATCGCGCGAGACAATCACGCCAGATCTCGAACACGCGCTCGATGTCGCCTTGTGCGCGCGACCACACCTTGAAGCCCGGAAAATGTGCCTTGAGGTTCATCGGCAGCGCGCCGCGCAGCGCACTGAAGCCCGAATGCATCTCGCCGCAAATCGCGCGGCAATGCGCGCGTGCCGCGCGGTCGGAAGGCAGCAATCCGGCTTGCGGACACACTTCGTTCAGGTACTCCGCGATCGCGAGCGTGTCCCAGATCTTGATGCCGTCGTGCTGTAGACAAGGCACGAGAATCGACGGCGACAGCAGCAGGATTTCGGCACGCACGCCGGGCGCGTCGATCGGGACTTCGATTTCGTCGAACGGCAGGCCGCTGAACTTCGTCAGCAGCCAACCTCGCAGCGACCACGAAGAGTAATTGCGGCTGCTGATGGTCAAAGTCGCTTTCGACATGTCGGTGTTCCCTAAGCGGGTGCTGCAAACTCAGCATGCACTGCTTCGATGCATCCGTGCACCACTTCGTCGCTGTCGGCGACGCATGGATGGCCGTCGCGCTGGCTCGATGTGCCGGCCGATCGAGCGCAATCCGCAACCCGCCGCGAGACAGTGCCGCGGTGCCGCGACTGGCGCTGCATGCCACGCTAGGACGCGCGCAATAGCCATGCCAATGCACGTGTCGCGTGGTGCATATCGCAACCAGACCCACAGTCAGACCCGCACCCGGACCGCTCGTGCAACACATGCCTCATGCGCGCCCATCCGCACGCGATGCGTCGCGCCGTGGCATACGTATTGCGTCGATTCGACAGCCTCTTTGCCGTGGCGGGATCATGAATTGGCTAGCGTATCCAACCTATCAGACCGTGTCCGACGTCATGCGCCCCGTCTCCGACGTGGCCCGCATGACGGGCTCGCTCATCGATACGTGGCCGCCCGGCCTCGCCGCGCTCGATGGCGTGCGCTACTACGGCGCCGCTTGCGACGTGCTCACACTGGCGACGCTCACGCATAAGCGGCCTGAGTTCGGCATCGCGAGTATCGAGGTGGATGGACGCGAGACCGCGGTGCTCGAGGAGGTCGTGGCGAGCACGCCGTTCTGTTCGCTGCTGCACTTCAAGAAGGATACGCCGGCCGTGCATCCGCGCGTGCTGATGATCGCGCCGATGTCGGGCCACTTCGCGACGCTGCTGCGCGGCACCGTGCGCACGATGCTGCCGGAGCACGACGTCTACATCACCGATTGGCACAATCCGCGCGACGTGTCGCTCAAGCACGGACGCTTCGGCTTGACGGAATTCGTGCAGCACGTGATCCGTTTTCTGGAGCACCTCGGCGAGGGGGCGCACGTGATGGCGATTTGTCAGCCGACGGTGGCGGCGCTCGCCGCCGTGGCGCTCATGGCCGAAGACAGACATCCGGCCCAGCCCGCGAGCATGACGCTGATGGCCGGACCGATCGATACGCGCATCAATCCGACGCGCGTGAACGAATTGGCGAAGAGCAAGCCGATCGAATGGTTCGTGAAGAACCTGATCAGCGCGGTGCCGCCGGGTTTTGCGGGCGCGCATCGGCGCGTCTATCCGGGCTTCGTGCAGCTGAGCGCGTTCATTTCGATGAACGCCGAGCGTCACGCGAACTCGATCGCCGACATGTTCTACGAGCGCGCGAAGGGCGATGCGGAAAAAGCCGAGGCGATCCGCGTTTTCTACGAGGAATACTTCGCGACGATGGATCTTGCCGAGGAGTTCTACATCGAGACGGTCGCCACGGTGTTCCAGCAGCACGCGTTGCCGCTCGGCGCATTGGAGGTGGGCGGGCGGCTCGTCGATCCATCGATGATTCGGCGCACGGCGCTGTTGACGGTCGAAGGCGAAAAGGACGATATCTGCGCGATCGGCCAGACGCTCGCCGCGCAGGATCTTTGCTCGCGCTTGCGCCCGTATCTGAAGACGCATCATGTGCAAACGGGCGTCGGGCACTACGGCGTATTCAACGGCAAACGCTGGGAGCGGCAGATCTATCCGCTCGTGCGTGCCGTGATCCACGACAACGAGGCGGCCCCGACGCTCTCCGCGCGCATCCAACCCGCGCCGCTCGGAAGCGCTGACGAACCCCGCGCAACGGCGACGGCGCCGTTGCCGGGTTAGCGCAGCCGCGCGTCGAATCCTTACCAAATTCCAGAGGTCATCCACTATCGGCGGCATGCCGAAACGAACGGTCGTGCACATAGAATCGCCTTCACGCTGTCGACCGGAGTTGGCGCTTTAGCGTGTCGACCGAAGTTGGCGCTTTAGCGCCTACTCCGGTCCCATGCAGAGCCTTACTCCGGTCCCACGCACAGCGCTTAACAACGAGGAGGAGATATGAAGCACAACCGAGCAATTGGCATGGCAGCAGCCCTGCTCGCGGCCACATCCGCGCATGCGCAAAGCGCGGGCGATGTCGTTGCAAACGTCGGCTGGTTCCACTTCGCGCCGCAGGTGTCGAGCCAGCCGTTCACGATCAACGCGCTCGGCGCGAGCACGACCTCGGCCGGTTCGGGCGCGACGGTCGACAACGCGGACACGATCGGCATTACGGCGACTTACTTCGTCACCGATCACATCGCGGCCGAAGCGGTGTTCGGCGCGCCGCCGCGATTCACGCTGTCGGGCACCGGAACGCTCGCCGCGCTCGGCCAGATGGGATCGGCCTACGAATGGAGCCCCACCGTGCTCGTGAAGTACTTCTTCAACGACGCGCAAAGCCGGTTCCGGCCGTTTGTCGGCGCGGGCGGCTCGTATGTCTGGTACAGCGGGGTGAAGCTGAGCACGGCGGTATCGAGCGGGGCTTTCCTGTATTCGTCGACTTACGGCACGGCCTTGGAAGGCGCGACGAGCGCGAAGCTCAGCAACTCGTTCGCACCCGTCGTCAATGCGGGCTTTACGTACAACTTCGACAAGCACTGGTCGGCGGGAGTGTCGGTTTCCTATATGTGGCTGTCGACGAAGGCCACGCTGACGACCCAGTCGAGCGTGGGCACCGTCACGAGCACGTCGAAGATCAAGCTCGATCCGATCATCACGTTTGCGTCGGTCGGGTATCGGTTCTAAGGCACTCGCTCGCGGCGCGCGGCTTCGTAAGCAAACGAGGCGAGCGTCGCCGCTTCGTCAGGTCGCTTCCGGCCACGGTGTAACGGCAGGCACGTCGCAGACCGGTTCGGCGTCGATCGTTTTGAAGTCGGCGGGCGCGACGATTTCCAGATATTCCATTTCCGGCGAATAGTCGAACAGGTAGTGCACGATGCCAGGTGCCTGATGCACGCAGTCGCCTGCCGCGACGAGCGTTTCCTGATCGCCGTACATGAAGCGGGCCCAGCCCTTCAACATGATGACGATATGAAATTCGGCTTCGTGGCGGTGCCAGCCGGTGCCAAGTTCGGGCGGGATGTTCGCCTTCACGAGTTGAGCGAGCACTTTGCCGCCCGTTGCCTCGGCGATGCCCAGATCGCGGTAGAGAAAGAAATCCCGCAGGCCGTTGTCGACATACTGCGTGTCTTGCGGGCGCACATGCGAGAACCGGGTAGTGAGTGGGGCAGTCATGTCGATGCTCCTCGGCCGGTGGGCCGTCGAGAAGAAAAAGCATCAAGCGTTCCATCGCGCCGAAGGCCGTCGAGCGTCGCTCGCCGCGCATGGCGCAGCGTGGCGGGACGGGATACGGTGCAGCGATGCGCCCGTTTGCAGCGTGCGCACCGTATTGAAACGCGTGAGGCCATCTAAAGATGATAGATGCCGGACGTGGAAACCTCCGGCTCAGCGCACTCGCGTAATCAGTATGTAAGCGCTGAATGTCTCAAGACTTCGCCGGGCGAGCCGTTATAGCGAAAGTTGAGGCTCTGTGGCCTCGTAACGGTTCGGGGCCATCCCCCGCACAACGTGACCGACGACTCTCAGACGCGCTTATCGGAGCGGCTTCGCGTGCTCGTCCAAACCGTCCAGCAAAACGAGCGGACGCTGCGCCGCTTTCAGGACGTCGAGCTCGCGCTGATCGGCGCGCAGGATTTCGATTCATTCCTCGAGGTTCTTTTTGTTCGCCTGCCGCAGGAGTTCCGGCTGCATTCGGTGCGCCTGTGGGCGGATACCGCGCTGCCCTTGCTCAAAGAATTACTGGAGCTCGGAGCCCCGCAGGGCGCGCCGCGTCCTGAATTGCTGGTCCATGCGGCGGCGCGCGACGCGGGCGCACGGCTTTGCAAAGGCGGCTCGCCGTGGCTCGGCCGCGGGGACGCGAACGTGCCAAGCCCGCTCAGCACGTTCTTCGCCGATGCATTGCCGAAGAGCGCGATCTTGCTGCCGCTGACGCAGCGCGGCATGACGCTCGGTTATCTGTGCCTCGCCAGCAGCGATCCGAACCGGTTCGCGCCGGGCATGGCCACCGACATTCTCGAGCGCTTCGCGAGCATCGTCACTGCGAGCCTCGACAACATCGCGCACCGCGAGCGCCTGAAGCGGCTCGGCATGACCGACGCGCTGACCGGTCTTGCGAACCGGCGTCATTTCGACGAACGCCTGCAGGAAGAGGTCATGCGTGCGGCGCGTCACGGCGTGCCGGTGACGTGCCTGTTCGCCGATATCGATCATTTCAAGCGGATCAACGATACGCACGGCCACGCGGCGGGCGACCGCGCGCTGATCGCGGTGGCGGGTTGCGTGCGCTACCAGTTGCGCGCGACCGATATCCTCGCGCGCTACGGCGGCGAGGAGTTTGCGGCACTGCTCGTGCAGACCGACCGGCAGGGCGCACGGATCGTGGCGGAGCGCATCCGGCGCGCGGTCGCGGCATTGGAGGTGTTCGACGAGCGCGGCGAGCGAATCGCGCTCACGCTGTCGATCGGCATCGCGGTGAAGATGATCGACGCGCGCCGCGACGCCGCCGGCGCCGCGCACGCGCTGATCGAAGACGCCGATCAGGCGATGTATCGCGCGAAACGCAACGGGCGCGACCGGGTGGAAGAGGACGACTAGCGGGGTGAGGAGCGCAGCCTAGGACCTCTCGTTGCCTTGGACGCTGGGGCTAATCATCGGACGGCTTGGCGGGCTCTGCGACCTTGAAAGGCTGGATGACGTACTTCTCGCCGTGCTTCATGCAGTCGTCGGCGACGGCGTGCCACCATTGTTCCGTCACGAGGTAGGTGCTGCCGTTGATGTCATTCTCGGTTTTGACCGTGTCTTTGCCGAGTTTCAAGCTGCGGTGAACGCCGATCAAAGTGTCTGCTCGACTGTCGGGATCCAACGCGCCATCCCAAAGAAGGAGCCGCTTTTCTTCTCTCCAGAGAACCCAGACATTCACGTATCCGTCCGGCCATTGGTAGCCGACGACGCAGAAACGATTGATTTGATGATTTTTTTTGAAAAACGCGACAGCGTTCTTCATGACAACCAGCGGATCTTTGTAGTAGGGATCGTCGGATACGACGAATCTAGCGGCTGGCTTTTCGCTGAATGCATCGGGAAGATCGTCTGCAGCAAAACCCGTCGTGCAGATGAGTGTGGCCGACACCCATGCCGCAATGAGGTTTGTGGCGTTTTTTTGCATTATGGCCGTTCCCCTGCCTGAGATTGTGCTTTCGATACGAAATCGCTCGTTAACGTGTAGAAGTCTTGTCCGCCCTTCGTTGTGAATTTGACAAAATTGCCACCAGGTGACTTTTCTCCTCTAGTACGCCACGCATAGAGGCCAGTCGGACAGGGGTCCGCGCTTCTGAGCTCACCTCTTGCCACCGCTAATACGGTTTCAATGAAGTCTCGATATTGCTCGTTGAGCCTGTGCGTTCCGTCATTTGCATTCTTGAGTGCCTTGTCTATTAATCTTTGCTGCAGAGTTCCTATGTTTGGGTACTTCTCAAATCCGTCAACTTGATTGGGTGCCTTAATCAGCGCCTCAAGGGTGCTCGCGTGTTGGCCCGCGGCAAAATGGCGCGCGCCGAGCTCGAGACGATTCCTCAGCACAACGACCATCCACTGCATCGCTTCACGTGCCTCGTTCAGGTTGACGAAACGTCGATGCTCCGGTCCCGCATTCTCCGAAATCAACATCCGCGCCAGCATCCCCGTATCGGTGGCAACCGGCGGCAGCTCGAGTTTCGGGAGTATCCGCACGGCGAGCCGTTTGTGGAGATCGGGACTAAGGGGATGACCGCGCTCATCGCTAACGTAGGCGTCAACGTGAGCAATTTGGCTACACGAAACCCCGCACTCGCTCACTTCCAGCATAAGACGCTGCTCGATGTTCCGATGATCGACGCTGATCGGCATGACTCGCACCGAGCGATGGTTGCTCACCAGAATCAAATGTCTGCGGTTCGGCCCCAATCCGGAGACCTTGAAGGGGAGCTGGTTGCCCGCGACCAGCGTGATTTGGGCTTCGATGTGGATCCCGTTGTTGCGTAGCAAGTTAGCCAAGTAGAAACCTCGTCAGTTGGTGGAGGAGCCCACCATGCCGCCCGAGTTGTGAGATTTCCATCAGAAAATTCCGAAAGGCTTGGTGCCAGCTTTTCTCTTCATGCCAAATGCATCGGGTTGTCGAGTCTACGAAGGCAACTGCCACCCATGAAACATTCAACCCCGCAATCCACCCAGCCCGCCTATCCCCCTCTCCGGATGAAAAATTCGGGCTAGGAAGTACCGTTGGCTTGAACCATTTCCATGAGATCGGGCGGCACGCCGAACAACTGCAAGGTGCCGCCCGTCACCGAAGAAAACACCGGCCCGGCCACCGTCCCGCCGTAATAGCTGCGTCCCGAGGGCTCGTCGATCATGACCGCGACGATGATCCGCGGATCGCTCATCGGCGCCATGCCGACGAAGAGCGACCGGTACTTGTTCTTCGCGTACGACTTGCCGATCTGCTTCCAGGCCGTCCCGGTCTTGCCGCCGACGCGATAGCCCGCGACTTGCGCCGCGCGTCCGGTGCCGCCCTGGCCAGCGGCCATTTCGAGCATCGCGCGCATCTGGGCGGCGGTGGCGGGCGTCGTCACGCGGGTGCCGGGGCGCAACGGGCCGTCGTCGTCGGGACCGAGATCGACGCCGGTCGCCGGGTCGACGTTGGCGAGCAGCGTCGCCGGATGCAGCGTGCCGTCGCCGGCATAAGCGGTGTAGACCTGCGCGATTTGCAGCAGCGAGGTCGACAACCCGTAGCCGTAGGCCATCGTCGCCTGCTCGATCGGACGCCAGCGCTTGTACGGCCGCAACCGGCCCGACGCGACGCCGGGAAACGTCAGATCCGGCGCGCGGCCGAGCCCGTACTCCTGATACTTCGTCCAGATCGTTTCCGCCGGCAGATTGAGCGCGAGCTTCGCGAGCGCGATGTTGCTCGACTTCTGGATCGCCTGCGCGACCGTCATCGTGCCGTGGTTCGAGGTGTCGTGAATCACGTTCGGGCCGATCTTGTAGCGGCCCGGCGACGTGTCGATGAGCGAGTTCGCCGTGACTTTGCCTTCGTCCATCGACAGCGCGACGACGATCGGCTTGATCGTCGAGCCCGGCTCGAACGTGTCGGTCAGCGCGCGGTTGCGCAACTGCTTGCCGGTCAGCCGCGTGCGGTCGTTCGGATCGAAAGTCGGATAGTTCGCGAGCGCGAGGATTTCGCCGTTTCTCGCGTCGAGCACGACGACGCTGCCGGCCTCCGCGTTGTTCAGCGCGACCGCAGCCTGGAGCTGCGCATAGGCGAGCTGCTGGACGCGCCGGTCGATCGTCAGGCGCACGGTTGCGCCGTTTTGCGGCGGCACGAGCGGACGCGTGTCGGAGACGATGCGGCCCAGCCGGTCGCGAATCACCTCGCGCTGGCCGGGTGCGCCGAGCAAGCGCGCGTTCGCCGCGAGCTCGACGCCTTCCTGACCGTTGTCCTGGATGTCGGTGAAGCCGACCACGTGCGCCGCCGATTCCCCTTCCGGATAGAAACGCTTCGAATCGGCGAGCTGCGTGATGCCCGCGAGATCGAGCTTGGCGATCTGGTTCGCGGTGTCGGCGTCGATCTGGCGCTTGAGCAGCACGAACGAACGGCTCGGGTTCAAGCGCCGGGCAAGCTCGGCCTCCGGCATATCGAGCAGTTTCGCGAGCGCCGGGTAGGCGGCTTTGTCGATGAGCTTCGGCGTGGCCCAGATCTCATAGGTGACCAGACTGACGGCGAGCAGCGCGCCGTTGCGGTCGACGATGCGGCCGCGCATCGCGTCGAGTTCGATGGTGCGCTGATAGCGCTTTTGCCCTTGGTTGGCGTAGAAATCCTGATCGACGATCTGAATCCAGAACGCGCGCGAGGCGAGCGCGGCGAAGCCCAGAAAGACGAGCGCCACGATGAACGTGGAGCGCCAGGCCGGCAAGCGCGGCGCGAGCATCGCGTTCTTCACGACCGGCGCGTACATGTCCTGCGATTGCGATTTCTTCTTGAAGATCATGGTCCCGTTGCTGAATGCCTATGCTCGGCGAGCGCGCGCCGATTGCCGATTGGTTGGGGGTTAGTGGACGCCGCCCGAGTCGGCGGCCGCGAATGACTTCAGCCGCCAGCGGTAGCGCACGGCCGCCAGGCGCAGCCCGAAGCCGCCTATCAGCGCGACGGCCGAAGCGGTGTTCTGCTCGACGCCGACATGCTGCAGCGCCAAGTACAGCGTGCCGGCCGCGAGCGCGACGCTCGCATAGAGGTCCTGGCGCAGCACGAGCGGCATCTCGTTGCACAGCAGATCGCGCAGCATGCCGCCGCACACGCCGGTGATCGCGCCCGCCAGCACGACGATCGGCGCGCTCACGTCCATTTCCGCGGCGACGTTGCAGCCGATGATCGCGAAGGCGACGAGGCCGAGCGCATCGACCGTGACGAAGAGACTGCGCAGACCGTGCAGCGGTTTGGCGAGCGCGGCGGCCACCGTTGCGGCACAGATTGTAATAAAAATGTAATTCGGATGCGAGATCCAGCCGAGCGGGTAGTGCCCGAGCAGCACGTCGCGCACGGTGCCGCCGCCGAGCGCGGTGACGGCGCCGACGAGCGCGAGGCCGAAGCGGTCCATGCCGCGGCGCATGCCCATCAGCGCGCGGGACATGGCTTCGGCGACGATGGCGGCCAGATAGATGACGTGCAGCAGCATGGGGCGGGTCTCCGAAAGGCGAGGCCGGGCGCGTCGATGGGGTGTGCGTGACGCCCGGGCGTTGAAAGGCGCCATTATCGACAGCCGCGGGAGATGCTGAAATCAGATTTAGCCAATTTCGGTCATGCCAAATTTGGCTTAAGTGAGTTGGCTTAAGTGAGCGATCCGGAACGGCGTGGGAAGACGTGACATCCAATGCCGTGAACCCGGTTGCGATATCGAACGCGCGACCGTCGCCAAGGAGACCATTCATGAAGCTGATTAGATTTGTACTGTCAGGAGCGCTGGCGCTCGTCTGCGCCGCAGCGCAGGCCCAAAGCGGCCCCACCGATCCCCAGATCGCAGCCATCGTCGTGACCGCGAACCAGGTCGATGTCGACGCGGGCAAGCTGGCGGAGTCGAAAACCCAGTCGAAGGACGTGAAGGCGTTTGCAGAGCGAATGGTCGCGGACCACACCAGCGTCAATCAGGCGGCCGCCGATCTCGTGCACAAGCTCGGCGTGACCCCGGAAGACAACGCGACGAGCCTAAGCCTCAAGCAAGGCGGCGACGCTAACCTCGCGAACCTCAAGACGCTCTCCGGTAAGCGCTTCGATCGCGCGTATATCGACCACGAAGTCGCGTATCACGAGAGCGTGATCGAAGCGGTCGACAAGACGCTGATTCCGAGCGCCCAAAACGAGGAGCTGAAAGCGCTGCTCGTGAAAGTTCGGCCAACCTTTGTCGCGCACCTCGAGCACGCCAAGCGTCTGCAGCAAGCGCTGGGGAAGGGCGGTGCTTAAGGGGCGCGTGGGGAGCTTGACCGCGAAGTTTCGGGGGAAGACAGGCGCATATCGGCGGTGGCTTGCGCTGGTGTTTGCCGGGTTGGTCGGCGGGGCCGTGCTCGCCTCGCCGGCTGGGCGCGCCGACGAGGCTCCCGCCACCTACGTGGTCACGATCGAGCAGATGCGCTTCAATCCGCCGGTCCTGAAGGTGCGGCCCGGCGATCGCGTGACGTGGGTCAACAAGGACCTCGTGCCGCACACGGCGAGCGCAACCTCGAAAGCGTTCGAGTCGCACAGCATCGCGCCGAACGCTTCCTGGAGCTATGTCGTGCGAACACGCGGAAACTTCGCGTACGGGTGTGATTTTCATCCCACGATGCATGGCACACTGGACGTACGGTGACGCAAGCCGATGAGGGTCCCATGCTAGACAGCGCGCAAACTGCTTTGCCTCCGGTCGCCGACGACGACCTGTCGATCGTCCGCCGCATTGCCGCCGGCGACCGCTCCGCGTTCGAGCTGCTGATGCGCCGCCACAACCGGCGCCTCTACCGGCTCGCGCGCGCCACCTTGCGCAACGACGCCGAAGCCGAGGACGCGCTGCAGGACGCCTACCTGTCGGCGTACCGCTCGATCGGACAGTTTCGCGGCGATGCCGCGCCGCTCACCTGGCTGTCGCGCCTCGTGCTCAACGCATGCTTTGGCCGTCTGCGCCGCGACACCCGGCGCCAGAATGTGTATCCGATCGTGGACCTGAACCCGCACGCCGAGATCGACGCCATGAGCGCACCCGATTCCGATACCCCAGACAACGCGGCCGCGCGCGCCGAAGTGCGCGCGTTGCTCGAACGCAAGCTCGATGCGCTGCCCGAGGCGTTTCGCGTCGTCTTCGTGCTGCGTTCCGTCGAGGAAATGAGCGTCGAGGAGACCGCGCAGTGCCTCGACATTCCCGAGGCGACCGTGCGCAGCCGGCACTTTCGCGCGAAGAGCCTGCTGCGCGAATCGCTCGCGCGCGAGATCGATCTTACCGAGCGCGATCTGTTCGAGTTCGGCGGCGCGCAATGCGATCGCGTCGTGGCCAAGGTGATGCAAACACTGGGCACAGACGACAAGGAGCGGACATGACGAACGCGATGCGTACGACTAGCCGCGGCCATTGCGCCGGGCACGTTGGCGCACTCCGATGCGTTTGCGCGTTCTTGAGCCTCGCCGTTTGCGCGAGCGCATGCGCGGCCCAAGCGCGCGAAATCCGGATCGTATCGGGCACCTATGGCGGGAGCTGTGGAGCGCCGCGCGGCAACGCAACCGCCGACCTTGCCCGCCAATGCGACGGGAAAACGACATGTCCGTACGTCTTGACGGAATCGCTTGCGGGCCGGAAGCGGGCTGCATGCCGGGACGATTTTCTTGCCGAATGGACCTGCAAAGACGCGGAATTCCATGTCGCGGCGCTGAGCCCCGAAGTCACGCCGGGCAGCACGCTCGTCTTGAGCTGTGTCTGGCCGGCCGGCGCGGGTAAGTAGCGTTCGGCGTTCGACGGCATGCTCGGGAGCGTGCGCGCAATCGTCCCGGCTTTGGCGACCTACACTGTAGGTATTGTTGCCGGACGGAAACGATCGCCGTGCTCGATCTCAACGATCTGTATTACTTTTCCGTCGTCGTCGAAAAGCGCGGCTTTTCCGCCGCGGCGGATACGATCGGCGTGCCCAAGGGCACGCTGAGCAAGCGCGTGCGGGCGCTCGAACAGGCGCTCGGGCTGCGGCTCGCGAACCGGACCACGCGCAAGTTCTCGCTGACCGAGGCCGGCGCCGATTTCTACGCGCATTGCACCCGCGTGATGAACGAGGTGGACAGAGCCGAGCAGGCGGCGCGCGCGCGGCTCGACGAGCCTGTCGGGCGCGTGCGCATCACCTGCGCCACCGGTATCGTGCGCATGGCGCTCGACGATCTGCTGCCTACGTTCATGGCGCAGCATCCGAAGATCGACGTCGAGCTGCTGACGTCCAACCGCTACGTCGATCTCATCGACGAAGGCTACGATCTCGCGCTGCGCAACCATACCGAGCCGTTGCAGAGTTCTACGCTGATTGCGCGGCCCGTCGCGCAAACGCAAGTGACGCTCGTCGCGAGCCCCGCGTTCTTTCCGCGTGGTCTGCCGGAGGCGCCCGAGGACCTGGAGGGCATCGACGGCATCCACCTTGCGCGCCGGGACGCAGCCAGCGCCTGGCTGCTGCACGCTTCCGACGGGCGCACGGCAACGGTTCCGTATCACGCGCGAATGCGCTGCAACGATGCGCCGTTCGCGAAGCGTGCCGCGCTTGCGGGCCTGGGTGTGGCGGCCCTGCCGTCGCCGATCTGCCGCGCGGATATCGCAGCGGGCCGGCTCGCGCGCGTGCTTCCAGAGTGGCACATACAGCGAGGCACATTGAGCCTCGTCTTCCCTTCGCATCGCGGCATGTCGCAAGCGATGCGCGCCACCGTCGACTTTCTTGTCGAATCGCTTCCGGAATATTTGAACGACTGAAGCGTTGTGCGTTTATCCGAGTCCGTTTCGGCCGTGCGGAGGCGTTAGCACGCCTATCCATCATCGTTTCCGTGCGGAAACAGTTTTCTGCCGACGACCTACTTTTTCGCGCACTCGATGCTGCCTACGCTGTCGCTTCGCTGGAAGCACGTCGGCCGGTATCGGACGCCGGGCGTCTACACGTCAACTGTCATTTGGGACGGCAACACATGAAATCTAGGCTCAAATTTTCATTGCTTTCGTTACCGATCGCGGCCGGGCTTGCCGTGCCTTTCTACAACCGCGCGACCCCCACGCTCGGCGGCTGGCCGTTCTTCTACTGGTGGCAAACCGCGTGCGTCCTCGCGGGCGCATTGCTGACCGGCGCCGCTTATTGGCTCGACGAGCGGAAGGCCCTCGGCGCCGAATCGCACAGCGCTCGTCCCGATGAGGGGCGAGCCGAATGAATGTCACGACGAATGCTGTCTTTCTCGCGCTCTTCGCGCTCGTCACGGTTCTCGGTCTTTATGCCTCTCGATGGCGGCGCGCCGATCTGACCGGCCTTCACGAGTGGGGACTGGCCGGGCGCCGTCTCGGCACCGTGATGAGCTGGTTTTTACTCGGCGGCGATTTGTATACCGCCTACACCTTCGTCGCCGTGCCGGCACTGGTCTTTGCCGCGGGCGCGCTGGGTTTCTTCGCGATTCCCTACACCGTTATGACGTTTCCGCTCGGCTACGTCGTGTTGCCGCGTTTGTGGCGCGAGGCGCGCGAGCACGGTCACGTGACCGTCGCCGACTTTGTCGAGCACCGCTTCGGCAGCCGGACGCTCGCACTTGCGATCGCTCTGACCGGCATTCTGGCGACGATGCCCTACATCGCGCTGCAACTCGTCGGCATTCAAGTCACGCTCGGCGCACTGGGCTTTCCGACGCACGGCTGGGCGGGCGAGCTGCCGCTCCTGGTCGCCTTCGGCGTGCTCGCCGCCTACACGTGGTCGAGCGGATTGCGTGCCCCCGCGATGATCGCCGTCGTCAAGGATCTGCTGATCTACGTCACGATCATCGGCGCACTCGTGTTGATTCCGGCGAAGCTCGGAGGCTTCGCGCACATCTTCGCGGCCCTGCCGCCGCCGAAGCTGCTGCTGAAAGCGCCCGACGCGGCGAGCCTGAATGGCTATTCGACCTACGCGACGCTCGCGCTCGGCTCCGCGTTCGCCTTGCTGCTGTATCCGCATTCGATGACGGCGACGTTGTCGGCTTCGTCGGATCGCGTGATACGCCGCAACATGGCGTTGCTGCCGGCGTATTCACTGATGCTCGCGTTCGTCGCGCTGTTCGGCGTGATGGCGCTTGCTGCCGGCGTGGGCTCAATGCCCGAGTATGCGGCGCAGTTCAAGCAGTACGGTCCCAACTTCGCCGTGTTCGCCCTGTTTCAACACTTCTTCCCGCCGTGGTTCGCCGGCTTGGCGTTCGCGGCGATCGGAATCGGCGCCTTGGTGCCGGCCGCGATCATGTCGATTGCGGCGGCGAATCTCTTCACCCGCAACGTCTGGCGTCCGATCGTGGCGCGCGATGCCTCGCCCGCGCACGAGACGCGCATGGCGAAGCGGGTGTCGCTGTTCGTCAAGTTCGGTGCGCTCGGATTTGTTCTGCTGGTGCCTGCGCAATTCGCGATTCAGTTGCAACTGCTCGGCGGCGTGTGGATCGCTCAGACGTTGCCTGCGATCGTGCTCGGCCTCTTCGTGCCGGCGGTCCGCGCGCGCAGCTTGCTGGCCGGATGGGCGGCGGGGCTCGCGAGCGGCACGTGGATGGTCGCGCAAAGCGGCTTTAAGAGCGCGGCGTTCTCATTGCATGTGCTGGGTGTTGCCGTGCCCGCCTACGCCGCGCTGATTGCGCTTGCCCTCAATCTCGCGGTCGTGCTTGCGTGGTCGATGCTGTCGGTGCCGTTCCGTGCAGGGGAGGGGCAACGTGACCTCTCGCTCTGAATCCGTCGCCGACAGGCTGGCGGGACTTGACGCGCGGGCGTTGCTTTCGCAGTTGGGCTGTCCTGCCGGCGAGACCGGTATCGAGGTTGGCGAGCTGATGGAACGTGTGAATGCGGCGTTGATCGACGCCGCGTACAGCACGCTCGGCGTCAAAGCCAACGAGCGCATCCTCGAAGTGGGACTCGGCAACGGCGGCCATGTCGCCTCCGTGCTGGCGCGCGCGCCGCGCCTCTCGTTCACTGGCATCGACATCTCGCCGACGATGATCGCCGCCGCGCGCTCGCGCAACTTGGCCAGCACCGAGCGTGGACAGGTCACGTTGCAGGTCGCGAGTGTCGAAGCCATGCCGTTTCCCGATGCCGCATTCGATAAGGCGATCGCGGTCAACGCCGTGTACTTCTGGCCGGAATTGACAGCCGGACTGCGCGAGATGCGGCGCGTGCTGCGCGAAGACGGCGTGCTTGTCGTTGCCGCAATGACGCCCGAAACGTCGCTCTCGATGCCTTTCGCCGAGCACGGCTTCAAGGTCTACGGGCCGACGAGCCTTCGCGAAGCGTGCTTCGAAGCTGGGTTCGACCACG
The DNA here is from genome assembly GCF_005280735.1 of Trinickia violacea. NCBI lineage: Bacteria > Pseudomonadati > Pseudomonadota > Betaproteobacteria > Burkholderiales > Burkholderiaceae > Trinickia > Trinickia violacea. The sequence goes on from NZ_CP040078.1 coordinate 1,235,762, forward strand.
TCCAGATCGAGCGATACGCCGACCAGCCTTCCTCCCCGCCTTCGCCTCGCCGCGAATTTTTTCTTGTTCGAGCTTCGCGCATGCCGCGCGCTATGTCAGAGGAGTGTCGTTGATGTTTCCACACGTCGAGTCTTTTTACGATCCGTCGACCGGTACGGTCAGTCACGTTGTCTACGCCGGTTACGGTTCGCCGTGCGCCGTCATCGATCCTGTGCTCGATTTCGATGCTGCGTCCGGCCTCACCTCGACGCACTCCATCGAGCATCTCATCGGTTTCATGGAGGAACGATGTCTCGAGGTTCAGTGGATACTCGAGACCCACGCGCATGCGGATCATCTTTCGGGGGCGTCCGAGCTGAAGCGGCGCGTCGGCGGCAAGATCGGCATCGGCCACCGCATCGTCGATATCCGGTCGATGTTTTCGGCAACGTTCGATCTGGCCGGCGAGCACGGCTTCGATCATCTCTTCGCGCCGGATGAGGTGTTCTCTATCGGCGCGTTGCGGGCCCAGGTGCTGGCGACGCCCGGACATACGCCGGCCGATGTCGCATTCATGATCGAGGACTCACTCTTTGTCGGCGACACCCTGTTCATGCCGGACGTGGGCACGGCCCGCTGCGATTTCCCGGGCGGCAATGCGCGTTTGCTCTATGCGTCGATCCGCCGGTTGCTCACGCTGCCGAAGTCGATGCGCGTGTTCGTCTGCCACGACTATCCGCCGCGCGGCCGCGAAGCGAGGTTTTGCAGCACGGTCGGCGAGCAGCGCAAGTTCAACATTCACGTGCGAGACGGTATCTCCGAGAGCGATTTTGTCGAGATGCGCACGACCCGCGACAGCACGCTCAAGATGCCGGCGCTGCTGTTTCCGGCGATGCAGGTCAATTTGCGCGGCGGCCGGCTGCCGGCTCCGGATGAGAAAGGCCGGCGCCAATTCAGAACACCGATCGACGACGTGCGCTTCGCTCAGAAACTGCTGTGATCTTAGGTCCGTATGGGATGCGTGAGCGGCGTGCTTGCGCGCCGGAAAGGCATGAAGGGGCGGCCGAAGCGGCCGCCCTTGTCGAGGCCATGCCGATGGAGCGGGGCGGTGATTCGCCGCACCACGGCGAACGGGGTTCGCTGTCTCATGAAGAACTCATGTGGTACGGCTACCGGGCCATGGCCGGCGCGTATTGATGACGTCGATCGGCTCAAGAGAGGTGCAGCAGCCCAACGATCAGCAGCAGGCTCATCGCGGCAAGCGCGACGATGGAGAGCACGACCGCCGCGGTCACGCGCGGCCCGGCTTTCGCGACGGTCCGGATATCGACGCCGAGACCTAGCGCCGCCATCGAAACGATCGTGAACAGGCTGCCGATCTGATTGGCGGGCGCCAGCAGAACGGCCGGAACGAGTCCCGCCGAACGTGCGGCGCCGAGCACGAGAAAACCGATGATGAACCACGGAACCAGTTTCTTCGACGCGATACGGCTTGGTTTAGCCGCCGCGAGATTGGTGCAAGCCGTGGACCCGTTTGAGGATTGGCGCTCGCGAGTCACGATGGAAAGCAGCAGCATCACCGGGCCGAGCATGAGAACGCGCACGAGCTTGACCAGCGTGCCGATGTGCGCGCTGAGCGCGGAAACGGGCACCGTAGCGGCCAGGACTTGCGGCACCGCATAGACGGTCAGCCCGGCGAGTGCGCCGTATTGAACCGGGTTCAAATGCAGCGCATAGGACAAGAGCGGGAGACCGAGCACGACCAGCACGCCAAGCACGGCGGTAAACGCGATCGATGCGGCGACGTCGTCGCGATTCGCGCCGATCACTGGAGCGACAGCCGCGATCGCCGAATTGCCGCAAATGGAGTTGCCGCACGCAACGAGCAACGCCATTCGCCAGTTCAGCTTGAGCGCACGCCCGATGCCGTAGCTCACGCCGATCGCGATGATGACGATGGCGACGATACCCAGCAGCAAGCCGATTCCGGCCGCCTTCAACGCGGTGGCGCTGAACGAAGCGCCGAGCAGCATGACGGCGACTTCGAGCAGCGTCTTCGCGCTGAAGGCAATGCCTGACAGCCATCGTTCTCCTGGCGTCCAGAGGCTTCGGATCGCCGTGCCGAGCAGGATCGCGAGTACGAGCGACTCGAGCCATGCGCGACCGAAGAGGTGCGCTTCGGCAATCTGGAGGCACCATGCGCCTAGTGTCACGGCCATGCACAGCGCGATGCCCGGAGCGACGTCAGAGGAAAATATTAAGGGTGCCGAAGTTTTGAGGCGTGAGAATGTGTCCTTGGGGGAGAGGAAGGTCGACATGATCAGGCGAGTCCGTGGTGAGGAGCGACAAGCCTAGGTCGTGGTCGACATCATGAAAAATACAAAATACGCACCCCCGCTCTGACTTTTGCTTATGTCGTCCTAAGCAGTTACCTAACATGAGAATCGAAGCAGATCGTTTTCGTCAGGAAACAAACTTTCGCCTTCGCGCGGCTTTAACGTGCGAGAAATGACGTCTACGATTGCGGCACTTTCACTGTTCTCCAGTGCAGTTCGTCATAGCGGCGGCGCGCAAGCGTGCAACACCGCTCAAGGAAGTGCTGCCGCGCATCGCTCATGAATTTCACGCATCTGTTTGCCTTCTATGAAGTGGCCCGAGCGGGCAGCCTTAGCGGCGGCGCGCATCGTTTGCGGGTGAGCCAGCCGGCAGTCAGCCGGGAGATCCGCGAGCTCGAAGACCGTCTCGGCTTGGTGCTGTTCGACCGGCTCCCGCGCGGCATTTCGCTGACGCTCGCCGGGAAGCTGCTGTTTGGCTACGCGGAGCGGATCTTCACGCTCGCGGATGCTGCGCGTTCGGAGTTGAAAGAGGTGGCCGGCCTGAGCGCCGGACAACTGAAGATCGGCGCGAGCGCGACGATGGGCGTCTATCTGGTGCCGGACATGATCGCGAAGTTCAACGCGCGCTTTCCGAAGGTCAGCGTCGATTTGACGGTGACGAATACGCAGCAGGTCGAAGACGGTTTATGCAATGGCGAATTTTCGCTGGGCTTCATCGAAGGGCCCTACGACGAGACGCGTCTTCAGGCCCGGTTCATCGGCTCAGACGAAATTGTGCTGACAGCTGCGGCGGGCTATCGAGAGGCGGCACATGGACTCTTTGCCCGCGACTTCGCCACGGAGGCGGTCATCCTTCGCGAACCCGGCTCGGGAACGCGCGCGGTGGTCGAGAGCGCGTATTCGCGCGCGGGCCTCAAGATGATTCCGTCGATGTCGGTCAGCGACACCGAGGCGATCAAGCGCATGCTGCTTGCGCAGCGCGCCGTTGCCTATCTTTCGACGCTCAGCGTCGACGACGAAGTGCGGCGCGGCGTACTCAAGGTGTTGAACGTGGCCGATTTGCGGATCGAGCGCGCCCTGCACATGGTCTGGCTGAGGGGCCGCTCGCTGTCGCCGAGTTCGCAGGCGTTCTTCGATCTTGCCGTGCAGCACATCGAACAGGAGGGGCGCGCGAGCCTGATACGGCCCGCTGCCGATGTCGAAACAGCAAACGTCGAGCGCGCCGCATGAGTGCGCATCGATGGACGATCACCGCATGGTCAACACGGCCGCTCCAACAAGCGCCCCATGGCGCAAATCGTTCAATGCGCGGTTGGCTTCAGCGAGCGGATAGGGGGACGTCGTGATGTGCAATGGCGTGTCTTCGGCCAGCTTCATGAACGCCTGACCGTCGGCGCGCGTGAGATTGGCAACCGACACGACGCGGCGCTCCTCCCACAACAGCGCGTACGGAAACGACGGGATGTCGCTCATATGGATCCCGCCGCACACGACGATGCCGCCCTTCGCGACCGCACGTAGCGCGGCCGGTACGAGCGAACCGGCGGGGGCGAAGATCAGCGCGGCATCGAGCGTATCGGGCGGGCTTTCGTCGCTGCCGCCGGCCCAGCGCGCGCCCAACTGCCGCGCGAATTGTTGCGAAGCGGTGTCGCCGGGACGCGTGAACGCGTAGACGCCGCGGCCCTGGTGACGCGCCACTTGCGCGACGATGTGCGCGGCGGCGCCGAATCCATAGATGCCGATCCGTTGCGCGTCGCCCGCCATCGCGAGCGTGCGATAGCCGATCAGTCCGGCGCACAAGAGCGGCGCGGCTTCCACATCGGAATAGCGTTCGGGCAGAGGAAAGCAATAGCGGCTGTCGGCCACGGTGCGCTCCGCGTAGCCGCCATCGAGCGTGTAGCCGGTGAAGCCGGGCGCGTCGCACAGATTCTCGCGGCCGCTTTGGCAGTAGCGGCAGTGGCCGCACGTATGGCCGGTCCACGGCACGCCGACCCGGTCTCCGATCGCAAACCCGGTGACGCCCGTTCCCAACGCGGCCACGACCCCGACGATTTCGTGGCCGGGTATCAACGCTCGCTTCGGATGAGCAAGCTCGCCGTCGATCACGTGCAGGTCGGTGCGGCAGACGCCGCAAGCATGAATGTCGATCAGCAGTTGACCGGCGCTCGGCTGGGGATCGGGCACTTGCAAGTCTTGCAAAACCGGCGTGCTGCCGTCGAATACCATGGCCCGCATGAGCTTGCCCTCCCGACGCTGATAGGTCCGTTTCCCGCGATCAATTCATGATAGTCGCTGCGTGCGCAGCCGCGACCGGCCCATGCGTGACCTAGGGCGGCGAGCTTTGTCTATGCGAAGGGAGGGTGCAACGCTTACGTGAAGAAAGCCTAAGCGGCTTGGATTGAAGGAAGCCGTGCGGGAGACTCTGCGAAGCCGCACGGCTTCTTGGGTCAAGCGGTCACTACATCAAGCAGGCAACGCAAAACTCGAGATCGCTTCGCGCAGCGAACTCACCTGGTCCTTCAGCGAATGCGCGGCCGCCGCCGCTTCTTCGACCAGCGCGGCATTCTGCTGCGTGACCTGATCCATCTCGCCGACCGCGCGATTCACTTGCTCGATGCCCGCGCTTTGCTCGCGCGATGCGTGGCTGATCTCCTCGAGGATTTCGTTGACGCGCCGCACCGATTGCACGATTTCGCCCATCGTCGAGCCCGCGTTCGCAACGAGCGCCGCGCCTTGATCGACGGTATGCGTCGACGATTCGATCAGCACCTTGATTTCCTTCGCGGCGGTGGCGGAGCGTTGCGCGAGGCTGCGCACTTCCGATGCGACGACCGCGAAGCCGCGCCCTTGTTCGCCGGCGCGCGCCGCTTCGACGGCCGCGTTCAGCGCGAGGATGTTGGTTTGGAACGCGATGCCGTCGATCACGCCGATGATGTCGCCGATCTTCTGCGAGCTCGACGTGATCTCGCTCATCGTGCGCACCACGTCGTCGACGACGCTGCTGCCGCGCATCGCGACGTCCGCGGCCTGCTCGGCAAGCCGGGCGGCCTGCGTGGCGCTTTCGGCGCTTTGCTTCACGTTGGCCGTCATCTGATCCATGCTCGACGCGGTCTGCACGAGCGCGGCGGCCTGCTGCTCGGTGCGCTGCGACAGATCGGTGTTGCCCGCAGCGATTTCGTTCGCGCCGACGTTGATGTTCTCGGTGCCGGTCCGCACGCGGGAAACGGCATCGACGAGGCCTGCCTGCATCGAGGCGAGCGCGTGCATCAGGCTCGAATCGTCGTCGCGGCGCACCGGCACGCGCACCGTCAGGTCGCCCTCGGCGATGCGCCGCGCGGAGTCGACCGCCAGCTCGATCTCGCCGCCGAGGCTGCGGCGCACGCTCTTGAGCACGAGCACCATCGCGATCGTGGCAACGGCGCCGAGCACGAGGATGGTCGCGAACCAGCGCAGCGCGCTCGCGATCACCGCGTCCTGCACGTCGTCCATGTACATGCCGGTGACGATGCACCAGTCCCACGGGGCGAAGCGCCGCGCGAAGCTCGTCTTCGAGACCGGCTGGTCATGGCCCGGTTTCGGCCAGTCGTAGCTGACGAAGCCGCCGCCGTCCTGGTTCGCGGCCCTGACGATGTCCATGAACAGGTTGCGGCCGCTGGGGTCCTTGAAGTTCGCCATGTTCTTGCCGACCAGCTCCGGCTTGAACGGATGCATCAGCATGTCGGCTTGCGAGTCGTTGATCGAGAAATAGCCGTCCTTGCCGTAGCGCAGCTTGGAGATCGTCTCCAGCGCTTTTTTCTTGGCATCGTCTTCGCTCATCGTGTGCTGCTGGGATGCCGTGTAGTAGAAGTTGGCGATGCTCGTCGCTTCGTCGACGAGCGAGACCAACTGATCGCGCCGGTCGGCCAGCGTCGACGCGCGGTTTTGCCACGCGCCCATGACGCCGATCAGGATGAGGCCGATCCACAGCACGGCGATCATCGAGCCGAGCTTCTGGTTCAAGGTCAGTTTTTGCATTGAGTTGCTCTGGAGTGGTCGGTCAGTCAACGGCTTTTTTTTCGCGAAAAGTCGCAAAGAAGCCGCGCCTATCCGAATTGACGGCAAGGCATCTGATGCAGCGCAGATCGGGGAAACCCCTAGGTTTTTTGGGGATTTGTATGAATGAACGAGACGGTGAACGGCCTGCAGCCTGGCTCTCAGACCGGGTCCTTGTCGGGCGGGCCTTCGGGACGTTGCGGTTCGTCGTTGTGATGGCCGGGAGATGGCGGCACGTAGGGATCGCCTTCGGGATCGCGTGTCGGATCGGCGGGCCGTTCGGGAATTGGCGTGGTGTGCATGCAGTAGCTCATGAACTCACCTCCGGAATGAAGGGCCGGGGAAGGGCCGGGCAAAGCGCCCTCGTCATTTTGTTATACGTCATTCAACGAGTGCTTCGCCGTTAAATTTTGAAGGTCGCTCGCGAGTTGCTTGGCGCGCGTCAGCGCGGCGACGAGCGTCGCGACGATCTCTTCGCGCAGCTTCGCATCGGACGTGCGCAGCGCGTAGGCGGGGTGATAGGTCGGCACGATGAGCCAGCCGTCGTGCTCGATGGTCTGCCCCAGGTACTCCGATAAACTGAGCGGCTGCCGCGTCAGCGCCCGCAACGCGGTGGCCCCGAGCGCCACGACGGCGCGCGGCTGCACGCGCTCGAGTTCTTCGCCGAGCCAATAGCCGCAGGCTTCGACTTCGTTGGGAGCGGGCGTCTTGTGCACGCGTAGCGCGGCCTGCCCTTGGGCTGTCTGCCGCGGCGTTTCCAGCATCTCCCACTTCGAATGCTTGACCGCATTCGTCATATAGAGCGACGCGCGCTCGAGCCCCGCGCGGCGCAACACGTCGTCGAGCAGTTCGCCGGCTGCGCCGCGAAACGGCTCGCCGCTCAACGCGTCTTGCTCGCCCGGCTGTTCGCCGACCAGCATGATCGCGGCGGGAACCGGCCCGGCGCCGGCGATCGGCTTGGCCTTGGTGCGCCACAGTCCGCACAGCTTGCAGGCCGCGAGCGAGGCCGGCGGCGGGCGCGAAGCGAGCGCGCCGCTTGCGGGCTTGGGCTCGGGCGGCGGCACGTGGACTGCGGATTCTGCTTGCGCCGTTTGTGCCGTTTGCGCGGTTTGCTGGATGCCGGCGAGCGGCTTCACGGCGAACGATGGCGCCGCCTTGCCGTCCGCCGGCGGTTTCCAGTAGCGCACGGGCAGGTCCGAAGGCAACGCGGGCTCGCAGGGGTAGTCCGGGTTGAACGTGCTTTCGTAATACGCGAGCCACAGCGCTTCCGCCGCATCGCCGGTGGCGGCCTCGCCGGTCGAGCTGAGCGAGGTCAACGCTTCTTCCGGGTCGGTCGTGCGATCGACGCGCAACAGCGCCCCGTCCCAGAAGGCCGCGCCGTAGGGCGTGGCGATGACCCAGCTCGAGCGGCCCATGCGCTTCGCGAAATGGGCGGCGGCGCGCTCGAGCACGTCGTGACGCGGATCGAACCAGCCGACGAATTCGGGCGGACCCAGCGACGGATCGCGGCGCCGAAAACGCAGCAGCGCCTGCATCTGCTTCAGCTCCTTGTCGACTTCCTCGATACGCTTGGCGAGGCGCGCGCCGTCCGCGTCATGCGCGGAGACGACCGAGCGTTGGCCCTGCGTCCAGCGCCACAGCACGCGGTAGAGGAATGCCCAGCGATCGGGCGCGCGATAGCACGCGGCGGTTTCGAGCTTGGCGAGCAGCGTGCGGGAGATGGTGGGGGCGGCGGGTGTGGTGGCGGGCTCGGCGTTGGAGTGGGTTTCGGCCTCGGTCTCGATGAACGCGGGCGTGCCGTCGGCGCTCAGGAGCGCAGCGCTTTCGCCGGCCTCGATCCATTCGACTTCGTGCGGGGCCACCGCCTCTTGCAGCAGTGCCCGCGCGATATGCCGCCACACAGCAAATGAAGGTTCGATACGGATGCTTTTCATCAGACTTTTCCAGCGCGGTGATGCGCGCTGTATGGCTGTCGACAAAGGCGTTTTCGCGGCTCGGGTCAGGATTGGCCATACGGCGCCGTGCACACCAAATACTGTATATTTATACAGTATTTGGTGTGCAACATGCAATGTCGCCGATGCGGCGAAACAGGGAGGGCGCAGCCGGGAAACGGTGGAGGAGAGAGGGGGCGCCTAACGGCGCAAATCTTCCGGCGTATCGACGTCGCCGAGTATCCCCGCGTCGTCGACTTCGATTTTCGTGACCTTGGGCGAAGCCAGCAGGCCGCGGGCGCCGACGTCGCCATCGAGCGCGGCAAGCGCCTCGCGATGCTCGGCGTGAAAACCGACCGGGTGTCCGCGCTGTCCGCGATACATCGGCACGACAATCGACGCGCCGTCGTCGAGCGTGCGCGCCACCGTATCGATCGTCGCCGATGCGATCCACGGCATGTCGGCGAGCGCGACGATCCAGCCTTCGGCTTCGCTGCTGGCGTGCACGCCGGCTGCGAGGCTCGCGCCCATGCCGCGCTCGGCGTCGAGCGTGAACACGACTTCGCAGCCCGCGTCGTTGAGCACGTGAGCGAGCGCCTCGGCGCCGGGGCGCACGACGGCGATCACATGCGGCACGGTGAGGAGAAGCTGGTGCGCGGCGGCGCGCGCGACGGGCATGCCGTTGGGTAGCGGCGCAAGCAGCTTGTTTTGCAAACCGAGCGGATCGAAACGCGAGCCGAGGCCGGCAGCGAGCAGCAGGCCGGTGGCGGACGAGGCGTAGGTCATCGTGCGGGGCAGCAAGGAAGATGGATCCGATTGTGCAACGTGATGTGCAGTGCAGCAAGCCCAATAAGTGGCGGTCAGTACAATGAGCGCCTGTTGATCCAATCGTCTGACCACACGCACACACCATGAAGCCGATCGATCGTCACGCCGCGCTGGTCATCATCGACTTGCAGAAGGGAGTGCGTTTCCCTGAGGCAGGACGCCGCAACAATCCCGATGCCGAGCGACACGTCGAGAGGCTGCTTTCGCTTTGGCGTGCCACGTCGCGGCCGATCGTGCATGTCCGGCACATCTCGCGCTCGGAGACGTCAGTGTTTCGTCCCGGCCAGCCCGGTGCGGAGTTTCAGGACGCGCTCATGCCGTTCGCGCACGAGCATGTGCTCGAGAAGAACGTGCCGGACGCGTTTGCCGCGAGCGGTCTCGAACGCTGGCTGCGCGTGCGCGATATTCGCCAGTTGATCGTCGTCGGCGTATCGACGAACAACTCAGTCGAGTCCACCGCGCGCTCGGCGGGCAATCTCGGCTTCGACACGATCGTCGTCGACGATGCGACGTTTGCCTTCGATCAGCGCGATCTCAGCGGCAGGCTGTGGTCCGCCGAGGACGTGCATGCGTTGTCGCTGGCCAATCTTGCGGCGGACTATGCGGAGGTGGCGGTGACGGCGGAGATCGTCGAGCGAGCCGGCCGGTAATCCCGATCTCTCCAATCCCGCGCGCGCCGATAAACGTTGAAAGACTCGCGCGATCATCGCCGTCTTTGTCAATGTTCCGGCGATTTCTTGATCCATCATTACGTACGACTGATGGTTTAGCGCGGAACATTGCGTTCCGCTTTCGCGAGCCATTCCCCTTTCAATCGATGAAGCATAGGCACATACCAGCGCTCGCCCGTTTCCTTGCTTTCGCGCTTCCTGCTTGATTCAGGGGGGGCGGCATCCGCTTGCGCTTTTGCGGCGCAAGCGGAGGTTGCTTTTGCGGCGCTTGATTGGCGAAATGGCGAAATCAATTCACCGCAACCGAAGCCGGCTCCGTTGCTTCGACGCGTTTGCAGCGCACCCGATAGATCCAGATGCTCGCCACGAGCGTCACGATTTCCGTGGCTGCGGCTGTCATCCAAATGCCTTGCTCGCCGAGCCAGATCGTCAAGAGCCACAGCAATCCGAGCAGCAGCACCCAACTGCGCAGCAGCGCGACGATCATCGACGCCAGCGGCGCTTCGATCGCGGTCAGATAGCCGGTGATGGTCAGATTGAGCGCGGCGGGCACAAAGGCAAGCGCGCACCACGGCAGGGCTTCGCGCAGCAACGCTTGTGCGTTGGCGCTGGCGGGCACGAACAGCTCGCCGAGCGGCTGCGCCAGCGTCAGCGCGGCAATCGCTGCTGCGAGTGCGAAGCCCGTCGTCACGACCAGGCCGATGACGAACGCGCTCGACATGGCAGCCGGATTGCCCGCGCCGCGTTGAAAGCTCACGATCGGCTGCATGCTTTGGACGAGCGCCACCATCGTCACCACGGCGATCATCGTCATGTACTCGACGACGGCAAACGCGACGAGCCCCGTATCGCCCAGCAAGCGCAGCACGACGTGATTGAACGCAAAGATCGTGACGCTGGGCGCGATCTCGCCGAGAAATTCGGACGCGCCGTTATAGGCAATGCGCCAAGCGTAGTTGCATTTGGCGAACGCGCGCGCGAGCGGATAGACGTCTTGTGCCTTCACGAAATGGTAGGCAAGCATCGGGATGCACGAGATCGTCTGGCTGATGCCCGCTGCGAGCGCGGCCCCCGACATGCCCCATCCCAGTTGGCCGACCATCAGCCAGGTCAGCGCGACATCCGCGAATGCGCCGCCGATCAAGCAGAAGAGACCGTATTTCGCGGCGCCTTCCACGCGCAAAAAGAGTTCGAGCGCATAGCACGTGGTCGAGAACACGACGAACGGAGCATAGGCGCGCAAATACGCTTCCGCCAACGTGTGCAACTCACCCTGTGCGCCGGTCCACGCGACGAACGTGGCGGCCCCGAAATGAATGGCGATCGCGAACGACACGCCAATCAAACCGAGCAGCCACAGCGACTGCGTAAAGGCCGCGGCGGCATCGCGCTGCTTACCTTCACCGAGCAAGCGGGCAACGAGGGTCGACCCGCCGACGCCGATCATGACGCTGAACGCGTAAGGCAGATACAAGAACGGCGTGAGCAGATTCAGAGCGGCGAGCGCTTGCGCGCCGACGTGCCGTCCGACGAAGACACCGCTGATGACCGAGTGCAGGCAGAAGATCCAGGCGGCACAGACGGTAGGGACGGCAAGGCTCGCAAATTGGCGAACGAGCGAAGTTGAGCGATAGGTATGCATGGCTTGCGACCAAACGAAATGATGAAAGACGCGTTAGCGTCATCGCGTTGATTGCGGTACCGGTTACGGACGTCCTGATTCGATGCAGCGGCGCGGCTAGCGCGAGCGGCATGGGAAGCTGGCGAGATGGGGCCGCATGAGGGACCGCAGGAAATTGTCGTCGCCTGGCGGATGCCAGGCGCCGGCGCCGTGCTTGGCAGCGGGCCGGACAGGCTTTCGGCGACGTTTAACGCCTAGGAAAGCGGGAATTGAAACGCGATTGACAGAGGGTGGGGCTTAGCGAAGACGGATAAGAAAACGTCGTTTGCGCCGTTGTTCCAGCCCCAATCCGCAATTAGCGGAGTCGCGCTATTTTACCGCATCGAAAGCTCAAATGGCTTCTTCAGCAAATGCTTCGTCCATTTTTCCTTTGGACGTTTGCATGCGGCCATGCGCCAAAGAACGACGCATGGCGCGCGTTTGCACGCTTAGTTTTGTATCACCTTAGCGCCTTTGACGGTGCCGGCCACGCTAGCGCCTTTCGCGATCACGACTTCGCCGTTACCGGAATCGAAGGTGATATCGCCAAGCACTTTCGTTCCGCCGAGCAACGTCACCGTTTGCGTTTTCGCTGACGTGTCTTTCTTGATCACGAGGTTTCGCAGCTTGCAGCGATCGAGCGACACCTGATTGCTGAGCACGGCGACATCCGTGAACGAGCTGTCTTCCGCTGAGAATCCGCCGATCACATCGGTGCTGTCTTTCGCCACGAATCGCTTGACGTTGAAGGGGCCCGTCACCTTCACCGGGCCTGCGGCCACGACATTCGATCCGGACACGGGGCCTTGCGCCGTCAGTGCGCCGGAGAGCGTGACGTCCTTGAAGGTCAACGGGCCCGTCACGTCGATGCTTTTGGCGGTGATTTGCTTCATGTCCGCAACACCGACGATCTTCACGTCGTCATAGGCTTTGCCTTGAAGCGCAACGAACCCCGTCATCGATTGCGCGCTTGCGGTCCCGGATAACGCGAGGCCCGCTGCCATCAGCGCGAGGGCGGCGGTCTTCTTGATTCGATGCGGCTTGCCGAAAGAAAACATGTGAGTGCTCCTCCAAAGGAAACAAGTGATCTTGCGTGGTTGGCAGAATGCCGCCAAGCCTTGGACGGGAACACATCGTATCGGTAAAAGCCCGGTAAAAGCGAAGTAAAAGTGGCCGCCGCACGCGGCGGTTCAAGCTCGGCGGAGGTTTTCCCATCTAGACAGATTCGTCCTTATTTCAAGCGGCGCTGGTAATTCATCTCGGGTCTGATGCATGAAATTGATTTTGGAAGTTACGTAGGCAACGACTAGAGTTCAACCGTTCGAATCGACCGAGACGAGGAATTCGATGAAAGCATGGCTACTAGACGAACCTGGCAGGCCGCTGGCATTGCGTGATGTCCCGGAGCCGGTGACGCGCCGCGATGCGGTGCTGATCAGGATGGAGGCGGTGCCGCTCCTCACCTACACGCGTGCCTACCTTTCGGGCAAGCTCCCCTATGCCTATCCGCCGATGCCGTTTTCGCCCGGCACGAATGGCATCGGCCGCGTGAGCGCAGTAGGCGAGGGCGTGCGTTCGTTCCGCGTCGGCCAGCGTGTGCTCGTGAATCCGTACTGGATCACGAACGAAACCGTGCGCGACCCTGAGCAGATCCTGATCGGACTGACCGCAATCAGCGCCGGTAGCGCGCCGATGCAAGCCGATTATCCACACGGCACATTGCGCGAGCTCGCGGAATTTCCGGCCTCGACCGTCGTGCAGCTCGGCAGTCTCGAAGACCTCGCGCCTGAACGGCTTGCGGCGCTCGGCAAGTTCGCGGTGCCGTTCGGCGGCTTACGGCGGGGACGCCTTACCGCCGGAGAGACAGTCGCGGTCAATGGCGCAACCGGCTACTTCGGCTCGGCAGCGGTACTTGCCGCGCTGGCGATGGGCGCGGGCCGTGTCGTCGTGCTCGGGCGGCGGCTCGACGCGCTCGAGCCGCTGACCGAATTCGGGGGCGGCAGAGTGGTGCCGGTCGCGCTGACAGGCGACGTGGAGCGCGATGCCGCTGCCGTGCGCGATGTTTCGCAAGGCGGCGTGGACCTCGCGTTCGATATCGTCGGCCAAGCCGCCGACGCGAACTCCACCGTCGCCGCGCTCATGAGCCTGCGCCGCGCGGGGCGCCTCGTGCTGATGGGCAGCATGCAGGTGCCGCTGCCGATCCCATACGCGCAGATGCTGCGCAATAACTGGGAGATCATCGGCCACTTCATGTACACGCCGGCCGATTACCTCGCGCTGGTGGCGCTGGCGTCGTCGGGGCAATTGCCGCTCGACGCGGTCGAGGTGCGCACGTTCGCGTTCGCCGATCTAGAAGCGGCGATCGACGAAGCCGAGCGCATTCAAGGATTGCAATCGGTGGTGGTCAGCGCGTCGGTGGGACGCGCTTGGGGCTGACCTTAGCAGCGCTTGAGTTTGATCACGCGCGAAACCTGCGCGGCCGTGAAGCTGGTATGGCGTGCATAAGGCGCGCAATCGAGCGGTGTGGTGAGCGATTCGATCACGGCGAATTGCCCCACATAGCGGAACGAATCGCTCTCGCGCTTGATGAACACCGGTATGGCGTCGGTCTGTCTCGCAAGCGTGCGCCCGGCGGCGCGTGCTGCTGCTCCGCCGTTGCAGACGATGACTTCGGGTGCTTGCGGATTGAGATCCGGACGCAGGCACGCCGCTACGACTTTGCCTCGCTTGACCGGCAAAAAAGCCTGTTTGCTGCCGCCGCAAATCGAATGGATGGTTTCGCGTGAATAGTCCTTGCCGACTTCAAACATGATTGATCCCAAGGTAATGCGTTGTTAAACGTTGTGTGATGGATGATGGGTTGGAACGCAGCGCTGGAGTCATCCCGCTTCCAGCGCCCTGAGCACGGCATCGCCATTGGCTGAAATGACGAACCTCAATTTGCCGTCATCGGATTCGATGAGCTTGACAAGGTGTGCCCTTCGAAGCGCGATGACGTCGGGCGTCGCCTTGCCTAGGTCGATGGGCGCGTCGCGCAGCAGCATGAGCGTTGCCATCTCGTGTGCGCTCAAGCGCAACACGCCTTCGAGATGATCGTTGCGTTCAATCGATTTCATGGTTGGCTTCCGTTGGTGCAGATCGACGCGTCAAGACGCGGCCGCGAACTTGCGTTCGCGACGACACGCCATTCGGACGCATGTAAAAGCAGCGTCCGGATGGCGCTGAGAAAAGTGCACGGGAAGGTTGACTGCGACGCGCACCGCTTACCTGCTGGCAAGACGGCGGCTAAAGAAAGAAGAGCGCGGACGTCCTGCCGGCTAGGCAGTGAAGGACCAACTGGTTCGACGACATCGGTTGAACATGGCATGCGCTCTCTTTATTTAAGACCTTGCCATTGTAGATTGGCGTGAAAATCGGCGGCAAGTAAAAAGGTGGTAAACGTCCATGCGGAAGGAGAAAAAGAGATAAGCGTAGGAATGCTGAATCAATGCGATTCAAGAAAGGCTGGAGGACGCACGATTATTCACCTGTGGCGCTAAGTCGCAAGCGAGAAGGCATGGCCTTCGCTTAAGCTACTGGATGCTTCCGGCGCCGGAAATAGGACTCCTTCCATATCGCGGCGTACCCCTTGGACCACACGCCCGCCAGAACCCATCAGCTGTGGTGTCGATTGCAGACCGCCGGGGCAAGACATGCGCTTGACGCATGACGCAGTGACAATCGGTTCAGCCGCCAGGCCGCTGGTTTGATCGTGAGCGGCACAGAGCCGGCGAGACGTCGCGTTCGGTGTGAGTAAGCGCGTCGAACCACGCGGTCGCCGTTCGCGAGCCGAGCCGTCGTCACTTCCAGACTGTCCATCCACTCTGACTTCGAGGTCGACTTTATGGAAGCAGGAACCCAGCTTGCACGCAGCCGCGACATCGGCGAAAAAATCACTCTCGTTCTCCAAAAGCGCATCCGGAATGCACAGGAGCAGTTCGCCGAGCGGGCGAAGGCCGCCTTGAACGGCGGCGCGGCGACGCTTCCGTCGCTGATGGCGTCTTTCACGCCGTGGAACGCATTGAGCTACGCGGTCGACGCCGCACAGCGGTCGGTCCTGTTTTGGGATACGCTGCGCGAGCGCGGAAACGCGTTCGTCGAGCAGTCCTCCAAGGGGCTCGAGCCGGTACTCCACTTCGACTCCAAGGTCGTACTCGATGGTCGCCGGTTCGAGCGGCCCGTCAACTACGCACTCCTGGAAATCACGCCGCCGGAAGGCATCACGGTTGACGCGAGCAAGCGTCCGTACTTGATCATCGACCCGCGCGCGGGCCACGGTCCCGGCATCGGCGGCTTCAAGGACGATTCGCAGGTCGGCGTCGCGCTGCGCGCGGGGCATCCGGTGTACTTCGTCATTTTCTTTCGCGATCCCGAGCCGGGCCAGACGATGCTCGACGTCTGCGCGGCCGAGGATGTGTTCGTAAAGAAGGTCCGCTCGCTGCATCCGGACAGCCCGAAACCGGCTATCGTCGGCAATTGCCAGGGCGGCTGGGCGGCCATGATGGTGGCGACGTCGAACCCCGACGATACGGGCCCGATCGTCGTCAACGGCACGCCGATGTCGTACTGGAGCGGAGCGTGGAGCGATGGCGGGGGCGACAATCCGATGCGCTATGCGGGCGGCATTCTTGGCGGCACTTGGCCCGCGTCGTTTGCCGCCGATCTCGGCAACGGAAATTTCGACGGCGCATACCTGGTGCAGAACTTCGAGAACCTGAACCCCGCCAACACGCTGTGGGACAAGTACCGCCACCTCTACACGAACATCGACACGGAGCCGCCGCGCTTTCTGGATTTCGAGCGCTGGTGGGGCGGCTTCTCGCTGATGAACCGCAGCGAGATCGAATGGATCACGCGTGACCTGTTCGTCGGCAACAAGCTGTGGTCGGGTGAGGTCAAGGGACCGGACGGCAAGGCGTTCGACCTGCGCGAACTGCGTTCGCCGATGATCCTGTTCGCGTCGCTTGGCGACAACATTACACCGCCGCAGCAAGCCTTCAACTGGATCGCGGACATCTACAAAAGCACCGACGAGATCAAGGCGCGAGGCCAGGTCATCGTCGGACTGATGCATCAGGACATCGGCCACCTGGGCATCTTCGTCTCGGGCAGAGTGGCGCGCAAGGAGCACGCGCAGATCGTTTCCGTGCTCGAGGAGATCGAGGGGCTCCCGCCTGGTCTCTACGGGATGGAGATTACCGAGCGCAAGGGCGGCGACGGCGCCGTCCAATACGACGTCGAGTTCCGCGAACACTGGCTCGAAGACGTCGTCGGGAATTTCAACCGTTTTCAGCGTCAAGACGAGAAGCCGTTCGAGGCGGTCGCGGCAATCTCTGATTTCAATCAGCGCGCATACGAGCTGTTCATGCAACCGTGGGTCCAGTCGATATCGAACGAGGCGACGGCGCAGACGCTGCGCGATTTCCACCCGATGCGCCTTCAGCGCTGGTCGTTTTCGGACCTGAACCCGTGGCTCGCGTGGCTGCCTTCGGCAGCCGCTGTGGCCAAGTCGAACCGGCGGGCTGTCGACGCCGACCAGCCATTGCGCAAGGTCGAGGAGATCGGCTCCGAGTTCGTGAGCGCGTCGCTCGACTACTACCGGGCGATGCGCGATGCGAGCACGGAAGCGCTCTTCTTCGGCATCTACGCGAATCTGTTTTCGATGTACCTCGCAGATCGGCACGACGAGCGCGCGAGTGCCGCGCCGCAAGCGGAGGACGCGCGCGACCGGCCGTTCGTGCGGGATGCGCTCGCTGCAATCGAAGAGGGCGGCTATATCGAAGCGCTCGCGCGCGCCTTGGCGTTGATGGCGCGCAAAGGCGAGCCGCTGCCGCTCGCGCTCCTCACTTTGCGCGAGGAGCTGACTAAAGACTACGCCGAGTATCTGCCGCCCGCGCTGCCCGCCGATCAATGGCGGCGTGTTCGCGGCGAGCAGGAAATCATCGCGAGCTACGAGCCGGAGCGGGCTGTTCAGACGCTGCCGGTACTGCTCGCCGATCATGGCGATCGAAAGCGGCTGCTCACGCTGATCGACAAGCTGCTGGTCGACGAGCGCGTGCAACGAGCGGAGCCGACGAAGGAGCAACTGGCGATGCTCGCGCGTATCCGGGCGGCGCTCGCGCCGAAGCCCGCTCGCGGGCGGGCTGTCGCTGCCGAGCTTGCGCGCTAGTCGCGGCAGATGTCCTGTTCCACGCGCCGAAGGGAGATGCAAAAAATGGAAGTGAAACACGCGAAGTACCAGCAGCTGATCGACGCCTGCAAGGCACTGGAGCCGCTGCCGACCGCCGTCGCGCACCCGTGCGACCAGAACTCGCTCGAGGGCGCCGTCGAGGCCGCTCAGTTGGGGCTGATCGCGCCGATCCTGGTCGGCCCCAAGGCGCGGATCGAGGCGGTGGCCGCCGACCATCGGATCGAGATCGCCGGCTATCCGATCGTCGATGCGCCATACAGCGAGGCATCGGCGGCCGCCGCGGTGCAGATCGTGCGCGAAGGCAAGGCCGAAGCGCTGATGAAGGGGAGCCTCCACACCGACGAGCTGATGAGCGCAGTCGTGAAGCGCGACACCGGGCTGCGCACGGCGCGGCGCCTGTCCCACTGCTTCGTGATGGACGTGCCGGAGTACGAGCAGCCGCTCATCATCACCGATGCCGCGATCAATATCGCGCCGACGCTCGAGGAGAAAGCGGACATCCTGCAGAACGCGATCGATCTCGGTCATGCGCTGCAGCTTCCGCAGGTGCGCGTCGCGATCCTGTCGGCGATGGAAACCGTCAACCCGACGGTGCCGTCCACGATCGAAGCCGCTGCGCTGTGCAAGATGGTGGATCGCCGCCAGATCACTGGCGCGCTCGTCGATGGTCCGCTTGCGCTCGACAACGCGATCGACCTCGAAGCCGCGAGAATCAAGCAGATCGATTCGCCCGTTGCCGGGCGGGCCAACGTTCTGCTGGTCCCCGACCTCGAGGCGGGCAACATGCTCGCGAAGAGCCTGTCGTTTCTCGCCGGAGCCGATGCGGCCGGCATCGTGGTCGGCGCGCGCGTGCCGATCATCCTGACCAGCCGCGCCGATTCGGTGATGACGCGGCTTGCGTCGTGCGGGGTGGCGGTGCTCGTCGCCCGCGCCCGCCGCGAGCACGCCAAAGCAATCGGGTGACGCGATGGCCGACATCATTCTGGTACTGAACGCGGGCTCGTCGAGCCTCAAGTTCTGTGTGTTCGAGGCGCAGGGCGGCGACTTGCAGCTGATCGTGCACGGACAGGTCGAGGAGCTCTACACCGAGCCGCACTTCATCGCCACCGGCATCGGCTGCGACAGCGTGACGAAGAAATGGGGCGCGGGCGTCGTGCTCGGGCACGAAGGCGCAATCGAGACCATCGGCGAATTCCTGCGCAGCCAATGCGCGAGCCATCGGCTCATCGCGGTCGGGCATCGTGTCGTGCACGGCGGGCAAGGGTTCGCGAGCCCCGCGCGTGTCACGCCCGCCGTGCTCGACGCGCTCGAAAAGCTGGTCCCGCTTGCTCCGCTGCATCAGCCGCACAGTCTGAAGGCGATCCGCATCTTCAGGCAGCACCGTCCCGACATTCCACAGGTTGCCTGCTTCGATACGGCGTTTCACCGCACGCAGACCGAGGTCGAGCAAGCCTACGCGCTGCCGCCTTCCGTCACGGAGCGGGGCGTGCGCCGCTATGGCTTTCACGGCTTGTCGTACGAGTACATCGCGAGCGTCTTGCCGCAGTTCGACGGGGCCGCGGCGGCCGGCCGAACCGTCGTCGCTCACCTCGGCAATGGGGCCAGCATGTGCGCGATCGTCGCGGGCAAGAGCGTCGCGAGCACGATGGGTTTCACAGCCGTCGATGGGCTGCCGATGGGTACGCGCTGCGGGAGCCTCGACCCAGGTGTGATCCTCTACCTGCTCGACGAGCTGAAAATGGGCGCGCGCGATATCGAGGACCTGATCTACCGGAAGTCGGGGCTCCTGGGTGTTTCCGGCGTGTCGAGCGACATGCGCGCGCTTCTTGCAAGCGACGATGCGCGGGCGCATTTCGCGCTCGAGCTCTATGCATACCGAATCTCTCGCGAGCTCGGCTCGCTCGCGGCCGCGATGCAGGGTATCGATGCGCTCGTCTTCACGGCCGGTATCGGCGAGCATGCGGGCGCGATTCGCGAGCGCGTCGTGCGCCGTGTCGCGTGGCTGGGGGCCGAGCTCGATCCCGCTGCCAACGAGGCAGGCGGCCCACGGATCAGCGCTGCGTCGAGCCGGCTGCCGGTATGGGTGATTCCGACCAACGAAGAGTTGATGATCGCGCGCCACACGTGCGACACGCTCCGCGAGCAGCGTTGAAGACGGTGGCGTCAATGAACCTGAATTGCCGGAGTATTCCATGACATCAGTCGAGCTACGGAGTCCGATCCTGGCCGGCGCAAAAGCGCTCGTTACGGGCATCGCCAACGAAAATTCGATCGCCTGCGGCTGCGCCAAAGCGTTCAAGGAACTTGGCGCGGACCTCGCCGTCACCTACGTGAACGAGAAATCGAAGCGCTACGTGGGGCCGCTTGCGCAGGCGCTCGAAGCACCGATCTTCATGCCGTTCGACGCGGCGAGCGAGGGCGAGCTCGAAGCCGTGTTCGAGCGGATCGAGAAGGAGTGGGGCCGCCTCGACATCCTGCTTCATTCGATTGCCTGGGCGCCGAAGGACGACCTGCAAGGCGGCTTGCTCAACTGCTCGAGCGAAGGCTTCGCGAGGGCGATGGACATTTCCTGCCACTCGTTCGTGCGCATGGCGCGCCTCGCCGCGCCGCTCATGAAGGACGGCGGCACGATGTTGACGATGAGCTACTACGGCGCGAACAAGGTTGTGCCGAACTACAACGTGATGGGGCCGGTGAAGGCGGCGCTCGAAGCGTGCGTGCGCTATCTTGCATACGAGCTCGGGCCGCGGCGCATCCGTGTCCATGCGATCTCGCCGGGGCCGCTCATGACGCGGGCGGCGTCGGGTCTCAAGGACTTCGACCTGCTGCTCAACCAAGCGGCGGCGCGTGCGCCGCTCGGCGAACTCGTCGACATCATGGACGTCGGCTATACCTGCGCGTTTCTCGCGACGCCCTATGCGCGGCGCGTGTCGGGAGAGACGCTGTATATCGACGGCGGCGTCAACATCATGGCGTAGACTTGTTTCGGGCCGAAGGCGCTTTGTTTTGCGTGGTTTTGTTTTGCTGAGTTTTGTATAGGGAGAGAAATAATGGCCAATCTATGGATGGAAAATGTCGATGCCGACACTTCCGAAGACGAGATCAAGGAATTCCTGATCAGGTATGGATTTCCGCCGTTCGACGCAATTCAGTACGTGCCGGGGACGGGGCAGAGTCCCGCCGTGGTGCTGAGCTTCAACAACGTCGAAGAGGAGGCGTTGCGCCTGCTGCAGCCGCGCATCCACAACATCTTCTGGCGGGACCGCACGATTATCGTGCAGGTCATCCCTCCGGAGCGCGAAGGCTAAGCGGCTCGACCGGATCGGCCAGCGCGCCGACGAGCCGGTAGCCCACGCCGGCCTCCGTGACGATGTGCTCGGGGCGCGCCGGATCGCGCTCGAGCTTCTTGCGCAAATGGCTCATGTAGATGCGCAGGCAGTGGTAGCTGTTTGCGCGCGGCCGTCCCCACGCTTCCTGTACGAGCTGCTGATGCGTGAGCACGTGCCCGGCGTGGCGTACGAGCGCTGCGAGCAGCCGGTATTCGATCGGGCTGAGATGGACGGTCTCGCTGCCGCGCAGGACTTTGCGCGCGCTCGGGTCGACCGTGACGGCGCCGAAATGGGTCGCGCGCCACCCGCCGCCGCTGCCGCCGGCCCCTCGGCGCACGCGCGCGCGAATGCGCGCTGTCAGCTCCGAGAGGCCGAACGGCTTGGTGAGGTAGTCGTCGGCGCCGGCATCGAGCGCGGCGACTTTGTCTTGCTCGGCGCTGCGCGCCGACAGCACGATCACCGGCACCGTCGACCCGCTGCGCAGATCGCGGATGACATCGATGCCGTCCATGTCGGGCAGGGTCAGATCGACAATGACGAGGTCGGCGCGCTTCGCTCCGGCCAGCGCCAAACCTTGTTGCCCGGTCTGCGCCTCGACGACGGTCATCCCATTTGCATGCAGCGCGGTATGGATGAGACGTCGAATGGTTTTATCGTCGTCGATCAGCACGACGGTAAGGGTCGGCCCGCTCATGGCTTGGCCACGCTGCTCGCCTGGCTCAAGCCCATCCGCACGCCGTCAGGACCATGTCGATCAGCTTGATGAACGGGAACGGCAACAGAATGCCGCCGAGGCCGTAGATCAGCAGGTTGCGACGCAGCAGCGCCGAGGCCCCCAGCGGACGGTATTTCACGCCCTTGAGCGCGAGCGGGATCAACGCGACGATGATCAGCGCGTTGAAGATCACCGCCGACAGGATCGCCGAGGACGGCGACGTCAAATGCATCACGTCGAGCACGCGCAGTTGCGGGTACGTCGTCGCGAATGCGGCCGGGATGATCGCGAAGTACTTCGCGACGTCGTTCGCAATCGAGAAGGTCGTGAGCGAGCCGCGCGTCATCAGCATCTGCTTGCCGATCTCGACGATCTCGATGAGCTTGGTCGGGTTCGAATCGAGATCGACCATGTTGCCCGCTTCTTTCGCCGCCTGCGTGCCCGTGTTCATCGCCACCGCGACGTCGGCCTGCGCGAGCGCGGGGGCGTCGTTGGTGCCGTCGCCGGTCATCGCGACGAGACGGCCTTCGGCCTGATGGGCGCGAATCGTCTTGAGCTTCGCCTCCGGCGTGGCCTCGGAGAGGAAGTCGTCGACGCCTGCTTCGGCTGCGATCGCGGCGGCGGTCAGGCGGTTGTCGCCCGTCACCATCACGGTCTTGATGCCCATCTTGCGCAGCTCGGCGAAACGCTCCTTGATGCCGCCCTTGACGATGTCCTTCAACTCGATCACGCCGAGCACGCGTGCCGCGCCTTCGCCTTTTTCGGCAACCACGAGCGGCGTGCTGCCGCGGCGTGCGATGTCGGTCACCGCTTGATCGACTTCGGCCGCGAACTTGCCGCCGTGCACTTCGACATAGTGCTTGATCGCATCTGCTGCGCCCTTGCGGATCTCGCGGCCAGGCAGATCCACGCCGCTCATGCGCGATTGCGCGCTGAATGCGAGGAACGTCGCGTGCAACGTATGCATGTCGCGCTGACGGATGTTGAAACGCTGCTTCGCCAGCACGACGATGCTGCGGCCTTCCGGCGTTTCGTCGGCCAGCGACGACAGTTGCGCACCGTCGGCGAGCGCTTCTTCGGTGACGCCCGGTGCCGGAACGAATGAAGAGGCTTGCCGATTGCCGAGCGTAATCGTGCCGGTCTTGTCGAGCAGCAGCACGTCGACGTCGCCGGCCGCTTCGACCGCGCGGCCCGAGGTGGCGATCACGTTCGCTTGCATCATGCGGCTCATGCCCGCGACGCCGATTGCCGACAGCAAGCCGCCGATCGTCGTCGGAATCAGGCAGACGAGCAGCGCGACGAGCGCGGTAATCGTCACGACGTGTCCAGTCTTCACCGCTTCGACGGCGAACTTCGAAAACGGCAACAGCGTGGCGGTGGCGAGCAAGAGCACGATCGTCAATGCGACGAGCAGAATCGTCAGTGCGATTTCGTTCGGCGTCTTCTGACGCTTCGCGCCTTCGACCATCGCGATCATGCGATCAAGGAACGCTTCGCCCGGGTTCGCTGTCACCTTCACGACGATCCAGTCCGACAGCACGCGCGTGCCGCCCGTCACCGACGAGAAGTCGCCGCCCGATTCACGAATCACCGGCGCGGATTCGCCTGTGATCGCCGATTCGTCGACCGACGCGACGCCTTCGACCACTTCGCCGTCGGCCGGGATCGTATCGCCTGCTTCGACGAGCACGACGTCTTCGCGGCGCAGATCGCTTGCGGCCATGATGCGCACTGCGGCTTTCGGATGGGGCTCCTGGAGCTTCTTCGCGACCACGTTGTGTTTCGCGCTCTTGAGCGACGCGGCTTGCGCCTTCGAGCGGCCTTCGGCGAGCGCCTCGGCGAAGTTCGCGAACAGCACCGTGAACCACAGCCACAGCGCGATCGCGAGGATGAAGCCCGCGGGCGCCTCGGCCTGCCCGCCGAGCGCGGCGGCCCAGAGGATCGTCGTCAGAATGCTGCCGACGTACACGCAGAACATCACGGGGTTGCGCAACTGATGGCGCGGCGCGAGCTTCTTGAACGAATCGGCGAGCGCCGGCTTCACGATCGCCGGGTCGAACATCGAACGCGCGGCGGTGCGCGCCTGGCCGATGTTGCCGGGCTGATGGACGGGCGGTTGGGTGCTCATGCTTTCCTCTACCTTTTTATCGCGAATTCCTATGACGGAGTTCGTCGAACGTAATGTAGGAAAACCCGCGTAAAGGTCGTGGCAAGGGTGGGGGTGCGGGTGTAAAGAAGGCGTAAAACTATCTAGATGACGCTCTTGTCAGTATCTTCATTGTAGATACAAGCTGCTTGCAATTCATGCGACATGTTTCTACAATGGATAAACATTAGGAGCCTGAGATGGAACTCAAGATTCAAAAGTGGGGCAATAGTGCGGCAGTGCGTTTACCTAGCGTGCTGCTCGAACAGATCAACGCGTCGGTCGGCAGCTCGTTGAGCGCAGACGTGCGCCCGGATGGCGTGTTGCTTTCTCCGGCTCGCCGCAAATATTCGCTCGACGATCTCATTGCCCAATGCGACAAGAAAGCGTCATTGCCGGCCGATATGGCGGCCTGGGGCGAGGTCAAACCGGTCGGGCGTGAAGCATGGTGAGGCGGGTCAAGTTCGAGCGGGGCGATATCGTGCGCGTGAGCCTGAATCCAACTATCGGTCGTGAGCAGCAAGGTGATTTTCGCCCAGCCCTCGTGCTCTCTCCGGCGGCGTTCAATTCCCTGGGCGTGGCGCTCGTCGCTCCGATCACGCAGGGCGGGGACTTCGCCCGCTTTGCAGGCTTCGCGGTGCCGCTTTCCGGCTCGGGAACCGAGACGCAGGGCGTTGCCCTCGTGAACATGGTGCGTATGCTCGATCTGGACGCGCGCGGCGCGCGCAAGGTTGAACGCGCGCCGCTCGAGGTGGTCGAGGACGCGCTGGCGCGGCTTCAGACGATCATTGAGTAAGAAAATCAGAAAGCGGGGGCACGCCCGGTGTTTCTACATCAAACAAGCATTGGGTTGTTTGCAATCCAATGAACCGAGACGACGCTCAATCAATCCCATGAAACACCGCATCGTCCGGCCCGAGATACGCGGGCGGCTGCCACGTGGCATCGCGCATCGAATGCTGAACCAGATGATCGACGCCGAGCAGCACCGCAAAAATCGCCATGCGAACCGGAATGCCGTTGTCGGTCTGCCGGAAGATTGCGAGCCGCGAATCGTGATTCAGGTCGACGGAGAGGTCGTTCGCGCCCGGCCGGCTGTCGCGCGGCAGCGGGTGCATGATCAGCGTGTCGCGGCCGCAGACCGAATCGACCAGCGCTTGGTTGATCTGGAAATCGGGCGTGTAGCCTTCGAACGATTCGTCGGTGAAGCGCTCCTTCTGAATCCGCGTCGCGTAGACGACGTCCGCGCCTCGCAGCCCCGTCGCGAGGTCGTGCGTCTGTTCGACGACGTGTCCGTGGCGTGAGATCTGGTCGACGATATACGCGGGCATCTCGAGCGTCGGCGGCGAAACCAGCGTGAACTTGAGGCCGCGATAGAGCGCGAGCAGCTTGACGAGCGAATGCACGGTACGCCCGTACTTGAGGTCGCCGACGAGCGCGATGTGCGCGCCGTCGACGATCTTGCCGAGCCGCGAGAACTCGCGCTGGATCGTGTACAGGTCGAGCAGCGCCTGGCTCGGGTGTTCGCCCGGGCCGTCGCCGCCGTTGATCACCGGCACGTTTGTCGCGCGCGCAAATTCGGCCACCGACCCTTGCTCGGGATGGCGCACGACGAGCGCGTCGACATAGCCGCTCATCACGCGGCTCGTGTCGTAGATCGATTCGCCCTTGGCCATCGACGAGAACGTGAAGCCGGTCGTATCGCACACCGAGCCGCCGAGCCGGCAGAACGCCGCGCCGAACGACACGCGCGTGCGCGTGCTCGCTTCGAAGAACAGGTTGCCGAGCACCGCGCCTTCGAGCACGCGCGAGATTTTCCGGCGGCGGGCGATCGGCTGCATGATGTCCGCGACCCGGAACAGCGCCTCGACCGATTCGCGCGAGAACTGATCGACCGACAGCAATTGCGCCTTGCCTTCGAACAGCATCTGGCTCGCCAGCGTTCCGCTATGTACGCTCTGCGTAGCCTTTTCGTCGTGATCGCCGTGAACGACGATCTCCGACACAAACCGCTGCACGATCTCCGGCATCGCGCGCGATTCCTGCGAGTCCTCGGGCAAAAGCCACGTATCGAGGGCGCGGCGCGAGACGCCGATGCGGTTCGCAAAGCTTTCACGGGTCATGTTCATGCGGCGCATGGCGTCGCGCAGGAAGGCTTGCTGGGGCACGGTCATCGATCGCCTCGTTGGGTGGTTGTACGCGCTGCGTATATTAAGACGAATTTCGGGATGTCAAGAAAAATGCTTGGCGGGTAGCCAGGCGAACCGGTAGACTCGCCCGGATGGAAACCGCACGCATCCCCTTCGCGCTCGAACTGCTCGCCGGCCACTCGGTCGGCACGGTGTTCGCGCGCCCGGTTTCCAAAGCCAAAAAACAGCTGCTCATCTGACCGGAGCAGACTGTTCCGTCAGATGTGCGACGGGACAGTTTGCGAGGCACGCCTTAGACGTCTTTCTCTACTCCCTTGCTGCACACTCTGAACGGATTCGATTTGGTCACGTTTAGAGGTGAAGTCATGAGTTTGTTTTCAGGTATCTGGATTCCGCTGGTCACGCCGTTCAATCGCGGCGCCGTCGATTACGCTGCGTTGCGCTCGCTCGTCGAGCGCTATGCGAAGGCGGGGGTGTCGGGTCTGGTCGCGCTGGGCACGACGGGCGAGCCGAGCGCATTGAGCGAAGCGGAAAGCGACGAGGTGCTGGCGACGATTCTGCAGGCGGCGCGCGGGTTGCCGGTCATGGTGGGCATCTCGGGCAACCAGACCGCGCGGCTCGTCGAGCGCGTCGCGCGCATCAATGAACTGCCGGTAGCGGGGATTCTGGTGTCGGCGCCGTACTACATCCGGCCGTCGCAGGCGGGGCTGATCGACCATTTCACGCAGCTCGCGGACGCGAGCGCGAAGCCGGTCGTGCTCTACGACATTCCCTACCGGACCGGCGTGCGGATCGAACTCGATACGCTTTTGACGCTGGCCGCCCATCCGCGCATTCAGGCGATCAAGGATTGCGCGGGCTCGATCGAGACCACGCTCGCGTTGATTCTCGACGGTCGGCTGCAAGTGCTGGCCGGCGACGACAGCAATATCTTCCATACGCTGTGCATGGGCGGCAGCGGGGCCATCGCCGCTTCGGCGCATCTGCGGCCGGAGCGTTTCGTTGCGATGTACCGCGCGCTGGCGGAAGGGCAGCTCGTCGAGGGCAGGGCGATTTATCACGAGCTCGCGCCGCTCGTGCGTGCGCTGGGCGCGGAGCCGAATCCGGCGCCGGTCAAGGCGGCGCTGGCCGCGCAGGGGCTGTTGCGCAACGAACTGCGCGCGCCGATGACTTGCGCGACTGAAGCGCTCGGCAAGCGGCTTGCCGAACTCGTGCTCGATTGACGATCTTTGGTATGCAATATCCGGCGTACTGCATGCAGAATGGCGGCGCGTCAGCGCTACATCATGCCGACGCCGCCTCCCGTTCCTGTGCCCGTGCCTCCCGTCGTGCCGGGGGGCGTGACCGGCGGGGGCGGAAGCGGATGCTGCGCGCCGAGCGTCATCATCAGCGTCACCGCGACGGGGTCCGGCTCACCGTTCGAGTCGATGGCGCCGGCAGCGAGCAGCGTCTCGAGATCGCTGTCGACGCCCGGCTGGCCGACGACAAACGCCGTGGTCAGGAAGTTCGGGGCGCTGAGCGTGAGGTGGTACTGCGTATCGAGCCCTTGGACGACGGCTGCTTGCGCGTTCAGCACGGTGCTTTCGTTCGCGAGCGTCTGCTGAAACTGCGCACTGTGCGGAAAGTTCGCGATAAGGGTGCCTTCCGTCGTGCCGAGCTGCGCGGCCACGTAGACGAGCAGCAATTCCGTTTCCGGCGTGACGTTAAAGGTGCCGCCCGCGAAGGCGGTCGAATGCAGCACCGTGTTGCCGGACGTCGCCGTGATCAGGCACGGTGCGGCCGCCGAGAGCGTCGACTGAAAAGCGCCGCTCGCGTTGGTGGTCGTACTAGCCGAGCCCTGCGCACAGACGATGCTGAGCCCCGCGTTCGGCAGCGCCCGGCCCGTGGCCACGGTACCGGACAGCGCGATTGACGGCGGCGGGGAACTGCCGCCGCCTCCGCCGCCGCATGCAGCCAGCAACGCAACGCCCAGCGCCAGCAACAGTGCATTCCCGGCTGGCGTGAAAGATTGGAACCGCGTGTTCATCGTGAGCTCCCGCGAACAATCGGGTACGCCCTATAAACGAATGCCGCCCAGCCCCTATTCCACGCTTGCCCGGCCTTTTACAGCATCTGCGCCGGCTCAGGCGTGACGAGCGCAAACCCCTCGTCGATCCAGCCCGTGATGCCGCCCGTCATCACCTTCACGGGCCGCCCCAATTGCGCGAGCCGGATCGCGCCGCGGGTCGCGCCGTTGCAGTGCGGGCCCGCGCAATAGGTGACGAACACGGTATCGGGCGCGAAGTCCTGCAGCTTCGACGCGACGATCTTGCCGTGCGGCAGGTTGATCGCGCCGGCGACATGCCCGCTCGCGAATAGCGCGGGGCCGCGCACGTCGAGCAGGATGAAGTCAGGCGTGCCGGAGGCGAGCGCCTGATGCACGTCGGCGCAGTCGGTTTCGAAGCGCAGGCTCGCTTGGAAGTGGGCGAGCGCGGCTGCGCTGTCGGCGGGGGCGATGTCGGTGACGGCGGACAAGATCGATCTCCTTGTTTCGAATGAAGCAACGGGAGTCGTCATTGTCGCGGCGCGGTCCTGTGGACGGTAGTGGCGTGATCGACAAGTTTCGGTAACATCGCGCCATGGACAATCATCTCGTCGTCGCGCTTGCTTACGATCGCCTCTGCACCTTCGAATTCGGCTGTGTCGTCGAACTGTTCGCGCTGCCGCGCCCGGAACTCGAGATCGGCTGGTACCGCTTCGCCGTTTGCGCGGCGGAATCCGGACCGATCCGCGCGGCAGGTGGCATTACGATCGAAGCGCCTTATACGCTGAAGCTGCTCGATCGCGCGCAGACGATCGTCATTCCCGGCTGGCGCGATGCCGACGAGACGCCGCCCGAACCGCTGTTGCGCAAGCTGCGCGCAGCCTATCGGCGCGGCGCGCGGATGTGCTCGATTTGCTCGGGCGTCTTCGTGCTGGCCGCGGCCGGCGTGCTCGACAACAAGCGTGTCACGACGCACTGGCGCTACGCCGACAAGCTCAAGCAGCGCTACCCGTCGTTGCAGGTCGAGCCCGATGCGCTCTATGTCGACGAAGGGCAGATCGTCACGTCCGCAGGGTCGGCGGCGGGGCTCGATATGCTGCTGCATGTCGTACGGAGCGACCATGGCAGCGCGGTCGCGAATCGTGTCGCGCAGCGTCTCGTGGTGCCGCCGCATCGCGAAGGCGGTCAGGCGCAATTCGTTCCGCGGCCGATGCCGCCCGGCGACAGCAGTCGCATCGCCAAGCTCATGGACTGGGTGCGCGAGCGTCCCGCGTTGCCGCATACGCTCGCGTCGCTTGCCGAGCGCGCGGCGATGAGTCCGCGCACGTTGCAGCGTCAGTTTCTCGAGGCGACCGGGTTCGGTCCGTACGAGTGGCTGATTCGCGAGCGCGTGGCCGTCGCGAAGGAGATGCTCGAAGCGGCGGCGGCGGCGGCGGCGATGCCGATGGCGAGCGTCGCCGAGCGCGCGGGCTTTGGGTCGGAAGAATCGTTGCGCCGGCACTTCCGCCGTATCGCGTTGACGAGCCCCGCCGCCTACCGGCGCGAGTTTGGCGCAAGCTCGGCGGGGCGCGCGGAGGACTAGCGCGTGCCGGCCGATGCGAACCGGTGCCAGCCGCTTCTAGCCCATGAGCGCCTGCTTCGTGCGGTCCGCGCGCCAGCGCGCCGGGCTCGCGCCCGTGTGCCGCTTGAAGGTCCGCTGAAACGCGGCCTCCGATTGATAGCCGACAGCCTCGCCGATCGCCGCGATCGGCTCGCCGCTCTGCGCGAGCTTGCGCGCGGCGAGCGTCATGCGGATTTCCGTGAGTACGTCGTTGGCCGAGCGGCCGAGCGCGTCGTCGAAATGGCGGACGAACGTCGCGCGCGACATGTGGCAGAGCTCGGCGAGCGCGGGCAGGGTCCACGGCTTGCCGGGCGTATCGAACATCGCGGCAAGCGCAGGTTGCAGACGTGAGCGCTGTGCGAGCGCGAGCAGCCCGCGCGGCGGCTCGGGCGCCTCGCTCGCGAAGCGCAGCGTCAGCGCGAACAGCGCGCCGGAGAGGTGGTTGATGAGCGCCGTGCTGGCCGGTGCGCCGTCGAGCGCTTCTTCGCGCATCAATTGAATCAGCCGTGTGAGGCGCGTATCCGCGAGCGCGGCGGATTCGGCCTGCGCACCGCCGTCGGCGGGCGCCGCGACCCGGCTGCGCACGACTAGGCGCTCCGGCAGGTAGTCGCGCAACAGCCGGTCGGGCATGCCGGGCAGCAGAAAGCAGCCGCACAGGATATCGGCGCGCTCGCCCGCGCTGCGGTTCTCCTCGACGAGCAAGTCGCCCGCGCGATGCCGGGCAACCGGTTTCGGGCGCTTGCCGCTGCCGTCGTGCAGCCGGTGCGGGCTGCCGCCCGGGAACAGCACGATATCGCCAGCCGCAAGGCGTTGCGGCGCGCCGTTGCCGTCTTCGAGCGTCGCCTCGCCTTCGAGCAGCACGTGATAGGGGATTTCGCTCATCGGCGCGGCAGGATGGTCGATGACCCAGGGCGCGCCGAAGTGGCAGCGCACGTCCACCCGGCCATTGACCGGAAGCAGCGCAAGCAGGCGGCTTAGCAGATCCATGTGAGACGATCGAGCAGAAATGTGCGGATTTTGGATATTAACAGGATCACGGGCGGTGCTTAAAGTGACCCCATGCCAGACGATCTGGCCCATCACCGACCCAGGAGCCCATCATGTCCCGTTTTACGTCCGTCAGTCCCGAAGCCGCCACCGGCGCCACCGCCGAAGTGTTCGCGAAGATCACGAAGGCCGCAGGCAAGGTGCCGAACGCGTATGCGACGATCGGCAGCCACACGCCGGCCGGACTGAGCGCGATGCTCGCCGCGGACGCCGCGGTGGCGGCCGGCAGTCTTTCGAAGCCCGATGTCGAAGCGATCAAGCTCGCCGTCAGCGAAGCAGGCGGCTGTGACTACTGCGTCGCCGCGCACACGATGGTCGGCAAGATGGCCGGCCTCAAGCCCGAAGAGATGAAACAGATCCGCGCTGGCGAAGCGACCGGGGCTGCGCAGCGCGACGCGCTCGTGCGCTTCGTGCGCAACGTGATCCGCTCGAGCGGCACCGTCGATGCCGCCGAAGTCGAGGCGATCCGCGCTGCGGGTTACTCGGAGACGCAGATCATCGAAGCGTTGCTCGCGGTCACTGTCATCACGTTCACGAACCTCGTCAATCGTGTGAACGATACGACGCTGGATTTTCCGGCTGTCGCGTAAGGGTTGGGCCGCGGCCGTTAGACGGCCGCGGCTCGGCTAACGAGAGTTGATGATTTATCGGCCGCGGCGCGCACGCACCGCGGCCGCGAGCGTTTCGAGCACCGGCTCGGTCTGCGTCCAGCCGAGGCACGCATCGGTGATCGACACGCCGCGCTTGAGCGGCACGCCCGGTTTCAGATCCTGCCGGCCTTCTTCCAGGTGGCTCTCGACCATCACGCCGATGATCCGTTTTTCTCCGCCCGACAGCTGGCCGGCCAGATCCTGAGCCACGTCGACTTGCCGCAAATGCGACTTGTTCGAATTCGCGTGCGAGCAATCGACCATCACCTGCTCGCGCAAGCCGGCCGCACGCAATGCCGCGCAGCATGCCTCGACCGATGCCGCGTCGTAGTTCGGCCCCTTCTTGCCGCCGCGCAGGATCACGTGGGCATCGTCGTTGCCGCGCGTTTCGAAGATCGCGGCCATGCCCATCTTCGTCATGCCCATGAACGCGTGGCTCGCGCGCGCCGCGACGATCGCGTCCGCCGCGATCTGCACGCCGCCGTCGGTGCCGTTCTTGAAGCCGATCGGGCACGAGAGGCCCGACGCGAGCTGACGATGGCTTTGGCTCTCGGTCGTGCGCGCGCCGATCGCGCCCCACGCGATCAGGTCGGCGATGTATTGCGGGCTCAGCAGATCGAGGAATTCGGTGGCCGTCGGCAGGCCGAGCGCGTTGATGTCGAGCAGCAGCTGGCGTGCGCGGCGCAGCCCTTCGTTGATGCGGAAGCTGCCGTCGAGGCGCGGGTCGTTGATATAGCCCTTCCAGCCGACCGTGGTGCGCGGTTTTTCGAAGTAGACGCGCATCACGATCAAGAGGTCGTCGCGCAAGGCGTCGGCTTCGCGCTTCAGGCGCTCGGCGTACTCCATCGCCTGATCGTGGTCGTGGATCGAGCACGGGCCGACGACGATCAAGAGCCGGTCGTCGCGGCCCTTGAGGATATCGGCGATGGCCGAGCGGCTTTTCTCGACGAGGTCTAGCACCGGCTTCGCGGCGGGCAGTTCGTCGAGCAGCAGCGCGGGGGAAATCAGCGGACGGACCGCCCCGATGCGGGTATCGTCGACGCGGGTGATGTCTTCCGTCGAGTCGGCGATCCCGACTTCCTGATCGTGCGACGGGTTGTCGATGCGGCTCAAGATCTTCTCCAGGCTTCTTTGGCAGACGCTGATTATGGCACTGTCGGCGGGCATGGCGCGCTGAATCTGGCATTCGGTATACCAAAGCTGGCATTCCGCATTCCATTCAACGCGCTTCGCGGCGGCGGGCCTGCGAGCGAAGGGCTTCGACGAACTGGGTCGCGGACCAGTCCTCGCGCAGCGCTTGCTTGCACAGCATCTGCTGACTGGGCGGAGCGAGCCCTCCCAGCGGTGGATCGCGATCCAGATTGGTCGGAAACGGATAGCCTTCGGCGCTCGCGGCGATGACGGCATCGAGCTGTGCATCGCTCATCCGCTGCTCCGCGCGACACGCGCGCAGCACGGGATAAAGCGCCTCGCACATCCCGGCGCGATCGACGGATTCCATCGCTCGCCCATATGCCGACGAAATTTGCAGCAGGTTCGCCATGCGCGAGATGTTCGGCGTGCGATTCGATCCGGCGGCATGAAAGAGCGCGGGGTTGAAGAACAGCGCGTCGCCCTTGGCGAGCGGCAACTGCACGCAGTGCGCTTCGAAGCAGTCGCGAAAGTCCTGACGGCGCCACGCGAGATAGCCGGCCGCGTAGCGCTGCGAAAACGGCAGCAGCTTGGTTGGGCCGCTCGCGATGGGCATGTCGCCGTGCGCTACCGCGCCTTGCAAGGTCAAGAGCGGCGACATGTGATGCACGTGCGCCGGATAGCGCTCGGCGTCCTCGACGGTCTGAAAGCCGAGGTGGTAGTCGCGATGCGCCTGCTGCGCTTCGCCGCCGGGCCGCACGACGTTGATTTGCGACGTCATCTGATAGTGCGGGCCGAGCCATGCAACCGCTGCCGCCGCAAGAAACGGGTTCGCGTAGTAGCGCGCGAAGATGTCGGGTTTGAGGAGGCAGAGCTTCTCGAGCGCGTTCCAGATACGGTCGTTGGCGCCCGCTTTCGCGAAGTGGTCGGCGCCGCTTACGCCGGAAGCACGTTCGTCCGCGATGATCGATTCGAAGACGACTGTCGCGGCGTCGATAGGCTCGGTGTCGCCGTAGGCGCGTTGCAGCACGATAACGCCTGCCCCGTCGAGCATCACGCGAGCCCATTCGGCGAGAAGCCTCGGTTGCGCGCCAGGGTCGTTCAGCACGCTTTCGAGAGCGGAACAGTCGTACACGGGGATGTTGCGTTGTATCTCGGACGCGAACGCGAGGCTTGCCTTATCGGTCTGCAAGCGCACCAGCGCTTCGAATTCTCCGATCGAGCAATCGACTTCGCGGTACCACGCGGCGGCTTGCTGCGATGGATGCGAGGTGTGTTCCGGCATGGCGTCGTCTCCTGATCTCGTTTGACGAGACTCGTTTGGCAAGAGGATATCGCCTTGATCGAGCGGTGCGTGAACGGCAATCGATTAAAACCGCATCCGCTTCGATAAATCGATTCCGATTCATGGCGGGCTATGCAGCCGGAGGTCAGTTTTCTTCAATACGAGCCTGCATGCCGCGGCCTACGCTGCGGACATTCCAACTTCAGAACAGGCATTCCAAGCATGCTCATGACCGCTCTTCCTTCCATGGCCGCATTCGCGCTGGCGTCGTCGATTTCCCCGGGGCCCGTCAATGTCGTTGCGCTGAGTTCGGGCGCACAGTTCGGGCTGTCGGCGAGCATGCGTCACGTGACAGGCGCGACAGTCGGCTTTTCGGCATTGCTCTGGTTGACCGGCATGGGGCTGCACGATGTGCTGAACCATTGGCCGCATCTGACGGAAGTCATTCAATGGGCCGGCGTGGCGTTTCTGCTTTATATGGCCTGTAAGCTCGCGCTCGACGACGGCACGTTAAGCGAAGGCAAAACGCCGAAGCGTCCGTCGCTCATCTATGGCGCGACGATGCAGTGGCTCAATCCGAAGGCGTGGCTCGCGTCGCTTGCCGGCATGGCGGCGTTCGCGGCACACGGCGAGGCGGCGCTGGTTTCGCAATTCACGCTGATCTACTTCGTGATTTGCTACGTATCGATTGCGTGCTGGGCTTGCGCCGGGGCGCTGCTGCGGCAGCATTTGCGCGACGCGCGGCGCGTGCGTTTTTTCAATCGCGTGATGGCGGCATTGCTCGCGGCAAGCGCGCTCTACTTGCTGGAAGCCTGAGCGTCACGTCGGCGCGCCATGTTCAAGAGCGGTATTGACCGGGCGTTACCGCGAGGAATTGCTTGAACGCACGCTGGAAATGCGCCTGGTCGGAGAAGCCGGTTTCGTAGGCGACGTCGGCGATCGGATGGCCGTCTCTCAAGCGCGCGCGGCCGATCTGAATGCGGCGGTTCACGAGATATTGATGCGGCGTCATCCCGTAGTGCTTGCGGAACGCTCGGATCAGATACGACGCGGAAAGGCCCGCTGCCGCGCAGATTTCATCGAGCGTCAACGTTCGCGTGCAGTTGTCCGCGAGGAACTCGGCGGCGCGCGCGACCTTGTCGCTCGCATCCGCTTTGGTTTCCCGAGCGCGCACGGGGCTCAGTTCGTGCTGCACGTGAGAAAAGAATTCGATTGCTGCGCTGTGTTTGTGCAGCGTGTCGGCGTGCGCGTCGGTCAGCGTGTCGCAGAGGTGGATCAGGCCGTCATAAAGCACGGCATCGGTGGTTAGCAGGGTGGCGAACGGCGTCAGGTCGCGGCCATTGCCGATGCCCATGTCGTGCTGGAGTCCGGTGAGCCACTGCGTGTCCACATAGAGCATGCGATACGCCCACGCCTGATCGTCGACGGGATTGCATGCGTGGACGTCCTGCGGGTTCATCACGACCACCGCACCCGCACCGACACGTTCTTGCCGGTTGCCGTTCAGATAGGTGCTGCGTCCGCCCGTGACCGCGCCGATCGAAAACGTCTCGTGCGAGTGCCGTGCGTAGCAAAACGCGCGGCCGTCGTGCACGACGCGCGCTTCGATAAACGGCATCGACGCATCGCGCCAGAAGGTCGATCGGGTTCGATGGGCAGGGGGGCCGTTCATGTCGATACTCAAGTCGTGCGACGGTTTGTCGATGCGGCTCAAGATCTTCTCCAGGCTTTGAGACAGTCGCTGATTATCGCATCGAGGCGCGGTCGGGAGCGAAGATCCTCTGGGCGAGATGCCGCGCCGCCGCCGGAAAAACGCGCAAGCGGCCTATTGCGCGGACGGGTGCGCCGGCGCCAATTCTGCCAACAACGTGCCGACGGCCTTTTCGACCGTTTCGAAGGCGATGTCGTCGACCCTCGCCCCGGCGTGCAGAAGAATGTGGCGCGTGCCCAGCGGGTGCCAGCGCAGGTATTTTTCCGGGCGGTTTTCGAACAGGGCCACGATGGGCAACTGCAATGCCGAGCCCAGGTGCACGGGCGCGCTGTCGGCCGACACGATGAGATCGAGCAGGCTCATCGCTGCGATCATGTCCGATACCGTCGCCGGCGCGAGGCTGCGCGCGGCCCGGCAGGTCGGCTGTGCGCTCGATTGGGCGTCGGCCGGATCGCGGAAGATCAGCACCTCGGCCCGTTCGCTGAGCGCGTCCGCCAGCCGGCTCCATTTGTGCAAGTCCCAGCGCCGCTCGGCGGCCTTGTTCGAAACGAACAGCCCCACGCGCGGTTTGATTCTTGGCCCCAGCTCGCTTGCCCGGCTGGCTTGCAGAGCCGGATCGGGGTAGGCGTACAGCTTCAGCGCATCGATGTCGGTGCGCTTCAGTTCGGGCATCAGCGCAAAGCCGGACAGCACCTCATGCCTGATCGGCCGGTTGGCGACATGGTCGGGCTTGCGATCGTCGAATTCGCTGTCGGCGTCGTGCCAGCGACAATCCTTCGCGTTGAGCTGACGGGCGAACTGGATGCCGTTCTTGTTCATGCCGCCGTTGGGCACGACCAGCAAGTCGAATTTCAGGCGTCTCAGGTGCAGGATCAGCGACAGGCGGCCGAATATCGCATTGAGCTTGCCGGGGCGCACGTTTTTCGCGCTGTCCTTGCTGTAGACATAGGTGTGAATCGCGCTGATGTCCGGATTGCCTTCCAGGACGGCCCGGTTGTATTTGTTCGCGAGCACGTGGATTTCCGCATGGGGCCAATGCTGCTTGAGGGCGCGCATGAACGCCGTCGTGCAGGTCATATCGCCAAGGAAGTCAATTCGAATGATCAGGATTCGTTTCATGACTCCAAGCCGTAAATAGTGACTGGGGCGAATTGGGATTGTGCCAAACGGCTATCGGCGTTGGGCGCGCAACCCTTAAGGCCCGCGTGGCCGCGGCCACGCGGGAATGGAAATCTCGGCGAAGTGTGAAGAATACCTTGGCGAGCCCTGGACGCAATAAGGAATCGGGTATACGTAAGGGCCTCCACATGATGGCCCGCGAACTTGAACGGGCGTTACCGCGAGAAACGGCTTGATCCTGTCGCTGTTACGTAGCGGCTTGGGTTGCTGCGAGCGCAATCAGGGCCTCGCGCGCCGAATCGATCACGCTGTCCCAGTCGCCGAGCGTCGGTTGACGGAACAGCCGCACGTCGGGATACCACGGACTGTCATCGCGTCCGAGCATCCAGCGCCAGCACGTGTCGAGGCGGTTCAGAATCCAGACCGGCTTGCCGATCGCGCCGGCGAGGTGGGCCGTCGACGTGTCGACGGAAATCACGAGATCGAGATTCGACACGAGCGCGGCGGTGTCGGCGAAGTCCGTGAGTTCGGCGGTCAAGTCGATGATGTGCCGGGCGACGCTTCGCGGGCTCGCTTCGTGACGCTCGTGCAGCGCTGCCAATTGCTGCGCAGGCGGTCCTTTCTGCAAGCTGAAGAACTGGACGTTCGGCACATCGAGGAGGGGGATCAGGCGTTCCAATGCAAGCGAGCGCCGCGCGTCGTTCTTGCGCAACTCGGGTACGTGGGGCCGGTTGCCGCCTGCCCAGACGAGGCCCACTTTCAAGGTGTCGGCGCCCGATGAAGACGCATCCATCGCTGCCGCAACGCGTGAGCCCCAGTGCGTCACAGCCTCGGGAGCGGCGAACAGGTAGGGCGTCGTGCCGGGAATGCTTGCAAGATCGGTCTTGAACGCGAGCGGCAGGCTCAACAGCG
This sequence comes from Trinickia violacea, assembly GCF_005280735.1. Taxonomy (NCBI): domain Bacteria; kingdom Pseudomonadati; phylum Pseudomonadota; class Betaproteobacteria; order Burkholderiales; family Burkholderiaceae; genus Trinickia; species Trinickia violacea. Next base: position 1,273,249 of record NZ_CP040078.1, read on the forward strand.
GACAGTGAGTGTCGAACGCGGGCAAGGGCTGGCCCTGCGCGACGAGCTGCGTCACGCCTTCGAGCGGCCCAAGCAGTCTCATCAATTCGGGCTGCACTTCGAGCACGATCTTCGCGCCGAGTTTCGCGACCATCGGCGCGTAGCGGCAGAACTGCAGCGTGTCGCCGAGACCTTGCTCGGCATGCAGCAGGATCGTTTTTCCTTCCAGCGATTCGGCGCCGAGCCACAGCGGTTGTGTAAAGGCGCGCAGACTCGCTTTGCTCCGGTTGCGCCGCCAGCGCCATTCGTACTCTTGCCAGCCCGCGTCGAGATTGCCCATCTGCAGCAGACACAACGCACGGTTCCAATGCCCTTCGACGGAATCGGGCTTCAGCGCGAGCGCGCGATCGTAGCTCGACAGCGCGTCGGCATGGCGGTTCATGTCGACGAGCGCGAGGCCCAGGTTGTTCCAGGCATCGGCGAGCGTTTGCTGCGCCGCGATGGCCTGGTGATAGCTCTGTTCCGCTTCTTGAGGACGGTTCAGGTCGCTCAACGCGTTGCCGCGATTGCTCCACGCTTCCGCGTAGTTCGGCCGCAGGACGATCGCGTGATCGCAGCTCGTCAGCGCGTCGGCGGGGCGGTCGAGATCGCGCAATACGCAGCTGCGATTGTTCCAGGCTTCCGGCATGTCGGGCTTGAGCGCGAGTGCGCGGTCGAAGCTCGCGAGCGCCTCGGCCGGCGCATCGAGCGCGCCCAGCGCCGTGCCGCGATTGTTCAGTGCATCCGCAAAATTCGGCATTAACGCGAGCGCGCGGTTCGCGCTCGCGAGCGCGTCCTTGTACTGCTGCTTGGCGTTCAGCGCGAAGGCGAGATTCGAATGAATCGGCGCGTGCATGCCGTCGATCGAAACGGCTTTCTTGAGGAAGGCGATGCCGTCGTCGAGACGCCCCGCTTGCAGCGAGAGTGCGCCGAGCAATTGCAGCGCGTCGAAGTGCTTGGGACGGATCGCGAGGATCTCCCGGTACAGTTCCTCGGCCTCGGCCAAGGCACCGTTTTGCTGGAGCGCCACGGCCTGCTGAAGCAGGGTGTCGAGTTGTCGCTGATTGCCGGGCTTGCTCATGAATGATGCGGTGAGGCAGGGCACATCGCCCTGCGGATGGAGACAAAACAATGGGGCCGATTATCGCTGAAACGGCGGCGCGCTTATTGGTGGCGCATTACGATTTTCTTACGCGAGCGAGATGGCTCTACGGGATCGCTATGAGTTCGTTACGAGTTCGCTATGAGTTCGTGTATGCGCTGCACCACCCATGCGCCGCGACCTCTTTCGCGCCGAACAGCACGCAGCCGCCCGATGGGGCGCCCGCCTTGCCCGAGTAGAGCGAGCAATTCGCGCATTCCTGCCCGGCTTGATAGGTGGCGTATTTCGACTTGTCGACTTTCGACGCATCCGTTTGGTAGCCGTACGACAGCGCCTGCGGATCGGATTCGCTCAGCTGCTCCGCTGCGCCGACCCGCTGCGCCAAGATCAGGGACGATCCGATGCCGACGCTGGCGATCAAGAAGCTGCGACGTGATGCCTTCATGGTGGGACTCCGTTCTGACTACGTTGGGGACTTCCTCGTGTTCTTCTTCGACGACGAACGCAACGCGCGCTGATCGTCGAGCGACCGATACGCTTCGTGCACGATGCCCTTGAACCATTCGAGCCCAGGATCATGCGCGCTCGCGCGGCGATAGAGCATCGATACGTCGTAGTCATCGAACCGCACCGGCGGCGCGCACATCTCGAGCTGTGAGATTCGCGCGAGCACATGGGCGGCGTGCAGCGGCAGCGTGGTCACCGCTTTCACCGACGCCAGGAACGCCGGCACCGCCGAGAAATGCGTGAGCGCGGTTTGCACGTGACGCGCCTTGCCGATCGCGCGCAAGGCGGTATCGACGGCGCCTTCGCGTCCCGAGAACGACACGAGCACATGCGGCAAGGCGAGGTAGTCGGCCAGCGTGAGCGGCATCTTGATGCCCCAGCGCGCGCTGTCGACCACGCACGCGTAGTTGGATTGCCCGAGCGTCTCGCGGCAGGCCCAGCGCTTCGGCGATGCGCCTACCGTCACCGCGAGCTCGATCTGCTGTTCCTCCAGCATCGCGTCGACGGTGTGCCGGTTCGTCTGCCTGAAGATAACCGATACGCCGCTCGCGCGCTCGAGGACGCGCCGCGAGATTTCGGGGCCGATCGCCAATTCGAAATCGTCGGACATGCCGATGACGAAGCGCCGCGTCGACGCGAGCGGATCGAACCGGGGCACCGGCGCGAGCGCGGCCGCGAGCGAACCGATGCCGCTTTGCAGCGGCTCGACGATGTCGAGCGCGCGCTGCGTCGGCTGCATGCCGCCTCTGACACGTATGAAGAGTTCGTCCTCGCACGTCTCGCGCAGACGCGCGAGCGCGGCGCTCGTTGCCGCCTGGCTCAACGCGAGCCGCGCCGCCGCACGCGTGACGCTGCGCTCTTGCCAAAGCGCGAGAAACACCACGGCGAGATTCAGATCGATCTTCCTGACATCCAAAATATCGATTTTCATCATCCAAAGAATTTGTTTTATTCATATTCACGGCGGTAGCATACTTGGCTTCCTCAACTTAGGGGAGGGTCGTTTGATGAGCACGCATCGCGTTGCCGTGGTTCAAGCCGGGTCTACGCTGTTCGATACGCCGCGCACGCTCGAGCGCATGCGCGCGCATTGCGAAACGCTCGCGCGCGAGGGCGCCGAGCTGGCGGTGTTTCCGGAGGCGTATCTAGGCGGGTATCCGAAGGGGCTCGATTTCGGCACGCGCGTCGGGTCGCGTTCGAGCGCCGGACGCGACGATTTTCTGCGCTACGCACGCTCGGCGATCGACGTGCCGGGCGTCGAGACCGAGCGCATCGGCGCGTTCGCCCGAGAGGCGCGTTGCAGCCTCGTGGTCGGCGTGATCGAACGCGGCGGCGCGACGCTCTATTGCACGGCGCTCTTCTTCAACGAACGCGGCGTGCTCGTGGCCAAGCACCGCAAGCTGATGCCGACCGCAAGCGAGCGCTTGATCTGGGGCAGCGGCGACGGCTCGACACTGCCGGTGGTTCAGAGCAGCGTCGGCAAGCTGGGGGCGGCGATCTGCTGGGAAAACTACATGCCGATGTTGCGGCAATCGATGTTCGCTCGCGGCGTCGAGATCTGGTGCGCGCCGACGGTCGACGAACGCGACATGTGGCAGGCTTCGATGCGCCATATTGCGTATGAAGGGCGCTGCTTCGTGCTGAGTGCGTGCCAGTTCCTCACGCGCGAGGATTGCCCGCCCGATTACGACTGCATTCAAGGCAACGAGCCTGGCACGCAGTTGATCAAAGGGGGCAGCGTGATCGTGAGCCCGCTGGGAGAGGTTCTCGCGGGTCCCGTCTATGGACAGGAGGCGGTGCTCACGGCCGATATCGATTTGGACGATGTCGTTCGCGGCAAATACGACCTGGACGTGGCGGGGCACTATGCGCGCCCCGATGTGTTTTCGCTGCACGTCGACATGCGGCCGAAGAGCAGCGTCGTGTGCACGACGGATGCGCTCGACGCAAATGGTGACGACGCGGCAAGCCGTTTGCCCGAGCCGCCGCCGATGGCGCATGGCGAATGAGCGTGGCGCGGGCGGTTCGCGTCACGCCTGCGGCAACTCCCTCACGTCGGCGGTCGGGACAAGGCCGAAGCTATCGCTCAACAGATAACCGATCAGCTTCGACGCCGATTGCTCCGGCGTCGCGAGCTGCCCGTTGCGCTTGAGGTCTTCGAATCGTTCGCGCAGCGGGAACCGGTCGACTCCCGTGCCGCGGATTTCGGCTTGCATGTCGGTATCGACGACACCCGGCGCGACGCTGCAGATTGTCAGCGCGCGGCTCTCGTCGAGCGCCACCGAGCGCGCGTGATGATCGAGCGCGGCCTTGGTCGCGCAATAGATGCTCCAACCGGCATACGCATTGCGCGCGGCTCCGCTCGAGATATGAACGATGCGGCGCTCGCCTGCGTCGGCGGTCGCCGCCGCGAAGGCGCTTGCAAACATCAGCGGTGTTGCGACGTTCAGCGAAACGGCACGCGCGATCTCGCCCGCGTTCTGCATTTCGCAAGGGCCGATCGGCTGCACTGTACCGGCGTTGTTGATGAGCAGCACGCGTTGCCCTCCGCTCGTGAAGCGGCGCAGCGCGTCGCCGGCGAGCCATTGCTCGACGAGCGCGAGGTCCGACAGATCCAATTCAGCTTCTTCGAGCAAGCCTGGGAAGCGTTGAGCCAGCGTCGCGTGGCGCGAACGCGAGACGCCCAGCACGGCGATGCCGCGCGCGAGAAGCTGCTCGGCAAGCGCCGCGCCGATGCCGCGCGTATGGCCGGTGAGGATGGCTTTGGTGAGCGGGGTGCTGCTGGAGGGGAGAGGGGTGGTCATGGCGAAGTTGGGTAGACGCGGGAAGATTCAAAGTGTGTGTATTTTGCGGCTGAACGCTGCGCTGCGCGCGCGAATGGCACAGCGGCGCGAAAACCGCCGCTCGTGCGGGGCACCGAACCGTTGATGTGATATCACTTCCTGATTGCAATGTGATAGCATTTTTTGCTATCGCGTGGGCATGAAATGGAAACACGCTCGCACCCTTCGGTTTATGGAAATGGGAATCAAGTCATGAACAACGCCATGACTTACAAGGGATATTTCGCCCGGATCGATTTCGACGGGCGCGATAACATTTTCGTCGGCCATGTGCTCGGCGTGGACGACAAAATCAGCTTCCACGGCAAGACGGTGGACGAACTGACGCGGGATTATCACGCTGCTGTTGATCACTACCTTGACGACTGCAAGCGCGCGGGGCGTGAACCGCAGAAGGCCGCGTCGGGCAAACTGATGCTCCGCATCGACCCGGCCGTTCATGCACGCGTCAGTATCGCTGCCGCCCTGCAGGACGAAAGCATCAACCAATGGTCGGAGGAAGTGTTGGGGCGCGCAGCCGGCGAAGTGCTGGAGCGCGCCGGTTACTTCACTGAAAATCCGTCGACACCGACACCACCTCCCACGCATCGATCTCCGCTTTCAGCGCGCTGAGCTTTGCCCGCACCAACGTCACCGCGTCACGCCCGAGCAAAAGATGCATCGGCGGGTTCTCCGACGCCACGAGCTTGAGCATCGCTTGTGCCGCCTTCGCCGGATCGCCCGGCTGGTTGCCGTCGAGCTTGCGGCGCCGCTCGCGAATCGGATTGAACACCTCGTCGTAGTCGGCGATCTTGCGTTCGGCGCGCACGAGCGAGCGGCCCGCCCAATCGGTGCGGAACGCACCCGGTTCGACCGCCGTCACGGCGATGCCGAGGCTCTTCACCTCCTTCGCCAGCGCCTCGGAAATGCCCTCGAGCGCGAACTTGCTGCCGTGATAGATGCCGAGACCCGGGAACGTGATGATGCCGCCCATCGACGTCACGTTGAGAATGTGGCCCGCGCGGCGCTTGCGCATGAAAGGAAGTACCGCGTGCATCATGGCCACGGCGCCGAAGACGTTGACGTCGAATTGCTGGCGCAATTGATCGAGCGTCGACTCTTCCAGCAGCCCCTCGTGGCCATAGCCGGCGTTGTTGACGAGCACGCCGATCGGACCGAAGTCCGCTTCGATTTCGGCAACGACGCGAGGGACGGCATCGGTGTCGGTGACGTCGAGCAGCTTGCCGAGGGCACGCTCGGGGTCGAGTCGATTGAAGGTTTCGAGCGCGTCTCTATTGCGCACGGTGCCGACGACGCGATGTCCATCGGCGAGCGCGGCTTCAGCGAGCGCGCGTCCGAAGCCGGAGTTGGCGCCGGTGATCAGAAAGACCTTGCTTTGCGGGTTCGACATGGGTTTGACCGTTCGGTAAGGGAAGGAGCCCTCATGCTAGGTCGGACCCTTGCGTTCGGTAACCCGTTTTGGCGCGTCAGCCTTTTAAGCAAAACTTCAAGCGGACGATCACAACAGCAGCAGCGCCGCGTCGAGCGCAAGCCCGCCTCTATCGCAAGAACGCTTCCGTGTAGAGCGTTCCTGCTTTTTCTTCCTGCCGCAGAAAATCGATCAACGCCCGCAGCTTAGGCGGCACGCGTCGGCGGTCCGTGTAGTAGAGCGTGAAGCCGGCGAGCGGCGGGCTCCAGTCCGCGAGCACGCGCACGAGGCGTCCGTCGTCGAGGAAACGCTCGAGGTAGCCGTTGATCATGTAAGCGATCCCGATGCCGTCGAGCGCCGCCTGCACGAGCGCAGCGGAGTCGTTGACGATGAGCGGCCCGCAGACCGCCAGCTCCAACGTTTCTCCTTCCTTCTCGAACGACCAGCGTTCGATCTGGCCGGAAGTTGAATGCCGGAAGCAGATGCACGCGTGATTGAGCAGATCGTGCGGCTGCCGAGGCAGACCGTGACGCGCGACATACTCCGGCGAAGCGATTACATGAGCCGTGATCGGCGGCCCGATTTTGACGGCGACCATGTCGCGCTCGACGAGATCGCCGAAGCGGATTCCTGCGTCATAACCGCGCCCGACGATATCGACGAGCGAGTTTTCGATCGATACGTCGAGGCGGATGTCGGGGTACTGGTCCAGAAAGCGTCGCAGGATCGGCTGCAGCACGATCATGTAGCCCGAGCGCGCCACGGTCAGGCGCAGCAAACCGGCGGGCCGGTCGGCGACTGCGCCGAGTTCCTCCGAGGCGAGCGTCAGCTCGCGCACGGCCGGCAACACGCGCTCGAAATAGGCCGCGCCGGCTTCGGTCAGGCTCGTGCCGCGCGTGTTGCGGTTGAACAGCGTCAGCCCGACGCGCGCCTCCAGATGGCGGATCGCCTGGCTGACCGCCGACGGCGACACGCCGAGCTTGACGGCCGCCGCCGAAAAGCCGTTTTCTTCCGCTACCGCAATAAATGTGACGATTCCATCGAGCTGATCCTGACGCAATTGCAAGCTCCTGCGATTGGCGAGGTGACGGTCTCGGTCAACGCACTTTCAGCGCGTCTTCGAGACGGTTGCAAAACATATCGCAAATCGATTCGTCATGCGCGATCGACAAGTAAAACTTCGTGCCCATCGGATTGAGGAAGATCCCTCGCTCGAACAAACCGAGCATCATCTTGCGGGCCATCTGCTTGTCGCCGCGCGCGCTCGTGCGGAAGTCGTTCACCGTGCCGCTCGTGAAGACGATTTGCGCGAGCGGACCATCGCCGATCACTTGCCCCGCCACGTCGCATTGCTTTAGCACGTCTCGCAGCGAGGCGCGAAAGCGCTCGCCGAGCGCATGCAGCGCCGCATAGGTGTCCGGCGTGCGCAGCACCGCGAGCGCCGCATTGCCCGCCGCGCTCGACACCGGATTGCCGCCGAGCGTCGAAGCCATCCACACGTAACCCGGCGAACCGATGTGCTGCTCGTTCACGTGATCCATCAACTCGGGGCGGCCGCCGAACGCGCCGATCGGATAGCCGCCGCCGAGCGCCTTGCCGTAGGCGACGAGATCGGGCACGACGCCGTAGTATTCCTGCGCGCCGCCATACGCGAGCCGAAACCCGGTGACGACCTCGTCGAAGATCAAGAGCACATGCGCTTCGTCGCAGATGCGGCGCACGCCGGCGAGAAAGCCTGGCTCCGGCGGCGTGCAACGCTGCAGCGGTTCCATGACCACCGCGGCAAGCTCATGGCCGTGCTGCGAGACGATCAGCTCGGTCACGCCCAAATCGTTATACGGCGCGACGAGCAGCTCGCGATCCACCGACGGCGTGCCCGCGCTCGTGTGCTCGGGCTGCGGAAACGGCAATTGCTTGGTGGGGAAGAGGCTCGTTACACCCGCTTCGTTGGCGCCGTGATAGGCGCCCTCGAACTTGAGTATCTTGGGCCGCTCCGTCGCGGCGCGAGCGAGCCGTTGGCAGTACATCGTGGCCTCGGTTCCCGACGCGCAGAAGCGAAGCTGTTTCGCCGCCGGGCTCACGCGGCGGATTTCCTCGGCGAGCAGCAAGCAAGGTTCGTTCAAGTGCGCAAAGTTTGAACCCAGCGCCGCCTGCCGCTGTACGGCTTCGACGACTTCCGGCCGCGCGTGCCCCACGAGTGCCGAACCCCAGCCCATCGAAAAGTCGAGATATTCGCGCCCGGCGGTGTCCCATAGCCGGGCGCCGTGTCCCCTGTGTATGGCGATCAAGCGCTCCGGCGGCCAACCGAATTCGCCGTTGGCAATGCCGCCGGGGAAGACCTGTAAGGCTCTCGACGCAATCGACTCGGCCATGATCGTTCTCGCGATGACATGATGTTGCAATTCGCAAAACACCTTTCAGTCAGCATAGACGATGATGCAGGGAGCGCACGATTCGGCGCGAGCCGTGGTGTTTTACGGCTTAGTGTCACGTTTTACGCAAACCCGGAGGGAGTCATGACCCAACAAAGCGATTGCATCGAAAAGAAGGTTTTGCTGCGCGCGCCGCTGGAGCGCGTATGGGAGGCGATCAGCGATTCCACGCGGTTCGGAAGCTGGTTTGGCGTGGCCTTCGACGGCCCCTTTGTAGAGGGCTCGCGCCTGTTCGGGCGCATCACGCCGACCACGGTCGACGCGAAAGTTGCGAAGGCGCAGGAACCTTACGCGGGCGCGCTGTTCGAAATCGCCGTCGACCGTATCGAACCCAAGCGGCTTTTCTCGTTCTATTGGCATCCGTTTGCCGTCGATCCGGCTTTCGACTATGCAAGCGAACCGATGACGCGGGTCGCTTTTGCGCTCGAGCCCGCGCCTGACGGCACGACGCTGACGCTCACCGAATCGGGCTTCGATCGAATCTTTGCTGAGCGTCGTGCGAAGGCGTTCGAAATGAACGAGGGGGGCTGGGCTGCGCAGATGACGCTCATCGAGAAATATCTCGCCAAGACGGCCTAGCGGCGAACGCGCCGCGACATCAAAACGCCACAAGACACGTTGAGCATGGCCCACACGCCGCCGCGCTTTGTGGCGCGTCGCGGCAGGGCGACGCTTGGACTCAACGCAGCCACGATTCACGATCCAGCAAAGGAGTGCACTATGGACCTGCAATTCGATCACGTCGTTGTTCTGATGCTCGAAAACCGATCGTTCGACCACTTGTTCGGCTACCTCGGCATCGGAGAAGGCGTGCCCGCCGGAGGCTTCACCAACTACAAGACAGCCGGCAACGCCAAGAGCACGGCGTATCAGACTCGGCAAGGCGGCGACTACACGTCAGTGGGCCAAGGCCCGGCGCACTCGCTCAAGCAGATCAACGAGCAGCTCTTCGGCAAAACGAACGTGCCTGCCAACGAGCCGGCCACGGAGGCGACGCTCGATGGTTTCATCGCGTCGTTCAATACGTCGTTGCGATACGACCTCAAGCGCGATCCGACCGATAGCGAGCTGCAGCAAGTGATGAATGGCTTCGACCCGGTGCAATTGCCGGTGCTCTCGACGCTCGCGAAGAACTTCGTGCTGTGCGACCACTGGTTCTCGGACGTGCCCGGGCCGACCGTGCCGAATCGCGCGTTCGTGCATGCGGCGACCTCGCAAGGCTATACGTACAACGCGAACTGGAAGCCGAATCTCACCTGCGACACGATCTACGACCGCATCAACGCGACGAACGGCGCGTCGTGGCGCGTCTACTATCACGACACGAACGACGTGCTCCAGCTCTTTCCGAACGTCGAGAAGACGCCGCAGAACAACGTGCTGTTCGAAGGCAACTTTCTCGCCGACGTGTCCGGCGACAAGCTCGCCACGTACTCGTTCATCATGCCGGCGTTCATCGGCTCGCCGACGCAGCCGGTCAACAGCATGCACGCGCCGGCCGACGTGAGGCCCGCTGAAAAGCTCGTGGCGGACATCTACAGCGCGCTGCGCGCCAACGAGGACGTCTGGAAAAAGACGCTCTACATCATCGTGTTCGACGAACATGGCGGCTACTACGACCACGTGCAGCCGCCGGCAACGGTGTCGCCCGACGGCATTCCGGGCCGGCTCGACGAGTCCTATCTCGTACCGTTCGATTTCGATCGCCTCGGGCTTCGCGTGCCTTGCATCCTGGTTTCGCCTTGGTTTCAACCCGCCGTCGATTCGACCGTGTACAGCCACTCGACGATTCCCGGTTCGATGATCGAAGCGTTCGGCCTCGGCAACTTCCTGACCAAGCGCGATGCGCAGGCGGCCAAGCTGACCCAGAAGTACCTCGCCAAGAACGACACGCTGACGTGGCGCACCGACACACCCGATGTGACCGTTCCCGTTCAACCGCAGGCCATGGACGCGATGCAAAGAGAGATGCTCGACGGCTCGGTGCATCTCGATCCGCACCCCGCGAACCGTAATCCGCTGCGCACGCAGGACATTCAGGACCCGCAGCAGGCGAAGGACTTTATCCGGACCCAGGTCGCGAAGCATCTCGAGCATTACTTCGCTTCGGGCGGCAACAGCAAGGTCGCGGCCGGGTTGTCGGCCGACAATCAGCATCCTGGCGCTTCCGTCAGCGCGTCACGTATCGACGAGTTGCGGGCATCGAAGGGGCATCATGCGGCGCCGAAGGAACGGCCCTAAGCATTGATGCGGCAGATGCCGGCCCTCGACCGTAAGGCGAGGGCCGGGGCGTGTACGGGAGCCAATGAAAACGACGTCGCGCGCACAACGGCAACGAAGCAGCGTATCGTCTCGAACAGGGCGGGCCGACGATGCCGCAGCAAAGGCGTCATCGCTCCGGCAACACCGAATCAACCGGCAGGAGACACGACTTGAATCCACTCGTCGCGATGGCGGCCGACGATCTTGCACAAACGATTCGTGCGCGCGAGGTGTCGTGCCGCGAAGTGATGCAGGCATACCTCGACCAGATCGATCGCTTCAATCCTTCGGTCAACGCGATCGTCGCGCTGCGCGAGCATGACGCGCTGCTCGCCGAGGCCGCGGAGAAAGACGCCGCACTCGCGCGCGGACACTATGAAGGCTGGCTGCATGGCATGCCGCAGGCGCCGAAGGATATCGCGCAAGTCGCTGGCATGATCACCACGCTGGGCTCGCCGATTTTCCGCAGCAACGTGACCGCCATCGACGGGATCGCGGTGGAGCGCGTGCGCCGCGCCGGGGCGATTTTCATCGGGCGCACCAACACGCCCGAGTTCGGTTTGGGCTCGCACACCTTCAACGAAGTCTATGGCGCGACGCGCAATCCCTACGACGCGAAGAAGAGCGCGGGCGGCAGCAGCGGCGGCGCGGCCGCGGCGCTCGCGATGCGCCTCTTGCCCGTTGCCGACGGCAGCGACTTCGGCGGGTCGCTGCGCAATCCCGCTGCGTTTTGCAACGTCTATGGCATGCGTCCGTCGCGAGGCCGGGTGCCCGCAGGGCCCGCTCCCGAGCGCTTCATTCAGCAGCTCAGCACGGAAGGGCCGCTCGGGCGCACCGTGAAGGATGTCGCGATGCTGCTCGCGATTCAGGCGGGCTACGATGCGCGCGCGCCGCTCTCGTTGGCGGAAGATCCCGCGGTCTTCACGCAAGCGCTCGACACCGATGTGAAGGGCCGGCGCATCGGCTGGCTCGGCGACTGGAACGGCTATCTGCCGCTCGAGAACGGCATTGCCGCGCTGTGCGAGCGCGGGCTCGGTGCGTTACGCGGCATCGGGTGCGATGTCGATGAACTCGCGCCGCCCATTGCGCCCGAGAGTCTGTGGCAGACCTGGCTCGTGCATCGGCATTGGCTGGTCGGCGGCAACTTGCTCGCGCTCTATCAGGACGAGGCGAAGCGCGCGTTGCTCAAGCCCGAGGCCGTGTGGGAAATCGAGGGCATGCTCAAGCTTTCCGCCGCCGATGTCTATGCGGCCAGTGTCGAGCGTTCCCGCTGGTATGACGTCCTGCTCGGCGTGTTCGAGCACTTCGATTACCTGGCGGTGCCGACCGCGCAAGTGTTCCCGTTCGATGTGAACCGGCGTTGGCCGGATGCGATCTCGGGCGTGCAAATGGACACGTATCATCGCTGGATGGAAACGGTGTGCCCGTGGACGCTGTCGGGCTGCCCGGTGATCAACGTGCCGGTCGGGTTCAACGATGCGGGCTTGCCGATGGGGATGCAGTTGATCGGGCGGCCGCGCGGCGATTTCGCTTTGCTGCAGCTTGCGCGCGCGTATGAGCGGGAATGCGATTGGGTCAATACGATCCTGCCGCCGGCACTGGCCGACCGGATCGACTGAAGCGTCCTACAAGCACGAGATCGAGTATGGAAAGTCACGAAACACGAAGAGACCTGATCGAGCTGCGCGATCGCTTTCGCGAGTTCGCTGCCGAGCGGGACTGGGAGCGATTCCACACGCCGAAGAATCTGGCGACGGCGCTGAGCGTCGAGGCGAGTGAATTGCTCGAGCCGTTTCAGTGGCTCGTTTCCGGAAACGAGGCGTTGGACGACGCCAAGCTGAAGGCCATCCGCCACGAAATGGCAGACGTGCTGGCCTATTTGGTGATGCTCGCGGACAAGCTCGACATCGACCTCTATCAAGCGGCTTTGGAAAAGATCGAAATCAATCGCGCGAAGTATCCGGCGGGCAAGGTGCGAGGGGACTCGCGCAAATACTCGGAATACAAGGATTCCGAGCGATAGCCCGTTATAGGGCGAGCCGGCGCGCTGGGCGTGGGCGTCACAGATCGAGCATCAGCCGCTCGCTACCCGCCTTCTCCGCTCTCGCGGGAACGGCGCAGCAAATCAGCGCTTCGCCAGCGGGCACTTCGAACATCGGCGCTTCACGATAAGCGACCGCGCCTTCCACGATCCGCGTGCGGCAGGCGCCGCACATCCCGGCGCGGCAGCCGAACTCGGGCGTCAGCCCGCGAGCTTCCGCCAGCGCGAGGAGCGTTCCGTCATCGGGCGTCCAGCGCGCTTCCTTGCCCGAGGCGACGAATACCACCGGCACCGGCTGTTGCGCGGGTGTCGGCGCCTGTTCGGCCTCCGCGCATCGATCCTGGGTGCGCTGCAGTCCGGCCGGACCGAACGACTCGGCATGAATGCGCTTGTCCGCGATCGTTAGTCCACGCAAGCCGTCATAGAGCGATTGCGTGAATCCGGCTGGGCCGCAGAGATAGAAATCGAAATCGTCGAAGGGCAGCGTTGCTTTCAGCACGTCGATATCGAGGCGGCCTTGGGCATCGTAGTCGCGCTGTTCGACGGCGCCCTCGGTGTCGGTCAGCAAGCGAATGATGCGCACGGCGCCTCGCGATTTTTCGACCAGCGCTTCGATCTCCCCCGTGAATGCACGCTCGGTGAGCGAGCGCGCGGAATAGAAGAACCACGCCGGACGAATCCGTCTGCGGCGCAGGCCCTCGTAGACGAGATGCCGCAACATCGCGAGCATCGGCGTCACGCCGACGCCGCCAGCCAGCAATACGACGGGGCGCGATTCGTGCGCGTCGATTGTGAAGTTGCCCGCGGGCGCGCGCGCTTCGATCACGTCGCCCTCGCGCAGCGTATCGTGCAGATGTTGCGATACGACACCGTCGCGCTTGACGCTGATCCGGTAGGCGTTGTCGGACGGCGCAACCGATAGCGTATACGTGCGAATCAGCGGCGTGTCGCCGGATGTACGCGAGATTCGGATCGGCAGGTGCTGACCGGCCAAGTGAGGGACCAGTCCCGCCCCATCCGCGGGTTCGAGATGAAACGAACGGATCACCGAGCTTTCGTCGACGATCTTCGCGATCCGGAAGGGCCGCCAGGTGTCGGCGAGCCGCATCGCCTCGATGCGTTCCGCGCTTTCTTCCCAGCTTCCGGTCATGGCCGCATAGGGCGAGACGCCGTCTTCCGGCAGCGTCCAGCGCAGCGGCATCGCCCCCGCGCGATAGACGATGCGGCGCGGCGTGAAGCGCCACAACCGCTCCGCGCCCCGGAACGTGGCGATCTCGGGCGAGTCGAGGTCCACTTCGGCCTCGCCCGTCAGCTGCAGCAGGTCGCCGCTTTCGAAATCGGCAAAGACGAGCCCGGCCTTCGGGTTCGACAGAAAATTGCCGAGCGTATTGAAGAACAAGTTGCCCGAGAAGTCCGGCACGGTGAGTACGCCGTCTTCACCGACGCGCACGAACCCGCGTTTGCCGCCGCGATGCGAGACGTCGACCTCGCGGCTGCCGATACGTTCTTTGTCGCGCTCGACGTATGACGCGACGAAAAACGTATCCGCTCCCGCGATAAGCGCGGCCGCGCGCGCGTCGAGACGAGACAAATCGACGGGCGTCTGCGCCGACGGCAACGAAGGCTCGCGGACGAATTCGAACTGACGCGCTTGGATATAGCGGTTGCAGTTGCCGAACGACTGCCTGACGCCGATATCGAATCCGCGCTCGGACGCATGGCTCACGACGCCATTCAACCGGTTGCGCCGCCGCGTGTGCAATTCGACGCCGATGAGCGCGATGGCCGCGCCGTCGCGAATCCCGGCGCTGGCCGGATCTCGCGGATCGCGCATCGCGTTCACATGCAGCGCGTCAGGCGTCGGCGCCTGCAGGAAACCGGGCTCGCCCGCGAGCAACGTAGCCCATACGTCGCCCGCTGCGTCCACGGCGCCGAGCGCGACGAACGGAATCAGCGGATAGAACTCGCGATGCTGGTCGATCAGATGATCGCGCACCACGCGGCGGCCCACGCCGTCCATTTGCCGGACGACTCCCGCACGCTGCTGCAGCGCCAATTCGCCCGCATGCCACGGCGAACGGGTGTCATTCTCTTGTGCAGGTGCCGGCATGATGAGCCCTTTGCGTTAACGCGATTGGCGTAGTGCGAGATCGAAGGATTGTAGGGTAGCGCTCGCCGCCGCGCTTCGATAGACACCGGGCCCAGGCTTGAGACGATTGAGCGTATATATGAGCCTCCCGAGCGTGCGCCGGCGAGACGAGTCTCCTACACTGGAGCCGCAACGCGCCTCGCGCGCACCCGCTACTTCTGCGTCCACAGGAGGACCCATTCCATGACGACACAGCCTGAACCGTCCGCGGCGCCTCCGTCCACGGCGCTGACGCTGCCGAGCCGGCACGATTTCCAAACCACGGTCATTCGCCTGAAGGAAGCGTTGGCCGCGAGCGGCATCACGCTGTTCGCCGACATCGACCAGGCCGCCGCCGCGCGCGAAGCAGGGATGGCATTGCGCCCGACGAGGCTCTTTCTGTTCGGCAATCCGAAGGCGGGCACGCCGGTCATGGTGGCCAATCCGCTTGCTGCGTTGGAATTGCCGCTCCGCGCGGTGATCTGGGAGGACGACGAGCACGCGGTCCACCTCACGTATCACGACGTGACGAAAACACTCGGCGGCGTGTATCGCGTCGATCCCTCGATCTACGCGCCGTTGAGCCGAATGCCTGGGCTGCTGCAGCGCATCGTCGACGAGGATTGAAAGCGAGCGTTACCCTCGGTTGTCGAACGCCGCGATCTGACCGACACTATGCGTCTCACTGAACGCATAGACGCTACCCGGAGAATCGCGATGTTCGAGCACGTTCCCGCCTATCCTGGCGACCCGATCCTGAGCCTCAACGAAGACTTTCAGCACGATCCGCGGCAGAACAAGGTCAACCTGAGCATCGGGATCTATTTCGACGACGCCGGCGCGCTGCCGGTGATGGGCGCGGTGCGCGAGGCGGAAAGCGCGCTGCTCGGCAGCATCGGGCCGCGTCCCTATCTGCCGATGACGGGCCATGCGCCATACCGCGACGCCGCGCAGGCGCTCGTGTTCGGCGCCGATAGCGAAGCTCGGGCGAGCGGCCGGATCGCGACGCTGCAGACGATCGGGGGCTCCGGCGCGCTGAAAGTCGGCGCCGATTTCCTGAAGCGCTATTTCCCGAACTCGCAGCTGTGGTTGAGCGATCCGAGCTGGGAGAACCATCGCGTCGTGTTCGAGAGCGCCGGGATCACGGTCCATACGTATCCGTACTACGACGAGCACTCCGGCGGCTTGCGTTTCGAGCAAATGCTCGACAGGATCAAGAGCCTGCCGCCGCAAAGCATCGTCTTGCTGCACGCGTGCTGCCATAACCCGACAGGCGTCGACTTGGACGACGCGCAATGGGCGGAACTCGTTCCCGTCTTGCAGCAACGCAAGCTGATCGCATTCGTCGATATGGCCTATCAAGGCTTCGGCGCGGGGCTCGAGGAAGATGCGGCATGCATCCGTCTGCTCGTATCGTCGGGCGTGCCGCTCATCGTCGCCAACTCGTTCTCGAAGAATTTCTCGCTGTACGGCGAGCGGTGCGGCGCGTTGAGCGTCGTGTGCGAATCGGCCGATGAAGCGAAGCGCGTGCTCGGCCAACTGGCGTCGAGGGTGCGCGCGAACTACAGCAATCCGCCTACGCACGGCGCGCGGCTGGTCGCGGGCGTGCTCAATGCGCCGGCGCTGCGCGCATCGTGGGAGCAGGAGCTGAGCACGATGCGCGAGCGGATTCTCGCGATGCGCAAGCGCATTTACGACGGGCTGAACGGTCACGTCGAAGAGCGGCTTCTCACGCGCTATCTCGCGCAGCGCGGCATGTTCACGTATACGGGCTTGACCGAGATCCAGGTGGAGCGTTTGCGTGAAGAGCACGCGGTGTATCTGCTGCGCTCCGGGCGCATGTGCGTGGCCGGCTTGAACGAGCGCAACGTCGGCTACGTGGCTTCGGCCATTGCCAGTGTCGTGAAGAGCACCGCGTGAGCGGCCGCGCTCTTCATGCGATGTTCGGCACCGGGGAATGCGCGGATTGATCGGACAGACTCTCGATGAACCGCGCGACCAGCGGATCGGCGACGAAGCTCGCGGCGGAATCGGCGAGCAGAATCGCCGAGCACTCTTGCGGCTTCGCGACGACATAGCCTTGCACGTAATCGACACCGATCTCGTGCAGCGCCTTTAGCGTATCCAAGTCTTCGACCCATTCGGCGACGCTGCGCATGCCGAGATTGTGGGCGAGCGCGACGAGCGCTTCGACGATCGCAACGTCGGCCGGATGCGAGCACATCGAGCGCACGAATTCGCCGTCGATTTTCAGGGCGTCGGCCGACAGCGACTTCAGATAGCGGAACGACGTATAGCCCGCGCCGAAATCGTCGAGCGCGATCTTGGCGCCCATGTCGTGCACGCGGTTGATGAAGCGCTGCGTGTTCCCGAGGTCGTGCAGCGCGACGCTCTCTGTGATCTCAAGGCAGAGGTAACGAAGGATCGAACGGTAGCGGATAAACAACGCGAAGATCTCTTCGGTGAAGCGCTCGTCGTTCAGCGAGCCGCCGTTCAGGTTCACGCAGATGAAGCGCGTCTTCGGCAGCGACTTCTGGTTCGTTTCGATCCAATCGAGCGTCGTGCTGACCACCCATTTGTCGAGCGCGGCGATGTTGCCGGATTCTTCCGCGGCGGAAATGATCTTGTCGGGCGTGACGACTTTGCCGTCGGCCGCGCGCATGCGCAGCAGCACTTCGAAATTCAGCGATTCGGTCGGCGCGGTGAGCGACATGATCGGCTGCATCACGAGGAAGAGCCCCGCCGGCAACTGATTGCGGCCGAACGATTCGACGAGCTTCAGCTCCGCGGCGCGCTGTTCGAACGCGGCAGCGCCCTTGCGATACACGACGAGCCGGTTGTGGCGGCTTTCCTTGGCCTCGCGGCACGCGCGGTCGGCGTGCGAGAGCGCATCTTGCACGCGCACGCCGTGAGAACACTCGACGAGGCCGATCGACGCCTTGACTTGAAACGCTCGGCTGCCCACCTGATACGGAATTTCATTGAGTTCGGCGAGCAGCCGCGTGCAAAGCTCGACGGCTTCGTCGATCGACGTTTCGTTCATGACGCACACGAACTCGTCGCCGCCCATGCGCCCGAACGAGAAGTCGTCGTGAAAGCGCGCGAGCACGCGGTCGGCGACTTGCTTGAGCACTTCGTCGCCGGAGCGGTGGCCGAAGAGATCGTTGATCAGCTTGAAACGGTCGAGATCGATATAGGCCAGTGTCCAAAGCGCCGCGTTCTCGCTTTGCGTCGCGATCGCCTTTTCCAGGCCGCGCCGGTTCAGCGAGCCCGTCAGCGGATCGTGCTCGGCGAGAAAGCGCAGCCGGTCGATCGCCTTCGAGCGTTCGGTCACGTCTTGCAGCGAACCTTCGATCCAATCGTTCGACGTGATCGCCTTGAGCAGATAGCGGCGATCCGCCGTGCCGTGCGCTTCGGAGCCGCCGATTTCGATTTCGCTGTTGCGGCCTTTGAGCGACAGCGCTTGCAGCGAGCCCCATGCGCCAGGCTCGAAATAGTCGTTCCAGTGGCGCAGGCCGTAGTCGCTCTTTTGCATGGCGAGCATCTCGCGCAGCGCAGGATTGGCGCGCACGAAGCGTCCGCGCGAATCGAGCGTGAAGAGGCCGATCGGCGTGACCTCGTAGGTGTTGCGCAATTCGACCTGCGCCTGGCGTCGATGCTCGCGTTCCGCGCGCATCTGTTCGGCGATGGCGAAGGCGGCCATCATGCTCGAGGTCAGCGCAGCAAGTACGGGGCTGACGCCGGCAGCCAACTGGCGCACGCCGAACGCCGCGCCGAGCACTTCGGAGAAGGTGGCGAGCAGCACGACCGCGAGCGATGCGACGTACCACATCACCGTGCGCGAGCGCGCTTTCCAAAGCAGCCGCGTAAGCAGAAAGATCAGCACGCTGATACCGAATCCGCCGAGCACCCACAGCGCGGGGATGAAATGCGCGTAGGAGAGGGGAATCGAGAGGACGAGCAGCACGAGCCCGACATTCTGCGCGACGCGCAACAGCCAGCGATAGCCGACGATCTTCAGCTCGCGGCGAAACAGTTGGCTAAATAGCGCACCCGTCAGCAGGTAATAGGCGGCAAAGGTGACTTTGCGCAGCAGCGGCAGATCGGCGGGAGGAATCACGCGATCGAGCCATTCGGTATCCCAGCCCATCGCATTGGCGCACAAGCGCAAATTGCCGACGAGCCACATCGCGAAGATCACATAGGTCCACTCGCGATTGATGATGGCCGTGACGAAAACGAAGACGGCAAGCGTCAGCAGGCCGCCCGCGATCAAGCCGGAACTCTCCTGGAAGTCGAGCGCCGAATTGCGCAACTGCTCGGCGTTCACCGCTTCGACGGTCAATTGCGCGGGGCCCGAGAACGTGCCGCGGCAGAGCAGCTGCGTCGGACTCGCGGGTTTGCCGAGCGAAACCGCAAAGCCGGCTTTGACCGTGCGCATCGCTCCGGATACGGCGTCGCGGCTGGCGCGGCCGAGCGACTGCAGCGCCGGCACGGTCCAGCATTCGAGCGTTTGCGCGTGGCGCGATGGAAATTCCACGAGCGTCGTCAGATGCGTGCTGGTGACGGGTGCGGAAAACGTGAACCAAATCGGGGATTCCGCGAGTTTCGTGCTGAAGTGATTGACTGCCGGCGCGTTGGCCAGCGCGTTGATTGCGGAAGCGGGAGTGAGCGTCGATGTCTTGTCGTTGAGCGCGCGAAAGGTCAGCGGGCCGGAACTGGTCGACGGGTATTGCCGAGGCAGCAGCAAAAGAACCACGATCGTGCTGAAGGCGATCAGCCCCGGCACGATGTAAATGGAAAAGAGGTAAAGCGCTTGATCGAGCCTCGATCCGGCGCGCGCGCGTCGGAAACGGGCTAGGGGGCCGCCGAAGCGGCCGCCAAACAATCCACCAGGACCACGAGGACCAAGCGACGCCATATCTGCAATTCCCCCAGCCACACTCTCGCGCCGCCGGAACGGCGGCGGTGCGAATCTTCGCCCGCCGCCACCCGTTCGCTATTGCGCCCGATCATATTAGAGCGCGGCTTTATTTCAATAGCTTGATTAAGCAATACGCGATCCTTCCTGGCATCGTACCGGTTCCGGCCTCAAAGATAAATCGTTCGGTACGCGCAAATCGATATCCGGATGATGTGTCTGAAAGACGAATTTGAATAGTGGGTGCTTCGCTTCCCCCCACCGCTGGCGCGCGACGCCGACCTCGCCGGCCATGACCCGGTGCGGCAAGCCGCCGACATGGGCCATCGGCATAAATTGCCGATGTTCAAAAACATCTTCGAACAGCATTGCATCGTATTCGCGATCGATTGGCGAACGCGCAGTAATGATCAACCAATCAATTTGTTGTTGCTCGCAATAGAGGAACAATGCCTTGAACAACATCATTTTCACGACTTTGCCGACGGCGCCGTTCGCCACGCCCAAGCGAGTGGCTTCGGCAAGACGCGACGCACCAAATCTGGGCGGCAGTTCCACCGATTGTTCGACGGGAAGCGGCGCGAACTCGTTGGTCTGAATGCGCATCGTGCCGATCGGCTCGTCGTCGAGCTTGGCTTCCGCGAGCAGCACGGTCGTGCCGGGCTCGCGGTCGCAGGCTTCCACCACCATCTTTTGCGCGAACTCCGGCAAGTGCCGGCCATATGCCGTGCGCCGCACATTCACGCATTTCCTTAGATCGCGTTCACTGGTCGCAATCCGGATCGCAAACGGCATCCGTTCGGGATTTTGGAGCGCTTGAATAGCCGGTAATTCAAGCCTGCTGGCGAGATCGCGAGCATCCTGCATAATTTCCATTGCATTCATTTTGAACCCCTTTGTATTGGTGAGGGAGAGCCGTAGCGTCGGCCGTATTTGGCGCGGCAGAGCGGCAGGATTAGCGTCTCACGAAGACAAATTGGGGAGTGCGGTGTACCGAAGATTCGGGAGTACTTTTTGCGGCTTACGATGAGAGATTGGCGGATCGCGGCAGCAGGGAGGGGGCTCGAGTGCGCGGCGCAGCACTGACGCGGCAAAACGGATGCGGCTGAGATATCAGGTGATGGGACGGCGGCGTGCGCGCGAGCGGCGCAAGAGCCGCAAGAGATCGCTGCTTTAGCAGCCTTTCATTAGCCTGAATAACGATGAGATTGCACGGTGCATTCGCGGCTTCATCGCGCGGGATGCCTGACGCACGCATGCCGTTATCAGGATTTCGCGCGATTTCCACTCCAGATCGATGGAATAGCGCTTTCGACTTTTACACGCGAGCAGATCAAATCGTGGGATACGCAACGCGCGGTCGCTATTGCGTTTTCCATTCGTGCGACTGTCTCTAATTCGCAGATCGCGAGAAAATTTACGGAATTGCGACACATCCGGTTTTGACGAATACGCCAAAGCTATTTGAAAGGTTGTGGGCGAGCGGTACCTCCCCGGGGGATGTGAGGCCGTTGAAGTCGGGATTCATCCCCGGCTAGTATTCGGTGATGGGGCCTTATAACTCACGAGGAGGAGCACCTGCATGGACCGCCTTCAGGCGATGGAAGTCTTTACGCGCGTCGTCGAGACCAATAGTTTTTCCAAGGCGGCCGAGATGCTCGAGTTGCCGCGCGGATCGGTGAGCAACCTGGTGCAAGCGCTGGAGCAACACGTCGGAGTGCGCCTCTTGAACCGGACGACGCGGCAGGTCAGCGTGACGGAGGACGGGGCGCTTTACTACGAGAAGTGCATCAAGATTCTGGCCGAGATTGCGGACGCCGATTCGTCGCTGTCGAACAAGCGCAAGAACCCGTCGGGCACGATTCGCGTCGACACGTCCGGCACGATTGCCAGGTCGCTGCTGTTGCCCGCGTTGGACGAGTTCTACCGGCTGTATCCGCTCATCGACATCCGGCTTGGGCTTGCCGACCGCAACATCGATATCATTCAAGACGGCGTCGATTGCGTGATCCGCATGGGCGCGCTCGAGGAGTCGAGTTTCGTCGGGCGCCGTATCGGCGATGCGAAGATCGTCACGTGCGCCTCGCCGGCTTATCTGGAAGAGTACGGCGAACCGGCCACGGCGGAAGACCTGAGCCAGCATCGCGCCGTGAACTATGTATCGCAGCGCACGGGCAGGACGTTTCCGTTCGAATACGAAATCGGCGGCGAACTCGTCAAGATCCCGATGAACGGCGTGCTATCGGTCAACGACGGTTCGACGTACATCACGGCGGGCGTGCTCGGCTATGGGATCATCCAGCCGTCGCGCTACATGGTGGCGGACTTGATCTCGCAAGGAAAATTGAAGGAGATTCTTACTTCATACTATTGCCCGCCGACGCCTATTTCAGTCGTTTATCCGCATCGCGAACACCTTAGCTCGCGAGTCCGCGCGTTTACCGATTGGGTGATCGAAATGGCGGCGCGCAATCCCGATCTGCGGATTTGAGCGCGATTCAGCCGGCGGCGCGCGCCTGCGAATCGTCGGCTCGACCTAGACCCGCTCGCGATTCCGCACGCCGGCCGGGATCGTCAGAGGCAACCTCACACGCCCTTCCGAAAGCAGCTTGAATGTCGATACCGATCCGGCCACAGCCAGGCCGATCGGAATGAGAAAGTCGTGGCTGACGCGCGTGAATTCCATGAGCAGCACGATGGCCGTGAGCGGCATTTGCATCGACGCTGCGAGAAACGCCGCCGCGCCGACGATCGCAAACGCGCCCTGCGAGGCGCCCGGCCAAACGAGATTCCACAGGCCGCCAAGCACGATCGCGAGCAGTGCGCCGTTGGCGAGACCCGGCGTGAGCAATCCGCCTTCGGCACCGGCGCGCAGGCTGCTCGCGCAAATCGCGACCTTGAGGATCAGCAAAGCAGCCGCGAGCCCGATGGTCAGGTTGCTGTCGAACGCGAGACTTGCCGGGCCCTTGCCGTTGCCCGGCAATTGCGGAAAGTGCATCGCAAGCACGCCGATCACCGCGAAGTTGATCAGCGACAGGAGGGGCAAGCGCCAATCTTTGGGCGCATTCGCGCGTGAGCGCGTCATCAACTTCGTGAATCCCCATGCGGCCGCCCCGAAAACCGGGCCGCACACTAACGACCAGACGAAAAGGGGACTGCTCACCGCGAGCTGTGCAACCCCGTACTGATGCTCGTTGCCGAGCCCGGCCCACGCCACGACCGCGGCCACGGCGGAAGTCACGACCGCCGGCACCAGCGCCGGCCAGCCAAAGGTGCCCAGCAGCACTTCGAGCACGAAGATCGCGCCGCCGAGCGGCACGTTGTAGACGGCGGCAAGGCCCGCGCCCGCGCCGCACGCCACCATGATGCGGCTTTCGGCAGCACTCAATCCCGCACGATGCGACACCCAGCCGGCCCACATCGAGCCGATCTCGCGCGGTGCCACTTCACGCCCCAGCGGCGAGCCCAACGCGACGGTCACGATTTGCAAGAGCGCATGAACGGTCGTGCTGACGATCGGCATGCGCGGATCGTCTGCCTTGACGGCTTTCTTGATGCTGACGAGCGGACGTCCAAAACGATAAAGCGCCCACCAGCCGGCGCCCGCGACTACGCCGCAAACCGTGAGCGCCATCAGGCGCCGCTCCGGCGCGGCAGCGCTTACGCCTTGCAAAAAGCTTTCGCTGCTGATCACGTGGTCCACGCTGAAGCCGTAAGCGATGTGCTGAATCCAATGCAGCAGCAACGCGAGCAGCATGCCGCCAATGCCGGCCCCGACACCCGTCAGGAGCGTGACCGCGATAAGTGCGCCGAGGGGGCTTCGGTCGCGAAGCGTCTTGGCGTGCGTGATCGGAGTGGTGGGCATGGCGTTGCGAATGGGAAGGCGGTTTGGAATGCCGCCATCCTATTGGGCAACGATGCATGAGACAAATTGATTTTTCTCACCTTTTAATGCGCGCATTGCATATGCGCAAGGCGAAGCCGTTTCGGCAAGACCGACGTTTAGTTTTGTTCCTGTCGATGCCGGTTGGCGCTCAGAAACGAGGGCAACACGCTGGACAGTCGCGTCAGCAGCGAGCCCGACGATTCGGCGACTTGCCACGCGAACAAGCCGGGCACATAGATCAGCAGATCGCGGATGCGTCGCGCGCCCGCAAGCGCGAGGCAGGTCGAGGGATCGAGGCCGAGCGCGCCGCCGATCAGGACGAAACCGCCTTCCTGAACGCCGAGTCCTCCCGGCACGAAGAACGCGGCGCTGCTGACGGCCTGGATCAGCGACTCGATGACGACCGCTTCAAGGAAGCTCACATGCGCGCCGAGAAAATAAAGCGCGATCCAAATCTCCAATGCGGTCGCGAGGCATTGCAGCGGTTGCCAGAAAAACAAATAGCGGAGCACCACGCCGCGCCGCCGCCAGATCAGCTTGATCGACCGGTCGATGCGCGCGGATTGATCGACGAGTGCCGCGAGCTGGCCGCTCGTCATGCGGTTGAGTAGACGCGTGAGGCGCTCGAACGGACTCGCGTGCTGGACCAAGGCAAACAGCACGAGAATCGGCGTCAGCACGACGACGCCCCAGGCCAGATCGCCTGCGAGACGCCATGCGCCGGATTGCGCGTGACTGAACAGCACGCCGATGCCGATCATCGTGAAGAGCAGCTGGCTGATCAGCGTGAGCTGAACGTCGGCGACAAGGCTCGCGGCGGCCGTCGCCGGCCGCACGCCGTACTTCTTCAACAGACGGAACGAGACGACTTCGCCGCCGATCCGCGCGACCGGCAGCATGCAATTCACCGATTCGCGAAGCCACACCAGATGCAGCATGCGGGCGAGACTCGGACGATTGGCGCCGCGTATCAGCGTTTGCCAGTCGCGCGCATTGGCGAGCATCGGCAAGACATGGGAGAGCGCGGCCAGCACGAGGCCCGCGCCCGCGGCGCGCATCAGCCCGAGCACGGCTCCCGGATTGCTGTGCCATACGAGCCAGAGCGAGGTCAGCAATCCCGCCAGCGCAGCGATACGGCCAATGTGCTTGCTCATGCAGCCATCACCCACTGCAGAGTGGCCGCGTTGCGGGCATCGAAACGAAAGTCCTGCAACGATATCCAGCCGCAACAGCTCGAGCGGCTGTCCAAATGAATCGACATCACGAATTACTCATCCTGTACCGGCGACAGCAAGCCATTGCCGTCGACCTTGAAACGGAAGCCGCGCCAGACCACGCGTGTCGAAAAGTAGCTGGTCACGAAGATCATGAACGACACGATGTCCCATAGCGGTTGCAGCCACAGGTCCGTTTGCGGCTGCCGCAGCGTGCGATCCGTTTGCCACTTCAGCGTAAAGCGTGCCAGCAGCGCGGCGAGCGCCACGGTCCACGACCATGCTGCGCCGCCCGAAAGCAAAACGGCAAGCATCGCAAACGCGAAGGGGTGGATCAATGCCGAACCCAGGTGACCGATGGGGTCGATGGTGCGGATCGTGCGGCTCCAGCGCAACTCATGCGCGACCAGTTTCGCGGCGCTGTTTTCCACGCACGCATGCGAGACGGTGAAGGGCGGAATGACCACTTTCTCGCCGATCTTGCGCACGGCTTCGCCGATGGCGTGATCTTCGGCCAGATGATGGACGAATTGCGCGAAGCCGCCGATCTTGTCGAACGTCTCGCGCCGCATGGCAATGGTCTGTCCAAAGCACGGGCGCGCCAACCCGAGCGCGAGGCCCGTCACGACGCTCGGCAGAAACTGATAGTTGGTGCCCTTCACCGATAGACGCGGCCAGAAGCCGGGATCGGGCTGCCCGCGATAGACGCAAGTGACGAGCCCAACGCCGGGCTTTTGCAGCTCGCCGATCACATGACGCAGATAGTTCGGCCCGACGCCGACGTCGCTGTCCGCAAAGACCAGCATGTCGTGCCGGGCTTGCGGCAGCATGTTGATAACGTTGCTGATTTTCCGGTTGGGACCGTACAGGCGCGCATCGGCGACGACGGTGATATCGGCCTTGGGAAAGCGGCGGCGCAATTCGTCTACGGTTTTGAGCGCCGGGTCTTGCGAGTCGTGCACGCCGAAGAGAAATTGCACCGGGCCAGGGTAGTTTTGCTTGCAGAAGCTGGACAGGTTGTCGAGCAGCGCCCATTCCTCGCCGTGCAGCGGCTTGACGATCGTAACCGGCGGGAAGCTCGTCGGCTCGGCGCTCGCGCGCGCAAAGAAGCGTCGAATCAAAACGGTCGCGAGCAGTGTGTACACGATGCCGAGGATCGCGGCCGTGCCGCAGACGAGCATCGTGGCGACAAAGAGCCAATGGTCGGCACGCGGCGTTTTTTCGAACGCGATCAGCGCGCCCGCAATCAGCAGACCAATCAGGCCGGCCCGCCACGCGCGGCGTACCGTGGACACGCCGTCTGAACGAGCGGAGTCGAACGGCGCGTGTAGATCGCGTTTCATGCGAGAGCCGAAAGCGAACGACCGGTGCGACGAATAGAAGGAAATACGTGATCTGCGAAAGCGTGTGATGCCGTCATACTCAGGTTTACCCTGCAGTCGCGAATCTGCCATTAGCTTTCCCCTGGCTTTTATAGGTTCTCGCGCGCCCCGGCTGAACGTCGAGGGGTGTTGCTGCATCGTTCGAGAGCCACTTCCTTAGCGTTCGGCCATGTCGAATAGTATTCGATCGACGCGCAAACGGAGTGGTTTTGTGAGGCGAGGCGGCGATAGGCTTAAAGGTAGATGTCACGCGCACTTTCATTTTTCTTGCAAAGCGCAACGAGGCGAGACATTTAGCAGGCTCCATTCTTGCGCATTCTCCGGCCGTATGATGACGATTTGACAGGGCCCGAAGCCGGATAGTTTTACCGTGAGTTACAAACGCCGCGCTTTCTTTTACCGATCGGGGCCGAGTGTTCTGTCTGTGCGTAAACGAACTAAACGAGCGCCCTGGTCGCGCGCTTGAGCACGTCGCTCTGCCTGACCTCTTCGACGACGAACTGGACAAAGGCCGCCACGCGCGGGGGCAGGTGCTTGCGCGCCGCGTAGTAGATGCAAATGTCGCTGCGTTTGTCGTTGAACTTGGGCAGCACGCACTTGAGCTTGCCCGCCGCAATGAGCGGCGCCGCATGATGCAGGCCGAGCAGGACGATGCCGCACCCGGCGACGGCGAGCTCCGTCAAGGCTTCGGTGTCGGTGACGATCAAATGGGAGCGGGGCTGAACGATCGCTTCCTTGTTTTTCGAGCGCAGTTTCCAGGGCTGAATTCTTCCCGAACTGGGAGAGCGGAACGCGATGAGCTCATGGCGTTCCAGGTCGTCGACGGATTGCGGTTCGCCGTTGCGCTTCAAATAAGCGGGCGCCGCGCATAGCACTAACGTCAACGGCGCGAGCGTGCGGGCGACCACGCTTGAATCGGTATCGTGCAGCTTGCCGATCGCGCAGTCGAACCCTTCGGAAACGAGATCGACGTGGCGGTTTTCGAATCGCAGATCGAGCGTGACGTGCGGATAGCGCTCGCGAAACGTGTTCAACACCGGCAAGAGGGCGACGCGGCTGAACGCAAGCGGCAACGAGACTTTCACGAGGCCGCCGACCTGCGTCTCGTCGGCGGACAGCGTGGCAAGCGCGTCTTCGATCTGTTGCGCCGGTTGCTGCACCATCATGTAGAGACGCCGGCCTTCCTCGGTGACGGAGAGATGCCGCGTCGTGCGTTGAAACAAGCGGCAACCGAGCGATGCTTCGAGCAGGCCGATTTGTTTGCTCACGGCGCCGGGCGTCACGCCGAGCTGGCGGCCCGCCGCGGAAAAATTCTCCGACTCGACGGTGGCGGTGAAGGTCTTCAACGCCCTCAAAAGATCGATCGAGCCGCTTGCGCCGTTTTTCATTTTCCACCATCGCTCATCACTGTTTCATCGCTTCATAGCATAGACCAGGGCGGCCGCTGCGCCGAGAATGGACGTCGCGATGCAAGCCGCTATCTCGTTGGCCGCTTGTCATGCAAGTCACGCAAAGGAGGAGGGGTCGTGAAGATAGGGATCATCGGTGCGGGCAATGTCGGGACCGGGCTGACGAGGCATCTCGTGCCGCGCGGCCATTCCGTCATGCTGAGCTTCAGCCTCGACATGGCCAAGCTTGGCGAAACGGCGGCGGCGCTCGGCGCGAGCGTCGGCACCGTCGCGGAGGCGGTGAGTTTTGCCGACGTGGTCGTCTTGGCCACGCCTTGGGGCGTCACCCCCGAAGCGTTGGCGCAGGCGGGAAACGTGACGCAAAAAAAAATCGTGTGGGATTGCACCAATCCACTCAAACCCGACATGAGCGGCCTCGAAATCGGCACGCACACGTCGGGCGCGGAAGAGGTCGCGAAGCTCGCGCCGTGGGCGACGGTCGTCAAGGCGATCCCGCCGTTCGCCCAGACGCTGCATTCGCCGAGCCTGCTGATAGGCGCCGATCGCGCGGCCGTGTTCGTGTGCGGCGACGACGGCGATGCGCGTGCCGTCGTGGCGAAATTGCTCGACGAGATCGGCGCCGCGCCCGTCGATGCGGGCCCGCTGAGGCTCGCGCGCTTTGTCGAGCCCGCGGCAATGCTGCTGGTGCAACTCGCGTACAAGAGCGGGTTCGGCACGCGAATCGGGCTGTCGCTGTTGCGCGATACGGCCGCGCGCTGAGGGTCGATCGGCATTCGGGCGAAACTTCGGATCGCCGAACAGAACTTCCGATCCTGTAGGGAGCCGGCGCTGCCATTCGGGTGTACTGAAGGGTCAAGCGCCAAACGAAGCGCACGAACGGCACGCGTTGTCGAGTGCCTTCCGTCGCGCCCTACAGGAGACAAGGCATGTCGACGCCCATCAGCCACTCAACGAGTCATACCAACGGGCAGACGATCAATCCATCCGAAGGGAACCAGCCGTCCGGCAACGCGCAGGGCACCACCGCCCAGCCCCAGGCCACGAGCACGCCCAAGCATTCGATGCTCGGCGGGCTGGCGAACGTGGCGAACGGCGCCAAGCGCGCGGGCGGCAAAGCGGTGGATGGCGTCAAGACGGGACTCGAAAAGACCGAACCGGTGCTCGGCCCCACCGCGTCGGCCGGCTACGAACTGTGGGCCGGCAACAATGCGACCTCGGACGGGGCCGGCCTCGCCAGCACGTTTCATGGCGCGAACGACGTGACAAACGCGGTTTCCGCCGCCACGAACGATATCGGCATGCTGCCGTCGGGGCTCGATATTGCCTCGACGGCGGTGGGTTTCGCCAACAAATCCTTTGCGCTCGCGAAGACCAGCAAGGATTTGAAGGCCGCAGAGCCGGGCAGCCTCGCCAGCACGGATGCGCAGAGCGCGCACGACCAGGCAAAGGGCAATCTCGCGCGCGCCACGCCGGGTGCGATCCGCGACGTAGGACTTGGGGCGCTGGGTCTCGCAGGCCGTATCCATACGGCCGAAACAGGGCATTCGCTATACGGCCCCAAGCCCGACGCAATGAAGGCGGACGGCGGTTTGGCGATCGCATCGGGCGCGATGTACGTTGCGGCAGGCGTGCTGCAAAGCGCGAAAGTCGACCGTTCCGTGGATCGCATGCAGGCGTTGCGCTCGGCGGTGCGTCAGCCGGCGAGCGGACGAACGGACTCGCAAAGCCCGGTGATGCACCGGCTCGACGACGCGTTCTCGGCCGCGGACAGCAAAATCAGCCCGGAGGCTTATGCGATCTTGCGCACGCGGAGCGAAGCGGACGTGGCGCGCTTTCTCGACAACTACCACGCGCTCGGGCCGATCGGTCAGGGGCGCTTCGCGAAGCTGCTGCATTTTTCCGGCCAGAGAAATGCCGTGCAGGTCCTCAATATGGGCCGCACGACCAATCTGAACACCCCGAGCATACGTAGCGCGGCGCGCGAAGACGTGATCGATGCGTTCATCGGCAAAACGGTTCGCCCGGGGCGCACCGCGAATCTCTTCGACGAGCTGAAGACCGTGCGCAAGGAATCGCTCGGCGGAAAAGCCTCGCCCAACGTCGTTGCACTCGAACGCACGCTGGGCGACGCGCACATCGACCCCGGCCAATTCAGCGCGAACACATTGAAGGCCGTGGCGTCGTCCGGCGAGGGGCGGGCGTTCGCTCAACGCTATGCGACGCTCTCGCCGGAAGACAGGACGCGCTTGCAATCGACGCTGCACTTCGGCTCGTGGCGCTTCTGGAAGCAAGATGCGACGCTGCCCACCACCAAGCACCAGCGCTCCGATATTCGCGCGGCGCTCATCAAGCAGTTTGCGAACGGCGCGAGCCTCGATCGCCTCGATGCGATGAAGGTGCGCTACAACCAGCAAGTGCTGCCGCTGCAGACCGGACGCATGCATCTGCAGCCCGAACCGCCGGACACCCTGCGCGCGCACATCCTCGCGCACCAGGACAGCATGCTCACTGCGCTGAAAGAGGAAAAGCGCCACGCGAAAGTCCAGGTCGGTTACGGCGCGATCAACGCAGCGGCCGGTATCGCGGAGTTGGCGGTGAATCCGGCTGCGGCGTCGGGCATCAGCGCCACGCGCGCGGTGTTGAATCCGGTCTATCTCGCCTATGCCGGGCGGCGCGGTCTGGTTGGCCTGATCAACCAGAAGAACGCGCGGCCGGTCAGCGCCGCGATGCGCGAAGAGGCATTGCTGCATGCCTTGCCGCAGGTGCACGAGCGGATCGCGACAGGTGGCTCCGACACCGGGCGCTTGCGCAATCCGCAGCGATTCCTGCGCGATGAATTGAAGTTGAGCGACTCGGAAATCAAGAAGGTCGATACGCTGGAGCGCGCGGGAAAGCACGACGAAGCGCGCGCGTTTCTCGCGCAGAAAAACCCGGAGGCGAATGCGCTGATCGCACTGCGTGTGGTGGCCGAAGAAGGCGCCGGGTACGGTACCGATCTGCAGAAGCAGAACGCGCTGAACTTCATCGGAGCGGAAGCGGCGGCCAGCCACAACGACGCGCTCGCCGGCATCGACAACTTGTCCGATCCCAACGAGACGTACGAGACACTCAAGGCGCACTTCATCGACGACGTGTCCTACAACCCATCCGCGGGCATCGACGCGCTGGCTCAGCGCCTTTCGACGGGCGCCACGCCGGTCGACTACGGCTTCGATACCGCCCGCTACGCGGGGCAGCCGCAGCAGGACGTCGCGCGCGATCTGCATCGGCGTTTCGCACAAGACAATTCCTCGTTCGCGACGCGCCGTTTCGTGGCGGACCTGTTCGGCGGCGGACAACGGGCCGTCGACGCGCGCAACATGCTGCGCGACTTCCGTTTCAGCGAAACCGAAATCGCCGAGTTGCAGAGCAAAGGGAAGAAGGGAGCGGCCACGTGGCTCGAAGGCCATCTGTTCGGCGAGAACTTGCGGCGGCGCTTCTCGACGCAACGGCTCGATCAGCAGGGGCGCGACAGCGCATCGGCGGTCGCCGACCGCATGCCGGCTCACCAGGCCAGCGCCGGCGAGCCGTTGACGTGGCGGCGCAACCTCGAGGACGCAGGCGTCGACGTCATCGACAACGCCGGTACGCCGGGCCTCGATTCGATGCTGCATGCGCTCCATCAGAACTTCTCGGGCAAGACCGATTCCGCGTCGGGCGCGATGAACGACAAGGTCGTCGAGGCTCGGCGCCGTGTGATCGCGCACGTCACGGCAGGCGCGCCGGGGACTCATGTCGACGTGACGCAGCATCGCGACGACATCGTCCGCATCGCGGGGCAGGTGTTCGGCAAGCCCGGCGCGACCGTCAAGATCGTGCAGGCGTCGGGCGCGGAGCCGGCAGAACGCGTGGGCGCCGGACAAGCCGACCCGCATGTGCAGATCGCGGGCGTGCTGTGCCACGACGCGCAAACCCGGCGCACGTTTGTGTTGCACGGCGGCGATGCGAGCAAGCTGACGGCGCCGGTGACGGCGAGCGCGGCGACGACAAATGCGACGACGACAAATGCGACGACGACGACCACAGCGACGACGGCCGTCCCAACTACGACGACGCCTGTGACACCGCCGACAACAACGACGGCTACGACCGCGACCGCATCCAGTTCGACACCCGCGACATCGAATTCGACACCGCTTGCCCCCGCCTCGATACCGATCTCGATTACGCAGGCGTCGTCCGCCATGTCGGCCACAAGCATTCCAACGACAGCCACGACGACGGCTGCCCATCCGCTGCCGCCCGTTCCATCGTCGAGCACGACAAACGGCGCCACAGGCAGCCAGACGGTCCGGAACACCACCCCGGCGACACAGCCATTACCGGCGACTCCCAGCATCCCATTGATGCCGTGGGCCGATTTGCCCGATGGATTCAAAGCGCTCTACAAAAACCAGGCGGAGTACGAACAGCAGCTTGCGCAGCCCCCGCAAGGCACCAGCGGCACCGTCTAGCCGCGGGTGTGGCCGGCGTTGATCTGGTATACCGCATGCGATATCCCGTATACCGGATCGACCGCATTTCGCGTCGCGGCGAACCGCTTCCGCGAGGGTGATCTGTCCTCCGCCGGCCTTCAATTGGCTTTCGCCAACTGAGCCCGAATTTCCGCTTCGGTATGCTCGTAGTTGCCTTCGCCGAAGTGGGTGTAGACCACCTGTCCCTTCTTGTCGATCAGATAGAGCGCGGGCCAGTACTGATTGCCGTAGGCGTTCCACGTCGCGTACTCGTTGTCCTGCGCGACGGGGTAGCCGAGACCGTATTGCTTGATGGCGGCGCTCACCTTGCCGGTATCGCGCTCGAAGGGATATTCCGGCGTATGCACGCCGACCACGACGAGGCCCTGGTCCTTGTACTTCTGATACCAACTCTGCACATAGGGCAGCGTATGGATGCAGTTGATGCACGTGTAGGTCCAGAAATCGACGAGCACCACTTTGCCGCGCAATTGCTGCATGGTCAGCGGCTGGCTGTTGAGCCATTTGTCGATGCCCGTGAATTCGGGGGCAGTGCTGTTGCGCTCGACCGGAAGCGCAGCCGTTGCGCCGCGGCTTGCCGCGAACGCGGCAAACAGGGCGCCGGCGGCGAAAGTCGAAACGGCGAGAGCGGTCTTGAATCGAGAGAACATAGTGGCATCCTTTGTCGAGCGCGCAAAAAAGCAAAATAAGGCCGGAATTGGCATGACCGCATTGAAACGCTCCGAGGTATCTCGCTTGTGTCCGCCGCGCGGTGCCGTGCAATGTTTTGTATCCCGGCATTCGCCAGATACAGTGCGATACAAAGCGTCGCGCTCATTGCGCTATAAAGCAGGCGTTACTCAATCAACTTACTCAAGTTACTCGACGAGGAGAACCAGATGAGCGCCGAACTGCTGCACGGGTCCTGCCATTGCGGGGCCGTGAAATTCGAAGTCCGTACTCCGACCACGCCCGCCGCGCGCTGCAATTGCAGCCTGTGCCGCCGCAAGGGCGCGCTGATGTCGCCGGGGTTCGCCGCCGATCAGCTGAAGATCGTCAGCGGCGAGGATGCGCTGACGATGTATCAGTTCAATACGCGCGTGGCGAAGCACTATTTCTGCAAGCACTGCGGTATTTATCCGTTTCATCAGACGCGTAAAGATCCCCTGCTTTGGCGCGTCAACATCGGTTGCCTCGAAGGCGTCGACCCGTATGCGCTGGAAGCGGGGGTGGCGGACGGAGCGAGTCTTTCGGTCGTGGAGGACGCATGAAGCGGCTCTTAGCAATCGCCGCCCTCTTTGTGGGCGGGCTCGCCGCGGAAATCGCGCACCCCGTGCAGTGCACGCTGATCACCGCGAGCAGCATACGGGTCAAGCGCCGCAAGGTATGATTTCGCGATGGATAAGATCGACCACGTCCTGCTCGTCGACGACGACCGGGCCATTCGCGAACTCGTCGCGACCTATCTCGAGAAGAACGGCATGCGCGTTTCGCTTGCCGCCAACGGCCGCGAAATGCGGGCTGCACTGGAGTTCGGCGCGCCCGATCTGATCGTGCTGGACTTGATGCTGCCCGGCGAAGACGGGCTGGTCTTGTGCCGGGAATTGCGCGCCGGCAAATTCCGCACCGTGCCCGTGCTGATGCTCACCGCGCTGAGCGAGGAGACCGATCGCATCGTCGGCCTCGAAATGGGCGCGGACGACTACCTTGCGAAGCCGTTCGCGGTGCGCGAGCTGCTCGCGCGCATCCGCGCCGTGCTGCGCCGCGCGCGCATGCTGCCGCCCGGCATGCAGGTGACGGAGGCGTCGCCGATGCTGAGCTTCGGCGACTGGCGTCTCGACACCACCGCGCGTCACCTGCTCGACGCGGAAGGCACGATGGTCGCGCTGAGCGGCGCGGAATATCGCTTGCTGCGCGTCTTTCTCGATCATCCGCAGCGCGTGTTGACGCGCGACCAGCTGCTCAACCTGACGCAAGGGCGCCAAGCCGATGCGTTCGACCGCTCGATCGACTTGCTGGTCAGCCGATTGCGTCAGCGCCTGCGCGACGAGGCGCGCGAGCCTCGCTACATCAAGACGCTGCGCAGCGAGGGCTATGTATTCTCGGCGGCGGTCACGATGATCGAAGGGACGCCATGACGACGCCCTTGACGAGGCCGTTGATGCGGCCCTTGTGGCACTGGCCGACTACGCTGTTTGCGAGGCTTGCGCTGATCCTTTGCGTGGGGCTCGTGCTCGCGCAAACGCTGTCGTTCTGGCTCACGATGACCGAGCGCGACGACGCGACGTCCCACATGATGATGAACTACATCGATCGCGAGGTCGCGAGCTCGGTGGCGTTGCTCGATCATTTGCCGCCGGACGAACGTGCGGCGTGGCTGCCGCGGCTTGCCCGGCGCAGCTACGGCTTCATCCTCGGGCCCGGCGAGCCGGGCAATCCGCCCGATGCGCGATTGTCCGAGCAAGTGGCGCGCGCGATCGACGACGGCATCGGCAAAGCCTATCCGCTGACCGTGAACGCGATTCCCGGCACGCGCGAGCATCTGCAGGTCCATTTGCGTTTGAGCGACGGCTCGCCGCTCACCATCGACATTCGTCCGATATCGGGCATTCCGCTATCGGGCTGGCTGCCGGTCGTGCTTGTGCTGCAACTGGCCGTGCTGGCCGCCTGCTGTTGGTTTGCGGTGCGCGTGGCGACGCGTCCGCTGCATCAATTGGCGAAAGCCGCCGATACGCTGGGCCCGGACTTGAAGGCGTCGCGCTTGCCGGAAGACGGCCCGTCGGAAGTCGCGCGCGCGGCCCGCGCGTTCAATGCGATGCAAGACCGCATCGGGCTCTATATGACCGAACGCATGCAGATTCTGGCGGCAATTTCTCATGACCTGCAAACGCCGATCACGCGCATGCGCCTTCGCCTCGACGTGATCGACGACAACGCGGAGAGCGCCAAGCTGCGACAGGATCTGCTCGAAATGGAGAATCTCGTCAAGGAAGGCGTCACCTACGCGCGCACGCTGCACGGCGCGGCGGAAGCGCCGCGCCGCATCGATCCGGATGCGCTGCTCGACAGCCTGGTGTACGACTACGTCGACGCGGGGCAGCCGGTCTCCTTGGAAGGGCGTGTCGAAACCGCGCTGGTCACGCGGCCGCAGGCTTTGAAGCGGATCGTCGGCAACCTGGTCGACAACGCACTGAAATACGGCGGGTCCGCCGAGATCAATGCTCACTCGGACCCGGGCGGGCAAGTGACGATCTCGGTGCTCGACCGCGGGCCCGGTATTCCGCCGGAATCGCTGGAGGCGGTATTCGAGCCGTTCTACCGGCTCGAAACGTCGCGCAATCGCCATACGGGCGGAACGGGCTTGGGCCTCGCTATTGCCCGCCAGCTCGCGCTCGCGATGAATGCCGTGTTGTCGCTGCATAACCGGCCGGGCGGCGGGCTCGAAGCGCGGCTGACGCTGAAGAACCGGGGCTGAATGACGGTCAGTGGGACTGCCTGTCTCGAACGCGGCACGACACGTCGGCTCATCGGTCGGCAAAGCGGTCGACAGATCGGACCCGGAGGATGTTTGTATCGCAGTGTGTCTATCTGGCGCATGAATACAAAACGTTGCACAACCGGGGCATTCCGGAAATAAGCCAGATACCTCAGAGAGTTCAAATACATCCAACGCCAGAACTGCTGCTGATGACGAGTTTGAATCAGCGGCAAGTCGAGGCGGCATCGATCGCGCGAAAGCGCAAACGGTGTTTTTACACACTCACTCTCTCGAGGTACACACCATGAAGCTCGTTCAATCGCTCGTCATCGCCGCTGTCGTTGCCATCCCGGCCGTCTCGTTCGCGCAGTCCGCGCAACCGGTCACGCGTGCTCAAGTGCGCGCAGAACTGGTTCAACTGCAAAAGGCCGGCTACAACCCGGCCAGCGATCAAACGCAATATCCCGTGAACATCGAAGCGGCTGAAGCGCGCATCAGCGCGCAAAACAGCGTGGCGGCAACGTCTTATGGTGCGCCGATGGAGGCGACGTCGGCTTCGGGCTCGCACGCCCAGCAAGCCGAAATCGCAGGGCTCGGTCCGATCTACGCCCATCCTTGAGCCGTCTTCGCGGGGTTCTCGATGTGCCTGTGTGGCTTCGAGTTCCCCGTCATTGTTCTCAACTTGAAAACAGTGAATTCTGCCCAGCTCCATTGATGTAGCCAGCAGGACGATTAATCTTGATGGCATGGGTTGCTGGCTTTGGCTTGCTATTTCAGTCGTACAAATCTTCGGCGGAGAGACTCAAATGGACATCCTTGAATTGGCCCGTAAGTCGGGTATGACGATTGTCCTCGACGCCAAGATCGGACGTCAGGAATACCGGACCGTGCATAGCTCGGTTGACGCGCTCGAACGGTTTGCCGAGCTGGTTGCGGCAGCGGTGGAATGCGAGGCGCTCGAGCACCATTGATGGGCGGTGAACGCGGTATGAGCACCGATTACATTGTGTGAAACCATGACGTCGAAC
This sequence comes from Trinickia violacea, assembly GCF_005280735.1. Classification (NCBI taxonomy): domain Bacteria; kingdom Pseudomonadati; phylum Pseudomonadota; class Betaproteobacteria; order Burkholderiales; family Burkholderiaceae; genus Trinickia; species Trinickia violacea. The sequence continues at coordinate 1,309,801 of NZ_CP040078.1, forward strand.
ACGGGACGTCATGGCGGATTCTGCAGAGGAAAGGACGATGAAACAGGACTCTTCGAATTATCTGAATATCGAGGCCCAAGGCGGGTCGAGTGTCCGGCGCGGGACAAAAACGGCATCGAGCGAGGTCTCGCAAGCGATGATCGAGAAGAAAGCGATTGCCAGGAATTGGGCATGGGCGCATCACAGCGAATCGTATGACTGGATGGATACTCACAGTCCGTTTTCGCCGGCGGATCTTGACGACTGATTCAGACGCCGTGGAAGTTCGGCTCCAGATTTAACGCACTTGCGACTAAATCGCATCCGATCTATATAATGTGTCCTTGATAAGGTTCCCACCGAGTGTGGGCAAGCGAGGACACAGATGAAATCCACCGACACCGCAGAAGCAGCGGCTTTGAAGCTGTCCGACTTTCTATGCTTCGCCGTCTATTCGGCGAATCTCGCTTTCGGCAAGGCGTACAAGCCGATTCTCGACGAGCTCGGCCTCACGTACACGCAATACATCACGATCATTGCGCTGTGGGAGGAAGACAATCAGACCGTCGGCAGTCTCGGCGAAAAATTGTTTCTCGAGTCGAACACGCTCACGCCGATCCTGAAGAAGCTGGAAGCGATGGGCTATCTGCACAGGCAGCGCGATCCGGAGGACGAGCGTCAAGTGCTGGTCGGTCTGACGAAGGCCGGGCGGCGCTTGCGCGAAAAGGGCCTGTCCATGGACATCGTGGACGCTTGCGGCCTGACGCCTGAAGAATTCCCCAAGGTACAAAACGCGATCGTCACGCTGCGCAACAGCCTCATCCAGTCCGTGCGGAACCAAGAGTAAGCGCACTGTCGCGCGCCAGTTTTCGTTCGATAGGGCCTGGTCACGCCAATTGGCGTGACCAGGCCCTAGCTATCTGTCGGAGCGATTGCTGCTATCTCAACAAATCGTTTCAAATGCCGGGTTCGATGCATCAGTATTGTCGGACGGGCATTCAATCAGAGATAGCGATCTATCTCGACGATTAGGAGACGAAGATGTTTGAGCGATACGAGCAGCTCGCACGGCAACTCGGCGTTGAACATCCGGTATTGCTTGCGCCGATGGATCTGGTCGCAGGCGGCCGGCTTGCCGCCGCTGTCACGAGGGCAGGGGGCTTTGGCATGATCGGCGGCGGCTACGGCAACGAGGCGTGGCTGCGCGAGCAGTTTGCCGCGGCGCAAGGCGCGCGGGTCGGCGTGGGGTTCATTACGTGGAGCCTGTCGCGCCAGCCGCATCTGATCGACGTCTGCCTCGAACACGAACCGGCCGCAATCATGTTCTCTTTCGGCGATGCCAGCGAGCATATCGCGAAGACGAAGAAGGCCGGCATTCTCACGATCTGCCAGGTTCAAACCGCCGCCATGGCGCGCGAAGCCGTGGACTACGGCGCGGACATCATCGTCGCGCAGGGCGCCGAAGCCGGCGGCCACGGCATTGCGTGCGGCACGATTTCGCTCGTTCCCGCTACCGTCGACGCAGTCGGCGACAAAGTGCCAGTCGTCGCCGCCGGCGGCATCGCGGATGGCCGGGGCTTCGCGGCGGCGCTCGCGCTCGGCGCTGCGGGCATCGCGATGGGAACCCGTTTCTATGCGAGCGAGGAAGCGCTCGGCGACGACGATGCCAAGCGGCGCATCGTCGCGTGCCGTGGCGGCGAGGAAACCCTACGAGGCATTCTGTTCGACATGGCCCGCAACAACGTATGGCCGTCGCCGTATTCGGGCCGCGTGCTGCGCAACGCGTTTTCGGACAAGTGGTATGGGCGCGAGCGTGAGCTGCTGCAGCAATTGCATGTCGAACAACCTCGCTACCAGGAAGCTCGCGCCAATCATCGTTACGACACGGCTGCCGTGATCGCCGGCGAGTCCGCGGGATTGATCCATGAGGTCTTGCCGGCCAAGACGATCGTCATGAATGTCGTCGAGGAAATGCGCGACATTCTTGGCTATTCCTCGTCCAAGGTGTCCAAGCCATCCACGCAGCGGCATGAGGCTTAACCCGTGAGCACACCCACGACCGCGCAGCGTATCGGCAAGTTTGCCTACGACGCGCACGCCACGCATCTCACGCCACATGCGCGCGACGTCTTCAAGCGGAACATCCTCGATAGCCTCGGGTGCGCGATCGCCGCATTGCCCGGCACGACGCGAACAGCGCATCAGGGATATCATCCAGGTCACGCACGATTCGATCGGATCGGACCCGAAGATCATCAATGTCATCGTGCGTGAACATCCGGCTGAAAGTATCAGCGTTTCCAGCCGCATCAACGGCGAGGACTTCAGGAAGGTAAAGACGAACTGATTGCGCGGCTGGATGTCAACCCGAGTCCTTGAACTTTTAGGCGCCTTTCGGCAGTGCGGGGTGCCTAAAACACCTTTAAAGGAGTGTGTAATGTCGATCGAACAGGTTCTCTACCGAGCTCAGGCGCAAGTCACCGGCGGCCGCGACGGCCGCGCAGTGGTCCCCGACAGCAAGCTCGATCTGCACCTGACCACGCCGAAGGAACTGGGCGGAAAGGGCGGCGATGGCACGAATCCCGAGCAGCTGTTCGCGGCCGGCTACAGCGCGTGCTTCATCGGTGCGATGAAGTTCGTCGCCGCGCGCGATAAGATCGCGATGCCGGCGGATGCGTCGATCAACGGCAGCGTCGGCATCGGCGCGATTCCCAATGGCTTCGGCATCGAAGTCGAGCTCAAGATCTCGCTGCCCGGCATGCCGCGCGATGCCGCCCAGGACTTGATCAACAAGGCGCATGTCGTGTGCCCGTATTCGAACGCGACGCGCAACAACATCGACGTGACGCTGACGCTCGTTTAAGCCGCTCGTCCAAGCCAACTTCCTGCTTTATCCGCAGCTGGCCGCCTTTCCCATAGGCGGCCGGCGCATGTCTCCGGCCAATGCCTGATTTCGCTTTGGTGTAGCATGAGCGTCATACTTGCGCTGACTGCATCGAGGTGCGAAGCATGGATGTTGCCGACCTCAAGGTATTCGAGGCAGTGGCCCGTCATGGAAGCATGAACCGCGCGGCCACGGAACTGCATACCGTTCAATCGAACGTCACCGCTCGAATCCGATCCTTGGAAAGAGAGGTCGGCGTGGCGCTTTTTCAGCGCCACGTGCGTGGCGTGAGCCTGACGCCGGCGGGGCAGCGGATGCTGCCCTACGCGGCGCGTATCGCGAAGCTCGTGGCGGACGCCAAGCTCGCCGCGCTCGACGACGGCCCACCCAGCGGCGCGCTCATATTGGGCACCCTCGAAACCACGGCGGCGCTGCGCTTGTCTCCCATCCTCAGCAATTTCGCGAGAATGCATCCGCAGGTGCAGTTGTCACTGACCACCGGCACGAGTTGCAGCCTGACGTCGGATGTCGCCGAGTGCCGGCTCGACGGCGCATTCGTAGCGGGACCGGTGGACCATCCGGACCTGCATACGGAGACGATCTTTCAAGAGGAACTGGTGCTGGTCACGCCGCGCACCTTGCGTTCGCTGGAGTCGATCCTGTCGGTCAAAGATCTCAAGACGATCGTCTTTCGCATGGGTTGTTCCTATCGTCAGCGGCTCGAAGCCTTGCTTGCGGAAATGGGCGTCCTCACTGCGACGCCGCTCGAATTCGGCTCGCTCGACGCGATCATCGCGTGCGTGGCTGCCGGGATCGGAATCACGCTGCTGCCGCGCGGCGTGGTGGCGAATGCAGCGGCTCAAGATCTCGTCGGCATTCATCCGATCGCGCCTGAAAAGGCGCAAGTCGCAACGCTCTTCATTCGACGTCACGACGCTTACGTATCGAGCGCGATGCGCGCATTTGTCGATGTGGCGCGTTCCGAGTTCGGCCCGCGCATGGTTGCCGCTTAGCCCTCGCGAATTCTTCCGTCTCGTCCATTCAGATTGACCCGAACCAGGAAAAGCACTTGTTCCCGGCGGGTAACGATTTCCTTGCATGCCGCCCCTAGAATGATCGTCAATGATTGTTCTAGCGAGACTCGCAACTGCCATGGAAAACGCCACCACCGCCCTCCCGCGATCGGCAGCGCCGCATGCCGAGAAGGTCACTTACGCGGCGCGCAATGCGCCGTATTGGCGACGGAATCTGATTGTCTGTGTGTTCGGCTCCTTTACGACGCTGGTCAGCTTGAGCATGCTGTTGCCGTTTTTGCCGCTCTATGTGCAGCAGCTCGGCGTCACCTCGACATCCGCGGTCGTGCAATGGTCGGGCGTGGCGTTTGGTGTGACGTTCCTGGGCACGGCGCTCACCGCGCCGATCTGGGGGCAATTGGCCGACCGCTATGGACGCAAGCCGATGCTGGTTCGCGCAGCGGTCGGCATGGCCGTCGTCATGTCGACGATCGGTCTCGCGCACAACGTCTACGAGCTCGTGGCGCTGCGATTCGCGGCCGGCTTGATCGGCGGATACGCATCGGCCTCGATCGTGATGATCGGTACGCAGGCGCCCCCCGAGCGGTCGGGCTGGGCGCTGGGCGTGCTTTCGACGGGCGTGCTGGCCGGCAATCTCGTCGGCCCGCTCATCGGCGGCGTGCTGCCGAATCTGATCGGCATTCGCGGCGCCTTCTTTGCCGCAGGCGGAATGATCGCGGTGGCCGCGATCCTGACGATCGCGCTGGTTCGCGAAGACTTCAGCTTGCGGCCGGAGCTCAAGGCCAAGCAAGCTCAGGCGGCTGCATCCGGCGGCAAGCGCAATTACCCTGCGCTCGCCGCGCTGCTCGTCACGGCAACGATGGTGCTGCTGTCGAACATGTCGATCGAGCCGATCATCACGGTCTATATCGGTCAGTTGGGCGTGGCGCATAACCGGCTGGCCACCATTGCGGGCATCGTGATGGCGTGCTCCGCATTCGGCAGCATGTTGATGGCGGCGCGGCTCGGCGCGCTGGCCGATCGTATCGGCGGCTGGAACGTCATCATCGGCTGTCTCGTCGCGACGGGTCTCGTGATGATCCCGCAGGCATTCGTGACCGAATGGTGGCAGCTCGCGGCGCTGCGCGGGTTGATGGGCATGACGCTGGCGGGCCTGTTGCCGTCCATCGCCAAGCTCGTGCGCCATGCCGTGCACGAGCGCGAATCGGGAAAGATGCTGGGCTATCTGCAGTCGTCGCAATACGCCGGGCAGGTGATCGGCCCGCTGATCGGCGGGGCGATCGGCGTGCATTTCGGCATGCGCTATGTGTTCTTCGTGACAGGTGCGCTCTTGGTCGCCTGCGCCGTGCTCGACAAGTGGGCCAAGCAAAAAGCGGAGACGACGACGGCGGCTTGAACGCCTGCTTGAACGCCTGCCTGATGCTTCGAATTCGATCGCCCCGCCTTGACGCTGCTGGACATCAGCCGTCAAGGCGGGGCGATGCGTTTATCGGGGAAGCGCTTCGCTCGTTGCCTGCGCGTCGAGTGCGCAAAGCACGGCGAGGGCGCCGTCTCGCGACGGGCGCCCTCGCTGGCAAGGCAGGGTCTTGCGGCGATCAGGCGGCGACGAGCTCGGCGGCCTTGCGCCGGCGTGTCTCGGGTGCCGCTGCGATCGATTCCGCGCGGGCAGTGGCGCTATCTCGGCGGAAGAACTCGGTGCAAAAATCCACGAAGGTCCTGAACCGTGCCGGGAGCAGCTCTCGATGCGAATAGAACAAACAGATTTCGACATTGCCGTCCGATGTCGAGCAGCCGGGCAACACCGGGACCAAACGGCCCATCGCAACGTCTTCGCGGACCATTGCTTCAGGCAGCTCCGCGATACCGGTGCCCGTCAGTGCTGCCGCGCGCAGGAGCACTTCGTTGCCGTCCATCGATGACATCGGAATGACCTTCACCGGCTCGCTGTTTTCAAGCAGCTCGATGAAGTGGGTGCCGCGCTGCCGCGATTGAGGCGGCAGCAACAAGAAATGCGCGGAGAGATCGGCTGCGCGTGCCGGTTTGCCGTACTTGCCGAGATAGCCAGGAGCGGCGACCAGCACCCTCGCGGACTTCGACAAGGTTCTGCGGATCACGGCCGATTGCTCCACTTGGTGGGGCGGGAGAATTGCCATGTCGAAGTGTCCGGCGTAGAGATTGACCGCCCCCTCTTGCACGGAAACCATGACGTTCACATTGGGCGCAATCGCTCGATAGTTCGACAAAAACTTCGAGAACGTCTCGCTGACCAGCATGGGGTGGACCACGAGGCGCAGCTTGCCGCTATCGACCTCCCGTTCCTGCGTGATCCGGCGGTTCGCCTCATCGAGTTCTTCGAGCAGCCGGCAGCAGCTCAGGTAATACGATTGCGCTTCCTCGGTCAGCGTGACCGAACGCGTCGTGCGGTGAAGCACGCGGGTTTGGATGGCGGCTTCGAGCTTGGCGATGGCTTTCGAAATGGACCCGGTCGTGACGCCCAGCGAGGCGGCCGCCTTACTGAAGCTGCGGAGCCTCGCTGCGGTGACGAACGCTCTCAATACGTAAAGCTGGTCCATCTCTCACCTCGACTTCGATTGTTGCCTGACTGAGATGGAATCACTTTAGCAACACATGGGGAGGTGAATGCGCGGTTTGTTTCGATAGGGCTATCACTGGAAGTGATAGCGGTTGGCCGTAGTCTTTCTAATCGTGTATGTAACGCAGCCGTGAGGGACCGTCAACGGCATTCACGTGATCGGCTGTGTGTGGCAGCAACATGGCACGGAAGTGACAGATGATTCGGATAACGAATTTCTGCCGAAGCAGAAGAGTTCGGTAAAGAGATTTTTGAGTGTTTGGGGCTTAATCCTGGGGAAAACCCTAACTAGAATCCAATCACCGCCGCAGAAACCGATTCGCGGCACAACTTGGATTCTTGGAGAAAGTCATGAAATCACTCATCGCCTCTGTTGCTATCGCTGCCGCTTGCTCGCTTTCCGCAACGGCGTTTGCACAATCGAACGGATCGGATAACGGTTCGCAAGCGCTGACTGTGGCAGCACAGACGGCATCCGCAAGGAGCGAAGGCCAAAGCGGCCATCGTTGGAGTTCGTTCCTGCGTCACGGCGCAAATCGAAATGCGGTTCGCGGCGATGAATGCGTTGGCCCGGCCGGCTTCTGCAACCGGTATTTCGGTAGCTAATTTGGCGCCTAATTTTCCGGTCCACTGCGCCTCAAGCCCAAAATTTAAGCAGGAGACCTATCCAAGGCAAGATGCGGAACGTGCACCGACAGCAAGGTCTTATCGGCCGTGCGCTGAATGTCGAACGTTCCGCCGAGGCGCCGTGCCCGGTTCCGCATGCTGCGCATCCCGGTGCCGTGAGGCAGTCCGGTGCTGAAGGCATTCAGGCCGATGCCGTCATCTTCCACCACGAGCCGGAGTCCGTTTTCGTCGCGGCACACGGCAATGCTCACGTGCTGCGCGCGGCTGTGCTTGAGCACGTTCGTCAGGGCTTCCTGCACGATCCGCATGATGTCGAGCGTCTGCGAGGCCCGCAGATAGCAGTTTTCCACGCCGCTGATTTGCCATCGGCACTCGATATCCTGGTTTTCGAGCAGGCGGGTCAGGCGGTGCCGCAGCGGACCGATTTGCTGAGCGAGCGAATGTTCGCCGACGTTTTCGCTCGAGGCCGTATCGATGATGATGCGCAGGTCGTCGCGCAGCTCCTTGAGAATCGACAGAAAACGCTGCGGCGGCATCGCATGGGGCGCTAGCTCGAGCGTGGTGATGCTGCTGACGAGCATGCCGCCGAGCCCGTCGTGCAGGTCGTGCGCGAGATTGAGCCGGGCGTTCAGATGGGCGTTGGCCACCTCGAGTTCGTGTTGTTTTCCCAACGTCGATGCCAACTCGGCTTTCGCATCCGCGATGCCTACGACCAGGTCTTGATTGAATCGCTCGATGCGCCGGAGGTTCGAAACGAATCGCCAGCCCAGCACCAGCGCCATGCCGATCGTCAGGAACTGGGAAGTGAAGGGCGTGTAGTAGTGGTTGTCGGTGAGCACGCCGATGAACGAGAGCAAGTCGTGTATCGACGCCGTGATGTAGGTCACGATGCACAAGGACAGCATGCGGTGCTCGGTACGTCCCGCGCGCCATGCGAAATAGAGAAAACCGCAGCACGTCGCGAGGAAGCCGACCTCCTGCGTAACGGCGACGACGGTCCGGGCGATCGGCACATAGCGATGAGGCACGGCCAGCAAGGCAGCCGTGCTCAGCGCGACGAGCAGCCAGGCGGCGAATTCGGCGCGCGGCAGCCGCGCATCGCAGAAGCGCACGATGAACATCGTGAAGGCGGCGCTGTAGATGCACAGTGCGATCAGCGTCGACTGTTCCCACGCATCGGTCGTCGCGAACGGCCATGGACTGCTCACGACCTGATTGAGCGCCACGACGCCCCACGCCAGGGACATCAACGTGAACCAGCCGTATGTCGCGTCTTGCCTGCGCATCAGCCACAGCGAAAGGAAGAAGCAGCCGAGCGTCGCCGTGATCGAGAGGCCGAACAGCTCCAGATCATGACGCAGCCGGTAAGCGGCGTCGTAACGCTTCTGAAGCGTCGTGGCGTCGCCGATGGTCGCCCAGCCCAGCCCCGGTTGGTATGCCGCCAGACCCGAGACCCGGAGCAACAGCGTATTGCTGCCTTCACGGAGCAGCGATGGCGGCAGGCTTTGGTAACGCGGCGTATTCCACGTGCGCGTCAACGGCTCGACGAGTTGCGGGTCGCGCGTCAGCAGCTCGCCGTTGAGATAGACGGCGCCCGCCATATTCAAGTAATCGAGCATGACAGCGACCGGGGCCGCAGGCTTGGGCTGCTGCCAAGTCAGCCGGTACCAGACGACGCCGTCGAATTCGGGCCAGCGTGTTGACCAGTCGTCAGGCAGCGAGACGGAGACCCATCCCGAGGCCGGCGGAGCATCGGCCAGCCATGTGGACCGCGCCGCCTCGACGCGCATGGCGCCCTGAGCCGGCTCCGCGGCCCAGGCGCCGGTTTGCAGGGCGAGCGCCCATATCAGGGCAAGAAGCCATGCGCGCGCGCTTCGAAGACAGCCTGCGTGCGCGAGCTGACCGCCAGCTTCTTGTAGATGTTCTTGATGTGGCACTCCACGGTCAGCTTGGACAAACACAACAGCTCCGCAATTTCCCGGTTGGTCAGGCCCTTGCTTACCAGCGTCAGGATCTCGATCTCGCGGGCAGTCAGCGTCGGCGCCGCGCCGGAACGCGAGACCTTCTCTTCTCCTGCAACTGCGCGGGGGGTATCCAGACTGACGAGTTCGAGTATGCGTCGGGCGACGAATGGATCGATCGGAGCGCCGCCGCGTAGCGCGCTGCGGATGGACAGCGATATTTCGATGTCGTCGCGCTCCTTGAGCACATAACCGGTGGCGCCGGCACGCAAGGCGGTGACGATCACCTGCTCCGTACTCCACGCGGAGATTACCAGAACGGGTAGTGCGGCGTCTCGCTCATGGAGCGAGCGGATCAGGTCGATGCCGTTGCCGTCCGGAAGCCCCACGTCGACCAGAACGAAGGCGAACGGTTGCTCGTTCAGTAGAGCGTTGGCCTCGGCAATGCTTCCTGCAAACGAAAGCATGTCGTCGGTATAGCCGAGCGTCAGCAAGACGGCGCGCAGCCGGACTTGCATCAGCTTTTCGTCTTCGACGACCAGCAAGGGGCCGGGAAGCATGGATTCGGGCGAGCCTGGAAGCGATGGGTTCATGCGGAGAGGTTGACGGGTGTGTCCCGGTGGTTTTGTCTTGAGCGCATAGCGCCGATTGTGTCCGCAAGCGTGTCATAACGGCGAGCAAAAAAATATACCTGGAATCAGGTAATGAGCGCGAGATGGGCCTGGAGCCGGGCGGCGGGAGGCTACCTGATTCCAGGTATTGCTGCGTCGATAACGGGGCAGTTAAATCCGCTTCGCCTGCGTTGGTGAGACTGGGTAAAGCACACCACGCGGCTTCCACAGCAAGCCGAATCAAAAGCACTTCAATTCGAACTACATCTAGAACCAACTTTTAAAAGCAAATGGGGAGCGTAATGAGTCTTTCAGAGTCATTTCAGTTGAGCTATACCAGCGTCGTCATTCTAATGATGATCCTCTCGGTGTCTGCGGTCACCAGCGGGTTGTCGGGGTTTGGATTTTCGGCGATAGGCGCTGCCAGCTTGTGGCTGCTGCCGCCTAGCTTGGGAATTCCGTTATTGATGGCCCTGTCGTCGGCAAACCAGTTGATGTCGCTAAAGCAGATCCGCAGCGACATGAAGCCGCTACGGCAGTGGTGGCCGAACGGACCCGCGCCGTATATTCTCGGCGGCCTGCTTGGTGTTCCTCTCGGCCTCGAGATCTTGCATTCCCTGCCGACACCCGTGCTGATGGTCTGCTTCGGTGCCTTTCTGATCACTTATGCGGGCTACTCGATCTTCAGGCGCCCGAAACAGCGTCCGAATACAGGTGGATGGCCGTCATCCGTTCTCGTGGGATTGCTGGGAGGCGTCATTGGCGGATTCACGGCTTTTCCCGGGGCGCTGGTGGTGATCTGGATTGGCCGCAGCGGACTGCCCAAGGAAGAGTCACGAGCCATCGTGCAGCCTTATATCTTTGCCATGCAACTGGTCTCGCTCTGCATGCTCGCAGTACAACATCCCTCGACATTTGACGCCCGTTTCTGGAGCCTGTTCGCGACTGCCGTGGTGATCGTCCTGCCCTCTACATTGCTGGGCGTGCGCATTTACAAGTCGCTTTCGGATATGAATTTTCGCCGCATCTGCTTCACGCTGCTCGGCACGTCGGGTTGCGCAATTTTCTCGAAAGGATTGGGCGCACTAGGCATCGGTACAGCGCTTGCACTGCTGGCGCACTAGTGGAATTCCGGTCATTGGCAGGCCGCTATGCACGGCAATGCGACTTCCGGCAAAAAAGGAACAGCGCAGCGTTCGCGTGGTGGCGGCCAATGGCCGGTCAGTTCTATTCGTTTGAATTCTGTCGACCGTGGCATACGGAGCTCATCCCGACAAAGGGACCCGACTCGGCAATCTCGCCCACCAAAGCACGCACCTCCTGTTCGAGGGCGATCAGGTGAGCGCGGGTGACCAAGAGCCTGCCTCCAACCGGCCATGCCGGCAGATCAGGATCGGAGCCGGCGCCCGCAAGCGCTGCCGGCTCGTGGCCGCTTGACGTAGCGATCATGGCCAGTCGCGAATTGAGCGCGTCGAGCTTCCGGGCCATGCCGATGGGCATGAGCGGTCGACGCGAGTGGGACGCGATGCTCAGTTTGATCGCCTGGTCCGACACATCGTCGAGGCGCCGCTGATACACCGCGTCATCCAGATCGTCCGGCGGATAAGCACAGCGATGCACCACTTCGTGCAGTCGAATCAGCTCCGGAAGGATGGCTACAATCGCCGTCATACGCTGGTGCGACGGCTCTGCCGCGTTGGCCCAACGTTCTCGATATCGGCGGGCTCGTGCGCATGCAGCGCCTCGATCTGCCGCAACGTCTCCTGCAGGCGACACCAGCGGCGGTGTTGCTCAACGGCAAGCCTCGCCGTGCCGATTTCGTTGATACGTGCGCGCCAGTATGACAGCGGGATACGGTCGGCAGCGGAAATGCGCGTGATCACCCGTTCGAGGTGCGCGATTTCCTTCTCGATGAAATGATGGTCCATGCACGGCCCCGTTGCGCTGCGTGTTGTGTTCTATCATCGGCAAACGGTCGCAGTGTGGGTCCGGCGGGTGCGTAGCTGCAATCCCTGGAACTTGGTAAATGGGGTGGCACCTACCAGGTTCCAGGTATGGCCCGGGCGGAAAATGCGGGGGCGCGCTAGCGCCCCCCGTCAGGCTGTTAGGCCGCTGCTTGAATACGTGGATCAAAATCGAACTCGAGGCGGATGCCGCCCGGTTCATAGATCATCGTGTGCCGCTTGGGCCCATCGCCAAGATTCTCCGGCGCAAACTCGACCTTGACGCCCGGCCACCGGGACACTTGCGCAAAGATTTCATTGAGCGCTTCTTCGGAGCCGACACGCAATGCGAGGTGATGCAGACCGACGTTCGTCTTGCGGTCGAACTCCACGCGTTGGTCCTGATTCTTGACTTCCCAGAGCGTCAGCACGGCGTGTCCGTCCGACACGAAAGCGGCGGGGTAGGCGGGGCGCTCGCCGACCTGTTTCCAACCGAGGCAATTGACGAAGAAGTCGCGAGTGAGGCTCAGATCACGCACGCTCAGTCCGATATGGTCGAGGCCGAGCGTCAGCGGTTTAGCGGTCATTTTCCAGTTCTCCAATTCGGTGACAGCGGTAGCGGCGTTCGCGACTTGCTTTCTTCGAGGGACGCTTACCCGCCCGCCATGCGAAGCATAGACTTAATTCAATGCATCAGACCAACAACGTCGTAGCAGCTCATGCGACGTCGATTGAGCGTGCACAAAAGCGAATAGGCAGCCGCGATGCCTCAGCTCGTGGCTGCGCTATCTCGCAGGCTGCCGCTCAACCGGCTAGGGTGATAGCCGGTTGAGATTCCCTACTTCAATGCTCGCTGTTTGCGATACTCGTCGACCGGTAGTCCGCCCCAGCCCCAGTTTTCTTTCTCCACCTCTTCAATGACGACGAAGGTGGCTTCGACCGGCTTGTTCAGCACGTCGCGCAGCAGATGGCTCACGCCCTTGATGAGTTGGGCCTTTTCGTCTGCGGTAACCGAATCGGTGCCGGGCTGGGTTCCTTCGCGGGTAACTTGAATCGTGACGATCGGCATTTGGCTCTCCTTGAAACGCGATGAACGAAGGGAGCGCCGGCAAGCGGCGCTCCGCGTCGGGTGCTTAGTGGCCGGCGCTCTGACCGCCGTCGACGTGCAGGATTTCGCCCGTCACGAACGGCGCGGTATCCAGATACACGATGGCGTTCACGATATCGCTCATCTCGCCCATGTGGCCCATCGGATGCAGCGCGCCGAGCGCAGCGTGCGTTTCTTCAGGGTGCATCGGCGACTTGATGATGCCCGGCGCGACCGCATTCGCGCGAATGCCGCGCTTGGCGTACTCGATCGCCAGCGAGCGCGTCGCGGCTGCGATGCCGCCCTTCGTCAGCGATGCCAGGACCGACGGCACGCCGTCGACTGCGTGATCGACGAGCGTCGTCGTGATGTTGACCACGTGGCCGCTCTTGTTCTTCTCCATCTCGGCGATGGCGAGCTGCGTGACGTAGAAGAAGCCCGACAGGTTCACGTTGGTGATCGCCGCGTAGTCTTCCGGCGTGTATTGCGTGAACGGCTTGGCGATGAAGATGCCGGCGTTGTTGACGAGCGTATCCACGCGGCCGAAGCGCTTGATGGCTTCCTCGACGACGCGGCGGGCCGTCGCCGGATCGCCGATGTCGCCCGCCACGGTCGCGAGGTTGGGATCGTCGGACGGCTTGATGCTGCGCGCGGTGGCGACGACGTTGTAGCCCAGCTTGCGGAACGCCTTGACCGTTTCCGCGCCGATGCCTTGCGATGCGCCCGTGACGATGGCGACTTTTTGCGAATTGCTCATAGGTAACCTCGAAGTAGGAAAATTTAGCTTTGAACCTGTTCGGAATCGCTGCTCCGATGGGTGCCAAATTTAGGCTTGTTCACGCCGGGTACGAATACCCGGAGGGGACAAACAGTCTTGCGTCGATGTAACAAATGGGCGTGCCGTCAGAGGCAGGCGCGCATTCCGATCGTCTGAAGCGAGCCATCTCGTTCGCTATCGCAAGCTACCGTTTCCTTGGGGCATCGCATCTTTGCGAATTTTTCCGCGATGGAAAATATGAGCCGGCGTCGCGCCGAAGAGGCAAGCCTGGCTTGGCCTTCGCGATTTTTTCAAGCGTGCTTCCATTCGAAATTCAAAGCGGCGCAGACCATGACGCGCGTGTTGGTATCTACGGCGGCTTTCAATTTAAGGCACCATTCGCTGGAATTTGCCGCTAGGGAGGGTTCGACAGCCATGGACACGCTCCGCAACATGAAGATCTTCGCCGAGGTCGCCGAGTCCGGTAGCTTTACCGCGGCAGCACGGCGCCTCGATCGGACAACCGTTTATGTGTCGAGGTCGGTTGCCGAACTCGAAACGCATCTGCGCACCCGCCTCCTGAATCGAACGACCCGGCGTCTTGCGTTGACCCCCGCCGGCGAGCGATATCTGCAGCGGTGCCAGCAGATCTTGGACGCCATTGCACTGGCCGAGGTGGAGGCATCGGGTGTGCACGCCAAGCCCGTCGGATCGCTGCGCGTCCACGCACTCGCGGGCTTGGGGCAGCGCTATCTGATTCCCGCCATCGCCGACTATCAGGAGCGGTATCCGTCCGTCACGGTCGACTTGACGCTCTCTCAGAACGTTCCGGATCTGATCGAGGAAGGCTACGACGTCGCGTTGAGAGTCGTGCCCGAGTCGCTGCCGGATTCCGCGTACATTTCGCATCGGCTCGGCACGCTTTCTCTCGTGCTCTGCGCGTCCCCGCGCTATCTCGAGAAGCACGGCATGCCGCGAAAGATCGAGGATTTGGAGCATCACACCTGCTTGCAGGTAGGTTGCCCGCCACTCTCGCCAGACCACTGGTTGTTGGAGGGCGCGAACGGGCGGCGCGAATTCAAGCTGCCCGACGGACGATTCAAAGTGAACGTCCCGGATGCCATGGCGGTGGCGGTGCAAGCGGGGATGGGAATCGGCGCGCTGCCGCTGTTCACGATTCAATCGATACTGCGATCGGGGGCGCTGGTGCGCGTGTTGCCCGAGTACCAGCTTCAACCGCTGAATGTTTTCGCGATCTATGCTTCGCGACAGTTCCTCGACGCAAAGATCAAGACGTGGATCACGTTTTTGCGCGAGCGCTTTGCCGAGACGACAGGCGTCGAAGACGTGGGGATTCAGGGCGTTTCGAAGCAGCGCGAGTTCGAGCAGGCTAGTGTGGCCGAGGCCCCGCCGCTGAAGCTGGTTTCGTGAGCGAAACCAATCCGGCCTCTGAAATCAACCACTCCTTGAAGGCAAGCACGGGCGCAGCATGCTCGCTTTCCTTCCTGTGAACCAGGTAGTACGCGAGTTCGCAGGTCTGCGATTCTTCGAACGGGCGCACGAGCCGTCCTTCCGCAAGGTCGTGTTCGACCAGCGTGGTCCTGCCCAGTGCAACACCGGTTCCCGAGATTGCCGTTTGGAGCGCCGCTGCGGAATCGTTGATCTGCAGGCCGCGGTTGCAGTCGACAACATTTCGGCATCCTGCTTTCTGAAGCCAGGACCGCCAAGTCGGAAAGGCGCTGAAGGTCTGCATCGAGATGTCGTGGACGAGCAGATGATGCTTCAGGTCGGAAGGCGCCTTCAGTGGATGCTCGCCATTCAGCAAGGCAGGGCTGCACACCGGGAAAAATTCGTCGCGCATGAGGAAGGTCGAAACGAGGTCCGGCCATGCACCCGCGCCATATCGGATGCCAACGTCAATCCGGTCGGCGGTGAAGTCGATGAGGCGGTTACTGGTGTCGATGCGCAGGTCGTAGTACGGATGTTTCTGCTGAAACCGCTCAACGCGCCGCAACAGCCACTTGTCCGCAAAGGCGACTGGGACTGTCACGGTGAAGGCGATGCGCGACTTGCTGGCCTTGAGTGCTTCGACAGCCTCGGACAGCAGGTCGAAGCCGGCCTGAAGCGAAGGCAGCACCGACCTTGCCGCATCCGTGAGGACAAGCCGGGAGGGCCCCGACGTCGAGCGATGAAAAAGCTCGACGTCGAGTGTGTCCTCCAGGCCGCGTATGAGATGGCCGACGGCCGCAGGCGTCACGTTCAGCTCTTCAGCAGCCGCCGCGTAGTTCAAATGGCGTGCGACGGCTTCGAAGGCGCGAAGTGCATTCAGATGATTCGGTGCTCGCATTGACCTGGGCTGGCTGCGTTCAAGTCCGACGGACCCATCTTCCCAGCGCCCCGTGGCGTCGTCAACCGAAGCAGCCGTTTGCGGGGCGCCTGTGCTTGCGCGGTCTTTAGAATTGCGACAAGCCGCCGTCGACCACGAATTCCGCGCCCGTTGTGAACGACGAATCGTCGCTCGCGAGGAACAGCGCCGTCTTCGCGATTTCGACGGCTTCGCCGAAGCGTTGCAGCGGCACTTTCGCCTCGATCGCAGCAGCGGTCTCCGACAATTGCGCTACCGTCAGACCCAGCTTACCGTGGAAGGGCGTTGCAATCGGGCCCGGGCTGACTGCGTTCACGCGGATGCCGCGCGGTGCGAGCTCAGCGCCGATGGAGCGGACCAGCGAGCGAACCGCCGCCTTCGTGGCCGACAGAATCGACAGCCCCGGCGTGCCGACAGTGTTCAGGAACGACGTGGTCACGACGATGTTGCCGCCCTTCGGCATAGCGGGAGCCGCCTTCTGGATGGTGAAGAACAGGCCTTTGAAATTCAGTGAGAATTGCTCGTCGATCTGTTCCGGCGTGATGGCTTCCAGCGGAGCAGCCGTGGCCGCGCCTGCGTTCGCGAAGACGATGTCGATGCGACCAAACCTCGCACTGACTTCCAAGACCGCGCGCTCGATTTCAGCGGGGTGGCGCAGGTCAACCGGCAGGACCAGTACGTCACCGCCCAATGCTTTCTCCGCGGCTTCAAGGCGTTCCGGGTTCGTCCCGGTCACGATGACTTTCGCGCCTTCGGCGCGGAACAGCTTAGCGGTTTCCAGGCCGATGCCCGACGTGCCCCCAGTGATGAGCGCAACCTTGTTTTGCAGCTTCATTTCAATCTCCTTCGAGGATGGAGAGAACCGTTCGTTGTCGAGTTGACGATGGGCCGTACCAGCCAAAGGCTTGAATACGCCATGTGGCCTGCACGGCCCAATCGGCGTTAGACGGCGAAGGTCTTGTTGCGTACGACCGGGAAATCGATATCCGTCTGCGCGACCACGTTGACGTAGTTCGTCCATACGTTCAGCGCGACGCTCAGTACGATTTCGACGATCTCTGCATCCGTGTAGCCGGCCGCCTTCACGTCACGCACGTCTGCGTCCGTCACGTGGCCACGCTCGCGCGCCACCGTCGCGGCGAATCGCACGGCTGCATCGGCTTTCGGATCATTCGAGCCGCCATTACGGTTCGTGGTGATTTCCGCATCGTCGAGCTTCGCGAGGTTCTTCGCCAGGTAGGCGTGAGCGGACAAGCAGTAGTCGCAACCGTTGATCTCGGCGACAGCCAGCGCGATGCGCTCGCTCGTTTGAGCACCCAGCGTGCCTTTTCCCAGGGCAGCGGACAGGCCAAGATAGCCATCGAGCGCTGCCGGGCTGTTGGAAACGAGCCGAAAGAGGTTCGGCACGACGCCTAGCTGTTTGTTGACGGCTTCGAGCAGCGGACGGGATGCTTCAGGTGCGGCGTCGATCGTGGAGGGGGTCGGAATACGGGACATCAGGGTTCTCCTAACGGAAGTGAAAATGTGTCGCAAGTGACCGAGAGCTGTTGTGCGTCCTCGGTGCATGCAATATGGCTTTTCGAACGACGGGGAACAAATGAGAAGATCTCGCGGCGCGGCGTAGAAAATCTAGTTCGGCTTTTTTCAACAGGAGCCGGCCCCTCAAACGCCCTTCGCAAAGGGCTCGGCCACGTCCGCCGACTTGAGGTCATCCTGGCTCCATCCACCCCCGACTGCGCGAATGAGATCGACGTTCGCATCGAGCTGCTGAGTCTGGATCTCGATCACGCTGCGTTCCGATTGGAGCGCGGCGGATTGCGCCTCGACGACGTCCAGGTAGCTGACCGCACCGCGCCGGTAGCGCGAGAGCGCGAGATCGACCGACAGATCGGCGGCGCTCGCGGCGTCCTGCTGCTGAGCCGTCGCGGTGCCCAGTTCGGTGAGCAGCGTCAAGTCGTCTTCCACTTGCTTGAAGGAAGCGAGCACCACGCTTCGATAGCGCTCGCCGGCCTCCGACTTGGCCGCCTTCGCGGACTCGACTTGAGCGCGCCGCTTGCCGCCGTCGAAGAGATAGACCGCCAGCGTCGGCCCGATCGTCCAGAACGCGCTCGGCGCACTGAGCAGATCGGCGTACACCGAACTCTGCACGCCGCCTTGGGCGCTCAACGTGAGTGACGGGAAATACGCCGTGCGCGCCACGCCGATTTCGGCATTCGCCTCGGCGACGCGCCGCTCGGCGGCGGCGACGTCAGGGCGCCGCTGCAGCAACGCCGAAGGCACGCCGACGGGAATCGCGGGCAACGCGACCGGATCGATGCCCGGTGCAATCCGGAAGTCCGACGCCGACGCACCGACAAGCGCTGCGATGGCGTGCTCGAGCAGCGCACGCTTGGCCCTGGCTTGCGTGAGGTCGGACTGTGCCGACGACAGTTGCGTTTGCGCGCGCGCCACGTCGAGCCCGGATACGACACCGCCGCCGTGCAGCGTGCGGGTCAGCTCGAGCGCTTTCTGGTAAGCCTGCGCGGTGCCTTCGAGCAAATGGATTTGCTGATCGAAGCCGCGCAGATCGAGATAGCTGCGCGCCAGTTCGACTTCGAGGCTCAATTGCGTCGAAGCGAGGTCGGCTTTCGTTGCCGCGCTTTCGTCCTTGCCCGCGGTGATGGAATCGCGCACGCGTCCCCACAGATCGACTTCATAGTCGACTTGGGCGCCGAGCGTGGCCGAGTTGTAGTCGGCGGGCGCGGTCGGGCTGCGCAGGGGGCGAGTGTCGGATTCGCGCTCGCGCTGCACGTTGCCTGCAGCCGATACCTGCGGATAGCGTTGCGAGCTGACCTGCTCGACGTACGCCTGAGACTGAACGTAGTGAAAGTACGCGGCGCGCAGGTCGTGATTGTTGGCGATCAGGCGCTGCTCGAGGTCGTCGAGTTGAGGCTCGCGATAGAGCGTCCACCATCCGGCGCGATCGAGCTGATCGGCGGGAGCGGCAGTCGTCCACGGCCCCTGCGTTCGATACGCCTGCGCGACCGGTACCTCGGGAACCTCGTAGCGAGGCGCGAGCGAGCACGAGGACACGATGGCGGCGCCGGCGAGCAAGACGGCAGTACGGGCCTTATTCATGTTTCGCTGCCTTGCTGCCGGCACTCGCGACGCGGACAGGATCGCCTTCGGCGAGGCCGTCGGGCGGCGTGTCGATGACGCGGTCGCTCGCCGTCAATCCCGAGCCGATCTCCACCGCACTGCCCAAGTCCCGCTCGATCGCGACAGGCTTGAATCGCACGTTGTCATGGTCGTCGATCGTCGCGATGCGCAGCCCGCGATTGTCGAATATCAGCGCGCTTGCGGGCACCCGCAATGCGCCGGCCTGTACCGGCAGCGCAAAGTGCAGATTGACGAAGCTGCCCGGCAGCAGCAGGTGGCCGGGGTTGTCGACCATCAATTGAACGAGCGTCGTTCCCGATGCCGCGCTGACCGAATCGGCGAGACCGGCGACCTTCGCCGTGAAGCGCTTGCCGGGGTACTCGGGGACGTTGAACGTCGCGGTGTCGCCAGGCTTGACCATCGGTGCGTAATCCTGCGGCACGTGCACGTAAACGCGCAGCTTGTCCACGTTCGATACGGAAAAGAGCTGCGCCTCGCTGCCGCTGCCCGCGTTGATCAACGCGCCGATGTCGGTGTTGCGCGCGGTGATCACGCCGTCGAACGGCGCGGCGATCTTCGCGAAGGCTTTCGTGGCAACGAGACGCTCGACGTTCGCCTGTGCCGCGACGACGCGCGCCTTTTTGGCTGCATAGTCTTGTGTGCGGTCGTCGACCTCCTGGCGCGAGACCGAGTCGGAGTCGAGCAGGGCCTGCCAGCGGTCGGCGGTCGTTTTCGCGAGGGACGCGTCGGCTTGTGCGCTCGCGAGGTCGGCTTTCGCCTGATTCAACTGCTGGTCGAGTTCCGGCGTATCGATGACGGCGAGTTCTTCTCCGGCCTTGACGCGGTCGCCGATATCGACGCGCCATGATTTCAAATAGCCGCTGACGCGCGCATAGATGGGCGCGTCCGTAAACGCCTCGAGACGTCCGGGCAGATCGAGCAGGCCGCCCGATGCGGGCCTGGCCGGAGCGATCCAGCTCACGGTCGGCACCGCTTGCGCCTCGGTCCAGTTCTTGAGCTGGTGCGCATCTTTCACGCGCACCGCGGCGCCCGCGGCCACGATGACGATGGCGACGGCGGTCCCTGCCATCGCGGCGACGGTGAGTTGACGTTGCGGCAGAGAAGAGCGCGATGTGGGTTCAGACGACATGAGCAGGACCTCGGGAAATCGGAGCGGAGGTCGAAGACGATCGACCCGGGCGGGAATGGACGATGCAAAAGACGGCGGGTACGAGCAACAGCGTGGCGGCCGTCGCGAACAGCAGGCCGCCGATCACGGCGCGGCCCAAGGGCGCGTTCTGCTCGCCGCCTTCGCCGAGGGCGAGCGCCATCGGCGCCATGCCGATGATCATCGACAGAGCGGTCATCAGCACGGGACGAAACCGCGTGGCGCCGGCTTCCAGCGCCGCTTTGAAGGGATCGCCGTGCGCGGCGAGCCGCTCGCGGCAAAAGCTCACCACGAGAATCGCATTCGCCGTCGACACGCCCATGCACATGATGGCGCCGGTCAACGCGGGCACCGACATCGTGGTGTGCGTCGCGAACAGCATCCAGACGATGCCGGCCAATGCGCCGGGCAGCGCGGTGACGATCACGAGCGGATCGGCCCACGACTGGAAGTTGACGACGATCAGCAGGTAGATCAGCACCACCGCACCGAGCAGGCCGAAGAGCATCCCGCTGAACGCGCCGTTCATGGTCTGCACCTGGCCGAGCAGCACGACCTTGGCGCCCTTCGGCACGTCTTTGGCGTTGGCGGACAGGATGTGCTGGATGCCGGACGCCACTGCGCCCAAGTCGCGTCCCTGCGTGGTGGCGAAGATCTCGACCATCGGCTGGATGTTGTAGTCGCTGACGACCTCGTTGCTCGCCGTGCGATGAATCGTTGCCACGCCGCCGAGGATTTGTCCGCCGTTGGCTTCCGCGCCCGCTTGGCCCGTGATGGGCAGGTTCACGAGCGAGGGCAGCGTATCGAGCCCGTACTGCGGCGTTTGCAGCACGATCGGATACTCGACGCCGTTGGCGGGATTGAGCCAGTACGTCGGGGCCACCTGACCGGAGCCCGCCATGTGCACGACGAGGCTGTTGGTCACGTCGCGCTCGGTGACGCCCTGCAGCTGCGCTTGAGTGCGGTCGACGTCGACGTCGAACTGCGGATTGGCCTGCGATTGCTGGATGCGCGCGTCGACGATGCCGGGCACGTGGCGGATCTGGCGCAGCAACTGGTTCGCGTAGGCGAAATCCGCTGGCAGGTTTTTGCCGCGAATCTGCAGATCGATCGGCGCGGGCGAGCCGAAGTTCAGGATTTGGCTGACGATATCCGCAGGCGGAAACGAGAACGTGACGCCAGGGAACGCCAGCGGCAGCGCTTCTCGCAGCCTGCGCACGTATTGCGCGGTGGGGCGATGGCCTTCGTTGAGCGAGATCTGGATGTCGCCGTCTTGCGAGCCGTCGGTGCCGGTGTTGTTGTAGGCGGTGTTCAAGCCGCTGATCGAAATGCCCATGTTGTCGACGATCGTGCCGAGCTCGGCCGGCGGGATCGTCGCGCGGATTTGCTTTTCGACGTTCGCGAAGATCTCCGCCGTTTTTTCGACGCGCGTGCCGACCGGAGCACGCACATGCAACAGGATCTGCCCGGCGTCGACATCGGGAAAGAAGTTGCGCCCGAGAAACGGCACCAGCGCGAACGACATCGAGACGAACGCGAAGAACCCGGCGACGAAGCCGCGGCGATGCTTCAAAACCCGTTCGAGAATCACGCTGTAGTGGGTGCGGATGCGCTCGAAACGCGCCTCGAAGCCGCGTTGAAAGCGCACGAGCGGATTGGCGGTCTCGGCGGGCTTCGCGTGTTCATCGTCATGCGCGTGCGGCTTGAGCAGGGACTTCGCCATCGTCGGCACGAGCGTGCGCGACAGGATGAACGACGACACCATCGCAAAGATCACGGCCTCTGCCATCGGCACGAACAGGAAGCGCGCCACGCCATCGAGAAAGAACATCGGCACGAACACGATGCAGATGCAAAGCAGCGAGACGAACGCCGGCGTGACGATCTGCGCGGCGCCATCGAGAATCGCGCTGTCGACGGCTTTGCCTTGCTCCAGGTGCCAGTTGATGTTTTCGATCGTCACCGTGGCGTCGTCGACGAGAATCCCGACGGCGAGCGCGAGTCCGCCGAGCGTCATGATGTTCAGCGTCTCGCCGAGCAGCGACAGCATCGATATCGAGCCGAGCACCGCGAGCGGAATCGACGTGACGATGATGATCGTCGAGCGCCAGCTGCCGAGGAACAGCAGGATCATGAGGCTCGTCAGCACCGCGGCGATCAAGCCTTCGCGTGCCACGCCGGAAATCGCCGAGCGCACGAAGATCGATTGATCGCCGATCGCGTCGATACGCAAGCCGTCCGGCAACGACGCCTTCGCATCGGCGACCTTCTGCCGGATGCCCGCGATGATGGAGAGCGTCGATGCCGAGCCGTTCTTCAGCACGGTGAGCAGCACCGAACGCTTGCCGTCGACGTGCACGATGTTGGTCTGCGGCGGGCTGCCGTCCGTCACGTCGGCGACGTCGCGCATGTAGACCGTCGTGCCGTTCGCCGACTTGACCGGCATGTCGGCAATCGCGCTGATCGACGACGGCGCGTCGTTCAACTGCACGGTGTACTCGTAGTCGCCGACCTTTTCGGTGCCGACCGGCGTGATGAGGTTCTGCGCGGCCAGTGCGTTGGCGACGTCCTGCGCGGAGAGTCCGCGCGCCTCGAGCGCCGACGGCTTGATGTTGATCTGCACCTGCCGCGACTTGCCGCCATAGGGGTAGGGCAGCGCCGCGCCTTCGACGGTCGTCAGGATCGGCCGCAACTGATTCAGGCCGAGATCGGCGAGGTTCTGCTCGGAAAGCCCCTTGCCGGAGAGCGCGAGTTGAATGATCGGCACCGTCGACGCGTTGTAGCTGAGGATGAGCGGCGGTGTCGCGCCGGGCGGCAATTGCTTGAGGATCACCTGGGCGATCGACGTCACCTGCGCGTTCGCGGTTCGGATGTCCGCGCTCGGCTGGAAGAAAATCTTGACGACGCCATAGCCCGTAATCGATCTGCCTTCGATGTGCGAGACGTCGTTGACGGTCGTCGTCAAGACGCGCTCGAACGGCGCCGTGATGCGGCCTTCCATCTGATCGGGCGGCAGCCCCGTGTATTGCCAGATGACCGCGATCACGGGGATCTTGATGTCGGGAAAAATGTCTGTGGGTGTACGAAGGGCCGCGAGCGGACCGACGATAAGAATGAAGATCGCCAGAACGACAAACGTATAGGGCTTCTTCAACGCGATGCGAACGATGCCGACCATGAAAATTCCCAATCTCGGAGTTGGCCGAAGCATGCGCTTGCGGGAGGCGGGAGAACAATCCGTGAGTTGGTTAACACTCTCTTAACCAACGGAGATACATTCGCGGCCGATCATTGAGCCGCTAATGCGTTACCCGGCGACTTTTGCCTCGCGCGAACAATAGTTTTGACGTGGAGCCGGTTCAAGGCGCTGGCTCTGAGCAAGTACAGTGCGATCACCGGGTTGCGCGATGTCCGAGTTGCACCCGCTAGCAGTGATTGAAATGTTATCGAAGAGATCGGCACCATGGACAAACCTGCACAGCGCGTGTTCTTGATTACCGGCGCCAGCTCCGGCTTCGGCCGGGCATTTGCGCAAGCCGCTTTGAGCGCGGGGCACACGGTGATCGGCACCGTCAGGAGCGCGGCGGCCAAGGCCGAGTTCGACACGCTGCACGCGGGGCGCGCTCACGGCGTGATTCTCGACGTGACGGACTTCGCGGCAATCGACGCAGCGGTCAAGCAAGCGACGGCGCTTACCGGGCCGGTCGATGTGCTCATCAACAACGCGGGCTACGGTCACGAAGGCACGCTCGAAGAGTCCCCGCTCGACGAACTGGTGCAGCAGTTCAACGTCAACGTGTTCGGCGCCGTGGCGATGATCAAGGCGGTGCTGCCGTCGATGCGCATGCGGCGCACGGGCCACATCATCAACATCACGTCGATGGCCGGCCTCGCGACGTTCCCGGGCATCGCGTACTACAGCGGCAGCAAGTTCGCGCTCGAGGGCATGTCGGAAACGCTGGCGAAAGAAGTACGCGGCTTCGGCATCAAGGTCACGACTGTCGCGCCGGGCGCATTTCGCACCGATTGGGCGGGCCGCTCGATGGTGCGAACGGCGCGCAGCATCGAGGACTACGACACCGTGTTTGCTCCGATCCGCCGCGCTCGCCGGGCAAAGGACGGTAAGCAAACCGGCGATCCGGCCAAGGCTGCGCAAGTGCTGCTCGATATCGTCGAGCACGACAATCCGCCGGTTCACCTCCTGCTCGGCAACGACGCGCTAAGCGTCGTCAGGGAAAAGCTATCCGCGCTGACCGCGGAAATCGACGCGTGGGAAGCGGTGTCGAAATCGACTGATTTTTCCTGAGCACATCCCCTTTCTCATATCCCTGTCCACTCCGTAGCAGGGATTGGCAAGCCGGCGGTTTCCGCCGGTTTTTTTCGCTACATCGGAAAGCCCTCGGCGAATTGCTCGCGAAGGTAAGCGACGAAGAGCCCGACCGCACGCGGCACGTGCGACGTATAGGGACGCAGGATGTAGAGCTGCTCCGCGAACGTGCCGGTGACGCGCCATTCGGGCAACAGCACGACCAGCTTGCCGGCTTGGACAGCCGCTTGCGCTGTGAAGTCCGGCAGCAGGGCGATGCCGAGGTCGTCGAGCGCCGCATCGCGAAGCGCTTCGCTGTTATTGGCGGAGAACTGTCCGTTGATCGGCAGCGAGACGCTTGTCGCGGCGGATTTTCGTGCAGCTTTGCGCTCGAACGACCACATCGGCGCCCCTGTCGAGCGCGGATAGAACAGACAGTCGTGCGTCGATAGATCCTGCGGGAGGTGCGGCGTGCCGCGCTTGCGCAGATACGCGCGCGTCGCAACGATCACCGATCGGGTTTCGCAGAGCTTCCAGGCGACGTGCGTATCGGGCGCGGCGGCGCTGTGGCGTATCGCCAGATCGAAGCCTTCCGCCGCGAGGGAAACCAGCCGGTCGGAGACTTCGAGCTGAACGCGAACCTCGGGATTCGTCCGAAGGAATCCGGACAGCCGCGGCAGCAACTGCTGGCGCGCGAACGCGACGGGCGCGGTGACGCGCACGAGCCCGCGCGCCACGCCCGCCAATTCCCGCACGCTCGCAAAGCTCGCCGCGATGTGCTCGTACTGGCCGCGCGTGTTGTCGACGAGCCGCTGTCCGGCCTCCGTGAGCCGGACGCTGCGCGTGGTGCGCTGCACCAGCGAAATCCCGGCGGCGCGCTCCAGCTCGGAGATGCGCTGGCTCACGGCCGCCTTGCTGACGCCCAGGCGCGACGCCGTGGCCGTATAGCTGCCTTGCTCGGCGAGCATGGCGAGCCAGTGCAGATGTGTCCAGAGTCCTTCGATCTTTTGGGTATCCATACACTCATTGTTCATTCGGCTAAACAATGAGTTCAATGTTAGCGTCTTTCCAATGAGGCCGCCGCTTTCTACACTGCGTACATCATCCATTTACGCCAAGGAGCCGGCATGCAAGCCTATAACGACAGCGCGGACGTCGTGCATTTCATTCATGGTCAGCGCGTGACGGGCAGCGGCACCCGCAGCCAGCCCGTGTTCAATCCCGCGACCGGCGCACGCGTCCGCAAGCTCGTTCTGGGCGAAGCGGCGGATGTCGATTCAGCAGTGGCCAGCGCGAAGTCCGCGTTTCCGGAGTGGCGCGATACGCCGCCGATCAAGCGCGCGCGCGTCATGCTGCGTTTCCTCGAATTGATGAACAAGCACGCCGACGAACTCGCCGCCATCATCACGGCCGAGCACGGCAAGGTGTTTTCCGATGCGCAGGGCGAGGTCGCGCGCGGCATCGACGTCATCGAGTTCGCGTGCGGGATTCCGCAACTGCTCAAGGGCGACTACACCGAACAGGTCTCGACGGGCATCGACAATTGGACGACGCGTCAGGCGCTCGGCGTCGTCGCGGGCATCACGCCGTTCAATTTCCCTTGCATGGTGCCGTGCTGGATGTTCCCGGTCGCCATCGCGGCAGGCAACGCGTTCATTCTGAAGCCGAGCGAGCGCGATCCGTCGGCGTCGCTGTTCATGGCGGACCTGCTCAAGCAAGCGGGCCTGCCCGACGGCATCTTCAACGTGGTGCAGGGCGACAAAGTCGTGGTCGACGCGCTGCTCGAGCACCCCGATGTCAAGGCGGTGAGCTTCGTCGGCTCGACGCCGATCGCCAACTACATCTACGAAACGGGTGCGAAGCATGGCAAGCGCGTGCAGGCGCTCGGCGGCGCGAAGAATCATATGGTCGTGATGCCGGATGCCGATCTCGACAAGTCGGTCGACGCGTTGATCGGCGCCGCTTACGGCTCCGCAGGCGAGCGCTGCATGGCGATTTCGGTCGCGCTGCTCGTCGGCGACGTGGCCGACAAGGTCATTCCACAGCTCGCCGAGCGCGCCCGCAGCCTCATCGTCAAGAACGGCATGGAAGCCGACGCCGAAATGGGCCCGGTCGTCACGCGCCAAGCGCTGGAGCGCATCGAAGGCTATATCGCGGAGGGTGTGAAGGAAGGCGCGACGCTCGTCGTCGACGGCCGCGGCCTGAAGGTGCCGGGTCACGAGGATGGCTTCTTCACCGGCGGCACGCTGTTCGACAACGTCACGCCCGACATGCGCATCTACAAGGAAGAAATCTTCGGCCCGGTGCTCGCGTGCGTGCGCGTCAAGGACTTCTCCGAAGCGATCGATCTGATCAATGCGCACGAGTTCGGCAACGGCGTCGCGTGCTTCACGCGCGATGGTCACATCGCTCGCGAGTTCGGCCGCCGCATCGAAGTCGGGATGGTCGGCATCAATGTGCCGATTCCGGTGCCGATGGCATGGCACGGCTTCGGCGGCTGGAAGCGCAGCCTGTTCGGCGATACGCATGCTTACGGCGAAGAGGGCGTGCGTTTCTATACGAAGCAGAAGTCGATCATGCAGCGCTGGCCCGAGAGTATCGAGAAGGGTGCGGAGTTCGCCATGCCGACCGCGAAGTAAGGTCTCTCAGCGTGCGGGCAGGGCGGCGCCAGGGCCGCCCTGCGTGTCGACGCGGCGCATCAGCCTGCGTTGTGTGCCTTGATGTAGCCCGGCAACGCATCGATGCTCGCTACGACCTGGTCCGGAACCTGGCCGAGTTCCTCGAAGACATTGCCGCTGCGATTCACCCAGCAGACTCGATAGCCGAACTGATGCGCGCCCGACGCATCCCACGAATTCGACGACACGAAGAGTATTTCCGAGCGATCGAACCCAAGTTCGTTTTCGCCAAGCTCATACACCTTGCGGTGCGGCTTATAGACCTTGACGCTATCCGCGCTGAGCAGATGCGTGAAGCGCTTTTCCAAGCCTGAATGGCTGACCACACTGCGGATCGATTGCACGGACCCGTTCGACAGAATCGCGAGAGGCAGTCCCATCGACTGAAGCTCGGCGAGCGCGGCAGGCACCTCGGGATGCGGCTCCAGTTTCAGATACGCGTCGCACAGTTGGGCGCGCGTGTCGTCGTCGAGCGGCAGCTTTAGCGCGTTGCACGCGAAGACGAGCGCGTCCTCGGTTAGCGCCTCGAACGGAACGTATTCCTCCATGAGCGTGCGCAGCCATGTGTACTCGAGATTCTTCTGGCGCCACAGGGCGCTGATGTCTTTCCCGCGCCCAGGGAAGAACCCGTCGCAGCGCGCGGCGACCGAGTGCACGTCATAGAGCGTTCCATACATGTCGAAAGCGATGCCTTTGATGGCGGTCATTTGGATACTCCGCATAAAGTCCGATCAAGGCCGTGCCGCACAGCGCACGACGCAACGACAGCATAGAACTTAAGCGCTCACAAGGTGACGCCGCTTGGTTTCCATGAGGGAATAACGTTGTGTCGTTGAATGGTTTTTCCCGCAGGTAAAGACTGTTTTTCCGGCCGGCCCGTTGACCGCTCGATCGCGAAAAAAGAACAATCTCGTCAGGACGATCTCTGAGAGAGAACCTGATCGAGAGCAACATGGATTTCTCTTCGCTGGAAATTTTTTGCACGGTCGCTGCGGAGCAGAGCATCACGCGAGCGGCTCACCATCTCGCGCGCGTTCAGTCGAACGTCACGACGCGGGTCAAGCAGCTCGAAGAAGAGCTGCGGGTCGAGCTGTTTTCGCGGGAAGGCAGGCGCATGACGTTGACGCCCAACGGACGCCGGATGCTCGTGTATGCACAGCGTCTGCTCGCGCTGGCCGAAGAGGCGCGAGAAGCGATGAGCCCGGATCAGCCTGCCGGCGTGTTGCGTATCGGCGCCATGGAAAGCACGGCGGCCACGCGCCTGCCGTCGTTGCTCTCGGTCTACCACAGCCGCTGGCCCCAGATCGAACTGGAGATCTCGATCGGCACGTCGTGTTCGCTCATCGACGACGTATTGATGAGCCGCGTGGACTGCGCGTTCGTCGCCGACGCAGGCTTCGGGCATGTTCCCGGCATCGGCGGCGTTGCCGAGCGCAGCGGCTTGAGCGCAACCCGCGCCTGCACGGAAGACATGCTGCTGGTGTTGCCGCCCAATCATCCCCCCGTCAAACGTCCGGAGGACCTTCAGATCAGGACATGGGCCGCCTTTGCCAAAGGGTGCAGCTATCGAAGCGTGCTCGAGCGGTGGCTCGGCATCCGGAATGCGGAGCACGAGACCGGCTGGAAGCTGATGGAGCTCACGTCCTATCACACGATGCTTGCCTGCGTGGCGGCGAGATCGTGTTTCGCGTTGTGTCCGAAGTCGGTATTGGAGCTGCAGCGTGCGCCGCTGCATGTCCGGACCCAGCCAATCGCGGCCGTCGACACTTATCTGATCGCGCGCTCAGCGTACAGTAGCGGTGCGTACGAGGCGCTGCTTCGAGCCGTCGACACCCGAATTCGCGTGACGCGCGAAAACGGCGCCGCTCGGTAGCAATGCTATGAAGAACAACCGCGGATGGGGCGACACGGCCATGCAGCGTCAATTTGAAGATCTCGTTCTGGGCAGCATCGAACTGTTCTGTCTGGCTGCGGAAGTCGAAAGCTTCACGCTCGCGGCCAATGCGGCGGGCGTCACGCCGGCCGCCGTCAGCCGGGCGGTGGCGCGCCTCGAAGAGCGGCTCGGCGCGCGGCTTTTCGTGCGAACCACGCGGCAGATCCGCCTGACCGATTTGGGCAAGCGCTACTTCGAGCAATGCCGGCAGGCGCTGACCCAGCTCTCGGAAGCGGAGCGCGAAGCGACCGGTCAGCAGACCACGCCCGCCGGCCTGCTGCGCATCAGCATGCCGACGCCATACGGCCACTACCGCGTTCTGCCGATCCTCAGCGACTTTCGCTCGCGCTTTCCCGAGGTGCAGGTGGCAACGCACCTGAGCAATCGCAACATCGACTTCGCCGAAGAGGGATACGACCTCGCGATCCGCGGGCGCGCGCCGCGCGATTCCGGCCTCATTGCACGCAAGCTCGAAGACGCGGAGATCGTCGTCGTCGCGGCGCCCGCCTATTTGCGGCAAGCCGGCAAGCTCGAGACGCCCGACGACCTCGCTCACCACGACTGCATCCAGTTCGAGTTGCCGAGCACCGGGCGCAATCTGCCTTGGACGTTCAAGCGCGACGGCGAATCGGTCGAGCTGGTCACGAACGGAGGCTATGGGTCGTCGGGCGATGCGTTGGCCGGCGTGACGCTCGCGCGTTATGGCGCGGGCGTCTTCCAGACCTATCGCTTCATTGTCGAGAAAGACATCGTGGACGGCACGCTCAAGGTCGTGCTGCCTGCCTATGGCGGCTGCTCGCGGCCGTTCTACCTGCTTTATCCGCACGGCCGGCATTTGTCGTCGCGCGTGCGCTGCTTCGTGGACTTCCTGATGCTGAAACTCGAGGCGTAGCGCGAGTGCGACGCCACCCATTTGAAGAGGAACCGACATGACTCACCCGACAGACAATCGAACGCTGCTGCGTTTGCTGGGCATTGAAAAACCGATCATCCAGGCGCCGATGGCGGGCGTCAGCACGCCGGCGCTGGCGGCTGCCGTATCGAATGCGGGCGGGCTCGGCTCGCTCGGCGTCGGCGCGACGAACGCCGAAGGCACGCGCAAGTTCATCAAGGACACGCGCGCGCTGACGTCGAAGCCTTTCAACATCAACGTGTTCTGCCATAGCCCGGCGATGGCGAACGAAGCGGTCGAACGCCAGTGGCTGCAGTGGCTCGCGCCGCACTTCGCGAAATACGGTGCGACGGCGCCCGCTTCGCTGTGGGAGATCTACACGAGCTTCCTCGCGGACCCGGAGTCGGTCGAGGTCTTGCTCGAAGACAAGCCGGCCGTGGTCAGCTTCCACTTCGGCTTGCCGACCGCCGAGGTCATCGCCGATCTGAAGAAGGCCGGCATCAAGCTGCTGGGCGCGGCGACCAATCTCGACGAGGCAGCGCGGATTGCCGATGCCGGTCTTGATGCGATCATCGCGCAAGGCATCGAGGCGGGCGGCCATCGGGGCGTGTTCAACCCCGATGCGATCGATGACTGCTTGGGCACGTTTGCGCTGACGCGTCTGCTCGTCAAAACGTTTTCGCTGCCTGTCATTGCCGCGGGCGGCATCATGGACGGCGCGGGAATTGCGGCGGCGCTCGCGCTCGGCGCACAAGCGGCGCAGCTCGGCACGGCGTTCGTGGCGTGTCCGGAAACGTCGATCGACGAGGGCTACCGTCGCACGCTGCTAAGCGATTCGGCACGCCACACGACGTTTACGTCGGCCATCTCCGGCCGCGTGGCGCGCAGCATGGTCAACCAGTTCACCGAGCTCGGCAGCGACGCCAACGCGCCGAAGGTGCCCGACTATCCGATCGCCTATGACGCAGGCAAGGCGCTGCACGCAGCGGCCAAGGCGAAGGGCGAGTTCGGCTACGGCGCGCAATGGGCGGGGCAGGCTGCGGCGCTCGCGCGGTCTCTGCCTGCGGCGGAGCTCGTCGCTCAGCTCGAGCGCGAGTGGAAGGAGAGCGTGGGACAACTGCTGCAGCTTGCGGGCTGAAGCGCATCGCTCGTCGTCGGTCAATAGGACCGCATGCACGCTAGCCCGCTGCATCACGCGGTCTGCAGCGGGCTAGCGCCGGAAAGCAAGACACATCCTGCGCGGGTAGAATCCAGCAGTGGTTTGAATTCGCCGCCTATTCAACCGGCGGCATCGAAAAGCAAACTCTTGCTACCGTTACGAGGCTTAGGACCGCGCATGACGAACCTTTCCGACTTTCCCATCACGGCCAAATGGCCCGCGCAACACCCTGACCGCATCCAGCTTTACTCGCTGCCGACGCCCAACGGCATCAAGGTGTCGACCATGCTCGAAGAAACCGGGCTGCCGTACGAACCGCATCTCGTGCGCTTCGATTCCGACGACCAGTTGTCGCCTGAATTCCTGTCGCTCAATCCGAACAATAAAATTCCGGCGATTCTCGATCCCAACGGCCCGGACGGCAAGCCGCTCGCGTTGTTCGAATCGGGCGCGATCCTGATCTATCTGGCCGACAAGAGCGGACGCTTCATGCCGAAGGACCCGGCCGGCCGCTACGAGACGATCCAGTGGCTGATGTTCCAGATGGGCGGCATCGGCCCGATGTTCGGGCAAGTGGGCTTCTTCCACAAGTTCGCGGGCAAGGAGTATGAGGACAAGCGTCCGCGCGACCGCTATGTCGCCGAGTCGCGGCGTCTGCTCAACGTGCTCGAGGGACGGCTCGACGGCCGCCGCTGGATCATGGGCGACGACTACACGATCGCCGATATCGCCACGTTCCCTTGGGTGCGCAACCTGATCGGTTTTTACGAGGCAGGCGAAATGGTGGGGATCGCGGATTTTCCGAATGTCACGCGCGTGCTGAAAGCGTTTGTCGAGCGTCCGGCTGTGGCGAAGGGGATCAATATTCCTAAGCGGGATTAATGAGCGGAATTAAGGCTGGATTGAGGCGCGGAAAAGTCCCCCGGCTGACTGGACTTCGCTCCGCGCCACTCCCCTGGAAAGGCGGTTGAAGTAGCACCGCGTGCTTAGGCGGCCGCCGACGCGTAGGAACGCAACTCCTCGACGATCGAGCGTCGCGACGGACGCCAATCAAGCTCGCGTTTTGCCTTTTCGCCCGAGATGACCTGATCGCAGGCGATCGCGTCGGCAAAGGCCCAGAGCGACTGGCGCGCCTCGTCGAGCGGCCATGCCGCCACGCGGCCTTCGGCGCCGGCGGCCTCGCTCGCCGCGCGCGCGATGTCGATAATCGGTATCGCCGCTCCGTGAACGCCGTTGAAGACTGAGCTCACCGGCGCCCGATCAAGCGTGAGCGCGTAGAGGTCGGCGAGGTCGTCAGCGTGCACCGTCGACCAGCGGTTTCGCCCGTCGCCGACGTAGCGCGCCACGCCGTATTCCTTGGCCGCGCCGTACATCATCATTGCCGCGCCACCCCAGTTGCCGTAAACCCAGCCTGGCCGGATTACGCTCGGGTGAACACCCGCCGCCGCAGCCGCGAGGATCTCGTCCTCGAGCGCTTGGCGCCAGCGCACGAGCTCGACTGGATTCCGCGGGCTGTCTTCAGTTGCGGGTGTGTCGCCGGTCGATCCGTAGATCAGACAACCGCTTGTATAGATAAAATGCTTGCCCGTGCCGCGCAGCGCTTCGATGATCGAGCGCGTCGCAGCGATGTCATAAGCAGCCGTATTCTGGTCGTTAGGCGAGGCGGCGTGTATCACCGCGTCGACGGCACGAGCTGCAGAAGCGACGCTCGCCGAGTCGGCGAGGTCGCCTTGCGTCACGGCAAAGCCCTCGCCGGTCAGCTTGCTCGCACTCTTTTCCGAACGGGCGAGTCCCACGACCTCATGGCCGCTCGCCATCAAGCGACGCGCTACAGCCCCCCCAATCAAACCCGTTGCTCCTGTCACCAATACTCGCATGTCCGTTACCTCTTCCAATGTCGGTGCAGGCAATGGTAGTGGGCCGCTTTTTCAAATGGAAATCGCAAGTTCTGATGTACTGATATCGCTCGCGCCGATGACATCAAGCCGAGGCGGCGACCTCGGCGACGACGTTTCGCAGCCAACGAGTGGCCGCGTGAGCGTCCGCACGTCGATGCCACATCATCGCAAGCGACCAGGTGGGCAGTTCGATTGGCGGTCGATGTACGGAGATGCCGACCCCGGTCGCTGCGAACCGCCGAGCGACACGGGAGGCGAGTGTTGCGACGAGATCGGTCTCGGCGATCACGAACGGCGCGACCAGAAATTGCGGCAAGCTCAGGACCACGCGCCGTCCGAGCCCCAGCTTGGCGAGCTCGCGATCGACCACACTCGAGCGGTCGCCCTCGGGAGAGATCAGGAGATGAGGCGCATTCGTGAAGGCGTCGAGGCCAGCACCGGGCGCAAACGCGGGGTGCTCGGGACGCGCTACGCACGCAAAGTCCTCCTGGAGCAGAGGGCGCGTGAGGATGCGTGCCGAAGCTTCGACCGGGAAGCCGATCGCGAGGCTGACTTCGCCGCTTTCGAGAAGTCCGAGCGCCTCATCCCGGCCGAACGTTCCGTGCACGTGCACGTCGACGTGAGGCGCCTCGATGCTAAGGCGTGCCAGCAGCAGCGGTAGTAGAACGAAAGCGGAATAGTCGTTCATCGCGATCGTGAACGCGTCACTAGCGGTCGCCGGATCGAAACCGTCGGCCCGTAACGCACCTCGTACCAGCCGGAGCGCGCTGGATATCGGACCCGCAAGATCGTGAGCCCGTGGGGTCGGCTGCATCCCCGACGGCGTGCGCAAGAACAGCTCATCCTCGAACAGCTCACGCAACCGGGTAAGGGCGCCGCTCATCGCGGACTGACTCAGGCCGATACGCAGCCCGGCGCGCGTCACGTGACGCTCCGCATAAAGAGCGTCGAATGCCTTCAGTAGATTGAGATCGAAGCCACCGATATCCATAGTTTCAAGCCTCAAGATGGTCATCTGCGGAACTGCCGGCGACTTACCGCTCGGCCGACGACCCGCCCGACGAACCAGAAACGCGAACGGCCGTTGTACTTCGCAAGAGGGCAGCGCAATCGCTGGACGATGACCGACCGCTTCGGGCCGGCTACGGAAATTCGAGGTTACTCCGACAACGGCGCCTGGCAACGGCAAAGGAATTTCCGGGTTCGGCCAACTTCGGGCGTTCGACATCAATGCCTAAATTGCCGACAATCGCTATTCCGCTGAGAAAACCTATGCTGACCATAGCGCACAAGTCTTCGGGGGGCGTTATGAGACAGGCCGCCCGGGTCGTAGTAACCTGCACCATGCACGCTAGGTTTCCGGCAGGTTGGATTGGGTCGGCTCTCTTAAATAAAAACACCAGAGTAGTTCATTGATACCGGTCTGCTTGCCCATCAGGCAAGTGTGCAGATCGGTAAAGAGGTGTTTGGAGAGCGATGATGAAACCAATGCAGTTGATGATGACAATGGTCGTGGCAACACTGTCTGTAGCGCCCACTCTGGTGTGCGCCCAATCCGTTCAATCTTCACAGTCAAGCTCGACGCAGGCGGTGTCGACTCAAGGTCCGAAGACGCGAGCGCAGGTGCGCGCGGAATTGGCCCAAGCCCGTGCGGACGGGAGTATTCCGCGTTTCGGCAACCCGGATCCTTATGGGCCCGGTGGTACGCCGAATTTTATTAGCCATTCGGCGGCACATACCTGGTAGGACGATTGTGTGAACAGCGCATGCGGCTGTCCGCTTTGTGGGGTCGGCAGCCGAAACTCGCGGTCCACCCGGAGTCGGGTTGCCGTCGAACTGACGACTTCGGTCAAGAAGAGACAGCCGCCGATGCTGCTTTCCGGGACCGCTCGTGCCCCTGCTACCGGTCGTATTGGCTCGGCGAGCGCGCTGTCACTGCGACAGACGCGGAAGCAGTGCAAGCGCGTTCTCCCGGCCGATAGCACGCAAATCGGCGTGAGAGAGACCTAGCTGCCTCATGCGACGGACTGTCTCCGCCACAGGCGCGTAGGGGTTGTCACTCCCGAAGAGAATCTGTGTCGTCGGCACCAGGCTAGTGAGTGCGGCGATCGCCGGAGCGAAGGCTGTATCGGCAATATCGTAGTAGAGGCGCCGGAGTTCGTACTCAATGCCCTTAGGAGCGTTCTCGGCCAAGTTTGCTGGAGGGAACTCGAGCATGCGTCCGTACATCATGGGCATGGTGCCGCCCGCATGCGCGAAGATAAAGCGTATGTTTCTGTGCCGAGAGAATGAGCCTGTGTACAAGAGGTTCGCAATGGCGCGCGCGGTATCCTGCGGAATCTCGTCCATTACCGGCGGGACGTTTGCCAGCAAGGTTCGACAACAGATTGGCACGGTGGGATGCACGAACACCACCGCTCTGCGGCGGTCGAGTTCTTCGAAAACGGGCCCGTACGCTGCATCACCCAGCCACCTATCACCGTAACTGGTCAGCAAGCCGATTCCGTTTGCATGCAGCACGTCGAGCGCGTACTCGATTTCGCGAAGACTGCCTTCCTGATCGGGCAGCGGAAGGGCGGCAAACAGCCCAAAGCGGCCCGGATAGGCCCGGCCGAGGTCCGCGGCATACTCGTTGACCCGTCGAGCTGTTTTCCGTGCCTCCTGCGCATTACCGAACCAAACGCCCGGTGTCGTGAGCGACAGTATGGCGGTGGCGACACCGCTGTCGTCCATCGCCTTAATCGCATCCTCGGGCGTCCAGGTGTTCCACGCTGGGGTGAGCTTGCCGCCGAATGAGGCAGTGATCCGTTCACGGTTTTCGGCGAGATAAAACGGTGGAATGTGATGATGATGCACATCGATCAGGCCTGACTTCACGATAGCCGGCGCTTGCGCAAATGCGCGCGAAAGGCATCCAGTCCCGATCGCTGCGGCGGCAAGCGCTACCTCTGCGGCGCCGGTGAGGAATCCTCTCCTTTTCTCACTGACTGGGGCGGAGATCGAAGGATTGCAGCAGCCACAGTGACTGAGAAACAGACGTTGCCCAAAGTGGTCGCGCATACACTTCTCCCGGTGACGCAAGGGTCGATTAGGTCGCGCGCATTTCAGGGAATACATGGCCGGCCCTGTCTCTCTAGATTCAAGGTGGCGAGCGGCTATTGGTCAAGAGGGACACAGCGATGGACGACACGGCACACACCCCGTGCGCAACCGCTCTCTCCAACCGGTCGGCCGCGGAATTCCCGCGCCACGCGGCCGGTGGTACGTTCGACGGGTAATCCACCCCCTGTTTCCTGACAAGCCGGCAAGAAATCACTAAGTCGTCGCGGGCATCGTCAAACGCTACTCACGGTAATACGCCGATCGACGCCGATTGGGTCATTCATGTCAATGCGCAAAGTGCTTGCGACACCGGCCGTTCATGCGCGGAGTACGTCGGTCACGTCGTCGGCTTATGCGAAGCTTTCCATAAAGCGTCAGGCCGGCGCCCGGGTCAGGCGCTTTCCCCACCGGGTAGAAGGGGCCGAGGAGTCCTGACATTCTCCCGGGCTGTGGCCCTTCGCTCCAATTTTTGGCGTCGTCTCCCGGGACGCTGTGCGGCGCGTACCGTACGGCATCCCGTGCGTCTGCTCACTGCCCGCCGTAAAGCGCATTCAAGCGATCGAGCGAGCCGTCCTTCTGGGCCCGCAGCAATTCCTGATAGACCTCCGCGCGAGTCTTGCCAATGGCGGCGCCGCTCATGCTACCGCCCCCTGACGTGCCGCCGACTGCGTCCGACG
Source organism: Trinickia violacea (assembly GCF_005280735.1). NCBI lineage: Bacteria > Pseudomonadati > Pseudomonadota > Betaproteobacteria > Burkholderiales > Burkholderiaceae > Trinickia > Trinickia violacea. The sequence goes on from NZ_CP040078.1 coordinate 1,346,593, forward strand.
TCATAGCTGCGTTGCTGTCGGAGGCCGTGCTGGATGCGTCACTGTTGTCACCCGCATAGGCCAGTGTGGTGCACAACGTCAATGCGGCAATAGGGATTAAAGTCAGAGTGTTCATCGTATCCTCCAGCATCATGCTTGACATACCCGACGCCAATCGAATCATGAAGTTTGCGCCGGGATTTCGTGCCGCTTCGAAAGGCATTAAAGGTTCTTGCGAGGACTTGGCACGCTCTTGCAATACCAAAGCAGAATCTCCCTTATTCCAGCGTTACTTTTTTTGTATCACGACCGCTCCAGAATCGGCCCCGGGCATTCAGCCTGGATCTATTTTCATTACCTGCAACTTACTCCCTTGGTGTTTATGGATGCTCTGCTGGTTGTTCCAGTCGGAACAATATTGGCATTATTTTTGTGCTCTGAAAGCAGAACGTCGGCGTAGCCCGCGCAAGGATTGCGGCACGCCGACAGGTATCAGTGCACTGTATGCGCTGACTGCATCCGCGTGAATAAGGGGCCGTTGCTAAAAGAGGCTAGGGGATTGCCTGATTCCGTGGGCGGGCCCCGCCTTATTGGCTCTTCATCCATTGTTTCACTGCCTTGACTCTGAGCAGGCCTTCAAGCGCCTGCGCTGCGATCAATTGCAGTGGCAAACCCCACTGACTAGCGATAGGTAGGTTCTACCGTCCACGATTACGGTCCCTTATGGACGGACACGTGTTATTCAGATGATACCGGAGGGTCCTGACAACCTGATGTCTGGGGACGTCGCGACGCTCGTGTTCGTAAGAAGCTTTCACTGTCCCGGCGATTGGGTGTCGAGTAGTTTCGTGCGAACGACCGGTCTAGGTTCGCAGACGGCAGTTGGGAATGAATCGACTCGACCGCCGCAACGGGTCGATAGCGCCAGTTCGATGGACCTTCTTCGATGCGGAGATTGAGATCTCAACGGGGCTTTTTCGACGGCCTGCGTGGACGCGTGACATCGGCCACAAACCGCCGTTCACAGGCGTCGCCGGTCGGACGTTCAGGTGTCGGCTCCGCCCTGTAAGCGGCCATCTCACCGCCAAAGACGAACGCTCCTTCATCGGCCAAAGTTGACGTTCAGGTGACGCCGCCGGTGAGGCAGCTTCAAGTCGCTTTCCTGCCGTTCCCGTATCGATGGCCGCGAATGTCAGGTCGCGTTTTCGGCGAACGCGTGCTCCCGACCCGTTGCTGCCGGTCGCCATCTTGCGAACTGTGCGGCGCGTTTCGGATGTACAGCCGCCATTCGCGGGGTGAATTTACTGGCGAGTTCTTCGCCTTCGCGGTCATTCGAGTACTGGTGCCGGTCAGGCAGCGACTTGATGTTCGCCACCATCTTGCACTCGCGCTCGCAACAGCAGCTCGTTGAGCAGTCAAGCGCACCATGCAGGAAAAGACCATCGGAGAGCTGGACGAAGCGGCAGAGGTCAGTGTCGAAACCGTACGGTCCTACCATTAGCACACTAGCCCCGGGCCTTGCCCGCGCAACACGCGCTTGCAACACAACCAGGATACAGCAAGCCCGTGTCACAAGTTCGTTGGTCAGCAGCCCGCTCATAAGTCGTTGCGGCGAACGATCAAGGTTATGGAGATTGATGTGGCTTGAGCGTGGCGGCAACAAACTCTGCAACCGCCTTTCTGGCTTCCATCGCCGCCTTCTCGTCGTACGCGACGGTTGCACCCCGTTCTATGCAGGGGTCGCTGTACGAGAACGGCTGTTTGGTCTTGGTATTGAAAAGCTGCCCGTTATCCCCTTCCTCCAACCGGCAGTTCCGCAGGGTCTGCCCCTGCGGGAATACTACCGGTGGTTTGAAGGCTCGCCCGTCGAAGACATGGCCAGCTCCGGCGTATTCAATCAGCTGGACGTCCCTGCCTTTGGCTTTCAACCGGCCAACGTACGCTCGGCATGGCGCAATCGGGTTGTAGTTGTCATCCGTACCATGAAACACGCGCATGGGCTGCGCAGCTATTTCTTCTTCGTCGCGGTACGTGATGGTGCAGTCAGGATAAAAGGCCACGTACGCAGCGAATTGCGCGCCTGATGCAGCAGCATGCATCCGTTGAAAACGCGTCAGGCTCGCATAGAGGGTGTTTGTCCCGCCTCGGGAAAAACCCATTAGCATCACTCGGGTAGAGTCAATTCTCGGATGCTTTGCCAACTGGGCAAGTGCGCGGTATGCATCCTCGACTTGCGTGAGTCGTCCGATTTGGGCAAGGTCGTTGGTTGTACTAGTGATGCCGCGCCCAGTGAAGCTATCAATGACGAAGGTAGCAACACCCATCGCGAGAAAATACGATTCCCAGTCGACAACATAGCCGCCAATACCGCCACCCCCGTGGAGCAGAATGACGAGCGGGAATCGCTCGGTGCCCGCACGTGGCAGGCGCAGTTCGCCCGCAACGGTGACAGGCTCGCCGTCCTCGCGTCCGACCAGGAACTCCTGGTCAGTCAGGGTCAGCGACTTGAACGGGATAATTTCCGTTCGTGAAGCCTGCGCGTGCGCCAGTGGAAAGTGCATGACGACGAAGATGCAGAGCGCGACCAGCGCGATGAGGCGGAAACGTAGCCGATACCCTTCAGGCGCAAGCATGGCAAGTCCTTCTTAATCACGTATTAGTCGACAAACTGTTGACAATAGCGTAGTACATGCACGTGCAACTACAACCTGCCGAAGATAACCGGCCGTACTTCAGCCCTACGAGCGCGTCTTGTTTTTCCGGCCACGTGTTGTCGTTTCCCTTGTATCCGTGATTGACCCGCCGAACCTGGTGGAGGCGGACGCGGTCAGCATTTGCCGATGCTGGCATCTGTCGACGGGGGACGAGACACAGCCCTCGCGACCGGGCGCGACGATTGCGAGCGGTAGATGAAGGTCAGCTGTCGGGTTCGGAAACCGACGTTTGAATGTCGCTCCAAGCATTGGAACGTATGACCGAAACTGGCCGCACTCTGTCTCACGTCGGGCAAAGTGATCGGTCTAGTGGCTTGCTTACGCTAGTCGCTGAACCACGGTTCCGCATCCATCGCGTAGCTTTACTTGAGCCAACGCGCCGTTGACGAGCGACAGTTGCGGAGGGACATGCCCAATATCCATGTCATATATAACGGGGCACTGAATGTCGCCAAGAGGGACACAGCGACGGACGACACGGCACACCCCGTGCGCAATCGCTCTGTCCAACAGGGCGGCCTCGGAAATCCACCGCCGCGCGGCCAGCGGTACGTTCGACGCGTAATCCTGTGGCGACGAACGGCAGACTTGCCAGCTTGTCAGGAGACAAGGAGATGGTGTGCGCTTGAAAACATCTACGCACGCACCGCCTTTGTACGCTCGGTCCGCCTCGAACGGCGGAGGCCATGACTCCTTCTCGGAGCACTTGGAGATTTTGGATGCTATCGAGACACGCGGAAGTGAGATGTCAACAGGTTCTTTTCGTAAGACGATGCTATATCTGGGAGGCCTGCGAAGCCGATGGCCGCAATTACTCGGCTAAAGGAAGGTCTACGTTCTCTCGATGTTGGCGGGCCGCCGGCCCTTGAGGACGACGACGGCGATTCCTCCCAGGATTGCCACCGACGCCAGCACGATTCTGGGCGTGAGGCTCTCGCCAAGGAAAATGGTAGCGCCGATGGCGGCGATCACAGGCACGCTCAGTTGCACCGTTGCGGCATTAGCGACTCTCAATTGTGGCAATGTGGCGTACCAAAGGACATAACCGATGCCAGAAGTGACAGCCCCGGACGCGATCGCGTACGCAAGGCCTGCCCAGTCGAACGCGGCATGCATGTGCGTGATAGCGCTGAGCGCCCCAGCGAAAGGCACCGCGCGCGTAAAGTTGCCGGCTGTCTCCATCGTCGGATTTCTCGCGCCTTTGCCGCGCAGCGAATAGATGCCCCAGGCTATGCCGGCGGCAAGCATAAGGGCCGCCCCTCCTGGCGGTGGCGCGGAAATACCGGGAAGCAACAGTCCCACGAGTCCCGCCAGGGCACAAACGAGGCCAATCCATTGCAGCACGGAAAATCGCTCGCCGGTGCAGACGCCGTACCCGATCATGGTGGCTTGAACCGCGGCGAACAGCAGCAAAGCTCCAGTCGATGCGGGCAGGCTGAGGTAGGCGAACGAGAAGCCAGCAGCGTAGACGAAAAGAGCCAGTGCGGACGGCCAATTGCCGGCACGCGGAACTCGGCCCCGTTGAACCCACACCGCAAGCAACAGGACAAAGGCGCCGGACATGATGCGAATCGACGTAAAAGTCGCCGCGTCGATTCCGGTGCCCCGTAGGGCGACACGGCACAATAGCGAGTTCGCCGCAAAGGCCACCATCGACAGTACTGTCAGCGCGACGACACGAGCGGAAGACACGGCAAGAGCCCTCTTTCGAAAATGATGGCGGTAGCGGCACCAAGATACCTCACAAACAATCGAACGAGCGGGCGAATGCGTCGCGGCCCCGAGCACCAGCGCGAGTGAATGCCTGCGCGGCCAATTTGCCAGCGGCGCAATACCGGTCTGGAAGTTTGAGCGGGACGACGAAGTCGTGCGGCTGGATCCTCCCGGGCTGCTCGTGGTCAGCCTCGGCGCGACGGTCGATCTCACAATCAGTACCGCCGGGGAAGGGGTGGCTGTCCTTCACCTTTTCGAGGCCATTTCTCTGCTATCCAGGGCGTCAGTAGATGCCTGCACAGTTGCGAGTTTTTATCGATTTTCTGAAGGCTGGTGCATCACTGAATAGGCCGAGCCCTTAAATCGAGCAGGGGCGATCGTATATGCATGTCCGCAAATAGGCGCTATGCGCATTTGCCTTGGGATTGTCGGTACCCCCACGTTTGATTCCTCACGGCTCGCCAGCCTCTGCCTGAGGGAAAGTCACGCTCCCTAAACCGGTCGCGCGTTACTGGTGCCTGTCCGATACTGACCTATACTCGATTTGTTTGTGCCAGAACAAAAGACACGAGACGGGGAAATCGTGCATGTGCCGAGCGTCGCAAAAAATGAACTTACCGTATTGGCTTGCATTAGCCGTTGCCGCGGCCAGCCTCGCCTAACCCCTAATCGAGGGGACGGGGAGATTTTGCGCAAAAGCATCGTGAGGGAATCGCAATGACAAGGTTTGTCACGCGCCGTGAAATCCTCAGATGCGGATCTGCCGCTTTCGCGCTTTCAATGGTCGGCGGAGCGCGGCTGGTTGCGGCGACCGCGATGACCGCTCACACGAAGGACCTTTACGAGGCGGCGACGAAGGAGGGCGAGCTCACCTGGTACACCGCCCATTCCGATGACGTGACTGCGCAAGCGCTCGGCCATGGCTTCGAGGTGGCCTATCCCGGGATCAGGGTGAACGTGGTGCGCACGACCGCGCAGGTGGCGTTCCAGCGCGTGTCTCAGGAGCTCAAGGCCGGCGCCGTGCAAGTCGACGTGCTCAGCTCGACCGACATCGGCCACTACGTCTACCTGAAAGAAAAGAAGGCACTCGAGCAATACGTGCCAGAGAACGCTAGCAAGGTGCTCGACATCTACCAGCACTACGATCCCGACGGATATTACTTCGTGACCTCGGCGGGCCTCATCGGCATGGTCTATAACACCGCCAAGCTCAAGGAAGCCGAGGCGCCGAGAAATTGGAGCGATCTCACCGACGCGAAATGGAAGGACAGGATCGCGCTCGGCCACCCGGGGTTCAGCGGCTACGTCGGGACCTGGACCGTAATGATGCGCAAGCTCTACGGCTGGCAATTCTTCGATTCCCTGGCCAAGAACAATCCGCAGATCGGCCGCTCGATCAACGATACGATCACCATGGTCAACGCCGGCGAGCGCCTCATCGCTGGCACCGCCCTGATTGCAACCGCTGCCGAGAACGTGCAGAAGGGCAATCCCTTGGCGATGGTTTACCCGACCGACGGCACGGTGCTAATTCTGGCACCGTCGGGCATCTTCAAGGGAGGGAAGCACCCTAAGGGCGCGCGGCTGTTCATGGAATATCTCATGAGCGTCGACGCGTCGAAGATCTGGGTCGACCATTTCTTCGAGCCGCTCCGGCCAGAAGTGGCACCTTCGCCCGGCGTCAGGTCTGCCAGGGAGCTGAAGACCATTCGTCCGAGCGGCGAGGAAATCGTCAAAGGCATTCCCGAAGTAATCGAGCAGTGGCGGAGCACCTTCGGCGTATAAGCACCGCTTCCAGAACCGCTGATCTCTACGATGAGCAACTCGGACGACACGCGGGTTGAACCCCCGCCAGGAGCAACGCTCGCGCGTCGGCTACGCCGTTTTGAGCCCAGCATACTGCTGTGGCTCGCCATGATTGCCGTGCTCGTGTTCCTAGTGGCCAGCCCGATGCTCCGGTTGCTGATCTCGAGCTTCGAGGAAGCGGAGACCGGTCGGTTTACGTTCGCCAATTACCGCGACGCCTATGGCAGCCTGCGCCACCTGCAAGCCCTGCTGAACTCGCTGGAACTCGGTGCCGGCGTCGCGCTGCTTGCTGGGGTGCTCGGCGTGCCGATCGCCTGGGCTATCTCGCGCACCGACATGCCGGCCAAATCGTTCGTGCGGTTGACTGTGCTGGGCGCCTTCATCACTCCGCCGTATCTCGGCGCCATCGGTTGGATCCTGCTGGCAGGCCCGAATTCGGGCTGGCTCAATCGGGTTTGGATGGCGTTCACTGGGGGCGACCACGGTATCTTCAATGTCTATTCCATGACCGGGCTGATCTTAGTGGTCGGTGTTGCCTCGTTCCCCTATGTGTTCGTGTTCACGAACTCGGCACTCGATCTCGTCTCCTCGGAGATGGAGGATGCAGCGAACATTCTGGGCGCCGGTACTTTGCGCACCACTTTCCGAGTGACCCTGCCGCTGGTTCTGCCGGCAATCCTAGGGGGCCTAATCATCAGCTTTCTGGAGGCCATTGCGCTGTTCGGCGCCCCGGCTCTGATCGCTCTGCCGGCACGCTTCAACGTGGTCTCGACCCAGCTGTGGCAATTCTTCGAATATCCGGTTCGGGTCGAGGAGGCGGCCGCCTATAGCATCCCGCTGCTGCTGATCACCATGCTGATGTTCTGGCTGCAGCGCGCGCTCACCGGGCGCAAAGGGTACGTGGCCGTGTCCGGCAAGGGCGGCGAGCGGCGCTTGATCCGGCTCGGGCGCTGGCGCTGGGCGATGCTGTTCTACGCGCTGTTCGTCGCGACCATATCGGTGCTTCTGCCTATGGGGGTGCTGCTGCAGGCGGCCTTTAGCAAGGCATGGGGGCGCGGGTTTTCCATAGTAAACCTCACGCTGGGTAATTTCCGCTATGTTTTGTTCGAGCAGACGCAGGCGAAGCAGGCGATCCTCAATACTTTGCTCTATGCGGGCGCGACCGCCTTCGCCGCGATCGGTCTTTCGCTAGCGATCGCCTATGTAGTGAGCCGCAAGCTCGTGCCATGGAGCAGCGCGCTGGCCTTCCTGTGCATGACACCGTTCGTCATCCCGGGAGTCGTGCTGGCGATCGGTTTCTATGCGGCCTACGCGCCGCCTCCGCTCGCGCTCTACGGCTCGGCGACGATTATGATTCTCGCCTTCACCACCCGCTTCCTGCCGATCGCCTATACGTCGAGCGCCGCCGGCATGCGCAGTATCAACCCGGAAATGGAGGAGGCGGTGCGCATTCTGGGCGGCGGCCGGCCCACCGCCATTCGCAAAGTGCTGGCGCCGCTGCTCAAGAAAAGTCTCGCCGGCGCCTGGATCCTGGTATTCATTCCGGCAGCGCGTGAGCTGTCCGTAGCTATCTTCCTCGTAGGGCCCAACACGCGAGTCATCTCGGTGATGCTGTTCGACCTCTCCGAAGAGGGCAATTTCGAGGTGCTGGCAGCGCTCGGCACCATCCTGCTGGCCGTGTCGATTGCCATCGCGGCGCTCGGCTATCGAGTCATCGGCCGCGATTTCCTGCTGCGGAGAAATTGAGTGAGCAAGCTCGCACTGCGCGGCATCGAGAAACGCTTCGGTCAAGTGCTGGCCGTCGATGGCCTGGAACTGGTACTCGAGGAGGGGGAGTTCGTGTCGCTGCTCGGCCCCTCCGGCTGCGGGAAGACGACAACACTGCGAATGATCGCCGGCTTCATCGATCCGAGTGCCGGCACGATCGAGATGGACGGCAAGCTGTTGTCCTCGCCCGCGGGAGCTGTGCCGCCGGAGCGGCGGCAAATGTCAATGATCTTCCAGAGTTACGCGGTGTGGCCAAACATGACGGTCGAGCAAAACGTGGCATTCGGGCTCAAGCTGCGGCGGCTGTCGGGTGAGGAAATGCGCAGGCGCGTCGGTGAGATGCTCGACGTCGTTCATATGAGCCACCTGGCACAGCGCTATCCCGCCGACCTCAGCGGCGGTCAGCAGCAGCGCGTGGCGCTCGCGCGCGCCGTCGTCATCCGGCCCTCTGTGCTGCTGCTTGACGAGCCGCTTTCCAACCTCGACGCCAACCTGCGCGAGGAGATGCGCTTTGAGATCCGAAGGCTGCATGACGAGTTCCGCATTACTACCGTATACGTCACCCACGATCAAGCGGAGGCGATGGTGACGTCCGACCGCATCGCAGTGATGAACCAGGGCCGCATCGAGCAGGTCGACAGCCCGCATACGCTCTATACCAGGCCCAGGACGCGCTTCGTTGCCGGCTTCGTCGGCCGCACCAATCTGATTGATGGCGCCTGCAACGGCGCTGAGATCGTGTTTGATCGGTTCAGCGTACCGCGCAGCGCGTTGCCGGACGGCGGTGCGCTCGCAGGCAAGGTGACTTTCTCGGTGCGGCCTCAGAGCATGCGGCTTTCGCGCAGCAAATCGCAACGCGTCGACCATGTCCCGCAGGTCGAGGTGAGAGTCCTTGAGCGCGCATACCTCGGCGAGTATTGGGACTACGCGGTGGTCCCAGTGGCGAGTTCGACGCGCTTGCGCGTGAGCGCATCCCCGCTCGACGTCTACAATGTCGGGGAGGTGCTCTGGCTGGAACTCGACCCCAGCCAGATGGCGGCGATCGTATGACTTTCCTGCTCGCCTCGTTGCACGAAAACGCGCACATTGTGCGGGGGGTACCGCCACGGAGCCTGGTCTCTACCGGCTAACATCGCATCATGACGCACGACTACGATCAGAGCGGCGAACATAGCGAACTGAGCGAGATGGATCTGCGCGTTCGCGCGCTGCAGACTGTGCTCTCCCAGAAGGGTTATATCGATCTGGCGGCTCTGGATGTACTGATCGATACCTACGAAACAAAGATCGGGCCACGTAATGGAGCCCGTGTTGTCGCAAAGGCTTGGGTCGACCCGGCCTTCCACAAGTGGTTGCTCGAGGACGCGACTTCCGCCATCGCGTCACTGGGGTATACAGGTCGGCATATGGTTGCGCTCGAGAACACCGAGTCGCGATACAACATGGTTGTGTGCACGCTTTGCAGTTGCTATCCATGGCCCGTCCTTGGGCTTCCGCCAACCTGGTACAAGAGTACGGCGTATCGTGCCCGTGCGGTCAGGGATCCGCGTGGTGTGCTAAGGGATTTTGGCGTCACGCTGCCTGAATCGACGGAGATCCGCGTCTGGGATTCCACCGCCGAGGTGCGCTATCTCGTCATTCCGCGACGCCCTGCAGGCACCGAGGGCCTGAGCGAGGAGGAGCTAGCGGCCCTGGTCACGCGCGATTCCATGATCGGGACCGGACTGCCGAGGAGTCCGGGGAGTTCAGGATGAGCTATTGTTCCCACGCGGACCTGGGCGGACAGAAGGGGGCCGGCCAGGTCGTCCCCGACCCTGACGATGAACTGTTCCACGCGCAATGGGAGCGGTACGCGCTGGCCCTGACGCTGGCGATGCGCGCGACTGGCGCATGGAACATCGACATGTTTCGCAGCGCGTGCGAAACCTTGCCCGATTACACTGCATTGACCTACTACGGTGTCTGGGTCAGGGCACTGGAGCAGCTTCTCATCGAAGGGGGCCTGATCGTTGAAGACGAGCTCGTGGCAGGCCGCATGCTGCGCCCACCGGCCCCGCTGCCGAGCGTCTTGCGAGCAACCGAAGTTGCCAGGGTGGTGGCGAAAGGCAGGATGACCGAGCGGTCCGCGACGTCGCCAGCCCGCTTCAAGGTGGGTGAGGATGTGCGCACTCGCCAATCCGAGGTCCAGCACCACACCCGTCTGCCCGGCTACGCCAGAGGGAAGATAGGGCGCGTCGAACAGATCCGCGGCGTGCACGTGTTCGCCGATGCTAACGCGCAGGGCTTGGGTGAGCACCCGCAGTGGCTTTATTCAGTCGTGTTCGAAGGACGCCAGTTGTGGGGCGACGATGCACCCGAAGGTCTGAGCGTTTCGATTGACGCATGGGAACCCTACCTGGAGCCGCTTGCATGAGCAACCAATCCGATGAGTTGCCCGGAACGCTTCGTGACGATGACAGCCCCAGGTTTCAAGCACCCTGGCAGGCGCAGGCCTTCGCGATGGCTGTCGCGTTGCATGAGCGCGGCCTTTTCACCTGGTCCGAATGGACACGGGCGCTCGCCGGGCAGATCGCCAAGGCGCAGGTCACAGGCGATGCCGGTCTCGATGATAACTATTACCACTGCTGGCTTTCAGCGCTTGAAACGCTGATCGCGGCGAAAGGCGCCAGCTCGGAAAAGGAGCTGCTTGACTATCAACGGGCATGGGGGCGCGCCGCGGCTCGCACGTCGCACGGCCAGCCGATTGAGCTTCAACGCGAGGATTTCGAGAGCTGAGCGACTGCAAGGTCCGTTGGTGCGGGGCGCCCGCCTGCCTTTCGATACATGACCGTCGCGTTTCGGGAGACAGCTTTGCCCGCTATGTAGGGTCGATGGCGGTCCGTCGCGAACAGCAAGAATCGGCCGAGCGGTCAAAGCTGAAAACTCTATGGGGCGTCGCTTTATTCCTCCCCAGGTGCCACGAAGCCCATATAGCCGAGATTGGCGGCATTCGCGAATGTCCGTTCATGGGCCCGGGTGCGGCTCAACGCCGAACCCGCCCGACAGCGGACATTGGTCATCATCATCTTGCTGCCACGAACGGCAGTAATGGCGGAGTACTTACCGGCCGACATGACTACACGAATGACCGTTGTACCTAAGCGGGCGTATTAGCGTCGATGGGCGAACGGCAGCATTGGCCGGCGGATTCAACCGGTCGATGCAACGAATTGATGGAATCGTTCAGCGGGCGTCTCGTAGTTTAGGGTCTTTCTGGGACGCTCGTTCAATCGTCTCGCAACGGCGTTGAGCTTGGCCTGTGAATGGACCGAGAGGTCAGTTCCCTTTGGAAAGTACTGTCTTAGGAGTCCGTTCGTGTTCTCATTCGAGCCGCGCTGCCAGGGATGCTGCGGATCACAGAAATAGACTTTGATGTCGGTGGCCACTGTAAAGCGTTTGTGGTCCGTCATCTCGGTTCCGCGATCCCACGTCAATGATTTATAGAGCTCCTGCGGCAGCTTGCAGGCATGCTTGATTAGCGCGTTGATGACTGTCTCGGTGTCCTTGCTGGCGATCTTCACCAACATCACATAGCGAGTCTGGCGTTCAACGAGGCTCACAATCTGGCTGCTCGCACTGCCGCATAGCAGGTCGCCTTCCCAATGGCCAGGAACAGCGCGGTCTTCGACTGCGGCTGGGCGTTCGCTGATTGGTACCGTGTCGTGAAGTCTGCCGTGATCCTCAGTCTTTTGCGTATGGTGGCGCGAGCGACGCATGGCCCGGGTGCGCCGCAAATGCTCCAGCAATTCCTTCTTTAGCGCACCGCGAGCCTGTATATAAAGGCTCCGGTAGATCGTCTCGTGCGACACCTGATAGTCCTTGTTGACCGCGTATGAGTGCGTGAGCCAACCGGCAATCTGTTCTGGCGACCACTGCAGCTGAAGTTTGCTCGCCACGACCTGGGCGAGCGCTCGATTTCTGACGAGCTTACATTCCTTTGGGCGACGGGCCCGCTCCCAGGCAAGCTGGTCGGCCTGATTTGCTCGATAGCCTTGAGCTCCGCCATTTCGCCTGATTTCCCGGCTGATGGTGGAAGGCGCTCGTCCGAGCCGGCTTGCCACCAAACGGATCGAGTGCCCTGCCACCAAGGAGCGCGATATTTCTTCTCGCTCGGCAAGTGTCAACGCCAGTCTGGAGCGGTGTCGTCGTGGCGGTTGTATTCCGCCTGTTTCCGCAAGAATCCCCTGTACCGACGAATGATTCCGGTCGAACAGCTGGGCGATCTTCTGAAGCGATTCGCCTTTCCGCCAGCGTTCCCACATTAACGCTTTCTGGCTCTCTGTGTAGTAAATCCGCCGTCTTTGCTTCATTGCAACGCCCTTCACTGCTTATGCAGTCTTAAGTGTGTTGCATCGACCGGTTGAATCCGCCCCGAGAACTTGCCGATCGAAACCACTGCTCGAACGGCCGTTGCACCCCCGTAAGCGGCCATCTCACCGCCAAAGACGAACGCTCCTTCATCGGCCTTTGCCGACATTCAGGTGTCGCCGTTCGTGAGGCAGCTTCAGGTTGCTTTTCTGCCATTAGGACCGCCGCGACCACGAATGTCGGGTTTCACTGCGAGCGAATGCGTACTTTCCCTTCTCGGCCACTCGCGTTCTCGCGCATCGAATGGTCAGTTCCGGAGTACAGCGGTCATCCTCCTCGCAACAATGCCCGGCGGGCTATCGGGCATTCGCGCCGGTGTTGCACGCATGCTCGATGAAGTACGACGTTCGTCACGACGCGCTTGACGTATCACGTAGACATGGACGTGCTCACCGACCTGCGCCGTGGGCTGCGGTTCCGGAGGCCGGGGGTGAGCTTGGAGTGCCGGCAGTGCGTTCGTGCGCCACTCCGGCCTCGGAATGACTTCCCGGACGCCGAAGCTGGTTGAGTCCTCGTAAAGCTCTAACTCCGCGCCAGTGCAAGAAACTCAGCGCGTGCTGCATCCCGCTCGCGAATGCATCCGCGTAGCGCTGTGGTTATGGTTTCACTGTTCGTGTGCTGTACGCCGCGCGACTCGACGCACAAGTGGCGGGCACTGACCCATACTCCAACGCCGAGCGGTTGCAGGTGCTCCACCAGGGCGTCAGCGATCTGGCTCGTCAAGCGCTCCTGTACCTGCAATCGGCGCGCGAACGCGTCCGCCAGACGGTCCAGCTTCGACAGTCCAATTACCTTCCCATCAGGTATGTAGGCAATGGTGCACCGACCGATAATCGGAGCCAAATGGTGCTCGCAGTGCGAATAGACCGGGATGTCCTTGCGCACAACCATCTGGTCATAGTGTTCCGCCCCGTCCTCAAACACCTTCATCAGCTCGGCGATGTCCACGCGGTATCCGCCGCACCAGTGCCGCCACGCCTTCGCAACCCTCGCCGGTGTATCGCGCAACCCCTCACGCAGCGGGTCGTCATCAACCAGTGCGAGCAGGTTGGTGATTACAGACTCCAACTCCTCGTTTGGGTGGTAAGGCAGTTCCATCTTCTTCAACTGCATGACAATCAACTCTCCTGTAAATCGCACTGTTGACACCGTGTTTCGCTCATTTCTAAGCGTGACCACACGCACGCAGTCGTCCGCGTTCATTGTTCACCAGCACAACCGCAATATGAAAGGTTGCCTACGCGAACGATTGGCTCGCAGGCGAACGACTTATCAACATTTCGCACTACAGCGACGGTATAACGCCGTCTTTTTCTACTAAAACCACGTGCGCTTCATAGACACCTTGCTGAGCGGGAGTCACCACGACGATCACCTTCTTGCCCGACGTGAGGTCGGCTCGCGTCGCCGGAGCAAACGTCACGACCGGCACGTTTCCGGGCACTGTCACCGTATTACTCCCGCCCCTATACGACAGTTTGAGTTCGCGACCGCTGGAACCCGTGACAAGACTGTCCACGTTGGCATTCGTCATCGTGCTGTTGGGTCCGAAGTCGTAAGCGAAGTGTCCTTCCTGTGTGCCGCGTGCCGCTTCCGGAAAGAGCAGAACGGAAGTAGCAGTCATCTTTCCGTCGGGGCCCGTAATTGCTGGCGTCCCGACATAGGATCCCACTTTGACGTCCGAGAGCTTGATCACCTTGAGGGCCGTTACCGCGACGTCAGGCTCGACTTCGATCGAAACATTGTCGCCGCTGTGGCGATGCACTGTCAGCACGTTGCCGCGAAGCGACACAATATCGCCGCGGATGCGTTCGCGTTTGACGTCAGACGTCTGTGCGAACGAGACACAGGCCAATGTCAAGGTGGCGAGCAAAACGCACAGTTTCTTAAGAGTGGACATGGATACTCTGTATGTAAGTTGTGTTGAAGACGGCTCGCACACAGTGCCTACTTTGCCTGACGCGCTGCGGAGATGATCGCGGCAGCGACCTCTTCAGGCTTCGACAGCTACCGCATGCTCAATCCACACAATCAATTCGTTAAACGGTCCGAATCAATTACTCAATTGCCGGCTGAACAGAAGTCGCTCGCGCCAGCGCCACTGCGCGCTCGCGCGCAGCCTGTCTGGCCGCTTCGTCCACTTCGGGACCTAGGAGTGTTTTCTCGAGGACGATCGATTCAACGTCGGTCACGCCGACGGATCGCAGCCACGTTTCCATAAACGGCCGCTGAAAATCGAACGAATGTGCGGGTGTGCTCGAGTCCATTGAATAGTCGAGACCTCTCGCATAGATGACCACCGCCTGCTTGTCTTTCAGCAATCCCGTCATCCCTCGCTCGTCGAAAGAGAAGAGGATGTTCCGGTGCGAGACGACATCAATGAACTGCTTGAGCTTGTACGGGATCGAGAAATTCCACAGCGGCACGGAGAAGAGCAGCGTATCGGCGTCGTGCAACCGCTGCGCGAGCGCCCGGATGCTCGTCCACGCCTGCTGTTGGGATTTGCTGAGCGGCGTGCCGCTCAGGTCCGCATATTTGGCATCGAGCGCGTCGCCGTCGAACTCCGGCAACCCGACTGACCACAGATCGAGCGCATCGATCCGATGGTCTGGATGCGCGTCGCGATAAGCGTCCAGATACGCGCGCGCGACGTCAAGCGACGCAGATCGCCGCTTACGGGGCGACGATTCGATATGCAGTAAGGTCGGCATGGGATAGCTCCAGGTGTGTGACAGCCATCATCAAAACATATCGCGACGCAAAATATAAACGAAGTATCATCGTGTCATTCAGTGTTAATCGCACTGAATAGACCCAAGGAAATGTCCGATGTTTGATACTGTGGTGCTGCGATCCTTCGTGGCCGTCGTCCAGGAAGGCGGCTTCACACATGCCGCTGCCCGTCTCAATCTGACGCAGTCCGCCGTCAGCGCGCATGTGCGGCGCCTGGAAAAACAGGTCGGCCGCGACCTGCTCGCGCGCACCACGCGCTCGGTCGCGCTCACTGCCGACGGCGAGTTGCTGTTGGGTTACGCGCGCGCGATCCTCGCGCTCAATCACGATGCTCAGGCGCAACTCTCACGCGGACCGAGCGAGGGCGCGATCCGTGTCGGCCTCTCCGAAGATCTCACCAACGTCAGGCTGATGAACGTGATGCAGGCGTTTGCGGTGCGCTACCCGCGTATCGAGTTCAGCGTCCGGGTCGGCATTGCGGCTGAACTGCTGGCCACGATGGATCACGGCGAACTCGACATGGTGATCGGCGGCCGCTGCCAGGGCACCCGCCCTGGGCGCGTGCTGTGGCGCGAGCCGCTCGTGTGGGCCGGCGCGGAGTGGGCATCGCTTACGCCCGGCGCGCCCGTGCCGCTCGCGCTACTTCCGGAGCCCTGCCCGTATCGAGAGGCTGCACTGGCCGCACTTGCGCGGGCAGGCGTCGACTATCGGATCGCACTGGTGTGTTCAAGCGGCGGCGGCCTGTGCGCGGCGGCGCAGGCCGGTTTTGCGGTGACGCCGATCGTGCAGACACAACTCGTGCATGGCCTGCACGTGGTCCCGCCGGATGCCGGCTTGCCTGCGCTGCCCGATGTCGAGTTCACGATGTTCGCCGCGGCGGGGGCATCGGCGCACATCGCCGACGAACTGGGCAACGCGATCGTGCTGGCATTCGTGCGCAAAGGATGACGTCGAGCGGGCGCGAGGCGGGCTGGCGAAGAGAACAAATCAAGACCTCGCTCGACCCGCGCTGGCCAATGAGTCGTCGAGCCTCGACCAGATTTGTTCCGCACGCGCAAAATTATTTGTCCACGGTGGGCGTTTGCTCGGAGCGTCGACACGCCTAGATTTGGGGAGGATCGGAGCCGCCGGCCCGGTCGGCAAGAGAGCCGAATCCAATTCTCTGAGTCCCTTGGAAGCAGTCGTAGACGCGGCGTCTGGTCGAACGGCGGTAGAGGGTCGAAATGCCCCCCTTGAACAGCGCGCGCTCAACACCTCCACTATTCGCGCCGCAGCAAAATATGTCGGCACCAACCGCGAAATGCGGATACCCGAAAGCTTAAAAACCCCTTCGCGCCGTTTCGTCTTACGTAAGCGACGCGGCGCCGAGTTCCTGCTCGCATGGCAAGGCGACTCGGGCGGGCGCGCGCGACAGCCATCCGGGGGGAACGACATGGCCGATATCCGCATGCTCATGGTTACCGACGGTAACTTTTTCAACTACGGCCCGCAGACGACCTCGCATTACGACTCGTCCTGCTTCTCGCTCGTCACGCTCGTCAATGCGCTCAACAATCCCAGCAATATTCCGTCGATCCAGGTCGACACCGCGCACCGGCGCGGCGCGAAGTTTGCCGGGCAAGATCCCGACACCTCGCAGAACTTGACCTACCCGGGCGATTTCGTCTTCACCGATGTGCCCAATCTCGCGGTCTACGACCTCATCTGGCTGATCGGCGACGAAGGCTATAACGGCACGCAATTGGCCAACTGGAATACCAACATCACGCCCGACGAACAAATCGCCATTGCCGATTTCATGAAGGGCGGCGGCGGGGTGTTTGCGGTCGGCGATCACGACGGCCTCGGCGCGTGCATGTGCGGTGGCCTGCCGCGCATTCGCGTGATGCGCAAATGGTTCGAGTGGGATCATGCGTTCACCGATCCGGCGACCGGCCAGACGTTCATGCCGAACTGGTCTGTCGGCGGCGACGGTACGTCGCCCGGCTATCCCGCCGGCATGACCGATCGCTTCGATACGCTGCAGCCCGATGCGACGATGTTCGGCGGCCAGAAGGTCTATTTCTTCTGGGACCAGTCCGACCCGACGCCGCAAACGTTGATGGATGCCGCGGGCAATCCGTTGACCCAGTCGCCGAATCCGATCCATGCCGTGTTGCGCGGCACGGGCGGCGTGGCGATCGCCGATTTTCCGGACCACATGCACGAGGGCGAGGCGACCGATTTCTCGACGATTCTCGCATCGGGCGCATCGTTCAATCCGAACGACGGCGGCGGTACGCCCAACGCGCTGACTTTCATCGACAGCGGCAACCACCCGCATTCATACCCGGAGTTTCCGAACCCGGGCGGTTATCAGCCGACACCCGAGATCATCGCGTACGGCAAGGATGTCGGGCACGCGACTTACGACGGAAATACGCCGCCGGGACAGATGCCCGACTATGCCGCCACGAACGAAAAAGTGCATGGGACCGTCTGCGTCTATGACGGCTACGGCGCGAACGTCGGTCGGATCGTGACCGGGTCGACGTTCCATCACTATCTCGACAAGAATCTGATCGGCGATCCGCACTCCGATACGATGCACGGGCCGCCGACCAACACGGACTTGGGTCTGCCGCCCGCCATCCTCGAACCGATCACGGAGTTCTACGTCAACGTCGCCACGTGGCTCGCGCGGAAGAATCCGACGTTCCATTTCTGGACCCTCAAGAACACCTTCGGCGCCGACGAGGTGCAAAGCGCCATGACCAGCGGCAAGAACTTTCCCGACGCGTTCTACCTCGCGCTCGAAGGTTTCGCACCGAGTGTGGTCGGCAATCCGATGATTCAGTTTTCCGGACCGTTCGCGGCGCAAGGCGCCAAGTTTCTTCAGGGCGGCGCCGTCTTCAGCGGGAACCCCAACACGCCGCAGCGCATTCTGTTTCCGATTACGGTCGTGTCGATTCCCGGCGGGGCTTTTCCTTCCCACGGATCGACAGCCCCGGCGATCTATCCGCTCGAGGCCGGCATCGCGTTCGGCTCGCAAGCGTTCAACGCCGAAGCGTTGTTCGAACTCACGGCCGGCGCGGACCCGTATTTTACCAACGTCGACGCGAACACCACCCCGCCCAATGCGTTCTATCTGAGCCAGGATCTGCGGGTGTTCCAGGTCATCCCGGACTTGAACCAGGTGCCGTTCATCAACTTCCCGGGCGGCGCCGATGCACCGTTCGGCTACCTCGGCAATCTGTTGCTTTACCTGAACGATCCGTCGAATGGCTACACGCAGCAAGGCGGCACCGATCCGTTCCAGACGCTCAATGAGCAGAACGATCTCATCGAGGATTCGTCGGTGGCGAATCAGGTGCTCGGCCCCGACAACAAGAAGCACACGGCGTACAACTTCGCGATCGCGCGTGTGCGGATGAGAGGCACCGGCTCGATGGCCACCAACGTCAAGGTGTTCTTCCGGATGTTCGCGACGCAGTCGAACGACACCGACTACGATCCGCAAACCACGTATCTGAGCACCTACGATGCGTTGAATCTGCCCGACAAGCCGCTCAACGGCGTGGACGCCACGACGAACCCGCCCGACAACCTCACGTTCGCGTTCTTCGCGACGAGCGGCGGCACGGGCGATTACGATCTGAGCGGCAGCAACCCCGGGGCCAACGAGGCGACGATCAGCAGTTCGAGCTACAACGAGACGTATCACTACTTCGGCTGCTATCTGAACGTGGGTGACCTGCCGGCGAATGCGCTTCCGGGCACGCATCACTGCCTCGTTGCGCAAATCGCCTATGACGCCGCGCCGATTCTCAACTCGAACGGGATCACGCTGAGCCCGGAAAACACCGACAAGCTCGCGCAACGCAATCTGCAAGTGACGTGGTCCGGCAATCCGGGCGGGCCCGCCACGCACCGCATTCCGCAAACCTTCGACAACAAGCCGAGCCTGCGCACCGACAACCCGCTGACGACGATGCTCGGCTATCCCGACGAGCTGATGATCGATTGGGGCAACACGCCGAAGGGCAGCGTCGCGAGCATCTATTGGCCGCAAGCGAGTTCGCTCGACGTGGTGCGGCTGTCGATGCTGCTCTACGCGGACGTCCCGTGGACCGCCACCGACGAGCACACGGTGCAATGCACGGTCGATCATCCTGTGACGTATCTGCCGATTCCGTTCGGGACCGGCGCGAGCTTCGCGGGCCTCTTCACGATCGACCTGCCGATCGGCGTGAAGGCCGGGCAGCAGTTCAACGTGGTGGTGCGCCGCGTGCGCAGCCGGCAACCGCCTGCGTTGACGAACAACACGGGGATCGTGGCGCAGGCGCGTGCCGAGGCCGAGCGCAAACCGCCGGTCACCGACTGGCGCTACATCGTCGGCACGTTCCAGGTCACGATTCCGGTTTCGCTCGAAGAGCCGTTGCTGTGGCCCGAGGAGAACACGCTCGCGATCATGAAGTGGCGCTTCTTGAACACGCCGCTGACGAGCCGGTGGTATCCGGTGTTGCAGCGCTACTTGTCCTACCTGGTCGGCCGCGTCAATGGGTTCGGCGGCAAGGCGGGCGCGATCCCGGCGTCGCCGAACGGCGCGCCGGAGCCGGGCCCTGGCCAAGGGCACGGTCCGGGGCAGGGCGGCTGCGGCGGTGAGCTCGTGCCGTATCGCGGCAAGGTGTGCGAGGTGCTGTTCGATTGCTTCGGCGATTTCGAGGGCTTCGTCCTCGAGAGCTGCTGCGGCACTCAGCGCTTCAGCACCTGCGAATCCGGCTTCGCCGATGTCGTGTTGCGTGCGTGCCGCGAGCGATTGGTGCTGACCGTCTTTGTCGAGAAGGGACGCAAGGACAAGATCCGGCAACTGATGGTCACGTGCTGCTGATCGGGTGAGCCATCGCTGCATCGGGCAGCACGTCGATCGAATCGCGCCGGTCACGCCGGCGCGATTCGATCATTTCTGGTCCGTGAGCGAGCTCAAGATCCGATAGGCCGCTGCCACCCGAGCATCGATCGGGTAGGACTTGTTGGCGAGGATCACGATGCCGATCTTGCGCGCCGGGATGAAGACCGCGTAGGTCGAGAAGCCGTTCGTCGAGCCGGTCTTGTTGATGAGCGCCTCGGATTGCGGCGGCAACGGCGGCGTCAACTCGGTCGCCGCGGCGCCTTTGTAAATGACGTCGGGCGAGTTGCCGGCCTGCAGCGTGTTCAACGCGACCGGATACGGATACTGCTCCCAAATCAGGTCCTGGACGAAGGGCCCGATGGCGTAATAGCCCGTCTGAGCGCACGCAATCGCTTGCTGCCACTTGGCATCGACGGGCGACACGTTCATGTTGACGTCGAGGAATCGCAGGACGTCCGCCGTATCGGTCTTGATTCCGTATGCCTCGGAAGCCAGCGCGCCGGGGTTCAGCCTCACCGGGGCGTCGTTTTTGTTGTAGCCCTGCGCGTAGTCCTTCATCACGCCGGCCGGCACGTCGAGGTAGGTGTGCGTCATGCCGAGGGCGGGCAGCAGCATGCCTTGCATCGCGTCGTCGAACGGCTGGTTCATGCTTTTCGCCGCGATCAGGCCAAGGGTGCCGATCCCGGGGTTCGAATAGAGGCGGAACGTCCCGGCCGGATGTTCCGGTTTCCAGTCGCGCAGGAACGTCGTCAGTTGCTCGTTGTTCGCGATGCTGTCAGGGACATAGAGGGGCAGGCCCGACGTGTGCGTGCCGAGGTTCAGCAAGCTCGCGCGTGCGAGGTTGCTGCCGCGCAGACCCGGTAAATGCTGGCCGGCCGTGTCGGACAGCGACAGCTTGCCGTCGACTTGCGCGTAGCAAGCGAGCGTGGCTGTGAGCGTCTTGCTGAACGAGCCCACCTCGAAGAGCGTGTGACGGGTCACGGGATCGCGCGTGTCCTTCGACGCGATGCCGTAGTTGTAGAAGGTGTGCTTGCCGTCGACGGTCACGCCGACCGCGATGCCCGGAATGCCGTACTGCTGCTTGACGGGGGCGATGGCCGCGTCCACGGCGCGCTGCAGTGCCGGTTGCTGAGCGTCGACGGCGGTGGCGGCTTGGCTTTGGGATGCGACGACACAGGCGATCGTCGTCATCAAGGCTTTGAGTTTCCGATTCATTGTTTGGGAGGTTTGGGAGTTGGCAGCTTATCGGTGGAAGAAGGGGGAGAAGCGTTCGAGGTGCAGCGATTGTCGTTCCCGCCTGGGCCACGCGACAAGCGAGGATAACTTGACCGAGCCATAAGAAATTCTTTGCGCTCGCGCGAGCAGACGATTCCGCTTTCCTTTTATTGCGAGTAAGTAACGAGTAAGTCGACCGGTCCTAGAGTCGCGTCTGTTGCCTTCACCGACCACCGGAAAACGACTGTGAAAATTACGCTCCGCCGCGAACGTCCGCTATTGCTTGCCATTGCTTCTCTTGCGCTCACGTCGGGCACCGCCTGGGCCGACGGCGCCATCGGCGCGGAAGCGTCAGGCACGAACGACTCCGGCCTCACCATCCTGAGCAACGCCACGAACGTGACCCGCTGGGGGCTCGGCGCCGGAGTCGGCGTCGAGGAGGGCGCGTACAAGGGGTACGGCGCCAAGACCACGCCGCTGCCGCTGTTCTATTTCGACGACAAATGGGTGCACGCCCTCGGCACCACGATCGACTTGAAGATCGGCAACTGGAGCGGCGTGAGCGTCGCGCTGCGCGGCCGGTACGCGCTCGGCGAGGGCTTCAAGGGGTCGGACGCGCCGATCCTGAACGGCATGGAAAATCGCAACGGCGCGTTCTGGTACGGCCCGGCGCTCGCGTGGCGTACCGCATTCGGCACGCTGTCGACCGACTACCTGCTCGGCGGCAACAAGGGCGAGCGGGCCAATATCGATTTCAGCAAGTCCTTCGATCTGGGACGTTTTTCCCTCACGCCGCACGCCGGCGTCGAATGGCTGAGCAGCAAATACGTCGATTACTATTACGGCGTGCGGCCGTCCGAAGCAGAGGCGGGGCGCCCGGCGTACACCGGGACCTCGACCTGGAACATGTCGGTGGGCACGCGTGTCGACTACCACTTCACCAAGCAGCAGCAGGTGCTTCTCGATGTCGGCGTGTCGCATCTCGGCAGCGCGATCACCGACAGTCCGATCGTCGGCAAGCGGTACGTTCCGAAGGTCATGGTCGGCTATCTTTACCACTTCAATTGAGCGCAGCGTCATGTCGCGAGTTGCGATTGTCGAAGACCACGAGCGCCTCGCCGGCATGGTGCGCCAGGCGCTGGGCGACGCGGGGATCGAAGCCGATTTGTTCCGCAGCGTCTCGGAGGCGAGCTATGGCGTGAGCCAGGCCGACTACGCGGTGCTGATCATCGACCGCGGCCTGCCCGACGGCGACGGGCTTGCGTTCCTGCGTTCGCTGCGGGCCGCGGGAAGGATGACGCCTTGCCTGATGCTGACCGCGCGCGATGCGCTGCATGACCGCGTCGACGGCCTCGAGAGCGGCGCGGACGATTACGTCACGAAGCCGTTTGCGATGAGCGAGCTCGTTGCGCGCGTGCGCACGCTGATGCGCCGGCCGGCTGTGCTGACCGCGCTGATCGCGTCGTTTGCCGATATCAGCGTCGATCCCCGGCAGCGTGTCTTGCAGTGCGGCGCCGAGTCCGTCGTGCTTGCGCCGACCGAGCTGCAGATCATGCAGTGCCTCATCGAAGCCGCCGGCGGCACGGTTCGGCATGCGACGCTCGAACATGCCGCCTGGGGGCTCGGCGGCGCCGTAACGCCCAACGCGCTCGAAGTGACGCTGCATCGCTTGCGCAAAAAGCTCGCGGCGATCGGCGCGGCGACGCGGCTCACGAATACGCGCGGCGCCGGCTTCGCGCTGCAGGCGGGCGCCCAGGGCCCGCTCTCGAGCGACGAGCCGGCGCCGTCGAAACGGGACGCGGGCGTATGAAGCAGCGCATTCTCGTCGTCGATGGCGACGCCGCGTGCCGCGACGCGCTGCGCGTCTGCCTGCACGCGAGCGGCTACGATGTCGCCGTGCTGTACGAGCCCGGCAAGATGGAGAAGCGGCTCCGTGAAGAGCGCCCGGCCCTCGTCGTCATGGCGAGCGGCGCAGTGCTCGGCAGCGGTCTCGCGGCGCTGAAGGCATTGCGCCGCAGCGGCGACGACCTGCCGGTCATCATGCTCGGAGAGCGGGACGACGCGGTGGAGCGCATCGTCGCGCTCGAATGCGGCGCGGACGATTTCATCACCAAGCCGTTCAACGCGCATGAGGTGCTCGCAAGAATCCGGCGCGTGCTCGCGCGCGCCAAGGACGTTTCGTTCCAGGACCCGGCATCGCGGCCGCCCTTTAGCTTCGACGGCTTCGAGCTCGACTTCGCCTCGCGCACGCTCAGGTTTCGCGGCGAAGCGGTGCCGCTGTCGGAGCGCGACTATGCGATTCTCAATCTGTTCACGAGCGCGCCGAACCAGGTGTTGTCGAGAGAGCGGATTGCCCAGGGCATCTGGCCTGAGACGCCGTACCGGCCCGGGTCGGTGTCCGCCGCGGTGCATCGCCTGCGCCGCTTGATCATGAGCCGGTCCGCCATTCCCGATCTGATCCAGACGGTGCGCGGGACCGGCTATGTGTTTTGTTCGAGCTAGTCATCATGTTCAAGCACTGGATTCGAAGTTTGTCCGCGCGGCTGTGGCTGACGAGCGTCGCTGCGCTGGCCCTTGGCCTCGCGCTGTTGGCGACGTCCGTCATTTACGTGCTCGAGCGCTATCCGGACCCGTTGCTCGGGCGGCGCGAGCAATTGGAATTCGTCGCCGCCGTCGCGCGCGGCCTTAACTTCGACTCCGCCGGCCATCCCGTCTCGGTGCAGCTTCCCGAGCCGATATCGTGGCTATTCAATGTGACGCCGACGGAAGTCCAGTACCGCGTGCTCGACGAAAACGGGCGCTTGTTAATGGCGTCCGCGAATGCGAGAAGCGGCGACCCCTGGCTTGCCGAGCGCCTGTCCGACGTGAGCGGCACGATTGCTCATGCGACCATCAATGGCAGGCCGTATGGCGTCGCCACCGAGCGGATCGTGAAGGGCCAGACCGTTTCCTACGTGCAGTGCGCAACGAGCGCGCACTTCATCAAGGAGCTGGTGAAACTCAAGGTGAAGCCGATCCCGGAGATCGTCTCGATCCTCCTCCTCATCGCGACGGTCACGTTCGGCTTGACGCTGCCGCTCACGATTCACCG
Organism: Trinickia violacea; assembly: GCF_005280735.1. Lineage (NCBI taxonomy): Bacteria > Pseudomonadati > Pseudomonadota > Betaproteobacteria > Burkholderiales > Burkholderiaceae > Trinickia > Trinickia violacea. Next base: position 1,370,909 of record NZ_CP040078.1, read on the forward strand.
CGTGCTCAAGCCGCTGCGCGAGGCGTCGCGCGCGGCGGAGCAAATCACGCCGCGCAACCTGACGACGCGTCTTTCGACCACCGGCGTTCCGAGCGAAATCAAGCCGCTGATCGACGCTTTCAACGAAGCGCTCGGCAGGCTCGAAAACGGCTTCACGGTTCAGCAGCAGTTTCTTGCGGCCGCGGCGCACGAGCTGCAAACGCCGTTGACGCTGGTCAGAGGACAGATCGAGCTGCAACCCGAGATCAAGGACAAGGAGCTGCTGCTTCGCGAGATCGATCTGATGGCGCGTCAGGTGCGGCAGTTGCTGCATCTCGCGGAAGTCAGCGAGTCGCAGAACTTCACGTTCGGTCAGGTGATCATCGCGGACGTGGCGCAGGACGTCGTCGCGTATCTCGCGCGCAAGGCGGACGCGAAAGAGGTCAAGCTCGAGATCGAGCCGCACCCGACACTGCCCGCGATATGGGCCGACCGGAGCGCGCTCTTCATCATGCTCAAGAACATCGTCGAGAATGCGATCAACGTGTCGCCGCCCAAGAGCGTGGTGTCGTTGGCGATCGACGAGGCGTCGATCCAGATACGCGACGAAGGGCCGGGTATCCGCCAGGAGCATCTGCCGTTTCTGTTCAAGCGGTTCTGGCGTGCGCCGGATGCGAAGCACGACGGCGCGGGTCTCGGGCTCGCCATCTGCAAGGAAATTGCCATCGCGCACGAATGGCGGTTGACGGTGAGCCGCCTCGCGGCCGGGACCTGCTTCACCGTCTGGCTTTAGCCATGTGACGGCTGCCGCTAGCGAGCCTCTCGATTCATTTTGTCGGCGATCAGGAAGTCGATTCGCTCCCGGGTCGCCTCCGTTGCCGGGTTGTAGATCACGAGGCAGAGATCGGGCCGGCCATCGACAGCAAAGGCCGAATATTCGAGCTCGATAGGCCCGACGAGCGGATGCCGGATTTCTTTCGTGCCTTCGCCATGCGTGCGCACGTCGTTGTCGCGCCAGATCCGATCGAAGTCGGGCGAGAGCCGGCTGAGTTCTTCCACGAACGCCTGGACGTTCCTCGCCGCTCCCGCGCGCGCGGCATCGGCCCGGAACGCGGCCACGACGAACCGCGCCACGCGTTCCCAATCGGGCTGCGCGGCACGCACCAAAGGATCGAGAAAGATGAGACGCAGCACGTTGCGCCGCTCGGGCGGGAGCGCGCCGTAGTCGGTCAGCACGGCTGTGACCGCGCGATTCCACGCGACGATGTCCCAGGTGGACGTCCTCACGACGGCGGGGCTGAATGTCAAGGAGTCGAGCACGCGTTGCAGCCGAGGCGGCACGTCGCCGATCGCCTGATAGCGGACCTCGGGCGGGCGTCCGAGTCCGATCAGAAAGAGGTGCTCGCGCTCGACGTCCGTCAGCATCAACGCCCGCGAGATCCGATCGAGCACCTCCGCCGACGGCGCGCCGCCGCGCCCCTGTTCGAGCCACGTGTACCACGTCGCGCTGACATTCGCGCGTTGCGCGACCTCTTCGCGCCGTAAGCCCGGCGTGCGCCGCCGTGCAACAGGGAACCCCAATGCCGCGGGGTCGAGTTTCGTGCGGCGGCCTCGGAGATAGGCGCCAAGCAGATTGTCGTTTCCGTTCGCCATGCTCATCCACACGGACGGTATTTCGAAAGCTGATTCGCCGCGCGCCGGCGCGGCGATTTTCAGCGGAATCCGGATCGTTGATCCGGATTCCTGATGATTGCTTTAAGAGTTCGCCTGTCCGGTATTGCGGCAGGCAGTGCGCCAGCGCGACGCCGTCTTCGACGCTTCCGCGCTTTCGGCGACTTCGCGCCACCACCTCTCGCCGCGATGCGGTTCGGCCAGGTCGAGCCGCTCGCCCATGCGCGGCGTCGAAAGGGCGATCCCGCGCGCCGCCGTCAAGCCCGTCACGCGCTCGAACGGTTCCTGCCAGCGATGCATGGCGAGATCGAACGTGCCGTTGTGAACCGGCATCAGCCAGCGGCCGCGTAGATCGACATGCGCCTGCACAGTGTCTTCGGGCTGCATGTGAACGTACGGCCATTGCGCATCGTAGGCGCCCGTTTCGAGCAGCGTGACGTCGAACGGGCCGAGCCGCTCGCCGATGGTCTTGAAGCCGTCGAAGTAGCCCGTGTCGCCGCTGAAGAACACGCGCAAATCGCCGTCGACGATCACCCACGAGGCCCACAACGTGCTGTTGCCGTCGAACAGGCTGCGCCCGGAGAAGTGCTGCGCGGGCGTCGCCGTGAGCGACAGGCCGTCCCTCTCCACGTTCTGCCACCAGTCGAGCTGACGGATCTTCGCGGCGTCGATGCCCCATTCGATCAGACGGTCGCCGACGCCCAGCGGCGTCAGGAACAGGCGCGTCGTCTCGGCGAGCGCGAGCACGGTTTCGCGGTCGAGATGGTCGTAGTGGTCGTGAGACAGAATCACGCCGGCGAGCGGCGGCAGATCCGCGAGTGCGATCGGCGGCGCGTGGAAGCGCTTCGGACCGACGCGCTTGAACGGCGACGCGCGCTCGCCGAACACCGGATCGGTCAGCCAGAACTGGCCGCGCAGCTTGAGCAGCATCGTCGAATGCCCGAGGCGGTAGAGGCTGCGGTCGGGCGCGGCGTCGAGCTGCTCGCGGGTGAGCGCGTCGAGGGGCAGTGCGCCTGCGGGTACGGTGCCGCCTGGCTTGTTGAACAGCACGTTCCACGTGATGCTCAACATCTTGCGGAAGCCTTCGACGGGACGCGGCTTGACGTTGCGAAAGCGCTCGCCGTCGTGCTGCGGGGACAGGTGCGAGCGGGACAACTCGCGCCCGCGCTTTGCGGCGGTGAGACCCAAGGCGCGGCTGAGGAAACCGGAAAGCGATGTCATGTAAGACGAATCCGTGATGGAAAGTACACCGGGCAGTGTAGTTTATTTTCGAGAAAAGTAAACTGCGCGGTGTAAAATTTCCGAATGGAAACGACCGCCACCCCCCAACGCCTGACTGATCGAAAGCGCGTCGCCATCATCGAGGCGGCGATCGAGGAATTTCGCTCGGCCGGCTTCGACGCGACCAGCATGGACCGTATCGCCGCGCGCGCGAGCGTCTCCAAGCGCACCGTCTACAACCATTTCCCGAGCAAGGAGGCGCTGTTCGCGTCGATCCTGCACCAGCTGTGGGATGCGAGCCGGACGGGCAGTGCGCCCGCCTATCGCGCCGACGCGCCGTTGCGCGTGCAGTTGCTCGACCTGCTGATGCGCAAGCTGCGTTTCATGAACGACGAAGCGTTCTTGTCGCTGGCGCGCGTGGCGATCGCGGCGGGCATCCATTCGCCGGAGCGCGCGCGCGACATGGTCGCGCGCATGGGCGAGCGCGAGGAAGACTTGATGGTGTGGGTACGTGCGGCCGCGGCCGATGGGCGTCTCAAGACATCGGACCCGGTATTCGCCACGCACCAGTTGTACGGGCTCGTGAAGGCGTTTTCGTTCTGGCCGCAGGTGACGATGGGGCAGCCGCCGCTCAGCAAAAGCGAACAGAAGAAAGTGGCGGAAGCGGCCGCCGATATGTTTCTCGCGCGCTATGCGTGACTAGCGCGCGAGAGAAGTGCGAGAAGCGCGAGAAGCGGCGCTAACGCGCCACTACTGCTGATCCTCCGTCGAGATGAAGACCATGCCGTGCGGGCTCTGCAGATTGGTCACGAGCGGAAGCAGGGCGCCGCTCTTCATATCGAGCTGACCGACATAGGCGGGGACCGCCGGCGTCGTGCCCGCGGCGGGCACGCCCGTCGACGCGGAGAACGCGGCGTCTTTCTGCCAGACATCGGCCGTGATCTTGTAGACGATGTTGGCCTTCGTGTCCGACACCAGGATGTAGCCCTTACGCGAGGAAGCGAACACCGTGTCGTCGACCTGCACGTTGCCCAGCAGCGGCAGATATTCGATTTGCGGATCGGTGCCCGGCGCGCGCCACAACACGAGCTGACTGTCGCCCTGGTCGTCGAGCAACACGTCGCCCGACGGCGTCAGCGTCATCGAGTCCGGATCGGTCAGGTTCAGCCGCTTCACCGTGCCGAACGGAATGTTGCTCGCTGCCGGCGTGCCGGAGAACACCGCGGAGACCTCGATCGTGCCGTTCGATTCGAGGATCGCGCGCACGATCGAAGGCCCGGTGTTCACGCCGCTCCCATTGAGCGTGGGATTGGACGCGCTGAAGTACGCCTGGCCATCCTTGAAGATGACGTCGTCGTAACCGCCGCCGTGCGGCGGCTTGCCGAAGACATAGCGCGTGGTGCGGCCCGTCGACGAGTCGATCGTGACGAGGTTGGCGTTCGCATCCTCGTTCTGCACGGCCCAGATTTCCCGTGTGTACGGATTGACCTTCAGGCCGTCGTTGTGTCCCACCACCGTGATGCTGCGCAGGACGTTGCCGTCGCGCGAGTATTCGACGATCTGGCTTTGCGCGTTGCCCGTACCGTCGGGCGCGCCGCCGTTGGCGTAGCCGATCCAGATGTGATTGTCGAGCACGGTGATCGAGTCAGGCGCGCTGGACCCTGCCGGCGGCTTGGCGAAGACGCTGATGCTGAAGCCGGGCGTGACGACCGGGCTCGGCGGCGTCTGGGCGACGGCGCCGGCGGAGGCGAGGCAGTAAGCGGCGAATGCGAGCGTGGTGCGATGAAGAATGCGGCGAGCAGCAGAAACAGATTGAATGCAAGGCATGTTCGGCTCCTGAGACGGGTATGCGGGGGGACGCAAAAGGCGCCGGACGGATTGAGTCGAGGCGGATTGGCCCGACGCAGATCGACCGTAATACGCAGAAATATTTCGTCAGACATGAAAGCATTCGAATGTGACTGAGGGGTGTCGGGGCCGCAAAAGAGGATAAGTTTACGAAGAGGCTACAGGCGGACTCCTACGGGTCCGCCATGCACTCGCCTTGCCGCTTAGACCTCGACGACGACCTTGCCGAACTGGCCGTTGTTCTCGAGATAGCGGTGAACTTCGACCATCTCGTCGAACTTGAACTTGCGATCGATGACGGGTTTGAGCGCGCCGCTTTCGAGGCCCTTGACGACATACTCGACAGCCGCCTTGCGCCGCGTTTCGTCGCCGCTCGTGAGCCAGATGTTGTGCGCCTTGATGGTCGGCATCTTCGCGATCATCGCGAGCACGGGGATCGGCGTTTCGCCCTCGGCGAGCGCACCGTAGAGATAGACCGTGCCTTGGAAGGCCAGCGCGTCGATCAGCTTAGGGAAGTTCGGGCCGCCGATCGGATCGAACGCGACGCGGGCACCCTTGCCTTCGGTGATGCGAAGGACTTCCGAGACCATATCGACCTCGTCGGTCGCGATCACATGCGCGGCCCCCGCCGCCAGCAGCGGGTCTCGTTTTGCCGAAGTGCGCGTCAGCGCAATCGACGTCGCGCCGGCATAGTTGGCGATCTGGATGGCCGCGAGCCCGACGCTGCTCGATGCCGCCGGAATGATGACGAAATCGCCTTTGCCCACCTTGGCGTCTTCGACCAGTGCGCCATAGGCGGTAACGAACATCATCCAGACCGATGCCGCTTCGGCAAACGACAGCGACTTCGGATGCTTGACGACCGCATAGCCCGGTACGTTAATGACCTCGCCGTACGTGAAATACTGGTTCATCGAAAACGACGGGATCACGCTGACCTCGTCGCCCACCGCGATGCCCGTCACCTCCGAACCGACTGCGTCGACAATGCCGGCCGCCTCGTAGCCGAGCCCCGCCGGAAACTGAACGGGCTCGATATAGATATCGGTGCGCCACATCGATTCGGCACGGTTGATGCCGATCGCCTTGACCTTGATGCGAACCTCGCTCGGGGCCGGTGTGCGCACCGGCGCGTCGACGAACTCGAGAACTTCCGGGCCACCGGCCTTCGAAAACTGAATGATGCGTGACATGTGAGACTCCTGAACTGAATGCATGGGTGAAAGAGGATGCCCGCTCAAGCCTGCAGCGCGGCGGCGTAGGTCGGGAAATCCGAGTAATGACGTTCGTCGCCGCCCCAGAACGCAGCGCGCACGTAAGGCGTGAGCGGCAGCTTGTGCTTGAGGCGGTACGGCAGATCGGGATTCGAGCTGAAGTGACGGCCGAAGGCCACGAGATCCGCGTCCCCCGATGCGACGATGGCTTCCGCGCTTTCGCCGTCGAATCCGCCCGCGGCGATAATCGGCCCGGAGAAGTGCGGGCGAAGATACTTCACGGCGACCGGGGGGTGTCCTTCATGCAGCGTGTCGTCGCCTTTGATGCGCGGCTCGATCACATGCAGGTAGGCGATCTTGTACTCGTCGAGCACTTTGGCCACGTGGCTGAACGTGGCTTCCGGATTACTGTCGGAGATGCTGCCCCATTCGCCGGACGGCGAGATCCGCACGCCCACACGATCCGCACCCCACACCGAGATCAGCGCTTCGACGGCTTCGCGCAGGAAGCGCACGCGATTCTCGATCGAACCTCCATAGGCGTCCGTGCGCTTGTTGGTGCCGTCCTGGATGAACTGGTCGACGAGATAGCCGTTCGCGCCGTGCAGTTCGACGCCATCGAAACCGGCGTCGAGCGCACGTTGTGCGGCGACACGAAATTCCTCGATGATGCCGGGGATTTCTTCGACATCGAGCGCACGGTGCGGCGACGCCGGTACGAAGCCGTCCTTCGTGAGCGCAACGCCCTCGAACGGCACGACCGATGGCGCCACAGGATCGGCGCCCTCCGTCATGTCGACATGGCTCTGACGACCGCCGTGAATCAGCTGCATGAAGACACGCCCGCCTTTGGCGTGGACGGCGTCCGCAATCGCCTTCCAGCCTTCCGTCTGGCCGTCGTGATAGAAACTCGCGGCACCGAGATACGAGCGCGCAGTGATCGAGATGCTGACGCCTTCGACGATCTCGAGGCCACCCTCGGAGGCACGCTGGCCGTAGAAATCGGCCATCATCGGACTCGGGATGTCGCCCGGCTGAATCGTGCGCAGACGGGTCATCGGGGCGAGCACAACCCGATGAGAGAGCGGATAGGCGCCAACTTTCGTCGGCGTGAACAGGTGAGTCATGATCTTTCCTTGTGTAGCGGTTTTTCCATAAAGATTAGTAGTCACGATGATTCTCCTTGAAGGTTGAATGTCGAGGAGCGTCGATACGTCCGATACGGCTTACGAAAGGAATCGGGAAACGTCTTCCACGAAGCGCTCGGGGTATTGGTAGAGCGAGCCGTGGTTGGCGTCGGGGTAGAGGATCAGCTGAGCATCCGGGATGTGCTTGCGCAGGATCAGCGAATTGACCGTGTAGATGATCACGTCGTTATCGCCGTTGACGACGAGTGTCGGCTGCCTGAGCGCGGACAGATACGCGTACGGGTTGTCCTGCGGCTTGCCCCATTTGGCGAGCGCGGCGAGCTGCGCCGGCGCCACGGTGTCGCTGGCGGCCGGATCGCGGTTCTCCGTGCGCCGGCGGAAGCGCGCGAGAAACTCGCGGCCCGCTGCCTGGCTGGCTTCGGAGGGGGAGAAGTGCACACGCAGCCAGAGATGGTCCGGCTCGGCATACGCGGCGCCGAAGATTTCCTGAGCTTCCGGTGTCAGCGAGGCCATGCCTTCGCCGCTTCGCGGGCCAGTGCCGACGAGAATCACGCGGCGGACCAGCGTGGGCTCGGCAATGGCGAGCGTCTGCGCGATCAGGCCACCCATCGAGAAACCGAGAACGTCGACCTGTTCGAGGCCGAGCGCGCGGATGAACGCGGCGGTGTTGGCGGCCATCTCTTCGATCGATTCGGGAACGGTGCCCGAACTGCTCGAGATGCCGGCATTGTTGAAGAGGACCACTTCACGCCCTTGCGCCAAGCCGTCGGTCACGGCAGGGTCCCAGTGATCCATGGTGCCGGTGAAGTGAATGTTCATTACGAGCGGAACACCGGCGGGATTGCCGAAGCGGCGATAGGCGAAGCGGATGCCGTTTGCTTCGACATACTGCGTCGGCGCGGTGTGGTGGGTATGGAGCGTCATGATCAGTGTCCTTTCGGGTGTCGTTTGGCCGGCGTGTTTCATCCGGTATGTCTGAGATGCATGGGCTGCGGTTTCCAGATCCAGCCACTTGCCGGCGAGTGTTGCGCGGCGGTGCCTGTTGATGGGTAATGTAGGCTTTGTCCGGCAACCGAGAAAAGACTTTGTAGGCAAGTAGGCATGCCTGGCAGGCATGGGGAGTTGGGCCGGTCATGAGGATGATTTCCCCCCTGATGGAATCGACCGGCAGGACGCGCTTGCTCCAATGAAAGAGACTTTGTAAGCTGGCCGCCATCTCTCACAGGCATGGCTGATTGTATGGAACTGCGTCATCTGCGGTATTTCGTGGCCGTGGCGGAAGAGGGCAGCCTGACCGTCGCGGCGGAGCGGCGGCTCTATACGTCCCAGCCCTCCCTGAGCCGGCAGATCCGCGACCTCGAGTACGAGGTCGGGGCGCAACTGTTCGTGCGCAGCGCGCGCGGCATCGAGCTCACCGATGCCGGCAAGGCATTTCTCGACCATGCGCGACTGGCCCTTGCACAGGTCGAAGCGGCGCGTGAGGCGGCGCGGCGGGCGGCACGGCCGGCGAAGCCGACGTTCGCGGTGGGCTTCCTGAGCGGCCAGGAGGTGACCTGGCTCGGCGAAGCGACGCGCGTGCTCGGGAGCGATCTTCAAACCCTCGAGATGACCGTGTCGAGCGAGCACTCGCCCGATCTGGCCGAGGGGTTGTCGACGGGGCGGCTGGATGTTGCGTTCATGCGTGCCGAGCCCAACCGGCCCGATCTCACCTACGTCACGGTTGCGCGCGAGCCCTTCGTCGTGCTGATGCCGAGCGATCACCGCCTCACGGACCACAAGGAGATCGACGTGCGCGAGCTGGCGAACGAACCGTTCATCAGCGGCTCGGACGTGGCGGGGCCCATGCGCCGTGCGATCGAGAGCTATCTGGCGGCGAATGCGCTCGACATCGAGCCCGCGCATCGCGTCCACAACCTGACGATGGCGATGTCGCTGATCGCCTCGACGAGAAGCGTTGCCTTGCTGCCGGCTTACGCCGAGAAGCTGATGCCGTGGTCGGTCGTGAGCCGCCCGCTAAAAGGCGAGCCGCCGGTGATCGAACTGGTGGTGGGCTACAGCAAAGACAACCGCTCGCCGATCCTGTCGATGTTCCTGTCGCGAGTCGATCAGCTCAAGAGATGAGCCAAATCGTCTGATGAACGCGTCGCGTCGTGCGTTCTGTGGAGCAAAGGCAAGCTGACTCTAGCGATAACGCTATGGGACCAAGGTCCGATTGTCTGATCGGAACGCAACTATCACGATTCAAATTAGCCCCGACCTCGAGGTGGAGATGCGTTCAAAACCGTAACTTCGATATTTTCAATGGAGTTCGTATCATGATCAGGTACATTCGGCTCGTTCTCGCGATTCCCGTCTTTCTGTTTGTCCTGGCCTGCTCGACGAACCCGACCGTTGCCAATGGCGGAGACCCCGAGCTAGTGGCGAAAGCGCAAGCTGCGCTGCAACAACTCTACGACACCACGCCAAAGGCCAAGGAACTCCAAGCTCAGGCGAAAGGCATCGTCGTGTTTCCCGACATCGTCAAGGCGGGGTTGATCGTCGGTGCCCAAGGCGGAAAAGGGGTGATGTTTGGTCCGGACGGGAAAGTCGTCGGGTACTACAGAGCGCGCGCAGTTTCCTACGGCTTGCAGGCGGGTGCTCAATCGTTCTCCGAAGCCTTGTTTCTCATGACCGACGAGGCGATTACGACGCTCACCAGCGGCACCGGATTGTCGGTGGGTGTGGGGCCGAGCGTCGTGGTGGTGGATGCGGGGATGGCTAAGTCGATGACCACGACCACGTTGAAATCCGATGTCTACTCTTTCATTTTTGGCCAATCGGGCCTGATGGCCGGTCTTGGCATGCAAGGGCAGAGAATCGTCAAGTTCGACGACAATGATAAGTGAAGTGTGAAATCGCCCTGTGCAGGCGTCTTGAATGGAATGGCGAGGCGGCCGCCGCTATTGACCCAGTACGGCGAGCGCCTCGCGCATCGGCGCGAGCGAGACCGTGACCATCCCGGCGAGCGGTGTGTTCATCTCGAGAATCAGAAATATGGCAACGGACGTGGACAGCGCGCCCAGAAGCAACCCGAAAATGACCGTCGGGTTGGCGGGAGCGAACAGACCAAACGAACAAAAAATAATGGCGAGCCACAACACCAGACAGATCAGCAACGGGGCGGGGGTCGAGCCCTCGGCTTGCAGCATCGTAAGCTGGCGCGCAGCCAGCACCTCGTCCCCAATCTGGACCGCGCGTGCTTGCAGTTGACGTTGCGCGTCGCTGTGCGGCGACAGTTCCTCCAGCTTGTGTTGAATGCTTTCCGCCCGGCTCATTGCCTCGGGGGTGCCAAGTTTTGCGATCTGCGCAGGTTCGCCGGAGGCTAGTATCTGGATCAACGTACCGACTCTCTGCTTAATCAGCTCGCGAACCTCCTTCGTTTCCGGACCATACTGGGCAAGAACGCGATCGAGGAGGATGACGTTGGCGGAATTGCGCACGACCTCGCTGGTCACGGTATCGAACGAACTCTTCGCCGACGAAATCAGCAGGCCGAGCACGATCGCGGCCATCGTGGCGATCAGGCCGACCGCCAGCTTTAAGACGCCGGTTGATTCATCGCTGAGGTGATGCTCCGGCAAGACGGTGCGCACGTACATGCCGACCAGCGCGCTGCCGAAGACACAGGCAAACACGATCCAAGCGATTGTGACGTGGCTCACTCTCTTACCCTCCGCCTGCAAGAAGCAGTCCAGCATGCGTCGCGGTCTGGTTATTTCGTGTCGTTGCCCTCGTGCCCGGTGTTCGGTCGCCGGGTCTGGCGCGCGTCGGCATGCGAATGCACGAACGATACCCCCAAGTGCAAGAGGGTACGGTACAGGTTAGCTGGGAATCCCGACATTGGCCTTTGGTCCCATATGCGTGCGGCCGACGTGCCACCGCTTCGCCGAGCGGCTCGGCTCAGTGGCCGCAGGACTTCAAAGCCGGATCGGTGCCCCCTAGCGCTCCGAGTGATTCGCCGCTTCGTAGTGATTCCGCTTGTTCTCGTACATCGCGGCGTCGGCGGCGCGCAGCGTGTCTTCAAGACGGCCGCCTTTCTCGCAGGTGGCGCTGCCGACCGAGAAGCTGAGCTTGGGACCGGTGTAGAACTGGTTGTTGAGCTCGACGAGCTTGTCGATGCTCTCGATCACGAGCTCCGCATCGCGCGCGTCGGCGCCCGGCATCAGGACCGCGAATTCGTCGCCGCCGATGCGCGCCGCCTGGAACGGCTTTTGAATCGCCTTGCCGAGCACTTCGCCGGCGCGGCGCAACAGCGCGTCGCCGGCCGCGTGGCCGAGCTGGTCGTTCACGGCTTTCAGGTTATTGAGGTCCACGATGATCGCGCTGACCGGGAACGGACCCTTGCGCTCGAGCCGGTTCAGTTCGTCGACATAGAACGAGCGGTTTTTCAGCTTCGTGAGCACATCGTGCTTGCCGAGATATTCGAGGTACATCTCGGCCTTCTTGCGCGCGGTGATGTCGGTGAGCGCAAGCAGCACGAGATCCCAGTGTTCTTCGTGTCCCGGGAACACCGAGAACTGCAGATGCACGTTCACTTCGTTGCCGTCGAGCGCGTAGTTGACGACTTCGCGCTGCTGAAAGAGCCGTCCTTCCCACAGATCGATCAGCTGCTCGCGAAAGTGCGGACGCATGTCGTCGCGGAACACCTCCGGCAGCCGCGAGAGCAGCGTTGCCTTGTCCGGCGACTTGAACATGCCGAGCGTGTGCTGGTTGACGTCGAGCACCTGGATTTCGGCCATGCAGCGCTCGACGAACTCGGGGTGCACGTCGGTGAAGGTGCGAAAGTCGGTGATCCCCTGCATGCGCACTTCTTCGAGCAGCATCTTGATGCTCGAGAAGTTCTCGACCCATAGCGAAACGGGCGCGTGCTCGAACACGCCGCGTGCGTACTCCTCGCTCGCGGCGGCGCGGCGGCGCGCGTCTTCGAGCTCGGTGATGTCGTCGATCGCCACCAGCACGCGATCCCATTGCGCCTCGTGTCCGGGCAGGATCACGCCTTTGAGCAGAATGTCGAGGCGCCGGCCATCGAGCGTGTAGTTCACGCTCTTGCTCTCGAACGACGTGTGTCCCGACCACATCTGGACGAGTTCATCGACGTGCGCTTCGAGCATGTCGTCGCGCAGCACGTGATCGAGGCGTGACGTAAGCTCTTCGAAAGACTGCGCCCCGTAGAGCGCGAGCGTGCGGCGGTTGACCTTCAGCACGCGGATGCAGGCGGAGCAGGCGGCCACGCGCCGCGTGTCCTCTTCGAGAAAGCGGCGCAGGTCGGTCACGCCTTGCGCGCGCCAGCTGTCGAACAGCTCGCGCAGCTGGCTGTAGTCCTCCAGCCACAGCGACGTGGGTGTCAAGTCGAAGAAGTCGAACAGCGCGACGCCCATGGTCGCAAAGCTGGCGGCGGTGGTGGGAGAGCCTGGTTGCATGACGGTCGGAATGGCTGGGGGGATTGAGAGGCTGATGCTACGGTCTTCAAAAACTTCGTGGCTAACCGTCTAACGGCAAACTTGCGCTCAAGTTGAGCGGTGAAGCATGGAGGGTTTCCATCGACTTGACGCTTTCATGTGTCGATTTTGCCGGTTGTCGATCGTCGTTGCTTTGGAATACAACCGGTCAAGCGCCTCGGATTTGCCGTTTTCCTCGAGTTCTGGCCGTCATCACAATCCGATTCAGGAGGAAACACGTGGGCAAACTCGACGATTCGATCCTGCAGGTTCTGGACGACTACAAAGCGGCGGTGTTCGAAAAAGACGTCGACTCGTTCGTCGCACTGTATGACAAGGACGTGTTGGTCTTCGACATGTGGGGCGCCTGGTCGTACAACGGCATCGAGTCCTGGCGGGACATGGCGGCAGGCTGGTTCAGCTCGCTGGGTACAGAGCGCGTTATTGTGGATTTCAGCGATGCGCAAGCAATCGTCGCTCAAGACCTCGCCGTGGTTCATGCCTTCGTGACATACAAAGCGGTGACGGCCGAAGGCGTGGAATTGCGCTCGCTGGACAATCGGCTGACGGTAACGCTCAGGCTAAAAGGGGAGGCGTGGAAGATCATCCACGAGCATACGTCTGCCCCGATCGATCTCGATACGGCGAAGGCCATTTTCAAGCGTTGCTAGCGCCTGGTCGAGACGGGCCATGCTTTTCTCGCAGCCCATCGACTGCGCGTGTTTCTAAAAGGAGATTGCAATGACTGAACTCGTCACATGCATGTGGTTCGATGAAGGCAAAGCACGCGAGGCGGCGGAGTTCTATGCCGCCACCTTTCCCGATAGTCATATCGACGCAGGCCATGCATCCCCGATACCGGGCATTGGACAGGGCCCGGAGTTGACGGTCGAGTTCACCGTGCTCGGGCGTCGCTTCTTGGGGCTGAACGGCGGGCCCGACGTCAAACCCAATCAGGCAGTCAGCTTGATCGTCCTGACGGATAGCCAGGAAGAGACCGACCGATATTGGAACGCCATTGTCCGCAATGGCGGAGAGGAAGTGGCTTGCGGCTGGTGCAAGGACCGCTGGGGCTTTTCGTGGCAGATCACGCCCAAGATGCTGCTCGACCTCGTCCATTCGCTCGATCGTGATGCCGCCAAGCGCGCGATGGAAGCGATGATGAAAATGAAGAAGATCGACATCGCCACGATAGAGCGCGCAGCGGCAACTGAATGACATGCAGGCGCGGCGGTTCGCCCTGTCAAACCCTGTCGCTTGCCGCTACACGCAAATTTGCGCAACGCATCATTTTCCCGAGCCGCTGGCCGTCATCTTTTCGTAGTCGTGCGGGGAGATGCCGCGCGCTTGGTAAAGAAAGGACGCGATCTGCCAGAGTTGCGCATCGTCATGCGTCTTGCCGAACGCAGGCATCGCAGTCATCTTGACGCCGTTCCTGATGACCCAGTACATCAATTGCGGATTGTTGCGGCGCGTCGCTCCCAGAAGGTTGGGAGCCAGCGGCAGGATGCCTTGTCCGATCGGGCTGAGCGGCTGTCCGGGCGCGCCATGGCAAAGCACGCAGGTCGACTGGTATAGGCGTGCGCCGGCTTCCACGTTGGCTGTGGTCATCAAATCCGCGGGCACGTGGACGTTTTTCGCGTGCCGGTGCAGCGACTGCTCATAAGTTGCGTGCAGGAACCAGGCGACGAGAGGATTGTGGCCCGATGCCGCCGACACGTCGTAAAGGCCCGAATACATGAAGGCGAATGCGCCGGCTAGGGATATCAGCGCGGCTGCAACGAGGACGAAGAATGTCGAACGGGCTGAAGGGAAAATGGAGCGATTACCTGAATTCATTTCGATTTCCACTGAGCGTGATGCAGTTAAAACGATGTGTGTCTCGGCTTGGTGCGGCGAGGGCACCCAAGTGCTGCGCTCAGCCTGAGCCCTCAGCGGACTTCGAATCGTTGCTTGGGAAGACAGGACAATTGACCTTGACGTGCATCCACTCGCACGGGTAAGGCGTCCAAGTCGGCGCGGATGCGAGTCCCTGTGCGCGACTTTCGGGGGGAGCAGCGTGCATGTCTGCGCACGCTGCCGTGGTCAATGTGATGCTTGAGATGACGACCCACTTCAGGATATTCACGACCTCTCCGTTCAATCTCGGAAGTTTGCTGGTTCGAGGCATGCGGCTTGCCTCGAGCCCCTAATGCTCACGTGTGCTTCTGAAAAGGCTCAGAGCCGACAGGAACACCTGTAGTGTTGGACGCAGCGAATTTCCGGAGCCTTGCCGGTTGATTACAGATTTGTCATGTGCTTTCCCCTATCCGAAGCGGAACGGCGCAAGCTGGCACAAGCGTAAAATTCCAGCTTCCCGAACACGCCGTTCCGTGTCCCACAAGGCCGCCCCCGAGTATGGAAATCAAGTGGATCGAGGACTTCATCGCCCTTGCTCAATACCAGAGCTTCTCGCGCGCGGCGGAATTCCGGAACGTGACGCAGTCCGGATTCAGCCGGCGGATTCAATCGCTCGAGCAGTGGGTTGGCGCGGAGCTGATCGACCGCAGCAGCTTTCCGCCCGTGCTGACGCCCGCAGGTCAACTGTTCCGTGAAGTCGCGGACGATGTCCTGAACAAGCTCTTCGATACGCGCGCCATCATCCGGACCGAGCAGCGGATCGCAGGCAAGAGCCTTCAGATCGCCGCCGGGCACACGATCGCGCTGAATTTTCTTCCTGCCTGGTTCAAGGCGCTTGCCACCCACTTTGGGGAAATGCGCGCGCGCGTGGTGCCGACCAATGTGCACGACTCGATCCTGATGCTCGTGAACGGCAACTGCGAACTGATGTTCGCGTACCACCACCCCGAGCTGCCCCTGCATCTCGATCCGGCGAAGTATGAGCACGTCACGGTGGGGATCGACACGCTGATGCCTGCCAGCCGGCCCACTGGCCGTTCGGCTCCGATGTATCGACTGCCCGGCACGGCGAAGCAGCCGCTGCCTCACATTTCCTATACTGAGACGAGTTATTTCGGGCGTTGCCTCGCTTTGCTGCTGGGTCGAGCCCCCACGCCACCGGCCTTATTGCTTCACTACGAATCGGACATGGCCGAGGTGCTCAAGAAGCTGGTCATGGAAGGCGAAGGTCTGGCGTGGCTGCCGAAAAGCGCGATTGCCGCCGAACTCGATGCGGGCGAGCTGGTGCCCGCGGGTCCGCCGGTCTGGAATCTCGACATCGAGCTGCGCGTGTACCGCGACGCATCGAATCGCAATGAGTTTGTGAATACGCTTTGGCAACATCTCCATGCGGTATCACAATTTGGCGGCTAGGGTTTTCCCGCCTTATGCGAAATTCGCATACGCACATGCAACACCGGCATTAACGTCTTTTTGTTCATCCCTATCATCCGCTCTAGCTCCCGAGCGAAGGTTAGCCGACGTCGCTCCAAACTTCTCCCATCGTATTTCGGTCACGCCGAGACCGCATGGCGCCACTCAAGGACAGATGAACATGAAAAATCGCCTCACACTGTACATTGCCGCCGGGATGATATTGGGCGTCATAGTGGGCTACGTGTGCCATATCAGTGCATCCGATCCGGCCTCGACCAAAGCCATCGCGGGCTATTTCTCGATCCTCACGGATATCTTCCTGCGGCTCATCAAGATGATCATCGCGCCGCTGGTGTTCGTCACGCTGGTGTCCGGCTTGGCCGGCATGGACAGCGGCGAGGACGTGGGCCGCATCGGCTTGCGCTCGGTAGGCTGGTTCGTTTGCGCCTCGCTGATTTCGCTCACGCTGGGCCTCGTCTTCGCGAATCTCCTGCACCCGGGCGCCGGCCTGCACATGGTCGCGGGCAACGGCGAGGTCAACACCGGCCTGAACACCTCGGCCTTGAACTTCAAGGATGTGCTGACGCACGCGTTCCCGACCAGTCTGCTCGACGCGATGGCGCGCAACGACATCCTGCAGATCCTGGTGTTTTCCGTTTTCCTTGGTCTGGGGTTGAGCGCGGTGAAGCAGGACCCGCGCGTCAAGCTCGTGATTCAGACGATCGACGGCATGGTGCCCGTCATGCTGCGCGTGACGGACTACGTGATGCGCGCGGCGCCCTTTGGCGTATTTGGTGCGATTGCTTCGGCCGTTACGCTGCGCGGCGTCGACGTGATCGCCACGTACGGCAAATTGATCGGTTCGTTCTATCTGGCGCTGGTGGTGCTGTGGGCGATTCTCATCCTCGTCGGTTATCTGTTCCTTGGCCGCCGCGTGGGCACGTTGCTCAAGGCGGTGCGTGAACCGCTGATGATCGCGTTTGCGACGGCGAGCAGTGAGGCGGCCTATCCGCGTCTGACCGAGCAGTTGGAGCGATTCGGCGTCGACAAGAAGGTGGTCGGCTTCACGCTGCCGTTGGGCTATGCGTTCAACCTGGACGGCTCGATGATGTATCAGGCGTTTGCCGCCATCTTCATTGCGCAAGCCTTCGGCGTCGACATGCCGATTTCGCAGCAGATCTTCATGCTGCTCGTGCTGATGCTGAGCAGCAAGGGCATGGCGAGCGTGCCGCGCGGCTCGATTGTGGTGGTCGCTGCGGTGGCGCCGATGTTCCACTTGCCCGTTGAAGGCGTGGCGATCGTGCTCGCGATCGACCAGATTCTCGACATGGGTCGCACGATGACCAACGTGATCGGCAACAGTTTGGCGACCGCCGTGATCGCGAAGTGGGAAGGCGGGCGGCAGAGCACGTTCGGCTTGCTCGAAGAAGACGAGTCGGTCTTCGGTCAAACGCAAGGCGACGCAAAATGACTGCCGACATCGCCGGACGCAAGCGCAGGTTCGGCATAGTCGGCGGCCTCGGGCCGCTGGCAAGCGCGGATGTCTTCTTCAAGCTGGTGAAGGCGACACCCGCATCGAACGACGCCGACCACTTCGACGCGATTTTTCAGCAATCGCCGTTTCCGAGCTCGGGTTCGGGAAGCGCGGCGACGACGGAACGCAAGCTCTATATCTTCGAGATGATCCGCGACTTCGAGAAGCGGGGCGTGACGACCATCGTCCTGCCTTGCTTTCTCAGTCACACCTTCATCGACGAATTGCGGGCGAACACGAGCTTGCAGATCGTGGATATCGTCGAAGCGGTTCGCAGCCACGTGCGACGGAAGTTTCCGGGCGCAAGCCGCGTAGGCGTGCTGGCCTCCGACTACACGCGGGACAAGCACCTGTTCGAAAAGTACTTCACGCCCCCCGAGTTCGAGGTCTTGCATCCGCGCCGTCACGAAGGCTTCGATCCCGTTACGGAAGCGGTATATGGCGCGGACGGCATCAAGAGCGGCAATCTGCGCGGCCATCCGGTCGAGCTGTTGCGCAACGCGTGTCAGGACCTGATCGGGCAGGGCGCCCAGGTGATCGTGCCCGGCCTGACCGAAATCGCGCTGGTTGCCGACGAAATCGGCCCATTGAGCGTGCCGCTCGTCGATGCCAATCTCGCTTACGCGCAATATGTCGTGTCGGGACGGTATGGCTCGCCTGCGTCGGCCTTCAAGGTTGGCGTGGTCGGCGGAGTCGGCCCGGCGGCGACGGTCGACTTCCTGCAGAAGATCGTCCGCAATACGCCGGCTGCGCGCGACCAGGATCACATCAAGCTGCTGGTCGAACAGAATCCGCAGATTCCGGACCGCACGGAAAACCTGATCGGCGACGGCGCCGACCCGACGGTTTCCCTATACGCGACGTGCAAGCGGCTCGAAGACGGCGACGCGGACATCATCGCGATTCCCTGCAACACCGCTCACGCGTTTGTCGAGCGCATCCATCCGTATCTCAACATCCCGATCGTGAACATGCTGACCGTCACGGTGCGCTATCTGCGCGAGACGTATCCGGCGCTTCGCGATATCGGCGTGCTGGCGACGTCGGGCACGATCGAGAGCGGCGTCTATCGCAAGGCGCTCGAATTGGAAGGGCTTCACCAGGTTGTCCCCGAGCCTGCGCTGCAGGAGCGCGTGATGGAAGCCATCTACGGGGAGCACGGCGTCAAGGCGGGATTTTCGACGGGGCAGTGTCAGGACGATATCGCCGCCGCCGTGGAAGCGCTGATTGCGCAAGGCGTGGAAGTCGTCGTGCTTGGGTGCACGGAACTGCCGCTGCTTCTGACCGGGAGCGAATTCGTGGGCAAGAGCGGCGCCCGCGTCAAGCTGGTCGATCCCACCGATGTTCTCGCTCGACAATGCATCGCGTATGCAATAGAAAACTCTCTAACGGAGCAAAGCCATGTTAACGCCCTCTGAACGCATCGAACACGATCTGCTTGGCGACCTCGCCGTGCCCAACGAAGTCTATTACGGGGTCCACACGTTACGCGCACTCCACAATTTTCCGATCACCGGTATTCCGATTTCGACGTATCCGAATCTGATCAACGCTTTGGCGTATGTGAAAGAGGCCGCTGCGCTCGCGAACCACGAGCTGGGATTGCTTCCTGAGAACAAGATGAAGGCCATCGTTCACGCGTGCCGGCAGATCCGCGATGGCCGGGCACACGATCAGTTCGTGGTGGACGTGATTCAGGGCGGCGCGGGCACGTCGACCAACATGAACGCGAACGAAGTGGTTGCCAATCTCGCGCTGGAACATCTTGGGCATCAGCGCGGGGACTATGCGGTGCTGCATCCGAATGAGGACGTGAACCTCGGCCAAAGCACCAACGACGTCTATCCAACCGCGCTGAAAATCGCGACCTATATGGGCATCGCGCAGCTGGTCGATGCGATGGGTGTGTTGCGCGAATCGTTCGAGCGGAAGGCCGAGGAGTTCCGCGACGACCTGAAGATGGGACGCACGCAGCTGCAGGACGCTGTGCCCATGACGTTGGGCCAGGAGTTCAGCACGTTCGCCGTCATGCTCGACGAAGATCAAGAGCGTCTTAGGGAAGCGTCCAAGCTGATTTGCGAAATCAACCTGGGCGCCACGGCGATCGGCACCGGCATCAACACGTCGCCTGCCTATGCGCCTCTCGCTTGCAGTCATCTGGCCAGCATCACGGGTATCCCGGTCACCACGTCGCCGAATCTCGTGGAAGCGACGCAGGACGTCGGTTCGTTCGTGCAACTGTCGGGGGTGCTCAAACGTGTCGCCGTCAAGCTCTCGAAGGTCTGCAACGACCTTCGCCTGCTGTCGAGCGGACCGCGCGCGGGTTTCGGCGAAATCAATCTGCCGCCGGTTCAAGCGGGCTCCAGCATCATGCCGGGCAAGGTCAACCCGGTGATTCCGGAGGTCGTGAATCAGATCGCTTTCGAAGTCATCGGCAATGACGTGACGGTCAGCTTCGCCGCGGAAGCAGGGCAACTGCAGTTGAACGCGTTCGAGCCCATCATCGCTCACAGCCTCTTCAAGAGCGTCGCGCATTTGCGTGCAGGGTGCCTCACGCTCGCGTCGAAGTGCGTCGACGGCATCACGGCCAATCGCGACCGGCTTCGCTCGCTCGTCGAAAACTCGATCGGTATCGTGACCGCGCTGAATCCGTACATCGGCTATACGAATGCGACCCAAGTCGCGCAGGAAGCGCTCGTGTCGGGAAGAAGCGTGGCGGAAGTCGTGATCGAGAAGGGGCTGCTCACCCGCGAGCAACTCGACGAAATTCTGCAACCGGCGTTGCTGACGCAGCCGCGGCAAACTTTGTCGTTGTCGTAGCGGGGCAAACGGCGGAGGTTGCGTCCTCCGCCGTTGTCCGCGAGTGCTCCGTCACGAGCGTTGTCAACGCGACTGTCCTTCACATCGTTTTGCATAGGCGAATAAGGTGCTCGAGTCGATCGAGCGCCTTACCCTGCCATGGCACCTCGCTGCGATGCTACACGTCGAACAAGATGCATGACTGCGCGGTAGTCTAGAATCGGCGGCGATCAGTCATTCCGGGGCTCCTATGCTTACCATTCGTGCCATCACTCGAGAATCGGCAAGCGATTCAGTCGATGTTTTGCGCATCTTTATGGAGGCGCCTTCGTACACTCGTCTAGTCGAAGGTCGCCCACCCTCGGGAGCCGATGTCGATGACTTTTTCAGCGGTATGCCTGCTGGAAAGGAGGCGACAGACAAATTCTCGATTGGATTCTATGTCGACACAGACATGGTGGGCTGCGCTGACGTGATTCGATCGTATCCCGCGAACGATTGTGCATTCATTGGACTACTGCTCTTCTCGGAAGCGCATCAGAGTCGAGGTTACGGAAAGATCGCGTTGAGCCTGATCGAGGAAATGGCGCGAGGCTGGAACTGCTCGAAGACGCAGCTAGCCGCAATTTCGACGAATCCGCGAGCTTTGGCGTTCTGGCAACGAGAGGGTTTTGAAATCCTGCGTCGAACAAGCAATCCGAGATTCACGGGTGATGTCATCGTGATGGAGCGAGCTATAGCGTAGGCGCCGCCTTGGGGTGTGGACTTGGGATGTGCGGATTAAGCTCCTAGTCCCCAGTGTGCTCAAGCGTCTTTGCTATTTTTTCCACTCTAAGTCCAGACTCAGAGCATCGCTCATTCCAGCGGATGCAAATCCTGAAGCAGCGTCGGCACCAGCTCCGTCACGGTCGGATGGATGTGCATCGCGCGGCTGATCGTGGTGTACGGCGCGTTCGCGTACATCACGTCGAGCAGCGAATGCACGACTTCGTCGCCGGTCACGCCGAGGATCGAAGCGCCGAGAATCCGCTTGGTGTCCGCGTCGACGATCACCTTCATGAACCCGAGGCTCTCGCCTTTTTCCACGGCGCGGCCGACGCGCGTCATCGGCCGCGTGCCCACCAGCAGCTTGCGGCCCGATTGCTTCGCCTCGTTCAGCGTCATGCCGACGCGGCCGAGCGGCGGGTCGACGAACAACGCGTAGGCCGGGATGCGGTCCGACACCTTGCGCGGGTCGTTGTCGAGGAGGTTGGCCGCAATGATCTCGTAGTCGTTGTAGGCCGTATGCGTGAACGCGCCGCGGCCATTGCAGTCGCCCATTGCCCAGACGCCGGGGACATTCGTGCGCAGGTGCTCGTCCACTTTGATGTAGCCGTGCGCGTCGGTTTCGACGCCGGCCTTCTCGAGCCCGAGATCGTCGGTGTTCGGCACCCGCCCGACGGCGAGCAGCAGATGCGTGCCGGCCGCTTCGCGCGCGCCGTTGGAGCAGTCGAGGCCGACGACGACATTGCTTCCATCGCGCCGGGCGCTCAGGCAGTTGGAATCGAGCTGCACGTCGATGCCCTCGGCTTCGAGGATGTCGCGCACCGCCTGCGACACGTCCTCGTCCTCGCGGTGAATCAGGCGCGGGCCTCGCTCGACAATGGTCACCTTCGACCCGAAGCGCCGATACATCTGGCCGAACTCGAGCCCGATGTAGCTGCCGCCGACGACGATCAAATGCTCCGGCAGGAAGTCGACGTCCATCATGGTCGAGTTGGTGAAATACGGCACGTGGTCGAGGCCGGGCATGGGCGGCACCAGCGCCCGTCCGCCGACGTTGATGAAGATCCGCTCCGCTTCGAGCAATGCATCGCCGACGCGTACCGTATGCGCGCTCTCGAAGCGCGCATGGCCTTGGTAGACCGTGCAGTTCGCCTGGCCGCGAACCCACTTTTCGACGTTGCCGCTGGAGCGCTGCGAAATCTGGTCTTTGCGCGCTTTGACCTTCTTCATATCGACCGTGACCGGCCCGCCCGTCATGACGCCGTACTCTTCACCCCGCCGCGCCAGATGGGCCGCATAAGCGCTGGCCACGAGCGTCTTCGTGGGGATGCAGCCGGTATTGACGCACGTGCCGCCGAAGCGCCCGCGCTCGACGACGGCGATTTTCATGCCGGCGCCCGACAGCCGCGCGGCGAGCGCGGGGCCGGCTTGTCCGGTGCCGATGATGACTGCTTCGAAGCGTTGAGTCATGATGCCCTCCTACGCGGCTGGCGGAGAAGAACGGCGAGCCGTTAGCCGCTAGCGTTCCGCGAGCTGCTCCAGCAGGCTCGCCGACGGGACAAAGAACAAGCCGCCCGTGACCGCGCGGCTGTAATCGAGCAGCCGGTCGTAATTGCCCGGCGGCCGGCCGACGAACATGTTTTCCAGCATCTGCTCGATCGGCGCGGGCGAACGCGCGTACCCGATGAAGTAGGTGCCGAACTCGCCCATGCCGGGGCGGCCGAACGGCATGTTGTCGCGCAGGATTTTGATTTCGCGGCCGTTCTCTTCGAGCGTCGTCAACGCGCTGTGCGACGACGTCGGCTTGACCGCCTCGTCGAGCTCGATGTCCGACAGCTTCGTGCGGCCGATGATGCGTTCCTGCTCTTCGACCGAAAGCGCGTTCCAGCCGCTCATGTCGTGCAGGTACTTCTGCACGAGCACGTAGCTGCCGCCAACGAAGGCCGGGTCCTCGTCGCCGATCACGGTGAAATCGACGGCCTCGCGGCCGGTCGGGTTCTCGGTGCCGTCGACGAATCCCACCATGCTGCGCAAGTCGAAGTAGCGAAAGCCCTGCACTTCGTCGACCACGGTGACGGCGTCGCCGAGCCGGCCCACGAGTTGCGTGGCGAGTTCGAAGCAGAGGTCCATCTGATCCGCGCGGATGTGCAGCAGCAGATCGCCCGGCGTCGCGACGGCGCGGCGCTCGCCTTCGCCGAATTCGCGGAACGCGTGCAATTGCGCGGGGCGCGGCGCGCCGAACAGCGTGTCCCACGCGCTGGCGCTGAAGCCGCACACGCACGACAGGTTGCCCGAAGGCACGCGCTTGCCGACCGAGCGGACGAGGGCGGCGACGTCTTCGCACCACGCGCGCACTTTGGCCGCGTGCGCTTCGCCGGCCGCGAGGGTTGCGACGATGTAGATGACGCTGCGGGTGATGGGACTACAGATGGCTTGCGGTTCTGGAACGTCTTTCGTGTCTTGAGGCATCGGATCGCATCCTGTTGAAAACGTTACCGAGTCGAACACATACGACAAAAGCGCAGACAGAAAAGCAGAAGGTGCAGGCGTGAGAGTACGCCGATTGATGCGTTTGTGCTGTGCTAGAGCCTGCTACTAGCGTGAACAGGCCCTAAGCTCGATCAGTAAAGAAGCGCTCGTCCGTCGGCCTCTCCGCGCAGCAGGTCGTCGAAGCTCCGCGTGTCTGCGCATGCTTCGATGTCGAGAACCGCATCGGCGAGCGCGCCGACCGCCGGTTCGGTCAACGCCATCCCGGCGAGCGTGCGGAATTTCGTCAACAAGGCGTCGTCCGATACGGGGTTGGCGGGGCTGCCAAGCGGGACAACGACCCGGCGCGTCGCAGGCGGCGCGTCGCCTGCGGCGAGCGTCACTTCGGGCTCGTCGAGATCGGCCATCGCGGGATCGACCACCAGCGTGATGCGCGCGAGCATCGCGGCGATACGCGCGTCGGCGCGCCGCTCGGCGAGATAAGCGTCGATTCCTGTGTCGCCGAACACCAGCGCGGCGGCGAGCGCATAGGGCAGGCTCATTTGCGCGGCAGCGAGCGTGCCGAGGTCGCGTGCGCCGCACATGCGGTTCACGAATCCGCTCAGGCGCACGTGGACGGCGCGAACGTCCGCGGCATCGTAGGTTCGGCCTCCGGTCAGCATCAGCATCGAGTCGACCGCGGCATGGGCGCTGCGGCACGAGGCATGCGGCTTGATCGAGCAGCGCATGATCTTCCAGTTTTCACCCAAGCCGTCGAGCAGCAGTTCGGGCGCTTGGGCCTGCGGCGCGAACGTGTTGAAGAATCCACCCCACACGTCGGCAAAAACGTGCGCCGGTCCGCTGACGTTCTTTTGCGCGAAGCGCGCCGCGAGCAGGCCGCCTTCCGCCGCGCGTCCCGCATGCAGGCGCTTGGTTTGTGAGGCGTCGTGGATGAAGCCCCATAAGCCGCCGGCAAAGCTCGCCGCATGACCCAAGGCGTGGCGGGTCTGCGTGGCGTCGAGCCCGAGTACGCGCGCGCTGGCCGCCGCCGCGCCGAATACGCCGCAGGTCGGGGTCGAATGCCAGCCTGCGCCGTTGTGAGCGGAATAGCCGCCCGCCGCTTCGAGCACGCGGCGCCCGACGTCGTAGCCGAGCACGATCGCCATCAGCAGCTCTCGTCCCGATACCGGCCGCTCCATGCACGATAACGCCGCCAGCGCCGCCGGCAACACGACCGCGCCGGAATGGTCGCAGCCGCCGGCATCGTCGAGTTCCAGCGCGTGCGCGGCCACGCCGTTGACGAACGCGGCATCGCGGGCGGTCAGCGTGTGATGCGTTCCCCAGGCTGGCGAGGCTCCGCTGCCCGGGCCCGCGACGATGTCGAGTGCACAGCGCGTTTCGAGCGCGCGTGCTCCGGCGAGCGCTGCGCCGAACGTATCGAGCACGTGACGAATCGTCTTGTGCGCAACCTCGGCCGGCAACGCGCCGGCGGGTGTGTCCGCCACGAAGGCCGCGATCTGTCCCGCGAGCGACGGTGGATTGCGCGTCACGATGCGTGTTTCCTGTGATGAGCGTAGATCTCGACGGGATGGCGCGGCTCGTTGCCGGGCACGGTATCGCGCCACCAGTGCGCCACCTCGGCGCCGGTTGCGAACCAGACGTCGCCGTGCGAGCGCATGTGGGCGAGTAGGTCGCGCAAGAGGTCGATGCGACCCGCGGTGCCGATGATTTCCGGATGCAACCGCATCACGAAGCACAAGCCAAAGCGGCGGAACGCGTCGAAATCGTGTTTCCAATTGACCAGCACGTCGCGATACGAGGCGATTCTCGGTTGCCCGATAGGCACCGGCGGCGCGAGGTTGTAGACGAAGTACGGTTCGTCCTCGAGCTCGTAGTGCAGCGGCAGTTCGACGAGCTTCGCACTGCGCGGAGCGGGCTCCGTATCGATCACATCGTCGACGTGGTAGTAGGGGAGGTCGTCGCCACGCCAAGAGGACGACCATGCGATGCCCCGCTCGCGCAGGAAATCGGCGAAGCCGGGCGCCCAGTTGCCGCCTAGCGAACGGAAGCCCGCGGCTGCGCGCCCGAGCGTCTCGCGAAGCAGGGCCTGGCCTGCGTCGAAGGCGGCTTGTTGATCGGAGAGCGAGAGCGCGTCGAAGTCTTCGCAGCGCTCACCGCTGACCCCAATTTCGTGGTGCTTCGCCGCGATGCGGCGCACCGTTTCCGCGTGCGTCTTCGCGACCTGTCCCGGCACGAACCAGCTGGCTCGCACGTCGAATTCGTCGAGCGCGTCGAGCACTCGGTCGACGCCGCGCTTCGCGCCATAGCGCCAGACCGACAGCGATTTTTCGCGTCCCGCGATGCGCGGCTCCTGAGCCAGGATGTCGAGATCGTCGTTGAAGTCGACGGTGACGACGGCCGCGCAGCGCGCGCCGTGCGGCCAGCGTGGAAAGGGCGTCATGGGGTGTCCGGGTTGTCCTGCTGCTCGGAGGGTGCGTGTTGCGCGAGCCACCAATCCGCCACGTCGCGGCAGCGCGCGAACCATACGCCGCCCTGCGCCGCCATGTGATCGATGAGCCGCTCGATGATCCCGATGCGCCCAGGCTTGCCGCATACCTTCGGATGCCACAGCGTCGTCAGGCACAGCCCCTCGCGATGCGCGCCGTCGAACTCGCGCATCCAGTTGTCGAGCGTGGCTTCGTAGCTCGCGATGCGATCGAGGCCCGCAGGGAAATCGGGCTTGCGCTGATAGGCGAGCGACGCATAGTCGTCCATCTCCCAGCGGCCCGGAATCTCGACGAGTGGCGCGCTCCCCGGTTCGACCGGCAGCCAATACGGACGATCGTCGCCGCGCATCGAACTCGAATAGCGCACGCCGGCTTCCTGGAGAATGCGAATCGTGTCGAGCCCCCAGTCGCCCGACGGCGTGCGAAAGCCGACCGCGCGAATGCCGAGGTAGCGCGCGAACACGTCGGCCGAGCGCGCCATCACTTCGCGTTGCCGGTCGCCATCGAGGGTCCAGAAGGCTTCATGCTGGTAGCCGTGATAGCCGATTTCATGACCGCGCTCGACGATCGCGGCGCAGCGCTCGGGCCAGTTCTCCACCACCCAGGCGGGCACGAAGAAGGTGGCCGGCACCGCCCGCTCGTCGAGCACGTCGAGCAACCGGCCCAGCGCGCGCCACGGCCCGTAGCTGCCGAGCGTGAAGTACGACGGGTTGCGCCAGATCGAACCGTTCAACATCGCGTCGCCGGTTGGACCGTCGAGATCGAATGCGAGCGCGACGCACGAGCGGTTCGCGTCTGGCCAGCGCGGCATGGGCTCAGTCATGCCGTGTCAGACCGGCGCGTTGATCGCGGCTTTTTGCACGGCATGTTCTTGCAGACCCCACTTGGCGAGGATCTTCTGATACGTGCCGTCGGCGATGAGCTGGTTGAGCGCGGTCGCGATGGCGGAGGCGAGCGCGGAATTGTCCTTTGCGACCGCGATGCCCGTGTACTGCGCGAGGAACGGCTTGCCGATTGGCGCGTAGGCGTTCTGCTCGAGGCTGTTCTGGTAGGGCAGCGTTTCGCCGCCTTGCACGCCTGCGTCGATGCGCCCTTGGCGCAGCTGCAGCCGGGCATCCGCCGACCCGTCGGTGCCGACGACGTTGATCGCCGGCTTGCCGGCCTTCACGCAGTGCTCGGCGCTCCAGGTCGCGATGTCGTTCGGGAACGACGTGCGGCGGCTCGTACCGACGCGCTTGCCGCACAGCGATTCCATTTGCGGGAACGACGCGGCTTGGGCCTTGAGCGTATAGAACTGCGGGCCGGTGGTGATGTAATCGACGAAGGACACGCTATCGCGGCGCGACGGGATATCGGTCATGCCCGAGAGGATGATGTCGACGCGCTTGGTGGCGACGGCGCTCAGCATCTGATCGAAGCTCGTCTCCTCCCACTGGATCTTCACGCCCATCTTCGCTGCTATTGCTTCGCCGAGGTCCACGTCGAAGCCGGTGAGCTTGTCGGTGGCGGGGTCCTTGAATTCGAACGGCGGATAGTTCGGCACGATGGCCGCGACGAGCGGGTTCTTGGCCGCAGCCGACTGCGCGGCGGCCAGCGATCCATGAAACGCGACGGCGCAGAACGCCGCGGCAACGAAGGCACGGTGAAGGAATGACTGGGTCATGACAATACGCCTCGCTACGGGTAAGGACGTTGGAAAGAGTCGAGTGAAAAAAACGGGTGAAGCCCAGCGGCGCCGCCGGTTTAGGCGATGGTTAAGCAATGACGGCGGAAATGAAATCCTGAGTGCGTTTGTTCTGCGGCTGCGACAGCACCTGCTCGGGCGGACCGCTTTCGACGATCTGGCCGCCGTCCATGAACACGACGCGGTCGGCCACCTCGCGCGCAAAACCCAATTCGTGCGTCACGACGATCATCGTCATTCCGCTTTTGGCGAGGTCGCGCATGACGGCGAGCACTTCGCCGACGAGCTCCGGGTCGAGCGCCGAAGTCGGCTCGTCGAACAGGATCAGCTGCGGGTGCATCGCGAGCGCGCGAGCAATCGCGACGCGCTGCTGCTGCCCGCCGGAGAGCTCGATGGGAAACGCGTTGCACTTGTGTTCGAGGCCCACGCGTGCCAACAGCGTGCGCGCTTCCTGTTCAGCCTCGGCGCGCCGGCGCTTGAGCACTTGGACCGGTCCTTCTATGACGTTCTCGAGCGCGGTTTTGTGCGGAAAGAGGTTGAAGCGCTGGAACACCATGCTGGTTGCGAGCCGCTGGCGGGCGATTTGCCGCTCCGACAGTTCGTAGAGCTTATTGCCCGCCTGCCGGTATCCGGCCAGCTCGCCGTTGACCCACAGCGCGCCGTCGCTGATCGTTTCGAGCTGGTTGATGCAGCGCAGAAACGTGCTCTTGCCCGAGCCCGACGGGCCGATGATGCACAGCACTTCCCCTTGCGCGACGTCGAGCGTGATGCCCTTGAGCGCCTCGAAATCGCCAAACGATTTGCGTACGCCCGCGGCGCGAACAATCGAAGTCATGTCAGTTCCTCAAGCGGTGGAGCGATCGGTGGTTCGGGTGGTTCACTTGCGGGCGGCCGCACGGCCCGCGCCTCGCGCATACCGGCGCTCGACGCGCGACTGCAGGAGCGAGAGCACGGTCACGACGACGAGATACCAGATGCCCGCGACAATCAGCAGTTCGATCACGCGTGCGTTCGCGTAGTAGATGTTCTCCGCGTTGTGCAGCATTTCCGCGTACTGAATGACGCTCGCAAGCGAAGTCATCTTGACCATGGCAATCAGTTCGTTGCCGATCGGCGGGACGATGACGCGCATCGCTTGCGGCAGGATCACGCGGCGCAGCGCCTGCAAGCGATGCATGCCGATCGACTTCGCGGCTTCGTACTGGCCGGTGTCGACCGAGAGCAGCCCGGCGCGCACGACTTCCGAGGTGTACGCCCCTTGATTGATGCCGAGCCCGAGCAGTGCGGCGAGGAATGGCGTCATCAGGTCTACGGTGCGCCATTGGGCCAAGCCCGGAATGCCGATGGTCGGAAAGACGAGCGCAAGGTTGAACCACAAGAGCAGTTGCAGGATCACCGGCGTGCCGCGAAAGAGCCAGACGTACCCTTGCGCGACGAGGTTGAGCACCGGGTTCGTCGACAGCCGCATGACGGCCGTCACGACGCCGAGCGCGATGCCGAGGCTCATCGCGAGTATCGTCATGACGATCGTGTTGCCGAGCCCGGTCAGGATCGAGTGCGCGGTGAAAAAGCGCCCGACGTACGACCATTCGATCTGGCCGCGCGCGAACGCAAGGGCGATATAGCCGAGGCAGGCCACGATGACGGCGGACGCCGCATAGCGTCCCCAGTATCGACGGCGCACACGTTCGAGGCCGCCGACGTCCGTGATGTCCGCGCTGTTGTCCGAGCTCTTCATGGCATCCGCAGCAAGGTGCGCTGCGCCTTCGTGTCGTTCCGATGCGCTCAACATGCCGGCCCCCGGTAATCGGCCGCCCACGCGGCCTGCTTGTCGATCGCGCTCTGCAACCGTGCGATCTGCTCGGACACGCGCGCGGGCGCAGTGCCGCCAAAACCGCAGCGTGCCGTGACGGCTGCGTCGAGCGCGACGTGCGCAAGCACGTCCGGCGCGAGACGCGCATCCACGTCGGCCAGCATGCCGGCCGATACGTCGCCGAGTTCGATGCCCTTCGCTTCGCACGCGCGCACCAACTCGCCCGTGATCTCGTGCGCTTCGCTGAACGGTACGCCGGCCAGCGCGAGCCAGTCGGCGACTTCCGTGGCGAGCGTAAAGCCGAGCGGCGCCTGCCGGCGCATCTCGTCGGCGTTCGCGCGCATCGTGCGGATCATGCCGGCCATGGCGGGCAGGACGAGACGAAGGGTGTCGATACAGTCGAACGCCGCGATCTTGTCTTCGGCGAGATCGCGGTTGTACGCGAGCGGCAGCGACTTGAGCGTCGCCAACAGGCCGCTCAGGTTGCCGATCAGCCGCCCGGCCTTGCCGCGCGTCAATTCGGCGATATCGGGGTTCTTCTTCTGCGGCATGATCGAGCTGCCCGTCGCGTAGGCATCGTCGAGCTCGACCCAGCGAAACTGCCGCGACGTCCACAAGATCACTTCCTCGGATAAGCGCGACAGATTCACCGCGAGCATGCTCGCGATGAAGACGAATTCGGCGACGTGATCGCGTGAGGCGACGGCGTCGATGGAGTTTTCGCACGGGGCGTCGTAGCCGAGTTCCGTGGCCGAAAGCTCGGGCTGCATGCAGATTGCCGAGCCGGCCAGCGCCGCCGCGCCGAGCGGCGAGCGCGAAGTACGGCGGTCCCAGTCGATCAGGCGGTCCAAGTCGCGATAGATCGACTGCGCGTGCGCCAGCAACGGGTGTGCGAACACCACCGGCTGGGCCGGCTGCAAGTGAGTAAAGCCGACCGTGACGCTGTGGACGTGGGCCTGCGCCTGCTCGATCAGCGCACGCTGCAGATCGAGCACGGCCAGCGCGAGCTTGCGCGCCTCGGCGCGCAGATAGAGGCGCAGGTCGTTCGCAGCCTGATCGTTGCGCGAGCGGCCCGCTCGCAGTTTGCCGCCGAGTGCGGGCAGGCGTTGCGTGAGCACGCGCTCGAGGAACGTATGGACATCCTCGTCGGCTTGCGAAGGCTCGATGGCGCCGGCGCTGAAGTCTGCTTCGATTTGCGTCATCGCATCGAGCAACTGCTGCAGCTCGCCGCCGTTCAGGATGCCCGCGCGGTTCAACTCCCGGGCGTGCGCGCGGGAGCCCGCGAGGTCGTACGGCGCGAGGCGAAAGAAGCTCGGGTCCGAGCGGGACAGCGCTTGCAACGCTTCGGAAGGCTCCGCTTTGAAGCGGCCGCCCCACAGACGCTCGATCGGTTCAGAAATGTTCATTGCCGCAAACCTTGACGCAGTTGAGTTGCCCCCACTCTAGTCGTCCAGATTTTTTTCTTGTAGCGAGATTTTGACTCGGCTTAAATGAAATTTTTCTCAACACCTGCCGCCCGCTCATGCGCCAACGTCTGCCGCCGCTCAATCCGCTCCGTGCGTTCGAGGCCACCGCGCGGCGCGGCAGCGTGTCGAGCGCGGCCGAGGAGCTGCACGTCACGACGAGTGCCGTCAGCCACCAGATCCGCATTCTGGAAGGGACGCTTGGCGTGGCGCTGTTCGTCCGGTCCAAGGCACGTGTCAAGCTGACCCCGGAAGGCGAGGCGCTCCTGGAACCCGTCAAGGGTGCGTTCGACATGATTGCGAACGCCGTCGTCAAGCTCGCTTCGCACGAGATGGTCGGCAACCTGGTTGTGTCGGCGCCGCTGTCTTTTACCTCGCGATGGCTCGCGCGCCACATCGGCGAGTTCCTCGACGCGTACCCGGCGATCAACCTCAAGATCATTCCGTCTAACGATGATCGCGAAGTCTATTCGGACGATGTCGACGTCTGCGTGCGCTATGGCGAGGGCCGCTGGCGGGACCGCAAGGTTCAGCTGATCACGCATCCGGCGTTGTTCCCCGTCGTCAGCCCCGCGCTGATGAATAGCGACGGGGCGATCCGCAAGGTTCAGGATCTCGCCGGCAAGACGCTGTTCTGCGAGCACTCAGGATCGTGGATGCGCTGGCTCGCCGCGGCATCCGCGGACAAGCTGGAGGGCATGCGGATTCTCGAAATCGGCAATGCGCACATCGGAATCGAGGCCGCCGTGCGCGGGCAGGGCGTCGCTCTCGGCGACAGCTTCTCGGTGCGCGACGATCTCGCCGACGGGACCCTGATCCGTCCGTTTAGCGTCACCGTGCCGTCGCGGCACGCGTATTACCTCGTCTCGCGCCACGAGCTATCGGACATGCCGCTCGCGTCGACGTTTGCGGGTTGGCTGGTGGCGACGCTCGGGTAGGAAAAAGTAAAAAAGCACACAAATGGCTTGAAGTAAAAAAGCACACAAATGGCTTGACGTCCTTCTTGCCCGTGCGACGGCTAAGCAGTACTTCGCACGAAGACCAAGAGCAAACTGTAGTCACCTTTATCTGCCGCACGCAAGGCGGTTAAGTAATCCGACCGGGCGTTATCCGCTTTAACCAATGTCCCGCCGCCGCCCCACGAAAACGGCTCCTGTTTCATGCTGCGCAAGAGCGCATCCGCCATCATTCGCGAGTGTCGACCATTGCCGTTTGGAAAAGGATGAATCCACACCAGCTCGCGGTGAAATCGTGCGGCAATCTCATCGGGCGGGAATGTGCCGTTGTCGACCCACCACCGCGTGTTATCGAAAAGGTTTTTCAGCTTGACGCTGACCTGCGTCCACTCACATCCGAGGTTCTTGTCGGACTTGCGGAACGTGCCTGCCCACGACCAGGTTTGGTCGAACATTTTCTTGTGAATGTTGCGACAGAACGCTTCACTGAGGACATCGACGTTGCGTTGACGGCGAGCCCATTGCACGGCTTGCAGGATGTTCTCCTGCTCCCAGTCATTCAGGTCGCCCTTGGTGGCCAGGTGCGTCGGTATCAACCCTGCAAGCTCGTCAGGGTCGAGCGGTGTCTGGCCGTCCTGTTCGTCTAAATCGATCGCCATAGGTCGGACCAGCGGCCCCGGAGTAGTTCTGCCGTTCTCTGCTCAACCTGTTTGCGAAGTCGGTCGGTTGCCGGGCGTTGGTCTTCCAGACTCATGGTGTGCGCAACGCCACTCACTTCCTGCAGGGCGATTGAGCGCGCCCGGTCTTCGACCACTTGAGTCAGCGGCTTTCTGGGCACCAGAGCATAGACCAGCTCGCAGTCCAGCCCGTCAGCCAACTTGCGCAGCTGTCCGAGCGTGATTCGATCCTCAGCTTCCGCCGACTCCGACTTGTGCAGGGTCGAACCGGTAATGCCTAACCTCTCGGCTTGCTGTCGCTCGGTGAGCCCTAACGACTCTCGGATGGCCTTCAGCCATCCACGCGGCGGGGGCCGACGGTTGGTCAAATCCGAGTACGCTGCGACCGACGCCTGGACCTGCTCAAGCCGGAGCTGTCTCATTCTGGAATCCATATTGCTGGCCTATAGGCTATCGAAAACGCAAAAAATGATAGCCTATAGTGAAGTAATTATCAAGATTGTGCTTCACTGAAATGAAGCTGGTAACTGTATTTTGCGTCGCCATAGTGACGCGAGGTCGAGTCACTTGCTTCGTTTTATGGAGGCGAAAGATACCGGTTTGCTTCACTATGAGTCATCAAATTTCACGCAATTGCTTCAATTTATGGAAGCGAGTCTCTAAGCTGGTCTCGAAGCTCTTTTTTCGGGCGTCTACCCGCCATGCTCGGACTCAACGTCGAGAAATCTTGCGCCCGCCACCTCCCGGAAATATCTCCGGCAAGAAAAAGACCCGCAATCCCCTTTGGGACGCGGGTCTCAGCGTTAATTAACTCAAAAACCAACACCTTTGTGGTACGGGTAATTCAGACGTCCGAGCGCTTCAATCTCATCGACACCGAAAACCGTTCGGCGGGGTGCACGCTGATCGATACCTCGAATGCGGCGCCGGTGGAATCGATGTAGCGTCGCACGATTTCCAGTGCGGCCGTGCCCGCGGCCACCTGAAGCCGCGCGGCCATTTCCGGTGAGACGTTCACCGCCTGAATGTTCTGCTGGATTTCCGCGACGCACCGGCCGTAGCGCGCTTCGATCAGTGAGCTGATCAAGGTGTCCGGCTCGTCACGGACCGTTTCGGCGATGTCGGCGTAGGCCGGATCGAGATAGACGTCGGTCCATCCGACGGGCGGGCGAGTCCGGTCGCGCGCGACGCGCAAGCTCGAAATGCGCAGCCACGGCGTGCCCTCGTCGCACTGCAGGACCTTGGCCAGCTTTCCGGTCGCGGCCATCTCCTCGGTCGATTGCACCACGCGCAGGTGCTCCGAGCCGAACTGAACGAGATCATCCACCGACGCGAGAGAAGGCCGGAAATCGTTTTTCGGCTGCGCCGATTCGACCCGCGTGCCCGCGTTCTTGCGCCGCGACACGAAGCCGAGTTGCTGAAGTTCATGCAAGGCCGCGCGAATCGTGTGCCGGCTGGTGTTGTAGCGATCGCGCAGTTCGAGTTCGGTCGGCAGATACGAACCGACGGGGAAGCGGCCCGAGGCGATGCCTTCCGTGAGGTCCCGCGCGATGTCGGCGAAGTGGGGTCTGTTCATGGGTTCCGCAAAACAGTCATGGCTGGCAGTTCAGGGTAAATCATAGCTTGAACAATATGTCCGGACATAATAGATTAAATATGTCCGGACATATGGTTCGGCTCCGAGCCTGCCGTAGTCCTTCATCCCGTTCTGTTTTCGCTCAAGACCGCCATGACTAGCCGCAACCTCTCCGCTTCCAGCACCGTTGTCGATTCGATCCTGTTTCGCGATGCCTTCGGCACCGCAAAAATGCGTGCCCTGTTCTCCGATCACGCGCTCGTGCAGCGCTACATCGACGTCGAAGTCGCCTTGGCGAAGGCCGAGGCGCGCACCGGCGTGATCCCGGCCGAGGCGGCCGAAGCGATCGCGCGCGAATCGCAAATCGAGCGTATCGATTTCGACCACATGCGCGAGGAGACCGACATCGTCGGCTACCCGATCCTGCCGCTCGTGCACCAGCTCGTCGGCATGTGCGGGGAGGCGGGCCGCTACGTTCATTGGGGCGCCACGACGCAGGACATCATGGATACCGCTGTGGCGCTGCAGGTGCGCGACGCGCTCGATTCGATCGACGGCGACATTCGCGAACTGCGCGGCATCCTTGCGGACCTCGCGAAGAAGCATCGCGATACGCCCATGGCAGGGCGCACGCATCTGCAGCAGGCGCTGCCCATCACGTTCGGATACAAGGCCGCGATCTGGCTCGCGATGTTCGACCGCCATCAGCAACGGCTCGCGCAACTGCGTTCGCGCGTGGCTGTCGTGGAATTCGCCGGCGCGGCGGGCACGCTCGCTTCGCTTGGACATGCGCTGGGCAACAAGGGCTTCGAGGTGCAGCAGGCGCTGGCCGAAGAGCTGAACCTGGGGGTGCCGGCCACGACCTGGCACGTGGCGCGCGACGGCTTTGCCGAAGCGATCAACTGGCTTGCGCTCGTCACGGGCTCGCTCGGCAAGATCGCGATCGACATCATGATCATGGCGTCGAACGAGTTCGCCGAAGTGTACGAACCGTTCGTGAAAGGGCGCGGCGCGAGCAGCACGATGCCGCAAAAGCGCAATCCGATTTCGAGCGAGTTGATGCTGGCCGCCGCCAAAGCGGTACGGCAGCACGCGGGGCTGATGGTCGACGCGATGATCCAGGACTTCGAACGCGCAACGGGCCCGTGGCACGCCGAGTGGATCGCCATCCCGGAGAGTTTCATTCTGACCGCCGGCGCGCTGCATCAAGCGAAGTTCGCGCTGGGAGGACTGATCGTCGATACCGAGCGCATGAAGCACAACCTGGGGATCAGCAAAGGTCTCATCGTCGCCGAGGCCGCCATGATGCAGATGGCGCCGTTCACGGGGCGCCAGCAGGCGCACGACATCGTGTACGACGCGTGCCGCACCGTGAACGAACAAGGCGGCACGCTCGCCAAGGCGTTGGCGGCGCTGCCCGAAGTGACGCGGCATTTCGATCGCGACGCGATCGAACGGATGACCGATCCGGCCAACTATCTGGGCCTCGCGCCTCGGATGGTGGATCGGGCGATCGAATTGTCGAGCGCGATCTGAGCGGACGCAGGAGGAGACGACATGAACCACCCCAACGCGTTATCCGAAGATTCGGTCGCTCCGGCGACTAAGCGGCCGTGGTACCGGAAGCTGGGCATGCAGGTTCTGGCGGCGCTCGTGCTCGGCATTGCCGCCGGCCTGGTGTTTCCGAAATTCGGCACGCAGCTCAAGATCCTCGGCGATATCTTTCTCGCGCTGATCAAGGCCGGTGTCGCGCCGCTCGTGTTTCTCACCATCGTGCACGGCATCGCTTCGGCGGGCGATGTCAGGAGCGCGGGGCGCGTCGGCTGGCGCTCGATCGTCTACTTCGAAGTGGTTTCGACGATCGCGCTCGCAGTCGGTCTCTTGGCCGGCAACCTCTTGCGACCCGGAGCGGGGATGACGGCGGTGAGCGTCGGCGCGGTGCCGGTGACGGCGACCAAGGCGGCGCCTCAAGGCTTCCAAGAGTTCGTCATGCACCTCGTGCCGGACAACTTCATCGGCGCCTTCGCCAAAGGCGAGCTGCTGCAGGTCGTGGTGCTGGCCGTGATGGTCGGCATCGGCATTCTCGCGATTCCGGAAAGCCGGCGCGTGCGCATCAACGAAGGGCTCGACCAGATTTCCGAAGTGTTGTTCTCCTTCATCAATCTGGTGATGAAGCTCGCGCCGCTCGGCACCTTCGGCGCCGTCGCGTTCGCGGTGGGCAGTAACGGAACCGCGGTGCTGATCGCGCTCGCGCAGCTCGTGCTGAGCTTCTACGCGGTCATCGTGCTGTTCATCGTCGTCGTGATGGGGGTCGTCGCGAAGCTCGCGGGTTTCAGCATGTGGCGATTCATGCGCTACATCAAGGACGAAATCCTGATCGTGCTCGGCACGGCCTCTTCGGAAAGCGCGTTGCCGCGCCTCTTGATCAAGCTCGAACGGCTCGGCTGCGCGAAGCAGACCGTGGGGCTCGTGTTGCCGACCGGGTACGCATTCAATCTCGATGGCACGTCGATCTTCATGTCGATGGGCGTCATGTTCATCGCTCACGCCTACAACGTGCCCATCACGCTCGAACATCAGATCGGCATCCTGCTGCTGATGCTGCTCACGTCCAAGGGGGCCGCGACGGTGTCGGGCGGATCGTTCGTCGTGTTCGCGGCCACGGTGACGTCGACCGGCATGCTCCCGGTGGAAGGGCTCGCGCTGATCTTCGGCGTCTACCGTTTCATGTCGATGGCGATCGCGACGTGCAACACGATCGGCAACAGCCTCGCGACGGTCGTGGTCGCCAGATGGTCCGGAACGTTCGACACCGAGGCGGCGCGGCGCCATCTTTACCCCGAGCGCTATCCGGAAACGGCGCGCGCCGATGCGAGTCTCGATGACGGAAACCTGCTTCTCGAAGATGCGAATGTTGCCCATCCTCATCCTTCGGGCGTTCCGTTGAAGAACGCGAGGGGCTCGCGTTAGACACGGTGGCGTTCCGCTGGTGGAGCAAGCGTACGCCGGTTTGCTGCGTCGCAAGATAGGCAGAACCGGTGCGGGGTCCCAATTAACGGGAACCGGCGCGAGTTGCGGCGCGACAGGGCATAGAGGAATGCCAGAGCTTGAGCCCGCGCTTTCCAGCGACGTAAAATAGTTTCACATCGATTTGCGGGGCCCAGACATGAATCTGGCTTCTCCTTGCAATTTCAGGCTGGAAAGCCGGCAGCGCCCGGCATGCTTTGGCAACGCCCTTCCCGGCGAGGCCAGACGTCGTCATGCCATGGCCGCCAAACCCGCGCCATGACCCCGCTCATTTCCGTCAAACGGCTCAGCAAGAGCTTTCCCGGCGTGAGGGCGCTTCACGAAGTTCAATTCGAACTGATGGCCGGGGAAGTTCACGCGCTGATGGGCGAGAACGGCGCCGGCAAATCGACGCTGATGAAGATTCTCGCCGGCGTCTATACGCGCGATTCGGGCGAGATCCTCTACGACGGTCAGCCGGTGGATTTCCATAGCCCGCGCGAGGCGCAGGCCGTGGGCATCGGCATCATTCATCAGGAACTGCAGCTGATGAATCATCTGACCGTCGCGCAGAACATGTTCATCGGCCGCGAGCCGCGCTCGCGC
The DNA here is from genome assembly GCF_005280735.1 of Trinickia violacea. Classification (NCBI taxonomy): domain Bacteria; kingdom Pseudomonadati; phylum Pseudomonadota; class Betaproteobacteria; order Burkholderiales; family Burkholderiaceae; genus Trinickia; species Trinickia violacea. The sequence continues at coordinate 1,408,634 of NZ_CP040078.1, forward strand.
TTCGGCCTCTTTCTCGACGAAGACAAGCTCAATGAGCAAGCGCGCGAGATTCTCGCGCGCATGCACGTGAAGCTCGATCCGCGCGCCATCGTCGGCTCCGTCACCGTCGCCAAGCAGCAGATGGTCGAGATCGCCAAGGCGTTGTCGTTCGATTCCCGCGTCCTGATCATGGACGAACCGACCTCGGCGCTCAACGACGCCGAAATCGCCGAGCTCTTCCGCATCATCCGTCAGCTCAGGGACCGGGGCGTGGGCATCATCTACATCTCGCACAAGATGGATGAGCTCAAGCAGATTTCCGAGCGCGTCACCGTGCTGCGCGACGGCGAATACGTGGCCACGGTCGCCACGAAAGACACGAGCGTCGAAGCGATCATCGGCATGATGGTCGGGCGAACCTTGAGTGACTTCACGCCTTCTCACGGCACGGCGGACCAAGGCGAGGTCGCGCTCGAAGTGAAGAACCTCAACGCCGGGCCGCTCGTCAGGGACGTGAGCTTTGCGTTGCGCAAAGGCGAGATATTGGGCTTTGCCGGGCTGATGGGCGCGGGGCGCACCGAGGTGGCGCGCGCGGTGTTCGGCGCCGATCCGGTCGAGTCGGGCGAAACGATCGTGAAAGGCGAGAAGGTGACGATCAAAAAGCCGAGCGACGCGGTGGCGCACGGCATCGGCTATCTCTCGGAGGACCGCAAGCGCTACGGTCTCGCGACCGGCATGGACGTCGAATCGAACATCGTGATGTCCAACTTGCGCAAGTTCCTCGCGCTCAATTTCGTCTTGCGCCGCAATCAGATGCGCCGCACCGCGTCGCACTTCATCAAGCTGCTCGCCATTCGCACGCCGTCCGCGGCGCAGCAGGTGCGGCTTCTGTCGGGCGGCAATCAGCAGAAAGTCGTCATTGCGAAGTGGCTCGAGCGCGACTGCGACGTGCTTTTCTTCGACGAGCCGACACGCGGCATCGACGTCGGCGCCAAGAGCGAGATCTACAAGCTCTTGCGCGCGCTGGCCGACCAAGGCAAGGCGATCGTGATGATCTCGTCGGAGCTGCCGGAAATCCTGCGGATGAGCGATCGGATCGTCGTGATGTGCGAGGGGCGCATCACGGGCGAACTCTCGGCGGCTCTAGCGACGCAAGAACGCATCATGCAATTGGCCACGCAGCGCGAAACCTTGAAAGCGGCGTGAGCCGCGAGAGATTCATTACATGACACAACCATCGGATACGTCGGCGCTGGGCAACAAGGAAAGGCCGCCGAGCCTGAAAGCGCGCGTCTTCGCGCCGAGCACGCTGCAACGCGTGCTCGCCTTCGCGAGCTTGATCTTGCTGCTGGTGTTTTTCAGCTTCGCCTCGCCGGCGTTCATGCAGATCGACAATATTCTCGGCATTCTGCAAGCGACGGCGGTCAACGGCGTGCTCGCGATCGCGAGCACGTTCGTGATCATCACGGGCGGTATCGACTTGTCCGTCGGCACGCTGATGACGTTCACCGCCGTGATTTGCGGCGTGTTTCTCACCTACTGGCATTTGCCGATGTGGACCGGCGTCGTCGCGGCGATCGGGACGGGTGCGTTCTGCGGAACCGTATCGGGCACGCTGGTGGCGAAAATGAAAATACCGCCCTTCATCGCCACCTTGGGGATGATGCTGCTGATGAAGGGGCTTTCGCTCGTCGTCTCGTCCGACGAGCCGATCTATTTCACCGACACCGAAAACTTCTACCGGATCTCGCAGGATTCGCTGATCGGCTATTTTCTGCCGAGCGTGCCCGTTCCGAACGCGGTGCTGATTCTGTTCTTCCTGGCGATCGTGAGTTCGATCGCGCTCAATCGCACCGCACTCGGCCGCTACACGTTCGCGCTCGGCAGCAACGAAGAAGCCGTGCGTCTTTCCGGCGTGAATGTCGCTCGCTGGAAGATTGCCGTGTACGGCATGGGCGGCGCGATTTGCGGCATCGCGGGGCTGCTCATCGCGTCGCGCCTGAATTCGGCGCAGCCGGCGCTCGGCCAAGGCTATGAGCTCGAGGCGATCGCGGCCGTGGTGATCGGCGGCACCTCGCTTTCAGGCGGCTCGGGCACGATTCTGGGGACGATCATCGGCGCGTTCATCATCAGCGTGCTGACCAACGGACTGCGCATCATGTCGGTGGCGCAGGAGTGGCAGATCGTGGTGACGGGTCTCATCATCATTCTCGCGGTCTACGCCGATATCTTGCGGCGCAAGAAGGGCTGACGTGGCGCGGTACGAGTTCGAGAAGGGGAAGTGCGAAAGGAGAAAGGCCAGGTTCCAAACCACTGGAGGTTGATGGTCCACCTTAGGAGGAGAGACATCATGTTGAATAAAAGAATAGTCGCTGCGGTGTTCGGCGTTGGCGCTCTGATCGGCGCGACGAGTGTCGCCGTTGCGGAAGAACCGTATATCCCGCTTATTTCGAAAGGTTTTCAACATCAGTTCTGGCAGGCCGTCAAAGCCGGCGCGGAACAGTCAGCCAAGGAGCACAACGTCAGGATCACGTTCGAGGGTCCCGAAACCGAGGCAATGGTCGATAAGCAGATCGACATGCTGTCGGCCGCGCTCGCCAAGAAGCCGCAGGCGCTCGGCATCGCCGCGCTCGACAGCAAAGCGGCCATTCCGCTCTTGAAGCGCGCGCAGTCCGAAAAGATCCCGGTGATCGCGTTCGACTCCGGCGTCGACAGCAACATTCCGCTCACCACGTGCGCGACCGACAACCTTGCCGCCGCCGCGCTCGCCGCCGACAAGCTGGCCGAGGCGATCGGAGACTCCGGCGAAGTCGGCGTGATCGTGCATGACCAGACGAGCCGCACCGGCATCGACCGCCGCGACGGCTTCCTGAACGAGATGAAGGCCAAGCATCCGAACATCAAGATCGTCTCCGTGCAATACGGCGGCGGCGACCACTTGAAGTCGGCGGAGATCGCCAAGGCGATGATCGCGGCCAATCCCAACATCAAGGGCATCTTTGGCGCGAATGAAGGCTCGGCGGAAGGCGCGGCGATCGGCGTCAAGGAATCGGGCAAGAAGCTCGTGCTGATCGGCTACGATTCCGGCAAGGAGCAGAAAGAGGACATCAACTCCGGCCTGATGCTCGGCGCCATCACACAGAATCCGGTCGGCATCGGCAAATGCGTGGTCGACTCCGCCGTGAAGGCGCTCCATGGCGAGACGCTGCCGAAGAAAGTCGACACGGGCTTCTACTGGTACGACAAGACCAACATGAGCGATCCGAAGATCGCTGCGGTGCTCTACGACTGAACGTCGTCGCCAAAGCGCGGTTGCGCTGCGACTCGACGGGAGAGGAGGGGCCGCGGCCCTTCCTCTTCTTTTTTGTCGACCCGAGTTAGCGCTTTAGCGCTTACTCGGGTCCCATGCTGTGGTTGCTGGAGTTAGTGCTTTAGCACTTACTCCAAGCCCACAGCGAGGGGCCACAGATGACTACGATCACAAGACTGTCGGTTCGGGATATACGGTTTCCCACTTCGCGTTCGCTCGACGGCTCCGATGCGATGAACGCCGCGCCCGATTACTCGGCCGCCTACGTCACGCTCGAAACCGATTCGCCGAAGGGGCTCGCAGGCCATGGCCTCACGTTTACGATCGGGCGCGGCAACGAGATTTGCGTGACGGCCGTGCAAGCGCTCGCGCCGCTCGTCGTCGGCAAGACGCTCGAGGATATCGCCGCGAACATGGGGGCTTTCTGGCGCGCGTTGACGTCGGACAGCCAGTTGCGCTGGATCGGCCCGGACAAGGGCGCCATTCATCTCGCGACGGCGGCTGTCGTGAACGCCGTCTGGGACCTGTGGGCCAAAGCGCAAGGCAAGCCGGTGTGGAAGCTGCTCGTCGATATGAGCCCGGAAGCGCTCGTGCGCTGTCTCGACTTCCGCTACGTGACCGACGCGATCACGCCGCATGAAGCGATCGCGATGCTGCACCGGCATGCGAACACCAAGGCCGCGCGCGAACAGGAGATGCTCGCGCACGGCTATCCGGCCTACACGACGTCGGCCGGCTGGCTCGGCTACGACGACGACAAGATCCGCCGGCTCGCACGCGAAGGCGTGGCGCAAGGCTGGACGCACTTCAAGCAGAAGGTGGGCGGCGATCTCGAAGAAGATGTGCGGCGAGCACGCATTCTGCGCGAGGAAATCGGCGCGGACCGCAAGCTGATGATGGACGCGAATCAGGTGTGGGACGTCGACGAAGCGGTGGCGAACATGCGGCGCCTCGCGGAATTCGATCCATGGTGGATCGAGGAGCCCACGAGCCCCGATGACATTCTCGGTCACGCGACGATCCGGCAGCGGCTTCATCCCATCGGCGTCGCGACCGGCGAGCATTGCCAGAATCGCGTGATGTTCAAGCAGCTCTTGCAGGCGCATGCGATCGACTTCTGCCAGGTGGACAGCTGCCGCTTGGGCGGTCTGAACGAGGTGATTGTCGTGCTCTTGATGGCCGCGAAATACGGCGTTCCCGTGTGTCCGCATGCGGGCGGCGTCGGCTTGTGCGAGTACGTCCAGCACATCTCGCTCTTCGACTATATCTGCGTGTCGGCGTCGCTCGAGAACCGGGTGCTCGAATACGTCGATCATCTGCATGAGCATTTCGTCGATCCGGTCGTGATCCGCAGCGGACGTTACATGCCGCCGCAACGTCCAGGCTATAGCGGCGAAATGCACGCGGCGTCGCTGGATCAGTATCGCTTTCCGGATGGGCCGGTGTGGCGGCCGTGAATCTGCTGACGGGCGTCAAATGCCGCGATGACGTCTGCCGCAATCGCGACCCGGTCCCGTGTTCAGGCATGCGGCGAAGAGACTTGCGATGAAAGACGACGCGACTTCCCATGGTGATGTGCCTCAGCGCCAACCCGATGCCGGGACAGAAGGCACCGATGACTTCGCATTTGAGGAACAGACGCCTCGTAGCAATCCGCGCTACGACCAGATGTTTCCGGTGCTGACCGAATCGGAAATCGAGCGTGTGATTCGATTCGGCGCGTCGTGCCGCTACGCTGCCGGCGAAATGCTCTACCGGGCTGGCGGCGCAAGCCCCGGCATGTTCGTGCTGCTGTCGGGGATGATCCGCTACGTCCGCCGGGATGGACTGGGCCATCGCGGATTGCTTCGCGCCAGGGTGTCACGGGGCGAGTTCACGTCCGACATCGGCATGCTCTCGGGTAAGCCCGGGCTGGTCGATGCGGAAGTCACGGAACATGTCGAGGCAGTGGTGATTCCGCCCGACCGGTTACGCGCGTTGATGATTGCCGAAGCCGAGCTTGGCGAAAGGATCATGCGCGCGCTGATCTTAAGGCGCGTCGCAGCCATCGAGCGCGGACAAGGGGCGGTGCTCGTCGGCGCGCCCGACGACGCGCAGCTGCTCGCGCTCCAGAATTTCCTGCGTCGAAACGGCCAACCGCACATGACGCTTGACGTACAAGATTCCGAGGCCATCGCGTTGCTCGAGCGCTTGACCCCCGTGCGCAGCGACATGCCGCTCGTTTTATGCCCGAACGGCACCGTGCTGCGCAATCCCGATGAGGCACAGTTGGCATCGTGCCTGGGGCTGGTTCCCGAATTCGATCCCGCACACATTTATGACGTCGCAGTGGTGGGCGCCGGGCCGGCCGGACTCGCGGCGGCCGTGTACGCGGCGTCTGAAGGCTTGTCGGTAGCCGCTTTCGATTGCCGGGCCCCCGGTGGCCAGGCGGGCGCGAGTTCGCGCATCGAAAATTACCTCGGTTTTCCGACCGGAATCTCGGGTCAGGCGCTCGCGGGGCGAGCGTTTAATCAGGCGCAGAAATTCGGCGCGCACATTGGCATTCCGATCGAAGTGACGGCCTTGCACTGCGACCGCTATCCGCTCGAAATCGAGCTGGCAAACGCTCAACGTATCGCGGCCCGTACGGTAGTGATTGCGAGCGGTGCCGAATACCGGCGTCCGGCGGTGCAAGGTTTAGCGCGCTTCGAAGGTCGCGGTGTTTATTATTGGGCGACGCCGATTGAAGCGCGGCTGTGCCGCAACGAACCGGTGCTTCTGGTCGGCGGCGGGAATTCGGCGGGACAGGCGATCGCTTTTCTCGCCCCGCAGGTTGCGCATGTGCAAGTGCTCGTTCGCGGCCCGGATCTCGAGCGCAGCATGTCACGTTATCTGATCGAGCGTATTACATCGCTGCCGAACGTGACGATCGACACAGGCGCAGCAATGACGTCGCTGGAAGGCGATGAACGACTCGAGCGTGTCCACTATCGGCGGAGCGACGGTCTGGACGCGCACCTCGCGACGCATCATCTTTTTCTTTTCATCGGCGCCGACCCGAATACGGGCTGGCTGCGAACGTGCGGTGTCTCGCTGGATTCGAAAGGATTTGTATTGACGGGCACCGACGTCGGAGCGGTGGCGGCGACGCGCACCTTGCCGCTGGAAACCAGCGTGGACGGGGTGTTCGCCATTGGCGACGTGCGATCGGGCTCCACGAAGCGTGTCGCGGCAGCCGTCGGCGAAGGCGCCGCCGTGATCGCGCAGATTCATACGTTTCTGGCGGCGCGTGCCGGTTCGGCTGCGATTCGCTAGCGGTCGTTTCGTGAGCTTGAAGATTTACACCTGTGCGAGGCCGCCGTCGACGAACAGATCGATACCTGCGACGAAGCTGCTGTCCTCGGATGCCAGGAACAAGACAGCGGCCGCGATTTCCTCGGGGCGACCGACGCGTCCCAATGGCGTCGCGGCGGCGAACCGGGCACGCAGCTTGTCCGCTTCGTCAGCGGTGGAAACCTGACTTTCGATAATCGGCGTGTCGATGGCGCCGGGGCTGACGGCATTGACGCGGATGCCGCGGTCCTTCAATTCGATCGTCCAGGTGCGAGCGAGTGAGCGAACGGCTGCTTTTGCCGCGCTGTAGGTGTCGTGGGCGGGTAAGCCTTTGACTCCCGCGATGGAACTGGTCAGGACGATGCTGCTGCCAGCGGACATCAGCGGCAACGCCTTCTGCACGGTGAAGATGAGCCCACGCACGTTGACGTTGAAGGTTGCGTCGTAATGTTCGGGCGAGATCTCGTCGATCGTCCGGTGTTCGATCGAACCTGAATTGGCGAACAGCACGTCGATGTTGCCGCGCGCCTGCCTGACGATGGAGAACAAGCGATCAAGGTCGTCGAGCTGGGTCACGTCGGCCTGCACGGCCGTTACATTGCGGCCGATCTGTTGCACCGCCTTGTCGAGTTCCGATTGCCGCCTGCCGACGATAAACACATAAGCGCCCTCGTCGACAAACCGTTGCGCGGTGGCAAGGCCGATGCCGCTGCTGCCGCCCGTAATGACGGCTGTCTTGTTCGTGAGTCGATCCATGACGTTCTCCAGCGAGTGTTTGGGAATGAGATGTGTGTGATGTGAAAGGGCAGTCGGCCAAAACGGTGCTCGAGCCCGTTTTGGCCGGCGCTTTTCGAAGCGCGGTTATGCAGCAACGTCCTCGGAATGAAAGGCGTAGTCCGTATAGCCGCGTGCATCGCCGCCGTAGAACGTCGAGCGGTCATAGCGAGTGAGCGGCTTGCCGGTGCGCAGACGGTCGGGCAGGTCGGGGTTCGAAATGAACATGCGCCCAAACGCGACGAGGTCCGCATGGCCGTCGACGACGATCTGTTCGGCGCTATCCCCCGTAAATCCACCCGCGGCGATAATCGTGCCTCGGTAAATGCGGCGCATGTCCTTGGACGTCACGTCCGATGCGCTCGTCTCCTGCTCGACGATGCCGCGAATGCGTGGCTCGATCACATGCAGATACGCAAGGTCGTAGCCGTTCAGACGCTCGGCCACATAACCAAACGTGGCATGCGGATCGCTGTCGGACATCGTGCCGTAGGTGCCGCTGGGCGACAGGCGAACGGCGACACGACCACGGCCCCACACCGAGACGACGGCATCGAGCGTTTCGAACAAGAAGCGCGCACGGTTTTCGATCGGACCGCCATACGCGTCAGTGCGGTGGTTCGTGCCATCCAGCAGGAACTGCTCGAAGAGATATCCGTTTGCGCCGTGCAGCTCGATACCGTCGAAGCCTGCTTCCTTCGCAAGCACGGCACCGTGGCGGAATTGCTCGACGATGCCGGCAATTTCGTTCAGCTCGAGCGCGCGCGGCACGACCAGTTCGGCTTCGGTGATGTTGCCGTCTTCGTCGCGAATGGCGGCGTGCTCGAGCGAGCGCAGCGCGGAAGGGGCCACAGGCGTGACGCCGCCGGTGTTGGCCGGATGCGCCTGGCGTCCGGCGTGCCACATTTGCAGGAAGATACGCGCGCCCTTCGCGTGGACGGCGTCGATCACGCGTTTCCAGCCTTTCACCTGCGCTTTTGTGTAGATGCCCGGCGCGTCGACATACGCGATGCCAAGCGGCGAGACGGCGGTTGCATCGGTAATCAGCAGGCCGCCTTCGGACGCGCGCTGCGCATAGTAGTCGACCATCAGGTCGCCGGGGACATTGCCTTCCTCGGTGCGCATCCGCGTGAGCGGGGCGAGCACGACACGGTGATCGAGTGCGAAAGGTCCGACATGTATACGGCTGAAGAGCTTGTTCATTCGTTCATCCCTCTGGTGGGCGTTGAAGATGAGCGAATCATGGCCACCCTGGCGGCCGCGCAAAAGAGGGCTGCCGGCGATAACTGTCATTCCGTGCCGGCATACCGTGAAGCGCGACCCGACCCATTACTCAATGGAATAACCGGAATTCCGTGCTGTCTACTACTGCCATCTCTTTGCGGAAACTACATTTCGCTCAACCGGCTGGGACGCCGGAACGTCGCTCGAATACATCGCACGATACGCGGCGCGAAAGCTTCGAGCGGGTACATAAACGACCGAATTGGAGAAATGGAATGAGCAAGAGCAGCAAGGTTCTGGTAGTGGGTGCGAGCGGACTCATTGGAGTCGCCGCTATCGAAGGCTTTCTCTCGGCAGGCTGGGATGTCGTCGGAATTTCCAGGCGCAAGCCGGCGTTGCCGAGCGGCCGCGACTTCGAATTCATCCCGGTGGACTTGCGCGACGAGAAGGCTGCCCGTGAAGCACTGTCTGCGCTCGAAGGCATCACGCATGTTGCGTATGCGGCGATCTACGAAAACGCGGACGATCTGGTGAGCGGCTGGTCGAACGCCGAGCAGATCGAAATCAACAATGCGATGCTGCGCAACGTCATCGAGCCGCTCGTTTCAGGGAAGTCGACGCTCAAGCACGTATCCATCCTGCAGGGGACGAAGGCATATGGCGTCCACCTTCACCCTATCGCTATCCCTGCGCGCGAGAGCGATCCCCGCGACAATCACGCGAACTTTTTCTTCGACCAACAGGATTACATCCGCGACGCGGGTGAAAAGCACGGCTTCACCTACACCGTGCTGCGCCCGCAACTCGTTACCGGCAAGACCGCCGGCGCGCTCAATGTGCTGCCGGCCATTGGCGTCTACGCAGCGATCCGCCGCGAAAAGGGCGAAGCATTCGGCTTTCCGGGCGGCCCGTCGTTCGTGTGGGAAATGGCCGACGCCGATCTCGTCGGCCAGGTGATGGTTTGGGCGGCGCAATCTCCGCAAGCGGCGAACGAGATCTTCAACGTCACCAACGGCGACGTCTTCGAATGGCGGAGCGTGTGGCCGGCGATGGCGAAGACGCTGGGCGTGAACGTCGGCGCCGATGAGCCTTTCAGCATCGCGCAGTACATTCGCGACAACGCCGGCGTATGGGCGAAGATCGTCGACAAGTACGGTCTTGCGAGTGGCGATCTTCATGCGTTCGTCGGACAGGGCGATCAGCATGCGGACTTTGCGTTTGCATACGGCGCGCCGGCGGGCCCGGTGGCTTTCGTCAGCACCGTCAAGCTTCGCAAAGCGGGATTCAATGCGGCCGTCGACACCCGGGATGCCTTTTGTGACGCGCTCCAGTCTTTCATCGACCGGAAGCTCCTGCCGCCCGCGCTGTGACCGGCCGAGGCGGATAGATCGGCGCGTTGAATCGCCGGCGCGGCGAGGCTCGGGCGAAGCGGCCTCGAGACTCGCCGCGCGCCTCGTGAAATCGGCGAAGCGCGTCACGCTCGGTCACGAGCGGGTCCATGACCGCCTCGACGTCGACGTCCGCGAGCAAAAGCGCGCGTCAAAGACGATAATAGGGGCCGCGTCGATAGCTTGACTGAACCGTGCCGTCACCGCTCCGGCGGTCCGCTGATCCCTTCTCGGAATCGAGGTTTGCGATGAAGCACTTCTGCCGAAGCACCGTTGTCCGTTCCGCGTTCATCGTGTCGCTGACCCTTGCGGCCGGCATCGGGTCGCTGTGCGCGCCCGAGCCCGCATGGTCCGCTCAAATCAACGACCAGACCGACCCGCAGACACTGATCCAGACCGTGACGCAGCAAATCATGGAGGAGGTGCGCCAGCAGGCCCTCACGCCGGACGACATCCCGCGCATCATGAGTATCGTGAACCGGGACATCCTTCCGTACGTCGACTTTCGCCGCACCACGCAGTACGCGATGGGCCGCTTCTGGCGCTCATCGACACCCCAGCAACAGGACCAGGTGGTCGAGCAGTTCAAGCAGTTGCTGATTCACACGTATTCCGGCGCGCTCGCGCTAGTCAATACCGATCAGAAATTCGAGTACCCGCCTTCGCCCAACGACTCGAGCGCCACCGACGCCGTGGTGCGGACGATCGCGCCGGGCAAGAACGGCCAAATTCAGATCGACTACCGGCTGTACAAATCGCCGCAAGGCTGGCGCGTCTATGACATCAACGTGCTCGGCGCATGGCTGATCCAGACCTACCGGACGCAATTCAACGGGCAGATCCAGCAAAGCGGCGTCGACGGGCTGATCCAGTTTCTCACCGACCGCAACAAGCAACTCGCGTCAGGCGGTCAGTGATCGCGCTAAGCGCACCGCGCGCTTAACAGATCGTTACAGAATCGACGTCATCGTTTCACCTGTCCGGCAGACGAGTTCCTAGAATTCCTCAGACTGTTGAGCGGCACCCCCTACCGCGGAAAACAGTCTCGTGCCACGCCACCTTGCCTGCGGCCGGGGTGGCGTAATCGATACCAACCATGCACAAAGGAATTCAGATGACTCGCCTCTCGATTAGCTCGTTCATTGCCACGTCGGTCGTCAGCCTCTGCGCCCTTGCGCCGAGTGCCCATGCCCAAACTCCTGCGCCGACAGAACTGCATGCCGCCGACAAAACCTTCATTGCCAACGGTACGCAGAGCGTTGCGACCCAGCGAGATGCCGCCCGCCTTGCCGACTCGCGTTCCAGCGACCGCGAGGTGAAGGCTTTCGCGGAGAAGCTGGTGGCCGACTATACGAACCTCTCGAACTCGATGCGCGCGGCCAGTCCGCGTGGCGTGGACGTGCCGCGCGATGACCCGGAAACGGCCGTGCTCGACAGCATCAAGGATTTGCGCGGCGCCGATTTCGACAAGACGTACATCGAGCAGGTCGCGCTGAGCGGCCAGCAGAAGACGCTCTCGGCTTTTCAGGCCGAGATCGCTGCCGGCCGCGATGAAGGGCTGAAGAAGGCCGCACGGGAAGGCTTGCCGGTGATTCAGGCCGATTACGCGAAGGCGGTGGAGCTTGCAAAGCGCAAGCATCTCGCCGGCTGATCGAGCCGCGCCATTGCGTCAAGACTGTGCCGATCAATCGGCAAGGACGCAAACGTAATGGCAATACGAAGCTTGGCCGGACTCGGGGCCCATGACGGCTCCGAGACTGAAAAAGTCAGCGTGGCTGAAAGGCGATGATCGCCATTCCTGCGAGCGCAAACGCGACCCCCGCGCAGTCCCATCCGCTGGGGCGGATGCCGTCGACAAGCCATAGCCAAACCAGCGCTACGCCGATATAGACGCCGCCGTAAGCCGCGTAGACCCGCCCCGCAGCGGCTGGGTGTAACGTCAGCAGCCAGGCAAAAATAGCAAGGGAGATTCCTGCTGGGATCAGCAGCAACGCACTCCGGCCCTCCTTGAGCCAAAGATACGGCAGATAGCAGCCGACGATCTCAGCTATCGCTGTCGCGACATAAAGAAGGAACGTCTTCATTCTCGTGGTTGAGTAAAAGGGTGTCATGCTAACCGAGAATCGCCGACGTTCTGCAGCGCGCCGAATGTGCGTCCGGGCGCGGCGCCTCGCTTAACGCGGCGAAGCGCCGGCGCCCAGGACTTACGCGTTCGAATTCAGCTTGACGCTAATCGCGCATGAACTCACTTGTTCTGGATGAGCCGGCCAAGTGGAACAAGCGGGCCGACCGGCATCAGTTCGTAGGTCATGAGACCGTCAGCCACCAGCGGCAGCGCATCCAGCGTCGCCTTGGCTTGTTCGACCGATTCGACGTTCATCAGAAAGATCGGGCCGGCCTTCTCACGAAACCAGAACTGCTCGACCTTCCCGTCGAGATAGAGCTGGAGCGTGGCTGGGACCTCGTGTGGCAAGTGCTGCTGGAGCTTGTCGGGAGTGAGGGTCGATTGCGCGGATGCGATGGCAAACACTTTCATGAGAGACCTCCTTGGTCAGTCTTCGTTGCGATGGGCAACGGGGATCACTGTAGCCATCGAACGGAAAAATCTGTATCGTCGTTAATGACAACTTTGAGGTCATTTACGCCATGCGCATTGCCATCCTCGCCCTCGAGGGACTGTTCGATACGGGCCTCACCGTCTTGCTCGACGCATTCGCGCTCGCCAATCAATTCTCGGCCGCACAAATGGGCGGAACACCCCATTTCGATGTGTCGATCGTAGGCGTGCGCAAGAAGGTCCGATCCGCACACGGGCTGGCGATTCCCGTGCAAGCCATCACCGCAGGCTCGAGGCCGGACTGGGTGGTCGTTCCGGCACTGAGCACCGGGACGCCGGAGCGGTTGGTCCCGTCGCTCGGACGACCGGATGTGAGGCAGGCCAAGGCGCAACTTCTGAACTGGCACGCCGAAGGCGCGCTGATCGCCGCGTCCTGTATCGGGACGTTCCTGGTGGCGGAAACGGGACTTCTCGACCATCGCCAAGCGACGACAACCTGGTGGCTCGGCCCGTTGTTTCGGCAGCGCTACCCCAAGGTTTTGCTCGACGAGTCTCGCATGCTGGTGCCGTCGGACGTGGGGGTGACGGCCGGCGCCGCGATGGGGCATCTCGATCTCGCCCTCTGGCTGATACGCCGAGCCAGCCCGAAGCTGGCAGCGCTCGTCTCGCGCTACTTGCTCGCCGACATACGCTCCTCGCAAGCGCCCTACATCATCCCCAACCATCTGGCTCAGGCCGATCCGCTCATTCAGCGCTTCGAACTGTGGGCGCGAGACCATCTCAAGGAGGGGTTCTCGCTGCAGGAGGCGGCCAAGGCGCTGGCGACGAGCGCGCGCACGCTGCAGCGGCGTTGCCAGGACGTGCTTGGCAAATCGCCGCTTTCTTACTTTCAGGACCTGCGTATCGAGCATGCGCAGTCTCTTCTGCACGGCAGCGGCCTTGGCGTGGACGCCATCGCAGCCGAGGTGGGTTACGCCGACGGAGCGACGTTGAGAACGCTCTTGCGCCAACGGCTCGGAAGAGGCGTACGCGATCTTCGTGACGATCTGCGCTGATGGCGTGTCCGGTCAGCCGTAATTAGCGAGCCGGGCCATGCCGGCAATCGCCCGGTGTTTGCCGATACCCCGAAGCGCGCGGCGGATCGCCTAAACTACAGAACCAACGAATACGACGGATACCACGCAGCGACCTGCCATGGCGCACATCTTCTTCGCGGCTTCGATTCAGCGGCATATCGCAACGCCCGAGCGTGAGGTCGGCGCGCGCACGCTCGGCGACGCGCTGGAAACCGTCTTTGCCGAGCAACCCCGGCTGCGCGGTTACATCCTCGACGATCAGGGTGCGCTGCGGCGGCATCTCGCCGTGTTCGTCGACGGCCGGCCGGTGCGCGACCGGCAACATTTGTCCGATGCGCTCGACGAGGGCAGCCGGGTTTACGTGGTACAGGCGCTGTCGGGCGGATAAGCGAGGCCACACACTCGAGGAGAGAGGAGACACTCGACATGAGCGATCGATTGCTTGTCGCAACCCGCAAGGGACTGTTCGTTCTGCAAGCCGATGGCAAGGGCGGTTGGACGCTCGGGGAGCCGTATTTCGTCGGCGAGCCGGTGAGCATGGTGCTCGCCGATCCGCGCGACGGGACGCTCTATGCCGCGCTCAATCTCGGCCACTTCGGCGTGAAGCTGCATCGGCGGCGCGCGGGGAAGGCGGATTGGGAAGAGTGCGCGGTCCCGGTCTACCCGCCGCAGCCGGCCGACGAGACGCGTCCGGGTGACGGCACGAATGCGAACCCGGACGCGAGCACGCAGGCGAGCGAAGACACCGGCCCCGACAATGCGAACGCCGCCCCGCCTAGCCCGCCGAACCCTCCCTGGACGCTTCAACAAATCTGGTCGCTCGAAACCGGCGGTCCGGACGAGCCCGGTGTCTTGTGGGCCGGCACGATTCCCGGCGGGCTGTTCCATTCCGGCGACGGCGGCGACACCTGGGTGCTCAACCGCGCGCTGTGGGATCGCCCGGAGCGCCGCGAATGGTTCGGAGGCGGCTATGACGCGCCGGGCATCCATTCCGTGATGGTCGATCCGCGCGACAGCCGGCACGTATCCGTCGGCATCTCATGCGGCGGCGTCTGGCAATCCGACGACGCCGGCGCGACCTGGCGCGTGACGGCCGATGGCATGGAGGCGGACTATATGCCGCCGGAGCGGCGCGGCGAGCCCAATACGCAAGACCCGCACCGCGTCGTGCAATGCGCGGCGAACCCGGATGTGCTGTGGACCCAGCATCACTGCGCGATCTTCCGCTCGACCGACGGCGCGGCGCACTGGCAGCGGATCGAAGCGCAGCCGTCGAGCTTCGGCTTCGCGGTGGCCGTGCATCCGCGCGAGCCGGATACCGCGTGGTTCGTGCCCGCCGTCAAAGATGAGCGCCGGATCCCGGTGGACGGCCAGTTCGTCGTCACGCGCACCCGCGACGGCGGCCGCACGTTCGAGCGTTTCTCGAACGGATTGCCGCCTGCGCCGGCGTATGACCTCGTGTATCGGCACGGGCTCGCTGTCGACGACTCCGGCACACGCCTCGCGATGGGCTCGACCACCGGCGGGCTATGGACGTCCGATGACAGCGGCGAAAGCTGGCATTTGATTTCAGCGCATTTGCCGCCGGTGTATTGCGTCCGGTTTGGATGAAAGTACGCCACCGCTCGTAATGAAACAGTTCGCAGTTGCATGGCGTTTCGAGAAGAGGTGAGATTTCCCCCGTAGTTAAACCACTGGAATAAAGTGAGGGACCGAACTATGGCGATCGCAAGGCAAGTCATCACGTCGATCAGACCCGACGGCACCGATATGCTGGGCACCAAACGCCTGGCGATCAAAATCGCAGACGAGAGCATTGTTTCCGGCTCGCTCTTGACCGTCGAGACCAACCAATTTTGCGTGCTCAAATCGCGCGGCGCCGTGCTCAACGTCTACGAGACAGGGCAGTACGCGCTCGCGACGCCCGACAAGCCGCTGCTCGGCTCCATTACTCAAGGTTTCTTCGGGGGCTCGTCGCCTTGGGTCTTCGAGGTGATCTACATCAACCGGACCAAGCTGCTCATCCGCAACCAGGGCATTGCCACGAGTTCGGAGATGGCGGAAATGGCTTACCAGGTCGATTACTACATTCACATCGATTCGAAGGAATCGGCGCTCGATCTGATTGCCCATCTTCCGTTCAACGGCCCAGTGATCGATACGGACGAGGTGGCCGCCTATGCGGGCCCGGCCATCGAGCAGGCGATCAACCAGATCGTCCAGGTCACGAAGATGGAGAGCATCAACGAGCACATCTCCGAAATCCGCGACTCGGTCAAGATGCATCTTTCGGACTTCTTAAAGACGTTCGGCATCATGCTGCACGATCTCAAGGTCCTGATCTTGCCGAAGGACGAACGGATGCGCGAGTTGATCTCGCTGCAGGCCATCGGCCTCTCGCCCTTGGAGGCCGTGCGCTACTACCTGGCGTTGAAGATGGCCGAGAAGGGCCTGGTGTCGGCGCCCAATGCGGCGGCGGGCGTGCCCTTCCAGATCGGCACCCCGGCCACGGGGATTTTTTCCGTAGCGCCCGAAACGGGGCTTTCCGGGAACGCTCAATCATGAGCGCACAGTTCTACGACGAAGGCGTGCTCCGGCAGACGGCGATCAACCTCTTTTACGGCTGGGGCTACAACTTCTACCGTACCGAGAATCAGCTGCGCGCGGACGATCAGCTCGTGCGCAGCAAAGCGGCGTGGCTGATCGGCATGGCGCGCTCGAGCGTGGAGCGTGCGGAGGCGGACTACCGGCGCGAGTTCATTCCCGCGCCTTCTCGCGAGAAGCCGTTTCCGGACCCGTCGGTCTTGGCGGCGGCCCAGAATCTCGAGCGCTTGGCGGGCCGCATCGGCATGGTCGGCGGCCGGCTGCAATCGCAGCCGGTGCCGGAGAACGACCGCATGACGCAGCGCTACCGGCAGGAAGCGGAGACGCTCAAGGCTTTGATTCGCTGCGATGAGCGGCTCGTCGGTCAGTGCTCGCTGCTGCACGCGATGCTCGATACCCGCGGCGGGGTATGGATGCTCGAGCATTCGATGGAGCTCGAAGAAGGGTTGACGGCGATTCAGGAAACGCTGCGCAAACGCGAGGCGGTGTTGCTCGATCGCATGGCGTAGCCGCGCCGTCAGTGGTAATGCAATTCGGCGTGATCCGTTTTGCCCCGGAATACGCGATATCCGAGCGCGGTGTAAGCGAGGATGACCGGCACGACGATGGCTGCGCCGATCAGCGTGAACGTCTGGCTGGAACGCGGCGCGGCAGCCTGCCAGATATTCACGCCCGGCAGGATCGCGAACGGGTACACGGTGGCGAGCAGGCCGATGTACCCGGCCAGCACGAAGCCGAGCGCGAATACGAACGGGCGCGTACGGCGACGCTGACGCACGGCGTAGAACATGCCGCACGCACACAAGGCGACGACAGCAGGCGCCAGAAGCCCCGGCAGCATGACGGCCGGCTCGGACCAGCGCGCCTTGAACATCGGCGCGAGTTGCGGCGTCCACAACGTGACGCCGAGGATCGTCGCCACCTGCAACACGGTGAGGGGTGTGGCGAGGCGGTACAGGCGGCGTCGCAGATCGCCGTCCGTCTTCGCGATCAGCCAGCAGCAGCCGAGCAGCGCGTAGGTGATGACCAGTGCCAGGCCCGTGAACAGGCTGAACGGCGTGAACCAGTCGAATGCCCCGCCGGCGAAATGACCGTCGACGACCGGCATCCCCGAGAGCCAGCTTCCAATGACGACGCCCTGAAAGAACGTCGCGCCAGCCGATCCGCCGATGAACGCCAGATCCCACAGGTGCCGCGTGCGCCGCGCCTTGCCGCGCAGCTCGAACGACACGCCGCGGAAAATCAGGCAGATCGCCATGAGCAGCAGCGGTAAGTAAAGCGCCGAGAGCACGACGGAGTACACCATCGGGAAAACCGCGTAAAGCGAGGCGCCGCCGAGCACCATCCAGGTCTCGTTCCCATCCCAAACAGGCGCGACGGAACTCATCAAACGGCTTCGTTCATCGTCGTCGGGGAACAAGGGAAACAGGATGCCGATGCCGAGGTCGAAGCCGTCGAGCACGACGTACATGGCCAGACCGAAGGCGATGATCGCAGCCCAAACGATTGTGATGTCCATATTCAGGTTCCGATTTCGTTAGTGGACCCGGAGGCGATCGAGCAAGTCGGCCACGACGCGCTGCTCCGGGTTGTGGGATGTCGCCGCTTCCACAAGCGCGGGCCTGCCGCTGTCGTCCTCGGCGATCACCGCGGGTCCGGTCATTGCGAGCCGCAGCAGGTAGTAGATGCCGGTGCCGAAGACGAGCGCATACACCACCACGAACGCGAGTAGCGTGATGCCCACCTCTTGCGCCGTGATTGGCGACAGGGCATTCGACGTGCGCATGACGCCATAGACGACCCACGGCTGCCGGCCGACCTCGGTGGTGATCCAGCCCGCCAGCAGACTGATGAAGCCGGTCGGCCCCATGAGCAAGGCGAAACGGTGATACGGCTTGCAGTCGTACAGTCGTCCGCGCCGTTTCAGTACGAAGCCGGTGATCGCCAGGATCGCCATCAGGAAGCCCAGCCCGGCCATGATGCGGAACGTCCAGAAAATGATGGTCGAGTCCGGGCGGTCCTCCTTCGGAAATTCCTTCAGCCCCTTGATCTCGCCGTCCCATGTGTGCGTCAGGATCACGCTGCCGAGGTGCGGAACCGACACGCGATAGCGGGTCGTCTCGGCGTTCATATCCGGGATGCCGAACAGGTTGAGCGCGGTGCCGCCATGCTCGGTCTCCCAGATGCCTTCAATTGCTGCGATCTTCGCGGGCTGGTACTGGCGCGTGTTCAGGCCATGCGCGTCGCCGGCGAGAATCTGCAGCGGCGCGATGATGACGAGCAGCCCGAGCGCCATGGAGAACATCGTGCGCACCGCGGGGTCGCGACGGCCCCGCAGCAGGTGCCAGGCGCCGGTTGCAGCGACGACGAGCGCCGCGACGATGAATGCGGCGAACGCCATGTGCACGAAGCGATACGGGAATGACGGATTGAAAACGATCTTGAACCAGTCGACCGGAACGACACGGCCGTCGACGATCTTGAAACCCTGCGGCGTCTGCATCCAGCTATTCGACGCGAGAATCCAGAACATGGAAATGTTCGTGCCGACGGCAACGAGCGCAGTCGCGATGAAGTGAGGCACGCGGCCGACCCGCTTCCAGCCGAACAGCATGATGCCGAGGAAGCCCGCCTCGAGGAAAAACGCCGTCATGACCTCATAGTCCAGCAGCGGACCCGTGACGCTGCCGGCGAAGCTGGAGAAGCCGCCCCAGTTCGTACCGAACTCGTAGCTCATGACGACGCCGGAGACGACACCCATGCCGAATGCGACGGCGAAAATTTTCGACCAGAACAGGCACAGCTCGCGATAGACCTGCCGTCCTGTCTTGAGCCACAGACCTTCCAGCGCGGCGACGAAGCTCGACAGGCCGATGCTGAGTGCGGGAAAGATGATGTGAAACGATACGGTGAACGCGAACTGAATTCGCGCGAGGTGTACTGCATCCATCTGGGCCACCTTTGATTTCGGATTGGAATCGGTGGCCCATTCTCGATGGGGCTGCCGCTGACGCACAGCAGCACATCAGTCGCAAAGTCGGGTAGCAGCACCCGAATGGATGCGGCATAGCGACTCAGGTGCGGCGCAACATCGCACCCCGTCCTTCCTTGCGGAACACGCGTAGGGCGAACAGCGCGAGCGCGACTTCGACGATTGCGAAAACACCGAACGCGAGCGTGAAGCCGTGCCACTCGAGCGCGCCGAAAACGAGACTGCCGACGCCCGCGCCGATGAACAATGAAAAGACGTTGACGCCCATCGCTTGTCCCGGGCGCTTGCCGCCGAACGATGTGACGATGCCGGCAAAGAGCGGCTGGGTCATGTCATAGCCGAGAGACAGCGCGATGGCCAGCAACGGCACGGCAACCAACGGCATTCGCAGCAGCAGCGCCGCGACGGCGGTCGACCCGATCGCAAGACCGACCGGGATCAACGCCGCTCGCCCGTATTTGTCCGCTGCGCGTCCGATCAACGGACCCAACACCGTCCCCGGAATGCCGTAGCCGAGCAGCGCAGAGCCGATCGCCACAGGGCCGACATGGTATTGCTGTGCGATGAAAACGCCGAGCCACGCGAAGACGCCTGAGTGGAACATCGAATTCAGGAACACGTATGCGTAGGTGCGTCGCGCGCGGCTGTCGGCGAGCAGATCCAGGTAGCCCTGCAGGACGCCGCGCGACGAAGCACCTGTCGGTTGCACCGCGGAAGCAAGGTGTCGCCTGTAGCGTCCCAGCATCAACAAGGGGATCAGGCCACTTGTACCGACCGCCATGAACAGTCCTCGCCAGCCGGTGAGCGGGATGAGCATCGCACCTAGCGGCGAGCCAAGCGCCATGCCTCCGGCCATCGCGCCGAACAGCCAGCCCAGCGCCCGGCCGCGTCGCTCATAAGGATAGAGCCGGCCGACGAGCGCAATCGAGAGCGGCACCGCGCCGCTTGCGCCGAGACCCGTGACGATGCGCCAACCGATCATGTCCTCGACCGACGTGGAAAAGGCAGTTTGGAATGCGAGCACGGAGAAGGCCGCGAGCGAGAAGAACATCACGCGGAGAATCCCGAGCCGGTCGCCGAGAACGCCATAGATCAGCGTCCCGACGCCGTACGGGATCAGATAAGCGGGTATGACGAGCGCAACCCGAGCAACGGGGGCATGCAAGTCCGACGCAAGCGTCGGGATGATGGGCGCGACCATGTAGGCCTGGAAGAAGATCAGGAACGAGACCGCCGAAAGCATTCCCAGGAGGCCGTTGCCTCGATCGTCGTCGGCTGCCGCTGAAGTTGATGCGTCATTTCTCATCGGTACAGTCTCCCTATCTCATGGATGAGCGCGTCGGACGGCGCGATGGACTCGAAACCCGAAGAGGGGATCGGCCGGACATTGTCGGAGCGGAGCGCCGGCGCATCACAGCAGCAGGCAGGGCGAAAGCATGCGTAGCAACGCTTGCTTAGGCCACGTAACACGCATCTGCTGCTGTCCCGCGGGGGGCGGGCACCCTATGCTTGGCACCGTCCTCTCAACATCGGCATATCGTGAAGATCGATCACAGCCTTGGCAGTCCTTTACGCCTGCGCCCGTCCGAGGCGACTACACGCGTCCAGTCCTCTGCGATCCGCGAACTGTTCGCGCTGCTTTCCCGGCAGGATGTGATCTCGCTCGCCGGTGGCTTTCCGTCCGCCGCGGCGATCGACATCGAAGCCTTGAAAAGCGCCATGGCGCGAACCATGAGCCAGACCATGCCCGCGGCGTTGCTGTACGGCAGCGTGCAGGGGTATGAGCCATTGCGCGAGATGATCGCCGGTCGTTGCCGCGGCTTCGGCATGCGGCTCGATGCGTCGGGGATCGTCATCACGTCGGGTTCTCAGCAGGGGATCGATTTGATCGCCCGCACCATGGTCGACCCCGGCGACGCGGTCGCAGTCGAGGCCCCGACGTACCTCGGCGCAATCCAGGCGTTCCAGGCTCGCGGCGCGAACCTGGTCTCGGTTCCGACCGATAACGAGGGTCTTCATATCGATGCCCTCGAAACCCTCTTCGAGCAGCACCGTCCGAAGCTCCTGTACCTGATCCCCAACTTCGCGAATCCGACCGGCGCCGTGCTGTCGCTTCGGCGCCGCAGGCAGGTGCTGGAGCTTGCCGCGCGGCACGGCGTGCTGATCGTCGAGGACGATGCCTACGGCGAGCTCTTCTTCCGGGATCCGCCGCCCCCCTCGCTGCTCGCGCTCGCGAATGCCGAGGAACGTCAGTGGGTTGTTCACCTGTCGAGCTTTTCGAAAGTCATCGCCCCCGGCTTGCGCCTGGCGTGGCTGGCCGCGCCGGTGGAACTGATGCGCCACGTTCACTTGGCGAAGCAGATCAGCGACACGCATTCGTCGGCGATCTCACAGATGGTCGGATATCACTTCCTGAATGCAGGCTCGATTGAGCCCGCCCTGTCGCGCGCGCGTCAGTACTACGCGAAACAGGCGAGCATCATGCGCCGCGCCGTCGAGGCGGAGCTAGGCAAGGTCCCGCTGGTCACCGTTGCAGCCAGGGGCGGCATGTTCCAATGGATCGAGCTGCCGGGTGTGAACACACAGGCGTTGCTGCCCAAGGCGATCGAAGCCGGGGTCGCGTATGTGCCGGGTGCGCCGTTTTTCGCAGACCGAGCCGGTGCCGATAGTTTGCGACTCTCGTTTGCGAGCGCCACTGCCGAGCAGATCGGCGAAGGCGTGCGACGGCTCGCCGGCGTGTTCTCCGGCGCGCGCTAACGCGGCTCCGGGCGAAGGTTCGTCATTCAGATGGAGCAGAGGTCATGAGTCGTGCGGATTTTCTTCAAGGTTCGATGGTTGCGCTGCTGACGCCCATGTCGGTGGACGAAAGCATCGATTACGACGCGTTCGATCGGCTGATCGATCTTCACGTGAACGCGGGCACGGATGCGATCGTGGTGGCGTCCACGACAGGCGAGGGGCCAACGCTCACGCTCGACGAACACGTGCACTTGTATCGGCGCGCAGTGCAGCGGGCGGAGGGAAGGTTGCCGGTGATCGCGGGCATCGGATCGCCGTCGACGCGCGTGGTGTGCGAATTGGCGCGCGAGGCGGAGCACGAGCGCGTGCAGGCGATTCTCTGCGTGACGCCGTATTTCAACCGGCCAAACGTCTTCGGTCTCGAGCATCACTTCACTTCGGTTGCCGACGCGGTCGACATACCGGTCGTCATGTACGACGTTCCGCATCGCACGGGTCTGAAAATGGCAGAGGATCTGGTCGTCAAACTGAGCGCGCATCCCAACATCGTTGGCTTGAAAGATGCGACAGGCGATCTCGAGCGTGTGACGCGCCTTGTGTCGACCGTTGCGCCTGGCTTTCGTATCGTCAGTGGCGACGACGCGACGGCCTTGGGCCTGATGGCGGCGGGTGGCGCCGGCGTGATTTCCGTCGCGGCGAACGTGGCCCCATCGGCGGTTCGAAGGATGTGCGACGCGGTTCGGCTCGGCGACGTCGAAAGGGCAGCGCAGCTGGACGAGGAGTTGAAGCCGCTGTATGAGGTTTTGTCATCGGACACCAATCCCGTGCCCGCCAAATGGGTCGCGCAGGAACTTGGCTTAATGGGCGGCGCGCTCCGGGCACCGCTTGCCATTTCTCCAACGCTCCGGCGTTCGCTCGCGGGCAGCGCTGCATTCAGTGCGGCGCGCCACCTCCTCATGAGGGACCATGCAGACCGCCGTCGATCCGAACGGCGCTAATATCGTGAAGGGCCGCGGGTGCGGCCAAACGATGCGCCCTTTCAACGGGGCAATGACTCGAACAAGACAATGAAGCGCTACGAGGTGCTCGCCACTCAGTTGGCGAATGACGTGCGGTCGGGCCGCATCCCGATCGGTTCGAAGCTGCCGTCGCTTCGGCAGATCATCGCGCAGCATGGCGTGAGCCAGTCGACCGTTTTTCGTGCCTACTATCTGCTCGAAGAATGGGGCCTCATTCGTGCCGAGGAGCGTTCCGGCTACTTTGTGACACCTGGCGCCGGCGTCAAGGAGACACCTTCTTCGACTCGGCCTGCGTCGCTGGCCGAGTCGGCCAAGGTCGATATCAGCGACTTGGTGTTCTCAGTGCTCGAAGCCGCGAAACACCCGGGGATCGTGCCGCTCGGTTCTGCCTTCCCGTCCCCGCTGCTGTTCCCATCGGCTCGGCTCTTGAAGTCGCTCGCGCAAGGCGCACGCTCACTGAGCCCGTGGAGCACGGTCTCCGACCTGCCGCCCGGCAACGACCACCTGCGAAGCCAGATTGTGCTGCGCTATGTCGGCACGGGTGTCTCGGTCCCGCCTGATGAGATCGTCGTCACCAGCGGCGCGCTCGAAGCCCTCAATCTTTGCCTGATGGCCGTCACTCGGCCCGGCGATGTCGTGGCGGTCGAGTCTCCGGGGTTTTACGCCGCGCTGCAGGCGATCGAGCGGCTCGACTTGCGCGCCGTCGAGATTCCGGTCGACCCGACGACGGGTCTCGATCTCGACGCATTGGCCGCGGCGCTCGAGAAGCATCCGGTCCGCGCCTGCTGGTTCATGACGAACTACCAGAACCCTACCGGCGTGACACTCTCTGTCGAGAAGAAGAAGGCGCTCGTCGACATGTTGGCCGAGCGCGAGATTCCGCTGATCGAGGACGACGTCTATCAGGAACTGCACTTTGGCCGCGAGCGGCCACTGTCCGCCAAGGCGTTCGATACGAAAGGCCTCGTCATGCATTGCAGTTCGTTCTCGAAGACGCTCGCGCCCGGTTACCGGATCGGCTGGGTATCGGCCGGCCGCTTCGCCGACAAGGTCCAACGGCTCAAGCTGATGACCACGCTCTCGGCCAGCATTCCGGCGCAGGCCGGGATCGCCGACTATCTTCAGCATGGTGGCTACGACAAGCACCTTCGGAAGCTGCGTACGGCGATGCGCGCCCAGTTGGCTTCCATGGAGGGGGCGCTCGCGCGTTGGCTGCCGCCGGAGGTCCGCTGGGTGACGCCGAGCGGCGGCTATTTTCTCTGGCTGCAGTTGCCGGACGCGGTGGACGCCATGGCGCTTCACGGACTTGCCATCCAGCACGGCATCAGCATCGCGCCCGGCCCGATCTTTTCCGCGACGCATTCGTTCAAGAACTGCGTGCGGCTCAATTTTGGCCATCCCTGGGAGGCCAAAATCGAAGAGGCGATCCGCGTTCTTGCGGAGATCCTCAAAGATCCGGCCGTGCGTGCTAACTCCGGCGCCGGAACAGCGGCGTAGGGTCCCCCACGGCGCCTTGGTAGCGCACGGTGATTTCGCTGAATCCTTTCAGGGCGTCGTTCAGGCTTTTGTCGGCTCGAACGGCGAACGCATTGAATCCGCAGCGCCGCATGTATTCGAGCTGGTCGCGCAGGACGTCGCCGATCGCCCGGAGCTCGCCGCGATAGCCGAACCGGGTGCGCAGGATCACCCCGATGCTCAGGCCGCGGCCATCGCGAAACGAGGGGAAGTCGACGGCAATGACCGGCGCGTCGAGCAGTTCGTGCGCCCATTCCTCGAAGTCGGCGTCAGGGGGAATCCACGCACCGGCTTCATGCAGCGCGGCGGGATCGTGCCGCATGGCGTCGAGATACACGCGCACCGGCAACACGATGCCGCGAAGGGCATGACCTCGCGCCTCGACGCGCGCGATGGCTTCGGACTCTTCGCGTATGACCGTCCACGCGTCCTCGACGATGACGGGCACCTCGCCCGAAAGCCGAATCATGCGCCTCGTGGTGGTTTCGGGAGCATCAGCCAGCGGCATAGACGTGCTCCTTGAATGCTTCGATGCCGATGCGGGCGGCCACGTCGCTGAACGGCTCGTCGATGTGACGCTCCCGGCGATAGACCTCGACAATGCGCTCGATAACGTCCGGCACCTGCTCGGCCTTAAACGCTGGGCCGATGACGCTGCCGAGCGCCGCGTCCGTGCCTTGGGCGCCGCCGATCGTCACCTGATACCATTCCGCGCCGTTTTTATCCACGCCGAGAATGCCGATATTGCCGATGTGGTGATGCCCGCACGCGTTGATGCAGCCCGAGATGTTGAGCGACAGGTCCCCGAGGTCGTGGACGAAGTCGAGATCGTCGAAGCGCTGTTGAATGGCCTGTGCGACCGGTATGGATTTGGCATTTGCAAGCGAGCAATAGTCGCCTCCCGGACACGAAATGATGTCGGTGATCAGGCCGATATTCGGCGTGGCCAGTCCCGCCTCACGCAGCATCGTCCAGACACGTTGAAGGTCGCCGATCCGCACATCCGGCAAGATCAGATTCTGCTCGTGCGCGACGCGAATCTCGCCGAAGCCGAACCACTCGGAGCAATCCGCGACGAGCTCCATCTGATCGGCAGTGACGTCGCCCGGAGGAGCCGTGATGCCTGGCTTGGTCGAAATCACCACCGACGCATACCCGGGCACTTGGTGAGCGTGCACATTGCGCCGCGCCCACCGTGCAAAGTGACGATCTCCCGCCATTTGGCGTTCGAAGCTCGCGTTGGCCGATTCGGCATCCGGCTCATACGCCGGGGGATCGAAATGCCGCTTGACCCTTTGGTACTCGGCGTCGGTCAGTGTCGCCGGTCCTGCTTTGATATGCGCCCATTCTTCATCGACCTCGCGGGCGAACCGTTCGACACCGAGCTCGCGCACGAGGATCTTGATGCGCGCCTTGTATTTGTTGTCGCGCCTGCCGTAGCGGTTATAGACACGCAGCACGGCTTCGAGATACGTCAGCATGTGCTGCCACGGCAGATCCTCTCGCAACATCGAACTGAGGATCGGTGTTCGCCCCAGTCCGCCGCCGACGAAAATGCGCAGCAGCAACTGGTCATCGGCGCCGCGATAGACATAGAGGCCCACGTCATGCATGCGCACGGCGGCTCGGTCTTTCTGCGAGGACGAGATCGCGATCTTGAACTTGCGCGGCAGGTAGGCGAACTCCGCGTTCAGCGTCGACCACTGACGCAGGATCTCGGCCAATGGACGCGGGTCGACGATCTCGTCGGCCGCGACGCCGGCGAACTGCTCGGTCGTAATGTTGCGCACGCAATTGCCCGATGTCTGGATCGCGTGCATGTTGACGGACGCCAATTCTTCGAGGATCGCCGGCGTTTCCTCGAGTTTGATCCAGTTGAACTGGATGTTCTGCCGCGTGGTGAAGTGGCCGTATCCCTTGTCGTAGTGCCGCGCGACGTGCGCAAGCTTGCGCAGCTGCGCGGCCGACAGCGTTCCGTAGGGAATGGCGACCCGCAGCATATACGCATGCCGTTGCAGATAGAGACCGTTCTGCAGGCGCAGCGGCAAAAATTCTTCCTCGGCTAGCTCGCCCGCGATCCGGCGTGCGACCTGATCGCGGAACTGCTCGACTCGCTCGAAGACCAGCCTGCGATCGATTTCGTCGTATTGGTACATGGCGCCCCGGCGAGTCGGTCAAAGGCCTTGAATCGTCGCGGTCGGATGCGCCACGAGCAGCACCACGCCGAAGATCGCTGCGCCCACGCATAGCGCGAGCAAGACGGCGACGAACGGCAGGAAACTGAAGTTGACGTTGGCGAAGTCGGCTTCGTGAGACGCGCTTTTGCGGACGCCAAAGAAGCTCCAAAGGACAATTCGAACCATGCGTAGAAAGGCCATTTCCTGCTCCTGTTTCTGTTCTGATCACGCCTTGGATCTTGCGCGGGCGCGAGCAGCAAAAACAGCAGCAGTTCGTCCGAATCTGAGGGGAGCAAGCGATTCGACGGAGGCGATCCGTCATGGGCATACTGTCAACGTCACGTTGCTGGAACTCACCACCATGAAGCTCATTTGCCTCGCAGCGGCCGGGGTCGTGCTCATCGCCGGTTGCGCTTCGACCTCGCCGCCCGCGAACAATCAGACCGCCGGGGTAGGTCGGGCCGGCACGGACACCTACATCCTGCACGGTACCGGCGGTTCGACGCCCAGTGGCTCCACGTCGAAGCCGCCGCGGCTCAGTGTCGGTGTCAGCGATCCCAATACGCAATTGATTCTGCCTTGGTTCCTCAATGACATTATCAATTTCGTCAACTATCACTAGTCGTCGCCTACGATGGCGTGCAAGTCCCGAACAGCACGAACACGTCGTCGCGATTGACGAGGGTCGCGGACATGCCGCCCGACTTCGTGTCGAGCACGAGGCTCCATCCGTAGCCGAGTTCCGTGCCTTGCATGAGCAACTGGCCTTCGCCGGCTTCCATGTACCGGATCGCGGTCGAGCGCTGCGACGACCCGACGATCGCCTTCTTCGCGAAGTTGATATGAATGAAGTCGGGTGCGCCCAGAATCCCGGGCAGCGTCCGGAAGCACACCTCGCCGATGTCGCAGAAGTGCGCGTCGATCGTCGCGCACAGGAGTGGCTTGCTGCCGTCGAAGTCCGCTCCGAGAACCCATGACGGCACCGAGCCGACCATGATGGCAAGCGCCGTGGCCCGTAAAGGCTTCAGCATGGTGTCACCTCCCCATTGTCGTGGCGCGGCTCGCGAACCCGCGCGCCGCGCAGCGCCGCTGGCGCCTTGTCTATTCGACGGTGTAGCCGCGGCCGGTCATGCACGCCGCGACGGCGCGGTTGTAGGTCGCGAGCTGGCCGGATGCTTGCTGGTGCATGCCCGTTTGCTGCATCTCCATTTGCTGCTGCTCGCGCCGCATTCGCATGCCCATGCCCATCGTGCCGACGAGCGCGCCTATGCCCGCGCCCTCGCCCCAATGGCCACCAGCCACTCCGCCGATCAGCGTGCCGAAGAGCGCGCCGCCCCCGGCCCCGCGAAAGAGGCCGCCGCGCCGCTCAGGCTGCGGCGGGCCGCTCGCCATCTGCTCGGCCAGCGCGACCGGATCGACCCCTGTGGTCTGCTGGGCCCACGCATGACATTCGGCGGTGTCGGTCTGCTGCTGCGCGGGACTTTGCCCTCGGGCCGGATAGATGATCGGCTGCTGGGCCGCTGCCGCACAGGCAAGCGCGGCGAGCGTGAGGCCGATCGACAGGCGGGCGATTCGTTGCATGGCTCTGGCTCCCATGAAAGTCATCGAGCGTCGATGCGGGGGACGCCTGCTCGGGCGCGCCGCGCCGCAGGCCCGGCTTCAGTGATGTTCGAAGAGGTTGATCCGGCCGCTCTTGTACAACTCGCGAACCTTGGTCTTGAACGCCATCTTCGGTGTCTTCTTGCACTCGTCGACGACGATCCCGATGGGCGTCGCCGTGTCGACCACCATCGTGTCGGTCTCGCGAATGCCGAGCTTGTCGACGCCGGCGACCCAGTAGACGAGGGTGGGGCGGTAAGCGTCGTCTACCGCGACGAACTCCTCGCAGGTCATCTTTGCGGGGCTCATCGGTGCGGCGGTCTGAGCGAGGGCGGGCTGCGCGACGACGAGGCCGGCGAGGATGGACGAGATTAGGCTTCGATTCATGTTGCGCTCCTTGATCACTTCGAGCACTAACGGCGTATCACGAGGCCGGCGTGCCTGACCTGAATTCGGTCAGGCGTTTGGCCGCCAGGTCCGCCCAATATTCCATCGCTTTCTCTGCGTCGCCCCATTTCCCGGCACCCACATTCTTGAGGCTCATTCCGCCGGCCTGGCCGTCCACCGCTTCGGCGAGAATCTCCCCGGTCGCGCCGTCCGTGATCTCGCCTTCGCTCTGCGCCGAACCGACGAAGGCATAGGTGTCCGTCGCGAGGCTCTGCGCCGCATTGAGCAACCGGGCCTGCGGGATGACTATCGAGATCGTACGCAATCCCGGCGTCCCGCTCGTAACGTTAGTCAGGGCGGCGCGGATGACCAGAACGTGTGGGCCCTGAAGGTCGACGATCGGCAGCACAGTCGATAGGTGCGTCTTCAACGTGTTGTAGTAGTAGCTCGTCAATATCTGCTGCTCCTTCGGGTCGATCTTTGACGTGGGATCGTTGATGAACACCACCGGCTCGAGGAAGATTCCCGTGTAGGAGCTCCAATTGGCATTCGGGTTGACGTAGCGAAGCCGCGTCTGGCCTTTCTCGCCCGGTTTCAGCAGGGAATAATTGGTCAGGAACCCTGATTTCGATGCCTTCTCGACATCGGAAAGCGATTGCTGGGTTGTGACAGCGCAGGCGACCAATGCGATCGTCGCCAGCAGAGGACATATGCGCTTCAACATCGCTTCACCCTCCGTTCTGCCCGCCCGCGCGGGCGACATATAGCGGTTTGCCAATCCGCATCCACCTTGGTGCAGGGCAGTAGCCTTACTTCGCCGATTGCAATATTGATAGTTACGTTTCAATCAGAAGGCTATTGGACTTTGGTCTTATCCTGATCCTTCATCCTTTTCGCGAGGTTCACGCGACCGCCACACGGGCTCGAGAAGCAAGTGGGCCGCCAAGATCGCGCGTTCACTACATCAGACTTAACGGCCGATATCGGAATTGTTCCCGGCAAACACAACTGTTCTTCTGTCGCGGGCATTTATTTAGACGGATCGCTTACACACAATCACATCAACTGCCGCGGACTACGGTTTTCGGCCGGTCAAGGCGGTATCGATGTGAGGCTCACCCACTGTCTGCCTGCATAGGCGGGTTCATTGGGCAATTGCGAGGGGGTTTGCCCGGGTTATCGCGTTGTTGTGGCGTTCATCGCTCCCGCCACTCGAACTTATTGCCAATAGGAGCTTGTGTGCAAAACGATATCCTTCCCCAAACTTCGTCGCGGCGCCGTTTTCTTGGCGTAGCCGCGGCGACCGCCGTTGCGGGCGCGTTGAGTCAGCTCGCTTTCGCGGAAACGAATCGAGCCATCACGGAAGTCGCATCGTCGGCCGATGGCGACAAGACCGCTATTCGTCCCCTTCGCGTGCATGCGCCGCAATCGCAACTCGACGAGTTGAAACGGCGTATCAAAGCGACGCGGTGGCCCGAGCGGGAAACGGTCGCCGACGCGTCGCAAGGCGTGCAACTCTCGACGATGCAGAACCTCGCGCGTTATTGGGCGACCGATTACGACTGGCGCAGAGTCGAAGCGAGGTTGAACGCGCTGCCGCAGTTCGTCACCGAGATCGACGGGCTCGACATTCATTTCATCCACGTTCGTTCGAAACATCCGGATGCGTTGCCGGTCATCGTCACGCACGGGTGGCCCGGCTCGATCGTCGAGCAGTTGAAGATTGTCGATCCGTTGAC
This sequence comes from Trinickia violacea, assembly GCF_005280735.1. Classification (NCBI taxonomy): domain Bacteria; kingdom Pseudomonadati; phylum Pseudomonadota; class Betaproteobacteria; order Burkholderiales; family Burkholderiaceae; genus Trinickia; species Trinickia violacea. Next base: position 1,439,025 of record NZ_CP040078.1, read on the forward strand.
CAATCCGACGGCCCATGGCGGGACGGCATCGGACGCCTTCGACGTCGTGATTCCGTCGCTCCCCGGCTACGGGTTCTCAGGCAAGCCGGCAACGACCGGCTGGGACCCGGTTCGCATCGCGCGCGCCTGGGTCGTACTGATGAAGCGTCTCGGATACACGCGATATGTGGCGCAAGGCGGCGATTGGGGGAATGCCGTTACGGAGCAAATGGCTTTGCTGGCGCCGCCGGAACTGCTCGGCATTCACACCAACATGCCGGCTACCGTACCGGAGAACATCGCCGAGGCGCTCAAGTTGGGCGAGCCGGCGCCGGCCGGCCTTTCAGCCGACGAGAAACACGCGTTTGATCAGCTCGACTACTTCTACAAGCACGGCCTTGGCTACGCGTTGGAGATGGCGAATCGCCCGCAGACGCTGTATGGGATCGAAGATTCGCCTGTCGGCCTGGCGGCTTGGATGCTCGACCACGATGCCAGCAGCCAGGCACTGATCGCACGCGTGTTCGAAGGGCAGTCCGAGGGGCTGAGCCGAGACGACATTCTCGACAACGTGACGCTCTACTGGCTCACGAACACGGGAATCTCCTCGGCTCGCCTGTATTGGGAAAACAAGCTCAACTTCTTTGCCCCGAAGCACGTCGCCCTCCCGGTCGCCGTCAGCGTTTTTCCGGATGAGATCTACGCCGCCCCGCAAAGCTGGGCAGAGAAAGCGTATCCCAATCTCATTCACTATCGCCGTCTCCCCAAAGGCGGACACTTTGCGGCTTGGGAGCAGCCGCAAGCGTTCTCGGAAGAACTTCGCGTGAGCTTCCGTTCGCTGCGTTGAACGGTTGAACGGTTGAATGGTTGAACATCAAGACGCGGGCGGCGCCGCCGAGGGGCGCCCGCAGCCAGTTCGCCGTCATGGGGAGCGATCACGCGCGCCTCGCGGCAATTAAAGGTTTCATGTGCGCATGCCGATATGCAGATTTGGGTCTGTTGCGTTCACTCGCCTAAATTGTCGTCATGGCCAACTCTCCGCATTCTGGCTCTCACACGGGGTTCCCGGTCCGGTCGGCGCTTCGCTGGCTGCTATCCGGCCTGATCGGTTTTCTACTGCTCTGCGGTTGCCACCAGCAAGACGCCGCGAACGACAGTGCGGTCCCGCCGCACATAACCAGCATTACGGCATTGATATGGGCGCCGGACTGGCCCGAGCAGATGCTTCAGATCGCCGCCGAGTTCAGCAAGCTCAATCCCGATGTGCACGTGGACGTTCAGTTCATGATCGGCAATACGGTCGAAGAGAACATCAAGCCCCGCGTCGCCGCCGGCACCTTGCCCGATCTCGTGAGCGTTAACCCCAACGCCTATTCGGCCGGGCTGGCCGATCAAGGCGTCCTCGCCGACGTCAGCCAGACCACGGCTTGGAAGACCATGCTCGCTCCGCTCAAGCGGGACTGGACTAGCCGCCGCGGCAAAGGGTTCGGCGTCTCGGGCGGTGTCGCGACGACGATGATCTACTACAACCGGGACATCTTCGCGAAAGCGGGAATCGAGAAGCCGCCGGCGAATTTCGACGAGTTTCTGCGCGCTTGCGCCCAGCTCAAACGCGCGGGATTCACGCCCATCATGTTGAACGGCGGTTTCCCGAACATGCTCGGAAACGGGCCGTTCGCCTCGGGCTTCGCCAACGATGTCGTCGCGCACGAGCCAGCCTGGAAAAGCAAAATGGCCGAGGGCACGCTCGATCTCGATACGCCCGCGGTCGCCGATATCTTCGCCAAGATCGCGCTGCTGCCTGAACGCGGCTACGTCCAGGCGTCGTACATGACGACCGGCTACGACGACGGCATGCGTCTGTTCAAGGACGGCAAGGTGGCGATGGCTTTTCAAGGCAGTTGGGCGGCCGGCCTTCTGCTGCACGGCAATCGCTTTCCGGTCGGCGTGTTCATTCCGCCGTGGAATGCGCGCGGCGAGCCGGTGGTGCCCGTGCTCGGCAGCGAGACGGGCTTTGCGGTGTGCGAGACGACCAACAAGGCAGCTGCGATGCGCTTTCTGGAATTCATCGCCGGCAAAGGCTTTCCGATTCTGCAGCGCAAGCGCCATAACATCTCCCCGTTCCAGAACAACGCGGGAACGGCCGTCAGCGACCCGGAAATCGTCGACTACACGAATGCGGTCAGCCGCTATTCGATGACCGCCAGCCCGTACTATTCGACGCTGCCTTCGAACACGCTCGAGTCGCTGCATGGCTTGATGCAGGACGTGCTGCTCAAAAAGATGACGCCCAGCGAGGCCGCGAAGCGCCTCGATGAATCGGTCAAGAATGACGCGAAGATGCACTACAAATGACTTCAATTCCAGGGTTGCTGCGACGCGCTTTCGACACCTTCTCGCAGGACCTGCTTCGCCGTGTCGAGATTCGCTATCGGCTGATTGCCGCTTTCATTCTGCTGGCTCTGCTGCCGATCTTCATTTCGGGCTGCATCTCGTATGTGAAGTCGGTCGCGGCGATCAAGGAGAACGCGGAGATATTCTCGAAGGAGGTGGTGAAGCAGGTATCGAGAAACATCGAGCTGCGCATGCAGCAGATCGAGACGGAGAGCAACCTGCTGGTGCTCTCCAACCGGGTGCAAGGCGCGCTTGCCAGGGCCGCGAGCGGCAACGCCAAGGAGCAAAGCGAGGCGCGCCAGGACATGGCGCGGCTGCTCCTCGATCATTACGGATCGGTTGATTTCATCAACCAGAAATATCTGCTCGACAAGAACAACCGCATTCTGGACACACAGGCGTTCGCGCAATTGACCGAAGGCGTGACGAGCCTCGTCAGGCGGGCTGAGAACGAGCATGAACGCGCTTACTGGGGCAGTTACGACAACGGCGTCGGGCAGCAAAACCTCGGGATGGTGCGTGCCATTTTCGACAAGAGCAGCAACGAGCGGCTCGGCAATCTGGTGCTGATCGTTCGCCCCGAGTATTTCTCGACGATATTCAACGACGTCGCCACGGGCAGCGGCACGCAAATCTGCATTCTCGATGCGAGCGGCAACAAGGTGATCATCCGGGCCGACGACGCGTCGGCCAACACCGACGCGGTGCCCGAACCCGGCCTCATCAACAACATTGCGCACAACGCGGCGTCGGGCGAGGCGCGAAGCTTCGTCGCGTTCGCGGGAAAGCGTGGCGGACATTACCTGGCGGCGTACGCGAGAATCCCCGGCACGACCTGGTTCGTGGTCAGCACCATTGCGGAGAGAAAACTGACGGTCGAGGCGCAAGCGGTGCGAAACCAGATCGTGCTGGTCGGCATCTCGGGGTTCCTGCTGTCGATCTTCCTGGCCTACTTCATATCGCACAGCATTTCTGCGCCGCTCAGGGAACTGGTGCGCAAGGTGCACGATACCGGCGACGACGCCGGCGCCCAGCTGGACGAAGCGGGGCAAGCGGGAACCCCGGCCGGCGCGCAGGACGAATTGGGCAGGCTCGCGCAGCGCTTCGAAATCATGCGCCGGGCGATCAAGCAGAAGATTCAGAAAATCAACGAGATCAACGCTTCGCTCGAGCAGACCGTCATCGAGCGAACGGCGGAACTCGTCGCGCGCGAGCGGGAGTCGCGCACGCTGATCGAGAACTCGCCCGATACCATTGCCCGCTACGACCGCGAGTCGCGCCGCGTTTATGCCAATCCCGCGTTCTGTGCGTTGGCGGGGCGCAGTCTCGCCGAAGTGCTCGGCAAGCGGCCCTCGGAGCTCCCCGGCGGCCCTAACGCGCTCGTCTACGAAAAGACCATCAGAGAAGTCATTGCCAGCGGGAAAAGCGCGCAATTCGAACTGAGATGGGCCGGCAAGGACGGGCAGCAACAATGCACGCACATCCGCATCACGCCGGAGGCCGATTGTTCCGGCACGGTGAACTCGGTGTTGGCGGTCGGCCGCGATCTCTCCGACCGGATGGCGTTCGAGGCCACCATCTGGAAACAGGCCAATTTCGACGCGCTGACGGGCCTTCCGAATCGCCAGATGTTCCATGAACGTCTCGCTCACGAAGCCAGACAGGCGGGCTGCCTCGGACAGCGCATGGCCCTGATGCTGATCGACCTCGACCGCTTCAAGGAGGTTAACGACTCCCTCGGTCACGACATGGGGGATGTGCTGCTGATCGAGGCCGGCAAGCGCATCGGCTCGTGCGTGCGCCAATCGGATACGGTCGCCCGTCTTGGCGGCGATGAGTTCACCGTCATTTTTCCGAATCTGGACGACGCCGAAAGCATCGAACGGATCGCGAGGACCATCATCGGCAAATTGGCGGAGCCGTTCAACCTCGGTGCGGACGAGGCTTTTATATCGGCCAGCGTCGGCGTCACGGTCTACCCGGATGACGCCAGCGATCTCGACGTGCTGTTCAAGAACGTCGATCAAGCGATGTATGCGGCCAAGAACGCCGGGCGCAATCGCTTCAGCTACTTCACGCCCGATTTGCAGGTGGAGGCCGAAAGGCGCCTGCGGCTCACCAATGATTTACGCGTCGCTTTGCCCGGCGAGCAGTTTCAGCTCTGCTACCAACCCATCGTCGACCTCGCGACGGGCCAGGTTTGCAAAGCCGAGGCGCTGATCCGCTGGCTGCACCCCGAGCGCGGCACGATCAGCCCGCTCGATTTCGTTTCATTGGCCGAAGACACGGGTCTTATCGTGCCCATCGGCGATTGGGTGTTCAGGCAAGCCGTGCACCAGGCCCGGCAATGGCGCGATCAGTTTCATCCGTCGTTTCAGATCAGCGTCAACATGTCGCCGGTCCAGGTTCGTCAAGACAGTCTGCTGTGCGCGCGATGGTCCGACTACCTTGCTCGCGAAGGGATGCCGGGCCAAAGCATTGCCGTGGAAATCACGGAGGGGCTGCTGTTGCAGGCCGAATCGAAGATCGACGAGAAGCTGCTGACCTTCCGCCGTGCGGGCATCGGGATCTCGATAGACGACTTCGGGACCGGTTACTCGTCGCTTGCCTATCTCAAGCGCTTCGATATCGATTACCTTAAGATCGATCGTTCATTCGTCCATAACCTGAGCGTCGACGGAGACAACCAGGCGCTTTGCGAGGCGATGGTCGTGCTCGCGCACAAACTGGGACTCCAAGTCATTGCGGAAGGGGTGGAGACCACCGAGCAACGGGATTTTCTGAAGGCTGTCGGTTGCGATTTTGCGCAGGGCTTTCTTTATTCGACGCCGGTTCCGCCAGATGAGTTTGAACTGCTGGTGTGGCCGCTGCTCGCGGAGCGGGCCGCCGATGCTCAGGGGTGAGGGCGATTCATTTACAACGACAACAAGGCTGACGATGACGCATCCCAACACCGAGGTGATCCAACGCTTTTACGAGGCGTTTCAGCGGCGCGACGCTGAGGCGATGGTGGCCTGCTATGCCGACGACATTGTCTTCAGCGATCCGGCGTTCGGCGAATTGCGCGGGGAGGCTGCTCGCGATATGTGGCGCATGCTGGTGCAGCGCGCGCGGGATTTTTCGTTGACGTTTGGCGATGTCGAGGCGAATGGGCAGGCCGGGAGTGCGCAGTGGGTCGCGCGTTATACGTTTAGTCAGACCGGGCGCACGGTGGTCAATCGGATCGAGGCGCGTTTTGTGTTTCGTGATGGGCTCATTGTCGAGCATCGTGATAGTTTTGATTTGTGGCGTTGGGCGCGGCAAGCGCTTGGTCTGAAAGGGGTGGTGCTCGGCTGGACGCCTTTTGTGCAAGGCGCAATCCGTGCGCAGGCGAGGAAGGGTCTTGATGGGTATCGGGTTAAGCGGGGGTGAGATTGTTCGCTCGTGCGTTTCGTCCTAACCTTCTGCGCGATGCTGTTGACTTCGCACCGGTTTGCAGAGCCGAGATGGGGCGACCTCCGTTGCCCGCGTCCGGCTGGGTTCGGCCAGAAGCGGACGGCCGTCGGCAGATTCCGAACGGCCGCAACGTGCGCCCGAACAGACATTGGAGCAAAGAGCCTGCGACCGAGGACAAGCCCGTCGCCGCCGACACGGCAACATTCAAACGTTACACCGCGACCCGCGTAGTCGAAGCACTGCGATTGACCGACATTGGCGAGCGCGTCATGGTGAGCACGACCGTTGCGCCGACGAGCAGAAGGATGCCAGCGATGCCGAATGCCCAGTCATAGCTGCCCGTCGCGTTGATCACATATCCCGTTGCGATGGGAGCAAGCATGCCGAAGATGTTGCCGCCGACGACAACGAAGGCCATCGCCTTGGCCACATCGCGCGAGTTCGGAAGAAGATCGTTCAGCAAGGCGAAGTTTAATGACGTGGTGGACGCGATTCCGGTCAGCGTGATCGAAAAAACCAGCAGGAGCCCAATCAGATTCGACGTAAATGGCACGGCGAGGATAGCTGCGCCTGTAAGCATGGCGAGTGCGACAGCATTACGGCGGCGACCCGTGCCCACGCCGCTCTTCTTGAGGTATTGATCGCTCAGGCGGCCGACCAGAATGCAAAGCACGACGGCTGCGGCATACGGCACAGCGGAGAATAGTCCCGTGTGGGTGATGCTCAGGTGCCGACTGGTCTGCAGATAGCTCGGCAACCAGGTCAAAAACAGATACTGCGTGTAGACGTTACAGCCCTGGGTAATCGCGAGTCCCCAGAGGGTCGGTGTGCGCAGCAACGACAGCAGACCCGAGGACTCAGGCACAGCGTCAGCAGTCGAGGCGGGTTTCGAATCCCGCTCGCGCACAATCCTGTCGCGTTCGTCGTTTTTCAACCAGCGCACCCTCTCAGGCGCATCGAAGAACATCAGCCATGCGGCGAGCCAGACAAAGCCGGTTGCGCCTGCGACGACAAACGATATACGCCAACCGAACAGTGCTATGAGCGAGCCGAGCATGACGGAGCAGATAGCTGGTCCCGCATAGGAGCCACTGTTGAACATCGAGGTGACCATCCCCCGTTCGTTCGCGGGGATCCATTGGCGGATGACCTTCGCACCCACTGGATTGCTCGTCGATTCCCCTGCTCCCATCACCAGACGTGCCGCCATAAGGCCAAAGAAACTGGAAGCGACACCAGTCAATGCCGTTGCCGCGGACCAGACGAAGATGCCGACGCCGGCCATGCGTTTGGTGCCGAAACGGTCGATGAGAACGCCCATCGGTAGCAGAAAGAGCGCGTAACTCCAGATGAACGAAGAAAACAGGTACCCCATGCCGACCGCGGTCAGCTTGAATTCGCTCGCAATCGGCTTGGCTGCGATCGACAGGGCGATGCGGTCCATATAGTTGATCATCGAAAGTGAAAAGAGAAAGAGGGCGATCCAGCCTCGGCGAAACGACATTGTTGTCTCCGTAGATTCTTGAGAATCTTGTGCCTCTGATAGACGGCGGTAAAAGCGTTTTGTGAATATAAAACGCAATAAGGGTCAAAGAAAAGCGGCCGGACGGCCGCGCTATTGCAACTGCGGCGGCAAATCAGGCGTGCGGTGTGAAGATCTCCTGCGCATGCACCTTGGCGCGCCGCGCACCTTCAATGTGATCCCGCAACAGGGCGGCTGCGCGCAGCAGGTCGTGCTGCGCAATCGCGTCGAGAATGGCGAGGTGTTCCAATGCCTGCTCCTGACGAGGTTTGCGCGCTCTTGCCTGACGGTATTCGACGAGTCGCCGCAGGCGGTCCATGCGCCGCACCGACTGGGCGATGAAACGGTTGCCGGACCATTTGGCGATCGTTTCGTGAAACTCGCTGTTCGCCTCGAACAACTCGACCGAGTTCATCGACAGATAGCCGCTTTCAGCGATAAAGCGCTGCCGGCGCCGCAATTCCTCCAGCTCGACGCGATTCGCGCTGAAGGTCGGCGACATGACACCAGTCGGCTCGATGGCCGCCCGGAAAAGATAGCTTTCCTCGTAGGCGTCGACCGAATCGATGATCGGCATGAACTGCCAGCCGTGGCCCACCTGGCGCTCGAGCCAGCCCTCTTCCTGCATGCGGGAGAGCACGCGCCGCAGTTCGCTGCGCGAGACCTCGTATTGCCGCATCAGATCGGCTTCGGATAGGACATCGGGCAGCCGATGCGCGAGACGGTCCTCGGCGATCTTCAGGTACAGCGGATCGTCGGGTTCCTCAAAAAACGGCGCCGCTACATCCGTCACGTCGCGGGCAGGTTTGGCCATAAAGAAGCCGCGATTAGCGTCGTGGTAGACCACCCCCAGCGTCACGAGATGGTGCAGGGCCACGTTCACCGGTGTGCGCGACGTGCCGATTTTCTCCGCAAGAATCGATTCAGCGAGGCGGTCGCCGATGGCGAGATCTTCGCGCCTTGCCAGCGCAAGTATCTCCCGCGTCACGCGGGTTTGTAGCGGGGTCAGGGCCGCAGCCGTGGTGTCTTCGGAGGAGCGCATGTGGATCGCGGGCAAAGGACGGCCGTTCACGACCGCCCGGTGAGGCGATGCATCTGAAAGACCGATCTGCGATTTTGCCATTGCCTGCTTCTCCGGTGACCGCCGGTTTCGAGTCGCGCCAGGGTAACCACCGAGCACAACGGTGTTTGCATATTGCGTTTTATGATCATAGAATGCACAACATCGAAACGCAAGCAGCCCTGCATTGCCCTGGAGAAAACCCCGATGTCCCGCACCCTTCCCAATCAGACCGTGGGATTTGTCAGCGTCGCCGACGCGATGCCGTCTCTCGACGCGGCGCAGTTTGCCCGCATGCCGTATTGCGTGCGGGTGTTCGCGGAAAACGTCGTTCGCCGGCAGCCCGCGGCGGACGCCGCGCACTATTTGCAGGCGCTGGCGGCGCGTTGTCACGACGTCGACTTTCCGTACTATCCGGCGCGCGTCGTATTGCAGGATCTGCTCGGCACGCCTGCGCTGGTAGATCTTGCGGGTATGCGTGACGCCGTTGCGGAAGCGGGCCGCGACGCCACGACGATCAACCCCGTCGTGCCCACGCATCTTGTGGTCGACCACTCGCTGAATGTCGAAGTCGCCGGAAACGACCCAGAGGCGATGTCGAAGAACATGGCGATCGAGCAACGCAAGAACGCCGAACGCTTTGAATTCCTGGCGTGGTGCAAGCAGGCGTTTTCGAATCTCGACGTACTGATGCCCGGCAACGGCATCCTGCATCAGGTGAACATCGAACATCTGTCGCCCGTCATCCAGGTGAAAGACGGCGTGGCATACCCCGACACGCTCGTCGGCACGGATAGCCACACGACGATGATTAATGCGCTTGGCGTGCTGGGTTGGGGCGTGGGTGGCATCGAGGCGGAATCGGTGATGCTGGGGCGCGCCGTGTGGCTGCGCTTGCCGACGATCGTTGGCGTGGAGCTCAAAGGATTCCGCCAACCGGGTGTGACGGCAACCGACCTCGTGCTGGCGATCACCGAGTTTCTGCGCAGGCAGAAGGTGGTCGGCACCATCATCGAGTTCTACGGCGAGGGGGCGCGCGCGATGACGCTGAGCGACCGGGCGACGATTTCCAACATGGCGCCTGAATTCGGTGCCACCGCAGCGCTCTTTGCGATCGACGAAAAGACACTCGACTTTATGCGTGTGACGGGCCGGTCGGATGCGCAGATCGCGCTGACGGAAAGCTACGCGAAGGCGCAGGGTCTATGGGCGGACGATCTTGCCGAAGCCGAATATGACCGGACACTCTCGTTCGATCTATCGGGCGTGGGCCGCGCGCTCGCAGGGCCGTCCAACCCGCACGACCGTGTGCCGCTGTCAGCGCTCGTCGGCCGGCGTATCGCTCGACCGGTTACGCAAAGCGCCACGGAGAAGGAAGAGTCGTCCGAAGTCAGACTCGATGACGGCGCCATCGTCATCGCGGCGATTACGAGCTGCACAAACACTTCGAACCCGCGCAACATGATCGCAGCGGGCCTGGTCGCCCGTAAGGCGGTCGCACTCGGGCTGCAACGCAAACCGTGGGTGAAGACATCGCTCGCCCCCGGATCGAAACCGGTGGAAAGCTACCTGCGAGAGGCAGGGCTGATGGCGCCGCTCGAAGCGCTTGGTTTCGGCATCATCGGCTTCGGCTGCACGTCTTGCAACGGTATGTCGGGACCGCTGCCAAAGGAGATCGAAGCGGACATCGTGAACCGGGATGTTCATGCCGTCGCCGTCCTTTCAGGAAACCGCAATTTCAACGGCCGCATTCATCCGCGCGTGAAGGAAGCGTTTCTCGCGTCACCGCCGCTGGTGGTCACCTATGCGATTGCGGGCACGATCAATCTCGACATCGAGAACGGTGTGGTCGCCACGGACAAGGACGGCAACCCCGTGTACCTAAAGGACTTGTGGCCGACGGATGAAGATATCGACGCGCTACTCAAGGCGAGCGTCCATGGCGACCAGTATCTGCGCATTTACACGGAGATGTTCCGCAAAGCTGGACACCTGGAAGGTGCCGAGGCAGTGCCGGCACGCTTCCCGTGGCGCGAGGACAGCAACTACATTCGACGTCCGCCCTATTGGCAGGCGAGCCTCACGCAGCCTGCGCGATTCCAGCAGATGCGCGCCATCGGCGTGTTCGGCGACAACGTCACGACCGATGACCTGTCGCCGTCGGGCGCAATTCTTCCAGAAAGCGCGGCAGGCGAGTATCTGATCGCGAAGGGCGTGAATGCGGCAGAGTTCAACTCGTACGGCACGCGGCGAGGCGATCATAAGGTGGCCATTCGAGCGACATTCGCGAACAACCGTTTGCACAATGAAATGGCTGGCGGCAAGGAAGGCTCTCTCACCCGGATGGAGCCGGAGGGCACCACGATGCGCCTCTTCGATGCGGCCGAACGCTATATGGAGCGTGGGCAGGAACTCATCGTCGTGGCGGGGAAGAACTACGGGGCGGGTTCGTCGCGGGATTGGGCCGCGAAGGGGGTTCGTCTCATCGGAGTGCGCGCCGTTGTCTGCGAAAACTTCGAGCGCATTCACCGCTCGAACCTGGTCGGCATGGGTGTGCTACCGCTCGAATTCACTGAGGGCGTGACGCGACGCACGCTGGCGCTCGATGGATCGGAAACGTATTCGATCGAAGGTATCGATGGCGCGATCGAACCGGGCGGCCTTCTGACGCTGCGTATCGGCCGCCGCAACGGCGAAACGCTCAGCATACCGGTCAGGTGCAGGATCGACACGCTTGAAGAGGCGCAGATTTTCGAGGCCGGCGGTCTGCTGCCACGCATCGCGGGCGAGTATATCGCCGCGGCCTGAGGCAACGAAAACAATGAAACCGATCCATGCATACGTCGGCTGTCGCACGACGCGCGAAAGAGATGCGCGCGGCCGCGGCATCAGCGTCTATACAGTCGACCCGGTGAATCAGCGCTGGGAACTGACAGGTATCTGTCCGGCGCCCGAAAACCCATCTTATCTCGCATTGAACGCAAGACAGGATGTCCTCTATGCGGTTCATGGGGACGGCAGCGAGCTTAGCAGCTATCACGTCGATCATTCGAGCGGACGTTTGAGCCTTTTGAACCGGCAATCATGCGAAGGCAGAAATCCCGTACACCTTGCGTTCTCGCGCGACGGCTCCTCGCTCATCGTCGCCAATTACGCAACCGGGACGGTGGCGCGGATCCCAGTCGGTACGGAAGGCGATTTGGCACCGGTGTCCTCGCTCGTTTCGCTGTCGGGCGCGCCGGGCCCGCACCGGACCGAGCAAGCCGGGTCTCACCCGCATCAGGTTTCCCGCTACGCCACGACGCGATACAACACCGACTGGCACATCGTCCCGGACAAGGGACTCGACACGGTGTTTGCGATCCAGTGGCTCGAGACCGGCGAACCTCGCATTGTGGGACACCGATGCAGGTCCGGCGCCGGTCCCCGCCATGCAGCATTTCATCCGATGTTGCCGCTTGTCTACGTGGCAAACGAACTGGATTCGACCGTTACGGCATGGGGTTTTGATGTCTTTACCGGCGCGCTGGAACCGCTGCATACCGTTTCGGTGATCCCCTGCAACGCCCACGGCGACACGAGCGTCGCCGGCATTGCGATCGATTCCGCGGGACGTACGCTCTACGTTTCCAACCGCGGTCATGACTCGGTCGCCACGTTGCCGCTCGACGGCACAAGTGGCATGCCGGGTCAGCCGCGATGGACCGATACCCAGGGCAATTTTCCGCGGTTCATCAGTCTCGACCCTTCGGGTAGTTATCTGTACGTCGCCAACGAGCGATCCGACAGCATCATTCAGTACGCGCTCGACAGGACAAGCGGCATGCCCTCGCCAACGGGACACGCGGTGCACACCGGCAGTCCCGTATGCATCGTATTCAAAACCATTCAGGAGTGACACGTGGCTCAAACCAGAATTCCAGCCATCTATATGCGCGGTGGCACCAGCAAGGGGGTGTTCTTTCGGGCCGATAGTTTGCCGTTGGATCCAGCAGAGCGAGACCGGATTCTACTGCGCGTCATCGGCAGTCCCGATCCCTATGAGAAGCAGACGGATGGCATGGGCGGCGCGACTTCCAGTACGAGCAAGGTCGTGCTCGTGGGGCCTTCCTCTCGCCCGGACTGCGATGTCGATTATCTGTTCGGTGCGGTCTCAATCGACAAGCCGGTGATCGACTGGTCCGGCAACTGCGGGAATCTGACCTCGGCCGTGGGTCCATTCGCCATTGCACAGGGTTTCGTCAACGCACCTGCGGATGGCAGCGCGACCGTGCGCATCTGGCAGGCGAACATCAGCGCAAGAATCATCGCGCACGTGCCCATGAAAAATGGCCAGGTCGAGGAGGAGGGTGACTTCGAGCTCGACGGTGTAACGTTCCCGGCCGCCGAAATCCGCATCGAATTCCTTGATCCCGGTGGCAGCGAGGAGGGCGACAAACTCTCGGGCGGCATGTTTCCGACCGGGAATGTCGTCGACGCCATCGACGTTCCAGGCTACGGGACTTACCGGCTCACGCTGATCAATGCGGGCAATCCCGCAATCTTCATCAACGCTGAGGGTCTTGGATTGAAGGGCAACGAGATGCAACGCGACATCAACGACGATGCCGCACTACTCGCGCGATGCGAAGCCATCCGTGCACATGCTGCCGTGAAAATGGGGCTGGCGGCGACTCCGCAGGAGGTGACCGAGTTGCGCCCACATACGCCGAAGCTGGCCTTCGTCGCATTGCCACGTGCCTACACCGCGTCCAGCGGCAAGCGGGTCGAACCAGCAATGGTGGATATCAACGCACGAATCTTGTCGATGGGGAAGCTGCATCACGCCATGACCGGCACTGGCGCGGTGGCCATTGCCGTTGCGGCAGCGATACCCGGCACGGTCGTGAACGCACTTATGGCGGCGACCCGGGCGGAACAGGTACGGTTCGGCCATCCGTCGGGCGTGATGGCGGTAGGTGCAGAAGCGGAACAATGCAACGGCACGTGGGTGGTCAGCAAGGCAATCATGAGCCGGAGCGCCCGCCACCTGATGGAAGGCCATGTGCTGGTGCCGCCCCCGCCGGCCCACAACTAATCCCGCTGGAACCAGTAGAGCGCAACATCCGGTTGCTGAATTCACTATAAGGAGGAGACGTTTATGACTTCCCCGCTTCGCCGTCTTGCGATGCTCGCTGCAGTGTCGAGCGTTTTCTGCGCATGTGTCGCCCATGCGGACGAAAAGATCACGATCATCGTCGGTGGTATCAACAAGCTGATCTATCTGCCGCCGAAGCTTGCGGAAAGCCTGGGCTATTTCAAGGATGAGGGTCTGGATGTCGAACTGCAGTCCCAGCAGTCCGGTGTCGACGCTGAAAACGAACTGCTCGCAGGGGCCGCTCAGGCAGTCGTCGGCTACTATGATCATTCGATCGATCTGCAGGCGAAGGGCAAGGACGTAGAAAGCATCGTTCTTTTCGGCCTTGTGCCCGGCAGCATGGAAATGGTTCGCGCCGACGCTGCGAGTCAGATCCGGAACATGGGCGATATCAAGGGGAAAACGCTCGGGGTCACGGGGCTGGGTTCCTCATCCACATTCCTTGGGCAATACCTCGCTTCGCGATATGGACTGAAGACGAGCGATTACTCGATGCTGCCGGTCGGCGCTGGAAACAGCCTGATAGCCGCGTTTCGCCAGAAGCGCGTCGATGTGGCGTGGACGACAGAACCCACGACATCATTGTTGCGTACAAGTGGAGATGCGAAGGTTCTCGTTGACCTGAACAGCGTCGAAGGAACCCGGGCCGCGCTAGGCGGCCTGTATCCGGCGTCAAGTCTTTATGTGCAGCGTACCTGGGCGCAGTCACACAAAACAGAAGCCGGCAAACTCGCCAAGGCCTTTGTCAGGACATTGCGATTCATTCAGACGCACCCGGCAGAAGAAATCGCAGCGAAGATGCCGGCGGATTACTACGGCGGAAACAAGGCCCTTTACGTGCAGGCGTTGAAGGCTTCTCTGCGTATGTACTCGCCGGATGGCAAGATGCCGCCGGGAGGGCCGGAAACGGTCCTGAAAGTTATGGGCGAATTCAACCCCAATATCAAGGGAAAGCATATCTACCTGTCGAACACCTACACGAACGAGTTCGTTGATCAGGTCAAATAGGGGAGCCGGCTTCGATGGAACTGAATGATGCAATCGTCTCGGCACTTGTGCCCACTGGTACGCTGCGTGTAACGATCAATCTGGGTAATCCCATTCTCGCGAACACGGATCAAGCCACGGGAAAACCATTCGGAGTATCAGTCGATCTCGCGACTGAACTGGCTGAGCGCCTGAGGGTGCCTGTTGAGTTTCTTGTAGTCAATGCGGCGGCTAAAGCCGTCGATGCAGTGACAAATGGCCGTGCAGACCTCGGCTTCTTCGCGATCGATCCTGTCCGTGGCGCAGGTATCGCCTTCACTTCGCCGTATGTATTGATCGAAGGTTGTTATCTGGTCAGGCAGGAGTCACCGATTACCGACAACAGCCAGGTAGACGAATCGCACAATCGCGTGGCGGTCGGCGGCGGCAGCGCGTACGACCTTTTTTTGAGCCGGGAGCTTACGCGAGCGGACATCGTTCGTGTCGCGACGTCGCCGGCCGTGGTCGATACGTTTGTCGAGCAGGGCCTCGAGGTTGCTGCCGGGGTGAAACAGCAACTGCTCTCTGATGCCAGGCGACACACAGGGCTGCGCCTTCTAGAAGACCCGTTTATGGTGATTCAACAGGCTATGGGTGTCGCGAAAGTGCGGGGTGATGCCGCGACGCAACTGCTGGAAGCGTTCGTCGACGAACTGAAAACATCAGGTCACATTTCCGGTCTATTGGCGCGGCACTACGTACACGGTGCTACGGTGGCGCCCCCTGCAAAGTGAGGCTGGACTTACAGATACGCGAAGAAATGCGGAAAGGGCGTGCGTCTGCTATGAGGCGACAATCAGCCGTTCCCGAACCGTGGTCGAATGACTTGGAGGGGTTGCGGATTCAACCGGTCGCGACCTCGCGGCCGCCTCACCCGACCTGAAGTTTCGGCTTACCATGGTTGGCACTGATGCAGGCTCTGGTAACTTCGACGGGACCCGCATCGACGCCCATCGACTCCGCAGCGCGGATCGCGCGGCGGGATGATCGAGCGCGAAACAAGGAGGGTCCACGATGCGCGCACGAAGTGTGAGCCAGGGGCGGCGCGATTTTCTTCGCGGGTCGGGTGCGGTGCCATTCACGTTGCTGCTGTTGGCGCTCGGAAAAACCGACGAAGGCCGGGCCGACGCAATTTCGCCGACGCCCGCCTGCGACGACGGTCACGGACCGACGCCGCGGCAGACGGCAGGCCCGTTCTTCCTGCCGCACTCGCCGCAACGCGCGTCGCTGCTCGAACCGGGGATCAATGGAGCGAAGATCGTCCTGACCGGGCAGGTGCTGTCGACGCGATGCAGGGCGGTGTCCGGGGCTTTGCTCGATTTCTGGCACGCTAATGACGCCGGAGAATACGACGTCGAGGGATTCCGGCTGCGCGGTCATCAATTCGCCGACAGCGAGGGACACTATCGCCTCGAGACCATCGTGCCGGGTCTATATCCGGGACGCACGCGACACTTCCATGTGACGGTGCAAGCGCCGAACGGGCCCACCCTCACGACCCAACTTTACTTTCCGGGCGAGCAGCGCAACGCTCGCGATTTCCTGTTTGATCGCCGACTGCTGATGACGATGGACGACCACGGCGGGCGCAAGGCAGCCCGGTTCGATTTCGTGCTCGCGTTTGCGTAGCGCAAGTCACGGATTTCGATAGCGCCCGGGATTTCATTCCGGTCAGCCGAAGACGCCCGCGTCGAGATCTCTCGTGAAATGCTGTAGCCAATCGCTTTCGTCGCATAACGGGTATTCCTTCGTAACGTGCGTCGATAGCCTCGTTATGCAGACATAGCCCTGCATACCGCAGTTCTCGTCACTCTTGGGGTCTGTCGTGTCGGTTTCCCGAAGATCGAAATCTCCTTCTGCCAAACCGTTGCGCTGCAGCGTCGCGAGAAAATCTTTGTGTTCATCTGGTTCGATCAGGCGCATGTTCGTCCCCCGATGTGTTCAACGGAGATATCGTCAACCGATGCCAGTATGCTCTCGGCCGCCGCTTTCGGAGCGAGCCGGGCCGACTCGGTCTCATCAAACGCGCCGTCGTTGTATAGCCTTGAGCTAGGCGGGGGCGCTCCCCAGCGTTGTGACGTAGACCGTATCGAATCTGCCAGTCTTCCAGCAGTAATTCTGTCAACTCGCCGCGGGAACGCACGCCCATCCCCGCTCTCCGTTGCGAGACAAGGGTCTCGCGAGGCGAAATGATTCTGTCACCGGCAAATGCCAGTCCTTCAGGTTGCCGGGCCGCTGAGCGGCAACGTCTCTGAGCGGCAACGTCTCTGTGCGGCCAGAAGTGGCCGTTGGCCCGCGCTTTAGCGCCGACATTTGAACGTCGCGTCCGCACCAGACAGCGGCCATTTGCAAAAGTGAATAGCAGCGTCGTATTTCAACATTGCTCACGTGGGGTTTTGGTGCCGTCCATGTATCGAACGACAGCTCTCCGCATCAAACGTCGCCCGACCGTCCCTACACCGGCATTGCTGAGATCAGCATAAATGGCCGTATCGATTGTTCGCTGGATCGTTGCG
Source organism: Trinickia violacea (assembly GCF_005280735.1). Classification (NCBI taxonomy): domain Bacteria; kingdom Pseudomonadati; phylum Pseudomonadota; class Betaproteobacteria; order Burkholderiales; family Burkholderiaceae; genus Trinickia; species Trinickia violacea. The sequence goes on from NZ_CP040078.1 coordinate 1,456,094, forward strand.
TGCCGGACAGCGGGCCGCCGCGATCGCGAGCCTGATCCGATCAGCCAAGCTCAACGCCCACGATCCGTATGCCTACCGGAAAGACGTGCTTACCCGGTTACCAGCCGTCGAGCCGATGACATTGCTCAGCTGCTGAAAGGTGCTTGCTTCTTTGTTCGCGGATTTGAACATCGCCGGTTCCGGCGAAAGGACATAGTTTGGATCGAACTTTCTCTTGGCAGCGGACAGCCGCGACCAAACGTCCGGCCCGAAATGCGTCGCCCATTCATCCGGCGAGATGACCATTGAATATGGACCATAGCGTTTGCCGCCGACTGCAGTCATTTTTGAGAGCAGTTCGCGGTTGCTCGCGAGCATGGCCGACAGGGTTGCGTCGTCACCACCTGGCGTACTGCGAAACAACCAGATCGAAAACGCGTGCTCCTCGCTTGGCATTTTGAAGAGCGGTCGTGTGATGCGGCGAGTGTTAATTGGCCAAAAGGCAAAGAAGTTGAATCCGGCCTGCTTCGGCGACAAAACAAGAATCTCGCGGCTGAATTCTTTGGTCGCCGTTGCCGGGATCCACATGGCGATAGCCGGCGTTGGGAGTGTTCCTGTCCTCGCCAGCAGGGCTGCATAAGTTGCCATGTTACGGCCCAGGTATTGCGCATATGTCATCCGCGCAGGTGTTTTGGAGTCGAAATGCAAGCCGTTCTCCAAAGGAGCAAGATCGGCTACATCGGAAGCCGCGGAGAATTTTCCCACCTGCAGGGTAAAGCTCCACGTGCCGTCTGACTTGCGCAATGCGGTTCCATACTGGTGATCAAAACGACCGTCCTTGAGCACTTGGATCTGATCCGAAATGTACGCATCGACGTCACCATAGATCAAGTTGTCGACCTGGACATGGCTCGGTGCGGGCATGAGCGCGATTCTCGCGCGGACAATGATCGCGCACTGCCCAAGGCCTGCCAACACCATATTAAAGAGTTCGCTCTCGCGGTTCGGCGAGCAAGTTATCAGGCGCCCGTTACCTGTCACGACGTCAAGCTCCGTCACGTTGTCGACCTGGGCTCCGAAATGCTGACTCGTATTGCCCAGTCCACCGCAGCTGAGCGTTCCGCCTACCGTCAGTTGCAAACAATCCGGCATGACTCGCGGACTCAGGGCGCGGGGGAGCGCCGCATCGGCGACGCTCCCCCAACTTGCGCCCGGCTCAGCGTCAATGCTGTTCTCCTTCGGCGCATGAACAGCGTTAAGCGAACTCGAATCGATAACGATCCCTCCTTCCGCTTGCGTCTGGCCGTAGCGAGAATGACCTTGTCCCTTGGTCGCAACCTTGATCGATTGCTCGTTCGCGTACCGCACCATCTTGACTATATCCCGGGCGGAACCCGGTCTGAGTACGGCTGCCGGCACTCTGTGAAAGAGATTACCGTAGTCGGTGGCAATCTTCAGGCGCGATGGCTCGTCGAGCAGCAGTTCCCCATCCAATTGCGGAACGTGCTGGAAGTCTGGTGACGTATCGGCAAGCGCTTTCGTGATCCACGAGCGCGTCGAAGGATTGAAACCAACGACCGTCGCTGCGCCAGCGGCCACCGTCAATTTCAGGAAGGTGCGGCGAACGAAAGTGGCCATGGTTTCAGCCCTTTGCAGATGTTTAAAGCTTGCTTGGCGGTCGCGTGATGGACGGCACCTGGCGGGCGCACCAGTTCATCACTGCCAACGGCGCCGCGGGGCGAACCAAGTCGAGCGCACAATTCTTGAGGGCTTGTCTAGTCGGAGTGCTTCACCCGCACTCAATGAATTCCACGACGAACCTTGCAGCCTTGAATATAGGTGACTGAGCAGAGAGGGGTATTAAGGACTTTTCCGGATGAATTCCAGACCCACAGTGTACGAAAGCGCCTGTTCAAAATGCTTAAAGTCGGGGCGACCGCGAGCCCACAGCGGCCGGACTTCCGACCTGCAGGCAATGGCGGCTGTTCACTCGAAAGCTGCCGCTTGCCTTCGCGGACCCGCGACGGCAGAGAAGGGTCGCTGAACGAAACCGCTCGCGCGGTAGGGGGCTCCGGCCAGGCGCGGTGGTTCGTGAGGGGTCGACTGCGTCAGTCAACAGTCGGCCCAAATTTGACTCGTTAGAACAATATTTGCCGACGATCGCTCCGACGCCGACACGAGCCGCTTATCGCACGCGTACAAGCTGTGCCGAGATGGTGTCTTCAATCAAGCCGTTGTATATCCTTGAGAGAGTTGGGGCGTTTCCCATCCTTGCGAAGGAGCGAGGCCATGCTGACGCAGAGAACGAAGGACATCGTGAAGGCCACCGCGCCCGTTCTGGCCGAATATGGCTACCCCATCGTCCAGCGCTTTTACGAGCGTCTGTTCGAGGCCCATCCTGAACTGAAGAATGTGTTCAACATGGCACATCAGGACCAGGGGCAGCAACAGCAGGCGCTGGCACGTGCTGTGTATGCCTATGCGGAAAATATCGAGGACGCCGCGAGCCTGACGGCCGCGCTGAAAAACATTGCCAACAAGCACGCGAGCCTGGGTGTGCGGCCGGAGCACTATCCGATCGTCGGCGAGCACCTGCTTGGTGCGATCAAGGACGTGCTCGGGACCGCGGCGACAGAGGACATCATTTCCGCGTGGGCGCAGGCCTACGGCTACCTCGCGGATCTTCTAATGGGCATGGAAAGCGCGTTGTATGAAGGTTCCGCGGAGCGGCTCGGCGGCTGGACCGGCTGGCGCACGTTCGTCGTTCGCGAAAAGCGGCCGGAAAGCAACGTCATCACGTCCTTTGTTTTCGAACCGGCCGATGGCGGACCTGTCGCAAGCTTCGAACCTGGACAATACGTCAGCGTCGCGGTGAACGTGCCGGCTCTGGGTCTGCAGCAGATTCGGCAGTACAGCCTCTCGGATCTGCCGAACGGACGCAGCTACCGCATCTCCGTCAAGCGCGAGAGCGGCGGCGCACAGCCGCCAGGCTATGTCTCCTGCCTCCTGCACGATCACGTCGATGTCGGAGACGAGGTCAGACTGGCCGCGCCATATGGCACCTTCCATATCGATGTGAACGCCAGCACGCCGCTCGTGCTGATCAGCGGCGGCGTGGGGCTCACGCCGATGATCAGCATGCTCAAGAAGGCGATACAGGATCCTCAGAGGCAGGTGGTATTCGTCCACGGTGCTCGCAACAGCGGAGTTCACGCCATGCGCGACCGGCTGCGCGAGACAGCTGCGGCGCATGCCAATTTCCATGTGATGGTGTTTTACGACGAGCCACTGCCCCAGGACACGCAGGGCCGTGACTACGATCACCCTGGCTTCGTCGACGTCAACCTGATCAAGAGTTCGATCCTGTTGCCCGACGCCGATTACTACATCTGCGGTCCAATCCCCTTTATGCGCATGCAGCACGACACGCTAAAGGAACTCGGCATCCATGAAGCCCGCATTCACTACGAAGTGTTTGGCCCGGACCTGTTTGCCGAATAGGTAAGGCGGAAGCGACGACTCAACGGACATTCATCGGATCAATCGACAACATATCGATTCGAGCCGGACATATTCGATTCAGGACGCCCCTGATTTCGGGGCCGCCTTCCGAAAGACTACAATCGACCAAGTTCTTTCTCGTTTGCCCCCACGATGCGCACCTGGCGTCTCGACCGTCCCAACCCTGCAGAGCGTCTGGATCTTTCCAGGGCGACGGGCCTTGTCGCGGCAATCGGCGCAGACGACACGAACGCTTTCGCGGCTGAAGTGCTGAAGACGCTGAGCGATATTCCAGCGATATCACAATGCACCGTATTCGCCTACGAGTTCGGAAACCGTCCACGCACCATGTCGGTCGCTGACCACCGCGGCGGTCGATATCTTCGCGACGTCGCGGACACCTACACGCGCCATTACTACGCACTCGACGGCAATCAGACGATCATTTCCGCGGCCGCTCACAACCGGCATTCGCGCGGCTTGCTATTGCACCAGCAAACAGGGGAGGACATCGCACACGAGGCGTATCGTGCGGTCTGCTATCGCGATCCGGACGTATCGGATCGCCTGTCCCTGCTGCTGCAGCCGAACGACGACATCTGGCTCTCGGTCAACCTGTATCGTGACCGCAGTGGCGGCCGTTTCCAGCCTCGCGAAATTGCGGTGGTCGAAGCGTTCGGGCCGCTCATCGCGCAGGCGGCAAAGCATCATTACGCGCTGGCAGGGCAGATCCAGATGGGTATCCCGCAACTGATGCTCGCGCGGGTGAGGCACGCATGCCCCGAGCTTTCCAAACGCGAGCTCGACGTCCTGCGCGGGGTGCTTGAAGGCTGCACGGCGCATGAAATCGGCGAACTGATCGGGGTAAAGACATCAAGCGTCGTAACGTACCAAAAGCGCGCCTACCGGCGGCTTGGCATTTCGAGCCAGCGCGAGCTATTCGCGCTGTGCCTGAAGTCCTGATGCGCCGGGGTGCCGCGTCCCCGACAGTAGTGCTCGTTCCCATCGGCGGCTGTTCCATGAGCGCATCGGTCGGCGCGCTCGAATCCGGCTACGGGTTTCTCCTCATCGGAGCGCCACCGGCGGTTGTACCCGAAATGAGGACAGCGTCCCACCCCTGAGCCGCGATACTCCAGTCACCGCTGCACTCCTGCCAGCGGACCATTCAATAGACGCGTTTCGCACCGTGCCGCATGCCCGGTCAGCGCGCACCGACTGGAGACAATCCGCATGGAAACCACCCCGTTGGCCGACCACGGCCTGCCGCGCGAGGCGCTCGCGGATGCGAGCCGTGAGCAGCCGGTCATCGCCAAAGTCTCGCGGCATCTGTTGTGGTTCCTTTTCATTCTGTTCTTCGTCTCATTCCTCGACCGGATCAACATCGGCTTCGCGGGACTGACGATGATGAAGGACCTGAGGCTGACTGGCGTGCAGTTCGGCCTCGCGACCACACTCTTTTACGTGGCCTACATTGCGTGCGGCGTGCCGGGCAATCTGATACTGGCGCGCGTCGGCGCTCGCAGGTGGATAGGCTCGATCATGATCGCGTGGGGACTCGCGTCGTCGGCCACGATGTTCGCCACGAGCCCCGGCACTCTCTATGCGCTGCGTGTACTGGTTGGCATCACGGAGGCAGGATTTCTGCCGGGCATTCTGCTTTATCTGACGTACTGGTTTCCCGCGGCCTGGCGGGCGCGTGCGAATGCACTCTTCATGATCGCGATGCCCGTCACCGCCGCCCTCGGCTCCGCACTCTCCGGCTATGTCCTCGCGCTGGACGGTATGCTCGGCCTGAAAGGCTGGCAGTGGCTGTTCATGCTCGAAGGGATGCCCGCGGCGCTGCTTGGGCTTGCCGTCTTCGCACGGCTCGATGACCGGCCCGAGCACGCAGCATGGCTTACCGAGAACGAGAAGAAGACGCTAGTGCGCATCGTCGCCGCTGAGCATCGCACAGATGCGGCACCTGCGAGCGGCCGCGTGTCCGGAAGCGAACAAGCCATATGGCGCGAGCTCGTATCGCCGACCGTGCTCAGGTTTTCGCTTGCTTACTTCTGCCTGGTCAACACTCTCGCGATGGTCGCGGTGTGGACGCCACTGATTGTCAAGAGCTTCAGCGTCGGCGCGAGCAACCGGACGATCGGCTTGATGGCGGCGGTTCCCCAGATCTGCACGATCGTGGCGATGATCGGCTGGGGCAGACGTTCGGACCGCCGCGGCGAGCGCAAGTGGCACCTGATACTGCCGATGCTTTTTGCGGCGCTTGGCTGGCTGTGCACCGCGTGGTCCGTTCAACCGATGATCCAGTTGCTTGGCATATGCGCGGCGTCCGCTGGAGCCTACACGGCGATGTCGATCTTCTGGACCACGCCTGATCACACGCTCAGCTTTCGCGCACGGGCAGTAGGCATCGCGACGATCAACGCGGTCGGCAACCTGGGCTCGGCCCTGAACCCTCTCGTGGTCGGCTGGCTCAAGGATGTGACACACGGCTTCACTTCGGGGTTGCTGTATGCCGCGGCGTTACTCCTGGTCGGCGCATTCATTGCGACCGCGCTGCCGCTTCGGCCCGGTGCAGTGCATCCGAATTCGTAACAGGAGCAAACGATGGCAGTTGAATTCAGCTCATACCCGTTTTCGGCGCAACGTTATGAAGCACAGTTGCCCGCGCGCAATGTCAACGTGGACGTCAAACGGCATCCCGTAGCGATCGTCGGCGGCGGACCGGTGGGACTCGCGCTCGCCCTGGGACTCGCGAACTACGGCGTTGCTTGCGTGGTGATCGAGGCGGACGATTCGGTTTGCCATGGCAGCCGCGCGATCTGCATTTCGCGCCGAAGCCTCGAGATCATCGAGCGGCTCGGAGCTCTCGAGGGTTTCATGAAGACCGGCTTGCCGTGGACCGGAGGCCGCAGCTTCTACCGCGCCGGCGAGGTTCTGCATTTCCAAATGCCTCAGGACGAGAACCAGAAGCTGCCGCCGATGGTGAATCTCGCGCAGTACCACATCGAGCAGTTTTTGCTGGACGCTGCACGGCGCCGTGCCGACCTGATCGATATCCGCTGGCAGACCCGGGTCACGGCCCTCGAATCGCACACGAATGGGGCCAGGCTTTCAGTGAGCACGCCCGCGGGCGACTATGCGCTCGACGCCGACTGGATCGTCGCCTGCGACGGCGGACGCAGTACGATTCGCGAAGCACTTGGCCTGCAACTTCAGGGCACGAGCTACGAGGGCCGCTACGTGATCGTCGACATCAAACTGGAAAGCGACCGGCCCGCCGAGCGTCTCGCATACTTCGATCCGCCATCGAACCCCGGCTCCACGGTGCTAGTGCACAAGCAGCCTGATAACGTGTGGCGCATCGACTATCAGCTGCGCGATGGCGAAGACGCGGAAGCTGCCGTCAAACCCGAGAACGTGATGCCGCGGGTGCAGAGTCTGCTCGACATGATGGGCGAACGGGGCCCCTGGTCGCCGATCTGGATTACCTTGTACAAGGCCCATGCGCTCACGCTCGAGCGTTACCGCCATGGCCGGGCGCTGTTCGCCGGCGATGCCGCACATCTGGTGCCGATCTTCGGCGTGCGCGGCGCGAATTCGGGCATCGACGACGCGGACAATCTCGCCTGGAAGCTCGCGTTCGTGAGTCGTGGCCTCGCGTCCGAAGCGCTGCTCGACAGTTATTCCGACGAGCGCGTGTACGCGGCCCGCGAAAACTTGAGCTATGGAACGAAGAGCACCGAGTTCATGGCGCCGCCGTCGTTCGCGTTCGAGCTCATGCGCAAGGCCGTGCTCAGCCTCGCGCTAGAGCATCCCGGAATGCGTTCGCTGATCAATCCCCGGCAGACGTCGCCGATCGCATACGGCACGTCGCCATTGAACGTAGAGGAAACCGAACCGGGCGCATTCGCCGGCGGTCCGCCCCCTGGCGCGGTGCTTGCCGAATGTCCCGTCTCCGTGGTCGAGCAAGGCCGCACGCGCTCGGGTCACCTGACAGACCTCGTCCTGCCTCGGTTCACTGCTTTCTGCTTTACGGCCGACGGGGCGATCCCCGCGGATTTGGTCACACTCGAGAAGACACTGGAGGAGCGGCAATTGCCGTTTCGTGTCATCGCGTTGAGTCCACGACGATGCGAGGGCAACGCTCATGCCGCAGTTTGGGATCATACCGGCCGGTTGTTCTCGATGTACGACGCGACACCGGGAACGGTGTACCTCGTGCGCCCTGATGGCCACGTGCTGGGACGATGGCGCGCCGCAACAGCGGCTCAGATCGACGCGGCCATGACGCACGTCCTGTGTCCAAAGGCGGGCGCAAGTCACAAGGAGTACGAATGATGAATGCCAGTGAGCTCGATGCCGTCTACACTGCGTTGTGCAAGACGATGACCCGGATCGGCGAGCCGGATGCAACGCTTTTTCTGGCCCGCTTCGCATTACTCGCGATTGACGCGCTCGACGACGCGCATAAAGCGATGAGCCTGATCGATGCGGCATGCGACGAGATGCCCGTCTGCGCGCAGGCATAGTGCTGGCCGGCGCACACGGGGGAGAGTGGCGGGGGAGTTCCTTGCGGACTCAAGCTTGATTGATTGCGGGTCCTCGATGAACTTCCGCAGCCGCAGACAGTCGTTCGCCGGCCTGGGATCCAGGGCGTCCGGACGGTGGCTTTGTCCCAGCTAGCGGCCACTCGAATTACAGTCTCCGAGTCGCGTAATTAGTCAACAGGGTCAGCCTGCTGGCCATTCACACACCGTGGAAGGTCGGCGGCTACATCTGCGTCGTTCCGACTCAGTTCTAATCCACGACAAGGGCGGGATAATGACGCTGTGCGTTGTCGAAATCGAACCGCTTGGAGAAAGCGCATGGCTAAGGTATTTCCGCTGCACCCACTGCATCCGGAGCGGATCTGCTGGGGCTGCGACCACTACTGCCCGGCCAGCGACATGCGCTGCGGCAACGGGCAGAGCCGCACGCAGCATCCGGCCGAATTGCTCGGCGACGACTGGTACGAGCAGGGTGACTGGGGGCTCGAGGTGAGCCCGGGTGATAAATGCGTCAGGCCCAACAGTGCCACCACCACCCGGGAGAGTAATGCTACGCAAGGCCTGCCGGGTTGAGGATATCCGATTCTGGCGAAACATTGACGCGGAAGAGATCACACGAACGACCGCTCTACTTTGCTGACATTCACGCACTGGCGCTTCTGAGGCGGCTACAGGTTGCTTTCTGGACATTCGGAGCTCCGCAGCCGCGAATGTCCGGTGTCACTGCCAGCGAATGCGTACTGTCGTTAAGGGTTAATCGACGCCTGCCCGCACGCGCCGCAGCACGATCGCAGCCATGTGAATAAGGGCAGGCATCGATTAACCCTTAACGACTACGGTCCCACGCTTCGATGACGGTCGTTGCGTGATGGGTCGAGGTCGCAAGAGCCGTGGACAATGTCGCGGCGGGTGTCAGGGCCGTCGTGTCTATCTACACCATGATGAATCCGTGCCGCATACCGAGCATCACCGCTTCGGTGCGATTGGTCGCACCGAGTTTGCCGAAGATGGATGAGAGGTGGAATTTCACCGTGTTGTCCGAGATGTCGAGCTGCCGCGCAATCTCCTTGTTGCCGAGTCCGTCGGCGAGCATCGCCAGCACTTCGATCTCACGCAAGGTCAAGGCTTCGAACGGTTCGCCGGATGCCATCTGGTGCGATGGCTTTCGTCCGGGGAGCAGTCTTGCGAGGATGTCGGGTGACAGCACGCAAAGGCCCGCGGCGACGGCTTCGATGTCCACGGTCATCCCGGGAATCACCCTGCCGGCACCGCGCATCAGTGCCGACGTGCAGATGCCCATGACCTGCCCGCGCATGTCTGCGAGGGCCGCCCCGGAGAAACCTGGGCGCAGACCGCCGTCCAGTCGCACGAACGCATCGAGCTGTCCACCTCTCCACGTGCGCCAAGGTTTGCGGGCAACGTTGTGACGACGGGCTCACAATGACAGAAGGACAAGGGGCGCATACCACCCAAATGGGTAGCGGGGTAGAGGCGGACTACCGGATGCGGTCGGATTCGGATGGGAAAGGAAGGCGATTTTCTTTGACGCATCCTGTCCGTCAGCATGCGACCCGCGCGTCATTGTGATGGCGGCGCGATGCCATTCGTCCGCCTCAACCCCATGACGGAGGCTCATATGCAATACCTATTGATGATCTATTCGCAAGAAAACCGGTGGAACCAGATGACCGACAGCGAGCGGCAGCAAGGGGTCGCCGCGTATCAGGCGTACTCGGAAGCGTTGACAAAGGCGGAGGCGCTGGTGGGCGGCAACCGGCTGCAGCACACGAACACGGCCACCACGGTGCGGCTCGTCGACGGCAAGCCTCAGGTGCTTGACGGACCGTATTCCGATTCGAAGGAGCAACTCGCCGGCTACTTCCTGATCGACGTGCCCAACCTGGACGCGGCGATCGCGTGGGCCTCGCGTTGTCCCGGCGCGGGGCACGGCATCATGGAAGTGCGCCCGGTCTGGACAGCTCCCTACAATGAGCCATCTGCCGCATGAGTCTGTCCGGCGGCGATCGTGACGCTGACGGCGCCGCGCGTTCGATTGCCGAGGCGGTCGCTCGCCGCAGCTACGGCAAGCTCGTCGCGCTGCTGGCGATGCGCACGCGCGACGTTGCAGCGGCCGAGGACGCGCTAGCCGACGCGTTTGCGGCCGCGCTCGCGGACTGGCCGGAGCGCGGCTGCCCCGCGAATCCCGAGGCGTGGCTGATGACGGTTGCGCGCCGCCGGGCAATCGACGGCGCGCGCCATCGCTGGGTCGGCGATGAAGTGGCGAACCAGCTCGCGATCCTCGCCGACGAGATCGACGAGCGTGAAGCAGGCGCGTTGCCCGACCGGCGTCTTGCGCTGCTGTTCGCGTGCACACACCCCGCGCTCGAGGCAGCGATTCGCACGCCGCTGATGCTGCAGGTGGTGCTGGGGCTCGAGGCGAAGACGATCGCATCCGCGTTCCTGATGTCGCCCGCCGCCATGGGCAAGCGCCTCGTGCGGGCGAAGAACAAGATCCGCGACGCGGGCATTCCGTTCAGCGTGCCCGAGCGCGAGGAGTTGCCCGGCCGTCTCGCTTCGGTGCTGGAAGCGGTCTACGCGGCCTATGCGCAAGGGTGGACTGACCCGATCGGCGGCGATACCGTGCGGCGCGATCTCGCCGGCGAGGCGCTGTTTCTTGCGCAACTGCTCGTCGAGCTGCTGCCCGATGAGCCAGAGACGCTGGGTCTGCTCGCACTGATGCTGTATGCGCAGGCGCGGCGCGATGCGCGACGCGATGCGGCCGGCGAATACGTGCCGCTGTCGGCTCAGGATCCGGCGACATGGGACGCACCGATGATCGACGCAGCCGACGCACTGCTACGGCACGCGTGCGCATTCAACGCAATCGGACGCTTTCAGCTCGAGGCCGCGCTGCAGTCTGCGCACGTGCACCGCTGCCGGACGCATCGCCCGAACTGGGACGAGATAGTGCGGCTCTACGATGCACTGCTCGCGATCGCGGCGTCGCCTGTGGTCGCAGTGAACCGCGCGATCGCGCTGGCGGAACGCGACGGCCCGCAGGTGGCACTCGACGCGCTCGCGCTGTATGCGGACGATCCGCGGCTAGCCGACTATCAGCCGTACTGGGCCGCCCGCGCCGATCTGCTCGCGCGTGCTGGCGCGACGGCCGAAGCGCTCGGCGCGTACGATCTCGCGATCGGCCTCGAGCCCGATCCGGCCGTACGCCGGTTCCTGCAGCGAAAGCGCGTGGAGCTGTCCTCTCCGAGTAGCTAGAAAGCGCCTTGCGTTTGTCACGTGAGCGAAGAGGGGAACGACTGGCTGCTCGTCGCAATTGCAGTCGCGAACGCGTCGGAGCGTGAGCGGGGTTGGGCGCTCCTGTCCCGATGTCACGTTTAGCGTGCCCGGAACAGAAGCGCTTCTGACGCATTGGCGCCACTTACTGGGTGATGGCCCGCTGGGACGTCGCAGCCAACGACCCAAAACGCCCACTGTTAAAGTCCTCTACCGCCTCGCGAATTTCTTGTTCCGTATTCATGACGAAGGGACCATACGCGGCAACGGGTTCGTCGATGGGCTCGCCGCTGATCACCAGCACGGTTGCATCGCTGATGGCATCGAGCTGAACGTCAGTGCCGTCCTGCTCGAGCAGAACCAGTTGCGCGTCGCTGACGACCCGCTCATCGCCATTGACCCGCAGCTGGCCGCGTAGCACGACGAGTGCGAGCGTCCTGCCCGCCGGCAGCGTCAACGTTGCGCTACGTCCTGCGTTGAGCCCCACATCCCAGACGTCCATCGGCGTGAAGGTATGCGCCGGCCCCGCATTGCCCGCGTAGTTGCCGGCGATCACCCGCACGCGTCCTGCGCCTGCCGGCAGGTTGACCGATGGAATCTGGCTGGCGACGATGCTTTGATAGCCGGGTGCCGTCATCTTGTCCTTCGCTGGCAGATTGACCCAGAGCTGGACCATCTCCAGCGTCCCGCCTGTCTTTGCGAACGCGCGCGAATGGAACTCCTCATGCAGGATGCCGGCGCCCGCGGTCATCCACTGCACATCGCCGGGACCGATCCGGCCGCCGCTGCCTGTCGAGTCGAGGTGCTCCAGCTCGCCCTGGTACACGATGGTCACGGTTTCGAAGCCGCGGTGCGGGTGCTGTCCGACGCCCTGACGGCGGGCTGTCGGCGCAAAGGTCTTCGGCCCCGCGTAGTCGAGCATCAGGAACGGGCTCAGGTGACGGCCCATCGTTTGATGCGAGAACAGCGTACGCACCGGAAAGCCGTCGCCGACCCAATGTGTGTTGGGATTGCTGTAAGTGCCGAGAATCTTTTTCATCGTCGAATATTCCTGTTGAAAGGCCTGCGGCCTTGTTTGCATGGATACAGAGTAGTGGTCGGACGATGACGGCGGTAGAGGGCGGAAGTGTTCCTCTGTGTCTCATTGAAGGAACGATGACTGCAAATAAAACGCGTATGGGTTTGCGAAGGGGCGCTTTCAGAATTTCGTCTGCAACCCGATGCGCGCCAGTGTCTGTGAACGGTTGCTCGCTGCCGCACCGGGTTGAAGCAGCCCGTTGATCCACGCTTGCGTCGTGGCGGAGTCGCCGCTGGCACGCTGATAGACGGCCTCGACGTACGCCATCGTCCGCTCCGAAAAGTGGTATTGCACCGCTGTGGCGATCTGGTGCGCGGCATTGTTATCGAGCACCTCGTTTCCCTTCATGTACTGGTAGTCGAGTCCGGCCGACCAGGCAGAGGAGATCGTCCAATAGGAGCCTGCCTTGTAGACGTCGATCTTTGCGCCGCTCGCCGTGTTCTTCGTATTCGTGTACAGCAGCATGGCGAGCACGCTGCCGAACTTGTAGTGCGCGCCGGCGCCGAAGTTGCGGATGCCGTCATGACCGTTACCCAGTTCGGGATATTTAGCCTCGATGTACGCGACCCCGACGCCAAGCGGGCCGTTCTCGTAGTTCATGCCTGCGCTGATCGTCGAATTGGCGGAAAACGAACCCGCGACGCCACCAAAGCCATACAGCGCGCCAAAACTGAATCCCTCGAGGGATGGGCTGCGATACTTGACCGCGTTCGCCACACGCGTTGCGCCGGCCAGGCGGTCGAAGTCAAACGAGCCGGTCGGATTTTGCGGCACGCCCAGCGAGCTGAACGGTCCCTGGCGAAAATCATAAAGTCCGCCAAACAGGAAGGCGCCGTCGAAGAGACCGAGCGTCAACGTGTCGAACATGAAGTCGTACTGGTTGCCGAACGTCACGGCGCCAAGCCGCTCATCGGACAGACCCACGTATGCCGTTCGATTGAAGATCTGACCCGCGCCCGGAATGGTTGCGCCACTGCCGAGATCGAACTGCGAAGTCAGATTGAATACGGCCTTCGTTCCGCTGCCGAGATCCTCGCTTCCGCTGAACGTGAGCACGTTTGGAGCAAAAATCCCGCTGTCGAACTGCGTCACCGAGCCGCCATGCTGGTTGTTCACATAGGTCACGCCGCCATCGATCATGCCCTGCAATGTGACACTCCCCTGGGCGTACGCGCTGGCGTGGAAGCATGTCGCGCTCACGCAGCCGGCCAGGCCTATCAGCGCGGTCTGTCTCTTCATGATGATCGCTTCCCTGTCGTCGACGCGTCACCGCTGCGAGCGGGACTGAGCGCCGTACCTGGCACGGCGTGGTCGAGGGTTCGCCGGAGCTTGCGGATACGCGCGGACGGTAGCACAACCGGCCGCGCGCGTGACAGGTCAGTTCTTGTCGTACGAGAACTGGATGCCGGCCGTGCCGCCGGTTTCGATGAACAGGTTGATGAACGCCGGTACCGTCTCGCTGCGTGCCCAATCGCGTTGCAGCTCGCAGAACAGCTGGGCGACACTGATCATCTTGCCGCCTGCCTGTTCGATACGGCGCAACGCAGCTTCGTGCGCTGCGACGGACGTGCCGCCGACCGCGTCGACGACGACGTATACCTCGTAGCCTTCCTTCAACGCGTCGAGTGCCGGAAACGTCAAGCACGCTTCCGTCCAGAGCGCGGTCATGATCAGCTTCTTGCGGCCGGTTGCCTCGACGGCCTTGCGGAATTCGACGTCTTCCCACGAATTGATGCTGGTGCGATCGTAGGTCGGATAGTCGTCAAGCACCGCGCGCAGTTGCGGGATGGGTGGCTTGTTCAGGCCAGTCTTCACGTTGACTGTCGAATGGACGATCGGCAGCTTGTAGGCGACTGCGGCCTTGGCGGCGCCCACAATGTTGTTGACCAGCAGTTGGCGATCCATCGACGCGATGGAATTCACCTGGACCGGCTGGTAATCGATGACGATGAATGCCGCGTTTTGCGGTGTGAGCAGATGATCGTTCGCGGGGTCGCGAATGGTTTCGCTTGCCATGTTTGTCTCCAGAAAACTGTGCAAGAAGTGAAAGGCGATCCTGAGGATCGGTGTGTGATGCATAGCCATGCTATGCGGGCGACGAGCCGGCTTGAAGCCTCGAAAACTGCCGACTGTGTTCTATGAGCGGAACAACGACGATCCGTTGGTGGATCTTGATGTCTTAAGATGCCTTTATTGTTCTGCCGAAGGAACAGTAATGGACGACCTAAACGACATTTTCTACTTCGTGAAAGTGGTCGACAACCACGGTTTCACGCAGGCCGGACGGGCGCTCAACATGCCCAAGTCCAAGCTGAGCCGTCGCATCGCCGAGCTCGAAGCGAGATATGGCGTTCGCCTGCTCAACCGGTCCACGCGCCATTTCTCGATGACGGAGACGGGACAGGAGTTCTACGAACGCTGTGTCGCGGTGCTCGTTGAAGCCGATGCCGCCCGCGAGGTGATGGAGCGTAGGCTTTCCGAGCCTCAAGGCGTGGTGAGGATGAGTTGCCCCACGACGCTGCTCGCGTACCGTATAGGGAATCTTGTCGCCGACTTCATGACGCAATACCCGAAGGTGCAGATTCTTCTTGATGCAACGAATCGTCGGGTCGATGTTCTTGGCGAAGGTCTCGATCTCGCTTTGCGAGTTCGCTTCCCGCCGCTCGAAGACAGCGGGCTCGTCATGCGCGTCCTGTCTGGCAGTCCGCAGCGTCTGGTTGCCGCGCCGGCGCTCGTGGAGCGGCACGGGAGTGTCGTGCATCCCGCAGATCTGTCCGGCATGCCGAGCCTCGATTGGGGCCCGCAGCGCGATCATGCGTGGGCTCTTGTCGGACCGGACGGAGCGGAAGCGCGGGTGAGTCACGCGCCGCGCTACATCACCGACGACATGACCGCGCTTCGGCAGGCGGCCATGAAAGGCGTGGGCGTCGTGCAATTACCGTACATGGTCGTGGAGGATGCGCTCGTAAAAGGCACGCTGGTCGACGTGATACCGGGCTGGAAACCCAAAGGGGGGCTGGTTCATGCCGTCTTTCCGTCACGTAGGGGACTATTGCCCGCCGTGCGCCTGCTGATCGACTATCTCGCCGAACACATCCAGAAAGACGAGTGATGTTTCGTCACGGGGTGACCGGCTGAGTCGCGCGCATCGATCGTTCCTTCGATAGATCAGCGTGAACTGATGTAAGCGCTCGAACAAAACCAGGCGCGGTATCTTCGACGCGGGTGGCACTGACGCTTGCGTCATGCAATGCGCAGCGTCGTGTCGATGCGCGTGCCCCGCTTGATGAAGAGCGTGACCGGCGTCTTTTCGCAGATTTCGGCAAGGCGCGCGCGTTGCGCCTCTTCAAGCGGTCCTTCGACCGCCACGCCGCGGCGAATGTACTGGATCCCGTCGTGATCGGCATGCAGGCTGACCTCAACGGCGATCGTGGCGGCCGGCCACGTCTTGCGCTGCATGTACATACGCAGCGTGGCGGCTGTGCACGCGGCAAGCCCGGACAGCACGAACGCGAATGGCGCGGGGCCGCGATCCTGGCCGCCTTCGTGGGGGCCTTCGTCGCCCGTCAGCGGGTGGCGGCCAGCCTCGATCGCGACGACGTAGTTGGGCGCGTCGGTCGCAAGGCGAGCAGTGGCGGAGGCGAGCGGCATGGGTAACTCCTCGGAGTGGCGCGATCAGTTGAATGGCATGATGCTGCGGGCTTCGCCAGGCACATGCGGTACCCCGGCTCCTCGCATGAATATGCGGTAATGCTATGCCATCATCCTAAGCCAGTCGCGTCCCAGGGGCATTGGTGAGGCGATCAAATCGGTCGGCGAAATGCTGCCGATTGCGAAGGCGCTGGGCTTTAAGGAAGATCAAAATGCTGCCGACGGCTGGGCTTCCCTCTAAGGCGCTTGCCGAAGCGGTGGAATTGCCGAACTATCAGTTCAACTCTCAGCGCGGCGAGCGTCGGTTCCACCCCGGACACCGGACCGTCAAGGCGTCGACAGCTCTATACCCGGCACGAGAGGACGTCGACTCACCCCTCCGGCACCCCGGCCTTGCGCATCCCGTCATAAACACGCTCGCGCAGGGCCAGGAATACCGCGTTGTTACTTGGGGCGAGGTCGCGGAACTTGGCGACGCTGAAAGTGGGATCGATCCGTTGCCCGACAGCGCACGCCTCCGCTGCTTCAGCCTCGCGGCCCGCAACCGCCAACGCTGCAGCCAGGAAGAAATGGTTAAGGTTGTGGTGCGGATGGAGTTCGACCGCCTTATGCAGCGCTTCAACTGCGTCAGCGGCACGGCCCTGGTAGAGGTCAGCCGCTCCGATGTAGAAATGCCAGTGGCTCAACTGAGGATCACGTGGGCTGAGGCGGATCGCTTCGGCAACATGAGCCTTGGTCTCCGCGGGTCGCCCAAGAAGGAGTTTCATGAACCCGGAATAGGCGTGAGCCAACGCCAGATTTTGATCCAGACCGATGGCGAGCTCTAACTCGCGCAGCGCCCGTTCTGGCGCGCGCAAACGAAGTAACACCGTAGCCCGGGCGTAGTGCGCCAGCGCGTTATTGGGTGCCCTCATCAGCGCCTTCGCTGTTGCCGCATCGGCGACACGGATCTGCTCGCTCACATCGAGAGAGACGAAGCTTCGGCGCTCCAGTTCGTAACTCTCGGCTAGTCCGACCAGCGCATCGACGTTCCCGTCGTCGAGGCGCAACGCCGCCTCGAAATCGGCTCGTGCTCGACGCGCGTCGTCCAATGAAGAGGGTTGATTTATGATCGCCCAGCCGCGCATCGCAAGGTCCATGGCGTCCATATTGTCCGGCCGTTCGCGCTCTGCCCGGCGACCCTCGGCCGCGACGAGTTCAATGCCGACCATGCGAGCAAGCCTTGCGGTAATCTCGTCCTGCATCTCGAAAACATCGGCGCGCTGTTTGTCAAAGCGCTCAGCCCAAAGATGCGCTCCCGTGCCGGCGTCGACGATCTGAGCGTTGACGCGCACGCGACTGCCGATGCTCTGCACGCACCCTTCCATGACATACCGCACACCAAGCTCACGCCCTATCTGTCGTGCATCTACCGGCTTGCCCTTGTAGGCGAGGGCTGAATTGTGTGCGATGACAAACGCCCCGGGAATGCGGGAGAGATCGGTGGTCAGGATTTCGGTGACGCCATCGGCGAAGTATTCCTGCTCTGGATCGCCGCCAACATTGGCAAAAGGCAGAACGACGATGGAAAGTCGTGGCGCCCGCGATGCACACCAATCCCCCGGAGACCGCTGACTGTCGGCGATCAGACGCGTCGCACCGGGTCCTGAGTGCGCGGTATATCGTTGACGGCTTCGATACAGGACGTCCCACACTATGATCGTAATCCCAGCAAGAACAATCTCGACCCGGACATCGAGAGCCAGCGGTAACAGGCGGCGCACGTCTGCGGGCGACGCAATCTGATGGACAAACCGGGCGATCCACACCTGCGGCGCAAAACCTGTGATGGCGATGATGATGCCTGCAACAGCCCAGCCGCTGACCATTCCTCGCAGCGTCATCGACAGGCGCTTCAACGTTCGAATGGACATTGCCGAATGCATGGGATGCGAACATCGCTAGCACGAAAAGCCTTAGCCATCCTGAGGCTCAATCGTCGGGTTGCTTCGGGGGCAGGCATCAGACGCTCTGTTCCCGACTGGATCGTTGAAGAGCGTCTCACGTCCTGAAAGATAGGTAGTGAGATCCGACGAAGCAAGTGACATGGGGCAACGTCCTGGGTCGGAATGTACTAAGCGCACATCTCATTACAGTGCAATTAAGTTAGCGAACGACACCTCATGGGCTGCACTCGGCCCGATGAGGAAAATTGCAATAAGACTGGTCCTCTGCCCACTCGATAACCCGGACGCACAAACGGCGACCCCGTTCAGTGGACAGCCATTCGACGCTAGTGGCCGGGATACTGTGCCAACGTACGCACCGCCAGTTGCGCAAGCAACGCGTGTACTGCCTTCGTCGGGTGGATGCCGTCCCAGAAGAAATAGTCGTCAGGTTGTTGGCACGTAAAAGGCGGCGTGTCAGGGGTTACACACGGATTAATGTCATTGGTGAAGCCGAAGTCGCCCGGCGATTGGAAGATGGTCGCCATCTCGCCGGTGATGTCCATTTGCGCAATTTGAATGCCGAGTGCCGCCGAAGACGAGACGATTTGGGCTAGCCCCTGATTGAACCCGGCCACCAGGTTGAAGGCGACGCCCGCCGCGCCGGGGATGGCCTGGACAGCAGGCACCAAATCTATCCTTGGCGCATTCCAGATCAGAAACTTGTTTGCCCCAAAGTGGTGAAGCGTTTGAATACTTTGCGCGATACCGTTCAGTGAACTAGTCAAGATGGGATTCGCCGCCGCAGCAGCCTGACTTTGACTGCCCGTTTTCAGGAGCACGGTGAGATAGGCGGCGAGGGCGTCCCGAAGGTCGTTACTTCCCATTTCGATGACGTACAACGCGTCTGACGGAGCGATCTGGTTCACATCCTGGAGAAATCTCGTCACTTGATCCGGCAGATTGACCGTGTGCGGAAACGATGTGGCTCGCGCTCCGCCCACCGCATAGTTGCGCGCCTTGCCGCTGCTGCTCTGGAACGCTGGCTGGACGTTCGAGGCCAGCCCTGTACCTTGAGCGAACTGCTCGATCCATGTAGCACCGTTGCTGAAGTGGTGCCCCCCCTTTGCGTACGGGGCGATCGGCACCAGCGACTCGTCGAGGGTGTCATAAGGCGGCGTGCTCTGGATGACGTTACCCCCGAGATTCATTCCAGCCGGTGGGTGAGCCAGCAGCGCGAACGCATTGCCCGGGTCGGAAAGGCTGGTACCGAACACGACGATGCTGCTGAATGTCAATGCGGCGCCTGCGACGCAAGGGAGCAAAAGGACCATCGCAGCTACGAGGATATGCACCCACTTCTGCCTACGTGCGTTCGCCATGTTCGTTCACCTCCATCATCTGGACCGGAAGTTCGAACCCTCCGATCTCGACGGCTATTGCAACGGGTCACGTACCTATATGTCTGTTTTCTTACGCGTGCCGGGCCATCTGTTAGCCGCCCGCCCAAAGTGGCTACGCACTTTGTTCAGGGGCAAGCGGAGTCACAGCGCGCCAGCGTGCCACGCTTTATCTTGATTCTCTAATAGGTGTTCACGCGCTGCCGATCGAGCGCGAATAGTGCGCATCGTGGCGCACGCGTCGCTCGAAGATGGCATCAAAAATACATGCGTGCGTCTTCAACATAGGTGGCGCGGCACGAAAGGGCAGTAAGTACAACCCCGGATGAAGTTCGCGTCACAAAGCGGCACTCGTAACTCCGATCCCGATCATTACGATTCCGGCGCCGAATTCCAAGTTCTTCACCAACCTGGGACCGAGCGTCTGCACGTCGCCGGCCGTCGATTGCACTATGTCCGCGAAGCTAATCGCCGGAACCCACGTAATCATGCTCAAGGCCACAAATTCTGTGGGTGTGTCGAGTACCGCGACTGTGACCGTGCAGGCGCTGTCAGGGAACGACTACCCGACTGTCAACATCTTGAGCTACTACGACGGCGATTACAATTTCGCAGCGGGGAATGTCGAGACGCTGGTCGGGACTGCAACGGATCCCGTTGACGCGACCCTGCCGGATTCCGCTTTCGTTTGGACCGACAGCACGGACGGCTTGCTCGGCACCGGCAAGACCATCAGCGTGGTTCTGTCGGGCACGCCGGGAGTGTTTACAGACCATTTGGTCACTCTCACCGTGACGAACTCCGCCGGGCACAAGGGAGCGGCGTCCCTGCACCTCGGGGTGGGAACGATCAATTAGTGCTTCGCCCCGTCACCCGGCTGCTTGCACGGGCCTGCTTCCGTATGGATCGGCTGCGGCCGGCCCCCTAGCAAGTATGAGCGACTGAATGGCCGTTCTACACTTGAAGGCTGCCGCCGGAACCGCGCTGAGTTGAATGGCGGTTCCGGGTCGTACTGCGACGCTTCCATCCGGCTGAGCGCGACCACGAAGAGCCGTACGCGAGAACGCTCCAAACGATTGCAATTGGCTCTACAACGTCCCATCAAACCCCAGCGTCAAGCGATTTTCGCCAGCCGCGAGTGCGGAATAGCTGCGTTGTTCGACATCGATTCGCGCACGTAGCGCGCAAATTCCAGCGCCGCCGGCTGTGCCGTCGAGGGCAATCGCAGGCAGATGGCAAACGGCGGCAGTGCAGGCAAGCCGGCCGCGTGCGGCTCGATCGTTTCCAGATCGGGCGGCACTGTCGAGACGAGCCAGGCCGTGATCGCAAGGCCGGCGCGCACCGTTGCGGCGGTCGCCTCGATGTTCCCGCTTTCGAACACCGTGCGCCAAGGGATGTCTTCGTCCGCAAGCGCGCCGAGCACCACCGGACGGAACGCGCAGCGTTCATCCACCATCGAAAGCGGCAATGGCCGCTTCTGCCAGATATCACAGCCGCGCCCCTTCACCCACACCAGTGGCTCGATGCGGATCACTTCCCCTTCGGCTTCACTCGCGACGTATTCGACCAGCGACACATCCACGCGTCCGCCGTTCAGCGCTTCGCTGAGTTCCGGCGACGTCGCGCATACGAGCGAAAGCTCGACGCGCGGATGTGCTTCGGCGAAGGCTTTCATCGCGGGCGCGAGCGGTGTCACGAGATCGTAGGGCACGCCGACGCGCAGGCCGCCCTGCAGCGACTGAGCGGTCATGTCGGCCCAGATTTCGTCGTTCAGCCGCAGCATCTGTCGCGCCTTCACAAGAAACTGCTCGCCTTGGCGCGACAACTCCAGCTTGCGCGCCTTGCGCATGAACAGCATGCAGTCCAGCCCATCTTCGAGTCGTTTGATCTGCTGGCTGACGGCGCCCTGTGTCATGTGCAGCAGATTCGCGGCGACCGTCATGCTGCCGCTGTCGGCGACGGTGACGAAGGTGCGGATCAGATCGAGGTCAAGGTTTCGGGTCATCGACGCATTAAGTCGCGTAATGGATTGCATCAATATTATTGCCTTTTCGGATGCCCGGGCAATCCGTACAGTGCAAGTCACGATTCCCCCGGACATGCGCCGATGAGCTCGATCCTGCCGCTTCTCCTGTTCGTCGCCGTT
Source organism: Trinickia violacea (assembly GCF_005280735.1). Taxonomy (NCBI): domain Bacteria; kingdom Pseudomonadati; phylum Pseudomonadota; class Betaproteobacteria; order Burkholderiales; family Burkholderiaceae; genus Trinickia; species Trinickia violacea. The sequence goes on from NZ_CP040078.1 coordinate 1,477,612, forward strand.
GCGACCCTCACGCCCGGCGGGGCCACGATGCTCGCCACCGCGTCGGGCGGGCGCTTTGGCTTTGCGCGTTCGATTCCGCTGATGCTCGGCATCGCGATCGCGCTCGCCTCGCTCGCCGCCGTCGCCGCGCTAGGCCTTGGCCAGCTGCTGCTTGCGATACCCGCGCTGCAGACGGCCGTGAAAGCCCTCGGTTCCGCGTATCTGCTGTGGCTCGCGTGGCGCATCGCGCGAAGCGGTCCGCCGAACGCCGGCAACGGCCCCGCGCGGCCAGTCACGCTCGTGAGCGGCTTCTTGCTGCTATGGTTCAATCCGAAAAGCTGGGCCATGACGGTGGGCGCCGCGGCGTCCTTCGCTCTGCTCGCAAGCAGCCCGGACCGGCTCGCGCTGTTGCTCGGCACGGCGTTTGGTCTCGCCGCATGCGTCTCGCTCTCGCTCTGGTGCGCGCTCGGCATGCTGCTCGCACGGCTTTTTCGCACGCCGCTTCATTGGCGCATCCTCAATCTTGCGATGGGCGCGCTGCTCGCCGCGTCCATCATTCCTACCTGGAGGTAAGCGTGTCAGTCCATCCTTTTGCCGAATCGTTCGAGCTGGAAGCCGCGTTCGGCGACGTGTCGGAATATTGGTCGCCGAAAGTCGTGGCGCAGGTCAACGATCAATACGTGAAGGTCGCGAAAGTGCGCGGCGAGCTCGTGTGGCACGACCATGCACACGAGGACGAACTGTTCTTCGTCGTGCGCGGGCATCTGAAGATCGAATACGAAGGCGGGCGCGTCGTCGATCTGCCCGCAGGCTCGATGCACGTGGTGCCGCGCGGCACGCTGCACAACCCGGTTGCCGACGAGGAATGCTGGGTCGTGCTGATCGAGCCCGTGCAGACGAAGCACACGGGCGACGTCGAGTCGCCGTTGACGAAGACGATCGACGAGCAGTTGCGTTAATCACCCTGAGCTGTCGTAATGAGCAAGCTATTCAGTCATGCGAAATGATTGATTGCGCGGGCTTTTCGGCAAACAGAAATCGGCCGAGTGCGAGCAGCGGGAAGAGCATCCCGGCGACCGCGACCCAAGTCCAGCCACCGTGCTTGTACAGCATGCTCGCGATGGCGGAGCCGACGGCGCCGCCGACGAACACGCTCGTCATGTAGATCGAGTTCAGGCGGTTGCGGCTGTTCTGGTCGAGTTGGTAAATCTCGCGCTGGCCCAGGACCAGGTTCATCTGCACCGCGAAGTCGAGCAGCAGGCCGGTGCCGACGAGCCCGAACACGCCGAGGCCGGGAACCAGCATGGCGGGCAGATAGCCGATCGCCGCCAGCGCGAGCGCGAAGGCTGTTGCGCGATGCGTGTGGCCAGCGTCGGCGAGGCGCCCGGCGAGGGGTGCAGACGTCGCGCCCATCGCGCCGACCAGCGAGAACACGGCGACCGCTGTCTGCGACAGATGGTAGTGGTTCGTCAGCTCGATCGGGACCGCGGTCCAGAACAGACTGAATGAACCGAACAACAATCCCTGGTACAGCGAGCGCTGGCGCAGGACGGGCAGCGTCGTGACGAGGTGCTCCAGAGAACGGATCAGTTCCAGATAGCTTGCCGAATGGCTGGGGCGCCGGTTCGGCAGCGTCAGTGCCAGCAGCGCCGTGACGATCGTCATCACGACTGCGCCGAAGCCGAACACCGCGCGCCACCCAAAGTGTCCGGCGATGAAGCTCGAGATCGGACGCGAGAGCAGAATGCCGAGCACCAGCCCGCTCATGATCGTGCCGACCACGCGGCCGCGCGTCTCGGCCGCTGCGAAATGCGCGGCGAGCGGAATCAGCAGCTGCACGGCAACCGACGTGAAGCCGATCAACAGCGAGATTCCGAGAAAGAGACCCGGCTCGTCCATCGTCGCAGCGGCAGCGAGACTCGCGATCGATAGCACGGCGCTAATGATCATCAGCTGCTTGTTTTCGACCAAGTCGCCGAGCGGCACGAGGAAGAACAGCCCGGCGGCGTAGCCGATCTGCGTGAGCGAGACGATCAGGCTCGCGGTGCCTTCGGACATGTGCAGGTCCGGCGCGATCAGCGAAATGATGGGTTGCGCGTAGTACAGGTTCGCGGCGATCGCGCCGCAACTGAAGGCGAACAGCAGGATCAGGCTGCGCGCCATGGTCGGCGCGGTGCCGGCGCGGGCCAGGGAAGCGAGGTGGGTGCTCATGGGGCTCAGTCTCGTATCGGGTTGACGGGCAATAAGTGGCGAGAGCCTGCCGCGACTTGCGATGACGCCAGGCTGCCGATCAAGTGCAGCGGATGGCGAAATTCTCGATGTGTTTGCGGCAGGGCAGAAGACAGGTCCGGGCAATAGATTTCATTCCCGGGCGGAATACCGGCGCGTTCGCCGAAGGGCGCGCTACAGGTGTCCCAGCAAGACGATGGTGACGCTCAGCGTCACGGCGGATAGAAGGCTCGAAGCGACAAGCGTCGTTCCCGCAGACGCGTCGCTGACCCCGTACGGCAGGCCAAAAAGGATGCCGAAAGAACCACAGGGGATCGCCGCGAGCAGGATCGCCTGTCCGGCGATCGCCTTCGGCACGGCCAGCAGGCTGACGAGCGCCAGCGCAATCAGCGGTTGCACGACGTTACTCAGCACAACGCCGAAACCTGCCTGCGCGTCGAACCTGAACGGCTGTACCGCGAGCACGAGCCCAGTCGAGAACAGAGCGAGGCCGGCCGTCGTGTTTCCGATGATGCTGAGCGACTGGGACAGGAGATCGGGCAGCGTCCATCCGCAGAGCGACACGAGCACGCCTCCAATCGGGGCGAGTACGACCGGCTTGAGGAACGTGTTGCGCAACGCCTTGACGAGCAATCCATCGGTTTGCCGGGCTTCGCTCGAGCGGGAGGGTGCTGCGGAACGCGCACGTTCGAGCAGAAGGAGCGCCGCGGGCGACATGACGACTGCCGCCGTCGTGACGGCGATGGCGACCGTCAGGTCGCTCTCCGGGCCGTACACGGCGCGCAGTAACGGCAGACCCACCGACGCGAAATTCGGCATGCCGATCGTGACGGCCCTCACGGCGGCGGTGGCGGAATCCGACTTGAACACAAAGCGGGAAACCAGCAGGGACACGAAATAAGGCACCAGCATCACGCCGACCAGCACCGCGATCAGCACGGCATGCTGGGCAAGGCTCGCCCGCTGCATCCTGGCGGTGTAAACAAACAGCGCGAACGGCAGCGCATAGTCCACGAGCATCGTGTTGATCGACGATAGCGGCATCGCGCCTGGTTTGACTTTCCCGGCAAAGTATCCCGCTCCCATGGAGAACAGGAATGGGATCAGCGCACTAGCGATTTTGGAAATCATGATGGTGACCTCTGGGCAGGCCTGCGACGTGTCGCGACCACGCCATGCCTGGCGGTGGTCGCGGCCGATTGGCCTTAGCCTTTCCAACCTTGGAGAAAGTCGACCAGAAGCCGATTGACGACTTCCGGCTGCTCTTCATGCGGCAGATGCCCTGCACGCGCAATGGCATGGGTGACGACGTCGCGGGCCATGCCTTTCCACACGCTCGCCATATCGAACATCTTGCCCACCGCATAGAACTCCGCGCCCCACAGGGCGAGCGTCGGAGCCTGAATCAACACGTCCGCATCCTCCCTGTCCTGGGCGACATCGACGGCGTTGGCGCGGTAGTCCGCCAGGGCGCCCCGCACGGCTCCCGGTGCTTCGTAGGCGCGCACGTAGGTCTCGAAGGCCTCGCCCGAGATCGCGTGCGGGTCGTAGCACCAGTCGGAGAAGAAGTGCCTCAGCCACGCACGCTCCTTGCCCGCGATCAGGGCCTCCGGCAGATCGGGAACCTGATGGAACAGGAAGAACCAATACGCGCGCGCGATCCGTGCGTCGATAGACTGGGCGACGATGCGCGTCGGCACGTTGTCCATGACGACGAGACGATCGACCGCTTCAGGATGGTCCTTCGCAAAGCGCGTCGCGACCCGCGCACCGCGATCGTGGCTCACGAGTGCAATACGTTCGATCGACAGTTCGCGCAGGAGCGCCCGCAGATCGTTCGCCATCGTCCGCTTGTCATAGCCGGCGGCGGGCTTTTCCGTTTCGCCATAGCCGCGCAGATCCGGCGCGATGACGCGGTAATGCTGCGCAAGCACGGGGATCTGATTCCGCCATGCGTAGTGCGTTTCCGGAAAGCCGTGAAGCAGCACCACGGGCGCGCCTTCGCCCGCTTCGACATAGTGCTGGCGAATTCCGTTTGCCGTAATCGTGTGATGCGTGACCTCGAGCTGGCTCATGATCAGCTCCCGAAATAGACGGATTGCAAACCCGGGATCGCGGGGGCAGGGGCGGTGCGGCTGCCGGACGAAGTCGAGCCGGACGCCGGTGCGCCGTAGCCGCTGTCGGCTACGCTGCCTGTCTGCGAAGCGTGAAGGGCAGCGACGCGCTGCTCGGCCGCAAGCAATTCGGACGGGTACGTAGCATCGGAGGTCGTGCCGCGGTAGCCGGCTTGTTGCAGTTCGACCAGTTCAGCACGCACCTGCTGGCGAGTCAGGCCGGATTGGGCAAAGGCCGCGGCCGGTAGGGCGGTTGCGACGGTGAGCAGTGAAGCAATGAGGATGCGTTTCATGATCGATTCTCCAAGTGGGGATCCGGTCAGCGCGTTCGATGAGGTGAACGTCTACCGGTTGGGAATCAGTCTATTGAGCCGCATCCGTGCAATTAAGCCGGTGGCGCAGATAAAGATTTTTGATGGCGCTGCACGGAATCCGCGCGGGCCAGCGCCTCGATGCGCGCAATGGCATCGTTCAAGGACGACGAGAGCGTCGAGCGCAGGTGCTCGAGCAGCGTGCGGACCTTGGCATCGAGATAACGGCGCGAAGGGTAGACCGCGAACACGGTGAACGGCCTGAGGCGATAGTGCGGGAGCACGCGCACGAGCTTTCCGTCAACCAGATCGTCGACGACGGTGTACGTCGCGAGCGTGCCGATGCCGGCCCCCTGCAGCAGCGCTGCCCGCATCACATCGGGGACATTGACTTGAAGCGGCGACTTCGAAATCTTCCAGATCTGCGCGTCCGCCTCGCTTTCGATATGCCATTCGTCAGGCGGCGACACGGGCGATTCGAGCATGAGCAACGTGTGGCCACTCAGTTCCTCGCGCGTGCGAGGCGCGCCCTGGCGTTTCAGATAGTCCGGCGAGGCCACCATCACGGCGTATGCCGAGCCGAGCGGCTGGGCAACATACACGGAGTCGGGAAGCTCCGTGGCGGAGATCAGTGAGAGGTCATATCCCTCCTCGACCAAATTGGGCATGCTTTGTTCGATCTTCAATTCGACGAAGACATCGGGGTAGGCCTGCCGATAGCTGGTCAGCGCCGCGGCCACCACGCCCTGCGCAAGGCCTGGCGCGCAGTGCAGCCGTAACCTGCCGGTTGGAGACACGCCTGCGCCGCGGGCCTCGTCGGTTGCCGAATCGATGGCTGCGAGGATCGCCTTGGCGCGCTCGTAGAAACGTCCACCGGGTTCGGTGACGGAGAGATGCCGCGTCGTGCGATGCAGCACGGCGGTCTGCAACTGCTGCTCCAGCGCCGTGACCGTGCGCGAAACCTGTGCAGGCGTCGCGTTATTTTCTTTCGCGACGGCGCTGAAGGAGCCGGTTTCGACGACGCGGACGAAGATCCGCATACTGCTGACGATGTCTGCCATTGCGTTCCCGAACGAAGAGAGCACGCGTTGTTCCTTGGGGGGCTGGCTCGGAGACAACCTGCTCGACGTGCTGCCGCTTTTTCGCGCAGTCCCAAATCAACCGTGGCGGCGGCATCAACCGTTTTATGCCTGCTTGGAATGAATGTTATGTGCCTGGCGAATCTTCTGCCAGCGTGATCCCGCGCGCATGATCTGCCCATCACGAATTTCCCCGTATGAAGCAGGTCATGAGCAACTATACGAATCACATCGTTCATACCCAGTACGACCCGTTCATGAAGGGCAACGAGTGGACGAAGCCGGTAACGGCCGCCGCGTGAACTGCGCCCGCGACATATCGAAATTTTTTGGAGGTCTCGTAACATGACCAACACAACCGCAAGCAAGCCTGATGAGCTTGCTGTCCCCTATCAGCTGTCTCAACCCTCTGACATGTCACCCGACATCGTGCACCTGGGCGTCCTCGACAAGTGGCTGGAGGACGATAACCTTTGGGTGCCGATGTCGCCGACGGTGTCGTTCAAGCCGCTGCTTTTCAGCGCCAGCCAGGGCTATTTCGTCAATCTGCTCAGAGTGCGCCAGTCCGGCGTGCTCTCGCGCCACCGCCATACCGGGCCTGTGCACGCGATTGTTCTGAGAGGCAGATGGTATTACCTCGAGCACAACTGGGTTGCGGAGCAGGGTGGCTACGCGCACGAGCCGGCAGGCGAGACGCACACCTTGTACGTGCCCGAGGACGTAACAGAGATGATCACGTGGTTCCATGTGACCGGCGGCTACACCTACGTCGATCCGCAAGGCAACGCAGTGGGATACGAAGACGTGTTCACGAAAATCGAAGCGGCCCGCAAGCATTACGAAGAGATCGGCCTCGGCGCCGATTACGTCAAGCAGTTCATTCGCTAAGACGACTCGCTGCGTGCACGTTTCGAATGCCACGAAAGCGCGCACGAACACGCATCAAACGCGCGTCGGCGGCCGGGCACCTCGATCGCCCGCCACCACAGACCGCAACGGAGGATTTTCATCATGGAACGACGAACTGTTGACGTGGCTGGCGTACCGATCAGCTACCTGAGCGCCGGTGACCCGGCAAGCCCCGTCTTGCTGTTGCTGCATGGTACCTATTGGAGCCGCGTATGGCAGCCGGTGCTCGACGACCTGGCCGCCGCCGGATTACGCCCTATCGCGGTGGATTTCCCCGGCTCCGGTCGCTCAGGCGGCGAGCTGACTATTGAGGATGCGTCGATTCCCGCTCTGGCGAATTGGCTGCCGCGCTTCCTGGATGCGCTCGGTATCGCGGGGCCGGTGGGCGTTGCGGGGCACGACATCGGCGGGGGCATCGCGCAGCAGGTGTTCGTCGATGGAAAGATAGCGGTCAGCAAGCTCGCACTCGTCAACGCAGTGATGTTCGATTCATGGCCGGTGCCAGGCGTTGCCCGGTTCCGCGATCCGGCGGTGGCCGCTGCGACGACGACCGAGGATATCCTTGCCGCCCGTCGCAAGTCGGTCCTCACCGCACTGGCCAGGCCAACCACGGAAAGCGAGGTGGCCGAGTATCTCGAACCGTGGACGGAGCCGCGCGTTGCACGGTCGTGGCTCGCCTTGGCCGGTGCGGCGGACAATCGTTACACGATGGAGCTGTTGCCGCGCCTTCGCGCGTCGCAGACGCCCAAGCTGCTCGTCTGGGGCGAAGACGACAGCTTCCAGCTCGTCGAGCACGCGGAGCGCTTCGCCAAAGAGATCCCGAACACGCAGCTCGTCCGGATTCCCAAGGCGGGCCACATCCCCATGGAAAACGACGCTGTCGCCGTGGCTCGTGCGTTGGCCGGGTTCTTCGTCTGACGCAGGGCAGCAGGCGGAAGCGGTTGTCGCTCGTTGGCCCTTTCCCAGCTCGCGGATGGGGCTCATGAAAAGTTCAGCAAGGTACTCGCCATAGGAAAACATCATGCAAACGAATCCCGAAAACTATTTCACTGCCTACCGCAACCTGAAGATGACACGGGATGAGGACGGCGTGCTGGTCGTGCAATTCCATAGCGATGGCGGCCCGCTCACTTTTACGGCGGAGGCCCACACGGACGTTGTCGATGCCTTCTACCGGATATCGCAGGATCGTGCGAACAAGATCGTTATCCTCACGGGTGCAGGCGGCGATTTCATGACCGGGGTTGACTGGGCGTCTTTCAAGGACGTGTCCGATCCCGACATCTGGAGCCAGATCCACGACGAAGGCGTTCAGGTCCTGGAAAACATCGCCAATATACGCGTGCCGGTCATCGCGGCCATCGAGGGGCGCGCGCATATCCACTCGGAGTACATTCTGTTGTCCAACGTCATCGTGGCGGCAGAAGGCGCAACCTTTCACGACATGGGCCACTATGCGGCGGGTGTCGTGCCTGGCGACGGCATCTTTACCACCTGGAGCTATCGCGCGGGACCGGGGCGGGCGGAAGCTTTCCTGTTCAACGCGCAGCCGATTACCGCGGCAGTCGCACGCGAGTGGGGCGTGGTTGCGGAGGTCGTGCCAGACGGCCAGGCGCTTGACCGGGCACAGGAATTAGCGAGGCAGTATTTGAAAGCGCCTGAGGTGGCACGCCGCAACACGCGCGTACACTTTATTTGGCCCTTGAAGCAACGCATCGTGCAGGAAGTCGGCTATGGGCTCTCGCTCGAAGGCGCCTCCGCATCCGCCCTCGTGAAAGCCATGCAGGCGAAGAGCTGACCTTCATGACGTTTAGGCAGGAAACGTCGGCGCGGCAGGAAAGTCGACCGGTACGCGGGTTGTCGAGTGCAAATACGTGGTCACAGTCCTGTCGCCGATTATGACGATTGCATCGACAAGGTTTTCCTTCGTCCAGCCTGCGGAGAAAAACGCTTCGACGACGGGCGCATCGGCGTGGCCTCGATTAACCGTGATGTTGTGCACGAGGCGAGCAAGCACGTCGAGCTTCGAGTCGAAGCTCGCTTTGCCGCTCCGAATCTCGAGAATCTGTTCGTCGGAGAAGCCCAAGTTCTTGGCGATCATGGTGTGCGCCGCAAGGCAGTATTCGCAACTGTTGACCTGGCTGACGACGAGATCCACCACTTCCCGTTCTTTTGCTGAGAGGCTGCTTTTCGCGTTTCGGAAAGCGAGATAGTTGGCAAGTGCATTTTCCGAATGTGCGAGCGCCGCGTAGAGATTCGGCACGAAGCCGAGCTTGCTTTGAAGGCTGTCAAAAATGGCCTGGTTGGACGGGGATACTTCTTCGCGCTTTGGAACGTTAATCGTGGTCATGGCGTTCTCCAGGTTGTCACTTCGTCGAGTGAAGTTTTTGTTGATCAGCTGATCACCTAAAGAGAAGATGATGCCGGCGGCCGCAATGGCGCAGAAGACAGCATCGCTGCATAACTCTCATTCCTGAGAAGCATAAGTCGGAAGGGGGGTCCTGAGCCGATGGTCATCGGCCTGGGTTCGCCATCGCCTTCCATCGCAAGCTTGGATTTCTGGTGACGCGTGAGAACGACAAGGGCTTCGAGTTCTTTATCACACTGGATGAACTAGCCACGAAACCAGTGGTGCGGCGCGCGACTGCTCAGACGGCATCCCGCTTGGACTAACGCGCGAAGCCAGCGAAACCAGCTAGACGCGCGACGCCAGAAGTCTGATGCCGGCAATCCCGAATACGACGGCCAGGCATCCTTCCAGGACGCGACGGGTCCGCACGTACATCCTGCGAGCCGAATCCGTCGAAAACAGCATTGCATAACTGCCGAACACCAGACATCCGATCGCTGCACAGCCCGCAACTAAAGCACTATGGGTAGGCCCCGTGCCGTTCGACGAGAGAGCAACAATTGAAACCCACACGAGGATGGCTTTGGGATTGGTGAGGTGGAGCATCACGCCACGGGAGTAGACGCTCATCAATGTCGGTGTTCGTTCCGCGTTCAATACGGATGCAGCTGCAGTCGCAAGCGCATTGCGTCCGGATTTGAAGGCTAGCCACAAGAGATACAGACCACCAAAAATTTTGACTGCAATGATGAATTGCGAATAGGCGATCAGGGCAGCCGACACGCCTAGCGTTGCCACCGTCGCCCAAAACATTGACCCGGAGACGACACCGAGTGCGAACATCAACGCCGCTTTCCGGCCGTGACTGGCCGCGATGGACATAATCGCAAGGTTGCTCGGCCCTGGACTCGCGGTGCCAACGAAATACGCTGCATAGGCAAGCAGCAGGTTTGCCGAGAAATAGGCGTTTCCAGTCATGTTTGGTTCCGGAAATGGAAAGTCGCTCATTATCGGGCTTTGCCGAAACGAGCGGGAGTGGCAATATTGCCATCTTTCGCGGAGTATCAGACATGTGCGCCAGAGTTCGTCGAACGACGCGGGCGGATGGCGCCGTATGGCCGAAGCAAGTCAAGCGCCCGGGCCGCCTTCATGAATGCCTCGATTCGACCTGTTTAGGCGCGCAAGGGCCTTAACCCGGTGCGCACTTCGTTCGCGAAGATCATCGGTTCTTCCCATGCCGCGAAGTGCCCGCCCGTTTCGGGTTTGTTGAAGTAGATCAGGTTGTGATAGGCCTTTTCGGTCCAGCTCTTTGGCGCCTGGTAGTTTTCTCCCGGAAAAGCGCTCACAGCGGCAGGCACGTTGACGTCGGCCGCGAGGAAGAAATTCGCGTGCGACTCCCAATAGAAGCGCGCCGCCGAGATGCCGGTGTTGGTCAGCCAGTAAAGCGTGATGTCGTCGAGTATGTCGTCTCGCGTCAGCGCGCCTGACGAATGACCATTGACGGGATGACCGAGCACGGCTGCGGTCAATGCCGCCGCGGGCTGGCCATAGCCGTCGCCATGATCGAGGAGCCACGATGCAAGGGCGATGGGCGAGTCGGCGAGTCCGTACAGTGTCTGCGGGCGCGTGCCCATTTCGAGCGCGTATCCGCGCTTCCTCTTGAAGTTCGCGCTCAGTTGCTCATACGCATGCTTTTCCTCATCTGACAGGCCAGCGGGCGTCGGATCGCCCGCGACAAGCGACTTGAGAATGTCAGCCGGCACCGACGCGGGGAAGTTCACATGAATGCCGATCAGTTCGGGCGGCGCCTGTTTGGCCATGATGTTCGTGACAATGCCGCCAAGATCGCCGCCCTGCGAAGCAAAGCGCTCATAGCCGAGGCGCTTCATCAACGTGACCCACGCACGCGCGATGCGTTCCGGTCCCCAACCAGTCGTGGTCGGTCTCGCCGAAAAGCCGTAGCCCGGCAACGAGGGAATCACGAGATGGAACGCATCGGAAGCCGGTGCGCCGTAGGCGGTCGGATTGACCAGCGGGTCGATGATCTTGAATTGCTCGATGACCGAGCCGGGCCAGCCGTGCGTCACGATCAACGGCATCGCGTTTTCGTGCTTCGACCGCACATGGATGAAATGGATGTCGAGTCCGTCGATCTCAGTGATGAACTGCGGATACGAATTCAGCCGTGCTTCGCATTTGCGCCAGTCGTAGCCGCTTGCCCAATATTGCGCGAGTCCCTGAATGGTGGCGAGCTGAATCCCTTGCGATTCGTCGGGCACCGTCTCGCGATCCGGCCAGCGCGTGGCCTTGATGCGACGCCGCATGTCGACGAGCTGCGAGTCGGGGACGTGAACGCGGAACGGCCGGATCGCCGTCTTGTCGCCGTTCGCGGGTTCGGTGATCGTGCCGATCGCCGGGCTCGTTTCCGCGAAGGCGAGCCGGCTCAGCGAGCCTGCCGCGAGCGCCGCGGCGGCCACACCGACAAACTGCCGGCGCGATGAGGACTGGGGCGTGTCGTTTGACATGGGATCGCTCTCCTGGCTTGGATCAGCGTGTTGCGTTGCGCGTGAAGTCTGCGATGTGCCGTCTCACGAAGTCGTACATGCTCATGGGTTTGCGGCCCGTGAGTTCGAACAGATCGTTCGTCATGCGGTCGTATCGTCCCTGAGCGTGCAGGTCGGCCATCACGGCCAGATGAGCGACGACGTGAGCAGGAATGCCGAGTTCGCGCAATGTGTCCGACCACGGCGCGACAGGCACATTCCGGTAACGGATGGGCCGGCCGAGCGCCTCCGAAAAGACGCGCGCGGCCTGCTCGAGATCCGTCGACTCAAGGCCCGTCAGGTTATAGATCTTGCCAATATGGGGTGCAGGGTTCTCGAGAATCACCGATACCGCATTCGCAACGTCAACTGCAGAGATGGGCGACGTCTTGCTGTTGCCGAGCGGCAGCGCGAGTTCGTCGTTGTCGCGCACGCCGGCTGCGCCAAGCGTCAGGAAAAAGCTCTCGAGAAACGCCGTCGGCCGTACCGTGACGACGGGCAGCCCCGACCACTGCAACACCTGCTCGGCAAGCCAGTGCAGCTTGTGCTGGGGGCTGTCGGTCGTCTCCGTGATGCTCATTTCGGTGACCGTCATTTGCGACATGTTCACGATGGCTTCGACGCCATGATGACGCGCCACGGCTGCAAAATTGACGGTTGCCTCGAGATAGGCCGCGGAGACGGACATGCCGAAATAGACACGCGAACAGCCTTCGATTGCGCGGTGCATCGAGGCGAGATCGGTCAGATCGCCGACCACGACTTCGGCGCCAAGGCGGCGCAACTCGTTCGCGCGATCGTCGTCCTTGCGGACCAGCGCCCGCACTTTATAGCCCTTCGCAAGCAATGACATTGTCACGTTGCGGCCAATTCCGCCAATCGCGCCTCCGGCGCCCGTCACGAGAATGCGCCCATCATGGGCAGGTTTCGTTGCCATATCACATACCTTTCAAGGAGAGACTGCAGTTTATTTAAGCATGCATATACACATTGTTGTATGAAAATATACGGGCGTGCATGCGTCGATCAACGCGACGACTACATCATGCAGCCTGAGTGAGCGGATCGTCGGAAACCTGGTCACTGGCGATCATCGGGTGCGAAGCGCGTTCGTGAACATGGGCGGTCGGCGTGCGGTCGATCATCAGACTCAGCAATTCGGGGCGGTTGTAGTGGCCGGCCGAGTCCATCAGCATCTTGCGGCGGTCGATTTGCGTGAAGTCGAGATCGACGATCACTTCGCCTTCACCCGAGCGAAGCGGCTCGGCCATCAGCATGCCGTCAGGAGCGACGATCGTGGTGAAGCAGCCGCCCGAGATCGGACCGATTCCACAACCGGTATCTTTCATGATTTGCGCCTGCTGGTCCGCGTCCAGCCACGCCGTCGCATTGACGACGAACGCACCGGATTCGAGCGCATGCTGGCGGATGTTGATTTCCATGCGCTGGGCAAAACCCTCGCCAAAGGCGGAACCCGGGTACATCGCCGAATGGATCTGCTCGCCGTCGGCGATCATCGCGTAGCGGGCGAGCGGGTTGTTGTGCTCGAAGCATGCGAGCTGGCCGATGCGGCCGACCGCGCTGTCGACTGCACGCAAGCCCGAGCCATCTCCCTGGCCCCAGATCATGCGTTCGAAATGCGTCGGCGTGATCTTGCGGCGGCGCTGGATCAGCGTGCCGTCGGCATCGAAGAGCAATTGCGTGTTGTACAGCGTGCCGCCATCGCGCTCATTGACGCCGATGGACACGACCATGCCGGCCTTTTGCGCGGCTTCGCCGATCGCGTCGGTAGCTGCGGACGGCACGGTCACAGCCTGTTCGAGCAGGCGCAGGTGTTCGGTACCCGACAGAAGTTCGATGCCGGTCTGGACGGCCGCAAAGTACGGGTAATAAGGCACGACCGTTTCGGGGAAGGTGGCGAACTGCACGCCTTTCTGGCCGAGTTCGTGGATCTTCTGCACGACCTTGGCGACGGTTGCTTCACGGCTATAGAGCACCGGGCTGAACTGGACGGCGGCGGCTTTGACGACTTTCATGACAGACTCCTTAACGAGGGCGATGGGTATCAGGCGTTGGTCGATCGTGCATATGCACTATTTCGGCAAGCCCAGTTGTATGCGGTGCGGTGTTTTGCTCGCGGTGGGCGTATTTGAGCGGATGAACGTATCTCGCTCGTGTCCGAAAGTCGCTTGTTTGTAAGCGTGCGTATCCCTATCGGTTGTAGATACGTTGAGATACAAAAGGACAGGGCGGGGAAAGAGGGAGGGAAAAGACGAGGGCTGTGGCGCGATGATCTCGCGAGGCATCAGCCCCCGTTGCGGCCTGACTCGGCTTCTTGATTCTCCGCCGCGGCACGCGAGAACCGCATTTGATATTCACTCGGCGACAACCCGGTCTTGCGCTTGAACAATTGCCGAAATGTGCTGATATCGCCATAACCGACCCGCTGACTCACCGCCTCGAGCCCAATTGGCCGCGTTTCCAGCAACCTTTTCGCGACCTCGATGCGCAGATTCTGCAGATATGTCAACGGTGCGAGACCGACAGCGTCCTTGAAACGGCGATTGAGCGTGCGTTCGCTGACAGCGAGCGACACCGCCAGATCGCTCAACCGGAATCCCTGCTGCAACGTAGCCTCCATCTGCTGCTGGGCGCGCGCGACGAGCGTGTCGGTATGCCCATGTTCGTCGAGAAGCGTGGCAAAGGAAGCCTGCGAAGTCCGGTTCATGTCGATCAGCAGCGCTTTCGCGGTCATCGTGGCGAGTTCTTCGCCGGCGAATGTTTCGACGAGCCGCACCGCGAGATTCAGATACGACGTCACGGAACCGCCCGAGATGATGCCGTCTTGCGCGATCAGCAATTCCTGTGCGCGAACTTCGACACGCGGATAGCGGCGCGCGAAATCCGCGGCTCTCGCCCAGTGCGTCGTTGCGGCGCGGCCATCCAGCAGGCCCGCCTCGGCGAGCAGGTAGTTGGCCGTGCAATAAGCCGCGAGCACGGCACCTGCCTTGCGTTGACGCCGCAGTGCGGAAGACAGCGCGTTCAACTGCTCGCGGCGCCCGATGAACTCGTCGATGTTCGAGAAAAACGGTGCCGTCAGCAGAACGGCATCCGCCCGCTTGCGCGGGTCGATCTTGCCGTCGACGTGAATGGTCTGGCCCGACGCAGCCGTGACGGGTTGCCCGTCGAGAGATTCCACACGCCAGGCAAACACGGGCGCGGATGTCGTGCCCGGTGCAGCCTTGCGCGCATGGAACTGATTGGCCGCGCTGAAGACGTCAACAGGGCCCGCGACGCCGGACGCGAGGATTCCGTCATAGACCCAGATGCGAACGATGGCCATTGCGTGTCTGAAATTCCTTGAATAATGGCGATACTGCCACTTCCGGCCGCACGAGTAAACCCTGATCATCGCCACATCCAATGAACTGAACGCAGGAGCAGCACCATGCCAATGATCGATGCACTGTGGCCCGAAGACACCTTGACGCCCGAAGCAGCGCTCGATGCCGCTAGCGCAGGCATGACGAGCAAACCGTAACGGGAGCGCCCAGCATGAAATTCAACGACACTGCCCCCGTGCTGGCGCCCGCAGGCGGTCCGCCGCTCTGGCTGGCGAGGCTCGCCGAAAACGCGACGCTCGAAGCCACCGTCCTGAAGCGTCCGATCGAGGGACGCGCCGATATCCTCGCCGTGATCAAACACGCGGTCTCGCTCTACGAATTCCAGCATCACAGCTACAAGGGCGAGATCGGCAACGGTTTGTACATGGAATCCTATCGGTCGCAAATTCAGGGCGTGCCGATCGAAACGGTGGTCGTCGCGCATCTGAACGAACAGGGCGAGACGGATTCCGTGGTCATCAATCATCGCCCGCTCAACTCAGCGCTGCTGTTTTCGAAACGGATGTGGGAACGCGTCGACGAGCGCTTCCGCGATTGCTATCTGACGGGGCCGGAAGCCGCTGCGCTGAGTACCGCATCGGACGCGGCCTCGCGCCAGCCTCCTTGTAGTGAAGCGTTGCCGTAACGAACGATCTATCGATCGAGCAGGACGTTGGATGAAACGCTTTCTTCTTAATTTGACGACAGCCTCTGTGCTGTTCGCTTCTGCTGGAGTTTCCATGTCGCAAATCACTCCGATGCCAACCACGCCAACCACGAAGATATTGGCGATTGGCACCTTTCCGCCGGGCACGGACATGCAACGTGTCCAACACATTCTTCCGACCGAAGTTCGCGAGACGGCGCAGCTCTACCTCGAGGGCAAGATCGACCAGTGGTATTCACTGCAGGATCGGGCTGGGGTGGCGTTCATCCTGAACGTTACGGACATCAATCAAGCGCATGAAATGCTTGAGGCACTTCCCTTGGGGAAAGCGCACTTAATGACATTCTCGCTCCTCCCAATAGGCCCGCTGAAGCCGTTGAGCAAGCTTTTGAATCCCCCTTCCGCGCAGTAGAAAGCGCTAGAGCGTACTGGGCTGCTGCGCCCTCGGTTTTCCCGGAGAGGCAGGCAACGCAGGCAGAACTTGTCAGGATCACACATGAAGCTTTATTACTCGCCGGGAGCATGCTCGCTTGCGTCACATATCGTCGCACGCGAAGCCGGTATCGAAATTGAACTCGAAAAGGTGGACTTTTCGTCGAAGCGCACGCGAGGCGAAATCGACTTTCTCACCATCAATCCAAAGGGAAACGTGCCGGTGCTCGAACTGGACGACGGGAGTTTTCTGACGGAAGGTCCTGCAATCATGCAGTTCCTCGCGGACTTGAAGCCTGAACACGATCTCGTTCCCCGCAACGGAACGATGGCGCGGTACCGTCTGCAGGAATGGCTTGGCTTCATTAATTCCGATTTGCACACGAGTTACACCCCGCTCTTCAATCCCGCGACACCCGAACCGATCCGAAGCAAAAAGCAAGAAGTACTCTTCAAATATTATGCGTTGCTGGAGCGAACCCTGACGCCCCAGCAATGGCTGCTGGGAGATCAATTCTCGGTCGCCGATGCCTATCTTTTCACGATAACGAATTGGGCAAGGCACGTTGGCCTGGATTTATCGTGGCTGCCCGCTATCACTGCGTTTCAACAACGCGTGGCGGGTCGCCCGCAAGTCCGGGAAGCACTATTGGCGGAAGGTTTGCTGCGGATCTGATGAGGAAAGGGCTCCCGCGATGGCCGTCCGACACGGAAGAACTAAGGAGTACAGATATGATTGAGCCGATCGACAGTCTGGAGATTGCAGTCATAGTCGATAACGTTACCGATAACCTCTCATCAAATCCAAATTATGTCGATACAGAGATTGCTGGGGCCTGGCGGCGCGGGATGAAACGGCTTGGCGGAAAATGTCTTTGTTGCGCCGCTCACGGTTTGTCTTGCCTGATTACAGCCCGAATTGGCGATACGTCGCACACACTTCTGTTTGATGCGGGGCCTGACGAGTGGGTATTCGAACGTAACATCGTCAGGCTCGGCCTCGACCTCGGCAAGGTCGGCGCGATGGTGCTTTCACATGGACATTGGGATCATGCAGCAGCGATGCCACGGGCACTGCAGATGATAAGTTTGGCAAACGGTGGAAAGGCTGTTCCAACCTATATGCATCCGGACATGTTCGCATCGCGAGCGGTCAAGAATCCGCAGGGCCGCATGATGCCGATGGAGGATATTCCGAGTCAGCAGGTGTTAGCCGGTAACGGTGCAGAACTGGTTATCACGAGAGTAGAACAGTCGGTTCTGTCGAAATCATTCTACGTTAGCGGTGAAATCCCGCGCGTGACAAGCTTCGAGCGAGGCATGCCTGGCCAGCACAGGATTGGCCCGGACGGCGAATGGGAGTTGGACGAACTCCTCGTGGATGAACGATTTGTTGCTGTGCATATCGCCAACAAGGGTTTGTTTGTTTTTACCGCCTGTTCGCACGCCGGTCTCATCAACGTATTGACTCATGCACGCAATCGCTTCCCTGACGTCCCGATCTACGGGGTACTAGGCGGCTTCCATTTGTCAGGCGCTACAGAAAGCATCATTCCTGACACTGTCGAAGCGCTAGAACAGTTCGATCTTAGTCTGATCGCCGCCGCGCATTGCACCGGTTGGCGGGCAATGGGCGCACTGGAATCACGGTTCAAGGATCGAGTCGTACCGTCGGCGGTAGGAAAGCGTTTCTTTCTTTGATTCGATGAAGGCGGTGGTGGACGTCGCCCTAGCGGATTGACCCCGCCTCATGCAAACGGCGAGGACGTGAGCAGGCTGCGCGAGAAAAAGCGTCAGCCGGCGCAGCCTGCTCGGTACCGTGGGAGGCGCTGTACTCCAGGCCGGGGATGGCTAACATTCCCGGCGTGAATAAAGAATGGCTGTTTTTGTGTTACACAGGCGAGCGGAATTCTCCCGCTATGGCAACATCGCGGTGACCTCTAAGTCACGTTAGGTTTCGCGCAGTCCCACACACTTCAGGAGAGCCCATGTTCGACCACGTCAAATTCGGAGTCAGCGACTATGCAGTGAGCAAAGCGTTTTTCCTCAAGGCGCTCGAACCGCTCGGCGTAGTCGTTTGGTCGGAGGGCACGCCAGCTTATGGTGTCGAGCTTAGCCCTCCGGGTAAGGCTTCATTGTGCCTCTACCAAACCGAGGAGAAGCCGGCGCATCTCCACTTGGCGTTCACGGCCGAGAATCGCCAGCAAGTCGAAGCGTTCTATCGCGCGGCTCTGGAGGCGGGTGGCAAAGACAATGGTGCGCCTGGTCTGCGCCCGCACTACCATGCGAACTACTATGCCGCGTTTGTCACTGGTCCGGACGGACACAACATCGAAGTGGTTTGTCACCAACCCGAGGCCTAGTCTTACGTAGGCGTGTCCCCGGCACCGTCATATGCCAACGCACTGTTAGAGTTGACAGCTTTTCGTGGCTCTTGATTGGAAAAATACTGTGCGTGTGACCAACCGCCTCGACAGATAAAAATCATTCCGAGACGGCGTCACATACGGTGTCCTATTAGGTTTCGTATTTTCATGCCGAAGCCGACATCATCCATCACGCTTTTTCAAGGAGACGAATATGGCTGGGAATCTTGCTGTGCAGTTCGCTGTGTACGGAGCCCTTGCGAACGGATCGCCGGATGGCACAGGTGCTACCGGCGTTTCCGACGCCCTCCAGCGTGCGATCAATGAGAGCAGCCCCTACGGCACCGTCACGATCGACAACAACACGATGAGGGGTGATCCGTGCCCAGGCTACACCAAGCACTTTGGCGCGATTGTCGTCCGCGACGGAAAACCTCGCTTTTTCGCTTGCCAAGAAGGGCAGACTATCAACTTCGAGATGGGGGGCTAAGCGTTCATTGACGCGAGGCTCAGGTAGCGACGATGGTGTTCACTTGAGCTCGATACAAACCCGCTCGCACGGTGGTGGCTTTAGCCGGGTGCGGGCGGTTCAAGGGTGGGCCGCTGCTAGCAGATGTCCACCGACGCGAATGCCACACACTCAGCCCCCCAGGCTGTCCCGCTTACCTGCGGCTAACGCGAGAAACGGATATCGAGCGAGCGAAGGTAGGTTTGCAGCCCGGCATCCTGCAACGGGATCACGTAGGCGACATCATCCGATTCGTTGAAGTGCGCATGCCAGTGTCCCGGCGGCGTCACGAATGCCATGCCCGGCATCCAGTCCACGCGCACCGGATTGACGATGTGGCCTTCGGCATCCAGCTCCGTGCCGACCAGCGTGTAAACCCCCGGCTTGCATGCAGGAATGAAGTCGAGTGCGATCGACTGATGGCGGTGCGGCTTCTGCGTGCTGTTCGGCGCGACGACGCCGAACATCGCCCACATCGAGTGCGTGACGGTGCGAGTCTGCGGAAAGTGCCGGTTGCCGAGCAAGACGCTCACGCGATTGCGCCGGCTGGCGTTCGGTGCGCTCGCCACTTTGTCGAGTTCTGCTTTGGCCTTTGCGGCAGGGTAGAGCGTCGGCGTGAAGCGGGCTCGCGCAATCTCGACGCCCAGATAATTCAGCAGCGGTCCGTCGTTTACGTAGTAGATTCGCGCGGTCGCTTCGGCGGCCAGCACGACTTCGCCGCCGCCCGGCAGCGAGAAGAAGTCGCCTTTGCCGAAGCGGAACGCCGTGTCCTGCTGCGTGACCGTACCGGCGCCTTCCAATACATAGAACACTTGTGAGGTTGCGTTCGGATTGACCGACAGCTTTTCGCCCGCGACGATGCGCAGGAAGTTAGCCATCAGGCCGGGACCTGTTGCCGGGTAATCGCAGCCCAGCTCGGCGGAGAGATCGAGCGGCACGATGCGCGTCGGACCGTCTTCGTACAGCACGGAAGGAAAGGACCGGTAGGGCACGCGCGAAATCAGCTTTGCGCCGATGGGATTGGCCGACGAGGTGTATTCGAAATATTGCGCGTCGCGCATGGCCGCTTCATCGTTGATCTGAAGCGTCGAAAGGGTCGTTTTATCAAGCATGATTGAGTCGCTCCTGAGTAGGCTCGCAGCTCCGCGCGGCGAGCGACGCTGCTGCGAACGTAGGCAAGTCATTGCACGGCAGCGTTGACTGCAATTTAGGAGCAACCCCGGCCCAGCAGAACCGCGCTGCCAGGAAATCAGCTTTGCAGAAAAGGGATAACCGAATCGACCGCGTTGCCCTACACTGCACGTGGTGCCATACGGCCCACGACACGTTTTCCCGCTCATGGATTACTTCGCTGCAATACGCGCATTCCTTTCCGCCGCGGAGCTGGGGAGCTTCAGCAAAGCGGCGGCGCGGATCGAGGTGAAGACCTCGACCGTTTCCCGCTACATCACCGAACTCGAACGGGATCTGGGGATTGCGCTCTTCAATCGTTCGACCCGGGGCCTCGTGCTCACCGAAGGGGGGCGCGTGTTCCGCGAGCAGGCGGTGGGGGTCGTCAAGAGCCTCGAGGAAGCGCGCGAAGTCACGTCGTCGCTCAACAGCTCGCCGCGCGGGCTCTTGCGCGTGACGATGCCCTGCACGTTCGGCCGGCGGCATGTGATCCGTCACCTGCCTGACTTCATGGACCGCTATCCGAAGATCGACGTCGACGTCGTGATGACCGACGAGGTGCTCAACATCATCGACTCGGGTATCGATCTCGCGATCCGCATCGGCGTTTTGCCGGACTCGCAATTGATGGCGCGGCAACTGGCGGCGCATCGGCGCGTGGTTTGCGCGAGCCCCGCTTATGTTGCGCAATACGGTGCACCCGCATCGCCGGCGGAACTGGCGGCGCATGCCGCGCTGCGTTTTTCGCGAGCGGCGGACGATCGCTGGCTCCTCGTCAATCGCGCGCGCACGAGCGTGCATGCCAAGCAGGAAGCCGTATCGGTGACCCTGCGCGGGAGGCTGCGCCTCGACGATACCGAGGCCGTGCTGGATCTCGCCGTGGCGGGGCGCGGCATTGCCTTGCTGCCGACCTGGGCGATCGGCGACGCGTTGCGCGACGGCAAGCTGGTCCAGCTGTTGCCCGAGTGGGAGGCGCAGCCGGGGAGCGCGGCCGCCGCCGTGTGGGCGGTTTATCCTCCGAAGAAAACGGTGTCGTCGAAGGTGAGGGCCTTCATCGACTTCTATACGGCCGTCTTCGATCGCGAAGGTTGCTTTGACACGACACTCGGCAAGCGCGCGGCTGCCAAGAAAGATTGACTGCGGCGCGCGGGAATCGTTACCCTCCCGCCTTGATGGTTCCCGTCAACGGGATCAAAAGGGAACGCAGTAGAAGCGTCCGCGCTTCGAGTCTGCGGCTGCCCCCGCAACTGTAAGCGGCGAGCTCATGCCACTCATGACCACTGGGAAACCGGGAAGGTCGGCAATGGGCGGCGACCCGCGAGCCAGGAGACCTGCCATCGACCGAGGTCCTAGCAAGCCGCGCCGGGCGGGGTGTCCCGATGCGTCAGCGCCGCATTGCGCGGTGCGCGTTGCAAGGACAGCTCCGACCTCTGGATCTGTCACATGTCCACCACGATTAGAAAAACCGCTTTCTTTCAGAAAGCTTTATCCCGTCACGTCGCGGGTGTTTCCTCCGTCCTCGCGCTCTCGCTGGGCACGCAGATCGCGCACGCTGCGGACGATTCGACGGTACCCCGATCACTACAGCCGGCGCAGATTTCCTCAGACACCACCACGTTGCCCGCAGTCGTCGTGACCGCTGACACGCAGCATTTGCCGCAGTCGTTCGATCAGCGCTATGCGACGACCTGGGTTCTCACGCGTCAGGATCTCGACCGCCTGTCCCCCGAGGACCCCAGCATCACGCAGGCGCTGGCCACGCTCCCCGGCGTCACCGTTTCGCAAACCGGCGGCCCCGGCTCCGCGTCGTCCGTCAGCATCCGGGGCTCGTCGGAGCAGCAGGTCGCCGTGTTCATCGACGGTATCCGGGTCGGCTCCTCGACGACGGGCATTGCCGAGTGGCAGGATCTGCCGACAGAGGCGTTCGACCGGGTCGAGGTGATCTCGGGCCCGGCCGCCGCTTCGTTCGGCGCGAACGCCGTGGGCGGTGTGGTGCAGATGTTCACACGCCATGCGTCGAGTCTGCCGAACCAGACCACCGTCTCCTTCGGCGGCGGCTCGAACACGACCTTCGACACGCAGGTTCGCACTTCCGGCAGCGTGCCGTCGACGGGCCCGCTCTCGGCGCTCTCCGGGCTCACGTATTCGCTGGGGCTGCACGACTACAACACCGACGGCATCGATGCGACCCAGCCGGTGCTGGCATTGCACGAGCCCGGCCGCAACCCCTATCACGCGCAGGACGTCGACGCGCGGCTCGGCTACGCCCACGGCGACTGGTCGATTTCCACGTTCGCGCTTTATCACAAGTCCAATCTCTCGTTCGACAACGCGGGCAGCTTCGACCAGCAGCTCGATCACCAGCTGACGACGGGCGTGGCGTTTCATTGGGACATCACGCCGGACACCCAGTTCGATCAGTCGGTCGGCTATGCGAACGACCGTCAGTTCTACTACGCTTCTGATCCGGCCATTCCGACCGATGAGATCGACTCGCAGCGCTTCAGCACGTCGACCTCGCTGACCCATCAGGAACGCGGGTTCAAGCTGTTTGGCCTGCCGCTGTCGGGCGAGACGAAGCTCGCATACGACTTCACGCGCGAACAGGCATTCCTGCCGATCGACATCCCGGCCGGCGTGCCGACGCGCAACGATTCAGCGGTGTCGCTGCATCGGTCGACCACGCTCGGCGCGCTGACGCTGTTCCTCGCGGGACGCCACGAGATTGTCGAAGGCAAGGCGGTCAACACGGGCAACGTCGCACTGTCGTATGCGATCACGCCGATGTATACGGCTCGGCTGTCGTATGGCAACGCGTTCCGCTTGCCGACGTTCAACGATCTCTACTACCCGCAATACGGCAATCCGAACCTTCAGCCCGAGCGCAGCGATTCGGTCGAGGCGGCGCTCGACGCGAACACGTCGTTCGGTACGTTTACCGCGGCGGTCTACGACACCCGCGTGCACGATTTGATCTCCTATAACGCGGCGACGCAGGCGCCGGACAACATCGGTCAGGCGCGCATTCAGGGCATCGACCTCTCGTACAAGGGCACGATCGCCAAGACCACGTCCGTCAGTCTCGCCGTCGGCATCCTGAATCCGCAGGACGTCTCCGACGATACGTGGCTCAATCGCCGCCCGCGACAGACGCTCAGCCTGATCGTCGACCACACCTGGGACGCGTTCCATCTCCATGCGCTCAGCACCGGCGTGTCCGTGCTGTATGGCGGATCGACCTTCGACGACCAGCTCAACACGACGTATCTGCCGTCATACACCACCGTCGACCTGCGCGCCTCGTACCGGGTCAATTCGCATCTGACCGTGTCCGCGAATCTGTCGAATATTTTCAACCGGCAGTACGTGACCGCCTACGGATACAACACCTTGGGACGGACGGCATTCGGCAAGGTGTCGTACACGTTCTAGGCGATCACGGTTTCGGGTCGGTGGGTTTGTTTCGGAACGCCGCTTCGCCGGCGTCCGAAATCTCGACCCACTTCTTGTCGGGCTCCGCATCCGCGACGTAGCTGTCGTGCCAGTTCCACCACTTGTAGGTTGCGGTCTGCGGATAGCCCTCGGGCGAGTCTTCCCAGACCTCCTGCCTGCCGAGCGGCGTGATGTCGAGGTAGTTCCAGGTGCTCCCCATCTGCTCGTCGCCGCGGTTGTTGAGGAAGTAGGTGCGGAACACGCGGTCGCCGTCGCGATAGAACACGTTCGTGCCGTGCCACTCGGCGACGCCGAAGTCGGCGTCGAAGCTGTCGGTGATGGTGACCCACGGGATCTCCCAGCCCATGCGCGCCTTCAACCGTGCGATGTCCGCCTGCGGCGCGCGCGAGGCGAAGACGAGGGTGGTGTCGCGTGCGTTCAGGTGGGCGAGGTGGGCGACCTGGTCCGCCACCATCGAGCAGCCCCGGCAGGCGTGATCGGGCCAGCCGAACACGCCCGGCTCGTAGAAGGCGCGGTAGACGATCAGCTGATGCCGGCCGGCGAACAGATCGAGCAGGCTGACCTTGCCGGCGGGCCCCTCGAACCCATACGCGGTTTCCACCGCCATCCACGGCATGCGCCGGCGCTCGGCGGCGAGGGCGTCACGCGCGCGGGTCTGGGCTTTTTCCTTCACGAGCAGTTGCTCGCGTGCCGCCTCCCATGCTTGCGGCGAGACGACCGGCGGCGTCTGCATGACAGGCTGTCCGCCTTTCGGTCCGTTGTTGGCTGAAGTAGTCATGGCTTTGCGTTTCTCCTGATGTGAGCGAATTCCGGCGGGGCCTGGGTGATGCGGCTCCGTGTGCCGCTCATCGCTCGTGGTTGGGCGTGAGATAGCTTGGCACCGGGAATCGAACCTTGGGAGTAACAAGTGTGGCGCTATTTCGTATTTCGATCAGGCGCGCGGAAGATGGAGGGTGAAGGTTGCGCCGTGGTCCGGATTGTTCGTCGCCGAAATATGACCGCCATGCGCTTCGACGATGGACCGGCAGATCGAGAGGCCCAGTCCTAACGCGCCTGCTCGGGTGGTCATGAAAGGCTCGAACACTCGATTCAGATCTTCGCTGGCGATGCCGGAGCCGTTGTCGGCCACTGAGACGGCGACCGTGTTCGTATCCTTCGCGTAAGAGGCGATCACCAGTTTTGCCGGCCTGCCTCGATTCGCGTTCATCGCTTGCAGCGCGTTCTGCGTGAGGATCAGGAAGACCTGTTCAAGCCGGGTCGCGTCGGCCATCGTGTCGGCAATCGGGGACGAGAGCCGGAGCTCGAGCGTCGCGCCATAGGCGGCCACCTCGCTCGCAATGAGCGGCGCGACTTCCATGACGACATCGTTGATCGATCTCCGCACGAGCCGTGGCGGAGCGCGCCGGCAATGCTCGCGAATCCGTTTGAGGGTGTCCGACGCGCGGCGCCCGTCGCTCGTCATTCGCTCGATGCATTCCTGAATCTCGGACCTTGGAGAAGTGTCCTGGTGCGCCCATCGAAGACAGGCTTGGCCGTCCAGCACGATGGCAGAAAGAGGTTGAGCAATTTCGTGGGCAATCGATGCGCTCAACTCTTCAAGCGTGGAAAGACGCATCTCTTCGATGAGATGGGCCCGAATCGATGTCAGACTGTCTTCGGGCGGCTTCGCGTCTGTCATCGAGCTAGTTCAGGCTGAACCGGGCGAGCCCGAGACGCCCCGCTTTCTGCACGAGGTCGGCAATCGAGCGCGCGCCCATCTTGTGCATCACTTGTCCGCGGTGCATCTTCACCGTGACTTCGCTCAGCGCCAGGTCGGCTGCGATCTGTTTGTTCAGCAAGCCCTCCAGGACGTGCGACATGACTTCCCGTTCACGTGGTGTGAGGGCGGCATAGCGGTGTCGCAGATCGGAATTGAGCGCATTCGATTGCCTGCGCACCAAGTCTCGCTCGATGCCGAGCGCTACGGCGTCGAGGACTTCCTGGTCGCGTAAGGGCTTGGTAAGAAAATCGACGGCGCCGGCTTTCATCGCTTTCGCGCACATCCAGACATCGCCGTGGGCGGTAATGAAAACAATGGGAACCGGATGGTCCCGAAGGGCGTCCTGGTCCTGGAAGACGAGACCGCTATAGCCCTGCAGGCGCACATCCAGGACGAGACAACTGGGTAGTTCCGGCCGTTCGAATCGCAGGAATGCATCGCACGAACCGAAGACTTCCGTCCGCATTCCGGTCGAGCGCAACAGGCTGGATAGCGCTTTTCGCTGCGATTCATCGTCGTCTATCACGTAGACGATCGATTCCGACGCCGTTGGGACCTGAGTGCTTAAGAGGCCGGCCATGAGTCCTCCTCTTGGCGCGCTGGGTCAAGGGCTAGGCAACGCCGTCACACGGGATCGTTTCCACGACCGAAGCCAGGATCATCGCGTCGATATTGCGCGGGGGCGGTTGCACAAGACGAGGGCGATAGACAGCGTCGCCTGCCATGATGAGCCGTCCGCTCAGCGCGCAGACGCTGCGCCTGCGCGCAGTGCCGCGCCGCCAGATCTGCTCGCCATAAGAACACGCGGTCGAATCGCGCCACTCGATCGTGGCGGCGGCTTTACTGTGCCTCTCCAATACCTTGATCGCGCAGGTCCGGTACGAGCCGTTGCGGTAGTCCGAGCGGGCGGGGCGAAGACTCGGTGCCACGATGAGGTGCTCTGAGTTGAGCAGGGCCATCGTGTGGAACCAGGGGCGGTCCTCTTCGAGGGCTTCATGCATGATGCGGCTCCTTCGAACAATCGGAATGAAGGGGGGCGATTCAGCGTTCTACCTTTGCCTGGATGGTAGGCAGCGAAAGCGCGGGCCGCTATTACATAAAGCTGGAGTTGATTCTTTGGGGGATCCGTATTTTGCGGTTGAATTGATGTTGGGCAACGCGGCGAAAGGTGGGAGGTGCAAGCGGTTGGTTGGGGGGACGCAGAAGGGCCACAACCCTCCGTTCACATATCCATGCGGCGTACCCCTTGGACCTTTGATCGCGGAAGCATTACCTCGGTCAGCAGCAGCTTTCCAGCAAGCGCATGCGCCGTTCGAGTTCGGCAAGGTCTCGCGCGCCGGCAAGGTACTCATCATTGCGGCGTTGTTCGGCGCGGTCGAACCAGCGGCCAATCTGTGTGAGAAGCAAGGCAAACATAATAATCTCCAAGACGTTGCTTACCAGTGACGCAGTTGGCCGGACGCGGCGCTACGCATGTGTCTCGCGGCTGCTCTCAGGCACTGTTCGACGATTCAATCGTAGGCGGCAAATATGCTTACGTATACTTATCGTTTCTTATGCAATACATTATTCATTTTGTTGAATCGACCTGCTTTTTCAGGAGGCACCTACTTTGGAAGTCGGTCGACTGCGGGCGCTCCTGGAGCTGGCGCGGTGTGGCACGATGGCAGCCGCCGCTGAGGCGCTGTTCCTGACGCCCTCGGCGGTGTCACAGCAGATCGCACAACTGGAAGAGGAGGCCGGCGTCAAGCTTACGGAGCGCATCGGCCGCGGGGTCAGGCTGACTCCCGCCGGCCACGCGTTGGTGGGGTACGCCGAGCGGATGATGGTTGTGCTGGACGAGGCTCGCTCGGAAATGGCAGAGCTTCGGCGTGAAATAGCCGGCGAGCTGCGCGTCGCCGCGTTTCCGTCGATCGCTTCGGTTGTGCTCCCTGACACGGTCAAGGCGCTGCAGCACGCGTATCCGCGCCTGGAGATTGCAATTGAAGAATTGGAGGCGATTGACGGGGTCGCGGCATTGCGGTCCTGGAGAACGGACATCGCCTTGATTGACGATCTCTCAATCGTCGCGGGCGATAATCGGGAAAACGTCGCGATTGTGCCGCTGGCCGAGGACGTGTGGTACGTGACAGTCTCGACTGACCACCCGCTGAGCAAAAAACCGTCGCTTAGCCTAGCCGATCTCGCGCACGAAACCTGGGCGATCGAATCGAGGGCTGGCCCTTTCGGCAGCTTCGTCGCCGATTTATGCCGCCGCGCCGGGTACGAGCCTCGGACCAACGCCATATGCCGCGGATCTGAGATGATCGAAGCGATGGTGGCCTCCGGCTGCTCGGTGTCAATCGTCCCCGGACTCAGGAGGCTACGCTCGCCGCGCGGCGTGGCATGGGTAAAGCTGAGGCCAGAGGTTCGCCGCAAAATCTACGTCGCTTATCGACGCGGCGAGCGCAACCATCCAATGGTCAAAGTGTTCGTCGAGGAAATCGTCCGGACGGCATCGAGACTCCTCGTTTAGCTGAAGCTAGATCAGCTTTTTGCGTGGGCGGCCGCACATTCTTGTGCGCTCGGCTGCAGACAGTATATTTGCACTATCGAGCCAGCCCTCTGCGCCAAGCCGGGTAGCCAGGCATCCCAGATTTGTTGCGCCGCCGCTGCCGCTGATGACACCTTTCGTGTACGGAGTATTCGCGATGACCGCAGACGCGTCTCTTGAGGCAATCTCAATTGGTGGTCTGACAGTGTGCTATCTCATAGACGGATCCGCCACGAAGGGCATGGGCGTCTTCGAGTTGACGATCGCCCCGGGAGCAGACGTTCCGCCACCACATAGTCACACCCACAATGAAGAATGCATCTACGCCTTGGAGGGGCTCATCCGCTATTCCGTTGACGGTGTTGTCAGGGATCTGGCGCCGGGTCAGTGGATGCATACCCCCAAGGGCTCTGTCCATGCGTTCAGCAACCCTCATCAAGCCACTGCCAAGGCACTCATCGTCCTTACCCCTGACCTGGGGCCGCAATACTTTCGGGATGTCCAGGGAGTTGTGAATGCCGGCGGGCCGCCAGACCGCCAGAAGTTGTTGGCAGTCATGTCCAGCTACGGGCTCGTTCCTAGCGCCCCGATTCCAGCAGTCGCCCAACAATCGGTCGAAGAGGATGTGCCCACGTCGCAAGGACGCCCCTTGACCTAAGCGTTGAATAGGCGTTTAAAGAAGAAAGAAGCGCTTCGCCCCAGACTTGCGCAGCGTTTACAACCGGCTCGCGCGTCGCCTGTCCGTGGCATCTGGGACGGTGTACAGTCATTGAATCGAAAGGTGCGGGTGCCTGGAAAAGCCGCCCTCATGGGCCGGTAACACACGAAGAAGGCTGCCCCGTTTCGGATCCCGCGGTTGTGAAGCCCTGACGCAGCGTCTCAGGAAGGGCCAAAGTGATGACTTCGGAGCGACCATCGGCGCTGCCGGGCAGACGCGAACGATTGCTCGAGCAGCAAGCGGCACTGGCGGCACTTACGCGCATGGATGTGCGTCAGGGCGAGAGTCTCACGCAGCGGCTGCAGTTCATCACGCAGACCGCGGCGCTGACGATGCGTGTCGCGCGAGTGAGCCTGTGGCGCTACACGGAGACGCGCGCGGCCCTTCAGTGCCTCGATCTCTACGAGCGTAGCCTCAACCGCCACAGTGACGGCGCCGAGCTTGAGGCCAGACGCTATCCTGCCTACTTTCAGGCACTCGGAATGAGCGAAGCCATCGTCACGGACAATGCCTATGCGGATCCTCGCACGCAGGAGTTCTCTGACACGTACCTCACGCAACATGACATCACGGCGATGGTGGACATTCCGATTCACCTGCACGGCCGAGTGGATGGCGTGCTGCGACTGGAACAGGTGGGACCGCCCTCGCAGTGGACGCCCGAGGATCGCCTGTTCGGCATCGCGCTCGCGAATCTGATTGCGCTTACCCTCGAGCGACACGAACGCAGGCGTGCCGAAGAGGCGCTGCGCGAGAGCGAGCAGCGTCTCGCCACGCTCGTCGCGTACGCGCCCGACGCCATTCTGGTGTTCGACGCGGACGCCGACCGCTACATCCAGGTCAACAAGCAGGCCGCGTCGCTTTTCGGGCACGACTGCGATTCGCTTCTGCAGATCGACCCGACGAGACTCAGCCCCGAGCGGCAGCCGGACGGCCGCCTGTCGAGCGAAGCCCGGCGTCAATTTCTCGATCTCGCGCTCAAGGGCGGAACACCCGTATTCGAGTGGGTGCATCAGAACGCCGCGGGCGAACTCATCCCCTGCGAAATCCGACTGGTTCGCCTGCCTCACGCAAGTCGCAGGCTCGTCCGCGGCAGCTTGGCGGGCACTCGCTTGCCGTCCCGGATCTCGTCGGGCCCGCGGCCGAACGATGCCGTGCATGACAACTAGGTTTCAGTTCGGCCAAGAGAGGGCATTCGCACGCACCGTCGCTCATACATTCAGGCGTCGGTTCCACTCAAGGACCAGCCATTCGATTCGCAATGTTGAAGTGTTGCTTGTCGGCCGAAGCCGCCGTTGGCGCGACCGTCGGTTAACGGCGGCTTGGGTCAGTATTGCTGACGTCGAGCACACGATCAGGTCGAAAGGCAGCTTTGTGCCCGTTTGGAGGACAGCAAGCGATAAGCTACATACGAGTTTTCATGAAACCCCTAAGGGCTCACACGGTGCATAATATATTGGGGTCAAGACGCAATAAAGTGTGCCCTTCTACCCCTGGCCGATCCAGACATTGGACACGGTGAGCAGTGCGTCAGAGCCCAGTCGGTCTTTGGCAAAAGTTTCCTACCGGGATCACTTACTCAAAAACAGATTGATCTCCTCGAAGAACCGAGCAGAAGCAGGCTCGTGCTTAAGAAAGAGATGATTCCGCCCCGGAAGCGCTATGAACCGAGCACCTGGAATTCCCGCCGCCATTTGACGGCCCGCATCGATAGGGCACAAGAGATCATCGCGCACATGCAAGACGAGCGTTGGCACCTGCACTTGCGGGAGCAATTCGCGCACATCGAGATTTCCGACGATTTCAAAGTACCGAGCAGCGCATTCAGGTGATGTGGTCTTCCGCTGAAGATCGTTGAAGTAGTCAGCCTGTTCCTTTGTAGCCTCGGGTATGAACTGCGAAGTGAACAGTTGCCGAAATGCCGGATCATCCGTGCCCCACCCAAGGCGCATCAAAGTTCCCATCGCCTTTCGTTTCTCATGTTCCCTTGGTGATCGCTTGTTGCCGCCCAGCGCAAAACCACCATACAGGATCAAATGAGAAAGGCGCTCGGGATGTCGGGCGGCATAAGCAATGGAGATAGCGCAGCCTTGTGAGGCGCCAAAAAGCGCAAAGCGGTCAATTCCAACTGCATCGACCACGGTTTCAAGGTCGCCAACCCATGCTTCAAGAGAAACCTCATCGACATCCCAATCTGACAGCCCGTTACCTCGTGCATCGTATCGAGTCAGCGTGTAATTCCTCGCCAATCCCTCGAGCAAATGGTGCCAGATCGGACTCTCCCAGTCGTATTCAAGGTGGTTCATCCAGTTCGCCGTCTTGACCAAAGGTGGTCCCCGCCCAATGGTTGCATAGGCGAGGCGTACTCCATCAGATGCTCGGCAATATTTGATCTCCTGCGTCACGCTGATGGAATCGAAGTTCACCGAATAGACCTCGACGGGCTTGGCGATGTTCTTGAGGTTCCGAAGCCCCAGCTTTTCGCAGGTAAACGATAGTTTTTCGAGTAAGTGATCATGTGCTTGGCGCGAAATGCAAATTCCGCCCGGTTCGGCGATGCCCTCAAGCCGTGCGGCGACGTTAACCCCATCGCCGTAAATGTCATCATCATCGATGATGATGTCGCCGAGGTTTATGCCAACCCGAAATTCGATCCGCTTATCGACACTGACTCTGGCATTCCGCTCGCCCATGCCGCGCTGCACGTCAACGGCGCATCGTACTGCGTCAACCACGGACGCAAACTCGACCAACATGCCGTCTCCAGTCGTCTTGACGATGCGGCCCCGATGTTCTTCGATTTTAGGATCGACGAGCGCTTGCCGGTGCCCCTTCAATTGGGCGAGCGTGCCTTCCTCGTCCGTGCCCATCAGACGGCTGTAGCCGGCTACGTCGGCAGCCAGAATTGCTGCAAGTCTGCGCTCCACGATGCATCCTCCAACAGGCGTCCTCCGGAGGAAGGAAATTTACTCTCCGGATGACCAAGGATACTCGCCGCTCTAAAAAGTAGAGCACCAAAGATTGTGAGGGCAACCCGCCCGCTTTGGCGCTCGAACAAAATCGTCAAGCCCGATCGACCCTATCCAGCGATGCACTAGGCGGGCGTATTGGGCCCGTCACTCCTCCGCACTCGCACCGGTCAACGCGCGAACACGGCTTTCATCGGCGGCTAGGTCGCGTGAACTGCCTGTATAGACGATGCCGCCATCGTCGAGCACATATGCGTGATCGGCAATCTCAAGCCCCATGCGCGCGTTCTGCTCGACAAGCAGAACCGAAATCCCTTCGCCGCGCATCTGCGACACAACGCGAAACACCTCGCGCACGATCAGTGGCGCCAGACCCTGAGAGGGTTCATCGAGAATCAGCAGCCGGGGATTGAGCAGCAGCGCGCGGGCAATCGACAGCATCTCCTGTTCGCCGCCGGAAAGCTGACGTCCGCGGCTTTCCTTGCGTTCGGCAAGCCGTGGAAACAGCTCGTAAATTCGCGCGATCGTCCAAGGCCCGCTGCGTACAAGCGGCACTCGCAGATTTTCTTCGACACTGAGATTGGCGAAGATTCTGCGTCCTTCAGGAACATAGCCCACGCCGTTCGCGGCGATCCGGAACGTCGGCCAGCGCGTCGTATCCGCGCCGAAGATCGTCACGCGCCCCCGGCGTGCGGGTGTCAGACCCATTAGGGTGCGCAGCGTCGTGGTCTTGCCCGCGCCGTTGCGGCCAAGCAATGCTGTGATCCGACCTTCCTCGACCGCAATGCTCACGCCGCGCAGGATGTGACTCTTGCCGTAGTAGGTGTGAAGTTCCTCGGCGATGAGCGCTGCGTTCATGTCACATCACCCAGGTACGCCGCCTGCACGGCCTCGTTCGCCGCGATCTCCGCCGGCGCCCCCTCGGCGAGGAGCGTGCCCCTGTCGAGCACCGTGATCCGATCGGCCAGATGGAACACCACGCGCATGTCGTGCTCGATCAGCACGATTGTGAATTTGCCGCCGCTGCGCAGACGGCGAATGAGCTGCGTAATCTCGCTAGTCTCCTCGTCGCCCATGCCGGCAGTGGGTTCGTCGAGCAGCAGCAGACGAGGCCGCAGGGCCAGCGCCATGGCGATTTCTGCAACGCGCTGGTCGCCGTGCGAGAGCTCGCCGGTCAGCCGGTCACTTTTTACGGCTAGTCCAGTGAGTTCCAGCGCTTCTTCGACACGCTCGCGCACCCGTGCTTTTTCGGTGCGACCGACCCAGGGCCGCAAGCGGAATCCAGCCGTCACCTCCGCGCTGATGCGTACGTTTTCGAACACCGTGAGTGCAGGAAAGATCTCAGTAATCTGGAACGTGCGGGCGATACCCGTCGCGACGCGACGATGCGCCGGGACGGCCGTGATGTCCTGCCCGTCGAATACGATCGTTCCCGTCGTCGGCGGGAAAAAGCCGCTGATGAGATTGAAGAAGGTGGTCTTGCCGGCGCCGTTCGGTCCAATGATGGCGCGCAACTCGCCTTCGTCGACGGCGAGGGAGACGTCGCGTACCGCAGCGAGTCTGCCGAAGCGCTTGCTCACCTGCGCGATGTCGAGAAGGCTCATGAATCGCTCCTACGCCGGATAAAGCCGAGCAGGCCCCGCGGGAAGAACAGCACGATCGCGATGAACAACATGCCGATGAACGACATCCAGTTGACCGTGATACTCGACAGGTAGTCCTGCAACACGACGAATACCGCCGCGCCGAGGAGCGGTCCCCACAGGCTGCGCATGCCACCCATTACCGCCATCATCACGAAGTCGCCAGACTGGCTGAAATGCAGCCCGCGCGGATCGGCGAAATTGTTCAGAAGGGCATAGAGCGCACCGGCAAACGCCATGAAAAGGCAGGAGAGCGCGAAAGCGATCCAGATATGGACGTCGACGGGAATGCCGAGAAAGCGCGCGCGCCGTTCATTTTCGCGGATTGCGATCATCGTGCGCCCGAACGGCGAGCGCAGGATGAAACCCATCAGACCAACGGCCAGAGCGAGGCAAAACAGGACAAAATAATAGAACGCATCGGCATTCGACAGGATGTCGATGGTCGCGATGCCGAGGTGAAGCGGTACGCGCGTGAACCCGCGCAAGCCGTCGTCGCCGCCCGTCAACGAACTCCATTGGAATGCGATGTAGTAGAAGACCTGTCCGAAGGCGATGGTGACCATCGCGAAGTACACGCCTCGCCGCCTTGCGCAAAGCGCACCGAGCAGCGCACCGGCGATCCCACCGAGCAGCGTTCCGCACAGAAGAGCCAGCGGCGTACTCGGCGCAAGGAATTTCAGCGCGAGGCCAGCGCCATATGCGCCAAGCCCAAAATACGCGGCGTGACCGAAGGACAACACACCGGTGAAGCCGAGCAGAAAATTCACCGACATCGCAGCGAGACCCAGCACGAGCACCCGTGTGCCGAGCGCGGTATAGCCGCCGAGCGGCGGCATCCAGTACGGGGCCAGCAGCAACACAGCCCAGATCGCCGCGAGCGTCAGCAGCCTGTTGTGCCTCGCCAGTCGCGCTTCGCTCATGTCAGCATACCCTCCTCGCCAAGCAGGCCGTGTGGGCGCAGCAGCAACACTATGGCCATCAGCACGTAGATGATCGCTTCGCTTGCTGCGGGCAGGAACACGGCAGTGATGCCGGAGGCGACGCCGATCAGCAAGCCGCCGAGCAGCGTGCCAGTGAGGCTGCCAACTCCGCCGACGATGATCGCAATGAAGCTCGGCATCAGGAGCCCCGTTCCCATCGTCGGCTCCAGACCGAGCTGGCCGGCGGCGAGCACCCCGCTCAGACCGGCGAGAAAGGCGCCGACTGCGAAATTGAACGAACGCAGTCTGCCCACGTTGATGCCGAGGGACGCCACGGTTTCGAGGTCGAGGGTGCCGGCGCGGATACGGATGCCGAGCCGGCTATAGCGCAGCACGATGAAAAGCAGCGCCACCGTCACGGCCACCGTTGCGACCATGAAGAGGCGGTAGCCGGTGATGAAGAAGAACGTGTTGCTCAGAGGCTGGGCTAGCACAGATGGAACAGTCACCGGCTTGCCTTGCGCGCCCCAGATGAAACGGGTGCCGTCCTCGAAGATGAAGGCAAGACCGAACGTCAGGAGCAGGCTGTAGAGCGGGTCGCGCCCGTAGACTCGCCGGATGAGCACCCGTTCGAGGACGAAGCCGATCAGCGCAATGCATGGCGGTGCGATCAGCAGCGCGCCCCAGAAACCTACGTAGGGCGTGATCGTATAGGCAACGTAGCCGCCGGCGACAAGGAAGCCGCCGTGAGCGAAGTTGATGACATTGCTCAAGTTGAGAATGAGCGATAACCCGAGGGCCATCAGCACGTAAAACGCTCCGATGATCAGCCCGTTAGTGACGTTGAAGAGCAGCAGTTCAGTCATCGCCCACCATTCTTGTTATGGCGCCCGCGCCGCCCGTGCTTCCCTCGGAGGTCGGTGCCGCGGTTCGACCACATACGGTCCACATACGTCCTACTTATGCGATCAGAACGGCGCCCGGCGATCCTGCCCGGGCGTTTGCGCTATCAGGCGGGCCACTGCAGCTTGCAGCCGGTTTCGCTCTCGGGAGGTGCGGTCTTGTCACCCTCGACGACGCGATCTACACGGAACAGATCTTCCGGGTCGCCGGCCGGCTGGGATAACGCTTCGCCGACGAACGACGACGTCATCAGCTGGTGATCCCCCTTGCGGTAGTAGCACCTGTTCGGCTGCAGCTTGACGTCGTCTGCCAGTTCGAAGCCGCCAAGCGCTTCGGCGAGCTTCCTGGCGTCGAGCGTCTTTTCCTTGTTGGCGATGGCGGCAAGGGTATGCACCGATGTATAGCCGAACCAGTGACGCGCGGTGGGAACCTTGCCGCCGTTCACCTTACGGATGTCGGCAACGAACTTTTCGACTCCCGGCACACCCGGCTGCTTCCAGTACCACTCGAACATCCAGATGCCGACGCGCGCCTCCGGCGGCATCGCCTCGAGCGACTCGAGCTCCTGCTGCAGTCCGGCAATGTGAATATTCTTGCCGATGCCGAACTGTGCAATCTGCTTCAGGCAGTTGACCATGTCGGAGCCTTGCGGGAGCACAAGCAGGACGTCGGGACTCGCCGCTCGCGCCTTGATGAGATAGGCGGAGAAGTCTGTCGTGCCGAGCGGGGTAAGCTCGTTGCCGGTTATCGTGCCACCGAGCTTCTGCAGATCGGCGGCCGCGGCTTTCTGCAGCGTGTGGCCGAACGCGTAGTCCGGTGTGATGAAATGCCACTTCTTGCCGTACTTGGTGAACAGCAGGTTCGCGACGGCGTTGGCCTCCATGCTGGTCGTGTTGCAGACGCGATAGACATTCCACTTGCAGTCGACGCCCGTGATCGTATCGGTGTGGCCGCCCGAAACGATGTGCAGCACCTTCTTCTCATTGCTGACCTGGGAAATGGCCTGGGCGATACCTGAGTTCACATCGCCGATGAGGAACGTGACCTGATCGCGTTCGATCAATTTGCGCGCCTTCTGCACGCCGGTGCCGACGTCATTTGCCGAGTCTTCAACCAGGAGCTCGATGGGCCGTCCCAGAACGCCGCCCTTGGCATTGATCTGCTGAACGGCAAGCCTCGCGCCCGTCACTTCATTCTGTGCAACTGCAGCATAAACGCCCGTCAACGGATCGACCATACCGATTCGCAGCGGAGCCTCGCCGCGTGCCTTGATGATGACGGGTGGCGCCAACTGCAGTGCGGCCGCCGCAGCAGTCGCCTTGAGTACGGTGCGCCGACTGAAAGAAGGGATACGGCTTTGTGTTGTCATAGGGTTCTCCCTCACCCTCATGTCGAATCTTTCGAACCTCTGAACGGTTGGTCCGCGCGTGCGAAACACGCCCATTTCGATCTTGAACGCGTTCAAGGGAATCCACAAGACCCCATTTTCCTGCTGACATACACGCGACAGCGCGTAGCTCATCAACGGGCTTTGTCCGGACAACGGAAAACCGGCGAGGCGGCTGATAATACTGTTAGCAATGCCATATATGGCGGTTGAAGGATTATGCTTTGTGCGAGCAGCCGATGCCGGAAAACGGGATGCGTGTACAACGAATTTCTTGAGACGTGGAGCCCCACATCGGCCAGGCGTTTAACCGGCGCGCGGACAGTCCATGAATTGCTTACTTGCCTTTGTTCCACGCTACTCGAGTTTCGGTCTCCATGACAGACTCCCTCAGGGATGATGGGAGTTCGATTGTGTTACCACCCCCGACGGTCGCTTTTGTCGGACCTGACGGAGGCTCACTCGCGGCCACTAGCTGCCGTTCGCCGTCGCCGTCGCTCAGCCATTCGAGCGGCTGCTCCGCATCAGTCAGCGGACCTTCACGAAAAAGCGGCTGGTATGACGCGGGATCGATATCGAGGTGTTCGCGGGATATAAGGCCAGCTGGGCTTTGCAGCCGTGACCACATCGACGGTGCGGCCCATCCGGTGCAAGCGAAGGAAAATGAAGTAGGGGACGTTCGCGTAGGTCGACCGCCTGTTCAAGCGGCTCAACGGATAGTCTTCGAGCTCTCGCTTTCCATCATCACTCCGGGCCGCGAAGACCTATCTATCGCGCAACATTTGGGGAATCGGTATCGGCAGCACCGTCCCCCGGCTATTGGTCATGCTCCACCCACGCACCCCTCATCGAGTCTCTTCGCCATGAACGATTGATTGTCGCCAGGCACTTGCGAATGCTCATTTCAACGTCTTCAGGTAGGCGATGATGTCCGCGCGCTCTTTGGCGTCGGTCACGCCCGAGAACGGCATGATGTTGCCCGGCACGGCCGCCTGCGGGTTGGTCAGGTAGGCGTCGAGGATCTTCTCGTCCCAGGGCTTGTTAAAGCCCTTCATCGCGCGTGAGAAGCGAAAGCCCGGGAATGTGCCCGCCTGCCTGCCAACCACGCCCTTGAGGCTCGGACCGACGCCGTTCGTGTCGTCAACGGAATGGCAGGCGGCGCACTGCGCGAACGCCGTATTGCCGGCGGCGACGTCCTGGGCGGCCGCGGGGCCGGCAATCGCGGCGGCCGCATGCGCGGCACCGGCAAGAATGGTCAGGCGGCGGAATATCGTGGGAGACGTCTTCATCATTACCCCTGCGGTTGTGCTGCCCGCATCGAAGTGGCGCGCGCTGCCGGCGAGCCCGCAGGCCGGGGCGGCGGTGCACGCGGCGCTCAGGTCAGCATGCCCGGCCGCTGCGTGTAGCGCACCAGATCGTCGCCCAGGCGCAGCGCAAGCGCCGCGAGCGGGCCGGTTGGGTTGTAGCCGGAATTGTGCGGATAGACCGACGCGCCGACCACGAACAGGTTGTGCGCATCCCAGTGCTGCAGGTGCGGCGAGACCACGCTCGTCTTCGGATCGGTGCCCATGACGGTGCCACCCGTCACGTGCGTGCTCTGATACACGCGCGTATCGAACGGCGCCTTGCGCGGCGCGGCCGGACTCGCGATGTCGGCGTTGATCGCCTTGCCGATCTCGGCCATCTTCTTCGTCACGTAGTCTGACGTCTTCAACTCGTTCTCGCGGAAGTCGAACGTCATGCGCAGCAGCGGCTGGCCGAAGGCGTCGGTGTAAATCGGATCGAGGCTCAGGTAGTTCTCGCGGTGCGGATAGCAGCTGCCCTGGACGCCGAGCGACATCGAGTGCGCATACCAGTCCGCGTTGGCCTTCTTCCACGAAGTGCCCCATTGCGGCGTGCCGGGCGGCAAGCGCCGGAAACCGATGGGCCGTCCCGCGAACTGGCTCGCGTTGATGCCCCCGCCGCCGAGGAAGCCCAGTCCCGAGTGATCAAAGTTGTCGTTGTTGAAATCGTCGATCACCATCTGCGTGCTGCCACTTGCGAGGAACGGGTTGAACCAGCGGTCCTTGATGAACAGGTTCATGCCCGAGTTGGTCTGATAGCAGAAGTTCTTGCCGACCACGCCGGTTTGCGAGAACGGGTCGTACGGCTCGCCGATCTTGCTCGTGAGCAGGAGCCGGGTGTTGGTCATGGTGAAGGCGCCTAGCACCACGACGTCGGCAGGCTGTTCATGCTCCTGACCTGTTTGCAGGTCGACATAGTGGACGCCGGCTACGCGCTTGGCGCGCGCGTCGTAGTTCACGCCGAGCACGTGCGCGTACAGACGGATCTCGAAGCCCTTGCGTTGCTTGAGCATCGGATAGAGCAGCACATCGGGCGATCCCTTCGCGTTGGCCTCGCAGATGAAGCGATCGCAGTGGCCGCAGTACTGGCATTGCCCGAGCACCTGGCCGTCCGGATTGATGTATGACCCTGACGAATTGGCCGCTGGCGTAGGGAATGGCTCGTAGCCGAGCTTCTTCGCCGTCTGGGCGAACACCAGGCCGGCCTCGGTCGGCTCGAGCGGCCTTTGCGGGAATTCATCGCGGCGCCAAGGCTCGAACGGATTGCCGCCCTCCTGCGGCTTGCCCTGGATATTGCCCGCGCGGCCCGACAGCCCGAACAGCTTCTCGAACAGGTCGTGGTATGGCTCTATCTCCCTGTACGTCGTACCCCAGTCCTGGAGCGGCATGTCTTTCGGGATGGCCGCCTTGCCGTAGCGCTGCTCGTAGTGGCTGCGCAATTGCGGATCGTATTCGGCCCAGCGCCACGTGTGGCCGCTCCAGTGGTTGGCCGCGCCGCCCATGCCCTCGCCAGGCAGGAATGCCTCCATCCAACGGATTGGCAGCGCCGATTCCTTCGCGGTGTAGCGCAGCGTGTAGGTCTGCACCGACCAGTCCTGTATCAACCCCTGGTGCACGTCCCAGCGCAGTTCGTCGCGCTGGGTCGGCACCTTGGCCTCTGCGCCGGTGGTGTGGTCGCCGCCGCGCTCCAGCACGAGCACTTCCACGCCCTTGCTGGTGAGCTGGCGGGCGATGAGGCCCGCAGTCAGGCCGCCGCCGACGATCACGACGGTACGCTTGTCGAGTTTTTTCATGGCGAGCCCCCGCTCAGCTGAAATCGGCGATCGACTTCGGATCCTTGGCGCCCGGGTAGGGCTTGCCGCGGTACTGCACCATGTCGATGGCGTGCGTGGCCGGCAGACCGGGGTAGCCGATCATGCGCCAGAACACCTTGTCGAAGTTGCCGCCGTAAATTGGGTCGGCGAAGCACGCCTGCGTGAAGAGGGGATAGACGAGACTGTTGAACCAGTAGGCGAGGTCGAGATCCTTGCCCTTGACCTTGCCGCCGGCGAGGTCATGCAGGAAGTCGTCGGCCTCGGCCGGGCTAAATTGATCGAAGGTCTTGTTCGCGCGAGCCCTGGCCGCCGCGTTGACCTCGGCGATGCCGGCCTTGAAATGCTGCTCGGGAGTCAGCGGCAGCTGCGGACCCTGCTCGGGACGCCCCGTGCCGAACGGGCCGCGCAGGTAGCGTTTGGCGCCCTGGCCGAAGGCCCCTGCGAGCTGACGGTCGATGTAGATCGCGAGCCCGCAGTCGACGCCGTTGGGCGTGTACTGGTCGGCGGGACACATCACGTTAACCATCGTCTCGACGAATGCCGCCTCGTCGGGACTAAACGAGTTGTAGCCGAGAACGTTGTTGAGTTTGGGTCCGGTCGGCGCTGCGGTCCGGGCCGGCTGCTGGGCCAGTGCGGGAGAGGCCAGCACTGCGGCGCCGGCCACGAGGGCCTGGTTGAAGGGCAGGGCGCCGGAAACCGTCGCCACCTGCTGCAGGAACCTACGTCTCCTGTTATTACCGTCTTCGGGCGTGTCGCTCATCTTCTGGTCCTTTGGCGATAAGGGCCGGGCGTTGTCTCGCCGGCATGACGTGTACTCGGCGCGGCGGAGCAGATCAACCGTGGTAGGCCAACTCTTGCCAACACGGAGAGTCTATTTCCTGCGTCACTTACCGATTCAATGCTCGTTGTATGGGGTCGTCGGGATAGAAGGCCGTAAAGGCGCCGCTGCCGCCGGGGATGGCAGTCCAAGAGTCGGCGACGGTGGCGAGCACGACGGCGCGCTGACGATGACCGCCACCGCGTGGATCGCGATCGGCAGGGCCGCGAACACAATGGCCAGTCAAGCGGAGCGTAGATGCAGCATGAGCATCTCCTCCATCCAGCCAGATAAACCCGATTTAAAGCCTGTTATTTGGCGGCAACGATGCCAAGGACATGCCCATTAGAGAAAGCATATGAACGTGTCCGCGCTTCCGCTCGCCCAAACGAGTGCAGATGTGCGGATGCACACATAAGCGCTTGCCACATCCCAATGCCCGTGAGGAATGTCCGCTTCCGTCGGTACCGTCCGTGTTCGCGGAGACAGCTATTTGAAAGGGAACGGGCGATTCATTACGTTGCCCCATTTTCAGCACGGGCGACATCATGCACAGGCCTATCACAGTCGAGGCGGTCGTGTCCGCCCTCTGTTTGTCGCTTTACGGATTCGAGCGATTGCCGGACGGTCTCATGGAGGCGCCTACCATCGTCAGGTTTTAGCTTCGACCTCGGTGGGCCGCGCTGCATGACGTGCTTGGATGTCGCTAACCGCGTGGTGCGGCGCCCGCTTGTAGTGGTTCGCCAAATATGAAATTCAAGATTTCCGTCCTTGACGAGGGTACAAAGGATGCCTCAATGACCCTCATTGCTCGTTATGCGCCTTGCGGCACCGCTTCAAATTGCCAATGGACATCAGAGCAGAAAGTCGCCATTGGGATTGCAGCGGTGATGCAGGCTCTGGTAACTTCGACGGGACCCGCATCGACGCCCATCGACTCCGCAGCGCGGATCGCGCGGCGGGATGATCGAGCGCGAAACAAGGAGGGTCCACGTATCCGGGACGCACGCGACACTTCCATGTGACGGTGCAAGCGCCGAACGGGCCCACCCTCACGACCCAACTTTACTTTCCGGGCGAGCAGCGCAACGCTCGCGATTTCCTGTTTGATCGCCGACTGCTGATGACGATGGACGACCACGGCGGGCGCAAGGCAGCCCGGTTCGATTTCGTGCTCGCGTTTGCGTAGCGCAAGTCACGGATTTCGATGGCGCCCGGGATTTCATTCCGGTCAGCCGAAGACGCCCGCGTCGAGATCTCTCGTGAAATGCTGTAGCCAATCGCTTTCGTCGCATAACGGGTATTCCTTCGTAACGTGCGTCGATAGCCTCGTTATGCAGACATAGCCCTGCATACCGCAGTTCTCGTCACTCTTGGGGTCTGTCGTGTCGGTTTCCCGAAGATCGAAATCTCCTTCTGCCAAACCGTTGCGCTGCAGCGTCGCGAGAAAATCTTTGTGTTCATCTGGTTCGATCAGGCGCATGTTCGTCCCCCGATGTGTTCAACGGAGATATCGTCAACCGATGCCAGTATGCTCTCGGCCGCCGCTTTCGGAGCGAGCCGGGCCGGCTCGGTCTCATCAAACGCGCCGTCGCTGTATAGCCTTGAGCTAGGCGGGGGCGCTCCCCAGCGTTGTGACGTAGACCGTATCGAATCTGCCAGTCTTCCAGCAGTAATTCTGTCAACTCGCCGCGGGAACGCACGCCCATCCCCGCTCTCCGTCGCGAGACAAGGGTCTCGCGAGGCGAAATGATTCTGTCACCGGCAAATGCCAGTCCTTCAGGCTGCCGGGCCGCTGAGCGGCAACGTCTCTGTGCGGCCATGAACAGTCCTCGAGGGCGTGATCCCCAAGGTCCGCTTTTGCCGTGCGGATACAACCGGTCGATGCAACACACTGGAGCCCAGCTCTTCGACCGAAACCACTCGTCCGTACAGGGAAATCTGGCCGAGACAGGCGGGTGAAGCCATGGACGCTATATTTACCCGATGGGATCGAGGGGGGTATCGGACTAATAGCATCTGTTAGATCACATCGTGACGATCTCGACTACGGAATGGTTTAACTTGTCATGTCATTCATCGCATATACAAACGGAGGTACCGATGATTCCAGCGAGCAGTGCGGACGTGGGATCAACCTCGGTCTGGTTGAGTCCTCCGGTGGTCGCGGCACTGGTGGCCGCCATCGTTGCCTTGCTGACGGCCCTCATCACTGCATTCGTAACGGTCGGTGTCGCTGAGCGAAAGCTCAGACGAGACTTCCGTCTTGAGTTCGCTGCTGAAGGCGTTGCCCACCAGTTGATGATGGACCCGGAATGGAGCCTGCGTTCGTTTGCCGTGATCAAACACCACCTCGGGGGCTTCGACGACGACGACCTGCGACGGATTCTGGTGCGTGCCGGGGCGATTCGATTCTCATCTCCATCCGGAAAGGAACTGTGGGGGCTGTTGGAGCGAAACCACCATCTACTTGGCGCGACGACCATCAGCGAAGAGCCAGGGCATCGAAGCGGAAAGACTCAAGGGTGAAGCTTAGGAGTCGAACAAGCGTGTCGGACGCCCCGATCGATGCCATGCGCGCACGCGCCGCGCCTCATCCGAAAATCCGATATGAGGGACGGCGTTTTTTTGTTAGAGCTGGTACTTCTCGCGCACCAGATGCCCGATCCCGATGCGCTCGAGGATCGCGAGCGGGCACAGGAAGGTCACGCGCACCGTGCCGGGTAGCCGACTGATATCGATCGAGCCCGTGATCGTCGCCCGGTTCAGGACCTCTTCATACGCGAGCCCCGTCACGGCCGCGGCGCGCCGCAAGCCGTTCTCGGTGGCCTCGTTCAGGTTGGCGCCGCTGCCGATGAACGT
Source organism: Trinickia violacea (assembly GCF_005280735.1). Classification (NCBI taxonomy): domain Bacteria; kingdom Pseudomonadati; phylum Pseudomonadota; class Betaproteobacteria; order Burkholderiales; family Burkholderiaceae; genus Trinickia; species Trinickia violacea. Next base: position 1,520,776 of record NZ_CP040078.1, read on the forward strand.
GATCGGCCCGCTCTCCTCGACATCGCGCTGACCCCAGCGCGCGCCGAGCTCGGCCACCTTTTGCCGCTGCAAGGCGCTCATCGGACGCGCCATCGGCGGCAGGTCGTCGATGTTCTGCAGCAGGATCGGGCCTTCGAGCGCGAGGTTCTTGATGACCTCGACGGTGATCTCGGTTTCGCCGGACACGTCGGTCGCATGCCCGGCGATCTCGCCGTTGCCCTGTTGCGCGTGCATGTCGCCTAGATACACGCCGGCGCCCGGCACCTTGACGGGGCAAATCAGGATGCAGCCCTCTCGGACCGAGTTGGTGTCCATGTGCCCGTCAGTCTTGGCCGCGTGCAGCTCCTCGTGCGTCAGCGCGTAGCGATGCGGCGCGCCGACCAGGTATTGGCCGAAATCGGCGCAGTTGTGCGAGTCGGGGATGTCGCGCGAGGGTGTCGTGCCGATGTTGCCGAGGAACGGGCGCATGTGCGCCGCCACGCCCGGGATGTCGGCGCGCGCGAGCGACAGGATCGAATGCTGGGCCGCAAGCTCGGGCAGGGCCGACATCAACGGCGCGTTGCCCGCCAGGCGATCGGCGACCTGCTGATTGACGGTCAGGCTGACCTGGTTTTCCTGATCGAGGACGATCACGTAGCCATGCTTGAAGCGGAACGCGCTGACCTCGGCGCCGCAGTGATCGCAGCGAATGGCGTCCTCGCCGATGCCTTCGACATGGCTCGCCGGGTGCTCCGTGCCGCACGCCGCGCAGAACTTGGCGACGAACGGGTCGCCGTGGTAGCGGCCCTCGACGAATTCCATCATGCCCGAAGACGTCGCGACCGACGTGACGCGCAGGCGTTCAATCTTCAGCGCGACGGCGTCGCCGACCTCGGCCCCGGCGATCGCGACCGGTTGCGTCACCTCGTGGCCACCCTGGAAGGCCGGCGTGATCATCGGCCCCCAGCAGCCGGGCGGCGTGCCGGCGATCAGCGTGCCGCCGTCGGCGAGCGGACCGAGCATGGTCTGGCTGGGCCCGATGAGCCCACTCGTGTAGGAATCGACACGCAGCCGTTTGACAGGCGGCTGCGCCGTGATGGCCTCGGAAAGGAGGGTCGTCATGTTTGCTCTCCACATGCCGCATCGAATGCGGCGTTTGTTTGAAAGAGAAGCACGATCGCTCGTGGCGCCGATCGTGCGGGCTGGAGTGATTCGTCGTTTGCGGTCGTGCGGGTCCGGCGATCCGGATGTCGCCTCTAAAGGCCGTGTACGGGGGCCTTTACGTCGCATCGACACCGATGATGAGCTCGCTGCCGAGCCAGCCGGTGGCCATCGCGTCGCTGCTTACGCCGGCAGCGCTTCGCCGGACTGCTCGCGGGCGAGGTACTGGGCGTACCACTCCGGCCAGTTGTCGTCATGCTTGCCGCCATTGCGCTCCTCATGCTCGCCGTGCGCAGCGGCGGCGCGCCGCAGCGCGGCCGCGAGGTCGTTTGGCGATGTGAACTTCGTATCGCCGCTCACACGACCAGGCAGGCGCGTGGTGACTTCCTGCAGCAGCCAGCTGTTGCCGTCCGGGTCGCTGAACCTGGCGTACGAGGAGTAGGTGTTGCGCTGCGGATGCGGGCCGCTCTGTGCGGGTTCGCCGGGGGTCAGGTGGAACACTTCGCTCACGTCGACGCCCAGGTCGATGAGCTCGGCGCGAGCCGCCTCGATGTCGGACACGACGAGATAGAGCTGCGCCGAGCCCGGCGTTGCCGTCGTGACCCCCTTGCCGAAATGGATCGAGCCTGGCGAGCCCGGAGGCGTGTACTGCAGGAGCCGGAAGGCATCTGCCTTGTTGATCTCGGCGTCAAGCTTCCAGCCCAGGTTGCTGTAGAACCGCTTGGCGCGATCGACGTCCGATACGGGGATGACGACCACTTCGAGCTTCAGGTCGTTCGTGGCAGTGATTTTCATGATCAAACTCCATTCAGAGAGATGGCTTGACGAGATGCGGCCGATGCCCGCAGGCTGCGGCATCTTTTGGGACGTCACGATTTGCGCAGCGGCCTGAAGGCTGCGCGTAGCTCTTCGGCGAAGAGCCCGGGCTGCTCCCACGCCGCAAAGTGGCCGCCCTTGTCGAGCTTGTTGTAATGAATGAGCTTGGGATAGGCCCGCTCCGTCCAACTCCGCGGCGCCGCATAGATCTCGTCAGGAAAGACGCTCACGGCAACCGGGATGGTGACGTGCTTCGGGGCGAAGAAGTCGAGCTTGTTTTCCCAATAGAGACGAGCCGAAGAGACCGCCGTGTTCGTCAGCCAGTAGAGCGTGATGTTGTCGAGGATGTCGTCTCGCGTAAGGCCCTCGGCCTGCCCGTCAAAGACGCGCGCAATGAGCGCATAGCTGCGCGCGTCGTGGTCGAGCATCCACGCGGCGAGGCCGACAGGCGAGTCCTCGATCCCGTACAGCGTCTGCGGGCGATTCGCCATCTCCTGAGCGTAGCCAAGGCCATGCTTGTAGAAGAAATCGAGCTGGTCGTAGGCATGCTTCTCGTCAGCTGAGAGGCCGGCCGGCGGCGGGCCGCCCGACTGAAGTGCCTTTGCGACATCGTCCGGCACAGTGGCGGGCATATTGGTGTGAATGCCGAGCAATTCGGGTGGCGCCTGCAGTGCCATCTGCTCCGATACCGCATCTCCCCAATCGCCGCCCTGCGCCACAAATTGTTTATATCCGAGGCGCTTCATCAGCACGGTCCACGCGCGTGCGATGTGAGCGGGGTCCCAACCGGCTGTGGCGGGCTGCCCTGAAAACCCGTAGCCTGGCAGCGACGGAATCACCACGTCAAAAGCGTCCGATGCACTTCCGCCATGGGCCGTTGGGTTCGTCAGCGGATCGATGATCTTCAACTGCTCGACGATCGAGCCCGGCCATCCGTGCGTGATGATCACCGGCAACGCATTCTTGTTCTTCGAACGAACGTGGATGAAGTGAATGTCCACCCCGTCGATGGTCGTCACGAACTGCGGCAAGGCATTCAGCCTCGCTTCGACCTTGCGCCAGTCGTAGCCCGACTGCCAATAGCTCGCGAGTTCGCGCATCGTTGCGAGCTGCACGCCTTGCGACGCGTCCGTTACCGTTCCCTGACTGGGCCACTTTGTCTCGGCGATCCGCCGACGCAAGTCCGCGAGAGCCTCGTCGGACACGTGAATTTTTGGGAACGGACGGATCGACGTGTCGTCTGCGGTCGACGCTGCTGCGGCGACCCCGATCACGGAAGCCTGCGCAGTCGCCGCGCCGGCGTTCGAGGTGCTGGGCGCCTGGGCAGCGACCTCTACGCCACCGGACGCGGGAAGTGTCGTTTCGGCGTGTACGGCGACCGCGGGAAGAACAATGCCGATGGCTGCTGCGACCAACGCGGAAGCCGCAAGACGACGGCGTCTGCCAAGCAGCGAATAAAGTCCGAACATGATCAATCTCCTGAGCGGCGGAAGGCGCCTGAAGGCTGCCGACACGCCTTTGAAATTCGTGGGGTGAAGACGCGGGCGGTGGGAAGGAAGACCGTCGGCGTCCACTAGCTCAGCGCAGCGGCCTGAATGCCGCCCTAAGTTCCTGAGCGAAGATCGTCGGCTGCTCCCAAGCGGCGAAGTGGCCGCCTTTCTCTGCCCGGTGGTAATAGATGAGGTTGGGGTAGGCCTTCTCCGTCCAGCTCAGCGGCGCCTGATATTGCTCGCCGGGGAACACGCTCACGGCCACCGGGATCTTGACGCCTTTGGCATTGAAAAAGCCGCCCTTGTATTCCCAGTAGAGACGCGACGCAGATACCCCGGTATTCGTCAGCCAGTACAGCGTGATGTTGTCGAGGATCTCGTCACGCGTCAGTTCGCCGGTGGCGCTCGTGGTCCGGTTCAGAGCCGAGACGACCGCCGCGGCCGGCTGGCCATCGGCATCGTTGTGGTCGAGGAGCCACGCGGCGAGGCCGACAGGTGAATCGGCAATGCCGTACAGCGTCTGCGGACGCGATCCCATCAACCGGGCGTAGTCCACTTCCTTGAACGTCAGGGCGAGCTGCTCGTAGGCGCGTTTCTCCTCCGCTGACAGGCCGGCTGGCGCCGGGGCGCCGATCTGGAGCGCCTTGTCGACATCGGCTGGAACCGTCGCGGGCATGTTGGTGTGGATGCCGAGCAGTCCCTGAGGAGCCTGCAAACCCATTTGATCGACGACAAACGCACCCCAGTCGCCGCCTTGAGCGACGTAGTGCGTATATCCGAGACGGCGCATCAGCTCCGCCCAGGCGCGGGCCATGTGCTCGGGCCCCCAGCCGGTGGTCGTCGGCTTACCGGAGAATCCGTAGCCCGGCATCGACGGGATGACGACGTCGAACGAGTCTTCGGCCTTCCCGCCATACGCTACGGGGTCCGTGAGCAACCCGATGAGCTTGGTCTGCTCGAGCACGGAGCCGGGCCAGCCGTGGTTGATGATCAATGGAAGCGCATTGGGGTTCTTCGAGCGGACATGGATGAAGTGAATGTCCACGCCGTCGATGGTCGTCACGAACTGCGGAAGGGCATTCAGCTTCGCTTCAGCCTTGCGCCAGTCGTAGTCCGTCGCCCAATAGCGCGCGAGTTCCTGCATGGTCGCGAGCGGCACGCCCTGCGAAGAATCTGCGACGGTCTCCTTTTCGGGCCATTGCGTGGCCGCGATCCGGCGGCGCAAGTCCGCGAGAGCCTCGTCGGATACATGGATCTTGGGGAACGGACGGATCGAGTCGTCTTCAGCCGTTGCACGCTGAGTCGTGGAAGGCTGATCCGCAACCGGAGCGGCGTGGGCGTAACCAAAGGCAGCGGTCAGGACAAGGCCGAGGGCAGCCGCCGCCGATGCAAATGAGCTGCGCCGGGTTGGCGCTGGCGATACTGTAAACATGATCATTTTCCGAATAAGAGCGCGCGAGTCTGCGGCGCGCGCCGGGTTATGCGCTCCGTTAGCGTTATCGAAGGCAGATGTTGCGAGGAGCACGCGACCTTGCGACACGCGCGGATCACGGGTTCCTTTCACGTGACGGTTGCGGCGATCGTCGATCAGGCAGCGATCGACGTCCTGTTGTCGCTCGGGCAACTGCCGGTCAGGGATGGTTGTAGAACGCGTTCCAGTCAGCCTGCGAGATGGCCGGGCGACCCGCGTCCGACGAACCGCCCGCGACGCCGCCGATGCCTGTTGCGGCATTCTGTGCAGCGACCTTTGCTTCAGCTGCCTGAATGTCGGCCGGGTAATAGGGGTCTTGGCCATGGGCCGGCTGATAGCCGGCCTTTTCGAGCTGGATCAACTCAGCACGCACCTGCGCACGGGTAACGGGCTGGTTCGCCTGGGCGAACACGGCGACAGGAGCAGCGAGGGCAGCGGCAACAACAACGGCTTGAATCAGGGACTTCATAAAAACTACCTCCAGACGGTTATGGTGCAAATTCGGCAGGCGGGCGAGAAATCGCCTTTTTTGGGGGGGGCTCAACGAGCGGCGAGCGGCTAGCGTGCAACTGAGGGCCATCGCGACGGCACGATCGGCATACGCGGCGCCGATGCCGGTGGAAGCGCCCGTAACGAGCGCTGCGGGATTCGTTGACATATCAGTACTCCTATTGAGACAAATGAATATGAGTGCATATGCATACATGAACAAGAAATTACATGGGATATCTCCTGCGTGAGACTAGTTTTCTGAGTGAAGAACGCTCGCGCACGGCCGCCTGCAGGAGCGGGTGGCTGCCTGTTGGAATCAGGCCTTCGACGGTTCGCCGTCCACCAGCCGCCAGAGGCCGCTTGGGTTGTCGTGCCGGAGCGCCTCCGGCAACAACGCGTCGGGGAAGCCCTGGTAGCAGACGGGCCGGAGGAAGCGTTCGATCGCGCTCATGCCAACCGACGTGAAACGGCTATCGGAGGAGGCCGGAAACGGGCCGCCGTGAATCGATGCGTAGGACACTTCCTGCGGATGCGCGAATGCATTGATGACGATGCGGCCAGTGCGGCGTTGCAGGACCGGCAAGAGCCGCGCAGCCAGCGCATGATCAGCGCGTTCGATATGCATCGTCGCCGAGAGCTGGCCGCGGAACTGCCTGGCGAGGGCTATCAGTTGCTCGTCGTCCCTTACGCGCACCAGCAGTGCCGCAGGGCCAAAGACCTCTTCCGACAATGCCGGCTCTTCAAGCAGGCGCGAGCCGTCAACCTCGAAGAGGTATGACTGGCCATCCCACTCGCTGTGGGGATGGCCACCCGCCGCGATCTTTTTCGCCCCCGCGGCGAGCTGACGGGCCACATTCTTGCGGTATGCCATGTTGATGCCTGGCGTCAGCATGGTGCGAGATGGCATCGCGTTGATGCGGGCAATCAGCGCTTCCTTCAGCTCGCTGTACCCCAGGCCGTCGATGGCGAGCAGGATCGCGGGCTTGAGGCAAGCCTGGCCCACGTTCACCAGCATGCGTTCGGCGAAGCCGTCGCCAATCTCGCTGCCACGCGAGACTAGCGCGGTGGGCAGCACGAAGGTGGGATTGACGCTGGTCATTTCCGTGAAGACAGGGATCGGATCCGGCCGCTGCTGAGCGCGCCGGAATAGCGCCATGCCGCCCGCCTCGGAACCTGTGAAGGTCACGCCCTTGACCAGCGGATGATCCACCAGCGCTTCGCCGATCGCATTGCCGTCGCCGCGCAACAGAGAAAAGACGCCTTCATGCAGGCCCGAGTCTTTTACGGCCTGCTGGATGACGCGGCCCATGATTTCCGATGCGCCGGGATGCGCGTTGTGAGCCTTCAGGATGACGGGACAGCCGGCCGCCAGCGCGGACGCCGTGTCGCCGCCTGCGACTGAGTACGAGATCGGGAAGTTGCTTGCCCCGAAGATTGCAATCGGACCAAGGCCGATCTTCTGCATACGGTGGTCCATGCGTGGCCGAGGTTGACGCTCGGGCTGAGCGGGATCGATCGTTGCCTGTCGAAAGCGTCCCTGACGCACGACCGTGGCGAACTGCCGGAACTGCGTGGCCGCCTTGGCGGCTTCCGCTTCGAGCTGCGCGGCCGGCAAGCCGGTCTCCAGCGCGGCACGTTGGGCCAGAGCCGCGGCATTGGCGTCGAGCCCATCGGCAATGCGCTCCAGGAACGCCGCACGTACAGGCAAGCTCGTGTCGTTGTAGCTGTCGAACGCCTCGTCGGCCAGTTGCGCCGCGCGGTCGACTTCCTCGATGCCACCAAACGCGAAATCCGGTGCGAAATAGAGATTGGTTGCGGGATTGAGCGCCTGCATCGTGCCCGCCGTGGCGCGCATGTCCTGTGCGCCGATTAGGAGATTGCCGGTGAGGTTCATGCTGGGCTCCCTTGCGATGCCACAGGCAAGGCGGCAACCAGTTCGGACGTCGTCAGGATTTCGTGCGCGAACGTCGGCCCGTTCAGGTGATGCGCGGCGTGCATCATTTCCTTGCTGAAGGCTGCCGTCGCATCGCGTACGAGCGTCACGTGATAGCCGAGCTCCATGGCGAAGCGCGCCGTGGATTCGATGCAGGTGTTTGCCAGCAGACCCACCACGATCACGTGCGAAATGCCTTGCTGCTTGAGCTGGAAGTCGAGGTCGGTATTGGCGAACCCGCTCTGCCCCCAGTGTTCGTGGATGATGATGTCGCCATCCTGCGGCACGAAATCCGGATGCCACTCTCCACCCCATGTGCCCTTGGCGAAGGTATGGCGCTGCTGTATCAGGCGCTGCGTCGGATTCGGGTGGTCCCAGTTGTCGTAGTCGCCGGGCTGCCAGCGCCGATGCGGCACATAGAACATCTGGATGCCCGCCGAGCGTGCGGCCGCCACCGATGCGCGCAGGTTGTCGAGCAGGTGAACGTCGTCGGCAACGTCCGTGAGCAGCGAAAACAGTTTGCCGCCATCGGAAAGGAAATCGTTATACGGATCCACCAGCAGCAGGCCGGTTCGCTCCGAGTGATACACAGGATTTGACATTTCAGTACTCCTTTAGAAAATATGTGCGACCGAGGTCGCGTGTCGCGGTGGCGCCGGACTGCCTGGTTCGGAATGCGTGACGTCTCGCGCCTCGGTCGGGCAGATCTGGACGCCTGGGCACCGCCTTCGGATGCTCTGCTTCAGAGAACGACGCTCCGGCGCAGTGCAAGGTGAAGCTGGGTCAAGCCGGTTTGTCGGCGAGAGTCGCGTTCGTGCTTGTATAGGCCAGTGCGTTCAAAGCAAGGGCGGCGAGTGAAAGTCCAGCACCGACTACGGCAAGTCCCACCCAGCCGTAGCGGGTCGCGCCGTAGCCCCCGAGGGCGGAGCCGATTGCGCCACCCAGGAAATAGGACACCATGTAGACCGTGTTCAATCGACCCCGGGCCTCGGGGCGTAGCGCGTATAGGCGGGTTTGGTTGCCGACGAAACCCGCCCGATTCCCCAGATCGAGCAGGACGAGGCCGACTACCAGCCAACCCAGTCGCGTCGCGCCAATGGCGAGAACCGCGAAGGCCAGCAGGTTGATGATTGCGCCGGCCGCAACGGCGAAATGATGGCCGATGCGATCGACGAGCGAGCCGATGTATGGCGACATGACCAGGCCGATGACCCCGACGAGGCCAAACGTGCCGACGGTCGCGGCCCCGAATCCATAGGGTGGCCGCGCAAGCAGTGCAGCGAGCGTAGTCCATAGGGCGCTGAAGGCTGCGAACATCAGAAAGCCCGTAGCGGCCGAGATGCGCAATAGACGCTCCTCCCGGACCAGCACGACGAGAGACCGCATGAGTGTCCGGTAATGGATCGTCTTGAGTCCGGGCAACGACGGTAGTTTGCCTAAGATGACGATCAGCGCCAGATCAACGCCGGACGCAGCCACGAACATGGCTCGCCAACCGAAATGAGCGCCGACGAAGCCGCTCATCGTTCGGGCGAGAAGCACGCCTGAGGAAAGGCCGCCAAGTAGCACGCCCACGACGCGCCCCCGGCTTTCTGGAACCGCGTGACTCGCAACGGCGGGGATGATGAATTGTGCCGTCACCGCTGTTGCGCCAACGAAAAAACTGGACGCAGCCATCATGAGAAACGTCGGTGCCATGGCGCAGGCAAGCAGTGCGACGGCATTTCCCGAGATAGCGAACTTTGCCAATTTGCGAGGCTGAATGCCGTCAGCAAGCGGTATGAACAGGAGCAGGCCGGTGGCGTACCCGATCTGGGTAAGCACGGCGATGACATTTCCGCCCGTCGACGTTACGCCCCACGTCGATGCAATCTGCGGCAACAGCGGTTGCTGATAGTAAATAGCGGAGACCGCAAGCGCACAACTCAGCGCCATCAGCAGCACTAGAGAGCGAGACATTGATGGTGCCGCCTCGGAATGAGATGTAATTCGCATAACGAAATATCTATGAAGGGAGATGGTTGCTTGCCATGGAATTGCAAGGTCGCGGCCCTATGGGTTTCACCAAATAACCGGCGACCGGCTTCCGTCTGGCGTCGTGATCGTGCGAGCTGAACGCGTCACGCGCCAGGTATTGCCTCAACCAACTCGCGAGTCGTAACGATGCTGTGGGCGTAGGTCGGGCCGTTCAGTTCATGGGCCGCATGCATCATTTCGCGCTGGAGCGCCGCTGTGGCGTCCCTGACGAGCGTCACGTGATAACCGAGTTCCTGTGCATATCGCGCGGTTGCCTCGATGCAGGTGTTCGCGAGCAGCCCCACGACCACGACGTGCGAAATGCCATGTTGTTTCAGCTGGAAGTCGAGATCCGTATTGGCAAAGCCGCTCGAGCCCCAGTGTTCGTGTGCGACGATGTCGCCCGGTTGCGGCGCAAACTCGGGGTGCCACTCACCGCCCCATTCGCCCCGGGCAAAGTGATGACCTTGCATGACCTTGCGCTGGCTCGGGCTCGGATGGCACCAGCATTCGTAATCGCCCGGCTGCCAACGGCGATGCGGCACGACGACGACCTGAATGCCGGCATCTCGCACTGCCTTGTTGATCGTGCGCAGGTTGTCGAGCAGACCGACTTCTTCGGCAATGTCCTTGATAAACGGCCAAACCTTTCCGCCTTCAGACAGGAAGTCGTTGTAGGGATCCACGAACAGAAGTGCGGTGGACTTTGCGTCGTAGGTTACGTTGCTCATACGCGTTGCTCCTTGGATGTTTCCTCGGTTGAAAGCTCCCCGGATGGCCCTTGGCGACGAAGCCGCTACTGCGAAGTTGGCGCCATCGAGGAAGCGAGGAAGTTGAGGTGTAGTGTAACTATGAAAAACATAGTGTCAAGTGATTTTCGTTTGATAGTGCAATAAGGAAGGAGTCCAAGACATTTAACAGGCGACGCAACGTCCTGAGAACCCGATGGGACAGCGACGGACGGAATTCGTCACACGGGATGCCCGGAAGCGGCATTTTTGGGCAAGATCGCTCGCGATCTGCCCGGGCTCGTTGCTCGCGTCAGCCGGGAATGCCGCCTAAGCAGGCACAGTCAGCCTTTCGCCGCCTTGAACGCCTCGCGCCGCTCTTCGCGCTCTCTTGCAAACGTTGCGCTCAACGTGGCGTCGAGATCACGCCGCTCGACCGGTACGCCACAAACCGGGCACATGCCGTCGAGTCCGACCTCGTGACCGCACACTCGATGCGTAAATCGCACGGCAATTTCTTCATCTTCACGCTTGACCCAGGTTTCACCCCAGGCACGTAGCGCTTGGATCACCGGATAGAACGCCTTGCCCTTCTCTGTGAGCCGATACTCGTAGCGCAAAGGCTTCTCGTTATACGGATGGCGTTCAACCATGCCATCGGCTTCGAGCGACTTGAGGCGCGTCGCAAGCATTTGCGGTGTCGCCTCTGTCTGGATCTGGATTTCCTCAAACCGGCTCGCGCCCATATACAGCTCGCGCAAGACCAATACCGTCCACCTGTCGCCGACCACTTCCGTTGATCGGGCCACCGGACACACCGTGTCGGCCGACTTCCCGTTACGTTTCATCTGCGCCTCCAGATATCACTATTAAATTCATAGTAACACAAGCGCTTTCAACATGGGAACGCACGGCCACGCCAACAACCACGTACCGATCAAGACTAGAAGAGACCCGAACGTCAATATGGGAATCACGTTTCACTTTACGGATACCCATTCTCTTTTGCTTGAGCAGAACCCCAAGAGCTAGCCCGCCCCGACGGCTTGCCGAGGAAACGGATAAGCCCCAACCGGAAGATCGACGCGAAAAGTCGCCCCGAAACCGGCATTATTGGACGCGCTAATCCGGCCCTCATGGGCTTCGACGATCGAGCGGGATACCGCGAGACCGATGCCCATTCCTTTCGTTTTGGTTGTGACGAACGGGTCGAAGATGCTGTCGGTTTCGCGGATGCCGGAGCCGTTGTCGACGACTTCAAGCACGACGGACGGCTCGTCCTGCGCGCTTGCCGCGATGCGGATTGTCGGCGGACGGCCGGTGTTCTCCGTGGCCTCGATGCCATTGGAGATGAGGTTGATCAGCACCTGCTGGATCTGTATCTGATCGACGAACACGGGTGGCAGGTCATCGGGAAAGTCGAAGTCGATTTCCATGGTCACCCCGCGGCAGCGCGCGCGACGCTGACAGGCACCGACTTGTAAGAGGGCGTACCGCTTTCCTTGTCGATGTAGTCGAGCGGAATCAGGACGTTCGCCTCCGGGTAGTACGCCGCGACCGAACCCTTCGCAATGGGGTAGGCGATCGCGGTGAGGTTCTTCAGATGACGTTGTCTGGCCGAGGCGAGCGTCTCGATGTCGACCCGATCGCCGTGCTGAAGTCCGTGCTCGGCCAGATCCGCTTCGTTCATGAACAGCACGTCGCGTCGCCCGAAGACGCCGCGATACCGGTCGTCCATGGCGTAGATCGTGGTGTTGTACTGGTCGTGGCTGCGTATCGTGATGAGCCGCAGCACGTTCTCGGCACCGAGGACTTCCGCGTCTTCCTTGACGCCTTCATAGACGGAGAACACGGCCTTTCCCGAAGGCGTGGGCCACTGCCGCTCGGTCGGCGGAAGCGGAAGGCGGAATCCGCCCGGCTTTCTGATGCGTTCGTTGAAGTCTTCGAATCCGGGGACGGTCCGGTCGATCAGGTCGCGAATCTTGTCGTAGTCGGCGACGAGCTCCGTCCAGGCCACTTTGCTGTTCGGCAGCGTGGCGCACGCAATGCCGGCGACGATCGCGGGCTCCGAGCGCAAGTGCTCGGAGGCGGGCGTGAGTTTCCCGGCCGACGCGTGGACCATCGACATCGAATCCTCCACCGTGATGGACTGCGGACCACCGGCCTGAATGTCGAGCTCGGTGCGGCCGAGACAGGGGAACACGTACGTTTCCTTCGAAACCAGGAGGTGCGTGCGATTGAGCTTGGTGGCGATGTGAACGCCGAGGTCGAGCGTAGCCATCGCGGGGAACGACCGCTCGGAATCGGGCAGCGCAACCGCGAAGTTGCCGCCGAGGCAGATGAGCGCCTTCGCCTTGCCGTCGATCATCGCCTGCATTGCCTGGACGGCATCGTGCCCATGCGCGGACGGAGGCGTGAATCCGCAGGTGTCCTCGATTCGCTTGAGGAAGTCTCGGGATGGCTTCTCGGTGATGCCGACCGTGCGGTTGCCCTGGACGTTGGAATGTCCGCGCAGCGGGCAGATGCCGGCGCCGGGCTTGCCGAAGTTGCCGCGCATCAGCAACAGGTCGGCGATGAGGCGGACATTGGCGGTGCCTTTGTTGTGCTGCGTGATCCCCATGCCGTACGTGACGATCGTGGCATTGGACTTCGCGTAAGCGAGGGCGACTTGCTCGAGATCGGGACGGGTGAGACCACTGGCCTTTTCGATGTCGTCCCACGAGGTCGCCTCGAGATCAGCAGCGAACGCGTCGAACCCTTCGGTATGCGTCGCGATGAATTCACGGTCGAGGACGTTTCCCTCTTCGGCTTCCATCGCAAGCAATGCCTTCATGACCCCCTTGAGCGCGGCGGCGTCGCCGCCCGCGTCGACCATGAAATAGGTGGACGCGATGCGGGTCGAGGCATAGGTCGCCATTTCGATGAAGTTCTGCGGATCGGCGAAGCGCTCCAGCGCGCGCTCGCGAAGCGGATTGAACACGATGATCGGGACGTCGCGCCGCGAGGCTTCGTGGAGCGTCCCCATCATGCGCGGGTGATTCGTCCCGGGATTGTGGCCGATCGAGATGATGAGCTCCGCCGAATCGAAATCCTCCAGCGAGACCGTGCCCTTGCCGATGCCGATCGATTGCGGCAGGCCGACGCTCGTCGGCTCGTGACACATGTTCGAGCAATCGGGGAAATTGTTCGTGCCGTATTCGCGGGCAAAGAGCTGGTACAGGTACGCGGCTTCGTTCGAGGCGCGGCCCGATGTATAGAACTCGACCTCGTGCGGCGAGAGCGAGCGCAGTATCTCGCCGATGCGCGCAAACGCATCCTCCCATTCGACGGCGCGGAACGTATCGGTCGCGCGGTCGTAGACGAGCGGATGGGTGAGGCGGCCCATGTCCTCGAGTTCGAAGTCGGTCTTCTGAAGCAGCGATGTGACGGTGTTGTTGGCGAAGAATTCCGGGGGCACGCGCTTGGTCGTTGCCTCCCACGTGACCGCCTTCGCGCCGTTCTCGCAGAACTGGAACGTGGAGCGGTGCTCCTTGTCCGGCCACGCACAGCCGGGACAATCGAAGCCGTCGGGCTGATTCGTCCGCAGAAGCGTGATCGGAGCCGTGATGCTCTCCATTTGCTGGCGCACGGCCTGAGCGGTTGCCCGCAGCGCGCCCCAGCCGCCCGCGGGTCCGTCGTAGGGTCTCACACCGGGTACTTCGCGTCGCGTGGTCATTGGAAACTCCAATAACGGTCTCGGATTGCGCTTCGGCTACTGCTTATATATAGCCGAAATCGGGAGTCGCGCACCTGCCGTTTCAACCTTGCGCTCGTGAAAATTCAATGGCAGTATTTCATGAAATTTCAGCCATGAATTTTCACGGGAGCGTTCATGTTCGCGCAGTCGGCCCAGCACGTGACGAGCTACTACGCCGGTACCCTGTCCGCGCCAATCCCGCTGCATCCCTCGCTTGACGACCGTCTGGAGGCCGATGTGCTGGTCGTCGGCGCGGGTTTCAGCGGGTTGCACACGGCGCTGCGGCTACGATCGGCTGCGCGTCATTGCGCGCGACGAGATGCCCGGGTGGATCGGCAGTTCGAGGTATCTCAGTGCGCTCTACGATCCGGAGGCCGGGCACTTGAATCCGCTGAAGCTCGCGCTCGGCCTCGCGAAGGCGATTGAGGGCGCCGGTGGCCGGATCTTCGAACAGAGCCGTGTGCTCGACTACCGCGAGACGTCGTCCGGTTACGTCGCGCGGACCGCGAGCGGCGAAGTGCGGGCGAATGTGCTCGTACTCGCGTGCAATGCGTATATCGACCGGCTGGACCCTGAACTGGCGAGCCGGCTGCTGCCCGTCGGCACCTACCAGGTCGCGACCGAACCGCTCGATCCCGAACTGGCGTGCTCGCTGCTGCCGCGCAATAGCTGCGTGATCGACAATCAGTTCGTGCCCGACTACTTCCGGCTGAGCCCCGACCACCGGCTGCTGTTCGGCGGTGGTTGTACGTATCTCGGCGGCATCCCCGCGAATATCGCAGAAGCCACGCGGCGTCCGCTCGAACGCGCGTTCCCCCAGTTGCGCGGCGTGAAGCTCGAGTTCGCGTGGGGCGGGCACCTCGATATCAGCATGCGCCGCACGCCGGACATCGGCCGCCACGGGCAGCGTTACTGGCTGCAGGGCTATTCGGGGCACGGCGTACTGCCAACGCTCGCGGGGGCGCGGGCCGTCGCCGATGCGATCCTTGGCGACGACCGGCTGCTCACGCTCTACCAGGACATCAGCAACCCCCGCTTTCCGGGCGGCGAGCGGTTCGCCGCACCGCTCGAAGCCATCGGCAAGGCGTGGTATCGATTGCGCGACACAGTTTGAAGAGGTAATCGACGATGAACGAGCAGGAAGAGATGGAAGGCCTGGCGATCCTGATTCGCGATCTGCGCAAGCATCGCAAGGTCACGCTGCGCGAACTCGCCGTCAGGATGGGGCGCTCGGTTGGTTTTCTGTCGCAGGTCGAGCGCGGGTTGTCGCGACCGACCGTCGCCGACCTGACCGCGATCTGCGACGCGCTCGACACGCCGCATACCTACTTCTACAGCCTGAGCAAGCCCCGCTCGGTGCCGTGGGTCACGCGTCCTGGAGAGCGTCGCACGCTGTATTTCGCGGAGGGCATCACGGACGTCCTGGTGTCTCCGAACATGCGCGCGCGCTTCTCGATGCTCGAAAGCCATCTCGCGCCCGGCGCAAGCAGTGGCGAGCGTCCCATTGACGACCGCGACGAACAGGGCGGCTTCGTGCTCGAAGGCGAACTCACCGTTTGGCTCGACAACGGCGAGCCCGTCACGCTCGGACCGAACGACGCCTTCCAAGTGCCTGCGCACGCCCGCTTGCGCTACGCGAATCTCACCGACCAGCCGACGCGGGTCATCTGGGTTTTCACCTGAACAGAGAAGAGAACCATGCATGCCGCCACTGACGATCTGATTGCCGAAGTCCGCGCGTTTCGCACCGCGCATCCGGAGATCCGCTATGTCGATCTGATCTGTCTCGATCTGCCCGGCCACTTCTACGGCAAGCGCTATCCGGTCGACGCGCTCGAACGGGTCGCGTCGGGCTCGCTGCTCAAGCTGCCGCAGAACTGCATTCTGCTCGGCACGCAGGGCGGGCTCTACAAGATCGGTGACTACTGCTTCAACGACGGCGACCCAGACGCGGTGCGCCGCCTGATTCCGGGCACGCTAAAACCGGTGAGCTGGGAAAAGCAGCCGCTCGGCCAGATGCTGATCACGACCGACGGCACCGACGCCCCCGTCGAGTTCGAGCCGCGCGAAGTGCTTGCGCGTGTGCTGGCGCGTCTCGCGCGGCGCGGTATCCGGCCCGTCGTTGCATTCGAGCTCGAGTTCTATCTATTCGACGCGCAGCTCGAGGACGGCATGCCACGCTATCCGCGCGATCGCCTGAGCGGCGATCCCGACGATCAGCCGAACATGCATATCGAGCGGCTGTCGCGTTTCTCCGATGTGCTGCACGAGATGGTCGGCGTCGCCTGCGAGCAGGGGATCGAGGCGACTGTGATCACGGCCGAGCTCGGGCCAGGACAGTTCGAGATCAACTTCGGCCATTGCGACGACGGGCTGCGTGCCGCGGACTGGTCGGCCATGTTCTGCCGCAGCACGCGCGGCGTCGCATTGAAGCACGGCTATCGCGCGAGCTTCATGGGCAAGCCGTACCTGCACGCACCGGGCAACGGAATGCACGTGCACGTGAGCCTCTACGACGAGGCCGGCCGCAATCTGCTCGCGCTCGACCAGCAGCGTGCGCTGCGTCATGCGGTGGCGGGCTGTCTCGAGTGGCTGCCGCACTGCATGCCGGTGTTCGCGCCCAACCACAATGCGTACCGTCGGTACGGCTCGATGGTGAACACGGCGAGCCGCGCGAGCTGGGGATTCGAGGATCGCGACGCGTGCATCCGGATCCCCGAATCCGATGCAAGAAACCTGCGGATCGAACATCGTCTCGCGAGTGCGGACGCGAATCCGTACCTGGTGCTCGCGGCGATTCTGAGCGGCATGGAACACGGTCTCGATGCCGGCATCGAGCCGATCGCACCGTTGAACGAGGACCGCGGCAGCGGGATCGACTTCCCGAAGGACATGCTGTCGGCCGTTGCCGAAATGCAGAATCATGCGGCCGTTCGAGAAGGGATGGGCAACGAATTCGTCATGGTCTATTGCGAGAACAAACGACAGGAGGAACTCGATTTTAGAAACGAGATCAGCGGGCGCGAGTATCGGTGGTACCTGTAACGCGATGCGGCGGCACAGCCAGTTAAGGGACCACGCGGGTATGTGGATGACCTGTCATCACGTATCAGTCAGAGCGGGATGCCGGAGGCAATCGGCTTCTCGATTGCCGGCAGATCGAAGCAGAACGTCGTGCCGGGGCCAGCACCCTCGACCAGCCGTATCTGGCTGTGATGCAATTGCAGCATGCGCTGCACGATCAGCAGGCCGAGTCCGCCGCCGCGATGCGTGCCACCCGAAATGAACGGGCGCTCGAACAGGCCTTCGCGCTGCTCCGCTGGAATGCCGGGACCGGTGTCGCTGACCTCGACCGATACCTTGCCGTCCTTGTGTGTGAGATCGACGTTGATCTGGCCGTCGCCGGGGGTGTGTCGAATCGCATTGTCGAGCAGGTTTGTGAGCACGCGCTCGATCATCCCCAGATCGGCGCAGACGTTCGGCAGGCGAGGGGGAATGCCTGCCCGCAGCCGGATGCGTCGTGCCTCGGCCGGCAACTCGAATTTCTGAAAAACGTCCTGCACGAGATCGACCAGCGAGAATTGCTCGAGCGCGGGTTGCACGTTGCCGTGTTCGAGCCGTGCCAGCTCGAATAGCGCCTGCGCAAGTCGCCCGACCTTGACGCTTTGCGCCAGTGCGATCGCCAGATAGCGTTTGCGTTCCGTTTCGCTGAGCGTGTCGGCTTTGAGCGAGAGCGTCTCGAGGTAGCCATGCAAAGAGGTGAGCGGCGTGCGCAGATCGTGCGAAATATTGGCGATCAACTCGCGCCGCTGCTGGTCCTGTCTTGTCAGCGCACGCCACTGGTCGCCGATGCGCTTCGCCATCTGTGCGAACGTGGCTTCGAGCACGGCGATTTCGTCGCGCTGTCCGGGCGGCGCCGAGCGCGGCACGGACGGCTGGGTGTCGGGCTCGCCGTCGGCGTCGAAGCGGCGCATGGCTTCGGTCAAGCGGCGCAGAGGCCGCGTGATCAGGCCAAATGCCATCAATCCCGCGAGCAGGCCGAGCAGCGCGACCAGTGCCATCGACCACAGCGTGGTGCGCAAAACGGAGCTGGCGGCCACGCGTGCGGCGAGCGCGTCGTGCGCCTCGCCGAGCAGGACCACATAGATATAGCCCGATGGCTGCTGGCCGTTCAATTGCAGCTGGGCGGCACTGAACACCTTTTTCCCGTCGAGGCTGCGCGGGTCGTCGCCGAGGATCGGCAACGCATCGCCGGCGATGAATTGCCGGATCGGCGCGAGATCCACCTGCGTGCGCTTGACGTGGCCCGCGGGGGCGTCGTCGCCCTTGATGCGCCCTTGATTGTCGAGCAGGTACACCTCGACGCTCGGATTCACCATCATCAACTGGCCGAACAGTTGGCGCACCGCGTCGGGCCGCAGGCCGTTTGCATCCATCAGGGTGGTGCCGTGCGCGATATGGTCGGCGAGGCCTCGCGACAGGCTTTGCACGACTTCCTTTTCGTGCAGGTCGCTCGAACGGATCTGCAGCCACGCCGACGCACCGCAGCACGCCAGCAGCAGCGCGGAGAAAACGAGCGAGAGCCGCTGGGTCAGCGTCAGCTTCACGGCGCCTCCTGAGGGGTACCCGCGCGTGCCGGCGAGTCGCCCGGCGCGGCCAACTTGTAGCCGCGCCCCCAGACCGTCAGGATGCGCTCGGGCTCGGCCGGGTCGGCCTCGATTTTCGTGCGCAGCCGGTTGATATGGGTGTTCACGGTGTGTTCGTAGCCCTCGTGCTGATAGCCCCACACGGCGTTGAGCAGGTCCATTCGCGAGAACACCTTGCCGGGATGCTGCGCGAAGTAATAGAGCAGGTCGAATTCGCGCGGCGTCAGTTCGATGGGCTTGCCGTCGACGCTCGCCTCGCGCGTCAGCGGATCGATCGTCAGGCCGGCGATGCGCAGACTGCCCGCGTCGATTCGCGAGTCTTTCGCCATGGCTTCGACGCGTCGCAGCAGCGCCTTGACGCGAGCCACCAGTTCGAGGACCGAGAACGGCTTGGCAAGGTAGTCGTCAGCGCCGAGTTCGAGGCCGAGTATCCGGTGCACTTCGCTCGAACGCGCGCTGGTGATGATGATCGGCGTATAGCGCGTCATCGCGCGGGCGCGCCGGCAGATTTCCAGGCCATCGACGCCGGGCAGCATCAGATCGAGGATCAGCGCGTCCCAGCCGCCTTGCTCGAGCAGGCGCAGCCCCTCGTTGCCATCGGCGCTGTGCACGACTTCGTAGCGCTCGTCGCGCAGATGCAGACTCAGCACGTTGGCGATGTCGACGTCGTCTTCGACGATCAGGATGCGCTTGGGGTGGTCCATGGAGGGCTTCAGACGCGAGTGAGAACGAGGTTCAAAGCGTTGAAAACAATGGGCGCGAGCAAAAGCCGCCCATTGCGCCATTGTGCAAAATTTCCGGCCGGCGAGTTATCACAATTAATTTAACTTTTCGTGAGGACTTCGACATCCCCGGCGCTCTAGGATGGGGCCACTTTCCGCAGATTCGCGTCAAGGAGCTCATCATGCAAAGCAGAAGGCGCTTCCTGTTTTCAGGCGGGGCAGCCGTGGCGGCGCTGGCGGCAGCCGGCCGTTGGCGCCCGCTGGCGGCCGCACCGGCGGAGGCCGGCAAGCCGGCCGGCAGTTTCGAAGTCGTGCATACGGACGCGCAATGGCGCCAGTTGCTGACACCGTCACAGTATGCGGTGCTGCGTCAGGAAGGCACGGAGCGACCGTATAGCAGCCCGCTGAACGACGAGCATCGCGCGGGCATGTTCAGTTGCGCCGGTTGCCGGCTCGATCTGTTTGCGTCGCGCACGAAGTTCGACAGCCACACCGGCTGGCCGAGTTTCTGGGCGCCGCTCGAGCATGCCGTGGCGACGCGCGAAGACAGTTCATTCGGCATGTCGCGCACCGAGGTCCACTGCCGGCGCTGTGGCGGCCATCTCGGTCACGTGTTCGACGACGGTCCGCGACCGACGGGGCTGCGCTATTGCATGAACGGCGTGGCGATGATCTTCACGCCCGCCGCCGCCTGAGCGCGCGTCCTGAACGAGTGCCCTCAACCCGCCGTTCTTTCAACGACAACCCAACGGCCGGCACCCACGCCCGGAACCGACATGCTACTGATCGTTCTCGCCTATCTCGGCGGCGCCCTCACGATTCTCAGTCCGTGCATCCTGCCGGTGCTGCCGTTTGTCTTTGCGCGCGCCGATCAGCCGTTCGTGCGCAGCGGGCTGCCGTTGCTCGCGGGCATGTCGCTGACGTTCGCCCTCGTCGCGACGTTGGCTGCGGTGGGCGGCGGCTGGGTCACCCAGGCTAACCAATATGGCCGCTGGCTCGCGATTGCGTTGCTCGCCGTGTTCGGACTGACGCTGTTGCTGCCGCGCTTCGCGGACCATCTGATGCGGCCGCTGGTGAGCGCCGGCAATCGCCTGTCGAACTTCGCCCAGGGCGGCGGTCAGCAGGCTCGCGCAGGTTCGTCGTTTCGTTCATCGTTTCGATCGTCGTTTCTATTAGGCATCGCGACCGGCTTGCTGTGGGCGCCGTGCGCCGGTCCGATTCTCGGCCTGGTCCTGACCGGTGCGGCGCTGCGGGGCGCGAGCGCCGGCACGACGCTGCTGCTGCTGGCCTACGCGGCCGGCGCGGCGACGTCGCTCGCGCTGGCGCTGCTGATTGGCGGGCGGCTGTTCACGGCGATGAAGCGCTCTCTCGGCGCAGGCGAATGGATCCGCCGCGGAATCGGTGCGGCGATGCTGTGCGGCGTGGCGGCAATTGCGCTTGGCTTCGACACGGGCGTGCTGGCGCGTGTATCGACCGTTGCCACCGGCGGCATCGAACAGAAACTGGTGGATAAGCTCTCACCCGGTGCGACGCCGGCCAACGCAGCCGGCCATGATGCCGTGATGGCCGCCAACCCCGCCGCGGCTACAAGCGCCTCAGTCGACTCGGGCGCGATGATGCGCGCTGCCGCGCAGGTCGCCCCGGCAGACGCGGCCCCGTTGCCCGTCGAAGGCGTGTTGCCGCCGCTGAACGGCGCCGTCCAATGGCTGAATTCACCGCCGCTCACGGCGCAGGACCTGCGCGGCAAGGTCGTTCTGATCGACTTCTGGACGTACTCGTGCATCAATTGCCTGCGTTCGCTGCCCTACGTCAAAGCATGGGCGCAGAAATACAAGGAGCAGGGCCTCGTCGTGATCGGCGTGCACGCGCCGGAATTCGCCTTCGAGCGCAATATCGACAACGTGAAGAAGGCCACCCGCGATCTCGGCGTCGACTATCCCGTCGCCATCGACAACAACTACGCGATCTGGCGCGCGCTGAACAACGAGTACTGGCCGGCGCACTATTTCGTCGATGCGCAGGGGCGGATTCGCCATCACCATTTTGGCGAAGGCGACTATGCGGAATCGGAACAGGTGATTCAGCAGTTATTGGCCGAAGCGGGCCATCCGAGCGCGTCGAAGGTCGCGCTCGGCATCACCGGTACGAGCGCGCAAGGCGTGGAGGCAGCGGCCGACAACGCCGATATCCGCTCGCCGGAAACCTATATCGGCTACGAGCGCGCGGAGAACTTCGCGTCGCCCGGCCGTGAGGCTGAGGACAAAGTGCACACCTATTCGGCGCCAACACAGCCCGCCGTCAACGACTGGGGGCTGGCAGGCGCATGGAACGTGGGCGCCGAACACGCCACGCTCGCGGCCGCCTCCGGGCGCATCGTCTATCGCTTTCATGCACGCGATCTGCACCTCGTGCTGGGTCCGGGCAAGGACGGCAAGCCGGTCCGCTTTCGCGTGAGCGTGGATGGCGCGGCGCCCGGCGCCGCTCACGGGTCGGACGTCGCCGCCGACGGCAGCGGCACCGTGACCGAACAGCGTCTTTACCAACTTGTTCGACAAACGGGCGATGTCGCGGATCACACGTTCTCGATCGAGTTTCTGGATCCCGGCGTGCAAGCGTATGCATTCACGTTCGGCTAATCCAGGCCGGGCGGCGTAGATCAACCACTTTTTGCAGGACTGACATCATGCACACGACCTCCACACCCAAGGCTCCCCGGAGCAAGCATTCGGGCTTTGCCAGACTCGCCGCTTGCGCCGCCATTGCGGCGAGCGTCTTCGCCGCGCAGCGCATTGCGAATTCTGCTGAAGCCGCGACTAAGATTCCACCGCCTGCCCAGGACGAAAAAGTCGTCGCGACGCATAGCGAAACGGCCGTGTTCGCAGGCGGCTGCTTCTGGGGTGTCCAGGGCGTATTCGAACACGTGCGGGGTGTGAAGCAGGTCGCCGCGGGCTACACGGGCGGTGCGGCCAACACGGCGCAATACGAAACCGTCAGCGATGGCAAGACGGGACACGCGGAGTCGGTGCAGATCACTTACGACCCGACTCAGATCACCTACGGACGGTTGCTGCAGATTTTCTTCTCGGTGGCGCACGACCCCACCGAGTTGGACTACCAGGGCCCCGATCACGGTACGCAATATCGCTCGGCGATTTTCCCAGCCAATCCCGAGCAGCGCAGTATCGCCCTGTCCTACATCGCGCAACTGGAAAAGGCGCATGTGTTCGAGGGGCCGATCGTCACGCGCGTGGAGGACTTCAAGGGGTTCTATCCGGCGGAAGCCTACCACCAGAATTTTCTCGTCAACCATCCCGACTACCCGTACATCGTGATCAACGATTTGCCGAAGGTGAGCGAACTGAAGCACATGTTTCCCGACCTGTATCGCAACGACCCGGTGCTGCTGAAAGTGAGCAACTAGTTTTATTACCTGTGCAGAACCGGGCGGCCTAGCCTGCCTCTACCGCTTGCTGAGGAAGAGAATAAGGCCCAACCGGAAGAACGACGCGAAAAGTCGCCCCGAAACCGGCATTATTGGACGCGCTAATCCGGCCCTCATGGGCTTCGACGATCGAGCGGGATACCGCGAGACCGATGCCCATTCCTTTCGTTTTGGTTGTGACGAACGGATCGAAGATGCTGTCGGTTTCGCGGATGCCGGAGCCGTTGTCGACGACTTCAAGCACGACGGACTGCTCGTCCTGCGCGCTTGCCGCGATCCGGATTGTCGGCGGACGGCCGGTGTTCTCCGTGGCCTCGATGCCATTGGAGATGAGGTTGATCAGCACCTGCTGGATCTGTATCTGATCGACGAACACGGGTGGCAGGTCATCGGGAAAGTCGAAGTCGATTTCCGCGCTGCGCTTGGTCTCGTCTTCCCGCAGCAGACGCACGGCTTCGAGCACCATGTCCTTGACGTTCCGTTCGCGCTTCTGAAACGTCTGCCGCTTGAATAGCGCACGGATGCTTTGCATCGTTTCGTCGGCGGAGCGCGCATCGCGAATCAGGCTGTCGACGGATGCTTTCGCCTCGGGCAAGTTCGGCGGAGACGCTCCGAGCCAACGCCTGCAAGCCTGGGCATTGGCGATGACGGAGGTCAGCGGCTGATTGAGCTCGTGAGCGATGGAGGCGGACAGCTCCGCAACGGTGGCGATCCGGGTGGCACGGGCAAGTTTCGCCTGAGTCTGTCTAAGCCGGTCTTCGGCGCGCTTCGGCTCATCGATATCGAGGCTGAGCCCATACCACTGGACGATGTTGCCGTTCGCATCTCGCATCGGCTCGCCCGTCTGCTGATGCCAACGATAGGTGCCATCCTTTCGACGCAGCCGGGTGACGTGGCTGTACGGCTCGCCGCTCTCGATCGCATGCGTGAAGGCCCGAATCATGTCGTCCCAATCGTCTGGATGAATGGACTTTTGATAGCCGAGGTCCACGAGATCCGATACTTCGACGCCGGTGTAGTCGCGCGTTCTTCGATTGACGTAGGTAGGCTGCCCTTGCGGGTCGGTGCACCAGATCATGCCGGGAATGGTCTCGGTAATTTCACGAAGCTGATGCTCTCTTGCTGTCAAGGCTTCCTGAGCCTTGATGGCCTCGTCGATTTCAATGCCGATGAGGTACCAGTTGATGACGTCTCCGTTGTCGTCGAGCAGGGGTTCGGCCAGCAGGTGCTGCCAACGGTAGACCCCGTCGTGCTGCTGCATTCGCACGGTGACATCGACCGGTTTGCGCGCCGCGATGTGCGCCTTCCATTGGCTGCGCGCAAAGTCTGCATCGTCCGGGTGGATGAACGCCATCCAGCGCTCGCCGATGATGTCATCAATGGGTTTGCCCAACGCGGCGACGCCGACCTTGTTGACATACACGAGCTCGCCGTCTGGATTGCCGACACAGACACACGCCGGAACACAGTCGACGATGCGCCGATAGGCTTCTTCCTTCGTTCGCAGGCGGGACTCCGCGGACTTGCGGTCATGGATGTCCCAGCCCACGCCGACCCACCGCAGTAGCTGTCCGCCCTCGTCGCTGACGGCTTTGACGTGGTACAGAAACCAGCGATACGCGTCATCCGTGCTCCGCATCCGGATTTCGAGTTCCCCGGGGTCTCCTCCGGCTTTGAGCACGTTCCAGTGCGCGTCATAGGCGGCAACGTCGTCCGGATGAATCGCGGCGAAATAGGCTTCGCACGGCGGTGCGTCCGCGTTGCCGATGTAGTCGCGCAGGCTGGAATTCAGATATTCGATGGAGCCATCCGGCAGCGCTGCCCACATGTGGCCCGGGCAGAGTTCGTTCATGGTTTCGAGCGTCTGGTTTCGCCGGCGAAGCTGCTCTTCCTGGCGCTTTTGCTTGTTGATGTTCCAGTGCATGCCGTAGACGCGGATCGGCCGGTTGTGCCGGTCCCGCTGCGTATGAAGCACGGCGGCGAACCATTCGTACGATCCGGCAGCGGACAGGTAACGGCATTGGTATTCCTGTGCTTCCCCGGTCTCCTGGGCCCGGGCGAAGGCGGCGACGGGAATCCCGACGTCGTCCGGATGGGTGAGGGTGAACAAGCGACGAAGTTCGTCGAACGTTCGTCCGCTGTAGTCGAGGATCGATTGACTGACGTACTCGAGTTGGCCGTCACCGGTTCTCGACCAGATAAAGCGGCTCAACTGGTCGATCGGCAGATCGAAGGGATGGTCCTTCAGCCTGACCGTCGAGCCCGGCTGGAGCGGGCGACGCGACACGATTTCGGCGCAAATCCATACGGCGACAATGGCGATGGCAGAGTGGACGATCGAACTCGCGCTCAGAGCAAGGGAATGTGCGCTGAGCGTCGCACCGACGATGCCGAGGGAAGCGAAGCCTGCCGCCAGGCGTCCAAAGCTGCGGCCGAGGAACAGCGTGAAGAGAACGACGATGACCGGGCTGAGATAGCCCGCTACGGGGTCGAGCCATCCTGCCGTCGCGGATGCGCCGGCCACAGCGGCGCAGAGGGCGGGAGCCCGAGATGAACGTGATAATTCCATGTCAAGCAAGTCACCCTCGCGTTCGTCAGGTCAAGCAAGATAGCGGCCTCTTCCTCGCGGCACGCTCAAGCGCCGAGCTTACGTCGATCTGTCCGATTGCGGAATTACATATTCATGTAATTAGGAACGCGGTCGCCGTGCTTTTAGCGGGTAGGTCGAATCGCTATAATTTTTGCTTCGGCGCGCAGTGAAAGAGAGGTTCCATGCAATCCGCAGACGAAGCGGTCTACGTAGTGGACGACGATGCGCGAGTGCGCGAAGCACTCTCGGCGCTGCTGCGCGCCAACGGAAAAAGCGTGCGCGCGTTCAGTTCGGGCAAGGCGTTCTTGGACGCGCCGCTTGGCGATGCGGTAGCGTGCGCCATTCTCGATATGAGGATGCCGGGCATGAGCGGCCTGGAGGTTCAGAAGCTGGTCGCGTGCGACTCGCACATCCCCGTTATTTTCGTCACGGGACGCGGCGACATCCCATCGACCGTGCTGGCGATGAAGGGCGGCGCTGTCGACTTCCTCACCAAGCCGATCGACGAGGATGTGCTGATGCGCGCCGTCGACGCCGCGCTTGCCAAGGCGTGTGTGCTTCGGCGAGAAGCGGCGGATGCGGCGGCGCTCGAGGCGCGCTATCAAACGTTGACGCCTCGCGAGCAGGAGCTCCTGCCGCTGCTCGCGCAGGGTCTGCTCAACAAGCAGGCCGCGGGGATTCTTGGCATTACCGAATATACCGTCCAGGTGCATCGCGGGCACATCATGAAGAAGATGCAGGCGGATTCCTTTGCGACGCTCGTCAAGCAGGCGGGCAAACTGCGGCTCGAGACGCCACCTGCCGCGGCGTCCGAAGCCTGAAAGCCGTCGCCGCTGCGTCCCCATTCGTATCGAGCCAGAGGTCGAACATGCACAAGCCTCCGGTTCGAATCGTTGCCGTGATCGATGACGACCGGCGCGTGTTGATGTCCCTTGCCAATCTGCTGGCGTCCGGCGGTTACCTGACACGGCTCTACGAAAATGCGGAAGCGTTCTTTTCGGCGGATCACTCGGGCTTGGTCTGCATCATCACCGACCTGGGCATGCGTCCGATAGACGGGCTTCAGGTGCTGCAACGAAGCACCGAATCGCCGGCGCCGGTGCCCGTCATCATCATTACGGGCAGGCCGAGCGAGCATTCGGACGACTACTTTCTTCAGCGAGGCGCCGTTGGTTTTTTTCGGAAGCCGCTTGACGGCGATGCGTTGCTGGAACGTCTCAATGACGTGACTCCATGATGTGAGTCAGCGATTCCCGGCGTCGAGCGTGCGCGTCTCGATCGTCTTGATCGCGCTCTCACAAGCCGGCGCGCCCGTCTTCAGATGCACCACCAGGTCATAGGTCGTCGAAGGGCGGGTCAGCATCAAGCAAGTGGCATCCCTGTCCATCACACGGGTTGCATGCCAGATGTTCGGCCGCATGCAAAGACCTTTGCCGACTGGAATCTCGAACGCGCGCAGCGAATTCAAGTCCGGCTCGCCATCTTCCAGTGAGGCCGCGACGAGGTGGATGACGGGCGCCGTCAAGGGGACGATGGCCTGCTGCGTCAATCGATGCATCTCCAGCGACGTGATGGTTCTGTCGCGATTCCGGTAGGCGACCCAGAGAATTTCCGTTTCGCCCGGCGTGCCGGTGTCGAACACATGCTCGCGCCAGAAATCCGACGCGGGACTGACGAACGATGGCGTGTCGCCGTCGGTGCGGACGGGCTTGCCGAGCATCCAGCCATAAGGTTCGCAGCGTGTCGCATCAAGAGGTTCGATCGGAATGGAAGGTGCGGTCGGCATGTCGGGATAGGTGTGTGGATGACGGGATCGATCAGACGCGCGAGTCGGCAGCGGTCGGCGGGAACAGTGCGAACTCGGGCCCATGCTTCAGGCTGAAGTCGAGCACGACATTGAGCGCGAGCCGGGCGATGGATTCGGCAAGCAGGCTGTCGGGCGTGCGCGGAAACGCGGCGACGAGCGGCAGCGCGGGCACTCGATGCGTCACTTGCAGCAGCTGCAATTGACCGGCTTCGAGTTCGCGCATGACGAACGCGGGAGGCAGCACGGCGATGCCGAATCCGTCGACGACGAGCCGGATGATCGCCGCCACCGACGACAAGCAATTGATTTGCACCTGCACGTCGCCGCTGGCGGCGAACAGCGCCGTCAGGAACTCGTGCGGCGGCGAATGACGCGCAAAGCTGATTACGGGGTAAGCGGCCAGCTCGGTCTCCGTCAGCGCCTGCGCGGACAGATTGAGCGCCGGGCTTGCCATCCAGCGCATGGGAAGACTGCCGAGGGCGACGCTTGTCATGTCCGATCCGGCGATGCTCGTCGTTTGAAACGAGACGTCGATGTGGCCGTTCACCAGTTGCGTCGACAGATTGGCGGTGGTGTCGCTCGTCAACTCGATCACGAGATTCGGATATTCCTCCCTGATGCGCTTGAGGAGATCCGGCAGCCACGTATGAACGATCGATTCGATCGCGCCTAGCCGCAGCAATCCCGACACCTTCGAGCGGTCGCCGACGGCCGAGAGCATCGCCTGATTCAGCTTGAGCATCTGCTCGGCAAACGGCAACGCCTTGGTGCCGTCCTGGGTGAGCGTCGCTTCCTTGGGGCCGCGCTCGAAGAGCCGCACGCCGAGCTCCTGTTCGAGCGCCGAAATGCGGCTGGAAATCGCGGCTTGTGTCGCGTGCAGCCGCTCGGCCGTCAGACGAAAGCTGCGCAGCCGCGCCAGCCAGACGAACGTTTCCAGAAATCGCAGATTCATTCAGGGCCCTGACGAGGCTTGCGGGAATGGCCCAGTGTAGCGCCGAGGCCGGCGCCATGTGACAAGAAAATTTTCATCCGCGCGACAACTTTAATTTGTTGGACAGGCGAGCGGCGCGCGCCAACACTTCGCAACGAATGCGGGTGCCGGCGGTCCGGCTGTGAAACGAAAAGACGTTGGAAAGGACGTTGCGATGAAGAAAGTGACATGCGAAGTCGAAGGCGGCGTATCGAGGGAAGCGATGGAAGTGACGGCGAACCGGCTCGTGATCGCGGGCTGGGCCGGTCGCGATAGCGCCGAGGTCGAGCATCATATCCGCGAGCTGGAAGCGATTGGTGTGCGCCGGCCGTCGACGGTGCCGTGCTTCTACGAGGTCGCGCCTTCGTTGCTGACGACGTCGGAGCGCATCGAGGTGATCGGCGAGCATTCGTCGGGTGAGGTCGAAGTCGTGCTCGTGCAATCGGAAGCGGAGGGCTTGCTGGTCGGCATCGGCTCCGATCACACGGACCGCAAGGTCGAAGGCTACGACGTGGCGGTGTCGAAGCAGATGTGCGCGAAGCCCATCGGGCGGACGCTCTGGCGTTTTGCCGAAGTGGCGGTGCATTGGGATGCGCTGATCGCGCGCAGCTGGCGTGTCGATTCGAATGGCGCGCGCACGCTCTATCAAGAAGGCACGCTCGCGCGGCTGATGCATCCGGACGCGTTGATTCGCCGCGCGTTTGGCGCGACGTCGATGTTGGCGGACACGGTGCTCTTTTGCGGCACCCAACCCGTGCTCGGTGCGTTGACGTTCGCGCGTGGCTATGAACTCGAGCTGCACGATCCCGTGCTCGGGCGCAGCCTTCGCCATCGCTATTCGGTCGATGCGCTCGCGCATACGGAGTGACCGCGATGCACACGATCCGTCAATCAGGTGAGGCGCTTGCAACCCGGACCGTATCGGCGGGGGCGTTGCTCGACGCGAGCCTCGCCGCCATCGATGCCGATCTTGCGCGAGGGGGATCGACCTATACGCAGGTCGACCGGTCGGCGGCGCGCGAGGCGGCCGCGAGCAGCGACGCCTTCCGCGATCGCGGTTATGTGCCGTCCGCGCTGGCAGGCGTGCCGGTTTCCGTGAAAGATCTGTTCGACGTCAAAGGCCAGGTGACGAGAGCGGGATCGCGCATCTTGCGCGATGCCGCGCCCGCTGTTCGCGATGCGGCTGCCGTCGCGCGGCTGCGTGAGGCGGGGGCCGTGTTCGCCGGCCGCACGAACATGAGCGAGTTCGCGTTCTCGGGCCTGGGGGTGAATCCGCATTTCGGAACACCGCTGAATCCTGTCGACCCGACTCGTCTGGCGGGCGGTTCGAGCTCGGGAGCGGCGACGTCCGTCGCGCTCGGGCACGCGGCCGCCGCGCTCGGCACCGACACCGGAGGTTCGGTCCGCATTCCCGCCGCATTCTGCGGGCTGGTCGGCTTCAAGCCGACCGCGCGGCGCGTGCCGCTCGACGGCATCGTGCCGCTGTCGGCGTCTTTCGATTCGATCGGGCCCATCGCGCGTAGCGTCGACTGTTGCGTGCTCGTCGATGCCATCGTCTCGGGGCAGTCGCTCGATACGGCGCCGCGCGCGTTGGCGGGACTGCGGTTCGGCATCACGTCGGACTATGTCTCTGACGACCTCGACGGCACCGTGAGCACGGCGTTCAATCGCACGATCGACAGGCTGAGGCGCGCGGGCGCGTCGGTCGAGCGCTTCGCCTTCCCGGAGCTGCATGAGGTGGCCGGCCGTCATCCGCTCGCCGGCATCACAGCCGCGCAGGCGTGGGCCTGGCATCGCGAGCACGTCGCGCGCGACGCCGATGCCTACGACCCGCGCGTGCTCAAGCGGCTGCGAGTGGGGGAAGGGCGCAGCGCCGCCGACTACATCGATCTGCTCGCCGCGCGCGAGCGCTTCGTGCGCGACGCGCGAGCCAGGCTCGCAAGGTTCGACGCATGGCTGATGCCGACGGTTGCGATCGTGCCGCCTGCACTCGCCGACGTCGAACACGACGAGGCTTTCTTTGCCACGAACGCGAAAGTGCTGCGCAATCCCAGTGTCGTGAACTTCATGGATGGTTGCGCGCTGACGCTGCCTTGCCATCACGAAGACGAACTGCCGGTCGGTTTGTCGATCTGCGGGCCGGCGCTCGCCGACGCCTCGATTCTCGCGATCGCGCGCAGCGTCGAAGCGTTGTTGCGGACCGGCGCGCCGGTCGTCCCAGTCGTGCCGGCATAACGTTTGTTTATCGGCAGCGAAAGAAATTTGTCGTTGGACGCGCAATTACGGCGCACGAATACTGGTTTTCAGGCGCAGCGCTTGTCGACAGCGCGTCCTTTCACCCTACATTTCCGAAGTGAGGCAGACCGTGAACCCAACTTTCCGCTCTTTTCGCTTGATCGCCGGCGTCGTTGCGTTGGCCGCCATTCAGACGTCGGCGCACGCCGCCGACGGCACGCCGGCCGTCGTGCTAATCGGCCACGCCGCGCCGCTCACGGGCCAACTCGCCAACATGGGCAAGGACAGCGAGAATGCGGCGCGTCTCGCCATCGACGAAATCAACAGCCGGCACCCGGTGATCGGCGGCAAGCCGGTGCGTCTGCAACTGGACTCGCAGGACGATGCCGCCGATCCGCGCACGGGAACCCAGGTGGCGCAGAAGCTGGTCGATGAAGGTGTGGTCGCCGTGGTCGGCGATATCAACTCTGGCGTATCGATTCCGGCCTCGCGCATCTATAGCGAAGCGCAGGTGGTGCAGATCTCGCAGGGCTCGACGAACCCCGCATTCACGCAGCAGGGCTACAAGACGACGTTTCGCGTCGTCGCGACGGACGCCTTGCAGGGGCCGGCGCTCGCGCGCTACGCGCTCGACGCGCTGCACGCGAAACGGATTGCCGTGATCGACGATTCGACGGCCTACGGGCAAGGGCTGGCCGACGAGTTCGTGAAGGCCGCGACGGCGCACGGAGCCACCATCGTCACGCGCGAAGCGACCAACGACAAGGCCACCGACTTCCGCGCGATTCTGACGAAGATCAAGGGGCTGCGGCCTGACGTCATCATGTACGGCGGTTCGGACGCGACGGCCGGGCCGCTCGTGAAGCAAGCCGCGAACCTCGGCATAACGGCAAGCGTGCTCGGCGGCGACGGCGCATGCACGGACAAGATGGTGAGCCTTGCCGGCGACGCGATCGGCAACGTCGTGTGCTCCGAAGCCGGCCTTGCGCTCTCGAAGATGCCGAAAGGGCAGGAGTTCGAGCGACGCTATACGACGCGCTACAACGTGCCGATCGATGCGTATGCCCCCTTCGCCTACGACGCCGTCTACGTAATCTACGATGCAATGAAGCGTGCCGATTCGACTGATCGCGCCAAGATCCTGGCCGCGATGCCCGCCACGCAGTACGACGGCGTGATCGGCAAAATCGCGTTCGATCCGCACGGCGATCTGAAAGACGCGGCCATCACGATCTACCAGTTCAAGGACAAGAAGAAGACCGTGATGGACGTCATCAAAATGTAGAGCGCAGCGTGACGCCGCCGCACTTTACGTGCACTTAGGGCTCAAAGAAAATTTTCACGCACCATTTCCAGCACATCGGCCCCGCGGCCGCTCAGCACCGCGCGAACGGAGTACAGCGCCATGCCGATCACGGGCTTCGCTTCGAAGAACGGCGGCTTGACCAGTTCGAGCGGATTGGTGAGGACGTCGAGCAGCGCGGGGCCGGGTTGGGCCAGCCACTCCTGGATGGCCGCCGGCAGCTCGGACGCGTGTTGTACGCGTTTCCCCCAGAGGCCAATGGCGGCGGCCACCTTGCCGAAGTCCGGATTCTTGAGCTTGGTGAACGTGTCGAGCATGCCCTCGGACTTCTGCTCGATTTCCACAAAGCCGAGCTTGCCGTTGTTGAACACGACGATCTTGATCGGCACCTCTTCCTGGATCGCGGTGAGCAGCTCGCCGAAGAGCATCGTAATGCCGCCGTCGCCGCACATGGCGATGACCTGGCGGCCGGGCGCCGCCTTTTGGATGCCTAGCGCGCTCGGGAGGGCGGTCGCCATGGTGCCGTGCAGAAGGCTGCCGAAGATCTCGCGTTTTCCGTTGGCCTGGAGCAAGCGGAGCGCCCACACGATCGGCGAGCCGTCGTCTGCGCAAAAGAGCGCGTCATCGGCGGCGTATTCGTCGATCAGCGACGTCAGATACGAGCCGGGAATGCTGTCGTTGTGTCCGGGCACGAGCTGCTTTTTTGTCGACGCCATCGTGTCGGTGTAGCGCTGAACGTATTTCTCCTGAAACGAGGCGTCCTCCTTGCGTTCGAGGAGCGGCAGCAACGCCTCCAGAGTGGGTTGAATGTCGCCGACCGCGCCTAGCGTGATGTGATGGCGCCGGCCCAAATGCGTGGGGTCGAGATCGATCTGAACGATCTTGGCCGAGTCGGGGTAGAACTGACGCCACGCAAAGTCGGCGCCGAGCAAGAGCAGGGTGTCGCATTCGAGCAGCGCGTTATAGCCGGCCTCGTTCCCGAGGATGCCCGTCATGCCGATGTTGTAGGGATTGCCCGGCTCGAGAAAACATTTGGCGCGAGACGTGTGGGCGATCGGCGCCTTGAGGCGGTCGGCGACCGCCACGATTTCGTCGAGCGCGCCCTCGCAGCCGGACCCCGCATAGATCGCGATTTTCTTGCCGGCGTTGAGGGTCCGCGCGATCTCGTCGATCTCCGCGTCGCTCGGGCGGACAGTCGGGCGGCTATGGTGAACGCGATACGGAAAATCGTCGGACACTTCGCCGTGGGAGATGTCGACCGGCACGATCAGCACGGCGACGCCTCGCTTGGCCAAGGCGGCCTGGCACGCCATCACGGTCTTCTTCCTGGCTTGATCGGCCGTCAGGATCATGTCGCAGAACACGGAACATTCTTTGAACACTGACTTGAAGTCCACCTCCTGAATGAACTCGAAACCCATCTCGCTCATCGTCACCTGACTCGCGATCAAGACGACAGGGGCGCGATTGCGGTTCGCCTCATACAAGCCGTTGATGAAGTGCAGGCTGCCCGGGCCGCAACTGCCCGCGCACGCCGTCAGGTTGTGGGTGAAGTTCGCCTCCGCGCCCGCGGCGAAGGCGCCGGCCTCCTCATGGCGCACATGGACCCACTCGATGGAACTGCGCTCCAGGTTCTCGGCAAAGAGATTGAGCGTATCGCCTACGATGCCGTAGCAGCGCTTGACGCCCGCTTGCTCGAGAACCTCGACGATGATCTCTGCGACTTTCATACCCATATCTATCTCCGGCTTGAATGAGGATCGAGTGGGGAAAGGCATGCGGGGCGACGCAGGCCGTGAAAATCGCTCCCCTGAAGCGTTGACGATAAGGCGATCTCAAGGTCGCGCCCACCGTCCTAGCGGGTGCGCTGGATACATACCTTGGTATAGGTTCGCTTTCGATTGCGTTACGGTTGGGCCGGAGCGTCCGGCGGCTTATCATTTGCCCCGGCGCCAGCACTCTTTGTGGGAACGTGACATGCCTCTGTCAAAGGTCGATCTGAATCTGTTCGTTGTCTTCGAAGCGGTCTATAGAACGCGAAACCTGACACGCGCGGCCGAGATGCTGTTCATCACTCAGCCAGCTGTCAGCAACGCGCTGGCGCGGATGCGCAAAGCGTTCGACGATCCGCTCTTTGTCAGCACATCGAGCGGCATGATCCCGACTCCGGTTTCGGAGAACATCATCGGCCGGGTGCGCGAGGCGCTGCAGTTGCTCGATTCGAGCACGCACGTGGGAGGACTTTTCGACCCCGCCACCTCCGAGCGCACGTTTCGGCTCAGCATGACCGACCTCACGGAAGCGCTCCTGCTGCCGGCCTTGCAGGAGGTGCTGCAGCGGCTCGCGCCCGGCATGCGCATCGAAAGCTACTTCACGACGCGTCGAGAGGTGCCCGAAGCGCTGGCCAGCGGCGCGGTCAATCTGGCGATCGACGCGCCATTGATCGATGACCCCTACCTCGAACAAGAGCCGCTGGGCCGCGACCGCTACGCCTGCATGCTGCGCCACGGCCATCCGTACACCAAGAAAAAGCTGACGATCGACGACTACCTCGGGTTCGGTCATGTCCATGTTTCGAGCCGCCCGCAAGGAACGGGTCTCGTCGACGCCGAACTGAACAAGATGGGCCTGAGGCGATCGATTCAGACACGGGTTCAACACTATCTGGTCGCCCCGTTGATCGCGATGCGAACCGATCTCGTCCTCACGGCTCCCCTGGTGCTGCTGCAGCGGTATGACGCGCGTATCCTCGAACTGCCGTTCGATCTCCCGGATCTCGAGACGCATTGCTACTGGCATCGAAGCGTGACGGGAGACCCGGCTCATCGTTGGCTGCGCGAGCAGATTGGGCGTCTCATGCGGGAAAAGAACCGGTAGCCGGGCCGGATGAAGCAGGCGTGGAGCCTGTGCACTCGGTGTCACGAATAGTTATGGCCCGCTATCACAACAATAAATTTCCTGAATGACGCGGCGCTAGGTAATCTGCTATCCAAGTTGAAGCGAGGATGGCATGGCAGAACTCTATCTCGTACGGCATGGCCAGGCGTCGTTCGGCGCCGAAAACTATGACGAGCTCTCACCTTCCGGGCGTACCCAATCGCATTGGCTGGGCGAGTACTTTGCGCAGGCGAAGTTGCGATTCGATCGCGTGGTCATTGGAACGATGCGGCGGCATCGGCAGACCGCCGACGCCATTCTCGACGCCATGGAGGGGCCGCAAGCGGAGATCGCGCCAGACGCGGGCTTGAACGAGTACGACTTCCAGGCGTTGTTCGCGGCGCTCGGTGAAGCGGACTTGGCACCGGGTATGACGGCCGCAAGCTCAAAGAAGGACTTCTACAAAGGGCTCAAGCACGTGCTTCAGCTTTGGGCCGACGACCGATTGCCGGGCTGCGTTCCGGAGACATGGCGGCAGTTCCAGGCGCGCGTCGAGCGTGCGCGCAGCGACATCCAGCGCAGCGGCGGCAGGTGTGTTCTCGTGGTGAGTTCCGGTGGCCCGATCGCGGTCACGGCGCAACAGGTTCTGCAGGCGCCCGATGCCGCCGCGATTGCACTGAACATGCAGATTCGGAACAGCAGCGTTTGCCAGTATGTCTTTAACGAAAGCGCGATGTCGCTCGTCAGCCTCAATGGCGTGCCACATCTCGAACGCGCCGACCGGCATGAATTCGTCACTTACGGCTGACCTCATTCAGACAAGGACTTCCGCTAGATCATGAACGCCAGCCTTCAATTCGACATCGAAGCACTCACGCGTTATCTGACCGCGCACGTGCCCGGGTTTCGAGGCCCGATGTCCGTCGAGAAATTTGCCGGCGGACAATCCAACCCGACGTTTCTCTTGAATGCGCAAAGCGGCCGCTACGTGCTGAGGCGTCAACCTCCCGGCACGCTGCTCAAGTCCGCGCATGCCGTCGATCGCGAGTTTCGCGTGCTGTCGGCACTGAGCCGTACACCTGTGCCTGTCGCCCGTGCCTATCACCTGTGCGAAGACCGCGACGTCATCGGCAGCCTGTTTTACGTCATGAGCTACGAAGACGGGCGCATCTTCTGGAATCCGGCTCTGCCCGAAGTGCCTGTCGAGAAGCGTGGTGACATCTTTGACGCCCTGCTCGGCACGATGGCGGCGCTCCACGACGTCGATATCGACGAAGCCGGCTTGTCGGACTACGGCCGGCCCGGCAACTATTTCGAGCGTCAAATCGACGTCTGGACCAAGCAATATCGCGCCGCGCAGACGGATGATCTGGAGGCCATGGAGTCGCTGATCGAGTGGCTGCCTGTCCACTGCCCGGAGGAGACAGGAAAGCCGTCGCTCGTGCATGGCGACTTCCGTATCGATAACCTCATCTTCATGCACGATGCGCCGCGAGTTCGCGCGGTGCTCGATTGGGAGCTGTCCACGCTCGGCAATCCGCTCGCTGACATCGCGTACTTCTGCATGTGTTTGCGACTGCCGCCCGGGGGACATATCGCCGGGCTCGGTGGATTGGACCGAAGGGCGTTGGGGGTGCCGGACGAGGCGGCGATCGTCGAGCGCTACTGCGAGCTGCGGGGCATGTCGTCGATCGAGAACTGGAATTTTTACCTGGCGTTCGGTTTCTTCCGGCTCGCCGCGATCGCGCAGGGGGTAAAGAAACGCGCTTTGAGCGGTAACGCATCGAATGAAAAGGCGAGACAGGTGGGGGAGATGGCTGGAGCGCTGGCAAAGATGGGTGTGGACCTGATCTGAAGACAGGCACAAAACCGAAACGTAGAGATGTAGGAGACGAACTTGACGACTAATTTGTTCGACCTGAAGGGGAAGATTGCTTTGGTGACGGGCGCGAGCCGCGGTATCGGCGAGGAAATCGCCAAGCTGCTCGCCGAACAGGGCGCGCATGTGATCGTGGCGAGCCGCAAGCTCGAGGATTGCGAAGCCGTGGCGCGCGAGATCCAAGAGGCGGGCGGAAGCGCCGAAGCGCAGCCGTGCCATGTCGGGCGCCTCGAGGACATCCTCGCGATCTTCCAGCACATTCGTGCACGGCATGGCCGCCTGGACATTCTCGTCAACAACGCAGCGACGAATCCGTATTACGGCCACATTCTCGATACCGATCTGACGGCATTCGAAAAGACCGTTGAGGTGAACCTGCGCGGGTACTTCTTCATGTCCGTGGAAGGGGGCAAGCTGATGCGGGAGAACGGCGGCGGCGCGATCGTCAACACGGCTTCGGTGAACGCATTGCAGCCAGGCGACAAGCAGGGGATCTATTCGATCACGAAAGCCGCTGTCGTCAACATGACGAAGGCATTCGCGAAGGAGTGCGGGCCGTTGGGAATACGCGTGAATGCGTTGCTTCCCGGCTTGACCAAAACCAAATTCGCGGGGGCGCTGTTCGCCGATCAGGCCACGTATGAACACTGGATGTCCCGCATTCCGCTGCGGCGTCACGCGGAACCGCGCGAGATGGCGGGGACGGTGCTTTATCTCGTGTCCGACGCCTCGAGCTACACCAATGGCGAGTGCATCGTCGTCGACGGCGGACTGACGATCTAGCCACGCGGTCGACGCCATGCGCCGACGCCTTTAATCACGATTCTGGAAGAGTAAAAATGGATTTTGCCTACAGCCCCAAGGTCGAAGCTCTGCGCACGCAAGTGCGTACGTTCATGGACACACACATCGTCCCGCGCATCCGGCAATGGCATGACGAAGTCAGCGCGGGCCAGTATCCGGTCTCCTTCATGGAGGACCTCAAAGCGCGGGCGCGTGAGGAGGGTCTCTGGAATCTTTTCCTTCCGCATCTGCGCGATGACGAGCCCGGTACGCGCCTCACCAATCTCGAGTACGCGCCGCTGGCCGAAATCATGGGGCGCGTGTCGTGGGCGTCGGAGGTGTTCAACTGCAATGCGCCGGACACCGGCAACATGGAACTGCTCCATATGTTCGCCACGCCGGCTCAGCGCGAGCAGTGGCTCGAACCGTTGCTCGACGGCAAGATCCGCTCGGCGTTTGCGATGACGGAGCCGGCCGTGGCCTCCTCGGACGCGACCAATATCACGACGTCGATTCGCCGCGACGGCGACGACTATGTCATCGACGGCCGCAAGTGGTTCATCACGAACGCCGCCCACCCGAATTGCCAGCTCTTCATCGTGATGGGCAAAACGGATCCGGACGCGCCGAGCCATCGTCAGCAAAGCATGATTCTCGTGCCGCGCGATACGCCGGGCGTCAAGGTGATTCGCAATATCACGGTCGTCAATCACGTGGCGCCGGAAGGTCACTGCGAGATCGAGTTCAAAGGCGTGCGCGTGCCGGCATCGAATCTCCTCGGCGATGAGGGTAGCGGCTTTGCGCTCGCGCAGGCGCGCCTTGGGCCGGGACGGATTCACCACTGCATGCGTTCGATCGGCGCGGCCGAGCTGGCGCTCGAGTTGATGGTGGAGCGGGCCCAAGCGCGCACCGCATTTGGAAAGACGCTGGTTGAACACGGGACGGTCGCCGAGTGGATCGCGAAGTCGCGCATCGAAATCGATCAAGCGCGCCTATTCGTTCTGAAAACCGCGTGGATGATCGACAACGTGGGCGCGAAAGACGCTCGCAAGGAGATCTCGATGATCAAGGTGCTCGTGCCGAGCGTTCACACGGCAGTGTGCGACCGCGCGATGCAGGTGTTTGGCGCGATGGGGTTGAGTCCCGACACGCCATTGGCCGATAGCTGGACGTGGGGTCGTGCGCTGCGCTTCGCGGATGGCCCCGACGAGGTTCACTTGCAGAACATTGCCCGCATGGAGCTCAAGGCGCGGCGATACGAGCCGGGGAAGGACAATCCCTATCTGACGCCGTTCGCGTAGGGCATCGCGCACAAGCGTGTTCGGCTCGCGCCTGCAATTGCCATACCTTACTGTATGGGATGCGTGCCGGGCCCGAGCGTACCAGTGAGGCGTTCACGGTTCTCTTGAACCGGATGCCTTTCGTATAGCACGCCGTTTTCGTTTGCGTGAATTCATCACTTCAGCGATAACCGCGGCAAGACGTTGCGCAGCCGCCTTCATTTGCGCGCTGCTGAATCCCCCGAATCCAAGCACCAGGCCGGGCCGCCCTGTTCCCGGCGCGAACATCGGCGATACGGCGCGCACAGCCACTCCAGCCCGGGCGGCTAATTCAACCACTGTGCGGTCGTCCACGCCCTCCGCCAGCCAAAGGACGAGGTGCATGCCCTGATCGCCGGGTTCCAGCCATGCCCAATCCTTGGGGAGCAGCGCTTCGAGCGTTTCTATCAACTGAGCTCGATGGTCGGCGTACACCGTTCGAACTCGGCGGATGTGGCGCTCCAGATGGCCCTCCGCCATGAAGGCCGCCAGCACGTGCTGGTCAGCGTTCGGCGGATGGCGGTCCATCAGCACACGCGCACCACAGAAGGCGTCGACCAGCTCATCGGGGACGATCACATAACCGGCCCGCAACGACGGAAACAAGATCTTGCTGAACGTGCCGAGATAAACCACTCGATCCGGGGCCGATCCCTGCAGCGATGGAAACGGATAGCCCTGGTATCGGAGTTCGCTGTCGTAGTCGTCTTCCACGACCCATGCGTGGCTTGCACGCGCCCACGCCAGCAGCGCGTTGCGCCGCGCCATGCTCATCGGCATCCCTAACGGATATTGATGCGACGGCGTGACGAACGCAGCCCGGGCATGAGGCGCCAGCCGGATCCCGGCTTCGACGTCGATGCCTTCGGCGTCGACCGGTACGCGGACCATCGCATCGCGATGCCCGGTACTTTCGAGGATGGCTGTAATGCCGCGATAGGCCGGGTTCTCTACCCAGGCTTGATCGCGCGAACCCAATAGCACCTGGCGCGCGAGATAGAGCCCCTGCTGTGTTCCGCTGGTAACGATGACCTGATCGGGTTCGCAGCGCACAGAGCGCGACTTGCGCACATAGCCGGCTATCGCTTCACGTAGCGGCAGCGCGCCGAGCGGATCCGTATAACCGGCCGGCGCTCCGGGTCCCTTGGCGCGCAGACGGTTGCCGAGCCGGCGCCAGATGTCGGCGGGCGCCGTCAACCCTATGGGTACGGAAATCGCGAACGGGACCGGAGGCAGCGGCCTGAATTCGCGCGCAATCTGCGCAAACGCTGCAGCGGGCTCGGGCAAGCTGGATCGGGCTGTCCGTCGGGGGCCTGCACTTGCACGAGGTTCGCTTGCCCGATGTGGCTCGGCCAGCGCTTGAGCGACGCGCGTGCCCGCGCCTCCCTTCGATTCCAGAACGCCCTCGGCGATCAACTGCTCGTAGGCGTCGACCACCGTGCCGCGCGCCATTTGCAGCGACGCCGCCAGCGAGCGCGTGGAAGGCAGCGCATCGCCAGGCTCGATATCGCCTTGGCGCACGGCCTCTCGCAAGGCCTGCGCCAGCTGGCGGCTCAGGCTGCCAGCCGCGCGGTCCAAGGTGCCGAGAGACGGAATGTCCGCGACCCGGGCCGTTCTCGCCATAATTCTGGTCCAATAAAAATGGTCTAAACTGGCTCTTTAGGATAAACCAGTTTTTCATCAGAATGCGAACAGGAGACGTTCGAAACAGTACCGTTCAACACCTCAACACTTCTTGGAACCAGCATGTACGTACCCGCCCACTTCGATGAGTCCCGCACCGAAATCCTGCACGCGCGCATCGCCGAATATCCATTCGGCACGCTGATCACAAATGGGAAAAATGGGCTGGACGCCAATCACATTCCGTTCGAACTGGCATCGGGTGAAGGCGAGCTGGGCGTGCTGCGCGCGCATGTCGCGCGGGCCAATCCGGTATGGCAGGACGTCGCGAACGGCGACGAGGTGCTCGTGGTCTTTCGGGCCGGCGATGCCTACATCTCTCCAACCTGGTACCCGAGCAAGCACGAGTTCCACAAGCAGGTGCCGACCTGGAACTACATCGTCGTCCACGCGTACGGACGCGTCACGGTTCAGGATGACGAGCGATTCGTGCGCGGTCTCGTTGGCCGGTTGACTCGTACGCACGAGGCCTCGGAAGCCAAGCCCTGGAAGATGGGCGACGCTCCAAGTGACTACATCGATACCCTGCTCAAGTCGATTGTCGGCCTGCAGATCGACATCACGCGCCTAGTCGGTAAAACCAAGCTCAGCCAGAACAAGGAAGCAAGGGACATTCAGGGCGCGGGCGAAGCGCTCAAGGCGCGCGAAAACCATCAGATTGCCGACGCGATGCTCGCTCGAGCAGCGGGGAAGCAGGAGTAGGCGTTACGGTCGACGCGTCGGGCACGCTGACACGTTCGATCTCACGCGACGTCCACCACGATTTTCCCTCGTGCGGTGGCGTTCGTGATGGCGTCGTAGGCGAGTTCCGCGGATCGCAGGTCGAACCGGCGAGGATCGAGATTCGGCGTGAGCTTGCCGGCTTCGATCAACCGTGTGGCCTCGCGCAGCATCGCTCCGTGATGCGCGCGATGCATGCCCGTCAGGAGCGGATAGAGGGTGAAGACTCCTGAGTACGTCGCTTCTCGAAACGACAGGGGAGCCAGCGCATGCGTACCCCAGCCCAACGCGCTGACGACATGGCCAAAATGCTTGACTGCCGCAAACGACGCATCGAGCGAAGGGCCGCCGACGGTGTCGACCACGACGTCGAAGCCTGTGTCCTGCGTCAACGATGCAACGTACTGCTCGACCGATTGCGACCGGTAGTCGATGGGCGTAGCGCCCAGACGCGTAATGAGATCGTGGTCGCGTGAACTCGCTGTTGCAAAGACCTGCGCGCCGAGTGCGCGCGCCAGTTGCACCGAGACATGCCCGACACCGCCTGCCCCGCCTTGCACCAGCACAGTTTGGCCCGCTTGCAGATGGGCCCGGTCGACAATGCCGGAATAGGCGGTGATGAACGCGAGCGGCAGCGCCGCGGATTCACGCATCGACAGATTGGCCGGCTTGATCGCAAGCAGGTCGGCATCGACCGCCGCATACTGGGCCAGCGAGCCCTGAATGCCACCGACGCCGCCCGTCATACCGTAGACCTCGTCGCCGACATTGAAAGCGGTCACGCCCGGCCCGACGGCATCGACTACGCCAGCCATATCGATGCCGAGCACCAGCGGGAGCGGATGCTTAGCATGCGCTGCGCTGCCAGCGCGGATCTTGGTGTCGAGGGGATTGAGACCGCTTGCGGCAATGCGTACGCGCACCTGGCCGTGTGCGGGTTCGGGCATCGAGATTTCAGTCAATTCGAGCGGGCCGTTGTAGCGATTGAGAACGAGCGCCTGCATGGTCATAGTGGGTTCCTATCGGGTTGCTTTCCCGTCGAGCGAACGGGTCAATGCGTTCATCATGATTTATGCTAGAACGCATGTAAATCAATGTTTCTGAACATGAGCCATGCAAAAATGAATGAGCCCTACCTGGATTGGGGCGATGTCCGGATCTTTCTGGCGATTGCCCGCTGCGGCACGCTGGGGGCAGCAGCGAAGCGCGTGGGCCAGACCCAGCCCACCATGGGGCGCAGGTTGCGTGCACTCGAAGAAGCGCTTGGGCATACGCTGTTCCAGCGCACGAGCGATGGCTTTGTCCTGACGGATGAGGGCGCAGCGGTGCTTGCCTATGCAGAGCGAATGGAGGAGGAAGCGCTTGGCTTCACGCGCGCGCTCACCGGGAAAGAGACCCAGTTGACCGGACTGCTGCGAGTCTCCTCGTCGGACTGGTTCGGCATGCACATACTCACGCCGGTGTTCGCGCGCTTTCTGGTTAAGCACCCGGGCATCTCGTTGGAACTCCTCACGGATTCGCGCCTCTACAACCTCGCGCGGCGCGAGGCAGATCTGCTGTTCCGAATCACGCCGTTCGACGAACCTGACGTCATCCAGCGCAAGCTGATGCGCATCGACTATGCGTTGTACGGGCACGTCGATCTCGTCCCGCCGTCACGCGGCGAGGGTGATGGCTACACGCTGATCAGCATGGACAGCGCGTTCGGTTCGCTGCCCGACGTCGAGTGGGTCAAGCGCATGCTGCCTCGGGCCAGGATCGTGTTCGGCAGCAATAATCGTGGCGTACAGGCACGCATGTGTGCTGAAGGATCTGGCTTCGCCGTGCTGCCGTGTCCGCTTGGCGATGCGACGCCGGGCATCCGACGGGTCGATTTAGGCGAAGCGCCGCCGGGTCGCGATGTCTGGCTTGGCTTTCACCGTGATTTACGTCGCGTCGCGCGACTGCGCGCACTTCTGGATGCAACGATCGATGCACTAGCGAACGTTTGAGCGAGGCGGGCGACTTGTGCGTCCGCGTGGTCTGCGTCCGCTTCGCCGGACCGCTTTTCACACAAAGCGACCAGGTTATCGCAGCGATTGTCCTCAAGTGGCGATACGGGATTGCTCAAGCCCCCGGCCGCGCGGGATTACTCGTCCGGTAGCCGCCATGACCTTCGTCTCTTGGACGAAAGGGCAGCTGGAAACAAGGCGGCCGATTACTTTGACCCGCCTGCGCCCGAACTGCCTCCGCCGTGACCGCCCGCGCCCGCACCCGAACCGCCTGCGCCGTGACCGCCCGCACCCGAACTGCCGGCGCCCGAACTGCCTGCGCCCGAACTGCCTGTGCCGTGACCGCCCGCGCCCGAACTGCCCGCGCCCGAACTGCCCGCGCCCGAACTACCCGCGCCCGAACTGCCTGCGCCCGAACTGCCCGCGCTCGAACTGCCTGCGCCGGAACTGCCTGTGCCGGAACTGCCTGTGCCGGAACTGCCTGTGCCTGAACTGCCCGCGCCCGAACTACCCGCGCCCGAACTACCCGCGCCCGAACTGCCCGCGCTCGAACTGCCTGCGCCGGAACTGCCTGTGCCGGAACTGCCTGTGCCTGAACTGCCGGCGCCCGAACTGCCGGCGCCCGAACTACCCGCGCCCGAACTACCCGTGCCCGAACTGCCTG
Organism: Trinickia violacea; assembly: GCF_005280735.1. Lineage (NCBI taxonomy): Bacteria > Pseudomonadati > Pseudomonadota > Betaproteobacteria > Burkholderiales > Burkholderiaceae > Trinickia > Trinickia violacea. The sequence goes on from NZ_CP040078.1 coordinate 1,564,229, forward strand.
CACCCGAACTGCCGGCGCCCGAACTGCCGGCGCCCGAACTGCCCGTGCCCGAACTGCCTGTGCCCGAACTACCTGTGCCCGAACTACCTGTGCCCGAACTACCCGTGCCCGAACTACCCGTGCCCGAACTACCTGTGCCCGAACCGCCCGCGCCCAAACTGCCTGCCCCCGAAGCACCTCCGCCGTGACCGCCTACAGGCTGTCCTTCACCCAACCGCAATGAAGCGGAATTCGGAGAAGGTGCATCGGGGTGATCGACCGAAGCGGAAGACACGGGCGGGGCGAGCTCATCACTGTCACTTGCAGTTCCCTGGGCAGGAGGTGACGATGATTCCGCGACATAACCAGACGAAGACGCTTGTTGCGTCGGAGATGTGGGTTGGGTGATCCCAGGCGCATGCGGCGCGATTGCATTCACGTGCGGCGCCGAATGGCGGCGATTCCGTGTGGCGGCATAGCTTGCTTGACCACGCTCTCGCGTAACCGACTGCGGCGCAGCAGAATCCGGAGTAGGCCCAGCGCGGTAATCGGACGGAGCGGAAGACACAGGCGGGGCCAGCTCAGCACTGGCAACCGCGGTTTCGCGAGCGGGAGGCGACGGTGGTAGCGCGACATGACCCGACCAAGACGTGTGTTGTGCTGGCGACGTGGGTCCGATGATCCCGAGCGCCTGATCAAAGTCGAACCGATCGCCGTACGAGACGATACCCATGACCCCGACAGCCAATGCGCTTGCCGACGCAACCCAAAGCGCAAGGCGTCTGCCCCGCGCAGGCGGAGCGGCCTTGATGTGTGCATCCGGGCTACCTGCACCCGAATGCGCAAGCTCGGCTTGCCTGAACAGTACAACACGCTTCGGAGCGTTTCGTCTGATCCTTCCATTCGCTACGTTCATGTGCTGTCCCCTTGCATTCCGCCACGGCAATCGGAGCGGTGTACCGGGTTTTCTATCGTAGGCCTTTGAGCTATGAAAACGCTCGCCATCTTCGTGGCCGATCTCGACGGAGTCGCCGACCACAATGCAGGTGGAGCATTCGCTGTGCCTGCTAGGCCGAACCCCAATCGAAGTGTGAGATCGTGGACATAGCTTGGGCATACGCGTCGACAGAAGATCGCGGAAGCGCTAAACGACGGACTTCGCAAGGCAATCGAAGCGCGGGGGAAAAAGTCTGCCTACCCAATACCATTCATGTGAAGAAGCCGGGGTGATTTAGCAGCACGAACCGTCGACGTGCTGGCAGGTGGTTGGCTGATGGACGAGGCCGACCAGCTCCAGCGGCTATCGTCCGAGAGCAGCGCCTGGATCATCGGGCCGATGTCGTTGGGGTCTACCGCAAGAGCGACTGCGTTTCCTCCGACGGCTCCGCGGTCAGCACGCTTTCGAAGGTGTCCATCAAACTGGACACTGCATATTGCGGAGACCAAAGCGTTCCGGAATCCTCATTGTCTCGACTGGCTTCCCAGGCGGCCAACGCGGCATTGCCATAGATGCCCACCAGCGACAGCCGGTGATCGACGATCGCCGGCGGAATATCTGAAAGCAGATCACGGAGCAGGGCGTTGCAGCGCTGATAGCCCAAATTCCACTTGTTTTCCAAGGCCTCTCGCAAGAACGCGCGATTGTTCAACTGCAGGTTGGCGATCATGCGGATGTATGTCGCCTGCCCGGTGCGATCCGCCAATTCGAGCATCGGATAGAGCAGCGCGCCCAATACCGCGCGCACGTCGATCCCTCCCTTTGCCTCCAATTTGTCGAGACGAGTTTGACGGTCCTCGTCGATGAGACGCGCACCGTCGACCACCAGCTCGCGCGCCAACTCCAGCTTGTTCCCGAAGTAGTAGCGCAGCGAGGCGCTGTTTCGCTGCTCCGCAGCCGAGATGATGTCCTGCACGGACACGCCATCCAATCCGCGCAGCGCGAACAGGCGTTGGGCTTCTTCTTTGAGTCGAGCCCGCGTCTCCGCTCCATCCGAGCGAAGGGTTTTCCCTGACGTCGTCATTACTTTACCGTGTCGAGTTAATTAACTACACTGGGTTAACTAACCCAGTAGGAGAAACTTAGCATGAAAGTTGTCGTCGTTGGAGGAGGCATTGGCGGGCTCACGACCGCTCTGGCGCTGCTGCGCCACGGCATCGAGCCGATTGTACTGGAGCGGGCGCCGCAGTTGACCGAGGTGGGGGCGGGCGTCCAGATCGCCGCGAACGGCACGATCGTGCTGCGGGAATTGGGGCTGGAACCGGCGCTCGCGAAGGTCGCGACGGTGCCGGAGCGCTTCGACTATCTCGAGTTGTCGACGGGTCGTCTCTTGTACGTCGCCCCGCTCGGCAAGGAGGCCGAGGCGCGGTATGGCGCATTGCTCTACAACGTTCACCGCGCCGATTTGATCGATTTGCTCGCGAAGGCTTTGCCGCCCAACGTGGTGCGGCTCGGGGTGGAGTGCGCGTCGGTTTCTCAGGATGACGAAGGCGCTTACGTCACGCTGCAAAACGGCGAAGTGATCCGCGGCGACGCCGTGATCGGCGCGGATGGCATTCACTCCGCCGTTCGTACGGCCCTGCGGGGACCCGAAGAGAAGCAGTTCGCCAACATTCTGATGTGGCGCTCGCTGATCCCCGCCGACCGACTCGCCGGTCTGCGGTTGCCGGTGGCGGGGAACAACTGGTTCGGCGTGGGCAGGAACATCGTCTCGTACTGGGTGCGCAAGGACCTCTACAGCATTCTTGCGTCGGTGCCGGCCACTGAAGTGAGCCGCGAGTCGTGGACGCAGTCCGGGGACGTCGCGCAACTGCGGCGCTCGTTCGAGGGTTGCGAGCCGACCGTCAAGAAGATGCTCGAAGCCGTGGACTCGACGTTCATCACGGGCATGTACCACCGCGACCCGATCGAGCACTGGAGCACGGGACGCATCGCGCTGCTCGGCGACGCGGCGCATGCGATGGTGCCGTATCTCGCGCAAGGCGCCTGCCAGGCGATCGAAGACGCATGGGTCCTCGCCACCTGTCTCAAGAACCATGGGCGGTCTGGCGTGCAGGACGCGCTGCTCGAATACGAGCGGCGGCGCCAGCCGCGCACGACGCGGATTCAGGCGGGCGCCCGGTTCGTCGTCGATTGGGCGCATGAGCCCGACGAGGCGCGGGTGCGCCAACGCAATGGACGCTTGAAGGGCCTCTCGCGTATCGATCCGCTGGCTGAGGCTTCGTGGTCGTTCGCCTGGGGGCACGACATCCTCGAGGCCGTCAAACTGCCGCCGGGCGAGGTCGTGGGTCTGAGCGCGGCGCGCGAAGGCAAGCGGATGGCGCGGCCCGAGAGCCAGCGCGCGTTCGATCTCTGGAAGGGCGTGTTCAAGCCGGATGACATCGCGCGCGGCGACCGGGGGCAGCGTGCCGCCTACGAACGGTTTCTGCTCGAGCAGTTCCCTGCGCCGGCAGGCACCGAAGTGACGGATGTCGATCTTCATGGGGTGAGCGCGTTGCGGGTGACGGCGGCAGGGGCCGGGCAAAAGGCAACCGCGAAGGCAACCGTGCTGCATTTCCACGGCGGCGGCTACGTGCTCGGTTCGGCGAAGAGCTCGGTCGAGTACGCCAGCCGTCTCTCGCACGCCCTGAACGGTCCGTGCTACACGGTCGACTATCGCCTCGCGCCCGAGCATCCGTATCCGGCGGCCTTCGACGACGCCTTCAGCGCCTATCGCGGCTTGCTCGCTTCGGGTGTCGATCCGTCGACGGTATTCCTGAGCGGCGAATCGTCCGGGGGCGGCCTCGCCCTGGCGTTGGCGGCTGCGTTGCGTCGCGCGGGGCTGCCGTTGCCGGCCGGTGTCATCGCCATCTGCCCGCTCACCGACCTCACGCTTGGCGGCCCCTCCGTCAAGGCGAATTCGGGAGACGATCCGGCCGCGAATCGCGAGACGCTGTCGAACCTCGTCGCGTCTTACTTCCAGGGCCACGAGCCGACCGATCCGATGGTGTCGCCGCTGTTCGCCGACCTTGCGGATCTTCCGCCGGTATTCCTCTCGGCCGTGGAGGGGGAGGTGCTGGAAAGCGATACGACTCGCTTCGCGGAGCGGGCCAAGGCAGCGGGCGCGAACGTGAAGTTGAAGAGGGTGGCCGATTCGGTTCACGTGTTCACGCTGTTCCCGTTCCTGCCGGAAACCGCCGAGACGCTCGAAGAAATCGGCCAGTGGAGCCGGCAGCTCCTTCAGAAGTAGCAAGGCGCATCCGCCTGGCGCACGGCGCCAGGTTCGGATGCGGCGGCGCAGTCCGTGTCGACTGTTGCGCCAACTCACTGCATTTCGTCTCAAGCCCGGAGTAGACATGACGGCAAACTCAACGCGTCGGCTGATCGACGCGCCGCAGACATCGCTTTACACGAATCTTGAAGTCTCCTCGAACCGGCATCCGGACAAGGCCGCCATCCTCTACTACGGCGGTATGGTCAGCTATCGGCAGTTGCGCTCCGAAGCCGATGCGATGGCCGGATTCCTGCAACAGCACTGCGGCGTCGCGCGGGGCGACCGCGTTGTCCTGTACATGCAGAACAGCGTGCAGTTCGTCGTCGCGTTCTATGCGGTGCTGCGCGCGGATGCGGTGGTCGTGCCCGTCAATCCGATGAACCGGAGTTCGGAGCTGCAACACATTCTGGAAGATAGCGGGGCTCGCGTCGCCTTCGTTGGCGAAGAGCTCATGGAGCATGTCCGGACGCTGCCGCGCGGCCAGTTGGACCATGTGATCCCCGCGCGCTACGCCGATTATCTTCACGAGGGGATCGATCTGCCGTTGCCCGACGTGCTGACATCGTCTTGCTCGCAGCCTCTTGCGGAAAAGATCGGCGGCCATGCTGTCGTCATCGGCTGGAACGACGCGCTCTCGCGTGCCTGTGCGCCGCGCGAGCACGAATCCAGGCCCGAGGATCTGGCGTGCATCCCTTACACATCCGGCACGACTGGCCGCCCCAAAGGTTGCATCCATACCCATCGCAGCGTGATGCATTCGACGGTCTCGTGCGCGAAGTGGCCGGACCTCGCGAGCGAGAGCGTGATGCTGTGCTCCGTGCCGCTCTTTCACGTCACCGGCATGCAGAACTGCATGAACATGCCGATCTTCATCGGTGCCACGATGGCGGTCACGACCCGCTGGGACGCGACCTGTGCCGCGCACCTGATCGAACGCCACCGCGTCAGCGCATGGATCACGGTCCCCACGATGCTCATCGACCTGCTGAATCTCGCGAACGTCGACAAGTTCGACCTGAGCTCCATTGCGTATTTGAGCGGCGGCGGGGCCGCGATGCCGCAGGCGGTCGCGCAGCAGATCCAGCAGCGTTGGGGCATTCCGTACGTCGAAGGCTACGGCCTCACCGAGACGATGGCGGCGACCCACATCAATCCGCCGAAGCGCAGCAAGCCCCAGTGCATGGGGGTGCCGGTCTTCAACACGAGTTCGCTCGTCGTGGACCCCGAGACGCTCGAACCGCTCGGGGAAGGCGAAACAGGCGAGATCCTCGTCAGCGGGCCTCAAGTATTCGACGGCTACTGGAAGTCGCCGGACGCCACGCGAGAGGCGTTCGTTCTGATCGACGGAAAGCGTTACTTGCGCACGGGAGATCTCGGCTACGTCGACAGCGACGGCTATTTCTTCGTCGTCGACAGGCTGAAACGGATGATCAACGCCTCCGGCTACAAAGTCTGGCCGGCCGAGGTCGAGGCCATGCTGTTCGAGCATCCCGCCGTGCAGGAAGCGTGTGTCATTGCGACGCTCGATCCGCGTCGAGGCGAATCGGTCAAGGCGGTCATCGTGCTTCGGAACGGCGAGCACGCGACGGAAGCCGACATCGTGTCGTGGGCCCGCGAGCGCATGGCGTCCTACAAGGTTCCGCGCGTCGTTCAGTTTGCCGACAGCTTGCCGCGCACCGCGAGCGGAAAGATCCAGTGGAGACTGCTGCAGGAAGAGGAAACGCGGAGTCGAAACGCTCGATCCTGAGGCCGCCGTCCGGATTGACCGGCTTCTTGCCAAGCCCCTAGGGAAATCCCCCACGCCCGGCCCATGCGATGGAATAAGGCGTGCCGCGGCGGTCGATGCGTCCGCGCCACGGAATGTAAATTTTCTGGCAGTTGGCGCCAAGGTTTCCCGGCAACGTGTCGTTTTGGGCGCGACGCCTTGACCGAAGTCGCACGGTCAGCGAGCAACCAAAGAGCGATGGATGTGGTTCATATTGTTCGTAGTACGACATAATAATATTGGAGTTTCTACATGAGGCAGGTAAGGAGATTGAAGGAGCGGTATCGGCACAAGGCGGGCCTGTTGGCCGCCGTCATGTCGACCGCGACGCTGTATTCCGTCACGGCAGCCGCGCAGTCGACGGTCACGCTCTATGGTCTCGTCGACCAGGGCATTCGCTATACGACCCACGCGAATACGAAAGGCGATTCTCAAGTCCAGATGCAAAGCGGCGAAAGCGAAAGCCACTTCGGATTCAAGGGCGTGGAAGACATTGGCGGCGGAACGAAGGTGCTGTTCCAAATCGAAAGCCGTTTCTTCCCGAACTCCGGCGTGACCGACCCCGCCTATCCGTTCTTCAATACGGCGTTTGTCGGCCTCCAGTCGAGCACGTACGGAAAGTTGACGATGGGGCGGCAGATCAACCCGCTGGCTGACGCCGTGCTGAGCGCCTTCATAACCAATCCCTGGCTCCCGACCTACTACCAGTTTCGGCCGGAAGTCATGATGGCCCAGGGCGTGTGGACCAGCAACATGGTCAAGTACGCGGCGCGGTGGCAATACCTGACGGGCGAGGTGTCGTATGCGTTCGGCGGCAATGCGGGCGCATTCGGCTCGGGAAGCCAGATTGGGGCATCGCTGATCTTTTTGCCCGGCCTGCCATTGCGTCTTGCCGCTGCGTATCTGGACTCGCGCGATGCCGTGAACACGTCGGCGCACCTCCGATCGTGGACCGCCGGCGGGTCCTATTCGTTCGGCAGTACGACGGTCACGGCCGGCTGGGCCGTGAACCGGCAGGATGCCGGCTTTGAAGGCAATTTCCCTAACGGCCCATTCAGCACGCCGGAACTGACCGCACTCAAGTTCAATACGTTCGGTACCCGGCAAATGTTTTATGGCGGCGTCTCGCAGGAGCTGGCGGACAAGATCCACCTTTCCGCGAACGTGTGGCGCACGATTCAGACCGGTAAAACGCAAGCCGCCGACGGCAACGCGACGCAATTCCAGGTGCTCGCGGACTACTACTTGTCGAAGCGCACGGATGTCTATCTGGAGACCGACTACTCGCTGTATCGCGGCGGCATGGTGGGCGCCCAGTTCCAAGGCGTGAATGCGCTGAGTTCGGCGTTCGGTACGACGCAGCTAGGCGTCATGGCCGGCGTGCGGCACTTGTTCTAGCGAGGGAGGCCGGCGGGAGCGATCGCTACGAATCCTGAAAGGACACCAGAGTTTCCCTCGAACAGATTTCGATGCGGCCATACCTGAGCGCGATCGCTCCTTTTTCGGCCATCGCCTTGAGCTCGAGCGACAGCGTCTGGCGCGTGATGCCGAGCATCATGGCCAGCGTGTCCTGGGAGACGCTGACGTCGGGGCGGCTCTGCGGCCACGCCGTCACGTCGCCCGATGCGAGCAGCAGCAGGCGCCGCGCAATGCGTGCGCGCGTCGAGTGAAGCGTGGCGTCTTCGACCATGCGATAGAGCCAGTTCATGTGGAGGGACTGCAGTTCGGCGATGGCCCGAAAGAAGGTCTGGCTTTGCATCAGTTCCTCGAAGGCCGGCGCCCGGATCATGAGGACGGTCGATCGCTCGATGGCCGCGACGTCGCGCAGGCGTGGCTGACGCGTGGTCAAGGAGGCTTGACCGAACCAGTTGCCGGCTTCGATGACGGCCAGGATCGCCTCCTTGCCGTCTTCTCGCAGCGTGAAGGCTTTGAGTCGGCCTTTCTTCAGACCATAGAAGCCGCTCGGCGTATCGCCCCGGCGGAACACGTATTCGCCGGGCTGAAGCGTGATCAATTCGCCTCGCTGAATCAGCGCCTCCTGCTCGGACGCAGGCAAGGAGCAGAACCATTGGTTGGTCCGCATCTCTTCGGACGTGTCGGTCATGGACGCCATGTTTGAAGCAGTAAAAAGTACGCGGGGCTCAATTCATTCTATCCACCCCAGTGCGGACGGCACTCCCCCATTCAGGGGGTATTTCCGATGCCCCGATACCCGCATGATTCTTCCAACGAAATACCGCAGGAATACCGCAGCAGGGCGAGAAAAATTAATAGATCCGAATTCGCCTGCTATCCATTTGGACACTGAAGGAGACATCGATGCAGGACACCGCCAAGACGACCGCTTCCACCGCCTACGCCTATCCGCTGCTGATCAAGCAGTTGCTGCTCACGCCGTTCGTACAGGCGCAGGACGAGGAGATCGTCTACCGGGACCAGTTCCGGATGACTTATTCGACGTTGCGCGAGCGTATCGGTCGCCTCGCCAACGGCTTGAGCCAGCTTGGCGTGCAGCACGGCAGCACCGTCGGGGTCATGGATTGGGACAGCCACCGCTACCTCGAATGCTATTTCGCCGTGCCGATGATGGGCGCTGTCTTGCAGACCGTGAATGTGCGTCTGTCGCCGGCGGAGATCGCCTACACGATCAATCACGCCGGCGCTGAAGTCCTGCTCGTTCACACCGATTTTCTGCCGGTCGTCGAAGCGATCAAGGACAAACTGGAAACGGTGAAGACCTTCATCTGGATCGACGAGCCAGGCAGCGTGGCGGACGCGCACAGCATTCCGTTCTCGGCGGAATACGAGGCGATGCTCTCGGCGAACAGCACGAGCTACGCGTTCCCCGACTTCGACGAGAACACGCGCGCCACCACGTTCTACACGACCGGCACGACCGGTCTTCCGAAGGGCGTCTACTTCACGCATCGGCAGCTGGTGCTGCACACGATCACGCTCATGGCGGCGCTGGCGAGCCCCGTCTCGGGACAGCGCTTTCATCGCGGCGACGTGTACATGCCGCTCACGCCGATGTTCCATGTCCACGCGTGGGGCATGCCGTATATCGCCACGGTGCTGGGCGTGAAGCAGGTGTATCCCGGCCGCTATGTACCGGACCGGCTCGCCCGGCTGGTGCGCGACGAGGGCGTCACGTTCTCGCATTGCGTCAGCACGATTCTGCACATGCTGCTCTCGTGCGAGGAAGGGAAGGCGACGGACATGAGCAAGTGGAAGATCGTCATCGGCGGCGGCGCGCTGCCGCAAGGTCTCGCTCAAGCGGCGGTCAAGCGGGGCATCGACGTGTTCGTCGGATACGGGATGTCGGAAACCTGCCCGGTGCTCAGTCTCGCGCAGCTTCCGCCCGGGGCGGAAGCGCTCGACGTCGATGAGCAAGTTCGTCTGCGTTGCAAGACGGGGCGGCCGGTTCCGCTCGTCGACCTGCGCGTCGTCGACGACAACATGGACGATGTCGCCCGCGACGGCCACGCCACCGGCGAAGTCGTGGCGCGCGCACCGTGGCTCACGCAGGGCTATCTGAACAATCCCGACGCTTCCGAGACGCTGTGGGCCGGCGGTTATCTCCACACGCAGGACATCGCCCAAATCGATCCGACGGGCAACCTCCAGATCACCGACCGTCTCAAGGACGTCATCAAGTCCGGTGGCGAATGGGTGTCGTCCCTCGAGATAGAAAACCTGATCTCTCAGTACGCAGGCGTCTCCGAAGTGGCCGTCATCGGCATCAAGGATGACAAGTGGGGCGAGCGGCCGGTGGCGCTGGTCGTGCTCCAGGAGGGGGCGGCCGTCACGGAGGACGACATCAAGCAGCACGTCTTGTCGTTCAGCGCATCCGGAAAGATATCGAAGTACGCGGTGCCGCAGATTGTGAAGTTTGTCGATGCGCTAGCCAAGACGAGCGTCGGCAAGATCAACAAGAAGGGGCTGCGCGAGCAGCTCGTCTGAACGGCAAGCGGATTTGGAGGAGACAAGCGATGAGTAGCACGAGTAACAGCGGGAATTACAGCGTTGCCACGATCAATGATTTCGTGGGTCGCGAACTGGGTGTGTCGAGCTGGGTCGTCGTCGATCAAGCGCGCATCGATGCGTTCGCCGAGTGCACGGGCGACAAGCAATGGATTCACGTGGACGAGGAGCGGGCGAAACGCGAGAGTCCTTTCGGCGGCACGATCGCGCACGGCTATTTGACGCTCTCGTTGCTTGCGAGCATGGCGATCGAGATCGGCATCGTGCCCAAGGACGCAACGGCCGGGCTCAACTATGGCCTCGACAAAGTGCGCTTCATGACGCCCGTGAAGGCGGGGGCGCGCGTGCGCAGCCGTGTCACGCTCGTCTCGGCGGAGCAGAAGGGCGGCGGCCGCATTCTGATCAAAGCCATGAACGAACTGCAAATCGATGGCGAGGACAAACCCGCGCTGGTTGCGGAAACCCTCGCGATGCTGGTCGCCTGAATCGTGAATGCAGGCGTTGCGAACGTATTCCTGAAGGAGCAGTGAAATGGCGGTAACCACTGAAAGCCCGCGGCAAAGCGAAAAGGCCGACGATCTCGCGGCATCGGCCGCCGATGGCATGCTGGGACCCAATCCCTTTGTCGGCCTGCGGCCGTGCGATATCGTCGCCACGGCGCAAAAAATCGGCGCTCAGGCGTGGCGGCAACCGGGGTTGGTCATGGAGCAGGAAATGGCCCTGGCTCGCCAGCTTTTCGAGCTGTTCTCGGGTCGCGCGGAGTCCGCGCCCCCGAAAGGCGACAAGCGTTTCACCGACGCCGCATGGCAGAACAATTCGCTGTATCGCATGACGCTGCAAGGCTACCTCGCGTGGCGAAATGCCCTCGAGGGTTTCGTCGAGCGCTCCGGGTTGAATCCCGATAACAAGGAGCGCGCGCGGTTCGTGATGTCGCTCATTACGGACGCGGCGTCTCCGACCAACACGCTCCTCGGCAATCCCGCCGCGCTCAAGAAGGTCATCGATACCGGCGGCGCGAGCCTGCTGGACGGCTGCAACAACATCGTGATGGACCTGCTCAAGAATCGCGGCATGCCCGCGCAGGTCAACAAGACCGCTTTCGAGGTGGGCAAGAACCTCGGCACCTCCAAGGGCGCGGTGGTCTTTCGCAACGAGGTGCTCGAACTGATCCAGTACGCGCCGGCGACTCAGCAGGTCTACAGCCGGCCGCAACTGATCGTGCCGCCGCAGATCAACAAGTTCTATGTCTTCGATCTCTCCGAAGGCAAGAGCATCGTCGACTATCTGGTCAAGAACGAATTGCAGGTCTTCGTCGTCAGCTGGCGCAATCCGACCGCGGCGCAAAGCCACTGGGATCTGGACACCTATGTGAGCGCGCTCATCGAAGCGATCGCGGCGGTGCGCGAGATCACCGGGTGCGACGACGTCAACCTGCATGGCGCGTGCTCCGGCGCGATGACCATCTCGGCTTTGCTGGGACATCTCGCGAGCCGGGGCGAGAAGACGGTGCATGCCACCACGCTGATGGTCGCCGTACTCGACAATACCGCCGACTCGCAACTCGGTCTCTTTGCGACGCCCGAGGCCATCGCGGCCGCCAAGCAGCACAGCATTTCGCGCGGCGTGCTGGCGGGCGAGGAGATGGGACGCGTCTTCGCCTGGATGAGGCCCAACGATCTGGTTTGGAACTACTGGGTCAACAACTACTTGATGGGCAATGCGCCGCCCGCGTTCGACGTCCTTTACTGGAACAACGATACGACTCGCCTCCCTGCGAAGCTGCATGGGCAATTGCTCGACATCTTCACGCAGAACCTCTTCAGCAAGCCGGGCGGACTGACGATACTGGGCACGCCGATCGACCTGTCCCAAGTCACGTGCGACAAGTACGTGGTGGCAGGCATCACCGATCACATTACGCCGTGGAAGGGCGTGTACAACACGGCCACGACGTTTGGCGGCAATACGCGCTTCGTCTTGAGTTCGAGCGGTCATATCCAGAGCCTGATCAATCCTCCCGGCAACCCGAAGGCGAAGTACTACCTCAATCCCGAGTTGCCCGCGAACGCCGATGCGTGGCTCGCCGGCGCGCAGGCTGAAGCGGATTCGTGGTGGGGCAACTGGAGGGACTGGCTGACCGCGCGATCCGGAGAAAAGCGCGCAGCGCCCGTGGCGCTGGGCAGCGAACGGCACCCGGCCGGCGCGACTGCACCTGGAACCTACGTATCGGAAGCGTGACCGGCCTCATGGCCGCTTATCGATAACGTCTTCAAGAACGACTCTTTGACACTCTCTCTAAGGAAATCATCATGGCAGCGACCCAACCCAACACGCTCTTTGCGGAATACACGAAGCTCATCACGCAGTTCAAGCTGCCGGGCCTCGACCTCGCCGCCATTCTCGAATCGCGGCGCAAGGACATCGAAGCGCTGGCCGAGGCCAACATGACCGCGCTCGCCGGCGTGCAGCAACTCGGTCAGAAGCAGATCGAGATCATCCGTTCGACGACGACGGAACTGCAATCGCTCGTGACACGCTTGCGGTCCCCCGGCAGCGAAACGCCTGCGGCAACGGGAGAGGGCGTGCAAAAGACGCTGCAAAAGGCGTTCGTCGACATGCAGGAGCTCGCGGATGCGGCGTACCGCGCTCAAACCGACAGTATCGCTGTCGTCACGAAGCGCTTCGCGGAGCATGTCGAAGAATTGAAAGCGCTCGTGCAGCCCAAGAAATGATCTAGCAAATGCGCGCGAACCGCCGCCGCAACGAAGAGCCTAACCAGGAAAACGACCGGATGACCGACATACCAACAAGCCCGGAGTTAGTCGACGCCATGCACATTCAGACGATCGATCTGGACGGCCAACTGCTGCGCGTCGCTGTGCGGCCTGGCAGCGACGCCTCGCCGCCGCTGCTCGTGTTCAACGGCATCGGCGCGAATCTCGAACTGGTCGAGCCCTTCGTCGAAGCACTCGATGACGTGACGGTCATCATCTTCGACGTCCCCGGCGTCGGCGGCTCGCCGGCCCCGTTGATCCCGTATCGGTTCTCGACGTTGGCCGTCCTGTCCGACAAGCTGCTGACGCGGCTCGGCTACGCCGGCGCTGTCGACGTGCTCGGCGTCTCGTGGGGCGGGGCGCTCGCTCAGCAGTTCGCGCTCGTTTATCCCAGACGCTGCCGCAGGCTGATTCTCGCGGCCACGTCGCCGGGGGTGATCATGGTGCCTGCGCGGCTGTCGGTGCTTTCCAAACTGATCGGGCCGCGACGCTATACCGATCCGGACTACCTGCGGCAAATCGGGGCGGAAATCTACGGCGGCGCGTACCGGCGCGATCCGTCGCTGCTCGAGGCGCACAGCCGCCATATCCAGGCGCCGCGCGGCCGCGGCTATCTCTATCAATTGCTGGCGGCATCGGGGTGGACCAGCTTGCCGTGGCTGGGCGCGCTTCGGCAACCGACACTCATCCTGCACGGCAACGACGATCCGATCGTGCCGCTCACGAACGCCAAGATTCTCGCGGCAAGGATTCGACATGCGACGCTGCATGTGATCGATGACGGCCATCTTTTTCTGATCACGCGGGCAAGCGAAGTCGCTCCCATGGTGAAGCGGTTTTTGCGGGAGGAGTCGAGTTGAGCTTCGTCACGGAGCGAGACGGGAATGCCGTGCGCGACGAGAGCGACCCGGCCGGGGACGAGAAGCGCGTTCGGCTGAAGCGCATGCGCGCGACGGCGACCTGTCTGCTTGCGGTGATGATCGTCCTGCTTCTCACGTGTGCGTTCTGGCAGTCCGCGTATCCGTGGCTAGCGTGGCCGCGCGCGTTTGCCGAGGCGGGTACGGTCGGTGCGATTGCAGACTGGTATGCGGTGGTCGCGTTGTTCCGGCGACCGTGCGGCCTACCGATCCCGCACACGGCGATCATTCCTCAAAACCAGCAACGCATCGCCGAGAGTCTCGGCAACTTTGTCGAAGAGAACTTCCTGACACCCGAAGTGATCATCGGGCGACTGCGTGGCTACAACGCCGCGCAAGCGCTGGCGGGGTGGCTCGCGGTACGGAAAAACAGCGCGGTCATCGCGGACGCGGTGGCCGCCTCGCTGCCTCGAATGCTCGGGGACATCGACGAGACGGACGTCGCACACCTCTTCGAGCAATTCGTGATGCCACGATTGCGCGCGCTCGATGTCTCTCGCGTCGCGAGCCGGGTCCTGAATATCCTCACCGAAGGCAATCGTCATCAGCCTCTGCTGGATCGCGGACTGATCGCAGTGGAAACGTGGTTGAGCGGCAACGTGGACTTGATCCAAGCGAAATTCAGCGAGGCGTCGAAGTTCACGCCGGCGACGCTGGACGCTTACATCGTCAAGAAGTTTATCGATGGCATCGTTGCGCTGATTCATGAGGTCGTCGCGAATCCGGGGCACGAACTCAGGGGCCGGTTTGACGCAGCCGTGCACGATTTGTCCAATGAGCTCGGCACGTCAGCGGTGTATCGCCGGTATGGCCGGCTGTTGTTCCGCGACTGTATTCGGCATCTGGAAGAGGGCGGCTATTACCGTGTCCTCCTCGAACACGTCCGCGCATTCGTGCTCGCCGATCTCGGAGGCGAGCGCTCTGTCGTGCGGGACATGCTTGCCGGTGCCCTTGCGTCCTTGGGCAAAGGCGTGGCGAGCGACGCTTCCATTCAGCAGAAGTTGAACGTGTGGTGGCTCGATATCGCCAAGCGCCTTGTGGCGCAGCACCGTCATCAGCTGTCGGCGCTGATCACCGACGTCGTATCAGGCTGGGACGCGAAAGAGGTGAGCGGAAAGATCGAGGCGGAGATCGGTCGAGACCTGCAATACATTCGAATCAACGGCACGTTTGTCGGCGGTATGGTGGGGGTGCTAATCCATACAGGTCTGTTCGTCGTCTTGCGCTAAGGCAAGCTCTAGCGCTTGCCAATCCCTTTTTTTCTCCGCTTATACTCACTCTCGCCTAAGCGGCTCACGCCAAGGTCCCACGCTGCACGCCGACAAAAAACACGACATCCGTCGACAACACGGCACGCGATTCACGTGTCGCAACCGCAGTTCTTACATAAAAAGGTGGGACCTCTTATGCTAATTCGTGCTTTTGGCGCAGTGATTTCATCGTTGCTCTTGGCCGGCGCGGCCTTTGCTCCGGCCATCGCGCATGCCGACGACAGCTTCGCGCAGGACGACGGCGCGTCGCATGGCCGTCCGGTCAAGGTGATGATCATTTCGATGTTCGGTCCAGAAGGCCAAGTGTGGCTCGATCATCTCGGACCTTGGCAGGACATCACCGTGGCGGGTCTGTCTCCTGACTACCCGGCCGTGCACTGCAATCGCCAGGATGTCTGCGTGATGACGACGGGCATGGGGCACGCGAATGCCGCCGCGTCGATCATGGCGCTGACGTTCTCGCCGCGTTTCGACTTGCGTCATACGTACTTCATGGTGGCGGGCATCGCCGGTATCGATCCGATGCAGGGAACCGTCGGTTCCGCTGCCTGGGCGAACTGGCTCGTCGACTTCGGCATTCAGTGGGAAATCGACGGACGCGAAATTCCGCCGGGCTGGAACACCGGCTATCTCGGCATCAACACGACGGGCCCGGCGCAGAAGCCGCCGCTCGACTATCGCACCGAGGTGTTCCAGCTCAATCCGGCGCTCTCGAACGCGGCATTCGCGCTGTCGCGCAACGTGACGCTCACCGACGACGCACAGGCGCAAGCCGCCCGCGCCAAATACAGCTATGCGCCCGCGAACCGTCCGCCGACCGTGATCCAGTGCGACACCCTGGCGGGCGATACCTGGTGGTCGGGCACCGACCTTGGCGAGCGCGCGCGGCAATGGACGAAGATCCTGACCGACGGCAAGGGCACCTATTGCACGACGCAGCAGGAAGACAATGCCACGTTCGAGGCGCTGACGCGCGCGGCTACTGTGCATCGCGTCGACCTGAACCGTGTCGCGGTGCTGCGCGCCGGCTCGGACTTCGACCGGCCCTACGCGGGCCAATCGAGCGCGGACAATCTGCTCAACTACGCGTCGCAGGGCGGCTTCACGATCGCGATCGGCAATCTGTTCCTCGCCGGCAATCCGCTCGTGCAGGACATCGTCACGCATTGGGGCGAGTGGCGCGAGGGCGTACCGCAGAGGTAGCGCGTGTGCGGTGGCCGGCTGCTGCGAGGCTAGTTGAGCTTGACCAATCCCAGCGCCTGCGCGCGCGAGACGGCTTGAGCGCGTTTGTCGACGGCGAGCTTCATGAAGATGCTCTTGACGTGGGACTTGACCGTTTCGGGTGTGATCCCGAGCGTGCGCGCAATTTCTTTGTTGGACTGTCCCTGTGCGATCAACTCGATGATGCCGCGCTCTCGTGAGCTGAGCAGGTCTCGCTCAGCTTCTCGCCGGGGCTTGCTGTCGGGTTCGTGCAGGGCTTGCCAGCGCTCCAGCAGACGGTCCAGCCACGCGACGATTTCCGGTGCCTTGGCGGAGGTGCGGGCCTGGTCGCGCGCCAACATCAATAGCGGGCCGATCTCTGGCCCTTGATCGATGATGGACTGGCAGACGCCGGCCGGCGCCGCGACAGCCGCCACGTCAAAAAATATCTCGAGCGCCTGCTCGCGCTCGCCTGCGTTTAGCCACGCGAGCGCGAGGACGGTCCGCAGGCGCAGCGCGAAATACGTTCCGTTGAAGCGTTCGAGACGCGCCACTACATCGGTGAGCCGCTCGACAGCCTCTTGCGTCTGATGCCTTCCGATCGCGAGATACGCGGCCCCGAAGTCCCGGTAGTTCTCGATCTCCGGCGACACCGGCATGGACGACTCCGCGTTGGCGGCGGCCAACTGTCGGAGTTGGGTCACGCACGCGCTTGCTTCGGCAAACCGGCCTTCTCTTAGATTGAGCCGGGTTCGCTCCGAGAGCGCGGCGGCGACCAGCCGGTTCCATCGACGCGCTTGACCCAGGGCCTGTGCGCTATCCAGCAGGGCATACGCGTGCGAAAAATTGGAGCGCGCCACGGCGATTCGAACGAGCACGCGATAGCCAATCAGGACGCTGTCGAGAAATACGGCAAGTTCGATGACCGGCATGAGCTCGACCAGCATCGCCTCGGCTTCGTCAAGCCGGCCCTGCTCATAGCGCAATTGAGCCAACATCGGGGCGCACAACGCGGCCGCGATCGAGTGCCGTCCGGAGTGGCGCTCGGCGAGATCCATCGCTTCGCTAAACAGGCGCTCCGCATGCGAAAGGTGCACTTGCTGCATTTCCGCATGGCCGAGCAGGCAAAGGCGATAGACCGTGGAGAATACGCTGCGCTGGTCTTCCTCGATCGAATCGGGAATCCAGGGCATGGCGTGCAGGGCCTCGAGATTGCCCGTTTTCCAGTGAGCGAAACGCGCCACGTTCGAGACCGCGTTGGAGGTCCATGAATCGCGCGTCGATCGCGCCAGATATTGCTGCGCGAGCGAGAGCGCGGTGTGCGGATCATCCTGCAAGGCGGCGAGCGCCGAGCGAATCGCTACGCACTCCCAGTGGAGGTAGTCGGCGTCGACGGCCTTGTTGGCGGCATCGCGCTCGATCGATTCCACCATCGAGGCCGCGTCGTCGAAACGCATGGCGAGGGCCGTGCCCCAAGCCGTCGCAAGCGTGACGGTGATCTGGGCTCGCATCAAGTCGGATGGGAATTGACGCTGCCAGCCGACCAGCGTAAGCAGATCGCCTTTTTTAAGGAGCGACTTGGCGCAGTGCTCCATGAGGCGAATCGCGTCGTCGGTCGCACCGGCCGCTATGGCATGCCTGACGGCGTCTGTCCACTGGCGCTCTGCCGCGTACCATTGCCAGGCCCGCCGATGCAGTTCGGTGACCTCGTCGCGGTATCGCGCCTCCAACTGACGCTGGAGGTATTCGGCCATCAGCGGGTGATAGCGGAACCAATGCCCTTCGACGTCCATCGGCTCCAGCAGCAACTGGCGCGCGACGATCGCGTCCAGCATGATTTGGCTCGGACCGACGCCAAGGCCGGTGACCGCCTCGCAAAGCGGTGCGCTCAGACGATCGAGTATCGCGGAACGCACCATGAACTCGAGCATCCCGGCCGGTAAGGACTGAAGGATGTCTTCGAGGTAATCCGCAAGCGGCCTCGATGCGCCGGTCGGAACGCTCGCCGTCCAGCCCCGGGGGCGATCATCGCGCGCCAGCACCGACGCGGAGATGCGCAACGCGGCGGCCCAGCCTTCGGTCGTCGCGAACAGCGATTTCACGTCGGTGCCGCGGACCTTGCCGGGGCATTCGTGCTCGACGAAGCGGCGCGTCTCGTCGAAGTTGAATCTCAACGTCGACGCGTCGAGTTCCAAGAGATCGTTTCGCGCTCGCAGCTTGGCCGTGGGAAGCGGGGGATCGGTTCGGCTGCAAATCACCACGTGGACCTGCGAGGGCATGTTGGCGATGAAGAGCGACATCGCTTCGTGAATCGGGGCCTCGCGGATCAGGTGGTAGTCGTCGATGAACAGGTAGACCTCGTCGTCGACGTCGATCAGCTCGTTGATCAGCGTCGACGCAAGCGCATTCGCCGGCACAAACGACGCTTCGGCGGTCAAGCCGATCACGGATGCGCCGACGTCGCCGCAAGCTTGCCGCAACGCATGCGCGAGATGATTGAAGTAGCGAGCGGGCTCGTCGTCTTCGGCGTCGAGAGAGAGCCAGGCGATCCGCGCGCTGCTCGCCCCGAGCACCTTTAGCCAAGTGAGGGCGAGCGACGTCTTGCCAAATCCGGCGGGAGCCTTGATCACCGTCAGGCGCTTCTTTTCTGTCTGCGCGGCGAGGCCGGCGAGGCGCGGGCGGTCGATCAGGCCCGTGGGCAAGCGTGGCGGAACGACCTTGGTGGCAAGCAGCACGGGTTGCCTCGTCGAAGGCGTTGCTCGGAGAGAGACGATCTTAGTGCGACGCACAACCCAGGGCAACCGGTAAAAGACCGGGTGTCCGCTCACACGCCGCGTATCGCCGCCACCGCCTTGATCTCGACAAAGAGCGTCGGCCTCGCCAATGCCGCGACCCCGAGAATGGTCCATGCCGGAGGGTTTTCCTTGATGTAGCGGTCCTTGATCTCGCGAAACGCCGCAAGCTGGCGGTCGATATCCACGTGATAGCTGACGAGCTCGACGAGATCCTCGAAGCCCAGTCCGGCGGCTTGCAGGATCGCGCCGAGCCGCTGAAACGCGAGATCGATCTGTTCTTCGACGCTCGTGGGAATCGTCCCGTCAGCCCGCAGCCCGATCTGGCCGGCGACGAACAGCAGACCGCCGGCCGCAACCGCGGGCGCGTAGTTGAACGTCTTGAACACGTCCGTGCTGCCGAGAACAGGATGGGGATTCGAAAGGGCGAGGGTGGTTTTGGAGGCTTGCATGATGATGTCCTTGAAAAAGATGATCACGGGTTGAGCTACGAAGCGTTGAGCGACCCGCGCCGAACCTGATCCTGTTCTTGCGATTCGAACAGCGCTTTGAAATTGCCCTCGCCGAAGCCGTCCTCGCCGCGTCGCTCGATGATCTCGAAGAAAATGGGGCCGATCTGGCGTCGCGTGAAGCGCTGCAGCAAGATCCGTTCATCGCCCTTGCCGTCGAGGAGGATTCCGCTGCGTTCGATGGTGTCGAGCTTCTGACCGTGACCAGGAACGCGTGCGTCGAGATTCTGGTAATAGGTCTTCGGCGGCGCATCCATGAACTCGATCCCGGCCGACTCCAAAGCCGCAATGGTCAGTTCGATGTTCGACGACAGCAACGCAATGTGCTGAATCCCTTCGCCGTGGTAGTCGCGGATGAATTCGTCGTTCTGATTCAACACGCCGGGCTGGTCGTGTGCGGCAGCGGCAATCGGGATCGAGACCTTCCCGCACGGGCTGACCATCGACCTGGCCCGCATGCCGGTCTGTTTTCCTTTCACATCGAGGTATTGCTTCTGGACGAATGAAAAGGTGTCCTGATAAAAGTCGGCCCACCGATCGAGGTTTTCCGGCTTCACGATATTCGATGTGTGGTCGATCGCTTCGATCGCGGCATCGACAACCGCCGTAGAGGGGTCCCGCCGATACGGAACAGAAAACTCGGATGCGAAGTCATGTTCGACGAAGTAGACCAAGCTGTCGCCGATCCCCACGATGGCGGGCGAGTTGACGACGTGTTCGCCGAAATCTTCGCGCGTCGCCAAGCGCGCTCCACCTTCTAGCGCCTGTGCCAACGCCTTCGCTGCGCTATTCACCTTGATCGCGATCGCCCGTGCCGAAGCGCCGTGGACATCGCGAAACGGGTTCGGTTTGGGATTCACGATGAAAATCGCCTCGTTCTGACGCAGAAGAACGGCACCGGTCTTTTCATGTTGCCCAAGCACCCTGAACCCGAACTTCTCGAACAGGGAAACGAGCGCCTCCGGGTCCGGGCCGACAAACTCGACGAAGGCGAATCCTGCAGTCATAACGTTTCTCATAAGGCCGTCCGCAAATAAATTAGCAACGGCTAAATTTTGCTTCTGATTTGCTTCCCTAGCGCTTTAGAATCAAAAGTCATTGTGCGCAGATACTTTTGTTTTCATGGAAAACACGGACCGAAATTTTCTCGATGCGACAGACCTGAAGCTGGTCAAGATTCTGCTTCGTGACGGCCGCGCGCCTTACAAGTCGCTTGCGGCCGAGGTCGGGCTCACGGCGCCGGCCTGTGCCGAGCGGGTTCGCCGCCTGAAGGAGCGAGGAGTCATCAAGGGGTATCGCGCCGAAGTGGACTGGACGCGCCTTGGCTTCCCGATCAACGCGGTGATCCGGATCGCCGCTTCAGCCGAGCGAGGCGCGAGTCTTCTCAAGACGTTTCGCGAGACGCCGAACGTCGTGGAGGTGCTGCGGGTAACCGGCTCGGATAGCTACATCCTCCAGGTGCTGGCCCGGTCGAGCGTGGAGCTGGAGGCTGTCATCGACAGAATCGGCAGCTTTGGCACAATCACCACTTCCCTGGTGCTTTCGATACCCGTGCCTGCGTCCGAACGCGTAAGCCAAGTGCTCTAGAGCCTGTTATCGGCGTGAACGGGCCCAGGACTGACTAGCAAGGCGATCGAGCCGCCGGCCAGCCATTCGGTCAGAAGTCTAAACAGCGAGGATTCCGATGGACTATCTCGAGAACTTGCGGGTTTTCCGTGCCGTGGTGGAGGCAAAGAGCTTCAGGCGGGCAGGGGACATGCTGGGCTTGGCGCCGCCCATCGTTTCGCGCGCGATCGCCTCACTCGAGCAACGCCTCGGCACCCGCTTGTTCAATCGCACCACTCGACAGATTTCGCTGACCGAATCGGCAGAGCGCGTCTACGAACGGTGCTGCCGTGTTCTGGACGACCTGGGAGCGCTCGAAGCCGAAGCAACGACCGAGACGCATGTTCCGGCCGGCATCCTGCGACTGGTGGCTCACACCACCGCGGCGGTCGAGCGGCTCGTGCCTTTGATTTCAAGCTTCAAACTGAAGTATCCGAACATCAGCCTCGATGTGACGCTGACCGAGCGGCCTGTCGACCTCGTCGCGGAAGGTTTCGATCTTGGCATCGTGTTGCCGTTCATGCTGAGTACGGATACGGCGGTGACGCGGCTGTTGGAGCGCATGCCGTTGGCGGTCTTCGCGACGGACGAATACTTGAAAAGTCATCCCCGTCCGGCCCATCCGGCGCAACTCGAAGAACACCTGTTCGTCACCATGCCTCCTGCGCTACGCAAGCCTCACGTGACATTCCGGACCGAGCAGGAGGAGGTGGCGGTGAACATCAAGTACGACATCGTGTCGAACAACGCCGTGTTCAATCGGGAAATGGTCTTGAAAGGTCTGGGTCTTGGCCTTTTGCCTTTGGCGCTCGTGGAGCCGGAGGTCCGGGCGGGACGGCTGGTCCGTCTTCTCGACGAGTACGAGATCATGGAGGAATCGATCGAAATCCGGCTGGCCTACGCGACGCGGACGCTGTTACCGGCCAAGGTCAGGGCATTCATCGATCACGCCACGGGGTTCTACGAGGAGCTGGCGAGCGAGCAGCCGTCGTCGTGAAGTATTGGCCATCGAGATTCGCGGGCCCTGACCAATGCCTTCGGGGATTCTTCTCGCTTTGGTGACAAATTGGTGCGCCGCAGAGGATGGATCGACGGTAACCGCGCCGCTATGCTGCGGCCATGAACCTACTCCCCCCCGAAAGCGACGATTGCTTCGCCGTCCGCCAGGCCGCTCGACATATCTCGAAGCTGTACGAGCGCCATTTGTCCGAAGCCGGCGTGACGCCGACGCAGTTCAGCATCATGAACGAATTGGTCCGCCGACCCGGCACGACGATGATCGAGCTGGCCGACGCGATGGTGATGGACAGGACGTCGCTCGTGCGAGCGCTGAAGCCTTTGCTCCGTGACCGGCTCGTGGCCGAATCGGCCGAGGAGCATGGGAAGCGCCGCCTGCGGCTCGCGCTGACCGAAAGCGGCTGCACGAAGCTGGAAGAGGCGGCGGGGCACTGGCGTATGGCCCAGGCCAGCTTCGAGGGCAGTTTCGGGCAGCAGCAGGCCACCGACCTGAGAAACGAGCTCTTCCGTATTACGCGCGACGTTTCCTACGCTAAGCGGTGACGGGATCGGTCGAGCCGACCGATTGCCCGATGTTTGCCGTGTGTGCCGCGCCGAGATGTGACAGCGCCGTGACAGCCGCGCGCCGCCGCAACCGATTGTTGTTCTCGCTGTAACACCTGCCTCTCTCCCACCCGTAGTTCGATTCCCGATCTGACCGTTCCGATTCTCGGTACCTAGGTATCCGAGAGGGCGACGCATTCCCGATCTCGAGCGGTATCGGGCAATGTAAATGGGCGCTGAGTTGCCGAGTCCGCGCCGAGTCCTCGCCGAGTCCGATAACGGAAGTGAAACAATCAGATGTCGTCCCGTGCATTGAAGGTGGGCTGGGGGATCAATATTCTGTGCGTATGCACGTATCGACGTGCGCAAGCAACCAACAGCAACCTTCTTTGATACGGAAACGACGATGAAACTCAAGCCCTCGGTACTACGCATCGGAAGCTGGGCAACCCCGTTGGCGACCGCTGCGGCCGCTCTTGCCTTGGCCGGATGCGTCAACTACGCCGGCATCAAAAGCGACAAGCATATCGCTGCCCCGTCCAGCTACGAGGCAAGCGAGAGCCTGCCGACGGAAGGCGGCAAGTGGCCGTCGCTCGATTGGTCGGAGCAATTCGGCGACCCGCAATTGCCGCAGTTGATCGATGAGGCATTGAAGGACAACCCCACCATCGACGAAGCCCGCGCTCGTATCGACAAGGCGGCCGCTTTTGCCGGCAGCGCGAAGTCCGCGCTCTATCCGAATGTGAGCGGGAGCTATTCGTGGTCGCGCGAGATCGAGTCGGACAATGCGCTCTTTCCGCCGCCGCAAGGGGGGAGCTGGGAGAGCGAAAACACTCTCCTGACCAGCGCTTCGTTTGACCTCGACCTGTGGGGAAAGAACCGGGCGCGGCTTCAGCAGGCGACCTCCGAACAGAAGGTCGAGGAAGCCGACATGGAGGAGGTGCGGATCTCGCTGGCGGCGTCGGTGGCGGGAACGTACAACCAGTTGGCGCGCCTGTATGTGCTGCGCGATATCGCGCAACGCGAGCTGAGCAACCGCGAGCAGATCGAACGCATCACGAACGGCCGGGTCGGCGCCGGGCTCGACACCAACGTCGAGAAGCAGACCGCCATCGGCGATATCGCCACCCAACGCACGAGCGTCAGCAATCTCGACGGCCAGATTACGACGGTGCGCTACGAACTCGGTGCGCTGCTCGGCGCGGGACCCGATCGCGGTTTGCAGATCGCGGTTCCGTCGCTCGGAAAGGGGGACGTCGTCGCGTTGCCCGATAACTTGCCCGCCGATCTCGTGTCGCGCCGGCCGGACATCGTCGCCGCGTTCTGGCGCGTCGACGCCGCCACGCATGGCGTCAAGGAAGCGAAAGCGGAGTTCTTTCCGGACATCAATCTGTCGGCTGCCGCCGGGCTGGACGCGTTTGGCTGGGGGCGCTTGCTGACGGCATCCAGCCGCCAGATCGCGGCAGGTCCGGCGATCCATCTGCCGATCTTCGACGCAGGCGCGCTGCGATCGCAACTCAAGGGACGTTATGCCGACTTCGATCTCGACGTCGCGAACTACAACAAGACGCTGATCGACGCGCTGTCGGATGTCGCGACCCAAGTGTCGCTGATCCACTCGACGGATAAGCAGCAGGTCGATGCGCAGCAGGCGCTCGACGCGCAGACCAAGGCCTATCGACTCGCTGTCGTGCGCTACAGCTCGGGCTTGAACGAGCAACTGCAGGTGCTGAACGCCGACGACAACCGTCTCGCGGCGGAACAGGCCGTCGCCAACCTGGATATGGATCGCCGCAATCAACAGATCGCGCTGATCAAGGCATTGGGCGGCGGCTTCGATTCGGAGAAATCGAACCTTGCGGCCACGACAGACGCGCCTGCCTCGCCTCATCACGCCGACACGGCATCTAACTGAATTTTCGACTTGTCAATCATCTAGCCGCGCCCATGGCGGGTGCTAACAAAAGTTTACAGGAGTCCTAACATGAATCAGCCTAACCCCCCTCTGAAGAACGAGCAAGCGAGCAAGCCCGGAAAGCGGAAGGTGCTGATTGCCTCTCTCATCGCGGCGCTCGCCGTGGGCGCTGCCGCTTACGCGTCCTATTACTTCCTCGACGCGCGCTATCACGTCGATACCGACGACGCGTATGTGAACGGCAACGTCGTGCAGATCACGCCTCAAGTCACCGGGACGGTCGTCGCGGTCAACGCCGACAACACGCAGACCGTCAAGATGGGCGACCCGATCGTCAAGCTCGATCCGGCCGATACGCGCATCGCGTTGCAGCAGGCCGAGGCGGATCTCGGGCAGACGGTGCGCCGGGTGCACGGTCTTTACGTCGACGATGACCAGTACCGCGCCGATATCGCGCAGCGCGAATCCGATCTCTCGAAGGCGCAGGACGATTTGCGCCGCCGGCTCTCGACGGGCGAATCGGGCGCCGTGTCCGAGGAGGAGATCTCGCACGCACGCGACGCGGTCAACTCGGCCAAGGCCGCGCTCGACTCGGCGAAGCAAAAGCTCGCAGCCAATCGCGCGCTGACCGCGAACATCGGCATCGAGCAGCACCCCGACGTGATGGCCGACGCGGCCAAGGTCCGCGACGCCTATCTCGCGTATTCGCGCACCACGCTGCCGGCGCCCGTGACGGGCTACGTCGCGCAGCGCTCGGTGCAGGTGGGGCAGCGCGTGTCGCCCGGCACGCCGCTCATGTCGGTGGTGCCGCTCAACCAGGTCTGGGTCGATGCGAACTTCAAGGAGTGGCAACTGCGGCACATCCGCGTCGGACAGCCGGTCGAGCTGACCGCCGACGTCTACGGTTCGTCGATCGTCTACCACGGCAAGGTCGAAGGCTTCTCTCCGGGCACCGGGTCCGCGCTGGCGCTGTTGCCGGCGCAAAACGCGACGGGCAACTGGATCAAGGTCGTGCAGCGTTTGCCGGTGCGCATCGAGATTCCGGTCGAGGAACTGGAAAAGCATCCGCTGCGAGTGGGCCTGTCGATGAACGTCGACGTCGACGTCAAGAACGCGAACGGCCCGCAGCTCGGCACGGACCCGGCGTCGACCTACAAGACCGACGTCTTCGCGAACTACGGCGACGACGCCGAAGCGGCGATCGCTCGCATCATCGCGGCCAACGAATAACCGGACTCGAGACGACCATGTCTAACGCTCACCCCAATCACCCCCCGCTAACGGGGGCCAAACTGGCCCTCGGCTCGCTGTTCGTGGGCCTGGCGGGCTTCATGACGGTGCTCGATTCGTCGATCGCCAACGTCGCCATTCCAACCATCTCGGGCAACCTCGGCGTGTCGGTCGACGAGGGCACGTGGGTCATTACCGTCTTTGCGGCGGCGAACTCGGTTGCGATTCCGTTGACCGGCTGGCTGACTCAGCGTCTGGGTCAGGTGCGTCTGTTCATCGGCTCGATTCTGCTGTTCGTCTTCGCATCCTGGCTGTGCGGGATCGCGCCGACCTTGCCGATCCTGCTGGCTGCGCGCGTGCTGCAAGGCGCGGTGGCCGGGCCGCTGATTCCGATGTCGCAGGCGCTCTTGCTCAGCTCATGGCCTAAGGCCAAGTCGTCGCTGGCGCTGGCGTTGTTCTCGATGATCGTCGTCACAGGGCCGATCGTGGGGCCGGCGCTCGGCGGCTGGGTGACCGACAGCTACAGCTGGTCATGGATCTTCTACATCAACATTCCCGTCGGGTTGATCGCCGCAGGCGCGGTCTGGATGCTCTATCGCGACCGCGATACGCCAGCCAGGAAACTGCCTATCGATGTCGTCGGACTCCTGCTGCTGATCACATGGGTGGCGTCGCTCCAGATCATGCTCGACAAAGGCAAGGATCTCGACTGGTTCTCCTCGACCACCATCGTCGTGCTGACGATCGTAGCGGCAGTCGGCCTCGTGTTCTTCATCGTCTGGGAGTTGACGGACAAGAATCCCATCGTCGACCTGACACTGTTCAAGCAGCGCAACTTTCTGGGCGGAACGATATCGATCGCGGTGGCGTACGCGATTTTCTTCGGCACCCTCGTGCTGCTTCCGCAGTGGATGCAGGAATACCTCGGCTACCGGGCCGTGGATGCGGGGCTCGCCACGGCGCCGCTCGGGATCTTCGCGGTGATCGGCGCCCCGATCATGGGGAAAATCCTGCCGCGCTCGGACGCGCGCATCATCGGCACCTTCGCGTTCATCGGGTTTGCGATCGTGTACTACATGCGCTCGTTCTTCTACACGGATCTGAGCGAGGGCTTCATCGTCCTGCCGACGCTGCTGCAAGGGATTCCGATGGCGCTGTTCTTCGCGCCGCTGACGGTGATCATCCTGTCCGGGCAGCCGCCGGAGAAGGTGCCCGCAGCGGCCGGTCTCTCCACCTTCGCGCGGATGTTCTTCGGCGGAATCGGGACGTCGCTGGCGAACGTGGTGTGGAACAACCGGACGATCATGCATCACGAGATCCTGAACTAGCAGTCCAGTCCGACCAACCCGATGTTCACGAATCAGCTCCATCAATACCATTCGCTGCTGGGGCTGGGAGGGAACGCTTCGTATGCGCTGTTCGATCAAGTCGTGCAGACGCAGGCGGCGATGATGGGCCTGAACGACGTGTTCTACGGGTCGGCGATGATCATGATCATCATCATCCCGCTGATCTGGATTACGAAGCCTGGCAAGGCGGGTGGTTCCAGCGATGCCGCGGCGGCCGCTCATTGATGGATAAACACCCTTTCTTTAAAGGGTGTATATGCATACTTGTGATAAGGTGTATATGCATGTGTGTGGTGCACTGTTGAGTTTGTGACACGAAATAGGAGTCAGAGCGATGAGTACGCGAGAGGTGGTGATTTGCAATCCGGTGAGAACGCCGATCGGCGCGTTCGGCGGAACGCTGAAAGAGGTGCCGGCCACGGCGCTGGGCGCAGTAGCGGTGCACGAGACGCTGCGGCGCAGCGGTCTGGACCCGAAAGAGATCGGGTCCGTGGTGATGGGGAATGTGATTCAGGCGGGCAACCGGATGAATCCGGCCCGCCAGGCGGCAATCGGCGGCGGTGTGCCCGTGGAGGTTCCCGCTCTCACGGTGAACCGGGTGTGCGGTTCGGGCGCTCAGGCGATTGCGAATGCGGCGCAGGAGATCTGGCTCGGATTCGGGGACGCAGCGGTGGCCGGTGGTATGGAGAATATGGACCGCGCCCCCTACCTGCTCGAGAGCGGCCGGTGGGGGCAGCGCATGGGCAACGCGGAAGTGATCGACAGCCTGCTCACGGACGGATTGAATGACGCGTTCTCGGACAAGCATTCCGGCTGGCACACGGAGGACCTCGCCGCGAAGTTCGAGATCACGCGCGCGGCGCAGGACCGCTGGGCTGAGCGCTCGCAACGGCGCTTCGTGGCGGCGCAACAGCAGGGGCTCTTCGACGCGGAGCTGGTGGCGGTCGACGTCAAGGGCCGCAAGCAGCCGATCCGGTTCGATCGCGATGAACAGCCGCGTCCCGACACGACGCTCGAGACGCTCGCCAAGCTGCGTCCGGCGTTTCGGCCGGACGGTACGATCACCGCCGGCAACGCGCCCGGCTTGAACAGCGGCGCGGCCGCGATGGTCGTGGCCGAGCGCGGTTTTGCGGAGGCCCGGGGGATCGAGCCGATCGCCAGGCTCGTGTCGTATGGGGTGGCGGCAGTCGAACCCGGCATGTTTGGATTGGGGCCGGTGCCGGCGGTGCGCATGGCGCTCGCGCGGGCAGGGTGGTCGTTGGCGGATGTCGAACGCTTCGAGATCAACGAGGCGTTTGCCGTGGTGCCGATTGCGGTCGCGCACGAGCTCGGCATCAACGAAGAGCTTGTGAACGTCGAAGGCGGCGCGATTGCCCACGGTCACGCCATCGGCGCCACCGGCGCGGTACTGACGACGCGTCTCGCGCATTCGATGCGTCGCGACGGCATCAAGCGTGGCGTGGTCACGCTGTGCATCGGCGGCGGACAAGGCATTGCGCTCGCGTTGGAAGCGCTCTAAAACGCTGGTTGCGCAACAAGCGGGAAGTCGACGGGCATGTGTGCCCGTCGACGACTCGCGCGAACGTCATTCTCTGCAGTCAATTCACAATTCACGCATCCGTTACAACGATGCGCAAATGATGGTGCTATCCTGCCCACTCTTCGGTCGAGATGGGATGGACACCGCCCTCCCTGCGGGGAAGCGGGCACGATTGAGGGCCCCCAGGACCGAATGGCATCAATGTGCCAAAGTGGAGTTGCGACACAACCACTTGAGGAACGGAGGCCCCAGATGGATGCTACGACATATGGACTCGACATTGCGAAACGGGTGTTCCAGCTGTACTGGGTCGACGCCCAAACCGGCGAGATCGCGAATCGGAAGTTCGGACGTGACGAATTAATTGCATTTCTGGCGCAGCGCCCGGCCGGTCGCGTCGCCCTCGAGGCGTGCGGAAGTGCTCACTGGTGGGCGCGTAAGATCCGCACGCTCGGACATGAGGTGGTGCTATTACACGCCCAATTCATTCGACCTTTCGTGCAAACGAACAAGACCGACGCGGCCGATGCTCGGGCAATCTGGGCTGCAGTGCAGCAACCCGGCATGCGCACGGTTGCCGCTAAGACAGAGGATCAGCAAGTGATGCTAAGCCTGCATCGTATGCGTTCGTTGCTCGTCAAGTTTCGAACGATGCAGATAAATCAGCTGCGTGGGTTGCTGTATGAATTCGGCGTTACGTTTCGCGCAGGACGCGTAGCAGGACTCGACGAGATCAGAGAGCGCATGGCAGAACTCGAAGACGCACTGCCACGATCAATAGTTCTTAACCTTCTCGAACAGTTGCGCCGCATCAACCTGTTTGAGGAAGACATCAATCAACTCGAGAAGCGGATTGGAGCCTGGCAGAAACACGAAGCGGCATGCCGAGCGATCTCCGATGTGCCGGGCATTGGCCGCCTGACTGCAACGGCCTTAGTAGCAACAATTGGAGATGCGAAGACATTCAGGTCGGGGCGCGAGTTCGCAGCGTTTCTGGGGCTTGTTCCTCGCCAGAATGGTACAGGCGGAAAGATCCGGTTGGGCTCGATCTCCAGACGAGGTGATCCATACCTGCGTACGTTGTTGATACACGGGGCACGTTCTGTTCTGTGTCACACCAAGATGCCAACCGCATGGCAGAAGGCAATACAGGTGCGACGTCCAGCAAATGTAGTAACAGTGGCCTTGGCGAACAAAATGGCGCGAGTCGCCTGGGCGATCCTCGCTCACGGGACTTCGTACGAAGCGCATCATGTAAGCCTCAAGCCCTTATAGCAGAATGGTCACCTTGACGCGTTGAAAAACTGGTAGGTTGCTAGGGTTGATTTCAATGTGATGGCGAGACAGGTCGGACCGCAGGAACGCAAACCTGAACACAGTCTTGTGCTTCGAGCACGTGGCCGAGATGAGGACGTTCCTGGCGAATTCCATCAGGGCCCCGCAGCTTCGGCTTGCAAAAAGGCCGCATATAAGACCGCAGCCGATACCTCGTTCACGTATCACACAAGATCAACTTGGCAAACCGGGCGGTGTCCATATAAGACCGTGTGAGCAGGTCGATGTCCAAGCATGGGCTCCCGTCGTTTGCGTTCACTCACTCCACGAGGAGGTAACGATGTCTGAGAAGAAGCTCACCACAGCTGCAGGCTGTCCGGTCGTCGACAATCAGAACACGATGACGGCTGGCCCGCGTGGTCCGGCACTGCTGCAGGACGTCTGGTTGCTGGAGAAGCTCGCTCACTTCGACCGCGAGGTCATTCCCGAGCGCCGCATGCACGCGAAAGGGTCCGGCGCATACGGCACCTTCACCGTCACGCACGACATCACCAAGTACACGCGCGCCAAGATCTTCTCGACGGTCGGCAAGAAGACCGACTTGTTCGCGCGCTTCACGACCGTCGCCGGCGAGCGCGGCGCGGCCGACGCCGAGCGCGACATCCGCGGCTTCGCGGTCAAGTTCTATACCGAGGAAGGCAACTGGGATCTGGTGGGCAACAACACGCCCGTTTTCTTCCTGCGCGATCCGCTCAAGTTTCCCGACCTCAATCACGCGGTCAAGCGCGATCCGCGCACCAACATGCGCAGCGCGCGCAACAACTGGGACTTCTGGACGTCGCTGCCGGAGGCGCTGCATCAGGTGACCATCGTGATGAGCGATCGCGGCATTCCCTCCAGCTATCGCCACATGCATGGCTTCGGCTCGCACACGTTCAGCTTCATCAATGCCGCCAACGAGCGGCACTGGGTCAAATTCCACTTCAAGTGCCAGCAGGGCATCAAGAACCTCACGGACGCCGAAGCCCAGGCGACCATCGGCAAGGATCGCGAAAGCCACCAGCGGGACCTCTACGACGCGATCGAGGGAAAAGACTTCCCGAAGTGGACGCTATCCGTCCAGATCATGCCGGAGAAGGACGCGTCGAAGGTTCCCTATAACCCGTTCGATCTCACGAAGATCTGGCCGCACAAGGACTATCCGCTGATCGAAGTCGGCGTCATGGAGCTGAACCGCAATCCGGAGAACTGCTTTGCCGAAGTCGAGCAATCGGCATTCAATCCGGCCCAGGTCGTCCCCGGCATCGGCTTTTCTCCTGACAAGATGCTGCAGGCGCGTCTGTTCTCGTATGGCGACGCGCAGCGTTACCGGCTCGGCGTCAATCATCATCAGATTCCGGTCAACGCGCCGCGCTGCCCCGTGCACAGCTATCACCGCGATGGGCCGATGCGCGTCGACGGCAACCATGGCGGCACGCTCGGCTACGAGCCCAACAGCTATGGCGAGTGGCAGGAGCAGCCGGATTTCCGCGAGCCGCCGCTCTCGGTCGAAGGCGCGGCCGATCACTGGAATCATCGCGCGGACGAAGACTACTATTCACAGCCGGGCGCGTTGTTCCGTCTGATGACGCCTGCCCAGCAGAAGGTCTTGTTCGAGAACACGGCCCGTGCGATGGGCGACGCGCCCGAGGAAATCAAGCGCCGGCACATCGCGAACTGCAGCAAGGCCGATCCGGCCTACGGCGCCGGGGTGGCCGCGGCGTTGGAAGGGAAGGTCTGACTGACAAGCGTTTGCTTAAGGAACAGCGGCTGGCAGGCGACTCGCCGGCCAGCCGCTTTGATGTAGAACGCTAATGGCCGTTGCCGGTGCGCGATCCGCGCGTGCTGTCTGAGCGTCTCTAACGCGCTTCCTCTACCCCGCAATTCCATCTTAAAAAATAAGGAAAGCGAAATTTAACATTCATTGACGGAATCGTTGTAAATCCCAGACGCTCTTCGTGGAGCCAGATTGACGTCCTCCCATTCCTGACTCTAAATCCGTATTTCGCCGGAATCCGAGAATTCATGGGCTTCGATTCGCATAACGAACAAAAATGCATATGAATGCTGTGACGAAGAGCTTCGCAGATGCGCTGCGCCACCCCAGCGCGCGGCTCACCCAGCATCTGAAAATATGGATCGGCACGCTCGACCTCGGCCTCGACGTGCTCAAGTTCAAGGTGCGCGCGGGTTTCTGCAAAGACTATACGGTCGACGTCACAGTGACGTCGCCGCGCCTCGATATCGACGGCAAGCAGTGCGTCGGGCGGCGAGCGGGCCTGCAGATCGACGAGCAGGCGGCAGTCCCCTCGGCGAACTACGTCGAACCCGTCAACCACGAAGCCGCCACGTTCAATGGCGTCGTCACGCGCTGGAAACGCCTCCGTACGAGCCGCGACGAGGCGACGTACCGGCTGCGCATCGAGCCGCGATTCGCAGCCCTGTGCAAGCGCATGATCAGGTCGGACACCTTCAAGGACGTCACCTTCCAGGAGATGGCCACGAAGGCGGTGGTCGACCGGAAAAACTTCGACGCCTTCGATGTCGAATTCGATCTCGAAGGCGAGCAGGAGAAGATGGCGCAGGTCGTGATGTACGAGGAGTCCGTCTGGAACTTCCTCACACGACATGCGAAACGCAAGGGCATTTTCTGGTTCTACAAGCAGGGGCGCGGCCGGAAGGGGCAGCTCGACACGCTCGTCTTCGCGAACCATCCGCGCGCCTATCTCCGCTCGATCGACGTGCCCTTGCTGGCCAACTCCGGTCTCAACAGCAACTGGCACGAGGCGGTGCTCGAAGTCAGCGAGCAACGCGAGCTGGTGGTGGCCACGCTAGAGCTGTGGGAGCGCAACTATCGCACGCCGGAGGACCCGCTACAGGCGACGGCGAGCGTCTCCAAAGACGCCGACGACCGCTCGGTATTCGGGCAGATCAGCTGCAGCACTGAGTTCCACCTGACGCAGCCGCAGGGTGAGGCGCTCGTGCAGACGCGGCGCGACGAGCAGATCGCGCGGCAGGCGACGCTCTCGGGTACGACCAACGCGAAGGGCGTTGCGCCGGGCGTGGTCGTGAAGCTGACCAACACGAAGCTGGCAAGCGCGGAATATGGCTTCGTGATTACCTCGATGAAGATGGACGGCAGTCGCACGCAGCCTGCGCATATCCGCTTCAAGGCGATGCCTGCGCACCTGACGTACCGTCCGGAATTCGTTTATGCACAGGACTGGCGTTTTCTGGAGGGGCCCGTCGTCGGCGTGGTCACGACGTTTGACTCCGCGCCTTACGGGTGTATGGACGAACACGGTCGCTATCCGGTTCTCCCCAAGTTCCTGCAGGGATCCGGCAATACCGACAAACAACTGCTGAAGCTGCGCCTACTGCGTCCATCGTCGTCCTATCAGGGCGGCTTCCATTCGCCCCTGCTGCCGGGGACCGAGGTGATCCTCGACGCGGCCCACCGGGATGTGGATCGGATTCACATCACCGGGGCTCTGCATGACTACTCCCATCCTGACGTCGTGCATGGGGCACAGGCGATGTTCAGCTACGCGATCTGGCGCTCGCCGCTGCGTGGCGCGGAGATCGTGTTCAACGACCTGCAGAGCAAGGAAAGCGCGCGCATCGCGACGGTGTACAGCCAGTCGGCGGTCAATCTCGGTTATCTGCTCAATAGTAAAAAGCTCCAGCGCGGAGAGGGGTTCGAGATCACGACCCAGGCGTGGGGCACGATGCGCGCGCCGAAAGGGCTGTTTCTCTCGGCGGACGCGGCGACCGGGGCCGACACGCCGCACCTGGAAATGCAGGCAGCGATACAGCAGCTTGAGGCATCCCAGGCTGAAGTGGCTTCTCTGCGTCAGCAGGCGCAGCGCGCCGCGGCAGAGCTGTCGGAACTCAAGGCGCAGCAGGATCAGCTCGCAGGCGCGTTCCGGGAGCTGCAGAAGGCCGTGATCCTGATGTCAGCACCCGAAGGCATCGGGATGGTTACGCCGAAGACCATCCAGCTTGCTGGCGGTGAACATCTCGCGCTGACGGCAGCCAGCAATGCCGACGTGAACGCCGGCGACAACGTCACGATGGCCGCCGGTGAGGCCGTTTCCCTTTTCGCCGTGAATAAGGGCATCAAGGCCCTAGCTGCAAACGGCACTGTGGATATCCAAGCACAGGCGGGCAAGCTGCAGCTGTTCGCCGAGCAGGACATGAAAGTGACCAGCGCGGACGGCAGCCTCAACGTGTGCGGGGGCAAGTCGGTCACGATCTCCGACGGCGCGGGCGCATACATCAAGCTGCGGGGCGGCAACATCGAAATCGGCTGCCCGGGCACGGTGCTTGTGCGAGCGGCGGGCATGCCTCGCGGCGGACCTGCAAGTCTGCAGCGGCAGTTCCAGACGGACAAGCAGCTCGACGACCTGCACGTAGGCTACATGGATGCCGACGGCCAACCGATTCATGCAGAGGTCCTGAGCCTGCTAAAGAGCGATGGCAGCATCCAGAAACTGACAACCGGTGCAGACGGTCGCGCCTCGCTGGTCCAGACCGTATTCGATCATTTCAAGGCGCAGATGCCGCAACGACTGGAGGGCAGCAGCGGTGAGTGACGTAACCAGCGATTACCGGACGCTCGTGAAGAGCAGGCACTACATTGACCTGCCGGGCGAACCTCCAAAATCCAAGCTGTGGCCGGGGGTGAACAACCTTATCATTCTGCGCAAGCATCGGGATGTGGTATTCGATATCAAGCTCGGCAACGGCGCGACGTATACCGTGACGACGGATCGGCCTCAGTCCGAATATGGCCGCTTCTACGATCCGAAGCGCAATCTCAACGTGACGAAGGTGACGTTCAAGGACGGCGAGCCGTGCCACCTCTGGCTCGGCAGAACCTTCCAGGGAAGCCTGATCCTCAAGCAGGGTGACAAGCTGCTGGGGCGGTACCCCATTCGCAAGATGGACTACACGCAGGGCTGCACGGAGGATCCAAAAGACAAGCCTGCGCCTATCATTATTGCCATGGGACTCGCGCAGAAAGCGGAACAGGCAACCACAGTCTCCTCAAGTCGGACACCGCAAAGTCCGGAAAAGATACTCTTCCCGCGACCGACAGTTCCGGGCTTGACAGACGATTCGCTAATTTTTGATCAATCGCTGATGCAAGAACAGCTGGCGTGTCGGCTGCCAATCAAACTCGCACAGGATTTAACAGTCGCACCGCCACAGGAAGCGCACATCGTTGAGGTCGACGCACGCTCGATTCCGGAGGAATTGTTGGATGCAGTGGCGGCGGGTGGTTCGGACGAGACTGCGATTGATAACAACAAGATTGCGACACGTAATTGGCTGTTCGGACAGCTCGGTGGGGCGTTGGGTTTTTTCAGCGACAACAAGGAGTGGATCCGCGAAATTTGGTCCGAGAAGTTCAGGTTGATGAAGATTGTCCACAAGAATGCCGGCGAGCGGTGGTATGTCGTTCTCACCGGTAATCCGAGGTTGCGCAAATATTTAACTGCGGCACGGTACGGTGCGAAAAATGAGAAGGTGCTGACGATCGCTGGTGGCGCGG
This sequence comes from Trinickia violacea, assembly GCF_005280735.1. Taxonomy (NCBI): domain Bacteria; kingdom Pseudomonadati; phylum Pseudomonadota; class Betaproteobacteria; order Burkholderiales; family Burkholderiaceae; genus Trinickia; species Trinickia violacea. The sequence continues at coordinate 1,599,740 of NZ_CP040078.1, forward strand.
GGACGCTGGAATCCGGTGCTGCTGCTGCTTGGGAAGCATCAAAAGGCGCTTTCAAGAAAGCTGGCCTGCTTGCATTGATCTTTACAGTCGCGCTTGATACGGCAGAGTGGCTGCACGACTATCAGCAGATTGGGCCGGATGGCAAGCCCAAGAAGGATTTTGCGGATTTGCTCGGAAAGATCGGTATCGACCTCGCCAAGGCGGGACTGAGCGCAGCACTCGCGTCGATAGCAGTGGGCGCAGTCATCGCTTTCCTAGGTACTACCACGTTGCCGGTGTGGGGGATTGTAGTAGGTACCATCGCGATCGCCGTTGGAATCGGTTATGGACTCGATTTGATCGACAAAAAAACCGAGGCAACCGGACACTTTACGTCTGGAATCCGGTGGCTTGGCAAATCACTAAAGGATTCTGCTGAGTACCTAGAAAAGGCGATGCCCAACGATTATCAAGGGTACTCGCTTATGTATATGCCGTAGAGGCGAGGCTATGGGCGAAGCTTTGCTATTGGACTAGCTTGAATGAAGAGAGTCAAATCGATGGCTGAATTTCAGGATGATTACATTTTTGCAATTACAAAGAGAGCACTGCTGGTATGTGTGATTTTCCCACTGCTGAGCACGGGGCTGTCGTATGCCGCATATGAGAGCGATTTCTCCGTGTCGGGATGGCCCTGGAAGATTGGCGCAGTGACGACGATTGTGTGCTGCCTTACGCCTGTCCTTATCTGGCTCAGGTATCGGGGAACGAATGCGTTGCGAGCCTATGGAATGGTAATGCTGATTGGGGTGTTTGCAATTTACTATTTCTTCGGAGTGTTTGGTTACTTCTACTTTTTCATCTTTGCCCCGATGAGTGAATATCTCCGATGGGTGGGGGGCGGAGGGGGCGCTGCTCTAACCGCGTACTGGATTTGTATCACGTACAGGATTGTTTCGCACACCATCGATAACACTTCGTTTGTCAGGAAGACTTTTTTGGACGATGCGGGTACTGTGATATTTCCACTGCAACGAGGAATGAAAGCGTATGAGAAGGTCGACAAGGAACGGCGCCCTTTCCCCAAATTGTTCATGTACGTTATCTATGGCATCGCGCCTTTTTATCTCATCCTGAACCGATTGCTGTCGTCAAATTTTGGAACAACGGGTGTCTTGCTGTTTGTGGCCATACTAGGTATGCCGTTGTCATTGTGGCTCGCTGGCGCTTTTGTACGCCTTTATCTTGTGATGATAAAAACGGCATCATGTATAGAAAAAGAAAGGAAAGTTCGAGTGGTGGTTGCCGGCTAAAACAATGTCCACGGTTGCAGTGTGCATCGAATGCTAGCGGGCCAAAGCTAAGAATTCATCGTCGGACCATGACTGCGAACCCAAGATTAACTGCCATGAAGTCAGCCATTGGCAAACAGTTACTACCGCTGCGCATAAAGAGGATTGACAGCGTGCCGGTTGATTTCCTCGACCGCGCCCACGAAGAGGTGAATGACGCGAAGCCGCCCAGCCCGATTGTCTGGGGGCTGCTGCTCGTCATCGCCATCGCCGCAGGCGTTGCCCTGACGTTCTATCTCTGGCCAAAGGGTCGGCCCGCGCGCGGCTGGAGGTTTTACGGCTGGTTCGTGGTGGCTCCGTTGGCCTGGGCTTTGTGCTTTGCCGCGCGTTTGCACAGCTACGAGATCCGCGTCTGGCGCACGCAGGGGCATAACTCGGAACGTACTGTGACCATCGAGCACAACACCACCTATACACGACGACCGCTCGCGTTGCTCGGTTACGCCTATGACACGGCGATGGGGCGCGACAAACTCGCTAAGCAGGTCATCGGCGGCAAATCGGCACTCGGATGCCGACGGCCAGCCGATTCATTCAGAGGTGCTGAACCTGCTCAAGGGCGATGGCGGCATGCAGAAGCTGACCACGGGAGCAGACGGCCACGCCTCGCTGGTCCAGACCTTGTTCGATCATTTCAAGGCACAGATGCCGCAATCCGATCATTTCGAAGCGCAAATGCCACGACTGGAGAGTAGCAGCGATGAGTGACGTAACCAGCAGCGATTACCGCACGCTCGTCAAGAGCAGACATTACATCGATCTGCCGGGAGAGCCCCCAAAGTCCAAGCTGTGGCCGGGGGTGAACAACCTCATCATCCTGCGCAAGCAACGCGATGTGGTGTTCGATATCAAGCTCGGCAACGGCGCGACGTATACCGTGAAGACGGACAAGCCCCAGTCGGAATATGGCCGCTTCTACGATCCGAAACGCAATCTCAATGTGACGAAGGTGACGTTCCAGGACGGCGAGCCGTGCCATATCTGGCTCGGTAGAACCTTCCAGGGAAGCTTGATCCTCAAGCACGGCGACAAGGTGCTCGGTCGCTATCCGATCCGCAAGATGGACTGCACGCAGGGTTGCACGGAGGATCCGAAGGACAAGCCCGCTCCTATATTGATCATCATGCACGACGACAAGGCGCTGGCCCATGACCTTCTGGCCTTGCAAGACTCTGCGGTGGCTGCGCAACCGGCGTCGGCTTCGATGATTACCGCATTCAATCGTGCCAAGTCCCAACCCGGCCTATCTTCCAGCCCATTCGGCGATACTCCCCGGCCGACGGCAGCGACGCTTGCTGATACGCATGGACTGACCGTGACACGGGACGGGCAGCAGGAAGTGCTGCAGATGGTTCACTTGTTCGAAGTCAAGCCGACTGCGGGAGTTGATGTACCCGAGTGTGTCTTGCAGTTTTTCGCAAGTGGAGACGAAAAGTACGAGATCGATCAAAGAAACATTCTGAGCCGCAACTGGATTCTCGGGCAGATGGCCGGCGTCGGCGGCTATTTCAGGGATGCGCTTGCCGGGGAGGAGGCTTGGTTACGCAAGTTCTGGCAGCGAAAAATCTATCTAGTCCGAAGCGGCGGGAAATTCGTGATGACATTTGCCACGGGACCCGAGGATTGGCGCATTCTCGGCGTGCTCCTTGTTGGCTACCGCAAAACAGTTTCAGCCGGCAGTCAGGTCATGACTATTGCCGGCGGTGCGGGAAAGCTTGGCAATACCGCCAGAGCGGCATGGGGTGCAGCGCATGACTCGGTGATGCATGGCGCGGGAATGGCGCTTGCATTCACGATGACTGTTGATGCCATGGTCTGGTTCAAGGACTACCGTGAAGGTAAAAAAGATTTTTGCGACCTGTTTTCTGTACTCGGTATCGATATAGCCAAGACAGGGTTGGTTGCTGGCGCAACTAGTATGCTTGTTTCCACTGGAATTACCATATGGGCAGCGTTATTCGGAACCGCTGCTCTTACGATATTAACAATCACTGTCGGAACTGTTTTATTTACGATTGGCGTGGGATACGGAGTCGATTGGATGTTTGATAAGTTCGACCTGAACCAGAAGGTTACAAAATTTGTTCATGAGGCCGGGAAAATCGTCGAGCAGGCGTTGTCGCGAGATTATGGCGATACTTATGCCGCGTCGGAATGGGCGATTGTGCCGGCGTTGGCGATTCCGTAATAGGGGCCAAGCGATGAATGACCGACCAATTGAGAAACTGCAAAGCCAAAAATCGCCATCGTCCCGAACTCGAATCGATGATCATCCTCTGGTTGCCGGCCTGAATCTTTTGTTGGGCGGCTTTATCACATTTATATATTACGCAGGGTTCAGCGATTTTCGGGCGTCGACTCTTCCATGGAAGATTTCAGGTGCGCTTACGCTTGGGGCCACGGGAGCCGTGTTGCTCGAATATATTCTGAATCGTCGGAGGAGGCGACTTGTATGGGAAGGCTGCGCAGCAGTGTGTGGTGTAGTGCCTAGTTGGCTAATGTTGGGCTCGTGCTGGCTTTTCTACTTCTTGTTTGCACCGATCGCAACTTGGGCGCGCGTTGTCGTACTTTCACCATGCTTTTTGGGAACAGTCTATTGGCTACACGTAGTATGGAAGGACTACGCGCGTGATTTCGAGAAGTTTAGCTTGAGGGAAAAACTATACAAGCTTGAACCAAGCCAAATTATGTACCCGGGGGGCGCATCGGATATGAGCGTCGCTCTGCTCAAGCAGCGCAATCCTTTTACGCGATTGCATTTCTGGTTGGCGACGGCATTCGGCCCAATATTTGCAGGTATAGCAATGGTCTCGGTCGAGCACTTTCAATCGTCGCAGGGACCTCATACGGTATTTTTAATACTGTCGTTCTTTTCATTTCCAATGTCCCTATGGATCCTCGCGTACTTGGGGGTGAGGACGGTGTTCTTCCACATTTGTGTTCCGCTGAGGCTTGAGCGGGAGACCGGAAAGAAGGTCATCCTTGGCCCATGAGAAGTCCTATGCAATGTGATGGCATGGCGTCTGCTAAGGCAGGCATTGGTAGACATCCGATCAACGAGAACTTACGACGTGCCCGTTGATTTCCTAGATCTCCCCGCAGAGGAGAAGCTCGACGCAAGGCCGCCCAGCCCAATTGTCTGGGGGCTACTGCTCGTCATCGCCATCGCCGCAGGCGTCGCCCTGACGTTCTATCTCTGGCCGAGGAACCGCCCCGCGCACGGCTGGCAGTTTTACGGCTGGATGCTCGTTTCCCCACTCGTATGGGCACTCTGCTTCGCCGCGCGGTTGCACAGCTACGAGATGCGCCTCTGGCGCACGCAGGGGCATAACTCGGAACGTACTGCGACCATCGAGCACAACACCACCTATGCACGACGACCGCTCGCGTTACTCGGCTATGCCTACGACACGGCGATGGGCTGCGACAAACTCGCTGAGCAGGTCATCGGCGGCAAATCGGCACTCGTGACGCGCGCTGTGCGCAACACGATGGAGGTGCGAGCGCACAGCGAACTGCCGCGCGACGACTTCCCGTCAATCGCCGATCAACTCGACAGCGTGGTCGAGGGTCTGCTCGCAAACCTCAAACCGGTTCTGCAGGGACTTCCACCAACCGCGGTGGTCGAGGTATGGCTTGACCTTCGCGACGACGCAGTTGCCGAAGAACGCGACGCAGTATGGGAGCTCATCCGACGGGCTCTCGGTGCGCGAGCGAAGGCAGTCGTTGTCCTGGGCGGCGACGAGCGCGTGATGGCGCTCGACACGTGGCTCGACGACGATACTCCCGCCGCAGTGAAGTACGTGCTGGTCATCGCGGTGCAACTGCATACCGAAGTGCCCGCAGAGACGGGAGAAGCGGCCGTGGCGCTGCTTCTGGGTTGGCCTGCACGTGTCGATCAGGATCGACGCACGGCCATCGCGATGGTTCACCGGCCAGTGGTGTCACCGTCCGATCGAGCTCGCACCTTACTCGATACCGCACTGGACTGGGGCGCGACTGAGCCTGCCGCCGTTGAGCGCACGTGGATCAGCGGCATGACCAAATTGCGGCAAGACCCCGGCCTTATCCCGGCACCGCAGGCGACGGGAAAAAGCGCTCCCGTCACGACGGACCTTGACTCGGCACTGGGCCATACGGGTGCAGCATGCGGCTGGCTTGCGATTGCAGTGGCTGCCGAACAGTGCCGTGAAAGCGGCGGAATCCAGCTCATTTCGACCGAGGCGACGCAGCAGCCGTGCTGGCTCGTCGTGTGTTCTCCTTCTTCGACTCCTGAAACTTCCCTATGAGCGACGTCAAACCGATGCGCCGCCCCGTTGGCTACGTGCTTGGCGTAGCTGTGGTCTGTCTCCTGTTGTTGGTGGTGGCCTTTCTGATGGACGACGACTGGGGCCTGTCACAGCGCGGCTGGATGGGCTGGATCGTTGCCGCCATCGCCCTACTCGGGATGGTGCTGTACTTTCTGTATGGTCCGGTCTATGGCACCTGGACATGGCTTAACCGTCTGGCGTTCCAGCCGCACCGCCGCGGCACTGCGCCCGTCGTAAAAACGCCGAAGCGTGATCCCCGACTGCAAAACCTGAGTGAAGAACTGCGTACCTCATACGGCTGGCGCTGGCGTTATCGGTTACCGTGGCTCATGCTTTCGGGTGTTGACGAGCGGATCGAGGAAGTCGCGCCTGGCCTGAAGGAAGCGGGCGTCATGCACATCGCTGACGCGATCCTGGTGCATGCGACGCCCGATGGCGTCGAGGCGTCAGTGTGGCGTCAGCAAGTTCGGCGACTGCGTTCCCGCCGACCGGTCGATAGTCTGATCTACGCTGGACGTATCGGGGCCAGCAATCGGGCAACAGACTCGGAACTGCCGCGCAGACTGGCAGGCATCGCGACCGATCTTGGCTGGGCCGCACCAATAACGTTCCTACATGCGGTCAGGACGCACGGCACGAAGCCTGAGCATTTTGATGCTGTCGGTGCATTTGTAGCGGATTCACGACGCCCGCAGTCTGGCGATGCTCCTGGGCAGATACGGGAGCAGCTCGGATTGCTCGAAGCGCAGACCGCAGATGCTGGCGTGAAGCGGCTACGCGCGCCGGAATGGATCAGCTGGCTCGCCGAAATATCGGACTATATCGGCGAGCAGCGCGAAAGAATCGCTGAAGGCTGGGAGACGCTCGCTGCGTCGAAATGGTTGCGTGCGCCACTGGCTGGTGTCATGTTCGTCCCGGCATATGCGGAGCCGGTTCCGGTGCTAGCGGCAGACTTGCGCATGGTCAGTCCTGATGCGCGCAATGCGGTTGGAGGAGCCACGGCAATCTCAGGAAACACTGCCGGGCATAGTGCCACGCCTGCCGTCGTCCATCTGCTGCGCGTACCGTCGGTGGCGGCAGTGCCGGCGTGGAAGCAGATCGCAGGTGCCGTACAACAGCACCATGGTCGACGGGTGGGCTTCTACTGGCCCAACGTGCTGGCTGCCGGTCTGACGGTGGCGGCGATCGCTTGGACGGTGATGCTGATGGTATCGGGCCTCGGCAACCGGGCGCTCGTTGAGGAGGCCGAAGCAACCGCCGCTGCGGCGCTGGCGGCTACACCCGGCACACCGCAGGCGCTGCGTACGCAGCTCGCTCTGCAGCGGCAGATCGACACGCTCGAGTACCGGCGTCAGCATGGGGTGCCGTGGTACCTGCGCGCGGGTCTCTCGCGCAATGACGACCTGCTCGACGCGCTGTGGCAGCCCTACAGGACCGTCGCCCTGCGCAACCTGCGGCAACCGGTCGTACAGGCGCTGGAAGGGCAACTCGCCCAACTCTCGCAGGTCCGCGCCGACGAGCAGCAGAGCCACGATGCTCAGCAACTCGCCTACAACCGCCTCAAGGCGTACCTGATGCTCGCCACGCCGGCGCGCACCGACGCGCCTTTCCTCAAGACGCAACTGCTGGACGTGTGGCCCGCGCCCGCCGGCATGCGCGCGGGGGAATGGCTCGACACCTCACAGCAGCTCGCGGGCTTCTGGTCCGAACACCTCGAGGCGCATCCCGACTGGCGGATCAGCGCGTCGACACAGCTCGTCACGCAGATGCGCTCGACACTCGTCAACCAGATCGGCCTGGCGGCGAGCGACGACATGCTCTATCAGCATGTGCTTGATGAAGCGCGCGGCAAGTATGCGGACGTATCGCTTGCGACGCTGCTCGCCGGCACCGATGCGCACGGCCTATTTACGACCACGCAGACGGTGCCGGGCATCTTCACGCGCGCAGCCTGGGAAGGCGTTGTCGAAAAGGCCATCGACGACGCCGCGAAGGAACAGCGCGTCGAGGGAGACTGGGTGTTGACCGGCGACCAGCCGACCGCCCAGGTGAGCGCCACCGTCGTGGAAGGGGCCGTCGACGCGGCGCGTACCGCCCTCGACGCGAAGCGCGAGAGCGACGCTCTCCGGCAGCGGCTGCGCGAGCGTTACTTCACGGACTACACAGCAGCCTGGGCGAGGCTGCTCAACAGCTTCCAGTGGATTCCGGCGACGAGCTTCTCCGGCGTGATCGACCAGCTCACGCGCATGACCGATGCCCAGACCTCGCCGCTGCTGGCGGTCATGAAGTCGGTGCAGTACCAGGGCGAGGCGGGCCGTCCCTCGCAGGCGCTCACCGATACCCTGGTGCGCAAGGCGCAGGGGATATTCGGCGGCGGCGATGCGACCCAGGCGTTTGCGGTTAACCCGCTCGACCGCTCGTTCGGTCCGCTATTGGCGTTGCTAGGCGACGCGAACCCGGCAGCGGCCAGCGGCAATACGGGCAACGGCCAGGCAGCGAATGCCGCCGCGTTCAGCGGCGTCAGCCTGTCGCGCGTGCTGACGGCCGATACGACCGTGCGCCTGAAGCTGCAGCAGATCCAGTCGAGCCCGGATGCGCAGTCGATGGCGCGCTCGCTCGCGCAGGCGGTATTCCAGGGCAAGCTCTCGGACCTGTCGCAGGCGCGCGATGACGCGGCGCTGACTGCTGCGAGCCTCGGCGCGCAGTGGTCGGGCTTCGGCCAGACGATGTTCGTGCAGCCGCTCGACGCGGCGTGGCAGGCCGTGCTCCAGCCCGCCGCCGCGAGCCTGAACGATGCGTGGCGCGCAAGCGTGACGGCGCCCTTCGAGTCGACGTTCGCCTCGCGCTATCCGTTCTCGCCGACGACGGCGGACGCATCCTTTGCCGAGTTCGGCCGTTACGCGCGGCCCGATACGGGGCTGATCAACCGCTTTATCGAAGTCGAGCTGTCCGGCGTGCTCAAGCGCCAGGGCGACCAGTGGGTACCCAACGAACTCGCGCCGCAGTCGCTGCAGTTCGACCCGAAGTTCCTCGCGATGCTGCGGCTGATCGGGCCACTGGGCGCACGCCTTTATGCGCAGGGCCAAGCCGGTTACCACTTCGAGATCATGCCGCGCTCGACGCCCAGCGTGACGCGCACGGAACTGACGATAGACGGGCAGCCGGTCGTCTACTTCAACCAGCGCGAGACCTGGACGCCGCTCGCATGGCCGGGCAACGGCCTCGCCGGCCACGCGTTGCTGACCTGGCAGACGCTGAACGGGGGGCTGCGCATCGCGTTCGACGCCCCGGGCGACTGGGCCTTCCTGCGCATGCTGGAGAAGGCCCAGGTGAAGCCACTCGACGAGACGCGCTACGAACTGGTCTGGAATGCCGGGGCGGGAGACGAGGCCGCGAAGGCAGCCTCCGCCGCAGCCGGCGACACGCCGGACGGCACGACGGCACCGCTGCGATACGTGCTGCGCACGCAGGCGGGCGCCGGGCCACTGGAGCTGCTCAAGCTGCGCGGCTTCCGTATGCCGGAGCGCATCTTTGTGACGGGCCGCGCCGGCACGTTCTCCACCTTGCCATCCCTGCCGCCCTTACCACCGGAATTGCAGCCATGACTGCACCGTGGAAGACAAACCCGGTTGAACACGAGAATCCGTTCCTCAGGTATTTCGACGGCGAGATGCGCTATCTGCGCGAGGCGGGCCGAGAGTTTGCGCAGACTTATCCCGACGCCGCGCGTCGCGTGGGGATCCTCCATGGCGAGCCCGATGGACCTGTCCGTGCGGTCAACGAAGGCTTCGCGATGCTCGCGGCGCGGTTGCGCATGAAGCTCGACGACGGGATGCCGGAGGTGACTGATGCGCTGCTCGACAACCTGTATGAGTACGCGGCGCGGCCGATTCCGTCGTTGTCGATCATCGAGTGCATGCCCCAGAACGGCACGGGCTCGACCAAAGTGCAGATCCCGGCCGGCGCCGTGGTGCGCTCGGCTCCGGTCGGTCCCGATGCGGTGCCGTGCCTGTACCGGACGACGCAGGCCGTCGAACTGCTGCCGCTCTCGGTGGAGGACGCGCAGGTCGCGGTACGCACCGACGGACATACAGTCATCCGCCTCACGTTCGGGCTCTGCCTCGCGGAGCAGCGCGAGCGTGTGGACCTGTCACGCATCCGCCTATACCTGCATGGCGACCGGCCCGCCGCTGCCGCGCTGTACGCGGCGCTGACGCGTCAGGTGGCGTCAATCGGTCTGCGCCTGCCGTCGGTGCGCGATGGCGAACTGCAGCGACTCGATAGCGTGTGCTTCGAAGCGGCAGGCTTCGGCCCGTCGACGCGGCTATGGCCAATCACGGATCCCGGGCGCGACCAGCAGCTCGACCGCGAGCAGACGATGCTCGAGTATTTCGCGTTTCCGCAAAAATTCCACTTCGTCGATCTGTGCGGCTTCGATACCGCGGTGCTGCCGGCGGGCGAAGCTCAGATGACCTTCGAGATCGAGTTGGATGCTCGCATACCGGGCGATCATCCGGTCGGCCGCGACAGCTTCCGTCTGTTCTGCACGCCCGTGATCAACGTGTTCGAGGTCGACGCGCTACCGCTGCAGCCTGCCGACTGGCTCGACCGGGAGCACCGCGTCCGCGTGCAGCCTGCCGCGGCTGAACATGTCGAGCCCTACGACGTACTCGCGCTCATCGCTGCCGACCCGGAGGACAGCGCACGGCACGCCTACCAGGCGTTTACGAGCTTCCGGCATCGCGGCTGGATGCTGCGTTACGAGAAGCCGGAGCGGTACTTCCATACCTCGACGCGTTTCGGCGCGACGGGCCGAGAGCTGTGGGTGACGCTGGCGGGCCAGCTGTGGGCGGGGACATACCGGAATGCGCAGGACGACGAGGACCGCCCCGACCCGGACCGCTACCTGACGGTGCGGGCGCTCGCCAACAACGGGCGCCTGCCGCGCATGGCGCTCGCTGAGGCGGCGATCACCGAAACCGTGTCGGGCTTCACCGGTATCGCGTCGGTGCGCAATCTGACGGCGCCGACGCTGCCACTCTATCCGCCGCGCTACCACCCGGAATATGACTGGCGCGTGCTCGGCCACTTTACGGCGGGCAGCGCGAACGAACTGAATCGAATTCACGTGGAGGGCGCATCAGCGCTGCGTGAGACGCTGGAGCTCTACGACTGGGCGGCAGACGACGCGATCGAGCGGCGCATCGAGGCGATCAGGGACGTGCGGTTCTCCGCGCAGCAGTTGCTGCTGCGCGGCTACGTGCAACGTGTCATCTGCGCACACGTCGAGCTCGACGCGACCGCCTTTGACGGGCCGGGCGATGCAGTGCTGTTTGGCGACGTGCTGAGCTGCTTCGTGGGGCGTTACGCGTGCTTCCACCATTCCATGCAACTGGTGCTGATGATCGACGGTAAGGAGACCGTCTATCCGCGCATCGACTTCGAGGGGGCACCTTTCTAATGAACCTCGCCGTGACGGCGCATCGTCGCCGGTACTTCGCGCACTGATGTTCGCGGATAGCGCGAATACGGCGGCGGGTTATGTCTCGACAGATCTCACTGAAACTCAACGCGATGGTCATCAGCAACCTACGCCAGCCGGAGTAGGCGAGTGGCGTACAACCCAGCGAAGACAGCATGAAACGATATGACATCCGGAATGGCGATACGACGACCGCAGGCGGCCGCGTTCAAGCGAGCGGTCGCGACGACCCGATTGACGGCGTGCCTGTCGCATACGAAAACGATCCGGTCTGGTGCGAGAAATGTCGGACGACCGGATACATCGCCTGTGTCGGGCCGCGTGTTTCCTCAACGGGGTCGGACGGGCGCCAGCAGGCGTTGAGCGATGACCTGTGCCGGTGTCGCTGCACGCCCGCCCCACGCCTGATCGCTTCGCAAACCCGTTCGTACTGCGAGCTGACCACTGGTGCCGGGAGTGCGTGATCCTTCAGCGCTGTCTGAGCCGCAAGGCGAGACGAAGGTTTATTGTGCGAACACAATTTTCCGGAAGTCGATCGACACCAGCAACGGCTCGTCGACCTTTCGTCCCGCTTCGTCGTAGGCATAAACCCGGCGCGACATCGGCACCATGACGCCGCGCACCTCGCGGTAGTCCGACGCGTAGTTCGCGCCTTGCGCCCCGCCCATCACGTCCACGGTGTAGTCGTGACGGCGCAGCAATCCGTCTTCGCCGAAGTAGGAAATCTGCTCGCGGCTGTGACTGGCGATCGAATCCGGGAACGTGACCTTCAGCCGCCGCCAGACTTCGCCGTTCTCGTTCCATTCGGGCAGCTCTTCGGTCTGGAAGCCGGGGAGCGTGTAGAGAAACGGTATCGTCAGATAAGTCCACAGCGCGTAGCCTGTGAAGTACAGCGCGTGCAGGCGATCCCACGGTGTCATCTGGGTGTGGCCTTCATATGCCGACCGCGGTGCGTGCCGCTTCTCGGTGGTACGGCCGTCCAGCGAGTCGAGGTGCACGACGTCCGGTGCGAACGTGCCTCGCCAGCCGGCCGCCGGCGCGGTGATCGTGAGGTGCTGGCGTCGCAGGTCCGCAGCCAATTCTATGCCCTTGAACATATCGGGCTGGCCCTTGAGGTGCCAGATGGCGCCGCCGGTATCGAGCGCGGCTGTTGCGCTGCGGAACCTGGCCCAGTTGTCGATGCCGCCGTGCGCCCGCACGGCCTCGTCAAGTAATGTGCTCATTGCATTCTTCCTGTATGGCGCGAGCGTTACTGCTCGTTGGCGAACGTGTCGCCGAACATCGGCAGGCCGCTGACCGACTCCGCTTTCGTCGCCTCGTCCTGCAGGACGTCCCAGTGTTCGGCCAGCTTGCCGTTCTCGAAGCGCACGACATCGGCGGCGATCCATGCCCGCGGCCGTCCGTGTCCGGTGAAACGGCCATGGGCGATCACGTAGTCGCCTTCCGCGACGATCAACTGGTTCTCGTAGCGCAGCGTGGCGGGCAAGTCGCGGATCAGGTTGAACAGGCCGTCGCGTCCCGGCGCGATGTGCGCGCTGTGCTGGATGTATTTGTCGGACCAGAAGCGTTCGGCGGCGGCATAGTCGCGCTGGTTGAAGAGCGTGTCGAAAGCCTCGAGGACAAGGGCCTTGTTCTGTTCAGGGGTGGTTTTGCTCATGTTGATCTCGCTATCTCATTCGACCGGAATCGGGTTGTCGACGATGAACTGATTGAACTGCTCGACAAACGCGTGCTCGTTCGGCCCCGCGTTGTCGCGCAGCGGCTTGGCCGCGTCGACGATGACCTCGGTCGTGGCGGTTTCCAGGCGCTCCATCGTTTCGGCGATGAACGCGTCGAGCGGCATGGCGCGCGGGTCGCCGCTCTTGTGAATGAGGTCGGTGTCGACCCAGGGCGGCGCGATCTCGAGCACGCGCACGCTCGTATTGCGCAGCATGAAGCGTTGCGACAGCGTGTAAGAGTGAATCGCGGCTTTGGTGGCCGAGTACAACGCGGTCTGCGCGATCGGTACGAAGGCGAGCACCGAGCTGTTGTTGATGAGGGTCGACTCGGGCTGCTGCTTCAGATGCTCCACGAAGGCTGCGCTGACCCGTACCGGGCCAAGCAGGTTTGTTTCGACGAGACGGACGGCCTGCTCGTCGTCGAGTGCGCCGCCGGCGTCGTCGAACGGCATGATGCCGGCGTTGTTGATCACGACGTTCAAAGCCGGATAGCGTGCGATCAATTGCGCGGCGACCTCGCGAATCTGCTGGCCGTTGCCGATATCGAGCTCGACGGTATCGATGCCGGGGTTGGCCTTCGCGACCTCATCGAGCAGTGCCTTGCGGCGGCCCGCGACGATGACCTTGTTGCTTCGCTTGTTGAGGGCTTCCGCTAATGCGCGGCCGATGCCCGACGTGCCGCCGGTGATGAAAATGGTGTTTCCGGTGAGTTTCATGATTAGCAATCCTTTGTATGATGATTCGAAAGCAGGTTCGAAATTCGCGCCAAATTACGCCGTCGTATAGCGCGGGGCCGGAACCTTGTTCGACAGAATCGGGGCCATCGCTTGACGTGCGGCCTCATAGGCATCCCACTTTTCGCCCGCATGCAGCGACGGGATCGTCACGAGTTCGCCGCGGTCGAAGCCGATCAACGCCGCGTCGACCATATCGGAGGCCGACATGACGATGCTCTCGGGCAAGTGCTCGATCGGCAGGCCGCCGGTCTCCCAGAAGTCGGTCGCGGTGGCGCCGGGCAGCACGGCTTGCACTTGCACGCCCTTGCCGGCGAGTTCGTGATGCAGCGACTGGCTGAACGCGAGCACGAACGCCTTGCTGCCGCCGTAGACGCCGTTGAGCGTTTCCGGCGAGATCGCGACGATCGACGAAATGTTGATGACGGCGCCCTTGCCGCGCGCGATGAAGCCGGGGACGGCGGCATACGTGAGGCGGGTGAGCGCGGTGACGTTCAGATCGATCAACCGCGTCATCGCGTCGACGTCGCTGTCGAGCAGGGGCTTGTGCGTACCCACACCGGCGTTGTTGACCAGCAGCGTGATGCTGGCGTCCTGTTTCAGTTTCGCTTCGACGGCGGCGAGGCCCGCGCGGTCGTTGAGATCCGCGTCGACGATCTCGACGCTGCGGCGCGTCTCGTTCGTGATGCGGTCGGCGAGGGCGATCAGCTTGTTGCGGTTGCGTGCGACCAGAATCAGGTCGTAGCCGCGGCGCGCCAGCCGCTCGGCGTAGACTGCGCCGATACCCGACGAAGCGCCCGTGATAAGTGCGGTACCTTGGTATGCCTGAGCCATGATGTCACTCCTTGAAGAAGGTGGTTGGTGAATCCGTGAGTGCATTCTGGCTTCGTTTCGCCATGACGGAAATGACGTAGAAGGGTATGATTTAGGACATTGCCTGGAGGATGACGGAAATGCACCGGATCGGCTTTCTAATGAGTGACGGCTTTCAGATCATGGCGCTCGCGCCTCAGTCGGTGTTCGAGTACGCGAACATGACCGCGGGCGAGGCGTTCTACACGCTTGAGAATTTCTCGATAGACGGCGGCGAGGTGCGCTCGTCGCTCAACGTGGCGGTGAGCACGCGGCCGTTGCGCGGGAAGGTCGACGTGGACACGTGGTTCGTCGCCGGCGTGAACGATCCGCTTAGTTCGCCGGCGCCGGAAGAGATTCTTGCGTTCCTGCGCAAGGGGGGGCAACGCGCGAGGCGCATCGCCGGGATCTGCACCGGCGCCTTCGTGCTCGCGGAAGCGGGCTTGCTGGCGCAGCGGCGCGCCACGACGCATTGGTATTTCGGGCGCGAAATGCAGAAGCGCTTTCCGGACATCCGCGTCGAGGAAGACCGGATCTATATCGTCGATGGTCCGATCTGGACGTCGGCCGGCATGACGGCCGGCCTGGATCTCGCGCTCGCGATGGTGGAAAAGGATCTCGGTCCGGAAATAGCACGTTCGGTGGCGCACAAGCTGGTCATGCATCATCGCCGGGCGGGCGGCCAGTCTCAGCATTCAGAAATGCTGGATCTCGCGCCGAAGTCCGATCGCATCCAGAATGCGCTGAACTATGCGCGCCAGAATCTGAGCCGGGCGTTGACGGTGGAGGAGTTGGCCGACAGCGTGCATTTGAGCCCGCGCCAGTTCAGCCGTGTCTTCACGCTAGAAACAGGGCAGTCTCCGGCCAAGGCCATCGAAGGTTTGCGCCTGGAGGCGGCGCGGCTCATGATCGAGCAAAGCCGGCATCCACTTGAAGTCATCGCTAAGGAAACCGGCTTTCGCGACCGCCGCCATATGCGCGAAGCGTTCGTGCGCGGATTTGGCGTTCCGCCCCAGGCGGTCCGGCGCGAGGCGCGCGTGGATGTCGAATGAGTCGAACGCTAAGCGCAGCAGCACGCAGCGTCAGCAGCAAATCGCAGATTGCGTCAAACTAACGCGCACCCAATGACCCTTGCCACACGGCGAGCGGTGCTTATGCACACGCCGAATACCTGGAGGATGCCACCCATGCCTAGCCAATCCCTCGTCAGCGTCGCCATTCTCGACGACTACCAGAATGTCGCGCTCGACCTGGCGGACTGGTCGCCCTTGAACAACCGTGCGCAGATCACGGTGTTCAACGACCACGTGTCGGAAGATGCGCAAGTGATCGAACGTCTCAAGCCGTTCGACGTGCTGTGCGTGATGCGCGAGCGCACGCCGCTCACGCGCGAGATCCTCGAGCACCTGCCCAATCTCAAGCTGATTGCCTCGACGGGCGCGGGCAACGCGTCAATCGACACGGACGCGGCCGCAGAGCGCGGCATCGAGGTCGTTCACACGGGCTACTCGTCCACGCCGACCATCGAATTCGCTTGGTCGATGATTCTGGCGATGGCCCGCAATATCTCTGTCGAGAATCAGTCTTTGCGCGAAGGCGGCTGGCAGGTCACGCTCGGAACGGAACTGGCGGGCAAGACACTCGGCCTGCTTGGGCTCGGCCGTGTCGGCTCGGCGGTCGGCGTGATCGGCCGCGCGTTCAGGATGAATGTGATTGCCTGGAGCCAGAACTTGACTGCCGAGCGTGCGGAATCGAAAGGCGTTCAGCTGGTCGACAAAGATACGCTGTTCTCGACTTCCGACTTTCTGTCGATCCACGTCCGTTTGAGCGAACGGACGCGAGGTCTGGTTGGCGCGGCGGAGTTCGCTCAAATGAAACCCACGAGCCGCATCATCAATACGTCGCGCGGGCCCATTGTCGATGAGACGGCGCTGCTGGCGGCGCTCAAGAGCGGGCAGATCGCAGGCGCCGCAATCGATGTCTACGATACCGAGCCGCTCGATCCGGCGCACCCGTTTCGCTCGCTGAACAACGTGCTCGCCACGCCGCATATCGGCTACGTGTCGCGTGAGTTGTACCAGACGTTTTACGGCGACAGCGTGCGCAACATCGTCGAATGGCTCGATAAGACGCAACAGCCTGCTCATGGCTAACGTCAGACAAAACTCCGCGCGCGAGGCCGCCAGGAGCGCGCGTTGAAGCTCGATCCCGTCTCGCTGAAGCTATTCGTGCGCGTGGTGGACGAAGGCACGATCGCCGGTGCGGCCGAGCTCGAGCATATCGCCGCGCCGGCTGTCAGCAAGCGCCTAAAGGAACTTGAAGACCTCTTCGGCACGCCGCTGCTCACGCGCACCAACAAGGGCATTACGCCGACTGCGGCCGGCGTCAATCTGTCGATCCTCGCGCGCGATGTGCTGGACGACATGCGCAATATCGTCCTGCAAATGAAGGCGTATTCGGATGGCCTGCGAGGATCGGTGCGCGTGCTCGTCAACATCTCGGCGATCTCGACCTTCATGCCGCCCATCGTCAAATCGTTCAGCGAACGCTATCCCGACGTCAACATCTCACTGCTCGAACGCGACAGCCTGGCGATTACCGAGAGCGTCGCGGAAAACGTCGCGGAGATCGGCGTGTTTACGCGGCTGCCGCATAGCGCCGACATCGAGGTTCATCCGTTCCGCACGGATGAGCTCAAGGTGCTCGTTCCATCCGCTCATCCGTTGGCGAATCGCCGTCACGTCGCGTTCGCGGAAACGCTCGACCATGAACACGTGGTGCTGCGCGCGGGCACGCATCTGCGCTTCCAGATGCTGTCGGAGGCGAGCAAGGCCGGAAAAACGCTGCGGGCGAAGGTCGAAGTCTCGTCGTATGACGCGCTGTGCAAGATGGTGCAAGTCGGCATGGGCGTCGGCATCTTGCCAGCGGGCAACGCAGAGCTATACCGCTTGCCGGGCACCCGCATGCTGAAGCTCGACGAGGCGTGGGCGACGCGCGAGCTTGTCGTGTGCGTGCGCCGCGCGGATGCGCTGTCACCTGTCGCACGGCTCTTTTTCGAGCACCTTCTCGCGAGCCACTGACGCGCTCGGCGTCTCCCCCTTGCCATCACCGTTCGCGATGGCAGGCTCGCCATTCGTTGATGTACAGGGCAAGCCCGTCTACCTAGCATGAAGGCACTCGACGCGCGTTCGCGGTGCCAACCACCCATTGACTGCACCCACCGACGTGCGAATCCGAGTTCTCGGATCAACACGGTCGACCCGGCCGTCAGTGGAAAATAAATGAACAGTACTGGAGCAGTGGAGACAACACGGGCGGCTCACGCCACCTCAACCGACATGCCGCGCTTGCAGCGTTACGTGACGCTCAGCGGTTCCTGGGGCGCATGGCTCTTCGACGCACTCGACGCGACTGTGTTCGGCTTCGTCATTCTCGCCATCTCGCATACGTTTTCGGCAACGCTCGCCGACGTCGTGTCGACGGTCGCGTGGTTCCTCCTCGCGACCGGCATCGGCGGCTTTTTCCTGGGCAATATCTCCGACAAGATCGGCCGCAAGCGCACCTTGCTGATCTCGGTTCTTACCTACGGAACCGGCACCCTGTTGTGCGGATTCGCGCACAGCATCGCGGAACTCAACGTCTATCGCTTCGCGGTGGGCATCGGCGTAGGCGGATTGTGGTCCGCCGCGGTGGCCCTCGTCAGCGAGATCTGGCCGCCGTCGGGCCGGGCGAAAGCCATCGCCGTGATGCAAACGGGCTGGTCCGGCGGCAGCCTGCTGGCCGCGATCTTCGCCTGGACGCTGCTCGATGCGTCCAATCCCGATTCGTGGCGCCGGCTCTTTATGTTGTCCGCAGTGCCGGCGTATTGCGTGGCGGTCTACATTTTCTTCTTCGTGAAGGAATCGCCCGTGTGGCTCGCGAACCGCGAGTTCTTGAAGAACCACGCGAGCAAACGCAATCTGCTGCAGATTTTTCAGCCCCAGTACCGCCGCACGACGCTGCTCGCGTTGACGATCTCGATTCTCGGCATGTACGGGTACTGGATCATCACCACGTTCACGCCGACCTATCTGCAGTTCGTGCTGCACGTGCGCATCGATCAGGCTCCGGTCTTTCTGGTCTGGACGGGCATCGGCGCGACGCTCGGCTATCTCGCGTATGGGTCGCTCGCGGAACGCTTCGGCCGGCGCGCGGCATTCGCGGGGTTCTTTATCGGCATCGCGATTGCCGTCCCCGTGTTCGCGTATGGCGCGACGATGATTCCGCTCACCAACGGCAAGCTCGAATTCAACGCGCACAACATCGTCATCATCGGCGCGCTGTCGGCGCTGCTCGGATTTTTCACCGGCTATTTCAGCGGGTTCGGCGCATGGTACGCGGAACTGTTCCCGACCAGCATCCGTTCGACGGCCGCGGGCTTCTGCTTCAACTTCGGACGCGTCGGCGCTATCGCGGGCATCAAGCTCGTGCCGGCCTTGATTCCGTTGATCGGATTTACGACGACCTACTGCATCGCCTCCATTGCCTATGTCACCGCCGCGATTCTCGTGTTTACGCTTCGGGAAACGCAGGGCGTTCAACTCACAAGCGGAAACTGATTTTCAACTCTTGGCGTACCTATCATGAAGACCTATCGAATCGGCCAGATCGTTCCCAGCTCCAATACGACGATGGAAACGGAAATTCCGGCCATGCTGACCTCGCGCTACGACCTTTTCCCCGACGAGCGCTTCACGTTCCACTCGGCGCGCATGCGCATGATGCACGTCACGCCGGAAGAACTGAAAAAGATGGACGTGGATAGCGACCGCTGCGCGCTCGAACTGAGCGACGCGCGCTGCGATGTGCTCGCCTATGCGTGCCTCGTCGCGATCATGTGTCAGGGCCCCGGGTACCACCGCGCGTCGGAAGCGCGCCTGAAAGCGACGGTCGAAAGCAATGGCGCACCCGCGCCGATCATCAGCTCGGCCGGTGCCTTGGTCGACGGCGTAAAGACGATGGGGTTGAAGCGCGTCGCGATCATCACGCCGTATATGAAGCCGCTGACGCAACAGGTTGTCGACTACATCGAAAGCGAAGACATCCAAGTGACGGACTCGATCAGCCTGGAAGTGTCGGACAATCTCGCTGTCGGCCGTCTTGATCCGATGAATCTGATCGCTCACGCGGATCGGCTCGACATCAGCCAGGCTGACGCCGTCGTGCTGTCCGCCTGTGTGCAGATGCCCTCGCTGCCCGCGATTCAAGCAGTCGAAGACCGGCTCGGCAAGCCGGTGCTGTCGGCTTCGGTGTCGACCGTCTATCGCATTCTCAAGACGCTGGGATTGAAGGCGCAGGTGCCGAACGCCGGTTATCTGCTGTCGGGCCGCTTCTAAACAGCACGGCTTCGCGCCGCCCGGTGACTAGGCGGCGCGGGATATGTGTTCGGTTGAGATCGGCGAATGTTCTTCGTTTGCACAGAATTCGAGAATGCATATCGGCACGCACCGAGCTGAACTTTAGGGTGTTGCGGCAAATAAAAGAGAAAAAAACGATTTCATTTCGCGAGTCGACGAATCCCCTAAGTTCGCGCCTGGACGGACACGTGTCTGTCACAGTCCGTCCACGATAATCCCCGCGCCCGATCAAAGACAAACACATGGGCCGCTCGCCAAAAACAGGCGAACGTCGAGATGTAGATGTTCGACTTCGGGGAAACACAGATGACCATTCGCCACCGCATTACTCTGCTCGTCGTTTTGATGCTGCTCGCGCTGTCCGCCATCGGCGGCTACGCGGTTCTTCAGACGCGCAACAGCGCCGTCGACGTGCGGCAAGTGACCCAGGGCGTCGTGCCTAGCGCGCTCGCCTCCGCCGATCTCGTGTCCGAAGTGAAGGACGTGCAGCTCGCGACCATGACGCTCGTGTACGCGCCCGATGCCAACATGGTCCAGCAGGCGCAGGACCAGTTGAAGAGCAAGCAGGCGGCGCTGCAAGCCGCCCTCGACGTGCAGGCGAAAGCCGCGCGAGGCCAGGCGCAGACGGGGCTCGTCGCGCAGGCGCGCGAAAGCCTTGCCAACTATTTCGATGCGATCAACCAGACCGCGCAGATGAAGGCGGCCGGCAAGAACGAGCTCGCGCAAGCGTATCTGTTCGCGAACGTCGCGCAGTATCGCGACGAGCTCGAAGGCATCGTCGAGACGATGCGCATCGAAAAGAATCGCCAGAAGGACGACGCGATCGCCGCGCTGAACGGCGCGCTCGCGACCACGACGACCGGCATCGCCGCCGCGACCGGTGCCGCGATCGCGCTCCTGATCGGGATCAGCACGCTGCTGTATCGCCAGATCACGCGGCCGCTGTCGAGCATGCAGGCCGAGATGAGCGAGATCGCATCGAGCCAGGACTTCACGCGCCGCGTGCCGGTCGGCCGCATGGACGAGATCGGCCGTTCGATCGTCGCGTTCAACGGCATGATCGAGAAGATCCAGCAGAGCTCCGTGCAACTCAAGCAGAAGACCGCCGACATCCAGGCGATGCTGCAGAACATGCAGCAGGGCATTTTGACCGTCGTCGACGGCGGCATCGTGCATCCGGAATACTCGGCGTTTCTCGAGGCGATCTTCGAGACGAACCAGATCGCCGGGAAGCCGCTTCTCGAGCTCGTGTTCGACGGCACGGACGTGGGCAGCGACGCACGTTCGCAGATCGAGGCCGCGCTCGACGCCTGTCTCGGCGAAGACAGCATGAACTTCGCGTTCAACCAGCATTTGCTCGTCAACGAGATCTCGAAGACGATGGCCGACGGCCGCGTGAAGATCCTCGACCTGAGCTGGTCGGCGATCACCGACGAGAACGACGTCGTCGTCCGCCTGATGCTGTGCGTGCGCGACGTGACGGAACTGCGCGAGCTCGCCGCGGAAGCAGGCGAGCAGAAACGCCGCCTCGAGATGATCGGCGAGATCCTCGCGGTGAGCGAAGAGAAGTTCCACCAGTTCGTCGAGAGCTCGAGCAGCTTCATCCACGAAAACGAACACATCATCCGCCAGCACGACGTGCCCGACCACGAAGCGGTCGCGAAGCTGTTCCGCAACATGCATACCGTGAAGGGCAATGCGCGCACTTACAGCTTCCAGCACCTGACGAGCATCGTCCACGAGACGGAGCAGCGCTACGACGCGCTGCGTCAGGCGCAGGGCGGCGAGTTGTGGGACCAGCAGCTGTTGATCTCCGATCTCGAGCGCGTCAGGTCGGCACTCGAAAGCTACGCGACGATCAACGAGGTGAGTCTCGGCCGCAAGCGTACGGGCGCGGGCCAGCGGGCCAGCGCCGGCGGTTACCTGATGGTGGACCGCCAGCAGATCCAGCAGCAATTGCACCTGCTCGAGAGCGCCGATCCGGCGGACCCGCACGCGCTGCTGTCGATGCGCGAGTCGCTGTACCGCACGCTGCGTCTGCTTGGCACCGAAGGTCTCGGCGACGCGCTGAGCGGCGTGATCGGGTCACTGCCGTCGCTCGCGAAGGAGCTCGGCAAGGAAGAGCCGCACGTGCGCATCGACGACAACGGCTACTGCGTGCGTCACGAGGCGTCCGGCATGCTGCGCAACGTGTTCACGCACCTCTTGCGCAACTGCGTCGACCACGGCATCGAGCCGGCTGCCGAGCGCATCGCGCAGGGCAAACCGGCGGCAGGCGTGATCGACCTCGAAATGGGCGTCGACCATCATGCGCTGCAGATCACGGTGAGCGACGACGGCCGCGGCCTCGCGCTCGCGAAAATCCGCCGGCAGGCGATCGAGCACGGCTGGCTCGCCGAGGGCGAGCAGGTGAGCGACGAAGCGATCGCGGAATTCATCTTCCGTCCGGGCTTCTCGACCGCGCAAACGGTGAGCGAGGTGTCGGGGCGCGGCGTCGGCATGGATGCGGTGCGCGATTTCGTGCGCCGCGAACAAGGCCGCATCGAGCTGCGCTTTACCGACGACCACCCCGGCGCCGACTATCGCCGCTTCCAGACGATCGTCTACCTGCGCGAAGACTGGGCGGTGGACAGCCTCGGCACGGCGGGAAAGCTTGACGGCGTGACGAAGAGCGCGGCGGCGAGCGGCGAGCCGGCGACGGCGCAGGAATCGAAGTAACAGTCGAAGTCACAATCGAAGTAGCAGCGGGGCAACGGAGCAGGTGGTAATGGAACGTTATCTGGTGGCAGCCTGTGCCGGGGGCGCGCTCGTCGCCCTCATCGCGTGGGGGTTCTATCGGTGGCAAATGAGCCGGGCGATTCGCGCACAGCAGGCGTTTGTCGCCGAGCTGCAGGAGCGCGCGCGCAGCAGCACGGCCGAGCACGAGGCGCAGGTGGCCGAAGAAGCCAAGCGGCGCGAAGCGCTTTTCCATGAAGAGATCGCACGGCTGCAAAGCGAACTCGATCGTAGCGAAGGCGAGCAGCGCGAACTGCGTACCGCCCTCGCTTCCGCGACGGCAAAGAACGACGAATGGCTGCAGCACGCAGCCCGGATCGCGGGCGAATCGGCCCGCCTGAAGGGGCTCTCGATCACGTTCGAGCGGTGGCACGAGCAGATGATTTCGCTGATGGCGCAGAACCGCGACATGCACGCGAAGAATCACGAGCTGGCGTCGATCGTGCAGCATGTGCTGATCGTTTCGCTGAACGCGTCGATCGAAGCGGCGCGCGCGGGCGCGGCCGGGCGCGGCTTCTCGATCGTTGCGAGCGAGGTGCGCACGCTGGCTTCGCGCTCGCAGGAGTTGTCGAAGAGCTACCGCGACAGCCTGCATCGCAATGACCTGACGACTGCCGCGACGTTCCAGGACATCCAGGCAGGCGGCAAGATGATCACCGCGTCGCTCGGCAGCGTCGAGATGCTCGCGAATCAATTCCAGTCGAAGCTCGAGCAGGTTGCCGCGTGATCACCGACGACGCCAGGAAGAGCTTCGAAACGATCTTCGCGCAGGCCGCGCGCACGCGTCTCGCACCCAGCGCGGGCGACAGCTGCGAGATCACCGCGGCCGATCCGCAAGCGCGCGGCGAGACGCTCGGGCCGCGCGCGCTCGTGCTGACCATCTCGTCGATCGAATTCCGGCTGCTGTTCGTGCTGCATTTCCACGACGACGAGACCACGCGCCAATACTACTTGGGCACCGATACGAGCCGCACGCTGTCCGAAGTGCTCACCGAAACGGGCAACCTGTGCTGCGGCTATATGAATCAGCAGCTGGTCGCGCATTTTCCGGACCTCGGCATGTCGACGCCGTACGAGCTGAGCAGCCGCTGCGTCGACTACCTCGGCGAGCTGAAACCGAACCACGTGTGGGCGTACGACGTGCGGGTCGGCGGCGTGGCGCGGCTCGCCGTGACGCTGTGCGTCTGCACGAAGGCGCCGCTCGATTTCAAGGTCGACGTGGTCGAAGAAACCCAGAGCGAGGGCGAGCTCGAGCTCTTCTGACCTACCCGTCACGCGAGAAACACGATGAATACGAATAGGCCCGTCAGCAAGGTGCTGGTGCTCGACGACAATCCGGACCACGCGGCCGCGCTCAAGCGCTTCTGCGACGAGCACAACCTGATCGCGTTGACCGCGCGCGGTCATCGGCTGACGTCGTTGCTGCGCTCGAACATCGATCTCGGCGGCGTGCTGCTCGGCGACGATTACGGCGGATCGGTCACCGAAGCCGCCGCGGTCGCCACACGCATCGATGCGCTCCGGCCGGAACTGCCGGTGATTCTGCGCCGCTCGCCTGACACGGCGTTCGACGCGCTGCCCGCCGCGCTGCGCGCCGCCGTGTGCGCGAGCTTCGATACGACCGACATGGCGGCGTTCAGCGCCGCCGTCGACGAGTTCATCTTCAGCCTCGATTTTCCGAACGCGCTCGTGCGCGGCATCTCGGAGATCACCGAGGCGCGCCTCGCGAGCCTGTTCCGCGGACTCGCGGTGACGTGGGACACGCCGAGCATCGTGCGCGACCGGATCATCTTCGGCGAGGTGTTCAGCCTGATTCCGCTCGAGAGCGCCTGGTGCCGCGGCTACATGCTGATCCAGACCGACGAGGAGCCGCTGCTCGCCATGATTTCGCGCGACGGCGGCGAGGCGCCGGCGGGTTTCCGGGACCTCAACAACGTGCTCGGCGAGCTGACGAACCTGATCTGGGGCGCTTTCAAGAACCGCTTTCTCGACCAGCAGGCGCCGACGGGACAAAGCCAGATCCAGGTGCCGCTCCTCGTCAACCATCGGCGCCGGTATATCTCGTTCGGGTCGAACAATCCGCAGCTGTGCTTCCGCTATCGCCTCACGGACGAAGCGACCGGAGCGGCGGTCACGATCGACCAACGTTTCGTATTCAGTCTCAGCTGGTCGCCGGAAGATTTTTCGGAGAAGACCGCGGACGTCGACGAGCTCGTCGAAGCGGGCGAACTCGATCTATTTTGAGCTTCTGCAACAAGGGGAAATGACATGGCAAAGGTGTTGGTGGTGGACGATTCGAGCACGGTGCGCGACGAAGTGGCAGGCTTTCTCAAGAAGGCCGGCCTCGATGTGGCAACGGCCGTGGACGGCAAGGACGGTCTTGCAAAACTGAAGGCGGACTCGGGCATTCGCCTCATCGTGAGCGACGTGAACATGCCGAACATGGACGGCCTGACGATGGTCGAGAAGATTCGCAGCGAGCTGGCGAATCAGACCGTCAACGTGATCATGCTGACGACGGAAAGCAGCCCGGCGATGAAGGAACGCGGCAAGGCGGCGGGCGTGAAGGGCTGGATCGTGAAGCCGTTCAAGGGCGACGCGGTGCTCGAGACGTTCAAGAAGCTCGCAGCCTAGCGACGCAGCGCGGAGAGGCTGCATGCGGGCGCCGGCCCGCATGCAGCAAGCCGATTCAACGGCCAAGCTAGACGACACCTTTCAGGCAGTCTTCCGCGCGCCATCCGTGCAACCACTGCAACGCATCGTAGAACTGCTCCTGCGTGCGGTCGACCCACAGCGAGTTGCGCACGAGCCGCTCCACGCCCTTCGCGTGATAGATCCGGCCCATCTCGCGAGCCGAGTACAGCACACGCGCGGTGCGTGGAATGCGCGCGCGTTCATACAGCTTGAACGCGGCCTCGAAGTCGCCATCGGCCGCTTCGATCGCAGCGCCTAGCGTGACCGCGTCCTCGAGCGCCTGACAGGCCCCTTGCGCGAGGTATTGCGTCATCGGATGAGCCGCGTCGCCGAGCAACGTGACCCGGCCCACGCTCCACTGCTCGACCGGGTCGCGATCGGCCGTGGCCCAGCGTTTCCATGAGGTCGGGCGGTCCAGCATCTGATGCGGCAACGGATGAATGCCCTGGAAATACGACAGCACTTCCTCCTTGCTGCCTTCGGTGACGCCCCATTGCTCCTGCTGCCGGCTATGGAACGTCACGACGAGGTTGTACTGCTTGCCGCCGCGCAACGGATAGTGCACGAGGTGGCAATGCGGCCCGGCCCAGACCACCGGCGCATTGATCTGCAGATCCGGCGGCATGTTCTCGACGTCGACCACTGCGCGATAGACGACGTGCCCGGTCACATGATGCTCGTCGCCGATCAGCGCGGCGCGCACCGCGGATTTCACGCCGTCGCAGCCGATGACCGCGTCGGCCCGATACCGGGTGCCGCGTTGATCGATGACGGTCGCACCGCGTTCATCCTGCTCGATCGCCTGCACCTGCGTGTTGGTGCGAAACTGGATCAGCGGACTTTCCCGAACCGCCTCGAGGATCGACAGGTGAATATCCGCGCGATGGATCACGGCATAGGGATTGCCGAAGCGCTGCCGATACGGTGCGCCTACGTCGATTCGCACGACCTCGCTGGCGTCGACGGCGTCCATCAGCTTCAGATAGTCGGTGAAGACCGCGCGGCGGCGTGTCGCTTCGCCTACGCCGAGCGCGTCGAGTGCGTTGAACGCGTTCGCCGCGAGCTGGATGCCTGCGCCGATCTCGCCAATCTCGGGCGCCTGTTCCAGCAATTCGACGCTGATGTTCTGCCGCGCCAGCGCAAGTGCCGCAGCGAGGCCGCCGATGCCGCCGCCGACCACGATCACGCGGCGCGTGCCTTTGCTTGTCTCACTCATGTCTGTCTCCTACAGCCTCAAGCTTTGTAATCCGGCTGGCGCGCTGGCCGCGCCATCTCGAACGCCGGGTGTTCGATCGCATGGCGGTACACCGCCAGGCTGCGCGGGTAGGCGGTGAGATCACTGCCCATGCGCAGCGCATTGCCGATTTGCGGCACGAGGCAGCAATCCGCCAACGTCGGCTCGTCGCCGAAACAC
Organism: Trinickia violacea; assembly: GCF_005280735.1. Classification (NCBI taxonomy): domain Bacteria; kingdom Pseudomonadati; phylum Pseudomonadota; class Betaproteobacteria; order Burkholderiales; family Burkholderiaceae; genus Trinickia; species Trinickia violacea. The sequence continues at coordinate 1,626,446 of NZ_CP040078.1, forward strand.
CACGGGCCGCGGCCATATCGCGTGAGCAAGCGTTCCACCCCTGCCATGCCTTGCGCGATCCAGTGCTGGTACCACGCATCCTTCTGTTCCGGCGTCACGCCTAGCACGTCCTGCACGTAGCGCAGCACGCGGAGGTTGTTGAGCGGGTGAATGTCGCACGCAATCAGATACGAGAGTTCGAGTACACGGATCCGTGCATCGAGTTCGAGCGGAATCAGCCGGGGCTCGGGATACTGCGCGTCGAGCCATTCGATGATGGCGAGCGACTGCCCGAGGTGAAAGCCGTCTTCGGCGAGCGCGGGCACCGACGCCGACGGATTGACATGGTCGACATAGTCCGGCTCGCGATGCGCGCCGGCGCGAATGTCGACCGGAAGATAGTCGTAAGTGAGCCCTTTGAGCGCGAGCGCAATCCGCACGCGCCAGGACGTCGAACTATTGAAAAAGCTATGAAGCTGCACGATTGCGTCCGCCTGGTTCGGGTTAAACGGGTTAGACGGGTTAGACGATTCGCACCGTCAGTTCGCCGAGTCGTTCGACGCCGACGGCCATCACGTCGCCGCGCTTCACTGCGCCGACGCCTTCAGGCGTGCCCGTGAAGATCACGTCGCCCGGCTCGAGGCGGAAGTACTTGGACAGATCGCTGACGGTTTCGGCCACCGACCAGATCAGATGCGAGACATCGCTTTTCTGCTTGGTTTCGCCATTGACGGTCAGCCACAACGCGCCTTGCTCGAAATGACCGGCCGAGCTGGCCGGATGAATCGGACCGATTGGCGCCGAGCGGTCGAATGCCTTGCCGATTTCCCATGGGCGGCCCATCTCGCGCATCTTCATCTGCAAGTCGCGCCGTGTCATGTCGACGCCGACTGCATAGCCCCAGACATGGTCGAGCGCCTGAGCGAGCGGAATGTCCGAGCCGCCCTTGCCGATGACCGCGACCAGTTCCGCTTCGTAGTGGTAGTTCTGTGTCTGCGCCGGATAAGCCAGCTCGAGCGTTTCGCCGTACGCGACCGGCACCACGGCATCGGCGGGCTTGCAGAAGAAGAAGGGCGGCTCGCGGTCCGGATCGAAACCCATCTCGCGCGCATGGGCCGCATAGTTGCGGCCGACGCAGTAGACCCGGCGCACCGCGAACTGGTCGTCGCTGCCGACGACGGGAATGCCGATGGGGGCTTCGGGCGGGAAAACAAATGCCATGATGATCGACTCGCTCGTACAGAGATAGAAAAAAGGAGACGCGTTCAGATGCGCTCTTCGCGCAGCAGGTTCAGCGCGGCGAGCACAGGCCGGTCGGAATAGCTGAACAGCACGCTTTCGCCGTGCGCCGACAACTGCACCGTTTGCCACGACGGCACGACGAACACGTCGTGCTCCGCGAATGCGAACTCAGCGCCGCCGATGTTGACCGTGCCGTGTCCATCGACGACGCAATACACGGTGGCGTCGGTGCTGCGCCAGGCTCGACCCTTGAAGCCTGCGGGCAGGTACTGCATGAACGTCGCCATCGTCGGCATCGGCCAGCCGCCCGTCGTGGGATTCACGTAGCGCAGCTTCACGCCGTCCCACGCGTCGAGCTCGCTGTGGCGATAGAGCATGTCGAGCGCCTCGCGGCTGCGTTCGTATGGATAACTGAAGATCGGCGAGGTGGGGTTCGATACGCGCTCCCGCACCGGCGCCATGTTGTGGCCGAAGCGCGCAAAGCTGTAGCCCTCGGGGCGCGTGACGGGCTGCGTCGCTTCCGGGTAGGTCTCGGCAAACCCGGCATCGAGACTGGCGACGAGCGGAATATCGAGTCCATCGAGCCAGACCACCGGTTCGCCGCCGTCCTCGACGGACGGGTTGCCGTGGTCATGCCACGTCCATGACGGCGTGACGATGAAGTCGCCTGGGCGCATGGTCGTGCGTTCGCCGTCGACGGCGGTCCATGCGCCACGGCCTTCGACGATGAATCGCAGCGCCGATTGCGTATGGCGATGACTCGGTGCGATCTCGCCCGGCAGGATCAATTGAAGTCCGGCGTAGAGGCTCGGCGTGATGCTCGACTTGCCCGGCAGCCCCGGATTCTCCAGCACCAGCACGCGGCGCACGGCTTCCTCCGCGCTGATGACTGCGCCCGCCTGCATCACCAGGTCGCGGATCTGCGCGTACCGCCAAATCGCGGCTTGCGCTTGCGGTTTCGGTTGAGGGGGCACCAGGGTGTGGAGGGATTCCCAGAGTGGGGCCATCTGGCGCTCGGCAATCCGTTCGTAGTAGGCCGTGCGTTGTTCCTGCACTGCGGTGGCGGTTGGCATCTATGTCTCCCATGCAAAGCTTGATCGTTTGCGCTTGATCGTATGGGTGATTTATACGTCGGCTAGCTATACCTCGTAAAATGAAGAATTGCTCTGATCCATATTGTTTTGGATATACCTAAGAGGGGTGGCTCGATGGACTGGACTTATCGATTGCGTCTGCGGCATCTGCAGGTCCTGGTGAGCCTCGCCGAGACCGGCAACCTCAGCCAGTCCGCGGCAGCGCTCAATACGACCCAGCCGGCGCTCTCCAAGTGGCTCAAGGAGCTTGAAGCGGATGTCGGACTGCCGCTGTTCGAGCGGCACGCGCGCGGGCTGCGGCCGACCGCCTACGGCGAATCGCTGATCGAGCACGCCCGGCGCATCGAGGCGCATCTCGACGGCGCGCGCGACGACATGCAGGCCTTGCTCGACGGCGGCAGCGGGCTCGTGACGATCGGCACATCGGGCGTCGCGTCCGGCGATACGGTGCCGCTCGCCGTGTCGCAGCTGTTGGAGCGTCTGCCGCGAGCGCAGGTGCGGCTCGTCGAAAGCACGATGAACCTGCTGATTCCGCAGCTCGTGCGCGGCGAGCTGGACATCGTCGTCGGCCGTTCGGCCCCGGACAATGCGGACCCGCAGATCGAAGCCGAAATCCTCTATATGGAGCCGATTCATTTCGTCTGCCGGCCGCAGCATCCCTTGGCGGAGAAGCGCACCGTCGATTGGGAAGATCTGCTCGCGTACCCGTGGATCGTCTGGCCTCGCGGCACGCCCGTGCGCACCGCTTTCGAGACCGCTCTCGCGGCCGCCGGACAGGCGATGCCGAGCCGTTGCGTGGAATCGAACTCGTCGCTTCTCAACATCACGCTTCTCAATCACACCGATCTCCTGGGCGTCGCGTCGCATCGGGGCGCACTGCGTTTCGAGCGGATGAACGCGGTGAGGATCTTGCCAATGCAGCTTGCCGGCTTCGGCTCGGTATCGATGTACTGGCGCCCCGACAGCCTCAGCCGCATCGCGGTTTCCGCCGCGCTGGACTGCTTGCGAGCTTGCGCGGCGGCCAATGCGGAGCCGTGATTTCCCAATGATCCTTGACAATGCATTATACACCATAGGATCATGCTATATAGAATGAAATGACGGCGATCGATCCGATTCCGAGGCTCGAATGGCCATGCCGTCGCTCACGCTTCGCTTGGTTCTACATAGAGAGGAGATGCAATGGGAAATCACAAGCTCCGGCTTTCGATCGCCGTCGGCAACTATGACCGCATCCGGCCGATGGTCGACGGCGATGTCCAGATCGACGGCGTGGATCCCGTTTTCATGCTGCAGGATCCCGAGGAAATTTTCTTCCGGGCCTTCCGGCACGCGGACTACGACATCTGCGAGCTATCGCTCAGCAGCTATTCGGTGAAGACCGCGGCGGGGACCTCGCCGTATATCGCCATCCCCGTTTTTCCGTCGCGGGCATTCCGGCATACGTCGATCTACGTGCGCGCGGATCGCGGGATCGAGAAGCCCGAAGACCTGAAGGGCAAGCGGATCGGCGTGCCCGAGTATCAGCTCACCGCCAATGTGTGGGTCCGTCTGTTCCTCGAGGAGGAGTACGGCGTGAAGGCGTCGGATGTGACCTGGGTGCGCGGCGGCTATGAAGACCCGTCAAGGGTCGAGAAAATCGCGCTGAAGCTGTCCGGCGATATCAAGATCGAGGATGCGCCTGAAGGCGAGACGATCTCCAGCCTGTTGGCCGCAGGGAAGATCGATGCCGTCATCGGGCCTCGCGCGCCTTCATGCTTCGATCAAGGGCATCCGCAGGTCAAGTATCTGTTCGACGATCCGCACAAGAGCGCGGCGGATTGGTATGCGCGAACGAAGCTGTTTCCGATCATGCATACGCTTGGGATCAGGAAGACGCTGGCGGAGCAGCATCCGTGGCTGCCTGGTGCGGTGATGAAGGCGTTTGAGCAATCGAAGGCGCTCGCGCTCGCGCGGCTAAGCGATACGGCAGCGACCAAGGTGACGCTGCCGTTCGTTGAGGATCAGTTACGGGCGGCGCGGAAGTTGATGGGGTTTGATTTTTGGCCGTATGGGTTTGCGCAGAACGAGCATGTCGTGGATCGTTTTCTGGCGCGGCATCATGCGGAGGGGCTCTCCAGCCGCCGGCTGGAAGCGCGTGAGTTGTTTCATCCAGCAAGCCTTGAAAGCTTCAAAATCTAATTGAAAGTTACGTGTCCGCCAGCGAACTGGTGGACACGCAGGCGCGCATTCCAAATAACGGGTAGCCGCATTTTGCGGTTGATTTCGCTTCGTGCCGGCCGTCCTTTTCCTCTTTATTGCGCAATTCGTGCTGTGTTAGGATTCGCCGAAATCTCAATAATGCGGTGCATAACATTGCTGCTCGGGCCGAATCTACATGAACGACGAGACTGTCGGAAACACTGCGGATGTCGCATCGGGGAACGAGGCAGAGCGCGACAGCAGCACCAGCGAGGGGCATAAGTCCACTTTCCGCGCGCCTGCGAGCGTCCCGACGCAATCGGCGGCGCAAGGAATCCGCTTCGATTTCAACGATGGCTGCCGGGTTGTATTGCCGAACCGTTCGAGCGGCACATGGACCGTCAAGCTCGCCGACACCGAGACGGGCAACGGCCTGTTCGAAACGACCCTGGCCGGTGGCATCGTCGCAAGCAGCAAGAAATACTTCGTGCCGTTTTCGATCGAGGTCGACGCCGATGGCCAGCGGGTTCTCGAGCATCGCTTCTGCGCACGCGACCAGGACGTGCTGATCGAGTTTCCGGTCGGCACCCTCGGCGACATCATCGGCTGGTTTCCTTACGCCGTGAAATTCCAGCGCCAGCATGGCTGCCGGCTGACCTGTTCGATGGGGCCGCTGCTGATCCCGCTGTTCCGCGCGTGCTATCCCGACATCGTTTTCGTGACGCCTGACGAAGTGCAGCCGGAGCGCTTCTACGCGACTTACCGTATCGGCCTTTACTTCGGCGACGAAGCGAACGTCCATCAACCGACTGACTTTCAGCTGGTCGGCCTGCACCGCACGGCTGGCTATATGCTCGGTGTCGCTCCGACCGAAGAGCCCCCGAAGATCGACATTCCGGACCAGGAACGGCCGATCGCCGAGCGTTACGTCTGCATCGCGGTACAAAGCTCGACACAGTGCAAATACTGGAACCATCCGACCGGCTGGCGCGAGATCGTGCAGTTCCTCAAGCAACACGGCTACCGGGTCGTCTGCATCGACCAGAAGGCGACCCACGGCACGGGCATGGTGTGGAACCACCTGCCTCATGGCGTCGAGGATCAGACCGGTGACCGTCCGCTCGCCGAACGGGCGCAGTGGCTCAGGCATGCCGACTTCTTCATCGGCCTGTCGAGCGGCCTGTCATGGCTTGCCTGGGCAGTCGGCACGCCGGTCGTCATGATCAGCGGCTTCACGCATCCCATCAACGAGTTCGCGACACCGTACCGCGTGATCAATTTCCACACCTGCAACAGCTGCTGGAACGACGTGCGCGTGCGATTCGATCACAAGGATTTCCTGTGGTGCCCGCGTCATGCGGGCACGCCGCGGCAGTTCGAGTGCACGCGGCTCATCACCACCGAGCAGGTCAGGCAGACGATCCGGCGCATACCGGGGTTCGGCGCAGCCCCGTAGCGTCGCGGGTTGGCTCGTCCTCCGAAGCATCGCAAAACGAAGTGAAACGAAAAAGAAGCGAAAAAGGGGTGAATCGATGAAGCCGTTGACGTATCGCCGCAAGTACTGCGTACACCGGTTCGGCGCGCGCCATGCACGCTTGCCGAAATTGACGGCCTGGCTGCTCGGCGCGCTGAGCCTGCCGGGGGTGGCGCATGCGACCTCTTATGAAATCGTGAGTCCGGACGCCTTCATCGGCCTGTCGTTCTTCAGCAGCGGCGACGTAGTGACCGTCGTCGACGGCGGGTCGATTCTCGACAACGGCTTCCCCACCGGCTCGGTGCTCAACGTGTCGAGCGGCGGCGCCGCGCTCTATTCGGTGATATCGAGCGGCGGGTCGGCCAATCTCTTCAGCGGCGGCAGCGGCGTGCACTTTACCGTCGAGGGCGGGGGGCAACTCAACGTCTTGGACGGCGGCGTGCTGATCGTCGACACGTCCGACGTGATCCTGGCGGGCACCACCACGCACGGGTCGTTCACGATCGACGCCAACGTTGCGTCGAACGTGTACCTCCAGAACGGCGGCTCGCTGACCGTGCTGGCCGGCGGCTCGTCGATCGACACGCTGGCCGGCAGCGGCGGCAGCGAGTACGTGCTGTCGGGCGGCGTCACGTCGAACACGTCGGCCGGTTCGGGGGGCAGGCAGGTCGTGTCGAACGGCGGGCATGCGTCGAGCACGGACGTTCTGTCGGGCGGCGCGCAGGACGTGCTGAGCGGCGGCACGGCAGGCAGCACGGTCGTCCAGTCGGGCGGCACGCAGACCGTGTTCGCAAGCGGCAGCGCCACGTCCGCGGACATCCTGTCGGGAGGCGTGCAAAACATCTCGTCGGGCGGCGTCGCGAGCGGGACGACCCTGGCAGGCACGCAGAACGTGTCGAACGGCGGCTCGGCTGTGGCGACGACAGTTTCCTCCGGCGCCTCGCAGAACGTGTTCAACGGCGGCCACGCCATCTCGACGTCCGTGAACTCGGGCGGCACGGAAAACATCTCGTCCGGCGGCACGGCGTCGGCAACGGTCGTATCGAGCGGCGGCACGCAAAACGTATCGGCGAACGGCAGCTCGGTATCGGCGACAGTGCTGAACGGCGGTACGCAAAACATCGCGTCCGGCGGGACGGCGGCCTCGACGGTCGTCTCGAGCGGCGCCGTGCAGAACATCTCGGCGGGTGGCAGCGCAGTGTCGACGATCGTCGACAGCGGCGGCATGCAGAACATCTCGTCGGGCGGAACGGCCACGTCGACCACGGTGACGAGCGGCGGCACCGAGAGCATCGCTTCGGGCGGCACCGCGATTTCGACCTTGGTGTCGAGCGGCGGGGTGCAGAACGTGTCATCCGGTGCGACCGTCGTCGACACGCAGATCATGTCGGGCGGCATTCAGAACGTGCAATCGGGCGGCACAGTGAGCAGCGCGACCGTGTCGTCGGGCGGCGAGCAGACGGTCACGTCCGGGACCACGGTCGGCACGACCGTGACCTCCGGCGGCACGCAGGTCGTGAGCGCGGCCGGCGTCGCGGTCGACACCGTGTTGAACGGCGGGCAGTTGACCGTGTCATCCGGCGGCCAGACGAGCGGCACGAACGTCAATTCGGGCGGCACCGAAACGGTGTTGTCGGGCGGCACGGCAAGCGGGACGACGATCAACTCGGGAGGCACCGAAAGCGTGTCGTCGGGCGGGTCCGCGATCAGCGCGACCGTCAACGCGGGCGGCACGCAGAACGTCTTCGCGGGCGGCGTCGCGTCGGGAACGACCGTCAACAGCGGCGGCAAGCAGTATGTCGACGGCGCGACCGAGGGATTTGCGTACAACACCGTCGTCAACAGCGGCGGGACACAGGAAGTCGCGGTCGGCGGCACGGCGTCCGGCACGACGGTCAACGGGGGCGGCACACAACAGGTCGACTCGGGCGGCTCGGCCGTCTCGACGACGCTCAATGGCGGCACGCAGCTCGTGCTGTCCGGCGGCTCGGCGATCACGACGCTCGTCACCTCCGGCGGCGAGCAGAACATCGAGGCGGGCGGCTTTGCGTCGGGCACGACGGTGTCTTCCGGTACGGTGATCGTCGATGGGACGGCGGCGAATCTGACCTTGCTCAACGGCGCCACCGTGACGGGTACCGGGACGGTGGCCTCGGATCTCACGGCCGGCAGCGGAGCGACGCTTGCCGCGTCGACGTTGGGCACGGGTCTGACGGTCAACGGCACGCTGTCGTTCGCGAGCGGGTCGACTTATGACGTGACAGTCAACGCCGCGGGACTTTCCGGTGTCACGACCGTCGTCGGCAGCGTCGTGATCGCGAGTGGCTCCACGCTCACGCTGACCGCAAACGCGGGGACCTATTCCGCGGGCACGAAATTCACCATCGTGACCTACACGGGCACCGAGAGCGGCAGCTTTTCCACCGTCAACGCGAACTTTGCGTACCTGACGCCGTCGGTCGCCTATGGCGCCGGCGTGATAGCCGTGACGCTCAATGCAAGCCAGTCGTTTCAAGCGGCCGGATTTGCGGCCGCCGCTCACACCCAGAACCAGATCGACGTAGCCAACGCGTTGACGAGCGTCTATAACGCGGGCGGCACCACGCTGACAGCGGCGCTCGTTGGCGCGTCGACGTCGCAGGCGGGCACCGCGCTGACCCAGATTGCGGGCGATGAGGCCCCGGTGTTCCGTCAGATCGCGGCACGACGCACGGGGCAATTTCAGGACGTCGTTGCGCAGCGGCTCGCGTCAGGGGGCGCGGCATCGTCGGATCCATCGACCGCGAACGACTTGTGGGTGAGCGGCGACTACAGCCATGCTCATCAATCGGGCGACGACGGTCTTGGCAGCAGTGCGTATAGCGAGCAATCGGCCCGCGTCACGCTTGGCTTCGATCGTGCGGTGAGTCCTTCGGTGCGTGCAGGCGCAGCCATTGCGCTGAACGACGACACCATTCAGTTCACCGACCGCTCCGCGGATGCGCGCAGCGACGGCGCGCAAGTGCTGGTGTATGGCGGGTGGCAGCCGCGGCAAGGGCCGTTCTACGTGAACGGGATGGCGGGCGCGGGGTACTGGGACAACTCGCTTACGCGCTCGGTGACGCTGGGGACGTTAAGCGGGACGGCCAATGGATCCTTTCACACGGCTGCGACGGCCATCTATGTCGAGTCCGGGTTCAACCTTCCGCTTACGTACGGAACCTGGCAACCCTATGCCGCTTTGCGCGCGGCTCACTATATGCAGCAGGGGTTTGCTGAGCACGGTGGCGGCGTTTTTGACCTCGACTACGCTTCGGCGAACAGCAACGCAGTGTCGAGTGTGCTTGGCGCGCGGTTCACGAGGCGGGCGGGGACGCTCTTTAGTCGCCCGCTCGATTGGCGGGCGAGCATTGCTTGGGAACACCTCTTCGGCAGCGCGTCGCAATCGCTCAATGCGAGCTTTGTCGACGCGCCGAGTGCGACTTATCAGGTATTCGGTTCACCGACCAGCCGGGATATTGGGCGGGCCAGCGTTGGCGTGGACTGGCATTGGGGACCGCTTACGACGGTGTTCGCGCGGGTGGGGGGCGAAGTGGGGTCGAAGGAGCATGATTACGGCGTTTTGGCGGGGGCGCAGTGGAAGTGGTAGTCGTGGTGGAGAAAAAAGGCTCAAGGCAGTGATTTGCGCTGGAAGGGGCATTGGCTGCGCAAGTCAGGGAGTGGCGGAGAAGGGGGGCGGTGGGGAGGCCTGCTAGATGATTTTCAATCGTCGATGAACATAAGCTAGCAACCGTGATGAACGGGGCGCCAAAACACGACTTTCAAGGGACGCGAGCTACCCATGCTGATTTGGGCGCCGACACGGAAATCCTTTGATTGCAGAGGCACAAACCAAGGCAAGAACAGGAAGGTCGAGATCGAACAGCTTAACGACTGAAGCTTCTTACTGATGCGGTACGAATCCGTAGAGGCATCAATTCCGACCTCGGATTATTGGTACGCCTTACTCGAAGAGGCATACGACGAGTGCGATCGCGTCTAAGGCATCGGTCGCAACGATTGGCTTTAACTGTGACTGCACGGGGCCCGTAGCGCTCAGTCGCGGGGCGCGGCCAATTGCTGCTGCTTGCCAATCGCACAAACTAGTCAATCGAACGGCTGGTCCGCTCTGAAAACTGCTGGATGCCCTATGCGAACATATTGGCCGTTCCTGCCGCCGGCGCGATCATTGGGCAACGGCGGCTATGGTCAGCCTTGCTGACGTAAGCCCCGCGACTCGTCCGAACGGCAGCTTTACTCCGATTGGAAAGACAGCAAGCGGACCCGTTGCCGCCGTTCAAATACAAGAACGCCGACGGCCGCTTTGGCAGCCGGAACCGGACCCTCATGATGTAGCGCATCAGCTATTGCTGTTCTTCCGCAAGCGGACGTGGCCAACGGAAGGGAGAAACAATCTGCGCCCAGCGCCGATGGGCGATACCCGACCCTGAACCGCCTCTCATTACGTCCAAGCACGTATTCGTCGGGACATTTCGTGATGGTGCTATATTTTCGCAGGGAGTGCGCGTCACCGATAACTACGTTGACGTCGAAAAACAGAATTGAAGGCCGGCGGGCTTGCCGAGGTCTCAATGAAGTTGGCCAACTTAAATTATCTGAACGCTATGACAGAAAAAGATTTCTTGAATATCGTGCTGCAGGCTGCGGGGAAACATCCATCAAACCATTCCGACGAACCAAGTCAGTTTAGGATGGCCTGGGCGAGCGGCGAACGATGGGAGACTATGGCTCAGGTCGCGGTCCATTACCATTTATCGCGCCTCGCGGGCGTAACAGATCTAGACAGAGAAACTCCTTATTCAGAGGGAAGCAGGAAGGAAGCTGACATATCTTTCTCATTTCAAAATGAGACATATGCAATTGAGCTAAAAGTAGAAAGTCCAGCTACCAACCAATATGGCGGCCATGATCTGGAAGACGCTATTAGGATGGACGTAGAAAAGCTTACAAAATTTAAGGCGGACCATCGATGGATGGTCGTCGTTGCCTTCTCCCCGAGCCACAGATTGACGCTTGCGATGGCGGCGGAGTGGGAAAATTCCTTGTTTTACGATTTTGAGGACGACTTTGCTGTGTTTCTATGCAACGTCGATACGTATCCACATGGGCTTCCGTTTCAGTTCAGCAATAGCATACGCAGGGCCGATACATCGGACTAGGCTAAGAGTCCAGTCATGCGCGGCTATTTACGAGTGAATATACGGAAAACGATGTGCAGACGCTAGTCAGCGACCATGCTTGAACGGCGGCCGACAAGCACCACCTTACATTCCGAATCAAATGGCCGGTTCCTGGGTGGAAGCGACACCAGAATGTCTGAGCGACGGTGATGGTGAATCGCGCTTCATGGCCGATCGCACCAGCTCGACAAAATCTCCATAGAGGGGACATTGAAGTCCTCAACGACAGCTTTCCGCTGGCTTGAATGGGCGAGTACTTCCGGCCAGAAGCCGACATTCGCCTGCGCCGTCGATCGGACATTCAAGCGTCGGCTCTATCCAGGAAACGGCCGTCCAATTCGCGACATCGAACGTTGCTTCATCGGCCAATGCCGACGATCGCCGGGTGTGGGGCTGCTGTTGATTGCTTTACTGATGTTCGCTAACCGGCAACATCAGCCGATAAGCGGCCGTCTGAGGGTTCTCGTTTTCAACGGGACCATGGTGCTGACGTTGAAGTCCATGAGCGTGCATCACCCGAGCGGCACGCCAACGAGAGTAGCTAAACCACTAGCAGACGCGTCGGGAGTAACTGGCTTGGTGGCTATCACAAACAAGAGCACATCCAGGTGTTCTTGGATGTTTACCCTGACATCAGGATGCGCTTTGCGAATCTCCGTCGATCGGGATCATTTGCCCGGAAATGGAACGTCCGGCATCGGATGCCAGGAAAACAGCGAGCGCCGCGATATCCTCCGGATTCACGAAATGCCTGATGGACTGATTGGCGAGCGCAGCCGCCTCTTCCTGCGCAATGGAGCGGCCGCTGGCCGATGCGCGGCCCGCCAGCACCTGCTGAATACGTGGTCCTCCCACGGCGCCCGGCAAGATGGCGTTGACGCGTATGCCAAACTCGCCCAACTCTCGTGACAAGGTTTTGGTGAATCCGATGAGGCCCCACTTGGTCGTCGCGTAAGGACTGCGGTTCGGATAACCGAAGCGGCCGGCGAGCGACGACATGATGAGAATCACGCCCGCGCGAGATTGCTTCAGGAACGGGATGGCCTGTTGCGTGACAATGAATGTGCCGGTGAGGTTCAGACGAAGCACCGCTTCCCAGGCGTCCGGATCCATCTCCTCGACACTCGCGGTCGGGCCCGCAATGCCGGCGTTGTTGATCAGGACGTCCAAGCCACCGAGAGCGGACACGGCGTCCGCGACCATGCGCGAAGCCGCCGCGCGATCGGCGATGTCACACACTGACGTCACTACGCCGGGCAAATTCACCTGCATCTGTTGAAGCGCTGCCGCGTCGATGTCGCAGACATAAGCGCTCGCGCCCGCCGCCACGAATGCTTCCGTGATGGCGCGCCCGATACCGCCCGCGCCAGCGGTCACCAGCACGCGCAGGCCTGTCGACGTGGTCATTCAACCCTCCTTTCCGACCGAGTCATGCTCGCCGCTCACTCGCAGGCGGCACGTATGAATTCAGGCACACCGACGGCCTTCAGACGTCCATCGTCCCGCTTGACACACAATGCGCGCGTCGCGTTACCCTCGCAGATCAGCGTATCGTTGCGCATGATGCGATGGCTCTGGATAAACACTTTGCCTCGCCATTCCTCAACACGCGTATGCACCGCCAGACTTTCGCCGTAGGTCGCCGAGGTGTGAAAGCGAGTGTGGAATTCCAACAGCGGCGCGCCGATGCAATTGGGTAGCGCTTGCATCTCCCGCCATGGCGGCAGCCCGCACTGGATAAAATAATCGTGCGAGGCGGCGTCCATCCAGCGCGAAAAGTTCGGAAAAAAGACGATTCCGGCCGGGTCGCAATCGCCGAATTGCACGTCGATTCGATAAACAGTTTCTTTACTCACGGATATATGCTCCTGCTTCCAGTTCAGCCATTGTGCGTGTATTGCCCGCGCGACACTGTCCGTGCGGCGACATTTCGCGTCGGCTACCGGGCGCGTGGCTCGGAGGGGCGGGAATGACGAGGCAAAAGCGCATGGCGACGGTGTCGCTTACGCTTGACGATCTGCTCGCCAAGTCGCCGTGGTTCGTCAGGTTGGACGAACCCACGCAGTCCCGCGTGCGCGCTGACGTGTCGGAGCGCGCCGTCGCAGCCGGTCAGGCTCTAGGGCACCACGGCGAACGACAACACGCGTGGTTCGGCGTGCTCGAAGGCGTCATCAAGTGGTCGATCACCGCCCGCGACGGACATACTGTCACTTTAGGCGGACAGTCGGTCGGGAGTTGGTTCGGCGAGGGCACGCTGATTCGCAACGCGCCGCGCGAGTCGGATCTCATCGCGTTGCGCGACAGCCGCGTTGCGCAGCTTCCACGCGCGACCTTCAATTGGCTTCGCGAGCGCGAGCCCTCGTTCAACGAATTTTTGCTGCTGCAGGTCAACGAACGTCTGCACTGGTTCATGGGCGTCGCCGTCGCGCACGGACTGCTCGACACCGACAGTCTTGTCGCCAGAGCGCTGGTGGGTATGGTGCACCCGTTGTCCAATCCGAGCGGCGCGGGGTATCTGCCGCTGTCCCAGGAGGAGCTCGCAAACCTAGCCGGCGTGTCGCGTCAAACGTGCAACAAGGCAATGACGCGCTTCAAGAATGCGGGCCTCGTGCGCACCGAGTACGGCGGAATCGTCGTGCTGGATGTGCCCGGGCTCGACGCCTTGGCCCGATAGCGGCGTAGTCCTTGCTTCGCCACTGAAGCATCCGCGTCGCCGGACCGCTCGGTGTTTACGCTGACCCCAACTGTCGCGCGATCGACAGTTACGGCAGCGGTCGCTCGAAATAATGCGTGTCATACAAGACCTGGAGACACGCAATGAATCGCGCCCATTCACTGCCCCCCGTAGTCGCACTCGTCGAGAGTCCGTCGGATCACATAGCGGAAGACGCCGTCTTTCGGAAAATCAGTTGGCGCGTGATGCCGCTGATTCTGATCGCGTACGTCTGCGCCTTCCTCGACCGCATCAACATTGGCTATGCGCAGTTGCAGATGAAGCAGGACCTCGCTTTCTCCGACGCGGTATATGGACTCGGCGCGGGTGTTTTCTTCCTGACCTATCTGCTATTCGAGGTGCCGAGCAATCTGCTGCTCGAAAAGATCGGCGCGCGACTCACGTTCCTGAGGATCATGGTGCTGTGGGGCCTCACGTCCGCGGCCACCGCGTTCGTCACGGCGCCGTGGCAATTCTATGGAATCAGACTGATGCTCGGCTTGTTCGAAGCGGGCTTCTTTCCCGGCATCATTCTGTATCTGACCTACTGGTACCCGAGCCAGCGCCGCGGCCGTGTGACGGGTCTGTTCCTGTTCGGCATGCCGATCACGGGCGTCCTGGGCGGCCCGTTGTCGGGAACGATCATGAGCCGCCTGGAGGGCCTTGGCGGCATGCATGGCTGGCAATGGCTGTTCCTCGTCGAAGGCCTGCCGACAGTCCTGCTGGGGATTCTGCTCTATTGCATGCTTCCGGACCGGCCGGTCCGCGCCCCGTGGCTGAACGACGCGGAGAAGGTGCTGGTGCAGTCGGTCCTGGATGCCGACCACGGCGGCAAGACCAGGGCTCGACATCATGGCCGGCTCGCGGCGGCGCTGGCGGACCCGAAGACCTATGTGCTGGCCTTCGTCTACTTCTGCTGCGCTTGCGCCGTCTACACGCTTACGTTCTGGTTGCCGACGATGATCAAAGGGCTTGGTATCGCGCCGATCGCCACGATCGGCTGGTACACGGCAGTGCCCTATATCTTCGGCGCGCTCGGTGTTCTTCTGATCAGCCGCAGTTCGGACCGCTTCAAGGAGCGGCGCTGGCATGTGGGGGGAACCTTGGCCCTCGGTGCGATCGTCCTCGCCTCGACCTCCTTCCTTGGCGCCGCCGTCGTACCTGTGATGGTCCTGCTGTGCGTGGCCTCGTTCTTCATCTTTGGAGGCGGCTCGCTGTTCTGGTCGATTCCCCCGACCTACCTGGGCCGGGACGCGGCCGCGGCCGGCATCGCGGTCATCAGCTCACTCGGCATCCTCGGCGGCTTTGTCAGCCCGACGCTGATCGGTTGGATCAAGGGCGCGACCGGCAGCATCCAGATGGGTCTGCTGGCCTTGACCGCGGTTGTCATCGGCGGCTGTCTGACGATCCTGCTGGGGCTGCCAAAGAGCGCGGTCCGAGTGGGCCCCGGCGATGGCGCGAACGCGCACTAATCGATTCGTCACAGTCAATCCCGTTCTTTAAATCAATTTCAACTCTGGAGTGGTCCACCATGAGCAAGCCCAAAGTCATCGTGACCGTTGCCCCGACCGGCGGCATGGCCAACAAGAAAATGAACCCGAACCTGCCGACACAGCCGCGGGAGATCGCTGAAGACACCTACCGCTGCTACAACGCGGGCGCCAGTGTCGTTGCAGTGCATGCACGACGTCCCGACGACGAGGCCACCTGCGATCCGGCGATCTATAGCCATATCAATCGGCTGATTCGCGACAAATGCGACATCATTCTGAACAACTCCACCGGCGGCGGCATTAACGGCGACATGGTTCGCGAACTCGACAACGGCCTGTGGGAAATCCAGTGGGAAGAACGTCTGAAGGGCATGCAAGGTGACGGCGTCGAGATGTGCACGCTCGATGCGCAGACCGTGATCGCAAGTTTCAGCGGCAAGGAGATCCTTGTGGCGACGCCGCCGTCGCGAATCCGGCAGATCGCCTCGATGATGAAAGAACGCGGCATCAAGCCCGAATGGGAAGTGTTCGGCCTTGCCGACATCGTCCAGGATGTGCAGCGCGCCATCAACGATGGACTCGACGACGTACCGCACTTTATCAATATCGTGATCGGCGCCAATGCGTTCCAGGGCGCGTTGCCCTACACGCCCCGGCTGTTGCAGACGATGGTCGACCACCTGCCCCGCAACACCGTGTTCAACGTCAGCGCCATCGGTGCGGCGCAGTTGCCGGCCGCGATGAACTCGCTGTTGCTGGGAGGGCATGTGCGCGTCGGGCTCGAAGACAATCTGTACTACAGGCACGGGGAGTTGGCCACCAATGTGCAACTGGTCGAGCGGCTCGTTCGCCTGGTGCGCGAGATGGGTTACGAGCCGGCCACGCCGGCTGAGGCGCGGGAGATCGTTGGACTGCGGCCGTTGCGCGAAACGCGCCACGCCGCCTGCCTGGAGGCTTAGGCCATGACAACGCGAGGCGTCAACGTCGCCATCGTCGGCACCGGTGTTATCGGCGCAGGTTGGGCGGCACACTTCCTGGCTCATGGTTTTACCGTCACCGCGACGGATCCCGGCCACGAGGCCGAGTCGCGCCTGCGCAACTGGATCGACAATAGCTGGCCTGTGGTCGAGCGGCTCGGGCTGGCAAACGGCGCCTCGCGAGACAAGCTGACATTCACGACTGACGTCGGCACTGCGGTACGCAATGCCGATTTCATTCAAGAAAGCGGCCCCGAGCGTCTGGATGTCAAACACGCGCTGATCGCGAGCATCGAATCGGCGGCAAGGCCGGACGCGATCATCGCGTCGTCTTCGTCCGGGCTGGCAATCAGCGAGATTCAGGCAGGCGCGAAGCATCCGGAACGAATCGTCCTCGGGCATCCATTCAATCCGTCTCACATCATGCCGTTGGTAGAGGTCGGTGGCGGCAAACTGACATCGCCCGACAACATCGCGAAGACCATGGCGTTCTATGCCTCAACGGGCAAGAAGGTCATCAGGATCGACAAAGAAGTCAAAGGTCATATCGCCAACCGTCTTCAAGTGGCGATATGGCAGGAAGCCATTAGTCTGGTACAGCGCGGGGTCGCCTCCGTGGAGGACGTCGATGCGGCGATCTCCTACGGCCCAGGCCTGCGCTGGGCACTGCTCGGTCCGTTTCTCAACCTCCACGCTTCCGGAGGACCCGGCGGCATCACACATGTGCTACAGCACCTCGGTCCGGCCCAGCGCGAGTGGGCCAGAGACTTGGGTATGTATCCCGAGACAGACGACTACATCGAGTCTATTGCGAGCGGCGTCGATGCGGAACTTCGGCTATACGATTTTCCAGAAATGCTTCGTCAGCGCGATGAATTGCTGATTCAATTACTGGACGCGAAGCGAAGTCTTTCTCAGATCCCGTAGCCGGACGGTAGCTGAATATGAGGTGGATCTGAATGCAGATCTCCGCGGCACACATTGAATCTGCCATTATTGCGGCGGAAAAGATGCGACTCGTCCCGCGGTATGGCCGTTCCACTCTTCGAAGCGGTCGTAGGCGCGGCGTCAGGTAGAACGGCGGTAGCGAGTCGATCTACTGCGCTCAGTTCCTCCGTGTAGCCGCGTCTCCGACTCCACGACTCTCATATCGCTGCATGCGATGGGAGCTTCAACCGCGAAATGCAGAGATCCGAATTAACGGAATGCGCCGCTTCTAGGCTCAAGCAAGCCCCACTTTCTGAGTAGAGGAAGGCGAGGGCGCCGGTTGGTGGCCGAGCCTCTGCGCTAGCCCCGTTTCCACCAGCGCCATCGCCGCCAGATATCCGAACGTCAGCGCAGGCCCGAGCGTGATCCCCGCGCCGATATATCGTCCGCCCACCGGCGAATTCATATCGTTGCCGCACGCGTACAGCCCCGGAATCGGCCGGTCTTCTTGGTCCAAAACTTCGCCGACCGGGCTCGTAACAAGCCCCCGACTGGTTCCAAAGTCCCCAGGCATGAGCTTGACGGCGTAGAAAGGACCGCGCTCGATAGGCCCGATGCAGGCATTCGGCGAGTGCGCAGGGTCGCCCTTATAGACGTTGTAAGCTGAGGAACCCTTGCCAAAATCCTCATCAACGCCACTCACCGCAAACCGGTTATTGCGCTCAACGCTGCGTTCGAGCCCGCTCGGATCGACGCCAATCTTTTGCGCAAGCTCACCCAGCGTCCAGCCGCTGAACAGATACCCCGCCTTCTCATATCGCGCGAGCGACCGGCTACCAGGCAAGATCACCCCAATCCCATACTTCTTCACCGCCGCCGCATCCGCGATCAGAAATGCCGGAATCGCCCCCGCCTCGAACATGCCGAGCGTGAACGCATGATACGAAGCCGCCTCATTGGTAAACCGCTTCCCATCCTTGCCGACCGCAATAAATCCAGGTTTAGGCCGATCGAGCATGAAGTGTCCCCACTGCGTCGTGCGGCCTGCTTCGTCCGTATAGACCGACATCGGCACGTAGTACCCCGTGTCCCCGGCGTTGTGATCAAGCCGCCCGCCAGCCGACAAACCAAGTCGGATGCCTTCACCGACATTGCTCGTCAACCCGAGCGTGAGGTCAACCGTCGGCTTGCGCGAGTGCTCACGGCGCATCTCAGGGTTACCGGGGTAGCCCCCGGTCGCGATCACCACGCCGCGTCGTGCGCGAACGCGGAGGGTGCGGCCGTCTCGAACCACTTCCGCGCCCACGACCTTGCCGCCCTCCATGATCAGCTTGGTCGCGGACGAACGCAGCCACACGTCGACATTCCGATCGAGTAGGGTCTTATACAAGCGCGCAATGAGCGCATTCCCGCCGACGAGCCGCGTACCGCGATGATGGCTCAGCCGATCGACGCCATAGCGCGCAAAGCGCTTCATCACGTGAACAAACGACCGCACAGACCTCGTGACGGACAGAAAATGAAGCAGATCGGGAAGATCAAGCATCATCCCGCCGAACGGCGCGAACGCCGGAAGCGGGGCGCGCAGGTCCTTGAAATGTGTGCCCAGCTTGCGCCCGTCGAATTCCAGCGGCGCATGGGCGCGGCCAAACATGCCGCCGGGCAGCTCGGGGCTGTAATCCGGATAGTGAACCGCCATCACCTCAAGCTCCGAATGCTGCAGCAAATAGTCGAGCGCGGCACGGCCCTGAGTGATGTACGCCTCCTGCAACGATCGCCCGACACTGGAGCCCACCGTCGCGGCAAAGTACTGCCGCGCCGTCTCGAACGAGTCCTTGAACCCTGCGGCCTGCATAGGCGTGCTGTCGACGAACCACATCATGCCCACGGACCACGCGCTGGTCCCGCCAACCTGATCGGTCTTCTCGAGCACAAGCGGCTCAAGTCCTTCGTTCTTCGAAACGATTGCAGCCGTCATGCCGGCCGCGCCCGCGCCCATGATGACGACGTCGACCTCGTGGTCCCAGTGTTCCGTCGCAGTGGTGCTCATTGCATGTGTCCTGTGGTTGGCGCTTAGGAGCGATGCGCCGGTTTCGCTGTCGAGCTAGTCGATGTCAAACCAGCAACGTGCCGAGATTGACGCTTCCGGTGCGCTCTCTCGAAGCGATGACTTTCTCGGTCCCATCCTTGCGCACCCGCAACTCGATTCTCGAAGACTGCGCGGTGACGCCGGAGAACCGGAAGTCGCCGAAATGATCGGTCGTCGTCGTGCGTTCGCCAACGGCCGCGGAGTCGTACAGGACGACTTCAACCCCCTCGAGATTACGCAGCCGGCCATCGCCCATGTCTTCGCAGACGTTGCCCGCCACCAGGTGGCTCAGCGCATCGTCGAGATTTCTGTAGAACACGCGCGGCTTGGTGCAGAACTCCGGATGGATGACCGACAAGTGCTCCTTTTCGACCATGTCCTGCAATTGTTCCGGCTCCGCCTTCAGCGCGCGTATCGCTTTGGTCGGGCAGGCTTGCGCGCAGCGCGGCTCTTTCCAGCCGGCGTCGAGCAGGTGGGCATCGAAGTTCCAGTTCTGCGGCACCTGTTCCTGTTCGTTCCATTCGATCATTCCGTAGGGACACGCCTTGACGAGATCGCGCCGGCCGCGCGACTTGACCGGGTCGATCATGACGACCCCGTCGGGACGCTTGTAGATGGCCCCGTCCGGCGCCGCCTTGACGCAAGGCGCGTTGTCGCAGTGATTGCACGCTTGCGGGATATAGGTGACGTCGACGAGCGAGCCTTCTCCGCGAACGTGGCGCTCGACCCGGATCGTCTCGAGGCCCTCCGGAGGTTGAGGCGCCGAATAGCCTGGGAAGGTGTTGCCGGCGTACTCGTCCTTGGTCGCGATGACGCAGTTTCTGCAATTGATGCAGAGCGAAACGTCGATGATCAATGCCCAGCCGCTCATGCTGCTTGCTCCATTGGCGCGTTCCATTTCTCCACCTCCACCCAGCACGTGTTCGGCATGATCCCATCCGCGGTCTGGCTCATTTTTCTCCCCGGAGTGAGGAGGTTCAGGCACCCTCCGCGATCGACCACGCCGACCGAGGTCTGGATCAGGTCGAGTTCCGCACACGATTCGTTGCCGCGCGCGACGCCTTCCTTGACGAGCAGGGAGACGTCCACGGCGCAGATGACCGACGCCTGCGCGTTGTAGACCCGCACGAGATCGCCGCGCCGCACGCCTCGTGCGTCGGCATCCTTGGGACTCATGCGCAGGACCCAGTACCGATATCCGCCGACGTTCATCCGGTGCTCGTCAATGGTGTTGACGTGGCTGTTCTTGCCGTCGGCCTGCGTGTGGAAGCTGTAGACCGGATGATTGGTCACGAGCTGCAGCGGAAACGGCTGCTTCACGCCGCTGTCGCGGTTGATGTACCGATTGACCGCCGGCCGTGCGGGATCGATGGCCTCGATACGGCGCAGGCTCGACGGCACGAACTCGAACTTGCCCGACTGCGTGGGAAGCCCCTCGCCGAACGCGGTCGAGTACACGCCCGGCAGCGGGTTCGCCTCGGGCAGGTCCTTGGGGCGGCCTTCGGCGAACCAGCGCATGTCGACCGGCGGCTTGTCGTTGTCCGCGGGCGGCGGCACGACGTGATAGCCCTTTTTCAGGAACGTCTTCCAGGTGGTCTGCTTGGGCAGATCCGTGGAGTTGAACATCCGTTCGCACCAGGTCAGCTCCGAGCCGCCGCCTTCCGAGTACATGCCGCCGTAGCCGAGCCGCAACATGATGTCGAGGAAGATCTGGTAGTCCGATTTCGATTCGCCGAGCGGCTCGATGCACTTGTGCTGCATGATCATCATCCGGTGATTGAGCTGGCTCTGCGCGTGCTGGATGTAGCCGCCGCAGTTGGCCCATTCGGAGATGTCGTCGCGTTCGAGCGCCGTGCAGGCCGGCAGGATGACGTCGGCAAACTGCGCTTCGTTCTCCATCCAGATCGACTGGTTGACGACGAATTCGAGCGACGGGTGGCGATACGCGTCGACGAGCCGGTTCGACCCCGGGACCGTGCCGAACGACGAGGAGCCGTAGCGGTACAGCATGTGGACCTTGGAATAGCCCGGCCGGGGGTAGGCGTAGTGGGCGAATTGTCCTTCTACCGAGAAGCCCTCCCACAGGTAGCCGTCCGCGGCGCCCTGCGTGATCGCCTCCGCAAACCGCTGGCGGGGAATCGACTGCTTCACCGGATTGATCGTGATGATGTGAGGCATGCGGCAGTAGTTGTGCGCTGCGCTCGCCGTGTAGTTCAGGTCGCCGGAGATGCCGCCCTCGGCGTAGCCGGGGAAGTAGAAGTTCAGGTCCTGCGGCGCGCCGATCTGCAGGTTGCCGAAATTGATGCCCGGCTTCCCCCAGCCCTGCATCGCCATCATCATCACGACGTTGCGCGCCCACTGCGCGCCGGTTTCCGTGCGGCACGCGCCGCCGAAGCCCGCGCCCAGGCCGCCCGCCGCGAGGTAGGTCTTCTTCGACGCCCACAGCGTGGCAAGGCTGCGGACGTCCTTCGCCGCAATGCCCGTTTCGGCTTCCTGCCACTCGGGCGTCTTGGGCACGCCATCTTCTTCGCCGAGCACGTAGGCGCGCCATTCGTCGAAGCCCGTCGTCCGCGATGCGACGTACGCCTTGTCGTACGTCTCGTTCACCATCCATTCGTGCATGATGGCGATCGCAAAGGCGGAGTCGGTGCCGGGACGGATCGGAAGCCATTTTCCGCCGAGAAACTGGGCGGATTGCGTCAGGTACGGGTCGATATGGACGAACTCGATGCCGAGCTGCTTCGCCCACAAGCGGCGCTCCGTGCCTTCGAAGCCGGCATAGACGCCGTTGGTCGACTCGGGGTCGCTCGACCAGAAGACGATCACCTCGGCGTGCTCGAGGCAATCCTCGGTCGTCCCGTAAAAGCTCGGCGTGCCGAGGCGAAGGCTGTTGCCGTAGTGGTGCATGGCGCCCCAGTACCAGCCTTCCCAGCTGATCGGGCTCATTTCGATGCGCGTGTAGCCGATCAGGTTGCCGAAGCGCTGCATCGCGCTCAGGTAGTAGTTGATGTTGCCCCATTGATGGTGCGCGCCCGTCGCCATCGCGATCGCGCCGGGGCCATGCTCCTGCTTCATGCGGCGGATCTCGCCCGCGACGATGTCGAGCGCCTCGTCCCAGCTGATCCGTTCATACCCGGAGATCCCGCGATTCTGGATATTGCGCTCGCCCTTGGGGTCGAAATCGACGCGCTTCATCGGGTAGAGGATGCGTTTGTCCGAATACACCAGCGACTTGAGCGAGAGCGCATGCGGGCTGACCGTCCCGCGCCGGGCCGGCGAAAAGCGGCGGCCGCGCGCAGTGATGGTCCAGCTCGGCCCGTCTTCGTCGACGAGGTCGATGGGCGTGGTCCGGATGATCTTGCCGTCCTTGACGAACACGAACACGGGGCCGCCGTTGGTGAGGGTGACGAAGCGCGTCGTCCCGTCCTTCATCGGCGTGCCCTTGCGCCACGAGGCGGTCTTCATCGTATTGACGAGCTGGCCGAACCAGACGAGCGCCTGGTCGCTGCCGCCCTGCGTGATCTTGAAGTTCTTGAGCGCGTCGATCAGGAACGCGTGATCGGTGGTCGGCGCGAGCATGCGGCGCGCGGTTGCCGCGTCCATGAACACGAGCTCCGCGTCCGGCGCGGCGCACGGCCCCCAACTCCCGGTTACGGTGCCGTCCTTGAAATGAAGCTGCCGCGCGAGGCTGTTGTCCCTCAGCCGCAGTTGGATGACCCATCGCCCCGTGCCGAGGTGCTGGCGCACGCTGGGAAACTTGCGTGCCGCGATACGCAGGACGGCCGGCATGAGCCACAGTATCAATACGAGAATTTGTCTCTGCATGAGCGTTCTAATCTCTGAGCTTCCGGTCCGGCGGGTCCTGGCTGCGCCACGCGCTGCTGGCGATCCTGTTCATGTTTTAGACCCTGCCTGCGTCTCCGTGTTATCGAAACGAGTCGCGCCGCATGCCTCGCTGTTCCCGCCTGCGCCTCGAGGGGCTGATATTGCGGGGCAGCACGACGAAGCGGCCGCTCGTGTTGTATGATCTTTCTGGTAACGGATCATCTGTATAGCGATGATGCCGAGGCAAATCGATCTATATCGAATGATTGGTCATGGTATTAAAAAAGTCAAGGCTCCTCTGACGAGAGGGGGCTTGAGCGTCGATGCTTCGCGGCCCGGATCTCTGTACGGGGCCGCTCATACAATGAGGAAGAAGGGAATGGCTAAGTCGAACTCCACTGCAGCCAAGGCCACGAAGGAGGTTCGGGAGCTGCCTGGCGAGTCAGCCGCGCATCCAATGTCCGAGCTATTCGATGACCGTGGCAGGACCGTTCCGTGGATGGCGCGAACGGTGCACCGCCTCTATGACGCCCAGGCGCAGAAAATTCTCGATAAGGAAGACCTCGCCATCGCGTACTGGTACTACCTTCGCGTTCTGGCCGAGCGCGGCGAGTTGAATCAGCTCGAATTGAGCAAGCGCGTGGGGATTGCCTCGACCACCGCGGTTCCGGCGCTCGACAACCTGGAAAAGCGCGGACTCGTGCAACGCGTTCGAGATCCAAAAGACAGACGAAAGTACTATGTCCAGCTCAAGGACGAGGGCAAGCGTCTCGTCGACGACATGCTGCCCGAGATCACGGACATGATTTCGTCGTCGCTCGACGGGATCACCCAGCGGGACATGCGCGTTTTCTGGAAGGTCATGCACCAGATCGAGAAGAACCTGGGTCAGATGTCCCAGGACGATACGGTCGAGGACTGACGATTCAGGAGCGCTGGCAAGACGCATCGAAGCGCCGCAAGCGCGGCGCTTCGATGGAGTGCCCCGGCACGTGGGGGCTTAGAAATAATGCATGACGCCGAAATAGCCCCCTTGTTGATTATGGCCAGTCAGCGGCGGCGAATCGCCTGTCTCGACCGGGAACGCCGCATTCGTGCCGTTGAACATCGCTCCGACCGTCAGGTACACGAAGGTCCGCTTCGACAGGTTGTAGGTGGTGCCGAGGACGCCCAGGTTGCCGGTTCCGCCGCCGTGATTGACCGTGCCGTGGAACCATCCCGCCTGGAAGGCGAGGGCGGGGGTGGCCTGATAGGAAGCGCCGAGCCACTCTTGCTGGCTGCGTGTGGCGCCGTAAGGGTTAAAGGACGTGGTGACCGTCTCCGCTCCCGAGGCCAGCAGCTGATAGCCGGTATAGAACTTGAGCCCGCCCGTTTGGTAGGTTCCGCCGATCATGTATTCGCGTGACGAGTTGTAAAGATCGGAAAACTTCCCGTTCGCGTCGCGGATTTCCTCATAAACGCCGTATGCGCTGAAGCTGGCAAGCGTATAGGCGAAACTCGTGCTGAACTGGCGTCCGGCCTGGAAGTTTCCCGCCGTGCCGCCGAATCCGTTCTGCACGCGGAACGAAAAGCCGGCCCACTTCGGCGAGTTATAGGTGACCACGTTGGGGCGGGGACCGTACGCGCGCCCGTAGGCAAAGTTGCCGATACCCGTCGCCTGCTCTCCGAAAGGGTCGATGTACCAGCCGGTTTCGTCAGTCAGGCTCATGGCGCGGCCGAACCAGATGCTTCCGTAGTCATCGTGCGACAGGCCCACGTAGGCGTCACGTGTCCATATCGTGTTGGGCGGAATCTGACCTGTTCCGGAAGTAAACAGGCTTTCGAGTTTGAAGACAGCGTGCAGACCGCCTCCGAGGTCTTCGTTGCCTTGCAGGCCGAACCAGCTGTATCCGTACTGGTTGCTGCCGAATCGAAGGTTGTGCGCCGAGCCGCCGTTTGGCGTCGCGACGTTGGTAATGTAATCAATGCCTGAAGCGATGCGTCCATACAGTGTCACGCTGCTTTGGGCGTACGCATTGCACGTACCTAAACATGACCCTAAAGCCACCATTGTCGTGGCTAAGATTAGCCTTTTCATTTAGATATCCTTACGGAATAGAAGTCTCCAGGAACTGCTTCGAAGCCTCTGACGGGCTAAGTCAATAGAACTGCAAAGTCAAACTGCTAGGTTCAACCGAACTGCCTTTGAAAACAGCGTTCTGTCTACTGCTTGAACCTGCGAAAGGTCCGCAGGGCCGTCGGCAGATGACGAATCAGCGTCGCAAGCAAAATGGCGCATGCCTGCACGAGCAGCTGAACCGAGTCGCCCGCGCCGAGCGCCAGGACGAGCTGCCCGAGTTGCGCCATGAACAGCGCCGCGACGGCGCTGGCGATGACGCTGCCTTTGCCGCCGGTGAACGGCGTGCCGCCGACGACGACCGCCGCGATGGCGGGAAGCAGGTAGTCGTTGCCGGACGTCTGTGACGCGCTGCCGATGAATCCGGCCAAGAGCATTCCGGCCGCGGAAAAGCACACGGCGGACGCGACGTAAGCGCCGATCCGGTACCACAGCACGCGCACCCCCGCCGCTTCAGCCGCACGCGGATTGACGCCCACGGCGACGAATTGGCGCCCGACCGCGGTCTTGCGGGTGATGACCCACGCCGTCACGACGAAAGCGAACGCGATCAGCACGTTGGCGGGCAAGCCAATCAATTGCGCATGCGAGATCGTTTGCATGATGGTCGGAACATTGACGGGGACGCTTCCCGTCAACGAGCGAACACTGCCGACGAGCAGCGCGTTGACTGCCAGCGTCGCCACTAGCGGTGTAATGGCCAGCCGGGACACCAGCGTTCCGTTGATGACGCCGACAATGGCGCAGACGCCGACCGTGAACACGACGGCAAGGCCAAGCGAGTCGAACGCAAAGCCGGTTCGGGCCATCACCACGCCCGCCAGCGACACCATGCCGATCGCCGACATATCCAGTCCCCGTTGCTGGATGACGAGGGTCTGGCCCGTCGCGACAATGGCCAGGATGCCCGCGAACGGCAGCATCGCAAGAATGGAGCCGCGGCTCAGGGTGCCCGGCGCGACGGCCAGACTGATGACGAAGAGCAGTACCAGTCCAACCCAGATCCATCCGAACTCGCCGATGGCGGGAACTCTGACGGACCTCGGCTTCGAGGACGATGACGGCACGTTGTCCGGTGCCACGGCTGCTCGATTGCTTATGACTTTTCTCATTTCGCCACCGCCATTTCTCGACTCTTCGAATAGAGGGCGACGGACACAAGGATCATCCCGCCCAACAAATAGGACTGCCATGAATCTCCGATGTCGAGAAACGAAGTGACCACGTTTACCTGAATGATCAGCAGCGCACCGAGGAGCGAGCCGACGAAGGAGCCGCGTCCGCCGAACAGGCTTGCCCCACCGATGACGACCGCAGCGATGCTCGCCAGCGTGTAGTTGATGCCGGCGTTCGGGTCGCCCGAGCCGACCTGCGCCATCATCGGAACCGCCGCGACGGCCGCAAGCAGCGAACAGCCGACATACGCCGCCAGCAACGTCAGCTGCGTGCGAACGCCGGCCATGCGGGCTGCTTCGAGCCGCGAGCCGACGCCCCGAAACACGAGGCCGGTCCGTGTCTTGAACAGCGCAAACTCGAGTACGAGTGCCAGACCGGCAGCACCGATCGCGATGACCGGCACAAATCCGATCTGCGTGCCGATGGTGTCGAGCAGCGAGTCCGCGATGATGCCGCCGGGAACCGGACGCAGTATCAGGGAGATCGCCTGCAACGCCATATAGGTGGCCAGCGTCGCAACCATGGGATGGAGCCGGAAGGGGCAGACCAGGACCCAGTTCACGAGCCCGACCGCTATCGCGACCAGGCAAGCAATGGCCCATCCCGTCAGTTGATGACTCAACGCGGAACCGTCGTTCAGGAAGAACGACTGGATGACGACCATCAAGCCCATCAGGGGACCGACCGACAGGTCGATGCCGCCGACAAGCATCAGCGCCTGCTGCCCGTATGAGACGATGGCCAACGTCGCCACGAGCGCCAGCATGCCGCTCAAGTTACGTGCGGACAGGTAGGCCTCGTTCATATGCGCCGCATACAACCCGAGCGCGCAAATCGCCAACGCGAGCATGGCGAGGGGGGCCCAGTCTCCGGATGCCCACTTCCAGAAAGCCGGGATGCTTGCTGTACCTCTTACCCGCTCAGTGGTCGCCGTGAGCACCGCGGAAGTGATGTTGTTCTCGCTGACCGCGCCGTCTCGCAACTCCTTGACGATGTGTCCGCGCGAGAAAATCAGCACGCGGTCGCACAAGCCGGCCACTTCAAGCGCGTCAGACGAGACGACGATGACAGCGGTGCCGGCTGCGGCGGCCTGGCGGAGCACTTTGTAGATTTCCATCCGGGCGCCGATATCCACGCCCTGCGTCGGTTCGTCGACGAGCAACACCTTGGGTTGGCTGGCGAGGACGCTCGCCAGCACGACCTTTTGTTGATTGCCGCCCGACAGCGAGCGGATCGGCGTCTCGACTGACGGCGTCTTGACCGCGAAATCCGTCACCGCCTCCCGGGCTCGTCTTGTTTCGCCTCTTTGGTTGATCCAGCCCTTGAGCGAGTCGAACGGAAGACTGCGGATCGAGAAGTTTTCGCGTACGGACAACTCGCCGAAGATGCCTGCCCGGTGGCGGTCTCCCGGGAGCAAGCGGATGCCTGACGCCGCGGCCGCCTGGGAATCCCGGAGGTTCACCGGATTTCCGTTCACGCTGACGGTGCCGCGGCTTCGAATCAGGCCAGCAAGGGCAGACATGAACTCGCGCTGCCCGTTGCCGTCTATCCCGGCCAGCCCCACGATTTCGCCCTTCTTGATCCGCACCGACACATCGGTGAAGCCGGCGCCGCTCAGCGAGGCGACATCGAGAACGGTATTAGCAGAGCCATTTCCGGCCTTGGCGGGAAACTCGCGATCGAGCGCTCCGCCGACGATGAGCTCGACGATTTGCTGCTCGCTGAGTCCCTCGGCGTCGTAGGTGCCCTGTCCTTGTCCGTCGCGAAGTACCGTAATGCGGTTGGCGATTTTTTGCACTTCGCGAATCCGGTGCGAGATATAGACGACCGAGCAGCCCGAGGCGGTGACGCCGCGAATGCGCTCAAAAAGACGCTCGACGTCTTCCGCGAGCAGATGCTCGGTGGGCTCGTCGAGAACCAGGACTTTCGGTTTGGCCGCGAGCGCTTTCACGATCTCGACGATGAAGCGCTGCTCCGGGGTCAAGCTCGAGACTCGTTCGTTCGCGTCGATCGCAACGTTCTCGCTCCATTGACGAAGCCGCTGTTGAGCCCATTCGCTCGTGCTCATCAAAGACGGGCGTTGCTCGGACGGCACGCCGAGATAGAGATTTTCGGCGACAGTCAGGTCGGGCATGAGCGCCGGCTCTTGTCGAACGATCGCCAGCCCCAGGCGGCGCGCCTGTTCGGTATCGCCTTGGGTTTGAGTGCCATCGATGACGACGCGTCCGCTTTCAGCGACGAGCGCGCCCGATGCCACCGCCATGAGGGTGGATTTCCCGGCGCCGTTCTCTCCGACAAGACCGTGGACTTCGCCCGCAAGCACCGAGAACGTCACATTATCGAGTGCCCGCACGCCGGGAAACGTCTTGGTGACCCCATCGATCTGCAGCAGTGAATGCTGTTGGTTCATGACTCGTCCCGAGCTATCAATGTTCAAACACGGCCTTCAGCTTTTGAGGCGGGAGTGCAGACGAGAGGTCGGCATCCGGCGGAGCCGACGGATCGCACTGCGGGTCGAGCCCCTTGGCGCTGTCCGCATAGGGGTAGGGGAGAACGGCGGGAGACTCCTTATCCGCGGTGCCCTCGTAGGCGGCTACGCCTTGGCGTACCGCAAAGCGCACGTAAGTGGTCGTGCCGTCGAGCGTGTAATACGGAAATGACGTTCCTGCCTTCTTCGCAGCGAGGTAATGGCAATTCAATTCGTTGTCGCTTGCGATGGTCGCGATGGCCGGTACCGGAAGGTGGGCCTGCTCGAACGCCTTCACTGCGGAAAACGCGGTTTCGCCAAAGTCCGTCACGATGGCATCGATCTTCGGGTAGTGGGCAATCAGGCCTGCGGTCGCCTTTTGGGCGTCGACGGGGTTCCAGTTCGTCACGACGTACTGCTCGTTCAACAGCTTCAAGTCGGGGTACTTCTTGAGGCCGCTTTTCAGGCCATCCATGAAGTTTTGCGAGGTGGTCGCTCCGGGCGATCCCCCCATGAACACGACGTTGCCTTTCTTGAGCGTGGTTCCGAGCCAGTCGGCCCAAAGGACGCCGACTTCCTTGGTATCGCCGACGACGTTGACGACATAGTCGCGTCCGGGCACGCCGGGAATTTGCGCGGAGTAGGGAATGACCGATACGCCGGCTTTCATGGCGGCGCGCATGGCGGGGAGCTGCACGGCACCGAAGTCCGGAACCATGATGAGCACGTTGACGCCTTGCGCGACCATGCTGTTGATGTCGGAGTTCGCCTTCTGCGGGTCGCCGTTGGCATTGCTGTAGATGACTCGCGTGACGTTCTTGCAGCGGCTGAGCTCGTCCTTGACCTCTTCGAGACCGGTCTTGCGCCAGGTGTTGCCGCCATACCCATCGGATACGCCGACGATTATCGGCTTGGTGCCGCAGAGCGGCGCGATGTTGCCTTGATGGTTCGCGACGGAATCTCCCGCGGCGTGTGCCGCGGTACACATCAAGCCTGCTGAAACCAGCAGACCGGCACTTCTGAGAGCGCTCGAAATGACTTTGGAAAACATGACGATCCTCGACGTGGATGATGGGTGCGAATACACGCTTCGTTTGCACCGTCGACTTGCCGCCGCAAGCGACGCGGTGAGCTGGCTACATGATCCTGCTGGAGATGATGCGATACAAAATCGATTTATATCGAATCATGTGTTCCGGTGTGAATGAAGTCAAGAATCCTAGGGAATCTCCCTAGCGAAGGCGCGCGTGAAGGCGGTGAGGGCGACGGAACGCGATTGCGTGTCGTGATGAGGAAGTCGGGGGTGCCGATTGTTGCGGTGCCAAGCGCAATCGAAGCCCCGGCGTTGCCGGAGCGGCTTCTTAGTTAATCCACCGTATCGCCATTCGCCATCGACATGAGGTTCTGCTCGATCTGATGCAAGACCTTCCAGAAGATGAGTCTCTCTTCCTCATCGACCCCGTCGAACGATGCGTCGATCATCTTGAGGACATCCGGCAGCAATTGATCGACTAGACATTTGCCAGCGTCGGTCAGGCTCACGTAGTACTTTCGCCGGTCCTTCGGATCGCGGGTTCTCTTCAGCAGGCCGCGCCTCTCCATGCTGTCCAAAGCGGGCACGGCGGTGGTCGAGGCGATCCCGATACGCTTGCTGAGCTCCAGCTGATTCAGCTCGCCCCCCTGAGCCAGCACGCGGAGGTAGTACCAATGCGCGATCGAAATCCTCTCTTTGCCGAGCACTTTCTGCGCCTGGAGGTCGTAGAGGCGATGCAGCGTTCGCGTCATCCACGGAACGGTCCTGCTCCGCTCATCGAAGACCGGATGCGTCTCCATTCCCCCTGAGCCGCAAGCCGGCTCGGGGAGATCCAGGACCACGTCAATTGCAGTCGAGCCAGACTTGTTCATTCGCTCATTCCTCGGCAAACGGGATGCACTGGGCGGGAGCCGCGAGGCGCAAGGCCAGCCGCCGCGCCATCTTGCTAGGGGATTCCCTAGGTGCCTTGACTTTGTTCATTCCAAAGCTAATCATTCGATATAAATCGATCCCCTGTAGAATCATCGTAGCACAAACGATATGATCAGGGGGCGATGGGATCGTTACTCTCACTACCGACGTCGAGGTTCACATGATTGAAAAGTTGCCACTCTGGGAAGCCGCCAAGCGCGAAATGGAGGAGTACCAGTTCATTGCGGGGGCCGAGTTGCAGCCCAAGTGGAATGTGCCGGAGAGGATCGCAATCAACGCCGCGGTCTCCGGGCGCTTTGAAGACACGACGTCGTTCCAGGCGTACGTGGATGAAGCGACCAGGGTGATCGAAGCCGGCGCCTGTGGCGTTCACATCGACTTCTCGTTCATGACCGACGCACAGGGGCGCCGCATGGATCGCGACATCGTGCCGGTCGAAGCCTACAAGCAGGTTGTCGAGCCGCTGCGCGCCCGCTTCGGCAACGACTTCGTGCCGAACGTGAACGTGCTGCACGGCACGACGTTCGACATGTGCATGGACCCGGCGCGCGCGGGGATGTGCGAGGTGGCGCCGTGCGCGCCGGGCCATCCGGAGGCCTTTGCGGTGCCGGCCGTCGCCACGCTCGAAGAGGTCGGCGTCAAGCCCGAGCTGGCGGTCCACAGCTCCGGCGAAATCGAGCTGGCCAAGCGCAAGCTGATCGATACCGGCATTCTCAAGAAGCCGTACAACTGGATCATCCTCTACGGCCTGCCGTTCAACGTCGGGCGTACCCTGGTGTCGGGCACCTGGGTCAGTGACGCCCAGGACATGGCTCAACACATGTTCCTGATGGTGGACCAGATCCGCAAGATCGATCCGACGTCGGTCATCACCGTCTGCGCGGCGGGCCGCTCAACGCTCTATATGACCACCCTCGCCACCATGATGGGTCTGCATATCCGCGTCGGCACGGAAGACACGCCGTGGAAGTACCCGAACAGCGACGAGCGCCTCCAGAGCAACCTCGAGATGTTCAACATGGCGAAAGACATCGCGGAGCTGCTCGGGCGCAAGCCGGCAACGGCGAATGAGTACCGCACACTGTTGGGCAAGCCGACCCGTTAAAGATGAGCCATCCGGTGGCGCCGCTTCCGGCGCCATTGCATAGACTGGGTGTAGGACCGCCGAAGAAAAGCGCTGCCGAGCGCCGGACGGCGGCAGCGTACGAGAGCCAAGGAGGTTGACAAATGAGTGATAAGCCGCAGGACGCAGGGCCTCCCGTGCAGTTGTGGACTCGGGACGGGTTCCAAGGCGCGCTGTCGGTCGTGACGCGGCCGACTTACGCGCCGGACTATCTTTCGGTGCAAGGCCCGCACGCACCGCGAAGAGCGGTTCTGCAACGATTGACGCCTGACGATCAGGACGACGCCGAAGCCCTCCCGACCACGGTTGCCACCTCGAGGCAGGGCGTCAAGCTGCATGTGTCGGGACGGCGCAAGCCGATGCCGTACGTCGTTCGAAACGTCGAGGCGGACGAGATCCACTTCATCCAATCAGGCACGGTCAGGTTCGAAACGGATGTTGGGTGCCTCACCGCAGGCGAGGGCGATTTCGTCTGCATCCCACGAGCCGTGGCCTATCGGTACGCGCCTATCGGCGATGCCATGCGCAGCGTGAT
Source organism: Trinickia violacea (assembly GCF_005280735.1). NCBI lineage: Bacteria > Pseudomonadati > Pseudomonadota > Betaproteobacteria > Burkholderiales > Burkholderiaceae > Trinickia > Trinickia violacea. The sequence continues at coordinate 1,659,042 of NZ_CP040078.1, forward strand.
TGTCGAAAGTCCCTCGGCCTTGAAGCTTTCGCCGCCCATGCCTTCGGGAATGCTCAACGTCGCGCGGGACGTGAAGTACGCCGAGGTCGATCCCGGCATGGCGGCTGGCGGCCCGACAAAACTGGTGTTGAAGACCTTCGACGCGGAGAACACGGTCTTTACGATGCCGCACGATCCGCTTGCGCTTGGCATGCGGCTGTCGGAGTCCGTGCCGGTGTGGAAGCTGAACCTGGCCAGCATTCAGGTTCACGCCTATTTGCCCGAAGGCGGCCCGCCCAGCTCGTTCTTGTCGTCAGGCACGGGCGACATCCTGATGTTCAACCTGAGCGCGCGTCCCGGCGGACGGCCGCCGGTTCACATCAACGCCGATTTCGACGAATTGATCTGCTATGTGCGGGGCCCGGGCGTCTGGGGCGGCGTGTCGGAGCCCGGCACATTGACCTGCGTGCCGAAAGGCGTCATTCACCACGGCCCATCGGAGGACGTGCCTGAGGGCTATCAGGCCTGGCTGCTCGAAACGCGCGCGACGATGCGTTGGACGCCGAAGGCGCTTGCCGTCTCGGAGCTGATGGAAACAGGCCAATACGGACCGCATCCGAGCGTGGGCAAGTGATATCTGCAATTAAACAGGATACCTAACTTGGAACCGAAACTTCAACAGCTTCTGGACGAGGCGGAAATTCGCCGTGTCCATATCCGCTACTGCCGGGGCGTCGATCGCATGGACTGGGATCTGATCCGCTCGTGCTATCACCCGGATGCGATCGATCGGCACGGGGCCTATGAGGGCGGCGTGGAGGGCTTCATCAAGTGGGCCGCGGCGTTGTTGCCGGACTTCGAATGCACGCAGCACTTCACCGGCAACCAATATGTCAAGGTCGATGGGGACGTGGCTTACGCGGAGCATTACGCGCAGGCAATCCATCGGACCAAGCCGACGGGCGACGCGCCGGCCATGGATTGGATCGCATTCGTCCGATATGTCGACCGGATGGAAAGGCGCAATGGCGAATGGCGCATTGCCGACCGGATGGTGGTGCTCGATTCGCAGCGCTCCGATCCGGTTCCCGCCGATTCGGCGCCGCTCGCGGACTTCCACATCGGACGGCGCGACAAGGACGATCCGTCGTACCAGTACGGGCTCGCGTGAAGCGAGCGCCTTTGCCGACGCGGCGCCCGCAGGGCGTCGCTCGTGCCAGTGAATGAATTGACTTAGCGGTTTCGAGGAAGCAATGAAAAGACCTATTCGAGTGGGTATCGTCGGCCTTAGCGCGGAGCGCGGCTGGGGCACCACGGCTCACATTCCTGCCTTGCGCGCACTGCCCGATGTGTTCGATATCGTCGGCGTCGCCAACACGAGTCTCGCCAGCGCCCAGGCCGCCGCGGCGGCCTTCGATATTCCGCACGCTTTCGAAAACGTGGCGGCGCTCGTCGCCTCCCCGGATATCGACGTCGTGGCCGTGACGGTCAAGGTTGCGCACCATAAGGAAGTCGTCGCGGCGGCTTTGGAGGCGGGCAAGCGTGTCTACTGCGAATGGCCGTTGGGAAATGGTCTGGCGGAAGCGGTCGAGCTTGCCCGGCTTGCGCGCGAGAGAAAAGTGCCGACGGTCGTGGGAACCCAGGCCATCGTTTCGCCGGAGGTCGAGTTCGTGCGCAAGCTCGTAGCCGACGGATACGTGGGCGACGTGCTGTCGTCGACCTATCTCGGCAACGGCTTCACCTGGGGCGACGAAGTCACCCGCGGCGACGCCTACGCCATGGACTCGCGCAACGGCGCGACCATGCTGTCGATCATCGGCGGACACGCGATCGCAGCCGTGCAGCGCGTGCTCGGCCCCATCGACGAGGTGGGCGCGGTGCTGTCGCAGCGCCGCCAGACCGTACGCATCGTCGAGACGGGCGACACCATCCCGATGCGGACGCACGATCACGTGATGGTCAACGCCGTCCTGCAATCCGGGGCGCCGTTGTCGCTGGAGCTTCGCGGCGGCAATCCGCGCGGCACGCGGCTCTTGTGGGAGATCAACGGAACGGAGGGCGACCTGCGCATCACGGCGAGGAACGAGCACGTGCCCGTGATCAATATCTCGCCGTTGCGCGTCGAAGGCGGCCGGAAGGGGGAAGAGGGCTTTCGCGAGCTCGAGATCCCGCAGTCGTACTACTTCGGTCTCGAGGATGCGCTCGCGGCACGGAACGTCGCCGGCATCTATAAGTGGATGGCCGACGATTGGTTTCATGGAACCGGCACGGCACCCGACTTCGACGACGCGGTGGCCTTGCACCGGGTCGTCGACGCCATCGAGCAGTCGGATCGGACCGGCAAGCGAGTGCGAATCGGTTGACCGCCGTGCGGCCGCCCTGGGCGCTTGCTCCTCGGCGCGCAGTTAGAAGCCAAGCTTGCCGATCGACGCGCCGCCATCCACGTACAGCGTTTGCCCTGTCATGAACGCGGCGTCGTCCGAGAGCAGGAACGCGACCGTGGCGGCGATTTCCTCGGGCTTGCCGAAGCGCCCCATCGGCACGGCGGACAGGTAGCGCCGCTCGCCCTCGCTGCCTGGCGCGTTGTTCGCGCGGAACAGTTCGGTCTCGGTCGGTCCTGGCGCGACGGCGTTGACCGTGATCCCTGTGCCCGCCATTTCGAGGGCCCACGAACGCGCGAAGCTGACGAGGGCCGCCTTGGCCGCTGCGTAGGCCGTGCGATGGGTGATGCCGAGAACCGTCAAGCTGGAGATGTTGACGATGCGGCCCCAGCCCCGCGCGCGCATGCCAGGCAATAACGCCTGCACGGTCTGCACGGCGGGATGCAGATTGACGGCCAGCACGTCGTCGAGTGTGCTCAGGTCCACTTCGCCGATCAGCTGTGGCTTGACCAGACCGACGTTGTTGACCACGCCGTCGAAGCTGTAGCGCTGCGTCAGCTCGCCGAGAACCGCTTCGGTCGCTTCGGGGTCGCCAAGATCGACGCAGACGAGTTCGCCGGGGTACGCCGCGCTCTGGCGCGCGAGGCCGACGACGCGATGGCCCGCGCCGACGAGCCGCTCGCTCAGCGCGAGGCCAATCCCCTTGGTCGCGCCGGTAATCAGAAAAGTGCGTTGCGTCACGGAAGGCTCCAGGCAAGCATCACGCGGCGGCGGACGTCGCAGACGCGTCCGCGGGCTTTGTCCACTCGTTGCCCTTCATGAAGGCGTCGTACGGTGTGTGAACGATGTGATTCGTGTAATTGCTCATGACCTTGGTCGCGACGCCGAGAATGACCTCGAGCACATTGCGGCGCGTGTAGCCGGCCGCGAGGAAAGCCTCCACGTCCGCGTCCGGCACGAAGCCCCGCTCGCGCACGACGATCGTCGTGAAGCGATGCAGCGCTTCCAGTTTCGCGTCGGGCAGCGGCGTGCCGGCGCGCAGTGCGGCGATCACGGCCGGGTCCATCTTGATCATCTTCGCGAGCGTGCTGTGGCCCGCCATGCAGTAGTGGCAGTTGTTCTCGAAGTTCGACGTCAGGTAGACGACCTGCTGCTCGTGCGGCGTGAGCGAGCTTTTCGCAAAGAGATCCCACAGCGCCGTATAGCCGGCGAGCAGCTCGGGCGACTCGGCCATATGCGCCTGCAGGTTCGGGACGAAACCGAAAGTGCGCTTCGCTTCTTCAAGGGTGGACTTCGATGCGGCGGGGGCGGAGTCGATCGTGTAGGACGGGAAGGAGGTCATCATCTGCACCTGGTTGGTTGACGGTGAGCAGATGATGCGACGGGCGGTGCGCGCGAAGAAGGTGGGTGTGGTTGATAACTGTCATTCCCTGGGGGAATGGGGGGGAAGAAGGTTTGTCGGTCTGGCGCTGCCGTCTGGCTCGCGCTGAACCACCAGCTCCATGAATCCGGTACCGGCATCGAGCGCGCGGGAGAAGCGATGTTCGGGAAGCAGTACGAGCAGTATCTCGGCGGTTGTGCGAACCGTGCATCCACACGCCACATGGCCGCCGAACACTTGACCGCCTGCGTCGGAAACGGACATGTGCAGGTGCGCGCCATCGGGGGATACCGAGCCGGCCAAAGTCAATATTTCGAGGTCGCCGCGTAGCGTTACCGGTGTTTCGGCGCCTGCGAATCGCAATTGGGCGACGCTAAGGCTCCCGATGCCCTGGAGGACGAACGCCGCGCGCAATTCGCGCTGACGCAGCGCGTCTTCGACAGACGCGCGCAAATCATCGCCGGGCAAAAGGCGCAAAGGATGGGGCTGCATGCTTGGGAACCTGCTCTAGGACCGCGATTCCGACAAAGTTAAGGCCGAATAGACCTTACGCTTTAGACAGTACCCGCGCCGTTTCGTATGTGTGAAACCGCACGCCTGCCTTCAACTTCCCCTGCGCGCCGAGCCTAGATCGATCATATGCTGACCAGATGGCCCGGCCACTGATATTTTCGATCCGCTCAGCCTGATGAGAACGCTCATGAAGAGAATACTTGCTGCATGGATGCCAGCGATCGCACTGCTTGCCGCAGCTGGCATCGCCTTGATACCAGCCCCCACACGAGCCGAGGATGGCGCCCGCATTGCCGGGCAGATTTGCTCTGGCTGCCACGGCGTACACGGGCGCAGCGAATCGCCGATGTTTCCGAAGCTCAACGCCCAGACACCGGAATACATCGAAGCCCAGCTCAAGGGTTTCCGCGAACACGCGCGCGGCGAATCCGCTGCCCGGGATTACATGTGGGGCATGGCCGCACTGCTGGACGAGGCAGCCGTCAAATCGCTGGCCGATTATTACTCGCATCAGCCCGCAACCCGGGGCGCGGCGGGTGACCCCATCTTGATGGCGAAGGGGCAGGAAATCTTCGAACACGGCGTGCCGGACAAGGGGGTGCCGGCCTGCGCTTCATGCCACGGCGCGCAGGCCCAGGGAGCCGGTACATTTCCGCGCCTCGCAGGGCAGCATCGGGAGTATCTGCTGCGTCAGATCGAGGTCTTCCAGAACGGTACCCGCGCCAACGCGCCCGTGATGACCGCCGTCGCACATACGTTGAGTTCCGAACAGGCCAAGGCCGTTGCCGCCTATCTGCAATCCAGATAAGCGGTTGCCAAATTATGCAGTCGACGGGCGCTGAGATTATGGGCCTCCATGCCCTCCCAGCCGTTGATGGGCGGAAATCGACGCCGCCTTTGGAGCAAATCGTGATCCGTTCGACGGGGTAAAATTTGAAGACGATCTCGGCAAACTATTCTCGATGATCGTCAATACGATCCCGCAGACGGAAAGCTAGCAGTTCTGAGCGCCCGAGTCAGTTGACGCAGTCTGCCGCCAGCGTTCCCCCCGGATCAACGAATCAAGCGTCGCCTTTCCTGGCAGACCCACTTGCGCCGACCTTCGGCGATACGCGGAAATTGTCGACCAGGATGTGGAGGCTGAGAAGGAGAATCCAGATCGGGAAAACAAGCACGATCCAATCTATGTAGTGGCCAGCAACGAGCAACGCGAGCGCGGTGGCGTATCCAATAAACGCAATCCAACGCGAAACAAACCCAGTACGAAGCGCAAGTGTACTGGTGGCCGCCGTGAATACTGCGGCCATGCGGACCGCGTAAATATTCATGGCTTCGTTGGCGAACTCTCGCGCGACGGTGAACGTGACCGAGCCGGGAAGTCGATCGAACCCAATGCGATACGCGGCCACAATTCCACCGACGAACGCGGCAGCGGCAAACAGCATCGCCAGGAACAGGAGGCCACTTCCCATGAACACAGTAGCAAAGAAGCGATCCTCGCGATCTCCGAGGCGATCCCGCAGCACGCCAATGAACCAGAGAAAGGCAATGCCGGCAAACGGCACCAGGTTGAGCGCAACAGCTACCGTACCCGAACTTTCTCGAAGCCACTGGCCCGCTTCCAGGGGGCCAACCGGAACAGAACGCCGCAGCAGCAGAAGGCCGGTAATCAGTAAGACAGAAAACAGGATGCCGGCGACGGCAGCAGCGCGGGGGGCTCGCAGACGCGTGCTCGGGTCGATCCCCTGAAGTCGCCAGTCGTTCGGGTTCATGTTCAGCGTCCTTCGTACCCTGCTGCGATCTGCGCGGGCACATTGTTCATGCTAGGACAAGCAGCGTCCAACTTGAAGTCTTAACAGGGATCAATCCAATGGGGCGCAGTGAAACGGCTGGGAGAACTGTTACCTGCGTTTGGGTTCACGATGCGGTGCCGATTTCCATTCGGCGCGGAAACAGCGGAGTGCGCCCGCTGGAGAGAACGAGTGCGCGATACGGCCGCTCGCGAGGCGGGCGGATAGCCCACCCGCCTCACCCCGCGGGTAGCGCGATGCCCTCCTGCGCGAGCACGTCGGCGATCGCATCGCGCAACAGCTGCGCGGGCCGCATTAGCCGTCCCGGCAGCGAGCCGTGGATGAACCATACGGTCAGGCCCGCGCGAAAATCGACGGTGTCGACGACGTCGAGCTCGTCCCGATACGGCGAGCGCGCGAGCTTGTCGGGTGAGACGAGCCCGATCCCGAGCCCGCGCACGACGAGCGACAGTTGCAGGTCCGCACCAAACGCCTCGACGGCGACACTGAACGGCAGCCCGGCCGCGGCGAGCGCCCGGCTCAGCGCCGAGCGGAATCCGCAGCCGTCCTGGTTCAGCACCCAGTCGTAGCGCGAGAGCTCGGCCAGCGTGAAGGGCTTGCCGGACAGCCCGAGCGAGTGCGCCGCGACGACCACGGTCGGCCGGAACGCGAGCGACGTCGCATGCAGCGTGTCCGGCATCGAGAAGGTGTCAGGCATCAGCACGACCGCCGCATCCAGCACACCGCGCTCGACGTCCTGGATGAGCCCCGGCGACCAGCCGGACGTGACGCGCAGCGTCAGCTTCGAAAACGCGGCGCGCAACCGGTCGATCGGCTTCTCGAGTGCGAGCTCGGAGAGGAACGGCGGCACGCCGATTCGGAATTCGCCGGTCGATACGATGTCGGACGACGCGATCGCGAGCAGGTCGTCCACGGCCCGCAGTGCCGATCGCGCGAGCGTGTAGACCTCGTCGCCGGCGCGGGTCGGCTTAAGCGGCTTGCTTTGACGATCGAGCAGCTCGACGCCCAGCAGCGTCTCCAGGCTTTGCATCCGACGCGTCAGGCCGGGCTGCGTCAGGTGCAGCTTCTGCGCCGCGCGGACCATCGAACCACTCTCGACCACCGCGACAAACGCCTCCAGATCCCGCGTGTTCATAACATCTCCGCATATTGACTATCATCATATTTCAATTGTGGCATAGTCTGCGCACCATTACGCTTGGCTCAATTCGTTTGATCGAGAGCCAGCCCGATGAGCAGTTCCGTGAACACGCGCAAGTGCGAGGCCGCCGCCCCCGAACGCTCCGTTGCCGCCGACGACGCGCCGTCCGCGCTGACTGGCCCGATGACCGTGTTCTTTGCGGCAGCGGTCGGCGTGATCGTGATGAATCTCTTTGCCGCGCAGCCGCTGACCGGGCCGATCAGCCGCAGCCTGCACCTGGCGCCGGGCCTCACGGGGCTCGCGGCGACGCTTCCCCAGCTCGGCTATGCGGCCGGCCTCGTGCTGCTCGTGCCGCTTTGCGATCTCGTCGAGAACCGGCGGTTGATCGTCTGCGTGCTCGGATGCTGCGCGGCGTGCCTCGCGACCGCGGCGCTCGCGCATTCGGGCACGGTCTTTTTGCTCGCGTCGTTTCTCGCCGGCGCCACGTCGAGCGTCATCCAGATGCTGGTGCCGATGGCGGCGTCGATGGCGCCCGCGCATCATCGCGGGCGCGCGGTCGGCAACGTGATGAGCGGCCTCATGCTCGGGATCCTGCTCTCGCGTCCCGCCGCCAGTCTGGTCACGGGATTGGCTGGCTGGCGGTCGTTCTACCTGATTGCGGCACTCGTCGACGCGATCCTCCTGGTCGTGCTGCAGGCCCGCTTGCCGATGCGCAAGCCCGCAGTTGAGACGACTTACCCGGCGCTGCTGGGCTCGCTCGTGACGCTGCTGCGCGTCGAACCGGTGCTGCAGCAGAACGCGCTGTCGGCCTCGCTCGTGATGGGCGCATTCAGCGCGTTCTGGACCGCCATCGGGCTGCGGCTCGGCCAGCCGCCATTTGGCTTCGGGATGAACGACCTCGCGCTGTTCGCGCTGGCGGGGGCGGGCGGGGTGGTCGTGACGCCGTTCGCGGGCCGCGCCGGCGACCGCGGGATTGGGCGCCAAGTCTTGTTCGCCGGCCACGTGACGATGCTTGCCGCGTGGCTCGTGATCGGGGCCGCCGGCGCCGGCTGGCTGGGATTCTCGCCGGGGGCGCACCGAGCGGTCGCCATCTGCCTGCTCGCGGCAGGCGCCATCGCGCTGGATGCCGGCGTCGTGACGGACCAGACGCTCGGCCGGCGCGCGATCAACCTGTTGAGCGCGAGCGCGCGCGGCAGGCTCAACGGGCTTTTCGTCGGCGCGTTCTTCGTCGGCGGCGCGCTGGGCGCGATGCTCGCTGGGCTTGCATGGACGTCTGCAGGATGGCCTGGTGTGTGCGCAATCGGATTTGGCTTCACGGGCCTTGCGTTTGTGCTGCGGCGCGTGGGGCCGCAAACGCGCGATGATGTCCGGCTGTGATGCCGAGCGTCTTCGACGCGAGCTCCTCCCGTTCCGCTCTCTGCTCGACCCAATGTGCCAGCAGACGATGGTGTGCGGCCCGGTTCCAAATGGACTTCTCATGAAGCTCGCGCGTGAAAATCCTCAAGCTGGTGACACGTGACTTCGAAGAAGTGCAGGCGTCGATCACCAATGTGCTGGATAACAATCGATTGATTGCAGAAGCGGCCAAAAGAGGCGGGGTCGCGTCGCCACTGCTAGATGCCTGCTACGCGCTATACGGCGAGGCGCTGGCGTTGGGGCATGGGCAGTCCGATATGGCGGCCGTCGTCCACGCATTCGAGGCAAGAACCGATTCGGGCAAATGAGCGCGTTCGACTAGACCAACAATTTCGTTGCAGCGTCGATGAGGTCGCCCCTCAAATCCCGCGATCCCGCTATCAAACCGGTGACGTATGCGCCGTTGATGATCAGCATTATCTGAGAGGCCGTGCGCTTGGGATCCCTGACGCCCAGCCTTGCAACGATCGTCGCAAGCCTCGCCCGCAATTCCTCCTTGTTGTTTCGGGCGATAACCCGGCCAGGATGGTTGTCGTCGGGAAACTCCGTCGCCAGGTTAAGAAAGGGGCAGCCACGAAAGGCGGGATGCGCAATCCGTTTCGCAATTCCAGATAGCAGCGCGTCCAACAGGGCGCGCGGGTCTTCAGCGTGCTTCTCTTCAACGCCATCCCACCACGCCCAGAACAATTGATCTTTCTCGGCGGCGAAGGCGCAGATCAAAGCGTCCTTGGAATCGAACACGCGATAGAGGCTCGTCTTCGACACCCCAGATTGCTCGACGACCGTGTCGATGCCGATGGCACGGATGCCTTCGCGGTAGAACAGAACGCTTGCCGTCGCGAGGATACGCTCACGTGCGCTGACTTCGCCCTTTCGCGGGGCTCCCCGCCGGGGTCGGACTTCTGCTTTCATGTCCGCCAACTCCTTTCATTCGGATTATCTGTTTGACAAAGTAACAGATCTGTACCTAGTATAAAAGTAACTTACAGGTTTGTCACTTTATAGGACTCTATCCATGCGTGTGATCGAAGCGGAAACCTTTTCGGGCTATGGCGGATTGCGGCAGATCGAACTATCCAAGCCGCAACCGAGGAAGGACCGGGTGCTGGTTCGCGTGACGGCCGCTGGCGTCACGCCGCTCGAATACACCGTCCTGTCGGGCGGACACCCTCGCGCCGAGTCGCCGCTGGTGCTCGGCAATGAGGGTGTCGGTGTCATCGAGGATGCGGGCGACTCAGGACTTGCGGTCGGCAGCCGCGTGATGTTCACAGGACCCTACGGTGTTCGTGAGAATGGCGCGTGGCAGGAATGGTTGCTGGTAAGACCCGATGAGCTGGCGCTCGTCCCCGACGCGATCGACGACGTAGTCGCGGCCAGCCTTCCAGTGGCCTATCTGACGGCGCAGATCACGCTGGCACTGGCCGGATTCAAGCCGGGCATGACGGTGTTGGCTTCCGGGATCGGCGGGTCGGTCGGCAACGCGACCTATCAGCTTGCACGGGCGAAGGGCGCCGGCAAGGTGCTTTCGACGGCCGGCAGTGCGGCGAAAGCCGCCCGGGCTCGCGAGCTTGGCTTCCAGCACGTGGTCGACCTAAGCGCAGAAGGTCTCGCCGACGGCATTCACCGGATAACGGACGGCAAGGGCGTCGATATCGTTATCGAGAGCATCGGCGGCACCGTGACGAGCGAGGCGTTGAGCAGCCTGGCTCCCGGCGGCGTCCTGATCACATTGGGCTACTCCGCTGGCCGCAGAACCACGATCGATGTCACAGACCTGATCTGGAAACGCGCGTGGATGGCTGGCTTTTCCCTGTTCGCCCAGTCACCGGCCACGATCGCCACTGCGTGGCGGGACATCATCCCGTTGATCGTAAGCGGATCAGTCAAGCCGATCGTCGAACGGGTCTTCCCCCTCGCCGAAGCAGGCGAAGCCTTGCGTCACCTGATAGAGGATCGGCCGTTTGGCAAAGTCGTTTTAGCGATGCAACCATGAGGTCATAGACTCGACGGTAAGATGGCAAGTCTAGGACGCTGTTTGATCAGCCCAGGAACAGGAGCTGGCAATGGAACAGAAGGTTGCGCTCGTAACGAACGCCTCGGACTACGCGGGCCCTCCCGCAGTGACCGCGCTGCTGGAAGCGGGCTTCCGCGTTCTCGTTCACGATGACGTCTACACCGACGAGAACACCTGGACGAAGTTTGCGACCACGCATCCCGGAGCAGAGCGGGTGAATGCCGATACGCCCGAGTTGCTCGTGGAAGCCGCATGGCGCTCTTCAGGACGTGTCGATGCCATTGTCAGCAATGACCACTTTCCCGCGATACATCGGCCATCGCCCGAAGCATCGCTGGACGACATGAGGCAGACACTCGAGAAACTCGTGATTCGTCCGTTCGCACTCCTCAGGGCTGCGATTCCCTATTTCAAGGCGCAGGGCGGCGGAAACGTCGTCATGGTCACGTCATGTCGGACCCATCTTCCGATGTATGGTGGGGCAATCCCCGATGCGGCAAGGGCTGCCGCAAACGCGCTCGTTCGCTCGTTCTCCGTCGAACTTGCCCCGCTCAATGTTGCCGTGAACGCAGTGGCGCCGAACTTCCTCTACAGCGAGGCCTACTATCCTCGTGCGATCTTCATCGACGATTCCGCCGGCAGAGATTACGTTAGGTCGGAGGTACCCACAGGACGGCTCGGTCGTCCGGACGAAGTCGGTGATCTGATCAGATACCTGGCATCAACGCAGTCCCGGTTTTTGACCGGTGCGATCGTCGACTTCTCCGGTGGATGGCCAGCCGCGAAAACGAGACCTGGCAGCTAGCCCGTAGTAGCGCGTTGGTAGACCGACGACTAGCGCGCGCCGTGCGCGATGTCGCCGAAGAGCGACGCGTGTTCCTGGGGAGGCGCCCGCCAGTATTGCGGCGGCGCGTCGACATGCGCACCGAGTTTGGCTGCCGCGTGCCAGCCCCAGCGGGGGTTGTACAGCATCCCTCGGGCAATCGCGACGAGATCCGCCTGACCGTTCGCAACGATCTTCTCCGCCTCCTTAGGGTGGATGAGCTGATCTCACGCGTCGCGAAGAGGTCGTCATGATCCGAGTCCCAGTCAACGGCATGTGCCAACGGCGAAGCAGACGTTCGAGGCCGATCAACCCTGGTCGGCGGCGTTGCCGAGGTGGACATCCGCTACGTCTTCGCGCTGCGCTGGCTCTTCGCAGTCGATTCATTGCTCGCAAACAGTGCGGCGAGCCAGTCGATGAACACGCGAACCTTCGTGCTCAAGTGCCGGTTTGGCTGATACGCGACGAAAACGGGAACGGAATCCGATGCCCAGTCGTTCAGGACGGCTTCGAGCGCGCCGCTTCGAAGGTGTGCAGCGGCCGTAAACGTCAACGCGTGTACGACGCCGAGACCGGCGAGGCTCATGGTCAGACACGCCATGATGTCGTTCGAGGTGAGTCCGCGCCGATTCTGCACTTCCACGCGTTCACGATCTTTTGTTACCACAATCGGAAAGGGCCGGTTGGTTCGGGAAGCGATGGTTCGGATGACGACATGGCCATGCTCGAGGTCCGAGGGATGCGAAGGCCGCCCGTGCTTGTCCCAGTACGCCGGCGTCGCACACAGAATCTGCTTGACGGCGCCGATCTGTCGCGCCACGAGCGATTGATCGAAGATCTCGCCCGCGCGCACGACGCAGTCGACGTTCTCTGCGATGAGGTCGACCGGGCGGTCGCTGAGTCCGAACTCGAACTCAATGTCCGGATAACGCCCGATGAACGCGGGTAACGCAGGAAGGATCACGGACAGACCTAACGGCACAGGCAGATCGACACGCAGGCGTCCTCGCGGGCTGCTCTTCGCACGCGACATCGAGCCCTCGAGCTCTGCGAGATCGCTCATCAACTGCAGTGCGCGCTCGTAGTACGCGGCGCCATCCGCTGTCGTCGACACCTTGCGTGTCGTCCGGTTGAGCAGCTTCGTGCCCAACTCGACTTCGAGCGACGCGATCAGACGGGTGACCGCCGTCTTGGGTATATCGAGCATCTGAGCAGCTTTGGTGAAGGTCCCGCTTTCGACCACTCGAATGAACGCCTGCATGGCCTGAAACTTGTCCACGATCGGTCTCCTCGCTTTCCCAACCGGCCTGCATTGTTTCACGGAAGAAATAATGTGGAATCGTAGCAGCGGTTTATCCCTTTGCACGCGCTAGGTATTGTTCACCCATCGCAATCGTTGACGAACTTAAACGGCGCTTCGATTGGACCAAGCAGGTCACTCGTGCTCCAAGCGGCTCTGCCGCTGCCCTTGTGATCGACATTGTCTTTTCGGTTGGGCCGGGTGGCCCAGCCGCCAATCGAGGAAAAGGAGGGCTTTATGTCAGTTGCCAAGGCAGTAGTCGTGGGTGTCGGTGCCGAGGATGGTCTTGGAGCGGCGATAAGCCGTTGCTACGCGGCCAACAATCGTCACGTCCTGGTCGCCGGACGCACGCTCGAGAAAGTGGAGAAGGTTGCTGCCACGATCCGGAGAAACGGTGGCCGCGCGACTGCCTATGCCATCGACACAACGCGGGAAGAGGATGTAATTAGGCTGTTCGATGCCGCAATGACCCACGACGACGATGGCGCTCCCGCCGACCTGGTCACCTATAACGCCGGCAAGAACCTGAAGATCGACTTCCGGCAGATGGATGCCTCGACGTTCGAGGATTTCTGGCGGATGAACACGCTTGGAGGCTTTCTGGTGGGCCGTGAGGCGGCGCGGCGTTTGGTGCCGCTCGGTCGCGGTTCCGTCTTCTTCACCGGGGCCACGGGGGCGCTTCGCGGCATGCCTGGTTTTGCCCATTTCGCTGCGAGCAAGGCGGGTCTGCGAATGATCTCGCAAAGCATGGCGCGAGAGTTCGGACCACAGGGTATTCATGTCGCGCACGTCGTCGTCGACGGCGCGATCGACGGTGACCGGGTGCGTTCGCTGTTTCCTGGTGCCTTCGAGCAGGTGGGGGAGAACGGCATGCTCAATACCCAGGCGATCGCCGAGGCTTATTGGCAGCTCCATCTCCAGCATCCATCCGCCTGGACGCAGGAGCTGGACCTCCGCCCGTTCAAAGAACAGTTCTGATGCTTTGACACTTGCCACAACATGGAGAAAATGATGAAGCTTGTTGGCCCTTGGCTTTCTGGATTTACGCGCCGGACTGCGATCACGATGAAACTGCTCGGCATTCCTTTCGAGCATCTCGACCTCAACGCCTACACCGATAAAGACGAGGTTCGTCGCTACAGCCCGATGGGTAAGGTGCCGGCGCTTGTTTTCGATAACGGCGAAACCATGATCGATAGCAGCGGCATCATCGACGTGTTGCATGAGATGGCCGGGCCCGAGAAGGCGCTCATCCCGCCGTCAGGTCCGGCGCGTTTCAGGGCGTTGCAGCTCCTGGGAATCGGCATGAACATCTACCCGAAGCTCAGCTCCCTATTCGACGAAACCCTTCGTCCGAAAGAGCATCAACTGCAATCCGTGTTCGAGGGCCTCGCGGAACAGGTGATCATCGGGTTGACCTTGCTCGAAAAGGAGACCGGAGACGGCTGGCTCGTGAACGACAAGTTCGGTCAGGCCGATATCATGACGGCCATCTGCTATCAGGCGGCGTCCATGTTTATCCTTCCCGATCACGTCACCGCAAAGAATTTTCCTCGCCTGGCGGCGCTTACCGAGCGCGCGATGAAGATCGACGCCTTCGCATCTACTGTTCCGCACTTCTAAGCACTTTGTATGGCCGAGTCGTGGTTGCGGCATGGCGCAACCACGAGCGGACGAATTTGAATCTCGGTTAGCTCGCGGCCGCTTCCTTTTTTGCCCCGAGGTATACCATAGCTCGAGCGCCCTTCGCTTGACGGCTAGGGCGGCGTGATAGACAGGAGAAGCGGCGATGCTCGATTCCGCAGATGTGATCGTCATTGGCTCTGGCGGGCTTGGAGCGGCGACAGCCTACTACCTGGCAAAGCGGGGCACCCACCGGGTCGCACTGCTCGAGCGGCTCGAAATCGGCTCGCAAACCTCTCCGCGAGCGGCTGGCATGGTCAGTTGCATGCGCAAGGGCGACTTGATGATCGACCTGATCAAGCTGGCGGCTGCCAAGATCAGGCAATTCTCTGCGGACACCGGTCAGCCTCTGGATTGGGTGCAGTCGGGCAGCCTCAAGGTCGCGCGCCGACCGGAGGATGCCGAGGTCATTCAGGAAGACATCCTGCGCGGCCGGCGCCACGACCTGGGCGTGGAGGAAGTGTCCTTCGACGCGGCCCACGGGCTCAACCCGTTTCTTCAAACGACGGGAGTCGTTGCAGTGATGCGCATCGACGACGACATGTATTTCAATCCCGCTCAACTGGCCGTCGGCTTCGCTCGTGCTGCGCAGGCAAACGGCGCAGTGGTACTGCCGAACACGGCGGTTACGCGCATCCTGATTTCAGACGGCGAGGTGAGCGGGGTCGACACCTCGAGCGGCCGCATACGAACCCCCATCGTCGTTGATGCAGCCGGCGCCTGGACGCGACAAATCGCCGAAGCCAGCGGAATTCGAGTTCCTCTTGTTACGACAGCGCAGCAATTGTTCGTCACCGAGCCAGTGTCCGATGCCCGAGCCGAATTGCCGATGATCCGAATTATGGATGCTGCGGTGTATATGAGACCCTGCGACGGAGGATTTCTCTGGGGCGTCTACGAGGAAAATCCGAGATTCTTCGACATGAGTGGCTTCGACGCCAACTTTGACATGAAGGATCTGTCGCTCGATGCCAAGGTTCTCTGGCACTACGCTCGGGACGTTGAAGCTCAGCTTCCGGTTCTTCTGAAGGCAGGGGTCCGCGAGCATCGTGGCGGGCTGCCGACGATGACGGCCGATGGCCAGCACATCGTCGGACCCGCGCCCGCCATTCGGGGGTTTTACTTCGCGAGCGGTTGCAATGTCGCGGGACTCTCCATTGCGCCGGCACTGGGGGAAGCGCTTGCCGCGTGGATCGTCGACGGTGCGCCTCCTATCGATCTGGCGCCTCTTTCGATAGACAGATTTGGCACCGGCCTGTGGCCCGACGACGAGTTGATCAGGCAGGCTGCGTGGCAGTACCGTCATTTCTACGGTGCGAGATGACTTAAGCATCGACGCATTCCAGTCTGACGCCGAGCTTCCGAGTGCGACCAAGACGCGACGGTCGTTTCATCGCTTGGGACGTCCCATTCTCAAGGTATGGAGCCGTCATCAATGGCGCAGCTGGCGTTTCTCGATCAATGAGTTCCGGCGCGCTCCGATGCTCGCACGCTCGCCTGAGAGGCATGGCCGATACCGCCTTCCTGTAGCCAGTATCCAAGGCCCATGAAGATAGCTCCGCCCGCCAGATTGCCCGCAGTCACGAAGAATTCATTGTGGATCGCCCCTGCGAGCGTGATTGAGGCCGGGTGATCTGCCATCAATGCAAGCGCGAACGCAAACATGTTTGCGACGCTGTGCTCGAAGCCGCTTGCGACAAATGCGAATATCGGCCAGAAGATCAGTCCGAGCTTCGCTGCGTCGTTCGTCGTACGCGCGGCCATCCAGATCGCGAGGCAGACCAGCCAGTTGCAAAGGAGGCCCTTCGCGAACAGAGGGAGATCCGCTGCAGACATCTTTGCCTCCACGGCCTTGAAGAACGCCTCTGAACCGTCGGTCAATAGAACCCCGCCGCCTGCAGCGTGCAGTATGGCAGCCAGCACAATGGCGCCTAGAAGATTTCCAATCCAGCAGGTCACCCACACGACCAGCATGCCCCCGATTCCCGTCTCGCCTTTCAATACGGCAAACGGCATGTACATGGCCGTTCCCGTGAATAGATCGGACCCGGCAAACACAACGATGGTAAGGGCGCATGCGAATACGGCGCCCATCACGAGATGCACGTAGGCTGGGTCAACGTGCGCGCCAACCGAGAACATGAGAATGTCGCCGAAGCCAATATAGGCTCCGGCCATGGCTGCACCAATCAGAAACACCAGTGGCGAGCGTTGGACAGCCGATGCTTTGTGTGCACCCACCTTTGCGAACTTGTCGATACTTTCTGCGTACATGGCTGCTCCACATAGAGATGCACCTCCGCTGACCGGGAGGTGTTGGGGCAAACTGAGCCTGGCTTTATTCTTTGCCGCGACGGCTGTCCCCGCGATGACTCCCGCATTACAAGCGCGTTATCTTTTGCCGCAGGGCGTCTGTGCACATGCGGCCGCTTCCTGATTTCAGATTTGTGATTTGGCGGTTAGCTGCGGGTAGCAACACCTACCGCGGGCAGTGAGGGACGATGTGCAAATTCGGTGCTGAGATGCAGCCTTTAGTGTGTTGCATCCACCGATTGAATCCGCAAGGCAAAGCGGCCACGCCAGAGTTCGCCCAACGAGGGGTCGTCAGTTCCTGTCCTCACGGGTGTTAGCGCCGGAAGCGCGCGACGGCCATACCTACGAAGACCACCGCCCTGAAACACCGAGTTCGGGCTCGTGTCTTGAAGAGCGTTACGCATACTGGCGCTGCCTGGTGGAAGCCTTGATCTCCATCGAGATTGTTCCGTTCAGCAACTTGTGCGGAAGTGAGATATGATGAGCATCATGCAAAAATCATCATTCAATCGAAAAGCGGCCAGCCGTAAGGAAATCACACACGAGCGCATCGTCGAGGTTGCCGCGCGCGCAATTCGCCGCAGCGGCTACGACGGGACGGGAGTAGCCGACATCATGAAGGAGGCCGGCCTGACACATGGCGGCTTCTATGCGCACTTTCCATCGCGTGAGGCGCTGCTTGCCGAAGCGGCTGACCGTGCCGGTGCTGAGGCCGTGGCCCTGTCGGAGCAGATCGCCGCCTCCGTGCCGCCGGAGCAGGCATTGCCGTCGATGGTGCGCGCCTATCTGTCGAAGGAGCACCGTGAAGCCATAGAAACGGGCTGTCCGGTCTCCGCCCTTGGCTCGGAGATGCCGCGCCAGGCGCCGGTCGTGCGGCGCGCGGCCACCCGCCGTATCAAGGAGATGATCGATGTCATTGCGCGCCAGCTACCCGATTGGGGCCAGCCGGGCGCGCATGAGCAGGCACTTATTACCGTTGCCACTATGGTCGGCACCATGGTGCTGGCGCGTGCTGTCGACGACCCCAAGTTGTCGGACAGTTTTCTTGAAGCCGCATTAAAAAAATTCGCACCCGCTAATGAGTAAATCCGCTTGCTCGGTGTGCTTTTTGTTGGATTGAAAATATGATGATTATCATATTTTTGTCGAAACAAACGCTCGATGTAAACACATTCCACACTACCGGAAGGACATGATGAAAAGCGGAATAGCCCTCGTTACGGGCGCCTCATCAGGCATTGGCGAAGCAACGGCAAACCGCCTTGCCGAGGCCGGGCACAAGGTCTACGGCACCAGCCGGCGCGGTGCGGAAGCCGGTCAGTTGACGTTCGAGATGCTGCCGCTGGATGTGACTTGCGAAGCATCAGTCGAAGCAGCCGTCAAGGAAGTACTGCGTTTACACGGCCGCATCGACCTGCTGGTGAACAACGCTGGCTTCGGCATCGCCCCTGCGGCTGCCGAAGAAAGTTCGCTTGACCAGGCCCGTGCGATCTTCGATACGAACTTCTTCGGGATGATCCGCATGACCCGCGCCGTGCTGCCCCATATGCGGCGACAAGGTAGTGGCCGCATCATCAACATCGGCTCTGTCCTGGGATTCTTACCCATGCCCTATATGGCGCTGTATTCAGCCACCAAGCACGCGGTTGCAGCTTATTCGGAGTCGCTCGACCACGAGTTGCGCATGATGGGCATCCGCGTATCGGTCATTGAGCCTGCCTACATCAAGACGCCGTTCGACGCGAACTTCATGGCGCCCGACGCCCCCCTCGACGCGTACCGCGATGTGCGCGCGGCCGTAGGTAAGCGAGTCAAGGAGGTGGTCGAGGGCGCTGACGGTCCGGAGGTCGTGGCTGAGACTGTGCTGCAGGCCGCTCTCTCAGCTCGCCCGAAACTCCGCTATGCCGCGGGCGGACTCGCCGGCCGTCTGCGATTGCTAAGCAGATTTGCGCCTGTGGGTCTGGTGGACGCCGGCATCCGCAAAGATCTGCGGCTGGCAACGTAGACAGTATTACTTCACGCACCGAGAAACTGACAAGGAACAACGAATCATGATGAAGGCATTCGTCGTCGATCGATATGGACGCAAGAATGGCGTACGAGCCGGCGATATGCCGGTTCCGGAACTGCGTGAGGATGACGTATTGATCCAGATTCACGCCGCTGGCGTGAACCCGCTCGATTCAAAGATCAGGGATGGAGAGTTCAAGCTGATTTTGCCCTATCGTTTGCCGCTGATTTTGGGCAATGACCTTGCCGGGGTCATTGTCCGCGTCGGATCGCGCGTGCGGCGATTCAAGCCGGGCGATGAGGTAAATGCGCGACCGCCAAAAGATCGGATCGGCACCTTCGCGGAGCTTATCGCGATCAAAGAAGACGCAGTGGCGATCAAGCCCAAAGGGCTCAGTATGGAAGAAGCGGCTTCAATCCCATTGGTGGGCTTGACTGCGTGGCAGGCGCTGGTCGAACGAGCGCAACTGAAGAAAGGGCAGAAGGTGCTCATACACGCCGGCTCGGGTGGCGTTGGCACCTTTGCTATTCAACTGGCGAAGCATCTGGGCGCGACCGTCGCGACGACAGCGAGCGCCGCGAATGCCGGATTGATGAAGCAGCTCGGTGCGGATATCGTCATCGATTACAAGAAAGACGACTTTGCCGCTGTATTGAAAGATTGCGACGTGGTGCTGGATACGCAGGGCGGAAATACACTCGAAAAATCACTGCAAGTGCTCAAGCCGGGTGGCGAGCTCATCGGGATCGCCGGTCCTCCCGATCCTGATTTTGCTAAGCAGATGAGTGCCTCCTGGTTCCTGAAAACGGTGATGCGATTTCTAAGCTATCGCATCCGAAAGGCGGCGAGACGTCGCGGCGTCGGCTATTCATTCCTCTTTATGCGTGCCGATGGAGACCAACTAGCCCAGATCGCCAAGCTCGTCGACGCAGGCGCGATAACGCCTGTGATCGATCGGATTTTCCCGTTTGAATCAACGCGAGAGGCTTTGGCTTACGTCGAAACAGGACGTGCAAAGGGTAAGGTTGTCATCAAGATCCGATAGAAGGAGGGATCTCTGTGTATTTCCTCGCAGAGGCAACGGCGCTTGCTCGACGTGAAGTTCTTCCGACGTGGAACGTCACCGTCCGTTGTCAGCGTAGGAGCCGCGCTTGCACCGCTAACGGGCGCTTGCGCGCTGGGTCCTTCATCGGCGGTGGCGCGGCGTCTGGCAGGGGGTAGACACCTGCTGCAACAATAGCGCTCTGAGGGGAGGCGCGTAACCTTGGTGTTGCAATGACCTCAGCTCCATCGGACTCTTCCTGTTATTCACCAAAAGGTATCGAAATTGCCAGTTTCAATATATTGGAACGGCTTCCCCGTTGCCAGATACTTCTCTCACCGCAACTAACTCACGAGAGAACGACATGGCTGACACAACTTTGGCCGACCAACTGGCAAAGACCCTGGAACAGGCCGGCGTCCAGCGTATCTGGGGCGTGACTGGCGACAGCCTCAACGGCTTGAGCGATGCGCTACGCCGGATGAAGACCATCGAATGGATGCACGTGCGCCACGAGGAAGTCGCGGCATTCGCCGCCGGGGCCGATGCCGCTGCCACCGGCGAGCTCGCGGTCTGCGCGGGAAGCTGCGGACCGGGCAACCTTCACTTGATCAACGGATTGTTCGATGCCCACCGCAACCACGTGCCGGTGCTGGCCATCGCGGCGCACATTCCGTCGTCCGAGATCGGGCTGAACTACTTCCAGGAAACCCACCCGCAGGAATTGTTCAAGGAGTGCAGCCACTTCGTCGAACTGGTCACCAATCCGGCACAGATGCCGCAGGTCCTGCATCGCGCCATGCGCACGGCAATCCTCAAACGCGGTGTGGCCGTGGTCGTGATTCCGGGGGACGTCGCGTTGCAGCAGGCGGTGGGGCCCGCGTCGCGCTGGTCCCCGCCCGCGCCGGCGCAAGTGTTGCCCGATGAGCGCAGCCTCGATGACCTTGCCGCGCTGCTCGACGGCTCGGAGGCAATCACGCTGCTGTGCGGCAGCGGCTGCGAGGGCGCCCACGACGAAGTCGTCGCGCTTGCCGACAAGCTCGGCGCGCCCGTGGTGCATGCATTGCGCGGAAAGGAGCATGTCGAATGGGACAACCCGTTCGACGTCGGGATGACCGGGCTCATCGGATTCAGCTCCGGTTATCAGGCCATGCTGAACTGCGATGTGCTGCTGATGCTGGGCACCGATTTTCCGTATCGGCACTTCTACCCTAGCCAGGCGAAGATCGTACAGGTCGATATCGACCCGGACGCGCTGGGCCGCCGCGCGCAGCTGGACCTGGGAATCCTGGGAGGCGTTGCGGAGACGATCGACGCGCTACTGCCACGGCTGCAGCGTAAGACCAACCGGCAGTTTCTCGACGCCTCGCTGAAGCATTACCAACAGGCGCGCGAAGGGCTTGATGATCTCGCGGTGCCATCGGCGCCAGGTCGGCCGATTCATCCGCAGTACCTGACCCGTCTGGTGAGCGAACTGGCCGACGATGACGCGATCTTTACCGCCGATGTCGGTACGCCCACGGTGTGGGCGGCGCGCTACCTGACCATGAATGGACGCCGCCGCCTGCTGGGTTCGTTCAATCATGGGTCGATGGCCAACGCCATGCCGCAGGCGCTCGGTGCGCAGGCTGCATTCCCTGGGCGGCAGGTCGTTTCGCTGTCGGGTGACGGCGGCTTCTCGATGTTGATGGGCGATTTCATCTCGCTGGTGCAGCTTGGGCTGCCGGTGAAGGTCATCGTCTACGACAACGCGTCGCTGGGCTTCGTCGCCATGGAAATGAAGGCAAACGGCTACCTCGATACATCCACCGACCTGCGGAATCCCGACTTTTCCGCGATGGCGAATGCGATGGGGGTGCTCGGTCTGCGAGTTGAACATTCCGAAGACCTCGGCCCGGCGCTCCGCAAGGCGTTTGCGCACGATGGCCCGGTCCTGGTGGATGTGGTGACCGCCAAGCAGGAACTGGTGATGCCGCCAGCCATCAAGCTGGAACAGGCCAAAGGCTTCAGTTTGTACATGCTCAAGGCCATCATCAACGGCAGGGGCGACGAAGTGATTGAACTGGCGAAGACCAACCTCCGCCGCTGATGTCTGACATTCGCGAAATGCCCAGCGCATGTTCAATAATCTGATCAACGTCAGGATGCCTACGCGCGGCGCCATATTGCTGGCGCCGATTTTTCGGGTGCGAGGGCATGGCATTTGATCGCTGACAACTCTGGCCAGGCACCCGCAGTTCCACCTGTATGTTCAACGAACTAATCAATATCCGGATGCTGTCGCGTGGCGCCGTACTGCTTGCGCCGATTTTCATCGCGGGACTCGTGACAGGCGATCCAATGTGGTTTCGCGCTGAGATCGTGACGGTGTCCGTCTTCATTGCCGCGGAACGCTCGCGCCTTGCACCGGTTGGCGTGCTGCTGCATACGCTCGCAATAGGGTTCGGCGTCCTGGCCATGATCCTGTCGCTTGGAAGACCGGAGACGTTCGTGATGGCGTCCGTCCTGCTCGCCATCGTCTGCGTGGCTCTCACTGCCGCAGGGCCCAGCATGCGCTGGACCGGTAGCTTCACTTTCATTCCTGTCCTCTACATTGCCTGTGCATTGGCGGACAATGCCAACGGAGGTCGATTAGGGCAGCTCGGCCTGAAGGTGCTTCCGTATCTCCTTTGTTCAGCGATTCCCGTCATCCTCGCCTCGAGCGCGTCCCGGCTTTCGAAGCAGTTAGCGGGCAGATCGGCCGGCGGTGGTTGGCTCACGCTTCGGCAGGTGACTGAAGCGCCGGCGCCTGGATGTTTCGAAGGGATTGTCGCCGCTGCCCTAGCCGTCGGCGTGGCGGCGTCGCTCGTCGAATGGCAAGGCATTCACTTTCACTTCGCACAATGGCTGGTGTGGTCGGCGGCCAGCGTTGTCACGGGTGATGTCGCGACGGCGCGCGCCAAATGGAAAGACCGGATGACCGGCGCAATCGTTGGCGTTCCTGCAGGGATTCTGGTCGGAATCTTCATGCCCCACGCGCCGGTGTTCTTCGATGTACTGACAGCCGCCACCGTGTTGACGCTCGTCGCTTTCAACAGGTATGTCATTGCGTTCGGTACGAGATGCGCTCTACATGCCGTCACAATCATTGTTGCGGGGCACGCCGTTTTCTTGGCCGACTATCGGGCGATAGACGTCGTCGTCGGTAGCGTAATCGGCATCGTCTTCGTCTTGGGGACCCATCTGATTGCCGGCTCGCTCGGCGGCAACCGTACCTATGGCTGACTCAGGTCCCGACATATCGAGTGATGTTCATCGGGACCGATTCTGTCACCGCTGAGTCTTGCGCCACTCCCGTGCCATCTCCCGGGCTACCGCCAGAAAAAGGCGCACAACTGGCGAAGGGTTATGGCGTCGCCACGCAAGGCTTATCGGCGCCTTGGGCGCATTCCCCGCAATCGGCAGATACACCACTTCGTCCGTCTTTATTTGAGTCGTTGAGCGCGGGACAATCGATACGCCGAAGCCGGCTCCGACCAGCGGTGCGATAGACACGATCTGCGGCGCCTCCTGGCCGAGCCTCGGAAGAAAGCCCGCACGCTGACAAGCTGACGTAATCGCGTCATACAGACCCGCGCCGACTGCACGGGGGAACAGAAGGAACGTCTCCTCCGCGAGCGCGGACAGCGATACCGCCGCGCCGGCTCTCGCGAGCGGATGGTTGTGCGGCAGCACCACCACCATGTCCTCCCTTACGAGCAATTCAACTTCCAGTTCATCGGCGGCCATGATGGGTGGCCGGATGAATGCGGCATCGACGCGTCCCTCCACCAGCCCTTCCACCAGTGACGGCGTATTGCTTTGCTCCGGCGACAGCACGACATCGGGACGCCGGATACGGTATTCGCGAATGATGGCCGGCACGAGCGGTTGGAAGTAGGTAGCGCCTGCAAAACCGACACGCAAGTGACCGATCTCGCCGCGGGATAGCCGCTGCACGTCCGTACATGTGCGATCCACCAAGGCGAGGATATGCCGTGCACTGTCCAGCAACAGCGTACCGGCATCGGTCAGTTCGACACCCCGCGACAAACGGCGAAACAGCGTCGCACCCAATTCGCGCTCGAGCCGCTGGATTTGCAGACTCAGCGGTGGCTGCCCGATACCGAGGCGCTCCGCAGCGCGCGTGAAGTGCCGTTCCTCGGCCACTACAACGAAATACCTCAGATGTCGAAGCTCCATGGGGCACCTCAGCTATTTACTGAATGATATCGAAATTGCTACCGTCGATATATTGGACGATCTGCCGGACCAATAGATACTAAAACCCGTGGTGCTGATACGTAAGTGCGTACAGGACGACGCCATCTATAGGAGATCGAATCATGTCCAGCAATGTCGCGAGCACAACTGCAAACCATGCATCAGAACGCGAATCCATACACATTGGATTTGTGATCGCGTGGATCTTGTGCGTCGCGTTCTACTTTATGCAGTACGCGCTGCGTTCCGCGCCGGGCGTGATGATGCCCGAGCTGAGCGCGGCGTTCGCCCGCGATGTGGTGGGGGTGAGCGCGCTCGTTGGCCTGTACTACTACAGCTACGCAGTATTTTCGATCGTCGTCGGGGCGGCGCTCGACCGGCTTGGCGGCAAGGCTATTATTCCAGTTGGCATCGTTCTCGTTGCCGTCGGGGCAGCACTGTTCGGCATAGGCACCGTGCAGACTGCAGAGATCGGCCGCTTGCTGCAAGGTGCTGGCTCGGCGTGCGCATTTATCGGGGCGGTGTATCTCGCCACGCACGGCTTTCCGTCGCGCTATCTCGCGACGGCAGTCGGCTTCACACAGTGCTTCGGCATGCTGGGCGGCTTTGGCGGCCAGTTCGCCGTCGGTCGTCTGATTCACAGCCTTATCACGTGGCAGCAGTTCTGGTGGCTGTCCGGCGTCGTCATCTTTGTGATTGCAGTACTGGTGTTCATTGCGACGCCGGCAGGCCACGACGATAGCCCCGCAAGTCAGGGCTCGTGGGTGAAGATGTTCGCGCCATACAAAGAGGTGCTGTCCAACCCACAGTCGTATCTCTGCGGTCTCTGTGCTGGCCTGCTGTTCGTGCCGACCACGATCGGCGACATGATCTGGGGCATTGCGTTCCTCCGCCATGGTCTCGATGTCAGCTATGCCGAGGCCGTCAACCGCGCCAGCATGGTGCCGCTCGGCTGGGTGATCGGCTGCCCGCTGCTCGGCTACCTGTCTGACCAACTGGGCCGCCGCAAGCCGGTGCTGATCGGCGGCGCGCTGCTAATGCTTGTATCGGGCGCTGGCATTTTCTATCTGCCGGCAGGCGTGGCGCCGCCTTACGTGCTCGGCCTCCTGCTCGGCATTGGCTCGGGTGCGGCTATGCTGCCTTACACCGTGATCAAGGAAGTCAATTCCGACAACGTGAAGGGCAGCGCGACCGGAGCGATCAACTTCCTGGTGTTTGCATTTAGCGCCTTGCTCACGCCCGCATACGGCAAGCTGCTCGCCCACGTCGCGAATGGCGGCCCAATGAACCTGACAGTGTTCCGCACGACAAGCGTGTGGCTGCTCGGCGGCATCGTGCTTGCAATCGTCCTTGCACTGTTCCTGCGTGAGACCGGGCCGCGAGCTCGCGCGAACGCGTGAGCCTGCACTTGGGCGATATCGTGCGGTGTTGCTGTCATGGGCAGGCGGGGGCGGCCTGGCTCCGTACTGTAACGAGGTATTGCTGGTTATTCCTGCCTCGCTGGATGTCGACCAGGCACAGCATGACAAGCGATATGAGGTGTATTCCGCCGAATGCGACGGGTTTTCAGATCACAGCGCTTCGCCCAAAATTGTTTGGCGCTCCAATGAACTTCTAGATGTCTCGTTTTCAATCAACAGCACGGCTCTGTTCCCGAAAAACGTGGCGCTAAAAAAGGTTGATGCTTCGGGGAGCGTGAAGCTTGAATTCTCTGCGAAAGAATAGGTGTGCAAGGTCGAGGTGGTTGATGACTCTCCAGCTTGCCGGGTTGGCTGTGTGTTCGCGAGTCCTCGGTCTTGCGCAGGCATTGCGAATTTGAATGACCGTGTGAGAAGAGAAAAGCCAATCACACTACCAGGGTAACGCCAGCCCAGGCGATCAGCACGACACCCAGCACGCGGCCGGCACGCTCACCGCCGGGCAGGATTTTCTCCACGAAAACAATCAGCGACAGCGCCGCGATCCAAACAAGATTCATGATGCCGCCAACAAACAACAACGCCATCAGCAGCCAACAGCAGCCCACACAGTAAATGCCATGACGCATCCCGAGCAGGAAGCTGCCTGCGACGCCTGGACGCCAGTGCGCGGTAAGAAAATTCACGGGTGAACGGCACTGCGTCAGGCAGGCGTGCTTGAGCGGCGAGAACTGATAGACGCCCGCCGCGGCCAGCACGATCGCGGAAAGGGGCGCGCTCTTCGACCACAACATCATTTCCGAAATGAGGCCGGTCGGTTGCAGCACCTTCTGCAACGCTGCCGCGCAGATCGAAAATGCCAGCCATGCGGTCAGGTAACCGCCCAGGAGAAACAACGACGGGATGGCCGACTTGGCCTCGATTGCCTCGTGGTGCCGCAATACGCGTCGATACAACAGGACGAGCGGCGCCGCGCTGGGCGTCATCATCGCGATCATCATCACCCACCACATGAGGATCACGATCGGCAGCGACGGATCCATTCCCCCGCCGCCGTCCGCCAGTCGATGCGGGAACAGCGCGACGGCCGTCATCTCGCGCGCGGACATGCCGATTCCGGCGCCTGTCCACAAGTAGGCCCATGACAACGCGACGACGGCGACGATGCCGAACGCGGTGATGACACGCTCACGTCCGAGGATAGTGTCGATGCGGCTCATGCGGCGGCGCGATGCCGGATCAGGCCTTGGTTATTCAGGTGCAGTCGCGCGAACTGCGCGTAACTCCCCTTGAGATCCAGTGCGATGTTGCCTTGCGAGCGGCTGGTGCCGGAGCCGATTTCGGCAAGCTCGTATTCGAAGCCGTGCGGCAAGTCGATTCGAACGCGATGCTCGTCGCCCGTCACCGGATTGCGGATCGGTTCGCCGACGGTGTCGAATACGCCCTCGACATGAATCCGGCCGCGTCTGGCATCGACGTCGACATCGAAGTCGATCTTCGTAAAGATCGGATCGAATGCCTGCTCGAGTGTCGATGCGAATACGGCGAACATCGTGGCGAACGGCTCGGTGTCCTGCCCCGTCATGATTTTCAGAATGGCTTCGCGTTGCTCCGGGCTGGCCCGTTCGTCGACGATCGGCTGGCACTTGCCTTTCCCTTCGTGGATCGGTCCCGGCCACTGAAACACAACCGCGATGTTGACGCCGTCGAGTCGCACGTCGCCGTAGTAACCGTTGCTGATCGAGATGGCGCCCATTGCTTCGCAGAAGCCGTTGTTCGGCAATGCGTTGAATTGGCACGGGCAACCGTACGAGCAATTGCAGTTGATCAGTTCGGTGCCTTGGATTTCCCAGGGAGTCATGGTTGTTCTCCTTGTGCTCCGTGACGAGTGGCGTGCTTCGAATCTAGTGTATGGCGGGCGAAAGGGAAGTCAAAATTTGGGTTGACCGGGCGCGCGGGCGATTGTGGCGGGCGTTACATATGATGTTTTCCTCTTCTTCTTGACCGCCCCCGAGCGCATAGCTACAACGCTGAATATCAACGTTCCCGTAAATCAAGGAGGTTCGCATGGAAGACCCGTTCCGCCGTCCGACTTTCGGTTCCTGCGTGTTCTATCAAGACCCGTTCGCTGCGCTCGATTGGCTCGAAAAGGCGTTCGGTTTCGAGCGGTCGCTCGTCGTCGTCGATACCGACGGTCGGCTCGGCCACTCGGAGATGCGCTTCGGCGACGGCTACATCATGGTGTGCACGGAAGGTTGGGGCGCGTCGGCAAGCCCCGCTTCACTCGACGGCCGCAACTCGCAAACGGTTCATGTGCACCTGAAAGAGGGTATCGACGCACACTGTGCGCGAGCTCGCGCAGCGGGCGCCGTCATCACGCGCGAACCGGAGGACCAGTTCTACGGCGACCGCGTTTATGCCGCGCGCGATCCGGAAGGACACGTCTGGAGTTTCGGGCAAACGGTTCGCATCGTGTCGCGCGAAGAAGCCGAGCAAGCCGGCGGCGTGAAGATCGAAGGGTGGGCGTAGCGCGAAAAAGCGCCGGCCGGAATGCGTTCCGGCCGGCGCGTTGCGCGCTGAAGCGATTACACGACTAAGCGGTTACACCGCTTCGAGCGCCGGGTAATCGGTGTAACCCAATGCGCCTTCCGCGTAGAACGTCGCGGGATTCGGCTCGTTGAGCGGCGCGTCGATTTCGAAGCGCTTCGGCAGATCCGGGTTCGCGATGAACAGCTTGCCCCATGCGATGGCGTCGACGTCGCCCGAATCGAGCGCTTGCTGCGCCGTTTCCTTCGTGAACTTTTCGTTGGCGATATAGACGCCGCCGAATTCGGCCTTCAGCAAATGACCGATACGGTCGTCGCCGAGCGCTTCGCGCGCGCAGATGAACGCGATCTTGCGCTTGCCGAGTTCGCGTGCGAGATAGCCGAACGTCGCTACCGGATTGGAGTCGCCCATCGTGTGCGAGTCGCCGCGCGGCGCGAGGTGCACGCCGACGCGGTTGGCGCCCCACACGCCGATGCATGCGTCGGTGACCTCGAGGATCAGGCGCGCGCGGTTTTCGATCGAGCCGCCCCATTCGTCGGTGCGCAGGTTCGTGCTGTCCTGCAGGAACTGATCGAGCAGATAGCCGTTCGCGGCGTGAATTTCGACGCCGTCGAAACCGGCGGCCTTCGCATTTTCAGCGCCGCGGCGGAACGCTTCGATGATGCTGGGGATTTCCGAGGCTTCGAGCGCGCGCGGCGTCACGTACTCGCGTTGCGGACGCACGAGGCTCACGTGGCCTTTCGGCGCGATGGCGCTCGGCGCGACGGGCAGGTCGCCGTTCAGGAAGACCGGGTCCGATACGCGTCCCACGTGCCACAGCTGCAGAAAGATCTTGCCGCCCTTCGCATGGACGGCGTTCGTCACGAGCTTCCAGCCTTCGACTTGCTCTTGCGACCAGATGCCCGGCGTCGCGGCGTAGCCGACGCCTTGCGGCGTGACCGCGGTCGCTTCGCTCAGGATCAGCCCGGCGCTCGCGCGTTCCTCGTAGTATTGCGCCATCAGCGCGTTGGGGACGCGCACGTCGCCGGCGCGCTGACGCGTCAGCGGCGCCATGATGATGCGGTTCGCCAAGGTCAGGTCGCCCACGCGGAGCGGATCGAATAGTGTCGGCATAGCAATTCACCTCTTCGGCGGGCACGTGCCCGCGCTGGTCGGTTCAAACGTTGACGATGGGAGACGCTGCACGCGCGGACTAAAGCTCGGTGTGCAGCGCATCGAGGAATGCCTGAATGACGGCTTCGTTGCGCTTGAAGAACGCCCACTGGCCGACGCGCGTCGAACTGACGAGCCCCGCGTTTTGCAGCACGGCGAGGTGCGCCGAAACGGTCGATTGAGAGAGACCGCAGTGCGCGTTGATCGCGCCCGCGCACACACCGTTCTCGAGCGACAGCACTTGCTCCGGAAAGCAGGTGGCCGGCTCTTTCAGCGACGAGAGAATTTCACGCCGCACGGGGTTGGCAAGGGCCTTGTGGATTGCGTCGATGTCGATCGTCGTCATGGTTCAGGCAGGGTTTCGCTAACCAGCGCAAACGGCGTTCGCCGCCGAGGCGGCAGCAGCCATCTGAATCGCTGTTGTCAGAATCATATATCGTAATTTGACGATATGTGAAAAGGCACTTCCCGATATAGGTGTATTCGTTGTCGACATACTTGTGAAAAACATCGATAGACCCGTGTATTTGTTGAGATATTTTTGCGAGTGCTCGGTGCGGCGCCATGAGGATCGCCAAAGGGCGGGAGTAAAGCGCACCGGATTCCAGCGAGCGTTGGAGCGGGTTCGTTCCTGTTTCGTATGACAAGACGAGATCGCCGGATAACGCTATTACAGCGTGTTTTCCATGACTAGAATATTTGGCGAGGGCGTGCTGGCAGCCATCGCCCGGCAAAAGCCGCCCGTGGCGACAGGTGCCGGTTTCGTACGAGTGCGCAGTGATTAAACAGGGGGATGAAGATGAACTCGGCGCCCCGTGCTGGCGGGGCAGGGGAATCGATGGTCTACGTCCTGGACGACGACCAATCGATACGGCTATCGCTGAGCAGCCTGCTGCGGTCAGTGGGACTGAATGTGGAAGTATTCGAATCGTCTGAGCAATTTCTCGCGTTTCCCAAGCGCGAGGTGCCCAGTTGCCTGATCCTCGACGTCAGACTGCACGGGGAGAGCGGGCTTACGTTTCAGGAGGAGCTGGCCAAGAGCGGCCGGCGCATGCCGATCGTGTTCATAACCGGACACGGAGACATCGCGATGACGGTGAAGGCCATGAAAGCGGGCGCGCTCGACTTCTTTGCGAAGCCGTTTCGCGACCAGGACATACTGGACGCGGTCACGCAAGCGCTGGCGCACGATGCCGAGCGTCTTGCCGCCGAGCATTCGACAGACGAACTACGCACGTCCTACGCATCATTGACGCCACGCGAGCAGGAAGTCATGGCATTCGTGGTGGCCGGACTCATGAATAAGCAAATCGCCTCCGAGATGAATCTCAGCGAAATCACCGTGAAAATCCATCGTGGTCAGGCAATGAAGAAGATGGCGGCGCGTTCGGTGGCCGATCTGGTCCGCAAGGCGGAAGCCATCGGCGTTGCCCCCCAGCATCGAAAGACGTGACAGGCGGGCCGATTCTGACGTGCGCAAATATGAAGGCGAGCTGGAACGCTACGGTTGACCTAAAAGTTGTTTGAGACAGGAAGCGACTACCGTGGCATCGATCGGTTTATCGAGAAAGGCGAGGACTTCCTTTGCCTCAATGGTTGCCCGAAGCGCGGAGGTCGAATACGCGGTCATGAAAATGGTTGGAGGCGCAGATCCGAGTTCGAGCAGGCGGTCATGGAGATCGATCCCTGACATGCCCTGCATCATGATGTCGGAAATCAGGCACGAAGTTTTCCCCGCGCATCCGGACTGCAAGAATTCCTCGGCCGACGCGAAAGTACGCGCCTGCCATCCGAGCGAGCGCACCAAGCTCGACGTCGCCAGGCGAACCGCCTCGTCGTCGTCGACAATAGAAACTATTTGATCATTGTTCAAAAGATAGACCTCGGGTTGCGGTGCCAGAGCCCAGGGGTTGAAACCGCTTCGATCGTTAAGTGGAAGCGTAGAACGTGAATCGCCGCAAGAAAATCATACGAACGTATAGGCGAATTGTCAGTTATCAGGAAACGTCATCATGATCTCGCTTTTCGAACCGCGGCAGGGAACGAAACGATGGACGGCATCCCCCGTGCAATGGATGGCAATGCATGGAGTCGACCGCATCCGGTACCTGATGTCGCTCTGGGTCTTTGGCTGCATTGTCTTGGGCGCGGTAACCTGGGTGTGCTACCGGCTCCAGCTCAGCATTGCCACGACCGGGTTCATCTATTTGATCGTCATCGTGCTGCTGTCTGTCATGGATAGCTATGTTTCATCCATCATCTTCTCGATGGCCGCCGTCGCACTGCTCAACTACTTCTTTACGCCGCCGTTATTCACCTTCCAGGTATTTTACGGAGACGACGTCACCAAGCTGGTCGCGTTTCTGATCACCTCACTTGTCGTGACGGCACTGATCAGGCAGGTCCGCCGGCTCTACGAGACACAACGTCGGAACGAGGCCGTCTTTCTGGCGGAAGCACAGAATCTGAGCCTCACCGGAAGTTTTGGCTGGAATGCGTCGAGTGGAGAGATTGTCTGGTCGGAGCAGATCTTTCGTATCTTCGGGCTCGAGCTGTCCGAGGATCCCTCCATCGAACTCGTGTTGCAACGCGTGCACCCTGACGATATCTCGCGCGTCAGGCAGGTGATCGGGCAAGCCGCAACCGCCAGACAGGATTTCGATTGCGAACATCGCTTGCTGATGCCGAACGGCTCGGTGAAGCACGTGCACGTTGTGGGGCATGTGGTGATGGATGAGCCAAATCAACTGCAATTCATGGGTGCCATCATGGACGTCACGGCTGCGAAAAGAGCCGAGGCGCAGCTTCAAGAGGCACAAGCCGAACTCGCGCATGTCACGCGGGTGACGACGCTTGGACAGTTGAGCACATCCATCGCGCACGAGCTGGGCCAGCCGCTGGGGTCGATCGTGACCGACGGCGAGGCGAGTCTGCGATGGCTCGACCGGCCGCAGCCGGATCTGGACGAGGTGCGCGCGTGTGTCAAGCGCATGATCGGCGACGGCAGGCGCGCAGCTGAGATCGTGCAGCGCATTCGCTCGCTCGCCAAGCGGGCGACCCCGCAGAAGACGCAATTGGAGATCAACGATGTCGTTCGCGATGTCGTATCCCTCATCAACCGCGAGGTGTCGGATCATCGCGTGGTGCTGCGCCTGAAACTCGGCTCAGGGCTTCCGCGGCTGCTTGGAGACCGGGTTCAGCTTCAGCAGGTATTGATCAATCTGGTGATCAACGGCATGCAGGCAATGGACGACGTCGGCGACAGGCCGCGCGAACTGCTGATCGAATCGAGTCAGGACGCATTGGGGCAACTGGTTGTCGCCGTACAGGACTCGGGCCTGGGCATCGATGCCGACAATGCGGGGAGGGTGTTTGCCCCATTCTTCACGACCAAGTCGCAGGGGTTGGGGATGGGGTTGCCGATTTGCCGTTCGATCATCGAAGCTCACGGGGGGGAGATATCGGCATCCAACAACGCCAAGTATGGCGCGACGTTTCGATTCAGTCTGCCTTCGGCGGAAATGGGCGCGCCGGCTTGATGATCGGCCCGTTGAGGGCATCAAGCATCATGATTCGGCGGCACGCCGCGATGGCGTGATCGCGAGCGGATGACCTTGGCATGGCGTTACAGCATACAGACCTGGCTCAGGTCCACGGTGCGCCGATATACGTTGCGATTCAGCCAGGGCACGAAAGTGTACTCGTCGTACGCGTTGAATCCGATGTAGATCCAGTTGTGCAGCGTGTTCATGATGGGCTCCGCGGGGCTGTCCTTGTCCCCATGAGACAAAGGTAGGCGCCTGCGAGCGGCAAAGCTATTCTACGAACGGTTGGCGGCCTCCTGCGAAAGCGTGGCGGGTTCATACCTTGGTATGAGGCGCGCGCGGCGCGACGGGCGAACGAGCGGCGCTTGGTCGTCGACGGCAAGGTGGACCTCGCACGCTCGCCGATCGGCATGGTGGTTCGCGAGGGTGCGCCGAAACCCGACATCAGCTCTGCCGACGCATTGCGCAGCACGCTGCTCGCAGCGAAGTCAATCGTCTATCCGGACAGCGCGAGCGGAATCTATATCGGCAACGAACTGTTTACGCGTCTTGGCTGTCGCCGCTCACCGACTCGCGCTTGAGGGTTTTCCTTAGCCTCGAGCACGGCAACAATGCCGATGGTTGGCCGTAGGCGGACATGCTAGGATTTCTTTCAAACAACTCCGGAAACTGCTATGCCGTTCATCTGCGAAAATGTTGAATGTCGTGCCGTGCTGGCTCGCGGGCAAGTCAGATCCAGTCACGAGGACGAGGGGTGGTACTTCTACTGCCCGGACTGCAAAACCAGGAACGAGTTGAAAGATATCGGCGTACCTGGCGGACCTGTCGAGTTGGTTCAGCCAGAAAGATCCGACCTTCCGCACAAGATAATAGCGACTGCTCGACCATTGGAGGACGGGC
This sequence comes from Trinickia violacea, assembly GCF_005280735.1. Lineage (NCBI taxonomy): Bacteria > Pseudomonadati > Pseudomonadota > Betaproteobacteria > Burkholderiales > Burkholderiaceae > Trinickia > Trinickia violacea. The sequence goes on from NZ_CP040078.1 coordinate 1,692,654, forward strand.
GGTACGCAGCGCAATTGCGCGTTCAAAGGGCACTCGGAACCAAAGGAACTTACGCGGTCGAAGAGCACTGGGAGCAGCTCGGTGTATTCCCCGACGCGCAAGAGGCCATAGCGCATGCGAAGTCTATGGCAATCGACTTGCTGGAACGAAAGGCATAGTCTCGAGCGGCACGCTGAATTGAGCCATACGTATCCATGAGCGGATCGTTACTGCCGGCCCACGACCATCGATCCGCACGGCAGCTTGGTGCTGTGCGGTGCGCATGCCGTGCAGAAAGCGATTCAGCTTTCGGGGCGCTCAATAAGCGGCATAAGCGAATGCTGAATCACGCCGAATACGTCGTTAGACACGATGTGACTGGCTTGTATTCAACGAACCTTAACTCACGAAGCACCACTGGCAGCGAGCTTGACAAATAGTTTGGCTGCTTCGTTGCCATGGGACAAGGCGCGCAGTGCAAGGGAGAGCGCTAGCTGGGCGTCGTGGGAGGCTGCGCTACGATCCTGATCGAAGAGCTTGGCCGCGTGGCGCATATGCTGAGCCGCCTGCGTGTGAAGATCCACAGCTGCCGCATGATGTTTTGCAACGTCTGCGGCACTGACGTCTGAGCCGGTCGATGGAGGCGTTATCGACGGCGGATTGGCGCTATGCGCGCCAGCTTCGTGTGCCTGATCGATCGCGTGCAACGTATGGCCATGGGCCATCATCGCCAGTTGTGCGGCGTGAACAAGGTCTCGACCGTCCTCGAAATGCCGCGACGCCTCGCGGTGATGTCGCGCGGCCTGCTCGTGGTGCGACGCCGCGGCTTCGAGATGCCCCTTCTTACTGTGCTTCGTGTTCATACGGGCTCCTGTGCAACTTCAGGACTGACTCCGATGGCGACCGATTTGAAGGCACAGTGGCGGGTCGCAAACTACCAGATCCTAGTCTACATCAGGGTCACGGGTTGATCTGGCGAGCAATGTAATCCCAATAGAGGTGGCAGCGCGAACGGGGCGGTGGCGGCCCGTCCGCAAGCGGTCATCGAGGCCGGCTAGCGATGGCCTGCTAATATTTGCTCTCTTGAGAGACAGTTACAGGACGAGGCATGGGTTTCGAGCAACTCGCAGTACTTAAGCAGCAGCTGACAAAAGAAGCGAAAGAAGCAAAGCGGCAGGCGGCGAAGCCGCTTCGCCTCGCACAGCCTGCCGAATCCAAGGCGACCGGCCGTGGCCCGAAGAACGGGGCGGTCGACCCGGTCCTGCGCGCGATCGGCAAGTTACAGAAGCGCTTTCCGGCGGCCTTCCCCAAAAATCCAGCGCCGAAGGTGCCGCTGAAGATAGGGATTCTGACAGATCTCCTTACTCACGCTGGAGAACTCGCGCTGAATGAAGCAGAGATCCGTCACGCGGTCGGCACGTGGTGCCGCGGTAGCCGTTACTGGGCATGCCTGACCGATGGAGCAGCACGCGTCGACTTGGCCGGCGCGTCGGCGGGCCTAGTTACCGCGCGCGACGCTGCGTTCGCGCGCAACCAGGCGAAGGGTGCGTACGCTTCGCGCCGGCGAGGCCGAGGAGCGCCACCGCCGGACAACGCGCCGACGAGGCAGCCGCCATCCGCCGCGGGAGAGGTAGCGTAATCGCGGTCGATCTGCTTCGCAATCTGCCGCCCATCACGACAGTCACTTCAATCTTCCGAAGTTCGACAGTGCGATTAGTGCTGTCTGGACTAACGGCCGGTCAATGTGCCGTAGATTGCTCCGAACCATCGAGCAATAGCTCGTCGATCAGGCGCGTGGTCAGTGCCAGCTGCTTTTCGAGCGACACGCGCGCCACTTCCGCACCTACTTTGTCGCCACGTGCGACGGCGATGTGAGTCTGCGTCGCGAGGCGCAACACGGACTCCGATGCGAGATGCAGACCGCGCATCATGCCCGCGTCGAAGTCCTGCGACGGACTGTTCCATTCGGACATCGATGCGTCCGGCAGGCCAACTTCGAACTGACGACTTTTGCGGTGACGGAAGGACATCTCAAGCTCCCTGCGCGATTGGCGCGATGTTAGTGTGCGCCGACGAGGGGGAGTCCAATTGGTTGAAAAGAAGCCAACTTTTGAGTTAATCCCTCGCGATCGAAAGGACGAGAATGTTGCTGAGAATGGGGCGGGTCGCGCTTTCTAGCAGCGACGGGGGAACGCCTGAAGCCCGTGCTGGCGAGGAGTTGGGTTGCAGGCTTTCTTGTGTGCTCACATTCGTACCGATTCGGCTACCCGGCGATTTGTGTCGCAATGTATCCACGGCCCGTCGCGATACACAACCTTTCAGAAGCGCGGTGGGCTCGACACAAGCCAGATACGTCCGCGGGGTCTAATCGATTCGACCCAACAAGGAGAATGACTCATGTCCAATGAGATCAACAACCGTCGCCGGCGCTTTTTCGGGGCGGCGGTCGTCAGCGTCGGTGCGATGGAATCCCTCTTGAGCGGGCTCGTGCACGCGCAATCCGCGCAAGCGAGCGAGCCTTCCGCCAAGGCGGGTATCGCGACATCGAGCGCCGTGTTCACCGACATCAAGCAGATCAACGCCGGCGCTTTGAATATGGGCTATGCGGAAGTCGGCCCCGCCAATGGCCCAGTGGTCATCTTGCTGCATGGCTGGCCGTATGACATCCAGAGCTATGCGGATGTCGCGCCTCGGCTTGCGTCGGCGGGGTATCGTGTGATCGTTCCGTACTTGCGCGGCTACGGGACGACGCGCTTTCTTTCCAGTGAAACGGTCCGCAACGGCCAGCAGTCGGTAGTCGCCGTCGACATCATCGCGCTCATGGATGCGCTGAAGATCCAGAAGGCCATCCTTGGCGGTTACGACTGGGGCGCACGCACGGCCAACATCATCGCGGCGCTGTGGCCGGAGCGTTGCAAGGCGATGGTGTCGGTGAGCGGTTATCTGATCGGCAGTCAGGCGGCCAACGCGGCGCCGTTGCCGCCGAAGGCGGAGCTGGCATGGTGGTATCAGTTCTACTTCGCGACGGAGCGGGGCAGGCTAGGCTATGAAGCGAATCGGCACGATTTCGCGAAGCTGATCTGGCAACTTGCCTCGCCGAAATGGAACTTCGACGATGCGACCTTCGATCGAACCGCAAGCGCCTTCGACAATCCGGACCACGTCGCCGTCGTGATCCACAACTACCGCTGGCGGCTGGGCCTCGCAGAGGGCGAACCGCAGTACGACGCGCTGGAAAAACGTCTTGCCACGGCGCCGTTGATCGCCGTGCCGACGATCACCCTCGAAGGCGACGCCAATGGCGCGCCTCATCCCGAGCCGGCTGCGTATGCGAAGAAGTTTTCGGGCAAATACCTGCATCGGACCATCACAGGCGGCATCGGCCACAACTTGCCGCAGGAAGCGCCGAAGGCGTTTGCGGACGCGATCATCGAGGTCGCCAGTTATTGAGTCCGGTCGAAGCAGCGCTCCGGCATGCCTTGTTTGAGGCGGGCGTCGATTCATGAAAAAGGGCACGACATTGTCGTGCCCTTTCGTCTTAGCAAGTCAACGCGCCACCACGCGTTGACGAACCGCCGCTGTTAGAACGCGACGTAAGGCCCGGTGCCGCCGGGCGTCGAGTGGCCTTGAATCGCCGTGTACACCGTGCGGCCAAAGAAGAACGGCAGCCCCAGATCCGCGAGCTGGCCAGTGCCGAACGTTGCGGTGAGCGGGGTCGACGGCGTCGAATCGGCGCCGAGCGAATTCTGCACCCAGTTCCCGGTCGCGTGCAGCGTCTGTTCGCTGACGATATCGAAGCTCACCGACGCGTTGGTGCCGCTCACCCCTTGCAGCGTCCCAGCGATCACCCACGGCACGGTGGGACACAGCCAGCTCGTGCTGGCGCAAACCGGAAGCCCGGTGTTCGGCAGGAAGTAGTTGTTCGTGCCGCTATCGATGATCGTGAACGGTGTCGAGTTGCCGTTCAAATTCGAGCTGAAATAGTGCGTGCCCGCTTGGGTCGTGAAGATCTGCGCCGACCCCAACTGGTTGTTCGACTGCGTGCCGATGCCGAAGGTCAGCGTGCCGAAGATGGCTGGCGCAGTCGTCGCCACTGCCGGGAGTTGTAGCGCGACGCCGTTGTTGTCGGTTGCGAAGTGCGCCACGGGATTGACGACCAGCGAGGACGTCGGCGTCAAGACCGGCGTGCAGGCGGTCGACGACGACGTGCACGAGTAGTACGACGGCGTGCCGGTCGTGCTCGACGTGCAGCCCGAGCAGTCTTCGGCCTGTGTGCCGATGCCGAGAATGCCGTTTGCGCCCATGATCGACGGCGTGTCCATGGCCTGCGAGCCGCTGCAGTTGCTGGTCGGCACGGGGCCGACCGAGTCGCCGGCGATCTGCACCGGAATGTTCGACGCCGTTTCGCTCGCGAGCTTCACGTCGAGCATGCGGACCGAACCCCACGTGTAGCCGCTGCCGAACTCCGCGCACTCGGCGAGCGAGCCGCCGCCTGTCGCGGTTGCAGGGGCGAGCGCGGCGAACGTCGAGTTCAGCACCGATGCCTGGAGACGCAGCCCCGACGAGCCGGTATCGACGAGCACGTTGTTGATCGTCTGGCAGTTCGTCGTGTTGGGAACGCAGATCGTCACGCTCGTCATCGGCACGTTGGGCGCGTTGTTGAACGAGTTCTGGGTGACGATGACGAGCTGCTGGTTGCTCGCCAATGCCGGCGTGGGCGTCGAAGCCGGCGTCGACGGGCTCGCGGTGGTCGAGCTGGAATTGGCGGCCGTGCCGCTGCTGCCGCCGCCACCGCCGCATGCGGTGAGGGCGAGTGCCGCGATCAGGGCGGAGAAGGGTGCGAGGAGGCGAGTCATCTTCATGTCCGCGCCTCCTTATTGAATCGCGCTGGCGGCGACGCCAGACGGCAGTGCGTTGGGCAGATAGGCGTGGCCGCTGAAGGCGCCGGCCCGGCCGCCGACCTGGGCGACCAACCCCGCTTGATTGACGATGACCATGCTCAAGCCGCCGTTGGCTTTGCGGTAGTCGCTCGCGCCTTGCTGCAGCGGCGCGTAGTAGCTGCCGAACAGCACCGTGAGGTCGGGCATCGACGGGCCGCTCCAGCTCACGCCGAACACGGCGCCGTTCGCGACGTACTCGCGCACGACCAGGCCATCGCTGAACGTCGTGACATTGACCGAGTAACCGGACCCGGCTTGCGTCGCGACGCTGGCCGAAGCGGTGGGGTGGAGGTTGGCGGGGGTGGAGGGGCTACCTCCGAGTGCGGCGTATGCCGTGGACGTGAAGCAAAAGGCGACCGTCGCGGCGCAGGCCGCGATTCTTGTAATGCGCATGAAAACCCTCGTAAGCCATTTATTTTGTAAAGGTCCGCTCGATATCGAGCGGGGCCCGAGGGAGTATTACGGCGAAGATTTGGAAATATTTAGGGGCGGGATGCTGAAGCGGGCTGTAAGGTAATCCGTACATCGCAACTAACGGTCAGCCCCGCCAACCCCCGCCAAATTGGGCGAGGGCGCGGCTAGATAGAAACGTCGACGCCCTTATCCCGTGCGCTCAGGGCGTGCGCACGGCTACTTCGCTCAACGGTTGCCGTCAAGCAAATCGCCCAGGATTTCGTCGAACGCGGCTTGCGCGTCTTCGAGTTCTTGCAGGGCGGCGTCGAACGTTTGCAGCGCGAATTGTGACGGGTTGCCGGCGCCTTGCGGCGGGAACTGTGATTGCAGCGACGCGAACGCCGTCTGGACTTGGCGCGTGGCGTTCAGGACGCGCTCCATCGCGCGGGTTTCTTCGGCTCGTGCCTGTTCGGGATTCATCGGAAAGACTCCATGGTTCGTTGGCGTCGCCACTATGCCATGCGCGGCCCAGGCAGGTTAGGGGAAAGCTCCAAAATATCGATATGACGCTTTGAAAATGGCCAGAAATCTCTCCGCCGTCGATTGCAAGATAGAGCCCTATTTAGAACCTTATTCATCCACGTCGCGCGTCATGGTTTCCAGTCATTTGCTGATCGTTTATATCGCTGCATTGGTCGTCGTTTTTGCGGTGCCGGGGCCGGACATGGCCCTCGTGCTGCAAACCAGCATCGGACGGGGTGCGCGCTCGGGGCTCGCCGCCGCGGGCGGGCTCGGCGTTTCGCGGGCGACGCACGTGACGCTCTCGGCGTGCGGCGTGGCGGCGCTTCTGCAAAGCGCGCCATGGCTCTATGAAGCGGTGCGGTATGGCGGCGCGGTGTATCTGGCCTACGTCGCGATTCAGATTTTCCGCTCGCCTGTGTTCGCCTTGCCGGCGGGCGACGAGGCGGATCGCTCATCCAGCCCTTCGCGCGCGATGTTCGTCAAGGGCTTGTTCACGAACCTGCTCAATCCGAAGGCGCTGTTGTTCTGTTCCGTGCTGCTGCCGCAGTTCGTGCGTCCCGAGGCAGGCCCGGTCGCGCTGCAAGTGACCGAACTCGGCGTTCTGCTCGTGGTGACCGGCGCGTGTTTCGACATGGTCTACGCGTTCGGCGCCGCGCGGATCTCGAACTGGATGCGCTCGCATCCGCTCGCGCAGACCCTGCAGCGTTGGACGTTCTCCGCCGCGCTGATCGGCTTTGCGTTGCGCCTGTCTTTGGACTGAACGCCGGACTGCAATCCCCTCAGCGGATAATTCGGATCGATAGGGAATCCGAACTAACGGGTGTGCCTTGCGAAGCGGCGGCGGCCTTCGCCCGCGACTTGCGCGGCGTCGGCTTTGCTTGATGAGGGTGGTGGGCACTCTCGGACGCGCGGCGCACGGCCGCCGCAAAACGTTCGAGCGCGGATACCGAGCCGGACACGCTTTGGTAAATCTCGCTGCCGATCCGGCCGTCGAGGATGACTTGCATGCCCGAAGCACGCGCCAAGTCGATGATGTCCATTTGCGCCCCCTCTTTCGAATTTCACAGTTCTTGATTGGATAACACGGCGTCGCGGGTGTTTATTCCGCGTGTTGATCCAGTTTCGGCGAGGCTTTCGTTCGCGGTCCGGGCTCGCTTGGATGGCGGCCCTCATGCCGTCAAGACGAATGCGGCGGCCGGGCTTTTCAAGGGGGAGGGGGTGTGGATTACGCGGATAGGCGGCGCCCCGCTGCCGGGGGCGCCGCCGTCGTGCTTAGTTCGACTTGCCGAGATAGTCGAGCTTGCCGATGTCGACGCCGTTGTGACGCAGGATGTCGTACGCAGTCGTGACGTGGAAGTAGAAGTTGGGCATCACGAAGTAGAGCAGGTAGCTCGAGCCGGTGAACTCGATCGGGCCGGAGCGCATCTTGAGGACGATGTTGCGCTCCTCGCTGCCGTCGACCTGCGCGGGCGTGAATTCCTTCAGATACGCGATGGTCTTGTCGAGGCGTTCGCACAGCTCGTCGAATGTCACTTCGACGTCTTCGAATTTGGGCGCATCTACGCCGGCGAGACGGGCCACGCAGCCCTTCGCCGTGTCGGTGGCGATGTGCACCTGCCGGTTCAGCGGCAGCATGTCCGGAAAGAGGCGGGCGCTTACGAACGCCGCTTGGTCGATCTGCTTTTCGGCGGCGTGTGCCTGGGCTTTGCCGAGGATGGTCTTCAGATTGGTCAGGCCGCGGACGAGCACGGGCACCGATGCTTGGTACATGGACAGGGTCATGGAGGGTTCCTCGAGTTCTTCGATGGGCGCGCGCGACGTGCGCCGCAGGTGCCGCCTGTAACGCGGCGGTGGCGGACAAAAACCGCCGCCAGCATGATATGCCGAAAGCGGCTCGGCGCGCCGGCTTCCAAATCGGCCGCGATGATTCGTCCAACGGATATCGAGGCCGCGCGACGCGTGTTGCGGTGCGTTTCTCGCGCCGCACAAGAATAGGTGGTGCGGCATCGTGTATCCCGGAACTGCGCACGAGCGCTATTGTCGGAGCTTTGGCGTAGTCCTCGAATAGGAGCGTCAGACCATGGCAAAACATCCACTGGCCGGCAGTGAACGAGCGGTAGCGGAAGGATCGAAATGTTTGGGGCAGTGCGACCCAGGCGAAGAGATTCAAGTGGTAGTGATGCTGCGCCGCCAATCGGAAGCGGCGTTGCAGCAGCTACTGGGAGAAATCGGCAAGGGTTCGGAGGTCGCGCCGCTCGCGCGCGATGCGTTCTCGCAACGCTTCGGCGCCGCGGCCGAAGATATCGCCAAGGTGCGCGACTTTGCGGCGCAACATGGGCTCGCGGTCGTGCGCGCGAGTTCGGCCGAAAGCACGGTCGTGCTGTCGGGCACCATCGCTCAATTCCAGGCGGCGTTCGACGTCAAGCTCGAGCGCTACGAACACCACACGATCGGCCACTATCGCGGCCGCACCGGCGCCATCAACCTGCCGGACGAGCTGCACGGCGTCGTCACCGCCGTCCTCGGGCTCGACAACCGGCCGCAGGCGCGCACGCATTTTCGGATTCGCCCTCGTTTTCAGCCGGCGCAAGCGGCGGCGGAATCGTTTACACCGCTGCAGATCGCGTCGCTCTACGACTTCCCGGCCGGCAATGGCAGCGGTCAGTGCATCGGCATCATCGAACTCGGCGGCGGCTATAGCAGCAGCGACCTGCAATCGTATTTCTCGACCCTCGGCGTGCCGCTGCCCAAGGTGGTGCCGGTGTCCGTCGACAGCGGCAGCAATGCGCCAAGCGGCGACCCGAACGGTCCCGACGGCGAAGTGACGCTCGACATCGAAATCGCCGGGGCGATCGCGCCGGCTGCGACGATCGCCGTCTATTTCTCGACCAACAGCGACGCCGGTTTTATCGACGCCGTCAACCAAGCGGTGCACGATACGACGAACCGTCCGTCGGTCATCTCGATCAGCTGGGGCGGACCGGAATCGGGGTGGACGCAGCAGTCGGCGCAGGCATTCAACAGCGTGCTGCAAGCGGCCGCGGCGGTCGGCGTGACGGTCTGCGCGGCGTCGGGCGACAGCGGATCGAGCGAAGGTGTCGGCGACGGCGCCGATCATGTGGATTTTCCCGCGTCGAGCCCGTATGTGCTCGCTTGCGGCGGCACGCGCATCAGCGCCTCGGGCGACGCGATCAAGAGTGAAGTCGTGTGGAACGACGGCGCCTCCGGCGGCGCATCGGGCGGCGGCGTGAGCACGCTGTTCGCGCTGCCGTCGTGGCAGGAAGGGCTCGCGGTGACGCGCACGAAGGGCGGCGCGTCGCCGCTTGCCAATCGCGGCGTGCCCGACGTCGCAGGCGACGCCTCGCCGGATTCCGGTTTCGTCGTGCTGGTCGACGGCAGCCAGTCAGTGGTCGGCGGCACGAGCGCGGTCGCGCCGCTCTGGGCCGCGCTCATTGCGCGCATCAACGCGGCGAAGGGCACGCCGGCCGGCTTCGTTAACCCGAAGCTCTATCAGGCGACAAGCGCGTTCAACGACATTACAAAGGGCAACAACGGCAGTTTCAAGGCATCGCCCGGCTGGGATGCCTGCACCGGCCTCGGCAGTCCCAACGGCCAGAAGGTGGCCGCGGCGCTTTAGTTGGCATTTAGTTGGCAAGGGAAGTCAGCAGGAGCAGTCAGTTCGTCAAAGCCTAAACACTGAAACGACGCCAGACGTCGCTAACGAAATCGATGGAGCGGTCATGATGAATACCGATTCAGGTTCCGGCAGCACGCAATCGCAACACTCGCCTCATAACTCCCATGCCTCGCCCACGCCAGGGGTGGTGTCGATGGCGCATGCACTCGGCGCGGCCGACGGCGACCAGCCTTTCTTCGATCCGGTCGCCTACGGCAACGGCCCCAACGATTCCGTCACGGATACGACCGAAGGCGCGGCCGTTACGCACCATTCGGTCGTGATCGGCGGGCGCCAGATCGCCTACACGGCGACGGCGGGGCACCTCGTCACCGTCGACGAAAGCAGCTCGCAGCCGAACGCGAAGATGTTCTACGTCGCGTTCACCGAAGACAACCAGCAGGAAGAGACGCGGCCTGTCACGTTCTTCTATAACGGCGGGCCGGGCTCGTCGGCGGTGTTCGTGCTGCTCGGCTCGTTCGCGCCGCGCCGCATCAAGACCGCGATGCCGAGCTTCACGCCGCCCGCGCCGTACCAGATGGAGGACAACCCCGACAGCCTGCTCGACAAGAGCGATCTCGTCTTCATCAACCCGGTCGGCACGGGCTATTCGGCGGCGGTCGCGCCAAACAAGAACATCAACTTCTGGGGCACCGATCCGGACGCGGTCTCGATCAAGCAGTTCATCAAGCGGTTCCTGACCAAGAACAACCGCTGGAACTCGCCGAAGTTCCTGTTCGGCGAGTCATACGGCACGGCGCGCAGCTGCGTGCTCGCGTACCTGCTGCATGAGGACGGCGTCGATTTGAACGGCGTCACGCTGCAATCGTCGATCCTCGACTACACGCAGGCGGGCAACCCGGTAGGCGCGCTGCCGACCGCCGCCGCCGATGCGTGGTACCACAAGAAGCTGGGCGTCTCGCCGACCCCGGCCAGCCTCGGCGATTTCGCCGAAGAGGTCGCGCAGTTCGCGCGCAGCGACTATCTGCAAGCGCTGCAGAAATTCCCGCAGACCGACGACGCCACCGTCGAAAAGCTGAGCGAATTCACGGGCATCGACAAGACGACGCTGATCGCGTGGAGCCTCGACATCGCCGGCTACGACAGCCGCGGCAACTCGCTGTTCCTGACGACGCTGCTCAAGTCGAAGGGGCAGGCGCTCGGCGCGTACGACGGCCGCGTGACCGGCATCGAGACGGGCATCGCGGGCAAGATCGATCCGAACTCGGGCGGCAACGACCCGACGATGACGGCGGTCACGGGCGTCTACACGGCGATGTGGAATTCGTACCTGAACGAGCAGCTGAAGTACACGTCGAACTCGGCGTTCACCGATCTGAACAACCAGGCGTTCCAGAACTGGAATTTCAGCCATATCGATCCGACCGGTGCGCAAAAGGGCGTCGACGCGCAGGGCAACGTGATTCTCTACACAGCGGGTGACTTGGCGGCGGTGATGGCGTTGAACGTCGACTTGAAGGTGCTGTCGGCGAACGGCTTCTACGACTTCGTCACGCCGTTCTATCAGACGGTGATCGATCTGCAGAAGATGCCGCTGATCGAGCAGCAGGTGCGCGCGAACTTGTCGGCGCGGTTTTATCCGTCGGGGCATATGGTGTATCTCGACGGCAATTCGCGCACGGCGTTGAAGGCGGATCTCGCGAAGATGTACGACGCGGCGACGGCCAACGAACCGGCGATGGGGCGCATTCGCGCATTGCAGCAGCGGCATAAGGCTTGACGCTTCAGGGCCGCGGTGCTGAAGGAGGCGGGGCTGGCCGAATCTCTTGGCTCAGCCCCGCCGGCGTTTGGAGCGGCGCGCGGCAAGCGCATGAGGCCGCTAATCGCCTGACTGCGCGGCGGGTGTTTCTCCAAGGGGGCTCCGATTAGCAAGGCCGATCAAACTCGCAGCTCGTGCTGCGGATATAAAACAGTCATGCCTTCGCCTGGAACCAGAACCCCATGAATCCCGTTGGACGCGCACTGTGGTTTATCGAAAGTCACTTTTCCAGCGACATCTCGCTTGACGACATCGCAAGCGCCGGGTGCGTGTCGCGCTTTCATCTGTCGCGGGCCTTCGGCGTCGCGACGGGACATTCGATCATGCGATACGTGCGCGCTCGCCGGCTGAGCGTCGCGGCGAAGTCGCTGTCGAACGGCGCGCCGGACATCCTCTCCGTCGCGCTCGAAGCGGGCTACGGTTCTCACGAGGCATTCACGCGTGCGTTTCGCGAGCAGTTCGGGCTCACGCCCGAGCAGGTTCGCGCACAACGCCGGATCGATAACCTTGAACTCGTGGAGCCGATCAAAATGGACGATGACCTCATCACCCAGCTGGAACCGCCGCGTTACGAAGACGCGAAGGCATTGCTGATCGCCGGACTAGGCGAGCGCTACACCTGCGAGACGGCCGCCGGCATTCCGGCGCTGTGGCAGCGCTTTTCGCCGCATATCGGCAATGTGCCGGGCCAGGTCGGAAACATGGCATACGGTGTGTGCTGCAACGGCGACGGCACCGGCAATTTCGATTACATCTGCGGCGTCGAAGTCTCTGACTTCGGGCGGCTGCCGGCAGAGTTTGCGCGGGTACGGATTGCGGCGCAGCGTTATGCGGTGTTTTCTCATCGCGGGCATATCTCGACGATTCGGCGCACCTGGAACACGATTTTGAGCCAGTGGCTTCCGGATTCGGAATTCAAGGCCGCCGACGCGCCGGACTTCGAGCGCTATGACGAGCGGTTCGATCCGAAGACGGGGAACGGGGTGGTGGAGATTTGGGTGCCGGTCAAAAGTTGATTCGAGGCGATACCGCGCCGGCTAGCCGAGCACCGCCGATTGAGCGCTCACGACCGCGCCAGCAACACCCCCGCCAGCGCCACGCCAAATCCGGCGATCTGCACGAGCGACAGCGTTTCGCCAAACCCCGCATAGCCTTCTAGCGCCGCCAGCGGCGGCGCTAGAAACAGCAGCGCGGTGGCGCGCGACGCGTCGCCGCGCCGCACCATCCACATCAAAAGCGTCACGCTGACGCCCGACAGCATCACGATCCCCCAGGCGACCGATATCCAAAGTGTGGTCGACGGTATCCAATGTTTTTCATGCAATGCCAAAGCAAGCACGCCGGCGACGAGTGCCGCGCCGAAGTTCTGCACCGCGCCGGCGCTGCGGATATCGGCCTTCGCGAGCGATGTCTTTTGAAACAGCGTCCCCGCCGTAATCGCGACGACCGCCAGAATCGATATCGCGACGACGAGCCACGACGGCGCGTGACCTTGCTGCACCGGCGAAGCGGCGGCGAACTTCGGCGCCAGCACGAGCGCCACGCCGGCAAGCCCTAGCGCCATGCCGCTCCAGCCGCGCGCCGACAGGCGCTCGCCGAAGAGCGGCGCGGCCAGCGCGGCGGTCATGAGCGGCTGCAGTGCGCCGAGCAGCGCCATCACGCCGGCGCTCAAGCCTTGCGCGACGGCCCAATAACCGGCCCCGAGATAGACGCCCTGCAGCAACGCCCCGGCAAGCACATGCTTGCCGAGCGCACGTCCGCGCGGCCACGCCACGCCTGCCGCCCAAGCGGCGAGCGCGAACAGCACCGCCGTGCCGCCGAAGCGGCAAAGCAGAAACAGATTGGGATCGGCGTAAGGCTTGATCGCGCGGGCGACGACGAATCCGGTCGACCAGAGCAAAACGAAAACAGCGGCTAAGAAGGTGGCGAGCATTGCGAATCGGCGTCGGCATCGAGGCAAAAAGACGAGCCGAAGTATTGCGCGTGCGGCGCAACACGTCTTGTTCGAGACTGCAACGCGTGACGACCGGGAAAACCCGCGTTTGTGCCGAGCCATTCGTGCGGCTTAATCATGAATGGCGCACCGTGCCAAGACGGTGCGCGCGCCGGTGCTCCGACATCTGTCGAGCACAAAGTTGGTGCTTGATCCGTGCGTAAGCACCGGCGGCAGTTAAAGCGGCAGGACGCCTCTTGGCGACCCGCGAGTGCATCGCGCGCACGCAGCAGGTGCGCCCGGCGCTTTGTTGCGCTGCGCGATACGCAAGGCGGGCGGAAGACCCTGTCTTCGGCATGGAAGTTGCGTCTGCCGCTATCGACGCCTGGTTGCCTCGGCGTCGCGACATCAGCCGCACATGGCGATCTACGGCTTGGTTGCGACGCAACGAGTGAGCGGTCCAGCAGTATCGGACTGCATGAGCGATGTTCCGATCGGGCGCGAACTACGCTGCGAGCCGCAGCGCATTTTCGCTGGAAGTCTGCTTGTCGCCTTGCCACGCCGGCAGGCGAGGAGCGTTGGCTCCGGCGGATCGGCGGTTCGATCGGAAGAACGCGAAGCGACGGATTGCGGGTGCAACCGGGCGGCACATTGGGCACGCACAACAAACGGGTACCGCTTATGACGCAAGCATTCTTCAACGAGATGTTCGAGCGCTGCGAGATCGAGGCCTGCGGCGCGGCCGCCGCGGCGTTTCTGACCAGCGGCGAGCCTCGCGCGCATTACCGCCAGTTGCTCAGCTGGATGCAAAGCCAGAGCGAGCAGCAGATCCGCGACAAGCGAGCCGAAGCCGACCTGATCTTCCGCCGCGTCGGCATTACGTTCGCGGTATACGGTGCACAAGATGAAAGCGGCGTCGGCACCGAGCGGACCATCCCGTTCGACGTGATCCCGCGTATCTTTCCCGCCGACGAGTGGGCCGGGCTCGAGCGCGGCCTGCGGCAGCGCGTCAATGCGCTGAATCAGTTCATCCACGACATCTATCACGAGCAGAACATCGTGCGCGCGGGTGTGGTGCCGGCCGACCAGATCGTCGGCAACGCGCAATATCGTCCGGAGATGCAGGGCGTGTCGGTCGCGCGCGATATCTATGCCCATATCGCCGGCATCGACATCGTGCGCGCGGGCGCCGGCGAATTCTACGTGCTCGAAGACAATCTGCGCGTGCCGTCGGGTGTTTCCTACATGCTCGAAAACCGCAAGATGATGATGCGGCTCTTTCCGGAGCTGTTCGCACGCAACCGGGTGGCGCCCGTCGCGCACTACCCGGACCTGCTGCTCGACACGTTGCGCGCCGCGGCGCCGCAAGACGTCGACAACCCGACCATCGTCGTGCTGACCCCCGGCATGTACAACTCCGCTTACTTCGAGCACGCGTTTCTCGCGCAGCAGATGGGCATCGAACTGGTCGAAGGGCAGGACCTGTTCGTCGAAAACGATTACGTGTACATGCGGACCACGCAGGGCCCGCAGCGCGTCGACGTGATCTACCGGCGCGTCGACGACGACTTTCTCGATCCCGCCGTCTTTCGCGCCGATTCGGCGCTCGGCGCGGTGGGCCTGATGTCCGCTTATCGCGCGGGCAACGTGACGTTGTGCAACGCGGTGGGCACGGGCGTCGCCGACGACAAGTCGATCTACCCGTACGTGCCCGACATGGTGCGCTTCTATCTCGGCGAGGAGCCGATCCTCAACAACGTGCCGACGTGGATGTGCCGCAAGCCCGACGACCTCAAGTACGTGCTCGACCATCTTCCGGAGCTGGTCGTGAAGGAGACGCACGGCGCGGGCGGCTACGGGATGCTCGTCGGTCCCGCGTCGACCCAGGCCCAGATCGAGGAATTTCGCGCGGTGCTCGTCGCCCATCCCGAGAAGTACATCGCGCAGCCGACGCTCGCGCTCTCCACGTGCCCGACCTACGTTGAAGCGGGCATCGCGCCGCGCCATATCGATTTGCGTCCGTTCGTGCTGTCCGGGCACGACGTGAAGATGGTGCCGGGCGGTCTCACGCGCGTCGCGCTGCGCGAGGGCTCGCTCGTCGTGAATTCGTCGCAGGGCGGGGGCACGAAGGACACCTGGGTGCTGGAGCGCTGATCGAAGCCAGTCGAATACGCCGAACAAGCCAAAGACGAACCAAGCTTATTGGGAGCTGCCATGCTGAGCCGCACTGCCGACCACCTCTTCTGGATGGCGCGCTACATCGAGCGCGCCGAAAACACCGCGCGGATGCTCGACGCGAACTACCAGCTCTCGCTCCTGCCGCAATCGGACGAGTTCGCGAAGTCCGGCTGGCGCGCGATGCTGTCGATCTCCGAGCTCTCGGGCGCCTACGCCGCCGAGCACGCGAACCTGACGAGCCGCGACGTGATCGCCTTCATGGCCCGCGATAAAAACAATTTGTCGTCGATCGTGAGCTGCCTGCGCGCCGCGCGCGAAAACGCGCGCGCCGTGCGCGGCTCGATCACGACGGAGCTGTGGGAAAGCCTGAACACCACCTGGCTCGAATGCCAGAAGCTGCTCGCGGACGGCATTCTCGAGCGTGATCCGGCCGAGTTCTTCGAATGGGTCAAGTTCCGCTCGCATCTGGCGCGCGGCGTGCAGACCGGCACGATGGTGCGCGACGAATCGTACTATTTCATGCGCCTCGGCACCGTCATCGAGCGCGCGGACAATACGGCGCGCATTCTCGACGTGAAGTTCGAAATGCGCGAACAGACGGGCACGCCCGGCGGCACGCAGTCGCTCGATTATTACCACTGGACGGCGTTGCTGCGCTCGGTATCGGGCTTCGAGGTGTATCGCAAGGTCTATCGCGACGTGATCACGCCGGAGCGCGTCGCGGGCCTCCTGATCCTTTTCACGGACTGGCCGCGCTCGCTCGCGGCGAGCCTCGACGAGGTGCGCGAGATCCTTGGCCGCGTGCGCAACGCGCGTTCCGCGCAGACCGAGCGGATGGCCGAGCAGCTGTTCGGCGACGTGCGGCGCGGGCGCATCGGCGAGATTCTCTCGAGCGGCCTGCACGCGTATCTCACCGAGTTTCTCGCGCGCGTGAACGACTTGGCGTGCTGCATCAGCCGCGATTTCCTGGTGCCGCTGGTGCCGACGGAGCCCGAGAGCATCGCGGCGTGAGCGCGTGGTCCGGGTCGCAGCCAGGCATTGCTTGGCTAACTCTTGGGAGCCGAAGTGAGGATCACGCGATGCACGAAGCGCAGCTTGTCGACGACGGGGGGCGGCAGCGTGAACGGGTAGCCGTCGGGCATGCCGAGGCTGCGGTTCAGGCTGTTCAGCACGTAGGTGAGCGGAAACCAGCGCGCCATCAGGCTATCGAAGCCGGCGTCCTCGACGGGCGTCTGGTCGGTCAGCGTCGGCTCGTGCGGGCTGTCGGGCAAGAGCGCGAGTCCGCACGAAACGGCTGTGTCGAGCGTATCGACGATGTGCAGGTAGTGCGCCCACGTCTCCGCCCAGTCTTCCCACGGATGCATCGTCGCGTAGGCGCTGATGTGCGACTGCGCCCAGTCCGCGGGCGGGCCGTTCTTGTAGTAGGTGTCGAGCGCCGCTGCGTAGTCGGCGGTCTCGTCGCCGAAGCGGCGGCGAAAGAGCGGCAGCCAGCGCGTTTGGCCCACCAGGCGGTCGAAGAAGTAGTGGCCGGTTTCGTGGCGGAAGTGGCCGAGGAGCGTGCGGTACGGCTCGCCGAGCGACGAGCGGGTGTGCTCGCGATAGGCGTCGTCGGCTTCCGCGGCGTTCAGCGTGACGACGCCGCGATGGTGGCCCGTCATCACGACGTCGTCGTCCCCGGTGCTCTGGAGGAAGTCGAATTGCAAGCCGCCCTCGGGGTTTTCGGCGCGCGATTCGAGCTTGAGCCCGAGCGCCATCAGCGTGTAAAGCAGGCGCCGTTTCGCCGTTTCAAGCCGGTACCAATAGACGCGGTTTTCCGGAAGGTCCAGGTTCGGAATCGTGCCGTTGAACTGGCACGAGCGGCACAGCGTGTCGGGCGCATCGGCGGGGATCATCCAGTTGCAGACGTTTTCGACCGCGTAGTTGCCGCACTGGCGGAACAGCGCGGCTTCGGCGCCGGGATGCAGGCTGCGCCAGAGGCCGTCGCCCGCGTCTTCGAACGCGCTGATCTCGCCGACTTCGGGGACGTAGCCGAGCAGCGCGTTGCAGCGCTCGCAGAGCACGTTCTCGAAGAACACCAGTTGTTGGCAGCGGTTGCAGTGGAAGGTTTTCATCGCGTTGTGGCTGGTTTCGTTGCGTGCGCGTGAACGGCAGCGATGGCGTTGAGCGGCAACGCCGTCGCGCGTTGCCTGATGTTGCCTCGCGCCGTGCTGCAAACTTTATGCCGTGCCGCGCGCCCGTGTCACGCGTTTCACTCGGAGCGCGCGCAAGAATACAGCTTTGTCCATTGGTTCATTCGGTTCTATCGGTTCAACCCGTTCACGATCTAGTCAGGAGCCCTGTGTGTCTATTCGAGTCGCGCTGAATCACGTCACGCATTATCGCTATGACCGCCTGGCCGCGCTGTCGCCGCAAGTCGTCCGCTTGCGGCCCGCGCCGCACTGCCGCACGCCGATCGCCTCGTATTCGATGCGCGTGGAGCCTGCGCAGCACTTTATCAACTGGCAGCAAGATGCGTTCGCCAACTATCAGGCGCGGCTCGTGTTTCCCGAGAAGACGCGCGAATTCAAGGTGACGGTCGACCTCGTCGCCGAGATGGCGGTCTACAACCCGTTCGATTTCTTCCTCGAACCGGACGCCGAGCGCTTTCCGTTCGTCTACTCGGACGATCTCGTTCACGAACTTGCGCCGTACCGCGTGAAGCGCGAGCCGACGCCGCGCTTCGCCGAGTTTGTCGCGAGCATCGACCGCACGCCGATGAAGACCATCGACTTCCTGGTCGAACTGAACCAGCGGCTGCAGCGCGAGATCAGCTATCTGATCCGGATGGAGCCCGGCGTGCAGACGCCGGAACGGACGCTCGAGCTGCGCTCGGGCTCGTGCCGCGACACCGGGTGGCTGCTCGTCGAAACGCTGCGTCAGCTCGGGCTGGCGGCGCGCTTCGTGTCCGGCTATTTGCTGCAGCTCGCGCCCGACACGAAGTCGCTCGACGGCCCGAGCGGAACCGAAGTCGACTTCACTGATCTGCACGCGTGGTGCGAGGTCTATCTGCCGGGCGCGGGCTGGATCGGCTTCGATCCGACCTCCGGCCTGCTGGCGGGCGAAGGGCATATCCCCGTCGCGTGCACGCCGGAGCCGGGCAGCGCCGCGCCGATTTCAGGGGCCGTCGACGAATGCGAGGTGGAGTTCTCGCATGCGATGTCGATCGTGCGCGTGCTCGAAACGCCGCGCGTGACCAAGCCCTATACCGAGGAAGACTGGGCGGACGTCGTGAAGATGGGCGCGCACGTCGACTCGCAACTGCTCGAGGACGACGTGCGCCTGACGATGGGCGGCGAGCCGACCTTCGTCGCGGTGCGCGACCGCGACGCGGCCGAGTGGAACACCGACGCGCTCGGTCCGACCAAGCGCGGCTACGCGGTCGCGCTGATGAGCAAGCTGCGCGAGCGTTACGGCACGAACGGGTTTTTGCATACCGGGCAGGGGAAGTGGTATCCCGGCGAGCAGTTGCCGCGCTGGGCGATGTCGCTTTATTGGCGAGCCGATGGCGAGCCGTGCTGGCACGATCCCAAGCTCTTCGCCGACGAGCGCGAACCGGGCGTCCATACGTCGTCGGACGCCGAGCGCTTCATCCGGCACGTCGCGGCCAAGCTGCAAGTCGACGCGAAGCATGTGCTGCCGGGCTATGAGGATGTCTGGTACTACCTGTGGCGCGAGCGCCGTCTGCCGGTGAACGTCGATCCGTTCGACTCGCGGCTCGACGACGAGATGGAGCGCGTGCGTCTGCGCCGCGTGTTCGGCGCGGGGCTCTCGGCGGTGACGGGCTACGTGCTGCCGCTCGATCGCGCGGACGATAATCCCGCGCTGCAAGGTCCGCGCTGGGTCAGCGGGTCGTGGTTCTTCCGCGACGAGCGGATGTACCTGATTCCCGGCGATTCGCCGATGGGCTATCGGCTGCCGCTCGATGCGCTGCCTTGGGTGTCGGAGGCCGACTATCCGTATCGGCATGCGCAGGACCCGTTTGCGCCGCCGTCGCCGCTGCGCTCGGCGGCGGAATTGCGTATGCAATATGCGGTCGACGGTATACAAAATGCCGCGCCCGGGGGGCACGCAAACGGGCAGCCGTACGGCGGCGAGGGCAGCGGCGGGCGTTCAGGCGACGGCGCTTCCGGAGAGGGCCGCGGTGAACCGGCGGGCGCCGACACGCAGCGCGTCCCCGCGCGCGGCGAATCGGCCGCATGGGTTCGGCGCACGGCGCTGTGCGTCGAAGCGCGCGACCCGGCGCGCGCGGCCGGGCCCAAAGTGGAAGCCGACGCTTTCGGGCGCGGCCGCCAATTGCTGCACGTCTTCATGCCGCCGCTCGCCGCGCTCGACGACTACCTCGACCTGCTCGCGGCCGTCGAAGCCACCGCGGCCGAGCTGAACGTGAAGGTCGTGATCGAAGGCTATCCGCCGCCGCGCGACCCGCGCCTCAAGGTGCTGCAGGTGACGCCCGATCCGGGCGTGATCGAAGTGAACATCCATCCGGCGTCGAACTGGGACGAGCTCGTCGACCACACGGAATACCTGTACCAATCGGCCCATGAGTCTTATCTGTCGACCGAGAAGTTCATGCTCGACGGCCGCCACTGCGGCACGGGCGGCGGCAATCACTTCGTGCTGGGCGGCGCGACGCCGGCCGACAGCCCGTTCCTGCGCCGGCCCGATTTGCTCGCGAGCCTGATTGCGTATTGGCACAACCATCCGTCGCTGTCGTATCTGTTCTCGGGGCTCTTCATCGGACCGACGAGCCAGGCGCCGCGCGTCGACGAGGCGCGCAACGACCAGGTCTACGAACTGGAAGTCGCATTCCGCGAGCTGCAGCGCCAGCTCGACCTGCTCGGCGGGATCGACGGAAGCGGCGAAAGCAACGGCGGCCGGATTCCCCCGTGGCTCATCGACCGCTCTCTGCGCAACATCCTGATCGACGTGACCGGCAATACGCATCGCGCCGAGTTCTGCATCGACAAGCTCTATTCGCCCGACGGCCCCACGGGCCGCCTCGGTCTGCTCGAATTGCGCGGTTTCGAAATGCCGCCGCACGCGCGCATGAGTCTCGTGCAGCAACTGCTGCTGCGCGCGCTCGTCGCGCGTTTCTGGCGCACGCCGTACACGACGCGGCTCACGCGCTGGGGCACGGAACTGCACGACCGCTTCCTGCTGGGCACCTTCGTGCAGATGGATTTCGACGACGTGCTGGACGATTTGCGCGAAGCCGGCTTCTCGTTCGAGCGCAATTGGTTTGCGCCGCATTTCGAGTTCCGCTTCCCGCTCGTCGGCGAGCTTGATACGGGCGGCATCTCGATGACGGTGCGCAACGCGCTGGAACCGTGGCACGTGATGGGCGAGGAGGGCGCGGCGGGCACCACGGTGCGCTACGTCGATTCGTCGGTCGAGCGGCTCGAAGTGCGCGTGCTCGGCGCGAACGACAATCGCCACATCGTGACCGTCAACGGCGCGCCGCTGCCGCTGCAGCCGACGGGGCGCGTCAGCGAATCGGTCGCCGGCGTGCGGTTCCGCGCGTGGTCGCAGCCGTCCGCCTTGCATCCGACGATCGGCGTGCACGCGCCGCTGACGTTCGACCTCGTCGATACCTGGACCGGCCGCTCGCTCGGCGGATGCCAGTATCATGTCGCTCATCCTGGCGGCCGCAATTATCAGACCTTTCCCGTCAACGCTTACGAAGCCGAAAGCCGGCGTCGCGCGCGCTTCTTCACGACCGGGCATACGCCCGGATCGCTCGACGTGAAGGTGCCCGATCGTG
Source organism: Trinickia violacea (assembly GCF_005280735.1). NCBI lineage: Bacteria > Pseudomonadati > Pseudomonadota > Betaproteobacteria > Burkholderiales > Burkholderiaceae > Trinickia > Trinickia violacea. The sequence goes on from NZ_CP040078.1 coordinate 1,713,855, forward strand.
CGCTGGAGTTCCCGTTCACGCTGGATTTGCGTCATCGTTGAGTGGAAGGCAGCGAAGCGGGCCGCCGTGCTTTTGAACGACTAGAACCGATACGACCTTGTCTTTTCAACCGACCTTGCCCTTCGACGCCACGACGCTCCATGCGGACGCCGTGGCGCGTCTTCGTGCCTTGCCGGTGCGCGACGGGCATTGGGACGAGCTGCGCGACGCGTCGGGCCTGTTGCGCGAGCCGTGGCGGCATTTCTTCGAGCTGCTCGGCGACGAAGGCGTGGCCGGGCTCGATCAGGCGCGCGCGTCGGTCGCGCAGCAGGTGCGCGACAACGACATTAGCTACAACGTTTATGTCGACAAGGGCGAGCCGCGTCCGTGGTCGCTCGATCTGCTGCCGTACCTGATCGACGACGCCGAGTGGGCCGTGATCGAGCGCGGCGTCGCGCAGCGCGCGCATTTGCTCAACGCGATCGTCGCCGACATCTACGGCCCGCAGACGCTGCTGTCGCATGGCCTGTTGCCGCCTGCGCTGGTGTTCGGGCACGCGGGCTATCTGCGCGCGGTGAAGGGCTTCACGCCGCCGGGCGGACGCTATTTGCAGATCGTCGCGGTCGAGCTCGTGCGCGCGCCCGACGGCCAGTGGACGGTGATGTCCCATCGCACGGAGGCGCCATCGGGCCTCGGTTACGCGCTAGAAAACCGGCTGATCGTTTCGAGCCTGTTTGCGGAGCCGTTTCGTGCGATGCACGTGAGCCGGCTCGCCGCGACGTACTCGCAACTGATGGCGACGCTCGCGGACGCAGCCCGCACGACGATGCGCGGCGGCGACCCGGGCGATTCGCCGCACATCGTGCTGCTCACGCCCGGCCCGTTCAGCGAGACCTACTTCGAGCATGCCTTCCTCGCGCGCTATCTCGGCATCACGCTCGTCGAAGGCAAGGACCTGACGGTGCGTGACGACATGCTGTATCTCAAGACCTTCACCGGGCTCGAGCGCGTGCACGCCGTGCTGCGGCGACTCGACGATACGTTCTGCGATCCGGTTGAATTGCGTGCCGATTCGACGATCGGCGTGCCCGGTCTCCTGCAAGTGATGCGCGCGGGCAACGTAATGGTGTCGAACGTGCCCGGCGCCGGCTTTGCCGAATCCGCGGCGCTGCACGGCTTCATGCCGGCCATCGCGCAGGCGTTCTTGAACGAGCCGCTCGCGCTGCCGAGCGTCGCGACCTGGTGGTGCGGCGAGGACGCCGCGCGCGAGGCCGCGTTCGCCCAGCTCGACGAAGCGTTTCTGCTGCCGACTTGGCCCGCGCCGCAGCCCGGCGGCCCGCCCGGCATGGCGCAGGGGCGGCAGCGGCTCGCGGCTTGGCGCGAGCGCATCGAGCGTTCGCCCGATGTCTACACGATCCAAGCGCCGCTGCCGTATTCCTATACGCCGCGCTACGAGGAGGGCACGCTCGCGGGACGGCCCGCCGTGTTGCGCGCCTACGCGATCGCCGATTCCATCGGCGGCTGGCACGTGATGCCCGGCGGTTTCACGCGCTTGGCCGCCGCGCGGCAGGCGAGCGCGTCGATGCAGTTCGGCGGGAGCAGCGTCGATACCTGGGTGCTGTCGAGCCAGCCCAGTTCGACGTTCACCCTCTTGCCATCGCCGATGGCGCCCGGCGATCTCGCGCGCAAGCATCATCGGATCGTGTCGAGCCGCGCCGCGGAGAACCTCTTCTGGTCGGGCCGTTACGGCGAGCGCGCGGAAAACAGCGTGCGCCTGTGCCGCTTGATCCTCGGTTCGCTCGAAAGCACCGACGACGAATCGACGCTTGCCACGCTGACCGATCTCGCGACACGCTTCGGCCTGCTGCCGAACGACGACGCGCCTGAAAAGCTCACGCCGAGCGCGTTCGAGCGCGCGCTCATCGCGGGCCTCAGCGAACACGCGAGTGCGTCCGGCATCGGCTACAACCTCGCAAGCCAGGCGCGCGCGGGCGGCGAAGTGCGCGCGAGGCTGTCGACCGACCACTGGCGCACGATCCTCGCGTCGCGCAACAACTTTCGCGATGCGCTCGCGCGCTTCACGCAGACGGGCAACGGTGCGCGCTACGATCGCGTCGCATTGACGGATGCGCTCGAACATCTCGCAACGCAGCTCTCGGCGATCAGCGGCGCGCAGGGCGACCGCATGACCCGCGACGAAGCGTGGCGCCTGCTCTTCGCAGGGCGGCATATCGAACGCGTGTGGGCGATGTCGACGCTCCTGCGCGTCGTCGCCACGCACGGACGGCTCGCGCGCCCGGAAAGTTTCGATCTGCTGCTGCAGATGTTCGACAGCACGCTCACGTATCGATCGCTCTATCCCGGCCGCTTCGAGGTGCCCGCGCTGCTCGATCTATTGGTTGTGGATACAACCAATCCGCGCGGGCTCTATGGCGTCTACGCGCGGCTGTGCAAGAAGCTCGACGAGATCGCGGAAGCGGCGGGCAGCACCTGGCGGCTGCCGTTCGCCGAATTGATGCCGAGCGTCGACACGCTGCCGACGCTCGAACGCCTGTGCGCGACCGATGCGGACGGCGCCTACCCCGAGCTCTGCGACGTATGCGATCAGCTCGGCATGTATGTCGCGGCGGCGTCCAACGAGATCAGCGCGCGCTACTTCAGCCACGCGAACACGTTTGTCGCGCAGGTGTCGCCATGACGGCCGCCCGTACCGTGCTGTCGGTCTCGCACCGCACGACTTACCGCTACTCCACCTTCGTCGAGACTGCGCAGCATCTCGCGACGATCCGTCCGTTGTCCTGCGCGTGGCAGCACGTGATGTTGCACGAGGAGAAGATCGAGCCGAAGCCGTCGTACCAGACGAGCCGCGTCGACGCATTCGGCAACGATGTCCTGTACTTTTCGCTCGACGCGCCGCACGACAGCCTGCATATGACGAGCGAAACCATGGTGCATCTGTTGCCGCGCTGGGCCTCGCTCGACGCGGAGAAGACACCTGCGTGGGAGCAGGTCGCCGAACGGCTGCGCTATCGCGCGGGCGCGGCGTTTCATCCGGAGTCGGAGTTCTGCTTCGCGTCGCCGAATATCCTGCCGCGCGCCGAGTGGCGCGCATACGCGCTGCCGAGCTTCGCGCCGGGCACACCGGTGGTGGCCGGCGCGATCGACCTGATGCACCGCATTCACGCGGATTTTGAATACCAGCCGTCGGCGACGGCATTCGATACGCCGGCCTCGCGCGCGTTCGAGCTGCGCCGCGGCGTGTGCCAGGATTTTGCGCAAGTGATGATCGGATGCCTCCGTTCGCTTGGGCTTCCGGCGCGCTACGTGAGCGGCTATCTGCGCAACGATCCCGCACCGGGGCAGCCGAAGCTGATCGGCGCGGATGCATCGCATGCGTGGGTATCGGTGTTTTGCCCGGAGAGCGGCTGGGTCGATCTCGATCCGACCAACGACGTGCTCGCCGATCTCGATCACGTGACGCTCGCGACGGGGCGCGACTACAGCGACGTATCGCTATTGCGCGGGATGATTCTCGGCGGCGGGCAGCATCAGGTGGAAGTGGCGGTGAGCGTGCTGGCGCTTGGAGCGTGACCGGGCGCTAGTGCGTCAGCCAAACCGCCCCGGCGCCAAGCAACCCCCCGCACACCACACATGCCCATACCAGCACGCGCGTGCGCCGGTATTCGCGCTGTAATTCATGCGCCCACGCAACCGTATCGAATGACGAACGATGCCGATCGTGATGCTGTTGCAGCCGCCGCATCACGAGCTGCGGCAGCCGCGGCACGATGTGCGCGAGATGCGGCAGCTCTTGCGACAGGCGCTTGATCCAGCCGCGGTGATCGAGGTCCTTGCGCGCGATCTCGCCGAGCACCTCTTTTGCGATGCGCCACGTATCGACGCCCGGATGCAGCGTGCGTGCGAGCGCTTCGGCTTGCGCAAGCGAATATTGCGCCGCGACGAGCCGTGGCGACACCTCGCCGTCGAACGCATGCGCCGCGCCCAACAGGTGCTGCAAGAGGCCGCTTGCCGAGCGTTCTTGCACATCCGCGGCGAAGTGCGCCTCGCTGCGCCTGCGCAGCTCCGCCTCGAGCACTTCGGTGCGTGTGGTGTGCGGCACGTGGCCGGCGTCGCGATGCATGTCGGCGATGCGTGCGTAGTCCTGCTCGAATAGCGCAGTCGCGCCATGCACGAAAAACTCGCGCTCGGGCGCCGACAGGCTCGACATGATCGAAAAATCCACCAGCACGAGGCGGCCGAGCGTAGCGGGCTCGATACTCACGCGCACGCGCCGCGCGTCGAGCGCCGCGTGAAAGAAGCCGTGCTCGAACGCTTGCTGCGCGATGACTTCGACGATATGCGCCGCGAGCCGCGCGACGTTCACATGATGCGCATGCAGGCCGTCGATATCGGTGGCGGCGAGCGTATCGATGCGCTGTGTGACGAGCGTGCTCGGTGTGACGAGGTCCCAGATGACGTCCGGCACGACGAGCCGCGCATCGCCTTCGAAATGACGGCCCGATTGCGAGAGATTGGCCGCTTCGGCACGGGGGTCGAAGCGGCGCAGGATGTCGGCCGCGAACGATTCGGCGAGCGCGTGCACCTTCAGTTTGCGCGCGGCCGGCGAAAACTTCTCGATCAAACGCGCGGCCCAGCAGAGCAGCGCGGCCTCGTCGCCGATCTGCTGAACTTGTTGCATGCGCAACAGTTTGATCACCACGTCCTTATGGCCGCTCTCGGGTACCGCCAGCCGCGCGACGTGGATCTGTTCGGCAAAGCCGCTTTGCACAGGGACCAGGTTGATTTCGGCGAACAGGTCCGCGAGCGGCCGGCCGAACGCGCCCTTCAACGCATGCTCGGATTGCTCGGGAGACAACGGCGCTTCGAGACGGCTGACGGCGTCGATTGCGTCGTGCAGCGTGTGCGTGGCGAGTTCGGGATGCTCGCCGAGGCTTTCCGCGAACGCGCTCGCAAGCGGGCCCAATTGCGGCAGCGCGCGATGCAGGCTCGAGCGAGCGCCGCCGGCCTCGTGCATGCCTTTGACGAGGGTCGCGAACCAATGAAGCTTGTGGTCCTGCGGCGCCGCAAGCCAAAGAAGGCGCGCACCATAACGCAGGATGCAAAAGAGCAGCGACAGCCGACGAAACAAAGTCCTCATGAACGGGGCGGGGTGAGGCAAGCAGGGCGGGCAGGTCGCTTAGGTTAGCAGGGATGCACGGCAATGGGGAGCGTCGCTTGGTTTTCGGGCCAGAAGTCAATTGCGTCCGCTGTGGATGTAAGGATTGTCCTACAGGCTAAAACGTGCGCACGTAATACAATACGCGCGCTTACATTCGACTTTACGCGCCGTTTCAGGTGCTTTCAGGCCGCCATTCGCGATGCTCGCAGAACAACGACACCAATACATCCTGTCGCAATTGACGAAGACCGGCGCGCTGTCGGTGGCTGAACTTGTCCAGGCGCTCAACGTTTCGCGCGAGACGATCCGGCGAGATCTCAACGCACTCGCCGAGCGCGGCCTCATCATGACGACGCACGGCGGCGCGCTTGCCGCGGACCGCCGCGAGCCGAGCCTCGAAGCGCGCGAAGCCGCCAACGCCGCGGCCAAGCGTGCAATCGGCGCGCGTGCGGCCGAGCTGGTGCCGGACGGCGCCGCGCTGATCATCGATTCGGGCACGACGACGCACGGAGTGGCGCGCGCGCTCGCCGATCGCCATCAGCTCACGGTCTACACGAACGACTGGCGCATCGCGCAAGTGCTCGCGCGCCGCAACGGCAACCGCGTGACGCTGCTCGGCGGCGAGCTGTCGGACGACGAGGACGCGACCTTCGGGCTCGACACGGTGCAGCAGCTGGCTCAGTACCACGTCGATTTCGCGTTCGTCGGCGCAGGCGGCGTCTCGGCCGAGGCTTATTTGACGGACTACACGCGGATGGCCGCGGAAGTGCGCAGCCGCATGATCGCGTCGGCGAGCGTCGCGGTGGTCGTCGCCGATCATTCGAAGTTCGGCCGCGTGACGCCCGTGCGGATCAACGGCTTCGAAAACGTCCGCTATCTCGTAACGGAACTCGCGCCCGATCGCGCGCTGCGCAAGGCGCTGGCGGCGCGCGGACCGGAGCTGCTGATCGCGTGACGCGGCTTGAGCGGCGCATCGGCCCATGCATGATGTAGCCGTCGCAATCCATCATCAATGCGCGCCGCTCGCATCCCCGCCGCCGCCTTTGCCGGGCCGCGTTATCCAGATCAGCGGGATGATCACGAGGAAGATGATCGCCGAGATGTAGAAAATATCGTTGAGGCCCATCATCGCCGCTTGCGTGTTCACCGTGAAATCGAACAGCGCGTGGGCGGTCTGGTCGTTCACGTTCAAGAGCGATTGCGTCGAGCTCATTTGCTGAGCGAACACCGGATTGGTGGCCGTCGCCTGCTCGGTCAGCCGCGCGTGATGCAGGATCGTGCGGTTGTTCCACTCGTTGCTGGCAATCGACGTTCCCACTGCCCCGCAGAACACCCGTACGAAGTTCGATAGACCCGCCGCCGCGGGCACCTTGTGCGGAGGCTGTCCGGCGAGGATGATCGCCGTCAGCGGCACGAAGAAGAGCGCCATCGGAATGCCTTGCAGCAGGGTGGGCAGCACCAGGTGCCAGGTGTCGATCTCGATCACGTAGTTCGAGCGCATCCAGAACACGATGGCAAAGCCGATGAACGCGAGCGTCGCGATGATGCGGGCGTCGGAGCGCGGCAGCACGCGTCCCATCACCGGCGCGAGGATCACGGCGAACACGCCGAGCGGCGCGGTGACGAGCCCGGCGTCGACCGAGCGATAGTTCAGATACTCCTGCATCCACTGCGGCAGCAGCACCAGATTGCCGAAGAACACGCCGTAGGCCACCGAGATCGCGATCGTGCCGCCCATGAAATTGCGCTGCGAGAAGAGCCGCAGATCGACGATCGGATGCTCCTCGGTCAGCTCCCACACGAGAAAGAACGCAAAGCAGATGAGCGCCGTGATGCCGAGCCCGACGATGAATGGCGACGAGAACCAGTCGAGATCCTTGCCTTTGTCGAGCATGATCTGCAGCGACGCGACCCACGCGATCAGCAGCCCGAGGCCGACGACGTCGATCGGCGGCTGCTTGGTCGGGCTCTCGCGCTTGCGGTAGATGGCCCAGGTCGTGAAGGCCGCGAAGATGCCGACCGGAATGTTGATATAGAAGATCCACGACCAGCTGTAGCTATCGGTGATCCAACCGCCGAGCGCGGGGCCCGCAATCGGGCCGACGGTGGCGGTCATCGCCCAAAGCGAGAGCGCGACTGACGATTTTTCCTTCGGATACGAGCCGAGCAGGATCGCCTGCGAGAGCGGGATCAGCGGCCCGGCGACCGCACCTTGCAGCACGCGCGACGCGAGCAGAAACGGCAGGTTCGGCGCGACGCCGCACATCCACGACGACAGCACGAACATCAGGATCGCGCCGACGAAGAGCTTCACCTGGCCGATGCGCTGCGTGAGCCAGCCGGTCAGCGGAATCGCAACGGCATTGGCCGCGGCGAACACGGTGATGACCCAGGTGCCTTCGTCGACCGATACGCCCAGATCGCCGGAGATGGTCGGAATCGCGACGTTGGCGATCGACGTATCGAGCACGTTCATGAACGTCGCGAGCGCGACGGCAAAGGTGGCGAGCGCGAGCTGGGCGCCCTCGAGCGGCGGTGGCGGCGCGGCGGGGGCTGCGGGCGCGGCGGATGAGGCGGAGGCAGGGCTGCTCAATCGATTCTCCATTTCGCAATGGGGAGCGGGCGATGCGCGCGATAGGTGGCATGCGGTATGCCAGATACCGCATGCTGCATGCAGCGAAGCCACTGAGAATACGCGCTTTCCGCAACGCTTGCTGACGGCCGAAGGCGTGGCGGATGAGGACGGGAGCAGGAACCCGCTGTGGCCGGTTCGAGGCGGTGCCGGCGCTATGACAGCCGCGCTGAGGCGGGCACGCGTCCGGCAACCCGCAAACGATTGCCCGTTAGTGCGAAAGGGACACTAAGGGAACGTAAAGGGACACTAAGCGCTTTCCTGCACGCTCGCGCGTGCGAAGTTGAAATTCGACAGGGCCGCGTCGTTCGAGGAGCCGATCGAGCGCAGATGCTTGCTGCGGATGTTCAGGTAGTCGCCCAGCGCATGCAGCGCCGAGGGCACGCGCCGCAGGTGCTCGTCCTCGAGCATGACCTGCGTGTCGCTCATTAGCGACGCGAGCAGCTCCAGCGTATCGGCAACGGCTTCGAAGTCCTTCAACCCGAGCGCGAACTCGGCGGTTTCGACCAGCGTGTAGTCGCTGGGATAGGCGGCATTTCCCATGATCGCTTGCTCCGCTCAATAGATGGGCTGGACAAAAGGGGGGCCGGGCTTCCGGCATTCGGCGCGTGCGTCGCGGGGGCGGCTCACGCGTCGCTTCCGATGGCCCCCAGATTGTCGAGAAGTTCGTCCTGCGCGAGTTCGGGGTAGGGCTCGCCGGACATCCGCATCGCGACCGCCGTGGCGACGGTGCTTGCGTAGACGTTCAGCGCGGTGCGGCCCATGTCGAAGAAGGCGTCGATGCCGAGAATCAGCACGACGGCTTCGGCAGGCAAACCGATGGCCGACAGGATGACGGTGATCGCCACGATCGCACCGGACGGCACGTTGGCGGCGCCGTCGATCGTGATGATCGTGAGGATGGCGATCGTGAAGAGCAGCGGCCAGCTCCAGGTCAGGTGATACGCGTCCGCGAGGTAGCCGACCGCCAGCGCGGTATAGAGCACCGCGCCGTCGCGGTTGAAGATGTACGACAGCGGCAGGATTGTCGACGCAACGGATTTCGGCACGCCCATCTCGGTCAGCCGTTTCAGGTGAACGGGGAACGTGATTTCCGAGGACCGCGTCGTGAACGCGAGAATCAGCGGTTCGCTGACGCGCTTGATCACCGCGGCCGGCGACAGGCCGATCGACTTGACGATCAGCGTGAGCAGCAGCGCCAGGATCGCCATCCCGAGATACGCGACGCCGAGCAGCTTGAGCAACGGCAGGATCGCGGTCAGCCCCTTGGCGCCGAGCATCGACGCGAGCCCCGCGAAGATCGCGAGCGGCGAGAGCGCGATGATCCACTCGGTCATCTTGAAGAGGGCGCCGAGCAGCGACTCGACCACCGCGATGAACGGCGCCGCGCGCTCTTCGATCGTGGACAACGCCGAGCCGAGCAGCACGCCGAACACGAGCACGGGCAGCGCGTTGCCGGATGCCAGCGCGCCGACGATGTTGGTCGGCACCATGTCGACGAGGAAGTTGGTCCAGTCGATGCTGCCCGCGAGGTTCTTCGGCATCGCGGCCGTTTGCGTCATGGCCGCGTTGAGACCCGGCCGGAAGAACATGTTCAAGCCGAGGCCGAGCGCGCTGGCAATGAGCGTCATCAGCACGAAGAAGGCGATGCTGAACAGGACGGTCTTGCCGAGACGGCTGCGTTGCACGCCGAGCCGGAACACGCCGACCGTCACCGAGAGCAGGATCAGCGGCATGACGACCATCTTGATCGCGTGTCCGAACATCGTGGCAAGAAACGCGAGCTTGGTGCCGGCCGACGGCGCGAAGATGCCGAACAGAACGCCCAGTACGAGCCCGGCGAGCATTTGCACGGGCATGGAGATGCGTTTACGCGGTTGATTCATGTTCGCCTCGGATGATTTTGATTCGTGCGTCGGTGCCGTCGATGATGTGGTTCCACATGTGCCGCCGTGCCGCTTCGGGGTCCTTGGCGCGGATCGCCGCGTAAATCTCGAGGTGCTCCAGCGTGCCCCGGCGGACCGTCCCCACATCGCTGCGCTGCAGCTCGTTGAGCGCGAGCCCGGTCTGCACGCGCAGCATTCTGTATGTGGTATACAAACGCTCGTTTTTTGAGGCCGCGAACATTTCCTGATGGAACACCCAGCCGATCCGCTGTTCGACCATCACGTCGGCCGAGTCGTCGTCGATCAGCTGCTGTAGTTGCTCGGCGGCCTGGGTCAGTCCTGAGGTCGCCCCGTTGACCGCGGCGAGGTAGGCGGCCGTGCTTTCCAGCGCAAGCCGGACTTCGAAGATTTCGCGCAGGTCGTCGAACGTCGGGGCGGCGACATAGGTCCCTTTCCGCGGGACGACTTCGACCAATCCTTCGACCACCAGCCGCTGTATCGCGGAACGCACGGGCGTGTGGCCGAGCATCAGCTCGTCGGCCATGTTCCGCGGCGAAACCGGACGGCCCGGCGCAAGGCGGCCATCGAGGATGCGAGAGCGGATCTGGACATAGGCCGCCTGCGTGTCGGATTGATCATTCACGAGCATCTGAGATCTCAAGATTCTTAAATAACCAAACTGAAATTAAGACGAGTCCGAGAATACTCAGTCGTGTTGAGTTGCACACCTGTCAGATTTATGAGGTATCAGGCCGAACATCGGCCTCGGGATGCTTTGAGTGTTGCGTAGCGAACAAAGACTGGGTAGCGTGCACGCTTCGGGCCCGCTATTAGCGGGAACAGGCCCGAACGGTTCGACCTCGGCACGCGATGAGAACAAAAGCAGTCGAATACAGAATCCGTCGATCCATTGCCACGGGGATAGCTCCGACTCATGTCCGACCATCACATGCTTTTCTCTGTCTGCTCCGTTTCCGCGGAGCAGGTGTTTCCGCTGCGAAGCGAAGTCTTGCTGGACGGCAAGGCCGAATCGTGCCGCTTCCGCCACGACGAAAACGACTCGACCTTGCATCTGGCGGTCTACCGCAACGAGAGGATCGTTGCGGTCGCAACCATATGCCAGGAATCGCTGCCCGGCTCCGAGAGGCACGATGAGTGGCGACTGCGCGGGGTTGCCGTCGAAGCGAGGTTGCGGGGCTATGGTTTGGGCCGGCTCCTGGTCAAGCTGTGTCTCGACCACGCGCAGAATGAGGGCGGGCGGCTCGCTTGGTGTACGGCGAGAGAGTCCGCGCGCGGTTTCTACGAGACGCTGGGATTCGCCTCTTCCGCGCCGCCATTTCAACTGCCGTCGCGCGGCGACGTGCTTTTCCACGAAATGCACTACGTTCTGCCGGTCGAGGCCGTATCGAAAACCGGCTGAGACGCTGCCTCCGACCGCTGTCAAATGCGGCTTTCAAATACGGCTGTCAAATACGGCTGTCAAATACGGCTGTCAAATACGGCTGTCAAATACGGCCGTCACATACCGGTCACACACACGAATCGCCAACCCGGCGTATGCTCCCGGCTGTGCGCAACATCCCGCCGTCTGCGGGGTGGCTTGTCTACCCCCGAAGGGGCTGCCCGGGAGATTCCAATGGACTGGAACCGATTCGAACACGGCTGGCGCCGCGCTCCGCTCGAGGGCCCGGCGCAGTCGCTCGTCGTGCTGCTGCACGGTGTAGGCGGCAGCGCGCTCGACCTCCTGCCGCTCGCCGACTCCTGGTGCCAGGCCTTGCCCGACACGGCCTTCGCATCGCTCGACGGCAGCGAGGCGTTCGACGGCGGCGCGGGCGGCCGTCAATGGTTCAGCCGGCGCGAGATCGACGAGTTGCGCCGTCCGTTGCGCGTCGCCAATGCGTATCCGGCGCTGCATCGCATGCTGAGCGGCGAACTCGCGCGCTACGAGCTGGATTTCGATTGCCTTGCGATCGTCGGCTTTTCGCAAGGTTCGATCATGGCGCTGCATCACGTAGCGACGAATTCCGCCGGCGCGGCGGCCGTGGTCGCCTATTCGGGCCGGCTCGCGTCGCCGGTCGGGCAGCGGTGCCGTGCGTCCATCACGCTCGTGCACGGCACCGACGACGACGTCATCCCCGTGCTCGAACTCGAGCGCGCCGCGCACGCGTTCAGCGACGCCGGCTGCGCGGTCGAGGCGTATGCGCTGCCTTCCGTCGGCCACACGATCTCCAGTGACGGCGCGCTGCTCGGACGCGACGCGCTGGTGCGCGCGCTCGTCGAGCGCCCGCGCGTGCTTGCCCACTTGCGCAGCAAAACCGCCATCGGCGCCCATAAAACGCTCTGACGTGCGCGAGAAAATCGCTAGCGTTCACCAATTGTTCTGAACATTGGGTTTTCCCTGGCCTAAAGTTATGGCGAGGGATGCCGTAATTCGCTTATCGGCAGGGTGGATGTAGACCCTTCGGCCCGCGGCGGCGGGTAGCCTGCACGACGCAACAACAATCAGGCCGCTGGCGAGCGAGTTACTTCAGAGGCTACGATGTCGCACACACCATTCTTTGGACGATTGTTCCAGCAAAGCGTCGCGGTCGACCTCGGCACGGCAAACACGCTCATTTACATGCGCGACAAGGGCATCGTGCTGAATGAGCCTTCCGTGGTGTGCTTCCAGAAGCACGGCATGCCGGGGCCCGGATACGCGCGCATCGCGGCGGTGGGCACGCAGGCCAAGCAATTGCTCGGGCGCTCGCCCCTCAACCTCGAAGCCGTGCGGCCGATGCAGCACGGCGTGATCGCCAATTTCCCCGCAGCCGAGCAGATGTTCCGCGAATTCGTCGACATGGCGCAGCTGCGCTCGCTCTTCGTGCGGCGCGCCGAGTTCACGGTTTGCGTGCCGTCGAATGCGACCGACGTCGAGCGCCGCGCGATCCGCGAAGCGGCAATGGCGGCGGGCGCGTCGAAGGTCAACCTCATCAGCGAATCGCTTGCCGCCGCGGTCGGCGCAGGGCTGCCGGTCGGACAGGCACGCGGTTCGATGGTCGTCGCCGTCGGCGGCGGCACGACCGAGGTCGGTGTGATCGCGCTTGGGGGCGTGGTCTACAAGGGCTCGGTTCGCGTCGGCGGTGATCAATTCGACTCGGCGATCATCAACCACGTGCGCAACCTGTATGGCGTCGTGCTCGGCGACCAGACGGCGGAGTACGTGAAGAAAACCATCGGCACGGCCACCTACGACGTTCCGCAAGAAACGATGCGGGCGACCGGGCGCAGTCTCGAGGATGGCTTGCCGCGCACGATCGAATTGTCCAATCACGACGTCGCTGATGCGCTCGCCGTGCCGCTCAAGCAAGTGATCGGCGCGGTGAAGGCGGCGCTCGAAAATGCGCCACCCGAGCTCGTGACCGATATCGCCGACACCGGCATCGTCCTGGCCGGCGGCGGGGCGCTGCTCGCGAATCTCGACCGGCGGCTCGTCGCGGAGACGGGGTTGGAGGTGCGCGTCGCGGACGAGCCGCTGACCTGCGCCGTGCGCGGGGCCGGCGCCGCGGCAGAACGGGTCGATATGGGCGCGTTCGAGTAAGCGGCTGCGTTTTCCGGCGAAGCGGTGCTACCATCGCGGCTCTCAGCCGTTGCTCTCCCGATCTCCCGCATCGCCCCATGCCAGCCATCAGCCAACTCATCGTCTATCCGATCAAGTCTTGCGCCGGAATCGCGTTCGATACCGTCCGTCTGCTGCCGTATGGCCTCGAATACGACCGCAACTGGATGCTCGTCGACGCGGCAGGCCGATTCATCACGCAGCGTACGTTTCCGCGGCTCGCGCTCGTCAAGGTCGAGATCGGCGCATCCGAGCTCATCGTTTCGGCGCCAGGCATGGATGCATTGCGCACGCCGCTCTCGGCTGACGATTTGCAAGGGGCTCCGGTCGTCAAAGCAACGGTCTGGCGCGATACGGTCGCCGCGTTCGATACGGGGCCCGATACGGCCCGCTGGTTTTCGGCGTTTCTCGGCACGCCGGTGCGGCTCGTGCGTTTCGATCCGTCGGCGCTGCGCCTTGCGATCCGCACGTGGACCGGCGACATCGACGTGCCGACCCGCTTCGCCGACGGCTACCCGCTGCTCGTGATCAGTCAGGCATCGCTCGACGACTTGAACGAGCGGCTCACGCGCAAAGGCGCGACCGCGATTCCGATGAACCGCTTTCGTCCCAACATCGTCGTGACGGGGCTGGAGGCGTACGAAGAGGACTACGTCGAGACGTTGCGCTGCGAAGGCGGCGACGCAATCGAGTTGCGCGTGGTGAAGCCGTGCGCGCGCTGCCCGATGCCGACCATCGATCAGGCGACCGGCGCGCCCGATCCGCAATGGCCGAACGAGCCCACCGACACGATGAGCGCCTATCGCGCGAACAGCCGGCTCGACGGCGCGCTGACGTTCGGCCAGAACGCGATCGTGATCGCCGGCGCCGGCGCGCACCTCGCGGTCGGGCAAAGCCTCGACGCGGAGCTGGGCTTCGGCGACTAGCACGCTCACCGCTTTGCTTTAATCGAACCTCTACGTCCCCGCGAAAAATGGATTTACCCGACGAGCCCGATTCGCGCGCGGCAGCGCCGCACGTGTCCCGCTTCACGGATGCCGTCGACCTGTCGTTGCGCGAAATCGAATTGGCAAGCGGCTTGCGAATGCCGTATGTCGCACGCGGCGAGGGTCCGCTGCTGCTGTTCGTGCACGGCTCCCTCTGCGATTACCGCTACTGGCAGCCGCAGCTCGATGGGCTGTCGGCGCGCTACCGCTGCGTGAGCGTGAGCCTCACGCACTATTGGCCGCTCGCGCGCATAGCGGCCGACGTCCCGTTCAGCTGGAGCCGCCACGCGGACGAGCTGGCCGACTTCCTCACGCGATTGAATGAAGGACCGGCTCACGTGGTCGGACATTCGCGCGGCGGTTGCGTCGCGTATCACTTCGCGCGCCGTCACGCGCAGCACGTCCGCACGCTGACGCTCGCCGACCCAGGCGGTCCGCTGCAGATTCCAGGGCGGCCGCAAGCGCAAATGCCCGAAACCGTGAACGCGCTGCGCGCCCGCGCCGCGCAGCTGATCGAGAGCGGTGAGATCGACGCGGGGCTGCAACTGTTCGTCGATTCCGTGAGCCGCCCGGGCTTCTGGGAAAAGAGCACGACGGCGTTCCGCACGATGGCGACGGACAACGCGGGCACGCTGCCGCGTCAGTTCCTGGATCCGCTGCCTGCCTACCTCGCGGAAGATGCCGCCGAGGTGCGCTGCCCGGTGCTGCTGATCGACGGCGAAAAGAGCCCGCTGATGTTCAAGCGCACGGTCGCCGCGCTGGAAGCGTGGCTCGCGGACGCACGCCGGCAAACCGTGCGCGGCGCATCGCACGGAATGAATCTCGCGCATCCGTCGGCATTCAACCGCTTCGTCGACGAATTCATTCGCAGCGTGGCGTGAATGAAGTGACGGATGCGTGTAACGTCACCGCCGTGACGCGAGCGCAACGCATCGCCTCGTTGAACTTCCGGTTTGCGCATACCTCTCTACAATCGGAACGACGTCGCGCGTGTGGGCCTGGAGTAAGTGCTGAAGCGCTAACTCCAGACAACCACAGCATGGGACCAGAGTAAGAGCTCTGCATGGGGCTGGAGTAAGTGCTGAAGCACTAACTCCAGCCGACAGCTAAAGCGCTAATTCTGGTCGACACCGCTATTGCACGGAGGCAAGACGATGCTGGACCCAGAATCACTCGGCGGAATTAGCCCAGGCGAGCCGCCCGAGCACGAGCATGAACCGGACGGCGCATTCATCCCGACCGAAAACCCCAACATTGCAAGCGCAAGCCAGTACGTACTGAAATCGGGCGACACCTTCGTCGTCAACGATCCGCTCGGCGACATCATCGGCCACGACGACGGCCTGTTCGTCAACGACACCCGCGTGCTGTCCCAATTGCGCCTGACGTTCGGCGGCCGCGCGCCGTCGCTCCTGTCGGGCAACGTCAGCAGCGACAACACCGCATTTACCGCGCACCTGACCAATCGCCCGCTGCCGCCGCTCGGCGGCGCGGTGACACCCGAAGGCGTGATCCACGTCGAGCGGCTGCGCGTGTTGAGCGGCACCGTTCTTTACGAAGCGATTACGCTCACCAACTATGGCATGACCGATGCGGTCGTGCCGCTTTCCGTTTCGTTTGCGAGCGACTTCAAGGACATGTTCGAAGTCCGCGGCCTGAAGCGCGAGAAAAAGGGCGCTGTCGAGCCGGCGCGCATCGAGAACGGTGAAGTGCTGCTCGGCTACGTGGGGCTCGATCGCGTGGAGCGCGACGTGCGCATCGCGTTTTCGCCGGAGCCCGACAAGCTTCTTTCGGACCGCGCCGACTATTCGGTGCAACTGCCGGCGCAGGCGTGCGTGTCGGTGTATTTGTCGGTGGCGGTGCAGGCGCGCGCGCAGCAGGGCGCCGCTTCAGGCGCGGACGTGGCCAAGCCGCCGCACAGCGCAAGCCCCGCGCATTTGACTCAGATCGATGCCGTCCGACCGCGCGTGGGCCGCGCCGCGGTGCGGGCCGCGCTCGTCGATGCGCACTTGGCGATGCGCGAGCGCCGCCGCGCGACGGCGCGTGTGAGATCGAGCAATCCGCTGTTCAATGCCTGGCTCGACCGTTCGTTCGCGGACCTCGGTTTGCTGACGACCGATCTCTCGACCGGGCCGTACCCCTACGCCGGCATCCCGTGGTTCTCGACGCCGTTCGGACGCGACGCCATCATCACCTCGCTGCAGACGCTGTGGCTGCAGCCGCTGCTCGCACGCGGCGTGCTGCGCTTTCTCGCCGAGCACCAGGCGCATGAGGACTCGGCGTTCCGCGATGCGTCGGTCGGCAAGATCATGCACGAGATGCGCAAGAGCGAAATGGCGGCCACGGGCGAGGTGCCGTTCGCACTCTATTACGGCGGTGTCGATTCGACGCCGCTCTTCGTCGTGCTCGCGGGCGCCTATGCGGCGCGCACGGGCGATATGGCACTGATCGACGAATTGTGGCCCGCGCTCGAGCGCGCGACGAGGTGGGTCGCGGGCGTATGCGACAAGAACCGTTTCGGTCTGCTCGACTACCAGCGCGCCTCCGACGGCGGCCTCGCGAACCAGGGCTGGAAGGACAGCCACGATTCCGTCTTTCACGCGGACGGTCGCTTCCCGGAAGGGCCGATCGCGCTCGTCGAAGTCCAGGCTTACGCGTGCGCCGCGTTCGACACGATGTCGCATTTCGCGACGCTGCGCGGCCATCCCGCCGATGCGGTGCGCTACAAAGCGCGCGCGACCGCGTTCCGCGAACGCGTCGAGGAAAAGTACTGGATGCCCGAGGAAGGGTTCTATGGCATCGCGCTCGACGGCAAGGGTGACCTGTGCCGCGTGATGGCATCGAACGCAGGGCACCTGCTCGCGTTCGGACTGCCGGGGCGCGAGCGCGGCGAATCGGTCGCGCGTCATCTGGAATCGACGATCTTCCACACCGGCTGGGGCGTGCGCACGCTCGCGGCGAATCAGACGCGCTTCAACCCGATGGCGTATCACAACGGCTCGGTCTGGCCGCACGACAACGCGTTGTGCGCACGCGGCCTCGCGCGCTATGGCGACAAAGGCGCGGCGGTGCGGCTGTTGCAGGCGCTCTTTCAGGCAGCGGTCAATTTCGACATGCGCTTGCCCGAGCTCTTCTGCGGGTTCCCGCGCCGGCGCGGCGAGCCGCCCACGGCCTATCCTGTCGCGTGCCTGCCGCAAGCATGGGCCGCAGGCTCGCCGTTCATGATGCTCGAGGCGTGTCTCGGCATGTCGATCGACGCCGAGCGTCACGAAGTGCGGATCGAACAGCCGGCGTTGCCCGAGGGCATCGATTGGCTCGAGGTCGGCGATTTGCGCGTCGGCGACAAGACGGTGTCGATCATGTTCAGCCGGGTCGGCGGCAAGGTCGTGGCGTCTGCGGAGCAGGGCGACGTGCGGGTGGTGGCGTTGCTGTAGGCGGCAGGCTGACGGTCGACGTTCGACCGTCAGCCTGTGATCACCGCTTCAGCCGTTCATCAGGACTGCTTGGCTAGCTTCAGAATGGTCAGCGAATCTCGGCGGTACCCCGGCAGTTATCTCATTTTCTCTCGCTGGCCTGTTTAAACAGCGCTTATGATCAATTCAACCGAAGCTGATCCTCTGCCGGTGAACGGGTTTTCGCGTTAGCGTGCTGGAGTCTTGCACTTCCTGAATGCGGGTAGCGTGGTAACCCGCGTGCTGCGCGCCGCAGGAGAATCGAGGATCTCGCGACATGCAAAATTCCGGATATGAACCGATGGTCTGCGGCGATCTGCCGATACTGGTGGTGACGCCGCACACAGGCACGGCGCTACCCAGCGAACTGCTGCGACACCCCGCGTGGGTGCCGATCGAGGGGCGGCTCGCTGATCCGGCCGGCACGCTGCTGCGCTCGGCGGCGAGGCGGGCCGGCGCTTCCGTATTCTCGGCGCACTACCATCCTTGCGTGATCGATTTCAACGTCGCGGCGGACAACCGTTCGCTCACACCCAGCCTCAATCGCCTGGGACTCTGCCGCACGCATACGTCGCGAGGCGAGGCGCTTTACGAACCGGGCGCGGAACTCTCGGCCGACGAGGTCGAGCGGCGCGTCGAAGCCTACTGGCGGCCGTTCCACCGATGCGTCGCCGACGAATTGAGCCGTCTTCGGGCAAGGCACGAGCATGTTCTCCTGCTCGTCTCGCATGCGAGCTTCTGGCTGTCGCCTTACCGTCTTCAGCCGGGCGGGATGGACTGCAACGTCGGGACCTATCGCGGCGAATCGTGCGATCGCCGGCTGGTGTCCTCGCTCACCGAGGCGGTTCAGGCACACGGGCGGTCGTGGGTCGTCAACGGCAGGATCGCCGACTGTTTTGCGGCGCAGCATTATGGCCAGCCCGCCGCCGGCGTGCACGCCATCGAATTGGAAGTGGCCGGCCGGTGGCGCACCGACTGTACCGCCTGCATCGACGAGGCGGCCGCGGGCAGCGCCGGCCTCGAAGCCGTGTGGCTCGACGTGTTACGCGCGCTCGAACTGCGGCTGAAGCAGCTTTCGCGGGCCGAAACGCTTTGAACGAATGGGTTCGCGTCCCGTAGAATTTGATCCATTGGCAGCGCACAGTCTTTTCCTCAGCGCTGCCGTGTCAGTTTCGGCTGTTCAACCTCGCCGACATGAAAGACAGTGCACCTGATCAGATTCCCGACTGGGACCTGCTGGCAAGCTGGGTTGCCGTCGTAGAGACCGGCTCGATTTCCGATGCGGCGAGCCGGCTCGGCATTTCGCAGGCGGGCGTGTCGCAACGTATCAAGGCGCTGGAGGCGCTGCTCGATACGACGCTGCTCGATCGGGCCACGCGTCCCGCGCGGCCCACGGCCGCGGGCCAGCGGCTCTTCGAGCATGCCAACGTGCTGATGCAGGGCGCCCACCAGATGGTGGAGAGCGTGCGCAACGTGACGCGCGCCAAGCGCGTCGTCGTGCGTCTCGGCTGCATCGATTCGTTTGCCGCCACCATCGGTCCGATCGTGATACGGGCGCTCGCGGACACCTCGCATTCGATCCGTATGTGGTCGGGCATCACACCCACGCTCGATGGGCAGCTCGAAGCGCGTCAGCTCGACATCGTCGTCACCACCAGCAGCACGTCGCAGGCGCCCGGCGTGCGCCGCCAAAAGCTCTTTTCCGAGCCCTATTTCGTGGTGCTGCCGAAGAGCTTCGAGATCGACCGCTTCACCACGCTCACCGAACTGAGCCGTCATCTGCAACTGATCCGCTATAGCGCGCGCTCAATGATCGGTCAGCAGGTCGACGGCTACCTCACGGCGCACGCGGAGAACATCGAACGCACCTACGAACTCGACGCCACCGACCCGATGCTCTCGCTCGTGGCGGCCGGCCTCGGGTTTGCCCTGACGACGCCGCTCTGTCTTTGGCAGTCGCGTCACTATGTGCCGGATGTCCGGGTCGTGCCGCTGTCGTCCTTCTCCCGGCACGGCCGCCCATACGAGGGTCTGAGCCGTGCGTTCTACCTCGCCTATCGCGAGAACGAGCTGGGCCGTCTGCCTGCGGATCTGTATGAGATGCTGCGGCTCGCCTACAGCCGGCAGGTGTCGCGCGACATCGCAGCCGCGATCGGACTCGATGCGCGGGACATCTGCGCCCTCGACGAAACGTGACGCGCTGCGCGGCTTCGCGGGTGGCCGTCACGGTCCGCGCCGCATCGCCGGACGGCGGTCCATAACGGCCAGCGATCCTATGCATAAGGGCACTTGAAGCAAGTGCCTGTTTTTTTGGCCACCACTACGCTCGATTCTGCATCCGACCGGCCGGAGTCAGGCGGACTCCCGAGGCCGCACACAGGCGCCGGCCGGCCATCCGTCCCACCGTATTCGAAGGAGCATGGGTGAATTCCAGTCCAAACTTTCCGTTGCCGGTCAATGAACCCGAGGTGCATTTCGGCGCCGGAACCGAGGCCGCGGCGCAACTGCGCCAGGCGCTGAACACGCGCGACGTCGTCGAGATTCCAACCGTGATCGGCGGCAAGCGCTACTTCTCGAATAACGTCGTCGAAGTGCGTGCGCCGCACGACCACTCGCGTCTGCTCGCGCGCATTCACCGTCCGACCGAAGCGCAGATCGGCGAGGCGATCGCCAATGCAAAGTCGGTGTCGCGCGACTGGGCGGCGCTGCCGCACGCGAGCCGCGCGACGGTCCTGCATCGCGCGGCGGACATCATCGCGACGCGTCAGCGCATGCGCATCAATGCCGCGACGGTGCTCGGCCAGAGCAAGACCATCGACCAGGCCGAGCCGGACGCCGCCTGCGAACTGATCGACTTCCTGCGCTTCAACTCGTACAACGCGCAGCGTGTCTACGCCGAGCAGCCGATGTCGGTCGCCACCGCCGTCAACCGCACCGACTGGCGTCCGCTCGAAGGCTTCGTGTACGCCGTATCGCCGTTCAACTTCACGGCCATCGGCGGCAACCTGACGACGGCACCCGCCATCATGGGCAACACCGTGCTGTGGAAGCCGTCGGAAAAGTCGGCGCTGGCCAACTGGATTTTCTACGAGGCGCTGGAAGAAGCGGGCTTGCCTGCCGGTGTCATCAACTTCGTGCCGGGCGAAGCCGAACTGACCACGCGAGTCGTGATGGATTCGACCGATCTGGCGGGCATCCACTTCACCGGCTCGTCGGCGGTGTTCCAGTCGCTGTGGAAGGGCGTCGCATCGAAGGTCGACGCGTTCCGCACGATTCCGCGCCTCGTCGGAGAGACGGGCGGCAAAGACTTCGTGCTTGCGCATCCGTCCGCGCATCCGGCCGAGCTCGCCATCGCGCTGATCCGCGGCGCGTTCGAGTATCAAGGCCAGAAGTGCAGCGCCGCGTCGCGCGCATACATTCCGCGGAGCCTGTGGCCCGCCGTGCGCGAGCAGATGGTCGAGCGCCTCGCGCAACTGAAGGTGGGAGACCCCGCCGATCTCGGCAACACGTTCATGGGCGCGGTGATCTCGCAGGCTTCGCACGCGAAGCTGACGGCTGTGCTGAACGCGGCGAAGGACGACAGCGGAGTCACGGTCGTCACCGGCGGCAAGACGTGGTCGGAGCCCGGTTTCTTCGTCGCGCCGACGGTGCTCGAAGTCTCGGATCCGAAGCACGCGCTGATGACCGAAGAGCTGTTCGGGCCGGTCCTCTCGGTGTTCGTCTACGCGGACGATGCCTGGCCGGACACGCTTGCGCTGATCGATTCGACGAGCCCGTACGCGCTGACCGGATCGATCTTCTGCACCGATCGCTTCGCGCTGCGCGAAGCGGAAGCCGCGCTGGTGAACGCAGCCGGCAACCTGTATCTGAACGACAAGCCGACCGGCGCGATGATCGGCCAGCAGCCGTTCGGCGGCGGCCGCGCGAGCGGCACCAACGACAAGGCCGGTTCGTACCTGAACCTGCTGCGCTGGACGTCGCCGCGGGTGGTCAAGGAGACGTATCTGCCGTCGCGCGAGTGGTCGTTTGGCGGCTGAAGCGGGCATGGCGCATGGCCGCGATGGGCCGCTTGATTCACGCGCTCTTATGGAAAGGCTAACGGCGAGTGATGATGTGAGCAGGGTAATTTTGGCTTCATATCGTTGTAACCAGCCGATGACCGGATGCATGACGCGCAAAGCGGCCTACCTTCAATAAAACACAGATCTGAGACGATGAGCACGAACCACCCGTATGCAGGGATCCTGACAGCGGTGCCGACGCCGCTCGACGCGAGCGGCCGCTTCAATCCGGCGCCGCTCGCACAGCATATCGCCAACCTCGCGGCGGCAGGCGCGGACGGCATCGTGCCGCTTGGCGGCAGCGGCGAGGCGATTGCGCTGACCGCGTCCGAGCGTCTTCGCGTGGTCGCGACCGCGCTCGAAGCGGGCGCGGGCAAGATGCACGTCGTGCCGGGCGTGCTGTCGCCCGGTCTGGGCGATGCCATCGAAGCGGGCAAGGCCTACGTCGCCGCCGGGGCGAAGGCGCTGATGGTCGTGACGCCGTACTACTACCGTCCGTCGCAGGCCGGCATCCTCGACTACTACAAGCGCTTCTCGGACGAAGTCGACGCCGACATCATCCTGTACGAGATTCCTTATCGCACGGGCGTGTCGATGCACTACGAAACCGTCGACAAGCTCGCGGACATGACCCGCGTGGTCGGCATCAAGGCGTGCAATCCGGACCTCGCGCAACAGATGCGCGTCGCCGAGCTCGCGAAGGACAAGATGGCGATCCTGACCGGCGAGGAAGACGTCCTGCCGCTACACGTGGCGATGGGCGCGGTGGGCGCGATCATCGTCAGCTCGAACCTGATCCCGAAGCATTGGGCAGAAGTGCTGCGTCTGGCGATGAACGGCCGGCTCGCCGAAGCCGTTGCGCTGCACGCGTCGATGCGTCCGCTGATCGACGCGATGTTCGCCGAGCCGAATCCGGCGGGCGTGAAGGCGGCATTGCAGCTGCGCGGCCTCGATTTCGGCGGCCTCGTGCCGCCGTTGATGGCGGCATCGGACAGCCTGCGCCGCCGCCTCGCCGATATCCTTGCGCCGCTTGTCGCGCGCGAATCCGAGTGGACCGCTCGTTCATAACCAGGGGCAATGCCATGTCATCGAACTCAAAACCCGTTTTGCCGCGGCGCAGGTTCCTGCAAGGCGCCGGCGCGACGCTGCTCTCCGGCGCGATCGGCGCGCCGATGGTGATGACCTCGCGCAAGGCGATGGCCGCAGGCAATCTCGTCGTGGTGAGCTGGGGCGGCAACTATCACCAGGGCGTCGAAGCGGCGCTCGCCAAGCCCTTCGAAAAGGAATTCGGCGTGCAAGTCACGCTGGTCGACACGCCGGATCTCGCGAAGGTCAAGGCGCAGGTGATGACCAACAACGTGCAGTGGGACGTGTTCGATGCCGTCGGCCCGATGGCGATGACCGGCTCGAAGAACGGCTACTGGGAACCGCTCGATCCTGCGCTCTTCAACACGAAGGACCTGATTGCGCCGATGACGAAGGAGGCCGTGCCGTTCTACGGCTTCACCGGCGGGATCTGCTGGGACAACAGCCGGTTTCCGGACGGCAAGCACCCGGAGACCTTCGCGGATTACTGGGACGTCAAAAAATTCCCGGGTCATCGGACGTTGCGCAATCGCGCGAGCGAGACGCTGGAAATCGCGCTTCTCGCCGATGGCGTGCCACCCGACAAGCTGTATCCGCTCGACGTGGAACGTGCCTTTCGCGCGCTCGATCGCATCAAGCCTTACATCTCGAACTGGGTCGATCAGACGCCGCAGACGGTGACGCTCGTCGAAACCGGTCAGGTCGATTTCAGCTACACGTATTCGACCCGCGTGAAGGCCGCGCAGGAAGCGAAGAAGCCGATCGACTTCTCGTTCAAGCAGAACCTCGTCGGCCTCGAATATCTCGTCGTGTTGAAGAATGCACCGAACAAGGCCAACGCGATGAAGTTCGTGCAGTTTGCGATGCGTCCCGACCGTCAGGCCGCGCTGATGGAGTACCTGGTCAATACGCCCGCCAGCCGTTCGGCGCTCGCGATGATGAAGCCGGAAACGCGCAAATGGCTGTCGGACCCGTCCAGCAAGTCCAATGCGATCAGCAATGACGTATGGTGGGCAGACCACTACGACGAGCTGACGCTGCGTTTCAAGGAGTGGGTGCTCGGTTAGTCGCGGATGCGTCACGCTCCGCGAGGCCGTAGATGGAGGAGACGAAAATGAAATCTCGCCACGATGGGCTGCTCTATGTCGGCCCGGCGACGGTGTTCCTGTTTGTCATCATGCTGGTGCCGCTCGCGTATGTCGTCTACACGAGCTTGTGGGGCGCCGATGGGCCGACGCTGGCCGCCTACCAGCGGCTGCTGCGCAGCGCACTCTTTCTGCGGACCCTGTGGTCGACGTTCGAGATCAGCATCAGCGCCGCGGCGGCGAGCATGCTGCTCGGCTATCCGATCGCCTTGCATCTCGCGCGCCAGAGCCCGCGCAAGAGGGCAATCTTCATGGTGCTCGTGCTGGTGCCGTTCTGGACCAGCATTCTCGTGAAGAGCTATGCGTTCACCGTCCTGCTCGGCCGCCACGGGCTCGTCAATCAAGGGCTTTCCGCGCTATTTCACACGCAGGTCCAGTTGCCGATGCTCTTCAACCGCTTCGGCGTGATTGTGGGCATGACGAACTACCTGATTCCGTTCATCGTGTTTCCGGTGTTGGCCAGTCTGCTGGCCATCGACCGGTCGCTCTATCTCGCCGCCGAGATTGCCGGTGCGAAGCCCCCTCGCATCTTCTTTCAGATCACGCTGCCGCTGAGTTTGCCCGGCGTCGTTTCGGCGGGGCTGAGCACGACCGTCATGTCGATGGGGTTCTTCGTGATTCCCGCGCTGCTCGGCGGACGGAAGGACGCGATGATGTCCAACCTCGTCGATTTCTATACCCGTGAGGCGCTGGACTGGAACATGGCGTCGGCGATCGGCGTGATCCTGCTCGGCATCGTGACGCTCGCCGCACTCGGCACAGATGGGTACCGAAAATACAGCGCACGCCGCATGGCGGCGAGCCATGCGGAAAGCGACACGAAACAAGGAGTCTTCGCATGACACCCTCCATGGAGATGCCCGCGCGCGCGAAGAGCGGCGGGGCAGTGGTCGATCGTTTGACGCGCCGCTATGCGCGGCTGGGCAATGTGATCGCGCTGGCCGTGTACCTGTTCATCCTGGTGCCGACGCTGATCGTCCTGCCGATCTCGTTCGGCGGAAGCGGGGAGCTGACGTTTCCGCCGCGAGTGTGGACACTGGAGCTGTACCAGCATCTTTTCGGCTCCGCTGCATGGGTCGGCTCGATCCTGCAAAGCGTGAAGGTGGCCGCGATGACGACAGTCGTCGCGGCGCTGATCGGCGTGCCCGCGGCTTATGGACTCGTGCGCTTCGAGTTTCCCGGCAAGCGTCTCGTGATGTTGCTGCTGATGAGCCCCATCCTCGTGCCGGTGATCGTCATGTCGCTCGGCCTCTATCTGTATCTGTCGCGCCTGCATCTGGTCGGCACGACTGCGGGTCTCGTCGTGAGCCACGTCGCGTATGTCACGCCGTTCATGATGATGACGGTGATGGCAGGCGTCAAAAAGCTCGACCCGGCGCTCGAGTTTGCGACGACCATCATGGGCGCGAAGCGCAGAACGGTGTTCATGAAGGTCGTGTTGCCGCAATTGCGGCCGTCGATTTTCGCGGGTGCGCTTTTTGCCTTCCTGGTGTCGTTCGACGAGGTGGTGATCGCGTGGTTTATCACGAGCCCGACCACCACGACGCTGCCGGTCAAGATGTACAGCAGTATCCAATGGGATGTTTCGCCGGTGATCGCCGCGGTGTCCGCTTTGCTCACCGTGCTTTCGCTGGTGTTCTGCTGCGTCTCGGCTTTGCTGCAACCGGCCGCACCTAAGCGGGCCGCGCCGAAGTCCTCACATTGAAGCGGGAGGTAACAATGGCTCACGTACTGCTCGAGAACGAAGGGCTGCCTTCGGCGGGTGTGGAACCGCGCAGCGATATCAGCACGCGTGCGGCATCCGGCGCAACGAACGTGAAGGGCAACATGATTGTTTTCGAAGGCGTCGGCAAGACGTATGGCAGTTCGGTTGCGCTGCAGACGACGGATCTCGTCGTGCGCGAAGGCGAATTCCTGAGCCTGCTCGGGCCGAGCGGATCGGGCAAGAGCACGATCCTGAACATCGTCGCAGGCGCGATCGCGCCGACGAGCGGACGCATCCTGCTGAACGGCACGGACGTGTCGACCGTACCGCCGCGTGAGCGCGGGCTCGGCATGGTGTTCCAGAACTACGCGCTGTTGCCGCATCTGAACGTGTTCGACAACGTCGCGTTCCCGCTGCGGATTCGCGGACTCGGCAAGGATGAAATCGCGCAGCGCGTGCGCAACGCGCTGGAGCGCGTCGGCCTTGTCGGGTACGAGCAGCGCAAGCCGCGCGAAATGTCGGGCGGACAACAGCAGCGCGTGGGCATCGCGCGCTGCATCGTGTATTCGCCGTCGGTGATTCTGATGGACGAGCCGCTCGGCGCGCTCGACAAGAAGCTGCGCGACCAATTGCAAGGCGAGATCAAGCGCCTGCATAAGGATCTCGGCACGACGCTCGTGTACGTCACGCATGATCAGGAAGAAGCGCTGAACCTGTCGGATCGCGTGTGCCTGATGAACGCCGGACGCATCGCTCAGATCGGCACGCCCGACGAGCTGTATTTCGAGCCGGTCAACGAGTTCGTCGCGGACTTCGTCGGCGAATCGAACCTGATCGAAGGGACGGTGACGGCGAACGGCACGGTCGCGACCGCGGACGGCTTCGCGCTTGCCGTGCGCAGCACCGAAGGTCATGCAACCGGCTCGCGCGTGAAGGTGCTCGTGCGTCCCGAGAAGATCGCCGTGCTGGAAGGCGACTCGGCGACGACGGCCGGGCAGAACGTGTGCACCGGCACGATCGCGCAGACTTCGTTCGTCGGCGGCATGACGCGCATCGAGCTGCAACGCCAGGGCGGCGCGCCGCTGCTGGTCAAGACGATTTCATCGCGCGCCACGGAGCGCTTGCCGGCGGGTCATCCGATGACGGTCGCGTGGTCGGCGAGCGATAGCGTGGTGCTGAAGAACTAGGGCGAACATGGAACAACAGAAGATAGCCGAAACGATGCGCGAGCTGGTGGGCGCAGCCAACGTCGTCAACGCCGCCGCCGACATGTCGCCGCATCTGATCGACTGGCGCAAGCGTCATACCGGGACGGCCGCGTGCGTGGTGTTTCCGCGCAATGTCGAGCAGGTGTCGAGGGTGCTCGCTCACTGCAACGCGAACGGTATCAAGGTGTTTCCGCAAGGCGGCAACACCAGTGTGTGCGGCGGCTCGGTGCCGGACGCGAGCGGCAACAGCATCCTGCTGAACCTCGGCAAGATGAACCGCATCCTCGAGATCAACGCGAACGACAATTCGATGACGGTCGAAGCGGGCTGCATCCTCGCGGACTTGCAGGAAGCGGCGCTCGAAGCGGATCGCATGTTCCCGCTCACGCTCGGCGCGGAAGGCTCGTGCCAGATCGGCGGCAACATCGCGACGAATGCCGGTGGCACGAACGTCGTGCGCTTCGGCAACACGCGCGATCTCGTGCTCGGCCTGCAAGTCGTACTGCCCGACGGCAAGGTGTGGAACGGCTTGCGCACGCTGCGCAAGAACAACAGCGGCTACGACCTGAAGAACCTGTTCGTCGGCTCGGAAGGCACGCTCGGCGTGGTGACGGCGGCGTCGCTCAAGCTCTTTCCGAAGCCGCGCGCGGTCGCAACCGCGCTGCTCGGCTTCGATACCGTCGATGCGGCCGTGCAGGCCGGCATCGCGTTGCAATCGGCGTTTCCGGGCGAATTGGTCGGACTCGAGCTGATCTCGCAGAGCGAGTTCGAGATCTCGCTGCGTCACGCGGCCAAGGCGCGCAATCCGTTTCAGCACACGCCGCTGTGGATGGTGCTCGTCGAGCTCGCGGCGTCGACGGGGACGAGCGAGGCGCTCGCGGACAGGCTTACGGAAGCGCTCGAAGCGCCGTCGGAAACGGGCGCGATCGTCGATGCGGTGATCGCGTCGAGCGAGCAGCAGCGAGGCGACCTGTGGCACATCCGGCACAGCGTGACCGAGGCGAACGGGCGCGAAGGCATGGGCCTCACGCACGACATCGCGGTCCCGACGTATCGCATTCCCGATTTCGTCGCGCAGGCAGGCGCCGCGCTCGCGGAGCACTATCCGATGGCCGTGCCGGTGATCGTCGGCCATATGGGTGACGGCAACCTGCATTACATCGCGATGTTCACGCATGAATTCTGGGCCCAGGTGCCCGACAAGATGCGTATGCAGCGCGACGTGAGCCATCTGCTCTACGACATCGCGGCGGCGATGGGCGGCACGTTCAGCGCGGAGCACGGCATCGGTTCGCTGCATGTCGAGGAGATGTCGCGCTACAAGGACGCGCAGGAACTCGCGATGATGCGCCAGATAAAGGACTTGCTCGATCCGAACGACACGATGAATCCTGGCCGAGTGTTGCCGCCGGCGTCTGACGGTTTGCGGTGAGTGCATGACTGCGGCAAACGTAGCGGATTACGTCGAGTCGGCGCGGCGTTTCCTGCCCGACTTCGCGTACCAGTATCTCGAGGGAGGCGCGGAAGACGAGATCACAATGACGGCGAACCGCGCCGCGTTCCGGCGTATCGGCTTTACGCCGCGCGTGCTCGTCGATGTCGATGCGGTCGATACGCGCGCGACGCTCGCGGGCGCATCGGCCGCGTGGCCCGCGGTCGTCG
The DNA here is from genome assembly GCF_005280735.1 of Trinickia violacea. Taxonomy (NCBI): domain Bacteria; kingdom Pseudomonadati; phylum Pseudomonadota; class Betaproteobacteria; order Burkholderiales; family Burkholderiaceae; genus Trinickia; species Trinickia violacea. The sequence goes on from NZ_CP040078.1 coordinate 1,742,434, forward strand.
GGCCGACCGGGCTCAACGGACTCTACTGGCCGCGCGCAGAGGAAACCCTCGCGCAGGCTGCGCACGCGGCGGGGTTGCCGTTCGCGCTTTCGACCGCGTCCACCAGCCTGATTGAAGACGTGCGGCGTGCAAGCGACGGCGAATTGTGGCTGCAACTCTACGTGCAGCAGGACCGGCGGATCGCCGAAAGCATGATGGCGCGCGCCCGCGCGAACGGCTTCACGACGCTGCTGCTGACCGTCGATACGCCCGTCACCGGACAGCGCGACCACTACGCGCGCACCGGCTTCACGCTGCCGCTGCGCTGGACGCCACGTCTTCTGTGGGACGTGCTCGCGCATCCGCGCTGGGTTGCGCGGGTGGGGCGGCATGGCGTGCCGCAGCTCGTCAACATCGCGAAGAGCGCGGGCCTCGGGCCGGGCATCGAAGCCCAGGCCGCCGCGCTGAGCCGCCAGATGGACCGCTCGCTCGCCTGGGACGATCTCGCGTGGCTGCGCCGGCATTGGCCAGGCCGAATACTGGTCAAGGGCGTGCAGAGCGTCGACGATGCCGTGCGCGCGTCGCGGCACGACATGGATGGCGTCGTGCTGTCGAATCATGGCGGACGTCAGCTCGACGGCGCGCCGAGCGCGATGGAGATACTCGCCGGCGCGCGTGCGTCGACGCCGCGCGGCTTCGAGCTTTTCATCGACGGCGGCGTGCGGCGCGGCAGCGACATTGTCAAGGCCGTCGCGCTGGGTGCGCGCGGCGTGCTGCTCGGCCGTGCGCCGCTCTACGGACTGGCCGGACATGGCCGCGCAGGTGTCGATCACGTGCTTGCGCTGGTCTTCAACGAATTGCAGATCTGCTTGCGGCTGATCGGCTGCGCGCGCATCGACGCTCTCGACGCGTCGTGGCTGAGCGTCGCGTGCGACGCTCATGCGTTTGATAGATAGCGTGCGCCGTTCAGGTCACAAAGCCTGCGTCATCTCCGGCACCGCCTCGAACAGATCGCCGACGAGGCCGTAATCCGCGACGCTGAAGATCGGCGCCTCGGCATCCTTGTTGATCGCGACGATGACCTTCGAATCCTTCATGCCGGCGAGATGCTGGATCGCGCCCGAAATGCCGACCGCGACATACAGCTGCGGCGCGACGATCTTGCCGGTCTGACCGACCTGCCAGTCGTTCGGCGCGAAGCCTGAATCCACAGCGGCGCGTGACGCGCCCACCGCCGCGCCGAGCTTTTGTGCGAGCGGATCGAGCAGCGAGAAGTTGTCCGCGCTGCCCATGCCGCGGCCGCCCGACACGACGATGCGTGCCGAGGTCAGTTCCGGCCGCTCGCTCGTCGCTATTTCGCGGCGCACGAAACGCGCACGGCCGGTTTCGGCGACCGCGTCCTTCGTTTCGATGGGCGCGCTGCCTCCGCTTTCAGACGCGGCATCGAACGCGGTCGTGCGGATCGTCGCGACCACGATCGCATCGGCGCATTGCACCGTGGCGATCGCGTTGCCCGCGTAGATCGGCCGGTCGAATGTATCGGCGGAATGGATCGCGATCACGTCCGAGATCTGCGATGCGTCGAGCTTCGCTGCGACACGCGGCGCGACGTTCTTGCCTGCGGCCGTCGCCGGAAACAGCACATGCGTGTATGAGGAGGCGAGCGCCAGGACCTGCGCGGCGACGTTCTCCGCGAGGCCCTCCGCGAGGTGGGGGGCATCGATCAGGACCACCTTCCCGACGCCTTCGATTGCGCTCGCGGCTTCCGCGGCGGCTCGCGCGCCGTGTCCGGCGATCAGCACATGCACGCCGTTGTTCAACTGCCGCGCGGCAGCAACCGTATGCAGCGTCGCTGCCTTGAGCGACGCGTTGCCGTGTTCGGCAATGACGAGAGTGGTCATTCAGATTACCTTCGCTTCGTTTTTCAGCTTGTCGATGAGGGCAGCGACGTCCGCCACGCGCACGCCCGCTTTGCGCGCCGCCGGCTCGACCACTTTCAGCGTTTTCAGGCGCGGGGCAGGATCGACGCCGAGGTCAGTGGGGCTTACCGTGTCCACCGGCTTCTTCTTCGCCTTCATGATGTTGGGCAGCGTGACGTAGCGCGGCTCGTTCAGGCGCAGATCCGTCGTGACGATGGCGGGCAGTGGCAGTTCGATCACCTCGAGGCCACCGTCCACTTCGCGCGTGACGGTGATCTTGTCCCCTTGAATGTCGATGGCGCTCGCGAACGTTGCCTGCGGCCAGTCGAGCAGCGCGGCGAGCAACTGGCCGGTCTGGCCGGCGTCGTCGTCGATGGCCTGTTTGCCGAGAATCACCAGTTGCGGCTGTTCGCGCTCGACGGCGGCCTTCAGCAGCTTCGCGACCGCGAGCGGTTGCAGTTCGACGTCCGTCTGGATGTGCAGCCCGCGATCCGCGCCGATGGCAAGGGCCGTGCGCAGCGTCTCCGTGCACTGCGCCGGACCGCAGGTGAACGCGATCACGTCGCTCGCCTGACCGGCCTCCTTCAGACGCGTCGCCGCTTCGACGGCGATCTCGTCGAACGGATTCATCGACATCTTCACGTTGCCGATATCGACACCGCTCTGGTCCGCCTTCACGCGAACCTTCACGTTGTAGTCGACAACGCGCTTGACTGCTGTCATGACCTTCATGCGTGGTTTCCTCAATGCTCGAGTGAGTTTCAATGCGTGCCGTCGTCAGCTGCGCGTCAGGACACGGCGCCGAGGCCGTATTTGCCGGTGAGCAGGGCACCGGTGGAGAAGCGTTCGATCGAGTACGGCTCGAGCGATACATCAGTCGGCAGGTCGAGCGCGGCTTGTGCGAGGATCTTGCCGACCGTCGGCGAGAGCTTGAAGCCGTGACCGGAAAAGCCATAACCGACCACTAGACCGTCAACGCCGGGCAACGCGCCGAGCACCGGATTCCAGTCGGGCGTGACGTCGTAGACGCCCGTCCATGACGATGCGATGCCCGCCGTTTCGTAAGCGGGGAAGCGCTCGGCGACCTGAGCGCCGACTTCGACGACATAGTCCATCGGAATGTCGCCCTGTTCGGTGTCGGCGGCATTGAGCTTCTCGCCGACCACGCCTTCGCTGACCAGCATCTGGTTGCCGCCGTAGCTGCGGTAGTACAGCATGCCTTCGGACGCGAGATCCTTGAACACCGGCATCGAGAACGTGTAGGGGGCTTCCGCGCATTCGAGCGCGAGCACCGCGTGCCGTTCCGGCGCGATCGGCAGCGTCTTGCCGGTCCAGCCGGCGAGTTCCGGCGTCCAGATGTTCTGCGTGCTGATGACCGTCGAGGCCGCGAAATCGCCATCGCTGGTCGACACGCCGACCACCTTGCCGTTCTCGATCAGCAGCCTGTTCACGGTGACGTTCTCGCGGATCGTCACGCCGCCGCGGCGCGCGGCGCGCGCGAAGCTGGTGGCGGTGAGGTACGCGTCCGCAAAGCCCGCCTCGGGTTCGTAGCCGATCAGGGCGGCGTCGTCGAACCGCGCAATCGGCATCAGTTCGTGCGCCTCGCGCGCATCGAGCAGTTCGAGCGGTATGCCTTGCTGCTTCTGCTGGTCGAGCGACGCGCGCAGCGGCTCCAGCTTGTCGCCTTCGGCCGCGACGATCATGTAGCCGCATTTCACGAGACCGCACGACGCTTCGTCGTCGCCGAGGTAAGCTGGGAAATCGTTGAACACCGACCACGACTTGCGCGCCAGTTCGACGTTTTCCTTTACCGAGTAGTGCGTGCGCAGGATGCCCGACGACTGCGAAGTCGTGCCGGCTCCGATGGTCGCGCGGTCGAGCACCAGCACGTTTTTCGCGCCGAGCCGCGACAGGTGGAACGCGACCGAACTGCCGATCACGCCCGCGCCGATCACCACCACATCATAGGTTTTCACTGTTCGCACCCTTCATATTCTGACTGTGCGAATAGTGTGCGGGGTCAAAATCCGAAGGCGGCGAATATAAGCGAAAGCGATTTTTAGTAGAAGCGTCGCTCTTTATCAGTCGGGGTTGGGTATAAAGCGGGACGCGGCCGTGCGTCTTCCCTTAGTATCGGGTCGTTACCAAGACCGGCAGCGAACTGATGCGACCGGTTGCGGCACGTGGTGGTGATAACATTTGTTGTCAAAATCGTTTTGCGGTGCACCACATGCCCGATAGCTTCGATCAGCTCGCCTCCCTGATCCGCGCGCAGTTTGCCGAAATGAGCCCGCAGTTCCAGGCGGGCGCAGCCTTTTTGCTGGACCATCCCGACGAAATCGCCGTGTCGTCGATGCGCAAGATCGCCGAGCGCGCGCAGGTGCAGCCCGCCGCGCTCGTGCGGCTGTCGCAGCAACTCGGTTTTCCCGGCTGGAACGAGCTGCGCGAATTGTTCGTCGCGCGCGTGCGCACGCGGCCCGAGCCCTTGACCGACCGGGCGCGCTCGCTCGTCAAATCCCCCGTGAAAGAGGCGCTCGCGCACGATCTGCTCGTCGCGCAGCATCACAATCTCGACGTCACCGGCGCGCACAACGCGAGTTTGATCGTCGACGCCGCGAAGCTCTTGCGCAAGGCAACGCACGTGCATGTCGCCGGATTCCGTTCGTGCTATCCGGTGGCGTTCGGGTTCGTCTACGGCTACCGGCTGTTTCGATCCTCGGTATCGCTGCTGACCGGCGAAGCGGGCACGCTCGAAATGCAATTGCGCGGCATCGAAAAAAGCAGTGCGACGATCGTCGTGGGCTTTGCGCCGTACTCAGTCGAGTCGGCGCGCGTCGCGGCCGCCGCCGTGGAGCGCGGCAGCAAGCTCATCGCGATCACCGATAGCGCCGTCGCTCCGATCGCGCTCAATGCCGACAAAGTCCTGATCTTTTCGCACGAGAGTCCGTCGTTTTTCCCGTCGCTCGTTGCCGCGTCGGCGATCGCCGAATCGCTCGTCGCGCACTTGCTCGCGCTGGAAGGGAACGAGGCCGTCGCGGCGCTCGCGAAAGCGGAGGCCGAGCTGCACGCCAAGGGCGCGTACGTGGCTTGAGGACTAGCGGCCACACCGCGCCGGGGGATTGTATTTTGTTGTGTTTGATGTCGCGCATGACAACATTTGTTGTTGTACAATGCCCGCAAAGCTTCATTCGAAGCGAAGTGCGTGCATTGCCGCCGCCGACTCGCGAAACAGCAAAGGAAACAGCATGACCACCGTCTTTCATCGCGCCCCCAAGCGGACGCTGCCGGTTGCCGTTGCGGGCGACGGCATCGAAATCATCGATTCCACCGGCAAGCGCTATATCGACGCCTCGGGCGGCGCCGCGGTTTCGTGTCTCGGTCACAGCAACCAGCGCGTGATCGACGCGATCAAACGGCAGGCGCAGCAGCTCGCGTACGCGCACACGTCGTTCTTCACGACGCAGCCGGCCGAGGAACTGGCCGACTGGCTCGTCGAGCGCGCGCCGCAGGGGCTCGAGCACGTGTATTTCGTGTCGGGCGGCTCGGAGGCGGTTGAAGCGGCGCTCAAGCTCGCGCGCCAGTACTTCGTCGAGAAAGGCGAGTCCGAACGACGGCATTTCATCGCGCGCCGGCAGAGCTATCACGGCAATACGCTCGGCGCGCTCGCGATCGGCGGCAACGCTTGGCGGCGCGAGCCGTTCCTGCCGATGCTGATCGAAGCGCATCACGTGAGCCCCTGCTACGCGTATCGCGAGCAGCGCGAAGGTGAATCCGACGACGCGTTCATGCAGCGCCTGGCCGACGAGCTCGAAAGCAAGATTCTCGAACTCGGGCCGCAAACGGTGGCGGCGTTCGTCGCGGAAACGGTGGTGGGCGCGACGGCCGGCGCCGTGCCTCCGGTGGGCGACTACTTCCGCAAGATCCGCGCGGTCTGCGACAAATACGGCGTGCTCTTGATCCTCGATGAAATCATGTCGGGCATGGGACGCACCGGCTATCTGTACGCATGCGAAGAAGAGGGCATCGCGCCCGATCTGCTCACGATCGCCAAGGGCCTCGGCGCCGGCTATCAGCCGATCGGCGCGACGCTCGTCAGCGGCAAAATCTACGACACGATCGTCGGCGGCTCGGGGTTCTTCCAGCATGGGCACACCTATATCGGGCACGCCACCGCCTGCGCGGCCGCGCTCGAAGTGCAGCATGTGATCGCCGAAGAGCACCTGCTGGACAACGTCAAGGCGCGCGGCGAACAGTTGCGAGCCCGCTTGCGGGAACATTACGCGCAGCACGAATTCATCGGCGATGTGCGTGGACGCGGACTGTTCGTCGGCGTCGAACTCGTGCAGGATCGGGCGACCAAGACGTCGTTCGACAGCAAGCTCGCATTGAATGCTGCAATCAAGCGCGAAGCGATGCAGCGCGGGCTGATGGTGTATCCGATGGGCGGCACGGTCGACGGCGCGACGGGCGACCACGTGTTGCTGGCGCCGCCGTTCATCTGCACCGCTGGCGACATCGACAACATCGTCAACCGCTTGACCGATGCAATCGAAGGTGCGCTGCGCGCCGCCGGCGTGCGCTAAACACGATAAGCACGGCGCCGCTTAGCGGCATCGATCGCGACACTTGCCACGAACTCCATTCACGACACCATCATGACCGATCGCTCACCCGCTGCGCGTCTGCCCGTGTTCGACAGAGCGCATGCCACGCCCGAACAGGAAGTGGTGCTAGACGAAATCCTGTCGGGGCCGCGCGGCAATCTGAACGGCCCGTTCCTCGGCTGGATTCATAGCCCGGAACTCGCGCAGCACGCGCAGCGTCTCGGCGCGTTCTGCCGCTATCGGACAGGGTTGCCGCTGCGCTTGTCGGAGCTTGCGATTCTCGTCACGGCCGCGCGCTGGCAAGCGCAAGCCGAGTGGTACATCCACTATCCGATCGCGCTCCAAGCCGGCTTGCCGGCCGCGACGGCAGAGGCGATCCGCACGGGGCAGCGTCCCGATTTCGAAGACGCCGACGATGCGCTGATCTTCGATTTCGCCACCGAGCTCTATGAGGCGAAGCGTGTTTCCGATGCGACGTTCCGCAAGACGGTCGAGCGCTTCGGGCATCCGGTGACAATCAACCTGGTCAGTCTGCTGGGTTATTACGCGCTGGTGGCGATGACGCTGAACGTCTTCGACATGCGCGCGGACGGGCAAACGGAGCTGCCGTTTCCCGAGTGACATCGACATTTCGCTGCAAGGCGTAACGTCGATAGCGGTGCATGGCCTATTCTGTAGTCGGAACGCCGCATGCGGCTGCCGGTTTTCGAATCCCCATCCTTGAAGGCGGAACAGGCTATGAACACGCAGAGCACTCAACACCATCAAATCGATAAAGCGCGCGCGTTTCGCGCGTATCACGAGGCACCGGGCGCTTTCATTATTCCGAATCCGTGGGACATCGGCACGGCGCGGCTGCTTGCGCAAGCCGGCTTCAAGGCGCTCGCGACGAGCAGCGCCGGCTACGCGTTCTCGCGCGGCTTGCCGGACAGCGCGGTCGGCCGTGAGCAGATGCTCGTGCATCTCGCCGAGATCGCCGGCGCGACCGATCTGCCGGTGAACGCGGATCTCGAGAACGGCTTCGGCGATGCCCCCGAAGACTGCGCCGAAACGATCGGCCTCGCGGCGCAAGCGGGGGTGGTCGGCGGGTCGATCGAAGATGCGACGACGCGCGTCGACGATCCGATCTACGCGCATGACGCGGCCGTCGAGCGTGTGCGCGCCGCGGTGGAGGCGGCGCGTGCGTTGCCGTTTCCGTTCACGCTGACGGCTCGCTGCGAGAACTACCTGTGGGGCCGTCCGGATCTCGACGATACGATCCGCCGCTTGCAGGCATATCAAGAAGCGGGCGCCGACGTGCTCTATGCGCCGGGCCTCAAGACGCGCGAAGACATCGCGACGCTCGTCCGTTCGGTGGACCGGCCGGTCAACGTCGTGATGGGTTTGCAGGGCGTGCGCCTGAGCCTCGACGAGCTGGCCGAGCTTGGCGTGAAGCGCGTGAGCGTCGGCGGCTCGCTCGCCCGCGCGGCGTTCGGCGCGTTCTTGCGCGCCGTGCGCGAGATGAGCGAGCACGGCACGTTCAGCTACGCGGACGAGGCGATTCCGAGCAAGGAGATCAACGAACTGTTTGCGCGCGCGGCGAGTGAGGCGGCGCAACGCAAGGCTTGATCACGCGTAGCGGCTAGCGAAAATGAAAGCGATCGCTGTCGAGGGGCTCGCCATCGAGGGGCTTGCTTTTGCCGTCGCGCAGCGCGTTGTTGTCGTTCCACGTCGGGTAGAACGCCGGCCCGTGGATGACGGGCCAAACTTTCGTTCCCGCCATTTTCCCTGCGACACGCAGCATGCCGTTATCGACGCGTGTGTGGCTGCTCGTGACTGGAGGGTCTAGCATGGCAAGCTTGGTGCTACCTGCCTGCGCGTGAACAGGAAAACTGACGAGTAGCGGCGCCGCAGCGGCGACTGCGGCAATCAGCTTAGGCAACATGATTTCCTCATCAACGTTGGCGTTAGAGAACCGCGGCGGACGTCACCACGAGAACAATTTCGCGAGGAGACCGAGCATGCCGATTAAGACGAACATCGCGGCAAACATGACGGGAAGCACCAGCACGATGACGGCATATGGCCCAAGGCGCTTGGACGGTGTGCGCTCTCGCGCGGATGCCGATGTGCAATCGGCGCATGCTCGCTCTGGAGTGACCTCATCGCTGGTTGGCATCACCCGATCTCCTTTCCGTTCCTGAGCGTTCCGAGCGTCACGCATTCAAACCGTGGCGCGCGGAACGCTCGCAATCTCGTGCTACATCGCCCAGATGAACACTTCGTGCGCGCGCGTGGTGGACGCGATATTCACCGTACGGCTTTGGGTCTTACCGTCGTGACGCGCCGTTACCGTGTAGCGCCCATCCGGCAGCGATAGCAGCATGAACGGTCCGCGCGAGTCTGTCTTGAGGACCGTCGTTCCATGCGCATTTGCGATTTGAACCGGGACGTCTGCCAGATATTCGTTGCCGCTGTTCGTCTTGCCCGCGAATTCCAAGGTCAGCGGATAGTTGTGCATCACGCTCTTGATCGCCGCGGATTGGTCGCTGCCTACCCCTCCCGACAAATAGCTGATGTTGCCGCTATGCTGAAGCGGCGGTAATGCCGGCGTTGCGGCCAGGGCGATTTGACACGTACCGGCAGCAAGAATAGCGGCCGCACTAATGAGCGAAAGTAGACGTGGCTTCATTTGTTTCTCCGTCGAACACCCTTGACGACACAAAAGGCCCCTGCGCTTCGCTTGCCGAAGCGGTGTCGTTTTTGCCGAGCCTAAACGAGGACCGGGATGCGTTTTCCGGTCATCTTTGCTCGTCCCGTTCACGTCCTCGTCGAGGCACGGAACTGCATCGGGATGTCTTTGAGCGTACGAACGAAACCTTAAAAATGCCTTAATTCATGGGGGTGTTGAACGGCTGAAGCGTCGGCGGCGCGTCAAGCCTCCAGCGCGAGCAGCGCGAACGTGGCGAGCCAATGCTCACCCATGTAGTCGCCGGCGACGTGTTCGAGCGCGGTGCGCAAATGCAGCTCGGCCGCTTCGTGCAAACGCGTTGCGCGGATGTCGCCGGCAGGCAGCGCGCGCGCAATCGAACGCTGGCACCACGCACGGCTGAGGTTGAGGCCGTCGAGGTGCGCGATCTTGCCGTCGGTGCGGTCGGTGACGGTGGCCGGAACGAACAGTGTCTCGGGCTTGCGTGCGGCCAAATCAGGGAGGAAACGATCGAACCAGCTGGCGAACTCGCCGGCCGGCAACACGCGCCGCATCAATTCCGCTTCCATCAGCGCGGGCGACAGAAACTCGTCGCCGCTCGGCTCCCACGCCTGGCAGCCCGCATCGTTCGAATACCAGCGCTCCGCCGTCAATACGATCAGCGTTTCGAGCGCACCGTTCGACGTAAGGCGCGCGAAGTCGAGCGCCAGCGCAAGCGCGAACGCCGTGTTGAAATGCGTGCCGACGCGCAGCGGATACGTCGACTTCGGCAGGAACTCGGTGAAGCGTTCGACGAACGCTTCCGTGAGCGGCGTGAGCGTCTTGCTCCATCGCGCGGCTTCGGGCAACGACGTCATCGAATGGAGCTGGCCCGCGAGCGCAAGGAGCCACGTCCAGCCATAGGGCCGCTCGAAGCCGCGGTTGTGAGCAAGGTTCAAGTAAGCGAGCTCGCCCGCGACGTTTTCCTCCGTGAAATGCGCGTCGACGACGGCGGCGATGGGCGACGCTTCCGGCAGGTCGGGGTATCGATCGACGAGACGCAGCACCAGCCAATAGCCATGCACGCACGAATGCCAGTCGTAGCTGCCGTAGAAGATCGGGTGCAGCGCGCGAGGGCTCTGCACGTCCTCTGGGCCGGCCAGCGAGTGCGTGAGCTTGTTCGGATATTCGCGAGTCAGGTGGGCGAGCGCCAGCGAGGCGAACTTCGACGCAATGGCGGGGGTGAGATGAGCGGTCATCGGCGTGTCGTCAGAAGTGGAGTGGCGGGCTGACGGGCGGTGCGCGAGTGTGCGACTAGCGGGTGAGACCCGTCGCTGTCCTGTCAGACGATTCGGCAACGCCGATCAATCTAACACGCGCTTTACGGCGGTGGTGGGTTGCTTGTTCGTCCGCGTCGCCGCCTCGTAACGGCGCGTCGCTTCGTCGAGATCGTTCTTCAACTGCACGAGCGCGGCCAGCTCCGCCTGCGGCGGCTGCAACGCGGCCCACAGCACGTCGACCAGACGGTCGGCCGTCGCATCGATGTCGGTGCGGCGGTTCGCGAGCGTCGCGTCCCACAGCACATGCTCCATCGGGCCGAACACCATCGAGCGCAAGAGGCGCAGCGGCACGTCGGCGCGGATTTGGCCGATTTCCTGGCCATGCGCGAGCACGCGCATCAGCGGCGCGGTGTAGCGGCGCTGGAGCTCGGTCAGCTCGTCGCTGAGTTCGTGATGCTTCGTGCGTCCCTCGGACAGCACCAGCGCGCAAAGCCCCGTGCCGTTCAGCAGCATCAGACGCAAATGCGTGCGGACGATGAACGCGAACTGCTGGCGCGTGCCGCCGTCGCGCGGCAGGCCGGTTTCGATCGCGGCGATGATTTCGTCGTACCAATCCGCGATGACGCGCGCGCACAGGTCGCGCTTGCCGCGGAAATAGCTGAACACGGTCGCTTCGGAAATGCCCACGCGCTGCGCGATTTCGGCGGTGGTCGCGCTCTCGTACCCTTTTTCCGAGAACACGTCGCGCCCCGCCTGAAGGATGTCCTTCACGCGTTGCTGCGACTTGCGCCCTGCCGGCTGGCGGCGCGCGCCTGCGGGTTCGGCCTTGGTCTCCGCCGTCATATGAGTCGAGTTCAGATTGTGTGGTTTATGCGGTCTGCCTGATGGGGATGTTAGCACGTGTTTACAAGGCTTCAAGCTGATTTGAGGAAATCTGAGCGTTACTCATAAAAACCTATTGACGTTTACGTCAATGTAGCGTGAAATTCGCGGTGTTCGAGCGCAACATAGGCGGCGGGCCACGAGCCTGCCAATGCCGCAATGCCACATCGCGCTTCCCAACTTCGAGGAGACATCAATGAGCAATCTGCCTGGACTGCAATTCCCGCTTGGCGAAGACATCGAAATGCTGCGCGATACGCTCGCGAACTTCGCCGCGAAGGAAATCGCGCCGCGCGCGGGCGAAATCGACCGCACCGACCAGTTCCCGATGGACCTGTGGCGCAAGTTCGGCGAGCTCGGCGTGCTCGGCATGACGGTCTCCGAGGAGTACGGCGGCGCGAACATGGGCTATACGGCGCACATGGTCGCGATGGAGGAGATTTCGCGCGCGTCGGCGTCGGTCGGACTTTCTTACGGTGCGCATTCGAACCTGTGCGTGAACCAGATCCACCGCAACGGCACCGAAGCGCAGAAGCGCAAGTACCTGCCGAAGCTCGTTTCCGGCGAGCACGTCGGCGCGCTCGCGATGAGCGAGCCGAACGCCGGCTCGGACGTCGTCAGCATGAAGCTGCGCGCCGACAAGCGCGGCGACCACTATGTGCTGAACGGCACCAAGATGTGGATCACGAACGGCCCGGATTGCGACACGCTCGTCGTCTACGCGAAGACCGACGTCGACGCCGGCCCGAAGGGCATCACGGCGTTCATCGTCGAAAAGGGCATGAAAGGGTTCTCGGTCGCGCAGAAGCTCGACAAGCTCGGCATGCGCGGCTCGCATACCGGTGAGCTCGTGTTCGAGAACGTCGAGGTGCCCGAAGAGAACATTCTCGGCCAGCTCAACGGCGGCGTGAAGGTGCTGATGAGCGGCCTCGATTACGAGCGCGCGGTGCTCGCGGGCGGCCCGACGGGCATCATGCTCGCGTGCATGGATGCGGTCGTGCCGTATATCCACGATCGCAAGCAGTTCGGCCAATCGATCGGCGAATTCCAGCTGATTCAAGGCAAGGTCGCCGACATGTATACGACGCTGCAAGCCTGCCGCGCGTATCTGTATGCGGTGGGCCGCCAGCTCGACACCATCGGCAGCGACCACGTTCGCCAAGTCCGCAAGGATTGCGCAGGCGTGATCCTCTACACGGCCGAGAAGGCGACGTGGATGGCCGGCGAGGCGATTCAGATCCTCGGCGGCAATGGCTACATCAACGAGTACCCGGTGGGCCGCCTGTGGCGCGATGCGAAGCTCTATGAAATCGGTGCGGGCACGAGCGAAGTGCGCCGCATGCTGATCGGCCGCGAACTGTTTGCCGAAACGCTTTGAGCTTGAACGCCGCCGCACGGAGCCACACGACATGCCGATCATCGAAACCAAGCTGAACCCGCGCTCGGACGACTTCCGGGCCAACGCCGCCGCGCTCGAAGCGCTCGTCGCCGATCTGCGCGCGAAGATCGAGCATGTCGCGCTGGGCGGCGGTCAAGCCGCGCGCGACAAGCACGTCTCGCGCGGCAAGCTGCTGCCGCGCGATCGCATCGCGCAACTGCTCGACCCCGGCACGCCGTTCCTCGAGTTCTCGCAGCTCGCCGCGTTCGGCATGTATCACGATGCCGCGCCGGGCGCGGGTGTGATCACGGGGATCGGCCGCATCGCGGGGCAGGAGTGCGTGATCGTCTGCAACGACGCGACGGTCAAGGGCGGCACCTATTATCCGGTCACGGTGAAGAAGCACGTGCGTGCGCAGGAGATTGCGCAGGAAAACCGGTTGCCGTGCGTGTACCTGGTCGATTCGGGCGGTGCGAACCTGCCTAACCAAGACGAAGTGTTTCCCGATCGCGATCACTTCGGGCGCATCTTCTACAACCAGGCGAATCTGTCGTCGCAAGGCATTGCGCAGATCGCGGTGGTGATGGGTTCGTGCACGGCGGGCGGCGCGTACGTGCCCGCGATGAGCGACGAATCGATCATCGTCAAGAATCAAGGGACGATTTTTCTGGGCGGTCCGCCGCTCGTGAAAGCGGCGACCGGCGAGGAAGTGAGCGCCGAGGATCTCGGCGGCGGCGACGTGCACACGCGCTTGTCCGGCGTGGCCGACCATCTCGCGCAGAACGACGCTCACGCGCTTTCGATCGCGCGCAACATCGTCGGCAAGCTCAACCGCGTGAAGCAGCCGAGCGTGGCGTTGCAGGAACCGAAGCCGCCGCGTCACGACGCCCAAAGCCTCTACGGCGTGATTCCCGTCGATACGCGCAAGCCGTTCGATGTGCGCGAGGTGATCGCGCGCATCGTCGACGATTCCGCTTTCGACGAATTCAAAGCCCGCTACGGCACGACGCTCGTCACGGGCTTCGCGCATATCTGGGGGCACCCGGTCGGGATCATCGCGAACAACGGCATTCTGTTTTCCGAATCGGCACTGAAGGGCGCGCATTTCATCGAGCTGTGCTGCCAGCGCAAGATTCCGCTCGTGTTCCTGCAGAACATCACGGGCTTCATGGTGGGCCGCAAATACGAGAACGAAGGCATCGCGCGCAACGGCGCGAAGATGGTGACGGCGGTGGCCACGGCGAAGGTGCCGAAGTTCACGGTGATCATCGGCGGCTCGTTCGGCGCGGGCAACTACGGCATGTGCGGCCGCGCGTATTCGCCGCGCTTCCTGTGGATGTGGCCGAACGCGCGCATCTCGGTGATGGGCGGCGAGCAGGCCGCATCCGTGCTCGCGACGGTCAAGCGCGACGGCATCGAAGCGAAGGGCGGCGCGTGGTCGGCCGACGAGGAAGAGGCGTTCAAGAAGCCGATCCGCGATCAATACGAGCACCAGGGCCACCCGTACTACGCAAGCGCACGCTTGTGGGACGACGGCGTGATCGATCCGGCGCAGACGCGCGACGTGCTCGGGCTCGGCTTGTCGGCGGCGATGAACGCGCCGATCGAAGACACGCGCTTCGGCGTGTTCCGGATGTGACGGCGGCGAGACAGGAGACAGACATGCCATACGAAATGCTGAACGTCGAGTTTGCCGAGCGCATCGCGACGGTGACGCTCAATCGTCCCGAAGTCCGCAATGCGTTCAACGAGGCGATGATCGCCGAGCTGACCGACGTGTTTACCGCGCTCAATACGCACGACGAGATTCGCGCGGTCGTGCTCGCGGCGAACGGTGCCGCGTTTTGCGCGGGCGCGGACCTGAACTGGATGAAGAAAATGGCGACGTTCTCCGATGCGGAGAATCGCGCCGATGCGAAGCGCCTCGCGAACATGTTGGCTGCGATCTACCGCTGCACGAAGCCGGTTGTCGCGCGTGTCTCCGGCGATGTTTACGCGGGCGGCATGGGCCTGATCGCGGCAAGCGACATCGTCGTTTCCGTCGACACCGCACGCTTCTGCCTTTCCGAAGCACGCCTTGGCCTCATTCCCGCCACGATCGCGCCATACGTGATTCGCGCGCTCGGCGAACGCGCGTCGCGCCGCTACTTCACGACGGCCGAGCAGTTCGATTGCGCGACGGCGCTGCGTCTTGGCTTCATCCATGAGGCTGTGAGCGCCGACGAACTCGATGCCACTGTGCAAAAGCTCACGCAGACGCTTTGCTCGAACGGACCGAGCGCGGTGCGTGATTCGAAGCAGCTCGTGCAGGATGTCGCGGGCCGCGTGCTCGATGAAGCGCTGCTCGACGATACGGCGGAACGCATTGCACGTGTGCGCGCCGGTGTCGAAGGACGCGAAGGTGTCGCGTCCTTCCTCGAAAAGCGCACCCCCGTGTGGCGCGATTGACTCCGGCATCGCTGTTAGCCTTTCGCCCTTAGCCGAATCCCAGCCTCTTTGCGAGACCTTTCATGTTCAACAAGATTCTGATTGCGAACCGCGGCGAAATTGCCTGCCGCGTCGCCGCAACCTGCAAGCGGCTCGGCATCGTGAGCGTCGCCGTCTATTCGGATGCGGACGCGAACGCGAAACACGTCGCCGCGTGCGACGAAGCCGTGCATATCGGCGGCTCGACGGCGGCGGAAAGCTATCTGCGGATCGAACGCATCATCGAAGCGGCGAAGAAGACCGGCGCGCAAGCGGTGCATCCGGGCTACGGCTTCTTGTCCGAGAACGAGGATTTCGCGCACGCCTGCGAAGCAGCGGGCATCGTGTTCATTGGACCGCCGGTCAGCGCGATTGCGGCGATGGGCTCGAAGGCGGCGGCGAAGGCGCTGATGCACGCGGCGGCGGTGCCGCTCGTGCCGGGCTACCACGGCGACGATCAAGAGCCGCAGTTGCTGCAGCGCGAGGCCGATACGATCGGCTACCCCGTGCTGCTGAAGGCGAGCGCGGGCGGCGGCGGCAAGGGCATGCGCGTCGTCGAGAAGAGCGCGGACTTCGCGGCCGCGCTCGCGTCGTGCAAGCGCGAGGCGGCGTCGAGCTTCGGCAACGACCGCGTGCTGATCGAGAAGTACCTGACGCGTCCGCGTCACGTCGAAGTGCAGGTGTTCGCCGACCAGCACGGCGGCGCGGTCTATCTGTTCGACCGCGACTGTTCCGTGCAGCGCCGCCACCAGAAGGTGCTCGAGGAAGCGCCCGCGCCGGGACTCTCCGCCGAGCTGCGCCGCGAGATGGGCGAGGCGGCGGTGGCGGCGGCGCGCGCGGTCGAGTATGTCGGCGCGGGCACCGTCGAATTCATCATGACCGGCGACGCGTTCTACTTCATGGAGATGAACACGCGCTTGCAGGTCGAGCACCCGGTCACCGAGATGGTGACGGGACAGGATCTCGTCGAATGGCAATTGCGCGTGGCCGCGGGTGAACCGTTGCCGCTGAAGCAGGATCAGCTCAAGCTCGACGGTCACGCGATCGAAGCGCGCATCTACGCGGAAAACCCCGCGCGCGGCTTCCTGCCGTCGACGGGCGCCCTCAAGCATCTGCGCATGCCCGAGGGTGTCGAGTTCACGATCGGCGAGACGACGCGCGCGCCGGTCCGGATCGACAGCGGCGTTCGCGAAGGCGACACGATCACGCCGTTCTACGATCCGATGATCGCCAAGCTGATCGTGCACGGCGCGGATCGCGACGAGGCGCTCGCGCGCATGAATCGCGCGCTGCGCGCGTGTGAAGTGGTCGGGCCGCATACGAACGTGGAGTTTCTGCAGCGCATCGTCACGAGCGAGCCGTTCGCGACGGCGGATCTGGATACGGGCCTCATTGAGCGTCACCACGACGCGCTGTTCGCGCCGGCGCAAAAGCCGTTCAAGGAGGCGGTCGCGCTCGCGTGCGCCGCGTTGATGACGCGCGAGGGCGGCGTCGCGCACGGCGCTTCGCCGTGGGATGCGCTGTCGCACTGGCGGCTGAACGGCAGCTATCGGCAGAAGATCGAATGGCGCGACACGGAGACGGACAGCGCCTTCGCAGCGACGTACGTGCGCGACGGCGCGTTGCGTTCGCTCGAGTATGCGGGCGCCAGCGAGCCTTTCAAGTGGCAAGCGGGTGAGGGCGCACACGAGTTCCGCGCGACGATCGGCGACTCGCGCGTGAAGGGCCGAGTGTTCATCGACGGCGATGTCTTTCACGTGTTCTGTCAAGGCGCCGCGCTGGCGTTCGAATGGAAGAACCTGCTCGCGCATGCGGCGGACACCGAACACGGCGAAGGGCGCTTGACCGCGCCGATGCCGGGCAAGGTGATCGCGGTGCTGGTCGAGCCGGGCGCGGTGGTCGAGAAGGGTGCACCGCTGATCGTGATGGAAGCGATGAAGATGGAGCACACGATCGGTGCGCCGGCGGCGGGCAAGGTGGCCGAGGTGCTGTATGCGGTCGGCGATCAGGTCACCGACGGTGCGCAGTTGCTCGTGATGGAAGTCGAATGACGCCGGTTGTGGCTTGAGATGGCTTAGTCAATTCGACGTATGCGTTCGGCGTGCGTCATCCGAGGCGCGGATAGCCGGCTGCCCGCGCCTCGTCTTCCAACTGCTCGATGCGTGCGTAATCGGCTAGCGAGAGCGTCGAAAAGCGTTTGAGACGCAAGCGCTGCGCGAGCGGCGCATCCGCTGCGATCGCATCATTCAACGCCTCGCGTATCGGCTCGATGAGCGTTTTCGGAGCCGCGCGTGACGCGATCAACGGCAAGCCGGGCGACGCCGCGGTGAAGCCGATTTCCCTGACAGACTGGGCCAAGTCCGGCAGATGGTCGCGCACGAAGGCCATCGTTACGCAGTCGATCGAGGCGACTTCCGCGTGCCCTTGCGCGAGTGCGCGCAGCGACTCGATGTGTGAGCCTGTGCGCACGACGCCGCCGAAGAACACCCCATCGCGTGCAAACGGTGCCGCCGCGTGCCGCAGCACATTCATTCCGCTATTCGAATCGTCCTGGTTACATGCCGCGCGCAGACCGCGGCACGCTTCGAGCGTCTGTGCGCTCACATGGCGGCCGGTTATGAGCACGCCGCGGTAGTTGGCGCCGTCGCAGCCGGGTGCTTCGAAGTGCGGTGTCGCGACCAGTTGCACGTGCTCGTGCAGGCCATGCATGAGCGGGTAGCCGCACGTCTGCGAAATCAGGAGATCGGTGCGGCGCCAAAAGGCATGCAGGTCATCGCCGGGATCGGTGATGCGAATGCCGGTTCCGTCAACGCCCAGCGCGCGCAAGACGTGACGCAGCAGCGAACGCCAGTCCGCGGCGAGTGAGGGACTGACGTTGTACATGGGGAGGGCGGCGAGCCAGGTCATGGGCGTGATTGTCGGGTATTTCGGTTGCGTCCGCAGTGAATGGATCGCGACATGCGCACGAATGCTTGGTGTAACAAGTCTTTTGCTTGTCGATCAGTTTAACTTAGAGGTTGACCTCAATAAAATGCATTCACCTGGCAAGAACAGCAGTTCTCGGTCAATCTAGATCATTGAGGTGAATCATGAACTCCGTTATCAAGGTCATTGGAATCGCAGCGGTCATAGTCGCTCCTGTCGTCGCCGTCGCGCAATCGAACACTCCAGTTACGCGTGCGCAAGTGCGTAGTGAACTCGTTCATGTCGAGAAGGCGGGCTATCGCGTAGGCGATGGCGATCAAGCTCAGTACCCGACGCAGATCGAAGCGGCCGAGGCACGTTTGGCTGCGCGAAACGCGGCACAAAGCGGATTCGGTGGTGTCGCCGGTGGTTCGTCGGGGGCTGGCCGTCCGGCTGCTTCGGGTGCCGAGTGGAATGCCATGTACACTCGCCCGTAATCACAACCTCGTGAGGCCGCAGTCGCGACCAAGCGTAATACGAACCGGCAGTCGGCTAAAGAGCGGGCTGCCGGTGATGCCGTAAACGATGGGTCAGTTGGAGAAGCGGAAATGAAATTCTCGGTGAAGCAAACCATTCGCTCGGACGATGTATCTAGAGTCGAGCGTGCGATGAAGACCGTCGACGCCGACGCGAAGGTGTCCGTCGACGTTGGCGCAAATACGGTGAGTGTGGATTCGTGGCTGATGCCCGAAGAATTCTTCGTTGCCTTCGACGACGAAGATTATGAAGTGACCATTATCGAAGGATAGTTCGCGGGTGCGGACGATAGCGGTTTGCGGCCGGCCGTGCCGCTGGCGGATCTGGACGGATTCAATCGGAAGACGCCGAGCGATCGACGTGCACCGCCAGGCACGCTGACACGGCACACGAGGCGTTGGCACAGGACGTGTATATCACCACCTCTACCGAAGCACAGTGGCCTGTGTTTCACGAGCCGAAATAAATAGTGCAGTAGCTGACAGGTCCGACGCAGGTCGAGGGACTTGCGGGATGCGTATCCTGTTTTTTGTGGCCGGAATCGTTCGTGCCTTTCATTTCGGGGCCCATGCCACTGTCGCTTTTTTGTTGCTGGGGCGTGGCGGCTTGCTGTTCGGCATCCTGGGCGGCTACCTTCGCCTCCGCGGCCTGGATATCGGCAGGATAGTTCACGTCGTTCTCAGACGCCGGATTGTATCCGGCCTGTTCGATCCTGACGAGGGCGGCGCGGACCTGTGCGCGGGTGAGCGGGACGGACCCGGACTGCGCAAAAGTCGCTGTGGAGCCGACAACCGCACTGAGCGTCAATGCCAGCAGGGCTAGCTTTTTCATGATCTTGACTCCTTCCAACAAGGGACCCGGTTTGCCGGGAAACCGTGAAACACGTTGATGTATGGCTCAAGAGCCGGAATAAATAGTGCAGAAGCTGACAGGTCCAACGCAGGTTGACGGATCTGAAGGAGGCGTTTCCCGTTTGATGTGGCTGGCATCGCTGGTGCCTGTCGTTGCACTACCCATCCCACCGTCGCTGTTTTGCTGCTTGAGTCGCGCGACTTGCTGTTCAAAGATCGGTGCAACGTCGGGGTATGACGTTTCACTCACGAAATTCCTGCCGTTGCGCTCGGCTTCAATCAACTCCTGCCGCACCTGCGCCCGCGTCTTTTCTTGAGCATGCGAGTTGATCGCAATACTCGATCCGGCGACGAGAATAAGGGTGAAAATCATGGTTTTCGTATTCACTTTGGACTCCAATATAAGTGACGGAAAATTACTGGTTTTGCATCATCAAGCGCGCGGAAAACTCGACCGGGTTCCGTCGGGCCACATGCATCGTAGAGGCCTTACAGTCGGAGACAGGCTCAACACCATCAGCGTGCTCACACTGCGGTATACCGGGAGGGGGCGTCGCTTATTCCCAAGGTTGCCGGGAGTGCAGCAAAAGCAAGAAGCATTGGAGAGTGCGTCACCCGGCAAGTTGCTGGGGCAGGTCGCACCGTAACCGTCCGTTCTATAGGAGGCCGCATCTTGACCGGATCGGCCTTGATCAAGAGATTCCGAGAAAACTCAGATAGGTTGTTCAGGTGCGCTCGAAATGGCGGCATGCCATCACACGCGAGCCTCCGGAATAAAGCGGACGCTGGCGTGGTTAACTCAGTGTACGCAGCACGATCCACAGGTCACAGGGTTTTGCTACCAACCGCCGATCGGCGTGAGCTGCGGAAGAAATGGAAGGAGGCGGACATGAACATCGCCGAGAAGTCCCTGCGTTTCCTGGTAGAAAAATGGCTTACCCCAACTCCGACGACGCGGCTCCGTGTCATTCAATTTGGCCGCACGGGTCGCGAGAGGCGACGCTATGTGCGCGTCGAGGCGATGGCCCCGAGCGGTTCGCGTGCGATTTTCTTCTTTCGTCACGATGACGGCTGCTGGTGCGTCTTTCCGCCCTCGACTGCACGCCCGGCATTGGCGAGTCAGCGGCTTGCAGCGTAGGAGAGCGTGATACGGATCGAAGGGGTAGCTGTTTGTTTTCTCGCAAAGGCCGTCGCCAGTGCGGCGTTTAATGCCGGTGACATGGCTATGCAAACCGAGGCGCCTGAACGTATCGCATATCAGCGTCGATCGCGGCCTGCCAAGTCAAACCAAAATTCAATCAAGCAATTAAGCGGGTTCCGTCAAGTCGATCAACAGAGGTCTGACGGGGATAACGTTGGATTCGCCGCAGCATTCACGTCATTCGAAGTTCAAGTGGTTTGTCGCTGACGATACGCTCCCTGCCCAATGCCCGAGGTCGATGATGAGATCGCTGCTAAGTCACCATGAGATCGCCATTCTGTTTCTACTGCTTGATGCGCCCAGCCAGGTGGAACCTGGCGATCCCGATGCGGTCGCTCTTCAAGAAGCAAGCCTCGTCGAAATCGTCCCTTCGGCTTTCGACGAGGGCGGATTTCGGTTAACGCCAGCCGGTGCGGAGCTACTCCGTCGTCTAGGCATGACAGCGGATTGAAGTACAAATTGGTTCGCGCCGCAATCGGCGTGGTGTCGCCGCCGGCATTGCTTGACTTTGTCGCGTCCTCGTAGGGTAGGCGGCGTCGATGCGAATGCCGGCTGGCGGCCGTTTCAATGAATATTAGTCTTACATCGGCGCTAACAGGCCCCTTCTCGAATCAATCCGTGCCGTGGGCACCTTCACGTTTTCTCCGAGACAATCGGCACGGTACTTCAACCGAAGCCGCGCTTGCGCCAGCAGGACGTCCGATGGATAGTAGCTATCGTCGTAGGCCGACGGATCGTAGCCGACCGATTCCAGTTCTCTGAGTTCTCGCATCAGTTGGGCATGTGTGACCGGTTTGCTTAATGGCTTGAAAGGATAGTCGTTGCATTCGGCTGGCGTCAGCTTGCTGGCTGCCGACGCCGCACCGCTTGCCAGCAGCACGCAAAGCGCCACCGCAGTTTTGCTCCAGATGAGTTTCATGTCGTCCGCTCCTTGTGCGGTGTTGTGACGATGCAATGTTGGGCTGCGACAACGTGTCGAGCTGCAATGAAACAGATGAACGTTTGGGTAGCGCTCGCGCTCGCCGGCCGGGCCGACAACGACTGGGAAAAGTCAGCGCTTACCAAAGTAGATCGGTTTCGTGCCGTCATTGGGGTCGGGGCGGATCGACGAACGAATCGCATGTCCCATCGAGTGAATCGAATGATCCAGTGCTAGAAGCGGATGATGTGAACCTGACGCCGACGTTTCGTCGGCTGCACCTCCGTAGCCTGACACAGCGGCGTTGTTCTTGGCGGCGCTGGCGTCCGACTGAGCAAACGATACGGTCGGGACGCTGAGTACCGCGGCAACTGCAATAGCTTGAATGAGTGACTTCATGATGAACCTCCAGTCTTGGCTTCGCTTCGAACCGTTATGTAAGTGGTCCGAAACGCTCTAGTCGTCACGAGGCCTGCTTACCCGAAGGTATACCTGGGATGAGCGCCGCTTATTCCGCCTGGTTCAATGGGTTTGTACAAAAACATGAAGCACTGACGAATGCGTCGCGCGGCGAGTTGCCGCCACACGACTATGGCATCGGGTCGCTCCATCACTGACGGCGTATTCACGGCAGTTGCACGGCGCCGCGTCGCTGCGGGAATAAATGTCGGCCAGGAACGGTTTTGCTCGACAAGCCTGTCGACAGACGAGCCCAAACGAGCCGCTGTCTCAGTGCAAGATCGACCTTCGAGTTATGTAGCAATCCTGGATTGGGAAGTATTTTGCCCGTGCCATCGATTCGAAGTGCGCATATGTGAGAAGTACAGGGGGCGTGACGCACGCCTCTCGTGTCACGGCCTTGCCGGGAGATCGCGATGAAAAACGCTCTGTTGCTTGCCAGTCTGATTTCAGGATCGTTTTTGTTTTCCATCGACTCGAGCGCTCATGCTCGACCGCCTTCCGCCCAAGATGACGTCTATTCACCGGAGAATAGCCTTGCGCTAATGCCGAATGCTCCGCTCGGAAGCGAATATCCCACGCATGGAGTCAGGCAAGCGGGTGAACTCCCATTGAACCCTACCGATCCGCGTGCACAACTGGCGAACGGCTTGCCCAACAACGCGCAGTCCGGTGGCTATGGCTCACCGCTTGCCGGCGTGCGTCGAGCGCCGGTTGTGCCGCCGGGTAATCAATGACCTTCATCCCTGACAGGCTGTTGAGAAGCGCCTCGTCATGGCTGGTCGACTCGCTGGATGCCGCGATACTCCGACGAATCCGGCCGACCGTCTTGCGCCAGCCGAATGGCTCCTCGATACGCCCGCCGGATTGGTGTTTCCTTTTGACGACACTCTTTTTTGTTCATTCGTCGACACAACGCGCTCGGGCTATTCTCAATTCCGTAGCAGTCACCAATCTATCCGCATGGAGAAGTGATGAAAAAAATCGCATCGTCGGCGTTCGCGCTCGTGCTCATCGGCGCAACCGGAGCTGCTCACGCACAAAGCAGCGTGACGCTCTACGGCACCATCGATACGTCGATCACGTACGTGAATCATGCCGACGGCAATAAGAATCTGTGGTCGCTCAGCAACGCGAGCGGTGGCGACTTGTCGGGCACGCGCTGGGGCTTGAAGGGGACGGAGGACATCGGTGGCGGGTTGGCTGCGATCTTCCAGTTGGAAAACGGCTTTGACCCGGGTACCGGCAAGTTGTTGCAGGGTGGCCGCGAGTTCGGCCGTCAAGCATTCGTCGGTCTGCAGAGCAGCCAGTACGGTACGCTGACCCTCGGTCGCCAATACGACCCGAGCGTCGATCTCGTGCAAGCCATCACCGAAGACAACTACTTCGGCAGCATCTTCGCGACGCCAGGCGATGTCGATAACTACGACAACAGCTTCCGCATCAACAATGCGGTCAAGTACCTGTCGCCGACGTATGCTGGCTTCCAGGTAGAAGCGATGTATGCATTTGGCGGCGTTGCGGGCCAAACGGGTGCGGGTCAAACGTGGTCGTTCGGAGCGGCCTACAACAACGGTCCGATCGCCTTGGCGGCCAGCTATTTGGTCGTCGACAACACGAACGTGTTGACCGATGGCAAGCGCACGACCTGGGGCGGTACGTCTGACGGTCCTTTCGATACGTTCAATGCCGGTGCCTCGACGGTCAACTTTGCGTACCAGACGGCCAAGTCGATCCAGATCGCCCGCGCTGCCGGCCAGTATACGCTTGGACAGTTCACGTTCGGCGCGAGCTATAGCAATGCGCAATACAAGTCCGACGGCTACTCACTGTTCGCCACCGAGAAGTACAACACCGCTAACGCGTTCGTGAACTATCAGTTGACGTCTGCGCTGCTGCTTGGTCTTGGTTATAGCTATACCGCCGGCACCGGCGATACGAGCAACCACTACAACCAAATTTCGACAGGCGCCGACTATAACCTGTCGAAGCGCACTGACGTTTATCTCGTCGGCGCATGGCAAAAGGCGAGCGGCACGCAGCGCAATGCCGATGGCTCGCTGTCGTCTACGGTTGCATCGATCGGTTCGTACGGCTATAACGGCACGAGCAGTCAGACGCTCATCAGCCTCGGCCTGCGCCATAAGTTCTAACGATGCGCTAGTAGGCAAAGCCTAAAAGCAGCAGGAAAACCGGCCGAAGACCCGTCCTTCGGCTTAATGCCGTTCAGTTAAGGTCCCGCTTCAGGTACCGGACGGTGTAACGGAAAGGTCTGGACTTGACGGCCCGAGCGCATGAGCGCCCGGGCCGTTTTTCGTTGGGAAGCTGCTTGAGGCGCTCGCGCAGGCGCGCGAGTAGCGCAGGGAGTTTGCCGTACGAGCGCGTGACGGCCGCCCACGTCATTTCGTACTGGATCGTGTGAAACGCCCTGATGAAGCTCAGCTCCTCGGGTGTGCGGCCGGCCTCCAGGGCAGCCTTCGCCATCTCCAGGCGAATCAGGTTGTAGGCGATCAAAGCGCCCCAGAACTCCTGGTAGACGCCTTCCACGGTCTGACTGCGAAGGGTCAACTCCATGCCCAGCATCGATTGCTTCAATTCACGGTAGCTGGTCTCGATTTGCCAGCGACGTTCGTAGCAGGACACGATGTCACCGGCCTTAAACCGCTGCCGATCGCTCAGGGAAGTCAGCAATACCCGCTGCCGGCCACCGGCATCGACGGCGAGCACGGCACGGGCCTGCCAGGACTCGGGCAGCTCCGGACACGCCTTTCGCGCCTGCGGCGACACGCGCATGCGCACCATCTGATCGCCGGACTCACCACTGAGCACCTCCCAGCGTGTATTGGACTTGGCCGGAATGATGAAATGCCGGTTCTCCCCGCCCGCGACCAGGCTGCACAGCAGCTGGGCGGACAGGAACCCTTTATCGAACACCGTAATGGAGTTCTCCGGCACACGCGGCATGAGTTCACGCGCCGAGATCATCTCGTTGACGTCATAAGGGCCGAATTCGACATCGCGTACCAGATGCGTGGGAATGGCGGTGAGCGTAACGGCACGCAACTGGGGATAGCTGCCCACCCGGTCATGCACGGCCGCGGATGCCCCGAAGTGCCTGCGGTTGGCGGCACTGTCGGCCGTGCGCAGCGTGGTGCCGTCCATGGCGAACAGCGAGAATCCCTTGAAGAGGTATTGCGCCTGATCCTGGGCAACCCAGTTCCTGGCGGACTCGTGAAAGAGCCACGCCAGCGGCGCGGCGCCGGTGCGTTGCCGTGCCTGGGTGATGGCGCTCTTGCTGACAAACGACGCATCGGGCGCGGGAAGCGCAAGTTCCAGCCCGTCAACCACCTCGCTGATTGACTGATGCCGGTACAACGCCAGTGCGATCACCAGCCACACCACCTGCTGCGCTGGCAGACGACGACGGCGCAGGCTGGCACTGCCGCTGGCCTGAACTGCCTGCTCGATCCATTCGTACGGCAGATGCTCGCCCAGCCGGTCCCATTCGAACGGTGGGTGTGAATCGACAAGAAGAGGAAGGTCGTCAACCAGCATGGCGACGAAAGTTAACATCGCCACGCCCTGTTTACAACAGGTTTGCTCCATCAACAAAAATGCCGTTCAGTCGCTTAACTGAACGGCATTACGTCCTTCGGCTGGTTTTTTCCTGTCGTCATCGAAGCGCTGTCCGCGGGATAAACCGAAGGCAAACAGAAAGCTTTCCATCTCTGGGCATGCATCCACGCGTGGCTGAATACGTCCGCTTCTTCACACCTACGACGCAGCCCTCAACGATCGTGGTGGGTGCCGTCGTTGGCGACGACACCCGAACTCTGACGTTCAGCGCCGCCGTGCGCTCAAGTATGGAACGCCCGAATGCCGGACAGGCAGGAATAAAACGGATGATCCGACAGTCTAGTTCTTGAGCCCAGTCGGGAGGCCCGTTGGACGATCCGGCGGTCTACCTTCTGAACCAGCGACGCCGCAGCCGCCCGCCTCGGCGGGCGTGGGCGAGGAAGCGCTGCGTTGAAGGCCGGGACGCTCTCCATCTTTTTAGCGGAGGTATTGCCATGAATATGCTCAGGCTTGCCGCGGTCGCAACGATCGCGCTTATCGGGACGGGCGCGTGGGCGCAGGAACTGACGCCGGAGCAGGCACAGATTCAGGCGGCCCAGTTCTCCACGACCGAGTCGGCTTCTCAGGACGTGGGCGGCGTGGAACCGGGCGTCGGCGGAGGCGCGCCGCAGCGCGTGACGCGCCAACAGGTCTATCAGGATCTGATCCATTCCGAAAAGTCGGGCCAACTGCAGATGATCCAGAACAGCGTCTTCCGCGGCCAGTGACGGCTTGATGGCCATGCCGGGCGCCGCGACGCGGCATACCGGCGCCAGAATCACTCCTTCCTCGTCTTCGATTGTTCGGGTTGCGGGTCACGTCCGCGTTGCGTCGGTGCCCTCGTACACGCATCCGGAGGCGTCACGTAGGTCACGTCTTTGCAGCAGCACGCATAGACCGGAAACCCGAACGCATTCGTGCCGATGACTTTCGTTGGCCCGTGCAGCGGGCACACTGCGTCCATACCATCATCTCCTCAACTCATGATCGACCAACCCGATCTCGTAGGCGCGGCTCGTCGGTTCGGGACGGCCGAACGCCGACTCGACTCGACTCGTCGATCACGTCTGGCGAGATAACCGTCCCCGGTCCGGCGCTCGAGGAAAGCACCGGAAAACGATCCACAGCGATATTCTACGACTCTCATCGCATCGTGAAGGCACGATTGTCGGAAGCAGGCGGATTACGCTGGATCAAGCCGGATAGATCCCCATGAACCGGAGGGGCGACGGGAGTGAATGCATAAAGTCTCAGCCATTCGCTGTATCCCTTTACCAGAAAGCCTCCCGAGCGCTCTATGTATTGCTGGCGAGACGCTTCATAGACTTTCCGAAGCGCAAACCAAGGCACGTGAGGCAAGTCGTGGTGAACCACGTGATAGTTGTTGTTGAGAAACAGCAACCGCCAAGGCAGCGCAGCCTCGTTGATCACCGATCGGTGTTCATGCGCATCAGCCGCGCGGTGCTCATGAAACGAGCGAACCGACCCTAGCGCAAGCGCCCCATATCCAACGACGCCGATAAAAAGCCAAGGCGCGATTCCGCAGCGGGTATCGAGCCAGTGCACGATCGCAGTAAGCGTCACACCGTGAATGATCCAAACCGGCACGTCGCTCAGGTCGCCGCGCGTAATTTTGTCGGTCGCATCCGAAACCAGTGCGGCGATCGAAAACGCTGGCCCGATAACGATGCGCCCGACAAACGTATTGCGCACCGTCAACAGCGCTCGCATCACGCGTCCGTTCTGCTGCCACGCACGCGGCGCAACAAAAAAGCTTTCCGGATCGAGGCCCGGATGCGTCAAGAGCGGATCGTCGTGATGCCGAAGGTGCGATTCGCGATAGATGCCATAGGGAAACCAGACCGCCAGCGGCGCGATACCGATTAGCGCGTTGATCAGCGGCGAGCGGGTAGGGTGGCCATGCAAAAGCTCGTGCTGCAGCGACATGTACCACGCGCTTAGCACCACCAGAACGCCAAGCGCGATAGGAAGCCCTAGCCGCCGGGCATGCAGTGCGACGCCAAACCATCCTCCGTAAATCACGGCGATCAACAACCAAGTCGGCCATTCGCTGCGCCAGGTCCACGTGCGGCGCAGGACCGCGAGCGCGTTGCGCTGATCGTCGTCGAGATAGTTCGCCATCGGCAGGTTCGGTCGGATTGGAATGAGCAATGCGGTCGATCGTAGAGCGACGCCCGCGCCGACAGAACCAATTTGTTGCGAAATGCTTGTGCCGATTTGGACAATACGGACCACGGAGGGCAAGCGCTGCTGCCCAACAGGCGAATCGGCTAACATGCGCGAATACGAACAACATATTCGAACTCTGACTTCATGACTAAAACCCCTCGAAAACAGGCCGTTGCACCGGATGCCCCCGTGATCCCCAGTGTCGGCGAGGGAAAGCGCGGCGAGCAAGGCTACGTCGGCTACCTGATGCGCCAGGCCGGCGCGGCGCTTCGGCTGCGGATGGAGCGCGCCCTGGCGGACTACGGCGTGACGCCCCCGCAATTCAACGTGCTGACGATGCTGGTCGCGTATCCGGGCATATCGAACGCGGATGTGGCGCGGCTCTCGATGCTGACGCCGCAGACGGTCAGCGTGATCGTCGCGAACCTGGAACGTTCGGGCGCAATCGAGCGCCGGCCGCACGCGATCCACGGCCGTATTCAGCACATCGATGTGACACCCGCCGGCAAAGCGCTGCTCAAGTCATGCCGCGTGCGCACGCGCGAAATCGAGCAGCAGCTGCTGAACGGCTTGAGCGAGGATGAGGAGCGCGTGATTCGACGCTGGCTCGTGCGTGTCGCGATGGAAGGCGGCGGGGCGGACGCGATAGCGGAATAGCAGAGTGACGAGCCGGAGGCGGCCTGTCTTCAGCGATGAGCGACCGCGCAGGCGTGGTCGAGCAGCGGCTCGGCTGACCCGCTGCCGCCCGTGACATCGGTGCCGCTGTTGAGGATCAGCCAGCCGTCGTTCGCGGCGGTGGGCCCGGCGCCGGTCACGAGTATCGTCTGCATGCCCATTTGGTCCGATCCCGCGCGATCGCGCGCGACGATGTCGAACGGATCGACATCGAACGCCGGGCCGGTCACGCGCATGATCCGATAGCGGCTGCCGCCGATTGTGTCCCAAGTCCATTGGCCCGGCGGGTCGCTGCGATGGCTTTCGAGCTCGGCGCTTGCGTCCGCGTGCATGCAGTCGATATGGATGTGCAGTTGCTCTTGCGAGCGCCGGTACTTCGAATTGACTTCGAGCCCGAGCAGATTGTCGGGCAGGGGTTTCTTGAGCGACGCTTCAACGAAACTGCGCGCGGTCCATGCGTCGGCCCAATAGTTCGGTGCGGCGGGGCCGAGCAGCAGCGGGCTTTCGATTCCGGTGACGCGCTCGGTCGGGATCAGCAGATGTTGCGCGACCCCATTGCGGTCCTTCAGAAGCGCGTAGTGTTGCGTGAGATTGACGTTCGCGCACAGGCCCGTCTTGCCGGTGTTTTGCGCGGCGGGCACGCAGTCGAGATGGACGATGTCCCACAGCGCGTTGGGGTCGGCGGAGGCGATGGTTTCGCAGCCTGTGCTTGCCGCCGCGAAGACCACCGCGGCGAGCACGGTTTTGACGAAAGGGTTCGAGCACATCGGGGACGTGGCCTTCTTCTTACTTCTTCAAGAAGCGCAGCGCGAATTTCGCGAGGCGCGGAACCGTGGCCGGACGCAGCAGACGTTCGTCGTAGCCGCTCATGCGCCGCTGGTTCTCGGCGAGGCAGAGTTCGATCATCGCGCGCGGGCTGAGCGCCTCGCCGACGCTGACCGCGCCCTTCGCGGCAAAGGTCGCGTCGTGCATGACGCCGTCGGCATCGATGCCTCTCGCAATGCCGACTCGTTCATAGATCAGGAACGCCCACACGGCCAAGACCCGCAGCGAGAACCACGGGCGTTTCCACCACGGCAGGTTCTTGCGGTACCACGCGGCCCAGTTCACGAAGAACAGGATGTGGCGCGCTTCCTCTTGAATGACAGGCTCGAAGGTCTCGACGAGCTCTTCCGGAAAGTAACCCGATTTCTGTGCCGAGCGAAAGAGACCGAACGCGAAGAAGCTGTCGATGCACTCGCTATGGCCCGTGACCAGCCACGCCCACTCGGGGTCCTTGGGGGCGGGATAGTCGGGTTCCGGCGCGAGCTTGATGCCGTACGCCTCGACGAGCTTCGACAGCACGACTTTATGACGCGCTTCCTCTCCTCCGTCCATATCGAGCGCTTGGCGCAATAGCGGGTCGTGCATGGAGGAGGCGAAGGTCGCGACGCGGATCGACGCGCGGCCTTCCGTTTGTACGGCGATGTCCCAGATGGGCAGGGAGGTGATGCGATGCAGTTCGTCGGGCGCGAGCGGCGGCCAATCGATGACGGCGGGCTTGTACGGATTGTGCGTTTCGAGCAGCATCCGGCAGAACATTTGCTTGTGCTCGTCGGAACCGATCCGCACGGGCGTGCGGCCGGGGGCGTTCCAATGGCGCATTGCATGATCTGCCGCTGCTTGTTCTTGCAGCGTTTCGGACATAGCGTTGCTGATGTAGGGCAGGAGCAAGGTCCGGCCATTCTGGCATAGTTCGCGTTGCACTGCCGCGAACTGCGCAACGCGTGCGCGGCGCGCGGCTAGGCGGTCTACATCGGCACGGCAGGCGAGCCTCGGCGCCCGCCGCAAAGAGGGGGCGGGCGTTTCAGTTACGGCTGTCGATCCACATGCGGCCCCAGCGGAAAGCGTATGCGAGGGCGTGTTCTTCGTCAAAAAAGTAGTCGAGTGCGTCGAACGAATAGGCGTGACTTTGCGCGGTGCTGGCTTTCTCGATCGTGATGCCGGCCGCGAACAGCCCGTTCGGCAGGCGTTGCGCCATCGGCGCGACTTCGTAGCCTTTGTAGAGAATGTGTTGGGTCATGGCGTTGACGGCGAATGCGTTTGAGCGTGAACAGTCCCTAGCGTAGAGGGCGTCGTGCCCGGAGTGAACGAATCATTCGTCGCAAGCTAATCACGGATGGGGGCTAGCTGCCGCCATGGATCGGAAGATAGCGACGATCCGGATCGAGGCCGCGTTGCGTGCCGGGCGCCGGGAGATCGCCCGATAAGCGCAGCCTGATAGGATGACGTGCCGCGTTAGCAGAAGCACCGACGGCGCGAGACAGACTTGCCTTGGTGCAGCGGCAGCGGAATACCAACGAGGGAAATAAGGATGCCGGAAATTAGAAAGGCGACGCGCGCCGATGCGCAGGCGGCGTGGGATATCAGGAAGCTGTCCGTGCTGGCGCAGTGCGAGGGGTTTTATCCCGGGCATCTGCTCGAAGCGTGGACCTCCGGCGTGCCGTCGGAGAAATGGGCGGAGCTGGTCGAGCGCGGGTTCTACGTCGCTCATGACGATGCGGCCGTGCTTGCCACAGGCATGATCGCAACCGATACGGGCAGGATCGACGCCGTCTTCGTCCATCCGGATCATATGGGCCGAGGCTTGGGCAAGCGGATGATGGATTTTCTGGAAGGACTCGCGCGCGCCCATGCTCTGCCCGAGCTGAGCCTCGATGCGACCTTGAACGCCGCGCCGTTTTATCGACGCTGCGGATTCGCCGGGGAGACGCTGTCGCTGTATCACTCGCCGAGAGGCTTCTCGCTCGAATGCGTGCCGATGACGAAACGGCTGACCGCTTGCCACGCATGACCGGCGCGACACGGATATCCAAACATGCTGAACGATCTCGTCGAAACCATTCTGCTGATCATCGCCGGGCTATTTCCGATCATCAATCCGCCGGCCGCGGGCTTCATCGTGCTGAGCATGGTGCCTCACGCGACGGCAGCCGAGCGGGCCGAGCTCGCCAGGCGCATTTCGCTCAACAGTCTCATCATCCTGCTCGCGTCGTTGTCGATCGGCGCTTACGTGCTGTCGTTCTTCGGGATCTCGATACCGGTGTTGCGGGTAGCGGGAGGGTTGGTGATCGGCTTCGCTGGGTGGAATCTGCTCCACGCCTCGGCGGATGAGGAGCGCGAGGCCGAGCCGAACGTGGCGTCGAGCGCGGCTCGGATCGCGACGCTGCGCGCCAAGGCGTTTTATCCGCTCACGCTGCCTATCACCGTCGGCCCGGGCTCGATCGCGGTGGCGATCGCACTTGGGACGGGTTCGCCGCGCGGGGGCCTCGCGCCGATTCACCTGGTGGGCGTGGCTATCGCGCTCGCGTTTCTGTGGGCTTCCATCTATGTCTGCGTGAGGTACGCGGCCTACGTCGAAAGGTGGCTCGGCCCGATCGGCACGCAAGTGGCCATGCGCCTGTTCGCGTTCGTGCTCTTCTGCATCGGTCTGCAGATCTTGTGGCTCGGGCTTGCCGAGCTGATCGGATCGGTGCATGTCAAGTAGGGGCTTTACAACCCGCTCGACACCTGTTCACGCCCGCAGCCTCACGACGCGCGCTTCGAAGCGGCCTTCGTCGCCTCCCTGACGAACGCGACGAAGCGCGCGGCTTTTTTGCCTCACTGCAGCCTCACTGCGCCGTTTGCTGCCGCTGATACTCGTGGTTCTTCATTTGCAGATAGTCCTGCCGATCCACTTCGTGCAGTTGCTGCGGATATTGTTCGGTCGCGTCGAACCAAGTCGCGAGGCGCTGAGCGAGTTGCTTGTCCGGCGGGCTTGCAAGTGAGCCGAGATATGCGTCAATCGCGAGGTAATAGCGCATCGTGTTGCGCTCGACGAGACCGCGCACGCCGCCGATATATTGCAGCTTCCCGCTCGACGGATCGCTCGTCGAAGTAAAGCCGACTTTGTCGGCGCCCAGAGTCGCGAGATAGGTTTTCATCGCGAGCCG
Source organism: Trinickia violacea (assembly GCF_005280735.1). Lineage (NCBI taxonomy): Bacteria > Pseudomonadati > Pseudomonadota > Betaproteobacteria > Burkholderiales > Burkholderiaceae > Trinickia > Trinickia violacea. The sequence goes on from NZ_CP040078.1 coordinate 1,774,932, forward strand.
CCCGGCAAGGCCGTAGCCATACGCGTAGGTCAGATGCAGGAACGTGCGGTTGCCGCTGATCGAAACGGCTTCGAGCACGATGCGGTAGTCCTTGGTGCTGAGCGGGCCGCTATCCGCGCTGAGCTCCACTTTGAAGTAGTCCGCGCTGCTTTCGACCGGGTGGTAGCTGAATTGCAATCGATAGGTGGACGGCAGCGCTTCTTCGACTTTCCTGCCGAGGTTCACGGTCAGCATGCTCGCGTTGTCGTTGCTCGATGCGTGGCAATACTTGATGTTCAAGTGCAGGATCAGTACGTCGCACCAGTTGCCGGGGCCGCGCACCGGATCGTCGAGCGCGCCGTTGACGGTCGCGAACGGATAGTCCATCACCGCGTAGATGTCGCCCTTGAGCCTCGACGGCGATTCTTCGGAAACGAGGGCCAGCTCGCGGTGAAACGGATTGTGCGCGAGCTGCTGCGTGAGGCTCTGGTAGGTGTCGCGCAGGCTCTGGGCGTCGTCGGCCGCGGCGGCGTTCGCGACGAGACCGTACCCGCAAAGGCACCACACCAGCAGCATGGCGAGCACCGCTGCCAGCTTGTGCCGTTTGGTGTGCCCGCTCGTTTTGCCTTCGCGAGCACGCGCTCCTGCCAGACCCGATCTCATCACGCCTCGCAATCGGCAGACTTGGCAAGCCGCCGCAGCGCTGCGTACTGCAACAGCATGATCGTCTTGCCGTCGACGATGTTGCCTTCGCGGATCATCGCGAGCGCGTCGTCGAGCGGCAATTCGATGACCTCGATATCTTCGCCCTCCGATTCGACCCCGCCGCCCGGTCCGACTTTCGAGGCCGACTCGTAGTCGGCGACAAAGAAGAACAGCTTTTCCGTGACCGAGCCAGGGCTCATGAACGCCTCGAAAACCTTCTTGACGTGCTGCACGTGATAGCCGGTTTCCTCTTCGACTTCGGTGCGGATGCGCTCTTCGGGGGACGCGTTGTCGAGCAGGCCGCCCGGCGCTTCGATCAGCATGCCGTCGTGGCCGTTGACGAACGCCGGAAAGCGAAACTGCCGGGTCAATACGACGGTGTCGCGCCGGCGGTCGTGCAGGAGGACGGTCGCGCCGTTGCCGCGATCGTAGGTCTCGCGCGACAGCCGCTGCCAGACGTTGTCGCGGCGCAGGAAGTCGAACGTGGTTTTCTTCAGGAGGTACCAGTCGTCGGAGAGCACTTGGGTTTCCAGGATGCGGACGCGGTCCGTGGTGGCCTTCGCGGGTTCATTCGCGTTTGCGTTCATGTGTCGGCTCCAGTTGCGGTGAGGCTGGCTCGATGATATCGTGCAAATTCGTGCAAAAACAAGATTTTTCGTGCAAACACTTTCATGCTCACCAGTCAACGAAAAAGCGAAATCCTTGCCATCCTCAAGCGCGACGGGCAGGTGCTCGCCAAAGCCTTGAGCGAATCGTTCGAGGTCTCCGAAGACACGATTCGCCGCGACCTGCGCGAGCTCGCGAGCGAGGGGCTGTTGCAAAGAGTGCATGGCGGCGCGCTGCCCGCGTCGCCGGCGACGGCGGATTTCGCGCATCGCCAGCCCATCGAATCGGCGACCAAGCGCGCGGTCGCGAAGGCGGCCGCCGGCATGATCGGCGAGGGGCAGGTCGTGATCGTCGACGGCGGCACCACGGCGATCGAACTCGTGCGGCAGTTGCCGCGCGAGCTGTCGGCAACGGTGGTCACGCATAGTCCGAACGTCGCGGTGGAGCTGGTCGAGCACCCCGGGATCGAGGTGATCGTGATCGGCGGCAGGCTCTTCAAGCATTCGATCGTGACGGTCGGCGCGGCCGCGATCGAGGCGCTTTCGCACATTCGCGCCGATGTGTTCTTCATGGGCGTCACGGGCGTGCATGCCACGGCGGGCTTGAGCACCGGCGATCTGGAGGAGGCGTATATGAAGCGCGCTTTGGCGGCTCACGCGGCGGAGACTGTTGTGCTGGCTTCGGCCGACAAGATCAACGCAGCGTCGCAATACCGGATCGGCGAGCTCGCGATGGCTAGCGCGATCATTGTCGAGAAGTCGACGGATGCTGCGCTGACCGAGCCGCTGGAGGCGGCGGGGGTGACGGTGGTGAGGGCGTAAGCGTTAAAGAAGCGCGGACAACGCTCCCATGTTGGCACGACGCATCGACCGGTTTAATCTCACGCGAACCGTCCCGATTCCCTCTGCGCCAACCGGAACCCCAAGTCATGACCGATCAAACTTCGACCATCGAAATCGAAACCGCACCGAACCCCGAATACGCCGTGATCCTGATGCACGGTCTCGGGGCCGACGCGAACGACTTCGTCCCGCTCGTTCCCGAGCTTCGCATCCCGGGTGCGCCGGGCGTGCGCTTCGTGTTTCCGAACGCGCCGGAGATCGCGGTCACCGCGAACGGCGGCTATGTGATGCGCGCGTGGTACGACATCTACGAATTCGGCGGCGTGACCCGCAAGGTCGACGAAGCGGGCATCGAGGCGTCCTGTGCAACGGTGCGCAAGCTGATCGACGAGCAGAACCGGCGCGGCATCCCGACTTCGAAAATCTTTCTCGCCGGTTTTTCGCAGGGCGGGGCGATGACCTATTCGGCGGGACTCACGCATCCGGAAGCGCTCGCCGGACTGATCGTCTTGTCGGGATACGTTCCGTCGAGCGGTTTCATCGAGAGCCGCTTCGAGGCGGCGAACCGTGAAGTGCCGGTCTTCGCCGCTCACGGCACGCAAGACGACATCTTGGCGATCCAGCTGGGCGAAGCCGGTCGCGATTTCGCGCTCGCGCGCGGCTGCAAGGTCGAGTGGCACGCGTATCCGATGCCGCACTCGGTGTGCCTCGAAGAGGTCGAAGCGCTGCGCACGTGGCTGGCAGCGCGCCTCGCACAACGCTGACCCATTCACCGCTAGAGTGACGGCTCGTCCCAATCGGTCGGGCCGTCACCTTGCGGCGCCGCGTAACTGCCGATAGAATCCATTCCCTGAGCTTTCGCTCTCGTCATTTCATTTCTTCATTTCACTCAACGTTCAAGGGAGGCGCCACATGATCTTCGCAATGCGTTCGCCAGTCCCTAACGTTTCTCCGCGACGGCCTTAAATCGTCGTCCGCGCGAAGGGGCCAGCCGCCTCCGCGCTGCTTTCAGAAAGTCCGTCGTTTGATCGTCAGCAGCCATGCTGGCGCGTCGACTATTTCTTTCGTTTCTTCTTGATTGGAGTACCTTGCACGTTCCGCGTCGCAGGGTCGTCGAAAAATGACTCGCAAAAAACTCGACTTCGGTGGAAGGGCGTTCGATGACGTCCTCGGTTTCACCTTCAAGCACTGGGGCCGGCAGCCCTGGCGCGTCTTCGTCGTCGCGATGGCGGCGTTGCTCGCGGCGGTAGCCGATGTCCTGACCCCGTTGTACGCGGGACGGCTCGTCGATGCGCTCGCCGCCGGCGCGAGCGACCGCGCGCTGGCGTGGCACGCCGCCACCACGGCGTTCTGGCTGCTCGTCGTGCTCGGCTTGACGGGCACGTTGCTGCGGCAGGCCGTGTTCCACAACATCATCGTGCTGACGCTCAAGATGATGAGCGAAGTGGCGGCGAACGCCTTTCATCGCGTCCAGCGTTTCTCCACCGACTGGCACGCGAACAGCTTCGCGGGCTCGACGGTGCGCAAGATCACGCGCGGCATGTGGGCGATCGATCTGCTCAACGACACGCTGCTGATCGCGCTGATGCCGTCGCTCGTCATGCTGGTCGGCGCGACCGTTTTGCTCGGCGTGCATTGGCCGGTGATGGGGCTGGTGGTGGGCGTGGGCTCGGTGCTCTATACCGTCGTGACCGTCAGCATTTCGCTGGGTTTCGTGGCGCCCGCCGCGCGTCTCGGCAACTTGTGGGACACGCGCATGGGCGGCGCGCTCGCCGACGCGGTCAGCTGCAACACCGTCGTCAAGGCGTTCGGCGCCGAGACGCGCGAGGAGGCGCGCATTGCGCGCGTCATCGGCAAATGGCGTCACCGCACGGGGCGCACGTGGGTGCGCGGCACCTTGAACGGCGGCGCGCAGGGCGTGATGCTGGTCGCGATGCAGGCGGCGATCGTCGGTGCGGCGCTGCTGCTGTGGATGCACGACCGCGCAAGCGTCGGCGACATCACGTTCGCGCTCACGATGTTCTTCATGTTGAAGGGCTATCTGCGCGACGTGGGCATGCACGTGCGCAACCTGCAGCGCTCGGTCAACGATATGGAAGAGCTCGTGGCGCTCGACAGCCAGCCGCTCGGCATCGACGACAAGCCCGGCGCCCGTCCGATCGTGATCGACAAGGGCGAGATCCGCTTCGAGAAGGTGACGTTCCACTACGGCAAGCGGACGGCGCCGCTCTATACCGATCTGAGCGTGCGGATCGCGGCAGGCGAGCGCGTGGGGCTGGTCGGCCATTCCGGATCGGGCAAGACGTCGTTCATCAAGCTGATCCAGCGTCTCTACGACATCTCGGGCGGCCGCATCACGATCGACGGTCAGGACATCGCCGAGGTGCAGCAGGCGACGCTGCGCCAGCAGATCGCGATCGTCCAGCAAGAGCCGCTGCTGTTTCACCGCTCGCTGGCGGACAACATCGCGTATGGCCGCCCCGGCGCGACGCAGGCGGAGATCGAGCGGGCCGCGAAGCTCGCGAGCGCGCACGAGTTCATCACGTCGTTGCCCAAGGGCTACGACACGCTGGTCGGCGAGCGCGGCGTCAAGCTGTCGGGCGGCGAGCGGCAGCGCGTGGCGATCGCGCGCGCGTTCCTCGCGGATGCGCCGATCCTGATCCTCGACGAAGCGACCTCGAGCCTCGACAGCGAAAGCGAGGTGCTGATTCAGCAGGCGATGGAGCGGCTGATGGTCGGACGCACGACCTTGGTCGTGGCCCACCGGCTGTCGACGATCCGCAAGATGGACCGGCTGCTCGTGCTGGACCACGGCCGGATCATCGAGGAGGGCAGCCACGACGCGCTGATCCGGCTCGAGAACGGCTTGTACCGGAGGCTGTTCGAACGCCAGGCGCTGGAGTTGACGAAGGGGCTCGACGATATCGAGCTTGGCGGCGCGTCTCGTGTGCCGGGCAAGCGTCAGATCGACGATCCGACGCTCGTCGCGGGGAAGTGATCGTCGATGCTTGAACGACAGGTCATGCAATTGGCGCCCGTCGCGACGAATCTGGCGCGGGCTTTCGCGCGTGGCGTGCAAAACCTGGTGATCGTCGCCGACGAGAGCTATCACGCGGGGCGGATCTACGAAGGCATGGGGTTCCGGCGGAGCCAGTGGGTGTCGAGCCTGTGCCAGGAGCCGCATGCAGCGGCGGCGGCACGTGGCGATACGCCGGACGAGCCACGCTGAATCGGCGCGGCTGCGTCCGGGCAATCCATGACGCGGGTTTAGTTCGCCGCCTGCTGCCCAGCGGCCTTTGCGTTCAGCGTGATAGTGATCGTCGGCGCGTATTGCGGCACGGTGATCAACGCGTCTTCCTCGCCGTCGCCGCCTGCGTCAGTGCCGAAAGTGAAGCGCTTGGGGGTGATCTGCGTCGTGGATGCCTTGACCGCGCCGGTCGCCGTGTCGTATCCCGTCTTGGCGCACTCGATTTTCAGATCCGAGCTGGAGCGCCGGACCGTCACCTTGTCGGGCGCGGTGACCGACCAGTCTCCCTTGTCATTCGAAAGCGTGCACTTCGCATCGGCAACGGGGCCATTGGCGTCGACCACAGCGACCGACAGTTCCTCGCGATTCTTGTCTTGCGCGTTGTTTTGTCCGCTGTTCGCTTCCGTGACGGTCACGACGTTTTGAAGGTTGTTGAGCTGGCCGCCGGAGCCTGCGAAGGCGTAAAGCGGAAGTATCGAAATAGCGACGGCAAATGCAGTTTTCATCGGGTTTCTTTCCTTTTTGTTGTTGTGCAACTGACAGCGCTCAAGCGGTACGCCCGGCAAACGGCGTCTTCACTTTCCGCCGTCCCCACCACGCCCACATCAAAGCCGCGACCACGATCAGCAGCGGAATCACGAGTACGCTTCCCTCGGGCCCAGTGGCGCCGCCGCTCAACAGGACGTTCCCGATCGGATGTGCCCTAAACAGCGAGCCTAGCGAAATCTCGCCGCTATCCGACGTCCCATAGAAGTACGACTCGCCCCAATCCCACGCCGCGTGAAAGCCGATCGCCCACCAGAGCGAGCCCGTGTACCAGAGCGACAGACAAAAAACGAGGCCGGCCAGCACCGCCGTCACGAGACCCACCGGTGTTTCGCCGGGATTCCAGCCGTGCAGCCCGCCGAACAGTACCGACAGCAGGATCGCGGCCCACCCAAAGCCAATCCGGCGAGCGAGCGCGTATTGCAGATAGCCTCGCAGCACCGTCTCTTCGAAAAGGCCCGCCATCAGGAAGACACCCGCCCACATCGCGGCATATTTCCAGGCTTCGCTCGCCTGCAGCGTCGAGGCATTCAACTGGAGCAGACCGGCTTTCAGGAGGATCAGCACCAGCGCAGAAATCGCCACGAAGCCGCACACCACGCCCGACACGAATCGCAGCCCCCGCGCAGTGCTCTGCAGGCCGAACGAGAAAAACGACTTGCGTTCGATCGCGGCGAGCACGCCCGTCGCGATGGCCGCGGCGGCGACTTGAACGCCCTCCATCAGCAATGCCGAACCCGCCGGAAGCGCATGGAAATTGACAGGCCCGAGCACGAAATGCCGCACAACGAACGAAAGGCCGAAGGCGACGCTCCCGACGATCACGATAAACAGCAACGCGAGCCAGCCGGTGCGAATGCCGTCGCGGCCGATAACAATCCGGCGCAGCTTGCCGCCGCGCCGGATCGAGGTTGAGGTTGACGTGGGAGTTGACGCTGCGTCAGCGGATGCCGGGCGATGTTCGATGTCGTCCAAATTGCCTCCTTACCTGGCTTGTTGTTATCTCAAGCGTGGCCTCGGAGTTCATCGCGTTTGCGAACACTCGGGTACCACGCGCGTGCGCAGTACCTTAGCGTTTTCTAAATCCGCCGTGCGCTGTTGCAGCGCGATTTAGTGTGATTCTTCGGATGAATTGCGCGGCTCGACGAACCGGCTTCGGCCCGTTCGAGCGCGCGATTTTTTATTTCCTGCTACGCATGGTACGAGGGGCATCCTCGCGTCATCAGAACGCGATCGTCGTTCTCACGCCGACGATCGCTTCGTCGCCGACACGTTGCGATGGATTGTCCGGATTGGGAATGCCGCCTGCCGGACGGAACGCGTACTGGAAGTCCGCCTGCACTTGCCACCACGGCGTGATTTGCGCCATATAGGTCGCTTCGAGAATCGTCTCGGCGCTGCGCGACGGGTAGCCCGGCGTGATCGTGCCTTGGGCGGTGGCGAGGTCCTGGGCGTGCGAGCCGATGTGCGCGTAGCCGATGGCGAGACCGGCGACGTCGTTGTCGCGGCCCTTGAACGGCGCCTTGAGCGTGACGCCCGCGTTCACGCCGAGGTCGATGAGATTGCGGTCGCCGGGCGCGCCCATGATGCGCGCGAACACGCCGACGGCTTGCGGGCCGTCCGCGCTCGGACGCCACACCATCTGATCGGCGACGGCGTAGATGCTGTAGTTGCCGCTATGGCTCGCCGGGACGCCCGTGCTGTTCGGGTTCGCGAGCGACAGACTGGTATTGTCGAAGCCCGTATCGTCGAAGTGGTTGCTGTTGTACCAGAAGCCCAGCTTATAGGTGCCCGGCAGGCCGCTCGGCTTCGGCGCGTTCGGGTCCGACGGCGGCTGGTTGATCGCGTACTGCACTTCGCCGATCACGAGTGCGCCGTTGTGCAAATTGAAGTTCGTGCCGCTCGCGTTGAGCTTCTGCGAATCGCCGGTGCCGGGCGCCGGGTTGCCGTCGAAGATGCCGCCGAGCACGGTGATCGCGTCGGTCGGCTGGGCACGCAGACGAATGCCGAGCGACGACAGCGGATAGGCCGGGCCGCCTGCGGGCAGGTCGTTGGAGGGCAGACCCGACCAGCCGAACGTCGCGTTCATGAACGTGCTCGCGTACTGGCTCACCATGAACTCTTGGTCGAGGCTCTGCTGACCCACTTTGACGTCGAACTTGCCGCCCAGGAACGCCTGCTGGTACCACAGTTCCCAGAGGCGCGTCGAAGCCTCGGCCTCGATGCCGGTCGTGGCCTGGAGCGTCTGCGTGTTGCGCAGCGTCAGGTCGGTGCCGTGAATCTGGAAGGCCGACACGTTGAAGGTGCCGCCCGGCAGGCCGAACGCCTTTTGCGTGTCGATGCCGAGGCCCATCTGCGTCACGCCCTGATAGGCGCCGCCCGTATGGGTGCCGCCCGACAGGTTCGCCATGTACTCGCTGGTTTCCTGCAGCCCGAACGTCACGCCGTAATTGCCGAGCCACGGACGCAGGCCGCCCATGTCGCCGAGCAGGTTCGAGCGATCCCAGAAGCCGGTGGGGGCGGGCGGCGTTTGGTCTGCTGCTGCCGTTGCCGCGCCGCCGTTATCGGCGCCGGCGGCGGGCTGCGAGGACGACGGGGCTTCCGTCGCAGCAGGAGCGGTGGGCGTCGACGAAGGGTTCGCAGCCGGCGCGGCCTCGCCGCTCGTTTGCGCGAAGGCGTGCGGCACGAGACCGAGGGAAAGCAGCAGCGTGAGGCTGGCCGGTGCGCCGGACATCCGCAGAGCGGTTTTAAGGTTCTTTTTCATGACAAGTGGAGTGGTTTTATTTCTGGCTGGCGGGCCAGGGTGTTAATGAATTTGACACACGCACTGTTGCGAAGCTGTGACTGTAGGGCGATAGCAACGGCCCGCGTAGGGGCCGATGCGTCTCAGGCGAAATACCCGTTTACGCGTAACGCACCCTCCAGTTCGCTGCCGGCGGACGACGTGACGAGCATCGCCACCATGGCGATGGCGCCGACCGTCAGCGCCAGCACCACATAGCCGGTTGGGGTGAGCGGGCTGCCAACGTAAGCAGCCCGAAGTGCCGTGCGAGCGGCAGACTTGGCGGCGCGGCGAAACTGGCCTTCGACCGAGGCGCGAACGCGCTGCGTGAAACTGCGATCCGAGCGGCCGGCGGCAAGTGCGGCGCGCGCGGCGTCGCCCGACGGCGTAACCAGGAAATGCACGCGGGCGGGCCATTCGGCCAGCCGCAGCGCGACGGCTTGCGGACGCTGGGCACGCGCTGCGCCCACGAAAGAGATGACAAACGATTTGACGAACATGATTCCCCCCGTCCGGCCCGACGAAGTCGGGCGACGTATGAATACGCGACGGCGTCTCGCAAGCGCGATTGCGAGAGACGGTCTAAATTTTTTAGGGGAGCGTGCTGCTGTCGGACCGGCCGGCCCGTATTGGGCTGGCCCATATTGGGCCTGGAGCCGATCGAAGATGAAGCGCGCTAACCCGACGAATGCGAGTTAGCGGCGAAGGAGTGAACCTGCTGCGGCTATCTCGCGGTTGTGCCGGCTTGGGCCGGCAACGGACTTCCACTACTCGAAGACGCGTCCACAAGGGACTCCTTTTTATGAGACGGGCGGATTGTAGACGGAGCTTGTGCAATGCGGCAAGTAAAAAAAGTATAAAAACAACGATTGTGTTTTCCCCCGACCAAACCGGTTGAAGCATCGCACTGCGTAATATCGAGCGCGTCTTATGGATTTCACCGACGACCTTTCGTCTTGGTTTCGATGTAAGGCTTATGTAGTGTTCTGGGCGCAACGAACCTTGGTGTAGTAAATGAGAATTACATTGGTTCTGCTTAGTGATTCGTGTTGACTTCGAGAGACGACGCTGTCTAGAATTCGCCCGTCGTCACAAAAGGGCCACATACCTCGGACAGCCGCGGTTGCAGCCGTTTCGCTGCCCGATCGGATGAACGTCCCGCGTTGCTTTCTTGGCCGCGCTCCCACCGCCGGGCAGGCGGCGCGCCCCTTCGCAGCACCCTCTGCGCTTTGACCAGCGCCCCATTAGCGCCGCAACAGCCTCTGTTTGCGTTTCGTAATGTTCGGTCGATCTCTTGTCACATATCGGTGCCATCCTCTAGTGCTGCGGAGGTGTGCCCATTGAATTCGTCGTTAAAGAACCCGTGCCGGGGAGGCATCGAATGAATTTCAGTTTTGACCTGAATCGCACTGCCAACGCTTCGGCGTGGCGGCTGCTCCCCAACCGCTGGGACTTCGTTGCGTTCCCGCTGATCATCGGCTTGATCGCGATGGCGGCGATCGGCTTCCATCAGACGATGGCGCCGATCGCGACGCTCAAGACCCAGGTGATCTCGACCAATCCGTCGAACCTGCCGGAATACGCGTTGCGCACGACGCTGCGCATGCTCGCGGCGATGGTGGCGTCGCTGGTGTTCACGCTGATCTACGGCACGCTCGCGGCGAAAAGCCGTCGCGCGGAGAAGGTGCTGATCCCGATCCTGGACATCCTCCAATCGGTGCCGGTGCTCGGCTACATCTCGTTCACGGTGACGTTCTTCATCGCGCTGTTCCCGACCCGCGTGGCCGGCGCCGAATGCGCGGCGATCTTCGCGATCTTCACGAGCCAGGCGTGGAACATGACGTTCAGCTTCTATCAGTCGCTGACCACCGTGCCACACGATCTTGAAGAAGTCTCGCGCGGCTTTCATCTGACCGGCTGGCAGCGCTTCTGGAAGCTCGAGGTGCCGTTCTCGATGCCGGGGCTCATCTGGAACATGATGATGTCGATGTCGGGCGGGTGGTTCTTCGTGGTGGCGTCGGAGGCGATCACCGTCGGCAACAACACGATCACGCTGCCGGGCATCGGCGCGTATCTCGCGCAGGCGATCTCGGACAAGAACCTCACGGCGATCGCCTGGGTGATTCTCACGATGACGATCGTGATCCTCGCCTACGACCAGTTCCTGTTCCGTCCGCTCGTCGCGTGGGCCGACAAGTTCCGCATGGAAACCACGAGTTCGGGCGTTGCGCCGGAATCGTGGCTGCTCGATCTGCTGCGCCGCACGCACCTGATTCACCGCGGGCTCGTGCCGATGGGCGTGCTGCTGGCGAGGGCGGCGCGTGTGCCGATGCGCCTGCCGCTGCCTCGCGCACGGCGCTTCGGCCCGGTGGCGTTCACCGGCAAGCGCTCGAAAATCGGCGACATCATCTGGGGGATTCTCGTTCTCCTCCTGACCGTCTATGTGGTCTATCGCGTGGTCTCGTATGTGAGCACCGGCGTCACGATGAGCGAAGTGGAGCATGTGTTCGTGCTCGGCTTCATCACGCTGTTCCGCGTGGCGATTCTGATCGCGATCTCGTCGGTGATCTGGGTGCCGCTTGGCGTGCTGATCGGGCTGCGTCCCGCGCTCGCCGAAAAGATCCAGCCGCTCGCGCAGTTCCTCGCCGCGTTCCCGGCGAACCTGCTATTCCCGGTGTTCGTGATCGTGATCGTGAAGTTCAATCTGAACCCCGATATCTGGCTGTCGCCGCTGATCGTGCTCGGCACGCAGTGGTACATCCTGTTCAACGTGATCGCGGGCGCGACTGCGTACCCGAACGACTACAAGGAAGCGGCGACCAATTTCCGCATTCGTGGATGGCAATGGTGGCGCCAGGTGATGTTGCCCGGCATCTTCCCGTACTACGTGACCGGTGCGATTACGGCTTCGGGCGGCGCATGGAACGCGAGTATCGTCTCGGAGTTCGTGCAATGGGGCGACACCAAGGTCCAGGCGCATGGACTTGGCGCTTACATTGCGCAGACCACGGCCGCAGGCGACTTCCCGAAGATCATCCTGGGCATCGCGGTGATGTCCTTGTTCGTGACCCTGTTCAACCGTCTGCTGTGGCGTCCGATGTTCCGACATGCCGAATCCAAGCTTCGGCTCGACTGAGAGAGATAGGCGATGCTAAATCCTAAAGCTGCAACTACCGAAGTGCTTCAGACGCCGCCGCGCGCGGGTACCCCGGACGCCGGCCGCGAAATCCTCAACGTCAAGGACGTGAGCCGCGGCTTCAGCAAAGCCCAGGAAGATCTGCTGGTGCTCGACGACGTGAATCTGACGCTGCGCGAAGGCGAGATCGTCGGGCTGCTGGGCCGCTCGGGTTCGGGCAAGTCGACGCTCCTGCGCATCATCGCGGGTTTGATTCAGCCGACCGACGGCCACGTCGATTACCTCGGCAAGCCGCTCGACGGTCCGGCCGAAGGCGTCGCGATGGTGTTCCAGACCTTCGCGCTGTTCCCGTGGCTCACCGTGCTGCAGAACGTGGAAGCGGGGCTGGAAGCGCTGGGCGTCGGCGCCAGCGCGCGCCGCGAGCGCGCACTCGCCGCGATCGACCTGATCGGTCTCGACGGCTTCGAAAACGCCTATCCGCGCGAGCTGTCGGGCGGCATGCGCCAGCGTGTGGGCTTCGCGCGCGCGCTCGTCGTCGATCCGACGCTGATGCTCATGGACGAACCGTTCTCCGCGCTCGACGTGCTGACCGCCGAAACGCTGCGCACCGACTTGCTCGACTTGTGGACGCAAGGCCGTCTGCCGATCAAGTCCGTGCTGATCGTCACCCACAACATCGAAGAAGCGGTGTTCATGTGCGACCGCATCCTGGTGCTGTCGTCGAATCCGGGCAAGGTGATCGCCGAGATCCAGGTGCCGTTCAAGCATCCGCGCAACCGTCTGGACCCGGCGTTCCGCCGTCTCGTCGACGATATCTACGCGCGCATGACGGCGCGTCAGGTGAGTGAAGCGGCGACGACGGGGCTCGAACTCGGCAGCCGGCTGCCGGAGGTGTCGACCAACCTGATGGCGGGCCTGATCGAGACGCTGGCCGTGCCCCCGTATAACGGCCGCGCGGACATGCCGGAAATCGCGCGCTCGCTGCACCTCGAAGTGGACGATCTGTTCCCGATCGCCGAAGTGCTGCAGCACTTGGGTTTTGCGGAAATGCGCGAAGGCGACATCTTCCTCACGCCGCAAGCGCGCGCCTTCGCCGAGTTCGGCACGCAGGAGCGCAAGATGATGTTCGCCGAGCATCTGCTGCGCAACGTGCCGCTCGCCGCGCGGATCAAGAAGGTGCTCGACGAGCGGCCGGGACATCGCGCGCCGCGCGTGCGTTTCGAGCAGGAGCTGGAAGATTCGCTGTCTGATCACGCGGCTCAGCAGACGCTCGACGCGGTCATCAACTGGGGCCGTTACGGCGAGGTCTTCTCGTACAACGACCAGTCGGAAATTTTCAGCCTGGCCGACGTCGAAGCCTGATAGGCGGTATCGATGAATGCATCGCGCGCCGGCGGGGTTGCCTCGCCGGCGCGCGATGTTTTTGCAAGGTAGGGCGGCTACGTCGCGAGCCGGTTCTGCATGTTCAATTCGCGAGCGTCAGCGCCTTGGCCACGGTTCGTTCGGTGGCAAGGCTGGCGGCGCAGTGCGACCCAAAGGCCAGCGCGAACTCGGCCGCCTGCCGGCCGACTGTCGCGAGCTGCTCGACGACCTTCGCATCCGAGCACGTATCCGGCGTCTCGAAGCGCGTCTCCAGGGTATTGACCGCGGCGCCGAACGGCGTCGGCCAGCCGCGCAGCGCATGCACGATCGAGCGCAGCGACGTCAGCACCGTGCCCGTCGCCTGCCAGCCATAGGCCGTCACGATAGTGCCGACGGCGCGGCCGTCCAGATACGGCCGCTCGTCGGCGCGCAGTTCTTCGAGCGTGTCGAGCGCGTTCTTCACCAGACCCGAGACGCCGCCGTGGTAGCCGGGCGTGGCGATGATGATGGCGTCGGCGGCGCGCACGGCTTCGATCAGTTCGAGCTGCGCATCGGTTCGCTCCGGATGCTCCGGTGCGTAGTGAGGCAGGCTGTGCAGAAACGTACCGCCGAAGAAGCGCGTACGCGCGCCTGCAGCCTCGGCGCCGCGCAGCGCGAAGCCGAGCGCGCGTTCGGTCGACGACGCGTCGCGCGTGGTGCCGCCGATACCCACGACGAGCGGCAAGGGAAGATGTTCGAAAGCAGTCAAGACAACACTCCGTCGGTCAGCGGCGCCGGAGCGCCGGGTCCTCAACTTCAAACTGCCATGGTAGTGACTGCTTAACTGCGCCGGAAACGACTTTTTCTTCTATCGATATGCCGGAAAGCGCAGTTCAGAACACTTTCGTGAGCGTCGCGAGCACGGTCGTCGCCAACGGATTCGACACGGCGATGTTGCCTGACGAATCGCGCGCGCCCGTCGTGTAGTTGTCGTAGACGTTGGTCGCGCCCCAGCCCTTCGTGACCGCGCCGGTCAGCGTCCAGCCGCCGTCGAACGTCTTCGACACCGCCACCTTCGCGTCCTGCCAGTTGTACGCCGAGAAGTTCTGCACGCGCTCCCAGCCGTAGTGCAAGAGCAGCGAGAAGCCGTGCGTCAGGTCGATGTTCGTGTTCAGGTCGAGATAACCCGAGCCGCGGCTCCCTTGTCCGCTGCCGATGCCGAGCGACTGGCTGTCATAGCCGAAGTAGTTCGGCGTGTACGTGAGCCAGTATTTCGCGGTGAACCACTTGTAGGTGAGCGCCGCGACGAACTCGCCGTAGTTGTAGCTCGTGTCGCTAGCGGCCATGCGCGCGCCCGGATATACGTAGTAGTACACAGTACCGGTGTACGACAGATCGCCGATCGATCCGCCGTAGCCGCCGTACAGATCCCATTCGACGGTACCGTCTTCGACGAACTTGCTGCTCACGCTGGAGAGCCACGTGCCGACGAACAGGCCGCTCGAGTGCGCGTAGTCGAAGCCGCCTTGGATCGCAGGCTTGCCCCAGCCTTGCCGGAAGCCGCGCGACACGTATTGCGAGGCGAGCGTCACGTTGGCTGTCAGCGGCGAGGCGGCGGCCGGCGCGGGTGCCGCGGCTGCCGCGGGAGCGGGCGGATCGGCAGGATTCGCGGCGAGCGTGGGTGCCGGTGCGGCGCTCGATGCCGGCTCAGCGGCTTGCGCGACCGTCGTCGATGGGTTGGCCGCGGCGGGCGCGGTCGCCGCGTCGGCGGCGCCGGCGCTGTTCGATTCAGCCGATTGCGCAACGGCAGCGGCCGTATGCAGCGTACCGATCAGGAACGCGCCGCAAAGCGCGGCTGACGTGAGGCGTGACTTCGTCTTGCCGTCGTGCATGAAGAAGATCTCCGTCGTTGAGGGCGGGCCGCTTTGAGTGCTTATTCGCGATGGCTTGCGGCTTCACCGGGCAGTGCGATTGAAGGGGCGGGCGTCTCGCGTCGATGTCTGCGGTGTCGAGCGGGCGTCCGGTCGAAATGACGGCCCGAGTATGTCCAGCCAAATCCGCCATTGCGCATAGCATTTCGGACGCGAATCTGCACGGCGGCGACACGCCGGTTTGGCATGCAAGATTCTTCATGCGGTGCACCATCGGCCAAGCCGCGCGTGCGGCGGGCGTTTGCGCGCTTTCGGGACGATCGTCCGTTTCCATGCGTGTCGCATTTGCGCAAGCGTCTGTCGGAATTCGTCGGCTGCAACGTCTTTTTTCTGGCAACTATGTATTAACGCTGCGGAGGCTGGCGCCTGCCGCCCCCGCTCTTGGAGGAGATGGATTCGATGAATGCCAGAAAGGTAGTGGTCGAGGGTCTATGCAAGGTGTTTGGCAACAACCCGAAGCAGGCTCTCGACATGCTCGCGGGTGGTGCGACGAAGGATGAAATCTTCGCGCGCACCGGCCAGGTGGTCGGCGTGCACAACGTGTCGTTCGATGTTCAGGAAGGCGAGATCTTCGTGCTGATGGGCCTCTCCGGCTCCGGCAAGTCCACGCTGATCCGCCTCATCAACCGCCTCGTCGAGCCGACCTCGGGCAAGGTGATCGTCGACGGCCGCGATATCGCGGCGGTCAAGCGCTCGGAACTCACCGCGCTGCGCCGCACCGACATGAGCATGGTGTTCCAGTCGTTCGCGCTGATGCCGCAGCGCACGGTGCTCTCGAATGCGGCATTCGGGCTCGAAGTGGCGGGCGTCGCGAAGAAGGAGCGCGAAAAGCGCGCGCTGGCGGTGCTCGAGCAAGTCGGGCTCGCGGCCTTCGCGCAGAAGCTGCCCTCGGAGCTGTCGGGTGGCATGCAGCAGCGCGTGGGGCTCGCGCGGGCGCTGACCGTGAACCCGTCGCTGATGATCATGGACGAGGCGTTCTCGGCGCTCGATCCCTTGAAGCGCAAGGAGATGCAGAACGTCCTGCTGCAACTGCAGAAGGAGCAGCGGCGCACGATCATGTTCGTGTCGCACGATCTCGAAGAGGCGCTGCGCATCGGCAACCGCATCGCGATCATGGAGGGCGGCCGGCTCGTGCAGCTCGGCACGCCGCAGGAAATCATCAGCAAACCGGCCGACGATTACGTGCGTGCGTTCTTCGAGGGCGTCGACACGAGCCGCTATCTGACCGCCGCCGACCTCATGCAGACCGACGCCGTGCCGCTCGTGCGCCACGCCGACACGGCCGCGGTGACGGCCTCGCTCAACGGTAGTGCGGACTACGCGTTCGTGCTCGACGCCGAGCGAAAGCTTCGCGGCTTCGTCACGCGCGACGCGCTCGGCGCGGCGACGGCCGCGGCCACGGCGGCACCGCATATCGCGCAGGTCGAAAGCATTTCGCGGGCGGCGACGCTCGAGCATGTCGTGTCGCGCGTCGTCGCGAGCGCGAGGGCGCTGCCGGTCGTGGACGACGACGGCTGTTATTGCGGCTCGGTCGATCGCGCAGCCGTCCTGAAAGTACTCACGCGTTCGCGAGGCTCCCATGTCTGAACTCATTCCGCTCGGCAGTTGGGTCGATCACTCGGTCCACTTCCTGCTCGATCACGACAGCGACACGTTCGACGCGATCGGCAAGGTGATCGAGGGCATCGCGGCCTTCGTCGAACACAGTTTGCAGGCGGTGCCGATGTGGGCGCTGATGGCGTTTTTCATCGGCATCGGGTTGTGGCGCGTCGGCTGGCGCTTTGCGATCTTTACGACGCTCGCGCTGCTCTTGATTTATGCGACGGGCTTCTGGGATCAAACGGTCGTTACCTTGGGCCTCACGTTGTCGTCGACGATCATCAGCCTCGTCTTCGGCGTGCCGCTTGGCATCTGGACGGCGAAGAACAAGCATGTGGCCGCGATCGTCCGTCCGATACTCGACTTGATGCAGACGATGCCCGCGTTCGTCTATCTGATTCCGGCCGCGATGCTGTTCGGTCTTGGGCGCGTGCCGGGGATTCTGTCGACCGTGATCTTCGCGATGCCGCCCGCCGTGCGGCTCACGAGCCTCGGCATTCGCCACGTGAATCGCGAGATCGTCGAAGCGGGGCAGGCGTTCGGCTGCACGTCATGGCAGCTGCTCTACAAGGTGCAGTTCCCGAACGCGCTGCCGTCGATCATGCAGGGCGTGAACCAGACGATCATGATGGCGCTGTCGATGGTGATCATCGCGTCGATGGTGGGCGCGGGCGGCCTCGGCAACGACGTGCTGGCGAGCATTCAGCGGCTCGATATCGGACTCGGCTTCGAGAGCGGCCTTTCGGTGGTGCTGCTGGCGATCATTCTCGACCGCATTACCGAGAGCTTCGGCCGCACGCCGGGCACGGCGCCGGCGCCACGCTTCGCAGGGCTGCGCCACGTGATGCGAGTGCGCCGCGCGCAACAACAGCCGCTGACGCAAAGCTAAGCCAACCGAGGGCCTTTTACTGGTGCGAACAGGTCCTATGCCCTTGGAGAGCGACGTGACGCCTGCCATGACGGAATCGCCGTTGCCGTCCCCCGTGCATTTCGGTTTTCTGACGTTGCCCAACTTCTCGATGATCGCGTTCACGAGCGCGATCGAAGTGCTACGGATGACGAACTATGTGGCGCGGGAGGCGCACTACCGATGGTCGATCGTCTCGACTGACGGGGTGCCCGTGCGGGCGAGCAACGGCATCACCGTCAAGCCCACGCGCACGCTCGAAGAAGCCGGGGTGCCCGACGTGCTGATCGTCTGCGGCGGCACGCAGATTCGCAGCGCGGTCGATACGCCGGTCAAGACGCTGCTTGCGGACATGGCGGAGCGCCGCGTGCCGCTCGGCGGGATTTGCACCGGCGCCTATGCGCTGATGAGCGCGGGACTCCTCGACGACTACCGCTGCACCGTGCATTGGGAAGACATGTCGGTGCTGCACAAGGAGTTCCCGCACGTGCGTTTTACCGACGAGTTGTTCGTCATCGATCGCGACCGGCTCACCTGCACGGGCGGCACCGCGCCGCTCGATCTGATGCTGCATCTGGTCGGCCGGCGTTTCGGCCAGAACCTCGCCGCTCAGGTCTCGGAGCAGTTCATTCTCGAGCGCATCCGCAGCGCGTCCGATCATCAGCCGATTCCGGTGGACGCGCGCGTCGGCTTCTCGCGTGCCGAGCTGATCGAGGTGGTGCGCCTGATGGAAGCGAATATCGAAGAGCCGCTCTCGCTCGAAGAACTCGCGCGGCTCGTGCAATTGTCGCAGCGCCATTTGCAGCGGATGTTCAAGGTGTATTTGAACGTCTCGCCGACGCATTACTACCTGTCGCTGCGCTTGCGCCGCGCGCGCGATCTGCTGCGCACGACGGATGCCTCGATCGCGCGCGTGACGACGGTCTGCGGTTTTCATTCGCCGTGTCATTTCAGCAAGGCGTATCGCGCGCAGTTCGGACATGCGCCGAGCCTGGAGCGGCGCCAGCCCGAGTGAACGGATTTCCCTGTCGTTGATTTCACTGATCCACATATCGATACCCGAGGAGAAAAATAATGAAGCGAATCCTGACAGCGGCGCTCTGTGCGCTCGGCATGGCGTCCGCCATCACAGCCGCACCCGCGCAAGCGTCGGACCCCGGCGTGTGCCGCAACGTGCGCTTCGCGGACGTCGGCTGGACCGACATCGCGGCGACCACCGGCATCGCGTCGACGATTTTCAGCGGCCTCGGCTACAACCCGACAAAGACGATCGCGTCGGTGCCGATCACGTTCGCCGGCATCAAGAGCAAGCAGATCGACGTGTTCCTCGGCTACTGGGCGCCGACCATGGACCCGATCATCGACCCGTTCGTCAAAGCCGGATCGATCAAAGTGCTGCCCACGCCAAACCTGACCGGCGCGAAGTACACGCTGGCCGTGCCGGATTACGTCTATAACGGCGGGCTCAAGTCGTTCGCCGATATCGCGAAGTACGCGGATAAGCTCGACGGCAAGATCTACGGCATCGAGCCCGGCAACGACGGCAACGCGCTGATCAAGAAGATGATCGACAGCAATCAGTTCGGCCTCGGCAAGTTCAAGCTCGTCGAGTCGAGCGAGGCGGGGATGCTCGTCCAAGTGAACAAGGCGACTCGCGAGAAGCAGTGGATCGTGTTCCTCGGCTGGGAACCGCATCCGATGAACGTGCAGATGAAGATCGACTACCTGAGCGGCGGCGACGACGTGTTCGGTCCGAACTATGGCGAGGCGAAGGTGTTCACAGCCACGCCGCCCGACTACGCTGCGCGCTGCCCGAACGCGGCAAAGTTCGTGTCGAACCTGCAATTCACGACGGGCATCGAGAACCACGTGATGGTGCCGATCATGAACAAGGAAGATCCGAACAAGGCCGCGCTCGCATGGCTGAAGGCCAATCCGCAGGTGTTGAACCAATGGCTCGCGGGCGTGACGACGATCGACGGGAAGGATGGACTGACGGCGGTGAAGGGGTATCTGGCGTCGCATTGAGCCGAGACCGGAATGCGGCACGCGGTATTTTGTATACCGCATGCCGCTTGCGCAGGATCGTTACCGCTTCTCGTCTTCGATATAGCTGCGAATCACATCGGCGAACCGGGTATCGCCCTTGAGCCCCAACCGCTCGGCGCGCTCCGTGTTCCAACTGCCCGGCCAACTGCCGACGATCTTCACGACGCGCTCGTCGGTTTCCCAGCGGATGCGCGCGACCGCTTCCTCGCCCGCCACTTCGCGCAGCGCCTCGACCATGTCATTCACGCTCACCGAAATACCCGGCAGGTTGACGACGCGCCGGTTGCCGAGCGCGGCGCCGTCCAGCTCGTAGCCTGCGATCAGCGCTTCGATCGCGCCGCGCGGCGACAACAGCCACAGCTTCGTCTCGCCCGGCACGGGGCACACGGCGGGTTCGCCGTTCAAGGGCTCGCGCACGATGCCGCTCGCGAACGACGATGCGGCCGCGTTCGGCTTGCCGGGACGCACGCTGATGGTCGGCAGGCGCAAGACGCGCCCGTCGACGAAGCCGCGCCGCGTGTAATCGGACAGCAGCAGCTCGGCGATGGCCTTTTGCGTGCCATAAGACGATTGCGGATTCAGCGCGGTGTCGTCCTGCACGACGGCGGGCAGGTCGCCGCCATAGACCGCGACCGAGCTGGTGAACACGACGCGCGGACGATGGCCGCGCGCGCGGCACACCTCGAGCAGCAAGCGCGACGCGTCGAGATTGATCCGCATGCCGAGATCGAAGTCCGCTTCGGCCTGACCGCTGACAATCGCGGCGAGATGAAAAATCGCTGCGGTGTTCGTATCGATCGCGTGTTCGAGCACGCTGCGCTCGCCGATGTCGCCGACGAGCGAGGTAACGCGCGCGTCACCGAGATCGGCGCCTTTCACGACGTCGAGCAGCACGAGCTCGGTGATGCGCCGGCGTTCGCCGTCCGGGCCCGCGATGTCGCCGCGTTTGAGCAATTCGCGCGCGAGGCGCTGGCCGAGAAATCCGGCGCCGCCGGTAATCAGAACTTTCATGTCGGGTCCTTCGTTCTAGAGCCAATCACAGATACGGCTTGAGCCAGCCGAGGCCCGCCGACGTGCCCGCGCGCGGGCGGTATTCGCAGCCGATCCAGCCGTCGTAGCCCAGTGCATCGATCAGCGCGAACAGGTACGGATAATTCAGCTCGCCGATATCCGGCTCGTGCCGCTCGGGCACGCCGGCAATCTGGATATGGCCGATGCCGTGCATGTCGCGCTTGAGCTTCACGGCGAGATCACCTTCGACGATCTGGCAGTGGTAGCAATCGAATTGCACTTTCAGGTTTGCCGCGCCGACTTCCCGGCAGATCGCTTGCGCATCGTCTTGCCGGTTCAGGAAGAAGCCGGGAATGTCGCGCGTGTTGATGGGCTCGATCACGACCGTGATGCCATGTGCGTGCGCCGCCTGCGCGGTATGCGCGAGATTGCGCAGATAGACGTCGCGATGTACTTCGCGCGATTGCTCAGGGCGGATCAGGCCCGCCATCACGTGGATCTTGTCGTTGCCGAGCACGCTCGCGTATTCGAGCGCGGTATCGATGCTGCGGCGGAACTCGTCTTCGCGGCCCGGCAGCGAGGCGATGCCGCGCTCGCCATTCGCCCAGTCGCCGGGCGGTGCGTTGAAGAGCGCCTGTGTCAAGCCGTGCGCGTCGAGGCGGGCCTTCAGCTCGGCCGCGGGAAAGTCGTACGGGAACAGGTACTCGACCGCTTTGAAACCGTCCGCGGCTGCGGCGGCGAAGCGGTCGAGGAACGCGTGCTCGCTGTACATCATCGTCAGGTTGGAAGCGAAACGAGGCATGGTGTGCTCTCCAAGCTAGGTGAATTAGCGGTTCACGAGCCGCGCCGGCGTGAGCCACACGGCGATCGCGCCGATCACGAGCATGCCGGACAGGACGTACATGCCCGCCTGCGTGCTGTGCGTGAGGTCTTTCAGATAGCCGATCATATAGGGGCTCGCGAAACCCGCGAGATTGCCGATCGAGTTGATGATCGCGATGCCCGCCGCTGCGGCGGCGCCGGAAAGGAACGCGGTCGGCAGCGACCAGAAGAGCGGGGCGCAAGTCAGCACACCCGCCGCCGCGAGCGACAGGAAGACCAGCGAGATCACGGTGCTATGGGAGGCGGATGCGGCGATCGCGAATCCCGCCGCGCCCATCAGCGACGGCACGATCAGGTGCCAGCGGCGCTCGCGGCGGTGGTCCGAGCTGTAGCCGAACAGGTTCATCGCGACGATCGCGCAGGCGAACGGAATCGCGCTCAAGAGGCCGATGTTCAGTGCGCCGGTCACGCCGGTGGATTTCACGAGTGTCGGCAGCCAGAACGTCAGCCCATATTGACCGGTCACGAACGCGAAGTAGATCAGCGACATCCACCACATGCGCGGATCTTTGAACACCGCGCCGAGCGAGTGCGATTGCTTCGCCTTTTCATGCGGCTGCGCGGCGATTTCGTCGGCGAGCATGCGCTTTTCCTCGTCGTCGAGCCACTTCGCGCCCTGGATGCCGTTGTCGAGATAGAGAATCGTCGCGATGCCGATCAGCACGGCGGGAACGGCTTCGATCATGAACATCCATTGCCAGCCGTTGAAGCCGCCGTTCGTGTGGAACGACTGCATGATCCAGCCCGACAGCGGATTGCCGAAGATGCCCGACACCGGAATCGCCGACATGAAGACCGCGATGATCTTCGCGCGCCGGTGCGTCGGAAACCAGTACGTCAGATAGAGGATCACGCCGGGATAGAAGCCGGCTTCGGCGAGGCCGAGCAAAAAGCGCAGCACGTAGAACTGCGTGGGCGTCTGCACGAAGACGAACAGCCCCGACAGGATGCCCCACGTGATCATGATCCGCGCAATCCAGATGCGCGCGCCGAGCTTGTGCATGAGCAGGTTGCTCGGCAGTTCGAACAGGAAATAGCCGAGGAAGAAGATGCCGGCGCCCAGGCCGAACACGGTCTCGCTGAATGCGAGGTCCTGCGACATCTGCAGCTTCGCGAAGCCGACGTTCACGCGGTCGAGATACGCCACCACGTAGCAGAGCATCAGGAACGGCACGATGCGCCAAAACACTTTCTTGTAGGTGCGATCGAGCTTGGCGTCGCCGGCGGTGGCGGCGTGTTCGGCGGGGTGGGTGGGGCGGACCTTCGCGGCCTCGAATGAACTCATTTCCTTGTCTCCTGTTGATCGTTGGCTACCAGCGCGCGTGAAAGGCGCGTCGCAAATCGTCGAGTGCGGCTTCGTCCAGCGGCGCGGGCTTCGGATCTGTCATCAGCCACAAGCGCGCGGTCTCCTCGAGTTCTTCGAGCGTGAACGATGCCTGCGAGACCGACGGCCCCCAGACCACCGGGCCGAGCCGTTCGAGCAGCACGCCGCGCACGTTCGGCGCGAGCGCCGCGACTTCCTCCGCGACTTGTGGATCGCCGGGGCGCCGGTAGCGAATCAGCGGCACGTGGCCGACTTTCATGACGTAGTAGGGCGTAATCGGCGGCAGCACGTCGGTGTCGCGCCAGACGCCGTGCAGCGTCAGTGCGACGAGATGCGTCGAATGCGTATGGACGATGCCGCGCGCCTCGGTGTTGTTCGCGTAGATGCCGCGATGCAGCGCGAGCGTTTTCGACGGCTTGCCGCCCGACACCGCGTTGCCCGCGAGATCGACTTTCGCGATCTCGGCGGGGTCGAGCCGGCCGAGGCATGCGTCGGTCGGCGTGATCAGCCAGCCGTCGGCAAGCCGCGCGCTGATGTTGCCCGCGCTGCCGACCGCGTGGCCGCGCGCATACAGGCTCGCGCCGACAGTGCAGATCTCTTCGCGCAGTTTCGCTTCGCTTCGGTCGACGGCTTGCATCACGCGGCTCCGCTAAGACGGCGCAGGGCTTTGTCGAAGAAATCGACGGCACCGAAGTTGCCCGATTTGAGCGCGAGGCCCAGCGGCTCCTCGCCGAGGGTGACTGTGGCCGGCACGCCCGGATCGATCTGCGCGCCGATGACGAGCGCCGGCACGCGCAGCGCCTGCACGACGGCGCCCGACGTTTCGCCGCCCGCGACGACGAACTTGCGCACGCCGAGTGCGTGCAGCCCGCGCGCGATCGAGGCGAGCGCGGCTTCCACGATTTCGCCTGCATGCGAGACGCCGAGCGCCTGCTGCACGCGCTTGACCTCTTCGGGTGCCGCGGTCGCGTAGATCAGCACCGGCTGCGGATTCGCGCCGAGCAGGGTCTCGCGTGCAAACGCGAGCGCGGCCTCGACGACCGGCTCGCCGCGCGCGACCGCGAGCGGATCGATTCGGAAGTGCGGCCTGCCGGCGCCGCGCCACGCCGTGACCTGCGCGTTCGTCGCCGTCGACGCGCTGCCCGCCAGCACGGCCGACAGTCCGTTCACCGCCGGCACCCTGGCCGCGTCGCCGTGCTTCGCCAAGAGGCCGGCGCGCCGGAAGTTGGCGGGCAGTCCAAGCGCGATGCCCGAGCCGCCGGTGATGAGCGGCAGGTCGGCGCACGCTTCGCCGAGCACGCGCAGATCGTCGTCCGTGAGCGCGTCGGCGATCGCGATGCGCACGCCCTCGGCGCGCAATGCGGCGATCCGCGCGCGCACGGCCGCGACGCCTTGCGCGACCGTGTCGAAGCGGATCAGCCCGACCTTCGAGTTCGTCTGCTTCTGCAGCACGCGCACGAGATTCGCGTCGGTCATCGGCGTGAGCGGGTGCGTCTCCATCCCCGATTCGTTGAGCAACGTATCGCCGACGAACAGGTGCCCGCGGTACAGCGTGCGGCCGTTCTCCGGAAAGACCGGGCAGGCGATCGTGAAGCCGCGATCGTCCCCGATCGCGAGGGCATCGAGCAGCGCATCCGCGACGGGACCGATGTTGCCTGCCTCCGTCGAGTCGAATGTCGAGCAGTACTTAAAGAAGAACTGACGGCAACCTTGCCCGCGCAGCCATGCAAGCGCTTGTTGCGATTGGGCGACCGCATCGGCGGCCGGGATCGTGCGCGACTTCAGCGCGACGACGAGCGCGTCCGCCTCGATGCGCTCGGACGACGCGGGGACGCCGATCGTCTGCACGGTGCGCATGCCGTTGCGCACGAGCATGTTGGCGAGATCGGTGGCGCCGGTGAAATCGTCGGCGATGCAGCCGAGGAGCGGCCGCGGACTGCTGTAGGGCGTACTCATCAAGAGGGAACTCGCGAAATCAGTGACCGGCCGGCAGTTCGATGCCGGGGAAAATTTTGATGACGGCGGAGTCGTCTTCGCCGCCGTGGCCGGCGCTCGACGCCATCATGAACATCTGGTGCGCGGCGGCGGAGAGCGGCAACGGGAATTTCGACGCACGCGCCGTATCGAGCACGAGGCCGAGATCCTTCACGAAAATGTCGACGGCGGAAAGCGGCGTGTAGTCGCCGGAGAGGATGTGGGGCACGCGGTTCTCGAACATCCACGAGTTGCCGGCGCTGTGCGTGATGACGTCATAGAGCGCATCGGCATCGACGCCTTCGCGCAGGCCGAGCGCCATCGCCTCGGCGGCCGCGGCGATGTGCACGCCGGCCAGCAGCTGATTGATGATCTTCACCTTGGAGCCGATGCCGTGCGCGCCGCCGAGCCGGTACACCTTGCCCGCGATCGCGGCGAGCACGTTTTCGCAGGCGGCGTAGGCGGCGGCGGGGCCGGACGTCATCATCGTCATGTCGCCGGAAGCCGCGCGCGCGGCGCCGCCCGAGACCGGCGCGTCGAGCATCTGCAGGCCGGCGGCCTCGATGCGCTTGCCGAGTGACATCGCGAAATCGGGCGACACGGTCGCGCTTGCGATCACCACGCCGCCGGGCTTCATCTGCGCGACGGCGCCGTGCTCGCCGAAGAGCACCGCCTCGGTTTGTGCGGCATTGACGACGAGCGTGATGACGACGTCGCACTGGCGTCCGACTTCGGCGGGGCTCGCGCACGCGATACCGCCCTCGGCCGCGAACGACTGCAAGACGGCTGCGCGCAAGTCACAGGCGTGAACGCGAAAGCCCGCGCGCAAGAGCGAGCGCGCGACGCCCAACCCCATGGCGCCCAGGCCGACGACTCCAATGTTTCTCGACATATCAGTTGTCCTCAGAAGAATGGACACCTCGCCGCGCACGCCGGCAGCGGCGGGATGTAATCGCTAGCAGATGCCCGCTTCCGCGAGGCGGCGGGCAGCGTTGTACATGTGCGTGCGCGCGGCGTTGAGCGCGGCCATCGGTTCGCCCGCGCGAATCGCCGCGACAATTGCTGCGTGTTCCTCGCGCACCTGCCGCGAGAAGTCTTCGCGGCGTGCCTCGTTGCGGCGCGTGACGGCCACGCCCGCTTCGAGATACTGATTGAGGAACGCGAGCGTCTTCAGGAAATAGGGATTGCCGGTGGCCGCGGCGATCGAGCGGTGGAACGCAACGTCTTCGGCGACGCCATCACGGCCTTCGGCCACCGCGACGTCGATTTGCGCGAGCGCGGCATCGATCGCGGCCATGTCGGCGTCCGTGCGATGCATCGCGGCCTCCGACGCGACTTCCGCCTCGATCGCGCGGCGCAGCGCGAGGATCTGCAGCACGGATTCGCCGTCGGCCACCTCCGCGTAGTCGATGCGCAGCGGACGAACGCCGCTCTTGCCGGCAATAAAGACGCCGCTGCCCTGACGCGCTTCGACCACGCCTTCGTTCTTCAAGCGCGAGATCGCTTCGCGGATCACGGTGCGGCTGACGCCGAATTCCTGCGACAGCACGGCTTCCGACGGCAGCTTGCCCGTGTCGGCGAAGCTGCCTTTTTCGATCTGTGCGAGCAGTTGCTGCGCGACGGAGTCGCTCATCGCGCGGGCAGGGATTTTTTCGAACATGGGATTAGGCTGTCTGGTTATGTGGTTATCATACAAGTTGAACTTGTGTGCTGCATTAGGGCGAACCCTTAATGCCTTCATGCCGTAGTAGGCGGCGAGAGTCAGCGTTGCGGCTTAGACAAGGACGTCAATAGACGCCGCCGACTCCCGCGAAATTCTCGCCGCAGGCCATCTCGTCGTTTTGGGCATCCGCGCCACGCGTCTCCCGGAACGTCACCGGCGGCAAGCCAAACTGCTTCCTGAACTCCCGCCCCAAGTGCGACGCGTCGGAAAATCCGCAGCTCGACGCGATATCGGCCACGGTCCGGTCCGAACTCGTTAACAGCCAGGCCGCCGTACGCAGCCGCACTTGCTTCGCAAACGCCTGCGGGCTCTTGCCGGTCTCGGCCTTGAACAGCCGCTCCAACTGACGCGGCGACAAATCGAGCTTGCACGCGAGTTCTTCGAGCGGCAGCGAGCGCCCGACATGCTGCTCCATCAGCAGAATCGCGCGCTTGACCTTCGGATGCGTCGCGGGCTCGAGCCCAGGCGGATGCGGTTGCGGCGCGTTGCCCTTTTGCATCTCGCCGACCAGCAGGATGCGCAGCGCCTTTTGCACCGTCGCGTGCTCGAAGTGACGCAGCAGAATCGCCGCCGCGACGTCGATCGACGCGCGCCCGCCCGAGCACGTGATGCGCCGCCGGTCGATCACGAACAGCCGGTCGGCGATCAGCGCATCGGTGCTGACCGTCGGAAATCGTTCGACGAAATCCCAGTAGTGGAACCAGCTCACGCAGATGCGGTGGCCGTCGAGCACGCCCGCGCGCATCAGCGCGAACACGCCTGTGCAGATGCCGACCAAGGTCGTGTTGCCGCGCGCGGCGCGCTGGATGAAGCGCAGTGTCTCGTCGCTCGCCTGCGGGCCGGAGTGTAAGAGGCCGCCGACTACGACGACGTAGTCGAACGGCTCGGCGGTATCGAACGTCTCCCAGGGCGTCACCTGAATGCCGCAGCTCGCGCGCACGGGCGCGAGCGTGTCGCCGATCACGCTCCACGAGCAGCGCACGGGCTTGCTGTAGTCGCCTTCGTCGGCGGACAGGCGCAGCATGTCGACAAAGCCGGAGAACGCCGTCAGCGTGAAGTTCGGCAACAGCACGATGCCGAAGCGGATGCGCGCTTTCGGCGCGGTGGTGGCGGCTTCGGCGGTGGTGAGCGGTTGCGAGTCGGCGAGTTTCATGCGGGTGTGTCGGGCGGTGGGGCGGTGTCCGGTGGCGTCGCGGCTTGCGACTGCCACGCTTCGAGCGTCGCTGATCGCTAGGGTCCCCGCTTGTGCTTTTCCGCCTCAAACCATCGGCGAAGCGCACTTCAAGGCCGCGTGCAAGCGGGTATGGCGGCGGCATCCCACGTCGATGCCGTTTTTGTTCTATCGGCGGATTTTACGCTTTGGTGTACTGGCGCCAAGTCACAAACGATGAGGCAGCCCAGCATGAACGTCAGCGTCTTCGATCTGTTCAAGATCGGCATCGGACCGTCTAGCTCGCATACGGTTGGGCCGATGATCGCCGCGTGCCGGTTCGCGTCGCACGTCGAGGATACGAACCTGCTCGGCTTCGTGCGGCGCGTCAAAGTCGAGCTGTACGGCTCGCTCGGCGCGACCGGCAAGGGGCACGGCACCGACAAGGCGGTATTGCTCGGGCTCGAAGGACATCTGCCCGATGCGATCGATCCGGACCTGATCGAGCCGCGTCTCGCCGAGATTCGCCGCGGCAAGTCGTTGCGCCTCTTGAACCTGCACGCGATCCGCTTCGACGAGAAGGAAGACATCGCCTTCTATCGCAAGCTGATGACCGGCACGGCCGTCGTGCATCCGAACGGAATGCGCTTCCAGGCGTTCGACGAACACGGCCAGTTGCTCGTCGAGAAAGAGTATTACTCGGTGGGCGGCGGCTTCGTCGTCAATCGCGAGGGCGATCGCGTGAACGGCGCGCGTCAGGGCGGCGAGGTGCCCTATCCGTTCCGTACCGGCGACGACCTGCTGCGCCAATGCCGTGCGAGCGGCAAGTCGATTGCGCAGGTGGCGTTCGCGAACGAATGCGCGTCGCGCTCGCCCGAGGACGTGCGCGAGGGTCTGCTTGCGATCTGGCGCACGATGGCCGCTTGCGTCGAGCGCGGCTGCAAGGCAGAGGGCAATCTGCCGGGCCCGATGGGCGTGAAGCGCCGCGCCGCCGAGCTGTCCAAGAACCTGCGGATGCGCTCCGAAGAATCGCTGCGCGATCCGCTTTCGATGCTCGACTGGGTCAATCTCTATGCGATGGCCGTCAACGAAGAGAACGCCGCGGGCGGGCGCGTCGTCACCGCGCCGACCAACGGCGCGGCCGGCGTGATTCCCGCCGTGCTGCACTACTACGTGAAGTTCGTGCCGGGTTCGAACGAGAACGGCATCGTCGACTTCCTGCTGACCGCCGCCGCCATCGGCATCATCTACAAGGAAACGGCGTCGATTTCGGGCGCGGAAGTGGGCTGCCAGGGCGAGGTGGGCGTCGCCTGCTCGATGGCCGCCGCCGCATTGGCCGCGGTGATGGGCGGCACGGCGAGCCAAGTCGAGAACGCCGCCGAGATCGGCATGGAGCACAACCTCGGCATGACTTGCGACCCGGTCGGCGGACTCGTGCAGATTCCCTGCATCGAGCGCAACGCGATGGGCGCGGTCAAGGCGCTCAACGCGTCGCGGATGGCGCTCAAGGGCGACGGCCACCACTACGTGTCGCTCGATTCCGTCATCAAGACGATGCGCGAGACCGGCGCCGACATGAAGACGAAATACAAGGAGACGTCGCGCGGCGGACTCGCCGTGAACGTCATCGAATGTTGATGAAGAACCACCACCACGCTTAACGCTTCAGGACTTAAGCCATGAGCCGCTATTCGATATTCAGTTTGTTGCGCAACGGGTTGTCGTATCACGAGAACTGGGAGCGTCAATGGAGAAGCCCAGAGCCCAAGCGCGAGTACGACGTGGTGATCGTCGGCGGCGGCGGGCACGGACTCGCCACCGCGTATTACCTCGCCAAAGAGCACGGCGTGCGCAACATCGCCGTGGTCGAGAAGGGCTGGATCGGCGGTGGCAATACCGCGCGCAACACGACGATCGTGCGCTCGAACTATCTGTGGGACGAATCGGCGGCGCTGTACGAGAAGGCGATGAAGCTCTGGGAAGGGCTCGCGCAGGACCTCAACTACAACGTGATGTTCAGCCAGCGCGGCGTGATGAATCTCGCCCACACGCTGCAGGACGTGCGCGACACCGAGCGGCGCGTGAACGCGAACCGGCTCAACGGCGTCGATGCGGAGTTCCTGACGCCCGCGCAGATCAAGGAAATCGAGCCGACGATCAATCTCAACAGCCGCTATCCCGTGCTTGGCGCTTCGATTCAGCGGCGCGGCGGCGTCGCGCGGCACGATGCGGTGGCGTGGGGCTTTGCACGCGGCGCGGATGCGCGCGGCGTCGACATCATCCAGAACTGCCAGGTCACCGGCATTCGCCGCGAAAACGGCGCGGTGACAGGCGTCGAAACCGTGAAGGGCTTCATCAAGGCGAAGAAAGTGGCCGTGGTCGCGGCAGGCAACACGACGACGCTCGCCGACATGGCCGGCATCCGCCTGCCGCTCGAAAGCCATCCGCTGCAGGCGCTCGTGTCGGAGCCGATCAAGCCGGTCGTCAACACCGTCGTGATGTCGAACGCGGTGCACGCGTACATCAGCCAGTCCGACAAGGGCGACCTCGTGATCGGCGCGGGCATCGATCAATACACGGGCTTCGGCCAGCGCGGCAGCTTCCAGGTCATCGAAGGCACGCTGCAGGCGATCGTCGAGATGTTCCCGGTGTTCTCGCGCGTGCGGATGAACCGCCAGTGGGGCGGGATTGTCGACGTGTCGCCCGATGCGTGCCCGATCATCAGCAAGACCGACGTGAAGGGCCTTTACTTCAACTGCGGCTGGGGCACGGGCGGCTTCAAGGCGACGCCGGGCTCGGGCTGGGTGTTCGCGCACACGATCGCCAACGACGCGCCGCATCCGCTCAACGCAGCGTTCTCGCTGGACCGTTTCTACAGCGGCCATCTGATCGACGAACACGGCGCGGCCGCCGTGGCCCACTAACTCAACGCACAAACGGAGACACCTATGCTGCTGATCGAATGCCCGTGGTGCGGGCCGCGCGCCGAATCCGAATTCTCATGCGGGGGCGAGGCGGACATCGCGCGCCCGCTCGACACCGACAAGCTCACTGACCGCGAATGGGGCGACTACCTCTTCATGCGCAAGAACCCGCGCGGCGTGCATCGCGAGCAATGGTTGCATACGCAAGGATGCCGTCGCTGGTTCATGGCGACGCGCGATACGGTGAGCTACGAAATCCAGGGATATCAACGATTCCCGACGCAAGCCGAGGCCGCCGCGAAAATCGTCGCCGGCCAGGTTGGCAACGCTGCACAAGAGGGCAAGCAAAAATGAGCCAAAAAGACCGCCTCGGTTCCGGTGGCCGGATCAATCGCGCGATCCCGCTCACGTTTACGTTCAACGGCAGGACCTATCAGGGCTATCAGGGAGATACGCTCGCGTCGGCGCTGCTCGCCAATGGCGTGCACTTCGTCGCGCGCAGTTGGAAATATCACCGGCCGCGCGGCATCGTGACCGCAGGTGTCGAAGAGCCGAATGCCGTCGTGCAGCTCGAGCGCGGCGCGTACACGGTGCCGAATGCGCGCGCGACCGAAATCGAGCTCTATCAGGGGCTCGTCGCGACGAGCGTCAATGCCGAGCCGTCGATCGAGCACGACCGCATGGCCGTCAATCAGAAGATCGCGCGCTTCATTCCGGCGGGCTTCTACTACAAGACGTTCATGTGGCCGCGCAAATGGTGGCCGAAGTACGAAGAGAAGATCCGCGAAGCCGCGGGCTTGGGCAAGGCGCCCGATACGCTCGACGCGGACCGCTACGACAGGTGCTACGCGCATTGCGACGTGCTCGTCGTCGGCGGCGGGCCGGCGGGACTGGCCGCTGCGCATGCGGCGGGCGCGGCGGGTGCGCGCGTGATCTTGGTCGACGATCAGCGCGAACTGGGCGGCAGCCTCTTGTCGTGCAAAGCGGAGATCGACGGCAAGCCGGGCCTGCAATGGGTCGAGAAGATCGAAGCGGCGCTCTCGCAGATGCCCGATGTGAAGATCCTCTCGCGCAGCACGGCGTTCGGTTATCAGGACCACAACCTCGTCACCGTCGTGCAGCGCTTGACCGATCACCTGCCGGTGTCGATGCGCAAGGGCACGCGCGAGCTGATGTGGAAAGTGCGCGCAAAGCGTGTGATTCTCGCGACCGGCGCGCATGAGCGTCCGCTCGTGTTCGGTAACAACGACCTGCCGGGCGTCATGCTGGCGTCGGCGGTGTCGACGTATGTGCATCGCTTCGGCGTGCTGCCGGGGCGCGAAGCGGTCGTGTTCACGAACAACGACGACGGCTATCAATGCGCGCTCGATCTCAAGGCGTGCGGGGCGGCGGTGACCGTTGTCGATCCGCGGCCGCAGGGCAGCGGCACCTTGCCGAACGCGGCACGCAGACAAGGCGTGAAGGTGTTGAACGGCGCGGTGGTGACCGAGGCGCGCGGCAAGCTGCGCGTGGCGTCGGCAGAAGTGGCATCGTTTGCGGGCGGCAAGGTCGGCGCCAAGCAAACGAGCCTGCCGTGCGATCTGCTTGCGATGTCGGGCGGCTGGAGCCCTGTGTTGCACCTGTTCGCGCAATCGGGCGGCAAGGCGCATTGGAACGATCAGAAAGCGTGCTTCGTACCCGGCAAAGCGATGCAGGCGGAGTGCAGCGTCGGCGCGGCGGCGGGCGAGTTCAGTCTCGCGCGCGGCTTGCGCTTCGCAGTCGATGCGGGCGTCGAGGCGGCGAAGGCGGTCGGCTGCAAGTCCGAGCGTCCGGTGGCGCCGCGCGCCGCCGAGATCAACGAGAAGCCGTTGCTGCCGCTGTGGCTCGTCGGCAGCCGCGAGGCCGCGCCGCGCGGGCCGAAGCAGTTCGTCGACTTCCAGAACGATGTGTCGGCGGCCGACATTCTGCTCGCCGCGCGCGAAGGCTTCGAATCGGTCGAGCACGTCAAGCGCTACACGGCGATGGGCTTCGGTACCGATCAAGGCAAGCTCGGCAACATCAACGGCATGGCGATTCTCGCGGAGGCGCTCGGCAAGACGATTCCCGAAACCGGCACGACGACGTTCCGCCCGAACTACACGCCCGTTTCGTTCGGCGCGTTCGCGGGACGTGAAGTCGGCGACTTCCTCGATCCGATCCGCAAGACCTGCATCCACGAATGGCACGCCGAGCACGGCGCGATGTTCGAGGACGTCGGCAACTGGAAGCGGCCTTGGTACTACCCGAAAAACGGCGAGGACCTGCACGCGGCGGTGGCGCGCGAATGTCTGGCGGTGCGCAACGGCGTTGGCATTCTCGATGCGTCGACGCTCGGCAAGATCGACATCCAGGGCCCCGACGCCGCGCAACTGCTGAACTGGGTCTACACGAACCCGTGGAGCAAGCTCGAAGTCGGCAAGTGCCGCTATGGGCTCATGCTCGACGAAAACGGCATGGTGTTCGACGACGGCGTGACGGTGCGCCTGGCCGATCAGCACTACCTGATGACGACGACCACGGGCGGCGCGGCACGCGTGCTCACATGGCTCGAACGCTGGCTGCAGACTGAGTGGCCGAACCTGAGAGTGCGTCTCGGGTCGGTGACCGACCATTGGGCGACGTTCGCGGTGGTCGGACCGAAGAGCCGCAAGGTGCTGCAGAAAGTGTGCGGCGATATCGACTTCGCGAACGAGGCATTCCCGTTCATGACGTATCGCGAAGGGACCGTCGCCGGCGTCGCGGCGCGCGTGATGCGCATCAGCTTCTCGGGCGAGCTGGCCTACGAGGTCAACGTGCCCGCGAACGTCGGCCGCACCGTGTGGGAAGCGCTGATGGCGGCGGGCGACGAGTTCGGCATCACGCCCTACGGCACGGAAACGATGCACGTGCTGCGCGCGGAGAAGGGCTACATCATCGTCGGCCAGGACACCGACGGTTCGATCACGCCGTTCGATCTCGGCATGGGCGGGCTCGTCGCGAAGTCGAAGGACTTCCTCGGCAGGCGCTCGCTCACGCGCTCGGATACGGCGAAGGAGGGGCGCAAGCAACTGGTCGGCCTGCTGACCGACGACGCTTCGTTCGTGTTGCCGGAAGGCGGCCAGATCGTCGCGAAGCCTCTCGTCAATCACCAGTTCGGCGATCTCGCGCCGATGATCGGCCACGTCACGTCGAGCTACTACAGCCCGATCCTCAAGCGCTCGATCGCGCTGGCCGTGGTGAAGGGCGGCTTGGGCAAGATGGGCGAGACGGTCACGATTCCGCTCGCGAACGGTAAGCAGGTCGCCGCGAAAATTTCGAGCCCGGTTTTCTACGACACCGAAGGAGTGCGTCAACATGTGGAATGAAGGTAGGGGCAATGCTTCGGCCGTCGTGGAGCGCGGCGTGCGTTACGAATCGCCGTTCATCGGTGTGCAGGATCTGATGCAGGCGCATCAAGCGGAGGCGTCGAAGCAGTTCCGCTTGAACGAGCGGCCGTTTCTCGAACTCGTCAATGTGCGCGGCGATCTCGCCGATCCCGCGTTCGTCGGCGCGGCGGAGAGCGTGCTCGGCTGCAAGCCGCCTGCGAAGGCGAACACGGTCGCGCAGGGCAACGGCTGCGACGTGCTGTGGCTCGGCCCCGACGAGTGGCTCGTGCGCTCGCTCGAGGCGCGCGCCGCGACGCTCGAGACGAAGCTGCGCGTTGCTTTCGAAGGCGCCTATGCGGCAGCCGTCGATGTCGGCAGCGGCTATACGGTGGTCGAAGTGAGCGGCGAGCGTGTGCGCGACGTGCTCTCGCGCGGATGTCCGCTCGACTTGCATCCGCTCATGTTGGCACGCGGGCAGTGCGCGCAAAGCCATTTCTTCAAGGCGTCGATCGTGCTGATCCCCACTGGAAACAACGCGTTCGAGATCGTCGTGCGACGCAGCTTCGCCGACTATTTCTGCCGCATCCTGCTCGACGCCGCCGCGCCGCTGATGTCGTGAAACCGCGCGAACCATTTGTGCCGCTCGCCGAGCGGCCGCTCCTGGATCGGGCGTCGCCGCTCGCACACGATGAACAGGCGCCGCGCCGCGGGCGCGGCTGGCGCGTGTTTATCGACGAACTGGTCGTGCCCACGCGCATCGGCATTCACCCGCATGAGCACGCGGCGCCGCAGCCCATCGTGATCGACGCGAGCTTGACGTATCGTTGCGTGCCGTCCGAGACCGGCGGGTGGATCGACTACGAGCGCTATTGCGAGCGCATCGCCGCGTTTCTCGCGGCGAAGCCGCATACGCGCTTGCTGGAGATGCTGGCCGTCGAGATGGCGCTGCTGTCGTTCCGCGAATGGCCGGCGCTCGATGCGCTGACGCTCGCGTTGCACAAGCCGAAGATTCGTCCGGGCACGAAGCGCATCGGTGTCGAGCTCGAATGGACGCGTGCCGACTACGACGCATGGTCTCGCGCGCAGATCGCCGCCGACGCCATGGCGGCGACCTGACTCCGGCACGCGTGTGTTGCGATGGCGCGCGCCCACATATCTCACTTGGTGAAGCTCGCGTATGAATCACGCGATCCGGCGGCTGCGCTCGCGCTGCTCGATCGCAGCATCGAGCTTGGCCACCGGCGTATTGCGCTCATCCGCTATTTGCAGGCGCAGTTCGTCGCGGCGCCGCTGGAAGCGCGGCATCACGCCTATGTTCACGAAGTCGCCGCAAGGATGAGCGCGGAAACGCTCGGCCGCGTAGCCGCCGAGGCAAGATCGCGATCGCTGTCGCGTCAGCCGTCAGCTCACGCGGCGGGGCACGGCGGCGGTGCCGTCGCCGCCTTCCAACACGCGGGCACGGACGAGCGGCCGGATCTTGACGATGCCGGTGGTCAGCGCCGTTCTGGCTAGCACGATTGCGCACGCGAGCGCTATTCTGTCGCCTTGCCAGCAACGCCTCGCCTCGCAACCCAGGAGCCACCATGCAATACAGGAAATTCGGCCATACCGGCCTGACGGTGTCGAATTTGTGCCTCGGCACGATGACGTTCGGCCTGCAGATCGACGAA
The DNA here is from genome assembly GCF_005280735.1 of Trinickia violacea. NCBI lineage: Bacteria > Pseudomonadati > Pseudomonadota > Betaproteobacteria > Burkholderiales > Burkholderiaceae > Trinickia > Trinickia violacea. The sequence continues at coordinate 1,810,622 of NZ_CP040078.1, forward strand.
GCCATGTCGACGCAAATTCTCGACAAAGCGACCGACGCCGGCGTGAATTTCATCGACACGGCCAACTCGTATCCGCTTGGCGGCGGCGCACAAATGGCGGGACGGACCGAGGAGATCATCGGCCGCTGGCTGAAAGGCAAGCGTCAACGCTTCATCGTGGCGACGAAGGCCGTCAGCCAAGTCGGGCCCGCGCCGTGGGACAAGGGCGCCTCGCGCAAGCATCTGCTCGATGCGATCGACGCGTCGCTCGAGCGCCTCGGCACCGACTACGTCGATCTCTACCAACTCCATTACGACGACCGCGACACGCCGCTCGACGAAACGCTCGACGCCCTCGATACGATCGTGCGCTCGGGCCGCGTGCGCTATATCGGCGTGTCGAATTTTCTGGCGTACCGGCTCGCGAAGGCGCTCGGACGCGCCGATCTGCGCGGGCTCGCGCGGTTTGTTTCCGTGCAGCCGCGCTACAACTTGCTGTTCAGACAAATCGAACGCGAGCTGCTGCCGTTGGCCGAAGAGGAGCACCTCGCCGTGATTCCGTACAACCCGCTCGCGGGCGGCCTTCTGACCGGCAAGCACAAGGGCGATGCGCCGCCGCCCGAGGGGCGCTTCACGGGCGGCAAGTCGGGCGCGATGTACCAGGAGCGCTACTGGCACGAACGCGAGTTCACGACGATCGAAGCGCTGAAGAAGGTCGTGGACGAAGCGGGCGTCGCGCTTTCCACGGCGTCGATTGCGTGGGTGCTGGCGAATCCGGCCGTGACGTCGGCGATCATCGGCGCGAGCCGCCCGGAGCAATTGACCGCCACGCTCGCGGCCGCGGATATGACCCTCGATGCCGGCTTGAAGGCGAAGCTCGACGAGCTCACGCATGAATACCGTTGGGGTGACGCGCAGCGTTGAATGCTGCGCCAAACGCAAGCGACGCTGACGACTTGTGGCCCCCATCGGAGCGAAAAGGCAGCTCTCAGGGATACGCCTAGGGTGCGCAATTTGAACGAGTTGGTTAAAATTGAGGCCACCGATACCGTACCGGTAAGGTAAGACTTGCCTTTCCCTGGAGACTGAATGCCCGGCGATCCCACCCCTTCCAGCGAAGCGACATCCGGCACGAATCCGCTCGGCATGGCCGGGCTGGAGTTCGTCGAATTTGCGGCGCCTGCGCCGGAAGCTGTCGCAAAGCGCTTCGAGCAGCTCGGCTTCAAAGCGATCGCGCGGCACGTCAGCAAGGACGTCACGCTCTATCGGCAAGGGCAGATGAATTTCCTCATCAACGCGGAGCGGGACTCGTTCGCCGGGCGCTTCGCGGAGGAATACGGCATGGGGGTGTGCGCAATCGGCATCCGCGTGGACAACGCGCGGCGCGCGTTCGAGCGTGCGCTCAAGCTGGGCGCCTGGGCATTCGAAGGTGAGCGGGTCGGAGTCGGCGAATTGCGGATTCCAGCCATTCAGGGAATCGGCGCGTCGCATCTGTACTTCGTCGACCGCTGGCGCGGACGCGGCGGTCAGCGCGGAGGGGTGGGCGACATCTCGATCTTCGACATCGATTTCCGGCCGCTCGACATCGCGACGGCCCATACCGACCTCGACTATGCAGGCACGGGGCTGCAGCAGGTCGATCACTTCACGCAAACGGTCGGCCAGGGCCGCACGCAGGAATGGCTCGACTTTTATCATGACCTCCTGCATTTCCGCGAGATTCATGAAATCGATCCGAGTTGCCATCTCTCCGATGACTCGCGTGTCATGGTGTCGCCGTGCGGCGCGCTGCGCATCCCCGTCTACGAAGAGGGCGCGCCGCGCACCGAGCTGATGCATGCCTACCTGCCGGGCCATCCGGGCGAGGGCGTGCAGCACATCGCGCTCGCTACCGGCGACATCCTCGCTTGCGTCGATGCGCTGCGGGCCAACGGCGTCGAGCTGATCGAGCCGCCCTCGCGCTATTACGACGAAGTCGACGCGCGTCTGCCGGGGCATGGCGTGGACCTGGATGCATTGCGCCGCCGCGCGGTGCTGATCGACGGCGAGATCGGCGACGATGGCGCGCCGAAGCTGTTTTTCCAGACCTTCGTGAAGCCGCATCCCGACGAGATCGTCATCGAGATCGTGCAGCGGCAAGGACATCAAGGATTCGGAGCCGGCAATCTCGCCGCGCTCGCCCGCGCGCGTCAAGCAGGCTGACGCGCGCCGCAACGGGCCACCGCCGCGCAAGCCAGTCGACAACACGACGCGGCGAACAGCCCCGCCTCAGCGCAACCGGAACACCGATGCCGCCGATTGCAGCCGTCCCGCCTGTTCGTCGAGCGAGGCCGCGGCTGCAGCGGCTTGCTCGACAAGCGCGGCGTTCTGCTGCGTCACCTCGTCCATTTGCGCCACGGCCCGGCTGATCTGATCGATGCCCGTGCTTTGCTCGTCGGAGGCCACGTTGATTTCCTCCATGATAGTCGCGACCTGGCGGATGACGGATTCCATGTTCGTCATGCGTTCGCCCGCCACCTCCACGAGCCGGCTGCCGTTACCCACCTTGGCGACGGACGCCTGAATCAGCTCCTTGATGTCCTTGGCCGCGGTGGCGCTGCGCTGCGCGAGCGAGCGGACCTCGGATGCCACGACGGAAAATCCGCGGCCTTCCTCGCCGGCCCGCGCGGCTTCCACGGCAGCATTCAACGCGAGAATGTTGGTCTGGAACGCGATGCTGCTGATGATCGACGTGATATCGGAGATTTTTCCGGACGCTTCGGTAATCTCCCGCATCGTCAAGATCACTTCCTGCACGGCTTCGCGGCCGCGCTCGGTGGCCTCGGTCGCCGACACGGCAAGATCGTTCGCTTGCCGCGCGTGTTGCGCGTTGCGCCTCACCGTCGCCGTGAGCTGCTCCATGCTCGCCGCGGTTTCCTGCAGCGATGCCGCCTGTTCCTCGGTGCGCTGCGAGAGATCGAGATTGCCCTGAGCGATTTCCCCCGAGCCGTGCGCGATCGAGTGGCTGGTCGACTGGATCTCGGCGATCATCGCGGCAAGGCGCGCCTTCATCTCGTCGAGCGCGGCGAGCAGGCTGCCTGGCTTGACGCCCGCCGCGTCGAGATGCACGTTGAGGTTGCCGTCGGCGATTTCGGTGGCGATCCGCACGGCGTATGCGGGCTCGCCGCCAAGCTGGCGCTTGACGCTGCGCAGCACCGCCCAGGCGATTGCGGCGACGGCCGATACGATGGCGGCGGTGATCGCGCCAAGCACGATGGCGAGCCTGTGGAACGCCTCGTCGATATCGTCATAGAAAAAGCCTGTGCCGATCCACCAATCCCAATCCGGAATCGCGACGACGCCTTGCAGCTTCGGCTCAGGCATCGCCTCGGGGCTGCGTTTGATCAGGACGTCGACCAGCGCAAAGTGGGATTGCGCCATCCCGGCGCGGTAGGCTTCGCTGTCGGTCAGGCCGCTCGTCGTCCGGTTTCCTTTTGCCTTGGTGCCGATGAACTTCGCGTTGGGATGCACGAGGTTGATGCCGTCGGAAGTCGTGACCCAGAAGTAGCTTTTGGTATTCGCGTTCAGCTGCGAGAGCGCGGTTTTGGCCTGCTGCTGCGCCTGCTCGCGTGTCAGCGTTCCGCTCTCCTGCAGGGCGCGATACGAATTGACGAGATGCTCGGCCTTGGTCAGAAGCGTGACGATCTGCTCGCGCCGGCTGTCGATCAGCGTGTCGCGCAGGGTATGCAACGCCACGGCGGCGAGCGACAGAACGCCGAGCAGCGCTGCAATCACGAGCACCAGCAATTGTTTGGAGAGCTTCATGGGAAATCCAAAAAGTTAACTACTTGGTGCATATATCGACCCCGGGCAGAGGGGTCTTGAGGTCGTTTTGTTGCCGGCAGTCCACATGCGTCGTCGGGGCAAACCCGAAAAACGTGCGCTAATCGCGCAAAATGTTCGATCATCGATCAGGTCGGTTCGCGACTGCATTGCCGCACCCGCTGCGCATCCCTATCCTTGACTCACCGTTTGGTACATTTAACGGATCTTCCCAAGCGGCTGGCCGGGCAAGCTCGCAAAGCCGCGCTGGTTCCACAGTACTTCGCACAGCAAACCTGTTCGGGGCGCGATCGCCCCGCGCAGCGGACGAGTTGTGCCCATTAAAACGATGAAGGATTGGAGATGGTGAAAAAACCTTACCCCGCGAAAGCGGCCATAGCCGGCGCGGCGGCGATTCTCGCAACGGCGCCTGCGTTCGCGCAGTCGACGGTCACGTTGTACGGCGTAGTCGACAACGGGATCGGATACCAAAACAATGCGTCGACACTGGGGTCGACTTCCGGCGGCAAATCGGCAGTCAAAATGGTGAGCGGCGTCTGGCTCGGCGATCGCATCGGGTTCAAAGGGAGCGAGGACCTCGGCGGCGGCACCAAGGCGATCTTCCAATTGGAAGAGGGATTTAGCGGCGCCACGGGCGCCATGTCGGTGTCGAACGTGATGTTCAGCCGCCAGGCCTATGTCGGCGCGACCAATCCCACTTACGGTACGTTGACCGCGGGGCGGCAGTACGCGTCGTACTACCAGTTCCTCTCGCCGTACAGCCCGACCACCTGGCTGACCGGGTTCTATGGCGCGCACGCGGGCGACGTCGACGGTTTGGACAGCATCTATCGCGCCAATAACACGCTCGTGTACACGTCGCCGACGTACTACGGCTTCTCGGCGTCGGGCTCGTATTCGCTTGGCGGTGTCGCGGGCAGCTTCAACGCCGGGTCGACATGGTCGGTGGCGCTGCAGTACTCGAGCGGTCCGCTAGGCGGAGCCGTTGCCTTCTCGCGCATCAACAACTCGACTTCGGGCGGCGGCGCGTTCGGCGCGGCATCGACGACCTCCAACGCTGGCGCGCAGATCGGCGTGTCGGCCGTGACGAACGGCTATCAGACCGCGCAGGCGCAGCAGCGCTTTGCCGTGGGCGGGCTCTACAAGTTCAACAGCAGCTGGGACGTCTCGGCGACCTACTCGAACGTCGAATACATTCCGGGTACGGGCTCGGCGTTCACCAATACCGCGATCTTCAATACCGGCGGCGTCGTATTGCATTGGAAGCCGGCCGCCGCATGGGACTTCGCGACGGGGTACAGCTACACGCGGGCGACGAAAGCCAACGGCATCACGAGCAGCGCGCAATATCAGCAGGTCAATTTGTCCGAGTACTACTCGCTCTCGAAGCGCACGGGCATCTACGCGCTGCAGGCGTATCAGCGCGCAAACGGCCAGACGTTGGGCACGGCTGGCGCAGGCCACGTCATCGATGCCACCGCTACCATCGGCGACGGTTTCCAGACCACGCCGTCATCGTCGCGCAGCATGTTCGCCGCGGGCGTCGGGATCGTGCATCGGTTCTGATGCGCTAGCGGGGCTCGTCGAGCTTCGCTGCATATGCAGATGTCGTGACTGCTTCACGGGCCTCTGCCGATTCGTCGGCGGAGGCCAATGCTTCGAGCGCGAGACCCTTGGTCTCGATGCCCATGATCCACACGGCCAACGCCGCGACCGCAAACGACAGGGCGCCTAGCGTAAACACCCCGCCCTGACCGAATACGGGCAGCACGACACCGACGGCATACGGGCCGATCAACGACCCCACGCGTCCGATCGCGGAAGCAAAGCCCGAACCGGTTGCGCGCGCGCCGGTGCCGTACAGTTCCGGCGTGTACGTATAAAGCGCGGCCCACATGCCGAACAGGAAGAACTGCATCGCGAGCCCGGCGCAGATGATGAGCGTGACGTCGCCCGCGTGCAGTGCCGTCTGACCATACACGTAGGCCATGACGCCGCCGCCCCCGAGCGAGGCGATGCAAGTCGGCTTGCGTCCCCAGCGTTCGACGAGCCACGCCGCGCAGAGAAAGCCCGGAATGCCGCCGAGAGAAATTAGCACCGTATACAACACCGAAGTCGCGACCGCGAAGCCGGCTTGCTGCATGAGCGCGCCGAGCCACGAGGTGAGCCCATAGAACCCGAGCAGCGCGAAGAACCACAGCGTCCAGACCATGATCGTTCGGCGGCGGTAGGCTCCGCTCCAGAGTTCGCGGAAGGCGCCGCGCGTGCGCGCGGCCGCCTGCTCGACGCGTTGCGATGGCGCGGGCAGCGACGCCAATCCGGTCGCCTTCAACACCTTCGCTTCGATGCGCGCCATTACCTTGTCCGCTTCGGCAAGACGCCCGCGATGTTCGAGCCAGCGCGGCGATTCGGGAACGATGCGTCGCACGATCAGCACGAAGATGGCGGGCACGGCGAGCAGCGCGAACACGGTGCGCCAGCCGAAATGCGGCAGCACGAAGTACGAGACCACGCCGGCCGAGATAAAGCCGAGCGGCCAGAATCCGTCCATCAATGCGATCAGCCGCCCGCGCTTGGCGGCCGGCACGAATTCCGACAGCAGCGTTTGCGCAACCGGAAACTCCATCCCCATGCCGATGCCGAGCAGCACGCGATAGACGATCAGCGCATCGACGCTTTGCGCCGTCGAACACAGATACGACGCCACGCCCCACAGCACCATGCTCCACTGAAACACCGGACGGCGCCCGAAGCGATCGGCAAGGAGACCGGCGGCTGCGGCGCCCAAAACCATACCGAAGAAGCTTGCGCTCGCAACCAAACCGGTGGTTGCCGTAGTGAGCCCGAATTCTTTCTTGATCGAGCCGAGCACGAACGTCATCGTGCCGAGATCGACCGAGTCGAAGAAGAACGCAACCGCGATGATGATGAAGATCGTGCGGTGATAGCCGGAAAACGGCAGACGTTCGAGGCGTGCGGCGGCGCTGGCGCGCGCAGGGGTCGAGCGAAAGGCGGGGGGCATGACACCTCCGAGTGAAAGAGAAGGGCCTCGTGATGGTTCGAGGCGGGCCTTCACTCAGTAAATGCCGCCATTAATCGCAGACATAGAAGGAATCCGGCATTGGCTTGGAATGGGCCCGTCATCGACGGCCGCGCCCTGACAGGCCGTGCCATGACGGGCCGTGCCCTAACAGGCCGTGCCCTAACAGGCCGTGCCCTGACAGGCCGTGCCCGTTTTCACCAAGTGGCGTGCTCAATTCGCGTGCGCGACGCCGGAGTTCGAGCGCGCTTCGGCACTGCGCCGCGCGGGCTTGCCGTTCGCCACAAAATAAGGCACATCCGCGCGCGCAAGTGCTTCATGTCCGCGAATGCGATCGACAATTTTCTCGGCGAGCATGATCGTCGGCGCATTCAGATTGCCCGTGGTGATACGCGGCATGATCGACGCATCGACGACACGCAAGCCCTCGATCCCATGCACGCGCCCCTCGCCATCGACGACCGCCATCTCGTCGTAGCCCATCGCGCAGGAGCAGGACGGGTGATAGGCGGTTTCGGCGCGGGCGCGCACGAATGCGTCGAGTTCGGCGTCGGTCGTGAGATCGGCGCCGGGGTTCAGCTCGCGGCCGCGATACCGATCGAGCGCGGGCTGACGGATGATCTCACGCGTGATCCGGATCGCGTCGCGGAACTCGCGCCAGTCGAGCGGCTCGGCCATGTAGTTGAAGAGAAGGCTCGGGTGTTCGTGAGGATCGCGCGAGCGCAGCTTCACGCGACCGCGGCTCGGCGAGCGCATCGAGCCGACGTGTGCCTGGAAGCCGTGCATTTCAATGGCGTTCGAGCCGTTGTAGTTGATCGCGACGGGCAGGAAGTGATACTGGATGTTCGGCCACAAGTCGTCGTCGCGCGTGCGGATGAAGCCGCCTGCCTCGAAGTGATTGCTCGCGCCGATGCCGGTGCCCTTCAGCATCCATTCGATGCCGATCGCGGGCTGGTTGCGCTTCAGGAGCGCGGGGTAGAGCGAGACCGGCTCCTTGCACTCGTACTGCAGGTACATCTCGAGATGGTCTTGCAGGTTCTGTCCGACGCCGGGCAGATCGAGCACGACCGGGATATCGAGTTCGCGCAGCCAGGCGCCGGGGCCGACGCCTGAACGCTGCAGGATCTGCGGCGACGCAATCGCGCCGCCGCACAGCAGCACTTCGCGCCGTGCGTGCGCGGTGACGCGCTCGTTGCGGTGCAGGTACTCGGCGCCGATCGCGCGCTTGCCTGAGAACAGGATGCGATCGGTGGTGGCGTGCGTGACGATGGTCAGGTTCGGACGCTGACGGGCTTGGTCCAGATAGCCGCGCGCGGTGCTCGCGCGCCGGCCTTTCGGCGTCACCGTGCGGTCCATCGGGCCGAAGCCTTCTTGCTGATAGCCGTTCAAGTCGTCGGTGCGCGGATAGCCGGCTTGCACGCCGGCCTCGACCATCGCTGCGAAAAGCGGATTGTTGCCGGGCTTGCTGGTTGTCACGCTGACCGGACCGTTGCCGCCGTGATAGTCGTTCGGGCCGATATCGCGCGTCTCGGATTTCTTGAAGTACGGCAGGCAGTCGAGATAGCTCCAGTTCTCGAGGCCCTTGTTCTCGGCCCAGCCGTCGAAATCGAGCGCATTGCCGCGGATATAGCACATGCCGTTGATCAGCGACGAGCCGCCGAGCCCCTTGCCGCGCCCGCACTCCATGCGGCGATGGTTCATGTGCGGCTCGGGATCGGTCTCGTAGGCCCAGTTGTAGCGCCGTCCTTGCAGCGGATAGGCGAGCGCGGCGGGCATCTGCGTGCGGAAGTCGAAGCGATAGTCGGGGCCGCCCGCTTCGAGCAGCAGCACGGTCACGCCGGCGTCTTCGGTCAGGCGAGTGGCGAGCACGTTGCCGGCCGAGCCGGCGCCGATGATGATGTAGTCGTATTCATGGGCGGTCATGGACAGCTTCCTCCTTTAGAACACCGGGTTATAGCGGCCAAGCTCGACCTGCACGGATTTGATGCGCGTGTAGTGCTCGAGCGTCGTGATGCCGTTTTCGCGGCCGACGCCCGACTGCTTGTACCCGCCCACCGGCATTTCGGCGGGCGATTCGCCCCAGGTGTTGATCCAGCAGATACCGGCTTCGAGGCGATGGATCGCGCGATGGGCGCGCGCGAGGTTTTCCGTGACGACGCCGGCCGCGAGGCCGTACGACGTATGGTTCGCGCGGGCGATGACTTCGTCTTCGTCGTCGAAGCCGAGCAGGCACATGACGGGGCCGAAGATTTCCTCGCGCACGATCTGCATGTCGTCGCGGCAATCGCCGAATACGGTCGGCGCGACATACTGGCCGCGCGCGAACTCACCGTCGACGAGGCGCGTGCCGCCCGCGAGCACGTGCGCGCCTTCGCGCTTGCCGCTTTCGATGTAGCCGAGCACCTTGTCGAGCTGCGCCGCGCTGGCGAGCGGGCCGAAGTTCGTCTGCGGATCGGACGGCTTGCCGACGCGAATGCGCTTCACGCGCTCGAGCACGCGCTCCTTGAAGGCTTCCTTGATCGAGCGATGCACGAACACGCGCGTGCCGTTCGTGCACACCTGCCCGGCGCTGAAGAAGTTTGCGGTGACGGCGATGTCGGCGGCGCGATCGAGATCGGCGTCGCCGAACACGATCAGCGGCGACTTGCCGCCGAGCTCCATCGTCACTTCCTTCAGCGACGACGCGCCCGCCAGCGACATCACCTTCTTGCCCGTTTCGACGCCGCCCGTAAACGACACCTTGGCGATCTCCGGATGCGCGGCGAGCCATGCGCCGACGCGCCCGTCGCCTTGCACGACGTTGAACACGCCGGGCGGCACACCGGCTTCGAGGTAGATCTCGGCGAGTTTCGAAGCGGACAGCGGCGTGACTTCGCTCGGCTTGAAGATCATCGCGTTGCCGGCCGCAAGCGCGGGCGCGGACTTCCAGCAGGCGATCTGAATCGGATAGTTCCATGCGCCGATGCCCGCACACACGCCGAGCGGTTCGCGCCGCGTATACACGAACGATTCGGCACGCAGCGGAATCTGCTGACCCTCGATCGCGGTGGCGAGACCCGCGTAGTACTCGATCACATCGGCGCCGGTGACGATATCGACGGCGAGCGTTTCCGCAATCGGCTTACCCGTGTCGCGCATTTCGAGTTCGGCTAGCTCGTCATTGCGCGCGCGCAGCAATTCGACGGCGCGGCGCAGGATGCGCGAGCGCTGCATCGCGGTCATCGCAGCCCATTCACGCTGGCCTTCGCGCGCCGATTGCACGGCGCGCTCGATGTCGGCTTCGCTCGCCTGCTGGACCGATGCGAGCGTTTCGCCGGTGGCGGGATCGAACGTGTCGAACGTGACGCCGCTGGTGGCGTCGACATAAGCGCCGCCGATGTAGAGACGTTGCAGGCCGTAAGCGGTGGAAGAGGGCATCGAGTATCTCCTTGGATGCGCGAATCGCGGCTTGAGAAGCGACCGCGAGCGAATTGATCGGGACGTAAACGTGATGGGTGGCTACGCGTGTTGGGCGAGCAGCAAATCGATGTAGTCGTTGGCGAGACGGATCGCGGCCTTCGTATCGAACGGCTCGCCGCTTAACGCGCCGCGCAGCCAGAGCCCGTCGATCATCGCGGCGAGACCGCTCGCCGAGCGCCGCGCGGCGGCACGCGGCATCGCCTTGCCGAACTCCGCGCACAGATTCGAATAGAGGCGGCGCGTGTTCACGTGCTGCAGGCGCTTCAGCGACGGCTCGTGCATGCTTTGCGACCAGAACGCGAGCCACGTCTTCATCACCGGAGCGCTGATCTGGCTCACGTCGAAATTCGCGGCGACGACGGCGCGCAAGCGCGAGCGCGGATCGGGCTTCGCCGCGGCGCGCCGCCGCGCCGTGGCGGCCCACAGATCGCGCAGGACGTGGCGCATCGTGGCTTCGATGAGGCCGTTCTTGTCGCCGAAATAGTGACTGACGATGCCGGTCGAGATGTTCGCGCGCTGTGCGACGAGCGCGAGCGTCGTGCCGGACAGGCCGGCTTCGTCGATGGTGTGCAGCGTGGCGTCGATCAATTGGGCGCGGCGCACTTCGCGCATTCCGACTTTGGGCATGGTCGTTTCCGGTTTCGTTGTGCGTCAAAAAGGACTCAATGATAGTCTTTTTATATTGAACGTTCAATCAATAAAAACGAACCGAACACGGGATGTCTGCGTTGGGCAAGCACGTGTCGGGTTTTGAACGATTGCTGCGGGGCCTTGCGGACTACGCTCGAACGAGTCGCGGCGGCTAATGATCGAGGCCGGTCTCACGGCGGACGCCGCGCTTAATGGACGTTGAAAAGGACGTTGAAAGGACGTCGAAACCAGCGTCGAACGAACGTATCGCTGGGCTTTGACGATGATGCCCGGGGCTTGATCCTGTTAAGGGACGTCGGCCCCGGGTTACGCTCAGTTCTTCACCGGGAAATACCAGAGATTGCGGTCGCTATAGCCGAACTGCTTGATGATCGACGCCAGCGTTCCGTCGGCGCGAATTTCGTCGAGCGCCCGCGACACCGCGTCGTTCAAGTCGACGTCGCCCTTGCGCAACGCGTAGCGCGCATAGCCGTATTCCTGAGGCAGCGGCTTGTAGTCGGTCACCATTTCCATTGCCGCAGAGGGATGCTGTTTCAGGAATTGCCCGATCTTGATGTCGTCTTCCATCGCGACGTCGATTCGCCCCGCGATCAAATCCGAGAACTCCGCCTCGTTGCTCGTGTAGAGCTTGAGTTCCTTCAGGTCCTTGCGCCCTTCGAGCAGTTGGTGATTGATGCTCCCACGCACCGTGCCGACGGTATGGCCGGCGAAGTCGTCCCACCCATGAATCTTCGACGGATTGCCGCGCTGTACCGCGATGCCCGATCCGTACCAGTACGCCGGGCTGGTGAACGCCACGACGCGCAGCCGCTTCTCGTTCTCGTGCAGGTTGTCGACGATGACGTCGGCGCGGCGGGCGAGCAGGGCCGGAATCATCGCGTCGAACGGCACGATGTCCCAGGTGACCTTGGTGATGCCGAGCCGCTTCACGACTTCGCGAAAGATGCGCACGTCGGCGCCGTCGTACGCGTGCGTTTTTTCGTCCTGGAAGGTCGATGGCGGATCGGGCGCGATGACGAGCGTGATGCCGTTCTGGATCGCGCGCGCGTAGGAACCGTCTCCGCCATCGAAGCGCACGCCGCTGATTCCGCCGCTATCAGCCGCATGAGCATTGGACAACGTGACAAGCCCCGTCAATATCGAAGCAAACACCAGCGTAGTTTTGCGCATCAAAAGCCCCCGAGTGGTTGATATTACCGACGTGTCGAACCGATCGTGCCATCCAGCCGCCGGTAGGATTGTTCGCCCTCGCGCGATCGCGCCGGGTCGTGGCGTGCCGCGGCGTTCGCATGGCGGGCGGTGCCCATCTTGCGTTCGAGCCAATGCACGACGAGCGCGCTCGGCCACGAAAACGCCAGATAGAGCGCGCCGACTATCGTGAATATGGTGACGTACTGGAAGTTCGTCGACGAGACGACCTGGCCTGTAAACATCAGCTCCTTGACCGTCACGATCGACACGAGCGAGGTGTCCTTGAAGAGCGAAATCGCGTAGTTGCCGAGCGGCGGCACGACGATACGGATGGCCTGGGGCAGCACGATCAGGCACAGCGTGTGGCGGCCGGACATGCCGAGCGCCTTCGCCGCTTCGATCTGGCTCTTCGGCACGGCTTCGATGCCGGCGCGGTACACCTCGGCGAGATACGCGGAGTAGTTGATCGAAAGCCCGACCACGCCTGCTGCGAACGGGGCAAAGCGAATCCCGAACGCGGGCAGCACGAAATAGATGTAGAACAGCTGCAGCAGCGCGGGCGTGCCGCGGATCACTTCGATATAGACCGACGCGAGCACGCGCGGCAGCCGCGCGCGGCCGATTTTGGCGACGGCAAGCAGCAGGCCGCACGGCAGGCTGAGCGCGAGGATGCTGAATGTCAGCTCCAGGCTCGTGAGCGCCCCCCTGAGCAGGTCGGGCAGATAGTTGCTCGCGTCGTGCAGATCGAACAGATCGAGAAAGGTGGTCAGCATGAGGTTCTGGCCTGTTGCGGGGACGCGGGTGTTTCGCTGAGCAGAAGCGCGCTAGCGCGGCACGCCTGGTTACCGCGGGCCCGAGCGCGCGCCGAGCATCCGGCTGATGCGCTCGGCATGCGCGCGCAGTGTGCGCCCCAGTGCGTGCAGGTCGTCGTCGCTCAGTCCGGTCTTGAGCGTGGTGACGCTGATCGCGGCCACGCCCTCGCCATCGCGGTTCGTAATCGCCGCGCCGACGCAGACCACGCCGATGTTGTCTTCTTCGTCGTCGAATGCGTAGCCTTGCTCGGCGACGAGGATCAGATCCTTCATCAGCTCCGCGGGCGTCACGCGGGTGTATTCGGTGCGGCGCGGCATGCCGGTATGCGCCAGCAGCTTCACGACCCGCGCCGGCGGCAGCAGCGCGAGCAGGGATTTGCCGAGTGCGGAGCAATGCGGAAGCTCGCGTTGCCCGAGTGCGGAGGCGATCCGCACGATGCCCGGCGCCTCGACGCGGCTGATCGCCACCGCATAGCCGTTGTCGTCGAGCACCGCGAGCCGGGAGGTGAGGCCGGTCGTCTCGGTCAGCTCGCGCAGCACCGGCATCGCGACCTGGGACAGGCCGACGTCGGCCGCCGCCCGGTCGCCGAGATGCACGAGCGCAAACCCGAGCCGATAGCGCCGCGAGCCGCCAAGGCGCACGTCGGTGACGTAGTCGCGGGCAAGCAAGGTCTGCAATAACGCGAACGCCGTGCTCTTCGAGACGTCGATCGCCGTCGCGATCTCGGCAACCGTGAGCCCCTCGGTGCCGCTGGCCCCCAAGGTATCCAAAACGTCGAGCGCCCGGCTGACGCTGCGAAGTGCGTTGCGTTCTCCAGTGGTTTGAGCGGTTTGTGTCATTTGTATTTCGAGTTCTTACCGATAGCGTGGCGGTCGAGCGTTTCAGCGAGCTTCGCACAGACGATATTGACAGTCATTAGGGTGGGACCGTACCATGAATATCTCGCCGAACCGCGTTCGGCAGAGCAGAACAATTTAAATAATTCGAGAGGCGGCACAGCGGATTCACGGTGTGCTTCACCCAGGCAAACAGCTACGGGGGCTACGGAACGGTGGCGTGCTCGCGGCATGCGCGCCACCGTATTCCGACGGCGAACAACGATGGGAATCATTTCAGAACGGGATTTGAACGACGGCGGGCAACCGAAAATGTCGGGTGCCTATTCGTTGAAAGTCGCACATGGCGACATTCTGCACATTAAGTCCGTGATTCAGCGATTGTCGACCCAGGATTTGAACGAATCGCGTTTGCCGCCGGCATATTGGCGAAAGCGCTTGCAGGAAATCATTGAAAGCCATCAATTGTCGAAAAGCCAATTCGACGAAATCGGCCGTCTTCTCGCTACGTTGAAGGAATAGCGGCCCACGGTGGGCTGTCCGGGGCTTCAGAGCGGGACCAGTTAATTGCCGAGGAACATCAGATGGAATGCTTTTCCGAAATTCAACGGAATGTCGTATTGCCGCCCGTTCTGCCTGAAGCGCGCAGCGCAAGGCGTATTGGCGTGGTGTTATTCAATGGCTTTGCACTCCCGGGTGCAGTGGCAATCACAGAGGTATTCCATTCGGCGAATGCATTTACCGACTCTGCGGATAGCGATGGCGCGCGCTATGAAGTCTGTCTGTTGTCGGCGGCCGGCGGCAGAATCGCAAGCTCGTCATCCGTCTTCGTTTGGACCGAAAGTGTCGACACGCAGCGCGATACGGACGATTTCCGTGCGCTCTTCATCGTCGGCGGTACCGGGGCGGCCAATGCGTCGCGGGATGATCGCCTCGTCGCTTGGTTGCGCCGCTCCCATTCCCGAACCGATCTGCTATTCCCGGTCGCCGAGGGCCGCTTGCTCCTCGAAGCCGCTGGCTTCGGGCAAACCGCCAATGGAGGGGGCAGCGGGGTACGTGCCGCCGAGTCAGAGCGAAACGTGACCCATGCCGCTCCCGCTGCCGAGCCAATGGACCCCATGCGAATCGCCATGTCGGTGGTGCAAGAGGATCTCGGCTCGGAAGCCGCCCGTCATATCGCTGACCGAATCGCGCCGTCCGCGGAAACGAAGCTCACCTCCAACGTGCGCAAGAACGCGTCGGATTGCGTCAACGAAAAGATTCAGGAATCAGCCCGGTGGCTCGAAGCGAACGGCGACCGGCCCATCGCTATCGACGACGCCGCACAAATCGCCGCCATGAGCGAGCGAAACTTCCTGCGGCGCTTCAAGATGGAAATGGGCGTCACGCCATCGGATTACCTCACGTCCGTGCGACTCGACATGAGCTGCCGCCTGCTCGTCGAAACCGATCTGCCGATCGATAAAATTGCCAGGCGTTGCGGTATCGGCAGTGGCGGGCGGTTATCGAAGCTGTTTCGTCAGCACTTCGAAACGACTCCGACCCAATACCGCGCAAGCAAACAGGTGGTCGGCAAATCGACGTAGGAAGCTCGCTGGCCTAATCGCCAGCGACGCGTGTCGGACGTCCGGCTTCGCGCAACCTAAGCATGCATCAGCACGCCGCCCGTCATACCGGCAGCTGGCACCATAGGCGAAGCCGCCGCAGGCGCAAGGGGGGCAACCTGCCTGCGCCGCTCCCTTGTCGGCGCCGTACCGAACGCATCGCGATAACTCTTGCTGAAATGGCAGGCCGACTGAAAACCGCAGGCCATCGTGATGTGCATGATCGACATATCGGTTTGCAGCAGCAATTCCCGCGCGCGCCGCAACCGCAGCGTGAGGTAGTAATGCGTCGGCGTCATCCCGAGATGCTCGCGGAAGAGCCGCTGCAGTTGCCGTTGCGACATATTCGCGAGCCGCGCGAGCTCTTCGCGCGACAACGGCTCCTCGATATTGTTTTCCATCAGCGCGATCACTTCGAACAGCGACTTGTTCGCTGACCCCAGCCGCGCAACGAGCGGCATGCGCTGCTGCGCGCTCGTATCGCGCACGTGCTCGACGATGAACTGTTCGGCGATCTGCGTCACGCGCGCCGTCCCCACGCGCGCAGCAATCAAGTTGAGCATCATGTCGAGCGGCGCGACGCCTCCCGTACACGTCACCCGATCGCGATCGACCACGAATAGTTCTTTCAGAAAACGCGTGCCGGGAAATTCCTCTTTGAGCGCCGACATGTTTTCCCAATGGATCGCGCACGCATAGCCGTCGAGCAATCCCGATTTCGCGAGCGCATACGTGCCCGTGCAAAGACTGCCGAGCGCCACGCCCTCGCGCGCGAAGCGGCGCAGTGCCGACAGATGAGCCGGCGTGGTTTCGCGCTGCACGTCGATGCCGCCGCAGACGAACACGATATCGGGCTTGCCGACGCATTCGGCCGGACCCGATTCGACGGATAACCCATTGCTCGCCGTCACCGGTCCGCCTTCCGGGCTCACCACCGACCAACGGTAAAGCGGTTTGCCGCTCAAATAGTTCGCCATGCGCAGCACTTCGATCGCATTCGTGAACGCGATCATCGTGAAGTTCGGCAACGGCATGAAGGCGAAGTGAGACAGCGACGCAGTTCGGTCGGGCGACATGGAGAAGCGTTCCTTCGGATCTGATGTGTTGCGGCCGATGCGGGGACATGGGCTCATTCATTGTGGAATCGGTGGCAACAAGCGTGCCATACGGCTTAACCCTTATCTCGCCGCCAAGCGGCACCGTGGCGTTGCATTGCGATGCACTGCGCGCGTGCGGCGGCAGCACGGGTTTCGCGCGCGATTCGCACTCGCGCAGTGCGAAGCTGTTGCGATGCAGCAAATCGTGACGAAGCGCGGATGCCGAAGTGTGCGCACGAAGATAACAATTTGAAAGCCGCACCTAATCGGCATAGATCGAGCCATCCGCACGATCTGTCACTTGTCCAAAATGGACTTCGATGGCGCAAAAAACCAAGAAAGCGTCTGAAATCGTAAATCGGCTCCAAAAGCGAACGACAAGAATAGAGCCGTCAAGTACGAGAGCCCGCAAGCCTTGCCGCAAGCGGGCGTGCTCCACCCACTCTCCAGGGACTCACTATGTCTAAGACGCTTCCATTGTTTGCGCAGACACTTGCCGAGCGCGATGCGCCGGTGCGCGGCGCGGTGTTGAGGGAACTCGAACGGCAGCAGTCGCAGGTCGAGCTGATCGCGTCGGAAAACATCGTGTCGCGCGCCGTGCTCGAAGCGCAAGGCTCCGTGCTGACCAACAAGTACGCGGAGGGGTATCCGGGCAAGCGTTACTACGGCGGTTGCGAATTCGTCGATGAAGTCGAGACGCTGGCGATCGACCGCGTCAAGCAGATCTTCGGCGCGGGCTACGCGAACGTGCAGCCGCATTCGGGCGCGCAAGCGAATGGCGCGGTGATGCTCGCGCTGACGAAGCCCGGCGATACGGTGCTCGGCATGTCGCTCGATGCGGGCGGCCATCTCACCCATGGCGCGAAGCCGGCGTTGTCGGGCAAGTGGTTCAACGCGGTGCAGTACGGCGTCGATCGCGAGACGCTCTTGATCGACTACGCGCAAGTCGAGGCGCTCGCTCAGCAGCACAAGCCGAGTCTCATCATCGCGGGCTTCTCGGCGTATCCGCGCGTGCTCGACTTCGCGCGCTTTCGCGAGATCGCCGATAGCGTCGGCGCCAAGCTGATGGTGGACATGGCGCACATCGCCGGCGTGATCGCGGCGGGACGGCATCCGAATCCGATCGGCTACGCAGACGTCGTGACGTCGACCACGCACAAGACGCTGCGCGGCCCGCGCGGCGGCTTCGTTTTGACCAACAACGAAGACATCGCGAAGAAGATCAATTCGGCCGTGTTCCCAGGGCTGCAAGGCGGTCCGCTGATGCATGTGATCGCGGGCAAGGCCGTCGCGTTTGGCGAGGCGTTGCAGCCGAGCTTCAAAACTTATATCGACAACGTGCTCGCCAACGCCAAGGCGTTGGGCGAAGTGCTCAAGGACGGCGGCGTCGATCTCGTGACGGGCGGCACCGACAACCATCTGCTGCTCGTCGATCTGCGTCCGAAGGGCCTCAAGGGCACGCAGGTCGAGCAGGCGCTCGAACGTGCCGGCATCACGTGCAACAAGAACGGCATTCCGTTCGACACCGAGAAGCCGACCGTCACGTCGGGCATCCGTCTCGGCACGCCGGCCGGAACCACGCGAGGCTTCGGCGTCGACGAGTTCGGTCAGATCGGCCGTCTCATCCTCGAAGTGTTCGATGCGCTGCGCAAACACCCGGATGGCGACGCCGAAACCGAACAGCGCGTGCGGCGGGAAATCTTCGCGCTGTGCGAGCAGTTTCCCATCTACTGATCCGCACGACGATACGCGCGCCGATAAGGGCCGAGAGGGCCCGCCAACCCAACCGCACGGTTGAAGACCATTCGCAAGAACGCCTGGAGAATTCGATGAGCACCCTGCACGAGAACAGCATCATCATCGACGGTCTGAACATTTCAAAGTTCGACCGCTCGGTATTCGAAGACATGAGGAAGGGCGGCATCACGGCCGCGAACTGCACGGTGTCCGTCTGGGAGAACTTCACGAAAACGGTCGACAACATTGCGCTCATGAAGCAGCAGATTCGCGAGCACAGCGAGATCCTGACGCTCGTGCGCACGACCGACGACATCCTGCGCGCGAAAAAGGAAAACAAGACCGGCATCATTTTCGGCTTTCAGAACGCGCATGCGTTCGAGGACAACCTCGGCTACATCGAGGCATTCCGCGACATGGGCGTGCGGGTCGTTCAGCTTTGCTACAACACGCAGAACCTCGTCGGCACGGGCTGCTACGAGCGTGACGGCGGCTTGTCGGATTTCGGGCGCGAGGTCATCACCGAAATGAATCGCGTCGGCATCATGGTCGATCTCTCGCATGTCGGCGGGAAGACGTCGTCGGAGGCGATCGCGTTTTCGAAGAAGCCGGTCTGCTATTCGCACTGTCTGCCGTCGGGGCTCAAGGAGCATCCGCGCAACAAGAGCGACGAGCAATTGAAGGAGATCGCCGACGCCGGCGGCTTTGTCGGCGTGACGATGTTCGCGCCGTTCCTGAAGCGCGGCATCGACGCCACGGTTGAGGACTACATCGAAGCGATCGGCTACGTGGTCAACCTGATCGGCGAAGACGCGGTCGGCATCGGCACGGACTTCACGCAGGGCTACAGCACCGAGTTCTTCGACATGCTCACGCACGACAAGGGCCGTTATCGCCGCCTCACGAACTTCGGCAAGGTCGTCAATCCCGAAGGCATTCGCACGATCGGCGAGTTTCCGAACCTGACGGCGGCGATGGAGCGCGCCGGCTGGAGCGAGACCCGCATCCGCAAGATCATGGGCGAAAACTGGGTGAGGGTCTTCAAGGACGTTTGGGGCGCTTGAGCGTCGGCCGTCCGCTTCCCTCTCATTCTTAGCAAACCTGAGTCATTCGATGCAACCGCAACTGCCGATCGACGTCGATCCCAACACGGGCGTCTGGACCACCGACGCGCTGGCGATGCTGTACGTCCCGCGTCATTTCTTCACGAACAACCACACGGCCGTCGAGGAAGCGCTCGGCCGCGAGGCGTATGCCGAGATTCTTTATAAGGCCGGCTACAAGTCCGCGTATCACTGGTGCGATAAGGAAGCAAAGCAGCACGGCATCAGCGGCATGGCGGTTTTCGAGCACTACTTGAAACGCCTCTCGCAACGCGGCTGGGGGCTCTTCAAGATCGTCGAGGCCGATCCGGTCAGCGCGCGTGCGCGCATCGTACTGCGTCATTCGTCGTTCGTGCTCCAGCAGCCGGGCAAGGAAGGCAAGCTCTGCTACATGTTCGCCGGTTGGTTCGCGGGCGCGATGGATTGGGTCAACGACACGCGCGATGGCGGCAAGCATGCGCCGCGTTCGCAATCGAAAGAGGTGCAATGCGCGGCCGAAGGCCACGACCATTGCGTATTCGAAGTTTCGCCGCTCGCTCAATAACACGCGGTAAAAAGCACTACGTTCGAGGTTGCCTGAGATGCGCTATCCCCATCTGTTCAAACCCCTGACGCTGAACCAGCTCACGGTGCGCAACCGGATCGTCAGCACGGCGCACGCCGAGGTCTATGCGGAGCCGGGCGGGCTGCCCGGCGATCGCTATATCCGCTACTACGAGGAGAAGGCGAAGGGCGGCGTAGGCCTTGCCGTCTGTGGCGGATCGAGCCCGGTGTCGATCGATAGCCCGCAGGGATGGTGGAAGTCGGTGAATCTCGCGACCGACAAGATCGTCGATCCGCTCTCGCGCCTTGCCGAAGCGATGCATCGCCACGGCGCGAAGATCATGATCCAGGCGACGCACATGGGACGCCGCTCGGCATTCCATGGCGAGCACTGGCCGCATTTGATGTCGCCCTCGGGTGTGCGCGAGCCCGTGCACCGTGGCAACGCGAAGATCATCGAGGTCGAGGAAATCCGCCGCATCATTGGCGATTTCGCGGCGGCGGCGAAACGCGTGAAGGATGCCGGAATGGACGGCATCGAGATCTCCGCTGCGCACCAGCATCTGATCGATCAGTTCTGGAGCCCGCGCACGAACTTCCGCACCGATGAATGGGGCGGCAGCCTCACGAACCGGCTGCGCTTCGGTGTCGAAGTCCTGAAGGCGGTGCGCGAGGCGGTCGGCCCCGATTTCTGCGTCGGCCTGCGCATGTGCGGTGACGAATTCCACGAAGACGGTCTCGATCACGAGCAGTTGAAAGAGATCGCGCAAGCGATGTCCGAGACCGGGCTCATCGACTATCTCGGTGTGATCGGCTCCGGTGCGGATACGCACAACACGCTCGCCAACTGCATGCCGCCGATGGCGCTGCCTCCCGAGCCATTCGTGCATCTCGCGGCGGGCATCAAGTCGGTCGTCAAGCTGCCGGTGATGCACGCGCAGAGCATTCGCGATGCGGGGCAAGCCGAGCGCTTGCTCGCGAGCGGGATGGTCGATCTCGTCGGCATGACGCGCGCGCAGATCGCCGACCCGCACATGGTCATCAAGATCCGCGACGGACGCGAAGACGAAATCAAGCAATGCGTCGGTGCGAACTATTGCATCGACCGCCAGTACAACGGCCTGGACGTGCTGTGCGTGCAGAACGCCGCGACGTCGCGCGAAGCGACGATGCCGCACGTGATCGAGAAGTCGCGCGGGCCGAAGCGCAAAGTCGTCGTGGTCGGCGCCGGCCCGGCGGGTCTGGAAGCCGCTCGCGTCGCGCGTCTGCGCGGCCACGACGTCGTGCTGTTCGAAAAGCAGAACGAAGTCGGCGGGCAGATCCTGCTTGCCGCGAAGGCGCCGCAGCGTGAGCAGATGGCGGGCATCGTCCGTTGGTTCGATATGGAGACGAAGCGTATCGGTGTCGACCGGCGCCTCGGCGTCGCTGCCGACGACAAGATGATTCTCGCGGAGAAGCCCGACATCATCGTGCTCGCCACCGGCGGTTCGAGCTTCACGAACCAGGTGCCGGCGTGGGGCGTCGAGGAAGGGCTCGCGGTCAGTTCGTGGGACATTCTCTCGGGGCGTGTCGAGCCGAAGCAGAACGTGCTCGTCTACGACGGCGTGAGCACGCATGCGGGCGCAGGCGTCGCCGATTTCATCTCGAGCCGTGGCTCGAAGGTCGAGATCGTCACGCCGGACGTCAAGGTGGCCGATGACGTCGGCGGCACGACGTTCCCGATTTTCTATCGCCGGCTCTACGCGCAGGGCGTGATTCACACGCCGAACTACTGGCTCGATCGCGTGTATGAAGAGGACGGCAAAAAAATCGCCGTACTGCGCAACGAGTACACGGAAGAGCAAGAGGAGCGTGCCGTCGACCAGGTCGTGATCGAAAACGGCGTCACGCCGAACGATGCGCTCTATTGGAAGCTCAAGCCCGAATCCGTCAACAAAGGACAAGTCGACGTGCACAAGCTCTTCGCAGCCGAGCCGCAGCCGTCGCTCGCGGAGCAACTTGGCGACGGCCGCTTCCTGCTGTTCCGCGTCGGCGATTGCATTTCGATGCACAACATCCACGGCGCGATTTACGACGCACTGCGTCTCGCGAAGGATTTCTGACGATGAATCCGGCCTTTCTGATTACCGCATTGCTGTGGCTGTCGGTGGCGGGGCTCGCGTTCGCGGTCGTAAAGCGCTCGTCGTACTGGCGTCTCGGGCGCGCCACCGCGCCGGGCGCGTTCGGCGTCGCGAACCTGTTCGCGATCCCGAAGCGCTATTTCGTCGATCTGCACCATGTGGTCGCGCGTGACCCGTACATCGCAACGACGCACGTCGCGACCGCTGGCGGCGCGATCGCCGCGCTCGCGCTGGTGTTCGTCAACTACGGGCTCGCGATTTATTCGCCGTGGCTCGACAAGCTGATCTTTCTTGCGGCGCTCGCGATGCTGATCGGAACGGTGTTCGTGTGGCGCCGCCGTCACACGAAGAACGTTCCGGCGCGGCTCTCGCGCGGCCCCTGGGATGCGCTGCCGTGGCTGCTCGGGTCGTTCGCGCTGGGGCTGCTGCTGTTCGTGACCGTGCCGGCGCCGGCGATGTCGAAGGGGCTTGCCGTGACCTTCGCGGTGCTGATCGGCATCGGCGCGTTTGCGATGACGTTCGGCGCGGCAAAAGGCGGCCCGATGAAGCACGCGATCGCGGGCCTGCTGCATCTCGCGTTCCATCCGCGCCAGGAGCGTTTCGCGGCGAACCGCGAAGCGTTCACCGGCAACGGTAGCGCGACGCCGCCGACTGCGCTGAAGCTGCCCGACATCGAGCATCAGGAATATGGCGTGGCGAAGCCGGTCGAGTTCCGCTGGAACCAGCTCTTGAGCTTCGACGCGTGCGTGCAGTGCGGCAAGTGCGAAGCGGCGTGTCCCGCGTTCGCGTCGGGCCAGCCGCTGAACCCGAAGAAGCTGATTCAGGATCTCGTCGTCGGGATGGCGGGCGGCAGCGACGCCGCCTACGCGGGCAGCCCGACGCCGGGCATCGCGGTCGGTCAGCATCGCGGCGAGCCGAACGGACCGATCGTGTCGAGCCTGATCGAAGCCAATACGCTCTGGTCGTGCACGACCTGCCGCGCGTGCGTGCAAGAGTGTCCGATGCTGATCGAGCACGTCGATGCGATCGTCGACATGCGCCGCAACCAGACGCTCGTGCACGGCGAAGTGCCGGGCAAGGGCGCTGAAGTGCTCGCGAATCTGCGCGAGACCGGCTCGGCGGGCGGCTACGACATCGCGGCGCGCTACGACTGGGCGGTCGACCTGAACGCGCCCACCGCGCAACCGGGCAAGCCCGTCGACGTGCTGCTGATTGCCGGCGAAGGCGCGTTCGACATGCGCTACCAGCGCACGCTGCGTGCGCTCGTCAAAGTCTTGAACCGGGCCGGCGTGGACTACGCGGTGCTCGGCGGCATCGAGACCGATACGGGCGACGTTGCGCGGCGCCTCGGCGACGAAGCCACGTTCCAGCGGCTCGCGACACGCCTGATCGGCACGCTCGATCGATTGAGCTTCAAGCAAATCGTCACGGCCGATCCGCACGTGATGCACAGCCTGCGAAACGAATACCGCGCACTGGGCGGACGTTACCCAGTCCAGCATCACACGAGCTTCATCGCGGAGCTGGTCGCGCAGGGCAAGCTCTCTCCGAAGGCCGCGGCCGCGCTGCGCGACAAGCGCGTGACCTATCACGACCCGTGCTACCTGGGCCGCTATAACGGCGAGACCGAAGCGCCGCGCAAGCTGCTGAAATCGATCGGCATCCAGGTGGTCGAAATGGAGCGGCACGGCATGCGCGGACGCTGCTGCGGCGGTGGCGGCGGTGCGCCGCTGACCGATATTCCCGGCAAGCAGCGCATTCCCGATATCCGGATCGCGGATGCGCGTGCGATCGGTGCGGAAGTGGTTGCGGTCGGATGCCCGAATTGCACGGCGATGCTCGAGGGCGTGGTCGGTCCGCGTCCGGAAGTGCTTGACGTGGCGGAACTCGTCGCCGGCGCGCTGGAGTGAAGCGATGAATACCATCAAAAGAATCGATCCACGCAGGCCGTTCACGGTCACGGGGGCTGGGCTCAAGCGCATTACGCTCGGGGCGGAAGCGGTTGCGGGCGCAACCACCGACTATGTCGCGATGGCGGCGCATGGACCGGGCGTCAAGCCGCGCCGAGCGCTGACTACCGTCGAGCGCGTCGTGCTGGCGGTTGCCTACAGCGATCGGGGGGCGCTCGACGAGCACGCGCGGCAAGCCGTGGCGGCCGCCGCCCTGATCGCGGATTCACGCACCGAAGTTGCGCTGCTCGTCTTCGGCGAGTTGAAGGATGACGCGGCTGCGCTCGGTGCGGACAAAGTCATCGAACTACCCGCGCTTGACCGTCGTGCATTCGCGCCGGAGAAAGCACTGCGGGCGCTCGAAGCTTGCGTCGCCGGCATGACGCCCGTGCACATCGTCATGCCGGACAGCGTGACGGGCGATGGCGACATCGGCCGCCGGTACGCGGCGCAAACGGGCGCGAGCATCGCAACCCACGTCGTGGAAATCGACAACTCGCACGTCGGCGTCTACGCCAAGGCGAAGCAGTCGTTCGCAACGCGGCCGCTTCCCGAGGTGATCTTGCTCGCACCGAATGCGGTCGACCCGAAGCTGCCGTTCGTCGGCGCGGGCGAGCGCGTGAACTTGGTCGGCGACGAAACGATCGGCGCCGAAAGTCCGGCATACCGCGATCTCGGCATCGAGGAGATCGACGCCGCGCAGGTGGCGCTCGAAGAAGCCGACTTCATCGTCTCCGCGGGCAATGGCGTGAGCGACGTCGCGGCATTCGAAACGCTCGCGGGTGTCTTCGGCGCGGCGATCGGCGCGAGCCGGGTGGCCGTCGACAACGGCAGTTTTACGCGCGACAAGCAGGTCGGGGCGACGGGCAAGACGGTCGACGCGAGCGTGTATATCGCATTCGGTATATCGGGCGCGGTACAGCACCTGCAGGGCATCAAGGATTGCCGGCATGTGATCGCGGTGAATCTCGACGGCAGTGCGCCGATCGTGAAGCGCGCGAATCTCACGGTGATCGGCGACGCGCAGACCACCATCGCCGCGCTGACGGACGAAGTCAGGCGCGCTCGCGCGGCGCATGCGGCGCAGTCGAGTGCATCTTTCGAAGGCGTATCCGTATCCGCTCACGAAGGAGTCACGGCATGAACGGCACAGGAACGCTGAAGCGAATCGCGGTGTTGGTGTCGGTGGGTATCCACCCGGTGAGCGGCGCGCCGCGTTATAGCCGTAACGACGCTGCCGCACTCGACATCGCACGCAAGCTCGCCAAGACCCATCAAGCCGCTCTCGAAGTGGTGCACGCAGGCGATCCGTCGAATCCCGCGCTGACCGACTACCTCGCACTCGGCGCGGAACGCATCGACGTACTCGCCTGCGGCGACGGCGACGATGCCGCGCCGGCGCTCGCGAAGCGTCTGCAAGGCTGCGACCTCGTGCTGACCGGCACGCGAGCCGAGGGGGCGTACGACACCGGCATGCTGCCGTACCGCATCGCCGCTGCGCTCAGGTTTCCGCTGATCGGCTCGGCTGTCGACGTTTCGATCGACAACGGTCGCGTTGCGGTTCGGCAATTCTTGCCGAAGGGGGTGCGCCGGCGCGTCGACGCGGGGTTGCCCGCGGCCGTGGCCGTCCATCCGCTCGCGAACGCTGCGCCGCGCTATGCGTACGCGCGTTCGCAAGCGGGCTCGATCGTCCCGAACCCACTCGCCGCGCAAGCCGACCTGGATGCCGCCCAGTGGACCGTCGCACGGGCCGAACGCAAACCCGTGAAGCTCGCCGCCGCTGAAAAGCGCTCCGGCCACGCCCGGATGCTGTCCGCGACGACGACGGAAAGCCGCGGCGGCAGCGTCGTAATTGACGGGAGTTCGGTCGAAAAAGCACAAGTGATCCTCGCGTATTTGCGGGAGCATCAACTCATCGATTATTGACGCGTCTGGTGTTCATCAGACGCGCAAGCACTGAGACGTAACGAATCCGGAGCCAACGAGATGAAGGTATCGGCAGACATTCGCGCGCTGGTTGACCGGCGCAAAAAGGGCTACAGCCTCGAAGCGCCGTTTTATACGAGCGACGAGATTTTCGCGCTCGACATGGAGGCGATTTTTCGCAAGCACTGGATTCAAGTCGGGGTCGAACCGGATGTTCCCGAGCCGGGCGACTACGTGACCGTCGAGCTCGGGCACGATTCGATCCTCATCGTGCGCGACGACGACATGCAGATCCGCGCGTTTCACAACGTCTGCCGCCATCGCGGCGCGCGCCTGTGCAATGAAGACAAGGGCTCGGTCGGCAACATCGTGTGCCCGTACCACAGCTGGACTTACAACCTCACCGGCCAGTTGATGTTCGCCGAGCATATGGGCGAGCAATTCGACCGCTGCAAGCACAGCTTGAAGTCGGTTCACGTGCAGAATCTCGCGGGACTGATCTTCGTCTGCCTCGCCGATGAACCGCCTGTCGATTTCGGCGTCATGCGTGCAGCCATGGAACCGTACCTGCTGCCCCACGACCTGCAGAACTGCAAGATCGCGGCTCAGATCGACATCATCGAGAAAGGCAATTGGAAGCTCACGATGGAGAACAATCGCGAGTGCTACCACTGCGTCGCGAACCATCCCGAGCTGACCATCTCGCTCTATGAATACGGCTTTGGCTATCAACCGTCGCCGGCCAACGCGGAAGGGATGGCCGCGTTCGAGCGCACCTGCGCCGAGCGCGCCGAGCAGTGGGAGTCCCTGGATTTGCCGTCGGTGGAAGTCGATCGCTTGACCGACGTGACGGGTTTCCGCACGCAGCGGTTGCCGCTCGATCGTTGCGGCGAGTCGCAGACGCTCGATGCGAAGGTCGCATCGAAGAAGCTGCTGGCCGAATTCAAGCGCGCCGATCTCGGCGGCTTGTCGTTCTGGACGCAGCCGAATTCGTGGCACCACTTCATGAGCGACCACATCGTGACGTTCGTGGTGATTCCGCTGTCCGCGGGCGAGACGCTCGTCCGCACGAAGTGGCTCGTGCACAAGGACGCGAAGGAGGGTGTCGACTACGACGTCAAGAACCTCACGGCGGTCTGGAATGCAACCAACGACCAGGACCGCGCGCTGGTCGAGTTCTCGCAGCGCGGTGCCACGAGCAGTGCCTACGAACCGGGGCCGTACTCGCCGTACACCGAAGGTCTCGTCGAGAAGTTCTGTGAGTGGTACATCGGTCGCGTTGCCGCGCAGATCGACGCTTAGCGAATGCCGGAGGCAACATGAAGCGAGACGGGGAGACCTTCGAGCCCGCGGCTAGCCGGCTCACGCGGCCCGGCTTCTGGAACGCGTTGCCCGAGCGTTGGACGAGCGACCTCGAAGAGACGCTGGTCTGCGCTCAGGTGCGCCAGGAGACGCACGACGTGAAGAGTTTTTTCTTCAAGTCGCCGGAAGGCCGTGCGTTCGCGTTCGAGCCGGGGCAGTTCATCACGCTCGAACTCGAGATCGACGGCGAGACGGTCAATCGCTGCTATACGATCTCGTCCGCGCCCACGCGGCCGCATACGATATCGATCACGGTCAAGCGGGTGCCGGGCGGGAAGGTGTCGAACTGGCTGCACGACAACTTGCAAGCGGGCACGGCCGTGCGCGTGCTCGGGCCGGCGGGCGAGTTCACGTGTGCGCGGCATCCGGCAAGCAAGTATCTGTTTCTCTCGGCGGGATCGGGCATGACGCCGTTGATGTCGATGAGCCGTGCGCATCACGAATTGAACGAGGATCGCGACATCGTGTTCGTGCACAGCGCGCGAACCCCCGACGACATCATCTTCGCGCGCGAACTCGATTTGATGGCGGCCAATCAGGCCAATTTCCGCACGTCGTTCGTTTGCGAACGAGTAGGGGCGCGCACGAATTGGCCTGGAATCACGGGGTTTCTGACGCTGCCGCTGCTCAAGCTGATTGCCCCCGACTTCATGGAGCGCGAGATCTTCACGTGTGGCCCGGCGCCGTATATGAAGGCGGTGCGCGACCTGCTCGATGAAGCCGGCTTCGATCGCAACCGCTATCACGAAGAGAGTTTTTCATTCGAAACGCTGGCGGAATCGGCGGCGCAGGTCGTGAGCGAGGCAGCGCACGTCACCGCACCAACGCCGGATAGCGCGTCGCAAACCGCCTCGCGCTTCGCCGTCACGTTTGCCAAGAGCCGGCGCGAGATCGAATGCGGCAGCGATCAGCATGTGCTCGAAGCCGCACGGCAAGCCGGCGTGCGTCTGCCGGCGTCGTGCACGCAGGGCATGTGCGGCACGTGCAAGGTGAAGCTCGTGTCGGGCCAGGTCGACATGAGGCACAACGGCGGCATTCGTCAACGCGAGATCGATCAAGGCATGGTGCTGCTTTGCTGCAGCAAACCGCTCAGCGATCTGATCATCGACAAATAAGCAAGGGAACGATCGGGTCGCACATGGACAAGACCATGTCGCAATCCGAACTTACCGGCGATTTCTGGCTGTTCATCCTTAAGTCACCGGCATGAGACCGGCACCGTTTACGTCAAGGAGATCGACCATGAATTTGCTGAAGAAACTGCTGTTGTTCGGTGCGCTTAGCGCCGGGTTGGTCACGGTGCTGCCCGTGGCCGCCGATACCAAGCCGACGATCAAGATCGGCTATGTCGAGGGATGGGATGACAGCGTGGCGACCACCAACGTGGCCGCGCGCATCATCGAAAAACGCCTCGGCTACCCGGTGCAGATCGTCCCCGTGGCGGCGGGCATGATGTGGGAGGGCGTCTCGCGCGGCGACCTCGACGCGACGCTTTCCGCTTGGCTGCCCGTGACCCACGCCGCGTATTGGGATAAGTACAAAACCAAGGTCGTCGACCTCGGCGCCAATTTTACGGATGCTAGAATCGGGTTGATCGTGCCCGCCGACGTGAAGGCGAACAGCATCGCCGATCTCGAATCTCAGAAGTCCGAATTTGGTGGACGTATCGTGGGAATCGACGCCGGTGCGGGCGTGATGGCAAAAACAGCGGATGCGATCAAGGCTTACAGCCTCGACTATCAACTGATGCCGAGCTCGGGAACCGCGATGACCGCGGAACTCGCGCGCTCGATGCATGCCAATAAACCCGTGATCGTCACGGGCTGGGCGCCGCACTGGATGTTCGCGAAGTGGAAGCTCAAGTTCCTTGACGATCCGAAGAAGGTCTACGGCGGCGCCGAGCATGTCGACAACGTCATCAATCCGGACTTGGAGACGAAAGCCAAACCGGTCGTGGCGTTCTTGAAGCAGTTTCAATGGAAGCCGGGCGAGATCGACGGTGTGATGCTGTCGGCTCAAAACGGCACGAAGCCTGATGCCGCCGCGGATGCATGGATCGCGGCGCACCCCGACCGGGTCAATAGCTGGTTGGCGGGAACGCAGTAACGCTTGATGTGCAGCAAACGCCGGGCGCACGGAGCAGTCAGCCGTGCGCTTGGCGCTTGATGCGGCGCATGTGACGCGGACGCGGCGGCCCGGGCCTCATAGCGGAGGTGCAAGATGGATCAAAGCGGACTGCGCGCGCGCAGCGATAACAGCATCAACGAAGGGGCAGCGCATGACGGAGGCCACACGCTGCATCGCGGCCTCACCTGGAAGGACGCGTTCTGGGTGACGAGCGGCGTGCCTGCCGGCGTGCTGTTCACGATAGGCGGGGTGTGCGCGACGATCGGGCAACCCGCTTGGGCCATCTGGATCGCTGCGATCACGATGGGCCTGATCCAGAGCGCGACTTATGCGGAAATCTCGGGGCTGTTTCCCCATAAGTCGGGCGGCGCGTCGGTGTACGGCGCGATAGGCTGGGTGCGGTACAGCAAGCTGATCGCTCCGGTCTCGGTGTGGTGCAACTGGCTCGCGTGGTCGCCGATGCTCGCGCTCGGAACCGGCCTCGCCGCCAACTACGCGCTCACCAGCCTCTTTCCCGCGGACGCGGCGATCAATACCTGGCAGTGGACGCTCGCCGATCTCGGCTTCATCAAACCGGGGCTGACGCTGCGCATCAACGCGACGTTTCTGATCGCGGTCGTGTTGCTCCTCACCACGTTCAGACTGCAGCACAGCGGCGCATCGAAGGCCGCGAAGACGCAGCGCATGCTCGGCATCGCCTCGCTCACGCCGCTCTTGATCGTCGGTATCGTTCCGTTCGTGACCGGCGATGTGCCGATGTCCAATCTCATTCCGCTCTTGCCGCTCGGCCACGACGCACAGGGCAATCTCACGGCGGCGACGTTCGGCTCATGGAACGGCACCGGCATCACGATGGCGATGGGCGCGATGTTCATGGCGGGGTGGGCATCGTACGGGTTCGAGACGTCGGTGTGCTACACGCGCGAGTTTCGCGATCCGCGCCGCGATACGGCCAAGGCGATCTTCTGGTCCGGCGCGCTGTGTCTCGTCGTGATGACGCTCGTGCCGCTTGCGTTTCAGGGCGTGCTCGGCACGCAGGGTATGCTCGATCCGAAGATCGTCGACGGCACCGGCGTGGGCACCGCGATGGCGCATATGGTGGGCGGCGGCGCATGGGTGGCGAACGCGATCGTCGTGATGCTGATGCTGTCGATCCTCTTGATCGTGATGACGTCGATGATGGGCTCGTCGCGCACGCTGTATCAAGCCTCGGTGGACGGCTGGCTGCCGCGCTATCTCTCGCACGTGAACGAGCACGGCTCGCCGACGCGCGCGATGTGGACCGACCTCGGTTTCAATCTCGTCCTGTTGATGATGTCCGATTACATGACGGTGCTGTCGATCTCGAACGTGTGCTACATGATCTTCGTGTTCCTGAATCTGCAATCGGGATGGATACACAGGCTCGATCGCGCGAAGTGGGATCGGCCGTTCCGTTGCCCGACCTGGCTCCTCGGGCTGGGCGCACTGTGCGGCTACGTCAATCTCGCGTTCGTCGGCGCGGGGGCGGACATGCAAGGCGCGGGCACGATGAGAAATGGCCTCATTGCGATGCTGCTGATCGTACCGGTGTTTCTGTATCGCCATTACTGGCAGGATCGCGGGCGCTTCCCGGCGCGCATGGCGCAGGACATGGAGCTCGATGATGCGGACGCCGCGCCGCACGGTTCGATTCGCAAGGTCTTGCCGTATTGCGCGCTGGTGCTGGCCGCGCTCGTCATGTGGGGCGCGCACCGGCTGGCTCACGGATAGCGGCGGTCGAGGCGGCCACCGGACCGCCTATTCGCCTATTGCAGCACGACAGTCCGGTCGCCGTTGATAAACACGCGCCGCTCGATAAACGCCTTGACCGCGCGTGCGAGCGTAATGCATTCGACGTCCCGGCCGACCGCAAGCAGCCGCTCGGGACGATACGAATGGTCGACGCGCTCGACGACCTGCTCGATGATCGGCCCTTCGTCGAGGTCGTCGGTGACGAAATGGGCCGTCGCGCCGATCAGCTTGACGCCGCGTGCATGCGCCTGATGATAGGGCTTCGCGCCCTTGAAGCCCGGCAGGAACGAGTGATGGATGTTGATCGCGCGGCCCGCCAGCTTGCGGCTGGTCTCTTCCGACAGGATTTGCATGTAGCGCGCGAGGATCATGAGCTCGGCGCCGCTCGATTCGAACAAATCCAAGACTTTCTCTTCTTGCTGCCCCTTCGTTTCAGCCGAGATCGGCAGATGACGAAACGGCAATCCGTGCTGCGCCGCCATCGGTTCGAGGTCCGCGTGATTCGAAGCGATGCCGACGATATCCATCTTCAGCTCGCCCATGCGCCAGCGGAACAGCAGGTCCGCGAGGCAATGCTCGAGTTTCGACACCATGATGAGCACCTTGGGTCGCGCGTTCACGTCGTGAATCGCCCACGTCATGTCGAAGCGTGACGCGATCGGCGCGAATTCGGTTCGAAGCGTGTCGATTCGCAACGGCGCCTCGCTTTCGTTCGTCGCATGAAAGACGCAGCGGACGAAGAAGCGCGAGCTGAGTTCGTCGTCGAACACGGTGAGTTCGTCGATATAGCCATGATGGCGGTCGAGAAAGCCGACTACGGCGGCGACTTGTCCGGCGGCGCTCGGGCAGGCGAGCGTCAGAACGAATTGGCGAAGGCGATCGGATGCGAGCATGCAGGTCCCCGGGGTGTCGATGGAGCGTGCCGCGCGGTCAGGGTGGAGCGTGTAGCGTCGTGCGCGGCGTACCTCTAGTAAAACAACACAAAAGGGCCGCGAATAGAATCGACGCGCCGTGATGATGGAACGGGCGCGTCAGAAGCGGACGTTCCATCAGGTGTCGCGGCCGCCGCTCGTTGAAGTGCTTGGCGGCGAGCGTACCGCGAGCGAAACTGTCGACACCGCGATATTCGTGTACGCCACGCTCGGCATGCATCCGCCGCGTGACTTGAGGATTGAAATGACGGACTTGAACCAAGCAGCGCCTTTGCCGATCTACCGCGATCGCGTTCGCGCCGAATGGGTCGATTACAACGGCCATCTGCGCGACGCGTTCTATTTGCTGATTTTCAGCTTCGCGACCGATGCGCTGCTCGACCATATCGGTCTCGACGACGCTACGCGTAAGGCCCGCAAGCGCTCCGTGTACACGCTCGAAGCGCACATCAACTACCTTCGCGAAATCAAGGAGGGGACGCAGGTCCGTGTCGATGCGCGTGTCATCGCGCACGATGCCAAGCGCCTACATCTCTATCTGGAGATGTTTGCTGACGATGCCGGTGCAGCGGTGGCGGCAAGCGAGCAGATGTTGCTGCACGTCGATACGAATGGACCGAAATCGATCGCGTTCGATCCTGACGTCAAAGCGCGTATCGAAGACATCGCGGCCGCGCATGCAGCGCTTCCGTCTGCGCAATACGGTGGACGAGTGATCGGATTAGCCGGTAAATCGAATCAATGAATCAGCAATGCGGGCATTGCGCCGATTGATTCAACGCAATGCCTGGCCGTTATTCGTCAGCCGATTGGCCGAAAACGTCGACTGAAATCATCGCTTTTGCATTCGATGGCGCGGGCCGTTCCGCCGGTCTGAATACCGCGTCGCCGCGATGGATCGCGCGCCGCGACAGCACGCAGGTTCCTGAGGAATTGGCCGAGCGGCGGCGCCACCGCTGCTCGCCGTAGTGGCATCGGCCGGGTTCGACCCATCGCACGATCAGGGTCGTATCGGAGCGTTCGAGAATTTCGACTTGGACGCGGCTCATGTCCGGGGCCGGAGACTGTTTTGTCTTCATTTGCTTCTTCCTTTAAGCAAGCCCTGTAAATGTATTCGCGCGCCGGAAGAATAACCATTCTTAGGCCGGTTGAAACACTATTCTGCATACGGCAACAATCGATTCATATTATTGAGAAACCCCAGCTGACGCGGCTGAGAGAGTGCAGTCCGAAATAATAGGGTGTTTTTGCAACAGATCGTTGACTAAATGCAAGGCAGACAGATCATTCTTCTGGTGAAATGGCCGGCATTAATATCGAGAAATACCAATAAAAAAACGCGGTTCGCAAAGCGAGCCGCGTCGGGGTCGGAGACGGAATCGGTTAGGTCGACGCGCCGCTGTATGGCGGCATCGGGAGCGATTAGCGCGAAAGCTGTTCGAGCTGCAGACCGCTCGTGCGCGGACCAAAGCCGCCTATCGTGGCGACGACGATCGCCATCGAGCCGGCGATCAGCACGAATACGCCGGGCACGCCGAAATCGCGCATGAAGAACGCAATCATGAAACCGGACAGCATCGCGCTCACCCGGCTCACCGAATACACCAAGCCGATTGCGCGCGCCCGCACGCGCGTGGGGAACAGTTCAGCCTGATAGGTGCGGTACGAAAACGTCATGCAGTTGCTGAGCAACGTGAGCAATACGCCGAGACAAATCAATATCGTGGTTTCGCGCTGCTGAGAAAACAAAATACCGACCACGGCAATCGACGCGGCGGAAGCGGACACGAGCCATTTGCGCTCGATGCGATCGGCAAACAGCATCGAGATCAACGGGCCGACCGGATTGGCGATCGCGATGATGAACGAGTACATGAGGCTGTGCGTGACGGTGATGCCTTTTTCGACGAGCAACGTCGGCACCCAGCTCGCGAAGCCGTAATACCCGATCGACTGGAAGAAGTTGAACACCATGAGCATGATCGTGCGCGACCGGTACGGCGGCTTCCAGATTTCGCCGATGCCGCCTGTGACGGCACGCGCGGCGCCCGTGACGGGCTGAGGCGCGGGCAGTGCCGCGCCGAGCGAGCGTTCCACTTTGTGCTCGAGCTTGGTCACGATCGCGTCTGCTTCGGCGAGTCGGCCTTTTTGCACGAGCCAGCGCGGGCTTTCCGGCAGGCCGAGCCGGATGAACCAGACCACCGCCGCGCCCACGCAGCCGGCCAAGACGACCCAGCGCCAGCCGTCGAGCCCAAGCGGCGCGACCGGCACGAGCTTCCAGGCGAGAAACGCCAAACATGGCACCGACGTGTACTGGACGGCCTGCATGAACGCATACGCGCGCCCGCGCACGCTTGCGGGCACGAGCTCGGAGACGTACGAATCGATCGTCACGAGCTCGGCGCCCACGCCGATCCCCGCCATCACGCGCCAGAACACGACCGCATAGGGGTTCGTCTGAAACGCCATGACGGCCGCGGCGATCGTGTACCAGAGCAACGCAAACACGAAGACCTTGCGACGGCCGTGCGTGTCGGCGGCGAACGCGACGCCGAACGTGCCGATGAAGAGCCCGAGAAACAGCGCGCCGACGAAAGCGCCCAAGCCCGTCAAGTCGAAGAACGAAGCGGTGGTTGGCGTGAAGATGCCCGCCTTCACGAGCCCCGGGCTCACGTAGGCGGTGAGGAACATGTCGTAGATCTCGAACCATGCGCCGAGCGCGAGCAGCAGCACCATGACCCATACGGGGCGGCTCGCGGGTATCCGGTCGAGACGGGCGTTGATGGTTGCCGCGCTCAGCGCGTTTGCGCGCCGGCCTTCGACGACGGCCTCGATGGGAGGGGCGTGCGGCGGGATCGAGTGTGCCGCGGAGGACCGTAGGGCTCCGAAGCCGGCCGGCTCATTCATTGGAGTGTCTCCTGATATGTGTTCTGTTAGATAGAACGATGGTTCGTTAAAAAGAATGATAGGGTGACTCGCCGGGGCGAGTAAACGTAGTGGTTTTCCCGATGCGGAAGCGCCGCTTATCGACTATTATTGGAACGTCGTTCTGTTGTGTAGAACGAATTTGGCAGGCGAAGACGCATCGGCGGATTGCCGGTGAGAAGCGAACATCAAGGAGTCGGAAATGGATTTGCCCTTGCACGGCATACGCGTGCTGGACCTCTCGAACGTATTGGCCGGGCCGTTCTGCGGCTATCAGCTCGCTTTGATGGGGGCTGAAGTCATCAAGATCGAGGTGCCGGGGCAGGGCGATCTCGCGCGGCGTCTCGGCGCGGACCCGAAAGCGTCGGCGCGGCAGATGGGGGCGTCGTTCGTTGCGGTCAACGCAGGCAAGCAGTCCGTCACGCTCAATCTGAAAGATCCGCGCGGCCGCGAGATTCTGCTGCAGATGGTGCGCGAGTCCGACGTGCTGATCGAGAACTTCCGCCCCGGCGTGATGGACCGCCTCGGGCTCGGCTACGACGTGTTGCGCGACGCCAATCCGCGCATCGTCTACTGCGCGATTTCCGGCTTCGGCAAAGAGGGGCCGCTCGCCAACCGGCCCGCCTACGATCAGATCATCCAAGGCATGTCGGGCGTGATGAGCGTGACGGGCGATGCCGAATCGGCCCCGCTGCGCACGGGCTTTCCGATCAGCGACACGATCGGCGGCATCACGTCCGCGTTCGCGGTTGCGTCGGCGCTCGTCGATGCCGTGCGGACGGGCACGGGCCGCATGATCGACGTCTCGATGCTCGAAGCCACGCTCGCGACGATGGGCTGGGTCGTATCGAACTACTTGAACGCAGGCGTGAAGCCCACGCCGATGGGCAACCAGAATTTCACCGCGGCGCCGTCGGGCACGTTCCGTACCGGCGACGGGCTCATCAATATCGCGGCCAATGAAGACAAGCAGTTCGCGTCGCTGTGCCGGATCGTCGGACATCCCGAGTGGCTCGACGATCCGCGCTTCAACGAGCGCAACGCGCGCAAGGCGAATCGCGCGGCGCTGACGCAAGCACTCGAAGCCGCGTTGGCGAGTGCACCGGCTACGCAATGGGAGAGCGCGTTCACCGCAGCGGGGGTGCCGGCCGGGCTCGTGCTCGACGTGCCCGGCATTCTCGCGCATCCGCAAATCGCGGAGCGCGGTTTCGTCGCGTCGTTCGACGAGGCCGGCCAGCACGTGACGCGTGCGGGCTTCCGCATGTCCGACGCGGACCCGGTGCCGCGCGCACCCGCGCCGCAACTTTCGCAGCACACACAGGCATGGCTCGCCAAGCTCGGCTACGACGCCGCCGCGATCGAAGCCCTGCGCAACGAAGGAGTGATTTGATGAGCGCCAACGGCAGCACCTACGATAGCGTCGACTACCGGCAACTCGGCGCCGACTACTGGCGCACCGACATCATCGATATCGAGCCCGGCAAGATCCATGTGCGCGGGTATCCGATCCAGGAGCTGATCGGGCGCTTGAGCTTTCCCGACATGATCTGGCTGATGCTGCGCGGCGAAGTGCCGGGCAAGACGCAATCGCGCCTGCTCGAAGCGGCGCTCGTGGCGTCGGTCGATCACGGGCCACACGCGCCGTCGATCGCCATCTCGCGCATGGCGGTGAGCTGCGGGCTGCCGCTAAACGGCGCGATGGCGTCGGCGCTCAACACGCTCGACGATGTGCACGGCGGCGCGGGGCAGCAGTCGGTCGAGCTGTATCGGCAGATTCGCGATCGTGTGGCCGAAGGCGTGCCGCTCGACGAAGCGGCCAAGCTGTGCGTCGATGCGTTCGTGGCCGAGCATGGCAAGTATTTGCCGGGCTTCGGTCATCGATTTCATCCGGTCGATCCGCGTGCGGGCACGTTGCTCGGCATGGTCGACGAGGCGGCCGCGGAAGGGGCGGTCACGGGCGAATACGCGCGCATCGCGCGCGCGATCGAAGCGCTGCTCGCGTCGGGACGCAGCAAACCGGTACCGATGAATATCGACGGCGCAACCGCGGTGATCTACGCGGAGCTCGGTTTTGCGCCGGAGCTGGCGCGCGGCATTTTCTGCTTGTCGCGCGCGGTCGGCATCTTGTCGCATGCGTGGGAGCAGAGCGGACGCGGCGAGCGCAACAAGGGGCCCATGCCGCGGCAAATGCCGTATCGCTATACGGGTCCTGCAACACGGCATCTGGAGGACGACGCGCGATGAGCTGGTATCCCGTGCCGCGCAGCGTGGCAACCGAAATTCATACCGCGATGCCGGACTCCGTGCGAAGGCGCGAAGTGTCGGAATGGTCGAAAGGGAACAAGGGCGGGGCGGTCGTCGATTCGTTTCTCGAAGGGCCGTGCTTCGATCCCGATGGCAACCTGTATGTCGTCGATATTCCGCACGGCCGCATCTTCCGGATCACGCCGGAGCTCGAGTGGCAGCGCGTTGCCGAATACGACGGCGAGCCCAACGGCCTCGCGTGGCATCCCGACGGACGCATTCTGATCGCCGACTACAAGAACGGCATCCTCGCGCTCGATCCGTCGAGCGGCGAGATCGCGCCTGTCATCACACGGCGCAACAGCGAGCGCTTCAAAGGGCCGAACGACCTGATCGTCGCGGCGAACGGCGACATCTATTTCACCGATCAAGGCCAGACGGGGCTGCACGATCCGAGCGGGCGCGTCTATCGGCTGCGCACCGACGGCCGGCTCGATTGCCTGCTTGCGAACGGGCCGAGTCCGAACGGTCTCGTGTTGAACGCGGAAGAAAACGTGTTGTTCGTCGCGATGACGCGCGACAACTCGGTGTGGCGTCTGCCGTTGCTCGCCGATGGCAGCACGAGCAAGGTGGGCCGCTTCGCGCAGTTTTACGGCGTGAGCGGACCGGACGGCATGACGATGGACCGCGACGGCAATCTGTTCGTCGCGCACGCGTCGCTTGGGTGCGTGTTCGTGCTGAATCCGCATGGCGAAGGGATCGCGAAAATCGAGTCGTGCGGTGGCCGCACGATCACGAACGTGACGTTTGGCGGCGCGGACAACAGCACGTTGTTCATGACCGATTCGTCCGGCGGCAACGTGTTGCGTGCCGCTTGGCATGTGCGCGGAGCGGCACGGCCAATGCGTTCGGGCCGCTGAGGCGTGCACGAGAGCCGGGCGGGGTGCGCGGGGGCGTGGGACATCGCATAAAATGGCGTTCTGTTAGGCATAACGCCGCCGCTTTGACGTGATACAACCGATAGTCAAAGCGGCAGCGATTCTATCCACACTCACCGCCAAACCACCGCTCATGGTTGCCGCAAAACGTCCTACCCCCGATGCACCGGCGCCGCCGGTCTCTTCGCCCGACGGCGTGGCCGCGCTCGACCGCGCGTTCTCGATTCTGTTTGCTTTTCGTCCCGACGACCGCGGCTTGTCGCTCGCCGAGCTGGCCGCGCGCACGGGCCTCTACAAAAGCACGATCCTGCGGCTCGTCGCGTCGCTGATCCACCATCGGCTCCTGGTGCGCCTCGACGACGGCCGCTACCAGATCGGCCCCGCGACGCTGCAACTGAGCGCGATCTACCAGCGCGGATTGCAGCTCGCCGACATCATCCTGCCGGTCATGCGCCGTCTGCGCGACGAGAGCGGCGAAAGCGTGTCGTTCTACGTGCGGCAGAAGAACCTGCGCGTGTGCTTGCATCGCGTGGATTCGACGCATGCGATACGCGACCACGTGCGTGAAGGCGACGTGCTGCCGCTCGACAAGGGCTCGGGCGGCCGCGTGCTGAGCGCGTTCGGCGGCACGCGCGGCGCGTTGCACGAGCGCATTCGCCGCGATGGCTACTACGCGTCGACGGGCGAGCGCGATGCCGAGACGGCCGGCATTTCGACACCGGTCTTTTCGGCCGAGCAGCCGCTGGCCGGCGCATTGACGCTCGCCGGTCCGCGCTCGCGCGTCGACGAAGCGCTGATGATGCGGATGCGCCGCCCGATGCTGGAGGCCTCGATCGAGGTGAGCGAGATGCTCGGCGGCGATGTCGCGCCGCTGCGCTCGGCGCTCGCGCTTCTCAAGCCGGAGCGGGCGCGCTGAACCATGCGATGAGCGAGGCGCGGGCGGGCTTAGCCCGCGACTTCGGCCTCACGCTTTTGCAATTCGCGCGAGGCGGCGAGCGGAATGCGCGCGTCGTCCCAATCGGCCAGCCAGGCGATTTCCTTGGCCGTGAAAATATGTCCGTAATTGCGCAGGGAATATTGCAGCGAATCGATGATGTGGTTGCGAATGATTTCCGGCGTGTGGGCGTCGTCGAGTACGGCGCGAAATGCTTCCAGCGTTGCCATCGGATTGCTCCGTTAATTGGGCGATGGCAAGCGTTATCGCACGCCATAAATGGCGCGCCAACTGAACAAAAATCGGTACCGGATTAACTGGGCTTAACGGGGCTTGTCGCGATCGGGCGCGCATTCGTTCAATGCGTGCGTCAAATGCGTCCGTTAAATACGCGGCAGATCGTCCATGGATTTTTCGACACTGCCGTCGGGGACTTCGGTGTCGATGCCGTCAATTCCATTGGGGTGCGGGACGGCTTTGATTTTCGGCCCGAGGAATCGCATGCCCCCGAGTGTAAAGAGGGAATAAACGATGTTTCCCGAACGGATGCCGTTTGCGACATCCGACACTTCGGCGATTTGCGGGGGCGAAAGCCAATCGTGAGTTCTGGGGTCGATTGGCGCCCAGCGCACATGCGTTACGCGGTCCGTAGAAGAACTGATGCGTACGCCGTCGATAGCATACGTAGCCATGGCTGTCCCCCACTCAACTGATTTGAACATGCTAGTCCGATCAGCAGCCGGTGGGAAGTACCGGCAATTATCTGGAGAAAACGCATTTTCAATGGCGCGCGATTTTCCATAGTATGGAGAACGTGGAACCCCCTTCGGTGACGTAGCCCGTCGATTTACAGTTATCGGCAAACGGATCGCATGAAATGCTTAACGTCTTTTTATCACCAAAAGTGATATTGACGGTTGGACCCGTGCCCGCAGGTTGTTTATCCGGCACGTCGTAGATAAACGGAACCGATTTCTTCGGGGTTTTGGTCCGATCGCCGAGGATGACGAGCGTTCCGTTATGTGAGGGGGCCGCATCGAAACGCAGCTCGGCGGTGTCGCCCATTTGGTTTTCGCCTGTCATCACGACAGGTTTCGAATAAAGGCCAGCAAAGGCGCTCCCAGCTAATGTAACGAAAATGAAAGCGGCAGCGGCTTTCGCAAACATGGTTTCTGACTCCGTTGAATAGCGCCGAATCCTAGCATGCGATGTCTGACCTTCGCAGGTGGCGGGGCAACGAGGGGGACGCATGGGGCCGCGTCAAATCTCCGACGCGTCGGGGACTTCGATCACGAGGTCCGATTGGGCGATGGCCACGCACGGCAAGATCAAGCCTTCGGCCTTTTCCTCGCGGCTCAAGCCAGGCCATTCGATCCGGTAGGAGACGGTGCCGCTGACGAGCCGGCACAGGCAGGTGCGGCAGGTGCCGTTGCGGCACGATCTCGGCAGATGCACGTTCGCGAAGCCGGCGGCCTCGACGAGCGACAGCGAATCGGGCGCTTCGAACGAGCGCCCGAGGGGTTCGACGCGGACAACGCAAGGACGATCGGCAGACGACATACGCGCGGCGAGACAAGAACTAGGAGATGGACACGCCCAGCAACTTGCCGACGCCGAACGTGAAGCCGGCGGCAAGCAGTCCGATCAGGATTTGCCGCAGCGCGGAGAACGCCGCTCCGCGTCCGTTGAACAGCGACGTGAAGAGGCCGACGGCGGCAAGCCCGAACGCGGCGAGCGCGACGCACTGAAGGATGGCCGCGAGACCGTGCGCCCAGAGAAACGGCGCAGCAGGAAATATCGCGCCGAGCGAGAAAAGTCCGAATGAAATCGCCGCCGCCGACCACGGGTTGCCGCCAAGCTCCGCCGGGTCGAGGCCGAGCTCCTCGCGTGTGAGCGTATCGAGGGCCTTGTCCTTGTCGCGCATGATCTGGCTCGCGACGCGGCGTGCTTCGGCCGCTTCGATGCCCTTCGCCTGATAGATCAGCGCCAGTTCGTGACGCTCGGCGTCGGGTGTGTGCTCGATCTCGTCGGCTTCCTTGGCGATCTGCGTGCGCGCCAACTCGCGTGCGTTCGTCACCGAAAGCCACTCGCCGAGGGCCATCGAGCACGCGCCCGCGATCAGGCCCGCGAGCCCGGTCAGGAGGATCGTCTTGTTGGCCGCGCCGGCGCCCGCCACGCCCATGATCAGACAGAAGTTCGAGACGAGCCCGTCGTTCGCGCCGAGCACCGCGGCGCGCAAATCGTTGCCCGACGTGACGCCCTTGTGCCACGCCTCGGCGCTCGCGATTTGCGCGCCCTTGGACACGCTTGCTTTGTCTCCGTTGGCGACCTCTTGCACGATCGCGGCGTGATGCTGTTCGTCGGCGGAAAGGTGGGCCGCGTCGGGTTGATGCGCGTACTTGTTGCGGTCGGCGTATTCGGCGGCGGCGATCGTCGGCAGCACGAACGACGGGCCGAACGCATGGATGAGGCCGCGCATCAAATGCGTCTTCAGGCTTTTGCGGGGCATGCGTGTGTGTACGCCGTTCGCGTGCAATTTGTCGATCCAGACTTGCGCGTGGCCGCGTTCGGATGCGGCGAGTTCGCTGAACACGGCGGCGCGCTTTTTGTCCGCTTCGACGCGAGCGAGCGTTTCGTAAAGCGCGGCGCTATCGAGTTCGTCGGCGAGGTTCGTCTTGTAGCGCTTGAGTTCGCGTTTCGATGCCATGTGCAGATTGCCTCGGAGTGTCGGACGCAAGCATACCCGAAGCGGCGCACGCGCATTGGTCAGCGGCTTTCGCGGCGGCGCAAATGCCGGTACACGGTGTTGCGCGCGAGCCCGAGTTCGCGCGCCGCTGCCGATACGTTGCCGCCGTGGCGCGCGAGCGTGGTGTCGATCAGCGTCGCTTGCCAGTCCTGCATGCGCGGCGGCTTGGCATTGAGGTTCGCCGCTGCGTTCTGATCCTCGCCGTGCGCCGCGGTACTGAGCTTGTTCGCGCCGTCTGCTTCCAAGGAATCGCGTTCGCGCATGACGTCATCGCGCGCTGCGCCTTCGTGCGCCGCGCCTTGGGTCGCCCCGCATTCGTGCGCCGCGCAATCGTGAAGGAAATCGTCGGGCAAATGCTCGAGTTCGATCTGCGCTTCGCCCTCGGCCATGATCCCCGCCGTGCGCAGCACGTTCGCCAGTTGGCGCAGATTGCCCGGCCAGCGGCAACGCTCGAAGCGCTCGAACACGGCAGCGGATATGTGGAGCGGCGTCGCCTCCATCTTGTCCATACGACGCTGCCGATCGAG
This sequence comes from Trinickia violacea, assembly GCF_005280735.1. Classification (NCBI taxonomy): domain Bacteria; kingdom Pseudomonadati; phylum Pseudomonadota; class Betaproteobacteria; order Burkholderiales; family Burkholderiaceae; genus Trinickia; species Trinickia violacea. Next base: position 1,853,000 of record NZ_CP040078.1, read on the forward strand.
GATACGCTCGACAAGTGCCGCCAAATCGGTGCGCTCGTAAAGCGCGGGCAGCGTAACGACGAGGCTGTTGATCCGGTAATACAGGTCCTCGCGGAAAGTGCCGGCCGCGATCATCGCGCGCAGGTTGCGGTGCGTCGCGCAGATCACGCGCAGGTCCACGGGAATCGCGCGCGTGCCGCCGAGCGGCACCACCACGCGCTCTTGAAGCACGCGCATCAGGCGCACTTGTTGAGCGAGCGGCATGTCGCCGATTTCGTCGAGAAAGAGCGTGCCGCCGTCGGCTTGCACGATCTTGCCCGCGGCTCCGCGCTTCTTCGCGCCCGTGAACGCGCCGTCTTCATAGCCGAAGAGTTCGGCTTCGATGAGCGTATCGGGCAGCGACGCGCAATTGACGGCGACGAAGGGTGCCGCGCGCCGCGGCGAATCTTCGTGGATGGCGCGCGCGAGCCACTCCTTGCCGGTGCCGGTCTTGCCAAGGACGAGGATCGGGATGTCGCGTCCGCGCACTTTCTCGACACGGCGCAGCACGGCCGACATCTGCGCGTCGCCGGTGTCGAGCGACGCCAGGGTGATCGTGTCAGCATCGCGCACAGCCGGCGTCGACGCTAACGAAGCGGCGCTTCTGGCGGGTGCGGCCAGAACCGTCCCCGGCCGCGCGCCGGCAAACTCGCCGCGCGCGACGACCTTGACGCCGCTCGGCAGCGTCAGCGTCACGCATTCGCTCGGCGCATGCGCGACGTGCTGCAGCAGCGCAGCAAACGGGATGCCGAAGAGCGCGGCGAACGGCTGCCGCTGCAGCGAAGCAAGCAGTCCGCCAAGCTGAAAGAGCGCGCTGCGGTTCGCGGACAGCAGCATGCCGTCCGGCGCGAACGCCGCGAGCCCTTCGAACAAGGTGCCGACGAATTCGGCGCGTGCATGAAAGCGGATGCGCACGGCGTCGTCGAATTGGTTCGCGAACAGATGGTTCTCGATCATCTGCGCGGACATCCTCACGAGCGCGAGCGTGTGCTTGTGAAAGCCGCGCGCGTCGCCGCTCACGTCGAGCGCCCCGATCGTGCGGCCGAACGGATCGGCGATCGGCGCGCACGAGCACGTGAGGATGCGGTTGGCGCGCAGGAAATGTTCGTCGGCATGGACGACGGTCGGAATGCCGTCGACGAGGGCCGTGCCGATCGCGTTCGTGCCCCGGTCCGATTCCGCCCACGACACGCCGGCGCAGAGCGCGACGCGGTTCGCTTTCTCGATGAAGTCGCTGTCGCCGAGGCTGTGCAGGATGACGCCGTGCTGGTCGGTGAGCAGCACCATGCTTTGCGTATCGACGATCTGCGCGTGCAGCGTTTCCATCACCGGCAGCGCGTGCGTGTAAAGGGACTGATTGCATTCGATCAGTCCGCGCAGCACCGCGCTTTGCAGCGGATGAAAATCGGGCGTTTCCGAGGCGCGCAGGCCGACTTGAAGCGAGCGGGCATGGGCTTGCCCGATCACGTCGACATGGCTTCCCGCCGGCGTCATGGCGCGAGATTGGGTCACATCTGTCTCCGATTTTTGTCGTGGCGTTTGCAGGAAATCATACAAGATGCGGCGCGAAAGCCGAACCCATCCGCGCGGCCCCCGCGGCTCGGGACAGCCCGTCTTGCGTTCCGCGCGAAAGGTGCAATCATGAAAGCGGGAAACGCGCATGCGCCGCGTTTCTTCGGGCCTGCAGCTCTGCATGGGGCCGGAGTAAGGCTCTGCATGGGGCCGGAGTAAGTGCTGAAGCACTAACTCCGGCCGACACGCTAAAGCGCTAACTCCGGCCGACAAGGGAGGCCGCCATGGTACGGACGGAATTCAGAATCGTATTGGCCGTCATCGCGGCGTTCGTCGCGATTGCCGGGATCGCCGTGGCCATCCACGGCATGCTGTTCGATCAGGGGAATTCGCTGCTGTACGGCAGCATCGCGATCGGTGTCGGCGTCTTCGGATGCGCGCTACTGCTCAACGTCTGGCCAAAAGATATGAAAGACGAATCCGAGCACCCGGAGAATCAGCACGCACCCTGAGAGATGTTAGGTACCGGATTGCCGAGGTTTCGTCGGTTGATTGACGAGATCGGCCTGACGTTGCGGGAAAACTTGCTCCTCTCGCGAAACCGTCTAAAGTGAATGAAATTGGTGTGACAGCCATGTTTCGCCAATTTGAACGCGCGCCGATAACAATGGAGGCCAATTGAAGCGGTGCGCGGCACACCTGTTTTCATCCGTCACGGCAAAGGCGATTCCCATGCAGATCAATTTCCCGAACGAAGCCCCTGAGTACTCGGGGCGCGAGCTGACTTTAGCGTTCCCGGCGTTGGTCGATGGGGAACGTGTGCAGTGCAGCATCACCGCTGAAGCCATGGAAGATCACTTCGGCGCAGCCTCCTATCGCTTCGAAGACATGATCGGCGCGTTCGATACGCACCGTGAGCGCATCGAGGCGGCGGCTCGCCGCCTGCTTTCGGAAACCCGGGCCCAATGCCTGGTTTTGCGCAGCGGCTATGTGAGGTTCTACGAGGCGAACTGGCGCGCGTAGCGTAGTGCGCGGGCAGGTTTTTCCGCGGGTCTTTCCTAATTCGCCGGCGCGTTACCGAGTCTGCAAAGTAAAACGCCACCCGAGGAGCGGGTGGCGCGGATTATTGCGTGCTGCCTTTGCGTGTCACTCGGACCCGAGATAGAAATAGCGGAACAGGAAGATCGCGGCGATGATCCACACGACCGGCTTGACTTCGCGCGCGCGGCCCGTGAACAGCTTGAGACCTGCATAAGTGATGAACCCGAAGGCCACGCCGTTCGCGATCGAATAGGTGAACGGCATCAATAGCGCGGTCAACGCGGCCGGCACGACTTCGGTCGCATCGTCCCACGGCAATTGCGCGAACTCGCGCAACATCAGACACGACACATAGAGCAGCGCGGGCGCGGTCGCGTAGGGCGGCACGACCCCCGCGAGCGGCGCGATGAGCAGGCACGCGAGGAACAGGACCGCGACCGTGATCGCCGTCACGCCCGTGCGCCCGCCCGACTGCACGCCGGACGCGCTTTCGATATACGCCGTCGTCGACGACGTGCCGAGCACCGAACCCGCGACGATCGCCGTGCTGTCGGCAAGCAGCGCCTTGTTCAGCCGATGCATCTTGCCTTCGACGAGCAGCCCCGCGCGATTGGCGACGCCCATCAGCGTGCCGGTGGCGTCGAACAGCTCGACGAGGAAGAACACGAGCACGACATTGATGATGCCGGTCGACAGCGCCGCGCGAATGTCGAGATGAAAGAGCGTGGCATCGATCGACGGCGGCGCCGAAATGACGCCATGAAACGCGTTGCCGCCGAAGAAGAACGACAGGACCGTCACGGCCAGGATGCCGATCAGTATCGCGCCGCGAACGCGCAGGACGTCGAGCGCGACGATGAGGAAGAAGCCGATGGTCGCGAGCACGACCGGCGGTTTGTGCAGATCGCCGAGCGTGACGAACGTAGCCGGACTGGCGACGACGATGTCGGCCGACTTGAGCGAAATGATCGCGAGAAAGAGCCCGATGCCGCCGGTGATCGCGACGCGAATCGAATGCGGTATGCCGTTGACGATCATCTCCCGCACGCGGAACAGCGTGACGAGCAGGAACAGGCACCCGGAGATGAACACGGCGCCAAGCGCTGCCTGCCAGGTGAACCCCATGCCCTTGACGACGGTATAAGCGAAGTACGCGTTGAGCCCCATGCCCGGCGCGCAGGCGATCGGGTAGTTGGCGTAGAGGCCCATGATCAGCGAGGCGAGCGCCGCCACGAGGCAGGTCGCGACGAACACGGAGTCTTTCGGCATGCCGGCGTCGCCGAGGATCGACGGGTTGACGAAGATGATGTAGGCCATCGTCAGAAACGTGGTCACGCCGGCCAGCACTTCCGTGCGCAGGTTCGTGCCCGCTTCGTCGAACCCGAAGTAGCGTCTTGCCGATTCCGTGAACGAATATCCTCGCGCGTCTGCCATGAGCTGTTTCTCCTGTTTGCCCTAGGGCGGGCCGATACGAAAAGCCGTGATGGTACTGCAGAGGAGGGGGCGGCTCCAGTTTGGAAGCCTGGCGGCAAAAACACAAATGACAAAAAAGAAACCGGACATATGGTTTATGTCCGGCTTTGGCGATGCTACGCTGCGTCCTCGCAAGAAACTAGAGTCAGCCTGGGATCTTCACGCTCGGTTCGATCGATATCGGCTTGCCGGTCTACTACCGCCGCGTGCCGGTCGAGCAACTGACCGGCACGCCCGCGCGACCCGATTACTTGCGCATCGAATCGATATCGATGACGAAGCGATACCGCACGTCGCTCTTGAGCATCCGCTCATACGCGTCGTTGATCTTTTGCATCGGAATGATTTCGATGTCCGACGTGATGCCGTGCTCGGCGCAGAAGTCGAGCATCTCTTGCGTCTCGGCGATGCCGCCGATCAGCGAGCCCGCGAGGCGCCGCCGCTTGAAGATCAGATTGAAGACCTGTGGCGACGGGTGATCGTGCTCGGGTGCGCCGACGAGCACGAGCGTGCCGTCGCGCTTGAGCAGGCTGATGAACGGATTGAGGTCGTGCTGCGCGGCCACCGTGTTGACGATGAGGTCGAAGCTGTTCGCGTGGGCCGCCATGTCCGACGGGTTCCGTGACACGACGACTTCGTCCGCGCCGAGACGCTTGCCGTCTTCGATTTTCGATGCCGACGTGGTGAACAGCACGACGTGCGCGCCCATCGCGTGCGCGAGCTTGACGCCCATATGGCCGAGGCCGCCGAGACCGACGACGCCCACTTTCTTGCCGGGTCCCGCACCCCAGGTGCGCAGCGGCGAATACGTCGTGATGCCCGCGCACAGGAGCGGCGCGACGCCCGCGGGGTCGAGATTCTCGGGCACGCGCAGGACGAAGGCTTCGTCGACGACGATGTTCGTCGAGTAGCCGCCGTAAGTGTTCTCGCCTGTCTGACGGTCCGGTCCGTTATAGGTGCCGACAAAGCCGTTCTCGCAGTACTGCTCGAGACCTTCCTCGCAGCTCGGGCACGTGCGGCACGAATCGACGAGACAGCCGACGCCGACGAGATCGCCGACCTTGTATTGCGTGACTTGCGGACCGACGGCCGTCACGCGCCCGACGATCTCGTGACCGGGAACGACCGGATACACCGTGTTCTTCCACTCGTTGCGGGCGGTGTGAAGATCCGAGTGGCAGACGCCGCAGAACAGGATGTCCATCTGCACATCGTGGCCGCGCAGATCGCGGCGCTGGAATTCGAATGGCGCGAGCTTCGAGCGTTCGTCGGAAGCGGCGTAGGCATAGGCGGTGGTAGTCATGAGAGCTCCAATAAGTGGGAATCGGATGCCGCAAGCAATCAAGCGGTCTTACGTCCTTCGACCGGATAGGCGGGGTCGGTGTAGCCCGGTGTCGACGCATGTCCCGGCGGGACCAGACTGTCGACGAATTTTTCGTCTTCCGCGCCGAGCTCGAGCGAGAGCGCGTCGATGTAGCTGTCCCAGTGCGCTTCGGTGCGCGGTCCCGCGATCGTCGAGCTGACGAGGCGGTTCTTGAGCACCCAGGCGAGCGCGAACGCGATCGACGTCGTGCCGCGCGCCGCCGCGTGCGCGGCCACCTGTTGCGCGATGGCGAGCGACTCGGGCCGCCATTCGGTTTGGTGAATGCGACGGTCGCCGCGGCCGGCGCGCGAATCGGCGGGCGGCGCGGTGTCGGCCGCGTACTTGCCGGTGAGCACGCCGCGCGCAAGCGGGCTGTACGGCACGACGCCCAGGCCGTAATGGGCCGCTGCCGGCAACTGCTCGACTTCGGCCGTGCGGTCGACCAGGTTGTAAAGCGGCTCGCTCGCGATCGGGCGATCGATGCCGAGCTGATCGGCAAGCCGCACGATCTCGGCGATACGCCAGCCGCGGAAATTCGACACGCCGAAATAGCGCACCTTGCCTTGGCGGATCAAATCGCCGATCGCGCGCACGCCTTCTTCGAGCGGGGCATCCGTGAGCGCGCGATGAAAATAGAGGATGTCGATGTAGTCGGTGCCGAGGCGCTTGAGGCTCGCTTCGACGGACTGGAAGATCCATTTGCGCGACTGGCCCTGTGCATTGGGGCGCTGCGCCGACGGCGTCAGCGGATGGCCGAACTTGGTCGCGACGACCCAGCTGTCGCGATGCGCCGCGATCGCGCGGCCGACGATCTCTTCCGACCGGCCCGCGTGATAGACGTCCGCCGTGTCGATGAAATTGACGCCTTGATCGAACGCCTTGTCGACGATCCGGCGCGAGCTGGCTTCGTCGGTCTCGCCGCCGAACATCATCGCGCCGAGGCACAACGGCGACACTTTGAGGGCGCTGCGTCCCAGATACCGGTAATCCATGGTGTTGAGCTCCAAAGTCGAACGAATCGTTCTTAGGCCGAGCAATGTAACCAGCACGGGGTTGCGCGACTAGGCGGTCAAAGGCGCAAGCGCCTATGAGCGAGATTCATGAATGGCGGGGGAACGCTGGATGGCCGCTCAGTGTGACCGCTCAGTGACAGGCGTGGGAGCGCGTTCCTGAGCCGAGGCGAAAAAAAGCCCGGTATCGCGAGAAACCGGGCTCGAAGTTTGAGATTGTGTTGCCAATCACGTACTGCTGGACTGCCGTTGCTTACCTTTCGCTACACCTGCTTACCGACTACACCTGCGACTCCATCGTAGAGGCACGGCGCGCGCAGAAATGTCAGGCTGCACGGAAAATGCGTCGTGCACGGCCTGAATCGCGTGTCAGGAAAACCTGATGGGCTGCGCTGGAAGCCGCACGCGGTCACGGCAGAACCGGCTCGTCGTTGCGAATCAGCACGCGAATCACGGAGCCGGCGTTCTGCGTGCTTTCGATGCGCAGCTCGGCGTCGGCCATGCGGGCGCGCTCGGTCATGCCGAGCAGTCCGTACGAATAGCCTTGGCGCGCCGCGCGGACATCGAAGCCGCGCCCGTCGTCGCGCACGATCAGTTCGAGATCGGTATCGAGATTGTTCAGCGTGACATCCACATGCGAGGCGCCCGCATGGCGCGCGACGTTCGTCAGCGCTTCCTGCACGATGCGGAAGATCGCTGTTGCGCGTGTTTCCGACAGCACCGGTTCGGCGCCCAGCATTTGAAAGCGGCATTCGATCGGGCTGTGGCGGTTGAAATCGTCGGCGAGCCATTCGAGCGCCGACGCGAGGCCATAGTTCAGCGCCGCCGGCCGCAGGTGGCTCGCGACGTTGCGCACGATCTGGATCGTGCGCTCGACGAGCTCGCCGATCTCGTCGGCTTTCTCCCGGCCGGGCGCGTCGGGCCCGAGCGTGAGCTTCATGAGCGACACGTCCATTTTCACGGCGGTCAGCAATTGGCCGAGCTCGTCGTGAATCGCCATCGCGATGTGCTTGCGCTCCTCTTCGCGAATCGCCTCCTGGTGCGCCGCGCGCAACAGCAGCCGCTCCGCCATCACGTTCACGCGCGCGGCGAGCCGGCCGAGCTCGTCGCCGGATTCGACCGTGCAGCGCGCATCGAGATCGCCGCCCGCGATCCGGTCGACCATTTCCTCGAGACGCGCGATCGGCTTGCGCACGACGTGCCGCACGAGCAAGAACGTCGCGCCGTACAGCACGATGAGCGCGAGCGCCAACGTTTCAAGCACCGTGCGGCGTGCGTGGTCGATGTCGCGCAAGGCGACGGCGCGCGTCAGCACGATGCGGACCTCGCCGATCTTTTCGCGCGGCGCGTCGCCGGGCGGATCGTATTCGATCGGCCGCACGCGCACGACGCCTTCCTCGGGCGCCACGTCCGCGCGCTTCTTGATCGACGACACGACACCGTAGTTGGCCGCCGTCACCGTGAACTGCACGACTTCGGGGTTCGGCGCGAGCGCGGCGAGCTGTTCGTCGATCGCGGCGCGGTCGACGTTCCATAACGGCTGCGCGAGCGAGCGGCTCAACAAGTCCGCAATGCGCGTCGCGCGCTCTTCGAGCACGTTCATGCGCCGCTCGCGCTCGTGGTTCATCAAACGGTACGTGGACGTGCCCGCGACGACCGTGATCAGCACGAGCAGCGACAGCATCAGCTTGGTGTGCAGGCCCGGCGGCCAAAGCATCGACTGGAAGGGCAAGCGCATCAGGACACCTTTATGCCTGTGTTCAGCAGGCGCTGGAGATCGAAGTCGTAGCGCGACGCCTGCGTGTGCCGGTAGCGCGAGAACTGGGCGAAGTCGGGGCGCTGTCTGCGCACGAACACGGTTTCGTCGTATTGCGCCGCGTTGCCGCGATCGATCACGCTCAGGAAGTCGAGCGTCTGCCGCACGCCGCCCGCCGCGGCGAAGTCGGCGCCGTGGTGGTAGTCGTAGAGCAGCACCATCGCAATGGCGCCGATGAAGTAGTCGCCCGCGATCATCGCCGTGAGGCCGCCGTCGCGCACGCTCGCCACCGCTTCCTGCATCGCCCCCATGCCGCCCACGACCACCTGCGCGCCGCGCTCCATCACGGCCTGCAGCGCGCCGAGCGTCATCGAATCGTTGGCGGCCCACACGATGTTTGCGGCGGGATAGCGCGCGAGCAGCACGCGGGCTTTCTGGAACGCGTCGGCGTAGCTCCAGTCGCTGTTGACGAGCTGGACCGTGCGGCCTCGCTCCGAGTGCGCGAGCCACGCCTCGACGCCCTCGGCGCGTTCGAGCGACGCCGGCGTGTTCGGATCGCCCGTAATGCCGATCACGCGCACCTCGCCGGCGCCGTGCGCCATGCACAGGTACTGCATGAGCCGGTAGCCGCCGCGCTCGGCGTTCGCGGTCACCGTGCCGATCCAGTTCGCGATCCGTTCGCGTTCGTTGCCGATTTCGGTGCGCTGCGCGCTCGTCAGGTCGTTGTGGATCAGGAGCACGCGTGCGGGCGAGGCGGCGAGGATCGGCAGCATGCGTCCGGCCGCCATTTTTTCGTTGACGATCACGACGTAGTCGGGGGGATCGCGGCGCTGCGCCACTTGCTGGGCCTGACGCAGCATGAGCAGGTGGTCGCGCTCCGCGTACAGCACTTCGAGCTGCATGCCGAACGTCAGCGCCGCCTCGGTCATGAAGCGCGAAACCAGCTGCCAATGCTGCCCGGTGCCGCGCTCGACCGCTTCGCCCGGATTCAGGAAGACGACGCGCGCCGGACGCTCGATCGCCCGTGCAGGCCGCGCGACGGCCGACAAGCCGGCGAATGCCAGGCGCAGCAAGGCGTCTCGACGATTCATCAGAGGGTTCTTGGCGGCTGGGGCGGCCGGGCCGGCCGCAGGGGCTGGGTGCCGGATCGCGATTCGGACGCCCGGGCGTTGGCGGCGGCGCCGTCGACGGGGAATTCCATGGAGTCTCGTAAGCAAACGCAGGGGACGGGAAACCGGCGAGATCCGCCGGCAAGCGGGGAAGGCCGGGCTTTCCTGTTCGCGGCAGGATAGCTGCGAAGAAAATCGATGACAACAGGCGGTGCTCCGTTCACCCCGCACTCACCCCGGCGCGACACGCCCATGACGCTCAATTTCTTGAATTACTGCCGTTAAATCAGGCTATTCCGGCGATCGAAGCGAGGGCACGTACCGGACAATCTGCAACTGCACGATGCCGGCGGCGAGCGCCGGCAATGCCAAACCACTCGATCGAATTCACCCCCAACTCCCGCTTTGTCGAGGTAGAGACATGTCAAGCAGCGTCACCATCACGGAAGAAATGATCGCCGAGATTGCCAATCGGATGGCCGATGAAGGCCAGAAAGTTTCTCCGCTGGCGATCTGGTCCGAAGTGCATACCGGTTCGGTGGTCGCTGTAGCCGCGGCGCTGCGCAAGTGGCGCGAAACGCGTGCTTTGCGCGCGCCCCAGGTGGCGGAGCGCCCGGCGCTGCCGGAAGTCGTCACCGACACGATGCGCGACGCGCTCGACCGGCTGTGGACGTCGGCGCAGGACGAGGCCGAGCGCGCGGTGTCGCGGCGCCTCAACGCGCTGACGCAGCGCGTCGAGGATGCGAGCAACGAGCGCGACGACGCGCTCGCGGAACTGCAAAACACGGTCGAGGAACTCGAGTCGGGGCGCCGGCAGCTCGTCGAGATGACCGATGCCTATCACGCGAAAACCGACGAAGCCGGCCGCTTGGCGGAGGACGTCGCACAGGCCATGCAGCGCGCCGATGCTGCCGAACTGCGCGTGCACGAGCTCGAGGCGCGCATCGCGGCGCTCGAGGCCGAGGTGGAACGCCTGAGCGCCGAACTCGAGGCGGAGCGTGAAGCGCATTCGCAGCGGGAGACCGAGGCTGCAAGCGCCGGCAGCGAGACGGCGGATGCCGCCGAGCTTGCGCAAACGACCCCCGATGCCGCGAATCCTGAGCAGATCGCCCAGCTCGAAAGCGAGCTGACGGCGATTCGCGCGTTGCTGGAAGCCGAGCAGCAGGCGCACGCGATGCAGACGCAAGAGGCGGCCCGTGCGCGCGACGAACTGGATTCCACCTCGCACGAACTGTATGAGACGCAAGTGAAGCTCGCCAAGCTGACTGAGGAGCGCAGCGGCGACGCGTCCGAAATCGCGCGATTGACGGCGACGTTGTCGGCGGCCGAAGAGCGGGCCGAAGTGCTGCAGCAACATGCGAGCGAACTCGCCGCGCGTGCGAGCGCGCCGGGCGTGTCTGCCGAAGCGCCGAGCGCCGCCGCACCGGAGGGCGGCGCGGGTGCCGAGGAGATCGAGGCGCTCAAGCTCCAGATCTCGCGCGACGCCGAGGCCCACGCCGCCGCGCTTGCCGAAGCCCGCGAGAATATGAAGAAGTGGTCGGATTACGCCAATGGGCTCAAGCAGCAATTGGTTCAGGCAAACGAAAAAATGATCGTCATCAATGCGCGCGGGGTAGGTGAAGCCTCCCTGAGCCGCAAGCTCGCCGAGGAATTGAGCCGGCTGCAGCCGGAGCACGAGCTGGCGCGCCGCGAGAATCAGCAGCAGTTGATCGTCGAATCGATCGGCGCCCAGCTCGAGCAGCAGGGCTATCAGTACGATCCGAAGACGGGTGCGGTGACCAAGCAGACGCAGACGGTCTAGTGATCTTCGAGTGACCTGTAAAGCGGCGCCTTCTCCGCCGCCGACGAGCCGATCGGGCGTTCATCTAGGACGCCCGATCGGCTTTTGTCATATATCGTCAGAAAATAATCAAGTTGGCGCGCGCCGTGCCGTTAATGCAAGCGTTGCCTTAGCGGCGCTAGGTCTTCCTCTCAGAATGTCAACGCGAACTTCCAAGCGAACGGCGAAACCGCGCCAGACCATCCGGCTCATCGACGGCGCGAGCCGTTTGCTGCCGATGCCTCGCGACGAATCGCGGCGTCTCCTGATCAGCTATTACTGGCAGCTCGACGAGCTCAAATCGGGACGCGGCAACGCAGCGATGATCGGCACGATGGCGGGCGTGATCGTCGCCACTTGCCTCCTCGTGAACGCGGGGTGGGGCGAGGCGCAGGCCGAGGGCATGGCCGAAGTGCAGTCGCGCCTGATCGAGTGCAACGCGGAGGCGGCCCGCACCGGCTCCTGGCGCGTCGACCCGCTGACCTACGAACTGCTTTGCGAAGTCCTCGACCTGCATGGCGAACAGCTTCAAGACGCGCCGCTCCATGAGGTCATCAAGGTCAGCCGGCACCTCGACCGCATGCGGGACGCCGCAGCGCCGGGCACCGGGGATCGCATGCTGGCGGCCGCTTAGCGTCGCAGCCGCGCAAACGTTTCAAGCCGGAGCCATCGCCTTCACGGGGAGGGCGCAGGCATTCATCTCGGGCGACCGCGCGATCATCCGGCCTGCTGCAGATAACGGTGCACGAACGCGATCGCCATACTCCCTTCGCCGACCGCGGAAGCCACGCGTTTGATCGGACTCAGCCTCACGTCCCCGCATGCGAAGATGCCGGGCACGCTGGATTCGAGCAGGTAAGGGTCGCGGCTCAGCGGCCAGCGCCCGGCCTTGACGACGTCGTCGCCGGTCAGCACGTAGCCGCGCTGGTCGAGTGCGATGTCCGCCGGCAGCCAGCCGGTTTCCGCATCGGCGCCGATGAAGACGAAGAGGCCGCCGCAATCGTGCCGGCCGACCGTTGCGCTCGCGCCGTCGCGTATGTCGATCGCGGTCAGATGCGTATCGCCGTATGCGCCGACCACTTCGGCGTGCAACCTGACGGACACGTTCGACTTCGCGGCAATCTGTTCGACCAGATAGCGCGACATGCTCTTCTCGAGCGCATCGCCGCGCAGAACGAGCGTGACTTCCCGCGCGTGATTCGAAAAGTACAGCGCGGCCTGCCCGGCCGAGTTGCCGCCGCCGATCAGATAGACGTCGAGCCCGTGCGTCGCGCTCGCTTCGCTGCGCGCTGCGCCGTAGTAGATGCCTTTGCCGATGAAGCGGTCGAAGCCCTCGACGGCGAGTCGGCGCCACGTCACGCCCGTCGCCACGATCAGCGTGCGCGCGCGGACGACATCGCCGCCGTCGAGATGGATCTCGCGCGAGGCGGCGTCGATGCGCTCGACCGAGCGCGTCACCAGAATCTCCGCGCCGAGCCGCTTGGCCTGCTGCAATGCCCGGCTCGCGAGTTCGTCGCCCGACACGCCGTTCGGAAAGCCGAGGTAGTTCTCGATCCGCGACGACGTGCCGGCTTGCCCGCCCGGCGCTTCGCGCTCGACGACCACCGTGCACAGCCCCTCCGACGCACCGTATACCGCCGCGGCGAGCCCCGCCGGCCCGCCGCCGATGATCATCGTGTCGTATTCGGCGAGGCGCGGTTTCGTCTGAAGACCCAGTCGCTCGGCGAGTTCGCGCGCGGCCGGCCGCAAGAGCTGCGTGCCGTCGACGAGACGCAGCGCCGGACAATCCGCGTCCGACGGGCAGGTCCCGGGCCATTTGGAAGGCAGTTCGGGCGCATCGGGCGTCATCCAGTCGTAGCTGATCTGGTTGCGCGCAAGGAACTGGCGCAGCCGCGTGCAATCGGCATCCCAGCGATTGCCGACCATCGTCACGCGTGCCTTGGGCGGCTCGGCGGAGAGTCCTTGCAAGCCGCCGATGCGCTCGCGCGCGAGCGCGCCCATCTTGGTCGCGACGTCCGGCGAGACGGCGGCGAGCTGGTAATAGCGCTGGGCATCGACGCGCATCACGCGCGACGGCTCGGCGGCCCGATACGCGCCGGGGAAAGGCGAACTGAGGGCCAGCGGGACTTCGCCGAAGATGGTCCCGGGTGCGCGCCAGCCCAGCGTGCGCTCGATGCCGTCGAACGTTTTGATCACTTCCATCTTGCCGGAGAGCACGGCATAGAGCGCACGCTCGCCGCCTTCATGGACGGCGAATTCGCCCGCGCACAGACGCATATCGGCGGACGTGTGAGCGAGATCCTCGAGTTCGGAATCGGGAAGGGTGGAGAAAAGGGGGATTGCCCGGATGTCGTCGACGGTCAGCATGGCTTCGCAAACCCCTTCAAAAAAGAAGCGACAATTCGCGCTACATGGGCCTGAACGCCACCTGGGACTACGCCGCCGGACCGACGCGGTTGATTAAGGCATTGAGCAGCTCGATGGGCACCGGAAAGATAATCGTGGAGTTCTTGTCGGCGGCGATCGTGGTCAGCGTCTGCAGATACCGCAGTTGCAGCGCTTGCGGCTGCTGCGCGATGATCTGCGCGGCCTGCAGCAGCTTTTCCGACGCCTGCAATTCGCCTTCCGCGTGAATGATCTTCGCGCGCCGCTCGCGCTCGGCTTCGGCTTGCCGCGCAATCGCACGGATCATCGTCTCGTTGATGTCGACGTGCTTGATCTCGACATTCGACACTTTGATGCCCCAGGCGTCGGTCTGCGCATCAAGCGTTTTCTGAATATCGGCGTTCAATTGCTCGCGCTCGGCCAGCAATTCGTCGAGTTCGTGCTTGCCGAGCACGGCGCGCAGCGTCGTTTGAGAGAGCTGGCTCGTCGCCTCGAAAAACTTCGCGACTTGGATCACGGCCTTCTCCGGATCGACGACGCGGAAATAGACCACTGCGTTGACCTTGACCGAGACGTTGTCGCGCGTGATGACGTCCTGTGGCGGCACGTCGAACACGACGGTGCGCAGGTCGATGCGCACCACCTGCTGCACGATCGGGATGATCAGCACGAGGCCCGGCCCTTTGACCTTCCAGAAACGCCCGAGCATGAACACGACACCGCGTTCGTACTCGCGAAAAATGCGGATCGACGACGCGACCAGGATGACCAGAAATAGAAAAAGGATGCTGGAAAAGCCGAACGTGAAGCCGATCATGAGTGTTCTCCTTGTTTTTCGACCACGGGCACGACCGTTAGCGTGAGGCCCCGGCGGCTCGTCACGCGCACACGGCGGCCCGCCGCGAGCGGTTCACTCCCCGACACCCGCCAGCGCTCGCCATGCACGCGCGCCCAGCCGAGGTTTTCAGCGGCGCCGGCGCTATCGCCGCCGCTCGGAAGCAAGCCTTCATCGATGATTTCGCCGACGCTGCCGACGATCGCCTCGGACCCCGTCACGACCGGCCGCCGCCGCGCCCGCAACGCCACGCTCGACACCGCGAAGATGAAGAGCGCGCTCGCGGCGGTGAGGGCGGCGACCATCGGCAGCGGCACGCCGTAGCCGGGCACGTCGGTGTCGATCAGCATCAGCGCGCCGACCGCGAACGCGATGATCCCGCCGAAGCCGAGCGTCCCGAAGGTCGGCAGGAACGACTCGGCGATCAGGAACGCGATGCCGAGAAAGATCAGCGCGAGCCCCGTGTAGTTGATCGGCAGCAGCTGCAGCGCGAAGAGGCCGATCAAGAGCGCGATTGCGCCCGCCACGCCGGGCAGCACGAAACCGGGATTCGCGAATTCGAAGAAGAGCCCGTACATGCCGATCGTGAGCAGGATCAGCGCCACGTTCGGATCGGTGACGACGGCGAGGAAGTGGCTGCGCCAGTCGGGCTCGAGCGTGACGACCGGCGCGCCCGCGGTCGCGAGGCGGTGGGCGCCGGTCGAGGTTTCGACGGTGCGTCCATCGACTTTCACGAGCAGGTCGGGCACGTCGCGCGCGATGAGGTCGACGACGTGCTGATCGAGCGCGTCGTTCGCCGACAGGCTCACGGCTTCGCGAACGGCTTTCCCGGCCCAGTCGACGTTGCGCCCGCGCAGTTGCGCGAGGCCGCGGATGTACGCTTCGGCGTCGTGGATCTGCTTGCGGATTTCAGTCGATTGCGAGTCGGTGCCGGTGGGCAACGACGCGGCCTTGTCTTTCTGGTCGTCCTGCGCGCTTTTGTCTTTGTTGGCGCTTGGTCCGCCGGTCACGGGCTGCGGCGGCGTTTCCGGTCCGCCACCGCCGACGCCGAGCTGCACCGGCGTCGCCGCACCGAGATTGGTGCCGGGCGCCATCGCCGCGATGTGGCTCGAATAGACGATGTAGGTGCCGGCGCTCGCCGCGCGCGCGCCGCTCGGGCTGATGAACGCGGCCACCGGCACCGGCGACGAGAGGATCGCCTTGATGATCTGGCGCATCGAGGTATCGAGCCCGCCGGGCGTGTCGAGCTGGATGACCGCGAGCTGCGCGCCGTCGCGCTCGGCGCGCGCGAGGCCGCGCGTGATGAAATCGGCGCTCGCCGGGCCGATCGCGCCGGAAACCGGCAGCACCAGCACCTCCGCGGGCCGCGCCTGGGCCGCCTCGCCGACGCCGCAAGCGAGCGACAGGCCAAGCGCGGCGGCGAACGCACCCCAAGCACCAAGCGGCCTGAACCTGAACTTGGCGAGCGACAGAACCCGGAGAATCGATGCGGTCCGAAGCAAGAGAGGCGTTTTCATCGTTTTCATCGGCGCCAGGCGGGGGCGACGGCACCGCCTCGACAATGCGGGAAAGGCTTAAAAAGCGGCCTGATGCTTACAGATTAGGCGATTCGCGCGCGGGCGTGAGTGCTCGGAAACGCGAGCAGCGCACCCGCTGGCTACACTACGGTTTCCAACGCAGCGGCGTGACAGACGCTGAAATGGCCTAATCCGCACGAACGCGGCGAGCCGCAAGATCCTCTGACAATGAAAGGAGAGACCTCATGCCGAGCCTTGAGCGAGCGCGAGCAGCTACGCTTATCGATTTTGTCTGGCGCATGGCGCTTCGCTTCGGATTTCGGCTCGCTCGCGCCTGGTGGCACCTTCGACGGCCTCGCCATGAGGGTGCGCTCGTCGCAATCTACGTCGGGCGAGCGCTGTTGCTGGTGAAGTCGTCGTACCGGGCCGAGTGGGGTTTTCCCGGCGGGAGTCTGCGGCCCGGTGAGACGCCTGATGCAGCGGCGCAGCGCGAAATGGACGAGGAGATTGGTCTCTCGTCGTACCCATTACGCCCTGCGGGCAGCGTCTGCGGCATGTGGGACGGGCGAAGAGACAGGGTGCACTTCTTTGAACTGCACCTCGATCGCATGCCCAAACTGCGGCTTGATAATCGCGAAATTATCGCCGCGCAACTGGCATCGCCGGAGGAGTTGCACGGCATCGCGCTGACTGAGCCGGTCGCAGCGTATCTCGGCGGAGAGAGTCGAGGCCGGCGCGAATGATGAGCCTGTTAGTCGTTTTACTGGGATAACGTCACGACTTCTACGGGATGGCGGCCGATCGCATAGTGCCTGGGTGACTACCCAGGAGACTTCACGATGCGTATCTTTCTGACGGGCGCAACCGGCTTCATCGGCTCCGCTCTGGTGCCCGAACTCATCGAAGCCGGTCATCAGGTGATCGGCATGACGCGATCCGATCAGGGCGCGCAGGCGCTGACCGCGGCGGGCGCCGGCGTTCATCGCGGCACGCTCGAAGACATCGACAGCCTGCGCAGCGGCGCCGCGAAAGCGGACGCCGTCATCCACCTCGCGTTCGATCACGATTTCTCGCGCTTCGTGGAGAATTGCGAGAAGGACAAGCGCGCGATTGCGGCACTCGGCTCGGCGCTGGCCGGCTCCGATCGTCCGCTTCTCATCACATCGGGCACGGGCGTCGGCAGCCGCGACGACGGGCAACCGGCCACCGAGGATGTGTTCAACACCACGCACCCGAATCCGCGCATCGGCTCGGAGCTAGCCGGCGATGCGCTACTGGAGGCGGGCATCAACGTGTCGGTCATGCGTTTGCCACAGGTGCATAACCCGTTCAAGCAGGGCCTCATCACGCCGCTCATCCAGATCGTGCGTGAGAAAGGCGTCTGCGCCTACGTGGAGGATGGCCGTAACCGCTGGCCGGCGGGGCATCTGTCGGACGTCGTGCGGTTGTACCGGCTCGCGATCGAGAAGGGCGAACGCGGTGCGCGCTATCACGCGGTCGGTGAAGAGGGCGTCAGCGCCCGCGAGATTGCCGAGGCGCTGGGGCGCGGTCTGAAGGTGCCGGTCGTCTCGATCGCGCGTGCGGAAGCGCAAGCGCACTTTGGATGGATGGCAATGTTCGCCGCGCTCGATATGCCGGCATCGAGCGCGCAGACACAGGCGCGCTTGGGCTGGCAGCCGACAGGCCCGACGCTCATCTCCGATCTGAACGAAGCGCGCTACGTCCAGGCGTTGACGTAAGCTTCGCGGTCGCTGTCCGCCAGCAGCCGAAAAGAACGGCGTAGGTCGTCGCGTTGCGCTGCCTACCTTGCTCGCGTGCCGTTCGTGAAGTAGATTTTTCTGATGAGGTCCGTCACGCGGGAGGGACTGCCATGGAACTCAGTGTGGAACGTGTCGATGTTTGGGCAGCGGCCATCGACGACAAACCGGGAGGCCTTGCGAAGGTATTAGGCGTCTTGCGGGATGCGGGTGTCGACTTGCAGTTCGTCGTGGCACGCCGCACGCCGGAGGCATCGGGTAAGGGCGTCGTGTTTGTCGCTCCGCTACAGGGCGACAGTGCGATCCGTGCCGCCACGCAGGTGGGGTTCAGCGTCAGTCCGAGCCTTTACTCCGTCCGTGTAATGGGTCTGGACCAACTGGGCGTCATTGCACAATTGACCCAGATGCTGGCAGACGGGGACATCAATCTCCGAGGTGTCTCGGCCGCTGTACTTGGCTCTCAGTTCATTGCCTATATCGCGGTCGACTCGTTGGACGATGCCGAAAAGGCGATTGACATCCTGCAAAGGGCCTGAAGCCCCGGGCATTTCGGCGAATCCCGGCGCCGGGAGGAGGTCGGGAGTGTGAATACTCCGACGACCAGGACGCGGGTATTTTGGGTGCTCGCGCTCTGCATCATTGTGACGTGCACGGCAGTTGGCGGCGCATTGCTGTTCGAGCTGTCGGTGATCGGTCATGCCGTGAGCGATTTCCGCCGGGACGAGGCCATGGCGCAAGCAGCCATCGCGCGTGGCGAGCCGGCTACGCTCGAGGAGCGCTTCGATCCGCCCTATCTGAAGCAGTACGGGTTGGACCGCAGCCTGTACACGGATAGTCACGGAAACTTTTCGCCAACAGGGGCTGACTGGCGGCAATGGGGGTTGCGAACCAAGGCCGCCGCCACCGTGATGTGGCTGGGTCACGATCCACCGGGAACCTGGTGGACCTTCGTTCAGATCAAGTGCGTCGACCGGTTTCCTCAAGCTCACGCCGACAGCGAGCCGATCGTCGACGTTGCCGACGCTTGCCTCGGTGAACCGCATTGATCGACACACAGCCGGTCCGGGCGGTGCCGCCTTCGCTGCTTGCGCACGATCAAAAAATCGACTGCCCGGTCAGCGTCGTCAACCATTCCAATGACTTGACGCCCGCAAGCGAATTGCCGTTCGCGTCGAGCCCAGGCGACCAGACGCATACCGCCATCTCCCCGGGCAGCACCGCGACGATCCCGCCGCCGACGCCGCTTTTCGCCGGCAACCCGACGCGGTAGACGAAGTCGCCCGCCGCGTCGTAGGTGCCGCAGGTCAGCATCAGCGCGGAGAGGCGCTTGGCCGAGCTCGCGTCGAGGATGCGCTCGCCCGAGACCGGCGCGACGCCGCCGTTGGCGAGGAATAGGGCGGCCGTCGCCAGTTCGACGCAATTCATTTCGATCGCGCACTGGCGGCAATAGGCGTCGATCACGATATCGGGTGGCATCTGCAGGTTGCCGAAGCTCGCGATGAAGTGCGCCATCGCGCGGTTGCGCTCCGCATGCGCGAGCTCGGAGTGGGCGACGCGCAGGTCGTAGTCGAGATCGATCACGCCGGTCAGGCGCCGCATGAACTGGACGAGCGCCGTCTCGGCGCCGACGAAGCGGCGGCACAGCACGTCGGTGACGACGAGCGCGCCCGCGTTGATGAACGGATTGCGTGGCTTGCCGCGCTCGCTTTCGAGCTGCACGAGCGAGTTGAACGCCGTGCCCGACGGCTCGCGGCCGACGCGCTCCCACAATGCGTCGCCGACGAGCTGAAACGCGAGCGTGCAAGCGAAGAGCTTCGAGATGCTCTGAATCGAGAAGCGCTGGCGAGCGTCGCCGATGGAAAACACGCGGCCGTCGAGCGTGACGACCGCCATGCCGAAGCGTTCGGCGGGCACCTTGGCGAGTTCGGGAATGTAATCGGCGACACGCCCGGCGCTGAGCCACGGCGTGATGTCGCGATGAATCTGTTCGAGGATCGCGGAGTAGTTTTGGTCGGTCATTGACGGGTGCGTCCGAAGGCCCATGAGCGCGGGCCGCGATGATACCGCAGCCCGCTTTCACAGTCCGTTTCTTGGCCTGCTTCTTCGCCCATTGCTTGGCCCGCGCCTCGATCCAGTCCGCAGTCAGTCCCTTAGCGCACCCGCACGCCCAGCACCGTCAGCGTCCGCCCGATGGCCGCGACCACGTTGTGCATCTCGTTCGCATCGATCGCGCCGATGCAGCCGACCCGGAACGTCTCCATCTTGGTCAGCTTGCCGGGATAGAGCACATAGCCCGCTTCCCGCACCGCCGCATAGAACGTCTTGAAGTCGTAAGCGGGGTCGCGCGGTGCGTGGAACGTGACGATCACGGGTGCTTGCACCTCCGGTTTCAGGAACGGCTCGAAGCCGAGTGCGCGCATGCCTTGGACGAGCACCTCGCAATTCTTCGCATAGCGCGCGCCGCGAGCCGGCGTGCCGCCTTCGGCGAGGAACTGGTCGAGCGCGGCGCGCAGCGCGGCGATGACGTGCGTCGGCGGGGTGAAGCGCCACTGCGTCGTCTTCTGCATATAGACGTATTGATCGTGCAAATCGAGCGCGAGCGACGGCGAGCGGCCCTCGCTCGCTTCGAGCACCTCGCGCCGCACGATCACGAAGCCCATGCCCGGCGCGCCTTCGAGGCACTTGCCGGAGGCCGAGATCAGCGCATCGATGCCGCCGCGCGAGAGGTCGATCGGCAGCGCGCCGAACGAGCTCATCGCATCGACGATCAGGCTCTTGCCGTGGCGCTTGCAGAGCGCGGCGATCTCGTCGAGCGGATTCAGGAGGCCCGCGCTCGTCTCCAGATGCACCTGCGCGACGTGCGTGATGCGCGAGTGGTGGTTGAACGCATCTTCGATGGCCGCCACGCCGACGGGCTCGTCGTCGTCGAGCGCAAGCTCGATGTAATCGATGGCGAGCCGCTGCAGGATGCGGATGATGCGCGCGCAATACGCGCCGTTGTTCGGCACCAGCACGCAGCCCTGGCGCGGCACGAGCGTGCCGAGCGCCGCTTCCACCGAGAATGTGCCGCTGCCCTGGAGCGGCACGCACACGTAATCCCGGCCGCCGTTCGCGATGGCGACCAGATCGGCGCAGACGCTTTGCGTCATCTGGTTGAAGGCGGCATCCCACGAGCCCCAGTCGCGCAGCATCGCTTGCCGCGTCGCAGGCGAAGTTGTCAGCGGTCCTGGCGTAAGCAGGATCGGTTCGTTACCTAAAATCACAGTGGCTCCTTGTGAAAAATGGCTCGAGAAAGGGACGATGCGCTCCGGTTCGGCACATCGATCGCTATGTATTTTATTGGCGAATTGTGTCATTTTTTGGTTTTTGTGAGAATCGTCATCGCGCTGTCACGGAAGCCTGTGATTCTTGCCGTGCCCGCACAGGCCGAGGCAAGAGCGCTGTGGGTAGCGTCTGGCTCGAAATTCGGCCGTGCAAACAGCTCTCGGGTTGTCGACAATCTGCAAAATGCGTCGCCCGACTGTGGCAATGTGTGCAGCGCCGCCGCGCTGCCGTTCAATCACAACAGGGATCGGGATTTCTCCCGACCAATAGTCTTTCCTCCCTTCGGAGAAAACGAGATGAACACGACGAAACACCACGCGACTGCCCGTATCGTCCGCAAGCTGCTGCCGGCACTCGCCGCGGCGGCTCTGTTCGAGGGCATGGCGATGCCTGCGCACGCCGCCGATGCGGTGGTGCTGTACACGGCCGACGGCCTCGAGAATCTCTATAAGGACGTGCTGCCGGCGTTCGAAAAACAGGAAGGCGTCAAGGTCAACATCGTGACGGCCGGAAGTGGCGAAGTTGTGAACCGTGCGACGGTCGAGAAGGATTCGCCGAAGGCCGACGTGATCGTGACGCTGCCCCCGTTCATTCAGCAGGCGCAGCAAACGGGCCTGCTGCAGCCGTATCAGAGCGTGAACTACAAGAACGTGCCGGCGATCGCGAAGGCGCCGGACGGCGCCTGGGCGACGTTCGTCAACAACTACTTCTCGTTCGCGATCAACCCGGATGTCGTGAAGAACCAGCCGAAAACGTTCGCCGACCTGCTGCACCCCGACTACAGCGGCAAGGTCGCGTACTCGAACCCGGCGACGGCCGGCGACGGCATGGCGGTCATCATCCTGACGACGTCGCTGATGGGTGAAGACAAGGCGTTCGACTACCTGAAGAAGCTCGAGCAAAGCGCCAAGTTCCACACCAAGGGCACGGGCTACCTCGATGTGCTGCTGTCGCGCAACGAAATCTCGGTGGCGAACGGCGATCTGCAGATGGACCTCGACGACGCAGCCAACGGCGGCCTGTCGCTCAAGCCGATCTTCCTCGCGGCGAAGGCGGGCGGCCAGCCGACCACGTTCCAGCTGCCGTACGCGATCGGTTTGATCAAGAACGGCCCGAACCAGGCTGAAGGCAAGAAGCTGATCGACTATCTGATGTCGACCGACGTGCAGTCGAAGGTGCCGGACATCTTCGGCATCCCGGCCCGCACCGACGTGCCGCTGACGGGCAAGAACGGCGAAGCGGTCAAGCAGGCGATCGCGGGCGTGAAGCTCGTGCCGGTGGACTGGAACCAGGTGATGGCGAAGAAGGCCGGCTGGACGGCGCGCTGGAAGAACGAAGTGATCGGCAATTCGGGCAAGCAGATCGAAGTCGTGAAGCCGGCGCAGTAAGTCGGCTCAGTAAGCCGGATCTATAAGCCGGATCAATAAGCCGGATCAATAAGCCGGATCAATAAGCCGCGCGGCTTAAGCCGATGTAGTTGAGGGCCTGTTCTCGGCGAGGACAGGCCCTGGTGCAATCAAGTAAGAGGATGAAGCCGGTGACCACTGCCAGCCTTGCTCAACCCGGCGCGCTCGGCGCCGCGCGTGACGCGCGGGAAGACGCGCTTACGGGTACGCCGGACGGCGTGCATATCGAACACCTGACCGTGCGCTTCGGCGCGCGCACCGTGCTCGACGATTTATCGCTGACGATCGAGCGCGGCGAGCTCTTGACGGTGCTCGGCAAGAGCGGCTGCGGCAAGACCACGTTGTTGCGGTTCATCGCCGGCTTTGTCGAAACCGAAGGTTTGGCGGGCACGCTGACGGTCGCGGGGCGCGACCTCACGCATGTGCCGCCGCACAAGCGCAATCTCGGCTTGCTGTTCCAGAGCTACGCGCTGTTTCCGCATCTGTCGGTGTTCGAGAATGTCGCGTTCGGGCTGCGCGCGCGGCGCGTGTCCTCGGGCGAGGTGTCGCGGCGCGTGGCCGATGTGCTCAAGCTCGTGCAGCTCGGCGACGCCGGCCACGTCATGCCGGCGCAGCTCTCGGGCGGCATGCAGCAGCGCGTCGCGCTCGCGCGCGCGCTCGTGATCGAGCCTGACGTCTTGCTGCTCGACGAGCCGCTGTCGGCACTGGACGCCAATCTGCGCGCGTCGGTGCGTTCCGAATTGAAATCGCTGCATGAGCGCCTGCCGAACCTGACGATCGTCTGCGTCACGCACGACCAGGACGACGCGCTCGTGCTGTCCGACCGCACGCTGCTGATGCGCGAAGGCCGCGTCGCGCAGCTCGGCACGCCGCAGCAGCTGTACGACACGCCGAACGACGGCTTCGTCGCGCGCTATCTCGGCGCGGCCAATCTGCTGCCGCCTCACGTCGCGTTCCCGCTCGGCGACTCGCGCTATGAAGAGCGCGACCGCGTCGCGTGCATTCGCCCCGAGCGCTTGCGCATCGTGCCGCTCGGCGAGGCCGCGCTGCACGGCGTGATCACGTCGGTCGAATGGTATGGCTCGGCGCTCTCGGTCCAGGTCGCGCTCGATGCGATGCCGAACGAGCCCGTGCTGATCGCGACGCAACGCGGTCTCGGCATGACGCCCGAAAAGGGCGCACGTATTTCCTTGCACTACGAGGCGGATGATGTCGTCCTTATCAAGCCCTGAGGCGCTCGCCGCACTCGATGCGCGCCGCGCGGCGACGGCGGCCGCGCATGCCGCCCACGCTCGCCGCCGCGAACGTGCCGCGCAATGGCATCTCGTGTTTTTGACCCTGGTGGTGCTCGGGCCGCTCGTCATCTACCCGCTGATTCGTCTCGTGCTGTTGAGCCTGACCGGGGCGCACGGCGGTTTGAGCTTCCAGGCTTACGCGTCGTTTTTTCAGAACCCCGAGACGCGCGGCGTCGTCGGCACCACGCTGTGGGTGCTGTTCGCAAGCGCGGGGCTGGCTTCGGTGCTCGGCGTCGCGCTCGCTTCGATGCTGTTCTTCAAGCCGTTTCCGGGCGCGAAGCTCGTCACGCGCTTTCTCGAGCTGTTCGTAGCGTTTCCGTCGTTTCTCGTCGCGTTCACGCTGATCTTCCTGTACGGCTCGCAGGGCTCGGTCAGTATCGGCCTGCAGCGCCTCTTTCACCTCGATCAGCCGCCGCTCAATTTCCTGTTCGGGATCGGCGGCGTGATTCTCGCGGAAGTCGTGTTCTACGCGCCGTTCGTCGTGCGGCCGACGCTCGCGTCGTTCGCCACGCTCGACATGCGTCTTGTCGAAGCCGCGAAGAGCCTCGGCGCGAACGGCTGGATGGTCGCGTGGCGCGTGATTCTGCCGATCGCGTGGCCCGGTATCGCGGCGGGTACGATCCTGTGCTTCCTGCTGACGTTGAACGAGTTCGGCATTCTGCTCGTGCTCGGCAGCGCGCACCTGATCACGCTGCCGGTGGCGATCTATAGCTCGGCGACCGTCGACCTCGACTTGCCGACCGCCGCCGCGGGCGCGGTCGTGATGCTCGCGATGTCGTTGTCTTTGTATGCGTTGTATCGCCGGGTCAACCGGCGCAAGGTGGGGAGCGCTGGACATGGCCGCTGATCTGAATCCTGGCACCGCGCCGCGCCTGCCCAGGGTGAAACCCGTGCCGCATCCGGCACGCCGCACGCTCGTTGCCCGCATCGGCAGCGGGGCATTCCTGTTGTTCGCCGGGCTGCTGTGCTTCTGGCTCTTCGTGCTGCCGGTGCTGGTCGTCGCGCTCTCCAGCGTCGCCGCTCACTGGTCCGGCACGATCCTGCCCGACGGCTTGAGCATGCGCTGGTTCGAGCGCCTCGGCTCGAGCGATTTCGACGCGCTCACGACGAGCCTCGAAATCGGCTTCGGCGTCGCCGTACTCGGCACGGCGCTTGGCCTGTGGCTCGCGCTGGCGCTCGAAGGGCGCGACCGGCGCGGCCTCGGCGCGTTCGTCGACATGATCGCGATGATGCCCAACGGCGTGCCGAGCGTCGTGCTCGGGCTTGCGGTGCTGATCGCGTATCACAAGCGGCCGCTCGATCTGTCGAGTTCGGCGGCGATCGTCGTGTTCGTGCAATTGGCGCTCGTGATGCCGTTCTGCTACCGCTGCGCGGCCGCCGCGCTGCGTCCCGAGCTGACGATATTGCGTGAAGCCGCCGCGAGCCTCGGCGCACCGCCGTCGATGGTGCTGCGCCGAGTCGTGCTGCCGCAGCTGGTGCCCGCGATCCGCGCGAGTCTCGCGCTTGGCTTCGCGCTGTCGCTCGGCGAGCTGGGCGCGACGCTGACGGTGTATCCGCCGGGCTTCGCGACCGTGCCGATCGTCGTCGTCGGACAGGTCGAACGCGGCTATTACTTGCCGGCATCGGCGCTGTCGCTGGTCCTGTTGCTCGCGTCGCTCGCCGCGTTGCTGTTGATCGCCGCGCGCGTGCCGCGCAAACGCATCGATTGATGGGATAGAACGCACGTGCCGGCGGGCACGGGAACGCGCGCCGGCCGCCAGCGGCATACCCGTATCGATGTGGCAAAAAATGTGAATATGACCGAAAATATGGAAATTCAAACGCTCGATCCGATCGAGGTTCTGCGCAGCCATTCGCTGCCGGCGCTGGTGCGCGACGAGATTGAGCGAAACATCATCGGCGGCGCGCTCGAGCCGGGCGACAAGCTCAACGAAGCCGATTGGGCGGCGCGGATGAAGGTGTCGCGCGGGCCGGTGCGCGAGGCGTTCCGCGCGCTCGAACAGGCGGGCCTCTTGCGCACCGAGAAGAACCGCGGCGTATTCGTGCGCACCGTCTCGCTCGAAGAAGCCGACGAGATTTACGCCGTGCGCGCCGCGCTCGAAGAAGCCGCGTGCCGAATGCTCGCCGCGCGCATCGACGCGAAACAGGTCGCGCTGCTGCGGGAACACCTCGATGCGTTGGGCGACGCGGTCGCCGCGCACGACCCCGATGCCTACGCGCGCATCAACGTCGCGTTCCATGACGCGATCGTCGCGGCGTCCGGCAACGGCAAGCTGCATGAAACGTATCGGCGGCTCGTCGGCGAGTTGAGCCTGTTCCGGCGTGCGGCGTTGAGCGTGCACGCCGACGCGATGCAGCAGTCGCTCGCCGAGCACCGCGCAATCGTGACGGCGCTGGCGTCGCGCGATCCCGCGCGCGCCGAAATGCTGATGCGCGCACACGTGGAGGGCGGCCGGCGGCGCGCGCACGCCGCTTATGAAGAATCCTCCGAGCAGTCGTCGGCGTGAGAGACGTCGACAAACCCGATGAATCCGATGTACGAACGCGCGTGACCGACGCGCATGGAACCAAAGATGTCAGCGAATCCTGAACGCACTATCGAAGTCAACGGCCGCGCCTACCGGATGCCGGCCCTGCCGACCGTGGTCGTCTGCGTCGACGGCTGCGAATACGACTATCTGGAAGCGGCGGTCGCCGCGGGCGTCGCGCCGTTCATCGGCAAGATGCTGCGCGACGGCGCGGCGTTCAAGGGCGATTGCGTGATCCCGTCGTTCACCAACCCGAACAACTTGTCGATCGTCTGCGGCGTGCCGCCTTCGGTACACGGCATTTGCGGCAACTACTTCTGGGATCCGGAGGCGGACGGCGGCAAAGGCGCCGAAGTGATGATGAACGACCCCGCGTATCTGCGCGCCGGGACGATTTTGGCGTCGGCGGCGGACGCGGGCGCGTCGGTGGCCGTCGTCACCGCGAAGGACAAATTGCGCCGGCTTCTCGGCTGGCAATTGAACGGCATCTGCTTCTCGGCCGAAAAGGCCGATCAAGCGACGCGCGAAGAAAACGGCATCGACAACGTGCTCGAACTCGTCGGGCTGCCGGTGCCCGACGTGTATAGCGCGGGCTTGTCGGAATTCGTGTTCGCGGCGGGCGTGCGGTTGGCGCAAACGCGCAAGATCGACCTCATGTACCTGTCGACAACCGACTACGTCCAGCACAAGGCGGCACCGGGCAGCGCCGACGCCAACGCGTTCTACGCGATGATGGACCGCTACCTCGCGCAGCTCGACGAACTCGGCTGGGCAATCGGCCTCACCGCCGACCACGGCATGAACGCGAAGCACGATCCCGAAACCGGCGAGCCGAACGTCATCTACTTGCAGGACGTGATGGACGAATGGCTCGGCGCGCGGGCCGCACGCGTGATTCTGCCGATCACGGATCCGTACGTCGTGCATCACGGCGCGCTCGGATCGTTTGCGACCATCTACCTGCCGCGCGATGCCGACGCTTCGCAAATCATTGGACGCATCGCAGCGATGGACGGCATCGACATCGCGCTCGACAACCGTACCGCGTGCGAGCGGTTCGAGCTGCCGCGCGATCGCGTCGGCGATGTGGTGGTCGTGAGTCAGCGGAACGTCGTGCTCGGCACGCGCCGCGATGAGCACGACCTGTCGGGGCTGACGGTGCCGCTGCGTTCGCACGGCGGCCTGTCGGAGCAAACGGTGCCGCTCGTCTTCAACCGCAGGACCGATGGCTTGCCGGGCCGCGCCCGCATGCGAAATTTCGACATCTTCGATGTCGCGCTGAACCACTTGGGGACGCAATCATGAACACGCTCAGCCATCGGCATCCGGCCGATCACCCCGCGTTTCGCGCGGAAGCGCTGCGCATCAAGGGAGAACGGGCTGTGCGCGAGCGCACGCTCGATGTCTTCGATCCTTATACGGGGCAGCGTGCCGGAACCGTCCCGCTTGCAAGCGTCGAAGACGTGCGGGAAGCGCTGACGTATGCGGCGAACTATCGGGCGAAGCTGTCGCGCTATGAGCGATCGCACATCCTCGAGCGTGCAGGTGCGCTGTTGCGCGAACGAACGGAAGCCGCCTCCGATCTGATCTCGCTCGAATCAGGCTTGTCGAAACAGGATTCGCGCTACGAGATCGGCCGCGTCGCCGACGTGCTCAAGTTTTCCGCGATCGAAGCGTTGCGCGACGACGGACAAAGCTTCTCGTGCGATTTGACGCCGCACGGCAAATCGCGGCGCGTGTTCACGCAGCGCGAGCCGCTCGCGGGCGTGATCGTCGCGATTACGCCGTTCAACCATCCGATGAACCAGGTCGCGCACAAGATCGCGCCGGCGATCGCGACGAATAATCGCGTGGTGCTGAAGCCGTCGGAGAAGGTGCCGCTGTCGGCGTATTTGCTGGCGGACATCCTCTATGAAGCAGGACTGCCCGCGCCGATGCTGCAGGTCCTGACCGGCGACCCGCGCGAGATCGCCGACGAGCTCATCACGAACCCGGCGGTGGAGCTGGTGACGTTTACCGGCGGCGTGGCGATCGGCAAATACATCGCTTCCAAAGCGGGCTACCGGCGCGTCGTGCTGGAACTCGGCGGCAACGATCCGCTGATCGTGCTCGACGATGCCGACATCGAACGCGCCGCATCGCTCGCGGTGCAGGGCTCCTATAAGAACTCGGGCCAACGCTGCACCGCCGTCAAGCGCATGCTGGTGCAAAAGAGCATCGCGGAGCGATTCACCGAGCGGGTCGTCGAAAAGACGCTTGCATGGTCGTACGGCGATCCGTTCGACGAGTCCAATCAAATGGGCACCGTCATCGACGAACCCGCCGCTCAGCTATTCGAGGCGCGCGTGAACGAAGCCGTCGCTCAAGGCGCGCGGTTGCTCGTAGGCAACAAGCGCGCGGGCGCGCTGTATTCGCCGACGGTGGTCGACCGCGTGGACCCATCGATGACGCTCGTGCGCGAAGAAACCTTCGGCCCCGTCTCGCCGATCATCACCTTCGACACGATCGACGACGCCATCCGCATCAGCAACGGCACGGCGTTCGGATTGTCGTCGGGCTTGTGCACGTATCGCAGCGACGTGATCGCGCGCTTCGTCAACGAACTGCGCGTGGGCACGGTCAACGTGTGGGAGGTGCCGGGATATCGGATCGAGCTGACGCCATTCGGCGGCATCAAGGATTCGGGCCTTGGCTATAAGGAAGGGGTTCAGGAAGCGATGAAGAGCTTTACGAACCTCAAGACGTTTTCGTTGCCTTGGGAGTAAATGAATGGCACTGAGTCTCGACGATATCCGTTCGCTGTTTGCCCAGCATGGCGCCATCTCGTACAGCGGCGAGCCCGTCAGCCAGCTTGAACATGCATTGCAAAGCGGCAAGCTCGCGGAAGACGAGGGCGCGAGCGAGGAGCTGGTCGCCGCGGCGTTCCTCCACGACCTGGGGCATCTATTGAATCTGCACGGCGAGACACCGACGGCGCGCGGCATCGACGATCTCCACCAGTACTTCGCGCTGCCGTTCTTGCGGCCGATCTTGCCGCCTGCGGTGCTCGAACCGATTCGTTTGCACGTGGATGCCAAACGCTGCTTGTGCGCCATCGACAAGACGTACTTCGGCAAGCTCTCGGAGGATTCGGTGCGCAGCCTGAAATTGCAAGGCGGCGTATTTAGCGACGAGGAAGCGCAGGCATTCCTGCAATTGCCGTATGCACAAGATGCACTGCGTTTGCGGCAATGGGACGATCGCGCTAAGACGGCGGGTAAGGAGACGCCGGATATCGAGCACTTCTTAGGCGTCGTTGAGCGGGTGATGTGCTAGCGGCTTTGCGGTGTTTTTCTAGGCAATGAGCACTCGTGCTTAGCTGGCTTGCCGAGTCACTCACTACTGCTTCTATATAGAGCGACGCATGCGTGCATGCGTCGCTCTAATTTCTTCAAAATACCGCTTGCCAGGTATGCGGAGGGTGGCTAGAATCTCGGTCTTTCGCGCTTCGGAGTGAAGCGCGGGGGAAGCGAGGCAGGTCGGGTGCAAGTTGGACGAAGCCCGATGTGGCAAGGCTTTCGGCGGGGTTGATAAGTTTGAGTGGTTAAAAAACTTGTTGACGAGTGACGAAAGATTCTGCATAATCTCGTTTCTCTGCTGCTGATGCAGCGACGCAAGACGGTAGCGAAGTTCGGTGCTGTTGCGCGATGCGATCTTTAACAATTTACAGCCGATAAGTGTGGGCGCTTGATGGCGATGCGAGGCGGATCTTTCGGGGTCTGCTCCAAGCAAAAGTATCAAGTCTCACACAGTATTAGAGGAAGGTTTATCCGTCGAAAGATGGATTAATCATCGTCAGTACGTTGAGTGAGCGACCGGTTCTACGGAACCGAAAACAGTAACAGGTATTGAACTGAAGAGTTTGATCCTGGCTCAGATTGAACGCTGGCGGCATGCCTTACACATGCAAGTCGAACGGCAGCACGGGGGCAACCCTGGTGGCGAGTGGCGAACGGGTGAGTAATACATCGGAACGTGTCCAGTAGTGGGGGATAGCCCGGCGAAAGCCGGATTAATACCGCATACGATTTTAGGATGAAAGCGGGGGACCGAAAGGCCTCGCGCTATTGGGGCGGCCGATGGCAGATTAGCTAGTTGGTGGGGTAAAGGCCTACCAAGGCGACGATCTGTAGCTGGTCTGAGAGGACGACCAGCCACACTGGGACTGAGACACGGCCCAGACTCCTACGGGAGGCAGCAGTGGGGAATTTTGGACAATGGGGGCAACCCTGATCCAGCAATGCCGCGTGTGTGAAGAAGGCCTTCGGGTTGTAAAGCACTTTTGTCCGGAAAGAAATCCTTGGCCCTAATATGGCTGGGGATGACGGTACCGGAAGAATAAGCACCGGCTAACTACGTGCCAGCAGCCGCGGTAATACGTAGGGTGCGAGCGTTAATCGGAATTACTGGGCGTAAAGCGTGCGCAGGCGGTTCGCTAAGACCGATGTGAAATCCCCGGGCTTAACCTGGGAACTGCATTGGTGACTGGCGGGCTAGAGTATGGCAGAGGGGGGTAGAATTCCACGTGTAGCAGTGAAATGCGTAGAGATGTGGAGGAATACCGATGGCGAAGGCAGCCCCCTGGGCCAATACTGACGCTCATGCACGAAAGCGTGGGGAGCAAACAGGATTAGATACCCTGGTAGTCCACGCCCTAAACGATGTCAACTAGTTGTTGGGGATTCATTTCCTTAGTAACGTAGCTAACGCGTGAAGTTGACCGCCTGGGGAGTACGGTCGCAAGATTAAAACTCAAAGGAATTGACGGGGACCCGCACAAGCGGTGGATGATGTGGATTAATTCGATGCAACGCGAAAAACCTTACCTACCCTTGACATGGACGGAACCCTGCTGAAAGGTGGGGGTGCTCGAAAGAGAACCGTCGCACAGGTGCTGCATGGCTGTCGTCAGCTCGTGTCGTGAGATGTTGGGTTAAGTCCCGCAACGAGCGCAACCCTTGTCCTTAGTTGCTACGCAAGAGCACTCTAAGGAGACTGCCGGTGACAAACCGGAGGAAGGTGGGGATGACGTCAAGTCCTCATGGCCCTTATGGGTAGGGCTTCACACGTCATACAATGGTCGGAACAGAGGGTCGCCAAGCCGCGAGGTGGAGCCAATCCCAGAAAACCGATCGTAGTCCGGATTGCACTCTGCAACTCGAGTGCATGAAGCTGGAATCGCTAGTAATCGCGGATCAGCATGCCGCGGTGAATACGTTCCCGGGTCTTGTACACACCGCCCGTCACACCATGGGAGTGGGTTTTACCAGAAGTGGCTAGTCTAACCGCAAGGAGGACGGTCACCACGGTAGGATTCATGACTGGGGTGAAGTCGTAACAAGGTAGCCGTATCGGAAGGTGCGGCTGGATCACCTCCTTTCTCGAGCTTAACGCGTCAAAGTTAAGCGCTCACGCTTATCGGCTGTAGATAAAGACAGGCTTAAGGGGTCTGTAGCTCAGTCGGTTAGAGCACCGTCTTGATAAGGCGGGGGTCGTTGGTTCGAATCCAACCAGACCCACCAATTGTCTGCGGTGGCTGGAGCTCGGAACCCTTGGAGTGTCAGGTACGGGGGATTAGCTCAGCTGGGAGAGCACCTGCTTTGCAAGCAGGGGGTCGTCGGTTCGATCCCGTCATCCTCCACCAATCACTAATGATAAGGACTTGATCCGAGTGAGGATCGAGTGTTTGTCATTGGCGATTGAGCCAGTCAGAGCGGTAAGTGAAAGCTTATCGGCTGTCGTTCTTTAACAATCAGGAAGAAGTAGTAATGGATAGCGAAAGCGCTTAGAGATGGGCGTGGACGCTATCTGGGTTGTGATTGTATCGATGTATCTCAAGATGATTCGAACTTAATGTTCGGCTCAATTGGAATACGGCACAACGCGAAAACTCAACCTATGACGGGTGTGCTTGGAAGCGGACGCGAAAGCGCAAGCGAGCGAGACGCACTAGTTATAGGGTCAAGCGAACAAGTGCATGTGGTGGATGCCTTGGCGATCACAGGCGATGAAGGACGCGGTAGCCTGCGAAAAGCTTCGGGGAGCTGGCAAACAAGCTTTGATCCGAAGATGTCCGAATGGGGAAACCCGGCCCGTATGGGTCATCCTAGACTGAATACATAGGTCTAGTGAAGCGAACGCGGTGAACTGAAACATCTAAGTAACCGCAGGAACAGAAATCAACCGAGATTCCCAAAGTAGTGGCGAGCGAAATGGGATCAGCCTTGTACCTTTTATCTTAGTTGTTAGCCGAACGCTCTGGAAAGTGCGGCCATAGCAGGTGATAGCCCTGTAGGCGAAAACAGTTAGGAAGAACTAGGGGTACGACAAGTAGGGCGGGACACGTGAAATCCTGTCTGAAGATGGGGGGACCATCCTCCAAGGCTAAATACTCGTGATCGACCGATAGTGAACCAGTACCGTGAGGGAAAGGCGAAAAGAACCCCGGGAGGGTGAAATAGATCCTGAAACCGCATGCATACAAACAGTCGGAGCCTCGCAAGGGGTGACGGCGTACCTTTTGTATAATGGGTCAGCGACTTACGTTCAGTAGCAAGCTTAACTGATTAAGGCAGGCGTAGCGAAAGCGAGTCCGAATAGGGCGTTCAGTTGCTGGGCGTAGACCCGAAACCAAGTGATCTATCCATGGCCAGGTTGAAGGTGCGGTAACACGTACTGGAGGACCGAACCCACTAACGTTGAAAAGTTAGGGGATGAGCTGTGGATAGGGGTGAAAGGCTAAACAAACTTGGAAATAGCTGGTTCTCTCCGAAAACTATTTAGGTAGTGCCTCGTGTATCACCTTCGGGGGTAGAGCACTGTCATGGTTGAAGGGTCCATTGCGGATTACTTCGCCATAGCAAACTCCGAATACCGAAGAGTGCAATCACGGGAGACAGACATCGGGTGCTAACGTCCGGTGTCAAGAGGGGAAACAACCCAGACCGCCAGCTAAGGTCCCCAAATATGGCTAAGTGGGAAACGAAGTGGGAAGGCTAAAACAGTCAGGAGGTTGGCTTAGAAGCAGCCATCCTTTAAAGAAAGCGTAATAGCTCACTGATCGAGTCGTCCTGCGCGGAAGATGTAACGGGGCTAAGCCATATACCGAAGCTGCGGATGCACATTTATGTGCATGGTAGGAGAGCGTTCCGTAAGCCTGCGAAGGTGCGTTGAAAAGCGTGCTGGAGGTATCGGAAGTGCGAATGCTGACATGAGTAGCGATAAAGGGGGTGAAAGGCCCCCTCGCCGTAAGCCCAAGGTTTCCTACGCAACGTTCATCGGCGTAGGGTGAGTCGGCCCCTAAGGCGAGGCAGAAATGCGTAGCTGATGGGAAGCAGGTCAATATTCCTGCACCATTGTTAAATGCGATGGGGGGGACGGATCGCGGAAGGTTGTCCGGGTGTTGGACGTCCCGGTCGCTGCATTGGAGAAGGTGCTTAGGCAAATCCGGGCACAGGATTCAAGGGTGTGGCGCGAGCGACTTCGGTCGCGAAGCAATTGGAAGTGGTTCCAAGAAAAGCCTCTAAGCTTCAGTTTAACAATGACCGTACCGCAAACCGACACAGGTGGGCGAGATGAGTATTCTAAGGCGCTTGAGAGAACTCGGGAGAAGGAACTCGGCAAATTGGTACCGTAACTTCGGGATAAGGTACGCCCCTGTAGCTTGACTGGCCTGCGCCAGGAGGGTGAAGGGGTTGCAATAAACTGGTGGCTGCGACTGTTTAATAAAAACACAGCACTCTGCAAACACGAAAGTGGACGTATAGGGTGTGACGCCTGCCCGGTGCCGGAAGATTAAATGATGGGGTGCAAGCTCTTGATTGAAGTCCCGGTAAACGGCGGCCGTAACTATAACGGTCCTAAGGTAGCGAAATTCCTTGTCGGGTAAGTTCCGACCTGCACGAATGGCGTAACGATGGCCACACTGTCTCCTCCCGAGACTCAGCGAAGTTGAAGTGTTTGTGATGATGCAATCTCCCCGCGGCTAGACGGAAAGACCCCATGAACCTTTACTGTAGCTTTGCATTGGACTTTGAACCGATCTGTGTAGGATAGGTGGGAGGCTATGAAACCGGAACGCTAGTTTCGGTGGAGCCGTCCTTGAAATACCACCCTGGTTTGTTTGAGGTTCTAACCTTGGCCCGTGATCCGGGTCGGGGACAGTGCATGGTAGGCAGTTTGACTGGGGCGGTCTCCTCCCAAAGTGTAACGGAGGAGTACGAAGGTACGCTAGGTACGGTCGGAAATCGTGCTGATAGTGCAATGGCATAAGCGTGCTTAACTGCGAGACCGACAAGTCGAGCAGGTGCGAAAGCAGGTCATAGTGATCCGGTGGTTCTGTATGGAAGGGCCATCGCTCAACGGATAAAAGGTACTCTGGGGATAACAGGCTGATACCGCCCAAGAGTTCATATCGACGGCGGTGTTTGGCACCTCGATGTCGGCTCATCTCATCCTGGGGCTGTAGCCGGTCCCAAGGGTATGGCTGTTCGCCATTTAAAGAGGTACGTGAGCTGGGTTTAAAACGTCGTGAGACAGTTTGGTCCCTATCTGCCGTGGGCGTTGGATATTTGAAGGGGGCTGCTCCTAGTACGAGAGGACCGGAGTGGACGAACCTCTGGTGTACCGGTTGTCACGCCAGTGGCATCGCCGGGTAGCTATGTTCGGAAGAGATAACCGCTGAAAGCATCTAAGCGGGAAACTCGCCTTAAGATGAGATATCCCCGGGGACTTGATCCCCTTGAAGGGTCGTTCGAGACCAGGACGTTGATAGGTCGGGTGTGGAAGCGCAGTAATGCGTTAAGCTAACCGATACTAATTGCCCGTACGGCTTGATCCTATAACCAGTGCGTTTCTGTCGACCAGTGTTAGCGCTTCAGCGCTTACTCTGGTCCCATGCAGAGCAACACGCCCAAGGTTGAGATCAACCGCGTTGTGCACACAGTCACAACCCAATCCATTACACACCCTACTTCTTCCCAGATTGGCTGCGCCGCCTCAAGCGATGCAGCAACAAGTCATGCCTGATGACCATAGCGAGTTGGTACCACCCCTTCCCATCCCGAACAGGACCGTGAAACGACTCCACGCCGATGATAGTGCGGATGCCCGTGTGAAAGTAGGTAATCGTCAGGCTTCTCTATACGTCCACAACCCCACCCCTCAAAGGTGGGGTTGTGGCGTTTACGCGCTAGAAAAACCAGCCCCGAAAAAACGTCGGAAGACATGCCGGTGCAGCTAAACCGGCTCCGCAGCGCCACGGCGGCGGAGCGTGGCCCATCCTCAGAACACTCCGCCGTAAAATTATTTGCCTAGCCTCATCCTCGTTTGATGAGGCGGATAATGAATAGCAAGATAACAGCGCCGATCACTGCAGTAATGATCGATGCGATCATGCCGCCGCCGAGCGAGATCCCTAGTACGCGCGCCAACCAACCACCAATAAACGCGCCGACGATCCCGACGATGATGTCGACGATCAATCCGAAGCCGCCGCCTTTGACCAATACGCCCGCTAGCCAGCCAGCGATTGCGCCGATAATGAGCCATGCAATGAGCCCGTGTTGCATAGTGGAGACTCCGTGGTGAAGAGTAAAAAGAAAAGCGCCAAATCATTGCGCTGACCGAGCTTAAATGGTGCACATAGGCGAGTCCATAGTTAGGATACGCAATTAACACTATTTAGAGATGTTGCTGGGGGGCTGAGCGGAGCGGGTAAATCACGTCGAATTGGATTTAACCGGTGCTCAAGGAGAAGCAAGTCGCCGCGAACGCCGAAGATCTCTGCGACAAGGCAACAAGCCAATGCACTGCGCGCAGTCACTGAGTTCATATCGTTCTCGGCGTCGGGCTGCACAGAGGGAAAGAACGATGGCCGATCCCGCGTCGGCGGCTAGGGTCCATCGCTTACGCTTGTTATAGGTGACAGTACATTCATTCGCAAGCGGGAACGCACCACAGCACATTCTAATCGAGTCGATCTGTTGGCTATTTGAAGGCTTGGCGCGACCGAGCGTTTAAGTGACTCTCATTCGGGCGTGGGTTCGGCTTCCTTCGCGGTCCAACTCACGCTCGACACGCCTTTTTCCATGCTGATGCGGCTTGCCATCAGCTCGAGCTTCGATTGATCTTTGGGATGCAGCTTGAGCGTTGCTGTCACCAGGATGCGCCCGGCCGCATCGGGTACATCTTCGCTCGTGAGGCTCTGGAACGACAACGGCGCCGAGTACATCGAGTTCGAAAGTGCGGTGCGGATGTGAATCTCGTCCTCCTCTCGGCAGACGACGGACAAAACGTACTCGCGTATCAGGTCCGCGTTCGAAACGGGCGTTGCATTGATGGCTTGACTGACTGCACGCAGAACCGTATTCGTCAGCAG
This sequence comes from Trinickia violacea, assembly GCF_005280735.1. Taxonomy (NCBI): domain Bacteria; kingdom Pseudomonadati; phylum Pseudomonadota; class Betaproteobacteria; order Burkholderiales; family Burkholderiaceae; genus Trinickia; species Trinickia violacea. Next base: position 1,889,565 of record NZ_CP040078.1, read on the forward strand.
CACGACGGCGGTGCCGGCGAGCGCGGGACCATAGTGGCCGGCGCCGCAGAGCACGCCGACAGCGGCGGAACACCACAACGTCGCGGCTGTGTTGATCCCTTGGATGGAGCCCTTATCTCGCATGATCACGCCGCCACCGAGAAAGCCGACACCCGACACGACGTACGCGGCAATTTGCGTCACGCCAGCGACTCCGTTGCCAGTAAGGACGCCGAGTGTGACGAACAGGCAAGCACCACTTGCGACGAGGGTAATGGTGCGCAGACCGGCTGTGCGTTGGCGCATCTGGCGTTCGATGCCGATTGCGACTCCGCACGCAAACGCGGCCAGCAACCGGAGGGCGAATTCAAGCGTCATGAGATAAGCGTTCTAATGGTTTTGGTGAGTGATGGATTCGACCGCGAGCTTGGGTTTCATACGTGGCCCTGTGAACAGTCAGGAGCGTGAGCATGCCACGCTTCGGTGAACGTATTGATGTCGTACGGCGAACACGAACTCGGTAGTCAATGCGCAACGGGACGCACCTCGGGTATCTCGAAGATCGTTGTCGGTGGACAGGGCAGCGCACGACAACCCTTCGCGCGAACACTGGCGCGCTATGGCTATCGGGAACACGAGTACACAGGGGTGCAGCGAACTGCGACGCGCACCGCTCGCCTGTTGGCAAGACGGCGGCAGAGAGAAAAACTGGCGCGGGACTTGCCGTTCAGGCGGTGAGACCAAGTAAGGATCGACTACTGCTGCTGTCCAAGGCGGCGGACCTCAAAAATTGAGAATAGCGAAATTTTAGGCAGTTGCCGACGCGAGCGTCAACTCGAAATTGCTGCACTGCGCAGAACGCGTGAGACATTTGAAGAAGTGCGTCCAAAAGAAATACGGGTAAGCAAGAAATCGCGTACTCCTTGCTTCGAGTCAGGCCGCGGCGCCCGCCACCAGCCTCAGCCGCGTGATCTCCGACGGCGCCCCAAGACGTTTGGGAGGTCCCCAGTAGCCTGTGCCTCGGCTCGTGTAGACCCACAGGTTGTTGAGGCGCGCGAGTCCCGCCGTAAACGGCTGTTGTAGCCGAACGAAGAAATTCCACGGAAAGAACTGCCCGCCATGCGTGTGTCCGGACAGCTGGAGTGTGAATCCCGCGTCCGCGGCGGCAGGCGCGGTGCGCGGCTGATGCGCGAGCAGCACGCGCACCCTGACGTCGCCGGGCGCACCGGCGAGCGCCGCGACAGGGTCGCTGCGGTGCGATGGGTCGAAGTGCCCCGCCGTGTAGTCGGTCACGCCCGCGATCAGAACCCGCGCGCCATCGTGATCGAGGACGACATGCTCGTTCATCAGCACATGCAACCCGAGGTGCTCGAATTCGGCAATCCATTGGTCGGCGCCCGAATAGTATTCGTGGTTGCCGGTGACGAGGTACGCGCCGTATCGAGCGCTGAGACGTCCGAGCGGGCGGGTGTGGGTCGAGAGCTGCGCGACGCTGCCGTCGACGACGTCGCCTGTCACCGCGATCAAGTCCGGCTTGAGCCGATTGACTGCATCGACGATCGCGTCGACGTAGCGCTGTTTGATCGTCGGGCCGACGTGGATATCGCTGATCTGAACGATCGTGAAGCCGTCGAGTGCGGCGGGCAAGCTTTCGATCGGTACGTCTACGGTGACGACGCGCGCGCGTCGGCGAGCGTTGATAAACCCGATCGCCGTCGACAGCAGCGCGAGGAGCGGCACCATCGCGGCGGAGTCGATCCGCCAGCGGGCGAGCGGCACCGTGTGCGGCCAAAGCGCGTCGATGGTCAGAAGGGATGCCAACGCAACGTCGCGAACCAACGTCAGCATGAGCAGCGACGAGAAGAAGCCCATCGTAAGCAGACCGATCCAAGCGAGCCGGTCGGCGAGCGGCTGGCGCTCGAGCGTGCGGGCAAGCATACCGGCGGGAATCAATCCGCACGACAACACGAGCCACAGTGCCGCGAGCCCACGGAGCACGGGGCCTACCGGCAACTCGGGAATGAGCCGCAAGCCGACATAGATGTGCAGCAGAACGCCGATGCCGATGGCACGGACAAAAAAGCCTGAGCGACGCATAGGGCAAGAGGGAGAGAAAAGGGAGGCCCGCAAGGCGGCGCTGCGCTTTGCAGCGTTCCTTGGGTGTGGCCGAGTCATTTTACAGACAGAACGCTTTCGCCGTCGGCGGCCGATTTGGTGCGCCGACCGCGCACGACGGCTGTTTTTGTCCGGGCTGCCGATTTTTACGCCGAAGCGGATTGTTCCGCGCGAATGCTGATCTAAACTATTGATTTCATGGTTCGGTTCCACCGCTGCAGTTGACGGGCACGATGGAAGGAGGCGAATGATGAAGATAATCAGGTTTGCGGACCATCCGCATCGCGAACACCACGTCGGCTACGAAGGCAGTCATGTGATGCTGCCGCTGGTGGGGCTCTCTTTGATGGCGCTAGCGGTTTATTTCGGCGTGCGCCGTCTTGACATGCTTGATATCTCGCGTGACGTGCTGTTTTACGTCGTCATGGTCTTCGCCGCGCTAGGCATCGCGGGGCTGTTCGGCGCGGCCGGCGCCTGGCTGCGATCCGGTGGCGACGAGCGGGGCGAAGGCTTTTGCTTCGTCGGCGCGTTGCTTGGAGCGCTCGTTTTTTATATCGCGTTGCTGATGTAAGCCGGGCTGCAGCGCGCTGCTACGCTCGCTGACGAATGGATGAAGCGGCGCCCTTGCGCGTGTGTGTTGGCACGCACGCGCAAGGGCGCCGCTTTGCATCGGTCAGACGATTCTTGCGGTTTCGTCGAATGCGAAGCGAGGGCTGCGTTCGAACAGCTTCGACGGGTTGCCGTATCCCAGATTGACGAGGAAATTCGATTTCACGGTCGTACCCGCGAAAAAAGCCTCGTCGACTTTTGCCGAATCGAAGCCGGACATCGGGCCGGCGTCGAGTCCCAGCGCGCGGGCCACCAGGATCAGGTAGCCGCCTTGCAGCGTCGAATTGCGAAACGCGGTGGCCGAAATCGCCGCGTCATTGCCAGCGAACCAACTACGCGCATCCGCGTGGGGAAAGAGCTTCGGCAAATGCTCGTAAAACGCCATGTCCATGCCGACGATGACCGTCACTGGCGCGGCCATCGTTTTCTCGACATTGCCCGCCGACAGCGCGGGGCGCAGCTTTTCCTTGGCTTCCGGCGTCTTGACGAACACGAAGCGGCCGGGGCTGCAGTTTGCAGACGTGGGTCCGAGCACGACGAGGTCGATCAATTGTTTGAGAAGCGCGTCGTCGACCGGCTTCTGCAGCCAGTCATTGTGGGTGCGCGCGTTGCGAAAGAGTTGATCGAGGGCGGTATCGGAGAGCGTCATGGCGCGAGGGGTGAGCGGAAGTTGAGGCGGAGGTTGTCGGCTGCGGTGGCCGCCGATGTCATTGCGATTAAAGCTATGGATCGCCGGCAAGCGGCGTTGCTCGGTGCCTGGATGATAACCGGCGAGCGGGGGGCTTGCTGGCGCTCCGGGCTACGACTGCAGTAGTTTCTTCAGCAGCTCGGCGACATGGCGACGGGCCGTGCGCTCGGCTTCTTCTTCGTCGCGAGCCTGAAGTGCGCGGAGAATGGCGTCGTGCTCGTCGCGGTTCGCCTGGAGTTCGTCAAAGCTAGTGGCGCGTTTTCCGCACATCGCGCGAGTCTGCGCATAGAGCGCCGACAGGGTTTTCTTGATCGCGGGACTTTGCGCGGCGTCGAGCAATCCGTGATGGAACTGCAGGTTCGCCTGATCGTAGGCCGTCCGATTTTGCTCCTGAATGGCAGTCGACTGGCGATCGATCGAATCCGCCAGCGCCGCGAGTTCGTCCGAGCTGATCCTGCGCGCGGCCAGCCGGGCCGCCATACCTTCCAACGCTTCGCGCGCTTCGAACACCGTGGCAAGCCGTGCGGGTTCGAATGCGATCAAAAAAACGCCTTGCCGCGGCGTGACTTCGACGATCCCCTCGGCTTCCAGGCGCGCCACGGCGGACCACACCGGCGATCGGCTGACGCCCAGGTCCCCTGCCAGTTCCTCGACGCTGATCTTGTCTCCCGGTGCATAACGATCGCCGTCAAGCAGCAGGTCGCGCACGGCGACGTAGGCATCGACGGCGAGCGTCGAGCGCCTGAGTTTTTGCGGTGCGGCGGTCATTGCCAAACGGCCCCTTTGGTATGCGGTCGACGGTATGCAACATGCAATCCTTTGCCTACCGGAATCAAGGTTGCGTCGAATCGCGGCAGTGCATTGACGGCGGCCAGATAGCCGGCGATTTCTTCCGGGTGCGATAGGGCGTTGTCGGCGATCAGCAGCACGTCGTCGGTCAGCTTCGGAAGGAGGAGTTCGAGTTGGGACGGGGCGCTGATTCGATCCGCGTCGAAGAAGACGCAGTCGAACGGGCCATCGAGAGCGGCACAACATTGCGTCGCGTCGCCCTCGATAACTTGCGCGTAGTTCTGGACGCAGGCGCGGCGCAGGTTTTCGCGCGCTTGAGCGGCCTTGGCCGCGTCTCGTTCGATCGTGGCAATCGGATCGCCGGCGGTTTTCGCCATCGCCCGGGCAAGCCAGATCGCGCTGTAGCCGTTCGATGTGCCGATTTCCAGTACGCGTCTGCGCCCGCTTGCCGTCACCAAAAGAAACAGCAACTCGGCAGTAGGGCGTTCGAGGTTCAATAGCTTTTGCTCGCGGTCAGTCGCGGTGGCGTCGACGCTCGCACCGTGTGCTTCCAATTCACGAAGCACGGCTTCGATTTCAGCGGTTAGCACAATATCTTCCTCTTAATTCAGGATTCGTGTTTCATGATACGTGATAGAGGGCGACAGGTGAACAACAATTGGCTAACGTGACACAATGACTTTCACAACCGGAATGCGCCCATGAAAGCGATGATTGATGACATTTTTGGTGATATTCCGCAGCCTGATGTCGATTGGTATCCGAATTGGTTGTCGTCGGACGCGGCGATGCTCATCCTCGAGCACGTCATTGCCGAGGTGGAGTGGAAGCAGGACACCATGTACACCCCTGCGGGGCTCACGCCGTTGCCGCGTCTGACCGCATGGCAAGGTGACGCCGGCGCGGTCTACGTGTACTCGGGCATACGCAACACGCCGCTTGCGTGGACGCCGACCGTTCTGGAACTCAAGGGCGCCGCGGAAGCCGTTAGCCGTGCGCGCTTCAATAGCGTGCTTTTGAATCGCTATCGAACCGGTAACGACAGCATGGGATGGCACGCCGACCACGAGCCGGAGTTGGGCGCGGAACCTGTAATCGCGTCAGTGAGCCTCGGTGCCGCGCGCCGGTTTGACCTGCGCCATAACAAGACTGGGGCGGTTCAGTCTTTTCAATTGACGGGCGGTAGCCTGCTCGTGATGCGCGGACGCACTCAGGCGGAATGGCGCCACCGCGTGCCGAAGGAGCCCAGTGTCCGCGGCGAGCGTATCAATTTGACGTTCCGCTTCGTAAGCCCGCGCTCTTAGCTGACGCCACGTTTTCGGGCGACAAGCCTGCAAATTTTCGATTGCGCTCCGCTGGCTCCTGAATACACGTGGGCCTTAATTCCGCACTAGCGCACGGCGGTAACCGGTACTCGCGAGATCCTGACCAAGCGTGCCAGAACGCTGTGGCTAAAGAAATTGAAGACCGTATGCAGCGGATCGTTGCGCGGCGCGGCCAGCAGGATTTCATCGCAGCCGGTTTTTTCTGCGCATTCCGCAATCGTCGGGACCAGCGGTCCGACCTGAATCGTGACGGAATATTTGACGCCGGCGTCCTTGAGGATGTGCTCCGCACGATCGAGTGCCGCGTGCGCGTAGGAGTTTTCGAGGAAGCGCAGCTTGGAGAGGGGGTAGAACGCTTCGAGGCGAGTCGATTCGAGTGGCGGCTGGACGTTCATAAGCACGATTTCTGACGCACATCGTTCACTGTAGAGAAACGCCGCGTGCCGAACGGCTTGAAGCGAACGCGTCGAGCGACTAACCGGCACTAGTATTTTCAACATGATTTTCTCTCCCTCACGCCGAGGGCTGGTCTCGAAAGCGAGCGGTGACGGGCATGTCGATAGGCTATCGGATCGTATGTAGGGCTGGCCTAAAGAAAGCGAGTGATGGTGTAAACGTGATGTAAATATTGAGTGCTTTGCCAACGGTCTCGGTATTAAAACTTTTTAAAAAGTTTATGCGCATAACAATAGGCCGACCGGCAGTTTGACAGCTGGGTTCGGACGCTAGCTCGTGACGCAGCGCTTGCCGTCTTCGAGTCGGTGTCCGATGGGCCAATGCCCGCGCTTCTGCTTACGCCGGCAGGCGATATTCATGTATATGCATGTAAAATGCCCTCATCCTTGGCGGTCTTCCAAAGAACCAAAAGATGCTCAGCCGTGGGTTTTCAGTCGCACCGCATCTCGCCAGATGCGATTTCCGTCTAACGAGAGGGGCACCATGTCGGAACCGCCGTTGCGGTTGCTATGTCATTGCGGCACGCTGCGTCAGGCCGCGCGCGCCGTTACGTCGCTATACGATGCTCAGTTGGCGAAGCATGGCATCCGTATCACGCAGTTCACGATCCTGATGGCGCTGGATCGCGACGAGCCCGTCAGCACGACGCAGCTATCAGACGAACTGCTGTTGGATCAGACGACCTTGAGCCGTACGCTTGCGACGCTGCGAACCAAGCGCTTGGTCGCGGCAGAGGCGGGCGACGATCTACGCATGCGCTTCTGGATGCTCACGCAGAAGGGCGTCGCGCTGCTGCGCGCTTGTGAAAGCGACTGGAAGGCGGCACAGGAGGAACTCTATCGCCGGGCCGGAAAGCGTCATGTCAAGGCGCTTGACGAGCAGATCTATGCGCTTGCGAGCAAGCTGATCGAAGACTAGCCACAAACGCTTCAAATTTCACTGCGCGATCGACTAGGCAAAAAAAACGGCCCGTCGACATGAAAGCCGAGCGGGCCTAGGAGGGTTGGCCTCGAGATAGCCAGGGCCGAATATACGCGTTGATTAGCGTGCGAGGGGGCGCCGGTAATGATCGGTAAGCAGAATCGTCAATGGCACCGATCAAGCGCGCGAGAAGCGATGCATCACGCACGCGCGTGCTCGATGGGCAACAAGATGCGGACCTGCAGGCCACCGTCGCCGGCGTTCGATATGTCGCAGCGTCCGCCGTGGTCTTGCGCGAGTCGCGCGACGATCGCGAGCCCAAGGCCGCAATGCCCTTCGCCGCCGCGTGCCGAATCGAGCCGCACGAATGGCTTCATCGCCAGTTCGACTTTCTCTTCCGCGATGCCGTCGCCATGGTCGCGTACGGAAATGATCCACTCTTTATCCGTTTGCGACGTCGAGATCTCAATGGGTGGCATGCCGTGTTCGAGCGCGTTGTCGACAAGGTTCGTAACGAGCCGGTCGACCAACGTGCGCGGCAACAGGAAGGCGGGGCCCGCCATAAGCGAGAGCTCGAATAACGACGTTTCGCCCGTGTCTTCGTCGGATACGCAGAATTGCTCACGCAGGAATTCGTCGACGGGAATGGGCGGTCCGGAATCGGTGGTTTGTCCGGCGAACTCGAGAAACTGCTGGACGATATGGGTCAGCGAGTCGATGTCGCGGATGAAGTCCGAGCGCTCCTCTTCGGCGACCGATACGCTTGCGCGAAGTTTGAGTCTTGTCAGAGGCGCTTTCAGGTCGTGAGCGACACCGGCCAGCATGACGGCCTTGTCGGCATCCGCTTCGTTCAGGCGCCGCATCATGTCGTTGAATGAGTGGATCAGATCGCGCAATTCGCGCGGACCACGTTCATTGACTTCCTGCGGGCGCGCGCCGTCACCGAAGGCACGGGCCGCATCGGCGACGCGCGTGAGCGGGCGCTGCATCTGCCACGCGGCAAGCAGCGACAAGAGCAGCGCGGCAAACAGCATCGAGAGGGCTTCGACCACGAAGTTCGGACGCGGCGGGATATCGATCGGCGCGACGATCCAGGCCGACCTGCCGGGGAAGCGCACCCACAACCGCGGCGGATGAGCATCGTCGATGGCGATTTGTGTGCCGGTGGGCAAGCGCGTACGCAGATGCTGGACCAAGTCGACGAACGGCGCACTGGACGGCTCGCGCAACTGGACGGCAGCCGGCATGTTCCAGGTGGGCACGAGATGCACGCGCAATGCAGGGGCAAGCTCCACATTGGTCGACTCTTCACCGTTGGCGGCTTGCAGCACGAGCAGCAACCCGCGCGCGAAGCCGTCCACTTCATGACGTGTCGGCTGTGTCGTTAGTAATGCGAACCACCCAGCTTGAACTGCAAAAAGCACTGCCGTTGAGAGCAACGCCATTCTGCCGAATAGCGTGTTCAACGGGTTCTTCATGCGTTAGACACGGCCTCGGTGATCGCGTGCGAGGGATTGGCGTCCGGCACGAACACGTAGCCTTTGCCTCGCACCGTTTGCACGTAGCACGGGTTCGACGGATCGTCTTCGATGATGCGTCGCAGGCGCCAGATCGGCACGTCCAGGCTGCGGTCGCGAAACGCGAGTTCGTCGTGGTGCACGAGATCGTGTATCAGCACGCGCGACAGCACCTTATACGGATGATTGACGAAGATCTTCAAGAGCGCGAATTCACTGTCGCGAAGCGGGAGCCGCGCGCCGTCACGCAGCAGTGCGCGCGTTGCGAAGTCGAGCTCGAAAGGGCCGAAGCGAAACCGGTCGCGTGCTTCCGGTGCGCTGGTCGATGCCGGGCCGCGGCGCCGCAGCACGGTATGGATGCGCGCCAGCAATTCACGTGGATCGAAGGGCTTCGTGATGTAGTCGTCCGCGCCGAGCTCGAGACCGACGATGCGATCGGCGACCGAACCCCGCGCGGTGACGAAGATCACCGGAATATCGTCGCCAGCCGCGCGCAGATTCGCGAGCGCGCGCAAGCCGTCGGTGTTCGGCATCATGATATCGAGCACGACAACGGATGGCCGCTCGCGCTCGAGGCGGCGGCGCAAATTGCTACCGTCATGCAGTACGGAAACATCGAGGCCGTTTTCTTTGAGGAACCGGCACAAAAGATCGCGCACGACCGGATCGTCGTCGACGATGAGGACCTGTGTATTCATGGGCCGGATTTTAGATCGGCGTGCGTGACGGAAAAGGAATTGTTTTCTTACTGATACTTACATAACGAACGAAGCGGTAAGAAGTGGCCGTTCGCCGTCCGAGAATCGGCGAAAAAAAGCCCGCTATCAAGCGGGCTTAAGAGCGCACACGTGGGCGGTCCTCTGCCTCACGACTCAAGTCTAGCCACAGTCGGAAAAGGCGACTGTCAACCATTGTCAAGGAAGCGGGCAGGCACGGGCTCTGAGAGTTGCGACTGGCCTGACATTCGGGGTGGGTGAACTAGTGGACGGCCGAGTCGACGAGGATCGTCGTCAGACTGGCCGTGTTCCTGAAGCTCGGGCGCTGGTGGCTTTGAGCGGTGCGACTTGCGATGTTCGTGAGCAGCGCTTTAGCGCCGGAACACGCTGTTTTCTGCAGAAACGGATTGGCGATCGACAGCTTGCAGGCGCCAGAATCCGTCCATCGGGGTGTGCTTTTCGACGCTTGACCAGGCGGCGGCGCCATGCGCGGTCGAGACGCGTTGGTGGCGATCGACATGCAGTCCGCGCAACGTGCACAGAGGTGCGTCCTCGCTCGGGGCGCACAGTGTGGTGACACCGTTTTCGTCGCGCATTTCGCCCCAAGGCGGAAGATCGATCCCATCGTGCGATTCCCTCGACCAAACTCGCTCGTCCGTGTCGAGCCACAGCACGGCGTAATCGTGATTCACGGTGGGATCGGAACCGTTAATCAGAATGGTCAGACGCATTTCATGTCCTCCATAAAAATCCGCAGAGCGTGATTTAACAGTCTAGATCGCAGACGAATGAATTCAAGCTCACAAAACTACGGCTTCCTGCTGCGGCGCGAGGCATGGTATGGGCCTAGAGGCGATGACGAGGACGCTTAATGAAGTCAGTCCCCTTCATTACCTAATTGCCGGTTGCACGACGATGCGCTGCCGAAAGATTTACCGAGGTAGGCGCGAATTTCACGGTTTCAAACGCGAGCGACGCACTCTCGTCGCCGTGGATTCCACCCGCTCAGTAAAGCATTCTGGGCAGCCGCTCGGCTAAATCCTTGTCGTAGGCTTGTGCGTCGAAGTCGCGACTAGCGAGCCGCTTGTGCATTTGTCCTGCGCTCGGCAGTTTCGAGCGCTCGATGTGCCGCTCGGGGTCCCATAGACGGGAGCGCGCCAACGCCTTCGAACAGTGGAAGTACACCGCTTCGACGTCGACGACGATCGCCGTGCGCGGCAGCTTGCCGTCCACTTCGAACGATTCGAGCAGTGCTGCATCGTTCGAAACGGTCGCGCGCCCGTTGACACGCAGCGTCTCGCCGACGCCCGGCACGATGAAGAGCACCGACACGCGTCCGTCGATGACGATATTGCGCAGATTGTCGATGCGGTTGTTGCCGGGCCGATCCGGAATCGCGAGCGTGCGCTCGTCGATGATTCTCACGAACCCGGGAGCGTCTCCCTTCGGCGAGCAATCCGTGCCGTCGGGCCCGGCCGAGGCCAGTACGATGAAGGGCGACGCCTCGACGAACGCGCGGTAGTCCTCGTTCAGATAGGGGATTTCCTTCCAGATTGCGCGCTCTCCTGGCGTGCCGTAAATCGCTTCCAATTGCTCGACGCTTGTCAGCATGGTGTTCGTCCGTGAATGGGGGGATCGGCTCGATATTGTGCTTGGTATTTTGCATACACAACGCGGAATATTGTGTTTTGTATATCTTCGATTGCGCGTTGCAATTGGGCAGTCGAACCCTATTTCGCGGACGGACGCCGCGCTGGCGCTACTTGACCGCATTGACAGAGGCCTTGCGGATCGCGGCATCCTGATCTCCTGCTCCGCCGCTCCGCCGCTCCGCCGCTCCGCCGCTCCGCCGCTCCGCCGCTCCGCCGCTCCGCCGCTCCGGCAGATCGCGTTGCCCCACGATGAACAGGTTCCCGTCGTTCAGCGGACGACATACCCCCGGTCTTGCATGCAGTCGCCGTATGCGCGCCAGTAGGTTGTCATCGGCGGCTCCGGCGGCGGCAACGGCGGCATCTGAACGCCGCTCGCGCCCGAAGCGCCCAGCGCGCCTGAAGCACTCGCGGGACCGAGCGCGAGCGTCGTCGACGATGCCGCGCCTGACGCAGCGGCTGCGTCGGAAGCGGCTGCCATTGGGGTGCCGGATGCGGCTCCACTGGCGGCACTTGCAGTTGCCGCACCGCTCGCCGGGTGTGCGCCGCTTGCGGCGATGCCGGGTGGCAGCGGCGGCGCCGACGCGCCGTGCCCCGCGTCCGCGGCGAAGTTGATCGGCGTCGTGCGCGTCGGCTTCTGCGGCTGGCGGGCCATGTCGATATGGGTCTGAGAATTTGCCTGGCCGTAGCAGAGCGCGTTGTCGATCGCTTGCTGCGCCGGGCTCTGGCTGCGCGCAGGATAAACCACAGGCCGTTGCGCTAACGCCGTCCCGCTGATCGTCAGTAGTGCGATGCAGGCGCAGGCGGAAATGCGGATACTCATCGTTTTTCTACTCCCTTAGCCGAAGCGGAAGGGCTCGAGGCGAAGCGGCGACGGACGTTTCGAGACGCGCGTCCTGGCATCGGGCCACGCAGGCCGCCCCATATGGGTCGTCCCATGCGGGCCGCCCCGGTCCGCCAAGTAGCCTGCAGACAGGATACCGCCGCTCCTAGGCCCGCGATCAAGAGAGTATCGGCGTCATCCGCCATCTTTGGCGTGAATCGCCAGTGGGACGAAGCACATTGGCGTCTATCGACTAGTCGTCGCGCGTCAGATGGCGTTCGTACGCGTCAGCCATTCGCGCCCCTTGAGCATGCCGTTCCAATAAAGCCAGGGCATCAGCACGGTCTTCATCTGCCAGGCAAGTCGGCGCGGTACCGTTGGGTCGAGGGGAAAGGTCGGTAGCAGTTTGCCGTCGTAGCCGAACTCAGCCAGCACGACTTTGCCGTTCTCGACCGTGAGTGGACACGCGCCGTAGCCGTCGTAGCGCGCGGGCATCCGCTGGCCGTTACGAACCGCGAGGATGTTGTGCGCAACCACCACGATTTGCTTGCGTACTGCCGCGGCGGTCTTTGCGTTTGGCGTCGACGTCACGTCGCCAAGCCCGAACACGTTCGGATAGCGGGGATGCTGCAGCGTCGCCGGATCGACTTCGCACCAGCCGCCGGCATTGGCGAGAGCGCTGGCGCGGATGAAGCCGGGCGCCGTTTGCGGCGGCACGACATGCAGCATGTGGAACGGTTTGTCGACACGGGAGACCTTGCCGTCGGCATCTTTCACATCGAACGAAGCGATGCGGTTCGGTCCGTCGACGGCCACGAGATTCGAATTGAGCGCGAGCTTCGTATCGTAGCGTTCGATGTACTTCATCAGCGAAGGCACAAACGCTGCGACGCCAAAGAGCACGGGCCCAGCCACGTTGAATTCGACATCGATGCGTTCGAGCAGGCCCTTGCGACGCCAATGATCGCAGGCGAGATAGAGCGCTTTTTGCGGTGCGCCCGCGCACTTGATGGGCATCGGCGGTTGCGTGAAGAGCGCGCGTCCTGCTGGTGTTGAACGCACGAGTTGCCACGTATAAGGCGCAAGATCGAAGCGGTAGTTCGACGTCACGCCATGCTTGCCGAGCGTGGCTTCGAGCCCGTCGACCTGATCCCAGCGAAGCTCCAGGCCGGGGCAGACGATCAATTGGCGATAGCCCAGTTCACGGCCGTCGTCGAGCTGCACGCAATCGCTGTGCGGAGCGAATCCGGCGACACGCGCGCGAATCCAGGTGGCGCCTTGCGGAATAACCGATGCCGTTGGACGGACTGTCTTTTGGATGTCGTAAGCGCCGCCGCCGACGAGCGTCCAGGCGGGCTGATAATAATGCTTGTCGCTCGGCTCGACGATGGCGATCTTGAGATCGGTCTGGCGGCGCAAAAGGCTCGCTGCCACGCCGACACCGGCAGCGCCGCCGCCAACAATAAGGATATCGAATGAATCGGCTCGGGCTGCCGCGTTCATTGAAGCAAGATGGGTTACCTGCATGTTGTTATGGATTGTCGATGGTAATGAATTGCGTGCTATAGCACGTTCAACGGCGTTTTCAGATAGCGGATGCCGTTGCTCTCGGGTTCAGGCAGAACGCCTGCTCGGATATTGAGCTGAATCGAAGGGATGATCAGCGTGGGTTTGCCAAGCGTTGCGTCGCGCGCCGTTCGCATGGCGACAAAGTCGGCTTCGGCGATGGTGTCGCGCACGTGGATGTTCATCGCGCGCTGCTCGGCGACTGTGGTCCGCCAGCGGACGCCGCGCCCCGCGGGCGGGTAGTCGTGGCACATATAGAGGTCGGTCTCGTCCGGCATCGCCAGGAGCGAGCGTATCGACGCGTATAGCGTGCGGGCGTCGCCACCGGGAAAGTCGCAGCGGGCGGTGCCGACGTCCGGCATGAAGAGCGTATCGCCGACGAACACTGCGCCGTCGAACATGAACGCCACGTCTGCGGGTGTGTGTCCGGGCACGTGGAGCACGGTGGCCTCGAGCTCGCCGACGCGCAGCGTCTCGTTGGCCGTGAACAGACGGTCGAACTGCGAGCCGTCGGGACGGAATGTCGGCTCGAAATTGAAGACCGGCCCGAAAATCTTCTGCACCGAGCAGATGTGTTCGCCGATTCCGATCGAGCCGCCCAGCTTTTCTCGCAGATACGGCGCGGCAGACAAATGATCCGCGTGCGCATGCGTTTCGAGCAGCCACTCGGTTTGCAACTGCTGTTCGCGCACGTAGTCGACGATGCGATCGGCCGAAACGGTCGACGTGTGGCCGGAATGCGGCTCGTAGTCGAGCACCGAATCGATGATCGCGCAGCGGGTGCCGGGGCCCGCATGGACGACATAGCTGATGGTCGCCGTCGCGGAGTCGTGGAATGCCTGAATCTGGGGTTTCATGGCGAGCCTTGTTGATTATCAGTCGCGCGGCGTGCGGTGGGGGATGCGAGAGTCTATGTTAAGCGGACCGTCGCAGTGGCGGTAGTCAATGTGACGCCGCGGCGCACCATGATGCGCCGCGGCGGCCGGCGGTCACGCATGAGAAGACGAGGGCGGGCGATGTCGTGGGCTGAGGCGCAAGGACGGCGGCGGCTCGGTGCGCCGGCGGCCATATTGCCGGCCCACGGCGCACGACGACCAGCAGGCGCATCAGCGAGCCCAATAGCCTTCGATGTACACCCATCCTGGCCCGGACCTCACCCAGCGGCCGGGCACCCAACGCCATCCTTTCCGGCCGCTGATCCAGCGGCCAGACACCCAGACATAGGTGCCGTTGTGCCAGCGCCAATGCCCATTGGTCCAGATATAGCCGTGAGCGTGCGGAGGCGGCGGACGGCGTTCGTGACGAGGCGGCGGCGGGGGCCGGCCCGGGCCGCCCGGAGCCGGCCGAGGTTGCGGCCCGCCAGGAACGGGCTGTGCCGGGGGCATACCCGGTGGCTTTCCGCCCGGTCCGGAGGGGGGCGGATAGGGGCCGCCGTTCGATCCTGGCGGCGGTGGCGGTGCGGGCTGTGAGAGTGCATCCAGCGCTTTGACGCCGGACAGCAGGCTCGCGGCGGCCATGGCGAGGCGTTGCAGGCATGCGCGTCGATTCATAGGGCTCCTTTGACTGTTGGGCGCGACGAAGGGTAAGCGCGGAAAGCAGCCGGGGTACGGCGAAACGGCTCGCGTCCTTCGTTCGGCGGTATGCGAGTGTCGAGTGGGTTCGGGGCGTGTCGGTCGGAGGCGTTCGCGAGCGACGAAATATACCGTGCGACCCCTCATGTCTGTCGAACGCAGACATCTAATGACACTCAGCACGCCGATAAATTCAAACGCAATTCGCTGCAAGCAGGCAGCCTGTCTTGTTCGGAGTGCGGATAATTTTTAGCCGTGTGACGCCTTTTTTTGAGTGCTATGACGCTATTTTCGAGACAATTTTATTAACGTTTAGTTGTTAATTTACAACTAGAAGGCAGATTGTAATGCTATGAGATAAGCGTTGCATGTCCCCGGAAGGGCTCGCGAGATGATGGAAAATCATTTGAAAACAATTGGTTATGTGGGGTGCCTCTCTTTATTGTTTCTGTAGGCGAAAAAATGTATTGCATGATGTATGTATGCTTCGTGTAAGGCTGGCACGTAGACTCGGTCTTCGTAAGGCGGTTGATAAGAATCTGAACGACCACTGTAAGTGGTCGTTTCGAGTGATGCCTCCGTCTTTTTATAACAAGGTCGCAAGGCCAGTCTTATTAAGGGAGCTTGTCTCACATGAAAAAAAACCTAATCGTGGCAGCCGTTTCCGCTTCGTTTGCTGTCGCAGCTCACGCACAAAGCAGCGTCACGCTGTATGGCGTGCTGGATACGGGTATTACGTATCAGAGCAATGTTGCTCCGGCGCTAGGCGCGACTGATGGCAAGTCGCTGTGGCGCATGGGCAGCGGCATCGACCAAAGCCGCTGGGGCCTGCGCGGTTCGGAAGACCTGGGTGGCGGTTTGAAGGCGATCTTCACCCTCGAAAGCGGCTTTAACATTGGGAACGGTGCGCTTGCCAACAACGGCGGTATGTTCAACCGTCAAGCGTTCGTTGGACTGTCGAGCGGCTACGGCACGGTGACGCTGGGCCGGCAGTACGACGCCGTGCAAGACTATCTCGCGCCGTTCACTGCAACGGGTACTTGGGGCGGTACGTATTTTGCCCACCCAGGCAACTTCGACAATCTGAGCACGAATGGTGGTTTCGCTTCGAACAACACCATCAAGTTCGCGAGTGCCAATTACGCGGGCCTCCAGTTCGGCGGCACTTACAGCTTCTCGAACGACACGAACTTCACGAATAACCGCTCCTATAGCAGTGGCGTGTCGTATCAATACCAAGGCTTCAGCATCGGCGGCGCATTCGCTCAGCAGAATAACCCGAACGCTACTAAGTTCGGTGCCACGTTTGATGGGAACCTCTCCAGCGATACCTATCGTCAACGTGAGTATGGTGTAGGCGCCGGCTACGTGTTCGGTCCGGCGTCGGTCGGCGCGGCATGGACGCAAGTTCGTGTCGACAACACCTCGGCCCTGAGTGGCTTGACGCTTCGCCAGAACAATTACGAAGTCAATGGCAAGTACAACTTGACTCCGGCGTTGGGTCTGGGCCTCGCGTACACGTTCACGCAGGAAAAGGCGGGCGTGGGTGGTTCCGACTTGAGCACGCGCTTCCACCAGATCGGTGCGCAAGCCGACTACTCGCTGTCGAAGCGCACGGACGTGTACGCTCAGGTCGTGTTCCAACACGCAATGGGTGACGCGGCGTTCGCATCGATCTACAACGGCGATTCATCGACGCTGTCGTCGACCTCGCCGAACCAAACCGCAGCAACGGTCGGCCTGCGTCACCGCTTCTAAAGCGACGCGGCGGGGTTGTCAGTAGTATGAAAAAAGGGTGCCGGACGCGGCACCCTTTTTTCGTTCTGCGCGTGAGCTCTTTAACGCGCGATCTCTTTAACGCGCGATCTCTCTTCTTGGCGATCTCGGCGCCGCGGCTGGAGATTCGCCGCGGCACTCGTACCTCAAAGCGTGAAATCAAAGCGTGAAATCATCCGCCGCTTCCGGCTGGAACACGATCTGATCGACTTTCAGCGTCTTCACTTGCCCGCTCGGCGGGGTGAAGCGGATCATGTCGCCGCGCTTGGAGCCGAGCAACGCGAGGCCCACCGGAGAAAACACGTTCAACTGACCCTTTTCGAAGTTGGCCTGGGGCGGATAGACGACGGTCCATGTCATCGGCTCACCGGTGTCCTTGTCGACGAGGGTCACTTTCGAGTTCATGGTGACGACATTGGCTGAGACTTCGCGCGAATCGACGATGCTGGCGCGTTCCATCAGTTCATCCAGCATGTCGAGATAGCCAGCCTGCGGGCTTGCCTGTGCAGCGTGCTTTTCAAGGCGCGTGACGTCGAGTTCGGTAAGGTAGCAAGTCTTCTTTTTCATGATCGGATAGGGCGCAATGGCGGCGAACAGGCGCGGGCAGAAGCCGACCGCGCACGCGCTGCCAAATGCGAAAGTAAAAATAAAGGGGAATGTAAGGAATGGTATCACGCGAGAGGCGGTATCCGCGAGCGTCTACGCCTCGATCGCGGTGTGACCCTGCTCGCAACCGTGTCAAATCTGGCGTTGCGGGCTTGTTTCTCATTACCGGGTATCGTTGAGAGTGTGTTCAACCGGTTATCGAGGAAATGACGTGAGCGAAACGACTTTGCCCATTGACGCCCCTTTCGCCGACGCTGACCCGGTCGCCGCCCAATCCACCCCGTTGCGCACCGATGTGCTGATTATCGGCGCCGGCCCGGTGGGACTATTTGCCGCGTTCGAAGCGGGGGTGATCGGCTTGTCGTGTCATATCGTCGACGCGTTAAAGGAAGTCGGCGGGCAATGTATCGAGCTGTATCCGGAGAAGCCGATCTTCGATATTCCGGCCGTGCCCGTGTGCACGGCGCGCGAGCTGGTCGAGCGTTTGATGGAGCAGTGCCGTCCGTTCGGGTTTCCGATTCATCTCGGACAACAGGTGCGAAGCGTCACGCAACGCGCCGACGACAAACGCTGGACCGTCGTGACCGATCAAGGGCTCGAGTTCGATGCCGCGGCGATCTTGCTGTCCGCCGGCAACGGCGCTTTCGTGCCGCAACGCATTGCGCTCGATGAGGCGCCGGCGCTGGAAGGGCGTCACGTGCACTACGCGGTGCGCCAGGTTGCCGCGTTTGCCGGTCAGAACGTGATTGTCGCGGGTGGCGGCGACTCCGCGCTCGACTGGGCGCTCGCGCTTCGAAAAGTCGCG
Organism: Trinickia violacea; assembly: GCF_005280735.1. Lineage (NCBI taxonomy): Bacteria > Pseudomonadati > Pseudomonadota > Betaproteobacteria > Burkholderiales > Burkholderiaceae > Trinickia > Trinickia violacea. Next base: position 1,907,476 of record NZ_CP040078.1, read on the forward strand.
CGGCATGTGACGCTCGTGCACCGGCGCGACGCGTTTCGAGCGGCCGAAGCGACGGTGCAGGAGGTCAAGCGTGCGGCAGCCGACGGAGAACTCGACATCGTGATCGGCACGCTCGCCGCGCTCAAGGCTCCGGGCGGCGCGCTCGAATCCGTCGATATCAAGCAGATCGGCGGAGCGGTCACCCTGCCGGCCGATCATCTGATCGCGTTGTATGGTCTGGTGGCGGATCTGGGTCCGATAGCGGACTGGGAGCTCGATATTCGTGCGGGACGCGTGATCGTCGACACCAGCGGCTACGAATCGTCGCGCCCCGGTATTTTTGCGGTCGGCGATATCGCTGGCTATCCGAACAAGCAAAAGCTGATTTTGTCGGGGTTCCACGAGGCGTCGCTCGCGCTGCGCAAAGCCTACGGCTATGCCTATCCGGACAAGAAGCGCGTTCACGTCCATTCGAGCTATGACGCGAAGCTGTCGGCGCGCATTCTCGGCACCGAGGCACCGTCGGCGGATTTGCCTGAGCGCTGATCCGCCCCTCACCGCGGTATCGTCGCAGTCTTGTCTGCCAGCCATCTTCGGGAGGTTTCGCAACGTGACCGCAGCGTCATTCAATCAGCGCGTCGGCGCGGCACTCGCGCCGCTTGCAAACGCGGAAAAAGCTGTCGCCATGCGGGCTTATATGCGCGACCAGTTCGACTACCTGGGCGTGCCGACGCCGCAACGGCGTGCGGCCGTGCTGCCGATTCTCCGCGAACTCAAGGGCGTCGACGCGGCCCGGCTCATCGAGCTGGCCGAGGGCTTATGGACGTTGCCACAGCGTGAATATCAATACGTGGCAGTCGACCTGCTCGCGCGTCATTGGAAAGCGTTGACGCTCGAGCAGCTTCCGGCGCTGCTTTCGCTCGCGCAGCGAAAGTCCTGGTGGGATTCGGTGGACGGTCTTGCGGGCGTTGTCGGCGATGTGGTCAGGGCGGACAGAAAGCATGACCCGGCTTGCCAGATCCACATGGATCGCGCGTTGGGGCACGAGAACCTGTGGGTCCGCCGCATCGCGATGCTGCATCAACTGGGCTGGCGCGACGAAACCGATGTCCCGCGCCTATTTCGTCACGCGCGCGAACTCGCGCCGGAGACCGATTTCTTCATTCGCAAGGCGATCGGCTGGGCATTGCGAGACTACGCGTGGCACGACCCGCAAGCGATTCGGCAGTTTCTCGACGAGATGCGCGATGTGCTGTCGCCGCTTAGCGTGAGAGAAGCGGGAAAGAATCTGTCGCGCTTGGGGTGAGTCGTTTCGGGTCTTTAGCCGATTCGCTGCTACACATTCGCTGCCACATGTTGCGCAGACGAATCGATGCGTGCGCCGATACCGAACCGGCTGCAGAAGCTATCCTTTAAGACGAGTCCCACGGATTCGCGTCGCGTGTAACGCGCGGGTTTGCCTGCGGTTTTCGAGCGCGGTTCCGTGGTGCCTCACGGACAGTTGATTCGAGTCAATGTGCAAAGGCGGTGCAACTTTCAAACTGAACATTCTGCGCGCCGCAACGGTTGCGCAATCCCTTCAACGAAAGCAGGCGCAAGCCCGGGAGAGTGTCATGTACGAACGAATCATGGTGGCGGTCGACGGCAGCCAAGCGGCGCGGCTCGCGCTCGACGAGGCTTCGAAGCTCGCGGAAGCGATGCGCGCAGAGGTGCTCGCCGTGTGCGTCGTGGCGCATTCGCCTCAACTGGTCGATATCGGAGGCGGTTTCGTCGAAGATAACCGGACGAGCTCGGCGGCTGCCGATGCGGCCACGAAAGCGCTCGACGAAGCGCGCGAATTGTTCGCGGCTAAGCGTGTGGCCGGCAACGTGCGGGCAATCGATTCGTACGGCGAAAGCATCGCGCAGGTGCTGACGCGTGCCGCCGAGGAATTCGACGCGAAACTCATTGTGATGGGAACCCATGGCCACACCGGAATGAGGCGTCTGTTGCTCGGCAGCGTTGCGGAATCGCTGCTGCGCGAGACGACCGTGCCGCTTCTGCTAGTCAAGGAAACGCCGCGGTCGTAGCCGGAAGCCGAACGCCGAGGCGAGCGATGAGGGCATTGCGCCCGCGTAAGTGCGGGCGCAATGAACCATGCCCAACAGCAATGCCCAATGCACGGTGCTTTGGAGTAAAGGAGCGCGTATCCAAAGATTGGACGATAGCGAAATAGCGAGATAGTGCGGGAAGTATAATTTTCGTTTTGCCCGGGCAACTCCCCGACTGTCCCGAGCTGTCTATCTCGCAACCGTAGGGCGCATTTTGACTATTCCAACAACACAGCAAAACGGAGACGGCCTCAAACGCGGCCTGAAAAACCGCCATATCCAATTGATCGCGCTCGGCGGCGCGATCGGCACAGGACTCTTCCTCGGCTCGGCGAGCGTACTGCAGGCGGCAGGCCCGTCGATGATTCTCGGCTACGCGATCGGCGGCCTGATCGCGTTCATGATCATGCGCCAGTTGGGCGAGATGGTTGCACAGGAGCCCGTAGCCGGTTCGTTTAGCCACTTTGCGCATAAATACTGGGGCGACTTCGCCGGCTTCCTGTCCGGCTGGAATTATTGGGTGCTTTACGTGCTCGTGAGCATGGCCGAGTTGACGGCGGTCGGCACCTATGTGCACTTCTGGTGGCCGGCCGTGCCGACGTGGCTGTCCGCGCTCGTCTGTTTCGTCGCCATCAACGCGATCAATTTGGCCAACGTCAAGGCGTACGGCGAAACGGAATTCTGGTTCTCGATCATCAAGGTGATCGCGATCATCGGCATGATCGTGTTCGGGGGCTATCTGCTGATCTCGGGGCGTGGCGGACCGCAGGCGTCGATCACCAACTTGTGGAGCATCGGCGGTTTCTTTCCGCATGGCTTCCATGGCCTCTTCATGATGCTCGCCGTGATCATGTTTTCGTTCGGTGGGCTGGAGCTGATCGGCATCACCGCGGCCGAAGCGGACAATCCGCGCAAGAGCATTCCGAAAGCCGTGAATCAGGTGATCTATCGAATTCTCATCTTCTACGTCTGCTCGCTCGTTGTCTTGTTGTCGTTGTATCCGTGGAATCAAGTGGCTCAGGGCGGCAGCCCGTTCGTGATGATCTTTTCGGAGATCGGCGCCGGGTTGACGGCCAATGTGCTCAACGTGGTCGTACTGACCGCCGCGCTTTCCGTCTATAACAGCGGCGTGTATGCGAACAGCCGCATGCTCTACGGTCTGGCGGAGCAGGGCAACGCGCCGCGCGTGCTGATGAAGGTCGACCGCCGCGGCGTGCCTTATTTGGCGATCGGTCTTTCGGCGCTCGCCACCTTTGCCTGCGTGATCATCAATTACCTGATTCCTGCGGAAGCGCTCGGGGTGTTGATGGCGCTGGTCGTCGCCGCGCTGGTGCTGAACTGGTCGTTGATCAGCCTCACGCATATGAAGTCGCGCAAAGCGATGCTCGCCGCCGGCGAGACACTGGTGTTCAAGTCGCCTTGGTTTCCCCTCACGAACTGGATCTGCATCGCGTATATGGCGATGGTGCTCGTCATTCTCGCGATGACGCCCGGGCTCTCCGTGTCGGTCTGGCTGGTGCCGGTCTGGCTCGTGGTGATGTGGGTCGGCTATTTGGCGAAGCGCCGTTCGTCAGAGGGCATGGCGCGGGCGGCGGGTCAGGCAGGTCAGTAAGAACGCTTGTTGGCGGCGTGTCGCGACGCTAGGCATGATCGCGTTCGCCATGTACGCGTGCGCGGCATTCCGGTGACGGGCGAGGTCTGGGTTCCGAGCGAGGCAAACGCAGTTTAGCTGGCAAACGAATAAAATCATTTTATCTGTTTTGCGGATATTTGACGTTTATTTGTTTGGGGCATAAACTGCGTTTATTCGCGCTCTGGATGACCGCCGTGCAACAACTCCTCGCCACTGCCGATCAACTCGGCACCATCCTCACCGCCGCCCGGCGGGCCGCAGGCTTGACGCAGACGCAAGCTGCCGCGCGAGTCGGTGTGAGCCAGAGCCGGCTCTCCACGATGGAATTGAATCCCGGCACGATCACCGTCACGCAACTGTTCGCGCTCTTGGCCGTCTACCGCCTCGAACTGCAGGTGAGCGACGAGCACCCGACGTTCGAACTGCGCGATTCAGCGAGCGAGTGGTAGCCGATGGGCCGCAAATCGCTGACCCGGGCGCTTTCCGTCTGGGCGAACGGCACCCGGATCGGCGTCTGGCGGATTCCCCCGCGTGGCCCCATGGAGCTGCAATACGACGACGCGTGGCTCGCGTCGCCGGCAGGGCGTCCGCTGTCGCTGTCGCTGCCGTACAGCCCGAACAACCTGCCGCTGCGCGGCGACGCGGTACTCAACTATTTCGACAATTTGCTGCCGGATAGCGAAGCGATCCGCGCACGCATCGCGAGCCGTTTCAGAACAGCGTCGGCCGATACCTTTGACTTGCTGCAAGCGATCGGGCGCGATTGCGTCGGGGCGGTGCAGCTGCTCGACGAGGAGGAAGCGCCGCACGACGTCGCGAGCATCCGCGGCACGCCGCTCACGGAAACGGACGTCGAAGCGCTACTTGGGCAAACCGTCAGCGGGCGGGCGCTCGGCGCGAGTGGCGTCGAGGGCGACGAATTCCGTCTGTCGCTCGCCGGCGCGCAGGAAAAGACCGCGCTCCTGTGGCATGGCGGCCAATGGATGCTGCCCCACGGCGCGACGCCGACGACACACATCCTCAAGCTGCCGCTCGGCCTCGTCGGCAACAAGCGGGCCGACCTCAGCACGTCGGTCGAAAACGAATGGTTGTGCTTGGAGATTCTCGCGGCGTACGGCTTGCCGGTGGCGCGCGCGGAGATCGAGACATTCGGCGCGCAGAAAGTGCTGAGCGTCGAGCGCTTCGATCGCCGCCTGCACGAGTCGAAAGCGTGGTGGCTGCGCCTGCCGCAAGAGGATTTTTGCCAGGCGCTGGGCGTGCCGCCGTATCGGAAGTACGAAGTCGACGGCGGGCCGGGCATGCGCGATATCGCGCAGATTCTGCGCCGCTCGGAGCGCGCAGAGACGGACATCGAAACGCTGGTGGCGGCGCAGATCGTCTTCTGGATGCTCGCCGCACCGGATGGCCACGCCAAGAATTTCAGCCTGCATTTGCTGCCGGGCGGGCGCTGCCGCCTGACCCCGCTTTATGACGTGATGTCGATTTGGCCGGTCGAAGGCGACGGGCCGAGCCAGTGGTCGTGGCACAAGGCGAAGCTCGCGATGGCGATCGAGGGCAGGAGCAAGCACTACGCGATGAAGGAGATTCAGCGCCGGCATTTCAACGCGATGGCGCCGAAGTGCTTCTACGGACACGATGCCGAGCCGATCATCACACGTTTGATCGAAGCGACGCCCGGCGTGATTCAGGCGGTCGCGGCGCGCTTGCCGGCCGCGTTTCCGCTCAAGGTCGCCGAGCGGATTTTCAAGGGCTTGCAGGCTTGCGCCGAGCAACTCGATGCGGCGCCGGCGTGAAGCAGGGGATGTCTTAGCGCCTGTTATTGGTGTGAACAGGCACTAGCAAGCTAGCGCCGACGAGACGCCGCCAAGGCGCCTGCTCGCGAAGTGCGCCCTGAGCGCGTCACTTCCGCTGTTCGTCGCTGGCAGCGGCAGCCGGCACTTCCTCGTGCATCGCCGCGCAAACCGCATCGGCAAAACGCTGCAGTGCCGGCAGCGAGCCACACACGCTGTGATACGTTTCGCGGCCGATGCGTGCGTCCACCAGGACTTGCATGCCCGCTTTCGTCGCAATTTCAAGAATGTCCATTTTCGCCTCCCCAACAGGCTGTTGGTTATCAGCTTTGCGACGCCGACTGAGCGTTTGGCATTGATGGCTTTTGGATCGGCGCGATTCCAATGAATCGCGGCAAAAGCTCAGTCGGCACCCCCCTCGCTGATTATTATTTGGCGCTTGCCGCCAATTGCGTGTGCGATAAAGGATGCATTGATCTCGCAAATCGAATCGCAAGTAATTTTCACGCCTGTGTATTTTCTCGCGCTTCTTCTTGCCGGGAATGTGCGGCCGCGCACAGGCCGATGTTCCCAATGTCTGCTATCCCGCTTAACACCCGCAATGGCTTGCACCATCTGCCCCTCGCGCCACATCACCGCTTCAGCGCAACCCCCGTATCCCCGTTTTGTTTGCTGCTTATATACGACGAATTCTAGGTGTCGGACTTAGCGCAAACAACACGATTTAGAGTAACGGATTCCCGTAAATGTTAACCCACCGCACGTTTTCACCGATAGGGCTTACGAGATCGGAAATCCGCGCGGCGCTTATTCTTTTTAACGGTGCGATTCGCAGAAAACTTTAGATTAGGGGAATTGCGTAGTCTGGTGTCCGCAGTCCCCAATCAGCCCGTCTTGCGCACCGGCGGGAAATGCCGCTTGCCCGATCCCGGCGTGAGACGCCGGAAGCGCTCCTTCTTGTGCTCCTCGTCGAAGTGCGCAAGCGACGTCTTGACGAGGTCGCTGCGCGAAACGATGCCGGCGAGCCGCATCGTCTCCCGGTCTGCGACGACCGGCAACCGCTCCAAGCCGTGCACCGCGAGGCGGGTGGCGACGGCGCGGCACGATTCGCTCACGAGCGCGACCGGCATCGAACGGCCGGCGAACGCGTCGGCGACGCGCGTGTCGGGGCCCAAGCCGTCCGCGCCGTCTTGCAGCACAAGCAGACTTTCGCGATCGGCGATACCCGCCAGCACGCCTTCGCGCACGACGGGGTACGCGCGATGCGTCTGCATCGGGCCGAAGAACGCGATCAGCGCTTCGCGCACCGTGAGGTTGCCGTCGATCGTCTGCACCGAGCGCGTCATGACTTCATCGACATAGTGGCGCTCGAGTGGATCGACGCCGTATTCGCGGTAGATGTGATAACCGCGGCGCGCGATCTTCTCGGTCATGATCGAGCGGCGCATCACGACGGTCGCGAAGCCGTGTGCGACGAGCGTCGCGGCGAGCAGCGGCAGCATCGCGTTGACGTCGTGCGTGAGACCGAACGCGAATATGATCGCGGTGAGCGGCGCGCCGAGCGTGGCGCCGAGCGTCGCGGACATGCAGACGAGCGGCCACAGCGCAGGCTCGCCGCCCGGCAGCACATGGCCCAGCACGACGCCGAGCCCCGCGCCGAGCATCAGAAGCGGGGCGAGCACCCCGCCCGACGTGCCCGAGCCGAGCGCAATCACCCAGATGATCGCCTTCACGACGAGGATCGCCACGGCGATCTGCAGCGGCAGATTCTGATGCAGCAGGTCGCCGATGACGTCGTACCCGACGCCGAGCGCGCGCGGTTCGAGGAAGCCGCCGATGCCGACCACGATTCCGCCGAGTGCCGGCCACCACATCCAGTGGATGGGGAGCTTGTGGAACCAGTCTTCGACTTGATAGAGCGCCGCCGACAAGCCCGAGGCCAGCGCGCCGCACAAGAGCCCGGCGATCACGCAGGAAACGAGCGACGCGGCGCCGGGCGCGGCCGTTTGCAGCGGAAACAGCGGGCCGGTGCCGAAGAATAGGGCGCGCGCGAAGCCGGCGACCGCGCAGGCGAGCGCGACCGGCAGGAAACTGCGCGGGCGCCATTCGAAGAGCAGCAATTCGACGGCCAGCAGCACGGCGGCGACCGGCGTGCCGAAGACCGCCGTCATGCCCGCCGCCGCGCCCGCCACGAGCAGCGTCTTGCGTTCGGCCGACGTGAGCTTGATGAATTGCGCGAGCAGCGAGCCGAGCGCGCCGCCGGTCATGATGATCGGGCCCTCGGCGCCGAACGGGCCGCCGCTGCCGATCACGATGCCCGATGACAGCGGCTTGAGCACGGCGACCTTCGGCGACATGCGGCTCTTGCCGAACAGGATCGCTTCGATGGCTTCGGGAATGCCGTGGCCGCGAATCTTCTCGGACCCGAAGCGCGCGATCATTCCGACGACCAAGCCGCCCGCCGCGGGGATGAGGATGACCCAAGGGCCGAGCTTATTGAGCGCGGGCGAATGGTCGGCGATCGAGAACGTGCCGAAGAAGAACAGATTCGTAAACAGATGAATCAGATCGAGCAGCACGACCGCGGCGATCGTGCTCATCACGCCGATGACTGCCGCCAGCGCTGAGATGCCCGGAAGGCGGGCGTTGACGGAGAAATCCCGTTTGTGGGAGTCGAAGTGCGTGTCCATTTCAATAATCGATTTGAGGAACCTTGAATGCGCCTTCGAGCGACTTCAATTCGGCGCGATGCAGTTCGGCGAGTCGAGAAAGCAATTTCTCGCCGGTTTTTTGCAGATGAACTTCGACTTGGCGGCGGTCGGCTTCGCTGACCTTGCGCCTGACGAGATCGAGCGCCTCGCAGCGCGACACCAGCGCCACGACGCCGTGATGCTGCGCTTGCAGGCGTTCCGCGAGCTCGCCGATGGTGGCCCACTCGCGGCCGGGGTAGCCCTTCACGTGCAACAGCAGCAGATACTGCAAAGGCGTAATGCCTTCGCTCTGCGCGGCTTGCTCGGAAAAGCGCTCGAAGCGGCGCATTTGATAGCGGAATTCGGATAGCTGTTCGAAATCCGCTTTGTCGAGACCGTTGCGGGTGGGCGCTTTCATCGTAGGGTCGGCAGGAAAAATGGAAAGCGTGAATAATATCACGGTGTGATATAAATGGCCGCAAACGCCCTATTTATCAAGAGGCTAGAGCTTATAACCGGGCCTGCCGCGATCTGCGCGGCGCGCCCATCAGGCGGCGCGCCGCGCCTTGGCTTGCTCCTGGCGATAAAGACCCGAGATCAAATCCGCTTGCGTGATCATCCCAGCCAGACGCTGATAGGTGTCGAGTACCGGAATGTGATGATGCCCGGAGTTCGCGAAGATCGGAATCAGTTCGGAGATGGGCGTGCCGACATTGACGGTGCAGACCGCCGTGGTCATCAGCTCGCCGACTACGGGTGCCGGGACCGTGCTGCGCTTGAACCAGCGCACGAGCGGCAGCTTCGGTCGCGACGGGAGGCCGAACGCGCGTTTCTCGACGAGGTTCGCGCGCGTCACGATGCCGACGACGTGCTGCGTATCGTCGGTGACGGGCAGCGCCTTCACTTGATGACGCCTGAGCAGGCTCCACGCCGCCGCAGCCCGCGTGCCGCGCGAGACGGACACCACATTGCGCGACATCACGTCGGCGCAGGTCAGCTCGCTCGCGCTGCGCGCGTAGGCGAGCATTTGCGCCTCGTGCAGCAGCGATTCCAGGTCGTCGTGATCGATGTCGAGCAGCTCGCCGCGCCGCTTCACGAGGGCTTCCAGCTCGGCGCGCGTGATGCCGGTATTGGCGGCTCCCGGACGGACGGCCCCCGCATTACCGGCCCCTTTATCGTCGGCATGCTGGCGCCCCGCGTGCGGATAGCGGTGCCCCGTGACGGCGTGATAGACGAGGGCGGATGCCAACAGCGCGGCCGATTGGATGGCGATCGGCTCGAGCACGAAGCGAAAGCCGAGCGCATGCACGGCCGGGCCGCCGAGCACGGCGGTCAGCGCGACTGCGCCCGAGGGCGGATGCACGCAGCGCAGCGCAAACATCGCACTAATCGCCAGCGCGACGGCCAAGGCGGCGGCGGACACGGGGTCGGCAAGCCAACCCGCGCAAGCGACGCCCACCGTGGCGGAGACGAGATTGCCGCCGATGATCGACCACGGTTGCGCGAGCGGGCTCGCCGGCACGGCGAACAGCAGCACGGCTGAAGCGCCCATCGGCGCCACCAGCAAGGGAATGCGCGTGTCGGGCCCGAGCAGGACATGCATGGAGATGCCGGTCACGGCGATGCCGATCAGCGCGCCGATACAGGAGCGCAGGCGCTCCTGCCATCGGACGGAAACCGGACTGGGAGTGAAGCTGACGAACCAGCGAGCGAGGGCGGAGCGGGACAAGATCTGACCAGTGATTGAAACGAGGTGGACGATGCGCCAACGGGGTCACACCTTAAGGTCAAACCCTCGGGAAGCGAAAGAACGAGTTCTTATGATTATATTTCATTGTGATATAAAACGGCGCATCGCCTTGTGCACGCTACGTGATGAGCGGTATTTGCAAACGCTCATCAAACACTCGTCAACCGCTCATCAACCGTAGTGGCAGACGTAATCGAGCGTCTCGACGACTTCGATATCGAAGCTGCTGTTGCCCGGCACGTCGAACGATTGGCCGGCGCCATATTCACGCCATTCGCTCTCATCCGTCAGACGAATGCGGCAACGTCCGCGCGTCACGTCCATTCTCTCCGGCGCTTGCGTCGAAAATTTCAGCGTCGAGGGGAAAATCACCCCTAGCGTTTTGCGGCTGCCGTCGCCGAACAGTACCGTGTGAGACACACACTTGCCGTCGAAGTACGTGTTCGAGAGCTTGAGGACCGACACGTTGTCGAATTGCGTTGCGCTGGTCATGCGTGAGAGTTCCTTTGGTCGTTGGTGCCGGAGAGGGTCTTCGCCGGCAGAGGTGCATGATAACCAGCATCCGCGCCGGGCCACGCTTCCTTATTGTCATTCTTCAATTGCCGCATTACGATTTCTGACAATTGAGTCAGCATGATAATTACATTTAAATTACTGACAAATTTGCCATTCTCGCGCCAGCAAGGCGTTGGGGCTGCGGCTCTACGATAGTCACCGAATCACCGGAAGATGCGCGCAAGACTGCCTCTGTTCGCTCCTGCTCGAACGTGGCGATTGCCGTATGATGCGGCCGCATGGGGCTTGAAGCGGCCCTTGCGCGTTGCCGACGCCCGCTGCCGTACACCACTCGCCGTGGTGCGCCCAACGGCTATTCACGCGTTTTTCGTTCCGGCGTTTCGTGCGAGTTATCTGCGCGTAATTTGTGTTCAGCCGGCGTAAAACGTAGCGCACACGTTTTATCCCTGGCGATTCCACTTCCTTTCTGAATATTGCGGGCGCGTATCAATGTGGATTGTTAACGTTGCGCTTAAACGGCCATACACGTTCATCGTGATGGCCATATTGATATTGCTGGCGACGCCGTTCGTGCTGATGACGACCCCCGTCGACATCCTGCCGGACATCAACATCCCGGTCGTCAGCATTATCTGGAACTACACGGGTCTGTCCGCCGAGGACATGGCGAACCGGATCACCTCGGTCAACGAGCGCAGCCTGACCACGACCGTCAACGACATCGAGCACATCGAGTCGCAGTCGCTGCCGGGCATCGCGATCATCAAGATCTTCCTGCAGCCGACCGCCAACATCCAGACCGCGATCGCACAGACCGTCGCGATCGAGCAAGCGCAATTGAAGCAGATGCCGCCGGGCGCCACGCCGCCGCTCGTCATCAGCTATTCGGCGTCGAGCATCCCGGTGATTCAGCTTGGGCTTTCAAGCCCGAAAGAGTCGGAGCAGCAGCTCAACGACACGGCGCTCAACTTCCTGCGTCCGCAGCTCATCACGATTCCCGGTGCCGCCGTGCCGTATCCGTACGGCGGCAAATCGCGCCTGATCTCGGTCGACCTCGACACGCGCGCGCTGCTCGCCAAGGGCCTGACGCCGATCGATGTCGTCAACGCCGTCAACGCGCAGAACCTGATCCTGCCGACCGGCACCGCGAAGATCGGCGCGAAGGAATACACGATCGACATGAACGGCTCGCCTGCGACAGTGGCGGGCCTGAACGACATTCCCGTGCGCACGGTCAACGGCGCGACGACCTACCTGCGCGAAGTGGCCCACGTGCGCGACGGCTTCTCGCCGCAGACCAACGTGGTGCGCCAGGACGGCCATCGCGGCGTGCTGATCTCGATCCTGAAGAACGGCAGCGGTGCGTCGACGCTCTCGATCGTGGGCGCGCTGCGCGACCTTCTGCCGGGCGCGAAGGCGGCGCTGCCGCCGGATCTGAACATCACGCCACTGTTCGATCAGTCGGTGTTCGTGAAGGCGTCGATCGCGGGCGTGATCCGCGAAGCGCTGATTGCCGCCGCGCTGACCGCCGCGATGATCCTGCTGTTCCTCGGCAACTGGCGCAGTACCTGCATCATCGCGATTTCGATCCCGCTGTCGATCTTGTCGTCGCTGCTCGCGCTGCATGCGCTCGGGCAGACGATCAACATCATGACGCTCGGCGGCCTCGCGCTCGCGGTCGGGATACTGGTCGACGATGCGACGGTGACGATCGAAAACATCGAGCGGCACCTGCACATGGGCACCAATCTGCACGACGCGATTCTCGAGGGCGCGGGCGAAATCGCGATTCCGGCACTCGTCTCGACGCTGTGTATCTGTATCGTGTTCGTGCCGATGTTCTTCCTGACGGGCGTCGCGCGCTATCTGTTCGTGCCGCTCGCCGAAGCGGTGGTGTTCGCGATGCTCGCGTCGTACATCCTCTCGCGCACGCTCGTGCCGACGCTCGCGCTCTTGCTGATGGGCCACGCGCACAAGCCGAAGGACGGCACGAAGCCGAACGTCTTCATGCGGCTCTATCACCGCTTCGATCAGCGCTTCGAGACCATGCGCGCGGCCTACATCGTGATTCTGTCCACGCTGCTCGTGCGCCGCCGGATGTTCTCGACGGTGTTTCTCTCGTTCTGCGTCGTGTCGCTGGGCCTTGTCTTCGCGCTCGGCCGCGATTTCTTCCCGACCGTCGACGCGGGCGACATCCGCATGCACATGCGCGCGCCGACCGGCACGCGGATCGAGGAAACGGCGCGCCTCGCCGACGACGTCGAGCACGTCATCCGGCAGGTGGTGCCGCCTAAAGAGCTGCACACGATTCTCGACAACCTCGGGCTGCCGTATAGCGGCATCAATCTGTCCTACAGCAACGCGGGCACGATGGGCACGCTCGACGGCGAGATCCAGGTCGCGCTGAACGAGGACCACCAGCCGACGCAGGGCTATATCGACAAGCTGCGCGCGGTGCTGCCCGAGCGCTTCCCGGGCGTCGAGTTCTTCTTCCAGCCCGCCGACATCGTCACGCAGATCCTGAACTTCGGCCTGCCCGCGGCGATCGACGTGCAGATTACCGGCGCGGACCAGCGCGGCAATTTCCAGGTCGCGAGCAATCTGCTGAAGCAGGTGCGGATGATTCCCGGCACGGTCGATACGCACATCCAGCAGAAGCTCAATGAGCCGACCATTCATCTCGACATGGATCGCACGCGCCTCCAGCAATTGAACCTGAGCGCGGCCAACGTCGCGCAGAACGTGCTGATTTCGCTGTCGGGCAGTTCGCAGACGGCGCCGGCGTTCTGGTTCAACAACCGCAACGGCGTCGAGTACAACGTTGCGGTCCAGACGCCTCAATACCAGGTGTCGTCGATCGACGAGCTGCTGCGCACGCCGGTTGCCGCGCCCGCCGGCGCCGGACCGGCCCAGTCGACGCAATTGCTCGGCAACCTCGTGCAAGTGTCGCCGCGCAATGAATTCGCCGAAGTGACGCACTTCAACATCCGGCCTACCATCGATCTCTACGTGAGCGTGGAAGGGCACGATCTCGGCAGCGTCGCGGTGCAGGTCAACAAGCTCGTCGACGAGGCGCGCGCGCAACTGCCGCGCGGCAGCACGATCGTGATGCGCGGCCAGGTACAGACGATGCGCAGCTCCTATATCGGGCTCGGCGTCGGCGTGGCGATGGCGATCGTGCTCGTGTATCTGCTGATCGTCGTGAACTTCCAGTCGTGGATCGATCCGCTCATCATCGTGAGCGCGCTGCCGGCGGCCTTGGCGGGCATCGTCTGGATGCTGTTCCTGACGGGCACGCACCTGAGCGTGCCGGCGCTGACGGGCGCCATCATGACGATGGGTGTGGCGACCGCCAACAGTATTCTGATGGTCGCGTTCGCGCGCCAGCGGCTCACGGCCGGGGCGCCGCCATTGACGGCGGCGCTCGAAGCGGGCGCGAGCCGGATTCGTCCGGTGCTGATGACGGCATTCGCGATGATCATCGGCATGATCCCGATGGCGCTCGGTCTCGGCGAAGGCGCGGAGCAGAACGCGCCGCTCGGCCGCGCGGTGATCGGCGGTCTGCTCTTCGCGACCGTTTCCACGCTCTTTTTCGTGCCGCTCGTGTTCGCCGGCATTCATGGCCGCCTCGCGCGCCGCCTTGCGAAGGCGGAAGGTGACAACCCCAGCGGCGACACGCACGCTTGAAGCAACGAATGACTCTGGTTGACTGACATGACAGAAAAAACGCATGCATCCCTTGCGATTCCCGCACGAGAAACGGTGGACGGCCATCAGCTGCCGCCGCGCACCCGGGAGTGGAAGCGCGCGAAGATCGCGATCGTCATCGTGCTGCTCTTGCTCGCGATCGGCGCGCTGCGCACGGTGGTCTCGAACATCATCAACAACCGCACGGTCGCGGCCGTCACGGTGCAGAACGCGAAGCAGTACGTGAACGTCGTGGTGCCGAAGCAGACCGACGGCGGCGGCGATACGCTGCTGCCGGGCACGTTGCGCGGCTTTGTCGAGTCGCCAATTTATGCGCGCGCAAACGGTTATCTGCTGCACTGGTATGTGGATATCGGCGCGCACGTGAAGCAAGGGCAGTTGCTCGCGGACCTCGACACCCCTGAAATCGATCAGGAACTCGCGCAAGCCGTCGCACAGCGCGACCAGACGAACGTCAGCCTCGGCCTCGCGAAAACATCGTACGAACGCTGGCAGCAATTGCGCCAGCGCGACGCGGTTTCGCAACAGGAGCTCGACGAGCGGCAGAGCGCATACAACCAGGACGTCGCGAATCTCGCCGCGGCAAACGCCAACGTGCAACGTCTGCAGCAGCTCGAGTCGTTCAAGCGGATCGTCGCGCCGTTCACGGGCGTGATCACGCAGCGCAACGTCGATGTCGGCGACCTGATCGACGCGGGCAGCGGCACGAGCCGCGCGCTGTTCGCGCTCGCGCAGGCGGACCCGCTGCGCGTGTACGTGCAGATGCCGCAGGCGTACTCGCAGAACGTGAAGGTCGGCATGCAGGTGGTGGTGACGCAAGCCGAGCTGGCAGGCCAGCCATTCCACGGGACGATCACGCACATTGCCGGCGCGATCGACGTGCCGACCCGTTCGCTGCAGCTCGAAGTGACGCTGCCGAATCCGGACGGCAAGCTGCGCCCGGGCGCCTATGTGCAGGTGGCGGTGCCGTCGACCGAGCACGCGCGGCTGCTCGTGCCGGATAACGCGCTCTTGTTCCGTGCCGAAGGGCCGCGTCTGGCGGTCGTCGATGCGAACGGCGAGGTGCATCTGCGCAAGATCGTGATCGCGCAGGACCTGGGACAGAACCTCGAAATCGAAAGCGGCATCGAGCCGACCGACAAGGTGATCGTGAACCCGAGCGATTCGATCTCGGACGGCGACCACGTGACGATCGCGCCCGCTTCGACCGACAAGGAGCTGTCGTGATGCGCGCACGCCGCTTCGTGGCACCGCGATTGCCGCATTTGCCGCGTGTGCCGCATTTGCCTGTTAGGCCGCCGCTCGGCGCGGTCGCGGCGTTGTGCGCGGTGACGCTCGCGGCCTGCACGGTCGGGCCCGATTACAAGGCGCCGCAGACCGAGGCGCCTGAAGCGTGGCGCACCGATTCGTACTGGCGCGTCGCCACGCCGTCGCATGCGCCGCTCGCGCTCGACTGGTGGCAGATGTACGGCGACTCGACGCTCAACGACCTCGAAACGCAAGCGCTCGCGCAGAACCAGACGCTCGCCGCGGCGGTCGCGCACTACGAGCAGGCGAAGGCGACGCTCAAGTTCACGTCGGCGCAGCAGATTCCCGAAGTCGATTTGTCGGGGCAGGCCGATCGCCTGAAGATCTCGCGCAACCGCCCGGTGAGCTCCTACACGGTGCCGAATCAGTCGACGGTGCAGAACCAGCTCCAGCTCGGCCCGTCGATCAACTACGACACCGATTTGTTCGGCCGCATCCGGCGCGAAGTCGAGGGCGCGAAAGCGTCGGCCGAGCAGTCGCGCGACGATCTCGCGAACGCGCGCCTCGTGCTCACGACTGACCTCGCCACCGACTACTACTCGCTGCGCGAACTCGATGCCGAAATCGACGTGCTGAACCAATCGGTGGTGCTGCAGCAAAAGGCGCTCGACTACGTCAATTCGGAGCATGAGTTGGGCTCGGTGTCCGGGCTCGATGTCGCGCAGCAGCAATCGGAGCTCGATTCGACGAAGGTTCAGGCGACGCTGCTCATCAACACGCGCGCGCAGTTCGAACACGCGATTGCGGCGCTCGTCGGCGTGCCGGCGCCGCAGTTCTCGATCGAACCGAAGGTGCTGGCGATGACGGTGCCCGCGATTCCGCTCGGCGTGCCGAGCGATCTGATGCAGCGGCGTCCTGACATTGCGTCTGCGGAACGCTCGATGGCGGCGGCGAATGCGCAGATCGGCGTGCAGAAAGCGGCGTTTTTCCCGAGCCTGACGCTGACGCCGGGCATCGGCTGGGAGAGCACGAATTTCGCGAGCCTGCTGAGCGCTCCGAGCCTGTTCTGGACCATCGGCGGCACGGTCGGCCAGGTGCTGTTCGACGGCGGGCGGCGCGCGGCGAACGTGAAGTTCGCGAGCGAGGGCTATCAGGCGGCGGAGGCGACGTATCGCCAGACGGTGTTGAATGCGTTCCAGCAGGTGCAGGACGGCGTGACCGGCTTGTCGGTGCTCGACGATGCGTCGAAGCAATCGCATGCTGCCGTGGGCGATGCACAGAAGCTGCTGCAGCTCGCGAACGATCGCTATTCCGGCGGCCTCGTCGCGTATCTGAACGTGATCGACGCGCAGCAGTCGCTTTTGACGAGCGAGCGCCAGGACGTGCAGATTCACGGGCAGCAAATGACGCTTTCGGTGGCGCTCGTCAAGGCGCTCGGCGGCGGGTGGGACGTGAAGGCGCCCGACGCCGGGAATCCTTCGCAGGCGGCGAAGCCGGATGAAGCGCAACGCACGGCGGCGCTTCCGCAGAATTAATCGATTCGGAAGCGCCGGAATTGACTGAAGTGCAAAGCGAGGCGGCTAGCGTAAGACGCCAAGTGTCAGGAGAGCAGAAGGAGAGAGACACTGCGTTTCATATAATCAAATAGCGCAGACGAGGGATACGCAATGAAATTACTGATCGTGGAAGACGAGCACAAGGTCGTCGATTACCTGCGCTCCGGTTTGACCGAGCAGGGCTGGGTGGTGGATGTCGCGATGGATGGCGAAGAGGGCACGCATCTCGCGATCGAGTTCGACTATGACGTCATCGTGCTCGACGTGATGCTGCCCAAGCGCGACGGTTTCTCCGTGCTGAAATCGTTGCGCGCACACAAGCCGACGCCGGTCATCATGCTGACCGCGCGCGATCAGATCAACGACCGCGTGCGCGGCCTGCGCGAAGGGGCGGACGACTATCTGACCAAGCCGTTCTCGTTCCTCGAACTGGTCGAGCGTCTGCATGCGCTCGCGCGGCGCACGCGCTCGCAGGAATCGACGCTGATCTCAGTGGGCGATTTGTATGTCGATCTGATCGGCCGCCGCGCGAGCCGCGATGGCGTGCGGCTCGATCTGACCGCCAAGGAATTTCAGTTGCTCTCGGTGCTCGCGCGCCGGCAGGGCGATATTCTGTCGAAGACGGCGATCACCGAGCTCGTCTGGGACGTGAATTTCGACAGCCACACCAACGTCGTCGAAACGGCCATCAAGCGCCTGCGCGCGAAGCTCGACGGCCCGTTCCCGACCAAGCTGCTGCACACGGTGCGCGGCATGGGCTACGTGTTGGAAGTGCGCGAAGAGGCAGAGACGTGAACCACCCCCACGCTCACTATCGTCCGCTGCCCCCCGAGGAGGCATCGTCATGAACCCTTCGATCGCGCGGCGGCTGGCGATGATGTTCGCGCTCGTCGCGCTCTTTGTGTTCGCGCTCGTCGGCACCTGCCTCTACCTCGTGCTGCGTACGCAACTCCATAACCACCTGCGCGAATCGCTCGACGATCGCCGCGAGATCGCGCAGCTCATCGTCACGCATTCGGTGACGCCAGAAAAATGGAAGATGGCGCGCGAAAAGCTCGCGGACATGACGCCGCGCGACGGCAGCACGCAGTATTCGGTGACGAGCTCCGATCCGCATTTCCACTACGGGCATCCGGTCACCGGGACTGAATTGTCGGAATGGATTCCCGGCTATAAGAAGATACGCCCTGCGGGCCACGGCGCAGCGGACATGCTCGTCAACACGACGACGATTCCGGCGAGCGGCGTGCGTCCGGACGTGCAACTGCAAGTCGCCGCGTCCTGCTTGCCGAACACACGGACGCTGCGCGTCTTCGGCTTCGCATTGACCGCGCTGGTCGGGCTCGGCACGCTCGGAGTGCTGTTGCTGAGCCACTGGGTGGCGAAGCTCGGGCTCGCGCCGCTCACGCGCCTGACGCGCGATGCGCAGGCCGTCAGCCCGAACAACCGCTCGCAGCGGCTCGATGCGCGCTCGCTGCCGCATGAATTGAACGATCTCGCGAACTCGTTCAACGGCGCGCTGGAACGGCTCGATGTCGCGTATGGGCGGCTGGAATCGTTCAACGCCGACGTCGCGCACGAATTGCGCACACCGGTCACGATCCTGATCGGCCAGACCGAAGTCGCACTGACCGCGCGCAATCGCTCGATCGAAGATTTGCGGCATACGCTGCAATCGAATCTCGAAGAGTTCGAGCGCATGCGCGGCATCATCAACGACATGCTGTTCCTCGCGCGCGCCGATCAGGGCGAGCGGGCGACGGGGCTCGTCGAGGTGTCGCTGGCGGCGGAGGTGGGGCGCACGCTCGACTATCTCGAGATGCCGTTCGACGAGGCGCAGGTGCGGGCCGTATCGCACGGCGACGCGCGGGCGCCCGTCAATACGTCGCTGTTTGGGCGCGCCTGCACGAATCTGCTCATGAACGCACTTCAGCACTGCACGGATGGCATGACCGTGACGGTGACGCTCGCGCGGCACAACGAGCATGTGCACATCTCGGTGGCGAACCCCGGCGAGCCGATCGATCCGGCGGCGTTGAGCCATTTGTTCGACCGCTTCTACCGTGTCGAGGCGTCGCGGACCAACAGCCGCGAGAACCACGGGCTCGGGCTCGCGATCGTGAAGGCGGTCGCCGAGATGCACGGCGGCACGGTGTACGCGGCGAGCGCAGGCGGGATCAATACGTTCGGCTTTTCGGTGGCGGCGGGAAGTGCGGAGCCGCGCGAGCCGGAACGCGAGAAGAGGGAGATCTCGGTGCCGAGGGCAGCGCCGAGCGCGGCGGTCGAGTTGGCTGCGACCGCTACGAACGCGCGCAGACTTGGCGCGCGCTCGGGGCGCTGATCCAGCCGCGAGTTCGACCGCTCATCTCAGTTCGAGCGAAACGAAGCTGCGCGCGTTGTCGCGCTGGATCAGCAGCGCGACTTCCCTTCCTGCCTTGGCCGCAAGCGCAGCCACCTCCCGCTGCGAACTGACCGGCGTGCCGTTGAGCGACAGGATGATATCGCCGGGCTGAATGCCCGCGTTTGCGGCGGCGCCGAACACGCCGTCCACGATCAAGCCGCGTGCGACGCCCGTTGCGCGCAACTCCGCCGCCGTCATCGGATGCGCGACCAAGCCGAGGCGGTCTCCCGCGCCGGCGTCGCTTTGCCGAGGACCCAGGTCCTCGTCAGCCGCGCTTGCGCCGCTGCCGACCACGATCGTCATCGGCCGGCGGTTGCGGATCAGCTTGAGCGCCATCTTGCCGCCCGTCTGCGGGTCCGCGAGGCGATCGACGAGATCGGCGGCGCGATCGATCGGCTGGTCGCCGACTTGCACGATGACGTCGCCCGGCTTGAGGCCGCTCGTGGCAGCCGGCGTCCCGGGCTCGATGGCGGTGACGAGTGCTCCCGCCGCCTGCTGCAAGCCGAATGCGCCGGCCAAACCGGGGTCGACGTCCTGCGCCTCGACGCCGAAATCGCCTCGCGAAACCATCTTGCGCTGCGTCCGCAACTGCGCGCGCACCTTGTTCGCCAAGTTGATCGGAATCGCGAACGTGAGGCTCTGGTAGCGCTCCGTGTCGGCGTAAATCTGCTCGTGGATGCCGACCACTTCGCCCGCGCGATTGAAGATCGGACCGCCCGAGTTGTCGGGATTGATGGAGACGTCGGTCTGGTAAAACGGAAAGTTGGCGCCGTTCGGCGTCACGTGCGCGGTGGAGCTGACGATGCCGTTCGTCACGGTGTTGTCGAAGCCGTAGGGCGCGCCGATCGTCAGCACCGGTTCGCCGACACGCACGCGGGACGAGTCGCCGAGCTTGACCACGGGCAGCCGCGCGGCTTCGATCTTGATGACCGCGACGTCGTTCTGGAGGTCGGCCACCAGCACCTTGCCTTTGAACTGGCGCTTGTCGGTCAGCGTGACCGTCACTTCGTCGACGGAATCCACCACGTGGGCCGTCGTCAGAATGAAGCCGTCCGGGCTGACGATGAAGCCGGACCCGCTGCCCGAGATCGCGCGCGGCGGGCTGTTTTGCGCATCCGTCCACGTGGCAGGCGCGCCGCGCCTGAAGAACGCGGTGAACGGATCGTCGGGATCGATCGGCGTGGGCGCTTGCGCCGACGCCGGCTGATCCGGGCCCGCCGTGCTGATGTTCACGACGGCTGGCCCATAACGTTCGACGAGGGTCGGGAAGTCGACTTGTGCCGCCGCGTTGACGCTCGTCGCTCGCATCTCTCTCGCAGGCGCGGGCGATGGGGGCATCCCAGGTGCCGGCGCGGCGCCCGCGGCGAGCGCGGTCGCGTGCATGCAGGAACATCCGGAGACAGCGAAAGCCATCACGGCGGCGTGAAGCCAGGTGCGGAAGCGGGGCGAATGGAACACAACACACCTCCAAGGTGGTCGTATGCCGGGAGCCTGGCGCCACACGTATTGGGCACCGGTGGGCTGACAAGCACGGTGGCTGAATTATTTCGCGCACCGTCGCCGTCGACTGTGATGCAGCACACCGAGGCGGTAGAAAATTTATTCGATGTGCGCAACAAAGCCCGATTGATCCGGTGCGAATTCGGGGCGCAACGTGAGTGCCGGAATCTCGTACGCCCCGGCGTTCTGCGGGCGATACGGAATCGGCGTCGTGGTCGCGAGCGCATCGAGCCGCTTGCCGAGCGCGTCGCTGATCTCTGCGTAGCGCGCTTGGTCGATTCGACCGGTCCGGTACACGACGAACGGCGGCAATACGTCGAAGCCCGGGTAATAGAGGACGCCGTGCTGAATCGGAAACAGCACGTCGTCGATCGGGCCGTTGATGCCGCGCGCGCTGTAGTGAGACTCCCATCCGCCCGTCGTGACGACGAGCATCGCGCGCTTGCCGGCCAGCATGCCTTCGCCATAGCGGTCGCCCCAGCGTGCCTCGGAGTGTTCGCCGACGCCATACCCGAAGCCGTATGCGTAGACGCGCTCGACCCAGCCCTTCAGGATCGCCGGCATCGAGAACCACCACAGCGGAAACTGCAGGATGACGGCATCGGCCCAGCGCAGCTTGTCCTGTTCGCGTGCGATGTCGTCGCTCTGCAGCCCATGCTCGAACGCGTGCTTGGAGTCGAGCGAGGGATGGAAGCGCTCCTCGGATACGCGGTGCGTGCTGTCGTTCGCGTCGAGCGTGGTTTTCCAATTCATCGCGTACAGATCGGAAACCTGCACGGTGTGTCCGGCATTTTCGAGGCGCTTCACTGTGAAGTCTTTGAGCGAGCCGTTCAATGACTTGGGTTCGGGATGGGCATAGACGAGCAGAACATTCATGGTTGGAACTCCGTGGTTTCCGTTGCTGAACGGAAGCAGAGTAGGCCGTCTCCAGGTATATTAAAAATGAATATTCAGAATTACAGGTATTGCCATGATTAATTTAAGACGGCTGGACCTCAATCTGCTCGTCACGCTCGATGTGCTGCTGTCGGAGCACAACGTGACTCGCGCGGCGGAGCGCCTGAACTTCTCGCAACCGTCGGTGAGCGTGCATCTTGCGAAGCTGCGGGATATCTTCGGCGACCCGCTGCTGCTGCCGGGCCCGCGCGGCATGCGGCCGACCGCGCGCGCCGAGGCGCTGCGCGAGCCTTTGCGCGAAGCATTGGAGGCGGTGGAGCGGGCGGTGTCGCCGGTCAGCGCGTTCGATCCCTCGGAGGCTACGCATACTTGGCGCGTCGCGGCGACGGACTATGGCGAGTCGACGATCGTGCTGCCCGCGTTGAGCCGCTTGCGCATGGCTGCGCCCGGAGCGCGGCTCGCCGTCCTCGAGCTGGCTCCGCCGCGCATCGCCAAGCAAGCGGAGCAGGGGGAGATCGATCTGGCGTTCCATACCACCGAGGGCGCGCCGCCAGGCCTGCGCAGACTGCCGCTTTTTACGGAGCGCTATGTGCTGGTCTGCCGCGCCGGTCATCCGCGCTTGAAACGAAAGCCGACGCTCGCGCAGTTCTGTGCGCTCGATCATGTGATCGTCTCGCCCGACGGCGGCGGTTTTTACGGCGTAACGGATGAAGCGCTTGCTGAAGCCGGTCTCTCGCGCCGAGTGGTGCTCTCGGTCCCGCACTTTCTGTTCGTCATGTCGGTGCTGGCGAGCACCGATCTCGTCGCGATGCTGCCTGAGCGTCTCGTGCGCGACGTGAGCGCGCTGAGGGTTTTCGAAGCGCCGGCAGAGGTGCCGGGCTACGAGATGTCGATGCTCTGGCACGAACGTTCGCATCGCGATCCCGCGCATCAATGGCTGCGCGAGCAGATCGCTGATTCGGTGTGACGCGCGGACTTCGTACCCATCTCGCCGTGTCCCATTGACGACCACTTGGCTCGCCGCGCGGGCGCCGGCGAGCGAAAAGGCGCTGCCGTCTTCCCTAACAAAATATCAGTCAATCCTTACACGACTTTCGCTGTAGGGATGTGCGGCTCAAGCCGTTTACCCAGCAAAGAGAAAAGATATGAGAGACGAGGTTGCTTTGCCTTAAGCAATCGCTTCAACGAGGGCTCTAGCCATTAACGTTAGGACACGGAACCATGAGCCACTTCACGCAAACCATCAGATTCAAGATCATTCTCGCGCTCGGTGTTTGCGGAATCCTTCTGCTCGCGACAGGGCTCTTCGGCATTTCTGGGCTCTCCAAACTGAATGTGAATCTGATCGGAACCTATTCTGGAAACGTCCTTCCCCTCGCGAATCTTGCGGAAATCCAAGCGGCGCAACTCGAAATCCGAGTCAAGCTCAGGACGATGCTGGAGGCCAAGACGGCCGACGGCATGGCCAAGCCGCTCTCCAAGGTGGAGGGCTACATGGCGACCATCGATAAAAAGTGGCCCGACTACTACCCGTCCGGCGTGTCCAACGATACCGAGCGTGCCGTCGCGGATAAGATCGCGCACGATCTCGTGACGTTCAAATCGCAGGTTGCCGATCAGATGGCAGCGCTCAAGTCCGGCGATCTCGAGAAGGCCGGCAACTTGATCAATGCGGGGACCGAAATCTCCGAGTCTTTGCACGAATTGATCAGCCAAGACATCAAGATCAACGTCGACGAGGCGAAGCAGTTCGTGGACGACAGCGAGTCCACCTTCGACAGGCTGCTGTGGACTGCGATCGGTTTGGTGATTGCCGGCGTCGTCGTGGTCGTCGGCGCGTCGGTGTATCTCTTGCGCGCGATCTCGAAGCCGCTCGGCAAGGCCGTGGACATCGCCAATCACATTGCCTCCGGAAGGCTCGACAACGATATCGCCGTCGACGAGAAGGGCGAGTTCGGCATGCTTCTCGAGGCGCTGAAGAGAATGGAGCAGCAACTCGGCGATACGGTGCGCGGCATCCGGACGGCGACGGAATCGGTCACCGTCGCGTCGCGCGAAATCGCGAGCGGCAACACCGATCTGTCGGCGCGCACGGAGGAGCAGGCGGCGTCGCTCGAAGAAACCGCGTCGAGCATGACGCAATTGACGGAGACCGTGAAGCAGAATGCCGATAACGCGCGGCAGGCGAATGCGCTCGCAGTGAGCGCGACCGACATGGCCGATACGGGCAACGATGCCGTGCAAGGCATGGTGACCACGATCGGGCAGATCAGCGGCAGCTCCAGCAAGATTTCCGAAATCACGGGCGTGATCGAGGGCATCGCGTTCCAGACCAACATCCTCGCGCTCAACGCGGCAGTGGAGGCGGCTCGCGCCGGTGAACAGGGGCGCGGTTTCGCGGTGGTCGCGAGCGAGGTCCGCAGTCTCGCGCAACGCTCGGCTGCGGCCGCGAAGGAAATCAAGGAGCTGATCGGCTCGTCGGTCGCGATGATCCACGACGGCGCACAACAGGCTTCCGAGGTTGGCGAGACCATGGGCCGCGTCAAGCAGGCGATCAAGCAGGTGTCCGACATCGTCGGAGAGATTGCTGCCGCTTCCGAGGAGCAGAGCACCGGCATCGAGCAGGTCAATCAGGCCGTCACGCAAATGGACGACGTGACGCAACAAAACGCGGCGCTCGTCGAACAAGCGGCAGCGGCGGCGCAATCGCTCGAAGAGCAGGCGCTGAAATTGGGCAGCATGCTGGCGGTATTCAAACTCAGCGAAACGGGCGTGGTTCCGGTGCGGGCCGACGTTGTGCCCGGCAAGCCGCGCGTGGCGAGTGCGAGTGTGCCGCCGTTGCGTCGTCCGGCGCCGGCCGCAAAGGTCGCGGTTGCTGCGCCGAAGCGGGCTGCACCCCGCGCCATTGCGGCACCCGCACCTGCAAGCGAACCCGCTCTCGCAAACGACGACTGGCAATCGTTTTGATTGGACCTGAATACGGCGCGTTCGAGCCTCACTTAGTCACGTCACTTAGTCACGTCACTAAGCGAGCATCGAGAGGCTCGAACTCGAGTCGGGCCTCCGCCGCCGCGCGAGGTGAATGCCTGCGAGCATGCAGCGCACGGAGCCGCCCGCCATTTCGATGGTCGGCACATCGAGCGGCAGGAGCTGCGCCGACCGCTCGATCAGCTTGCGCTGACGCGGCGAAAGGCATTCGAACGCGCGCCGCGAGAGCGCCAGCACGCGGCCATCGCGGCCCGACAGCTCCAGCGCGTTGCCCGCGAAGCTCGCGATCTGCGCGTTGTCGAGCGCGATCACGGTGCGGCCCGTTTCGGCGAGACGCCGGTGAATCTCGTCGCGCCGCGCCGCGTCGACGATCAGATCGAAGCCGACCAGCGCGAACTCTGTCGCGACGCTCATCATCACGTTGGTGTGATAGATCGGCTGGCCGTGGGCGTCGGCAGTGTCGAAACAAATCGGCTCGAAATTGAAGTGGGTGCAGAAGCGCTCGAGCGCGACCGGATCGGCGCGGCGCGAACGCGCCGTGTAGGCGATGCGCGCGATGTGATCGAGCACCATCGCGCCCGTGCCTTCCAAAAAGACGTCGTCGTATTCGAGGCCCGAGTAGTCGATGACGTCTTGCACGCGGTACTCCGCCTTCAGCATCTCGATGATGTCGGCGCGCCGCTCGCGCCGGCGGTTCGCGCTGTGCATCGGATAGAGCGCGACGTGACCGCCCGGATGCGTCGAGAACCAGTTGTTCGGAAACACCGAGTCGGGCGTGCCGTTTTCGCCGTGGTCGTCGAACACGTGGACGCGAACGCCTGCCGCCGTTAGCGCACGCGCGGCCGCGCTGACTTCGTCGCGCGCCGCTGCGGCGAGCGACGCGGTCTCAATCGCATCCGCCGCCACGGCCGTGCGCTGAAACGCGTTGTCGGCAGCGGTTTCGGGGTTGGGAAGGAAACCATGCGGCCGGATCATCACGACGGCGGCAGGGGCTTGAATCGAGAGCAGACTCATGTTCGGCAACGGATCAGCGGTAAAGGAAACGGCACGTCGGGACGGGCGCTCGATCTCAGCGATCGAATGCATACGATTCGGCGGGAGCGGGGGCCGCGCTCGATGTTCCCGACGCGCTGGGCGCGCCGATCAGCGCGAACAGGTTCTTCGGATCGGCGGCGGGCGGGATCAGCGCAATCTCGACGCCGGCCTGGTGCCCCAGCGCGAGCGCGTAGAGGTAGCGAAGCGCCGAATAATCCTCGAGCGCGAACCCGACCGAATCGAAAATCGTGACTTGCGTCGCGTTTTCGCGGCCGGCGGCCACGCCGCGCAGCACGCGCCACAGCTCGGTGACGGGGAAGTCAGCGGGAAGCTGCTGGATGTCGCCTTCGATGCGCGTCTGCGGCTCGTACTCGACGATCACGCGGCCCATGCGCAACACGTCCGCATGCAGCTCGGTCTTGCCCGGGCAATCGCCGCCGACCGCGTTCAGATGCATGCCGGGCTCGATCATGTCCGGCGTGAGGATGGTCGCGTAAGCCTTGTCCGCGGTGACGGTCGTGACGATGTCGGCGCCGCGCACGGCGTCGGCGGTCGAGGCTGCGCGCACGATCTTGAGCGCCGGATACGCCGACAGGTTGCGCACGAGCTTGTCGGTCGCGCGCGGGTCGACGTCGAACAGGCGGATTTCGTCGATGCCGAGCAGCGTGTGAAACGCGATCGCTTGGAACTCGCTTTGCGCGCCGTTGCCGATCAGCGCCATCTTGCGCGCCTCGGGGCGCGCGAGCGCCTTCGCGGCGAGCACGGACGTGGCCGCCGTGCGCAGCGCCGTGGTCAGCGTGAGTTCGGCGAGCAGCAGCGGATACCCCGTGCCGACTTCGGCGAGCGCGCCGAATGCCATCACGGTATGAATGCCGCGTTCTGCGTTGATCGGGTGGCCGTTGACGTATTTGAACGCGAACAGCTGCGAGTCGGCGACCGGCATCAGCTCGATGACGCCGTCGCGTGAATGGCATGCGACGCGCGGCGATTTGTCGAAATCGCTCCATCGAAGATAGTCGACGCGCAGGGTGTCGACGAGTTCGCCGAGAAAGCGCGGCACGCCGATGCGGGCGACGAGGCGGCTGGTGGCGGGGACGTCGAGGAAGCGGGTCATGGGATGTCTCCAGTGGGTGCGCGGCTTCGAATGCCGCGGGTTGGAAGCATTATTCCCAGGAGCCCGGCCAACAAAAAGCCAGCAAACCTGGCAAATTCATCGATAGGATTGGCAAATTGATGGATCAAAATAGCATTTTGTGCAATCGATGCTGGCATGACGGCTCAAACGGCCTCAAGCTGCGGCTTTTCATGAATTCAGGCAGGGATGTCCTTCCATGATCAATCTCGACGACGTCGACCGTCAGCTCATCGCCTTGCTGCGCGATAACGCGCGCGTGCCGGTGGTGACGCTCGCCAAGCAGTTGAAGGTCGCGCGCGCGACGGTGCAGAACCGGTTGACGCGTTTGGAGCAAAGCGGTGTGATCGTCGGCTATACGGTTCGCTTGAAGCCGGCGGCGGAAGCGCATCGGATTCGCGCGCTGATGTCGATCGCGGTGCAGGGCAATCGCGCGCAGGAGGTCGTCAAGGTGCTGCGCGGGTATCCGAATGTCGCGACGATACACAGCACGAACGGGCGCTGGGATCTCGTTGCGGAGCTGCAGGCGGATTCGTTGGAGAACTTCGATCGCGTGCTCGGCGCGATTCGGTTGATCGACGGGATTGCGAATACGGAGACCAGTATTTTGTTGTCGACTCATAAGGTGTGAGGGGGGAGCGGCCTCCGGCATGACCGGGGGCCGCTCCGCCTGCCTGCAAAAACCTAAACCCTGCCTACCGACTCAAAATCTGCAGACCGGCGGTGGTTTGCGCCGTTGCGTGCGTGTAGAGGTCGAGGCCGCCCACATAGCCATCGCCCTCGTCGGCCACGTAAAGCGTGTTCGCATCGGCTCACCTCACCGTCTCACGCGCGGCGCACCTTGGTTCGAGTTGCGCGCGAGTTCGACGAACGCGTGCAGATAGTCGATCGACGCATCGGCCTCTCGCGTGCCCAGAAAGATCTGCTTCGCGATCCCCTCGCGCCCGAGCTTCACGCTCGTCACGGGCATACGGTCCGCGTACTCGTCGGCGAGCCAACGCGGCAGCGCGGCCACGCCGCGATCGCTTGCGACCATCTGCAACATGATGTCGGTGGTCTCGATCGTCTTGTGGCGGCGCGGCACCACGTTCGCCGGCCGCAGAAACTGATTGTAGATATCGAGCCGGTCGGTCTCGACCGGGTAGGTGATCAGCGTTTCGTCGACGAGCTGCTCCGGCTTCACGTAACGAACATTCGCGAAACGATGCCGTTCGGAGACCACGAGCACCTGCTCATAGTCGAACACGGGATCGAAGCGCAAACCCGGACGCATGAGCGGATCGGGCGTGACGAGCACGTCGATGTCGTAGCCGAACAGCGCGCCGATGCCGCCGAACTGAAAGCGCTGCTTCACATCCACGTCGACGTCGGGCCAGCGCGCCAGATACGGCGACACGACCTTGAGCAGCCACTGATAGCACGGGTGGCACTCCATGCCGATGCGCAGCGTGCCGCGCTCGCCGGCGGCGTACTGCTTCATCCGCGCTTCGGCCTGCTCGAACTGAGGGAGCAGCCGGTTGGCGAGCGAGAGCAGGTATTGCCCCGCTTGGGTGAGCCGCAGGCTTCGTCCTTCACGATCCCAGATCGGGGTGCCGAGCTGCTGCTCGACTTTCTTGACGGTATGGCTGAGCGCCGACTGCGTGAGATGCAGGACCTCGGCCGCCGCCGTCAACGAGCCTTGACGCTCCACTTCACGAATGATGAGTAGATGAAACCGTTCCAGCATGGCAAAGACTCGCTAAGAGATGCGTGAATAAACTCGCATGAAGAAATCTAATGGATCAATGAAATAATGCCATTTTATTTCATGAGCTGAAAATCCTATCATCGCTGCCAGCACTTTCCATCCTCCTCTACGGCAGCTTCCATGGTCACGACACACAATCTCGGCTTCCCGCGCATCGGCGCCAAACGCGAACTGAAATTCGCCCTCGAAAGCTACTGGAAAGGCGAGTGCTCGCGCGACGAACTCAAGGCACTGGGCGCGCAGCTGCGTCAGCGTCACTGGGAGAATCAGCAAGGTCTCGATCTGGCGCCCGTGGGCGACTTCGCGTTCTACGACCAGGTGCTCGACATGAGCTTCACGCTGGGGAATCTGCCGGAGCGTGTGCAGGGCTTCCACGGCGACGCGCTCGACAACGCCTTCCGTGTGGCGCGCGGCCGGTCGGCGCAGACCGCGGAAGACCATGGCGCGTGCTGCGGCGGCGTTGCGGCGGGCGAGATGACCAAATGGTTCGATACGAACTATCACTACATCGTGCCGGAGTTCACGGCGTCGACCGGCTTCACGCTGGACCCGTCGCGCCTCGTGACGCAACTGACCGAGGCCCGCAATCTCGGCGTGAACGCGAAGCCCGTGATCATTGGGCCGGTGACGTACCTGTGGCTCGGCAAGGCCAAGGACGAAACGGACCGCCTCGCGCTGCTGCCGAAGCTGCTGCCGGTCTATGGCGCGCTGCTCGACACGTTCGCGGCACAAGGCGTCGAGTGGGTGCAGATCGACGAACCGGCGCTCGTCACCGAGCTCGATCCCGCCTGGCAGCAAGCGTTCGTCACCGCATACGAGACGCTCGAGACGCGCCGCGTCAAGCTGCTGCTCGCGACGTACTTCGGCCAGTTGCAGGAGAATCTCGGGCTCGCATGCTCGCTGCCGGTCGACGGCT
The DNA here is from genome assembly GCF_005280735.1 of Trinickia violacea. Classification (NCBI taxonomy): domain Bacteria; kingdom Pseudomonadati; phylum Pseudomonadota; class Betaproteobacteria; order Burkholderiales; family Burkholderiaceae; genus Trinickia; species Trinickia violacea. Next base: position 1,937,052 of record NZ_CP040078.1, read on the forward strand.
TGCATATCGACGCCATCAATGCGCGCGACGAAGTCGCGACGCTCGCCCGCGCGTTGCCGGCGGAGCGCGTGCTGTCGGTTGGCGCGATCAACGGCCGCAATATCTGGAAGACCGACCTGACCGCGACGCTCGACTGGCTCGAACCGCTTGCCAAGACGCTCGGCTCGCGGCTGTGGATTGCGCCATCGTGCTCGCTGCTGCACGTGCCGGTCGATCTGTCGAGCGAACAGAAGCTCGATGCCGAAATCCGTTCGTGGCTAGCGTTTGCGTTGCAGAAACTCGACGAGCTGAAGGTGCTCGCGTCCGCGCTCAATCAGGGCCGCGCATCGGTCGCCGCGGAGCTGGCCGCGAATGCGGCGGCGATCGCGTGCCGCCGTGCGTCGCCGCGTGTCCACAATCCGGCCGTCAAGGCGGCGCTCGCGCGCATCGACGCCGCGCTCGGCCAGCGCCAGAACCCGTATGCCGCCCGTGCGCCGAAGCAGTCCGCGCGGTTGAAGCTGCCGGCATTCCCGACCACCACGATTGGCTCGTTTCCGCAGACCGCCGAGATCCGTCACGCGCGCAGCCAGTTCAAGGCCGGCGCGCTCGACGAGGCCGGCTACCAGGTCGCGATGCAAGCCGAGATCGCCCGCAGCGTACGCGAGCAGGAAGCCCTGAGCCTAGACGTGCTGGTTCACGGCGAAGCCGAGCGCAATGACATGGTCGAGTATTTCGGCGAGCAACTCGATGGCTACGCCTTCAGCCAGTTCGGCTGGGTTCAGTCGTATGGCTCACGCTGCGTGAAGCCGCCCATCCTGTTCGGCGACATCAGCCGCCCAAAGGCAATGACGGTCGAGTGGATCCAGTACGCGCAGTCCCTCACCAGCAAGCCGATGAAGGGCATGCTGACCGGGCCCGTGACGATCCTGAACTGGTCGTTCGTGCGCGACGACCAGCCGCGTTCGGTGTCCTGCTATCAGCTTGCGCTCGCGATCCGCGAGGAAGTGCTGGACCTGGAGCGCGCCGGCATCCGCGTGATCCAGATCGACGAGGCCGCGCTGCGCGAAGGCCTGCCGCTGCGCCGGTCGCAATGGCAGACGTACCTGGATTGGGCGGTCGAGTCCTTCCGCATCACGGCCAACGGCGTGGGCGACGAGACGCAGATTCACACCCACATGTGCTACTCGGAGTTCAACGACATCATCGCGTCGATCGCCGACATGGACGCCGACGTCATCACGATCGAGACGTCACGCTCGGATATGGAGCTGCTCGACGCCTTCGACACCTTCAAGTATCCGAACGAGATCGGGCCGGGCGTGTACGACATCCACTCGCCGAACATTCCGAGCCAGGAGCACATCGTTGCGCTCATGAAGAAGGCGGCTGAGCGGATTCCGGCGGAGCGTCTGTGGGTGAACCCGGACTGCGGGTTGAAGACGCGTCAGTGGGCGGAAGTCATTCCGGCGCTGACGAATATGGTGTCTGCCGCGAAAACGCTGCGCAGGCAGGTGCAGTAACGGCGCGATCCGCCCGCCTGCCGCAGCAAGATCCGGTAAGCAGAGGTCAGATTCCCGGGATTCTCGATGTTTTGCCCAGCGTCTTTTCAGCGATCATTGCCTGGGCCCTAAGCTGGCAGCGCACATGGCCGAAGGGCAACTTGGTCAAGAAATAGCGAAGACTCATCGTGAATACTTGGTTTGCACGAACCGTGCTGCTGCCGGTCGCCATGCTGCTCGCCGCGCACGGCGGATATCAATTTCTGACGCCCGCGCCGTCGCGTGACGACGGCTTCGCGCTTGCGGCGGGCAGCCCGCGCATGGACGCCCGCGGGCAGGACGGCGGCCAATTCGATCTCGCCGTCGCCGGCGCGCCTCCGATCAAACCCGCTATAGCAGTCAAGCCGCGGATCGTCGATCTAAGTGCGCCGATCGTTCGCAATGTGCTGGCCGAAGCGTATTGGCCGTGTGCGTTTAGGCGAACCGCCGACGCGCGGCTGCCGGACGACGGTGGATTGAATGTTTCGATCGACGCTCGCGTGGCGGCGCTGATCCTCGTTGCGCCGCTGGCGCTGCTCGCGGTGTGCTTGTGGTCCCGCCGCACGCAGCGCGCATGGCGCTCGCTCGCGCGCACGATCCGCGAATCGCACGCTTGCGGTGCATGGGCGGGTTTCGAGGACGCGCCGCGCGACGTGCGCCGGGCCGCGCGCACGCTTCGCGACCTCATGTGCAGTCGAAAGCGTGCGCTGGAGGAACAGTCGGAGGCGATGTCGGCGTTCGCGCGTCACATCGACGAGCGGGTCTCGCGGCTTCGCACGCGCGCGCTGACCGTCGGCAAATGGCACCAGCGCGCCGCGTTCATCGAGGAAATCGAGGCGTTCACGGCTGTTGCGAATCAATTCGCCGGGGTCGCGGCGCCGCATGCCACACCTCACTCAACCGCTCATTCGACCCATACGCCGCTCGTGCCCGTCGATTGGTTTCTGCGCGATTGGTCGTTGCAGGGCGGCGCTGACGAGCCGTCGGTCGTGCTCCATCTCAAGGCCGGTCCGCACTTCATGCTGCCTCGCGCGGCGCTCGAGCGCATGATCGGCAACCTCGTCGGCAATGCCCTCGCGCACGGCGCGCCGCCGGTCGAGATCCGCACGACGGGCAGTCCGCGCGCCTGGACGCTCAGCGTGCGCGATCACGGCGAGGGCATCGAGGAGCGCGACTTTGCGGCGGTGCTTCAGCCGTCCGCACCGCGCGATGCGACAGGGGATCTCGGCGAGCACTGGGGGTTGGGGCTCTCGATCGTAGGACGGCTCGCCGAGAGCTGCGGCGCCAAGCTCAAGCTCGGCAATCATCCCGAGGGCGGGCTTTGGGTACGCATTATCGTGCCGGTCGCTTGATGGACGGGCGCCGTCCATAGCCCGGCAAAGCAGACATTATTTGCCCGCGTTGCCGCCCCACGTCTGCCCGTCGAACAGAACATCGACGCGCGTCTCCTCCGGAATCTCGACATCGCAGAGCGCCGCCGCTTCACGGTAAAGCGATGTCTGATTGATACCGGCGGCAATCGCCGCATCGCCCGCGCTGTCCCCATCGCGCAGCAAGTTCCAGCGACGGTATTGCGCGAGAAACCATTCACCGTCGGATAGCCGCGGATAGTTGACCTTGCCGCCATCGAAAAAGCTCATCGCGAGCGGCGGTTTCGCGAACTGCGCGCCTTCATAGATGCCGACGAGACGCGGCTCGATCACCTCGCGCGGCACGTTGAGCACCTCCGGCTTCGCGAGCCACGCGGAGATCTCCGAGCGATGCTCGCGCGTGTCGACCCAGCGGCACGCTTCGAGCATCGTCTGCACGAGCGCACGCGCCGTATTCGGATACAGCGACACGAAATCGCGCCGGCACGCGAGCACTTTCTCCGGATGACCGGGCCAGATGTCGCTCGTCGCAATCGCGGTTTTCCCGGCGCGCCGCGCTTCGGCGACCGCATGCCACGGTTCGCCGGCACAGAAGCCGTCGAGCTTGTCTTCCGCGAGCGCATCGACCATCTGCGGCGGCGGAATCACGACGCTTTGAATATCGCGCAGCGGATGCACGCCCTGAGCCGCGAGCCAATAGTAGAGCCACATCGCGTGCGTGCCGGTCGGAAACGTCTGAGCAAAGACGGGCACGCGGTTCAGCGACGCGAGCCCCGCTTTCAGGCTGCCATGCTCCTTCACGGCTTGCGTGAGCCGGTTCGAAAGCGTGATGCCTTGCCCGTTGCGATTGAGCACGAGCAGCACCGCCATATCGGCCTGCGGCCCGCCGATGCCGAGCTGCACGCCGTAGACGAGCCCATACAGCGCATGCGCGGCGTCGAGCTCGCCCGAGAGCAGCTTGTCGCGCACGGCAGCCCACGACGGCTGGCGGCACAGTTCGAGCGTGAGCCCATGGCTGTGGCCGAATTCGAGCACCTTGGCGGCGACGAGCGGCGCGACGTCGGAAAGCGCGACGAAGCCGAGGCGCAGGTGCGTCTTCTCGAGCTTGCCGTGAGTGTCTTCGGCCACATGCGAGGAGGAGGGTGTTGGCGTAGTCATATCGTGCGGTCAACCGAGAAGATCGGCCATCGAGACGAGCTGCCGCGCGACTTCGGCAACCTTGATGCCCTGGTCCATCGCGCGCTTGCGCAGCGTCGCATACGCTTCCTGCTCGGACATCTTGCGGCGGTCCATCAAGAGGCGTTTCGCGCGGTCGATCATCTTGCGGTCGGCCAGTTCACCTTCGACTTGGTGAAGACGCTGGCGCAGCTTCGCTTCGTGCGCGAAGCGCGCGAGCGCGACTTCGAGAATCGGCGCGAGCCGCTCGGCCGCGAGTCCCTCGACGAGATAGGCCGTCACGCCCGCGCCGACTGCCGCGTGGATCAGCTGCTGGTTCGCATCGCTGCTGAACATCAGCACGGGGCGCGGCGCCGTTTCGTTCATGACGGCGAGCTGTTCGAGCGTGTCGCGCGACGGCGATTCGGTATCGATGATGACGACGTCCGGCCGCTCGCTTTCGACGACTTTCGGCAGCGCCTGGGGCGTCGCCGCTTCGGGCAGCATGTCGTAGCCGAGGCGAGCGAGCGCCTCGCGCAAATCGCCGATGGGTTTGTCGGTGTCGGTGACGAGCAGCACGCGCAGCATGGGGGAGGGAAGGCTCGGCAGATCAGGTTCCAGTGTCTCGACGCCGCCGCGCGCAAGGCGGCTGGGCGTTCATGTGTTCAATATACGCAGGTTCGCGCGGTTCGCGTGAGCGCGGCGTGCGCGCGGCTGACGAGGCCCGGCGTCGGCGCACTCCGGCAAGGCGCTCGGCGGTGCGGCTATCTGCGCGGAATTGGGCTGAGTCGCGTCGGTCAGGCCGCATACGCGTACCCGTCGAGCGGGCGGCGCGGGGCCGCGTTGGCATCGTCTTGCGCCGAGGCGCTCGATGCGTCGAGCGCAAACCCCTCGGCCGCGCCGATCGCGTCGCCGATCAGAATCACCGCCGGGCTGCCGAACCCGGCCGCAGCAACATCGTCAGCCAAGCTTCCGAGCCGGCTCAAAAGGCGCCGCTCGCTGGCCGATCCCGCCCATTGGACGACGGCGGCGGGCGTCGATGGCGCGAGCGTTTCTGCGAGGCGCGCACACACGTGTGCGATCCGGCTCATGCCCATGTAGATCGCGAGCGTCGTGCGCGTCGCGGCGAGCGCGGCCCAATCGGGCTCGCTGTCGTCCTGCAGATGCGCGGTGACGAACGTCACGCCTTGGCAATGCTCGCGATGCGTGAGCGACACGCCCAGCCCCGCCGCTGCCGCGAACCCCGACGAAATGCCGTTGACGATTTCGACTTCGATGCCCGCGCGGCGCAGGTCCGCGATTTCTTCGCCCGCGCGCCCGAACAGCAGCGCTTCGCCGCCTTTCGCGCGCACGACGTGAAGCCCTTTGGCCGCATAGCGCCGCATGAGCCGCTGAATGAACGCTTGCGGCGTCGACTTGCAGCCGCCGCGCTTGCCGACGCGGATCACGCGCGCGTTCGGCGCGAGCGTCGCGAGCTGCGCGTTCGCAAGATCGTCGAGCAAGAGGACGTCGGCGCGTTCGAGCGCTTTGGCCGCGCGGATCGTCAGCAGATCCAGGTCGCCGGGGCCGGCGCTCAACAGGGTGACTTTGCCACTGACCATCGTCATGTCCTTTACATCAGTGCGCCGCGGCCGGCACGGCGTCGTAGAGGCGCCGGATTTCCGGCACGCACGAGCCGCAGACGCTGCCGCAGCCGAGTGTCGATTTCAGTTCGGCGAGGTCCGCGCCCGCCGCGATCGCCTCCGCGATCTGCGATTGCGTGACTTGCTTGCAGTTGCAGATCACGCGGTCGCGCGGCGCGCGCTTGCCTTCGACGAACACGGCATGGCGTGGCCCGCTCCACGGGGCCGCTTCGCGGATGCGGTCGATCAGCGCGGCCGCGCCGGTCGTGCCGCTTGTACCCTTCGCGCCGCCTGCGAGCATGAAGCCGTCGATCATGTTCTCGTGCCACGCGACGCGTTTTTCGTGGCCGCGCCGCGCGTCGCGGTATTCGAGCAGGTCCTCGCCGCGCGGCAGGCCGAGCGCGTCGTGAAGACGATCGAGCCATTCGGCGGGCGCGCGGACGTCGGCGGCCGAGACGATCAGCATCTCGCCGCCGTTCTCGTCGGCTTCGATCCGCACCGACGCGTAGCGCCGCTCGCGCAACAGCGGCTGCACGGCGGCGTGCAGCGCAAGCACGTCGCTGCCACCGTCGCCGCCCCGTTTAGCGGCGACGAGACGCCACGGCAGGTCCGCTGCTTGCACGCGCACTGCCGCGTGCTTCAGTTCGGGCTGCGCGGAATGCGGGTCGACGGCGGGCACGGTCGTCTCGTTGATGCCGCCGCTGTTGAGGAACTGCCCGTTCCAGTGCATCGGCGCGAACACGGTGCCCGAGGCGACGTCGTCCGAGATTTGCACCGGCAGCACGAGCGAGCCGCGGCGGCTCGCGATGGTGAGGAGGTCGCCGTCCTTGAAACCGCGCCGCGTGGCGTCCGCGCGATGCATCGTGAGCGCGGGCTCCGGCGCGTGCGCGAACAGCGCGCCTACCCGGCCGGTGCGGCTCATGCCGTGCCATTGGTCGCGCAGGCGTCCGGTGACGAGGCGGAACGGATAGCGTGCATCGACGGGCTCGGCGACCGGCAGATAGCGCGTCGCATGAAAGCGCGCGCGGCCGTCGGCGGTGGCGAAGACGCCGTCGGTATAGCGGCGCGCCTGGCCTTGCACCGCATCGGCCGCGAACGGCCATTGCTGCGGGCCATCGGTTTCGAGCTTCGCGTACGACAACCCGCCGATATCCAGATCGCGTCCTGCGGTGAGTCTGCGGTGTTCGTCGAAGACGGCTTGCGGCGTGTCGAAGCCAAACAAGGTTGGCGTCTGCGATGACAGCTTCGCTTCGATGCGTCGCGCGACTTCGTTGACGATCCACCAATCGGGCTTCGCTTCGCCGGGCGCATCGACGGCCGCTTGCACGCGCGAGATGCGCCGCTCCGAATTCGTGACGGTGCCCGATTTTTCGCCCCAGCTCGCAGCGGGCAGCAGCACGTCCGCGTAGGGAACGGTATCGGTCTGCGCGAACGCTTCCTGCACGACGACGAACTCGGCGGTCGCCAACGCTTCGCGCACGCGCACGATGTCGGGCATCGAATGCACGGGGTTCGTGCACGCGATCCAGATCGCCTTGATCTTGCCGCTGCGCACGGCATCGAACATCTCGACGGCGGGCAGTCCGGGCCGATCCGACAATCCTTCCACGCCCCACAGCGCTTCCACTTCCGCACGGTGCCCGGCATTGCCGATATCGCGATGCGCGGCGAGCATCGTCGCCATGCCGCCGACTTCGCGTCCGCCCATCGCGTTGGGCTGCCCCGTCAGCGAGAACGGCCCCGCGCCGGGACGGCCGACCTGGCCCGTCGCGAGATGCAGGTTGATGAGCGCGAGGTTCTTGTCGGTGCCGTGGCTCGATTGATTGAGACCCATGCAATAGAGCGAGAGCGCCGCCGGGCTCGCGCCGAACCATTCGGCCGCCTGCAGCAGCGCACGCTCTTCGATCCCGCAGATCTCGGCCGCCATGCGCGGCGTGTATTCGCGCACGAGCGCCTTCAGCGCATCGAAGCCCTCGGTGTGCGCGTCGATGTACGCGCGATCGAGCATGCCTTCCCAGATGAGGTGATGCAGCATGCCGTTGAACAGCGCGACGTCGGTGCCGGGCTGGATCGCGAGATGCAAGTCGGCCATCGCGGCCATGTCGGTGCGGCGCGGATCGACGACGATCCAGCGGATGTCCGGATGCTTCGCCTTCGCTTCTTCGAGCCGCCTGAACAGCACCGGATGCGCGTACGCCATGTTGCTGCCCGCGAACAGCACGGTCTGCGCGAGTTCGAGGTCTTCGTAGCAGGTGGGCGGGCCGTCCGCGCCGAACGCCTTCTTGTACGCCGTGACCGCGCTCGACATGCACAGCCGCGAGTTGGTATCGATGTTGTTGGTTTTGACGAGCCCCTTCGCGAGCTTGTTGAAGACGTAGTAGTCCTCGGTCAGCAGTTGGCCCGAGACGTAGAACGCGACCGCATCGGGGCCGTGGCGTTCGATGACCTGCGCGAAACGCTCGGCGACGAGATCGAGCGCGCTCGACCAGTCGGCGGGCTCGCGCTTGGCGTCGCGCGTCGCGCGCACTTCGGGGCGCAGCAGGCGGCCCGTCACGCTTTGCACCGTCAGCGGCAGCGAGCGGCCCTTCGTGCACAGCCGGCCGTAGTTCGCCGGGTGCTCCGGATCGCCTTGAATGCCGGTGATGCGGCCGTCCTCGGCTTCGACGAGCACGCCACAGCCCACGCCGCAATAGCAACAGGTGGAACGGGTGACGGTTTTCATGGCGTTGGCGTTCGTGGCGGTTGAGGACGATTCAATCGGCGAGTCAATCGACGGTTCAATCGATTCGAGCGGATCAACCGGTTCAAGCGAGGCAGACGAATACTGCATCGCCTTCCACCTTCACCGGAAAGCGCCGTGCGCAGCCTTCATCCGGGGCGCGCGCCTCGCCGCTGGCGAGTTCGATATTCCACGCGTGCAGCGGACACGTCACGGCCTCGCCGTGCACGATGCCTTGCGAGAGCGCACCGCCTTTGTGCGGGCAGTGGTCGAGCAGCGCGAACACCTTGTCCGTCGCCGTGCGGAAGATCGCGACGTTGCCATGCTCGCGCTCGAGCACGCGGCTGCCGAGGCGCGGAATGTCGGACACGTTGCAGACGTGCGTCCAGGTCGAAGGGAATTGCATATCCATGTTCCGTTCCTTGAATCCTTAAGCGACGACCTTGATCGGGATGTACTCGTGCTTCTGCGCACCGCCCACGCGGGCTTCCCACGGATCGGGCAGTCCCTCGAGCGAGTACAGCAGGCGTTCATACAGCGCCTTGCGGTTCGCGGTATCGTCGACGATCTTCTTCTTCACATAGTCGAGCCCGACGCGCGCGATGTAGTGCACGGTGCGGTCGAGGTAGTGCGCTTCCTCGCGATAGAGCTGCAGGAATGCGCCGCTGTATTCCATCACTTCGTCGGAGGTCTTCACCTTGACGAGGAACTGTGCGACTTCGGTCTTGATGCCGCCGTTGCCGCCGACATACAACTCCCAGCCGCTGTCGACTGCGATCACGCCGACGTCCTTGATGCCGGCCTCCGCGCAATTGCGCGGGCAGCCGGACACGGCGAGCTTCACCTTATGCGGCGACCACATGTTGGCGAGCATCGTTTCCAGATCGATGCCCATTTGCGTGCTGTTCTGTGTGCCGAAGCGGCAGAACTCGCTGCCCACGCAGGTTTTCACGGTGCGGATCGATTTGCCGTACGCGTGGCCCGACTTCATGCCGAGGTCCTTCCACACGTTGACGAGGTCTTCCTTCTTCACGCCGAGCAAGTCGATGCGCTGGCCGCCCGTGACCTTGACCATCGGGATGTGGTACTTGTCGGCGACGTCCGCGATACGGCGCAATTCGTCGGGCGTCGTGACGCCGCCCTTCATCTGCGGCACCACCGAGAACGTGTTGTCCTTCTGGATGTTCGCGTGCACGCGTTCGTTGACGAAGCGGCTTTGCGGATCGTCGACGGCGTCGCGCGGCCAGGTCGAGATCAGGTAGTAGTTGATCGCGGGGCGGCAGGTCGCGCAGCCGTTCGGCGTGCGCCATTCGAGGAAGTCGTAGACGGCCTGGTGCGAGAACAGCTTGTGCTCGCGGATCGCGCGGCGCACTTCGTCGTGGCTGCGGTCCGTGCAGCCGCAGATGGCTTTCGTCTTCGGCGTTTCCTGGAAGCTCGTGCCGACCGTGCTCATCAGGATCTGCTCGACGAGGCCCGAGCACGAGCCGCAGGAGCTCGCGGCCTTGGTGTGCTTCTTGACGTCGTCGAGCGTGAAGAGGCCCTTCTCGGTGATGGCCTTGACGATCGTGCCTTTGCACACGCCGTTGCAGCCGCAGACTTCGTCGCTGTCGGCCATCGCCGCGGCCTTGTCGTGGCCCGACACGCCCGCGTCGCCGATGCTCGATTCGCCGAACATGATGTGGTCGCGCAACTCGCCGAGCTTGCGGCCTTCGCGCAGCAGCTTGAAGTACCACGCGCCGTCGGCCGTGTCGCCGTAGAGGCAGGCGCCGACGAGCTGGTCGTCCTTGATCACGAGCTTCTTGTAGACGCCGCCCGACGGATCGGACAGCACGATCTCCTCCGTGCCCTCGCTGCCCAGAAAATCGCCTGCGGAGAAGAGGTCGATGCCGGTGACCTTGAGCTTCGTCGACAGCACCGAACCCTTGTAGCTGCCGATGCCCATCAGCGCGAGGTGATTCGCGCACACCTTGGCCTGCTCGAAGAGCGGCGCGACGAGGCCGTAGGCGACGCCGCGATGGCTCACGCATTCGCCGACCGCGTAGACGCGCGGGTCGTAGGTTTGCAGCGTGTCGTTGACGACGATGCCGCGGTTGCAATGCAGCCCCGCCGATTCGGCGAGCGTCGTGTTCGGGCGGATGCCGGCGGCCATCACGACGAGGTCGGCGGGGATCTCGCTGCCGTCCTTGAAGCGCACGCCCGTCACGTCGCCCGCATCGTTGCCGATGATTTCCGTGGTCGCCTTCGAGAGCAGGAACGCAAGCCCGCGTTCTTCGAGCGAGCGCTGCAGCAGCTTGCCCGCGGTCGCGTCGAGCTGGCGCTCGAGCAGCGTGTCGGCGAGGTGCACGACGGTCACGTCCATGCCGCGCAGCTTCAGGCCGTTTGCGGCTTCGAGGCCCAGCAGGCCGCCGCCGATCACGACCGCGTGCTTCTTGACCTTCGCGGCCTCGATCATCGCTTCCGTATCGTAGATGTCGCGATAGGTGATCACGCCTTTGAGCGTGTTGCCCGGCACCGGCAGGATGAACGGCGACGAGCCGGTCGCGATCAGCAGGCGGTCGTAGGGGGCCTCGACGCCGTCGCCGGTGGCGACGACGCGCTTCTTGCGGTCGATCTTCGTGATCGTCTTGCCGAGGTGCAGATGCACGCCGTTTTCCTCGTACCACGCGAGCGGATTGAGGACGATGTCGTCGAACTTCTGCTCGCCGGCGAGCACCGGCGAGAGCAGGATGCGGTTGTAGTTCGGATGCGGCTCGGCGCCGAACACGGTGATGTCGTAGTGATCGGGAGCGAGCGCGAGCAGCTCTTCGATCGTGCGGATGCCGGCCATGCCATTGCCGATGACGACGAGACGGGGCTTGTTCATGATTTCTGTTCCTACAAGGTCGATGCTGGTGCGATTCGATTCGGGGCTATTCAGTGCGTTGCGCTTAAAGCTCGCTCATACGCGAGCCGTCGCGCCAGTCCACGACGCGCGCCAGCGGCGCTTGACGTTGGAAAGGCCGAGCCAGCCGAGCGCTACGAGGCATGCGAAGAGCCACAGTCCGGCGGAGTAGAAGCCGGTGGCCTGCTTGATTGCGCCGAGGCTTGCGGCCAGCGCGAAGCCGCCGACGCCGCCCGCCATGCCGACCAAGCCGGTCATCACGCCGATGTCCTTTGCGAAGCGCTGCGGCACGAGCTGGAACACCGCGCCGTTGCCCATGCCGAGGCACAGCATCGCGACGATGAAGAGCGCGAGCGACACGGCGGGTGCGCCCGCACTGAAACCTGAGGTGCCGATCAGCGCAGCCACGGCGCCATACACGGTCAAGAGCGAACGCGTGCCGCCGATGCGGTCGGCGAGCAGCCCGCCGAACGGACGCATCACCGAGCCCGCGAACACGCACGCGGCGGTCGCATAGCCGGCGGTCTTCGGATCGAACGCGAATTGATCGTGGAAGTAGCCTGGCAGCGAGCTCGCGAAGCCCGAGAAGCCGCCGAACGTGAGCGCGTAGAAGAACATGAACCACCACGCATCGCGGTTCGCGAGCATGCGGGCGTAGTCGCGCAGATGCTTGTGCTGCGACGGAACCGGCGCGTCCTTCGCGCAGAAGACATAGATGACGAGTGCGCCGGCGAGGGGAAGGCAGGCGATGCCGAACACGTTTTGCCAGCCGAGCGCGACGGCGAGCGCGGGCGCGAACAGCGCGGCGAGCACGGTGCCCGAGTTGCCCGCGCCGGCGATGCCCATCGCAGTGCCTTGATGCTGCGGCGGATACCAGCGCGACGCGAGCGGCAGCGCAACGGCGAAGGACGCGCCGGCGACGCCCAGGAGTGCGCCGAACACGAGCGCCTGCGCCATGCTGTGAATGCCGACGCGCCAAGCGCCGAACAGCGCCGCGATCACGACGATCTGGCCCAGCAGGCCAGCACGCTTCGCGCCGATGCGATCGGCGAGCATGCCCATCGGCAAGCGCAGCAGCGCGCCCGCGAGGATCGGCGTGGCGACCATCAGCGCGCGCTGCTGAGTCGACAGTTCGAGCGTCTTCGCGATCTGGATCTGCAGCGGCCCGAGCAGATACCAGACCATGAAGCTCAGGTCGAAATAGAGGAAGGCAGAAAAGAGCGTCGGGGTGTGTCCACTGCGCCAGAAGCTGCGGTCCATGTTGAGTTCCGTCGTCGTGCCGCGAAGGGAAGCGAAACCGTCGCGGCGAACGTCGATGCGCCATTGCTCGACCAAACAAAAACGGCGTCCGCCCGTGTCGATGCACGAGGGGACGCCGTTGTCCTGGTGGGCCGCGGATTGATCCGATGATGTCGCGCGTGCCCGGTGATCCATGTGACCCGGCGCCGTTGCCGGGTACGGGCAAGCATTACGCAACCTCCGTGCCAAGCTGCACCATCGCTGGAAAGCCAATGCTGGCGTGGCTTTGCGGCGATTGCACCAATTTGTGCTGTTGCACCGCAGCAGTGCGGCGCGCCGCCGTGCCGCACAGGATCGGCGCGGTGTGCATCGTCTTGGGGGGAGGGGCCCTGGGCGGGCTTTATGGGGTTTGGGGCTGTTTTGGGGCTGTTTGGGTTTGTCGTGCAACTTTGAATTCGCGGCGTTCCGTATAGTCCGTCCCTCCCCGGGACCGGGGTTACTTTTGTCCTTGCCAAAAGTAACCAAAAGCGCGTCCTCGCCGGACGGCCCGCCCGGAGGCACTCAACCCTGTTAGTACCGGTGTTCCGAGTGCAACCGTGGGAAACCGTTATCGCTCGCCTTTAGTCCCGTTTGCATGCGGCACAGAATTTCGTCCGTTCGCGTCAAATCAGCGATGCAGGTCAGGAAAGACCTGAAAGTGCTTGTCTTGCGGTGGGCCCATGCGCTTGGGCTCCCTTCCCATCGTAGGCAACGGGGGGCGCTGCCAAATCGGTAGCGTCGATTTATATCGTATCGGCGCAATTCTGTGCCGCGTACTGATGGGACGTGCGGCGAGCAATAACGGTTTCCCACGCTTGCGCGGAACATCGGCACTAACAGGGTTGAGTGCCTCCGGGCTAGGCCGTCCGCCCAGGACGCGCTTTTGGTTACTTTTGGCAAGGACAAATCTATGGTCAGCCTGACTTTTGCAAGCGAGGTGGTGTTGACGTAAATTGGACGTGCGCAAATCTATCCGGGGTCGCTGTGGAAACAGGTTTCCGCCCCATGATGAGAGCCGCACCGGGCAAACCTCAAAAGTGACTCAGCATGGGAACGCTGTTTTGTCTTTCAGGTTGCTTGCCCGGCCGTTGAGCCGTTTATGTCTTCACGTATCTCGCGTCGCAAAACCAGGAAGTGACTAGGGTAAAAGCTAACGCAAGCGGCGCAGAGTGTCAGGCTGCGGCTACAGCCTGAGCACCTTGGTAGTGCGTGCCTCTGGCGAGGATGGCCCAGGCGATCCTCGCCAACTTGTTCGCCAGCGCGCACGCCACCACGTTCGCATGCCGTCGGCTCAGCAGGCCGCGCACCCAGGCGCCCAAGCGATCGGTGCGCCGCTCGATGTGCTGCATGATGGCCTTCGCGCATTGCACCAACAGCCGCCTTATATTCTTGTCGCCGCGCTTGCTGATCCCCAGCAGCGTCGGCTTGCCGCCCGTGCTGTATTGGCGCGGCACCAGCCCGACGGACGCCGCGAACTGCCGGGCCGAAGCGAACTGCCGCGCGTCGCCCAATTCGCTCGCCAGCACGCTGGCCGTGATCGGCCCGATGCCCGGAATCTCCAGCAAACGCTGGCTGCGCTCATCCTCCCGCAGTTGCCGCATCAGATCGCCCTCGATCTCGCCAATTTGTGCATCGAGGTACTTGAAATGCGCCTGCAGACGCTCGAGCAGCGCGATCAGCCGCGGCGGCAGATCATGCGCGCCCAGCACGGCCGGCAGCCGGCGAATGACGGCCATCCCTGTGGGCAAACTCACGCCGAATTCCAGCAAAAAAGGCATGAATCTGATTGACCGTGCCGGTGCGATCGCGCACCAGCCCCTCGCGCACGCGGTGCAAGGCCGAGAGGGTTTGCTGCGCCTCGTTGCGCGCACTGACGAAGCGCATGCTCGGGCGCGAGGCCGCCTCGCAGATCGCCTGCGCATCGGCGAAATCGTTCTTGTTGCTCTGCAGGAATGGTTTGACGAACTGCGGGGAGATCAGCTTGGCCTGATGGCCCAGTGCCTCGACCCGCCGCGCCACCCAGTGCGCACCCGCACACGCTTCCATGACCACCGTACAGCTCGGAACATTGCCAAGCAGGGTGAACATCTGGCTGCGCGTGAGCTTCTTGCGCCACACCATGCGGCCCGAGGCCGACTGCGCGTGCAGGTGGAAGCAATGCTTGCCAAGATCGATTCCGATCAACGAGATGGGGTCCATGACGATCTCCCGAAAAGGAAGCAGCCCGATCAGCGTAAGCCGATCGGGCTGCTTCGGTCAGGCTGACCATCTCATTAGTGACCCCGGTCCCGGGGAGGGACGGACCATACGGAACGGCGCGAAATCAAAGTTGCACGCCAAGCGCTAACGAACCAAACCCAAACGATTCAAACACCGACGACGAGACTGTCAAAGTTCAATGCTAGAGTTTCGAGTTCCATCTGCATCAGGCTTGGCGGCCGGCCCATCAAGGCCGCCTCGCTGCGGACACGATTCGATCGAGCGGGAGCACACCGGTGAAGAAAGCAACAGACGCTATCCATCACGCGGCAGCCGAGGGCTACACGACGAGCGCCGCGAACTACGTGCGCGGCAGGCCCGGCTATCCGCCGGAAATCGCCGGCTGGCTGCGCGACGGCCTCGGGCTTCATGAAGGCCGGACGGTGGTCGATCTCGGCGCGGGGACCGGCAAGTTCACGCACGACCTCATCGAGTCGGGTGCCACAGTGATTGCCGTCGAGCCCGTTGCGGAAATGCTGGAGACGCTCTCTGCCGGGAATCCGCGAGCCTTGGCGCTGACGGGCACGGCCACGTCGATACCGCTGCCCGATGCGTCGGTCGATGCCGTGGTCTGCGCGCAGTCGTTCCATTGGTTCGCGACGGCCGAGGCGCTCGCGGAGATCCAGCGTGTGCTGAAGCCGGGCGGCAAGCTCGGTCTCGTCTGGAACATGCGCGATGCGCGCGTCGATTGGGTGGCGAAGCTCGATGCGATCGTCAACCGTGTCGAGGGCGATACGCCGCGCTACTACACGGGCGCGTGGCGCAATGTGTTTCCATATCCCGGTTTCGGGCCGCTCGACGAGCAGCACTTCAGTCACGGCCATACGGGCGCGCCCGAGGACGTGATCGTCACGCGCGTGCGCTCGACGAGCTTCATCGCCGCGCTGCCCGCCGACGAGCGCGCCAAGATCGACGGCGAGGTCTACGCGTTGATCGCGGCGGAGCCGTCGCTCAACGGCAAGGACGTCGTGACCGTTCCCTACGAAACGGCCGCGTTTTTCACAGTAAAGGAGTAGGTGTCATTCCATGAGTGGTCGATTCAATCCCGCGCTGACCGCGCTTCTTGCCGCCGCGCTCTTCGGCGCGACCACGCCGTTCGCGCGCGTGTTGCTTGGCTCGCTCTCGCCCTTTATGGTCGCGGGGCTGTTCTACGTGGGAAGCGGCGTCGGTCTTGCCGTGTGCTTGATCGTCAAGCGGACTTCCCGTGCGATAGTGTCTGCCTCCGAGCACCACCAGCACGAAGGCCGCATCGCCGCGTCCGAAGTGCCGTGGCTGCTCGGCGCGATCGTGGCGGGCGGCGTGGCAGGGCCCGCGCTCCTGATGCTCGGCCTCGCCACTACGCCGGCCGCAACGGCGTCGCTGCTGTTGAATCTCGAAGGCGTACTCACGGCCGTGATCGCGTGGGTGGTGTTTCGCGAGAACGTCGATCTGCAGGTGTTTCTCGGGATGGTCGCGATCGTCGCGGGCGGCGTGCTGCTGTCGTGGCACCCGGGCGCGGCGGGCGTGCCGCTCGGCGCGTTGCTGATTGCCGGCGCGTGCCTGTGCTGGGCGATCGACAACAACCTTACGCGCAAAGTCTCGACCAACGATGCCATGGTGATCGCGTGCTTGAAGGGGCTGATCGCGGGGCCGGTGAATCTGGCGATCGGGCTCGCGCTCGGCGCGCATTTCCCGTCGTTCGCGAAGACCGCTGCCGCGATGACGACGGGCTTCGCAGGCTATGGCGCGAGCCTCGTGCTGTTCGTCGTCGCGCTGCGCAATCTCGGCACGGCGCGCACGGGCGCTTACTTTTCGGTCGCGCCGCTGTTCGGCGTGGCGCTGTCGTTGCTGATCTGGCCGGAATGGCCGTCCGCGCTGTTCTGGGCCGCCGCCGCGCTAATGGCCGTGGGCGTCTGGCTCCACATCCGCGAGCGTCACGAACATGCGCACACGCACGAGCCGCTCGAACATACGCATCGGCATCGGCACGACGAACACCATCAGCACACGCACGACTTTCCCTACACGGGGGACGAGCCGCACTCCCATCCGCATGTGCATGCGCGTATCACGCACACGCATGCCCACTTTCCGGATATCCATCACCGGCATTCGCATTGAGGCGCGTCACGCGCGGCGGGGTTTGAGCGGGTCGCTCCAGTTCGCCGCGGCGTGGTCTTGCATGACCAGATGCCACAACTGTGTGACTTCGTTCACGACGTCCGCCTCGGCCGCACCCAGGTCCGCAATCGGATAAGGCACGTGCGCGGACGCGGGGGCGTGGCCCGACAAGCCTCGCGCGATCTCCTCGCTCGAAGCCGCGATCCAATCCCCCAGCGCCTGGCTCGAAGCGGACGTTTGCCGCGACATGCGCAGGCGGGTCGACGTTCCGGCGATGCGCCTCAGCACCTCGAGCGTGGCCTTCGCGTTGCGCAAACCGTCGGTGCGGCGCAGCGGCTCGAGCCGCGCGAGCTTCAGCAGATCCTCGGCCTTGTTGCTCGCGAGACCGGCGCTTCGGCGCGCCGCCTCGCACGCGGCGAACGTGGCCGGCGTTTCGTGCAAGGCGGCGATCAGATAGGCGAGGTTGTTGCGAACGGCATCCGCCACGGCGCTCTTGAGATCGCCGGTATCGCGCTTCGGCCACAGCAAATAGGTGACCAGCAGCGCAAACAGGCATCCCAGCACATTGTTCTCGAGCCGGGCGACGGCGTAGCCGAGTTCGCTGGCGGGCGCGGCGAAATCGGCGACCAGCACGAACGACGGCGTGAGAAAGAGCGCATAAAGGCCGTAGCTGACTCGCCGTAGCGACACGGTCAGGCAGACGAGCGGGAACACGACCAGCGAGATCGCGAGTGGCGTCTGCACGAGCAAGCCGATCGCGGCGGCCAGTGCCGCGCCGGCCGCGCTTCCCGCCGCTCGCTCGAGCCCGCGCATCCAGGTGTTGCCGTTCGACGGCTGGAGCACGACGAGCGTGGCCATCGTCGCCCAATAGCCGCTCGGCATGTGCAGCAGCTTGACCGCCGCATAGGCCGCCGTGGTGGCAACCGCGAGCCGCACGGCGTGCCGGACGCCGAGCGACTCGAACGACGCGTTCTGCTTGAGGCGCTCCCAGTTGGCGAGCAGCGTGTGGCGCAGCGCAATCGGCCACGGTTCCTCGTACCGTACGGTGCCGCCGCTGCCCTGATCGGCCGGCATGGGCGGCAGCGACAGGTTCTGCTCGGCCGGCGTGGCCAGTTTTCTCGACAAGGCAGGCAGGCGTTGCCGCAGCGATACCGGATAGTCGGCCGACGGCACTTCGAATCGCTCACCCATGCGATACAGCACGCCGCCCATCGCCAACAGGCAGCGTGCGGCGCGCGTGCGGCGAAGCGGCCCGTAGTGCGCGTATTCGGCGGCGTTCGAAATCGCGATCAAGTAGCCGAACACGCTTTCCGCGTCGGCTGCCGCAAACGAGAGGTTTTGGTAAGCCTTTGCCCCATCGATTCTTGCCTGAGGCATGCTGAGCAGCGACCGGTAGGCCGCTTCGATCGCGGCGCGTGCCTGCGCGCGCACCTCGGTCGCGTGCCGGGCCCAATCGCCGGCATCGGCATGGCTTGCCTCGATCAACCGGGCGCAGTCTCGCGCGAGCTCCGAGAGCCGCGCATACGCGAGACGCAGCGCGTAGCGGCTGGGGGCGAAAGGGTGAATGCGCCAGACGGTGAAGCTCAGGAGGGTCGCGAATACACAGCCGCTGAAATAGATCGTCAGCAACGGAGCGGCGGCAGCGAGATCGTGTTGCGGCTTGTCCACCAGCACGATGCAGGCCACGGCCGCGAGCAGCGCCACCTGATACGCGGCCGAGGAAAAGATCGTCGTCAAGCCGGCCAGCGCCGAGAACGCGAACACGGCGGCGACCGCGTACGGTATCCCGGCGCCCGAGGCGAACGCGGTGATGCCGCCGCACAGTGTCGACAGGAGCGCGAAGCCGCCCATCGATGCGAGGCGCCGGCGTGGCGATTCCGCGGCGTCGGCGAGGCAGGTCCAGAACGCGCCGATCGCGGCCCACGCGAACAACGGATTGTTCAGCCACTTGCCGAGCAGCAGCATCGCGGTCGCGGCGAACGCGGCGCGCAATCCTTCCGACAGACTCGCTTCTTCAATCGAGAAATAGACGAGCCATGACGGCCGCAGGCGGGACCAGGCTTGCACCATTGCGTTTATCGCCGGGTGGCGTCTGGGCAAGCTTGACATGGAGGGTCTGTCTGAAGGAGTGGACGCGAGCGGCGAGAGGCAATGATGGTAATGAGAGGGAATTGAGTCGTAAAGCGCGAATTAAAGAAGGGCATACGCGCCTACGTCAGCAGGTAGCCGGGGCCCGGCGCGGCTTCGGCGGGCACGTCCTTGCCGCACAGCTCGAGCAGCGACCGCTCGATGTTGCGCGTCATCGCATCGAGCGCGAGATGATGCGGGGCGGTGCCGAACGGTTCGGCGATTTCGCTTGCAATCGCTTCGAGGGCGATCAGCGTGTACGACATGAATACGGCGATGATCGGTGTCGCCACGCCGATCGAATCGACGAGCCCGAATGGCAGCAGCACGCAATAGAGGTAGACGGTCCGGTGCAGCATGACGCCGTAGGCGTAGGGGATCGGCGTCGATGCGATCCGCTCGCAGCCACCGACGGTCGTGGCGAGTTCGTTCAATTGCGCGTCGAACATCCAGAGCTGGGTGCCGGAGATCGCGCCGCGCCGCTCGAGTTCGGCGAGCTTTTGCCTGAGATCGTTGAGGATCGCAATGGGGCGAAAGTGCAGCGGCGCCAGTCGACGCGCCGGCTCGGCGCCCAAGTAGCGCGACAGGTCGTCAGTGGGGTCGGTCCCGCGCAATTGATGCTTGAGTGCGTAGACGAACGCGATCACGCCGTTCACGAATTCGATTCGTCCGCTTGACGTACCGTCTTGCGCAGCATCGGCTGGGAGATAGCAAAGGGCCTGCGACGCCAGCGTGCGCGTCGCATTGAGCACATGGCCCCAGATGCGCCGAGCTTCCCAATAGCGGTCGAAGCTCACGTTGTTCCGAAACGCGAGGAAGATCGACAGCGCCACGCCGCACAGCGCGAAAGGCGCGACGTCGAGCGGAATCTTTTCGCCGAACACGCGGCCGTGGGTGGCGACGGCCAGCACGCTCACGAGCGTCATGAGCGCGAGTTGCGGCAGGATCGAACGAAGCACCGAGCCGTTCCAGACGAACAGCATGCGGAACCAATGATGGGTGGGGCGGACGATCATCGCGATTGCGCGCCGGGTGCGGCGCGCATCCTCCGAGCGGTTGGGTTATGCCGTCACGCCGGCGGGCGGCGCCGACTTGTGCAGCAGCACCGGAATCGATTTCGAGGTCGGCGTATTGCACACGTCGCCGACGCTCGAGAGCGGCACGAGCGGATTGGTCTCCGGATAGTACGAACCGATGCAGCCGCGCGGGATGTCGTATTCGACGAGCAGGAACGAATCGGCGCGGCGCTCGATGCCGTCGTTCCACACCGTCGTCATGTCCACCCAGTCGCCGTGCTGGAAGCCGAGCATCTCGAGATCCGCCGCGTTGATGAACACGACGCGGCGCTGGCCGAACACGCCGCGATAGCGGTCGTTAAGCGCGTAGATCGTCGTGTTGTATTGGTCGTGCGAGCGGGTCGTCATCAGCGTCATCACGCGTTCGCCATGCTGTTTTTTCGCGCGGCGAATCGGCGTGTCTTCCTCGATCCGGTGCACGATGAAGTTCGCTTTGCCGGTCTCGGTCTTCCAATCGCGTTCGCGCGAAGCGACGCGCAGATGAAAGCCGCCGGGATGGCCGATGCGTTCGTTGTAGTTGTCGAAGCCCTCGATCGTTTGCTCGATCGCATCGCGTACGCGCGAGTAATCGCGCGCATAGCCGAGCCAATCGACCTTGCCGCTGCCGAGCGTCGCGTGCGCGATGTTCGCGACGATCGCGGTCTCCGACATCAGGTTCTTCGACGCCGGCGCGTTCATGCCATACGAGATGTGCACCATGCTCATCGAATCCTCGACGGTCACGCCCTGCGCGACGCCGCCTTGGAGATCGATTTCGGTGCGGCCGAGCGTCGGCAGGATCAGCGCGTCCTTGCCGTGCACCAGATGGCTGCGATTGAGCTTGGTGGTGATGTGCACCGTCAGGTCGCATGCGCGCAGCGCATCCCAGGTGCGCGGCGTATCGGGCGTCGCGATCGAGAAATTGCCGCCCAAGCCGAGGAACACCTTGATATGGCCTTCGAGCATCGCTTCGATCGTCTCGACCACGTCGTAGCCATGCTCGCGCGGCGGCTCGAAATCGAAGACTTTGCCGAGACGGTCGAGAAACGCCTGCGCCGGCTTTTCTTCGATGCCGACGGTGCGGTTGCCCTGCACGTTCGAGTGGCCGCGAACCGGGCACAGGCCCGCGCCTTCGCGGCCGATATTGCCGCGCATCATCATCAGGTTCGACAGCATGTGCACGGTCTGCACCGAGTTCTTGTGCTGCGTGATGCCCATGCCCCAGGTTGCGATCACGCGGCGGCCGTTGCTGTAGATCCGCGCGAGGTTCTCGATGTCTTCGCGCGCCACGCCCGATTCCGCTTCGAGCGCGGGCCAGCTTTCCGCGCGGAGGTCGGCGGCGAACGCGTCGAAGCCCGAGGTGTGCTCGTCGATGAACGCGACGTCGAGTATGCGTTCGTGGCCGGCCGCGACCGCTTGGTCGTCGAGTTCGAGCACGCGCTTGGCGACGCCCTTGAGCAGCGCGAAATCGCCGCCGAGCTTTGGCTGAATGAACGTGGTCGCGATCTTCGTGCTCGACATCGTCAGCATCTCGACCGGGCTTTGCGGGTCGGCGAAGCGTTGGAGTCCGCGCTCGCGCAGCGGATTGATCGAGACGATGGCCGCGCCGCGCTTCGAGACTTCACGCAGCTCGCCGAGCATGCGCGGGTGGTTCGTCGCCGGGTTCTGGCCGAAGATCAGGATCGTGTCGCAGTGCTCGAAGTCGTCGAGCGTCACCGTGCCCTTGCCGATGCCGACCGTCGTCGGCAGGCCGCGGCTCGTCGCCTCGTGGCACATGTTCGAGCAGTCGGGGAAGTTGTTGGTCCCGACCATCCGCACGAACAGCTGATAGAGGAACGCGGCTTCGTTGCTTGCGCGGCCCGAGGTGTAGAACGCGGCCTCGTTGGCGTTGCCGAGCGCCTTCAAATGCTTCGCGATCAGCGCGAACGCGGCGTCCCAGGCAATCGGCTCGTACTTGTCGGTGAGCGCGTTGTAGACCAGCGGGTCCGTCAGGCGGCCGTGCTGCTCGAGCTCGTAGTCGGTTTCCTTCATCAGCGCGTCGACGGTGTGCTCGGCGAAAAACGCGGGCGTGACGCGCTTGGACGTCGCCTCGGCGGCGACCGCCTTTACGCCGTTCTCGCAGAACTCGAACGTCGAGGCATGCTGCTTGTCCGGCCACGCGCAGCCTGGGCAATCGAAACCGTCGGGCTGGTTCTGCTTGAACAGCGTCTTGTAGTTGCCGCCCGCGACACGCTCCTTGACCAGATTGATCGCGACTTGCTTGATCGCCCCCCAGCCGGCGGCGGGATGATGGTAGGGCTCGATGCGCCCTTGCGGCTTGTTGGGTTTGTCCACGGTGTCGGCTCCGGTTTTCTCGCGCCTGGCAGCGAAATGGTGTCGAGGGATTGATTTAGCGCAAGGTTAAGGCACTTTGAAGACGCGCTGAGCGCACACATTCGCAGTGCGTGGAAGAGTACAGTTTTGATACGATCCATTGATCATTGGAAACTGTGCTCCACAAGCTTTCGATTGGCTGTCGGAGGCGGGGCATGACGACGAAACAGCACTCGACGGGGGACTCGGTGAAGCTTTACGAAAGGCTTGCGAGGGAAATCGAGGATCTGATCGCTCAGGGCGTGTTTCGCCACGGCGATCGCATCCCGTCGGTCCGGCAGGCCAGCCAGCATCGGCAGATCAGCATCACGACGGTGCTGCACGCGTACATGCTGCTCGAAAGCAAGGGGATCATCGAAAGCCGGCCACAGTCCGGCTATTTCGTGCGGTTGCCCGCGAGCATGGGCGGCAACACCGGCGGCAAGATCGAGACCGAGCTGCGCACGTCGGAGCCGATCGCCGTCTCGGCGCAGGTCGACGTGAGCCGGCTCGTGCTGTCGACGCTGCGCTCGATCGGCAGCGGCTCGGCCATCCCGCTCGGCTCGCCATACCCCGACCCGAAGCTCTTTCCGTCCGACAAAATCAGCCGTTACGGCTCGGCGATCGTGCGCCGCAAATCGCAATGGGGCGTCACCGACGAGCTGCCGCCCGGCAATCCCGAACTGATCCGGCAAATCACGCGGCGCTATTTGGAAAACGGCGAGCCGGTCGATCCGAACGAGATCGTCGTGACCGTCGGCGCGACCGAGGCGCTCAACCTCTGCTTGCAGGCGGTCGCGAAACCGGGGGACACGGTGGCCGTCGAGTCGCCGACGTACTACGCGATGCTGCACGCGATCGAACGGATGGGCATGCGGGCGATCGAGGTCGCGACGCATCCGAGCGAAGGCATCGATCTCGGCGCGCTGTCGTCGATCCTGGACACCACGCGCATCGCGGCCTGCATGGTGATGCCGAATTTCCAGAATCCGCTCGGGTTTCAGATGCCCGAGGAGAAGAAACGGGAACTGGTCGAACTGCTCGCGCGGCACCACGTGCCGCTCATCGAGAGCGACGTCTACCACGAGCTGTATTTCGGCGAATCGCATCCGCGCTCGTTGAAATCGTTCGACACGCACGGGCTCGTGCTGCACTGCGCGTCGTTTTCGAAGAGCCTGACTTCGGCTTACCGCATCGGCTGGGCGATGGCCGGGCGCTTTCACGAGCAGGTCGAAAAGCTTAAATTCCTCAATACGCTGACCACCCCTTCGATTCCTCAGCTCGCCATTGCCGAGTACCTGAAGAACGACGGCTACGAGCATCACTTGCGGCGTGTGCGCAAGGTGTACGCGCAACAGGCGAACCTGATGACGGCCACCGTCAAGCGCTTTTTTCCGGAGGGCACGCGGACCTCGCACCCGATGGGCGGTTACGTCCTCTGGGTGGAGCTGCCGCCGGCTGTCGATTCGATGCGGCTGTACCAGCTCGCGCTCGACAACGGCATCACGATCGGCCCCGGCTATATGTTCTCGGCGGCGAACAGCTACCGCAATTTCATTCGCCTGAACTACAGCTACACGTGGTCGCCCGAAATCGAAGGGGCCTTGATCACGCTCGGCAAGCTCGTGGCGGCTTGCATGGCGGTGAGCCGCGCCTAGAATCAAAGCGACGTTGGTTCTCACCGCTCGTCCCAGTCCGACTATGACCCATTCGCTCAGAAACCGGCTCGTCCTCGCGCTTTGCATCCTGGTCACGGTGGTGGGCGTGGTCCAGGGCATCAGTTCGTTCAGGTTGTCGGAAGAGGGCATGCGCGCGCTGCTCGATCTGCGCCTCGAACAAGTGGCGAACCGGATGCGCAACGGCTACATCGAGGCGCTTCCGGCGTTCCCGTCGCGCGGCTCGCAGCCGCCGCGCGATATCGTCGTGACGATCTGGAAGGGCGATGCGGACGCGCCGTACCGCTCGACCGATCCGGCGCTCAGACTGCCGCGCGACGCGCCCTCCGGATTCGTCACCAACCTGGTCGGCGGGGAGCCGTGGCGCATCTATACGCTGCGCGAAACGTCGCTCGTCATTCAAGTCGCTCAGCGCTCGAGTGTGCGCCACGAGCTGGCCGAAGAGCAGGCGCTCAATACGCTGTGGCCCATCGCGATTCTCGTGCCGCTCGTCTGCTTCGCCGTGGTGGTGGTCGTCGATCGCTCGTTTGACCGATTGACTCGGCTCGGCGCCGAAGTGCAGTCGATCGATGCCGGCAATCTGCAATCTCTGCCGACGGCCGGCGTGCCGCTCGAACTGCTGCCGTTCATCGATTCGATCAACCGCATGATCCGGCGGCTCGCGCGCTCGATCGAGGTCGAGCGCAAGTTCATCTCGGACGCCGCGCATGAACTCAGAACGCCGCTGACGGCGCTTCAATTGCAAGCCGACAACCTCCAGCGCGACATCGCACCGGGCAACCAAGAGCGTTTCCAGGAGTTGCGCAAGGGCATTGCGCGCAGCGGCGGTCTGATCTCGCAGCTGTTGCGGCTGGCGCGCGCGGACGCGTCGTTGGAAGCGGGCGCGCTCGAACGCGTGGACGTCTCGACGGTCGTCGTCGACGCGGTCGCGGAAGTGCTGCCGATTGCGGCGGCGCGCAGCATCGACATCGGCGCCGAGGAAATGACGAGCGCTTACGTGCAGGCGATCAAGGCGGATGTCGGCGTGGCGCTCAGAAACCTCGTGAGCAACGCGATTCGCTACACGCCCGATGGCGGCAAGATCGATTTGAGCCTGCAGGTGCGTGACGATCTGGTGTGGGTCGAAGTGACGGACACAGGGCCAGGTATCGCGGAAGATTTGCTGCCGCGCGTATTCGACCGGTTTTTCCGCGCCAACTTCGATATCGAAGGCAGCGGGCTCGGGCTATCGATCGTCAAGGCGATCGCGAACAAGTACGGCGGGACGACGACGCTGCGCAATCGCAACGACGGTCAAACGGGGATCGTCGCCTCGATCAGTTTTCGTCAGGCGCACGACTATGCGCCGGTTCGAGCATTGGACGCGGCGCATTCTTGAGCGCGCCTGTCAGCACTTCGGCGCGCTGCTCAGCATCACGGTCCAGCCGAGACCGCGCACATTCGTGATGACCGATCCGCCGAATTTCTTGCGCACCGAGTGGATGATGACGTCGATCGCATTGCTTTCGACTTCTTTACCCCAGCCATACAAGCGGTCTTCGAGCTGGTCGCGCGACAGGATGGTGCCTGGGCGCTCGAGAAAAGCGTGCATCAGCGCGAATTCCTTCGCGGACAACATCGACGTGACGCCGTTGCAAGTCAGCGTGCGTTTGTCGAGGTCGAGCGCGAGCGCGTCGTCGCCGAGCCGGGACACGGCGTAGCCTGCTTTGCGCCGCAGCACCGCGCGGATGCGCGCGAGCAATTCGGGGACTTGGAATGGCTTGAGGACGTAGTCGTCGGCGCCGAGGTCGAGGCCCTCGACGCGCGTATCCAGGGCGTCCTGCGCGGTCAGGATCAACACCGGCACGCGATTGCCGGCGGCGCGCGCCGCTCTGAGCACGTCGATGCCGCTCATGCCGGGCAGGCCGAGATCGAGCAGCACGACCGTGTATTCCGCGGCTTCCAGTGCGTGCCGGCCCGCCGTGCCTTCGCGCACCCAATCGACGCTGTAGTTCGCGTCTTTCAGCGCGCGCAGCAGGCTCTGTCCGATTTGCAGATCGTCTTCAACCAGCAGGACTCTCATGATTCGTGGACGCCATACCCGGAAATGGTGGATGCGTCCCGGGGACGCGACATTAATCATAGTTGACCGGCCTCCTGAGCGGATGCCCAAAAGGGGCCTCGCGAGGCCCCTTTTTTAGCGACGAATCCGCCCGTCAGGCGTGAGCGCTGCCGAGCCGGTGGCTGAGCCGCTCCAGCATATCGGCGACGCCCATACCCGCCGGCAAGTCGGAGATGTAGCCGTTGCGGCGCGCAACGCACGCTCTGACCGCTTGCCTGGCATTCGATACGGTGTGCGGCGTGACGCGCGCGTGCCGCATGATGCCGAGATCGTTGTCGCCGTCGCCGAAGTAGTGGATGACGGCGGCGGGCGGCAAATACTGCACGAGGTTGGCTTTGTCGATCGTCGTCGGTATGACGTCGATCGCGCCGTCGTGCTCCGGATGCACGTAGACGTTCAGCGCGAGATCGTGCCGCCAGATGAAGCGCGCGATGATGTCCTTGGCGTCGTGCACTTCCTTGTCGAACTGTCTCGACCAGATCGAGCGTTTGACTTCCGGCTTGCCCGGCGGCAGATCCATCAAGTCGAGCGAGCGGGCGAAGTATTCGAGGTCCCGGTGCTTGGGGGCGACGGTCTCGAACGCGTGTTCCGGAATCACGATGTGCCCGCCGTTTTCGCAGCAATACATCCACGGCGTCAGCTTCAGTTCGGCGCAGCGGTGCCGCAGGACGTCATAGCTCTTGCCGGACGCGATGAAGAGCCGGACGCCTTCGTCCTGCAGCTCGTGCAGACGTTCGCTGAGCTCGGCGGGCGGCGGCAGGCCGGGAAGCTCGAGGGTCCCGGTGCGGTCCAGTCCGATGTACACGTTATGCATGTTGAACTCCTTCAAAAGCCTGTTGGACACGGGGTGGAAAGTAATGCGGGGCCATCTGCGCGGGCGCCGGTTCCGCTTCGTGCCTGCGGCCGAGGCTCAGGCGCGACAGGAGCTGGTCCGACGCATTCATCGCGAACGACGGCTTGCCGGGCAACACGCACAGCACATCTTCGGCGACTTCTTCGACGAAGCTGCGGCTGCCGCGCGATCCCTTGCCCATTGCGGCGCTTTCGGTTTCGAGCGTCGTGTAGATGCCGCGCACCCGTCCGGCTTCACTCAAGCCCGGCAGCGTTGCGCGCAGCATATCGAGCTGCTTTTCGAGCCGCTCGATATCGATGCTATGGTTCCTTTCGGTCCGAATCGGGCTCGCGCCGTGCGTGTACAGCAGCACGGTCGAGCCGTCCGCCGTGTATTGCGGCGCGATCGACATCTGCGCATCGGGCACCACGATGCTTCCGTTGGCGACGGCGCCGCGCATCGTGAGCACTTGGCACACCCGCGTTTGCGTCGTCACGCTGGCATCCACGCCGGGAATGCCGCTCAGCACTCTGGACGTGTTGGCTCCGGCGCAGACGATGAGCGTCTTCGACGTGATCAACTGGTCGCCCGCAAAGAGGCGATACCCCTGCCAGCAACGGCTGATGTGCCGGATCGTGCCGCACCGGAGCAAATCGCGATTCGCCTGGCGCAGCTTGGCGACGAGTTCGCGACCATCGAACAACATGTGCGGAAACGAAAACACTTCCTTCAGGCGATGTCCGCTCAAGAGCCCGGTCTTGGCCGAGGTCTGGGTATAGGGGATGTCGAGCGCGTCCCAGGTTTGGGTCCAGCGGCTGCTGTCGCCGACGAAGCCGACATGGGACTCGGTCGAGCGAACCCGCACGCCAAGCCGCCGAATCATGTTTTGCCAGCTCGGGTAGGTGTCGCGAAGCTGGCCCGTCAATTCGCGCTCGGCGTAGAAGTGTCCGCGGTGAACGTAGAACGGCAAGCGGTGCGTCTGGCCTTCGCCGGAGTGCGTTTCGGGTTCGACGCAGCAGACGTTCAAGCCGAGCGCGCGCATTCTGTCCAAAAGAACCAGCGCTTGGACGCCGGTGCCGATAATGACGTAGTGGTAATTCATGACGGTTTCCATCTCCTCTCGATAGTGCAAAGCAAAGCCGTCCGCAGGGGCAGGGTGGCTTGCGATTTCGGTCTCATGCGATCGATCACGAAAATCATTCGCTATCGATTCGGATAACGAATGATTCCGTTCTCAAGGGTTTCCTTCAGCGTTCGGGCCACATCGCGCAATGCGTCATGGCGACGGGTGGACTATAAAAGGACGCGCCGAATTAGTCTGTTGGAAAAGTATGTCGCGCGGTTTCAGCGCGATCTTGGGGACAGGGTCTGTTATTCGTGAAAACGCGTGCACACGCGTGCGAGCCCGTGTGCGCATGCGAAGCGGCCCTGGCGACGCCGGTTCGTTAGAACGGGTAGCCTTTCGAGTCGACTTCGCGCATGCGGCGTTCGAGGTCGCCGAGATCGGACGACGACGCGAGGTAGTCGTCGCGGCGGCGGCGTTCCGCGCGTTCGAAGAAGTGGCCGAGATGATGAAGAAGGAATGCAAACATGGTGTGCTCCATTAATTCGATTGAATGCGCGGCGTGCGCGATGGTGTGTTCTCGCAGCCGCGGCGGATCTAACAACGGGCACTAGCGCATGAGTGCAGAGGGCTTGCTGATGTTTCGGTGGCGCTCGGCTCGTCGATGAAGATGAATCGTACGGGCCGGAAATTAGCCAAGAATGAGGAGAATGAGGCCGAGTGATCTGAGGAATGCGGCTAAGAAGAAGGCATTCCGAAAGTGTTCACGCTTTCTGCCAAAAGCGCGTGACGGCCGGATGGATTTCGTTGCGCCACCGTGGGCCCGTGAACAGGCCATAATGATCGCAGTCCGCAATCGTGAGCCCTAGCCGCTTGCTGTCGGCGATGCCGCTGCACAGCGCTTGCGCCGCATGCGTCTGCTGCGCGCCGGTGATGGTGTCGTGCGTGCCCTCCACGGTGCAGAGCGCGATCGACGATAGCGCCTGCGGACGCACCTCGCGCCCGTCGACCTTCCACGTGCCGCGCGCCAACTGCTGTTCGTGGAAGATCACCTGCAGCGTGTCGAGAAAGTAATGCTCGTCCATGTCGAGCACGGCCGCGTATTCGCCCATTTGCCGAAGACTGCGCGCGATGCCCTCCGCATCGGCCGCGGCCTGGCTCGACCAGTAGTCCGCTTCGAGTTGCCACTTGTGGCGCGGGTACGCCGCGGCGATGGCGGCCTGCTGGTAATAGCCTGGATATACGCGGCGGCCGGCGCCCGCGTAGGGCGGCGGAACGGTATCGATGAGCGTGCGGCGGAACCACTCGACGCTGTGCGATTGCGCGAAGCGGGCGAGGCCGGTCGGGTTGAGGCGCGTATCGATGGGGCCGCCCATCAGCGTAAGGCTCGCGGCGGGCACGTCGCCAACGCTTGCGAGGAGCGCAAGGGCGGCGAGCGTGGGCGCCGTCGCCTGGCACACGGCGACGACATGAATGCGCTCGCTGCCGATCTTGCGCAGGAAGCGCTCGACGAGGAGTACGTTGTCGTCGAGGCCGAAAGCGCCGGCTGAAAGCGGCACGTCGCGGGCGTCGACCCAGTCGGTCAGATAGACGTCGCCGTCCTGAAGCAGCGCTTCGACGGTCTCGCGCAGCATGACCGCGTGGTGCCCCGCGAGCGGCGCGCAGATCAGGATGTCGAGCGGCTTACGGCGGCGCGTGCGGGGCACGCTGTCCACCTCGCGCGCAAAGTGCCGGAGCACGCAGAACGGCGTGCTGTCGGCGATGCGCTCGGCTACCGGTATCGCGCGCGAGCCGATCGTCACTGACTCGATGCCGAACGGAGGCACTTCGGCCGGTTGGGGTTGCAGCAGGGTGGAGAGCCAGTCCGAGCCGAGGAGCGCGGGCCAGCTGCCCCACGCGCCCGCGCCGAACGCGGCCCATGCGCCGGCCGTGCGGATCAAGTTGCGTTGCGCTTCCACCCATGCGTACCACATGGCGGCTCCGGTCCCATCGAAAGCTAAGAAGGCGTGCCCGCTCGATTTCATGAGCGGACGCGCAATGACGTCGGGCTCTTATTTTCCGCAGCAAATAACACGTTCGCAATATTCGCTTTGCACGGCGTGCTTCGATCTGCCACCTGGGTGCGCGTGAATTGGCTGTGTCAGAACTCATAGTCGACAGACACGGAAACCTCAACTCCCGCCGCGCGTTGCGTAATCGGGCTATGTGCCGCGGACCCGACCAATTGTTGAAGCGCCGTGACGGTGTTCACGATCCAGTGCTTGGCCGGCAGCCACGTCGCGCTGACGCCGAGCCCGTACGATTTCACGCCGGCCGAGGCCCGATATTGCGGATAGCGCGAGTGCGCCGCTTGCGTCGCGTTCACGCCGAACCAGCTGTTCATGTAGGTCGAGTCCGCAAACGTCACGGACGGCCCCGCGAACCAGAAGAACGTCTCCGAGCTGCCGGGCAGGGGCAAGTAGGCGCCGATGTCGCCGATCCAGCCATCGGCGCCGCCTAGGTTGCGGCGAATATCGGCGCGGATGTCGAGCGGGAATGTCTTCGAGATCACATAGTCGCCGAACAGCTTCAGCACGGGCGCCGGGTTGATGTTACCGAGGCCGTAGAGATGCTCGTAGTCGGTCTGCTCGCGGCGGCCCAGATCGTAGGTGACGGCGAAGGCGAGACGCCAGTTCCGGCCGCTCAGGAAATTGACGCCCGCGCCGTCGCCGGTCGAAAGAAAGAAGAGGTTGCGGTAGCGGATATCGATGCTCGGGCCGGCCAGCACACGGTAGCGCGAGGAGCCGTCATAGAACGGCTGGAACGCCATGCCGGCCCCGACGCGGACGCTCCACGCGGGCGTCTCCGGCTCGTACACCTGCTCGAGCGTGATGCCTGCCGAGTACTGCCACTCGGCGAGCGGCGACGGTGTCTGCGCAATCGCGGCAGTGGGCGACGTCACGCCGATGACGGCAAGGGCGGCCACGGGTCGCATGTTCATCGATGGGCTCCTCTTGGATCGCGATCGATTTCGGGATGCGGGGGGCAAGTCGGTGCAGCACAGCATAACGTAACGTTGCCGCAATGCGGCAAGCCGATTCGAGCGGCCGCTTGTCGCCGTACGGATAGGCGTCGCGTGATGCAATGGCCGTGCCCGCCTTGTTGCCGGGGCTTGCGGCCACGCAAACTGGCACCCGCTCCGCCCGTTTTCTAAACTGGATGTTGCACTGTCATGTGCCGACCCGAGGACCGGCATGCGCATCGCGCGAATCCCGACCCCTTTGCGGTCGATCGGCCCGGCCACTCACCGGCATGAATTCACCACCATGACGAGGGCTAGATGAGCAATCTTTCGCAGGGCGACAACTGGCGAGACATCGCCGCCACGCTGGGACACTATTTCGAGTCGCGTTCCATCCCCTTTCACATCGAAGAGCGCGCCAACGGCACGTTGCACATCGGCTTCGAATCGGCGGGCCATCCGGCGACGGTGACGGTCTCGTTCGACGAGAGCGCGTATCGCGACCTGGAGCGTTTCGACGACGAAGCCAAACGCCGGGCGCTTTCGCGCATCGAATCCGAATTCGCGCGGCTGATGAACCGGGGCGGGCCGTCCGCGCTAGCGGGCGAGTTTCGTATCCATCGCGTGTGAGCCGGCACAAAGCACGAAATCGCGGTGGCGCAAGGGGGGCGCCGCCGCGTCCGGAGCGCACGCGCAGCAAAGCACCTTACAAAATTGTTGCTAGTGAGAATGGTTCTCATTATGATTGCGGCTTGATGTCCAACCCGTGATCGTTCAAGCGAAGTGACAGGCGATAGCAGCCCGCTTGGCGTCAAGAACAAGAAGTTGCCGCCATGAGACCGCTGCTCGTCAAACTGCACCGCTGGTTCGGAATCGGCATTGCACTGTTCCTGTTCATGTCCGGCCTGACGGGGGCCGTCATTGCGTGGGATCACGAGCTCGATGCCGCGTTGAATCCCGGCTTCTATCACGCGCGCAGCAACGGCCCCGAGCTGCCGCCGCTCGAATTGGCCCGTCGCGTCGAAGCGGCCGATCCGCGCTTGCGCGTCACGTACTTGCCGCTTGGCGTCGAACCGGGGCACGCGCTTCAGATGCGGGTGGAGGGCAGGATCGATCCCGCCACGAACGCGCCTTACGACCTCGGCTTCAACCAGCTCTCGATCGATCCGGCCACGGGCGCGATCCAGGGGCGCCGGGAGTGGGGCGCGCCATCGTTGTCGCGGCTCAATGTGTTGCCGTTTCTCTATCAGCTTCACTACACGCTGTACCTGCCCTGGATGGTGGGCGGCCTGTCGACTGGCGTGTGGCTGCTCGGCGTCGTCGCGATCGTGTGGCTGTTCGACAGCCTGATCGCGCTGGTGCTCGCGTTTCCGAGCGCGAAGTCGTGGCGCAAGTCGCTCGTGTTTCGCGTCAAGCGCGGCGGCTATCCGCTCACGTTCGACTTGCACCGCTCGGGCGGCGTATGGGTGTGGGGTCTGCTGCTCGTCATTGCGACCACGTCGGTTTCGATGAATCTGCCGGCCCAGGTGATGCGGCCGGTCGTGTCGCTGTTTTCGACGCTGACGCCGTCGCCGTTCTACGACGCCGGCAAGCTGCCGATACCCAAGCCCGGCAGTGCCGCGCTGCCGCGCGAACGCATCGTCGAGCTGGCGCGAGAAGCGGGGCGGGGGGCGCAGCTTGCCGCCGCGCCCGGGGCGATCTACTTTGCGTCGGCGCTCAATGTGTATGCTGTCGGCTACTTCGCGCCGGGCGGCGACGAAGGCGAAAGTCCTCTTGGCAATCCTTGGATCTATTGGAACGGGGCGACGGGCGAGCGCATCGCGTCGAACCTTCCCGGGCGCGGCAGCGCGGGCGATCTGTTCATGGAGGCGCAATTCCCGCTGCATTCGGGCCGCATCGGCGGCCTGGCGGGGCGGATTGCGGTCAGCTTCATGGGCGTGACGGTCGCGCTCCTGAGCGTGACGGGGCTCGTGATCTGGCTGAAAAAACGGCGCGCGCGGCGCAAGATCGGCCGCGCGCTTCAGCTGCCGTCGCGATTCGTATAGTGCGCAACGAGCGCAAGCGCGGCCGCAAACTTGAGCACGCAATCGACCAGCGACAGATAGAAGCCGGTTCGCAGCACGTTGTATTCGAGCGGCAAGTCGAGCCCGATCGCGATCACGCTGACTGCGCAGACGAACGTGAACAACACGCGCGCACCGCGCACGCCGCGCAGCGTGCACACGACGAGCACGACCAGCAGCGCCTTCGAAAACAGCAGCGCGAGCGTTTGCGCGACGCCGAAGCTGCCGTGCACTTCCCATGGAATCACGACGAACGACCAGACGCACACGCCGATGACGAGCGCGCGCGTCATCGGGCCCAGCCGGCGCGCGCGTCGGCGCGCTCCCGCCGGGTGGCCGGGTGCGTCGAGAGGGCTGGCGTCTTGGGCGGGTAAATGCTGGCGCTCGGCGTGTCCGGCCGCGTGGTCGCCGAATTCGCGTCCGTTCATACGAGGGCTTTCCGTTGAGGAAGGCGCGTGCCATGCCGCGATTGCGTTGCTTGGTCCCCGTGCGTTCTACTCAAACTATACGGCCAACAAAACACCGCTTAATGACATTTTTGTTGAGCTAACGACTTATAGGGATTTCCGCAAAAGGCCCATTTGTCTGCGGAGTGCGGGGGCGTGTACGACGCTGCGTGAGGATGCCATATCAGGCGATGGCAGAAGGCGTCGTGCGGTTGGCAGGGTTTGGCGGGCAACGGCGATTGCTCCGAGCGTGGCGTGAAACGACACTCGATCTCAACGGCGCGCGTCGCGAATTCCGGGCAAAAGCCGGTTCGCGGGCGCGCCGCCCCGATCGACTCACACGACCCGACCCGACCTGGAGAACCCCATGACCACGACCATCGCCGGCATCAAGATCCCCGACAGCCAACTCGCGCGCGCCGCCACCGAATTGGTGCGCGACACCGAACCGGACCTGCTGTACAACCATTCGCGCCGCGTGTTCCTGTTCGGCGCGCTCGCGGGCGAGCGCAAGCACCTCGATTACGATCCCGAGCTGCTCTATATCGGCGCGATGTTCCATGACATGGGGCTCGTCGATGCCTACAGCAGCAAGACGAATCGCTTCGAAGTCGACGGCGCGAACGCGGCGCGCGACTTTCTCGTGCAATACGGCGTGAACGAATACGACATCGAGCAGGTGTGGACGTCGATCGCGTTGCACACGACGCCGGGGGTGCCGGAGCATATGAAGCCGGTGGTGGCGCTCGTCACGGCCGGTGTCGAGATGGACGTGCTGGGGCTCGCGTATCACGAGTTCACCGACGAGCAGCGCATTCAAGTCGTCGCGGCGCATCCTCGCGAACGGGACTTCAAGAACGACATCATCGACGCGTTCGCACACGGCACGATCAAAAAGCCCGAGTCCACCTTCGGCAACGTGAAGGCCGACGTGCTCGCGCTGCGCGATCCGGAATACAAGCGGCTGAACTTCTGCCAGATCATCCTGGGCTCGGCGTGGGACGACAGCCAGAGCCACGTTCATCACGCTGGTTGCGCGTGCAACGAATCGGCGGCGGCGTAGCGCAAGGGCGCGGCGCCGGGCTGTATCGATACGATCAGCCCGGCGTCGCCGCGGTCACTTGCGCATAGACGTCATGCGACAGCTGCAGCAGCGTCGCACGGTCCATGCCGCCCGAGATCGCATAGCCGAAGTTGCCGTCCACCCAATAGAACACGTTGACCGAGCCGTCCTGATACAGCTTGAACGCGGTGGTGTTCGAACTGACTTTCCGGTGCGAAATGCACAGCGTGATGCGCTCGTTCTTGCCGTCGCGGTACCAGAACTGCGCGACGGAGCCATCGTTGCCGTTGAATACGCGTCCCCCCATCAGCTCGAGCCCGCTCTTCGTGAGGTTGGGCGGACGCACGTCCGTACCGAGCTTGTTCGCGAGCACCTGCACGAATTCCTGTTCCTGGTCCGCGCTCATCATGGTGGCGGGACGGTAGACGGACGGCATGTAGACCACGTGCGCGAACGCGGCCTGGCGCGCGAGCGGATCGGCGTTTTGATAGCTGACGGTGTGCGTGTTGCCGCCATCGGCCGACATTTGCGCGACCGTATCCCTGCCGACGTTCGTGCCGACGCCGATGCCCACGCCGATCACGAGCGCCGCCGCGAGGCCCGCGAATTGCGGCCAGTTCGCGGCTTTCAGCCAGCGGCGCGGCATGGGCGTCTGCAGACGCTTGGGCACGGGCTCGCTGAGCACGCGGTCGTAGCGGTCATGGAACATGCTGTTGAGCGAGAAATAGTCGCTCACGCGCGCCGCGAGATCGGGATTCCGTTCGAGCGCTTCCTCGACCACGCGACGCCGCTCCTCGGACAGCGTCCCGTCCACGTAGGCGTGGATGTCTTCTTCTTCGATCGGAGTGTATTGGTCGCTCATCGCACCACCTGTAGTTTTGCGCCGGGCTGCGTGCCCGCCATCAATGCTCTCAGCCGTTCCCGTCCGCGCGACAGCCGCGACATCACCGTGCCGATCGGAATGTCGAGCGCGAGCGCGACATCCCCATAGCTCATCTCTTCGAGCCCCACCAGCAGCACCACCTCGCGCTGCTCGGCGGGCAGCCGCTGCAGCGCGTAGTCGAGATCGCGGACTTCGAGCGTGCGCGTCGGGCTCGCCTGGACCGCGAATTCGCTCTCGGGCACTTCGTCGTCATCGACCGAGACGTGCGTGGCGCGCATCGATGCCTTGCGCGTCTGATTCACGAACACGTTGTGCATGATCGTAAAGAGCCACGCGCGCAGATCGGTGCCGGCCTGAAACCGCTCGGTCCGCCCCAAGGCGCGCTCGAGCGTGTCTTGGACGAGATCGTCGGCCAGGTCGCGATTGTTGATGAGCGCCCTCGCGTAGCGCCGCAATCGCGGCACGTGATCCATCAACTCGTTACGGATGTCCATTTGTCATATCGATCAGAGAGTGGCGGCGCGCGCCAGTGGCTGCGAACGACGGTCATACGGGAGCAAACACGCTTGAGCGCAGTTTATTCCCGATGACCTTCAGCCGGTAGCGGCGGGGTTCTCGTGCCGCCGGAGCACGTCAAGATCGGCGCAAGGTCAGCGTATCCGCGGCTCTCATCAGGCCGTGAGTGTCGGCGTTGCCGGCCAGCAC
The DNA here is from genome assembly GCF_005280735.1 of Trinickia violacea. NCBI lineage: Bacteria > Pseudomonadati > Pseudomonadota > Betaproteobacteria > Burkholderiales > Burkholderiaceae > Trinickia > Trinickia violacea. The sequence continues at coordinate 1,973,320 of NZ_CP040078.1, forward strand.
GTAGCGCTGGTGGTGCTCGGTCCAGGTGAGCAGACGCAGCGCGCCGGCTCGGTGCGCCGACCATTGCGAGTGGCTCGAAGCCGCCAGCGTGGAAGCCGTCAGCAGCACCACCGGCTTGCCGTCGGCGTTGACGTAGACGAATTCCGCCGCCCGCGAGAAGGGGCCGAGCTGCACGAGCTTTTTCGCCACGAAACGCAGACCGACGGAACCGAGATCTGGCGCCGGTTCGCCGCCAGCCAAGGCCGGCGCGGGATCAGCCGCGCTCGCCGTGGGGTCGGAAGCCCGCGCGAGCGCCATGACAGCGGCGTTGTCGAGCGCCTGCGGGGAGACTTGGATGGCGGCGATCCATCCGCTCGTGGCGAGAACGGCGACAGCGAGCGTCATCAACATGCGCACCGCGGCGAGATTGCCGAGTTGCGCCCAGCGCCGGTGCAGGGCGGCACGCCACGGTTCGCGCGGCGGCGAAGTTTTGCCCGGCGGCGAGCTCTCGCCGGCATGGTGGAACGCATGCTTGATCTGCGCGTTGAGCCGGGCGTAGAAAGCGACACGGCGGGCTTCGCCGGGCCGGCTTTCCAGATAGTCGTGCAGATGCGCGGCGCGATCCGGTGCAAGCACACCGTCGGCATAGGCGAGGATGTCGTGCTCGGAAAGCGAGGTGGATTCGGGTCGATGGGTCGGTGCCATGGTGTCAGCGTCAGGCAAGTAGCGTCTCTTGACGAGGCAAACACGGCCATTTCGCGTTTATTCCATCGCAACGACAGATTTTGACGCTTCGATGATTTGGTAGCAGGAATAAATCCGCTCGCGCTGTGTTAGCCCGCATGAAGCGTCGATTTCGAGCCAAGGAGCCCCTGTGACCAAACCGTCGTCGTCCCCTCCGTCCCCACTCTGCGTGCCGTGCCGGCTCGCCGCCATCGGCGCGGTCGTCGCGGCGCTCGCCGGCGGCTTCGCCTACGTTGCCGGCTGGCTCACGCCCGCCCGCCTGACGGCCCCGCGCATTGTCAATCAATTGCAAGCCAACGCCGGAGTGCACCCGGGTTACCGCCGCAATCATGCGAAGGGCGTTTGCGTGTCCGGCTATTTCGCGAGCAACGGCAACGGCGCCGGCGTGTCGCGCGCGGCCGTGTTCGAGCCGGGCGTGACCACACCGGTGATCGGGCGCTTCGCGATTCCCGGCGGCAATCCGTACGCGCCGGACAACAGCGTCCCCGTCCGCAGCATGGCGTTGATGTTCAAGCTGCGCGATGGCGAGCAATGGCGCACGGGCATGAACTCGACAGCGCTGTTCGCCGTGCACACGCCGATGCAGTTCTTCGAGCAGCTGCTCGCGTCGCGGCCCGACCCGGCCACGGGCAAGCCGGACCCGCAGCGGCTGAAGGCGTTCTTCGCGGCCAATCCTGAAACGCAGCCCTTCCTCGCCTGGGTGAAGGCGAATCCGCCGTCATCGAGCTTCGCGAACGCCGCGTACTACAGCATCAACGCGTTCCGTTTCACCGACGCCGCCGGGCAAACGCGATTCGTGCGTTGGTCGATGCGGCCGGAAACGGCTTATGCACCGCTCACCGCGGCGGAAAAAGGCGAGAAGAACTTTCTCTCCGATGAACTCAGTCAGCGCCTGGAAGCGAGCGGCAGCTTGCGCTGGCATCTGATCCTGACCGTCGCCGCGCCCGGCGACCCGACCGACGACGCGACCCAGCAGTGGCCCGCCGACCGTCAGCAGATCGACGCGGGCACGCTCGTCATCGATCACGAGTCGTCGCAAGAGGAAGGGCTGTGCCGCGACGTCAATTTCGACCCGACCATCCTGCCCGACGGGATTCGTCCATCGGACGATCCGCTCTTGGCGGCACGCTCGGCCGCGTACGCGCTGTCGTTCAACCGCCGCACGCATGAAGAAGCCGCACAGCCTGCTCACGCGAACCCGACCTCGAACGGAGCCCATTCATGAAGCCCGCGCAAACGCATTTCAGTCCGCTCGCGCGGCTCATCCACTGGACGATGGCCGTCGCGATTCTCGCGATGCTGTTCGTCGGCGTCGGGATGGTCGCGACCGTCTCGCGCGCGCACAACGTGTTGCTCGCGATTCATCGGCCGCTCGGCATCGCGCTGCTGGTGCTGGTGATCATCCGCCTCTTCGTGAGGATCAGGCGCGGTGCGCCGCCGCTGCCGGGGGATATGCCGGCGCCGCAGCAGTTCGTCGCGAAGCTCTCGCATGTCGTGCTGTACGCGCTGATGGCGGCGATGCCGCTGATCGGCTGGTCGATGTTATCGGCGGGGGGATTTCCCGTGACGCTGTTCGGCGCGCTGCATCTGCCGCCGATCATGCCGCACGACGTGCGGCTCTATGCGCTACTGCGCGCGCTGCACACGTACCTCGCGTTCGCGCTCTTCGCGACGGTGCTGATGCATCTCGCCGCCGCGCTGTTCCATGGCCTCATCCGGCGCGACGGCGTGCTCGCGAGCATGACGGGGTCTGCGGCGCGGCGCTGAGGGATGACCAGGGGCGGCTCAGGATTCGGCCAGGGGAATGCGCACCGTGACGTGCAACCCCGCCTGTGACGGTTCGTCCGCATAGCCGAGCCGAACGTCTGCGCCGAGTCGATCCGCGATGGTCTTGACGATCGAGAGCCCCAGGCCCGAGCCCACTTCGCCGCTCCCCAGCGCGCGATAGAACGGATCGAACACGCGCTCGCGCTCGGCCGCCGGAATGCCCGGTCCCGAATCCTTGATCTCCAGAACGGCGCGCCGATCGCGCGCGGTCACCGACAGATCGATGCGTCCGCGCTCGGGCGTATAGCGGATCGCGTTGTCGACGAGATTCCTCACGACCGCGATCAGGTCCACCTCGTTGACGAGGACGAGCGCATCGTTGTCGCCTTCCACGCCGATATCGATGCACTTGGCCTCGGCGAGCGCCATGAGGTCTTCGAGCACGCGCCGGTAGACGTGCTGCACGGAAACGGCCGTGCTTGGCCGCTCCGGCGTGGACTGCGCGCGCGCCAGCGTCAGCAATTGGTCGAGCAGACCCCGTCCGCGCTCGATGCCCTTGCGCAATACGGTCAAGCGATCGCGGGCCTCCCCGGACATGTCCGCTTCGGCGAGCCGCTCGGCTTGCAGCGACAGGGCTGTCAGCGGGGAGCGAAGCTCATGCGCCGCGTCGGCGACGAAGCGGCGCTGCGTCTCCATCGATTGCTCGATGCGCCCCAGCAAGCGATTGATCGCCACGACGAACGGCCGCACTTCGGCCGGCAGGTGCCCGGCGTCGACGGGGTGGAGTTCGCGCTCGCCTCGGCGGTCGATATCGGCGGCGAGCGACGCGATCGGCCGGAACATCTTGCGCACGAGATTGGCCGTGACCAGCAACAGGACGGGCACGAGAATCAAAAACGGCATGACGGTGCGCACGGCGCCGTCTCGCGCGATCTCGTCGCGAAAGCCGGTTTCCTGCGCGACCGCGATGCGCTCGCCGGTCGCCATCGTCTTGACGAGCACGCGGAACGGCTCGCCGCCGATCGTGAGCGTGTGCATGCCGTCGGGCGCGTCGAGCGGGATCGGCAAGACGTCCGAGGCATCGTTGCCGCTCGCAGCGGCGCTACCGGCGCTATCGGCGCTCAGGTATTGAACGACGACGCGCGATTCTTCATCGCTGTGTTGCGCGCGGCCGCGGTCCCCGAGATGCGGAAGCGGCAAGTGCTGCCGGTCGAACAGGGCCGCGACTTGCCGCAACACGTCGTCTTGCAGCTCATGGGCTTCGTCGAAGGCGGTCGCGAAGGAAATGACGCCGGCCACGATCGCGACGAGCAGAATCGCGAGCGACAGCCCGAACGACAGCCTGAGCTGAACCGACTCGCTCAGCCGCCTTTTGAAACCATCCATCCCACCCCCCGGACGTTCTTGATGATGTCGCTGCCGAGCTTGCGGCGCAGCGTATGGATCAGAAACTCGACCGCGTTGCTTTCGACTTCCTCGCCCCAGCCGTAGATGCGGTCTTCGAGGTCGCGCCGCGACAGAATCGCGCCGGGGCGCACGAGCAGGGCCTGCAGCAAGGCGAACTCGCGGTTCGAGAGCTGCAGCGCTTCGCCGCCCGCGACGAGGGCTTGCCGCGTCGCCGGATCGAGCGACACCGTGCCGTTCGAGAGCACGGGCGCGGCGCTGCCGGCTTTGCGGCGCAGCACGGCGCGCATGCGCGCGAGCAGCTCGGCCATTTCGAAGGGCTTGAGCACGTAGTCGTCGGCGCCGCCGTCGAGGCCGCGCAGGCGGTCGTCGAGGCCGTCACGCGCGGTGATGATGAGGAGCGGCACCGGGTTGTCGTCCGCGCGGATCGTCTCCAGCACTTGCTGGCCGTCTTTACCGGGAAGGCCCAGGTCGAGCAGGATCAGGTCGTAGTGCTGCATGCCGAGTGTCGTGAGCGCCGTTGGCCCGTCCTTTACCCAGTCCGCCGCGTAGGAGGCGTCTTTCAGCGCCGAGTGGATCGCCTCGCCGATCATCGGGTCGTCTTCGACCAGCAATACGCGCATGGCGCCTTCCTCCTGTGGTGACGATGGTGACGAGGGTCAATGGGCCTTGCTCGCGGCGCGTTGCCTGAACACCAGGAGGCTCGTCAGGATGAACGCCAGCAGCGCGGCGGACGCCGAGTAGCGGCTGAGCGCCAGACCGCCCGAGCTGAGCGGCTTGTCCAGGAGGTCGCCCAACGTGGCCCCGAGCGGACGCGTCAGGATGAAGGCAGCCCAGAACAGCAAGGTCCGCGAGACGTTCGTCCAAAAATAGGCCGCGGCGATCAGCACGATCAAGCCGCCGAATACGACTGCGGCGCCGGTATAGCCGAACCCCGCCGTATCCGCCATCCAGTCGCCGAGCGCGGTGCCGAGCGTCTGCGAGAACATGATCGTCACCCAATAGAACATCTCCGCCTTGGGCGAGCTGATGGTATCGACCGACACGGAACCGAGCGCGCGATACCAGACGAAGAGCGAAATCAGCAGCAACGCCAGCAGCAATGATGACCCGCCCGCATAGCCGATGCCAAGCGAGCGATCCGCGAAGTCGGCGAGCGTCGTGCCGACCGTGGTCGTGGCGATGATCGTTACCCAGTACAACGCGGGCTGGAACGCCTTCGCGCGAATCTGCACGATGACGGCGGCGATGAAGGCCACCGCGAAGATCAGCGTGCCGACCAGGTAGCCGAGGTTCATCGACATCGTGACGGCGTCGCCGCCGGTTTCTCCCAGCGTGGTGGCGGCAATCTTGACGATCCAGAACATCAAGGTGACTTCCGGCACCTTGCTCAATGCGTGTTCAGTGCGGTGATTCATAGGTGGCTCGATGAGTTGTAAGGTTGGGCTGCGGGTTCGCCGGCTGGCTAGGCGGGCGGCCACACGGCCGCCCTGCCGCCCTGCGAATCAGGCGATCAACACATGCCACAGTGTGCCCGGCCAAACTTAGCCTGGACATAGGCGCATCAGCGGCGCACCCAGCCTAGCGCGATGAACTTGCTGAAGAGCATCCGGTGGACGCGGATCGCAACCCCATAAGTGTGCGGCATCCACCAGCGTGTCGCGCAAGACACGAGCCAGGCGCTCGCGGCCGACACGCACACGGCGCCCGCCATATCGAGCGGATAGTGCACGCCGACGTAAATGCGCGCCCACGCGACCGGCAAACCCAAGAGCGCCAGCGCAACGCCGGTCGCGCGCCGGCCGCCATGCATCGCGAGACTGAACGCGACCGACCACATCAGCGTCAAGTGGTCGCTCGGAAAAGAGGAATCCGGCGCATGCTCGACGAAATTGTGGCCCAAGCCGATCACGAACGGACGAGGATGTTGCCATAACAAGGCGATGATCTGGTTGACGAGCAGCGCCACGATAGCGCATGCGGTGGCTTCGAGCATCATTTGCCGGGTCGCCTTGCCGCCTCGCAGCCATCCGATCGCCACGACAGCGGGCACGGCCCAGATCAGGTATTCGGCGCAGAAAATGCCGAGGGTAAGCATGAAGGGGCTGGGATGCGCGGGTGCGTTGAGCAACAGAAACAGCGATTGATTCAATTCTTCCATGAGCGATTGGCAGTGCGATTGCGAAAGCTCGCCACGGCGGCGCGTCGTGCTTCTCCAATGGCGCTGGGGACTGGCGAGTGGGGGAGATTACCGACGCAGACTTAGCGGTGACTGAGCATGCGGAACGATCGCCGTGCTGGAACGTCAAGACGATCGGGTAAGCTATGACCCGCAAACGGCACGAATAGTGCCCTTGATCGCGGCTGATTGCCGTGGCGCCGGTCTCGGACCGGTACGAAAACGATGTTTCACCACACGAGGATCGCAATGCGCCTGTTACTCGCCCTGGTTTTGCCTTGGCTTCAGTTCTTCACGATCGGCCGCCCGTTTGCTGGCATCATTTGTCTCTTGCTCCAGATCACGATCATCGGGTGGGTGCCGGCCGCGATCTGGTCGGTGTACGCGTTGAGCCAGTACAACACCGATAAGAAGATCGAAGAGGCGTTGTCGAGAAGGGCTTGAGCGTCACTCTCCAACGCCCGCGCTTGAGCGGCATCATCGTTTCAACCGATGCCAGGCAAACGTGATCCCGCGGCGCAGGTCGCCATTCAGGACGCGCCCCGTCACCGTGGCGAAGCCCCCCCAGACAACGGCCATCGGGCGGGGGAGCAGGAGGATCGGGGCCACCCAGAGGTGAAAAATGGCGCGTTTCGCGAAGCGCGTGTTGAAGAACTGGTGCGTCTCACGGGCACTGCCTTGATTGGCGAGACGCTGGCGCAGCAAATAGAACGGGTGATACGACAGCAGCATGCGCGTCTCGAAGCCGCGGATGTCGTGATCGGTCAGGCCGCTCGAACGGTAGCTGTCGAGGATGCGCCCCAGGCGCTCGACGAAAATCTCCGGCGCCCCGTAGCCCCCTGAGTTGTTGCGTTTGCATGCCAGCATGTATTCGGTCATGAAGGCGTTCTTGCGCGCGAGGATGGCGGCGCGCATGACCAAATGAACCTGCACGAGATTGCTGCCGCAATAGTCGCGCGCGTCGACGTTCGACTGAATGCGCCGGTTGACGAGCAGTGCCGAAATGAAGGTGATGAGCGGGCCGACGGCATTGAGGAATTTGCCGATCTCCGTGAATTCGCGAATGGCGCCTGCACGGCCCGGATATTCTGCGTCGGGGTCGTTCTCGTAGCCGAAAGGGCGCAGGCACAAGACGCCGTAGTCGTTCGATTCCAGCAAGGAAACGACGCGCGCGAGCGTGCCGCGCACATAGAGATCGTCGTCGCCCATGATCTGGACATAGTCGCCGCGCGCTTCGTTGAAGCATTGCGCGATATTCGCATCGGAGCCCAGGTCCCGGTCGTTGCGGAGATAGCGGACGGGAAGACCTGTGGCGATAAGGTTCGCGACGACGTCCGGCGTTTCGTCGGTCGAGTGATTATCGGAGACGATGACTTCGACCTTGCCGGCTTGAACGGTTTGCAGCTCCTCCAGCAACCGTTGCAGATTCATTTTCAAATAGTGCGCGCGGTTCAAGGTGGGAATGGCGATCGTCAGTTTCGGTGGATTCGCGGAAATCATGCAGTGGCTCTCCATAGGCTGTTGCAACGGCGCCAAATGATCACGCCGGCCGGCAGATTCACGATGATATTCACGCCGGCCATGACCGCTATCACACCCGCGGACGAGTAGTGCCGTGCCGCGTAGAACGAAGCGGGTACCGTAATCAATGCTGCAAACAGGCTGAGCCAGACGAGCGGCTCGCGGCGGAAACTGCGCAGGTGCAAGGCGAGTCCGCCGATGAACTGACCGATGAACGCGAAGAGGAAGAGTCCGAGCAATTGTGGCCACGGCAAGAGCCGGTGTACGGCTGAATACTCCGCGAAGCGCGTGACAAGGCCGACGACTGCGGTTGTCCCGGCGGCGAAGACGCCGAGGCTGACGCCGAAGTCGCGCCAGAAGAGCTGGTCGAGCCGGCGCCAATCGCGCGACGCGGCGGCCTGCGCCATGCCGGGCACGCGTCGCAGAAGCCAAGACTGAGAAATCAGCCCGATGGTATTCACGACGGTCAGCGACAGGCCGAACTGCCCGGCAACGATCGCGCCCTGGGTATGAAACAAGACGGGGGTGTTGATCTGCGTGAGCAGATAGCCGCATAGCCAGTTGATGCCCAGCCGCCATTGCAACGGCCAGATTTCTTCGCTCCAGCGGTAATCCTCGTTCGGCATGTCGCGAGCCATGGCGACGAGCGGGCGATGGAAGCTGGCCAGCCACACGAGCGGAATGCAGAGCGCCATGGCCGGTGTCATCACGACAGCCCATAGCCCCCCTCCCGAAGCGAGCGTCATCCAACAGGTGAGCGATCCAAGAACGGAAGTCGCGAGCCGTACCGAATAGACCTGTGCGATTTGGCCGCTTCCCTCGACCATGGAGAGGAACGGCAGGGGCAGCAGGCCGCCTGCGCTAAGCAAAGAGAGCACGAGCCAACAGGACACCCACGACATGCCTGTCGATGTCTTGGAAGCGAAGAAGACCCAGCCTCCGGGCAGAATCAAGGCGATGAACGCGAGCGCGGCGATCGCATACCAACGCACGGACTTCGCGAGCAGCGATCTGAAATGGGCCTGCCGGCTGCCTTCGAGCGCGTTGCCGCTTGCCCAGCGCAGTCCGACGAACGAGTGTGCCGCGACTTGAACCAGCACCGTCGAGAGGCCGAGATCGAAGAGCGTGTAAAGCGCAGCGACGCTCAGGAAACTGTAGTACCAGCCCTGAAGTTCGGCAGTGAGGTAGTGGACCGCGAGCACGGTTGTGACGAGGCCGGCGCCAGCCTGCCACACGCGCAGCGCCAGGATGAACGTGAGGTCCTGTCTCAAGCGGACGGTAAATGACGAAATTATCTGCTGCACGCTTGTGCCGCCCTCGATGTTTTGATGATGAGTGGATGTCGTGCGCGCTCACTGGTGCTCAAAACAGTTTCGCTGCGAGGTCGTAGTCGCTGGGCCGGCCGACGTCGAGCCAGTGCTCGAAGATCGGAAAGCAGGAAACGGGTGCGCCGCGCCGGATCTGCTCGTGAGTGACATCGGTCATGTGGTAAGGGCCGCTTGCCGGCAACGTCGAGAAGACCCTCGGTGACAGGAAGTAGATGCCGCTATTGATCAGAAAGCTGAATTTCGGCTTTTCGTCGATATGGCTGACACGCGTTCCCGTTGCGCTCACCACGCCGAACGGAACCTGGAAGCTGTATTGCGTCGCCGCGATGGTCAGCGCCGACTCGGTGCGCAGGTGGTAGGCAAGGAACATGCTGATGTCGAGATTCGTGAGAATGTCGCCGTTGAAGACGAGCGTTGTGTCGTCACGAGAGGAGAGCAGCGACAGCGCACCGCCCGTGCCGAGCGGAACATCCTCGTGAATGTATTCGATGGGCACGCCGAAGCGCTCGCCGCTTCCGAAGTGATTCACGATTTTTTCGGGCAAGTAGTGGGTCGAGATGAAGATGCGGGTCGCCCCATAGTTCACGAGCTTTTCGATGCTGATTTCGAGCATGGGGCGGCCGTTGATCTGCAGCATCGGCTTGGGCGTATCTTCCGTCAGCGGCCGCAGCCGCATGCCGAAACCTCCCGCCATCACCACCGCCGTGAAATGCTGGTTCACATACGAGGGCGACGAATTGATGCTTTGATGATCGACGATCTCGACCGGTGCGCCATGACGATCGACGAGAATCAATTGACGCAGCGAATGCCGGCGAAACAGCGTCGTTCGTTCCGCATGCGTCGAGCCGATGTTGGCGGTGATCGGTGCTGGCCGACTGGTCTTGAGCTTGACGTTGTGAATATCGCGCGCCGTGCCGTCGAGTTGCTTGCCCTCCAGAAAGGCGCGTCGCACATCGCCGTCGGTGACGATGTTGACGAAGCGCTCCGCGTCGTCGTAGATCAGCACACAGCCCAACGGCCCGCTGGCTTGGATGCGGGCGACAACCTCGGAAATCGGGGCGTCGAGCGATACTTTGAGTCGGTTGATGTTCGCGTTCGTCATGTCCGCACCTTCTCTGGCAAATCAGTTTCGAAGTCGTGACCGGGGCTTCAGGGACGGGATTCCGTCCGATACCGGCACGCCAGGCTCGCGTAGTTAGTGAAGGTCATAAAAGGTCTTGTGAAGCAGATCGCTCAGGTCGTGCGATACGAGGATATCGACGATCTGTGCGGTCGTTCCGGGCCGGTCATAGGGATTGCTCGCGCTGGCGGCGCGCTGGCGAAAGTCGGCCGACAGCGCACGCCGGAGCGCCTCGACGATGTGCGCTGTGTCGTCATCGCACGTAATGACGCTTTCTCCGCGCACGCGTCCGGCTTGCCGCGGGCCGATGTCGACGCTCGGCACGCCGAGCGTCGGCACTTCGATGATCGCGCTCGACGAGTTTCCCACGACCGCTGCGGCGTATCGCGCAGCAGACAGATAGAGTCTTGCCCCGAGCGACATATGGAATCGATAGCGGCCGGGGTGTTCGGCCGCCCGCGCCGCGAGAAGCCGGTTGATTGCCATGCCGCCGGCATCGGCGTTCGCGCCTGTCATGACGACAGTGTGGTCCGGGAACCGCTCCAGCGCGTCGAGCAACGCGTTCAACTGGGCTTCGGGCCGCTTTGGGGACAGCGTGGCGGGATGGAAGGTGACCAAGAAGTAAGGTTGCTGCGGATCGATGCCTAGCCTGCGGTCGATTTCGTCTTTGTCGAAAAGATCGAGAGTCCGGATATTTTCGACACCCATTGCGCCGACTGCGAACACGCGATCGGGACGCTCGCCGAGTTGAATGACACGGGTCCGGTAGGCTTCCGTGCTCGCGAAGTGCAAATGGCTCAATTTCGTTATCGCGTGACGAAACGATTCGTCGATGGCGCCGAATGTGAGTTCGCCGCCATGCAAATGGGCGATGGGAATCTTGCAGACCGTTGCTGCGGCTGCGGCCGCGAAGGCCTCGAAGCGGTCGCCGAGAATGACGAGGAGGTCCGGTTCGAGGCGTCGGAATGCGTCGCCGTAGCGGATCATGCCGAGCCCCATCGCGGTGTACACGCCGGATTCCGACGCGCTGTCCATCAACACTTCGATTCGTTCGTCGATGGCGATGCCGTCGCCGGCAATTTCCCGCCAGGTTGCGCCGCTCGATTCCGCGACATGCGATCCGGTCGCCAGCAGCTTGACGGTCACGTCTTGCGTGGCCGCAAGCGCGCGAATCAGCGGGCGCAGCAAGCCATATTCAGCGCGTGTGCCGGTGAAGATACAGATCGTGCGCATAGCGTGAATCCTGTGTAGAGCGAATTGCGGTTGACATCACCAATTCTTCGCACCCAGCGTCCAAGTGCCATAGGCCGGCCTTGCCGGGTCGATCAACGCTGGATGCGCCTGCTTTGCGTACGCGAGGTCGGGAGGGTTCGCGTACACGAGCTTGAAGTCGAGGCCATCGGACATGTAGAGATAGGCCGGCTCCCCGTTCGAACGAGGCGTCATCGACTTCATGCGCGCCATGTAATCGGGAAACAGCCCAGGAATGTCGCCGTTGACGATCGGTGGTCCGATGCGCTCGGTCGGCGAGAGCTCGTGGATGGGAATGTCACCATCGGGGAGCGATGCCGTGACGGGGTAGTGTCCGTGATCGAGGCGGTAGGCGCTCAATGCTTTGGCGATATCGAAAATTTGTTCGACGCGCGCGTCGGCTTGAACGTATTCGTACGCCATGCTCACGTCCATGTAGGAGCCAAGGTTCGACTCCCACGGATCGCCTCGGAGATACGACCGAACGATCGACAGAACGCGCAAATCGTTGAGCGTGACGACACCGTTGCGCACCGTGATGATCGCGTGCGGCTTGTCGAACTGGTAGTCGCCGAAGTTGAAGCGCTTTCGCAATGCCGGATTCGAGAGGAGCGCTACCTTGGGCGGCCAGGTGCTGTACTCATCGACCGATACGCCTAGCCTGTCGCGAGTGTGATACACGGATACCAGCTCGCCCGTGTACTCGTAGTTCCAGAGCTTGCGGTCGTCGATGCGATGCGCAGCGTCGTCGAAGACGAAGGTGCGGATGTCTTTAAGCGGCGCCTGATGCGCCTGAACGAACGCCATGATCGCCGTCTGGCGAATCCAATCGCGCCAAAGATCCAATCCGCTGACGAGGCCGCTGCCCACGGAGGCGCCGATCACGTAGCCGAGCAGAAGGTCATGTCCGATGCTGCGCAGCACCGCTATCTTCGAGAACGCCAGATCGAGAAGGTTGGCGAACGAGATCAACACGAGTGCGAGCCCGGCGATCGCAGGGAGGATGTTGCGGCTTTCGTAGAAGTCGGTGAGTTCGGGCGCCTTGCCTACGATCAGGTACGGATAGACGGCGGCGGCGAACAGGACCCAGCCGAGCGCCGCTTGCGCGAGCGCCTTGTTCAATGTCGGCCGCTGCCGCCTGCGCGGTGCGATGCGCAGCAGCAGGAAGCAGATGAGTGCGCAGGCCAGCAGCATGAGCGGCGTGACGCTGCGTGACGAAGTGGCGAAATAGTCTCGCAGGACTGGCCGGATCGCTCCGAAGGCGTTGAAGATCGACGACATCAGAATGCGCCGATCGACGTCGTTGTAGTCGCCATAGAGCGTGGACTTGACGCTTGTCAGCCGCTTGATCAGTGCGAAGACGATCGGCAAGGCGAGCAATACCGCGTTTTGCAGCGCGAACTCGCGCAACGGTGCTTTGGCTTTATGCAGGATCGAGCGCAGGCATGCCGGCAAATCGCGGAGACGGGAAGCCAGTTCACGCCAGCCAGAAAATTCGGCGGACCAGTCGATGCGCTCGCTCGCCTGACGGGCGGCCAAGAGGACCAGGAGCGCGAGGAACAGCGGAATGAGCGAGTTGAGGTAGAACGAAAAGAAAAAGAACGGCAGGCTCAGGAGCCGCGCTTTTTTGCGGTTGGGCATCGTCAGCAAGCATGCGCAGCCGATCCAGAAAGACGCGATGTAGACGTTGTACATCGCTACGCTGGTCAGGAATCGGATCATTGCGACATGCGTTGCCGCATAAATCAGAAACAGCTTGAACGCATCGTTGCCGGAGATCACGCGCTGGCGATACAGCACGTAAGCTGCGGCAATGCCCGCGATGACCCATGCGACCAGCGCGGTCGCGCGCATCGCGAGCGCCGGGGAGGGCAGCGCGTTGATGGCGTTGGTCAGGTAGCCCCCCCAGAAAATGCCCAACTCCCGGCCGATGCGGATGCTTTGTTCAGGTGCCTGAAAACGCCATACCCAGTCGTCCCAGAAGTATCCGGGGTTGCACAGAATGAGCGCGGTTCCGCCGAAGATCGCAATGAGCGCAATGGGCGCGCACCGAGCCCAGACTTGCAGCGACTGCAGGGCGGCGAGCCGCTTGTGCGGCACGTCACGCTCGCGTGGTTGCGCGTCGGTATCGGTTCGCAGCGGTGTCAGCATCGAGGCTTCATCCGGATCAAACATCGTTCACCAGGCGCACCAGCCGCCGTCGACAATGAGGTTCTGACCTGTCACGTAGCTCGACAGGTCGCTTGCAAGAAAAAGCGCCACGCCCTTGAAATCCTCTTCGGTCGCCATGCGTGCGAGCGGTGTGCGTTGCGTGTAGCGCTCGACAAACTCGGCGGGTTGATTGCGCCATACCCCGCCAGGGCTCATCGCGTTGACGCGAACGCGCGGCGCCAAGGTGGTCGCAAGCCAGTGGGTCAACTGAATCAGCGCGCCTTTGCTTGCACCGTAAGCGGCCGGATTGCCCATGGCGGTGCCTTCGTAGAGCCGCCAGTCCGGTCCTACGACGCCGTATAGCGAAGACACGTTGATGACCGATCCTTTGCCGGACTGTTCGAGAAGGGGCAAGGCGGCTTGGACGAGCTCGAAGACGGCGGTGACGTTCACCTCGAAAGCGGCGCGCCAGGCGGCGCTTCGCTGCTGCTCGAAGGGAACGGCCCAGCCGTCGAGCTTCGAGGTCCCGACGAAGGCCGCACAGTTGACGAGCACGTCAAAGCTTCCGCAGCGCTCGGCGACGTGCCGGGGAAGCGCGCGCACGCTGGCTTCGTCGGCAAGCTCGACTTCGAACGTGGCGACGTCGACGCTCGCCGCGCGGCGAAGGTGCTCTGCGCGTCGTTCCAGTTCCAGGCGTTCGCGATCCACTAGCGCAATCGTCGCGCCGGCTTCGGCTAGCGCCTCGGCGATCGCCGCGCCGATGTGCCCGGCGCCTCCGGTGATCACGGCGGTCTTGCCGGTAAGAGACATGAGTTGCGAGATCGTGCGCATCGTATCGATATGGCGTCGTTGACGTTAGAGGTGGACCCAGCGCCGATTCAGCGCGGCCGATTCCGCGGCGACGATAAAACGTAGAACGTCGCGGCCTTCGTCGAAGGAACACATCGTCGAGGTGTCGTTGTCGAAAAACGCTTGAAGTTGTGCGCGATAGGTCGAATCGCGCTCGGCTTCACAGCGGGTCATTTCACCGTCGACGGCCAGCGTGCCGTTCACGAGATCCAGGCTGGCGGTCAGATCTTGTGCGTTGATCGTGATGGTTCGCTTGGGCGTCCGGTCGAGGTAGTTGATGGAAATCGCCACGGCCGGACAGCGCTCGTTGACCGACAGGATCGAATAGACATCGTCGCTGTCGATATCGAGGCTGCTGACGTGCCCGCCAATGGCGGCGACCGATTGGGTTCGCCCGCACAGCCACAGCGCGAGGTCGATTTCATGCGACAGATCCCTCAACACGCCGCCGCCCTGCTCCTTGCGCGCGGAGTAAGACGACCGGTAGTCCGTTTCCGGGCGCCACTGCGGGAGATACTGCCCGGCGTAGAAGCTGGCGCTGTAGAGCGGCCGCGATGCGAGCGTCTCGCGCAGTTTTCTGACGAGCGGGTGAAAGCGCAGGTTGTAGGCCACCGAGACATGCATGGCCGGCGGCAGCGCGGGCGCTTTGTCGAGCCTATGGCACAGCGGTTTTTCGACCAGCAGGCGGCCTGCGAAGCCGGCTTGGGCCAGCTCCTGGAGGGTCTGCGCGTGAAGGTCGGTCGCGTTGGCAATCACGATTTGGTCGCAGGGTCGTTCGGCGAGCGCCTGCGCGATACTGGCGAAGCGGGGAAACGGCACCGCCGGACGGTTCGTGACACAGGCGACGTCCGCGCCCGCCTCCGCGGCGAGGCGGCTATGGCGCGCGCCGATCGATCCGTAGCCGATCACGAGCAGGCGCTTGTCCACGTTAGATCGGTTCATCTGCGGCATAGGCGCGCGTCGCCAGCGTTCCGACCACGCGATCCCATTGGGCAGGCGAAATGCCCGCCCCGGGACGACGCACGGTCAAGTTCTCGGGCGACAGCGGTTCGCCTTTGGCAATGGGACGGCTTGCGACGATCGACTTGCGCGCGATCAGGCGATTCGGCAGTTCGGACGGGGTCGGGCGCTTGCGGCCGTCGCCGAGCGCCGCCGTGACGCGGCGCACGGACTCGACCATCCGCGCGAACTCGGGCGCCTCGAGACTGGCGCGGTGATCGGGGCCTTCCATCGACCGGTCGAGTGTGAGGTGCTTCTCGATCACACGTGCGCCGAGCGCGGCGGCGGCGATCGGAATGTCGATGCCTTCCGTATGGTCGGAATAGCCGATCGAGATGCGCGGAAAGGCACTGCCGAGCGCGAGCATGGCGCGCAGATTGACCTCTTCGATGGGAGCCGGGTATTCGGTGGTGCAGTGGAGTACCGTGATCCGCTCGAGTGGCGTGCCTGCCGCCTCCAGCGTTTCCAGCGCATCTTCCACCTCGCCGAGCTTCGCCATTCCCGTGGAGAGGAAGATCGGCAGCCTCATCGCGCCCAGTTCGCGCAGGAACGGAATATCGGTGAGATCGCCTGAGCTGACTTTCAGTGCCTTCATGCCCACGCCGGCGAGAAAGACGGCCGATTCCGCATCGAATGGCGTGGACAGGAAAGCAATGTCCCTTTGTCCGCAATAAGCGGCGATATCGCGAAAGGCGGGAAGCGGCAATTCGAGGCGCTTCAACATCTCGAACTGCGACTCGCCTGCGCCACTTGTCTGCTTCTGATAGTTCGCTTTCGGCGCGAGCCGCGTGACGAGCTTTTCTGCGCGAAAGGTCTGGAATTTGACGTAGCTGGCGCGCGCTTGAGCGGCAGCGTCCACCAGGCGATAGGCCAAATCGACAGAGCCGTTGTGATTGACGCCGGCTTCGGCGATGACTGTGCAGATTGGATTCACTTTGCGTGTGCTCCGATAAACAGCGCGCCGTCCGGCAGCGTCTTAAGAACACGGGTTCCCATTCCGACGATGCAGTCCGCGCCGACCACGACGCCTTCGCGGCAGACGGCGCCGCTGCCGATCAGGCTTCGATCGCCGATCGTGGCGCCGCCGTTGAGGACTGCGGTTGTCGCGACGTGGCAATGATTGCCGACAACCGCATCGTGCTCGATCAGCGCGCGGGTGTTGACGATCGTATTTGCGCCGATTCGCGCATCGGGGCCGATGTGTGCCGCGTGCATGACGACCGTGCCTTCGCCGAGCGTCGCTGAGCGCGCGACGTGCGAGCGAGCGGACACGAGAGCCGGCAGCGTGAAGCGGGCCGCTTTCAGCGCATGGAACAGGCGAATCCTGATGTCGGGTGACTTGATCTGTCCGCAGGTGACGAGCGCGAACTCGCAGCGCTCGCGCAGCCGATGGAGATCGTCATCGACGCCGACGACCTCGTAGCCCATCACCTCCGAGATCGCACTGCCGCGCCGTTCGACGATGCCGGCAATGCGCCACGCTTGCGTCGATTCGATGACGTCGATGACCGCTTTGCAATGACCGCCTCCGCCGACCAGCAAGATGTCTTTCATGTCGTCGCCTCGGTGCGTACGCCGCTCGGAATGTTGACGAGCCGGGCACTGACATGCGCTGTGACGTCGAGCGGTCCGCGCGGGCTTTGCGCGAACATCGGCAGCGTATGCAGCGGCTCCCAGGCGGGGCGCGTCATGACGCCCGCGTTGTTGGTGACCTCCAGGCAGGCATCGCGCTCGGCCTCGTTGCGCAGCAGAATCGCGCAGAGCCAATAGTTGGCGCGCGTGCCCTCCGGTTCGGCCACGAAGGGAATGTCGGAGGCCGTGAAGGCGGCCCGATAGCGTTGGGCGAGTGCCCGTTTGAAGCGAAGGAAATCGTCCAGCTGCTCGAGCTGCGCGCAGCCGAGCGCGGCATTCAAATTCGGAAGCCGGAAGTTGTAGCCGATTGCGTCATGCTCGAAGCGCCAGCGGTGGGGGACCTTCGCCGTGGTCGTCAGGTGTTTGGCCCGCTTGGCGATGGCCGGGTCGTTCGTCATGATGGCGCCGCCGCCGCCGGTCGTGCACACCTTGTTGCCGTTGAAGCTCAGCGTGCCCAATCGACCGGTGGTGCCGCAATGCCGCGTGCCGCGCCAGCTCCCGAGCGCTTCGGCGGCGTCCTCGACGAGCGCAATGCGCCACGCCTCGCAGACTTCGGCGATCTCGTCGATGCGGCACGGAAAGCCGAACGAATGCATCGGCACGCAGGCGGCCACGCGGCGGCCCGACGCGCGATGCCGCACGCTGCCGTTCGTGCGTTCGCACTCGCGCTCGAGAAATGCGCGCAGCGCATCGGGCGACATGCCGAGCGTCGCCAAGTCGACATCGACGAAAGCCGGCACCGCGGACGCGTGAGCGATCGCGTTCGCGGTGGCGACAAAGCTGAGCGATTGCGTGATGACCAGGTCGCCGGGCTCGACATCCGCGAGCAGCAGGGCCATGTGCAGCGCAGTGGTGCCGTTCGTTGTCGCGATCACGTGCTGCGCACCCGTGAGTGCGACCAGCATGCGCTCGAACTGGTCCACGTACTCGCCCACCGACGAAACGAAGGTCGATTCGATCGTCGACTCGACATAAGCGCGCTCGTTGCCGGCAAATACGGGGGCATGGAGGGGCAGCGGTCCGTTACCGCCGTACACGTGGCGGACGATGCGAAGGATGTCGTGGGCGCGGGTCATGGCTCAGACGTTGTAGAGATCGGCTTTGTAGCGCGCCAGATTGGCGGGCTCCGTGAACCACTGCACGGTCTTCGCGATGCCTCGGCGAAAGCCGTCCGGTCCGCCGTATTCGGGCGCCCAGCCGGTCAGCGCGCGCAGGCGTCCCGCATCGGCAAGCAGCCGTTCCACTTCGCTCTTCTCGGGACGCAGCCGCTGCTCGTCGGTTTCGACGCGCACGTCGATGCCCATCGTCTCGGCGATGACCTTGACGGTGTCGGCAATGCTGATCTCGAAGCCGCTGCCGGCATTGAGCACCTGGCCCACCGCGGCGTCGCTCTCCATCACCGCTTCGAACGCGCGGACGGTGTCGGTGACATAGTTGAAGTCGCGTGTCGGATGCAACGAACCGAGCTTGATCGCGCGCCGGCCGTTGGCGATTTGCGTGACGATGCTCGGAATCACGGCGCGTGCCGATTGACGCGGGCCGTACGTATTGAACGGACGCAGCACGGAGACCGGTGTGCCGAACGACAAGTGGAACGACAGCGCAATCTGATCCGCGCCGATTTTCGAGGCCGAGTAGGGCGATTGACCTTGTAGAGGATGGGTTTCGGAGATCGGGACCGTGAGCGCCGTGCCGTACACCTCGCTCGTCGATGTGTGCACGACGCGCGCGCCGGAATCGCGCGCCGCCTGCACGACGTTCAGTGTGCCCTTGATGTTGGTATCCACGTACGTATCCGGCGAGTGGTACGAATAGGGGATCGCGATCAGTGCGGCAAGATGAAGAACGACGTCACGATCGGCGACCGCCTTGCGCACGCCGTTCGGGTCGCGGATGTCGCCGGCGAAGATGTCGAGCGAGGATTGCACGTCGCGGGCTGCATGGTCGAGCCAGCCCCACGAGTTGAACGAGTTGTACAGCACGAATGCGCGGACGTCGTGCCCGGCACGCACGAGATGTTCGGTGAGGTGCGAGCCGATAAAACCGTCCGAGCCGGTAACCAGGATTCTCTTTTTCGACGACATGCGTTTCCTTTGCGAAGTCGGTGGACGAGCTTGCCGCGGGGGATAGCGGCAAGCTCGTCTAATCGTTGTCGAACATCGTCATGTTGCGTTCCAATTCCTCACGCGCCAGCAACGGGTCCATGTCTTCCATCGGACGCGATGCGAGCGTGCCGTCCGGCTTGCGGTATGAGCTCGCGCGGAAGCGCTGCTGTTGCTGGGACACGAGCATTTCGACGATCCATGGTTCGTCGTCGGCGAATACCCGCGCGATCGACTCCTTCAGCTCGGCGTTCGTTGCGATGCGCAGGTACTTCAAGTGGAATGCCGCGGCCAGTTGCTCGAAGTTCGGATTGCCGACGCCCGAATGCACGTCCGTCCCGACCTGGCGACCGTCGAAGAAGCGCGTCTGCGTGTTGCGGATGCTCTGGTATCCGTCGTTGTTGCTGATGAAGAGTTTGGCGTTCAGCCGGTTGTGGCCGAGGAACATCAGCTCTTGAATATTGAAGAGCACGCTGCCGTCGCCGGTGACCAGGACGCCGCGGCGCTTGCGATCGTCCGCAATGCAGGCGCCGACGAGCGCCGGAAGATCCCAGCCCATCGCGCCCATGCATGCGCTCGTGAAAGCGACCTGGCCGTCTTTCACGCGGTGGTTCTGATAGGCGATGATGCAGCCGTCGAGCGAGTTGCCGCTCACGACGATGTCGGTATCGCCCAGTTGCCGCGACAGCTCGTCGTACGCAGCGTAGATATCGACGTGCTCCTTTTGCAGATGCTCGGAAGAAGGCATCGGCGGGTACTCGCGCTTCCACATCGCGCAGGCGTCGAGCCAGCGCTGCGGGGTTTTCCGGTCGCGCAATTCGAGCTCTGCGCGAAACGCGGCGATAAATTCGTTCGCATCCGCCAGCACCGGCAGATCGATCGTGATGTTGCGCTTCTCGAGATCGCCTTCGTCGATGTTCACGAGAATCTTCTTCGCCTTCGGCGCGAATTTGTCGCTGAATCCGATGGCCGCGATCGACAGGCTCGTGCCGATCGCGAGCACGAGATCCGCATTTTGCAGCGCAAAGTTGGCGCGACGTTGCCCGCCGGGACCGATCCGGCCTTGGAAACAGGGATCGTCTTCGGCAAGCGCATCCATCGCGCTGATGGTCGACATGGCCGGCACGCGCAGATCCGCGACGAGTTTGCGGAAGGACTGGCGTGCGCCGCCGAGCACGATGCCGTTGCCGTAGAGAATGACCGGCCGCTTGGCAACCGCGAACCAATCGGCGATCTGTGCGACAGCCGCCTGGTCGAGTTCCGGCGTGGCTTTCCCTTCCGGCACATAGGCGCGCTGTTGCTCCGGCTCGATCAGGGCGGACTGGATGTCGAGGGGAAGGTTGAGCCAGACCGGACCGGGCCGGCCGGCCCGCGCGAGATACAGGCACTTTTCCAGCTCGTAGCGGAGGTCTTCGGCACGCGTCACCGTGACTGCATGTTTCGTGACCGGCGCGGCCATCGGCGTGATGTTGATCTCCTGTGGCCCTACCTGGCGCTGGCGGTCGTAGTCCGCCATGATGGCCGTGCGCACCTGCCCGGAAATCACGAGAACCGGGATGGAATCGACCCAGGCGCCCGCGACGCCGCTCAATGCGTTGGTGCTGCCCGGACCCGTCGTGACGAGGCATACGCCAAGACCTTCCGTCACCCGCGCATAGCCTTCGGCCGCGATTGCGCAGGCTTGCTCGTGGTAGTTGCACCAATAGCGCAAGTCGGGCGAGCGGCCCAACGCGTCGCATAGATACATGATCCCGCCGCCCGAGACCATGAACACATCCTTGACGCCCTCCTCGGCGACACGCTGAAACACATAATCCGCGACACTGATTGCCATCTGATTTCGCCCGATTGAAAGAGTGACTTGATTCGCGCCTTGTGAGCGAGGCCGCCCGCATTGACAAGGGTGTACAAAGACTGCCCGCCGGTTCCCGGCGTCACTTCAGGTCCGACCGCTTGCGGTGCCAAGCCAAGGTTCTGCGGATCGCTTCGTCGAGGGGCACGGCCACGCGCACACCCAATTCAGTCTCGATTCGCTTGAGCGAGGGCAAGTACGCCGACGGCGTCGCGCCAGGCACCGGGATGCCCTTGATCGTCACGGCGTCCGCCGGGTAGCCGCCCGCAGCGGCGACCCGACGCGCCAGCTCGCCGACCGATACCGCCTCTTTGCCGCCGACGTTGTAC
Organism: Trinickia violacea; assembly: GCF_005280735.1. Lineage (NCBI taxonomy): Bacteria > Pseudomonadati > Pseudomonadota > Betaproteobacteria > Burkholderiales > Burkholderiaceae > Trinickia > Trinickia violacea. The sequence goes on from NZ_CP040078.1 coordinate 1,994,530, forward strand.
GGCACGCCGCTGCGGCCGCGCACCAGAATCGTCAGCAGCCAGACGACGAGATCGGCCGCATAGAGATACGAACGTAATGGCGTGCCGTCGCCGGTGACGACAATCTGGCGCCCATGCAACGCGTCGCGGATGAAATTGCCGATAACGTAGTTGTGCTCGAGAGACAGATGCGGCCCGACAAACGCGAAACAGCGCGCAATCAGGGCGTTGAAGCCATGCGTGTACGCAGCGACCGACGTCATGACCTCCATCGTCCGCTTCGATTGTCCGTACACGCTGCGCTCGGAGACATAGTCGGCGATGCCCGCGGGGCCCTCGACGTACCGCGAGACGTCGCTCGAATCGGACGGCAGATACACCGAGCCCGATGTCGTCAGCAGCAGCGATTTCGTCTGGTGACGCACGGCCATGTCGACGACGCGGCGCGTGCCGTCGATTGCCGAATTCAATTGGCGCTCCGCCCAGTCCGTTCGCTGGTCCACGTTGTTTTCTGACGCAGCATGCAGAATGTGCGTGCAGGGTTCGGCGGGGATGGCGAAGTCCGCCAACGAGCCTGTGACGAAGCGCAACGCCTCGCGGCCGCGCAAATGCGGCGCGCGCGCGCTCAAGAAACGCTCGGGCGAGCGGCTGAGGACAGTGATCCGCAGATCGAGCCGATGCGCCTGGTTTGCCCATAGCAGCGACTCCAACAGCCAAATGCCGAAAAAGCCGGTGCCTCCGGTCAGGAAGAGGTGCGCGCCGCGCAGCTCGGACCAGATCGGCGCGAGGCCCCGCGACACGTTATCCAGGTCTTCCTGGAAGAGCGAGTAGCCGTGTGGAATATCAAGCATCGCTGTTCTCGAAGTTGATGCGTTCGTGTTCGACGACCATCGGACGCCGGACCGTATGGGTGACGAGCAGGCCGATATATTCACCGAGCAATCCAACCAGCAGGAACAGCATGCCGAGGAAGAAAAAGAGGCTGATGGCGAGCGGCGCAATGCCCATTTGAAATTCGCTCCATGCCATGAGCTTGCGGACCAGGTAATAGATCCCCATGAGAAAGCTCAGGCCGCTCATGCAGGCGCCCATCAGCGTCGCAAGCCGCAGCGGTGCCTTCGAGTGATTGACGATGCCGAGCAGGGCGCTGTCGAGATACACGAAAAACGTGCCCTTCGAGATGCCGCGCTTCCTCACCGGCTTGTCGAACGGAACCTCCGCGCGTGCATAGCCGATTTCGCAAATGAGTCCGCGGAAATAGGGGTAAGGGTCATCGATGTCGCGCAGGATATCCATGACCGCGCGGTCATACAGACCGAAGCCGGTGAAGTTCTGGACTTGCTCGACATCGGAAATGCGGGTGATCAGCGAGTAGTACGCCCTGCGCAAAAGCGGAGTCAAGCCGCGCTCCTCGTGCTTGCGGCGTACCCCGATCGCAATCTTGAATCCTTCCTCCCAGCGCCGAATGAATTCGGGCAGCAGCTCGGGCGGGTCTTCCAGGTCGGAAGCCATGCCGATCACCGCGTCGCCTTTGGCAAGCAGCAAGGCGTGGTAGGGCGAACGAATGTGCCCGAAATTGCGCACGTTGACGATCGCCTTCAAACGCTTGTCGTTTCGGGCGACCTTGCGTATCACGTCCACCGTGCCGTCGGTCGACGCGTTGTCGATCAGAATGATCTCGTAGTCGTACTGCGGCACCTGCAGCATCGCCGCCGTGATGCGCGCGTGCAGTTCTTCGATGTTGTCTCTTTCGTTGAAGCAGCCAGCCACGATACTGATCAATTTTCGGTCGCTCATTCGCGCTGCGCCTTATTGAAAGTGAAACGGTCATGGCCGACATACGAAATCACGATGCCGACGGTCATGAGCATGGCCTGGGCAATCCAGAATGGGATGCCGATGACGTTCACCAGCAGCCAAAGTCCGGCAATGCCGATCAGCGCGTTGCCGCCGTACACGACATAACAACGCAGATATTCCTGGAGCCAACGTCCGTGAGACCGGAACACGAATAGCTTGTAGGCGATAAACGCCTCGGTAATGCTGACGACGTTGGCGATCGCCCCGATGGCGACGATGTGCAGGTGGCGAGTCAGCGCGTAGTAAAGGCCGACGGACACGAAATAGCCAAATGCCGTGTTGAGTCCGCCGATCAGCAGATACCGGAATCCCTTCCGGCCAATCTGCGGATAGGCGGTCAGGATGCGCGTCAGTGTCGTCCTCATACGTAGGCTTGCCTCGTGAGTCCTGGGAGCGGGGTAACGCGCAAACGCTAGAAATTGACGCCGAGAAACGTTTCGATTTTAGTCGCAAGGTAGTCGAGCCGTGCTTCGTCGAGACCGGGAAATACGCCGACCCAGAAGGTGTTGTTCATGACGATATCCGTGTTGGTCAGATCGGCGCTCACGCGATAGTGACGGCCGATCATGTAGGGCTGGCGGGTCAGGTTGCCTGCGAACAGCAGGCGCGTGCCGATCTTTTCCTGGTCGAGGTAGGTGAGCAGATCGACGCGGCGCACGTCGGCTTCCGGGCGGAGGGTGATCGGGAAGCCGAACCACGACGGATCGGAGTTGGGCGTGGCTTCGGGAAGAATGAGCCAATCCTCGCAGGACGTCAGCCGGCCGGACAGGTAGGCGAAATTGCGGCGGCGCGCTTCGATGAACGACGCAGCGCGTTCGAGCTGCGCGAGGCCGCATGCGGCCTGCATGTCCGTAATCTTGAGGTTGTAGCCCAGGTGAGAATACGTGTACTTGTGATCGTAGCCCTCGGGCAAATCGCCGAGCTTCCAGCAGAAGCGCTTGGTGCAGGTGTTGTCCTTGCCTGGCGCGCAGTAGCAGTCTCGCCCCCAATCGCGGAACGACGCGGCGATATCCTTGAGTTCGTAGCTATTCGTAAAGACTGCGCCGCCTTCGCCCATCGTGATGTGATGCGCGGGATAAAAGCTGAGCGTGCCGATATCGCCGAAGGTGCCGACGAGCTTGCCGTCATACGTGGAGCCGAGCGCATCGCAGCAGTCTTCGATCAGCCACAGGTTGTACTTCCTGCACAACGCGACGATCGCGTCGAGGTTGAACGGATTGCCGAGCGTATGGGCCAGCATGATCGCCTTCGTTTTCGGGCTGATGGCCGCTTCCACCTTCGATGCGTCGATGTTGTAGTTGCCGAGCGCTACGTCCACGAATACCGGCACCGCACCGAACTGCAGGATGGGATTGACCGTGGTCGGGAAGCCTGCCGCCACGCCGATGACTTCGTCTCCCTGGCGGATCGCGCGTTCGCCGAGCTTTGGCGAGGTCAGCGTCGAAAAGGCAACCAAGTTTGCAGACGAGCCAGAATTCACGGTGATCGCGTGGTCCACCCCTATGAACGCCGCGAGCCGCTTCTCGAACGCGTCGTTGAACCGGCCGGCGGTGAGCCAGCCGTCGAGACACGCATCGACCATCGTGACCATCTCGCGGGGGCCCATCACCTTGCCCGACGGCGGCACGGTAGAGACGCCCGGCGCGAAGAGCGGCGGCTTGGTGGCAAGCGCGCCGTATTCGTTGACCAACTGCAGGATCTGAGTGCGAAGCGATTCCAGGTTCGTAGTCATGAGTCGAGGTAGGCGCGAATTTGGGAGTGACTCAAAGCCTGCATGTCGGCTTCGCTAAGGAAAGCCGCGTGCCATTCGACGATCTTGTCGATCGCTTGTGAAAGGCGCCAGCGAGGTTTCCAACCTAGCAAGCCACGTGCCTTGGAACAGTCGAGCTTGAGCGCGTTCGCTTCATGCACCTGCTGAGTGTCGTGCTGTTCCCAGCGGGCGCCGGGTCCCCATTGCGATGCGAAGCGCTCGACGATCCAACGGACCGGCTGCGTATCGGCATCGTCGGGGCCGAAGTTCCAGGCGCCGGCATACTTCGGGCCGTCAGCCAGCAGTCCTTCTGCTAACTGCAGGTATCCGCCAAGCGGCTCGAGTACATGCTGCCAAGGCCGTATCGAGTTCGGATTGCGAATCGCCACGGCTCTTCCCGACGACAGCGAACGCAGAATATCGGGAACCAGCCGGTCTTGGGCCCAATCGCCGCCTCCGATCACGTTGCCTGCGCGCGCGCTTGCCACTGCAACGCCGTGCCGCAGGTAATCGGCGGGATTGAAGAAACTATTGCGATACGACTCGGTAATGAGTTCGGCACACGCCTTGCTATTGCTATAGGGATCGAAGCCGCCCATGCGGTCGTTTTCCCGATAGCCCCATAACCATTCGAGATTTTCGTAGCACTTGTCGCTCGTCACGTTGATGACGGCTCGCACGGAGTCGGTACGCCGCACGGCTTCCAGCAAGTTGACTGTGCCCATCAGATTCGTCGAATAGGTCTCGACCGGAGCCTCATAGGAGCGGCCGACCAAAGGCTGCGCCGCCATATGAATGATGGTTTCCGGACGGCACGATTGAACAGCGTCGAAGAGCTTGTCGTAGTCGCGAATATCGCCGACGACCGAGTGCATCGAATCGCCGACCCTGGCGACCTCGAAGAGGCTCGGCGTAGTGGGCGGCGGCAACGCGTATCCGCTGACGTCAGCGCCCAACTCCTGAAGCCAGAGACACAGCCAGCTTCCCTTGAACCCGGTATGCCCGGTGACAAGCACACGCTTGCCGCGCCAGAATGAATCGCTTACGCCCATGTTTTCCATGGCGCATTGCCTGAAGACCAGAGCTGTTCGAGGTAAGTCTTGTCTCGCAATGTGTCCATCGGCTGCCAGAAATCGCGATGAAACCACGTCTGAAGTTCGCCTTCGGCTGCCAACCTTTCCAGCGGTTCAGCCTCCCATAGCGTGTCGTCGCCCCGTATGTAGTCGATCACCTTTGGGTTGAGGATGAAAAATCCGCCATTGATCCAGGACCCGTCGCCGCGCGGTTTTTCGCGAAAGCTGCGGACGACGTGCCCTTCCAGGTCCAGTGCGCCGAAGCGCCCAGGCTGTTGGGTTGCCGTAAGCGTGGCAAGCTTGCCGCTCGTCCGGTGAAATTCGATAGCCGCGGTGATATTGATATTGCCCACGCCGTCTCCATACGTGAAGCAGAAGTCATCTTCCCCGAGGTAGTCACGGACGCGTTTTAAGCGTCCACCGGTCATGGTTTGTTCACCGGTGTCGACTAGCGTGACACGCCAGGACTCGGCGCTGTTCTGGTGAACGTCCATCTTGTTGTTGCGCATGTCGAGCGTGATGTCGGACATGTGCAGAAAGTAGTTCGCGAAGTACTCTTTGATGACGTACCCCTTATAGCCGCAACACACGATGAAATCGTTGATCCCATGCTGGGAATAGATCTTCATGATGTGCCATAGGATCGGTCTGCCACCGATTTCGACCATGGGCTTTGGCTTAAGAGACGTCTCTTCGGATATCCGGGTACCTAGTCCACCTGCAAGCAGAACTGCTTTCATGTCTCATGGTGTCCTCATAATTCCGGAGCAAGTAAGATAGCGCAATAAGGGGATGAAAGGCTAGCGCTGTCTTAGCGAATTGGGATTCGTAACCCTCTGTTTGACGATGGTTGACGGGTGTCACGCCGTCTATGAGAAATCTGGAACCGGGGGCAGGGAAAATTCGACGATCCTATGCATGCCGAATGAATATTTTGCGGATATGAAAGTCAACTTGCTTTAAGTTTTAGGTAAATTCGATCTGTCGCTCTTGTCGGCATCGATCTTTTTTCCGATATCTGATGTTGCATTTATGCAGAATGCATCAGGCAATCTCCAGCGAAATTACCGCGGCGCTACTGAAATTCGGGGATGAGGAACGTTCGGAAATCGAAGGAAGCGGGAACGCTGGGAAAGTAATCGGGAGGAGCGCCGCACATGCCGAGATACCTTGCATCCCACGCCTGATCTGTCTTCCGCTCTAGGCGAAAGTGCTTTTGCGACGAGCACTGAGTGTTGGTGTTGTCGAGGTTGGACACGGTCTGCCATTCGATGCTTAGGCGATCGCCGTCGATCTTGCAAATCTTCCCTTGCAGCAGCAACTTTGATGTTTGCGTTCCGCATACCTCTGGCCGCGCGTCAGAAGGCGAAAACGCAAGCGCAACCTGACTTCCAGGTCGAAAGTACTTTAATGGGTTGCTAAGAAAGCCTTGACCGATTTCATCGGTGGCTGCCGCTCCGTACATCTGTACGAACATGTTCAACGCGCGCCGCTTGTTCAACTTCGTTGCCAAGCCGAGAGACTGAGCCACTTGCAGCGTGTCGTCTCGCATCAAGACGGACCGAAGGCTTTCGGGATCGTCAGCAAGAACGGCCTCAGTTGCCGCAGAGTGGTTTGAGGTATTCAGAAGGTAGGAATTGGGCTGATATCCCAAGAGCAGCTTGGTGACTTCAGTGTCACCGGAGCGTATCGCTTGCATCAATGGCGTGTCACCGTGTGCGTCCTGGGTATTTTGTCTGGCCCCTTTCGTGATGAGCAACCGAATCAGCGGCGGATAGTGCGCTGGAACCGCTCTCGTCAAATCGTCGTTGTAGTCGTACTGGGCAAAGGCTGTGGCGGAAAAGGAAGTGAACGTGACGAGCGCCGCAAGATAAGCGATTTTCATGCCGATGTTCCCAATGCGGATCGGGTGACTTCTCGACCAACCTTGCGAAAAGGCGTTTCGATAAAGCGATATGTCAATTCAGCGAGGCAAATGGCAGTTAACAAAAATGCGGCAAATTGCAACGCATAGCCGACGCGTGTCAGCTTGAGGGCATCGGGAACAGACTCATAGAGCCGGAAGTACAGGTCGTTATAGACATAGATGACCAACATATGACCGAGATAGAGTGAGTAGGATCGCGCGCCGATGTACTCCAGAGCGGTCGATACGATGGGGATCGGAAGGATCCAGCCTCGCTCGAGCGAGGCCAGTGCGACGAGAATGACCGACACCGCTGCGTAGCTGCAAAACGCAGCGTTTGAAACGGAGAAGTACAACTCACCCGTTGTGCCCTCTAGCACTTGGGTGTTCGTGACCCCAGGTAGAAGCGCCAGGAGTGCGCAAAGAGACAAGCCGATTAGCGTTTTCACTACCGGAAGACACTTCGGATTCAGCACGGCGAGTGCGACGCTTGGCAAAGATGACATGTCTCGCATTAGCGAGTCCGAGCGCCAAGCCAGTAGGCTTTTGTACTTCGGCGCGAGTAGCGCAAGAATCACGCCCAAGAAGAGTTCATCGAATCGCGTATGTGACAGATTAGCGATGTTGCCTGCGGTCAGCGGCCTCGCGATGAAGATGATAATGACGACACCCAGCCCGAGCGCGGCGAGCCGTCGTGAAGTACTGCCGCAAAGGACGAGGAGGAGGGGCGCGATGAGATAAAAGTGCTCCTCGATCGACAAGCTGTAATAGTGCGCGAGGTTGTGGGAGATTCCACCGTACACCATCGCATAGTTATAGATGCCGCCCGCGAATGCGATCCCCTCGCGAAAGATATCCTGCGGCTTAGCGAAATCGGCGATGCTGCCGGTCGCTGCCATGACCGTGGCGATCAGCCAGTAAAGCGCAATGTAGAAGAACGCGGACGGTGCAATCCGGAAAACGCGGCGAACATAAAATTCCACGATCGCACGTTGGCAGCTTTGCAAACGTTCGAGCGCGCTTGAGCCGAGGGAGGCGGGCAAGGTCCGGAGAAACGAAGCGGTGACGACAAATCCGGAGATGACGAAGAACAGGTCGACACCGGTGAAAGTCGAATACAGGAATGGGCTAACGAGCTGTTTGAATGGGGCGTGAACGAGGATCGTAAGCAGAACCGCGATGGCGCGAAGGCGTTCAATTTCGAGGTTCTTGCGAATGGTCATCGCTAGCGGTCCGGGAAAGGTGGGCGCATCCGTGACGGCCGATTGTACGCGCGACAGACTCTTAGGTGTGGCTCCCAAAGGGAAAGTTGTCGCTTGTTGGCGATATGAGGGCGACTGATGCGCGCCGTGTCATCTGATATCTCATAGCTGCACGAATTTTGCTTAAGCAGTCGTGCCTGACCGCATGAACATTCGCAAGACCGCGGCTCGAGCCGGCTTTTCCAGCGTTCGATAGATCAGGGCTGAGAGCATCAATGTGACGGCAAGAAACGCGATGCATCGGCCGACAATCATTGGAACATGCTTTGAGATGTCAGTGTCCGGGCTAACGGTGAACAAGGGGAAAAGGTCGGTGTGGACGAAGTAGAGCGAGTAGCTGATCTCGCCCACCAACATAAAGGGAGCAAATGACAAGATCTTCGCTGCGAGCCCGCGCTCGCGGCTCAAGAGATAAATAGCGGGCGGCACCGAGGCCGCGTATCCGAAGTGTATGGCCGTGCCCTCGAACAGAAGGGGCGCGGATATTCCGATCTCGCTAAGAAAGGACACCGCGATATACAGAAGGCTACTCATCCCGATCAGAAGCCCTAGCCGGTCCGCATGAATCGACACGCTACGTTGCCGGCGCGCGAGCCAGATCTCCGCAATACCCATGCCTGCAAAGAACTCAAAGCAACGCCCGTATGGGCAGTAATAGACTAGCCACGAATAAACGCTAAGAGATCTCGATTCGCCGAGCCTTGTTGCGATCCAGTGCTGCACTGTCCCCGAATCGGAAACGATGACGAAGAGGCCGCGCGCGGCTATCGACGCGATCACGATCAAGAGCCCGCGCGAGAGGGAGGGCGTGCTGTTTCCTCGGGCCAGGATAAGCGGAATAAAAAGCACGTAAAAGAACAACTCCGCGCTGACCGACCAGGCAGGGTTGCCGAAATACTGGGACGCAGTGACATTGACGCCATTGATAACGGCATAAAACCAGGATTGCATGCCGACGAGGTAGATCGGGAGGGTTGTCACGTATAGCGATGCACTGGACGCATCCCCGCTCGCGACGGATCGCGCCATGTTCAGTGCGAAATTGACCAGCACGTAGGCGATCATCAGCGGATAGAGACGGGCAATGCGCGCGAATATGAAATGGAGGACGCCCTCTGAACGGTTGGCGGAGATCCGATGAGCGTAGTTGTAGTACATCACGAAGCCGCTGAGCACAAAGAATGTCGTCATGCCGAGGATGCCGGTTTTGATCAGCGCCGGCTTGGCGGCCGTCACTCCTAACGGAAGCATCAGAAGTGTCATGTGATTGATCACGATGAGCAGGGCTGCGATACCTCTAAGACTTGTCAATGGATGGATCGTCGGTCGCATTGCGTGTGCTGGCGGGCGAGGCGGTTGTCGAGCTTGTTGAGCCTGGTGACCGGCCCGATGAGACAACGGTAGCGAAAAGACTATACCTCGCTGATTGCCATTCGTCGCCACTCTGTGAGGCGGAAACGGACTAACACTGCATCACCTTGGCCAGCCTCTTTAGTGCGGCATCGATATCTTCCGCACTGATCCCGCCATACCCGAACAGCAGCCCATGCCGTGCCGGCTGGCTCGCATAGAACGCCGCGATTCCATAAAGACCGATCGACGCCTCGGCCGCGGCCGCGATCAACGGGCCTTCTTCGATGCCGTTCTTCAACAGCGCCGTCATATGGATTCCCGCTGCGGGAACCAGCGGCTCGAACCAAGGCGCGAGGTCGCCGCTCAGATGCGCGATCAGTACGCTGCGCCGCGCCTCGTATTGCTTGCGGATGCGTCGCAGATGCCGCGCGAAATCGCCGTCGAGCATGAAGCGCGCGAGCGCGGTTTGCGTGAGCGTCGTCGTATGCCAGTCGCCGATCTGCTTGGCTTTTTGAAGCGCCGGATTCAGCGAGCGCGGCGGTATCACGTAGCCCACGCGCAGCTCGGGAAAAATCGTCTTCGAAAACGTGCCGACATACGCCACGACCCCCGCACGATCGAGACTCTTCAACGATTCCATCGGCCGGCCTTCGAAGCGGAATTCGCCGTCGTAGTCGTCTTCGACGATCACCGCGCGGTGCCGCTGCGCCCATTCGAGCAGCTCGACGCGCCGCTCGAGGCTCATCGGCATGCCGAGCGGAAATTGATGCGACGGCGTGACGTAGACGAGCCGCGCATCTTTGGGCAAGTCCGCTACGACGAGACCTTGTGCATCGACGCGCACGCCGGCCACTTTCGCGCCGAGCGCCGCAAAGGCGGCCCGCGCGGGCGGATAGCCGGGATCTTCGACGGCGACGACATCGCCCGGCTTGATGCACACGCGCGCAAGCAGATCGAGCGCCTGCTGCGCGCCTTGCGTGACGATCACGTCTTGCCAGCTGCAGGCGACTGAGCGGCTGAACGCGACATAGCGCGCCACCGCGAGGCGCAATTCCTGTTCGCCGGCCGGGTCGCGATAGTGGCCGCGGCTTTTCGCTTGCATTCGCAACGCGTGGCCGAATGCGCGGCGCCAGGCATCGAAGGGGAATTGCGTTTTATCGGTGACGCCGCCCATGAAATCGAACGGCAATGGCGGATGCGGCGTGGGCATCGACAGCGATTCCGGCACTTCCGACCACACCGAGTAGGCCTGAAGGAGCGTGTCGCCGACCTCGATGTCGGGCGAGCGCTTTTCGGCTACCGGCAAGTGTTGCGGCGCCCGTGTGAGGCCGTCGGCGACGAACGTGCCGTCGCCCTGTTGGGCGCGCAGATAGCCCTCGGTGATCAAGCGCTCGAAGACTTCCAGCGTCGTCTTGCGCGACACGCCGAGTTGGGTGGCGAGTTCGCGCGTCGATGGCAGGCGCTGCCCGCCGGCGAGCCGTCCGTCGATGATGCCGGCCCGAAGTTGCCGGTAGATCTGGCCGGTCAAGTCCTGGCGGTCGTGGAGGCGGATGATCGGTATGTCCATTGCAGCGGTGATCTGGATTCGGAGAACAGGGAGGGTTTGCGGCACGCCGTCTCGCGGACGGCTTGCTTTGGTTGGCTTTGATTAAGCGGCGTGCGTCGTGTGCTTGATTTTCGAGAAGAAGTCCGCAACGAACGCCAACGCAAGCGCGACGGCTCCGCACAGGAACACGAGCAGGTAGTCGTTGTGAAAGTGCGAGAACAGATACGAATAGCCATAGCCGCCCAGCGCCTGAAACAGCGCGAAGGCGGTGGTCGCCCGGCTCCATGCCGCGCGTTGTTCGTGGTGGTCGTGCGGGACGAGTTCGTGGATGCGTCCGAGCACGAGCGGCACGATGCCGGGCGTGAAGATGCCGAGGATCACGGTGGCGGTGCCGATCAGCACCGCGTTGCCCGAGAAAGCCAGCAGCGCGACTGCCACGGCCTGCAGGGCGAGCCCCCAGCGATAGGCATTGCCGAACCCGATCCGGTCGCCGACGTTCCCGCAAATCAGGGGGCCGACGATCGCGGCGAGGCCATACAGCACCCAGTAGCTCGCGCCGACCCCGGGCCCGCGCCCGAGACCGCGCGCGACGTAGTCGACGAGCAGAATCATCGCCGGGACGAGGCCGAGCGCATTCGCGGCGTACTGGCCATACAGCACGCGCATCGTGAGACCGCCGTGCCGATGCGCGAGGTGCGGCGCGGCGGCGTGCGGCGCCGGCGCGGGCGGATTCGAGGCGGGCCAGCCGAACCAGCTCACGGCGGTGAGCACGAGCGCAACCACGCCGAGGCCCAGCCACGTCTCGCGCAAGCCGTAGTGCAGGAGCTTCGGCACGAGCGTGCCGGACGCGGCGATGCCGAGACCGAGCCCCAGAAAGATCAGGCCGCCCACGAAGCCGCGGCGCGGCGCCGGAATATGCGGGAGGATCGACGTGGCCACGAGCACCATGATCGCGCCGCCGGAAATACCCGAGAGCAGCCGCCAGACGAAGAACCACGTCACCGAGAGCGGATACGCGCACGCGAAGAACGCCGCGGTGACGACCACCATCAGCCAGCGCAAGGCGGTGCGGTTCGAGAGCTTGGCCGCAACCGGACGGCCCGCGAGCGCGCCGATCAGATAACCCGCGAAGTTCGCTGCGCCGAGCGTGACCGCCTCCGAGGAGCTGAACCAGTTCGCCTGAATCAGCGACGGAATGAGCGGCGTATACGCGAAGCGAGCGAGGCCGATGGCGACGAGGCTGCCGCACAGCCCGGCGAGCGTTGCGAACCACGCGCGGGCGTCCAGCGACGAGGATTCGCGCCCGTGGGCGGCGGATTGAAGTGAAGGCACGACCCCCTCCTAATGCAGCCACCTGAGCGCTACGCAGGTGTCTTGCGGAACGCGATGGCGAAGCGGTTCCAGCTATTGATCGTCGCGACGAGCAGCGTCAGATCGACGATCTCCGCGTCGCTGAAATGCGGCCTGACGACTTCCCAAACCGAATCGGGCACGTGCTCGATCGAAACCAGCGTGAGCGCCTCGGTCCACGCCAGCGCGGCGCGCTCGCGGTCCGTGAAGAACGGCGTTTCGCGCCAGACCACGACGGTGGCGAGGCGTCGATCGGTTTCGCCGCCCTTGCGCGCATCGGCCGTGTGCTGGTCGACGCAGTACGCGCAGCCGTTGATCTGCGAAGCGCGCAGCCGTACCAGCTCGGTCAGCGACTTTTCGAGCGACGATTTGGCGATCTGCTCTTCGAGCGCGAGCATGGCTTTGACGGCGTGCGGGTTGGCTTTGTAGAAGTCGAGGCGAAGTTTCATGATGAATGGGCTCCTGAAAGGGTGATCGGGTTGAATCCGGGTTGGAACACGCGACACCCTTAAAGATTAAGCGCCAAACTGGCATTCGCAAATGACCGATTTTTCGTATTTCCAGGTAACCAGTTGCCCGGGCCGTTGCCAACGAGCAACGGCCTAGGCAACTGTCGCGCCGGCTATTCGATCGCCGCCGCCGGGCCGAAGAACTCATAGCGGCTTTGCGATTCGGGCACGCCGATCGCCTTCAGATGACGCTTGACCGCCTTCATGAACGCAATCGGCCCAAGGAAGTACACGTCGACATCGCGCGTTTGCGGCAGCCAGCGCTTGAGGAGCGTCTCGTCGAGATAGCCGATCGCGTGCGCTTCCTGATCGCCGTCGCGGCGTTCCTCATAGCAGTAGAAACGCTTCAGTTGCGGGTGACGCGCGGCGAGCTTGTCGATCGTTTCGCGGAACGCGTGGACGCCGCCATGCCGCGCAGCGTGAATGAAATGCACGGGGCGATGGGTGCCGAGCGCCGCCTGCAGCATCGCAAGCGTCGGCGTGATGCCGACGCCGCCGCTGATCAACACGAGCGGCTTGTCGCTGTCTTCGAGCGTGAAGTCGCCGGACGGCGCGAAGAGTTCGAGCGAAGCGCCTTCGCCGACTTGCTCGTGCAGGAAGTTCGAGACCTTGCCGTTGGGCTCGCGCTTCACGCTGATCCGGTATTCCTGGCCGTTGGCCGCCGCGGAAAGCGAATAGTTGCGACGCACTTCCTCGCCGTCGATCACGAGCTTCAAGCCGATATATTGGCCGGGATGAAACTCGAGCAGTTCGCCCCCGTCGGCGGGGCGCAGGTAGAACGACGTGATCTCGTCGCTTTCCTTGATCTTGCGGGCGACGCGGAACTCGCGCGTGCCGCGCCAGCCGCCCGGCGCGTGTTCCTTTTCCGCGTAGGTCTTTTCTTCGAGGCCGATCAGGAGGTCGGCGAGCTGGCCATAAGCCGCTGCCCAAGCGTCGATCACGGCATCGGTGGCGATCTCCGCGCCGAGCACTTCGCGAATCGCGCGCAGCAGGCACTTGCCGACGATCGGATAATGCTCGGGCAGGATGTTCAGCGCGACGTGCTTGTTGACGATCTGCGAAACGAGGCCGCCGAGCTGTTCGAGCTGATCGATATGGCGCGCGTACATGAGCACGCCGTTGGCGAGCGCGCGCGGCTGCGCGCCGCTTGCCTGGTGCGTCTGGTTGAAAAGCGGGCGCACTTCAGGGTACTCGCCCAGCATCATTCCGTAGAAGTGCGTGATGAGCGCTTCGCCGCCGCTCTCGAGCAGCGGCACGGTGGCTTTGACGATGGCACGGTGTTCGGCGGATAGCATCTTGTAGTGTCCTTGTGGAAGTTGACAGGTGGCTGGAAGCTCGCCAGCGCTGTCTATATCCACGAACTGTGCCAGAATAAAAGACTCGATTAATCAACGTCTTATTAATTCGCATGGTCGATCCGACGATAGTCAAAACGACTGCTAGTGAAGTCAAATTGACTGCGCGCGCACTGCTCGATACGCTGGCGCCGCTGATGCAGGACCTCTCGCACGACTTGCCGGATACGGAGCGCTACCGGCGTCTGCTGCAGAGCCTGCGCGCGCTGTTTCCGGGCGACGCGGCCGCGCTGCTGCGTCTCGACGGCGACACGCTCGTGCCGCTCGCCATCGACGGTCTGTCGAGCGACACGCTCGGCAGGCGCTTTCGCGTCAGCGACCATCCTCGCTTTGCGCAACTGCTCTCGAGCGACGAACCGACGCGTTTTGCGGCCGATTCCGATTTGCCCGATCCGTACGACGGCCTGGTGCAAGGCATCGCCGGCAAGCTGGAGGTGCACGACTGCCTGGGTTGTCCGTTGTTCATCGGCGGGAGGCCGTGGGGCCTCCTGACGCTCGATGCGCTCGATCCAGCCCAATTCGACGCGCTCGACATGCCGGCATTGCAGGCATTCATGAGTCTCGCGGCGGCGACGGTCAGCGTCGTCGAGCGCATCGAAACGCTCGAGCGCACCGGCGAGGAAGAACGCAGCCGCGCCGAGGAAGCGTTCCGGCAAGCGAGCGGGCAGCACCGCCGCGATTTCATCGGCAGCAGCGATGCGTACAAGCGGCTGCTCGAAGAGATCGAAATCGTGGCCGCGAGCGATCTGACCGTGCTCGTGACCGGCGAGACCGGCGTCGGCAAGGAGCTGGTGGCGAACTCGATCCATGCGTTGTCGGCGCGCGCGGGCAAGCCGCTGATCAGCCTGAATTGCGCGGCGCTGCCCGACACGCTCGTCGAAAGCGAGTTGTTCGGGCACGTTCGCGGCGCGTACTCCGGCGCCTCGTCGGATCGACGCGGCAAGTTCGAGCTTGCGCATGGCGGCACGATCTTTCTCGACGAAGTCGGCGAACTGTCGCTGACGGTCCAGGCGAAGCTCCTGCGCGTCATGCAGAACGGCCAGCTGCAACGGCTTGGCTCGGATAGCGAGCACAAGGTCGACGTGCGTGTGATTGCCGCCACGAATCGCGATCTTGCCGAAGAGGTCAGGGCGGGGCGCTTTCGCGCGGACTTCTACCATCGTCTGAGCGTCTATCCGCTGCGGGTGCCGCCGTTGCGTGAGCGAGGCCGCGACATCCTATTGCTCGCCGGCTTCTTCCTCGAAGAAAACCGCAGCCGGCTCGGCCTGCTCAGCGTGCGTCTGTCGGCCGATGCGCAGGCGGCCCTGCTGCGTTATTCGTGGCCCGGCAATGTGCGCGAGCTGGAGCATTTGATCGGACGCAGCGCGCTCAAGGCATTGGCGGCGCAGCGCGAGCGTCCGCGCATCCTGACGTTGACGGCGGCCGATCTTGCGCTATCCGATACGCCCGATGCGTCCGGCAAGCCGCCGCTCGCCGACGAACCCGAAGCCGTCGAAAAGGACTTCCGCACCTCGGTCGCAGACTTCGAGCGCAAGACGGTTCTCGCTGCGCTCGTGCGTCACAAGCAGAATTGGGCCGCTACGGCGCGCGAGCTCGGCCTAGATCCGGCGAATTTGAATCGATTGGCAAAGCGGCTTGGATTGAAATGACATCGTGCTGTCAATGAGGTGGCTTGCTGGTTTTAGCGGACAACTGGTCACCTTCAGTGGCCAGAAAATTGTCTTGAACTGGTTCTATGACCCTAGCTGCCGAATGTTTAGACTTGTCCACCTTGCAAGGCGGGCCCTCTTAATCCAAGGCGCGTCTTATTGCAATAGCCAATTAAGAAACTTCGTCCAAAGCGAAAAAAATTCTTGCCTTGCTTGATCTGCCTCACATAATTACTTTTCGTGTAGAAGACCGGTCACATGATTCGTGTAGGCTTTGCGGGCTTATCGAATCAGCAGGTTTGCGGGTGCAGTAGGCCGCGCGGTTCGCGCGGCAGATAAAGCGAATAAAACAATAGGATCGCTCCTGACATGCAATCCGTACGAGGAATCCGGTGAAGAATCGAATCGCCTCTTTGATTGGCGCACTCTTGGCGTCGTGCACGTTCTTAACGACGCCGGCATTGGCCGCCGGCCCGGTTGCCGAGAAAGCGCCGGATACGATGGAGGCACGCGTGATGGGCTGCGCGGCCTGTCACGGCGCGCATGGCCAAGGCACCGATAACGATTACTTCCCGCGCCTGGCCGGCAAACCTGCCGGCTATCTCTACAACCAGCTGATAGCGTTTCGCGACGGCCAGCGCAAATACCCGCCGATGAATTATCTGCTGGCGTATCTGCCCGATGCCTACTTGAAGCAGATCGCCGAGTACTTCGCGAGCCAACGCCCGCCGTTTCCACCGCTGCCGGCGCCCACGGTCGACGCCGCAGCGCTCGAGCACGGCAAGTCGCTTGCGACCGGCGGCGAGCAATCGCGCGGCGTGCCTGCGTGCGCGAGCTGCCACGGTGCGGCGCTGACCGGCATGGCGCCCGCGATCCCCGGCTTGCTCGGCCTGCATGCCGACTACCTGAGCGCACAGCTGGGCGCGTTCCGCTACGGCACGCGTCACGCGGCGAGCCCCGATTGCATGCACCAGATCGCCACGCGTCTCTCCGACAGCGATATCACCGCGATCGCCGCGTGGCTCGCCTCGCTGCCTGCGCCTGCGAACCCGGCGCCTGTCGCTGCCGGCTCCTTGAAGCTGCCGCTCGCGTGCGGCAGCGTTCCCAACTAACCGAGGCCCCTCCGTGCACAGCGTGCTTAGTCATCGCTACTTCAAGGCCAAGGCGTTTGCTGCGCTGACCGCGCTTGCCACGCTGACGTGTGGCGGCATGCTCTGGCTCGGCGTGCCGCGAGCGCAAGCGCAAGCGCAAACGCCGGCGCCCGCGAGCGCCGACGCGCAAGTCATCGCGCGCGGCGAAACCCTCGCGCGCGCAGGCGACTGCATCGCGTGCCATACGATTCCGGGCAAGCAGCTCTTCGGCGGCGGACGCCCGATGGCCACGCCGTTCGGCACGCTCTATTCGCCCAACATCTCGTCGGACAAGGAAACCGGCATCGGCACTTGGACTGCCGACGAGTTCTACCGGATGCTGCACGAAGGCAGGTCCAAAGACGGCGATCTGTTGTACCCCGCGATGCCCTACGCGTCGTACACAAAGGTGACGCGCGCGGACTCCGATGCGATCTACGCGTACCTGATGTCGACGCCGCCGGTCCACCAGCCCAACCGCCCGCACGAGCTGCGTTTCCCGTTCAACCAGCGCCAATTGCTGCTCGGCTGGCGCACGCTCTTCTTCCGAGCCGGCGAATACCAGCCGGACCCGTCGCAATCGGTCGAATGGAACCGCGGCGCGTATCTCGTGCAAGGGCTCGGCCACTGCACGATGTGCCACACGGAGATCAACGCGCTCGGCGGCAATACGAAGTCGAAGGAGTTCCAGGGCGGGCTGATCCCGATCCAGGACTGGTATGCGCCGTCGCTGACCTCCAACAAGGAAGCGGGCCTCGGCGACTGGAGCATCGACGATATCGTCGGCCTGCTGCATGCCGGCGTTTCGAACCGCGGCGCGGTGTATGGACCGATGGCCGAAGTCGTCTACGACAGCTTCCAGTACTTGAGCGAAGACGACGTGCGCGCCGTGGCCGTCTATCTCAAGGCGTTGCCGGGGCATACGAGCGAAGTCAGCAGCGAGGCTCCCACCACCGCCATGACCGAAGAGAAGAACCGGCTCGCTCCGCTCGGCAAGAAGATTTACGACGCGCAGTGCGCGGTGTGCCACGCGGACCAAGGGCAAGGCAAGCTGCCGAACTTCCCGCCGCTCGCGAACAATCAGTCGATCCAGATGACCTCGTCGGTCAATCCGATCCGGATGGTGCTGAACGGCGGCTACGCGCCGGGCACGATGAAGAACCCGATGCCGTACGGCATGCCGCCGTTCGCGCAGTCGCTCTCGGATGCCGAGATCGCAGCGGTCGTCACTTATATCCGCACGGCCTGGGGCAATCACGGCACGCCGGTCACGGAGAAGGAAGTCAACACGCTGCGCTCGGCGACCATCTTCTGAATCTGAGGACGCGATGATCAATACCCCTGTCCCCAAGAACGGCAGCGAACCCCCTGAAGCCGAGCGCGTCGACGAGATCGTGCGCCGCGGACCGCGCGGCGCGATCGCGGTGGCCGGCATCGCGACGGCCATCGTGATCGGCCTGTGGTACGCGTTCTACTTCCTCGTGTTCCTGCCGCGCGGCTTCATTCAATGAACGGCTCATTCATCTAACCAGACGGCACTATGTCGAACCCAACCGTTCCCGATCCGCACGCCTCCGCCAAAGTCGCCGAAAGCATCGAGCGGCGCTGGGCGTTCCTCGCGGTGCTGCTCATCGCGAGCACCATCGCGGTAGTGATCTTCACCGGCCTGCGCTGGTCGGCGATGCCGCCTTCGCGCGTCGAGACCATCAGCCCGGAAACGCTCAACGTCTCGGGCGAATTCGTCGAGAGCAACTTGGGCAGCGCGGTGGAGCCCGACGGCTCGGTGACGGTGCGCATCGTCGCGCAGCAATACTCGTTCACACCGCAGTGCCTGTTGGTGCCGGCCGGCGTGCCGATCACGTTTCGCGCGACGAGCGCCGATGTCGTGCATGGCTTTCTCGTGACGAACACCAACATCAACTCGATGGTCGAGCCCGGCTATATCGCCACCTTCAGGACCACTTTCGCGCAGCCGGGCGATCACCTGATGCCGTGCCACGAGTATTGCGGCACGGGGCACCAGGGGATGTGGGCGCACGTGAAGGTCATCGACAAAGACGCATTCATGCAAATGGCGGCCGCATCAAGGAGACTCAGTTGTGTTAAATAACAAGCGGCTCGTGCTCTCGCATTTCTGGCTCGCGTTCGGCGTGTTCGGCGTCGCGCTTCTGCTCGGCGCCTGGCAGATGGTTGTGCGCAGTCCGCTGCATCCGTGGCTGCAGAACCCCGAGATCTACTACCGCTCGGTGACCGAGCACGGCACCGTGATGGGCTATGTGTTCCCGACGCTCATCGCAATGGGCTTCGGCTACGCGGTGACGGAGCTGTCTCTGAAGCGCACGCTCGTGGGCGCGCGCTGGGCGTGGGTGGGGTTCTGGCTGGTGGCGGTGGGCGCCGTGATGGCGTCGATCACGGTGGCGCTCGGGCTCGCCTCGGTGCTCTACACGTTCTATCCGCCGATGATCGGCAACGTGTTCTATTACCTTGGCGTCGTGCTGGTGGTGGTGGGCTCGTGGATCTGGGTGGCGCTGATGTCGGTGAATCTGGCGGCATGGAAGCGCGACAACCGCGGCAAGCCTGTGCCGCTGCCGATGTTCGCGACCGTGGCAGGTTCGTACCTGTGGGGCTGGACCGCGGTGGGCGCGGCGATCGAAATCCTCTTTCAGATCTTGCCGGCCGCGTTCGGGTGGAAGACGACCATCGACGCGGGCCTCGCGCGCGTGTTCTTCTCGTGGACGCTGCACGCCATCGTCTACTTCTGGCTGATGCCCGCGTATATCGCTTACTACACGATCGTGCCGCGCGCGATCGGCGGCCGCCTGTACAGCGATACGATGGCGCGCATCTCGTTCATCCTGTTCCTCGTGGTGGCGATGCCGATCGGCATTCACCACCTGTTTGCCGATCCGCAGGTGGGCTCGGGCTTCAAGTTCCTGCAATCGGTGTTCACGGCGCTCGTGGCCGTACCGACGTTGTTGACCGTGTTCACGATCTGCGCCTCGGTGGAGATTGCCGCCCGTCTGCGCGGCGGCAAGGGCGCATTCGGCTGGCTTAGCGCGCTGCCGTGGGACAACCCGCAGATGCTGGCGCTTGCGCTCTCGTTCGTGATGCTCGGCTTCGGCGGCGCGGGCGGCCTCATCAACATGAGCTACCAGCTCGACTCGACGATTCACAACACCCAGTGGATCACCGGTCACTTCCATCTGATCTACGCGGGCGCGATTGTCATCATGTACTTCGCGATCGCCTACGACTTATGGCCGCAAATCACGGGCCGCGCAATGACGAACTGGAAGCTCATGCGCCTGCAGCTGTGGCTGTGGTTCATCGGCATGATCGTGCTGACGTTCCCGTGGCACTGGGTCGGCATTCTGGGCATGCCGAGGCGCATGGCGTATTACGACTACACCGACCCGGAGATCGCCGCGCAAGCGATCTGGGTGGTGATGTCGGCAATCGGCGGGCTCATTCTCGTGCTCTCGGCGATTCTGTTCTTCGTGGTGCTGATCCAAGGGCATCGCAGCCAAGCCGAGACGCCTGAGGAATACCGCTTCAGCACGGCGGTGCACGAGCCGCGCACGGTGCCGGTGGCGCTCAACAGCTTCGCGCTGTGGCTCACGCTGATGGTCGCGCTGACGGTGCTCAACTACGGCTATCCGATTGCGCAGTTGATGGCGAGGGGCGACACCGTGCCCGTGATTCCGATTGGAGCCCAGCGATGAGCGAAGAACGCCTGTTCTCGTTGCGCAACCCGTGGTTCAGGGCGAGCGTCGGCGCCACGGCGGTGGTGTTCGTGTTCAGCGTGGTCGTGGGCTTCGTGTGGTTGCCGTCGGCGCAGCGCGACGCGCAGTTCCAGGGGCTCTGGAATGCGATCTGCAGCGCGGCGGGCGTGCCGCAGCAGTGGCTCGCCAACGACGCGCCGGTTGCACCTCAAGTGCCGTTGAGCAAGGTCGAGGTGACGCCGCAATTGCTCGCGGGAGCGACGGCATCGTCGATCGGACGCGGCGCGACGCTCGCGCTGCGCTGCACGATGTGCCATGGCGAGCGAGGCATGAGCGGAGCGAGCTCGCCGAATCTGGCGGGCCAGTATGCGATCGTGGTCTACAAGCAGTTGCAGGATTTCCAGAGCGGGGCGCGCACGAACGCCGTCATGTCGCCGATGGCCTTGAACCTGAGCGATCAGGACATGCGCGACCTGGCGGCGTATTACGCAACGCTGCCGCGTCCGGCTGCGGGCCAAGGGCTCGATCTGGCCGACGCGCCCGGCATCGTCGTGCACGGTGCGCCGCTGCGCAATATTCCGGCGTGCGCGGCCTGCCATGGCGGCATCGATCACACAGCGGGCAGCCCCTGGCTCGACGGCTTGCCGGCTGCGTATACGCAGGCGCAGTTGCAGGCGTTTGCATCGGGCGCGCGGCGCAACGATATTTCAGGGCAGATGCGCAACATCGCGCGCAACATGACGCCCGACGAAATGGTTGCGGCCGCAACCTTTTACGCGCAAAGCACGAAGCGGTAACTTCTCCCCAGCAGCGTTGTCGCCGCGGAAATTCCTTCCGCGGCGAACGTCCGCGCTCGTCTGACATGTAATTGTTTGTAAATGGCAGATCGGCTTCACGGACGAGACTCAATCGGCATTCACATT
Organism: Trinickia violacea; assembly: GCF_005280735.1. Taxonomy (NCBI): domain Bacteria; kingdom Pseudomonadati; phylum Pseudomonadota; class Betaproteobacteria; order Burkholderiales; family Burkholderiaceae; genus Trinickia; species Trinickia violacea. The sequence goes on from NZ_CP040078.1 coordinate 2,015,897, forward strand.
ACCTCCGCGGTTGCTCATTTCCGAAAACAAACCAACGAGGTCGTGAATGAAAGAGTTCAGGAGGTGGTCTGCTAAAAGCGCTGCAATCGGCGCGGGCGTGCTGGCGCTGGCCGGTATGCAAGCACCGGTTCAAGCGCACGAGATGAAAGAGGCGAAGCACGTGCTTCTTATCAGTTTCGACGGTCTGCACGAACAGGACGTGGCGCGCTGCATCGGCGCGAACACGTGCCCGAATCTCGCGCTCTTGGCGAAATCGGGCGTGACGTATACGAACGCGCACACGCCGGGTCTGTCCGATTCGTTTCCGGGTCTCGCCGCGCTCTTGACCGGCGGCTCGCCGAAGTCAGCGGGTCTCTTCTATGACGTGTCCTACGACCGTACGCTCTATGCCCCGTCCGATACGACTTGCTCCGGCAAGCAGGGATGGAACGTCGTGTTCGATGAAACGACGGGCATCGATGCGGAAAACGGCGGCGCGCTCACCCACCTCGACGGCGGCGGCAAGTTCAACCCGCAAGCCATTCCGAACGCGATGATCGGCGGTGTCTGCACGCCGGTGTATCCGCACAACTATGTGAAGACGAACACGGTCTTCGAAGTCGTCAAAGAGCACATTCGCGGCGCGCGCACGGCATGGGCCGACAAGCATGCGTGGGGCTACGACTGGGTGAACGGGCCGTCGGGGCAGGGCGTCGACGATCTCGCGCGCACCGAGATCAATTCGATCGACCCCGCCACCGGTACGGACTACCTCGACAGCTACACGCACACCGAGAAGTTCGATGACTACCACGTGCAGGCGCTGATCAACGAGATCGACGGCAAGGACTCGACCGGCACGACGAGCGCACCGGTGCCGACGGTGTTCGGCACGAACTTCCAGACGCTGAGCGTGGCCCAGAAGGCCACGGTCGCGACGGGAGGCGGCTACCTCGACGCGGACTTCACGCCGGGCCCGAAGGTCACGGGCGCGATTGCCTACCTCGACGAATCGCTCGGCCGCGTCGTGGCCGAGCTGAAGCAGCGTGACCTTTATAAGTCGACGGTCATCATCGTGACGGCCAAGCACGGCCAGTCGCCGACGGACCATACGAAGCTCGTCAAGAACGGCGACACGCTCACGAAGCAGCTCGAAACCAATAACTATCTGGACCCGAACGGCAACTTCGGCCAGAACAATACGAAAACGGGCAACTTGAATGACGGCAGCGGTCTCGTCGACACGGGCTTCGTGCAGACCGACGACGTCGGCCTGATCTGGCTGCGCGACCGCAGCCAGCTGCGCTCGGTGGTCGCCACGCTGAACGCCAACCGGAGCTGCAACGCGCCGGGCATCTGCGCGGACGGTTCGCAGGCGTACATCCTGTACGGCAACGCGCTGTCGTCGCGCTTCGGCGATCCGGCGCAGGGCCGCACGCCCGACATCATCGTGCAGCCGAATCCGGGCGTGATCTATACGTCGAGCAAGACGAAGGATGAAGAGCACGGCGGCAACGCACCCAACGACAGCCATCTCGGTCTCGTCGTGTCGTTCGCGGGGCTGCCGCATGCCGGCCGCACCGTGTCCGACTATGTGCTGACGACGCAAGTGGCGCCGACGATCCTGCGTGCGCTCGATCTCGAGCCGGAACTGTTGCACTCGGTCGCGCTGGAAGGCACGCAGGCCCTGCCGGGCCTGGGCGTCGCACACAACTGAGCATGGCTTAGCGGCTTGAATTAGGGCCGCTGTTTGGAGGGCCGCGCTGGTGGCTAACGCCAGCGCGGTCCTCGTCGTATTGCACCTCGTTTCTCGGGTTCTCCCTTGTAGGAAAGCGCCGACAGCGCGAAGCCGTGTACTACGCGAACTTCGGCGCGGGCTGATTTAAAGAGCGAGGAGACTGTCCAATACTGTGCTCAAGAGAACAGTCTTTCCGCACGCTCCGTTGGCCAAGACACTGCAAACGGACGTTCGATGAGGCTTACTTCTCCCGTGCGCCTGAAAGCGGATCGAGCGGATCGAGTGGACCGGCAGCGCGACGTCTTCCTTTCTTGACCAGAACGGGGAACACCATGAGCCTCATTGCGCGGGACCTGATCGAACTTCAACGCCTCGCCCTCGGCGGCGCGGGCGCCTTGACCCTCCATCTGCTGCGCGAGCTGGCGGCGAACCTGATCGCCCCCGGCGTTGCGGATGTACGGGACGGCTGCTAAATAAGCCGCTCGCCAACGCAAACGTTTGGCGAGCCAAGGTGGTGTGCAATGCGTGGCGTGCAATGCGCCGCTAGATACCGATGGCGTTGTGCTTGACCGCCGAAGGTTGCCCGGCGCCCTTGACCAGGCTCTGCCAGGCCGGACCCTGTTCGGGGTTTGGGCCCTGCGCATCGTAGAGACAATCGTCGAGCTGACCCGCCACGCTGTCGATCGCGTGCACGAAGCTCACCGACGACTTCCCATATTCTCGAGCGAGTTCGGCGAGATCGAGCAACGCCGCGTAGTTCGCCGCGCAGCGCGGCGGCAATTCCGACTCGGCGGACGGCGCGGGTGGTTCGGCGTTCGCCGGAGGAGCCGCATTCGCCACGCTGATCGTTGCCGCCGCAAGCGCGGCGAACGCGACGATCAGCGGCACGAGAAAGGCGAACTTCCGCAATAAGAAGACCCAGAGCGCGGTGCCGCCCGGCCGGGGAGATGTCGTTTGGCCCTGTTCCCGAATCGAGGGCTCGATCGCGCGTTTCATCGGTTCGCGCTCCGTTTGATCGATTTCGCTCATGGTCGTATGGGGTTGCTCGTCGTCGCTCAGGCCCAGTGAGCCGGTACCCAGACTGCGCCGACCCAGTGGCCCGGCACCCAGACCGCGGGCCGCGGCGCGACGTAGACAGGGGCCGGCGCGACATAGACGGTCTTAGGCGGCGGCGGGGGCGGCACGACGACGACTGCGGGCGGCACGTAGACAACCGGCGGCGGCGGAGGCGGCGGCACATAGACGGGCACCGGCGCGATGACCACCGGCGGCTTGGCGACGACGACCGTGGTGCCAGTCGTGACGGTGCCGCCGGTTACGACCGTGGTGCCGGTCGTGACGGTTCCGCCTCGGACCACGGTTCCACCCGTCGTCACGGTGTTGCCGTTCACGCCGGTCACGGTGCCGCTCGTCGTCACGTAGCCGGTGCCGACGCCGTTGGCGGTGCCCGAGTGGGTGACCGTGCCGCCGTTCGAACCGGTTGCGGTGCCGGAACGGGAGCAGGTCGAGCCCGAGCAGTTCGTCGACGCGTTGTGGTTGACCGTGTTGCCGTTCGAGCCGGTGACCGTACCCGACGACGAGTATTGCCCGGGCGCGGTGCGCGTCACGCTGCCGTCGCTCGTGGCGGTCTTGCCGTCGGGGCCGGTGGCCGTGCCGGTGTGCGAGCAGGTGCCGCCCGAGCAGTTCGTGTTGCCCGAGTGCTGGACGGTGTTGCCGTAGCGTCCGGTCGCGGTTCCGGAGTTCGAGAACTGGCCCGGCGCGGTGCGGGTGACGTTGCCGGTGTTGGAGGCCCAGCCGCCGTTCGGGCCGGCGATGCTGCCCGCGTGCGAGCAGCTCCCGCCGCCGCAGGAGCCCCAGTGGGCGCCGTTATAGGTGCCCCGCGGCGTGTAGGCGGTGCCGTGCCCCGAAAAGCCCCACGCAAACGCCGATGCGCTGCCCAGCGTGAGCATGGTGGCCGTGGCCGCGAGCACGAGGTTTCGCAGGATGCCGCGCGCGGGTGCGGCGATCGCGGCGGGAGCCGGCTTGGCGTCGGCGGTCTGGATGGCAAATGGGCGGATTTTCACGGGGCGTCCTTCACGGTTCGGGCCACTTCGCGCGCTGCGGCGTGGCGACGGATGGACTATAGAAGGACGCGCCGATTCAAGCTGTTGCAAAACTATGTCGCGGGGTTTCACTGCAGGGGCTTAAAAACCCGTGCTCGGCCATGAAATTACAAAATGAAAGCCATGGCGCTTGCTCGCCTCGATATTGTTGATAAAGGACAAAGGCAGCCCGGCGGCAATTTTCTACCATGGTATTCAGCGTTGTCGTTCGGGATTGGCTGGTCGCAGAACTGCGCGACAGTACCGCACGATCGATGTGGAGATCGTCAAGCAGCATGACTACGGAACCGTTGAACGCGGAGGTCGACCATGGGCATCTTCAACTGGCTTTTGCACCGCGATCGCGCCGTTTCGGAGCCCGCTGGATTCGATAATCAGCAGACGCGCGAAGCCGTCGAGCGCATCGCTGCGATGAGTCCGCGACTGCGTTTCGCGAACCGGTATCAAGAGCATCTCGGGGCCGCCGTGCGGCTCTCGCTCGAATACGTCGGCAAGCTCGCCGAAACCTTGCCGGCGCCGCTTGAAGCGAGCGCGTCAGCCTGGTCCTCCGATCCGCACGTTCACGCCTTCTTTGCCACCGCGGCCGACGTCACGGAAGCGATCAGCCGTTCTGCCGACGTGCAAGCGTATTTCGACCAACATCCCAGTGCCGATGAAGTCATCGGTGTACTCAGCATGGCGATGACCGAGCGCAACGGGATGGGCGTGAAGCAAGAAGGCGGTATTACGCGCACGGACGTCGCGTGGACCACCGTCAGCTTCGGCGACCATGTCGTGCGCCTGTGCGGCGGGACCGTCGAAGCGGTGCGCCAGGAAGTGATCCGGCTTGCCATCGATCAGCTTGCCGTAGAGGGTCTCGCGCGCATCGAGGCCGACGCGTCCCGGCGCGCCGAACTCGAAGAGGAGCACGCGCTGCTCAAGGCGCGCTTGCAGTTGCTCGAGCGCCGCAGCGTCGGGATGAGTTCACTGGCGAACGGCGGGGCGCTTGCCAAGCTCACCGAAGCGAAGCAGGTGCAGGAGAAAATCGATGAAAACGAGGAGAACCTCGCGAATCTCGGCCAGAGGACTGATGCACTCGAAAGACAATTGGCGCTCGTTTGCGAGGTGCTCTCTGATCCGGCGGCGCACGTCGACGTCTCGAAGAAGCTCGTCAGGCTCAACCGGATGAATGTGATCGTCGAGAGCGGTGGTTCGGAGGCGGGCACCGAGATCGAATTCCGGGTCGCGCACATCCCGGGGAATCCGCCTCGCACGCGTGCGTTGGCGCTGGTGCGCATTGCGCGCGCCGATCTGATGCCGGCTACGAGTCTCACGCGTGAAGGGAAGCATTTCGTTATCTGACGCTTAACGCACCGGCGCGGACGTCCTTGCATTTCCCGCTTGGCTTCACCCCAGCCGTTGCCCGCTCCCCGTATCGAACAGATGCACGTGCTCGCCGGGCAGATGCAGCGTCACACGCTGCCCGGGCTCGATCGTCGCGCGCTGGCGCGTCGTGGCGCACCACGTGCTGCCGCCGATCTTGCCGTACAAGTGGGTTTCCGCGCCGGTCGGCTCGATCACCTCGACTTCCATCACCACGCCCTCCGGCGCCCGCGTTTCGATGTGCTCGGGCCGGATGCCGAGCGTGATCTTCGCGCCGGGAGCCGCGGACAGGTTCGTCTGCGGCAACGCAATCGAACCGCCGTCGGCGAGCACCAGCCGCGCTCCCTGAGCGTCGTGCTGCCATTCGCCTTCCACGAAATTCATCGACGGCGAGCCGAGAAAGCTCGCGACAAACAGGTTCTCAGGCCGGTCGTACAGTTCGAGCGGCCGGCCGATCTGTTCGATACGCCCCGCGTTCATCACGACGATGCGGTCGGCCATCGTCATCGCCTCGATCTGATCGTGGGTCACGTAGATCACCGTGTTCTTCAAGCGCTGATGCAGCGCCTTGATTTCGGTGCGCATCTGCACGCGCAGTTTCGCGTCGAGGTTCGACAGCGGTTCGTCGAACAGGAACAGCTCCGGCTCGCGCACCACCGCGCGTCCCATCGCGACGCGCTGCCGCTGGCCGCCCGACAGCGCGCGGGGCAAGCGGTCCAGATAGCCGCTCAAGTTCAGCATCTTCGCGGCGGCCTCGATGCGCGGCTTGAAGCTCGTCGGCGGCTCTTTGCGGATGCGCGGTCCGAAGGCGATGTTGTCGAAGACGGACAGATGCGGGTAGAGCGCATAGCTCTGGAACACCATCGATACATTGCGCTGCTGCGGCGAAAGCCCGTTCGCGCGCTTGCCGCCGATGGTCAGCTCGCCGCCGGTGATCTCTTCGAGACCGGCGACCATTCGCATCAGCGTGCTCTTGCCGCAACCCGATGGGCCGACCAGCACCACGAATTCGCCGTCGTCGATCGAAAGATCGATGCCGTGCACGACCTGGGTGTCGCCATAGCGTTTGAAAATGCCGCTCATCTGCACTGCTGCCATGCTGTCCTCGTTGCGGTCGGATGCGTTGTTTTAGCGAAATGCGCCTTGTTTAGCGATTCAAAACGATTCGAGTGTCAGCTCCTCGGCCATCAGCCGGTTGCCCGCCATGAGCCCGCCGTCGACCGGCAGCGCGACTCCCGTGATCACGCGCGCCATCGGCGAGGCGAGGAACATCACGGCGTCGGCGATATCGTCGGGCGTCGCGAAGTCGCCGAGCGGGTACCACTTCTTCAATGCTTCGAACACCTGCGGATTCTTGTCGACGCGCGCCTGCCAGGCCGGCGTCTTCACGGTGCCGGGGCAGACGATGTTCGCGCGGATGCCGTGGCGGCCCAGTTCGATCGCCAGCGCCTTCGTATAGCTGATCAAGCCCGCTTTCGCGGCGCTATATGCCGGGTGACCTAACGCGGTCATGCCGTTCACGGAGCCGATCAGCACGATCGCGCCGCGCTTGCGCTCGATCATCGAGGCGCGCACGGCTTCGACCGTGTGATAGGTGCCGTTCAGGTTGAGATGCACGTCGCGCTGCCAGCTTGCGGGGTCGGTGGAGGCGAGCGTGCCGCTGTGCGCGCCGCCCGCGTTGGCGACGAGCACGTCGACAGGGCCTTTGGCGGCCACGGCCTGCGCGACGGCTGCTTTAACGGCTGCCGCATCGCCCAAGTCCACGGTGACCGGCGTCACGCGATCCGCGCCGAGTTCGGCGGCCAATGCGCTTAGCGCCCCCGCTTCGATATCGAGCGCGAGCACGTTATCGCCCGCCGCTACGAAACGCCTGCACAGCGCGCTGCCGATTCCGCCGCTTGCGCCAGTCACCAGCACGACACGATTCATCGCTGTCCTCGTCTGTTGGGTCGCTTTCAAATAGATCGCATGGAAGTGCGGTTCCGGCGTGTTCTTTGCGTTCAGGCAACCGAGCCCGCACTGCACCAAATCGGCTTTCCTAACAACATATTAGGCAAACGATAGGCGCGCCAAAAATGTCGCAGATCCTACGTGACAAGTCCATTTTCGTAACGTAGGATTTTTCGCAATTCAAATAATCAACAACCCGGCGGCCTGTCAGGCGGCGGATTCATTCAGGAGAGTCAACATGTCGTTGCAATCCCGTGCTTCCCTCGCGCTTGGCAAACTTGCCGTCGCGCTGGCGTTTGCTGGAATCGCCGTGGCGGCCCAGGCCGACACGGTCCGCGTCACCGTCGCTCACTACAGCGATGCGACCGCGCCGTACTTCGAGAAGATGGCCCGCAGCTTCGAGAAGGCCAACCCCGGCACGACGATCAAGATCGAGGACGTGAACTGGGACACGCTGCAACAGAAGCTGCAGACGGACATTTCCGGCGGCGCCAACGCCGACCTGGCAATCATCGGCACGCGCTGGCTGCTCGACTTCGTGAAGGACGACGTGGCCGAGCCGCTCGACAGCTACATGGACCCGAACTTCAAGAACCGCTTCATCGGCCCGTTCCTGGCCCCGGGCCAGATCGACGGCAAGACCTACGGCCTGCCGATCGCGGCTTCGGCACGCGCGCTCTACTACAACAAGGACATGCTCGCATCGGTTGGTTATCCCGATGGTCCCAAAACCTGGAACGACGTGATCGAGGCGTCGAAGAAGCTCAAGGCCAAGGGCATCGCGGGCTTCGGGCTGCAAGGCAAGGAGATCGAAACGGATGTCTACTTCTACTACGCGTTGTGGACCGACGGCGGCGAGGTCGTCAACAAGGCGGACAAGGCGGTGTTCAACGCGCCGGCCGGCGTCAAGGCCGCGACGATGTACAAGATGATGATCGATGAAGGGCTCACGCAGCCGGGCGTCACGGGCTACAGCCGCGAGGACGTGCAGAACCTCTTCAAGCAGGGCCGAGTGGCGATGATGATCTCGGCGCCGTTCCTCGCCAAGCAGATCAAAAAGGAAGCGCCGAACCTGAAATATGGGATCGATCCGATTCCGATGGGCACCACGCACGCGACTTACGCCGTCACCGATTCGATCATGATGTTCAAGAACTCGAAGGTGAAAAAGACCGCGTGGAAGTTCCTCGACTATCTGTTCACGAAGGACCCGCGCGTCGAGTTCACGAGCACCGAGGGTTTCCTGCCGACCACGAAGGCTGAGGCGGCCGATCCGGCGTTCAACGATCCAGACACCAAGGCGTTTGTCGCGCTCCTGCCGACGGCCCGCTTCGCGCCCACCGTCACCGGCTGGGAAGACACGGCGAAGGCCGTGACGGACGCGATGCAGTCGATCTATCTCGGCAAGGCGAAGCCCGCCGATGCGCTGAACGCGGCGGCCGACCAGGCCGACAAGTCGCTCGGTCATTGATGTAACGATGTCACGGCGGGCGGCCTGGCGCGAGCCTGTGCCGCCTGTCCACGCGCGCAACTTATGGCCCACGTCCCCTACGATCAAACCGGTCTTGGCCGCTCGGCGGCGCCGCGCTTCAATCAGCCATGGCTGCTGATCGTGCCGAGCCTGATCCTCGCGCTGTTCATCATCAGCTACCCGATTTTCAACATCGTGTACCAGTCGGTGCACGATGTGTCGCGCTTCGGGGCGATCCGCGGCTTCAACGGCCTGCAGAACTTCTACGGCGTATTCAGCGATCCCGTGTTCATCGACTCGGTCAGGCGCACGATCGTGTGGACCGCGTGCGTGGTCGGCGGCACGGTGCTGCTTTCCGTGCCGGTCGCGCTCGTGCTCAACCAGGACTTTTACGGGCGCGGCATGGCGCGCACGATCGTGATGCTGCCGTGGTCGGTCTCGCTGACGATGACGGCCGTCGTCTGGCGCTGGGCGTTCAACGACGACTATGGGATGGTCAACGTCACGCTGCAGCGGCTCGGGTTGATCGGCGGACCGATCCACTGGCTGGCGACGCCCGAATTTGCGTTTCCGGTGGAGATCGGCATCGGCATTCTCGTGTCGATTCCGTTCACGGTGACGATCCTCCTGGGCGGTCTCTCTTCGGTGCCGGCCGATATCTACGAAGCCGCGCGCATCGACGGCGCGAGCGCCTGGCAGCAGTTCCGCAAGCTGACGCTGCCGTTGCTGCGGCCTTTCGTGAACATGGCGATCCTGCTGAACGTGATCTACGTGTTCAATTCGTTTCCCATCATTTGGGTCATGACGCAGGGCGGGCCGGACGAAAGCACCCACATCCTCGTCACGTACCTCTACGAGCTCGGCTTCAGGCTCGGGCGTCCCGGTCAGGCGGCGGCGGTGTCGCTGATCATGCTCGTGATGCTCTTCGTGTTCACGGTGATCTACTTGCGGCTGCAGCCCAAGCAGGAAGGGGAAAGCACGTGAACGCGAAAATGAAACGCACCCTATGGTGCTGGCTCGCGTTATCGCCGCTGATCGTGATCGTGCTGTTCCCGTTCGCGGTCATGCTGTGCACCGCGTTCAAGCCGGCCAACGAGATCTTCGTCTACCCGGCCCGCTGGCTGCCCGTGCAATGGCGGTGGGAGAACTTCGTCGAGATGTGGGACGCGGCCAACTTCGGCGTCGCGTTGAGGAACAGTTGCGTGATCAGTTTTCTGTCGACGTCGCTCGCGCTCGCCGTCAGCGTGCCCGCCGCCTACGCGCTCGCGCGCTTTCCGTTCAGAGGGCGCGGCGTGTATCGGCAGTTCCTGCTCGTCACGCAGATGCTTTCGCCGATTCTGCTCGTGGTCGGCCTTTTCAGGCTCGCCGCGATGATCCCATATGGCGACGGCAACCTCGTCGATTCGAAGCTCGGCGTGATCGTCTCGTACGCCGCGTTCAATATCGCGTTCGCGGTGTGGATGCTGTCGTCGTACTTTCAGACCGTGCCGCGCGATCTCGAAGAGTCGGCGTGGCTCGAAGGGTGCGGACGCACGAAGGCGGTCTTCAAGGTGTTCTTGCCGCTTGCCGTGCCTGCGATCGTCGTGACTGCGATCTTCACGTTCATCAGCGCTTGGAATGAGTTCGCGGTGGTCTATACGCTGATCCGCTCGCCCGAGAACAAGACGCTGACCGTGCAGGTGACCGACATGGTCGCCGGCAAGTACACGGTCGAATGGCATCTAGTGATGGCAGCGACGCTGTGTGCGACGCTGCCCGTTTCAGTCGTGTTCGCGTGGCTTCAGCAGTATCTCGTGAAGGGGCTGGCGCTGGGGGCGGTGAAGTAGGGCGACTCGCTCACGGCTCGACGAGCACCCCAGTCGACGACTGCGCGACGCCCGCCCGCTTGCGCGCAAGCCAAGCGATGCAAACGAGCGTGATCAGCGCCAGCACGCTGTAAAACGCCGCGAGCGGCCACCATTGCCCGGGATAGCGATGGGCGAGGACCGTGCCGACGAGCGGCGTCAGCCCGCCTGCCAGCGCGGCGCACAGCTGGTATGAGAGCGAGATCGCCGAATAGCGCACCCGCACCGGGAACGCATTCGCCATGAAACCGGCCATCACGGCGTACGAGCTCGACATGCACATCACGGCGAAGCCGATGCCCGCGACGATCGCAATCGGCCGCCCGCTCGATACCAGAACGAACATCGGATACGGCGACAGCATCGCCAGCGCGGCGGCCGCTTTCAGAAAGCGTTCGACACCGAGCCGCTGCGCAAACCAGCCGGACGCGAACTGCGTGGCGAGCTGCAGGAACGCGACGGCGAACAGACAGTCGAGCATCAGGGCGCGGTCGATGCCCAGTGTCTGCGTCGTGTAGTTCAGCATGAACGCGTTGACGAACCACGCGCCCGCCACGCCGATCACGTTCGCGCCGAGGCACAGCAACACCGTGCGCCACGCGTCGCGCACCACCTCCGCGACCGGCAGCGCCGCGGTGCGGCGTTCCGCTCGCACCTGTTCGAACTCGGGGGATTCGCGCACGCCCATCCGGATCAGCACGCCGACGATGAGCAGCACCGCGCTCGCGAGAAACGGCAGGCGCCAGCCCCAGTCGAACAGCGCGTCCTTGTCCATGCCGGCGACCGCGCGGAATGCAACGAGCGACAGGATCAGCCCGGCGGGGCTGCCCAACTGGGCAAACGACGCGAGAAACGTCCGGCGCTCGCGCGGCGCGTGCTCGCTGGCCATCAGCACGGCGCCGCCCCATTCGCCGCCGATGGCGATGCCCTGGGCGATCCGAAGCAGCACGAGCATCACCGGGGCGAGCGCGCCGGCGCTCGCATAGGTGGGCAGGAAGCCGATGCAGACGGTGCTCACGCCCATGATCGCGAGCGTCGCGACCAGCGCCTTCTTGCGGCCGAAGCGGTCCCCCAAGTGACCGAACACGAGGCCGCCGAAGGGGCGCGCGAAGAAGCCGACCGCGAACGTCCCGAACGACGCGAGGGTGCTGATGAACGGTTCGTTCGACGGGAAGAACAGCTTGCCGAAAATCAGCGCGGATGCCGTCGCGTAGATATAGAAGTCGTACCACTCGATCGTCGTGCCGACGAAGGCTGCGGCTGCCGCGCGTGCGGGCTGGCGGCCGGCTGGCCGCTCAGGCTGAGTCGGGTTCATCGTTTGTCTCCGAATGTTTTTTGGTGATTCAGCGACGGGTCTTGCGCCGTCGTTGTCGTTGAGTCGAAGCCGCGTGCGGCGGGGCGTTCAGCCCTTCAGCACGCCGGCTTCAAACAATTGCCGCTGGGTCTGCGCATCGATACCGAGCGCGTCGAGCACGGCGCGCGTGTCGGCGCCGAGCGCCGGCGGCGCCGTTCGATAGCTCGCGGGCGTGCGCGAAAGCTTGATCGGCGTTCCGGTGCCGCGGTAGTCGCCGAGCTCCACCAGCAGCCCGCGATGCCGCGTATGCGGGTGGTCCACGACGCGATCGACCGTCTGGACCGGCCCGCACGGCACGCCCGCTCGAATCAGCTCGGCAGCCAGGGGCTCGCACGCGTGCCGCGCGAGCAGGGTCTCCAACGCCGACTTCAGCTCGGGCCGGTGTGCGCAGCGGCGGCGGTTGTCGGCGAAGCGCGGATCGCCGGCGAGCTCCGGGGCACCGAGATGCGCGCACAACCGCGCGAACTGCCGGTCGTTGCCGACTGCGAGGAAGATCGGCTCGGTTCGCGTGCGATAGCTGTCGTAAGGGGCGATGTTCGGGTGGGCGTTCCCGCTGCGCTGCGGCGTCTGGCCCGAACCGAAGTAATTCGGCAGATGCGGATGGAGCAGCGACACGCCGCAGTCGTAGAGCGCGATATCGATGGATTGACCGAGTCCGCTCCGCTCGCGCTCCGCGAGCGCGAGCAGGATACCGGCCAGCGCGTTCAGGCCGGTCACCATGTCGACGATCGGCAGGCCGATGCGCAGCGCGTCGCCATCGCGCTCGCCGTTCACGCTCATCAGGCCGGTCATGGCCTGGATCGCCGCGTCATAGCCGGGCAGGCCCCCGAGCGGACCGTCCGGACCGAATCCGGTGACCGCGCAATGGATCAGCCGGGGCAAGCGCGGCCTCAGATCGCGTTCGTAATCCATGCCCCAGCGCGCGAGCGTGCCGGGCTTGAAGTTTTCGACGAGCACGTCGGCGTCTTCGAGCAGCTTCCAGAGCAGCTCGCGGCCGGCCTCGCAGGTCAAGTCGACGGCGATGCCCTGCTTGTTGCGATTGACGCCTGTGAAATACCAGGCGGTATCCCCGAAGAACGGCGGGCCCCAGCCGCGTGTTTCGTCGCCTGATGGCGGTTCGAGCTTGATCACCGTCGCGCCGTGATCGGCCAGCGCCTGGGTGCAGTACGGGCCGCCGAGGACGCGGCTCAGGTCGATCACGCGCAGGCCCTGCAGGGCGCCGGCCGTTGGGGTCGTCGCGGTGGCGCGAAGCGTTGCCGTCATTGCGCGCCTCCTTGGGGGAGAATCTGCAGCGCCTCGTCGAGCGTGACCGGGCGCGCGGCCAGCAGCGCGCCATAGAGCGCTGCGTCGCGCGCTTCGCTATTCGTCTGCAGATCGAGCGGATCGGCGGGCAGCAGCTTGTGGCGGACGACGAGATGCGCGAGCGCGAGACGCCGGTAATCCGGCGCGAGGCGCATGCCTTCGCAAGCCATCAGCACGGCCGTAGTTGCGTGATACAGCGCCGAGCCGGCTTGCCGGACCCGTTCGTCGCAGCCTGTGTCGGCGACATACGCCAACCCGTCGCAGGCGCGCGCCAGCACGTGCCGGAAGACGGCGAGACTGGCCGCCGGCAAACCGGCGGCGCCGAGACGATCGAGCAGGAACGTGCGCAGCGGCTGCAGCGCGCCATCGCGCTTCGCCGCGCGCGCGATATCGAGCGCGACGATATTGCTCGTGCCTTCCCAGATCGACCCGAGATGCGCATCGCGCACAATCCGCGCATCGCTCCACTCCTCGATATAGCCGGTGCCGCCGCGCACTTCCATCGCGTCGCCGGTGACGCGCCGCGCGTCGCGGCACGCGCGAAACTTGATCAGCGGCGTCAGGATGCGCACACAGCGGGCCGCCGCTTCGTCGCCGGTGTCGGCCGCGGGCAGCAGCAGCGCGATTTGCATGAACATCGAGCGGGCCTGCTCGGCGGGCAGCATCATCTTGAGCAACTGGCGCTGCATCAAGGGCATGTCGATCAGCTTGCGTCCGAAGGCTTCGCGATGCCGCGCCACGTGGAGCGCTTCGGTCAGGGCGCGGCGCATCAGTCCCGCGGCGCGCACGCCGTTCGACAGCCGCGACATGTTGATCATGTCGGCCATCTGATGAAAGCCGCGCCCGACCTCGCCGATCAGACGCGCGTGCGCGCCCTCGAGCACGATCTCGCCGCTCGCCATCGAGCGGCTGCCGAGCTTGTCCTTCAAGCGCACGATCCGGTAGTGGTTGCGAGAGCCGTCGGCCAGCGTCTTCGGCAGCAGAAACAGGGCGAGACCGCCGATGCCGTCCGGCGCACCGTCGGGGCGCGCGAGCACCATCGCGAGATCGGCGTCGGCGTTCGAGCAGAACCATTTGTCGCCGTAGAGGCGCCACACGGTGTCGCCGTTTGCGCCGGTTTCGCGCGAGGCACGGGTTGCGATGCGCGCGACGTCGGAGCCCGCAGCCTGCTCGGTCATGAACATGGCGCCCTGATACAACGTGTCGAAATCACGCGAGGCGAGCAACGGCAGGAAGCGCGCCACCAATTCCGGCGAGCCGAACTTGCGCAGCGTGCGCGTCAGCGAATCGGTCATGCTCACCGGACAGCACAGCCCGAACTCCGCCTGCACGAACAGGAAAGTCAGCGCGTATTTGACGAGCGGCGGCGGGGCGTCGCCGCTGTGGCTCATGGCCGCCAGACCGAGCTCCGAGTAGGCGACGCGTTCGAGCGCGACGTAGTCCGGATGCTTGTCGATGCGCTGCAGCGCTTCGCCTCGGCGTGTGCGGTGCTGCAGCTGCGGGGGATGTTTGTCGGCGCTCGATGCCCATTCGTCCAGCTCGCCCGATGCGCGCCCGCCGAGCGCATCGAGCTGCGGTTCGAGCGCGCGGTAAGCCGTTTCGCCGAGATGAAGGCGCAGCAGGGACGCGAGATCGGGATCGGCGGCGAAGAAGTTGAGTCCCCGGCTGTCAGGGATGTTGTCGGCGCCCGTGCGGGGCGCGAGATTCGGATTCTGATGGTTCAGATCGTTCATGCGGGTGTCTCCTGCCTGATTGGTGTGATTCAGCATAAAAGCAGGATCGATAACGGTCTAATACAGAATTTGTCCTATACGATAGACAGCGCTTATTGATCACCCTTTTTCGGAGCTGCCGCATGGACCTCAAGCAACTGCGTTATTTCGTGGCCGTCGCCGAAGAACTGCATTTCGGCCGGGCGGCGAAGCGGCTTTTCATTTCGCAACCGGCTCTCAGCTTCGACATCCGCAAGTTCGAGGAGCAGCTCGGTGTGCAATTGCTCGCGCGCACCAGCAAAGCCGTCTCGCTGACGAACGCGGGGCAGGTGCTGCTCGTCGAGGCGCGCAGGCTGCTGCTGCAGGCGAGCGAAGCCGAGCGCCTCACGCAGCGCTCGGCGCACGGGCTCGCTGGCCGGCTGCGCATCGGGTTCGTCAACTCCATGCTGTATCGCGGGCTGCCGCGCGCGGTGGAGCGCTTCGAGGCCGATCATCCCGCCGTCGAGATCGTGCTGAAGGAAATGAACACGCAAGAACAGGTGCAGGCGATCCTGACGATGCAGATCGACATGGGCTGTGCGCACTGGGGGACGTTTCCGGCGGAGGTCGCTTCGGAGGCCATCGTCTCCGAGCCGTTCGTGTGTTGCGTGCCGGCGGCGCATCCGCTCGCGCGGCGCCGGCGCATCGACTTGCGCGCGCTCGCGAACGAGCCGTTTATCTTGTTTCCACGCACGGCCGCACCGCACTATCACGACTTGATCATCGCGCAATGCGTAAGCGCCGGGTTCAGCCCGCAGATCCGCCACGAAGCGCGGCTATGGCAGACCGTCGTGACGATGGTGGAGTTCGGCATGGGCGTCGCGCTCGTGCCGTCCGCGCTGCGAAAAATGAACAATGAGCGTGTCTCGTTTCGGCCGCTTGCCGCGGCGGCGCTCGAGTCGCAGGTGCTGTTGCTGCGGCGCGCGGACAATGCGGAGCCGGTCGTCGAACGCTTCGCCCGGCATTTGACCGCTGCCGCGCAGCGCGGCGGCGCCGATTAGCGCGGCAGGAAAGCGCGTTCGCGCATCACGGAGCCGGGTCTGCCTGCGATGGCGCGTCGAGGTTGCTCGCAAAGCCCGCCTTCTTATGCGTGCCGTCGCAGAACGGCTTGTTGCCCGACTGGCCGCATCGGCACAGCCAGACTTCGTCCTTCTCGACATCGATCGATTTGCCGCCCTGCGTGACGATCGTGAAGTTGCCCTTGATGTGGTACGGGCCGTCGTTGCGTGGCGTGATGATTGCCGTTGCCATGTGCGCCTCCAGGGAGGGTGAAATGCGCGATCCTGCATGGCGCGGCACGCGCTATGCGGCCGACTGCACGCAGGGCCACTTCCAGTCTATAGCCTATGAACTCGCCTATAACTACGATATCGGAACGTTAGGCTGAACGATAAGAACGTGAGGGCGGTCATGACCACGGCTGCTAGTTTTCATATCGGCTACACGCAGTATCTGGGCCCGGACGGCGAACCAGTCCAACCGTTGCCCCCGTTTGCACGCGATGCGGCCGCGCTGATCCCGCTCTATCGCGCGATGGTGCTCACCCGCGCGTTCGACACCAAGGCTGTTGCACTGCAGCGCACCGGCAAGCTCGGCACGTTTGCGTCGTCGGTGGGACAGGAGGCGATCGGGGTGGGCGTCGCGAGCGCGATGCAGCCCGGCGACGCGCTGTTTCCCTCCTATCGCGACCACGCCGCGCAATTGCTGCGCGGCGTCACGATGACCGAAAGCCTGCTGTATTGGGGCGGCGACGAGCGCGGCAGCAATTTTGCCGTGCCGCGCCAAGACTTTCCGAATAGCGTGCCGATCGGCACCCAGGTGTGCCATGCCGCAGGCGCGGCATACGCGTTCATGCTGCGGCGCGAAGCGCGCGTCGCGGTGACGATTTTCGGCGACGGCAGCACGTCCAAGGGCGATTTCTACGAGGCGATGAATCTGGCGGGCGTCTGGCGCGCGCCGCTCGTGCTCGTCGTCAACAACAACCAGTGGGCGATCTCGGTGCCGCGCAGCCGGCAGAGCGCGGCGCAAACGCTCGCGCAAAAGGCGATCGCGGCGGGCATCGACGGGCTGCAAGTCGACGGCAACGATGTGATCGCGGTTCATCAGGTGGTCCACGCGGCGCTCGCGAAGGCGCGCCGCGGCGATGGTCCGACGCTGATCGAGGCGCTCAGCTATCGCCTCGGCGATCACACGACCGCCGACGACGCGACGCGCTACCGCGACGCCGAGCTCATCAACAAGCAGTGGGAAAACGAACCGCTGCTGCGTCTGCGTACGTACCTGATGCGCGCGAACGTGTGGGACAAGGCGCAGGAAGAAGCGCTCGCGAAGACATGTCACGCTGAAGTCGAACAGGCTGTCGAGGCGTATTTGGCGGTCCCTCAGCCGGACGTTTCCGCGATGTTCGATCACTTGTATGAAACGTTGCCGTCCGCGATGCACGAGCAGCTGGAGATGGCCCGGTATTTCGCACCCGCGAACGGCGGCAATGGCAAGAATGGTGGGAACGGGGGCCGCCATGGCTGATCTCAACATGATCGAAGCGATCAATCAGGCGCTCGCCTACGAACTCGCGCACGATCCCGCCGTCGTGCTGCTCGGCGAGGACATCGGCGTGAACGGCGGCGTGTTTCGCGCAACGGCCGGCTTGCAGGCGCGCTTCGGCGCGGAGCGGGTGCTCGACACGCCGCTGGCCGAAACCGCGATCGCCGGCACGGCGGTCGGGATGGCGGCGATGGGCTTGAAGCCCGTTGCCGAAATCCAGTTCAGCGGCTTCATCTATCCGGCCATCGATCACATCCTCAATCACGCGTCGCGTCTGCGTCATCGGACGCGCGGGCGCCTCGCTTGCCCGCTCGTGCTGCGCTCGCCGTGCGGCGCGGGCATTCATGCGCCCGAGCATCATTCGGAAAACCCCGAGGCGCTGTTCACGCCTATCCCAGGATTGCGCGTGGTGACGCCTTCTTCGCCGGCGCGCGCCTACGGCTTGCTGCTCGCGGCGATTCGCGACCCCGACCCCGTCATCTTCTTCGAACCGACGCGCCTCTATCGCCTCTACCGGCAGGCGGTCGAGGACAATGGCGAGGCGCTGCCGCTCGATAGCTGCTTTACGCTGCGCGACGGTTCGGATATCACGCTCGTGAGCTGGGGCGGCGCGCTGCAGGACGTACAGGCCGCGGCGGACTTGCTTGCGCAGGAAGGCGTGATGGCCGAGGTGATCGATGTGGCCACGCTCAAGCCGCTCGACATGACGACGATCCTCGCGTCCGTCGCCAAGACGGGACGCTGCGTGATCGTGCACGAGGGCTCGCGCACCGGCGGCGTCGGCGCGGAAATCGCGGCCAACATCGCCGAGCGCGGGTTGTACACGCTGCTCGCGCCCGTGCAGCGCGTCACCGGCTACGACGTGGTGGTGCCGCTCTTCAGACTCGAAAGCCAATACATGCCGGGCGTGGAGCGTATCGTCGCCGCCGTTCGGCAAGCGCTGGAGGCCTAGACATCAAATGAAGATTTTCAAACTGCCCGACCTGGGCGAAGGACTGCAGGAAGCGGAGATCGTCGAGTGGCACGCCAAGCTCGGCGACGATGTGCGCGCGGACCAGCCGCTCTTGTCGGTCGAAACGGCGAAGGCGATCGTCGAGATTCCCTCGCCCCAATCGGGGCGCATCGCGAAGCTGTTCGGGCAGCCGGGCGATATCGTGCATCTGGGCGCGCCGCTCGTCGCGTTCGAAGGCGAGGCCGACGATGCCGATGCAGGCACCGTGGTCGGCCACATGGCGGTCGGGCAGCAGGTCGTGCAGGAAACGCCGGCGGCGATCGGCGGTACGGGCGGCATCGGTTCAGGCGGCGGCGCCGGCGTGGGCGCGATCAAGGCGATGCCTGCGGTGAGGGCGCTTGCGCGCAAGCTCGACGTCGATCTCGCGATGGTGACGCCGTCGGGCCCCGAAGGCGTGATCACGGCGGCGGACGTGCAGCGCGTCGCGAAGGTCCTCGCCGAGCTCGGGCCGCCCGAAGTGTTGCGCGGCGTGCGGCGCGCGATGGCGCAGAACATGGCGAGGGCGCAAAGCGAGGTCGCGGCGGCCACCGTCATCGACGACGCCGACATTCACGCATGGCCGCCGCATACCGACGTGACGATCCGTCTGATTCGCGCGCTCGTGGCCGGATGCAGCGCCGAGCCGGGGCTCAACGCCTGGTTCGACGGACACACGGGGCGGCGCCACGTGCTCGAGAAAATCGATCTCGGCATTGCGGTCGATCTGCCGGATGGACTGTTCGTGCCGGTGCTGCGCAACGTCGCGCATCGCGACGCCGCGGATCTGCGCGGCGGGCTCGACCGGATGCGCGCCGACATCCGCGCCCGCAAGATTCCGCCGGAAGAGATGCGCGGCAATACGATCACGCTGTCGAACTTCGGCATGATCGCCGGCAAATATGCGGCGCCGGTGGTGGTGCCGCCGACCGTTGCGATACTCGGGGCGGGACGGATTCATGAGCAGGTGGTCGCAGCGGATGGCGTGCCCGCTGTGCACCGGATCTTGCCGTTGAGCCTGACGTTCGATCACCGGGTCGTGACGGGCGGCGAGGCGGCGCGTTTTCTGGCGGCGACCATAGCGGACTTGCAGATGGCGCAGTAACGGCTGGCCTCACAACCGAGAAAAGGAAATATCACATGGGAAGTCCGCAGGTCTGTGCAGGGGCCACGCTGCAGTGCTCGTTCGGCGCCGCGCCGGGGACGTTGAACGTATTGCCGGCCAATCGCACGCTGGTGGGCGGCGTGCCGGCGGGCACGATCCTCGACTCCATTCCGATCGTCAACATCACCCCCTTCGCGATGTGTCAGAGTCCGTCGAATCCGACGGTCATCGCCGCAACCGCTGCCGCGCTCGGGGTGTTTACGCCGATGCCGTGCGTGCCTGTCACAGCGTCGCCTTGGATTCCGGGCGGGGCGTCGACGGCGATCATCGGGCCCGCACCAGCGCTCGATGCGCAGGCGACGCTGGTTTGCGCGTGGGGTGGGGTGATTAAGGTTGTCTATCCGGGGCAGGTGAGTACGCTGGTACCGTGAGGCTGAAATCGGCTATCGAGATGAGCTAACATTAAATCGCACTCATCTTTCGGGTTCCGGCGGAGAAAAAATGGCTATAAAAATATTGATGTGGAACACCCAGCACCTGAACAACCAGAATCGGGCTAGGCCGATGAGTTGGGCTTACGCGGAGAAAATAGAGCTACTGAAGAGACTGATTCTGGACGAAGCCCCGGATATCATTGCCCTTTTCGAAGTCGGAACCACAAGCTACCCTAATACCACTCTCGTAGCGAACCTTTCGGGTAAATATTCACTAATCGGCTTGCTTGGCCAGGAAGGCGGAGCCACCAAAAATACGACGCTTGGCTCGGTGGTTTTCGTAAAAGACGAGCGGAGTGCCGAATTCAGCGGAGTATCGTTCCAGACTGTGTTAGGAAGCGGGCATAAACGTGCAACGATTGTGGTTAAAGATAGCGAGAATAATCACTTTGCGTTCTATCACGCCAATGCGTCATCTAACGCATGGCGTAACATCAAAGACGAGATCGACTATCTTCAAGATCAAATTTGCCAAATTGAAGGTACTCTTGTTTTTTTTGGCGGTGACTTGAACACCGTTGCAAAAGAAGCTCCCGATAGCACAGAGGATCCGAAATATCACCGCGTCATGGAGAAATCGATTCCCGAAGGTCCGGGCTACACGCATGTGTCGATAAGGAATTCCCGAACGTCTGCCGACGAGAAACATAACTTTGAGGGGGTGGACTTGGGGGGCGAAAAGGAGCGCGGACTTGTGGTATCGCTGTCCATGCTTGATTTCGCCTACGTCGCTCGAGGCGTACGCCGGCGCGGCGCGTGTCCCGCGGCCGTCAAAGGGAAACGAGTTTGGAATCCAGTGTCAGAAGGCCGGGAAGAGTACTTGGACTCGGATGCGGAGCAGGAGCAGGTCTACAAGACGCTTGAGAAGATCTACCTCGGCAACGGGGTAAGTGTAAGGAGCGACCACTTCCCCGTGTTCTACGAGTTGGGCGGGTAACGCGGTCCGGGTGCCGACTCCGCTGCCGCCGGTTCGCCCCGCATCCCCCGCCACCATTGCTGCCAGCGCGAAACCGGCTTGCCTTCGGCATCGAGCGGCCGGCCATCGGCCGCATAGCGCTCCGCCGGGCCAGCCGGCTTGCCGGCGTTGAACATCTGCCGCTCCGCGAGCCGCCCGTTCGGATGGAAACGCTGTAAGAGGCCGTGCGGCTTGCCTTGCCGATAAACCGCATGCTCGAGCAAGGTGCCGTCCGGCAGCCACGTCTTGCTATCCCCGCTCAGCGCGCCGTGCGCGTACTGCGCCTCGCGCTGCACCGTGCCGTCGGCGAGGTAGTACACCGCCTTACCGTGCAGTTTCCCATCGGCGTAGTTGAGCTGCGCCGAGCGCGCACCGTCCGGATGAAACATCGTGGCAGGCCCATGCAGTTCGCCGTGCGCGTAGCTCAGCAGCGCCACCGGCACACCGCCGGTGAGCACGCGCGCGCTGCCGTGCAGCGCACCGTCGAGCGTCGTGCCCTCGATGCGCGAGTCGCCGCGTTGCAGGGTCACGTTTTGAAGCCGTTCCATCGAGGGCCCTCAATTGATCTTCACGATGCCGCCTTTGACGGTGAGCATGCCGCCGCCATCGACGGTCTGCTCGACCGCGCCCTTGTTCGACACGCTTTGCGCTTCGTTCGATAGCGTGCCGTCCGATTTGTTGGTCAACGACGAGCCCGCCTGATTCGTCAACGAGAGGGCGGCTTGATGCGTCATCGAGCCATCGGTTTTCGCGGAAAGGTCGCCGCTGCTTTGCAGCGTCAGCGTGCCGGTCACCTTGATGCTCAGATTGCCGTCGACGGTCAGCGTGTAATTGCCCGACACCGTCTGCTCCAGATTGCCGCCGACTTTGCGTGTTTCGTTACCGCCGGCCTTCACGGTGCGCGTGCCGGCGATGTCGACCGTCTCGTTGCCGGTCTTCACCGTCGCGCTGCGATTGCCTTGCTCGAGCACGAGCGTGTCGTCGCCGTTCTTCACGGTGTGTGTGCGGGCGTTCGTGATCGTGCTCGTCTCGTCGTGACCGATGGTCCAGGCGGCATCGTTCAGCACGTTCACGTTGAGATCCTTTTGCGCCTGCAGGAACACTTCCTCGCTGTCCTGCTTGTCTTCGAAGCGCAGTTCGTTGAAGCCCGCGCCGCCTTTCGACGTGCTCGTCTTGATGCCGGACTGCGTCTGATTGTCCGGCAGCGTGTAGGGCGGCTGATTCGCGCCGTTGTAGACGCTGCCCGTGATGAGCGGGCGGTCCGGGTCGCCGTCGATGAACGTCACGACGACTTCGTCGCCGATGCGCGGCATGAACTGCGTGCCGAAGCGCTTGCTCGCCCACGGCTGCGCGACGCGTATCCAGCACGAGCTCTGTTCGTCGTTCTTGCCGTCGCGGTCCCAATGGAACTGGACCTTGACGCGCCCGTATTGGTCGGTCCACAGCTCTTCGCCCGCTTTGCCGACGACGCTCGCGGTCTGCGTGGGCATCGTCGGGCGGCGCGTCGTGCATGCGGGCCGCCAGGCGGTGTCGGCCGGGAATGCCTCGAAACGGTTGCGGTACACGCTGTGGTTTGCATCGTGGACGACGCTCGACACCACCCACGCGATATTCGCGCTGTCCGATTCGTGTCCGGAGAGTGTGAACCGGTAGCCCGGCATCAGCGCGCGGCAATCGCTTTCGCCGATGAGACGGCGCGCACCTTTGCGCAACGCGTCGATGCGGCGCTTGGTCATCGCCGACGCCGCGGTGCTCGTTGCATAGCGGCCCGGATACTCATAGACGGTCAATGTGTTCGATTCGGCCTCGGCCTGCGAGTAGAGCTGCGAGGCCGGCGTGAGGTAGGCGTAGTCGGAATTGGCGAACGCGCCGCTCACGGTCTCTTCGACGATCTCGCAGTACAGCACCTGCGCCGTTTCGCGCTCGCCCGCGTGGCCGGGCACGCAAGACAGCGTGGCCGCGCCGGGCAGGCTTTCGAACGCATCGTTGCTGTCCGCGATGACGAGCGTGTGCTTGCCGCTCGCATGCTTGAAGAAATAGAACCAGCCTTCTTCTTCGCAAAGGCGATTCACGAACGCGAAATCGGATTCGGCATATTGCACACAATATTCCCGCGTCTCGTAGCTGCTGGTGAGCGAGAACGAAAAATCGCTGATGCTGTGGCCGTTGAACACAGCCTCGATGATCTGCTGCGTCGTCTTGCTCTGGAAGATGCGGTTGTTCGCCGAGAGCGTCAACAGCCAGAGCCACGAGCGCAATTCGAGCGCGTAGTGACTGCCGTCGAGGGTGGCGGGCAGTTGAGCGGCGCGCATGCAGACGGCGTCGATGAGACGCGGCGAGTCGCCCCAGACGAGCGAGAGCGATGCGTGCTGGCCCGTCATGCCCGATAGCGCGACGGCAGGCGAGGCGCCCGTCGCGCGCACGCTCAGCTCGGCGACGGCGCTGATCGCTTCGCGTCCGCTGAATGCGGACGGAAAGAGCGAATCGAACGGCGCGCCGGCGATCGTGATGCGTGTGGTGTCGTCGGTGGGTGTCGGACGGGACATGTCGGGCCGGAAAGGTCGGGTGTTATTCGAGCGCCCACTGCGCGAGCGTGCCGACGAGCTCGTTCATCAGCACGTTGTCGATCTCGCGCGCACCCGCGGTACGGCACCGCGCGAGCACGGCATCGACGATGCGCGCATCGAAAGCGAACTGCTTGCCGGTGGATTCGTGGTAACGGGTTCTCAGCTGCTCGAGTTTCTTCTCGATGATGGCGCGCACCACCGCGTCGTCGAGCGGCCGGTAGGGCACGGCGGTCATCCGCGCGAGGAACGCGGGGCGGAACGCCTTGAGCAAGGTCTCGCGCAGGCGGAGGGCGAAGGCCTCCGTGGCGAGCGTCCCGGGCGGCACGTGCATCAGCAGTTCGGCGCCGACGTTGCTCGTGGCGAGAATGACCGTGTTGCGAAAATCGACCGTGAGGCCTGTGCCGTCTTCCATCATGCCTTTGTCGAATACGTTGTAGAACGCTTCGAGCACGTCGGGATGGGCCTTCTCGATCTCGTCGAGCAGCACGACGCTATACGGGCGGCGGCGCACGGCCTCGGTCAGCATGCCGCCCGTGCCGAAGCCGACGTAGCCGGGCGGCGCGCCCTTCAGCTGGGATACCGTATGCGCTTCCTGGTATTCCGAAAGATTGATCGCGATGAGGTTGCGTTCGCCGCCGTAAAGCGCGTCGGCGAGCGCGTACGCGGTCTCGGTCTTGCCGACCCCGGTCGGGCCGACGAGCAGAAACACGCCAACGGGTTTCAGCGGGTCGGTCAGGCCGGCGCGATACGCCTGGATGCGCTTGGCGATCCGGTCGAGCGCCGCGTCCTGGCCGACGATGCGCTGCGCGAGACGCTCCTTCAACGTGCGCACCGCGTGCATCTCGTCGGCCAGCATCTTGCCGACCGGAATGCCGGTCCAGCTCGCGATCACGGCGGCCACTGCCTTCGAATCGACGCAGACGGGCACCATCGCATCGTCCTCGCGGATCGCTTCGAGCCCGCTTTCGAGCCGGGCCAGCTCGGCGGCAAGATCTTCGAGCGCCTCGCTTTGCGCGCTGTCGGGCGCGGCGCGCAAGGTCCGATCGAGCGCTGCGAGCCTCGCGCGCGCGTCGAGAATCTCGCGGACCGTTGCCGCTTCGTCTTGCCAGCGCGTATCGAGCTCGCGCGCGAGCGCGGCGTTGCGCTGGTGTTCGGCGTCGAGCGCCGCAACCCGCGCCGCGTGGTTTGCGCCCATCACCATCTCTTGCCGCAGCCGCGTCAGCTCGTCGTGAAGCGAACGTTCGCGATGCCGCGCGGCTTCCAGCTGCGGCGGCGTGTCGTGCTGCGCCAGCGCGACGCGCGCACAGGCGGTGTCGAGCACCGCGATCGCCTTGTCGGGTAACTGCCGTCCGGAGATGTAGCGATGCGAGAGCTTCACGGCGTCGACGATGGCCGCTTCGAGCACCGCGACGCCGTGATGCTCTTCGAGCTTCGCGGCGACGCCGCGCAGCATCGCCACCGCGGTCGCTTCATCGGGCTCTTCGATCTGCACGAGCTGAAAGCGCCGTGCAAGCGCGGGGTCTTTCTCGAAGTACTTCTTGTATTCGAGCCAGGTCGTCGCCGCGATCGTCCGCAGCTCGCCGCGCGCGAGCGCGGGCTTGAGCAGGTTCGCGACGTCGCTCTGGCCTTCCGCGCCGCCGGCCCCGATCATCGTGTGCGCTTCGTCGATGAACAGAATGACCGGCTGCGCGGCGCGCTTGACTTCGTCGATCACGCCCTTGAGCCGCTGCTCGAATTCGCCTTTGACGCCGGCTCCCGCTTGCAGCAGCGCCAGATCGAGCACACGCAGCGCGACGTTGGCAAGCGGCGGCGGCACGTCGCCGGCGGCGATGCGCAGCGCGAGCCCTTCGACCACGGCAGTCTTGCCCACCCCCGGCGCGCCGACGAGGATCGGATTGTTTTGCCGGCGCCGCAGCAGGATGTCGACGGTCTGGCGAATCTCGGCATTGCGGCCGACGATCGGATCGATGCGTCCCGCGCGCGCGTCGGCGGTCAAATCGAGCGTGTATTGGTCGAGCATCGCGGGCGCGCTCGCGGCGGCGCCGGAACCGCTCGCACGGGACTGGGCCGCCGCCGCGCCGCGTTCGGACGACGCGGCGAGCCATTCTTTCCGATTCGCGCGCAGCGTGGCGGACGACACGCGCAGAATCGACGGCACGCTCGCGGACAACTGCGCGCACAGCGCGTCGTTCTCGAGCAGCGCGACGAGCAGCGTGCCCGAACCGACGAAGGGCTCTTGCAGCACGACGGTGGACTGCACGAGCGCGTCCTGCAGCAGCAGCACGAGATTTGCCGAGAACGCCGGCATGCGGGTGTTGCCGCGCTTGAACTGCTCGAGCGCGTTGTTGATCTCGGCAATGAGCGTGTCGCGCTCGAGGCCGAAGTGCGGCAGCAGGCAGGCCAGATCGCCGCCTTCGATGTCGATCAGCTCGAGCAGCCAATGCTCGATTTCGACGTGAAAGTGCGTTTGCCGCTGGCAGCGTTGCGCTGCCTTCTCCAGCGCGCTGCGCGCCGGCCGTTCGAGCTTGCCGACCAGCGTCTTCAGATCGAGCGCCATCAAGCGGCTCCGCTGCCGCCGCGCAGCGTCATGCGCGCGGTGCGGGCCGGCGGTATCGCGCCCGCGCCGGCCCAGGCGGTCCAGCCGAGGCGCGGCGGCACCGCTTTGGAAAGGCGCGCGCGCGGCTGTTGGCCGGCGGCCAGGTGCAGCTCGACGTGGAGATAGAGATCCGCGCCGAAATAGGCCGCCGCGAGGCCGCGCAGCTCCGTATGGCGCCCGCCGCCTGGCAGAAACGATTCGTAGTCGCCGAGCGCCAGCGGGCCGATGCGAATCCCAATCCCGCGGTGTTCGTCCCAGATCCGGGTCCCGGCCACGGCGCCGGTGCCCAGCCGGTGATTGCGGCCCTGGCGGCCGATGCGTGTCTGGCTCGCCGCCGCGATCTCGCGCCAGCCGCCCGCAAACGGCGACGAACGCATCGGCAGGCCGAAATGGTGGCACGCCATCACATCGAAGCCCGCCAGCGAACGCCGGCTGTTCGCGAACAAGCCGGCGCGCGCGAGCACGGCATGCGCATCGATGCCTGCGGGCGCGGCGTGCCGGCGCGCCGAAAGCAGCAGGCCGGACAGGCCGCGCAGGACCGTTTGCGCGGTGCTTCGATCGGGTTCGAGATAAGGATCGGCGACGCGATACTTGCGCTGGGCGCGATAGAGCAGCGCGAGCAGCCGGTGCTGGAATAGATTCAGAAACGCGACCGCTGAGGTGTCCTTGTTGCGCACGCGGTCCTGCAGCCATTCGAGGTAGGTGTCGGGCAGCGGGCCTTCCGGCCCGCCGAGACCGAAGGCATTGACTTCGAGCTGCGGCTGCGGCGGCTCGTCGACGGCAGGGGCGGTGAGCGATCGCAGCGGCGCCTCGCGCACCGCGCCGAGCGCGCTCGGCGCGAACACGGGCGCGAGCGCGCCCATCAGTCCGAGCGCTTCGGCGCGCGGGTCGAGGCCGGTGCCGAGCGGCACGGCGCCGGGCCGCAGCAGTTCGAGAAGCCGCACTGCCTGCGCGAATTCGAAGGCATGCGGTTCGTCGAAGAGGCGCTCGGCTACAGAACGAGCGGGGTGCCCTGCATCGGCCGCCATGCGTGAATCTCCCTGCCGTCGCGCACGAGCGCGGTATGCACGAAACGGTTGACGCTCGCGTAGAGCGAGAAGAAGTTCGCGAGCACGCCGGAGAACATCACGGGACTCGTGCCGACGAAGTGCGAAGGGTCCAGCTCGATTGAGACCTTGAGGCCGTTGCGCCAGCCGCGCCACAAATCGTCGCCGACGTGCGCGACCACCGGTTCGCTGGCGACGCCCGTGAGTCCGGCAATCTGCCGTTGGGCGGCGGGACTTGCCGCGAGATTGTGCAGTTCGAGCATTTCGCGCAGCGTCTGCAGCGCCTGTGGTCCGGAGACGAGCGGCGCGTGATTCAGGACGAACTGGGACGCCAGGCGCCAGCGCGAGCTGCCGTCGAGCGTGGCCGTGATCTGCCGCGTCGGGCGATGCGCGATGCGCACGCTCGCGACCGGGCCCGGCTGCTCGAACGAGAGTGCAGCGCCGGGTTCGAGCGTATGCGCGAGGTGCCGGTTCGTGCACAGCAGTTCGGCCGTCAGCGTTCGGGCAGGCGTGCTCGCCGGATCGAAGCGGGTATCCACGAAGGTCAGCATGATGTCGCTGCCGGGCCGCGACGGGTGCATGCCCGACACGCGCCGCGCGTGCCAATAGAGCGTCGAGCCGAGGCCGTGCTGCACGCCGTAATAGGGCGGCACTTCTTCGACTTCGCGTCCGTTGACGGAACGCACGCTGCGCACCGCGTAGATCTCGGTGCTCGCTTCACGGTGCGCGTCGGGGCTCACGCGGATTTCCCGCTGCGTGCCGTCGGGGCGCAGCGGCTCGGAGGTGCGCGCAAACAGATTCAGCGCAGGCGTGCAGCCGAGCGCGAAATCGTGGGCGTGCAGCGTGAGCCGGCCGCTCGGCGCGGCCGTCAAGCCGATCAGCAGATCGAGCCGGTCGCCGGCGTCGGCAGGCGGCGTGAACGGCACATCGAAGAACGCGAATTTCTCGGGGAAGGCGAAATATTCGACGAGCAGCCGGCAGGCCGGGTGTACGCCGTCTTCGTGCGGCAGCAGCGCTTCGGATTCGCTGAAGCCGACGGGGTCGGGCTTTCCCGTCAGCGGCTGTGGCGGCTGTTCGGGCCGTTGCACGTAGATCGCCGAGCCGTGCGCGCACAGCAGGTCGTAGAGCGTCGCGGCCGTCACGGGCGAGCCCGCCAGACGCAGCCGCAGGCGCTCGATCGGCAGCGCGCCGAACGTATGCGAGCCCGTGCAGCGCAGCGATAGACGCAGCGCCGATTGCAGCGCCGCATTCGCCGTTGCGGCTTGCGCCTCTTCCGCATTCAGCAGTTGCGCGGCTTCGAGCTCGATCGGCCAGAGCGTCACGTCGGCCGAAGTGCGCCAGCGCACCGCGGCGCCGCCCGACGTGACATGCTGGAGCGGCGTATTGCGCGGCACGGTGTACCCGGCGGCGACGCTGCCTTGCGTCGGGTCCGCCTCGAACTGCACGATCGTCATCGACGGGATGGGCCGCGACGCATACGGATAAAACTGCTCGAGGAGGCCATCGGTCAGCTCGGAATACTCGTCGTCGAGCGTGCGCTGAATGCGCGCCGTCAAGAGCGCGAAACTTTCGAGCAGCCGCTCGACGTGCGGATCGGCGCTTTCGCCGGGCCCGAGTTCGAGACGGCGGGCGATCTTCGGATAGCGCCGCGCAAAGCTTTCGCTCGCGCGGCGCAGGTAGGTCAGTTCGCGTTGATAGTAGTCGAGCAGCAGGTCGTCAAGCGATTCGTTCATCGACGACTCCGACCGGCTGTCCGTCGGCCAATGGCGCCACGAAAGCGATGGGCCAGCGGCCTGCGGCGCTGACGAGGTGGCCCGTGATGCGCAGCCGCAGTCGCCACGGCACGTCCGGGTCCGGCTCGATCTGCGCTTGCGGTTGCGCCAAGCGCGGCTCGAATGCCGTCACGGCTTCGACGATGTCGCGCTCGAGCGCTGCCCGGTCCGCCGGCCGCGCGGCGTGGCTCGCGCTCCAGTCGGGCAGGCCATAGTGCAGCACGTCGAGCGGCCTGCGCCCTGGCGCCGGGGTCTTTCCGCGCCGCGTGTTGAGGAGGCGCACGAGTTCGGCGCGTACGGAATCGCGCAGTTCATCGGGCGTGAGCGTGCTTTGCACCGAGGGTTCGTCGGGCGAGTAGGGCGCGTCGTCTTCGAGCCGCTCGAAAAGCGGCACCGGTGCGACAGGCGTATCCGGGCGGACGGCTGGCGGCATGGGCGTGGAGGGCCGATCGGCTCGCGCGCGTTACTTGACCAGCTTGTTCGCGGCGAGATCCCAGGTCGACGCGGCCGTGCCTTCCTTGGCGCCGTCGTCCTTCTGAGCCGTCAGCTCCCATTTGATCTTCGTGAAGTTCATCGACAGCGTCTCGACCGGCTTGCCGCCCGAGCCGCCCGACACGCTCACGTTGCTCAGCACGACGTTGCTGAGCGTGTAGGTGATGAACGGCATGATCTTGCCGTCGCTTTCGGCGGCGTTGCGGCCGACGACCAGCTTCGCGGTCGCGATCGCCTTGCCGCCGCAGCAGTATTCGTTGAGCGTGGGCGTGGAGATGTCGACGAACTTCGTGACCGTCATCTCGCCGATATGCGGCTTGCCCGACGTGCGCTCCGAATTGCTCACGTCGTTGGTGACCTGCATGGCCACGTTGTGGCTGTACGACATGACTTCGATCTTGTCCGTGTAGCCTTCGAGCGTGCATTCGCCCTTGATGTCGTCACCGAGATCGAGAATGATCGAATCCATGAGTCAGCGCTCCTCACGCGTGGGGAAGCGGCGCGTGCCGTGCTGGCCGCGCCGCGTGGATAGGGGAATCGTGCATGCGGTATGCAAAATGCCCAATACCGCATGCGGCATGCCGCATGTCAGGCGGCCGCTGCCGGAGGCGGAAGCGCCGCGACGAGCCGGATCGAAGCGGTCAGCTCCTCGAGCTGGAAGTGCGGCCTGAGGAATACCGTCGCCCGGTAGGCGCCCGGCTTGCCCGCGACTTCCGTCACGTCGACGCGCGCCTCGCGCAGCGGGTACTGCGCCTTGATCTCCTGCGGGGCGTTGTCGTTGAGCAGCACGTAGTCGGCGATCCAGGTGTTCAGGTACGAGCGCACGTTGTCGCGCGTCATGAAGCTGCCCACCTTGTCGCGCATGATCACCTTGATGTAATGCGCGAAGCGCGAAGCGGCGAGCACGTAGGGCAGCATCGCAGAGATGCGCGCGTTGGCTGTGGCCTCGTTCGTGTTGTAGACCGACGGCTTGTTGGCCGTTTGTCCGCCGAAGAACACGGCAAGCCCTTCGCTCTTCTTGTGGCATAGCGCGATGAAGCCGAGCGAATCCAGTTCCTTTTCGCGCCGGTCGGTGATCGCGACTTCGGTCGGGCATTTCATCGCCTTGTCGCCCGCGGCCGTCTGGAAGATGTGATCGGGCAGCTTCTCCACCGCGCCGCCGCCTTCCACGCCGCGGATCGCTGCGCACCAGCTGTACTGCGCGAACGCGTTGGTAATGCGCTGGCCCAGCGCGTACGCGGCGTTGCCCCAGAGATATTTCGAGTGATCGGTGCCGTCGACGTCTTCAATGAAGCGCATGCCGTCGACCGGATTGCTGTCCGGATGATAGGGACGCCGCATCAGCACGTGCGGCAGCACCAGTGCGACGTAGCGCGAGTCTTCGCTCTTTCTGAATTCGCGCCAGCGGTGCATGTCGATCGTTTCGAACACCTTCGACAGATCGCGCGGCACGCCGAGCTCGGTGAAGCTGCCCATATCGAACAATTGCGGATGGGCCGCCGAAATGAACGGCGCGTGCGCCGCCGCTGCGACCGAGGCGAGCTTTTCGAGCAGGCTCACGTCAGGGGTCTGGCGCGTGAAGTAGTAGTCGCCGATCAGCACGCTGAACGGGTGCCCGCCGAACGTGCCGTATTCCTCTTCGTAGATCTTCTTGAAGAGCGCGCTCGTGTCGACGTCGATCGCCTTTTCGAGGTCGTTCTGCAAGTCCTTCTTCGATGCATTGAAGAGGCGCAGCTTGAGCCGCGTGCTGGTCTCGGTGTTCTTCACGAGGTAGTGCAGCCCGCGCCACGAGGCTTCGAGTGCCTGAAAGTCCGGGTGATGGAGCACCTTGTTCATCTGCTCGCCGATCAGCTCGTCGATCTTGCGGATGTGATCGTTGATCATCGCGACGGTGTCGCGGCTGATCGTCATGTTCTTGTCGAGCACCTGCAGCGCGAATTCGGCGAGCAGTTCGCGTGCGTGCTGCTGCTGCTCTTCGTCGTGGGCCATGCGGCCGTCCTGGACGATGCGGTCGAGCAGGGTGAGCGTTTCCGTTTGCGCGGGCGCGGCCGCGGCTTGAATATCCGACATCAGCGTCTCCTGAAGCAGCGGAACTCAGTTCGCGGGCGTGTCGCCGGCGGGGGCGTCGGGCTCCGACGGCGCCGGCAGTTGCGCGACCTCGCCGTCTTGCGGATGGGCGGACTTGATCTCGGTCAGCCCCTGCGTGTTGTGCACCACGTCCTGCAGCAGCTTGTCGAGCTCGTCGTTGCCGTCGAGCTTCGTCAGCAAGTCGCGCAGGCGCAGCCGCGCCTCGTAGAGCTGCTTGAGCGGCGCAATCTGCTTGACGATCTCCACGGGGTCGAACTCGTCGATGTGCTCGAATTTCAGCGCGAGATTCAGCTTGCTGCCGTCGGAAGCCAGCGTGTTGTCGACTTGCAGCGCAACACGCGGGCCGATCGACTTCATCACGTCGTTGAAGTTGTCGCGATCGATGTCGACGAAGCGGCGCTCCGTCATTTTCGGCAGCGGCGTTTCGGGACTACCGGACAAGTCGGCAAGGATGCCGACGACCAGCGGCAATTCCCTTTTTTCAATGGCATTGCCGATTTCGACGTCGTACGTGATCTGGACGCGCGGCGGGCGGTTCCTTTCGAACCAATGCTGTGTACTGTCAGCCATGGTCACCTCAGCAAGTTTCTTTTTCTAATACGTGGAATTCTCGGAATACGGCTTTTTTGTCTCTTTTATGACGCTTTTTTGTTTCTTGCATGACGAGCCGAAATTGCACGGGCAGGCCGTGCGGCTGTCATGCATGCAGCTATTGAACCGCTTGCATGGAAATCGAAATCGAATATATGTTGCACGCCCGAGCGCAATAGAACCCCACGGATGCCACGCCGCAATCTGCGGCTAGCTTCCGTTCGAATCGGTCAGCATGCCTATGTTGCGGGAATGCCGACGCCAAAGGAATTTGAAAGAGAACCTTGAAAAATTCACCTGGCCGCTTAAAGATAAGACAAAATTACTCTACGATAGACGTCAACGAATTTCAAACTAAATTTACGTGACGATTGGGGTACGCTTTAAAAACATCGCAATCCTTACATATTGATTGCTAAAAAGACGAGAGAAGCACACACAGAGCG
The DNA here is from genome assembly GCF_005280735.1 of Trinickia violacea. Classification (NCBI taxonomy): domain Bacteria; kingdom Pseudomonadati; phylum Pseudomonadota; class Betaproteobacteria; order Burkholderiales; family Burkholderiaceae; genus Trinickia; species Trinickia violacea. Next base: position 2,048,434 of record NZ_CP040078.1, read on the forward strand.
ATAGGGGGTAGCGAAGTGACCAGCGCGTTGCGACTTGCAGGCTCCCGGCTGCCCGGTCTGCTGCACGGCTTGTTGCCGGTGCTGCTGCTGGCCGTGTTGTGCATCGCGGGGTGTTCCGCGTCGCTGCCCCGCGTCAAGATCGATTCACTCGCGATCAACGTCACGGCGCAAGCGAACCTCGATACGCCGATCGCCGTCGACGCCGTGCTGGTACGCAATCCTCAGCTATTCGACACGCTGCTCGGCCTGCCGTCGGCGAAATGGTTCGCCGAGCGCGATCAGATGCAGCGCGACTATCCGAGAGATCTCACGGTGCTGTCCTATGAGCTCGTGCCCGGCCAGCAGCTCACCGATCCCAAGTTCGCGTTCAAGGGCGAGCACGCCGCCGGCGTGCTGGTGTTCGCCGACTACCAGACGCCGGGGGCGCACCGCGTGCGCCTCGACGGCGGGCCGCCCAAGGCAGTGCTTCTGCTCGGCGACCAAGACCTTCAATTGATGTCCCGCTAGAGGCGAGCCGCCTGACATGATGCGTACCCTGTTTCCCGATCCGATCTGCTGGTTCGAAGGCATGCCGCTCTTGCCGCAGCATTTCCAGACCCAGGCGCTGCACGCGGCGGGGCACGCCGCGTTGCTGGCCGGGGCGGCGCGGCCGCACTACTGGGGCGTGCTGGCGCTCGAGCAGGAAGAGGCCGGGCTCGCGGAAGGGCTCGTGCGCATCACTGCGCTGGACGCGATCCTCTCCGACGGCCTGCCGATTCGCCACACCGCCGACGATCCGGTGCTGCAGATCGACGTGCGCCAGGCGTTCACGACGCCGGAGCAGACGGTGACCGTCTATCTGGCGGTACCGCCGCTCTATCGCGGCGGCCAGCTCGATCAGCGCGGCTCGCGCTACCGGCAGCACGAAAGCGTGGACGTCCCCGATCTGGCCGCCGGCGCCGACCCGGCATCGGTGACGACATGGCGGCCGCGGCTGCATCTGATGACCGATCTCGGCAATCAGGAATACGACCGGCTGCCGTTGATGCGCCTGCGGCAGCAAGGCGGCGGCGTGGCGCTCACGGAGTACGTGGTGCCGTGTCCGTTCGTTGCGCCCGAGTCGCTGCTCGGCCAGCGCGTGATGCGTGCCACCGTGCGCGCGCGCGAAAAGTGCGTGTTTCTCGCGGGCCGCCTCGATGCGGCGCGGCACGCCGGCGAACTCGACGATGTCGCGCAAATCGAGCGTCAACTCTCGGCGCTATGGATGCGCTTGCCGGAGGCGGAGGCTGCGCTGCTGTCGCGCTCGGTGCACCCGCTCGAGCTGTACTTCATCCTCGCCGGCATGGCGGGTGCGCTTGCCAGCCTGCGCCCGGAACGCGGCGTGCCCGTGTTCGCGCCGTTCGACTATATGGAATTGCTCGCGTCTTTCGATCCGCTGCTGGAATGGATCGATGCGGCGCTTGCGACGATCCGGCAGGGTTACCGGGTGCGCCAGTTCACCGCTGAAGGCGGGGGATTCTGGATCGCTCCGCCGTTCGAGGCGGGCGCGGCGCAAGCGGAACTGGTGATCGGCCTGCGCATGCCGGCCGACGCCGGCGAGCACGACGCCGCCGCGTGGCTCGAGCAGACTGTGATCGCGTCGCGCCCGCACGTGCCCACGCTCGCGCGTCAGCGGATGCGAGGTCTCGCGCGCCGCCCGCTTGGACGCGACGAGCGCGCGGCCTACAGCGCGGGCGACGACACCGCGATGTTCGCCATCGTGCTCGACGATGGGTGGTTCGATCGTCAGGAGCCGTTGCACATCGACGTGCGCGCGGGCGCGCGGGGCGTCGCGCCGTGGGCGGTGCAGCTTTTTACGCCGGCGGGCGAGGCGGGTGAAGGCGCCGCGGGGGCGCAGCGTGGCGGCAATGAGTGACTTCGACAGCGGCCTCGGTGACGATCGTGACGCACGCGGGCCGCTGACGCGCGCCTTCGTCGCGGCGTTCGAGCACGCGACGGCGGCGCGCGCCGCCATCGAGCGACGCTTGGATGAGCTGTCCGATCCGGCGGCGCAGGCCGAGGAACTCGCCGCGCAGCTTTCGGCGGCGGCGCGGCGGCTCGCGCGCGAGGCGATGGCGTGGACGGGCGCCGCGGGCGAGACGGACATTGCCGCGGCGCAGTACGCGTTCGTGGTGTTGCTCGACGAGCTGCTGCTGTTCTCGGAGTGGCCGGGCAGCGCCGCGTGGGAAGCGCGGCCGCTGGAGATGCGGGTGTTCGGCACGCACGCGGGGGGCGAGCGCCTGCCCGACGCGATCGAAGCGCTGCTCGCGCAGCGCGATCCTTCGCAACGCGATCTGGCCAGTGTCTATCTCGCGTGCCTGATGCTTGGGTTCAAAGGGCGCTTGCGTGGCGAGGCGGGTGCGCTGCGGCACGATCAGCTGCGGCACGCGCTCTTTGCGTTCGCGATGCAGCGCGATGCCGAACCGGCCAGGCTCGCCGCGCCGCTCGAACGCGCGGGCGTCGCGCCGGGCCGCGCCGCGGCGCTCACGCAGATGTTTCCCGATCTTGCGCGCCTGGCGCTGCTGCTGGGCATCGGCGTGTGCGTGCTGCTCGGCATTTCGCACTTGGCCTGGTCGTTGGCGACGGCGCCCGTGCCGCCCGCTGTGACGCAGTTCCGGTCGCTCGCGCTCCTCGATCCATCGCCGCCGCGCGTGGACCGTTCGAGCGCGTCGGGCGTCGTCATGCCGCTGGTGCCGTCCGTGCCGCTGCGAACCGTCGACGCGGACAGTCTCGCCATGCGTACGGCAGCGCTACCCGAGACGGCCCGGCTTGAGGCGGCCCCGTCCGAAGGAGGGCGTCCATGACGCTCGTCGTGATCCTGCTCGGGCTGATCGCGCTGATTCTGTTGGCGCTCGTTGCGTTCGCCGTTTGGCAATGGTGGCGCAGGCGCGAGGACGGCAGGCCGTTGCGCAGTTTTCGCGCGGCCGTGCGCGCCGCCCACGCGGCGATGGGCGTGCCCGACGCGTATTCGATTCCGCGCATTCTCGCGACCGGGTCGCCTGCCGCGATCGATGCGCTGTGCCGCAGCTGGCGCATGACGCCGGCGGGCGACCCCGGCTGGTACGGTCGCGTGTGGCACGACGCGGAAGGACTGCTGATCGCCGAGCCGAACGACATGCTCGCGGCCCCTCCCGCCGACCGCCAACTCGGCGTCTGGCGCAGGCTGCTGCGCGCGGTGCTGCGCAACCGGCCGGGCCGTCCGCTCGACGCGATCCTGTGGGTGATCGCGGCCGATGCGCTCGTCACGGAGGACGGTCAGCCGCGCGAAACGTCGGCGGTCGCGCTCGAATCGTCGCGCAAGCTGTTCGCGCTGCAGCGGCAATTCGGCCAGATGCTGCCGCTCTATGTCGTGATCAGCGGCTGCGATGCGATTCCGGGTTTCGATGCGCTCGCCACCGGTTTGCAAGGCGCGGCGGGCGGCGCACCGCTTGGCTGGGCCTCGCCTTATCCGCCCAAGCGCGCGTACGAGGACGAGTGGATCGGCGAGGCGTTCGCGACGATGCGCAACGCGCTGACCGAAACGATCGCCGAACTCGGCACGCTCAACGGCGGGGTCGGCGAGGGCCTGTTTCTGCTGCCGCAGCGCATCGATGCGTTGCGCACGCCGTTGCGCGAGCGCATCGATCTTGCGCTGCGCGGTGGCGCGGACGGCACGGCGCCGCTGTTGCGCGGCATCCATTGCGTCGGCTCGGTGCCCGAGCGGCTGCCGCCGGGCGACGCCAACGGCGTGTTGGGTCTGCGCGCGAGCGCGCCGGCGTTCGCCGCGCGCCTGTGGCACGACGTCGTGCTGCGCGGTCAGGGCCTCGCCTGGCCGATCCCGCGCGTGCTCGCACTGCGCATGCGGCGGCACCGGGTGGCGACGATTGCCGCCGCGGCGCTGGCAGTGTGCTGGTGCGTGGGGCTGGGCGTCTCGTGGTGGCACCTGCGCAGCGATGCGCGCACGCTCGCCGGCGCATACGATTCGCTGACGCTCGCGCTGACCACCTACCGCGAGTCCGACCGGAGCGATGCGGCCGCCGCCAAAGTGCTCGGCACGGCGGCGGGGACCTTGATGAACGTGCCGCGCTGGCGCCTGACGTCGCCGTTCATGCCGCTTTCCTATATGACGCTGGAAAGCGAGCTCGACGACACCCAGGAACAGATGCTGCGCAGCGTCGTCTTCGCGCCGCTGCGCGACCGTCTCATGCAACGGTTCGCGGATTTGTCTTGCGCGGCAGGCGCCGCCTCCGGTGCGGATGCGACGCAGGAGACGGCTGCCAAGCCTCAGGATCTGCCGGAGTACCTTGGCGGCACCCAGCTCGTCGCCAAGGCGGCGCAAATCGAGCATCTGATTTCCCGCTACAACGAGCTGGTGGAGATCGGCACCGGCGATCTCGCGATGCTGGCGCAACTGCTGCGCGAGGCCGAGGGCGTCACGCTCGCGCCCGAGCGTGTGCCCGATCGCGAGTCGCTCGATGCCGTCGTGCGCGACATTGTTGTCGACAACGGCTTGGTGCAGTTCAGCAGCGCCCCGGCCGTGGCGGCGCGCCAGCGCGCGAGCCTATGCTTCGAGCAATCGTTCGATGCGTGGTTCGATCGTGTCTATTCGGATTCGACGCTGACCGCTAACGCGGCGTTGGTCCAGACGGCGCTGACGGACTTGCGCGCGCCGGGCGCGACACCGACGGACGCCGCGCTGAGCACACTTGCGAGCGGCATCGATACGCTCGCGGCGCAGGTCGACACCGCCGATCACGGCTGGGCGAGCGCACATGGCAAAGAGCTGGTGCCGGGCCTCACGACGACGTTCGACACGGCCCAGCATCTGCAACTGATCGGCGCCGCGCCTGTTGCAGCCGTGCTTGCGCACGAAGAAGCCCAGCAGAACGCGTTCTCCGCGCGCTGGCTGGTGAGCGGCAATCTGCCGGGCGTGTTGAGCGCGACGCCCGCAAGCGGACTGCAGCTCGCCGCCGACTTGCCGCAGTTGCGCGAAGCGCTGCGCACGCTGCTTGCGCAGCCGTTTGCCGGCGGCTCGCCCAATGCGAACGCGGCGATCCGCAGCGTCGATGCGGCGAGCGCGCAGCGCGCACTGGCGGTGTTGCCCGCGTACCGGCAATACGTTGCCGGGCCGCTTGCGCAAGCTCCCGATGCTTACCGCGGCCCCTTGCTCGCCGCTGCCGGAAACGACGCCGTGCAAAGCATGGTGGGCGCGCTGTCGGCGCCGGCCTCGCCCGCGACCCAGCGCGACGTCGCCTCGGCCGCGGACGCCGCGATGCAATTCGACGCGCTAAAAAAGAGCGCGCTGGATCTGATCGCCGCCTTCGATTCGCTCGGCCGCGACGATCTCGCGACGACTGTCGCCCTGCGGGTGAGCGACGCCGCCTTGGCTGTCCTGCGCGCGTCCGATGCGCAGCTGGAGTCGCTCGCGCCGTTCCGCCCCGTGCGCGGCGACTTTTCCGGCTGGAACGGCAGCCCGGGCGGCGCGCTGCGCGCGTTCGGCGCCGCCACGCCGCAGGCGCTGCAAACGTATCTGGCCGCGCAAGCGGCAGCGGTGGCCGAGGCCGCGGGCAGCGCCGCGAGCGCGCTCGATTGGCTGAATGCGCAAAAGCCGCCGCTCGAACCGTCCGACGCGCGGCTGGTCGCCCGGTGGAGGGCATTGTCGGCGGATCTCACGCAGTACCGAGCCAAGAGCCCCGCGAGCGCGATGATCGCGGTGCCCGCGATCATCTCCGAGCAGCTCGACAAGCTCGATCTCAACAACTGCAGCGCGACGCTCGAGCAGATCGACGTGCCGGCGGCCGGCGATATCGTGGCGAGCGCGGGTGTGCGGCTCGTGTCGTCGGCGCGCGAGCAGTGTTTCAGGCTGCAGATGGGCACCGGCATGGAGGCCTACGAGCAGATCCGGAACTTCTTCGCGCGCTATCTGGCCGGACGCTTCCCCTTTGCCGCCGATGCGAACGCGCCGGCCGCCGACGTGCGCCAGACCGCGGCGTTCGTCGCGCTGCTCGACGCCCATCTCGCCGATGCGCAGCGCGGACTCGCGGCGGCAGCGGCGGTCGGGCGCGGGCGTCCCGATGAGGCGCGCTTCATCGCGCAGCTCGCTGCCGCCAAGCCGTGGCTCGACGCGCTCCTCGCGCGCGGCGCGGACGGCTCGCTGCAAGGCATGGAGCTCAGCGTCGAATGGCGCGTCGATCGCGTCGACGAGGTGGGCGCGGATCAAGTCATCGAATGGAAGCTCGCGAGCGGCAGCGACACGCTGACTTACCCGTCCTCGGGCGAGCCGCCCGTGCGCTGGAAGCCGGGGCTGCCGGTGTCGATCAGCTTGCGCTGGGCGAAGGACGCGCCGTGGCAGCCGATGTTCGACGCCGCGCAACCGACGCTCACGGGCGCAAACGGCGTCGCGACCTGGAGCGCCGCCGACGCGTGGGCTTTCCTGCGCATTGCGCGGCTGCATCAGATGCCGGCGGACGCGGGCGCCGCGATCGCGGGGCAGTCGCCTCGGCTGCTGTTTACGGTGCCGGTGCGTGACCGCAACGGCGCGATACAGACGGCGCGAATGTATCTGCGCGTCGGCTTCATCAACGCGGCGAAGGCGCCTCAGGCGATTCCCGACTTGCCGGTTGCCGCACCCGGCTACGGCGTACCAGGGACGACGACGCTCGGCTACCCGCCGGCCGCGGGCTTCTCGGAGGCGGGCCGCGGATGATGCCGGAACTCGAACTAGCCGCGCTGCTGCAGCCGCTGCCGGGCGTTGAGCCGTGCGGCCCGTCGCTGCTGCACGATCCCGCATTCGATGCGATCCGCGCGGCGCGTCGCGCCGACGATCCGAGTCTGCCTGCGGGCGTCTGGCAGACCGAGCTGAAAGTGGCCGACTGGCAGGCGGTGGAAACGCATTGTGTCGACATCCTAAGGAATCGCAGCAAGGACCTGACGATCGCGGCGTGGCTCGGCGAGGCCTGGCTGCAGCGCTACGGCGTGCCGGCGCTGCCGCGCTGCTTCGAATTGATCGCGGGATTGTGCGAGCGCTTCTGGGATGGCGTGCATCCGCTGCCGCGCGACGGCGACGCCGGTTTCCGCGCGGCGCCGCTCGCCTGGCTCGTTACGGCGTACGCAGATTTGCTGTCGGTGCAAATCGAACTGTTCGAAGGCCGCGACGGCCTGCGCGGCACGCTTGCGCAGTGGCAGGCTGCGCAACGCGCGCAACTGGCCGCGAGCTCGCGCCAGAACGTGCCGCCTGCGCAGCGCGAAGCGGCCACGCGTACCGTGACCGTGCTGCAGGAAGCGGCGCGCGCGGCGTCGCCGGTGGCGCTGCGGCACGCGCATGAATCGCTTTCGACTGCGCGTCTCTTGATCGAGCTGCTGGATGCATGGTGCACGCCGCGCCTCGGCAACGAAGCGCCGAGCTTTTCGACGCTGCTCGAAACGATGACTCAAGCAGGACTTGTCTTGACGGAGTGTCTCGCCATGCATCCGAATTCAGAGCCGCCGCGCGCCGTGCCGGCGAGCGACGCCGAGCGCACGGCCGCCGCGCCGGGGCAACAGCAGTCCAGCGCGGCAGCGGGCGTGCCGGGCATGCCTCAAAGCCGAGAAGACGCTTACCGCCAATTGGCGACGATCGCGGATTACCTGATGCGCTACGAGCCGCATAGCCCGGTGCCGTACATGATCCAGCGGGCGCTGGAGTGGGGCGGTAAGCCGCTGCCTGTCCTGCTGCGGGAACTGATGTCGAGCGAAGCGGACGGGCAGAAGCTGTGGACGGTATTGGGCTTGCTGCCGGGGGCCGAGAAGACGAAATGAGGGCTGCCAGTGGCGTCGCGTGGTGCCGCCAGGAATCGACGCAGTCAGCTATTTGAGCATCAAGTCTGGCTAGTGATGATCTTTGCGGAAGCCGAGGTCGGCTTGAGGATGTTCTTTTCGTTTTCCAGGCCGGGGCAGCGGGTCATTTCGAGGAGTTTCGTCTTTCCCGCATGCGCGTCTACGCTCGACACCTTGAATTTGTACGAGTCGGTGGGCACCACTGCCGCGCCGGCACCGTAAAGGAACTCGTTTTTTGACACCGTCATGCCCCATGTTCCGTTCGGAATTTGCACCAGCCACGACTTTTCGTCGAAGGCGAGGACTTGATTATTGTGGGTGGGCGTCGTGACCGAGCGGAGATGGGCGAGGATCACATCGAGGCTTTCATTGCTGAGCTTGAACTTGACCTTGTCGCCGTACCCGGCGGAATCGAGATCCTTGCACCCATTGCGATCCGACGGCTTTGCCCAATAGCTCGCCGCCTGCAGCGCATGGCCGACAGACGTCACGGCCGTCCACCATGCCGGGTCGCCGTTGAAGGGCTTGGTGGGTTCCATTTTGCTGTTCGCATCTTTCGGGTCGTCGGAGCGCTGATCCCCGGACATGCCCGGAAAGCCGCCGAATACAGGGCTCGTGCATGAGACGAGCGCGGCATGAAGCGTCTCCTTGCTGGTTGCGTTGGTGATGCGTTCCGTCACGCTGTCTGCGGTTCGAGCTAGTTTGTCGATGACGTTTTTCACCTCCACGAAGGACATCATCGATTTGCCTGCGCTATGGACGATGTCGCTATCGCAAGTCACGATGCTGCCCAAAGCCGTCACGGTGTTCGGCAATTCGGCAAGCGCTTGTGGCGTGTTGTATAGGGGACTGCTGCGCACGAAGGAATTCAACGAGCCCGCGTAGTAATAGCCGAGCACAGCGGCAAGGCAGTAGTAATACTTCCACGGCAGGATGTGATGGAAAGTCCAACTGTCGCAATCGGGCGTTTTTCCCGTGCGCTTCGGGGGAAGCTGCACAGTCAATTGATAGTCGGCCATGGCTTTTTCGTCCTCTCGCCCGTCCGGCGGACATGACGGCTTGCCATTTGGCGGCCTAAATGCGGCGGTCCCCGTCGTGTGGATTCATCATAGGTAAACGCGGCAGCCAGCCCAAGGACCCGATGATGTTTTCCGATGACACTCATGCCGGCTCCCGCTCGATCACCTGAGGCTGACATCGACCTTACGCAGCATCCCAGCCGCCGTTTCGATTTTCTCGATGAGCATCGACTCAGCGAGCGATGCCGCGATCAAGCTGATACCGTTGTCGGGTTTGTGAAAAATATGCTAAGTCATACTGATCATATAGCGATAACCCGGCGCAAAATTTACTTGCCTCATTTCATTTCTATGTTTTTTGATCGGTCGGTGTGATGATGATCTAAAGGAAGACTTTAAATAGAAGGAACCTGTCGGACTACAAAATGTCTATTTTTGATGTCCCTTTTTTGCAGGAGGGGATGTCAAATGGCTGCTATATCACCGGGGGAAGCGCCCCTCTCCGAAGAGGAATCCCGGCGCCAACTACGCCGCGCAGTCGTCGCCAGTACGATTGGTACTACGATCGAATGGTACGACTTCTTTCTCTACAGCATCGTGACTGGGCTGATCTTCGCGAAGCTGTATTTTCCTGAATCGAATCCGCTTGTCGGCACATTGCAGGCTTTCCTGATCTATGCCGTCGGCTTTGTTGCGAGACCGGTCGGCGCGGCCATTTTCGGCCACTACGGCGATCGCATCGGGCGCAAAGCCACGCTGATCGTGACGCTGCTGCTGATGGGTATCGCCACGTTTGCCGTGGCCTTCGTCCCAACCTACGCGACAATCGGCATCTGGGGCGCTGTGATCCTCACGGTGCTGCGCTTCATACAAGGCGTAGGCGTGGGCGGTGAATGGGGCGGCTCGGTCTTGATGTCGATGGAGTGGGCGCGCACGAACGGGCATCGCGGCTTCGTTGCCTCCTGGCCGCAGTTCGGGGTGCCGGCGGGACTGTTCCTCGCTAACTTGGCAGTGCTGGCGATGAGCCAGATTTCCGGCAGCGGTTTCGCGACGTGGGGCTGGAGAGTGCCGTTCTTCCTGAGCATCGTGCTGGTCGCGATCGGTCTTTATATTCGCTTGAACATTCTCGAAACGCCGATCTTTGCGCGGCTCCTCGCCGAGCACAAGATCGAGAAGACGCCGATCCTCGAGGTGATACGCCGCCAGCCGAAGGACATCGTTCTCTCCGCCTTTGCCCGCATGGCCGAGCAGGCGCCTTTCTATATTTACACGGCCTTCGTCTTCACCTATGGCGTCCGGAACCTGGGCGCGACACGCGACTTGTTGTTGACGGCCGTGTTGGCCGCTGCCGTGCTGGAGTTCTTCACGATCCCGCTCTTTGGCCACGTGTCCGATCTGATTGGGCGGCGCAAGATGTATCTGATCGGCGCCGTCTGCGCCGGCATATTCGGCTTCATCTATTTCGGCATGGTCGACACCAAGAGTTCGCTCTGGATCTTCGTGGCCATCATGCTTTCGCTGGTGCCGCATGCCATGTTGTACGGCCCGCAAGCGGCTTTTATTGCGGAGTCTTTCACGGGGAGGATGCGTTATAGCGGAGCATCGCTGGGCTACCAGTTGGCATCGGTCATTGCGGGCGGTCCCGCGCCGCTCATTGCGACCGCGCTCTTTGCCTACTACCAATCGGGCTATGCCGTCGCGTGCTATGTGCTGGCGTGCGCGGCGCTCAGTCTGATCTCGGCTTCGCTGATGGGCGATCACACCAATCAGGACATCTCGCGGGAATATGACGAAGCGCGTGCGATGGGGGACGATGGACACGCACGGCCCGCTACGTGATCGACACGAGTGGAAGAAAAAATAAGCGGCTGGTTGCGAGACCAGCCGCTTTTTCGCGCTTCAAATCGTCCTTCCCTGCATCCGCCGTCCGAAACGGGCGCGCTCCGCACGGTCCATCAGCGCCAGAAACTGATCCGATTCCATGTGAACCAGCTCTTCGTGATCGCCGGCCTCGAAGTAAACGTCCGGCTGGCTGGCCAGGCTTTCATCGAGGTAGGTTGTCATGCCGTAGGCCGTGCACACGGGCGGCAGCGCGCCGTATTCACAGTCCTTGAACAGCTCGCGCAGATCGACTTCCCTCGCGAGTGTGAGACGCCGTCCCGTTTTCGACCACAACTCGGACAGCTTCACGGCATAGGTCGACGGCAGCACGGCGGCGATGTAGCCGTGCTCGTCTTCGAAGAGCACGGTCTTTGCGAGGCGGTCGCCCGGAATGTGGGCCGCCGCGGCGGTTTCCATGCTGGAGTGGCTATACGGGTGATGCACGATTTCGTATCGGGAGCCCTTGTTGCGCAGGCAGTCCTCGAGGATTGCAGACATTGACATGGCACACCTCCTGTCAGATATCGCATTGAAAAACGAGCCAGTGTGATCTTCCAGAATAGGTCGCTTGTGTGCGAATGGCAGGTGAACTTGGGTGCGGTGACTCGGTGCCGTGTGCTTGCTGCGCTGCCGCAAGCCCGTAAGTAGCGTTCGTCACGTCTTGTGTATGACCTCTGATCCAGTTGCGCAGCGGCAACGGTCTGACCTTTCAAGCCGTCTCCCGCTCGACCAGCGTAAAGCCGACATCGACCTTGCGTTGTTTTCCTGCCCCCGTCTCGATCTTTTCGACGAGCATCGACGCGGCCAGCTTGCCGATCCGAGTGCCGTCGATACGGATCGTGGTGAGCGGCGGATCGGTGTCGACGGCGAAGTTCTGGTCGCCGTAGCCGATCACCTTCAACTGCCCCGGGATCGACAAGCCCCGGTGCCGTGCTTCCATCAGCACGCCGAGCGCCATGATGTCGGCGCCGCAGTACACGGCGTCGATGTCGGGGTGCGCGTCGAGAAGGCGTCTCAACGCGCGCCGGCCGTCCCCGAGGTTGGCGGGCGATTCGACGGATACGACGGGAATGTCCCGCGCGGTGTCGAACGCCTTGACGAACGCCTGCGCCCGCACTTGCGCGCGATGGTCGCCCGGCGTCACGATCGCCGGACGCCGCGCGCCGCGCTCGCGCAGATAGCGCGCCGCCGCTTCGCCCACTTTCTGATGCGAGAAGCCGACGAGCATGTCGAGCGGTGCGCGCGTGATGTCCCACGTTTCGACGACGGGAATGCCTGACGCCTTCAGCTTTTGCTTCGCGTGCTCGGAATGGACGACGCCGGTCAGAACAATGCCGGCCGGGCGTCTGCCGACGATCGCATCGAGCAGGGCGTCCTCGCGCGATTCGTCATAGCCGCTCTGGCCGAGCAGGAGCTGATAGCCGGCCGCAGCGAGCTCGGCGGTCAGCGCGGCGACGGTTTCCTGAAACACGCTGCCCGCGATGGCCGGAATCAGCGCGACGATCAGGCGGCTGCGATTCGACGCGAGCGACCCCGCGATCAGATCGGGCGTGTAGCCGGTCTGCTGCACGGCCGCGCGCACGCGTTCGAGCGTCTCGCTCGACACCAGCTCGGGCGTATTCAGCGCCCGTGAGACCGTCACCTTCGTCACGCCGATCAGCTCGGCAAGGTCGCTCAAGGTCACGCGTCCCGTGCTTTTGCGGGCTCGGCGCGCGACGGTGGGGCGCGGCGCTTGCGGAAGGGGGGGCGTCGGGGTCTTGGTCACGGCGCTTAAACGTTGTAGGGCACACGCACACCCGGCTCATCCGCCGGAAAATCCTTCGTATTGCGCGAAACGAGCAACAGCGAATTCACTTGCGCGGAGGCCCAGACAATCGCGTCGGGCAGGCGAATCCTTTTCTCTTTGCGAATCGCGACAGCGCGATTCGCGATCGCGCTGTCCAAGGCGATGACGTCAAACGAGTTCAGCCATAAGCGGATCGCCCTCTCTTCCTTCGCTGTGGCGCCAACCAGAACTTCCATCCACGTGATCGTGCTGATTGCTCGAGACTCATAGCGCGACAGCTCTTTCTGGGCCGCGCCGATGCCGCCGAGATAATCGATCAGGATGTTCGTGTCAAAAAGGGCTTTTACCATTCCGAGCGCAACGCCTGTTGGTATTCGAGGCCGTCGATTTTCTTGCTCTTCCACAGGCCGAAGACGTCGGCGCCGCGCAAGCGCTTGTGATCCGCTATATAGGCCTCGATCGCGTCGCGAATGAGCGCGGCGCGAGGGCGTTGCTCTTCCTCCACGATTGCCGCGAGCGCTTCGAGCTGCGTATCGGGGATGTCGACCAAAACTCGGCTCATAGCCTCCTCCATTGCGTGATATACATATCGTATATCATTGCTTCTGTCCACGCAAACGGGGCACTATGCCCTCGACCGCCTCCCGATACCTCCCCAAAAAACCCACTGGCAATTCTCCCCAAAGCGTAATAGCATGGCATCGAATGTTACCGGTTACATAAACCGGTAACAGCCCACAATCGAAAGGAGACGGCAGCGCGTCATCGCGCGCGGCCATAGAGGATTCGACCGCATGCTGCAGGCCAACACGAATTTCACCGGCGCGCTGCTCAGGCTCAATGACGCGGACAACGTGCTGATCGCGCGCGAGGCGCTTGCAATCGGTCAGCAGGTGCGCGTCGGCGAAACGGTGGTGCGGTTGCGTGCGCAGATCGCGGCCGGCCACAAGGTGGCGGCCCGGCGCATCGTCCGCGGCGAGCCGATCCGCAAGTACAACGCGATCATCGGCCGGGCGGCGCGCGATATCGAAGCCGGCGAGCACGTTCATGCGCACAACATCGAGCTGATCGATTTCGAGCGCGATCCGGGATTTGGTCTCGATGTGCGTCCCGTCGACTACCTTCCCGAATCAGAGCGCGCGACATTCCAAGGCATCGTGCGTCCGGACGGGCGCGTTGCGACGCGCAATTTCATCGGCATTCTCGCTTCGGTCAATTGCTCGGCCACGGTCATCAAGCACATCGCCGCGTGGTTCACGCCGGAACGTTTAGCCGCGTATCCAAACGTCGACGGCGTGGTTGCGTTCGCGCAGACGAGCGGCTGCGGGATGTCGTCGCCGAGCGAGCACTTCGATGTGCTGCGGCGCACGCTGGCGGGCTATGCGCGTCATCCGAATCTGGCGGGCGTGCTCGTGGTCGGACTGGGTTGCGAGCGCAACCAAGTGGCCGGCCTGCTCGAATCACAGGGGCTGCACACAGATAAGGCGCTGCACGCGCTCGTGATGCAGGACACGGGCGGCACCCGCGCGACGATCGAGGCGGGCATCGCCGCGATCCAGCAGATGCTGCCTGCCGCGAACGACATCGTGCGGCGTCCGGTGAGCGCGAGCCATCTGAAGATCGGGCTCGAATGCGGCGGGTCGGACGGGTTCTCCGGCATTAGCGCGAATCCCGCGCTCGGCGCGGCCATGGATTTGCTCGTGCGCCATGGCGGCACGGCGATCCTTTCCGAGACGCCGGAGATCCACGGGGTCGAATACATGCTCACGCGCCGCGCCGTGACGCCCGAGGTCGGCCAGAAGCTGCTCGACCGGCTCGCGTGGTGGGAGCGCTATACGCGCGGCCACAACGGCCAGTTCAACGGCGTGGTCGGGCCCGGCAATCAGCAGGGCGGTCTCGCGAACATCTTCGAGAAGTCGCTTGGCTCGGCGATGAAGGGCGGCACCACGCCGCTGCAGGCGGTGTACGAATACGCCGAGCCGATCGACCGCGCGGGCTTCGTGTTCATGGATTCGCCGGGCTATGACCCCGTCGCCGTCACGGGGCAGATCGCGAGCGGCGCGAACCTCATCTGCTTCACGACGGGCCGCGGCTCGATGTTCGGCTCGAAGCCCGCGCCGACGCTCAAGCTCGCGACCAACACGCCGATGTTCAATCGTCTCGCAGAGGACATGGACATCAATTGCGGGCTCGTCGTCGACGGCGAGCGATCGATCGACGAGATGGGGCAGGACATCTTCGAACACATTCTGCGCGCCGCCTCGGGCGAGCGCACCAAGAGCGAATTGCTGGGCCTGGGAGATCACGAGTTCGTGCCGTGGCACATGGGCATCGTGAGTTGAAGTTTGTGCCACTGCGCTAACACACCGTGAACAGACGCCTCGAAGCGTCGCGCGGTGTGTCATTGAAGGGCAAGACACTGGATGGAGACAAGACATGCAGGATGACCCGCAACAGCCGCGCTCGAAGGTGCGCTGGGTGGTGGCTGGCCTGATGTGGGCGGCGATCGCGATCAACTACATCGACCGCACCGTGCTTGCGGCGGCGGCGCCCCATATCCAGTCGGAGTTCGGCTTGGGCGCGATGGAAATGGGCATCGTGATGTCCGCGTTCTTCTGGTCGTACGCGCTGCTGCAATTGCCTGCCGGCATGCTGGCCGACCGCTTGGGGCAGAAGACGGTGCTCGGCTTTTCGGTGTTCTGGTGGTCGGCCGCGACAGCCGTGACGGGGTTCGCAACCGGCTTCAAGTCGATTGTCGCGTTGCGCGTCGCACTAGGCGCGGGTGAGGCGGGTGCCTACCCGAGCAACGCGGGCATCGCCTCGAAGTGGTTTCCGCGCCAGGAACGCGCGACGGTAGCAGGCATCTTCGACAGCGGCTCGAAGCTCGGCGGCGCCGTCGCGATGCCGCTGATCGCCTTTCTGCTCGCGCTGTTCGACTGGCGGATCACATTCGCGATCACCGGCTTGCTCGGCATCGGCTGGTTCGTCGTCTGGCAGTTCACGTTTACCGATTCGCCCGCCGCCCATAAACGTGTGAACGCGGCCGAACTCGCGCACATCCGCGAAGGACAAGGCGCACGGCACGCCGACGAAGACGCGGCTGCGCCGCCATGGCGCAAGCTGCTCGCGCATCGCAACATCTGGGCGATGTGCATCGGCTTCTTCATGATCAACTACAACTCGTATTTCTTCATCACGTGGCTGCCGACGTATCTGATCAAGGCGCGCGGCCTCTCGATGATGGAGATGGGCTTCATGGCGTCGCTGCCGCTGCTGGCGTCGATCGTCGTCGAGATTTTCGCGGGCTGGGCGTCCGATCGCGTCTACAGCTCCGGCAAGCTTTCGCTCACCGCGACGCGCAAGCTATTCCTCGTGATCGGGCTCGTGATGGCGTCGAGCATCGGACTCGCGGCGTTCGCGCAGTCCGCCGTGATGGCGGTCGTGCTGCTCACGATCGCGAAGTCGGGCACGACGGTCGCAGCTTCGCAAGTGTGGGCGCTGCCCGCCGACGTGGCGCCGCGCAACGCGGTGTCGATGGTGGCTGGTATACAAAATACGGTATCCAACATCGGCGGTGTGATCGGGCCGATCGTGACCGGTGCGATCGTCGGCGCGACCGGCTCGTTCATTCCGGCGCTGGTGTTTTCGTCGGCGCTGATCGGGCTCGCGATCCTGAACTATCTGTTCCTGCTCGGCAAAGTGGAGCCGATCCGATTCGATCACCAACCTGTGGAGCGAGATGAACGACATGTCCAGCGAAACGCAGATGTCAGCGCTTAATCCCTTCAAAGCCGCGCTCAAGGCCAAGCGGCGTCAGATCGGTTTCTGGCTGTCGATGGCGGATGCGTATCTGTCGGAAGTCAGCGCGACGGCTGGATTCGATTGGCTGCTGATCGATAGCGAACACGCGCCGAACGACCTGCGCAGCATCCTCGCGCAACTACAGGCGGTGGCGCCGTACCGGGCGGAAGCGGTGGTGCGGCCGGCCAACGGCGATCCGTCGCTGATCAAGCGCCTGCTCGATATCGGCGCGCGCAATTTGCTCGTGCCGATGATCGATACGGCGGAAGAGGCGCGCGCAGTCGTGGCCGCCGTGCGCTATCCGCCGCATGGCATGCGCGGCGTGGGCAGCGCGGTGGGCCGGGCGTCGCGCTGGAGCGCTCGCGGCGATTACCTCGATGTCGCCGATGACGAAGCGTGCGTGCTGGTGCAGGCGGAGACCAAGACCGCGCTCGAGAATCTGCCAGCGATCTGCGAGGTGGACGGCGTCGACGGGGTGTTCATCGGTCCTGCGGACCTCGCGGCCTCGATGGGCTATCGCGGCATAGCGGGGCATCCGGACGTGCAGCAGGCGATCGATGCGGCGATCCGCACGATCGTTGCGTCGGGCAAGGCAGCCGGCACGTTGACGTCCGATGCGGCGCTCGCGAGGCATTACCTCGAGCTTGGCTGCACGTTTGTCGCGACAGGTGTCGATATCCTGATGTTCGCGAATGCGGCTCGCAAGCTCGCTCGCGAGTTCGTCGAGCCGGGCGCGATGTAGCCATGGTTCGCCATGGAGAGCGGCGAAGGGTCCAATTAATAAGCGCTGAAGCGCCAACTTGACGGAACTGGGGGTGGGGGTGTTGTCGTTGTCGTGCAACTTTGATTTCGCGCCGTTCCGTATAGTCCGTCCCTCCCCGGGACCGGGGTTACTTTTGTCCTTGCCAAAAGTAACCAAAAGCGCGTCCTGGGCGGACGGCCTTGCCCGGAGGCACTCAACCCTGTTAGTACCGGCGTTCCAAGGTCAACCGTGGGAAACCGTTATTGCTCGCCGCGCGTCCGGTTAGTCAGTATGACTCCCGTGAGGTAGAGGCTGGCCCGCCGCGAGGCATCAAACGCGGGTTAGCATCGCTGCCAGAGCCGCACGGTGTGGACAGGGCCACACCCGGCGATGTCCACCGCGGAGGCCAGCATGGAACACGATAGCACTCTGTACGTCGGTCTTGATGTCCATAAGGATTCGATCACGGTCGCCTATGCGCTTGGCGCGGGCGAGGTCGAACTGCTTAGCAAGATCGGTACGACCAAGACGGATATCGATCGCCTGTGCAAGCGCCTGCAGTCGAAGGCGCGGCGCATCGGCATCGTCTACGAAGCGGGGCCGTGCGGCTACGCGCTTTACCGCCAGCTCGCGCAGAAGGGGTTCGACTGCATGGTGTGCGCTCCGTCCTTGATTCCCAGGAAGCCGGGAGAGCGCGTGAAGACCGATCGGCGCGATGCGATCAAATTGGTGCGGGCACTGCGTGCCGGCGACCTGTCAGCGGTCTATGTGCCCAGCGTCGAAGACGAAGCATTTCGCGATCTGGCCCGCGCGTGGGCCAGCGCCAAGGACGATCTGAAACGTGCACGGCAACGCCTGAAGGGCTTTCTACTCTCGCACGATGTGCGTTATGCCGGCCGAGCCGACTGGGGACCTGCGCACCGGCGCTGGCTGAGCACATTTGCGTTCGACAGCGCCTGGCAGCAACTGGCGTTCGAGGAACATCGGCGCACGATCGAGGATCGTCTCGCGCAATGCGAACGGTTGGAGACCGCGTTGCGCGAGGCGGCCGTCGACTGGCGCTTTTATCCAGCGGTGCTGTGCCTGCAGGCCATGCGCGGCGTGCAGTTCACTACGGCGGTGGGCCTGCTTGCCGAACTGGGCGATCTATCGCGCTTTGCCCAGCCACGCCAGTTGATGGCTTGGCTGGGGGTGACGCCATGCGAGCATTCGTCGGGCGAGAAGCGCCGTCAAGGCAGTATCACCAAGAACGGCAACAGCTATGCGAGAAAGCTGCTTGTCGAAGCCGCTTGGGAGCTACCAGCATCCGGCCCGTGTGAGTCCGGAGATTCAGCGTCGCCACGAGGGCATCCCCAAACCCATCGTTGATCGTGCCTGGGATGCGCAGGTGCGCCTGTGTGGGCGTTATCGCAAGCTTGTCGCACGTGGCAAGCCAAAGAACATTGCGGTCGTCGCGCTCGCCCGGGAACTGAGCGGCTTCATCTGGGACATCAGCCGGCTCGCGATGTCGCTCGCCGCGCGGCCCGAGGTGCGCATGGCGTGACGCAACGCCTGCGCGACGCTTGAATTACCCTGGCCACTTGAGAAGGTGTTTCCTGAGGGCGGCGTAGCCCGGCACCTGAGTAACCCGCGAGCGTACTACGCAACGGATTGCATCCGACTTGCGGCGTTAGATAGCGGTAGGCTTATTGGGCGGACATCTGTAATGCGGTAGCCAACCCGCGGATATCAGCGTGATCCACCGTCGAGACTTACTGCTACGCCGCCCTCAGGAAATTCGGACAACATGCAGTTGAAAACTGGAAAACCGATCCCGATTGACAGCGGGAGTCATATCAGTACGCGGCACGGAATGGCGCCGATACGAAATAAATCGACGCTACCGGTTTGGACGCGCCCCACGTTGCCTACGATGGGAAGGGAGCCCAAGTGCATGGGCCCACCGCAAGACAAGCACTTTCAGGTCTTTCCTGACCTGCATCGCTGATTTGACGCGAACGGACGAAATACTGTGCCGCATGCAAACGGGACTAAAGGCGAGCAATAACGGTTTCCCACGGTAGCGCTCGGGATATCGGAACTAACAGGGTTGAGTGCCTCCGGGCGAGCCGTCCGGCGAGGACGCGCTTTTGGTTACTTTTGGCAAGGACAAATCTATGGTCAGCCTGACTTTTGCAAGCGAGGTGGTGTTGACGTAAATTGGACGTGCGCAAATCTATCCGGGGTCGCTGTGGAAACAGGTTTCCGCCCCATGATGAGAGCCGCACCGGGCAAACCTCAAAAGTGACTCAGCATGGGAACGCTGTTTTGTCTTTCAGGTTGCTTGCCCGGCCGTTGAGCCGTTTATGTCTTCACGTATCTCGCGTCGCAAAACCAGGAAGTGACTAGGGTAAAAGCTAACGCAAGCGGCGCAGAGTGTCAGGCTGCGGCTACAGCCTGAGCACCTTGGTAGTGCGTGCCTCTGGCGAGGATGGCCCAGGCGATCCTCGCCAACTTGTTCGCCAGCGCGCACGCCACCACGTTCGCATGCCGTCGGCTCAACAGGCCGCGCACCCAGGCGCCCAAGCGATCGGTGCGCCGCTCGATGTGCTGCATGATGGCCTTCGCGCATTGCACCAACAGCCGCCTTAAATTCTTGTCGCCGCGCTTGCTGATCCCCAGCAGCGTCGGCTTGCCGCCCGTGCTGTATTGGCGCGGCACCAGCCCGACGGACGCCGCGAACTGCCGGGCCGACGCGAACTGCCGCGCGTCGCCCAATTCGCTCGCCAGCACGCTGGCCGTGATCGGCCCGATGCCCGGAATCTCCAGCAAACGCTGGCTGCGCTCATCCTCCCGCAGTTGCCGCATCAGATCGCCCTCGATCTCGCCAATTTGTGCATCGAGGTACTTGAAATGCGCCTGCAGACGCTCGAGCAGCGCGATCAGCCGCGGCGGCAGATCATGCGCGCCCAGCACGGCCGGCAGCCGGCGAATGACGGCCATCCCTGTGGGCAAACTCACGCCGAATTCCAGCAAAAAGGCATGAATCTGATTGACCGTGCCGGTGCGATCGCGCACCAGCCCCTCGCGCACGCGGTGCAAGGCCGAGAGGGTTTGCTGCGCCTCGTTGCGCGCACTGACGAAGCGCATGCTCGGGCGCGAGGCCGCCTCGCAGATCGCCTGCGCATCGGCGAAATCGTTCTTGTTGCTCTGCAGGAATGGTTTGACGAACTGCGGGGAGATCAGCTTGGCCTGATGGCCCAGTGCCTCGACCTGCCGCGCCACCCAGTGCGCACCCGCACACGCTTCCATGACCACCGTACAGCTCGGAACATTGCCAAGCAGGGTGAACATCTGGCTGCGCGTGAGCTTCTTGCGCCACACCATGCGGCCCGAGGCCGACTGCGCGTGCAGGTGGAAGCAATGCTTGCCAAGATCGATTCCGATCAACGAGATGGGGTCCATGACGATCTCCCGAAAAGGAAGCAGCCCGATCAGCGTAAGCCGATCGGGCTGCTTCGGTCAGGCTGACCATCTCATTAGTGACCCCGGTCCCGGGGAGGGACGGACTATACGGAACGGCGCGAATTCAAAGTTGCACGACAAACCCAAGCAAAACGCCACAACCCCAGCACCCGCCGGGAATTCAAAGTTGCACAACAATCCCGTCCCGCCCATCGCGACCGCGTGATGTTCGCAAACGCCGCGCGCAAGCTAGCTCGCGAGTTCATCGAACCACAGCCAAATATCGCTTCACAAAGCTGAGGATCGCCTTGGACCGGTAATCCTTCGCCAGCTGGCAAAGATGGTCGGCGAAAGGACGATAGCGCTCATCGAGTTCGGACAGGCGCGCGGCGTGTTGGAGAATGGCGCGCATGTCGCCGAGCCGCGCCAGGTGGTGCAGCGCTTCGATCTCATCCGGCGGCGGCGCGATCAAGGTCCCGGTGAAAAGGTCGGCGGCGGGCGCAGCCGCGGAGTCCATTTCCACGGCTTGCGCGTCAGCGGTTTCGTCAGACCACTCGATATTCAGAAGCCGCGCGATGTGCGACAACAATCCGCTGAGGTCGATCGGCTTGGTCAGAAAGGCGTCGGCGCCGGCCGCCAGGCTTTTCGCCGCATCGCTCCCCGAGGCGCCGGCAGAGACGGCAATAATGGCCAGATCCCGAAACTGCGGCATGTCGCGCAGGCGGCGCGTGGCTTCGATCCCGTCCATGCAGGGCATGACGACATCCATCAGGACGAGCGCCGGCCGCAGCGCTTTGACCTTCTCCAAGGCTTCCAGCCCGTTGCTGGCCTGAGCCATCAGGAAGCCGAGGGGGCCGAGCATATCGACCGCCACGGCACGGTTCTCCGCCACGTCGTCCACGACCAGGATGGTCTTGCGCGGCCCCTTGTAGCCGCTGACCGTCCATTCGGGCGGAGCGACAATCGGCGGAGGCGCCACCACCGGAACCTCGAGCTCGAACCAGAAGAGGCTGCCGGCGCCGCGGCGGCTCTCGACGCGGATCTCGCCGCCCATCAAGCGCACGAGCTGCCGGCTGATGGCGAGGCCCAGCCCCGTCCCGCCGAACCGGTGCCGCATGTCGCTCGCTTGCTCGAAAGGCTGGAAGATCGTCTCCAGGCGCGTCTCTTCGATGCCGATGCCGGTGTCCCGCACGTCGAAGCGCAGCCGCCCGGGCGGCAGGAAACCGACGCGCAGATGCACGCTGCCTTCCTCGGTGAATTTGATCGCATTGGAGAGCAGATTGAGCAGCACCTGGCGCAGCCGTTGTTCGTCGACCCGCACGCCGACGGGCAGATCGGGCGCCATCTCGCAAGCGAAGGCCAAGCCCTTTTCCAATGCCTTCACCCGGATCGTATCGGCAAGGAAGTCGATGAAGCGGTCGAGCGCAATGTCGGAGAGGTGGAGCTCCACTTTGCCGGCCTCGATTTTGGCCATGTCCAGGATGTCATTGATGATCGCGAGCAGGTGTTCGCCGCTGCGCTGGATCACCATGATCCCGTCGGTCTGGCGCTGATCGAGGCCCTTGTCGCACTTGAGGATCTGCGCGTAGCCCAGAATCCCGTTCAACGGCGTGCGCAACTCGTGGCTCATGTGCGCGAGAAAGTCGCTCTTG
This sequence comes from Trinickia violacea, assembly GCF_005280735.1. NCBI lineage: Bacteria > Pseudomonadati > Pseudomonadota > Betaproteobacteria > Burkholderiales > Burkholderiaceae > Trinickia > Trinickia violacea. The sequence goes on from NZ_CP040078.1 coordinate 2,070,571, forward strand.
GCGCGGTTGGCCGCGTCGGCATGCTCTTTGGCGACGGCCAGTTCGGCCGTCCGTTCGCGGATCATGTCTTCGAGGTGCTCGCGATAGCGCCGCAGTTCCTCTTCGGCATGCTTGTGATCCGTGATGTCGCGCGAGATGCCGAGCAGGAAGCGCGGTTCGCCGCGCACGTCGAGGATCGGCATCTTCATCGTGTGCACGAGTCGCGGCCCGTGACGCGTATGAACCGTCTCCTCCGGCACGTCGACCATCTGGCGCGATTCGAACACGGCACGATCCTTCAGTACGAAGAAAGCGGCCTCGTCGGGCGGAAACAGCTCGCGATCGGACTTGCCGATGAGTTCCTCGCGCTGATAACCGAGCAGCTGCTCTCCGGCCTTGTTGAAGCGCACGTAGTGCAGCGTCGCCGCATCCTTCACGAAGATCATGTCCGGGATGTTCTCGACGATGCTGTCCAGGAAATGCTCGCTGGCTCGCGCGGCCGCTTCGGCACGCTGTCGTTCGGCGATCTCGGCCGTCAGGCCGTCGAGCGCGGTGCTGAGCTCGGCCGTGCGCTGCGCGACGCGCGCCTCGAGTTCGGCGTTGAGCGCCTTCAATGCGTCCTCGGCCTGCCTGCGCTGGCGCCGGTCTTCGAGGAACTGCTCGACGGCGCGCGCCATGTCGGCAATTTCGTCGCCGCCGTGCACGGGGACGCCGGATGGGCCGTCCCCGGCTTCGCCGTGCCGCAGCGCGTGGCTGACCCGGTCCAACCGTTCCACGACATGACGGCCGAGGAATACGCGGGCGATCAGCCAGGCGAGCAGCAGGCTCATCGCCACTTCGGCGCCGACCCACGCGCTCGTGCGGTCCGAGTGTTCGGCCAGGTCCTGGACCGCTTGGCGGTAGTCGCGCGTGAAATAGTCCGACTGCTGGTGTGCCGCGGCGGTCAGGGCGTCGGCTTGGCGGCGCAGATCGTCCTCGAGGCTCGCCAACGACACGCCGGAACGCGGCGTGGGCGCCGGCGCGGCGCCGGCGGCCAGCGCGTTTTCGCGCAGCTGTGCCACGACGTTGACCGTGTTGCGGAAGCGCTGGCTCGACCGATGGATCGCCAGCGCGTCGACGCCGACGTCTTCGCTCGCGGTCGCCGAGGCCAGGCGGTCCACCAGGCTGTCGAAGCTGGCCAGCTGCTCGATGACATGCCGATAGGTCTCGCGCACGGCGTCGACGGTATAGTCATTCGACAGCTGCAGCGCCAGGCGCTCGATCAGCAGCGTACGCTGCGCCAGGTCCTGCGCCTCCTCCAAGCGCGCGAGCCGCTCGTCGGCCAACTGGCGGATCGCGTGAGCCGAGCCGGCCAGCGAATAGAGCGTCGTGGCCCCGACCGCGACCACCAGAGCCGCCAGGCAGGCGACCACGAGCGTGAATTGCGCGGTGAGCGATTGGGGGAGCGGTAGTTTCACGGGCGTTGCCAGATGCGGCGATAGATGTCGCGATAGCCGTTGGCGGGATCGTAGAGCAAACGATCGCCGCCGTCCGCGCCAATGTTCTCCGCCGTCACGAGATGCACCGGAAACACGTAGCCCGTGACGCTTTCCCCGGCGAAGAGCCGGTTCAGCTCGTCGACCAGCTGCCAGCCGTGCAGATTCAGCGGTTCCGCCACGGTGCCCGTCTGGAACGTGCCGGAGCGGATGCGCAGAAAAGCCGATTCGCTGCCGTCGCCGGCCGACAGCATGGTCATGGCCGTGTTCGGCCAGCCGGCCTGGGTCAGCACCGGGGCGGCGTAGTCGAAGTAGATGTCGTTGATCGCGAGCGCATACGTCCAGCGGCTGCCATAGCGCGCGAGCAAGGCGCGGGTCGTGCCCGGCATCCGTTCCTCGCTGCGCGAGATCGGCACATTGCACATTTCGAGCAAGGTGCAGCCGCTGCAGGCGCGCACGACGGCGGCCATGGCGTCCGCCTTGTCCTGCGCGATGTGGTATTTGGAGTCGGTGAAGATGATGGCTCTCGCATGCCCGTCGGACTGCACGATGGCCGCCAGGGCGGTCACGCGCGCGACCTCGAGCGGATCGGTCGACACGTTCATCGCCACCGGGGTGCCGGGCACCGGCCCGGCCCGGGACGCGACATGCCAGCCGACGATCGGAATGCGCGCTTCGGCGAAGGGCTCCAGCCCGGGCAGCAGGGCGTGCGCGTCGCTTCCGACGATGATCAGCCCGTCCGGGCGGCTGGCGAGCGCAGCCGCCAGCATCTTCAGCTGCAGGTTCGGCGCGCCGCCGTCGTCGAAGATCTTCACGCTCCAGCCGATGACCTTGGCCGCCTCCAGCACACCGTCGACCACGCCGACGATGCCGCCGTTGCGCAAGTCCTCGGCGACGATGGCGATGTGTTTGCCGGGCTGGGCGCGCGGCCCCTTGCGCGGCCCGTTCCAGGGCGCGGCCGGTTGCTCGGCGGCGTTGACGATCTGCTTGGCTTCGGCCAGGAAATGACCCGCCGCGGCGACCGAGGCCGCGGGCACGGGCGCGGTCGATGAACCCTGCGCCGCGCCAACGGAGGGCAGGCACGCGCATATGCATGCCCATACGCATGCCGGAAGCAAGCCCTTCATGTTGTTCCCCGAGGGCCCCGTCGCGGCCGATTGGCCGTCATTGGAGATGAAACTCAAATGCTGCCCGCAGGGCGGCCTTGCGGACAAGATGGTATACCCCAACGGCCGCTCAACGACACAGCTCCTCCAGCCGCACCCCATTCGTTTTCGGCCCAAACCCGCCGATCGCCACCACCACCGCGAGCATGCAAACCGTGATGCCCGTAAACACGCCCGTTACCCCAAAGTCGCGCAACAGGGACGCAATGACGAAGCCGGACATCATCGCGCCCACCCGGCTCGCCGAGTAGACGATGCCGTTGGCGCGGCAGCGTATGGCGGTTGGAAAGAGTTCGGCTTGATAGGCGTGGTAACAGACGGAGATCGTCTGACCGGCGAGGCTGATCAGCACGCCGAGCGTGATCAGCGGCACGACCGTTTTCACCTGCCCGAAGAGCAGCCCGAACATCACCACCGCCAATGCCGAGACGACGATCAGCCATTTGCGCTGGACTTTGTCGGCATAAAGCATGGCCAAGAGCGGACCGACAGGCAGTGCGATCGCGATGGCAGACGAATAGAGCAGGCTCTTGGACACCGTGATGCCCTGACCGATCAGGAGTGTCGGCACCCAGTTGGCGAAGCCGTAATAGCCGATCGCCTGGCAGAAGTTGAAGACCACCAACATGATGAGCCGCGATCGATAAGGCGGCTGCCACAGCTCTGCCAGCGACGCGCGGCGATGCGGCGGCAACGCCACGGCCGGCAATGGCGGCGGCAGCGCTTGACCGAGCTGCTGCTCGGCGCGGGCTTCCATCGTCTGCACGACGCGCTCGCCTTGCTCGACACGACCGTGCATCGCAAGCCATCTCGGGCTTTCCGGCACCGCACGGCGAATGAACCAGACCAGCACCGCGCCGGCCGAGCCCGCCAGCACGACGCAGCGCCAGCCGTCGATGCCGAAGAGCGTGGTGGGAACGAGCCAATACGAAAGAATCGCGGCAACCGGCGCCGCAGCGAACATCACCATCTGGTTGAACGCCATTGCGCGGCCGCGCATGTGTTGCGGCACGAGCTCGGTGACGTAGCTGTCGATCGTCACGATTTCGATGCCGACTCCGATGCCGGTGATGAAGCGCCACAGCACGAGGCCCTCGGGCGTGTGCTGGAACGCCATGATCGCCGAGCCCACGGAATACCAGATGAGCGAGAACGTGAAGACTGTGCGGCGTCCGTAGCGGTCCGGCAGCCAGCCGAAGCAAAAGGTGCCGGCGAACAAGCCGGCGAAGGTCGCCGCGATGAAGCCGGCGATGCCCTGCAAGCCGAAAAACGCCGAGGTGGTGGTCCTCAGCATGCCGCTCTTGGCCATGCCCGGCGCGATATAGCCGGTGAAGATCAAGTCGTAGACCTCGAAAAAGCCGCCGAGCGAGATCAGTAGCACGAGCAGCCACAGATAGCGCGTGGCGGGAATGCGATCCATGCGCGCGGAGAGTGCCGCTGCCGCGCGAGCGAAGGGCGGGACCGGGCTTGAGGCAAAGGGGGAGGTGTCCGCGGTGGCGGTACGCTGCATGACTGTCTCCTATCTCATGCAATGCTGTCGATGGTTTCGTAGGCAAGTGTTATTGAGGATGCCTGACGGATGGGAATTCGCGAGGGGCCATGCGGCGATCATGGCCCTGGGTGATCAATCAAGCGTCATGGCGCTTGAGGCGTCCCAGTACTTCGTCCGTGTGCTCGCCGGCTCGTGCCAACGGCTGGCGCACACCGGGGCGGCGTCCGTCCATCAGCAAAGGCAGGAGCACGACTTCGGTCATGCCGCCGTCGTCGGTTTGCATCGGCGCGAGCCCGCCGCTGGCCTTCAAATGCGGGTCCTCGAAAAGCTGGTCGGGGCGCACGATCGGCGCGTAGGGAATACCGGCGGCTTCGAGCTTCAGCGCGAGCTCGTCGGCGCGATGGTCTTTCAGGATCTCGCCAAGGCGCGCGAGCAATTCAGGGCGTACCGCCACGCGCAGCGCGTTGCTCGTGAATTGCGGCTCGGCTGCGAGGTCCGGCCGCTTCAGCACGTTGCACAGCGTGACGAACTGCTTGTCGCTGACGGCGCCGATGAACAGCTGCTCGCCGCCCGCCAGCGTGAACACGTCGTACACGCTCCATGCCGAGACGCGCGCGGGCATCGGCGGCGGCGCTTCGTGCGTCATCGCGTACTGCTGCATGTGCTGCGCGGACAGGAACACGCAGTTCTCGAACAGCGCGCTTTGCACTTCCTGGCCGCGCCCGGTGGCATCGCGTTCGCGCAGCGCGGCGAGCACGCCGATCGCGCCGAACATGCCGCCCATGATGTCGTTGACCGACGTGCCTGCGCGGAGCGGCCGTCCCACCGGCCCCGTCATGTATGACAAGCCGCCCATCATCTGCACGACTTCGTCGAGCGCGAGGCGATGCTCGTAGGGGCCGGGCAGAAAGCCCTTGTGCGAGACGTAGATGAGCCGCGGATAGCGCTTCGAAAGCGTCTCGTAGTCGAGCCCGAGCTTCGTCATCAAGCCCGGCCGGAAATTTTCGAGCATCACGTCGCATTGGCCGATCAAGTCGACCGCGGTCGCATGTCCTTCCGGCGTGTCGATGTCGAGCACGACGCTCTTCTTGTTGCGGTTGAAGGTCCGGAAAAAACCGATGCCGAGACCGGGCAGGTTGCGGGTCTTGTCGCCGCCGGGCGGCTCGATCTTGATCACTTCGGCGCCGAGATCGGCGAGGATCATGCCGCACGTCGGGCCCATGACCATGTGAGTGAATTCGATGACGCGAACGCCTTCGAGTGGAAGCCGGGTGGGGGTGTTCATACGGAACCTCAAAGGGTGAGCGTGCGGATCGATCGGGCCGGGAAGGTCTTGGGCAGGCCGGCGAGCCACAGGGTGCCGTGCAGCGTCTCGTTCACGAGCCACTGCGCGACCTTGGCGCGCAGTGCGAGCAGCCGCTCGATATCGATGCCGGTCTCGATGCCCATGTCGGCCAGCATGAAGGCGAGGTCTTCGCTCGACGCGTTGCCGCTCGCGCCCGGCGCATGCGGACAGCCGCCGATGCCCGCGAGCGTCGCGTCGAAGCGCGCGATGCCGGTGCCGAGCGCGGCGTAGACATTGGCGAGCGCGAGGCCGCGCGTGTCGTGGAAGTGGCCGCACCAGAGCCTGTCGCCCGCGATGCGGCGCGCCTTCTCGAACAAGTCGCGCACGGCGGCGGGATTCGCGTAGCCGACCGTATCGGCGAGGCTCACGCGATCGGCGCCTGCGTCGAGCAGGGCCTGCATGCAGCGCAGCACTTCGCGTGGCTCGACCGCGCCTTGGATCGTGCAGCCGAACGCGGTGCCGATCCCGCCTTCGATCAAGGTCTTCGAGCCGGCGGCATCGCGCGCGGCGCGGATGCGCGCCACTTCGGCCACGACTTCGTCCGGTGTCTTGCGCAGATTCGCGAGGCTATGGGCGCGGCTAGCCGACAGCGGCACGAGCAAGACATCCGCCTGCGATTCGATCGCGCGTTCGGCGCCTTTCAGATTCGGCACGAGTACCGAGACGACGAGGCCGGGCAGGGTCTTCGCGTAGGCGACGAGTTCCGCCGTATCGGCCAGCTGCGGCAAGAGCCGGGCAGGCACGAACGAGCCGACCTCGATTTCGCGCTGGCCGGCGGCATAGGCGTCGGCGATCCATTCGATTTTTTGCGGCGTCGGGAGAATTGTCTCGATGCTTTGCAGGCCGTCGCGCAAGCCGACTTCGCGGATCACGACGCTGGCGGGGAAGAGGGGCATGGGGTTGTCTCGCGGTTATCCGCCAGTCGTGTCTCCGCTGGCGCTGTGCTAACTTTAGGCATTCCGTCCGGTACATAAAGAGGTATTTCGGAACGGTTGCCATTCCGAATAGGAAACTCACACGCGCCGAAGGCCCCAAGTAAGCGCTGAAGCGCTAACTTGGATCAACTCCGGCATGAGACCAGAGTAAGGCGCTAAAGCGCCAACTCTGGTCGACAGGAGGCATCGATGCGCGACATCCATCTGAAAACACTGCGGCTGCTGGTGTCGGTCTGCGAGCACCGGAACATGGCGCGCGCAGCCGCGGAGGAGCACATCGAGCCGTCCGCGATCAGCAAGCGCATCGCGCAATTGGAGCACGACCTCGGCGTGCCGCTTCTCGTTCGCACGCGCCGCGGCGTGCAGCCGACGCCGGCCGGCGTCGCGCTCGTCGAGCACGCCAAGAGCGTGCTGTTCACGATGGACCGCATCGCAAGCGACGTCGCCGCGTACGGCAGCGGGCTCAGGGGCAGCGTGAGCGTGTGCGCGTCGGCATCGGCGATCGCGGAAGCGCTGTTGGACGACATCGCGTCGTTCATGCGGATGCCCGCGCACGAGAATATCCGCGTGAACGTCGAGGAACGGCTGTCGCTCGATCTCGTGCGCCGCTTGCGCGAAGGGGCGGCCTCGATCGGCGTGTGCTGGGACAACGCCGATATCGAAGGGCTGCAGTCGCGCCCGTACCGGCAGGATCGCTTGGCGCTCGCGGTCCATCCTGACCATCCGCTTGCGAGCCGCAAGTCGCTCACCTTCGAGCAGACGCTCGATCACGAGCACGTCGGGCTGCCGCCCGCCACCGCGGTCCACACGATGCTGCAGCACGCGGCCGCGCGGAACGGGCGCACGGTGAGCTATCGCGCGATCGTGTCGAACTTCGACGCCGCATTTCGCGTGGTCGCCGCGAATCTGGGCATCAGCGTGGTGCCGGCCGTTGTCGGCGAGACGTACAAGCGCCTGCTCAACGTCAAAGTGATTCCGCTCACGGACCGTTGGGCGGCGCGGCGCTTCATCGTCTGCTTCAAAGACTTCGATGCGCTGCAGCCGGCGGCGCAGCGCATGGTCAATCATCTCGCCGAATGCGCGAAAGAGGCCGCGAATATCGAATAAGCGCCTACGCGCGAAGTGATATCTCACGGCGCCTTCATCACGGCATTCACCCGCCTGGCTCATGACCCGTCAACTTTGCGAGGTAGTGGATCGAGCATCGCGTGACTAGCATGGATTGGGGTTCCGTGCGGGACCCCACGACCACTGACAGGAGACCAGGAATGGCTATTCTCAGTTTCAACGGACGGGTCAACATCGCGGTGCGCATCGTCACGGAGAAGTTTCCGCAAGCGAAGCTCTACGAGGCGGACGGCGTGGCGCTAGGAGGACCGACCACGCATCCCGCCGAGATCAATCAGATGCGTGTCGTCTTTCAGAACGTGCACAACACGACGGTCATCATCAAAGAGACCGGCTATGGCGAATTCGGGCCGCCGGTGCTGTATCCGGAGCCGTGGCTCGAAGATGTCGTGATTCCGTGGCCGATCGAAATGGATCTCGACAAGGCCAATCAGCTCAAAGAAGCGGCCGGCTTCAAGGGGCCGTATAACACCGTGACGCTGCGCAATCCGCTCGGGCCGGTGCGTCAGAATCCGCTGTTCATCTTCGGGCTTAGCGGCTCGGGGCAATACATCTTCGTCGACACCATCACCGGCAAGGTGACTTCCGGAAGCTGAGCCGGCACAGGCGAATCGGCGCCTTGTTTCTGCCTTCGCGTCAGCCGGGGGCAGGATCGAGTTCTTCCGGTCAGCGCCATGATCGCCGCCGAGTGCGCGCGATCATGGTGCGCTGCGTCATCGAAGTGCATCCGCTGCACACTCCGCGCACCGCCCACGTCTTTTTAGCCCCCGCTGTTTAGCCCGTTCTTGCCGCCGTCGCTCGCCCAGCCTAAGCGCACGCGTGATGGCACGGCTATTGCGTAAGGTCACCGCAAGGCCAACGGCGGCCTTGAAACATTCACACATTCGTCCACCGCTCTCGCGAGCGGCTACGGGGCAACGGCGTCCCGAAGCGACTTTCACGCTGATCGCACAACCGATCCGCGCGGCATCGCTTCGGGACGTTTTTTTTTGCGCCGTCGACGGGGTGCCGCGCACTCCGCTCGACGGTCCCGAATCATCCGCTAAGCACATCACGCCATGAAAGGACGAACCCCTATCAACCACGACGCCGTTTCCGGAGAAGTGATCGGCGAGCTCATCAACCTATCGGGCCGGCAGCGGATGCTTTCGCAGCGCATCGTGCTGCACGTGCTGCTCGCATCGCGCGGGGACAGCGCGGCGCTCGATGTCGTCAAGACCTGCCTAGCGACGTTTGCGGCGACGCACACCGATCTGGTGAGCGGCAACGCGCGCTTGCCGGGCGTGTTTTCAGACGCGCTGAAACAGCTCTATTTCGGCACGGCGTGCGCCGACGACCTGATCCGCCGGTTCATCGCCCGCACCGCCGATGCGATCGCGAGCCTCGAATCGGGCGCCGCCGCAAGCGATGAACAGGTCGACGCGCTTGTGATGCAGGCCACGCCGCTGCTCGAACTGCTGCAGCAAATCACGCTCGCGTACCAGAAGGAAATGCACGGTATCGAAACGGCGGCGAAGAAGCGCCAGGCCGAGATCGCCGAGCAGTTGGGCAGCATCTCGATGCAAGCCAACATCGTTGCGCTCAACGCACGGATCGCGGCGGCGCGCGCGGGCCAGTTCGGACGCGAGTTCGCCGTGATCACGACGGTGCTCGCCGACATCATCAAGGAGATGGATCAACTGATCCATAGCGTGGTCGATACGCGCGAATCCCGTGATACCCGGCAAGCCCCCGGCATTCCCACCCAACGCAACACCGTCCCGCAAAGCCGGCAAGCCAATGCCGGCCGCGCGTATCAATAGCCTTCGCCACTGTGTGAGAGACCGATGACAAACCTGTTGAATTCGCTCAAGAGCGGTAACTGGCGTGCGTTGCTTGCATGCTTTCTGTACTTCGATACCGGTTTCACCGTGTGGGTGATGTTCGGGCCGCTCGCGCCGTTCATCCACAAGGACATTGCGATGACGCCGGCCGAGCAGGGCTTTCTCGTCGCCGTTCCGGTGCTCGGCGCGGCCATTCTGCGCGTGACGCTCGGCAATCTGTATCAGGCTTACGACGGTCGGCGCGTGGCGCTGTTCGGCGTATTGCTCTCGGCCGTGCCTTCGGTCGTGCTGCTGTTGTTGCCGGCTGCGCCGTCGTATACGTTGCTGCTCGTGCTGGGCGTGTTCCTCGGTGTCGGCGGCGCCAGCTTCGCGGTCGCGCTGCCGATGGCCGGCAGCAACTATCCGCCCAAGGTTCAGGGGCTCGTGCTCGGGCTCGCGGCAGCGGGGAACATCGGCGCGGTGCTCGACGGTTTCATGTTCCCGGGTCTCGCCGATCAATTCGGCTGGGCGAAAGCGGCGGGCGCGTCGCTGCCGCTGCTCGCACTCGCGGCGACGGCGCTGTTTTTCTGGGCGAAGGATCTCGGCGTCAAATCGGGCAACGCGCCACGTGCGCTAGGCAGTTTCTGCGTGACGTTGGCAGGGCTCGTCGCGCTCGTGCTCGCCGTGCATGCGGGCGTGTTCGGCGCGGGCAAGACCGGTGTGCTGCTGCTGCCGGTGCTCGGTGCGCTGCTCGCGATCGCCGTGTTGCCGCAGCGCTATCGCAGCGTGCTCGTCGAAGGGGATACCTGGGTTGTGATGCTCGTGTACAGCATCACGTTTGGCGGCTTTGTCGGGATGTCGTCGTATGTGACGACGCTTTTGATCTCGCTCTATCAGCTGCCGAAGCTCGAAGCGGGGCTCTTCATGTCCCTGCTGGCGTTCATCGGTGCGTTGGTGCGGCCGATCGGCGGCCTCATCGCCGACCGCATCTCCGGCGTGCGTGCGCTCGTGCTGCTGCTGGCCGGTATCTCCGCGTGCGACTTCGCGTTCGCCGCTTGGATGCCCCCGCTGCCCGCCGGGATCGCGCTGCTTGTCGTCACGTATCTGCTGTTCGGTCTCGGCAATGGCGCGACGTTCCAGCTCGTACCGCAGCGCTGGGCCGGCAAGACGGGCTTGATGTCGGGCATCGTCGGTGCGGCGGGCGGCATCGGCGGGTTTTATCTGCCGGTGATCATGGGCATCGCGAAGGAAAGCACGGGCAGCTATCAGATGGGGTTTGCGACGTTCGGCGGATTGTCGGCGGTGGCGTTCGCTCTGGTTGTCGTGCATCGCACGCGCTGGCTCGAATGGGCGTTGCCGAAGGAAAGTCTCGCGGTCGTGGAAGCGCCGAATGCCATACCAGCCGCCGCATTGCGAGTGGATAGCGAGGCGTAGTGGAAAGTGCGGGGCAGGGCGGGCGGGCCGTGCGACGGCCTTGCCCGCCGAGCGCTACACTGGCTTCTTTATCGTCGAGAAGCACCCATGGTCACGATTCGAGAAGCGGCCTTTCCGGAACACGTCGAGGCAGTGCGCGCCATTTTCCGCGAATACGCCGAGAGCTTGGGCATCGACCTCCGCTTTCAGAACTTCGAAGAAGAGCTAGCGAACCTGCCGGGCAAATATTCTGCGCCAGACGGCCGGCTGCTGCTCGCGTGCGAGCAAGGACGTGAAATCGGGTGCGTGGCGATGCGTCCCATCGACTCGGCGACGTGCGAGATGAAGCGCCTTTATGTGCGTCCGCAGGGGAGAGGGCGCGGGCTTGGAAGGCGTCTTGCGGAATCGATCTGCGAGATTGCCAATGAATCGGGATATCGACGCATCAGACTGGACACCTTGCCAACGATGACAGAAGCGCAAGCGCTATACGCTGCGATGGGATTCCGACCGATACCGAGCTATGTGTTCAATCCCATATCAGGCACCCAGTACTTGGAATTGGATCTGGTGGCGTGGCGATCGAACCGAACGTAGAGGGCTCGCGGCAAGCAGGATCGCACACGATCAAGCCACCAGGATCCCCAAGTCGTTCGCAAGCAGCGCCGCCTGCGCGTAGGAAATCGTCGCGCGCTTGAAAATCGGCGCAGTCCGGATTTTGAGCGTGCCGAGTTCCACTTCGCGTAGATCGGCTCCATCGAATCTCGCGTCCACCAAGTGCGCTTCGCGCAGGCTCCCGCCTTCGAAAACCACCTCGCGGAAATCGCAACCGCTCAAATCCGCGCCCGAGAAATCGAGCTTCACGAGCCGCTGCTTCCGGAACGAAAAGCCCCGCATATCGGCGCCGACCAAGAGCGAATCGGAGAACTCGAGGCCCAACGCGGATATCCCGGTAAACACGGCCCCTGTCAGCTTCACCCCTTCGAACATCGACGACGCCAGCTTCGCGCGCGCCCACGACGAGTTGTTGAAATCGGAATCTTTGAACCGTGCGTCGGTGAGGTGCGCGGCGCCGAAGTCGATGCTGCGGGCCTTGCAGCCCAGCCAGCGGGTGTTGTCGAGCTTGGCTCGCCGAAAGGACGTTTCCGCCGCCGAGCATCGCAAGAACGTGCAATCGCGCAAGGTCAGGTCGGACAAATCCTCGCCGTCGAAAACGCAGCCCTCGAATTCGATCGGAGCGGGGCTCTCGTCGAGCAATGCAACGAGGTCGGCGCGGTTCAAAGTTTGATCGGTGATAGGCATAGGGTCGGTTCGTGAGCGAGAAAACAAAAACATGATGCTTCGCGTTTGCGGTCCGGAAGAGGCGAAATTATAATCCGAAACATTCCATCCGGATGGTTTGATCCATGACAAACGCTCACCGCCGACAAAAGCAGCCCGAGCTTGTGCGTAAGGAACTGCTCGCCGTCACGCTGCAAATCCTCGTCGACGAAGGCCCCCATGCTGTCACGCTCGACGCGGTCTCCAGGCGGGCCGGCGTCACCAAAGGCGGGCTGCAGCATCACTTTCGCAGCAAGCAAGCGTTGCTCGACGCGCTCTGCGATCAGGTTCTCGACGACTTCCAGACCCGCTATGAGCTGGCGCTGCTTGCCGAGCCCGATACGCCCGGCAAGCACGCGCGCGCTTACGTGCGGCTCGGCTTCGACAGCGGCAACGATCCGGAGCAAGTTCGCATGCAGCGTGCGATCGCGTCGCTCGCGCTGACTTGGCCGCCATGCCGCGAGCGCTGGAGCGAATTCGTCCAAGCCGCGATCAAGGCGGACGGGCCGGGCAAGGACGCCGCAAACCGTCTGCTGCTTTGCCGGCTGGCGTCGGACGGGTTCTGGTATTCGCAGATGCTCGATACCTACGCGATCGGCAAGACTCGCAAGAAAGCGCTGTTGAACGCGCTATTGGCTCTTTGCGAATAGTGACGCAGCGCCGCGAGCGAGCCGCGTTGCGCTTAGAATCGAGCTATCGATCCAACCGCTGGCGGAGCAACAGATGCGCATTCTGGTCATCGAAGACGAGCCGAAGACAGGGGCCTACCTCAAGAAAGGTCTGGAAGAATCGGGCTATCACGTCGATGTGGCGACCGACGGCGCCGAAGGCCTGATCCTCGCGCAGGAGGAGAATTACGACGTCATCGTCCTCGACGTCATGCTGCCCACGATGGACGGCTGGGCAGTGCTCAAGACGTTGCGCGCGACCCGCACGACTCCGGTGCTGTTCCTGACCGCCCGCGACGACGTGGCCGACCGCGTGCACGGCCTCGAACTCGGCGCCGACGATTACCTTGTCAAGCCGTTTGCCTTCGTCGAACTGCTCGCCCGGGTACGCACGCTTGCGCGCCGCGGACCGCCGAGAGAAAGCGAGCTGCTCAAAGTGGGGGATCTCGAGATCGACGTCAACCGGCGGCGCGTGCGGCGCGGCTCGACGCGCATCGATCTCACGCCGCGCGAATTCGCGTTGCTGCAACTGCTCGTGCGCCGTCAAGGCGAGGTGCTGAGCCGCACGCAGATCGCGTCCTACGTCTGGGACATGAATTTCGACAGCGACACCAATGTGGTCGAAGTGGCGATCCGCCGCTTGCGCGCGAAGATCGACGACGATTATCCGGTCAAGCTGATTCAGACGGTGCGAGGCGTTGGCTACGTGATCGAAGCCAAAGAGGCCGATTGATGGCGTCGCGCTCGCTGACCGCCACGCTCGCACTGGCCTTCGCCGGCACGACGCTGGCCGTGTTCGCGCTCGTGGGCAGCGTGCTATACTTCGCGCTGGACCGTGAGGTCAAGCAGCAGGACGATCTCGACATCGTGCTGATCTCGCGCCATACGCGGCGCCTCGCAGAAGAGCTCGGCACGCTCGACGATTTGCGCGATCACGCTGATCGCCTGACGAGCCAGGTGCTCGGCAACACGGCACTCTCGATGCAGATACGCGACGCCGACCGGCGCGTGCTCGTCGATCACAACACCGAGAGCATCGCCGATCCTTCGACGCCTTCGCCCGCGCTGTCGCGGCGCGTCGGCGCCACGCAGCGGATCACGGAAAGCGACATCCTAGAGTGGCACACGTCCCAGGGCGTGCCGGTGCGCGGCCTCGCCACCGACGCCGTGCTGCGCGACGGCACGCCGGTCACGCTGATCATCGCGCGCAACATGACCGACCGCTGGCTGCTGCTCGACTACTATCGCGACCGGCTCTACTGGGTGGGATTCGCCGGCGTGCTGCTCGCGTTCCTGATGAGCTGGATGCTCGTGCGCGAATCGTTGCGGCCGCTGCGCGAGATCGCGAGAAAGGCGGGGACCGTGACTGTCGATCGGCTCAGCACACGCATCGAAGCCGACGACGTGCCGAGCGAGCTCGAGGCGCTGGTCGCCTCGCTGAACCGGATGCTCAACCGGTTGCATGACGGTTTTCAGCGCCTCTCGCAATACACGGCGGATCTCGCGCACGATATGCGCACGCCGCTCGGCAACCTGCGCGGCGCGACGGAAGTCGTGCTCGCGCGGCCGCGCTCCGTCGATGAATATCAGGCGGCGCTCGCGTCGAACCTCGAAGAGTGCGACCGCATTTCGCGCATGATCGAGAGCGTGCTGTTTCTCGCGCGGGCGGAGCATCCGCAGTTTGCGGCGCGGCTCGGCGAGCTCGATGTGGCGAAGGAGCTGGCGCATATCGCCGACTACTTCGAAGGGCTTGCCGACGACGCCGGCGTGCAGTTGCGCGTGACGGGCGGCGCGCGGCTTCGCGCCGATGCGGAGCTGTTCCGGCGCGCGGTCAGCAATTTGCTCGCGAATGCGCTGCGTTATACGCCGCGCGGCGGCGACATCACGCTGGTGGTCGAAGAGGCGCCGGATGCCGTGCGCGTGACGGTCGCCAATCAAGGCACGCCGATCCCGCCTGAGTTGCTGGAGCGCATTTTCGACCGCTTCTATCGCGTCGATCCGTCGCGCAAGCTCGAGGCGAATTCGGCTGGGTCGACGGGGCTCGGGCTTGCGATCGTGCGGACCATCATGGAGCTGCATTGCGGCCGTGCGCATGCCGAGAGCGATGCGGTAAGCACGCGGTTCATTCTGACGTTTCCGCGCTAGCTGCCCCGAAACTTCCTTAGCCGGAGCGACCTGCAATCGACACGAGCAGATTGTCAATTAATTTAACAATCATCAGTTGTCCGATTGAAGTTTGGTATAGTCGAAGCTTGATAGATGGAAGCGAATATTTGATGCGTTTCGCATAACTTATTGATGATGTCGCGCGTTCAGGCAATCGGCATTCATCAAACCATCGTTTGTTGGAATCAACAATCATCGCTAGGAGCTTTGGCTATGCCACGCATTGCAGAAGAAAAAGACGTTCAGCCCGATTCCGTTACCAAATTGAAGCATTTGTTTGCGACCATCGGGGCGCTGACAGAGTATGGCGGCCGCATCACGAAAGCGACAAGTGGCTTGACGGTTGCAGGCCTCACCGTTGCGCGCGTTGGTGACGTGGTGACCTATGAAGATGGCAGCGAAGCCGCCATTACTGACGGGGCGGGCGAATACGCTGTCGATAACGGCAAGTCCATCGCTCTGGTCGGGAGTGGTCTCAGCAACGGCGATCGAATCGTGGAGACTCTTCAGAATTCCTGGGGGATCGATGTATCTGACGCCACGGGCGTCAAAGGGCTTTTCGATCCGGCATATTTGCCGCCGCCGGCGCCGCCGCGCTACCGGTTGGCGGTACGCGGCGCGACTACCGCGCGCGGGGGCGTCTTGCGCGAGCCGTCGGGCACATGGGAGGTAAGCGTTGCCTTGGGTAAGGCGGCTGTCATCGGTGACCTGATTCACTACCCGGACGGCACAACCGCCCGGATCGTAAGTGGACTGGGTCTGGCTGACAATCATGATTACGTCCCGAAGGCGTTCGTCGGTAGTGAACTGGACAACGGCGACACCATCACCGATAGCCCCGAGCGGGACGGCACGGCCTCATCCACCGTGTTCGTTGTCGTGAAGCGTTCGACCGTGAGCGACTGATGCGGAGGAACGTATGATTCGCTATTTCCTCGCGCGGGGCGACCGCGCCGGAAGCGCGGTGATTACCGAAGGTCTCGACAGTGTGACCTGTTCGAACCCGCCTCCAAGGGTGAATATCGCCACGCTTTGCATGAAAACCTATTGCACAGCCTGCAGGCAAGAGGGGTTCATCGCGCCGAAAGGGCCGCGCTGGCCCGGCACGGGACCAAACGGCATGCCCTGGGCACTGAGCGGTGATATCAACGTCTGCCGATGCAATCCGCCCCCGATCTTCTATGCCGAGCGTGGCATGTCGATGACGTTTACTGCCGAGGAGGCAGCTGCACTGGTCGCTC
This sequence comes from Trinickia violacea, assembly GCF_005280735.1. Classification (NCBI taxonomy): domain Bacteria; kingdom Pseudomonadati; phylum Pseudomonadota; class Betaproteobacteria; order Burkholderiales; family Burkholderiaceae; genus Trinickia; species Trinickia violacea. The sequence goes on from NZ_CP040078.1 coordinate 2,086,701, forward strand.
CTTACGCCAGTTCACGGCGGCCGGCGACAGAGGACGCAGACGAGGATCTCGAGCATTATTTCGAGATTGTCGACGCAAAAACCGAGGCTCCTATCGAAGGGATGACCTATAAGCTATCCAGCAGCGGTCAATCTCTCGTCTACGACGCGACGTTATCCGGCGGGAGAACGCGCGCGTTCTCGATGAAGGAACATCCGAATCTGGCCTTCGTGGCGTGGCGTGAAGGGGATGTGCGATGAGCGGCGCAATCAGCCAAGACGTACGATTGCTTGCCGCGATCGCTTACGGGGAAGCATCCACGGCGAACGACCCGCAGGAGATCGGGGGTATTGCGTTTGCAGTGGCAAATCGGTGTCGAGCATGGGGTGGAAAGGCACTATCCGAGTTGCGCGATGCAGACCCGAACTATTCATATGCATGGGATGGCTCCAACGCTAGGTTTAACAAATTGATGCGCACCCCTGATAGTGAAATTGGGCTGAATCCGGGGATGAAGCTGGCTGTCGATTGGGCCCAGAAGGCATTGGCTGGCGATGGGCCGGATCCGTCGAACGGTGCATTTTGGTGGGACGGACTCGACTTCAAGACCAATTATGCGAACCATCCCAAGGTGCGCGATGGGTTCGAATGGGGCTCCGCATCCGACAACATTTTCGGCGTGCTGGAGAAACGGCGCGAAGTCATTGTTCGATGGAAGGTCCGTAACAAGAAGACAGGGAAAATCGTCGATGGCGGTGAACGTGGCCGCTACAATTCGGTATGGGTTTCGACGGCCGCGCACGGTAGTACAGTATTTTGGCTGCACAACCCTGATTACCTGAAAGCCAGTGGAGGAAAGGCATACCGATGAAATCCGCAGTGATGCTGATGGCGGCATTGACCGCCCTATCGAGCAGTGCAAATGCCGCCCGATCTTACGACAGCTACGACGCGTTCTACGCCGCCCGGCCGGGTGCGGTGTTCGGTAACCCGATCAAGCAACCTGCCGGGCCTCTCCATCTCTATTCAGATTCCGGTGAGCAGGGTAGTTATACGGAGCTGCGATCCACTCTGGACAGTAAGATTGTGCGAATCGAGGTTGCAGAGAATCGCATAACGATCAACGGCAAAACCTACCGCTTCGCGCACGCAACGACGTTTCCGAATGAGCATGTAATAGACATTTATCCGGGCAACGCTAACGTGTTTCTTACAGCAGGAACGAACAGTCGTCCTCCTCTTCTGTGTGTGGAAGGGTACGGCAGTGGTTCCGGAGAAGCTGACCGACACCAGCAAATATTTCTTTTGGTGAACCCTCTAGCTAGCAAGCCGACGTTTCTACATCTACCAAGTTTGCTTTCGTCATGTCGGGCCGTAGTGGCGACGAAGGACGGCAAGCTTGCCTTTCCGAAGAACAGTTACGTGTTCGATGATGCACAAGAATCCCGCATTGGCTTGCTAGTGTCGTACTACTCGTTTGAGAATCAGCACTTTGTCTCTGTCCCGGCTCCAAACCAACTCCGGCTTAGATTTACGCATCCAGAGATCCCGTTTCAATTTTCGGTTCAGGACGAGGACTAAGCGGCCGACCATCATCGCTCACGTCGGCTTGCTTCCAGAGCCGGTGCTGGGCTACCGGTCTGAGGTCCGTCAGTTGCAGTTATTTCGAGCGGGAAACCGCGTCGATTGCAAGTCCAACTGATTTCAAATGCAAGTCGTTACAGCTACCTTCCTCGGAGAGCATCCATCGGATTCTATCCGCTGATGTTGGCAGCCTGATGGTTGCGGCAGATGAGGCGATGGTTTGCACCAACGGAATCCAAGCTTTGCAGGCCGTGCATTCCTGGGCTTTACGGCATGGCTTGGCACTGCCGCGCGAAGTGGAGCTTGTCATGTTGTACCTTCCTGAGATCCTGCAACCGAACCCGTATCGGCGCGTTTATGCAGAACGCGCACGCTTGGGGGCTCATGCATGAAATGGCTCGCCGACAAAGCCACACTCATCGCAACCGCAATCGTTGCAGCCGGATTGGCGTGGGCCATGCTCCACTACGCAGGGCAGTGGTACTTCTCAGCGGGCCTTGTGCTCGCCATCGTGTTGTTGTTCGTCGAGAACCACCGGCTCAAGAGGCGCTTGCGCGAGCTTGGCCAGAAGCCGCGTGGCTGGTGAGTCCCTGCCACCCACCCCCCAGCGCCTTCAACAACCCCACACTCGCATCGATTCTCCGTGCCTCGATCTGATCGGAAGTCCGCTCGTTGGCGAGCGCGGTCGTCTGCGAGGTGACCACGTCGAGATAGCTCACGGCGCCCGCCTGATAGCGGTTCATCGTGAGCTGCAGCGCCTGCTGCGCGGCGGCGGTCGCACGCTGCTGCGTATCGGCTTCGCTCGCGAGCGTTTGCAGCGCCGACAAGTTGTCTTCGACCTGTTGAAATGCGACGAGCACGGTCTGACGATAATCGGCGACGGTGCCGTCGTATTGCGCGGTCGCGCCTTTGAGCGTCGCCTCGCGGCGGCCGCCGTCGAACAGCGTGCCCGCGAGTTGCGAACCGATCGACCAGAACAGGCTTGGCGCGGTGAGCCATGGCGCGAAGAACGTGCTTTCGAGCCCGGCCGACGCCGACAGCGTCAAGTCGGGATAAAACGCCGCATGCGCTTCGCCAATCTGCGCGTTGGCCGCTGCGACTCGGCGCTCGGCGGCGGCGATGTCGGGGCGCCGTTCGAGCAATTGCGAAGGCAGTCCGGCGGGAATCTGCGGCAGCGTGACAGAGGCTGTGCTTGCAGGCAGCGTGAATGATGACGCCGGCACGCCGATCAGCGTCGCGATCGCGTGTTGCAACTGCGCGCGCTGGACATCGATATCCGTGTCCTGCGTGCGCGTGCTTTCGAGTTGCGTCTGCGCTTCGGCGACGGCCGACTCGTCGATCCCGCCCGCAGCGAATTGGTGCTGCACGATCTCGAGCGACGCTGCGTAGGCGGCGACGGTGTCGTCGAGCAGCTTCTTCTGGATGTCGAGCGAGCGCAGGTCGAAGTAGTCGGTAGCGAGATCGCTGGCCATCGACAGGCGCACCGATTGCAGGTCCGCTTCGGTTGCTTGCGCGGTGTCGCGCGCGTTGACGGTCGCGTCCTTGACGCGCCCGAACAGATCGGGCTCCCAGCTTGCGGCGACACCCACGTCGTAGTCGGGCACGGTGTGGCCCGCGAGCGAATGCCCGAGAACGTTCTGTGAAAGGCGCGTGCGCGATTGGGCGATGCCGGCCGTCACGGTCGGCGAGTAGCCGGCGTGCTGATAGTCGACCATCGCGCGCGCGGCCTGCAGTTGCGCGACGGCCTTCTTGACCGACTGGTTCGAGATGTCGATCTGCGCTTCGAGGCGGTTCAGTTCCGGATCGTCGAACAGCGTCCACCACGGGCCGCGCGGGTGATCGTCGGCAGGCGTGGCGACCGACCAGCCCGCCGACGCTTGCGGCGCGTTCGCGTAGTGATCGGGCACGGCGACCTCGGGCTTCGTGTAGGGCGGCAGCGTCGAGCAAGCGGACAGGGTGGTCAAGGCGCAGACGAGGCCGATGACAGCCGTCGTGCGGGCGAGGGGAGCGGACAGGATACGCATCGTGGTTCTCCTTCGCGCGGCGCTCAGCCTTGCTTGCCTGCAGACGCAGACCCGGACGCAGGCTCAGCCGCCGTCGTCGATGCAATGCGCACCGCCTCACCGGCGACGATCGCGTCGCCCGGATTGTCGATGACGCGATCGCCTTCGGCCACACCCGTCGCGACTTCGACATAGGTGCCGAAATCGCGGCCGATCGTGACTTGCTTCAACTGCACCTTGTTGTCGCTGCCGACCACCGCCACCGTCACGCCGTTAGGCCGGAACAGCAAAGCGCTGACGGGCAGATCGAGCGCGGGATGTGTCGTTTGCAGCGCGAGATGCGCCTGGGCGTAGGCGCCGGGCATCAGCGCGCCGTCGCGGTTGTCGACGTCGATCTCGACGCGCAGCGTCCGGCTCACGGGATCGATCGCATCGGCGCTGCGCGCGACCGTCGCCGGGAACTCGCGGCTGGGATATTGCTGGGTCGTCAGATAGACCTGGGTGCCGGACGTGACGTAGGCCGCGTCGTCCTGCGGCACGTTCACGAAGATCCGCAGCTTGTCGGTCTGCTCGATATGAAAGAGTTCGCCCGGATTGCCCGCGAGCCCCGGCGAGCCGCCCGCGGTAACGAGCGCGCCGACGTCGACGTTGCGCGTCGTGATGACGCCGTCGAACGGCGCGGTGACCTTCTCGTATGACACGAGCTCGGTCAATCGCGCGACGTTCGCCTGCGCCGCTTCGAGCGCGGCTTGCTTCGCCTGCATGTCGCTGGTTTTCGTCTCGGCGTCCTGCTGCGAGACGGACTGCGTTTGCAGCATCGTCTGCCAGCGCTTTGCGGTGCTCGCCGCGTAGTCGTAGTTCGCCTGCGCGGCAGCTTCGTCGGCACGCGCCTGCTTGAGTTGCGCGTCGAGCTCGGGGGTTTCGATGTCGGCGAGCGTCTGACCGGTTTTCACCTTCGCGCCGATATCCGTGTACCAGTGCTGGATATAGCCGCTCGTGCGCGCGTAGATGGAGGCGTCGGCGTAAGGCGTCACCGCGCCCGGCAGCAGCAATTCCTGCGAGGCGGGCGCGCGGCGCGGCGCGACGACCTGAACCATCGGCTCGCGCTGCGCCTCGACCTGCTTGGTGAGCGCAGTGCTCGCCGCAAGGCGCGGCACGATGCCGATGGTGAGCAAGGCGGCGGCCACGCAGGCGAGGGCGATGGGCAGCATCAACCGGCGGCGGCGCGATTGGGTAGCGGGTGTCGACTCATCGACGCCCGCGCGAGCGACGGGCACCCGTTCGGTCGATGCGGTAGCGTCGCGATCGTTCGACGGCACATTGGGCGTAGTCATGGCGATTCCTATTCCTTCCAGGCTTTCGAGTTATTGAGCGTGTTCGCTGGCGGCTTCAGCGGCGGCTTTACGTTCGAGGGATTCGCGACGTTTCGCGAGCCACGTGTGCACGAGGCCGAACACCACCGGCACGAACAGCAGCGTGGAGACCGTGCCGAGCGCGAGTCCGCCGATCACCGCGCGGCCGAGCGGCGCGTTCTGCTGACCGCCGTCGCCGAGGCCGAGCGCCATCGGCAGCATGCCGATCAGCATGGCGAGCGCGGTCATCAGCACCGGACGGAAGCGGCTGAACCCCGCCTCGAGCGCGGCCGTGAGTGGCTCGACGCCGTTGCTCAACATCTCGCGCGCTGTGTTGATGACCAGGATGCTGTTGGCCGTCGCGATGCCGATGCAGAGGATGGTTCCGGTGAGCGCGGGCACGGAGAGCGTCGTGTGCGTCGAGAACAGCATCCAGGCGATCCCCGCGAGCGAGCCGGGCAGACCGCAGATGATGACGAGCGGATCGATCCACGACTGGAAATTCACGACCATCAGCAGATAGACGAGCGCGATCGCGAACACGAGCCCGGCACCGAGCCCTTCGAACGATTGATTCATCGATTGCACCTGACCGCGGATCACGATCGACGAGCCCGGCGGCAGCTGAGCGCGCGCCTGGTCGACGAGGCGCGTCACGTCCGACGCGACGCCGCCAAGATCGCGTCCCTGCGCCGACGCGAAGATATCGAGCACGGGCTGCACGTTGTAGTGCGAGACGACGGCCTGCTGCATGCTGCGCGACATCGTGCCGAGCGTGCCGAGCTGATTCTGCGGAACGTTTTGCGAACCGTTCGAGGGCGGGTTCGTCGTCACCGGAATGTTCGCGAGCGTCTGCAGCGAATGAATGTCGTATTGCGGCACTTCGGCCATCAGCGGATAGCTCACGCCGTTCTTCGGATCGAGCCAGAAGTTCGGCGTCGTCTGCGAGCTGCCGGAGAGCGCGATCAAGAGGTTCTGCGCCACGTCGTGCTGCGTGAGGCCGGCTTGCATCGCCTTGGTGCGGTCGACGTCGACGTTGAGGGTCGGCTCGTCGCCCGGCTGCTGAATGCGCGCATCGACGAGACCGCGCACGCCGCGCAATTGCGTGAGCAGGTGATTGGCGACCACGCGATTTTCGGCGAGCTTGTTGCCGACGATCTGGATGTCGATCGGCGCGGGCAGACCGAAGTTGAGGATCTGGCTGACGATGTCGGCGGGCAGAAACGCGAACGTCACGCCCGGGAACGACGCGGCGAGCACGTTGCGCAGCTTCGCGACGTATTCGGCGGTCGGGCGGTGATCGGGCTTCAGCGTGATCATGATGTCGGCGTCTTCGGTGCCGATCGGCGCGGACGAATCATAGGTGAGGTTGATGCCGCTCACCGGCAGGCCAATGTTGTCGAGCACGGCGGCCTGTTCGGACTTCGGGATCACGGTGCGGATCTTCGCTTCGACTTCGTCGGTGATGCGTGCGGTTTGTTCGATGCGCGTGCCGGTCGGCGCACGCAAGTGCAGTCGGATTTCGCCGGTGTCGACAGCAGGAAAGAAGTCGCGGCCGGCGAACGGAATCAGCGCGAGCGAGCCGAGGCACAGCGCGAGGTAGATCGGCAGGAAACGGCGACGGCTGGCGATCGCGCGTTGCAGCACGGCGCGGTAGCCATTCCTCAACGCTTCGAAACGGTGCTCGAACGATGCCTGAAACCGCACCAGCGCGCCGAAGCGTCCGCTCTTCGCTTTTCCGTGCTTGGACGGCGCGCGCATCAGATACATCGCGAGCGTCGGGATCAGCGTGCGCGAGAAGAAGTACGACGCGCACATCGCGAACACCACGGCCTCCGCCATCGGCACGAACAGATAGCGGGCGACACCTGAGAGCAGGAACATCGGCACGAACACGATACAGATCGCGAGCGTCGAGACGAAGGTCGGCACGGCGATCTCACCCGAGCCGTTGAGGATCGCGTCGTGCAGCGGCTCGCCGTTTTCGAGGTGATGCGTGATGTTCTCGATTGCGACGGTCGCGTCGTCGACCAGTATCCCGACCGCGAGCGCGAGCCCGCCGAGCGTCATGATGTTGATCGTCTGCCCGAGCGCGGAGAGCGCGATCAGCGAGGTCAGCACCGAAAGCGGGATCGACACCGCGATGATCAGCGTCGCGCGCCAGCTGCCGAGAAAGAGCAGGATCATCGCGGCGGTCAGGCACGCGGCGATCAGCGCCTCGCGCACGACGCCCGAAATCGCCGACTTCACGAACACCGATTGATCGGACAGCGGCGTGATCTTGAGCGCTTGCGGCAGGCCGGCCGCGATCTTCGGCAGCATCGCCTTGACCTGCTGGATGATCGTGAGCGTCGATGCGCTGCCGGTCTTCTCGACCGTCAGCAGCGCGGCGCGCTTGCCGTCGCTGCGCACGATATTCGTTTGCGGCGCGTAGCCGTCGATCACGTGCGCGACGTCGCGCACATAGACGACCGTGCCGTTGACGGTCTTGATCGGCAGGTTGTTGAGCGCCTCGACCGACTGCGTGCTGCCGTTCATCTCGACGTTGTACTCTTTCGAGCCGATCTTCGCGGTGCCGCCCGGAAGAATCAGGTTTTGCGCGTTGACGGCGTTCACGACGTCGATGGGCGCGAGGCCCTTCGCCTGCAGCGCGCGCGGATCGAGCTGAACCATGATCTGCCGGATCTTGCCGCCGTAAGGCAGCGGCACCGCGGCGCCTTGCACGGTCGCGAGCTGCGTGCGGATGAAGCTGTTGCCGAGGTCGTAGAGCGTTTGTTCCGGCAGAGAGTCGCTCGAGAGCCCGAGCTGCAGCACCGGCACGGTCGACGCGTTGTACGTGATGATGTTCGGCGGCAGCGTGCCGGGCGGCAGGACGCGCAGGATCGAAGCGGAGTTAGACGCGGCTTCGGCGATCGCGCGGTTGATGTCGGCGCCGGGGTGGAAAAAGATCTTGACCACCGACACGCCGTTGAGCGATTGCGATTCGATGTGCTCGATGTCGTCGACGTCGGACGTGAGCGCGCGTTCGTAGTTCGACGTGATGCGGTGGGCCATGTCCTCCGCCGAGAAGCCGTTGTACGTCCACACGATGCTGACGACCGGAATGTCGATGTTCGGAAAAATGTCCGTCGGCGTGCGCATGATCGCAAGCGGCCCGAGGATGAACAGCAGGACGGCGAGAACGATGAACGTATAGGGCCGCCGCAGGGCCAGTCTGACGATCCACATGACAAATCCTCGGAGAGAGTCTTCTTGCAGCGCCCTGGCGCGAAGGCATGCGGCAGGGGCTTTACATGTCGGAAAGTTTGACTGGCGGGCATTTACCCGCGACTGACCGGAAAATTACAAGTCTGTTATCTGGCGAGGCGGCAGGGCGCGGCAAGGCGCGGTCCGCTCCGTTATCGACGCCCCCGACCGGAATTCGAACGCCCAGGGAGTTTGAAATCCGGCCGTCCCGAACGACGTGAGGGGAGCAATCCGGCTCCCCCAATCCCCCAGCCTTCCCGCGCCGCCTTGCCACGCGGACATCCGCGAGTGCTCCCGTGCCGATGGCATGGCCGTTGCGATATTCGTCGCGAGCCGCCGATCCGAATTCGCAGCGCTCGGCCCCGCGAAACGCCGCGCGGCTCGTGGCTACATCAACTATTGGAGACGAAAACATGGAAGGGCTTTCGCAAGTCCAGGTACTCGGCATCGACGCGGGCGGCACGATGACCGATACCTTCTTTGTGCGCGCCGACGGCCGGTTCGTCGTTGGCAAGGCACAGAGCAACCCCGAGGATGAATCGCTCGCGATCTTCAATTCGTCGCAAGACGCGCTGGCCCACTGGAAACGCGACGTCGATCAGGTCTATCCCGAACTCGTGACCTGCGTGTACTCGGGCACCGCCATGCTGAACCGCGTCGTGCAACGCAAGGGGCTCGACGTCGGCTTGCTGGTGAACAAGGGTTTCGAGCACGTTCACCTGATGGGCCGCGCGATCCAGAGCTACCTCGGCTACGCGCTCGAAGAGCGGATCCACCTGAACACGCACCGCTACGACGAGCCGCTCGTGCCGCTGTCGCGCACGCGCGGCGTCACCGAGCGCACCGACGTCCAGGGCGAAATCGTCATTCCGCTGCGCGACGAGGAAGTGCGCCATGCGACGCGGGAGCTCGTCGAAGCGGGGGCGAAGGCGATCGTGATCTGCTTCTTGCAATCGCACAAGAACGCGACGAGCGAGCGGCAGGCGCGCGACGTCGTGCGCGCCGAACTGAAGGCAATCGGCGTGGACATGCCCGTGTTCGCCTCGGTCGACTACTATCCGCAGCGCAAGGAAAGCCACCGGATGAACACGACGGTGCTCGAAGCCTATGCGGCCGAGCCCTCGCGCCAGACCTTGAAGAAGGTCAGCGACCGCTGCCGCAAGCACGGCGCGAAGTTCGATCTGCGCGTGATGGCCACGCACGGCGGCACGATCAGCTGGAAGGCGAAGGAGCTGGCGCGGACCATCGTGTCCGGTCCGATCGGCGGTGTCATCGGCTCGAAGCTGCTCGGCGAGGCGCTCGGCTACGACAACATCGCCTGCTCGGACATCGGCGGAACGTCGTTCGACATGGCGCTGATCACCAAGGGCAAGTTCGCGATCGCAGCCGACCCGGACATGGCGCGTCTCGTCCTCTCGCTGCCGCTCGTCACCATGGATTCGGTCGGCGCCGGCGCCGGCAGCTTCGTGCGGCTCGATCCGTACAGCGGCGCGATCAAGCTCGGGCCCGACAGCGCCGGCTACCGCGTCGGCACCTGCTGGCCCGAGAGCGGCCTGACCACGGTTTCCGTGTCGGACTGTCACGTGGTGCTCGGCTATCTGAACCCCGAGAACTTCCTGGGCGGACAGATCAAGCTCGACGTGAACCGGGCGCGCGAACACATCAAGGCGCAGATCGCCGATCCGCTCAAGCTCTCGGTCGAGGACGCCGCGGCCGGCGTGATCGAACTGCTCGACCTGCAACTGCGCGAGTACCTGCGCTCGAACGTCAGCGCGAAGGGCTACAACCCGACCGAGTTCGTCTGCTTCTCGTACGGCGGCGCGGGTCCGGTCCATACCTACGGCTACACCGAAGGGCTCGGCTTCCGGGACGTCATCGTGCCCGCCTGGGCGGCCGGCTTCTCCGCCTTCGGCTGCGCGTGCGCGGACTTCGAATACCGGTACGACAAGAGCGTCGATCTCGCGCTGCCGCAGCTCGCCCCCGCCGGCGACAAGGAGCAGGCCGCGCAAACGATCCAGAAGGCGTGGGCCGAACTGGCCGCCAAAGTGATCGAGGAGTTCCGCATCAACGGCTTCGCCGAACAGGACGTGATTCTGCGCCCCGGCTTCCGGATGCAGTACATGGGCCAGCTCAACGACCTCGAAATCGAATCGCCGATCGCCAATGCGTCCACCGCAGAGGACTGGGAGCGGCTCGTCGTCGCGTTCGAAGAGACCTACGGCCGCGTCTATGCGAGTTCGGCACGCTCTCCCGAGCTGGGCTTCTCCGTCACCGGGGCGATCATGCGCGGCATGGTGGTCACGCAAAAGCCGGTCCTGCCGGAGGACCCCGAAGGCGGACCCACGCCGCCCAAGGAAGCGCGGACCGGCACGCGCAAGCTTTACCGCCACAAAGAATGGCACGACGCCGCGCTGTGGCGGATGGAAGCCCTCAAGCCGGGCAATGTCATCACCGGGCCCGCGATCATCGAGTCCGACGCGACGACCTTCGTGGTGCCGAAGGGTTTCGCCACCACGCTCGACAAGCACCGGCTCTTCCACCTCAGAGAAGTCAAGTAAGGAGACAGGCAATGAACATGATGTCCAGCCAGGAAGTCGGCTTTGCCGATCTGCTCAAGAATGGTCTGACGCTCAAGCAGTTTCGCGATGCGATCCTTGCACGCACGGCGCAGACCGGTCACTACAACGGGCTCGAGCGGCTCGAGCTGCGCGAGAGCGACCCGATCCGCTACGAGAAGATGTTTTCCAAGCTGCGCGGGGGGCTCGTTCATGCGCGCGAAACCGCCAAGAAGATCGCGGCAAGCCCGATCGTCGAGCAGGAAGGCGAGCTCTGCTTCACGCTCTACAACGCCGCGGGCGACTGCGTGCTCACGTCGACGGGGATCATCATCCATGTCGGCACGATGGGTGCGGCGATCAAGTACATGATCGAAAACAACTGGGAGGCCAACCCCGGCATTCATCCCGGCGACATGTTCACGAACAACGACTGCTCGATCGGCAATGTCCATCCGTGCGATATCGCGACGATCGTGCCGATCTTCACGCACGGCAAGCTGGTCGGCTGGGTCGGCGGGGTGACGCACGTGATCGACACGGGCGCGGTGACGCCGGGTTCGATGTCGACGGGGCAGGTGCAGCGCTTCGGCGACGGCTACATGATCACGTGCCGCAAGACCGGCGTGAACGACACGCCGCTGCGCGACTGGCTGCACGAAAGCCAGCGTTCGGTTCGCACGCCGAAGTACTGGATTCTCGACGAGCGCACCCGCATCGCGGGCTGCCACATGATCCGCAACCTGATCGAAGAAGTGATCGAAGACGAAGGGCTCGACGCCTACGAGAAGTTTGCTTATGAGGTGATCGAGGAAGGGCGCCGGGGCCTGCAGACGCGGATCAAGGCGACGACGCTGCCCGGCAAGTACCGCAAGGTCGCCTTCGTCGACGTTCCGTACAACCATCCCGACGTGCAGACCTCATCGGCATTCGCGAAGCTCGACTCGATCATGCACTCGCCCGTCGAGATGGAAATCCGCAAGGACGGCACCTGGCGTCTCGACTTCGACGGCGCGAGCCGCTGGGGCTGGCACTCGTACAACGCGCATCAGGTCGCGTTCACGAGCGGCATCTGGGTGATGATGACGCAGACGCTCGTGCCGACCCAGCGCATCAACGACGGCGCCTATTTCGGCACGGAATTCCATCTGCCCAAGGGCGCGTGGATGAACCCGGACGACCGCCGCACGGGCCATGCCTACGCCTGGCACTTTCTGGTCTCGGGCTGGAGCGCCTTGTGGCGGGGTCTGTCGCAGGCGTATTTCAGCCGCGGCTACCTCGAGGAAGTCAACGCGGGCAATGCCAATACCTCGAACTGGCTGCAGGGGGGCGGCATCAACCAGGATGGCGACATCCACGCCGTCAACAGCTTCGAAGCGTCGTCGTGCGGCACGGGCGCCTGTGCGATCAAGGATGGCCTCAATCACGCCGCCGCGATCTGGAATCCCGAAGGCGACATGGGCGACATCGAGATCTGGGAGATGGCGGAGCCGTTGCTCTACCTCGGCCGCAACGTCAAGGCCAACTCGGGCGGCTACGGCAAATACCGCGGCGGCTGCGGCTTCGAAACGCTGCGCATGGTCTGGAAGGCGCAGGACTGGACCATGTTCTTCATGGGCAACGGCTACATGAACAGCGACTGGGGGCTGATGGGCGGCTACCCGGCCGCCACCGGCTACCGTTTCGAGGCGCACCGCACCGGCCTGAAGGAGCGCATCGCGCTGACCGAGAGCCTGCCGCTCGGCGGCGACACCAACCCGGATTTCCCCGACTACGAAAACCACCTGAACGCCGGCGCGGTCGTCAAGCGCGACCAGCAGTGCATGACAACGGAGGACTGCTACAGCAACTACGACCTGTACCTGAACTACCTGCGCGGCGGTCCCGGCTTCGGCGATCCGCTCGACCGCGAGACCGACGCGATCGAGCGCGACCTGAACAATGCCGTGCTGCTGCCGGAGTACGCGCAGAAAGTGTATGGCGCAATCGCGACGAAGGACGCCAACGGCATCTGGACCGTCGATGCAAAAGCCACGGCGCTGCAGCGCATCGAGATCCGCAACGAGCGCCTCGCGCGCTCGCAACCGGTTCAGGAATGGATGAAGGGCGAGCGCGAGCGGATCTTGCTCAAGCATGCCTCGACACAGGTCCAGCACATGTTCGCCACGAGCTTCGGGCTCTCGACGAAGTTCGAGCAGCGGTTCCGGACGTTCTGGAATCTCCCCGAGTCCTGGACGCTCACCGAAGACGAGCTGGACGTGCCGACCTACGGCTCGAAGTTCCGCATGGACCTGTCGAAGATGCCCGACGTCAATACCGTGGTGCTGGTCGAAGAGTAAGGCCCGCCATTTACCGCGCAAACATTAGAGAGGCTGGAGATGTCTACTTACACCAAGGAACAGATCAGGAACCTCGTCGAAGGCAAGCTCGACTGGGATACGACGCTGCGCATGCTGTCGATGCCCAAGGACGGCGAGCGCTTCCAGATGTACCTCGACGCGCTGCAGCGGAAGCTCGGCTGGAAGGACCGCATCGTGCTGCCGCTCGGACCGCACTTGTACATCGTGCAGCAGCAGGCGACGAAGCAATGGGTCACGCAGTGCGACTGCGGCCACGTCTTTTGCGACTACCGCGAAAACTGGAAGCTGCAGGCGAACATTTTCGTGCGCGACTCCGAAGAGGCGATGGACGAGGTCTATCCGCGGCTGATGGCGCCCGACACGCAGTGGCAGGTGTACCGCGAGTACTACTGCCCCACGTGCGGCACGATGCACGATGTGGAGGCGCCGACGCCGTGGTACCCGGTCATCCACGACTTCGAGCCCGACATCGATGCGTTCTACTCCGAATGGATCAAGCTGCCCGTTCCGGAGCGGGTGGATTGATCTGAGGTTTGACGCAAGCGCCGCGTCGGCTGGCAAAGGCGGCGTTCGATTTCCGGCCGTTCGATTTTCGGACGGCCGGTTTGTTTTTTGGACGGTCGCAGCCGAACGTGCCACGGGATTCAGGCGACGCCGCTATCCCGCGACCTGGCTCGACCATTGCTTCTTCGGGAGTCGCCGCTGACTCATACCGCGGCGTGGGATCGGAGTACGATGTCCGCAGCACACCCCCCGGCTCAGCACGGCCGGGCGATCCCAGCGTTTCCAGAATAAGGGCCCTCAGACGGCCTTACGGTTCGCCCGCCCGCGAGCCGCTTTGCATGGGACACAGGAGACACGCATGCAAGAGACACGCACGCCCATGGACTGGTTTTCCAGCCCCGAGCACGACGCCAGCATCATGGCCGCTTGGGAGCATCTGGTGGGCGGCAGCGAATGGCACTCCACCGACGTGCGCGGCGTCGTCGACGATTCGTGGCAGCGCTGTCTCGTCAGCCACGTCGATCCCGGAGCCGACCGCGCGCCCCCGCCGCTCGACGAGGACCATTTGGTTCAGTGGCAGGCGACGAACACGCGGCTCATCAACGTGAGCCTGCCGCTCATGCAGCAGACCCGCGAGCTGCTCTCGCAGACCGGCACGGTGATGCTGCTGGCCGATCCGGACGGCATGATCCTGCAGCACGAAGGCGACATGCGGATTCTGGAGCCGGCGCGCGAAGTCGGACTCGTGCCCGGCTGCAACTGGACCGAACACACCTGCGGTACGAATGCGATCGGCACCGCGCTCGCGCTGAGGCAGCCGGTGCAGATTCACGGTGCCGAACACTTCTGCGCAGGCATCAAGCGCTGGACCTGTGCGGCAACGGTCATCCGCGATCCGCTCGACGGCCACGTGCTCGGTGTGATCGACGTGTCGGGGCTCGCGGATACCTACAGCCGGTATAGCCTTGCGCTCACCGTGTCGCTGGCCGGACGCATCGAGAGCCGTCTGGCCAAGGACGCGATGGAGCGCCGCCTGCGCCTTCTCGATCGCTGCGCGGCGCGCTTCGGCTCCCATGGCACCGACGCGGTGCTCATCGTCGACGAGCGCGGGCGGCTCGTCAAAGCGAACCCGCAGGTCGTGCCCGCGCTGCGCCGGCTCGGGTTCGACGTGCCGCTCGACGCCGGATACGTGCTGCCGGGTATCGACGCCGGCATGGGGGGAGCCGCATCCTCGGCCGCGCCCCCGTGGTTGCGGTATGCCCAAATCGAAACGCTGAGCGAAGGCAACGTGGTGCTCGGTTTCATGATCGTGATACCGGGAGCGCCGCGTATGCGCGGCGCTGTAACGACTCCCTGCGGACGCGACCGGCAACGCAGCGCCGCGGACGCATTCGAGCGCGTCGTCGGAGACAGCCGCACGTTGCGCGCGGCGGTCGACAGGGCGCGCCAGCTGGCGGCCTCGAAGGTCCCCGTGCTGCTGCTCGGCGAGACCGGTGTCGGCAAGGAGCTCTTCGCACAGGGCATTCATCAGGCAAGCGAGCGGGCCGAGGGGCCGTTCGTCGCGCTCAACTGCGGCGGGCTGTCGAGGGACTTGCTCGCGAGCGAGCTCTTTGGCTACGCGGAGGGGGCGTTCACCGGCGCACGCAAATCGGGGGCGGCCGGCAAGATCGAAGCCGCCGATGGCGGCACGCTGTTTCTCGACGAGATCGGTGAAATGCCGCTCGATATCCAGCCGCACCTGCTTCGCGTGCTCGAGGAAAACGAGATCTACCGGCTCGGCGAGAACACGCCGCGCAAGGTGAACTTCCGCCTCGTCGCCGCGACGCACCGCGACCTGAAGGATGCGATCGCGAAGGGCGCGTTCCGCATGGACCTGTTCTACCGGATCGCCGTCACGACCGTCTCGATTCCGAGCCTGCGCGAGCGCACCGAGGACCTGCCGGCCCTCATCGCACACTGGATCGCCCATCTGAGCGAGTGCTACGGCCTGCCCGCCAGGAAGTTCGACGACGATGCCTATGCCCGCCTGCTGAGCTATGCGTGGCCGGGCAACGTGCGGGAGTTGCGCAATGCGATCGAGGGTTCGCTGCTGCTTGCCGAGGGCGATCTGATCACCGCGGACAAACTGCCCGTGGAAATTGGCGCGGCCGCCGCCTTCGCCGTTCGCGCAGCGCAGCCGTTGACGAGCCAGCCCGGCCCGGCCGCAGCCGCTTCGCTCAAGATGGCCGAAGCCGAAACGATCCGCCGCGTGCTGGCCCAGCATGCCGGCAATCTCACGCAAGCCGCCAACCAGTTGGGGATCGCCAAAAGCACGCTCTATGAAAAGATCCGCCGGTACAACCTGCTGGAAGCGGTCAGCGATGTGCGCCGGCGCGGCGCGGAGTGACACACTTGATGTCCCAAGACGGAACAGGCCCTTCTTCGTGAGGCAGCAGGTCTGCGCGGGGGGGCGGCAAGCGCAGCGCCGGCGGCGCCCGGAAGCGCGCTCGTTCCCGCCCGTGTGCAAGCGGCCGCCTACGCGCGATGCTCAAGCCGCGCGCCTGAACACGTTGAGGGTCGGCTGATTGGCCGGCGGTGGATAGACGCACCACGACCCGTCTCGATGCTGAAAGAAGACGATCACATAAGGACAAAGCGGCCGCGATACGCTAACGCAGCGCGATGCGCCGGGTAACGCGCGAGGCGCTCGCGAGACATGAACCGATGCGGCCTGTGTGGCGCCGAACCATTTTTCGATCTGCGTGCGCAGGGAATGGCCATCGTGCTTCATTTCCGTCTCCTTCGATAGCCGCATGCTGTGTCGCATTCCCTTAGAAGCGCTGATCAATCGCGGCTTTGGCCATATCGATGCAATTGCCGTGCCGGTCATCAAGCAAGCCTGCGCCTGCTTCATCTTCGAATCCTTCATGTCCGCGAGCGCCTGGGCGGCGACATGTTGAGGGCCGGCTTCGCGCGAAGAAGATAACGAGCTTGTAATGCGAGGGTCAGCTTCGGGACAGCGGCCGCTTTCCAAAATGATGACAACTCTTCATCGACATCGACGCCGATGGAGGGCCTAAAGGCCCCGTTCATGGTGAATGCGGCCGCTACGCTCTCGAAGGAGACACATCATGAAAGCACTGATCCAGGCCGTCCTGATTTCCTGCGCACTGGCCGCGCCCGCATTCGCGTTCGCTCAATCGACCAACGCGCCGGTGACGCGCGCCGAAGTGAAAGCCGATCTCGTCCGGGTCGAGCAAGCCGGCTATCGTCCGCAAGCGAACGATGTGAACTATCCGGCCGACATTCAGGCCGCCGAGGCGAAGATCGCGGCGCAGCAGACGTCACCCGAGGCGTCCTCGGTGGGTGGTGTGGCGATGACGGGTACTTCGCAAGCCGGCGCGCCGATGGCGTCGCTTGCGCTGAACGACGCGCAGTCGCTGTATGCGCATCATTGAGCGCGCCTCATGGGTGCATTCGCGGGCCGCAATCGCGCCCGCTGAAGCAGGGACTAGCCGCGCGCCGAGCTTCCTCTCGGCGTGCGGCTTAGCACTTCATGCGCTCTTGAACCGCGCCGCAAGCTGCTCCGCACCACGCCCGAGAATGCCGACATCCGAACCGACCGCCGTGAACGTGCAGCCGAGTTCGATATAGCGCCGCGCGAGCGCTTCATCGGGCGTCAGAATGCCCGCGGGCTTACCGGCCGCCACGATGCGGCGGATCGAATCCTCGATGACCGCCTGCACGTCCGGGTGCTTGATCTCGCCGACATGGCCGAGCGCGGCGGCGAGGTCTCCGGGGCCGATGAACACGCCGTCGATCCCCTCGACAGCGGCGATGCGCTCGAGATTGTCCAGGCCGAGCCGGCTCTCGATCTGCACGAGCACGCACAGCTCGCTCGCGCATCGCTTCGGATAGTCCGCCACGCGGCCGAACCCGGACGCGCGCGACGCGGACGCATACCCGCGCACGCCTTCCGGCGGATAGCGCGTATACGCCACCGCGTTGCGCGCTTCTTCTTCGGTCTCGACGTACGGAATCAGCAGCGTCTGCACGCCGATATCGAGCAGGCGCTTGATCGTCACCATCTCGTTCCAGGGCGGCCGTACGATCGGATGCGTGCTGGAACCCATCGTCGCTTGCAGTTGGCTATGCACCATCGGCAGCTCGTTCGGCGCGTGCTCCATGTCGAGCAGCAGCCAGTCGAAACCGGCGCCGGCGAGCAGCTCGACCGAGCCGTGGCTCGCGAGGCTCGACCACAGGCCGATCTGTTGCTTGCGCGCGGCAAGCGCGTGCTTGAAGGGGTTGTCGGGCAGCTTCATCGTGCGTTTCCTATCTGTGAGCTTGACGTGAGCTTGAGTGAGGGCGGGCTGAAGACTGGCTTTAGCGCGCCCGATTGCGGCGTTCCTGCGGCGTGAAGTCGAAGCTGGCGAAGCTGCCGCCTTGATAGCGCTGTGCGGTGGCGTCGCGCGGATTCGGCTTTGCGAGAATCTCCGCGGCGTAGTCTTCCGCGTTCTGGCGCGGCTTGTAGCCGAGGCGCGCGGCGCCCGAGTTGTCCCAGTAGCTGCGCGTATTGTTCGAGACGCCCCAGACCACCTGAAAGCCGAGATCGGGCACCTCGATCGACAGCTCGATCAGCTGCAGCAGATCGTCGAAACCGAGCCACGTGCTCAGGTGGCGGAACTCCGTCGGCTTTTCGATGCAGCTGCCGATGCGAATGCACACGCTTTCGATGCCGTGCTTGTCCCAGTAGAGGCGCGCGAGTCCTTCGCCCCACATCTTGCTGAGCCCGTAAAAGCCATCGGGCCGGAAATCGCAATCGAGCGCGAGCGTGTCCTCGACCGGGTGCATGCCGATCGCGTGATTGGAGCTCGCGAAGATGATGCGGCGCACGCCATGACGGCGCGCGCCTTCGTACACTTCGACGAGCCCGCGCAGATTGTTCTCGATGATTTCCGGCAGCGGACGTTCGACGCTCGTGCCCGCCATGTGGATGAGCACGTCGACGCCTTCGAGCAGCCGGTCGACCACGGCCGGATCGCGCAGATCGCCGTGCATGACATCCTCGCCGTCGACGAGCGGTTCCAGAGGCCGCGTACCGGCCGCCGAGCGCAGGTTCACGCCGCGCCCCAACAGCGCTTGGCGCAACACGCTGCCAAGCTGGCCGGCCGCGCCGCTCAATGCAATTTTCTTCATAGTGCAGATCCTTTCATGCCGAGCATGCCGCGGAACACGACGAGCAGCGGCCAGCTCGTCGCGAGGCCGTGCAGCATGTTCAAGCCTTGGGTGCGTCGGTCGTGTAATTCGCCATCAACTCGAGCGCGCGAACGATCGCCGAGTGATCCCACGCCTTGCCGCCCTGCGCCGCGCACGCATTGAACAGCTGCTGCGTGCTGGCGGTATTGGGCAAGGCCATGCCGAGGCTGCGCGCGCAATCGAGCGCGAGATTGAGGTCCTTCTGATGCAGCTCGACGCGAAAGCCCGGATCGAAGGTGCGCTTGATCATGCGTTCGCCGTGCACTTCGAGCACGCGCGACGAGGCAAAGCCGCCCATCAGCGCTTCGCGCACCTTGGCCGGATCGGCGCCCGCCTTGGCGGCGAACAGCAGCGCCTCGCCGACCGCCTCGATGTTGAGCGCGACGATGATCTGATTGGCGACCTTGGCGGTCTGGCCGTCGCCGTTGCCGCCGACCAGCGTGATGTTCTTGCCCATCAGCTCGAACAGCGGCTTGGCGCGCTCGAAGGCGGCTTGCGGGCCGCCCACCATGATCGTGAGCGTCGCCGCCTTCGCGCCGACTTCGCCGCCCGACACCGGCGCGTCGAGATAGTCGCAGCCAAGGGCGTTGATCCGCTCGGCGAACACGCGTGTTTCGATCGGCGAGATCGAGCTCATGTCGATCACGAGCTTGCCGGGCGCGAGGCCGGCGGCGACGCCGTTTTCTCCGAAGAGGGCGTCGGCCACGTTGGGCGTGTCGGGCACCATAGTGATGATGATGTCGGCGGCAAGCGCGACCGCCTTCGCGCTCTCGCACGCGGTCGCGCCCGCCGCCACCAGCTCGGCGGGCACCGTGCGGCGCGTGTAGGCAAAGAGCTCGTGCCCGCCTTTTTGCAGGTTCAGTGCCATCGGGGTGCCCATGATCCCGAGCCCGATAAAGCCGATCTTGCTCATGCTAAGAATCCTTGTGACCGTCAGTCACTTTGAAGCGCCGCTCACGCGGCCGGTTGAAGATAGTTCGCGGCCCAGCCGAGACCGGCGGCGGTCGTCGACGCAGGCTTGTACTCGCAACCCACCCAGCCGTCGTAGCCGATTCGATCGAGGTGGGCAAACAGGAACGGATAGTTGATCTCACCGGTTCCCGGTTCGTTGCGGCCCGGGTTGTCGGCAAGCTGGATGTGCGCGATGCGGGCCAGGTGCTTGGAGAGAGTCGCGGCCAGCTCGCCCTCCATGCGCTGCATGTGATAGATGTCGTATTGCAGGTAGACGTTGTCGCTGCCGCTCGCGGCGATCAGATCGAGCGCCTGCCGCGTGCCGCAAACATAGAAGCCGGGGATGTCGTAGGTGTTGATCGGCTCGATCAGCAGGCGGATGCCGGCGGCGGCCAATGCGGAAGCGGCGAACTTGACGTTGGCCACGAAGGTGTCGCGAACCTTGTCCGCCGCGATACCGCTTGGCGCGATGCCCGCGAGCACGTTCAACTGCTTGCAGCCGAGCGCTCGAGCGTACTCGATCGCCGTTCCCACTCCGTCCTGGAACTCGCCCACCCGATCCGGCAGGCACGCAATGCCGCGCTCGCCGCCGGCCCAATCACCCGCCGGCAGGTTGTGAAGGACTTGCGCCAAGCCGTGCTGGTTTAGCAGATCGGCAAGCTGGGATGAGTCGTATGCGTAGGGAAAGAGGTACTCGACGCCTTTGAAGCCGGCACGGGCGGCCGCTGCGAAGCGGTCCGGAAAGTCGACCTCGCCGAACAGCATCGTGAGGTTCGCGCAGAATTTCGTCATGGAGGTGTCTCGCTGCAAACGTACGGCCAGCCGGGTAGGGCAGATGCGCTGCCGTCCCGCTCGCGATGTAAGGCATCATCACCTTTTCGTGAGTAAGTTGTCAAGCAAGTATGAGCTGGGTAGTGGCTTTCCCTTATGCGCACGGAGCCAGCCCACTCGCTTGACCGGGTCAATGTTGTATAGCAACAATAAAGCGGCCGGCGCGACGTGAGATCGCGCCGGCCGCTTTGTCTTGAGGACTCGTTGGGAGGAGACATAGATGGCAATGGAAGCAGCGGCGAGCGCGGGCCCGAGCCTGCGCGCCGAGCGCGTGGAAGCCGCGGGCGCGACGCCTGCCATGGTCGGCGAGAGCCCCGTGTGGCATGCGCGGCAGCAAGCGCTTTACTGGGCCGACATTCCGCGGCAAAAGATCATCCGCATGCAACCGGATTCGGGTGCGCGGACCGAATGGGTGTTGCCGGAACGCGTTGCGTGCTTTGCGTTCGGCGCCGCCGGCGGATTGATGGCGGGCCTGGAAACGGGGCTCTTTTCGGTGACGCTTCCGGAAGGCGGCGCAGGCGATGAACCGCAAGCGGCGCAGGTGAGAAAACTGGCCGCGCCCGAGTTCGCGCTCCCGAACATGCGCTTCAACGATGGGCGCTGCGACCGCCAGGGGCGCTTCTGGGCCGGCACGATGTTTCAGGACACCACGGCGGCGCGGCCCGTCGGCGCGCTGTTCCGGTTCGACACGTCGGGCACGCTCTCCGCGCCGGTCGTCGATGCGCTGATCGTGCAGAACGGGCTCGCGTGGTCGCCTGACGGCCGCACGATGTATCTATCGGACTCCCATACCTCCAAGCGCCTGATCTGGGGTTTCGATTACGACCGGGAAACGGGCGAGCCAAGCCGCCGCCGCGTGTTTGCCGATTTGCACGACTACGTGGGCCGCCCCGATGGCGCCGCGATCGACGCGCACGGCTGCTACTGGATCTGCGCCAACGACGCCGGCCGCGTGCTGCGCTTCACGCCGCAGGGCAAGCTCGACCGGCAGATCGAATTGCCGGCCATGAAGCCCGCGATGTGTGCCTTCGGCGGCCGCGATCTCGACACGCTGTTCATCACGTCGATCCGGCCGGATCAGGGCGCGACCGAGCACGACGGACACGTGTTCGCGGTTCGCCCCGGCGTGTCGGGGTGCGCGGAGACGGCGTACGGCGGGGTGCTTTGAAGCGGGGTGAAGCATGAGCCAAGTGGAGTGCAGGCTCGACGTTTCGCCTCGAATCGACCGGCTGAATCGATTTGCTCGGCAAGTCTATCAATGTTGTTTGACAACATTGCGAGGGCGATGCTACCTTTGAACCTGTCCGAAAACAATCTCCGGTACGAGACCTCATGAATGTGTCCCCAATCGTCGAGAGCGAATTCGCCTCGACCGTCATGGCGGTGCCGCCGCTTGCGCGCCGCGCCGATCTGTCGCTCGACGTCGCCGAGAACCAGAAGCTGATCCGCCACATCGAGCGCGGCGGCGTGCGCACGCTGCTCTACGGCGGCAACGCGAACTTCTACCACGTCGCGGTGAGCGAGTACCGCGAGTTGCTTGACATGCTGGCGGAGAGCGCCGGGCCGGACACCCGGGTGATTCCGGCGATCGGCCCCGACTTCGGCAAGATGCTCGACCAGGCGCGCATCCTCGCGCAAACGTCGTATCGCACGGCCATGGTGCTGCCGCTTGCGGGCTTCACGACTTCCGAAGGCGTCGAGGCGGGGCTCGAGCGGATCGCGGACACCGCGGGCATTCCGCTCACGCTTTACATCAAGAGCGAGAGCTATGTCGATATCGATACGCTCGCGCGCCTCGTCGACGGCGGCACGCTCGCCGCCGTGAAGTACGCGATCGTGCGTGAGAATCCGGCGGACGATCCTTATCTGCGCCGCCTGCTGCAAAGCGTGAACCCGGCGCGTGTCGTGTCGGGCATGGGCGAGCGCCCGGCGCTGATCCACGTGCGCGACTTCGGCCTGGCCGCGTGGACGACCGGTTCCGGCTGCATCGCTTCGCGCTCGGTCGCCGAGTTGCTGCGCGCGGCCCGCGAATCGCGCGCCGCCGATGCCCAGCGCCTCTACGATGCCTTCATGCCGCTCGAAACGCTGCGCGACACCATTTCGTTGATCCGTGTGCTGCACGACGCCGTGACGTTCTCGGGCATCGCCGACATGGGCGCGATGCTGCCGCTGCTCAGCGCGACGCCGAAGGAACATCACGCCGCGGTCCGCGCGGCGGCGCAAGCGTTGCTAGACTTCGAGCGGAGCGTCGTGGCGGAAAGTTGCGACGCCTGAGACTGACCAACGAAGGAGACGCGATGCAGATTGCAGGTGAAATGTTGTTAGGCGCCTCGGCAGTGCGGGGCGTGAACGGGACGCTGCGCGCATTCGATCCGGCGCGCAATCAGGAGATCGAGCCCGCGTTCGGCGCGGGCGGCGCAGCGGATGTCGCGCGTGCCTGCGAACTGGCGGCGCAAGCGTTCGACGCGTTTCGCGCGGCCCCGCTCGAAACGCGCGCGCGTCTGCTCGAATCGATTGCGGAAAATATTCTGGCTTTGGGCGATGCGCTGATCGAGCGCGCGCATCTCGAATCCGCCTTGCCGATGGCGCGCCTCGAAGGCGAGCGCGGCCGCACGGTCGGGCAGTTGAAGCTCTTCGCGTCGCTCGTGCGCGACGGCCGCTGGTGCGGCGCGGTGCTCGATTCGGCGTTGCCGGAGCGCAAGCCGCTGCCGCGCTCCGATCTGCGTGCGCAGAAGATCGGCCTCGGCCCCGTTGCCGTGTTCGGTGCGAGCAATTTTCCGCTCGCGTTTTCTGTCGCGGGCGGCGATACCGCCTCTGCGCTCGCGGCGGGTTGTCCGGTCGTCGTGAAGGCGCATCCGGCGCATTTGGGCACGTCGGAGCTGGTCGGCCGGGCGATCCAGAAGGCCGTCGCCGACAGCGGTTTGCCCGAGGGCGTGTTCTCGCTCTTGATCGGCGCGGGTAACGAAGTGGGCGAGGCGCTTGTCGCGCATCCGGCGATCAAGGCGGTCGGCTTCACGGGCTCGCGCCGCGGCGGCCTGGCCTTGACCGGCATCGCCGCACGCCGCAAGGAGCCGATTCCGGTCTACGCGGAGATGAGCAGCGTCAATCCGATGTTCCTGCTCCCGGCCGCGCTGGCCGCACGCGGCGAGACCATCGCTCAAGGATTCGTCGATTCGCTCACGCTCGGCGTCGGCCAGTTCTGCACCAATCCGGGCGTGTTGATCGCGCTCGAAAGCGCCGAGCTCGACCGCTTCGTCGACGCGACGGCACGCGGCCTCGCGCAGAAAAGCGCGCAGACGATGTTGACCGCGGGCATCGCAGCCGCTTACCGGGACGGGATCGATGTTCGGGCGCAGGCGGCCGACGTGACGCGCGTGGCCGACGGCGCGCCAAGCGATGCCCACTGCGCTGCACGGGCTGCGCTGTTTCGGACGACTGCTGCGCAATTCCTCGCGAACGAGCATTTGCAGGACGAGATTTTCGGGCCCGCGTCGCTGATCGTCGCGTGCCGCGACGCGGACGAGTTGTTGCGCGTCGCCGAGCACCTGGAAGGGCAGCTGACCGCCACGCTGCAGATCGATCGCGAGGACTACGCGCTCGCGCAGCGCCTCTTGCCGACGCTCGAACGCAAGGCGGGACGCATCCTCGCGAACGGTTTTCCGACCGGCGTCGAGGTGTCGTACGCGATGGTCCATGGCGGACCGTTCCCCGCGACGTCCGACGCGCGCACGACGTCGGTCGGGGCGATGGCGATCGAGCGCTTTCTGCGGCCCGTCTGCTATCAGGACTTGCCGGCGGAACTGTTGCCCGAAGCGCTGCGCGACGACAACCCGCTCGGCCTCTGGCGTCTGCGCGACGGGGCGCTCGAGCGCCGCTAAAGGCGTGAAGCGGTTGCCGGCAGGTTCGGCAATCGCGAACAAAAGCAGTAGTCTGGGTAGTTTGTAAAGTTGCTTGACATCATTGCGCGCGACTCGGTATGTTCGCTCATCCTTGAGCCGTGCGGGGTGGATCCTGCCAGGAAACCCATCCGGCGGATCGTTCCAATAAAGAGATGGTGCGGAGACACGATGTTTGATTCGGCTGTGTTGTCAGTCAAATTTTCTCATTCTCCTCACATCCCCTTGCTGTCGTCCCCGACCAGTTGCGGCGAGCGTCTCGCCGGCTGCGTTTTCTGGAGCCATTCGAAGTGAGCACGAAGAGAAAGACACCCGAGGAACTGCGCAGCCATCGCTGGTATGGCGTCAACGACCTGCGTTCGTTCGGCCATCGTTCGCGCACCGCGCAGATGGGCTACAGCCGCGAGGAGTTTGCGGGCAAGCCGGTGATCGCGATCCTCAATACGTGGAGCGAGATCAATCCGTGCCACACGCACTTCAAGCAGCGCGTGGAAGAGGTCAAGCGCGGCATCTGGCAGGCGGGCGGCTTCCCGATCGAGCTGCCGGTTCAGACGCTCTCCGAGCCGTTCCAGAAGCCGACCACGATGCTCTATCGCAACTTCCTCGCGATGGAAGTCGAGGAGACGCTGCGCTCGTATCCGGCCGATGGCGTCGTGCTGATGGGCGGCTGCGACAAGACCACCCCGGCGCTTCTGATGGGCGCGATCTCGATGGATCTGCCGGCGATCTTCCTGCCGGCCGGCCCGATGCTCAACGGCAATTGGAACGGCCGCACGCTCGGCTCCGGTTCCGACACCTGGAAGTACTGGGCCGATCTGCGCGCGGGCAACATCACCGAGGACGACTGGAAGGGCGTCGAAGGCGGCATCGCGCGCTCGCCGGGCCACTGCATGACGATGGGCACCGCCTCGACGATGACGAGTGCCGCCGAAGCGCTCGGCTTCACCTTGCCCGGTTTCGCCTCGATTCCGGCCGCCGATTCGCGTCATGCGCAGATGTCCGCGAAAACGGGCATGCGCATCGTCGAGATGGTGTGGGAAGACCTCAAGCCTTCGGACCTGATCACCGCGGGCTCCGTCGATAACGCCGTGACGACGTGCCTGGCCCTGTCGGGCTCGACCAACGCGATCGTGCACATGATCGCGCTCGCACGCCGCGCGGGCATCGACCTCACGCTCGGCCGCTACGACAACATCTCGCGCCGCACGCCGGTGCTCGCGAATATCCGTCCGACCGGCCAATACCTGATGGAAGACTTCTATTACGCGGGCGGCTTGCGCGCGATGTTGAAGGAGCTGGGCGATCTGATCGACGGCACGCAACGCACGGTGAACGGCAAGACGCTCGGCGAAAACATCGCGGATGCGGAAATCTTCAACGACGAAGTGATCTTCCGCCGCAGCGCGCCGCTGATGCCGGATACGGGGCTCGCCGTGCTGCGCGGCAATCTCGCGCCCGATGGCGCGGTGATCAAGCCGGGCGCAGCCGAGGCGCGGCTGCACGTGCACACCGGCCGCGCGGTGGTGTTCAAGGACTACAACGACATGTCGGCGCGCATCGACGACGAAGCGCTCGACATCGACGAAAACAGCGTGATCGTCCTGCAGCACGCGGGGCCGATCGGCGCGCCCGGCATGCCCGAGTGGGGGCAGTTGCCGATTCCGAAGAAGCTGCTGCAAAAGGGTGTGCGCGACATGCTGCGCATTTCCGACGCGCGCATGAGCGGCACGAGCTACGGCGCGTGCGTGCTGCACGTGGCGCCCGAATCGTTCATCGGCGGGCCGCTCGCGCTCGTCAAAGACGGCGATCTGATCGAGCTCGACGTGCCGGCCCGCAAGCTGAACGTGCTGATCTCCGACGAGGAGCTCGCGCGCCGCAAGGCCGCGTGGGTGGCCCCGGCGCCGCGTTTCACGCGCGGTTACGGCGCGATGCACCAGATCCACGTGATGCAGGCCGACAAGGGCTGCGACTTCGATTTCCTGCAGCGCGAAGGCGCGGGGCAATGCGGCGCCGGCGGCCAAGCCGCGGAGCCGGAAATTCACTGAGGCAGACGTGCGGCCGCCTGGGGGAGGTTCCTAAGGCAGCCGCGATAGCGCAGTAACCGGCTGGAGCAACGAGCGGCACCGAGATCATCAGGTCGCACACGGGGACCAGATGGTGCGGCGTTAATTTAGTACACCATATCGAATCGACAGAGCATCGATGGATAGGCGATAACGCGAGTGATTACTGGGCATCACTCGGCAGCCAGACATTTTCAAGCGGCAAGCAAAGCCGCCATAACGCGAACGAGGAAAGGAGATCTGATGAGAAAGGTTCAAGAGGCCAAGCTGGCTTTTGCCGGCATGGCGGCCATGCTCGCCACGGGGGGCGCGTTTGCGCAAAGCAGCGTGACGCTGTACGGCATCGTGGATACCGGCGTCGGCTATTTGAGCAGCCAGGCGCCGTCGACGGGCGCGACCACGGGCGGCAAATCGGTGGTCAAGATGCTGGAAGGCGTGTGGGGCGGCGAGCGCTTCGGCCTGAAAGGCAGCGAGGACCTGGGCGGCGGCACGAAGGCGATCTTCCAGCTCGAAGAAGGCTTCAACATCGACACCGGCGCACAGGCCAAGGCCGGCCTCGCGTTCAATCGTGCGTCGTGGGTCGGCCTGGCCAACAACACTTACGGTTCGTTCACGATGGGACGCCAGTACACGCCGTACTACGTGATGCTCTCGCCGTACAGCCCGACCACCTGGCTGACGGGCGCATTCGGCACTCACCCGGGCGATCTCGACGCGCTCGATACCGACTACCGCATCAACAACGCGCTCGTCTACACGTCGCCGTCGTTCGGCGGCCTGAAGTTCAGCGGCATGTACGCGCTGGGCGGCGTGGCCGGCAGCTTCAATGCGGGCTCGACGTGGAGCATCGGCGCGCAATACCTGGCCGGCCAGGCCGGGATCGGCGTCGGCTTTGCGCGCTTCAACAACGCGACCCATGGCGGCGGCGCTTGGAGCGCGAGCTCGACGGCCTACTCGGGCACGGGCGAGCAGGGCGTCTCGAGCATCACGAACGGCTATCAGAACGCAGCGGCGCAGCAGCGCTTCGCCGTGACGGGCGGTTACCGGTTCAACTCGCAGTGGGATGTCTCGGCGTCGTACTCGAACGTGCAGTACATCCCCGGCATCAGCTCGGGCTTCTCGACGACCGCGATCTTCAACACCGGCGGCATGGTGCTGCACTACCGGCCGGCGACGCCTTGGGATCTGGCCGCCGGCTACAGCTACACGCGCGCGACGCAGGCGAACGGCATTCAGGACGCGGCGAGCTACCAGCAAATCAACCTGACGCAGCTGTACAGCTTGTCGAAGCGCACGCGCATCTACCTGCTCGAAGCCTATCAGCGGGCGAACGGCCAGACGCTTGGCACGAACGGCAAACCTGTCAAGGCGACGGCGAGCATCGGCGAGCAATCGGCCGCCTCGAGCCGCAGCCAGTTCGCGGCGACGCTCGGTATCAACCACCAGTTTTAACGACGTAGAAGCCGTATTGGAGGAGACAAATGATGAAGCAGAAATACACCCTGTCCGCCATCGCATCGATGGTCGCGGCCTCGTTCCTCGCGCTCGGCGCGGGAACGGCACAGGCGCATGTGTTCCGCGTCGCCGACGTGCATAGCGATACGTTCCCGACCACGATGGCGCTGAAATACATGGGCGACGAAATCGCCAAGCAGACCAACGGCCAGGACACCGTGAAGGTCTTCGGCAACAGCGCGCTCGGTTCGGAAAACGACACGATCGATCAAGTGCGCATCGGTGCGATCGACATGGTCCGCGCCAACGCCGCCGCGTTCAACGGCATCGTGCCCGACTCGATGATTCCGTCGCTGCCGTTCCTGTTCCGCGACATCGACCACTTCCGCAAGGCCATGTACGGCCCCGCCGGCCAGAAGATCCTCGACGCCTTCCAGGCCAAGGGCATGATCGCGCTGACCTTCTACGAGAGCGGCGCGCGTTCGATCTACGCGAAGAAAGCGATTCATTCGCCGGCCGACATGAAGGGCCTCAAAGTGCGCGTGCAGCCGTCCGATCTGATGGTCGACGAAATCAAGGCGATGGGCGGCACGCCGACGCCGATGCCGTTCGCCGAGGTCTACACGGGGCTCAAGACCGGCTTGATCGATTCGGCGGAAAACAACGTGCCGTCGTATGTCGAGACCAAGCACTACGAAGTGGCGCCGGTGTACTCGGAAACCGAGCATTCGATGACGCCGGAAGTGGTGGTGTTCTCGAAGAAGATCTGGGACACCCTCACGCCGCAAGAGCAGGCGGCCATCCGCAAGGCCGCGGCCGACTCGGTGCCGTACTACGAGAAGCTGTGGACCGCGAAGGAGAACGAGGGCGTGCAGACCGTGACCAAGGCCGGCGTGAAGATCATCCCGGCGTCGCAGGTCGATCGCGCGGCGTTCGTGAAGGCGATGCAGCCGGTCTGGGCGAAGTACGAGAAGACGCCCGAGATGAAGCAGATCGTCGATCAGATCCAGGCGGTCCAGTAAGCGCGCCGGTCAACGTGTAAGGAGTCGAGTGATGAACTTCGTGAAGCAGCAGAACCAGATCGTGGCGCGCGTCGTGGCCGTGCTGGCGTCGATATGTCTTGCCGTGCTGTGCGTGCTCGTGATGGTCGGCGTGGTGATGCGCTACGTCTTCGACAACGCGCCCGATTACGTCGAGCCGGTCGGCTTGCTTCTCGTGCTCGTCGTCGCTTTCATGGGTGCGGCGCTCAAGGTTCGCGACGGCGGGCATATCGGCCTCGACTCGCTCGTGTCGAAGCTGCCGCCGAAAGGACAGGTCGTGCTGAAGGCGTTTCAGCAGCTCAGCATGATCGCGTTCGCGATCGCCATGTGCTACGGCTCGAAGCAGATGGCCATGACCACCTTCGACGATCAGATTCCGATCCTCGGCTTGCCCGAGGCCATCCGTTACCTGATTCCGTTCGTGGCCGGCATCTGCACCATTCTTTTCTGCATTGAACACCTGTTGGCGCTCATCGCGCGCAAGCGGACCTGATCCCTATGGAACTTGCGATTCTCACCCTCAGTTTTCTTGTCCTTCTCGTCCTCGGGGTTCCGGTTTCGTTCGCGCTCGGGTTGTCGTGCGTGCTGACCTACCTGCACGAAGGGCTGCCGCTCGCGACCGCCATGCAGTCGATGGTGTCGGGCATCAACGCATTTTCGTTTCTGGCGGTACCATTCTTCATCTTTTCGGGCGAGCTGATGCTGCACGGCGGGATCGCCGACCGCATCCTGCGTTTCGCGCAGGCGACCGTCGGTCATTTCCGCGGCGGGCTTGGCATGGCGAACGTCGTCGCTTGCACGCTGTTCGGCGGCGTCTCCGGCTCGCCGACCGCCGATACGTCGGCGATGGGCGGCGTGGTCATTCCGCTCATGAAACGCGAAGGGTATAGCGCGGCCTATGCGGTCAACGTCACGACGCACGCGTCGCTGGCGGGCGCGCTGATGCCGACCTCCACCAACATGATCATCTACGCGCTCGCCGCGCAGGGCATCACGGGGATCGTGGCGGGGCAGTCGGTGAGCGGCGTGTCGATCGGCGACCTGCTGTTCTCCGGGCTCGTTCCGGTGCTGTGGGTGATGGGCTTCGTGCTGCTCGCGGCCTACTGGCAAGCGGTGCGATACCGCTTCCCGCGCCGTCCCGACGGTTCGTCCGAGCTGCCGAACTTTCCGGGCTGGTTCACGGTGGGCAAGACGTTCGTGGGCGCGCTGCCGGGGCTGATGGTCATCCTCATCATCTTGACTTGCGTCGCGAAGGGGATCGCGACCGCGACTGAGGCGGCGGCCATCGCGGTGGCGTATTCGCTCGTGTTGACGTTCGTCGTGTATCGCACGATGACGGCGAAGAAGCTCGGCGTTGCGCTGGCCCGCGCCACGCGCACGACCGGCGTGGTGCTGCTCTTGATCGGCGTGTCGAACATGCTGCGTTTCCAGATGGCCTACCTGGAAATTCCCGATGCGATCGAACATCTGCTCGAACACGCGACCACCGTCCCTTGGCTGATGCTGCTCTACATCAACGTCATCCAGGTGTTCCTTGGCACGTTCGTCGACATGGCGGCGCACATCCTGATCACGACGCCGCTGTTCCTGCCGATGGCGATGCACAACGGCGTGGGCCCGGTGCAATTCGGCATCATGATCCTGCTGAACTGCTCGCTGGGGCTGGTCCATCCGCCGATCGGATCGGTGCAGTTCATCGGCTGCGCGATCGGCGAGGTGTCGATCGGGGAGACCACGAAAATCGCCTGGCCGTATTACCTCGCTATTTTTAGCGCGATCAATATCGTCACTTACTTCCCGTCGTTTTCGACGTGGCTGCCGAGCCTGATCAACGGCCATCCGGTCTTTTAATCGGGTGTCGGCGTGGGCGTCGATCCCGGCTCTTCAACGGGGAGCGCGCCGGAAGCCTGAGCGGCAGCGCTGGCCGTCTCGGACGGAGACGGAAGAATCGGCGGCAGCGCGGCGGGCTCAGGCGAAGCCGCGACGACTGAAGCCGCGACACCCGAAGCCGCAACACCCGAAGCCGGAACCGAGGCAGGCGCGGCGGTTTCGGCTACGACGGGCGCCGGATTCGTCCGCGGAGGCGAGCGCCGGACGGGCGGCGCTACCGGCTTCGGCTTCGAGCCGAACAAGGTGTCGATCCAGGCACGCAGCTTGTCGCGGAACTGCTCGAATGCGCTCGGCTGTGGCTCGGTCATGAACTTCGCGCGCGGGTCGACGATCCGTGCGCGCAGCGCCCGCTGGAAGAAATCGCCGACGATCGGCAACGCGCTGTGCGCGCCTTGCCCCCAGTAGTCGCTGCCGAGCGTCACGCGGCCGTCGTCGAAGCCGACCCAGGCGCCGGCGACCAGTTGCGGGTCCATCAGGATGAACCACCCGTCCGCATTGTCTTGCGTCGTGCCGGTCTTGCCCGCGACGTCCGCTCGGATGCCGAACCGCGTGCGGATGGCCGAGCCGGTGCCGCGATCGACGACGCCTCGCATGACGTCGATGAGCGTTTGCGTCGCGGCAACCGGCAGCGCCCGTTCCGGCGATGGAGGCTCGAACTCGGCCAGCACGTTGCCGTTGTGATCCTCGATACGGGTGACCATGCGCGGCTCGAGATAGGCGCCGTCGTTCGCGATGGTGGCGTACCCCGAGACCATTTCCTTGAGCGTGACCGGGCTCGTGCCCAGCGCAAGCGACGGCACCGGGTTGAGCTCGCTGTCGCGCACCCCCATGGCGCGCGCGACGCGGACGACCTTGGACGGCCCGACGCTTTCCATCAATTGCGCCGTGATGCGGTTGCGCGAGAACGCGAGCGCATCGCGCAGCGTCATCGGGCGGCCGCTTGGCGGCACGTCGTCGTTCGGACGCCAGATTTCGCCTCCCGTCAGCGTGATCGCCACCGGTTGATCGATGAAGGTGTCGTCCGGTTTGGCGCCGGCCGCGAAGGCGGCGCCGTAGACGAACGGCTTGAAGGTCGACCCGGGTTGCCGGCGCGCCTGCTGCACGTGATCGTAGGGCTCGTCGCCGAAGTCGCGGCTGCCGACCCACGCCTTGATTTGTCCGTTGCGCGGATCGATCGCGATGAAGCCTGCTTGCACGTCGTTCTTGTCCTTGCACAGCTTGCGCATGAAGCCGCTGTCGGCGCTCAAGTGCTTCAGGGCGTCTTCGTCGCTTTGTCCCGCGTCTTTGGCCGCGCGATATTCGGGCGATTCGCGCATGAACGTCTTGAACAGATCGTTGCCCGGCGCACAGCCGGTACGGGCATTCCACGCGCCGTTGGCGATCGATTGCAGCTGGTTGCCTTGCCAGCTGACGGCCTGCGTCGCCATCGCCTGCAGGCGCGAGTCGATCGTGGTGCGGACCACGAGACCGTCGGAGTAGATGTTGTAGTCGTTGCGGTCGGCCCACGCGATCAGCCACTTGCGCAGTTGCTGCGCGAAGTGCGGCGCAGGGCCCGGCGGCTCGATCTGCCGTTCGAAATCGAGGCGCAGCGGCTTCTTCTGCAGCGAGGCATACGCGGCGGGCGTGAGCTTGCCGTACTTGACCATTTGCGCGAGCACGGTATTGCGCCGCTGCAACGCGCGCTCGGGGTTCAGCACCGGGTTGTAATAGCTGTTGCCCTTGAGCATGCCGGTGAGGGTTGCGCTCTCGAGGATGTCGAGCTGGTCGGCCGATTTGCCGAAATAGGTGCGCGCGGCCATCTCGACGCCATACGCGTTGTAGAGAAACGGCACCGTGTTCAGGTACGTTTCGAGAATCTGCTGCTTGCTGTACACCGCTTCGATCTTGAACGCGGTGATCGCTTCCTTGAGCTTGCGGGTCAGGGTAGGGGCGCGGCCGATCTCGTCGGGATAGAGATTGCGGGCCAGTTGCTGCGTGATGGTCGAGCCGCCCTGGCGGTCGCCCGAGAACGTGTGCAGCGCCGCCGACGCCGTGCGGCGAAAGTCGATGCCGTGGTGCTCGTAGAAGCGGTGATCCTCGGTCGAGATCAGCGCATCCACCATATGCGGCGAGATGTCCGCGAGCGTCACCCAGTCGCGGTTGCTCGGCTTGAATTCGCCGAGTAGCTTGCCGTCGGCCGACATGATTTGCGCGGGCTCATCGACGCGCGCCTTGCGGATGTCCCCGATGCTCGGCGTGAACGGAATCAAGAGCAGCACGTAAAGGACGAAGGCTGCGGGCACGGCGGCGATGGCGAGCATCACGCCGCGTCGCGTGGGGTGGCGCAGGTGGAACAGCGCGGCGGCCAGCGCACGCAACAGCCACGCGCAGCCGGAGGCGGCGAGCGGCTTCAGCCGTGCCGATCCGCTCGCGATAGCGGTTGCGATAATGGGCTTGATGCGGGCGAGCCACGTCGACAAATGGCTACGGACAAGTGAAACGAATCGGCGGCTCACGCGGGCACGGGGTCGGCTGGGAAAGCGTGCATCGTACCAAAACGCGGGGCGTGAGCCGCCGGTGATTCAGATCGATTTCACTTCCCCGCCTTTTCGACTTCGGCGGCGGTCTCTTCGAGGTTCTCGCGGTTGCGCGCGACGAGCACGATCGAATCGAAATCGCGCGCGAGCCGGATGGCGGTCGAGCGGCCGATGCCTTGGCTCGCGCCCGTCACGATGGCGACTTTGGTGGACACGTTGCGTCTCCTAGTTGCGTCACTAATTACTTCACTAAGTACGGCGTCAATGCACCACGACCATCTTGCCGACAGCCTCGTTCGCCTCCATCACACGATGGGCTTCGTGGATTTCATCGAAGCCGAACACGCGGGACGGCTTGGCGTCGAGCCGGCCGGCAGCGACGTCGTCGGCGATCTTCTGCAGCGGCATATCCGAGAGCGGAAAACCGGGCGTGCCGAACACGAAGCTGGCGAAGAACGTCAGTTGCACCCCGCTCGGCATTTGCGCCAGCGGGTTGAAATCGGCAATCGGCGCGAGGCCGCCGAGCCAGCCCGCGAGACACGCGCGGCCGCCGCGCCGCAACATGTCGAGCGAATCGAGGATCGTGCTGTTGCCGACGAGGTCGAGCACCGCATCGATCTGCTTCGCCTCGGCGATGCGCTTCGACAGGTCCGGCCCTTCGAGCTCGACGCGCGACGCGCCCATCGCCTTGAGCTTCGCAAAGCGCGCTGAATTGCGCGTCGTTGCGATCACCTTGGCGCCGGCATTCACGGCGAGCTTCACGGCGGCCTGTCCCAACGACGATGTCGCGCCGCGAATGACCACGGTTTGCCCCGCTTCGATCTCGAGATTGCGGAACAAGCACGTCCATGCCGTCGCATAGGTTTCCGGAATCGCCGCAAGCTCCGCCCACGGCAAATCGGACTCGATCAGCGCCACGTTTTCGACGCGCGCCCGCGTGTATTGCGCGTAGCTGCCGTTGATGGTCCGCCCGAGCCCGCCCATCAACGTCGCCACTTTCGCGCCGACCGGAAACTCGCCGCCGGGGCACGATTTCACGATGCCGACGCATTCGATGCCGCTCACGCGGGCCGCTTCGGCCCACTCGCCGCGCCGCATGTGCATCTCGGCATGGTTCAGGCCGAACGCCTTGATTTCGATGACCACATGGCCTTCCAGAGGCTCGGGTTCCGGCAGCTCCGTATAGACGAGGCTATCGATACCGCCGAACTTGTCGAGCACGATTGCACGCATGACCACTCTCCTGCTAGTTGATGACACTGCTGATGATGCGGACCGCCGACACCCGGGTCAGCGGACGAGGAACTCCGAAATGGCCGCGGCGATTTCGGCCGCGTGTGTTTCCAGCGCGAAATGGCCGGTATCGAAGAAGCGCACGACGGCGTCCGGCATGTCGCGCTTGAATGCCTCCGCCCCCGGGGGCAGAAAGAACGGATCGTTCTTGCCCCAGACGGCCAGGAACGGCGGCCGGTGCGTGCGGAAATAGTCCTGAAACGCGGGGTACAGCGCGACGTTGCTTCGATAGTCGCGGAACAGGTCGAGCTGAACTTCGTCCGCGCCTGGGCGGTTCAGATAGAACGCGTCGAGCGAATAGCCGTCCGGCGACACGGACGCCGCATCGGGTACGCCATGCGTGTATTGCCAGACGGTCGCCTCGTGCGTGAGCAGCGTGCGAAGCGCTTCACGATTGGCCGGGGTGGCGTCCTTCCAATACGCGCGGATCGGATTCCAGCCGTCGCTCAGTCCCTCTTCGTAGGCATTGCCGTTCTGCGAAATGATCGCGGCGATCCGTTCGGGATGCTTGAGCGCAAGGCGGAAACCGGTCGGTGCGCCGTAGTCGAACACGTACACCGCGAAGCGATCGAATCCGATCACTTCCGTGAAGCGGTCGATCACGTTGGCGAGGTTGTCGAACGTGTACGTAAACGTGTCCCGGCTCGGCATGTCGGACTGACCGAAGCCGGGCAGATCGGGCGCGACGATATGAAAACGATCGGCGAGCTTCGGGATCAGGTCGCGGAACATGTGGCTCGAGCTCGGAAAACCGTGCAGGAGCAGCAGCTTGGGCGAGCCGGAGCGGCCCGCTTCGCGATAGAACACTTTGAAACCGTCGACGTCGGCGTGGCGATAGGTAGTGGCAGTCATGGCTTCCCTCCAGAGAGAAAACGGGTCAGGCAGGAGATCAATGCGGCACGCGATGTTCGGCATCGCGGCCCGCGTGTCGGTCGCAGCGAGGCGCGGCCCAAAAAATCAGCGAGAAGAAATCGACCGGTCCGCTTCGACGATGATTTCGGTGACGGCGTCGGGAGCCGTGACCATCGGCGTGTGATCGGCTTGGTATGAGCGCACCTGCGCATGCATCCGCTGCGCCGTGAAGTGCTGGGTGGCGGGGGCGATCAGGCGGTCGCGCTCGGCGATCAGGAACCAGCTGGGGCGATCCCTCCACAGCGGACGCCCAACCGCTTCGCCGATGCACGCCGCCGCAATGGGGCGCTGGACAGCGGCCAGCACCGCCCACTCTTCTGGTGTCGCATCTTGAGCAAACGCGCTCGCGAACGCGTCGTGCGGCAGCCATATCCGTCCGTGGCGATCCGGCGCGAGCTGCGGCGCTTGTGCGTGCGCTTCGCCGCGATGGAACACGTCGGCCACCGTTTCTCCCTCGTCAGGCGCGAGCGCGGCGACATAGACCAGCGCCTCGACATTGGCTGCGCGTGTCGCTCCGATCACGGCGCCCGCATACGCGTGGCCGGCGACCACCACGGGGCCGTCAATCCGTTCGAGCGTTCGATCGAGCGCGGCGACGTCGTCGCTCAACGACGTGAGCGGCAGCGGAGCCGCGACCGCACGGATGCCCTGTTCGTTCAGACGATTGATCACCTTGCTCCAGCTCGATCCGTCCGCCCATGCGCCGTGCACCAGCACCACGCTCACGTTGCCCAAAGCCATGTCGCGCTCCTTTACAGAAAGTGGATGTTGCGTGTGACGCGCCGTTGTTATCCCGGCGTCTAGTAACCTGTTTGATGATTTTATAAAGGTTACTTGTGCGTAGAGTAACTTGTCAAGTGCATTTTTAGTGGTTACGATTCTGTCATCGATATTTCACATTTGGCTGCACGAATGGACTACCGTCAGATCCCCGCGATATTTGTGGCCGACGCCCTGGGCCTCGATTTCCTGAATTCAGTCGCGACGCCGGTCGATGAAGAAGTCGACTGGATCAGCGATGGAGAAGGCTTGCTCGCCTGGCTGGAGCAAGCCGGGATGGTGCCGGGCGAAGCGCTCGCGGCGATGCGCGCGCAATCCGAGCCGGCCGAGCTCGACGCTGTCGCCGAACAGGCGCGCGCGCTACGGGAATGGTTCAGAGGATTCGTGCGGGAGAGAAAAGGCCGGCCGCTGGCGGCGGGCGACGTCCGCGAGCTGGCGCCATTGAATCGGCTGCTCGAGCGGGACGAGCGATACGGAGAAATCGTCGCAGCCGACACGAACGCGGAATCGACTTTCGAATTCCGCTCGAATCGGCGCTGGAAGTCGCCGGAGTCATTGTTGACGCCGATCGCAGAAGCGCTCGCGAGACTGGTGTGCGACGAGGACTTCACACACGTGAAGGCATGCGAAGGTCCGCGATGCACGTTGATGTTTGCCGATCACACCCGCGGCCACGCGCGCCGGTGGTGCAGCATGGCGATTTGCGGCAATCGCGCGAAGGCTGCCGCTCACCGCAAGCGTCTCAAGGAACGCGAGGCCAGCTGACTTGACGCGGGCCCGCGATCGCTTCAATCAATCAAGGCCGATATGTACGTCCGCAATCGGGCGGGCGAAGGCTTTGTCAGTCCTACGCTGTTTTCTGACTTATATCAAAATGTGACATAGAATCCCCAGCCAGAATGGGTGCCATCTCAGAACCAAACCCATAGAGGCGTAACGCGTATGAGCCACTTTCTGGACAGGTTACGTTACTTCACGACAGCCCGCCCCCAGTTCTCCGACGGTCACGGCGCTGTCACAGATGAAGACAGAAAGTGGGAAGACGCCTACCGGCAGCGATGGCAGCACGACAAGATCGTTCGCTCGACGCACGGCGTGAATTGCACCGGTTCGTGCTCGTGGAAGATCTACGTGAAAGGCGGCATCGTCACGTGGGAAACGCAGCAGACGGACTATCCGCGCACGCGCCCCGACATGCCCAATCACGAGCCGCGCGGATGCGCGCGGGGCGCTTCGTACTCGTGGTACCTCTATAGCGCCAACCGCCTTAAATATCCGCTCGTGCGCAGCGCGCTGGTCAAGCTCTGGCGCGAACGCCGCCGCACGCTCGAACCCGTGCAAGCGTGGCAGTCGATCGTCGAGGACGATGCGGCGCGGCGCAGCTATCAAAGCCGCCGTGGCCTCGGCGGCTTCATTCGCTCGACCTGGGACGAGGTCAATGAAATCGTCGCCGCAGCGAACGTCTATACGGTCAAGCGCCATGGGCCCGACCGCGTAATCGGCTTCTCGCCGATCCCGGCGATGTCGATGGTCTCGTATGCGGCGGGCTCGCGCTACCTGTCGTTGATCGGGGGCGTGTGCCTCAGCTTCTACGATTGGTATTGCGATCTTCCCCCCGCGTCGCCGCAAACGTGGGGCGAGCAGACCGACGTCCCCGAATCCGCGGATTGGTACAACTCCACGTTCATCATGATGTGGGGGTCGAACGTCCCGCAGACGCGCACGCCGGACGCACACTTCATGACCGAGGTGCGCTACAAGGGCACCAAGATCGTGTCGATCTTTCCCGACTACGCGGAGGGCGCGAAGTTCGGCGATATCTGGCTGCATCCGAAGCAGGGCACCGATGCGGCGCTGGCCCTCGCGATGGGCCACGTGATCCTCAAGGAATTCCATCTGGCCGGCAAGAGCGATTACTTCGCCGACTACTGCCGCCGCTTCACCGACATGCCTTGTCTCGTGCGTCTCGTGCCGCATGGCGACGGCTATGTGCCTGAGCGGCTCGTGCGCGCGTCGGATTTCGACGATGCGCTCGGTCAGGCGAACAACCCCGAGTGGAAGACGGTGATGGTCGATGCGGCGACCAACGCGGTTGTCGTGCCGGTCGGCTCGGTCGGTTTCCGCTGGGGGCAGAAGGATGGCGAAGACAAAGGCAAGTGGAATCTGAAGGAGGAGTCGGCATCGGGCGAGCCGATCACGCCGCGCCTAACGCTCGCCGACGCGCACGACGACGTGGTCGACGTGCTGTTTCCGTATTTCGGCAACGTCAAGCACGCGCATTTCAATCACACGTCGCATGCCTCCGAGCTCTCGCGCAGGATCGGCGTGCGCCGGATCGCGACACGCAACGGCGACATGCTGGTGGCCACCGTCTATGACTTGTTCGTCGCGAACTACGGCCTCGATCAAGGGCTGGGCGGAAAGGACATCGCCGCGAGCTATGACGACGATCTCCCGTACACGCCCGCCTGGCAGGAAGCGATCACGGGCGTGAAGCGCGCCGATGTGATTTCCGTGGCGCGCCAGTTCGCGGAGAACGCGCACAAGACGCAGGGCAAGTCGATGGTCATCATCGGAGCCGGGATCAATCACTGGTTCCATATGGACATGTCGTACCGCGCGATCATCAACATGCTGATCATGTGCGGCTGTATCGGCAAGTCCGGCGGCGGCTGGTCGCACTACGTCGGTCAGGAAAAGCTGCGTCCGCAGACCGGCTGGACCGCGCTCGCCTTTGCGCTCGACTGGCACCGGCCGCCGCGCCAGATGAACGCGACGTCGTTCTTCTACGCGCATACCGATCAATGGCGCTACGACCCGATGGACCCGACCGCGTTGCTCTCGCCGCTCGCGGACAAGACGCGCTTTCATGGCGCGCCGATCGACTACAACGTGCGGGCCGAACGCATGGGGTGGCTGCCGTCCGCGCCGCAGCTCGCCGAGAATCCGCTCGACGTGGGGCGTGGCCTGGCCGACCCGGCGCACGCCGGCGCGACGGTGGCAGGTGGCCTGAAATCCGGCAGTCTGCGCATGGCGTGCGAAGACCCCGACCATCCCGCGAATTTCCCGCGCAATCTGTTCGTCTGGCGCTCGAACCTGCTCGGCTCGTCGGGCAAGGGCCATGAGTATTTTCTGAAGCATCTGCTCGGCACGACGAATGGCGTGCAGGGCGAAGAGGTCGTCAAAGACGGGCACGCACGCCCCGAAGACATCGCGTGGCACGACGAGGCGCCGCGCGGCAAGCTCGATCTGCTCGTCACGCTCGATTTCCGCATGTCGACGACCTGCATGTATTCCGACGTCGTGCTGCCGACGGCGACGTGGTACGAAAAGGACGACATGAACACGTCCGACATGCATCCGTTCATTCACCCGCTGTCGGCCGCGGTCGATCCCGCGTGGCAGTCGAAGAGCGACTGGGAGATCTTCAAGGGCATCGCGAAGCGATTCTCCGAGTTGAGCGTTGGCCACTTGGGCGTCGAGCGCGACGTGGTCCTGGCGCCGATCGCGCACGACACGCCCGCGGAACTCGCGCAGCCGTTCGAGGTGAAGGACTGGAAGCTCGGCGAATGCGAGCC
Source organism: Trinickia violacea (assembly GCF_005280735.1). NCBI lineage: Bacteria > Pseudomonadati > Pseudomonadota > Betaproteobacteria > Burkholderiales > Burkholderiaceae > Trinickia > Trinickia violacea. The sequence continues at coordinate 2,126,724 of NZ_CP040078.1, forward strand.
GGTGCCGGGCAAGACCATGCCTTCGGTGATGGTGGTCGAGCGAAACTATCCGGCCACGTATCAGCAGTTCACGTCGCTCGGTCCGTTGATGGACACGCTCGGCAACGGCGGCAAGGGCGTGAGCTGGGACACCAAGGACGAGGTCGCGCTGCTCGGCGAGCTCAACTATCGCGTCGCGGAAGAGGGCTGTGCCAACGGCCGTCCGCGCATCGACACGGCGCTCGACGCGGCCGAGGTGATCCTGTCCCTTGCGCCCGAGACCAACGGCGCCGTGGCGGTCAAGGCTTGGGAAGCGGTCTCGAAGATGACCGGCATCGAACACGCGCATCTTGCCGATGCGCGCGCCGACGAAAAAATCCGCTTCCGCGATATCCAGGCTCAGCCACGCAAGATCATCTCGTCGCCGACCTGGAGCGGCATCGAATCCGAACACGTGTCGTACAACGCGGGCTATACGAACGTTCACGAGCAGATCCCGTGGCGCACGGTGAGCGGGCGCCAGCAGCTCTATCAGGATCACGTGTGGATGCGCGCGTTCGGCGAATCGCTGTGCGTCTACAAGCCGCCGATCGAAAACGGCAGCTACGAGCGCATGGTCGGCACGCACTCGAACGGCAACCCCGAGATCGTGCTGAACTTCATCACGCCGCACCAGAAGTGGGGGATTCACAGCACCTATACCGACAACCTGCTGATGCTGACGCTCTCGCGCGGCGGGCCGATCGTGTGGATGTCGGAGCGCGACGCGAAGCAGATCGGCGTCGTCGACAACGATTGGATCGAGTGCTTCAACGTGAACGGTGCCCTGTGTGCGCGCGCCGTGGTCAGTCAGCGCGTGCCGCACGGCATGGTGATGATGTATCACGCGCAAGAGAAGATCGTGAATACGCCGGGCTCCGAGATCACCGGGACGCGCGGCGGCATTCACAACTCGGTCACCCGCGTGGCGCTCAAGCCGACCCACATGATCGGCGGCTATGCGCAGCTGTCCTATGGCTTCAACTACTACGGCACCGTGGGCTCGAATCGCGACGAATTTTTGGTGGTGCGCAAGATGAAGCACGTCGACTGGCTCGACGAAGCGCCGTCCGCGCCGGCGAACCCGCTCCCTGCCAACCCGGTCCGCGAAGGAGAAGCCTCATGAAAGTGCGTGCGCAGATCGCGATGGTGCTCAACCTCGACAAGTGCATCGGCTGCCACACGTGCTCGGTCACCTGCAAGAACGTCTGGACGAGCCGCGAGGGCATGGAGTACGCGTGGTTCAACAACGTGGAGACCAAGCCCGGCGTCGGCTACCCGAAGGACTGGGAGAACCAGGACCGCTGGCGCGGCGGCTGGGCCCGCAAGAGCGACGGCAAGATCGAGCCGCGCCAGGGCGGCAAGTGGCGCCTGCTCGCCAAGATCTTCGCGAATCCCCATCTGCCCGAAATCGACGACTACTACGAACCGTTCACCTTCGACTACGCGCATTTGCAGCAATCGGGCGATACGAAGGCCATGCCGGTCGCGCGGCCGCGCTCGCTGATCAGCGGCGAGCGGCTCGAGAAAATCGAGTGGGGGCCCAACTGGGAAGAGATTCTCGGCGGCGAGTTCGAAAAGCGCTCGAAGGACTACAACTTCGAGAACGTGCAGAAAGACATCTACGGACAGTTCGAAAACACGTTCATGATGTATCTGCCGCGGCTGTGCGAGCACTGCCTGAACCCGGCCTGCGTCGCGTCGTGCCCGTCGGGATCGATCTACAAGCGCGAAGAAGACGGCATCGTGCTGATCGATCAGGACAAGTGCCGCGGGTGGCGCATGTGCGTGTCCGGCTGCCCGTACAAGAAGATCTACTACAACTGGCAGAGCGGCAAAGCGGAGAAGTGCATCTTCTGCTATCCGCGCATCGAAGTGGGCCAGCCGACTGTCTGCTCGGAAACGTGCGTCGGCCGCATTCGCTATCTCGGCGTCCTGCTCTATGACGCCGATCGCATCAGCACGGCGGCGGGCGTCGAGAGCGAGCAGGATCTGTATGAGGCGCAGTTGTCGGTCTTTCTCGATCCGAACGACCCTGAGGTGATCGCACAGGCCGAGCGCGACGGCGTGCCCGCTGCGTGGATCGAAGGCGCCAAACGCTCGCCCGTCTACAAGATGGCGATCGACTGGAAAATCGCCTTTCCGCTGCATCCCGAGTACCGCACGTTGCCGATGGTCTGGTATGTGCCGCCGCTCTCGCCGATCAACGCGGCGGCCAATAGCGGCGAACTCGGCATGAACGGCTATCTGCCCGATGTCGAATCGCTGCGCATTCCGCTGCGTTATCTCGCGAATCTGCTGACGGCCGGCAAGGAAGCGCCCGTCAAGCTCGCGCTCGAACGGCTGCTCGCGATGCGCGCCTTCATGCGCGCGCGGCACGTCGATCAGATCGAAGCGCCCGGCGTGCTGAAGCAGGCCGGGCTGAGCGTCGCGCAAGTCGAGGACATGTACCGCTATCTCGCGATCGCCAATTACGAAGACCGCTTCGTGATTCCGACGACACATCGCGAGTACGCGGAAGATGCGTTCGACCTGCGCTCGTCGTGCGGATTTTCGTTCGGCAACGGATGCTCGGACGGCAAGTCGGAGGCGAGCCTCTTTAGCCCGAAGAAGGGCAGCCGCACGATCCCGATCCGGCAGGAGTCCTGATATGAAATCGAATGCGATGATGCCGGCGGGCCTCGTGTATGCCGTGCTTGGCGCGCTGCTGGACTATCCGGATGAGGCACTGCTTGCCGCTTTGCCCGAGGCTCGCGAGCGGTTGCGCGGCGAGCGCGCTTTCACGCGCGAAGCGCACGCGGCGCTCGACCAGTTCATCGACTACTGCGAAACGCGCGATCTCATGACGTTGCAGGAGAACTACGTCGCATTGTTCGACCGCGGGCGAGCGACCTCGCTCTATCTGTTCGAGCACGTGCACGGCGAATCGAGGGATCGCGGCCAGGCGATGGTGGATCTGCTGCAGATGTACGAGCAGCACGGACTGCAGCTTGCTCCCGGCGAACTGCCCGATTACCTGCCGGTGTTCCTCGAATATGTGTCGCGCTTGCCCGCAGAGGAAGGGCGCGCACTGCTCGCGGAAATCGGCGCGATCCTGCAGTCGATCGCCACGCAACTGACGAAGCGGGGCAGTGCCTACAGCTTCGTGATCGGCGCCATGCTCCCGCTGGCGGGCGTCGGCGGCGCGGACACGCTGCAAACCGTCGGCGATGACGATGCCAAGACGCCGCCGAGCGCAGCCGACTATCGCGCGCTCGACGCGGCCTGGGCCGATGAGCCGGTCCGTTTCGTCGGCGCGGCGACCCCGGCGCAGGAACCGATTCAATTCTACGAACGGCGCCCGAGCGGCGGCGCCGCGTCGCCGTCGAAGCCCAATCGCAACCAGGAGAACCGGCATGGGTGACTATTTCCATCAGTTCCTGTTCGGTATCTATCCGTACCTCTGCCTCGCGGTGCTGCTGCTCGGCAGCCTCGTGCGCTTCGACCGCGAGCAGTACACGTGGAAGAGCGATTCGTCGCAACTGCTGCGGCACGGGCAACTGCGTCTGGGCAGCAACCTGTTTCACTGGGGCGTGCTCGTGGTCGTCATGGGCCATTTCGCCGGGTTTCTCGCGCCGCATTGGCTGGTCTCGCCGTTTCTGACGGCTTCGGGTCACCAATTGATTGCGATGGTGGCCGGCGGCGTGTCGGGCGTCGTGGCCATCGTCGGCCTGACCATCCTGATTCATCGGCGGCTGACGGACAGCCGCATTCGACGCAACAGCCGCCTGTGGGACATCCTCATCGTGCTGATGCTGTGGGTGCAGCTTGCGCTTGGCCTCGGCACGGTCGTGCTGTCGATGCGCCATATGGATGGCGTGCTGTTCGAGCAACTGAGCGACTACGTCAAGGGTGTCGTCACGTTCAGGCCGGGCGTGGCGGGGCTGCTCGTCGGCGTGCCGCTGACCTATCAAGTGCATATCGCGCTCGGCTTCACGATCTTCCTCGTCGCGCCGTTCACGCGGATGGTGCATATCTGGAGCGGTCTGGCGTCGATCGCTTATCTGATCCGTCCGTACCAATTGGTACGCAAGCGCTGAGGTCGCGAACATGAGCACGCTTTTGCCATCCGAGCTTCCGCCATCCGCGGAAAGGGCCGCGCAGGACGCTGCGTTTGCGAGCGTGAACGGCGTGGCGATCGACGCGGCGTCGATTTCCGACGAAGCCCGGCATCACGCCGACGCAGCCGATCCGCTCGACGCCGGCCGGCGCGCACTCGTGATCCGCGAGCTGCTGCGGCAGCGCGCCGTCGCGCTCGAACTGATCGCGGATGCCGATCCGCTGGACGATGCCGCTGTCGATCGATTGCTGGAGCGCGAACTGACTGTGCCCGCAGCCACACGCGCAGACTGCGAGCGCTATTACCAAAGTCACGCCTCGCGCTTTCGACGCAACGACATCGTCTACGCCAGCCACATTCTGTTCGCGGTCACCGATCGCGCACCGCTGGCGCTGCTGCGCGGCAAAGCGGAAGCGACGCTGCACGAAGTGCTTGCCGCGCCCGATCGTTTCGAAGCCGTTGCACGCGAGGTGTCGAACTGTCCGTCGGCAGGCGTGGGCGGCAGCCTCGGCCAACTGCTGCGAGGCGACAGCGTGCCCGAGTTCGAGCGCGCGATATTCGATTCCGAGGAGACCGGCATCTTGAGCCGCCTCGTCAACACGCGCTTCGGCTTTCACATCGTGCGCATCGAGCGGCGCGCGCCGGGCGAGCCCGAAGCCTTCGAGACCGTCGAGCCGGAAATCGCGCGGTTCCTCGACGAGCGCGTGCGGTTCAAGGCGACGCAGCAGTACGTGGAGATCCTGGCGTCGCGCGCCAAGATCGAAGGGGTCGCGTTCGGCGAGGCCAACGGTCCGCTGGTGCAATAAACGACGGAGTGAGCATGAGTACACAAAGCGGTACAGGAAAAGCAGCGGCGGCGCCCGCCGTATCGGCGCAAGCGTGGTCTGTCCTATTGGCGAGCACGCTGGCGTTTCTCGTCTGCTTCGTCGTGTGGATGATGTTCGGCGTGCTCGGTGTGCCGCTGCGCGAGGAACTGAAGCTGAACAGCACCGAGTTCGGCATGCTGACCTCGACGCCGGTCTTGACGGGGGCGCTGATGCGGCTGCCGCTCGGCACCTGGACCGATCGCTTCGGCGGACGCATCGTGATGACCGTGCTGCTGGTGGTGTGCGCGGTGCCCGTTTATATCGTCAGCTATGCGACCGAGTACTGGCAGTTCCTGTTGATCGGGCTCTTTCTCGGCTGTGTGGGCGCGTCGTTCGCCGTCGGCACGCCGTATGTCGCGCGGTTCTTTCCCCCTAAGCGCCGCGGTTTCGCGATGGGCTTCTTCGGCGCGGGCACGGTGGGCGCCGCAGTCAACCTGTTCGTCACGCCGCAGCTTCAGGCGGCTTACGGATGGCGCTTTGTGCCGCGTGTCTATGCGGTTGCGCTGCTCGTGACCGCAGTGATCTTCTGGTTTGCTTCAGCGCGCGATCCCGGTGCCGGCAAGGCGAAAGGGTCGTGGCTCGAATCGTTCAAGGTGCTGCGCGACCCGCGCGTGTGGCGGCTTTGCCAGTATTACTCGATTACGTTTGGCGGCTTTACCTCGTTGTCGCTGTGGATACCGCAATACCTCAAAGCCGACTACGGGATGTCGCTGGTGATGGCATCCGCGTTTGCCGCCGGCTTTTCGTTGCCTGGGTCGGTGCTGCGAGCCGTAGGCGGCGGACTCGCGGACCGCTTCGGCGCGCATAGCGTGACGTGGTGGGGGCTGTGGCTCGCGTGGATTTGCCTGTTCCTGCTGTCCTATCCGCCGACCGATTTCGTGATCCACACGATTGACGGCACGGCCAGCATTCACCTGCACGTGTCCGCGGTGGCCTTTGTCGCGCTGACCTTCGTGCTCGGAGCGGTGTTCGCGTTCGGCATGGCGTCGACATTCAAATACGTGGCCGATGATTTTGCCGAGAACATGGGCGTAGTCACGGGGATCGTCGGCTTGGCCGGGGGCCTCGGCGGATTCCTTTTGCCGATTATTTTCGGCATGTTGCTCGACTATTTCCGCGTGCGATCGACGTGCTTCATGTTCCTCTATGGGGTCGTTTGGGTGTCGCTGATCCTGATTTACTTTTCGGAAGTGCGAAGGACGCCGGTCGCTGGGCCCGTTGGGGTGTAGGGGAAATCGCGAGTGCTGCGATCGGTGTTCGCGAACACCGAAGCGGCAGCAGGGCCGAAGACCGTATCCGACCCATTCCCGCCAGTCAGGCCATTGCACCAGTTGTGGCTGTTCTCGAATTACCAACGGTCACTCGCCCGTCGTGCGCCCTGCGCATCTTCAGGCGCCGAAAACAGAACACCGAGCTTGACTATCGGAGGAGGCCGCAAACGAAAGTGTCCGACCGGAGCGGGCCGGGAGCGGTGGTCCTATCGGCTTGCAACGGTCTCAGAATCCGTGGGGTTCCACCCCCCGCCGAGGGCCTTGAATGCGGCGACCGCTGCGTGTGCTGATTCCGCTTGCGCCTGCACCCGCTCATCCGAGGCGCGTAGCAGGTTATCGTCGGCCTGCAGGACTTCGATCAGGCTAACGACGCCTTGTTGATACGCCGCGAACGAGGCCGCTCGCGCCCGGCTCAGCGAAGTCACACCCTGCGCGAGAACGGCAGCCTGCTCCTCGCGCTTGACGAGTGCCGAGAAAGAATTCTCGACGTCCTCCGTTGCGTGCAGTGCTGCAAGCCGGTACGCGGCAAGCATCTCGGCTTCCTGGCCTTTGGCCTCATTAATCTGCGCATTGATGCGGCCGAAATCGAACAGACGCCAGCGCAGCCCAAGCACGCCGGCAGCCTGACTGGCGCCGCTACTGAACAGGTTGCCGCTGGCAACCGAGGTGGCGCTCCCAATCAGTCCACTGAGCGACAGCTTGGGGTAATACTCGGCTATTGCCACGCCGATACGCGCGTTCGATGCAGCAAGGCGACGCTCGGCCACGATCAGATCAGGCCGACGCCTGAGCAACTCGCCAGGCGATCCGGCGCCCGCGATTCGCGGGGCGGCCGGGATATCGCCGCCCTCGAGCAGTCCCGCCCGATGCGTGCCGGGCTGTGAACCCAGCATCACATCCAGCGCGTTCATCGCCGCATCCAGGCCCGCCTCGAGGACCGGGATGGATGCCTGAACCTGCGCCAGCGCGCCTTCAGCCTGGCTCACCTGAAGGTCGGCCGCCAGGCCTTTCCCGTACAGAAGCTTGATGGTCGAAAGCAGGTCCTGCTGCGTTTGCAACTGCTTGCGGGCCACCTGCAGACGAGCCTGCAATCCACGAATGGTGATGTAGATGTCGGCAGTCTGAGCCGCCACAGCCAGGCGCGTGGCGACCTCGCCGGCCTCTGAAGCCTGATAGTCGTCGAGTGCCGCTTCCCGCCCGCGACGCAGGCCACCAAACACATCCAGTTCCCAGCTCGCGCTGAAATTGGCCTCGTAGTCGTTGCCATAGCGATCGAAACCGGGCGTCGAGTTCAGGACCCGTCCCAAGGGAGTTTCAACCGACTGGTAGACCCGGGCCGCCTGGCCGCTGAGATTGCCGGACGGCAGCAACGCGGCATTCGCCGCCCCGACTCCTGCGCGCGCCTGTGAGACGCGTGCGTTGGCTTGTGCGAGGTCCAGGTTTTGTTCCAGGGCGAATGTGACGAATCGTGTCAGTTGCGGATCACCAAAACCTGTCCACCACGTTACGAGATCAGCACTGGCCACCGCGTTCCGGTGACCCACCGCGGTCTGGCCCTGGAACTGCACGGGCATGGCGACATTGGGCCGGACATAATCTGGACCGACAGCGCAGCCTGTCGAGAGGCTGGCGACGATGACCGTGGCAAGGAGATGTTTGGGTAGCATGAGCGTCTTTACGAGGTTTCTGTTGTGACTATAATACCAAATGGTCACAGGTTGTCCATTCCTGTATGCTATGCCCATGAAACACACCACCACTCCCTCCGTTCCCGCGCGCGGCCCAGCCGATCACGAGGTACGGGACCAGATCGTTGCCGCTGCCACCGAGCACTTCAGCCGGTATGGGTACGAGAAAACGACGGTCTCTGACCTCGCCAAGGCGATCGGGTTTTCCAAGGCCTACATCTACAAGTTCTTCGAATCCAAGCAGGCCATTGGCGAGATGATCTGCGTCAACTGCCTGCACGAAATCGAAAGCGAGGTTCGGACAGCCGTCGCAGAGACCGATCTGCCGCCGGAGAAGCTGCGACGGATGTTCAAAGTCTTCGCCGAAGCGAGCCTCAAGCTGTTTTTCCGGGACCGCAAGCTTTATGACATCGCCGCATCGGCCGCCACGGAAAACTGGCAGGTCGTGCAAGCCTATGAGGCACGTGTCCAGGAGCTGCTGCAGGAAGTTCTGCAGGAAGGCCGGCAAAGCGGCGACTTCGAGCGCAAGACGCCGCTCGACGAAACCGCGATGGCGATCTATCTGGTGCTGCGCCCCTACCTCAATCCGCTGTTGCTTCAGTACAACCGGGATACCACCGAGGTCGCGCCTGCGCAGCTGTCCAGCCTGGTACTCCGTAGCCTGTCGCCCTGATCGGGGTCACGTTTTGTGACTGTTGACTGATTTAGTCACTAGTACCATAATGAAAGCCATCATCACTTCATCGATGGGACTTTCATGTTCTCGCGTCGCCTCGCCACCTCCGCACTCGCCTGTGCGCTGCCGCTTGCGCTAGCGGCCTGCGGTGAAAAAACACCGTCCGATCCGCGCACCGAGGTACCTCTGGTGCGCACGGCCATCGTTCAGGGCGCCATCCCCGCGTCCCGTTCGTTCACAGGGACCGTCGCGGCACGCGTGCAGAGCGACCTGGGTTTCCGTGTTTCCGGCAAGGTGCTGGAACGGCTTGTGGATGCCGGCCAATCCGTCAAACGCGGCCAGCCGCTGATGCGCCTCGACCCCATCGATCTCAAGCTTGCCGCGCAAGCCCGGCAGGAGGCGGTCACCGCCGCGCGGGCGCGAGCGCGGCAGACCGCACAGGATGAGGAGCGCTATCGCGACCTGCGCGGCACGGGCGCGATCTCGGCTTCGGCCTACGATCAGGCCAAGGCTGCCGCCGATGCCGCCAAGGCGCAGCTCAGCGCGGCTGAGGCCGACGCTGACGTCGCGCGCAATGCGACTGGCTATGCCGAACTGGTGGCTGACGGCGATGGCGTCGTGATGGAAACGCTCGCGGAACCGGGTCAGGTCATCAGCGCAGGCCAGCCCGTGGTACGTCTGGCCCACGCCGGAAGCCGCGAGGCCGTGATCCAGTTGCCAGAGACGCTGCGCCCGCCAATCGGCTCGGTTGCACAAGCGACGCTGTTCGGCGGCAACGGCGCGAGCGAACCGGCCACGCTGCGCCAGCTCTCCGACTCGGCCGATCCCCGGACCCGCACCTTCGAAGCACGGTACGTGCTGCAACGCGTTCTTGCCAGCGCGCCGCTAGGCGCCACGGTGACGGTGCAGATTCCGGACGCGCGTTCTGCGGTGCAAGGCGGCTTGCAGGTGCCGATCGGTGCGCTGCTTGACGCGGGCAAGGGCCCGGGCGTGTGGGTGATCAACGGCGAGCCGGCGAAGGTTTCGTGGCGGCCCGTTACCGTCGAACATCTGGACGACGACAGCGCCTGCATTTCTGCTGGACTGAGGCAAGGCGACCGGGTCGTCGCGCTCGGCGCCCAGTTGCTGCGCGAAGGCGAACCGGTCCGTGTGTCAGGCCAGGTCGTCGCGATGGCGAGCGAAGGAGCACGTCCGTGAGCGAAGGTCGATTCAATCTGTCGGCGCTCGCCGTGCGCGAGCGCGCGGTCACGCTGTTCCTTATCTGCCTGATCTCGCTGGCCGGGCTAGTGTCCTTCTTCAAGCTGGGTCGCGCAGAAGATCCCGCCTTCACGGTCAAGGTGATGACCATCATCACCGCGTGGCCGGGCGCCACCGCACAGGAAATGCATGACCAGGTCGCCGAGAAGATCGAAAAGCGCATGCAGGAGCTGCGCTGGTACGACCGGACCGAGACCTATACGCGCCCCGGGTTGGCCTTCACGACGTTGACGCTGCTCGACAGCACGCCTCCGTCGGAAGTACAGGAGCAGTTCTACCAGGCGAGGAAAAAGATCGGCGACGAGGCCGCCAACCTGCCGCCCGGCGTGATCGGGCCGATAGTCAATGACGAATATGCTGACGTCACCTTTGCCATCTTCGCGCTGAAGGCCAGGGGCGAACCGCAGCGCCTGCTCGTGCGCGATGCCGAGACCCTGCGCCAACGGCTGCTGCATGTGCCTGGCGTGAAGAAGGTCAATATCATCGGCGAACAGGCCGAGCGCATCTACGTCCAGTTTTCGCATGACCGGCTGGCGACGCTCGGCGTCAGCCCGCAGGACGTGTTCGCCGCGCTCAATGGCCAGAATGCGCTGACGCCGGCCGGCTCCATGGAGACCAAAGGTCCGGAGGTGTTCATCCGGCTGGACGGCGCCTTTGACAACCTGCAGAAGATCCGTGACACGCCCGTCGTTGTGCAGGGCCGCACGCTGAAGTTGTCGGACATCGCCAGCGTTGAGCGCGGTTATGAAGATCCGGCAACGTTCATGATCCGCAACAACGGCGAACCCGCGCTGCTGCTGGGTATCGTCATGCGCGATGGCTGGAATGGGCTCGACCTCGGCAAGGCGCTGGACAGCGAGGTCGGTGCAATCAACGCCGGGCTGCCGCTAGGCATGAGCCTGACCAAGGTCACCGATCAGGCCGTCAACATTCATTCGGCGGTCGACGAATTCATGCTCAAGTTTTTCGCCGCGCTGCTGGTCGTCATGCTCGTGAGTTTCGTGAGCATGGGCTGGCGCGCGGGCCTGGTGGTTGCCGCCGCCGTGCCGTTGACGCTGGCCATCGTGTTCGTGGTGATGGCCGCCACAGGCAAGAACTTCGACCGCATCACCCTGGGATCCCTGATCCTGGCGCTGGGCCTGCTGGTGGACGACGCGATCATCGCCATCGAAATGATGGTCGTGAAGATGGAGGAAGGCTACAGCCGCGTGGCCGCATCCGCCTACGCGTGGAGCCATACCGCCGCGCCCATGCTATCGGGCACGCTGGTGACAGCCGTCGGCTTCATGCCCAACGGCTTCGCCCGATCCACCGCCGGTGAATACACCAGCAACATGTTCTGGATCGTCGGCATCGCGCTGATCGCATCGTGGGTCGTCGCCGTGGTCTTCACGCCGTACCTCGGAGTGAAGATGTTGCCCGACTTCAAGAAGGTGGAAGGGGGGCACGATGCGATCTACGACACGCCCCGCTACAACCGTTTCCGCCAGTTGCTGACGCGCGTGATCGCGCGCAAATGGCTCGTCGCCGGTTCGGTCGTGGGCCTGTTCGTGCTCGCCATTCTCGGCATGGCGATCGTCAAGAAACAGTTCTTCCCCATCTCCGACCGTCCCGAAGTGCTGGTCGAGGTGCAGATGCCCTATGGCACGTCGATTTCTCAAACCAGCGCAGCCACGGCGAAAGTCGAAGCGTGGCTCGCGAAGCAAAATGACGCGAGAATCGTCACCGTGTACGTCGGGCAGGGTGCGCCGCGTTTCTATCTGGCGATGGGACCGGAATTACCCGATCCATCATTCGCCAAGATCGTGGTTCGCACGGACAGCCAGGACGAGCGCGACGCATTGAAGCAGCGGCTGCGTCAGGCCATCGCAGGCGGTCTCGTCCCGGAAGCGCGCGTGCGGGTCACGCAACTCGTGTTCGGTCCATATTCGCCGTTCCCGGTGGCCTACCGGATCACGGGCCCCGATCCCGACAAGTTGCGCGATATCGCGGCCGAGGTCCAGCGCGTGATGGTAAACAGCCCGATGATGCGCACGGTCAATGCCGACTGGGGCACGCGCTCGCCGTCGCTGCACTTCACGTTACAGCAGGACCGTCTGCAGGCGGTGGGACTGACGTCCAGCGTCGTCGCACAACAACTGCAGTTTTTGCTCACCGGTGTGCCCGTCACCGCCGTGCGCGAGGATATTCGAACCGTGCAGGTCATCGCGCGTTCGGCGGGCGATGTGCGGCTCGACCCCGCGCGGCTCGGCGACTTCACGCTGGCCGGCGCGAATGGACAGCGCATTCCGCTGTCCCAGATCGGCAAGGTCGACGTGCGGATGGAGGAGCCGATCATGCGCTGGCGCGATCGCATGCCGACGATCACGGTGCGCGGCGATATCGCCGATGGCCTGCAGCCGCCGGATGTCTCGACCGCCATCACGAGGCAGATTCAGCCCATCATGGCCAGACTACCGGGCGGCTATCGGATCGAGGAAGCCGGCTCCATCGAGGAATCGGGCAAGGCGACGACCGCGATGCTACCGCTGTTCCCGATCATGCTGGCGATCACGCTGATCATCATCATCTTTCAGGTGCGTTCGATCTCCGCGATGGTGATGGTGTTCATGACGAGCCCGCTCGGCCTGACCGGCGTCGTGCCGACGTTGATCCTGTTCCAGCAGCCGTTCGGCATCAACGCGCTGGTCGGCCTCATTGCGCTGTCGGGCATCCTGATGCGCAACACGCTGATCCTGATCGGGCAGATCCACCAGAACGAGCAGGCGGGACTTGACCCGTTCCACGCGGTCGTCGAAGCCACCGTGCAGCGTGCGCGCCCGGTGATCCTGACTGCGATGGCCGCGGTCCTCGCGTTCATTCCGCTGACCCATTCGGTGTTCTGGGGCACGCTCGCCTACACGCTGATCGGCGGCACCTTCGCCGGGACCCTGCTGACGCTGGTGTTCCTGCCGGCCATGTATTCGATCTGGTTCAGGATTCGGCCAGGCAACCCCGCGGGTTCGCACAAGGGCCGCCACGAGCATGCCTCACCTCCCGAACCGACGCTGCAGGACGCGCTCGACGCGCGCAGTTAAAGCGCGATCAATTTACTGTATCGAAGGAAACTGCCATGCCCAATTCCAAAGTGGTCGTTGTGACCGGCGTGTCGTCTGGTATCGGACGCGCGACCGCAGAGAAGTTCGCGAAGCGCGGGTGCCGCGTATTTGGCACCGTGCGCAGCATTGCAAAAACGGCGCAATTGGCCCGCGTCGAGCTGATAGAGATGGATGTGCGCGACGATGCTTCCGTTCGAACCGCGATTCACACGATCATCGATCGCGCTGGGCGCATCGACGTGCTCGTCAACAATGCCGGCGCCACGCTGATCGGAGCTGTGGAGGAAACGTCGGTTACCGAAGCGGCCGCGCTGTTCGACACCAACGTATTCAGCATTCTGCGTACGACCCAGGCCGTGCTTCCGCACATGCGGGCACAACGGGGAGGAAGGGTCGTCAATGTCAGTTCGGTGCTTGGGTTTCTTCCAGCACCGTATATGGGTCTCTATTCGGCGTCCAAGCACGCCGTCGAGGGGCTGACTGAAACCCTAGACCATGAGGTGCGCCAGTTCGGCATCCGGCTAACGCTGGTTGAGCCGTCCTTTACCAGAACCAATCTCGATGTCAATGCACCACAGGTGAGTTCGAAAATCGCCGACTATGACCGCGAGCGTGCGCTTGCATCGAGCGCAGTCGTCAACAGTGTCAAAGGTGCCCCCGCACCCGATGGCGTGGCAAACACAATTGTAGAAGCCGCGCTTGGCAAATGGCGCATGCGTCTCACGCCGGCAGGGCAGGCATCTCTCTTGAGGAAATTGCGGCGCTTCATGCCGGCTGCTCCCGTCGATGCAAGTTTGAGGAAAACATTCGGGCTCCCGTGAGCCCTGACCTCCCGCGGTAATGCGGGCCGACCCGTCGCGCCAACGGCTCCAGGAGACGCCCGGAGACCGCTAACACGTGGTTCGCTTCAGACGCCCATGGTCATGACCACTTCGGCGCCTCGCAACCGCTCCTCTGCAGCAGCGGGAATGCTGCCAGGTAAGCGGATAGAGCCCGGATACGCAGATATGCAAAATCGAAATCCTGAATCGTCGATGCTCGACCTTGGAGAAATATCCGCGGTCGCACTGAACCACTTTTTTGCCCAGCGCGCAATGCGCGCTTTCTGGACTCACTTCGACGAAGCGCTGCGGCATACGGACGTCAACGCCTCCCAGTTTTGCATGCTCGTCTTGCTGCATCTCCGCGAACCAATAGTTTTCGGCGACATGGCAGCAGAACTGGAAATGGACCGATCGAATCTGTCGGCCAATCTGGCACCATTGTTCCGCCGCAGGCTCATTTCAACGATCTCCCACGAAGCAGATCGACGGAAACGTCAGCTCGTCATGACGTCCGAAGGCCGAAAAGCTGTAGCTTCCGCAGTGAGCCCCTGGATGCGAGCCTATCAGGATACCTTTGCGTTTGTGAGACTGATTGATCTCGATTCAATGCGTGATCTTTTCCACGTGATTCGGGATATGAAAGAGCTCGACGCCTGAACGACGCCAGCGGCGCTCCTGCTCGCCCGGAATCTCGACTGCCGCTACGCAATGACTAGCCCGGGGAGCCACAAGACGGCCCTGCCGCCCGGAGGATTATCGTGACCTGACATACGTCGGTCGCGTCGATCCAGTTCGGAGCACGGGGAGCCGACGCAAAGTGGCAATCGCGTGGCCACGAGGTTAAAGGGACCTACCGGGCTTCCGGAGAACCAAGGCCTTTAACAATATTCTCGCGTACTCGCTCGCGAATCTTGGTCGGCGCAAGGGTGTGCCCGATCGTCTCGCAGTGGCGGTCGTGGGCGATATCAGCGACGCGAAGGGAATCGTCATGGCGCTTGTCAACGAGATCGGTTTCGATTCCGTCGACGGCGGTCCGCTCGAAGAATCCTGGCGGCAACAGCGGTCCACGCCAGCATACTGCTGCGATTACGACGCGGAGGTGACGCGCAAGGCACTCGCTGCGGCGGTTAAGGGCGATGCTTCACGGAAACGCGACCAAGTGCCCACGTTTTTTGCGAGGCTCGGCTCTCATCCCAGTCATGATGATGTTGTGAATGCAATATCTGCGCAGTACAACCGTGTATTCGTCGACCGGCGATGGCCGTAGTGGGTAGGTCGCCATGGTTAACGACAAATCCGCCACTTGCCGATCTCGGCAGGCTCACAGCAGGGATATTGGCGCTTCCCCTTCAGACATCGATTGCCAATATGTTCCTGCCAATGCACCTTTGCCAGATTGTCTTGGAGGAACAAAGGACGGTTGAACGCGCGGATGCCATGGTGCGAGGGGA
The DNA here is from genome assembly GCF_005280735.1 of Trinickia violacea. Classification (NCBI taxonomy): domain Bacteria; kingdom Pseudomonadati; phylum Pseudomonadota; class Betaproteobacteria; order Burkholderiales; family Burkholderiaceae; genus Trinickia; species Trinickia violacea. Next base: position 2,141,972 of record NZ_CP040078.1, read on the forward strand.
CCGATCGCCTTCGTCGATGACGAGGATGTATTTACCTTGCCGCCATTCGCTCCGTCACGGCCTCGTATCTCATAGATCGCCCCTACCGAATGCGTAGCTACGACCCCTGCTGCCGGCGCGCCGTTGGAGTTGCAAAGGCCGGTGTCAGAGGCGAAGCAGTCGTCTCAATGACACTGTCTCAGCGAAAGCGAACGGCGCTTGTTGGCCGCGAGCCGCCCGACGCAGGCGAACGCGGCGTGCCTAGTGGAGCGAAGGTCCAGTCGACCAGGCCGCTGACAAAATTATTTGTGCGCGGTTGAAACCCTCGCGCTGCAAGGCGCCGCCGTCCGAAGTGAGTTCCGTGGGCGCGCTACCAAGGTTCGGTCACTTGCTGGTCGTCTGAGCTAATATCGGAGCAGCGCCCGATTTGCCCACCGACGTTGTAAATCCCCACTCTAGGTTAAAAGGCGCGTTCGCAAAGTTTCGCTGCGTCAGCCGACCGGTTGCACGCACGATATAGTGGACGCCTGGTCGAAGCGGCTCAAAAGGTGTGCAGATCGCAGTGTTGCGAGCCGTGTCGGCTGACGTAAGCGCTGCGATGTGGCAGCGTACCCTGTGGCCACGTCCGTCGCGCACATCGACCGTCGTAAGTTCGATGTGTGCGCTGGGTCCGCCCGATAGCGTGATCGGGAAGCCTAGCGTTTGCCCCTGATATCCGGAATTGGGTCCCATCGGGTCCGGTTGCTCGTTGTCGGTCCAGGCGATTGGAGCGTCGCGCTGTCCATCGTACGGATATGCGACCAACTGCGTATCAGACAGCGCCGGTGCGATATCCGCGAAATCCACGACGGTAATAGCACTCGCGCCTACAACGCGGGCCTCGCCCGCCCTGGCCCAATCGAAGAAAATCGCGCCACGATGATAGGGCGACGCGAAGATCTCCTCGATCGGCGAGTCGACGCCGCGCGGGCCGCCATACACTGCCAATACCTCACTGGCGCCGTAGGCTGGTGTATGCAACCGGACACGGGATATCACGTCCACGCCCGTGAACCCGGGGTTACCTGCCAGTTCGTCGTGCGTCCCTGAATGATTCAGGTCGAGGTATCGCGCGTGATCGGCGGCCGCGGCTGCCACGTGTGAATCCCTCGCGATAGCCGGCAAGCCGACTTCGGCGCGACGCGCATTGATGAAGTCGATCGCGGATCGATGGGCAGTGGACGCAATAGCTGGACGCGTGTGAGCGCCGTGCACTTCCCGCAAGGTGATCGGTGGTCCCGTGTATGCTGCGGCCGTCGGCTCGCCAGCGGTAGGCTGGTAAGTCGCGCACCCTGCAAGGGCTGCGATAGCGGCGATGCACGCCGTCGTGTTCTTTGTGAGCATTGAAATCCTGTTCTTTTTCAAGCGGCGAGGCGAAACGGACGATCACGATATAACGGCCGGCTGCGCATGAGGTTGACGCGTCTCCGAGCGTTGCGTGAGCGTTCCCCCGCGCTTGCGTCGCCACGCCGCACGATGATGCGGCGAAGCTTCGTCACGCAAGTGCTGCTACAAGATCGCTCGACAAAGGTATTGGCACAGCGTGAGCAGTGTGAACTGACGGACCGCAAATCGGCAGCCCGGCTGCTGGTGTCAGCACAATCAGGCGCTACCTCAAAAACCTACGCCTGCGCTAGCGCGGGTACCGCGTGAGACGCACAACTCGACCGTCTCTGCTCGACCCATCTCGGACGCTCGCTCGTACCAGCCGTTAACGGCAGCTTGCGGAGGTACAACGGTCGTATTCTTCGTGAACTGGCGCGCGGCGCCTCAGGTTTCATACTTACGGTGAAACGCCGAACAACTGAGCGACCACGCCGCGCAACCAGCGATTCCCAGCCTCCTGGTGATACCGCGCATGCCAGTGTTGCCTCACGGCAAACCCATCCACGGGAAGCGGGCAGGAATGAACGGCCAGATCGTTGGCATGCGCGAGCGTTTCCCCGATGTGACGTGGAAGCGTGGCGACTAGGTCAGTGGTCTGGACGATCGTTCCGAGCCCCAGAAAACCCGGCAGTTGCAGCGCGACGTCACGCTCGATGCGCTCGCGCGCCAGCGCCTGTTCGAGTAGTTGCGCACCTGTGCCCGATTCGATGGCGACGTGCCCCTCGGAACGGTACTGCTTCAAACCGAGTCGCCCGCGAACGCGCGGGTGATGCCGGTTCGTCAGGCACACCCAGTCCTGTAGATAAAGCTGCTGCTGGTAGATGCCACCGCTAAGCCACGGCACATAGCCAATCGCGAGGTCGGCTTCGCCCGATTCCAGTGCCCGTTCCGTGTTGCCGTCGATTCCCGCCGCTTCGAGCCGGATGCCGGGCGCCTGTGCGCGCACGTGCGCGAGCAGGCGTGGCAGCAGCGTGATATGGCTCGCATCCGTCATGCAGATGCGAAAACGCCGCTGCGCGGTGGCGGGATCGAACGCGATCTCCCACGCGACAAAGCGCCTGAGCGATTCGAGAATTTCGCGGCAAGGCCCGATCAGCGCGTCGGCCTGCGGTGTGGGCGCCATGCCGCCGGGGGTGCGAATGAAAAGCGGGTCCTGCAAATGCTCGCGCAGCCGCCCGAGCCAGATGCTGATGGTGGGCTGGCTCTGCCCCAGTTGCTCCGCGACGCGCGTGACGCTGCGCGTGTCGTAGAGCAGGTCGAAGAGTTGCAGCAGCTTCAGGTCGGGTAAATCGGGCGGCATCATGGTGACGGCCATTATTGTCTGTTGCAATGATGTCATTGTAGTCATTGCATTGCCGATATGGGCGGCAACTCCTATCGTGTGCCTACACGTCAAGGAGAAGCTCAGTGAAGATTGCGATTCTCGGCGCCGGCGCACTAGGCTGCGCGATCGGCGCCACCCTCACAGAAGGCGGCCACGAAACCTGGCTGCTGGACCGTTCGCCCGCCCATGTCGACACGATGCGTCGAGACGGTCTGCAGGTCGACGACGATAGCGGCACGCGGCGCATAGCAGTGCGCGCCGCGACCCAGGCGGGCGAAGTCGGCGTGGCCGACGTGGTGATCGTGCTGGTCAAGTCCTTCCACACCGATGCTGCGATGCGCGGCGCACTCGCGCTGATCGGGCCCGAAACGCTCGTGCTGTCCCTTCAAAACGGGCTCGGGCACGAAGATGTGCTCGCCGATATCGTGGGCCGCGAGCGTGTGCTGGCAGGCAAGACGTATGTGGGCGGCGTGTTGCGCGGTCCGGGGCATATCCAGTCGGGCGTTACCGGCAAGGCGACCTATATCGGCGAACTCGATGGCCAGATCACGCCCCGCGTGCAGGCAATCGCCGAGGCCTTCAACGCCGCCGGGCTGCTCACCACGGTCAGCGACAACATCATGGGCACGATGTGGGACAAGCTACTCGTCAACGTCGCCACGGGCGCGATCACGGGCATCACGCGTCTCCCCTACGGCCAGCTTTATGACGAGCCGTTGTTGAAGGCGACGGCGCTCGCGGCCATCGGCGAGGCGATGGCAGCAGCACACGCTGCGGGGATCACCTTGTCGATGACGGACCCCGAGCAGGCCTGGACACTCGCGGCTGAAGGTCTCTCTCCCGCGTTCAAGACCTCGATGCTGCAGAGCCTTGAAAAAGGCTCGGTCACGGAGATCGATTTCATCAACGGCTCGGTGGTGCGCTGGGGACAACGGCTTGGCGTGCCGACGCCCGTCAACGCGACGCTGGTGGCGTGCATCAAGGGCATCGAGCGCGCGATGGCCGACGAGCAGCGCAAGGAGGAGACGGCATGAGCGGATCGAAGGCTTATCTGGAGCACGTCGCGATCTGGGTGAAGGACATCCAGTGGCATATCCGCTTCTTCGAAGACGTGCTCGGCATGAGCATGCGCGAAGTCGAGGGCACTGTCGACGCGCCGCGTCAGTACTGGACGCTCGGCGGCCTGCAGTTCATTCATGCGCCGCAACACGAAGGTCCCGAAGGGCGCCTCGCGCATCTTGGCGTCATGTGTGAAGACCTGGAGGCGGCATTGGCCGCGGCCCAAGCGTATGGCGTGAGCGAAATGCCGCAAGGGCGCAACTGGCTGCGCCTGCCTGACGGCCTTGCCGTCGAACTGATTCAGTCGACGCCCGCGTCGTGTGTCGCGCAGGCGCTGAGCATCAACCCGCGGGCGGAGGCGTGAGCATGACGATCATCGACAAGTACTGGGACGACGCCCGCGAAGGCGACGAGTGCGTGAGCCCGAACTACACCGTCACGAAAGAACGCATACTCGCGTACGCCGACCTCACCGGCGACCACACGCCCGTACACGTGGACGAGGCGTATGCCAACGCGAGCCACTTCGGCTGTCTCGTCGCGCATGGACTGTTCGGACTCTCGATTGCGGACGGCCTCAAGACGCAGAGCGACTATCGCTTTCTGCCCGGCATGTCGCTCGGCTGGACGTGGGATTTCCTGCTGCCTGTCAAGGTCAACGATGTGCTGCACGTGAAATTTCGCGTCGGCGCCATGCGTCCCAGTAACAGCCGTCCGGGGTGGGGCATCGTCGTGCTGCCATCGGAACTGATCAATCAGGATAACCAGGTAGTTCAACGCGGCGAGCATCGTCTGATGGTGCCGCGCCGGCCGGGAGCGTTCTGATGCTGGCCCGTCCCCTCGAAGGCATACGTGTTGTCGACTATAGCCACTTCCTCGCTGGTCCCTATGTGGGGCGCTGCCTTGCGGCGCTCGGCGCCGAAGTCATCAAGGTCGAGCGCCCCGGCAGTGGCGACGCCGGGCGCCAGCACGCGACTGTGCTCGACGACCAGCAAAGCGGCTATTTCCTGCAACTGAACATGGGCAAGCGCGGCGTCAGCGTCAACATGAAAGACGCGCGCGGCAAGGAGTTCATGCGGCGCCTGTGCGACTCGGCCGATGTGTTCGTCGAGAACTACCGTCCGGGCGCGCTGGATAAACTCGGGCTGGGTTATGAAGCGCTATCCGCGCGCAATCCGGGTCTCGTCTACTGCTCGATCTCGGCGTATGGCCACACGGGTCCCGACGCTCATCGTGCGGGCTTTGGCCTGATCGCTGAGGCGAAGAGCGGCATCATGCAGATGGTGGGCACGCCCGGCGAGCCGCCACCGTTGCTGCGCATTTCGCTCGGCGACATGTACACGGGCATTCACGCGGTGGCGGCGATCAATGCGGCGCTGCTCGGACGGGTGCAGAGCGGCCGCGGCCAGCACATCGACATGGCGTTGTACGACACGCTCGTTTCGATGCACGAATATGCGGTGCAGTGCTATACGCTGCGAGGCGTGCTGCCGGAGCAAACCGGCCACGACATGCCGACCTCGACGCTCTATGGCGTGTTTCGGGCCGCAGACGGCGACCTTGTGATCGCGGCGCAAGTGGACGATGCATGGAAGCGTCTCGCCGCGCTGATCGAAACGCACGGCGGGCCCGCCGGCTTCGGCAGCGATACGCGCTTTCACGATAGCGTGGGCCGCAATACGCATCGGCAGGCGATTCTCTCTGTTGTGCAGCCGTGGGTCGCTGCGCGTCCTGTTGCCCAGGTGCTCGAACTGCTGGATGGCATCGATGTGCCTTGCGCGAAGGTGCAGCGCATCGACGAGGTGCTCGACGATCCGCAGATCCAGGCGCGCGGCATGGTGGTCGAGCAGCATCATCCGCGTTACGGAAAGCTGCGCCTGCCCAATCTGCCATTCCGCTTTTCTCATTGCGACACGACCATTCGCGACGTCGCGCCCGATCTCGGGCAGCACAACACGGAGGTTGCGCAATCGCTCGGCTTTTCCGCCGCCGAAATCGACGCGATGCAAACCGAAGGCGTTCTCCATTCGAAGTGAGACACCATGACTGACCAGTATGCAGTGATCGGCAACCCGATCGGACACACGAAATCTCCGTTGATTCACGGCCTGTTTGCCGAAGCGACACAACAGGCGATGTCGTACGTCGCAATCGAAGGCCCGCTTTACCCCGACGATGGATTCGCAAGGGTGGTGCAACAGTTCGCCGACGAGGGCGGTAAAGGCCTGAACGTCACCGCGCCGTTCAAGTTGAAGGCCTTCGCGCTCGCCGACGAGCGCAGCGAACGCGCGGCGTTGGCGGGCGCGGCCAACGCGCTCAAGTTCGAGAGCGGCCGGATCATCGCCGAGAATTTCGACGGCATTGGCCTGTTGCGCGATATCGAGGTCAATCTCGGCGTTCCGCTCGCCGGCAAGCGCGTGTTGATGCTCGGTGCGGGCGGCGCCGCGCGTGGCGCGTTGCTCCCGTTTCTCGCCGCGGGTCCTGCCGAACTGGTCATCGCCAACCGCGACGTGTCCAAGGGCGAGGCGCTGGCGGCCCAGGTTGGTTCGCGAGGCGCAGCGCTGCGTGCTCGCGGCTACGGCGATCTGCCTGCGATGGGCCGATTCGATCTCGTGGTCAACGCGACCTCCGCGAGCCTGACGGGCGAGTTGCCGCCCGTCCCGCCGAGCGTGTTCAGTCCCGATGGCACAGCGTATGAGCTTGCGTACGGCAAGCGGCTCACGCCGTTCCTGCGGCTCGCGCGCAATGCAGGCGTGCTTGGCGTCGCCGACGGCGTCGGCATGCTGGTCGAGCAGGCCGCCGAAGCGTTTGCATGGTGGCGCGGCGTGCGTCCGCAAACGGTCGCGGTCATCGACCGTCTCACCGTGCCGCTCGACTAGTCGAGCAAAGGAGAACCTGATGAAAAATGTCCTGATGCTTCATGGCATCAATCACAACATGTTCGGCAAACGCGACCCCGCGCAGTACGGAACGATGACGCTCGCCGATATCGATGCCAGACTGCAGGCGCTGGGCGAAGAACTCGACGTGCAGGTCGAATCGTTCCAGACGAACAGCGAAGTGGCGATGTGCGAGCGCATCCATCGCGCTTACGAAGAGGGCAAGGACGCTGTGCTGATCAATGCGGGCGCGTGGACGCATTACAGCTACGGCATCCGCGACGCGCTTGCGATCCTCACCTGTCCGGTCGTCGAACTGCACATGTCGAACATTCATGCGAGGGAGCCGTTCCGGCACCACTCGGTGTTCGCCGATATCGTCAAAGGGCAGATTTGCGGGTTCGGGATCGAGAGCTATTTGCTCGCACTGCGGGCGGTCCATGCGGAGATCCGTTGTTGAGTGACGCGTGTGAATCGCCCGGGTACTTCCGCGGCGGGAAGTGATACGGCGAATGACGGCTCTCGAATTGCGGATTCAACCGGTGGATGCAACACACTGTGACTGCGTGAGCAGAAGGAGTGTTGCAGATGAAGCATTGAGCGCGCCCGTTTGCACGCGATTCGAAACCGGGCCAATATTGAGCAGAGCACGTGTTCACTCAGCCATGCAAGCGCTTTCCCCGGCAAAGGAAGAAGGACAACATTAATGTTTGGGTCCAACCGCATCCTTTGACTGCACTGGCGCGTCTTGAGAACACGAATGTTATGTTCCCAGCGACGACAACCCTCAAGGGACACTCACTCTTGCCGAAAGCGGCCATACACGGTAGTGCTGCGGCTCGACTCTGACCCGGTCAGGCCAGAACGCTCAGTGCATGCTCCAGGTCCGCAAGCAAATCTTCAACGTTTTCCAACCCCACCGAAAGACGCACAAGTCCATCGTCTATCAGCGAATCCCGTCGATCCTCTTCTGTGTACACCGTCTTCATCATACTTGCGGGATGTAATGCGAGGCTTTCTGCATCGCCGAGGCTAAGCGAGCGTGCGAATAGGCGCAGCGAGTTGATAAACTTCCTTCCCGCCTCGATTCCGCCTTTGAGTTCAAAAGCGATCATCCCTCCGGGCTGCTTCATTTGCCGTCGCGCAAGGTCATACTGGCTATAGGATTGAAGACCGGGGTAATGTACCTTTTTGACGCATGAACTGCGCTCAAGAAATTCAGCAATAATCTGCGCGTTGTGACAATGTCGGTCCATGCGAATCGTAAGGGTCTTCAACCCTCTGAGAATGAGATATGCATCGGCCGGCGATAGACACGCGCCAGTCGAATTCTTCATTCCCGCCGTTCTTACCCGCTTCACGATTTCGGCCGATCCGATCACAACGCCGGCAATGACATCGCCATGACCATTAATGTATTTTGTCAGCGAGTGCAACACAATATCCGCTCCAAAATCAAGAGGACGTTGCAGATACGGAGTACAGTAGGTGTTGTCCACGGCAATCAAAGCCTCGGAGCGCTCGCGAACAGTTTCGCTGATGGTCTTTATGTCCACCATGCGCATGTTCGGATTGGTGAGCGATTCAAAAAGGACGAGTTTCGTGTTGCGGCTGATAGATGCGCCAACTTCATCGGGGCGGGTGAAGTCCGCAACATTCGTGACAATCCCGAATTCGGGCAAAATCGAATTGACCAGAGTCTGCGTTCCACTGTAGAGGGTAACATCCACGAGCAATTTGTCCCCCGGACGCAAGAGCGTCCACGCGAGAGTGCTGATCGCGCCCATTCCGGACCCCACGGCTACTGCGGCCTGAGCACCTTCCAGAATGGCTAGCCGTTGCTCTAGTACCCGCACGGTCGGATTTCCTCCACGCGAGTAGACCATCCCTTCTTCTTCGCCTCCTATGCGCGCAGCAGCTTGCTCTGCCGAATCGAAAGCGTATGCGGACGTGCAAAATATCGGTGTGCTTAACGCGCCTTCGTGTTTGTTAGGGTCGTACCCGGCATGGATAGCGTTTGTCGAGAAGCCAAGCTTTTCTTGATCCATGGTATCGAGGAGGTCCGTCGGCTGATGAATGCCAAAGTGTGACGCAACAATATGGAAAGGTGCTTGCTTTCTGAGCAGATCGCCGGAGGACTTTTCCTCCGAGAGCCGTTTGCCTTCTCGATCCTGAATCACGGTCGCGACTGAAGACTCAACATCAGATCGCTACCGCCCCTTTTTTCTGAGCCGACTGATATAGCTTCCGTTATCAACTTGCAGCGGCACGTTCACTTCCCAATGCGTTGCTGTTGTTCGATTCTCTGGCGCGATCCGTCGCAGCCATGAATCGAAGAAACGGGTGCGATCGGCTACTGCATTCCTTCAGTGGAATCGGAATCGGCTGCTCAGGCAGTCGAGGGTATTGTTCGCTCACTTGACACCGGGCCCGCTAATGGGTGTCGACGATTTAGGAGGTGCACTCGAATGTCCCTTCGTGGCCGCTACCCGCCCGATGCGCAATGCGTTCACAGCGCCGTTTCGGTTGTTCATTGCTTGCCGAAGTGAATGTCCACGAACTACCGTTCGTGATGTGCATGAGCCGCCGGGATATGCATTTGTTCTCGGAGTGTCCATCTGGTATCTGAAGCAAGCGGGAATCCCGTCCATTTCCTCAACTTTGTGATGGACAGCGCACCCCCGGCGCCTTCCCATGATCTGGTTGGGTTTTGTGGTGTCCACCTCTGCCAAACTTTTCCGTAATCCGTGGTCTTACTCGCCGCAAGGCGCGCCGGGCTTCATCGGCGACTACAACAGCACCGGCACGAGGATCACGACCAAGATCACCATGTCGAAATACGGCGTGTCCTCGCCGGCGAGCTCGCCGTATGTGGTGGCGGTCGGCGGCACGACGCTGTCGACGACGAACACGACCACCTGGGCGGGCGAAACGGTCTGGAACGAGGGCGCCGCTTACGCCGACCTCGACCAGAACGGCAACCCTGTCGACAACGCGGCGCGCATCTGGGCGACAGGCGGCGGCATCAGCGCGTATGAAAAAGCGCCAGCCTGGCAAACGGCTGCGCTGGGCTCGAGGGTCACCAAGCGGGCCTTGCCGGACGTGGCGTTCGATGCGGCATCAACGACCGGCGCCTTGATCGTCATCGATGGCCAGGCGAACCAGCAGGTGGGCGGCACCAGCCTCGCGTCGCCGATCTTCGTCGGCGGCTTCGCGCGTGTCGAATCGGCGCACAACAACAGCATCGGCCTGCCGACGTCGGGTTTCTATCAAACGTTAAAGGGTAATACGACGCTCGTGCACGACGGGACTTCCGGCAGCAACAACGGCTATGGCACCTATGGCTATAAGCCCGCTGTTGGCTGGGACTACGACACGGGCTTCGGCAGCCTGCAGTTCTCGAAGCTCAGCGGCACGTACTAATCTGCCTTGGGCGTGGTTCACTGTATTGCGCATGCGGTTTCGTGCGTAGTCTGAAAGTGAACCACGCCATTTTTATTTGAATCGACAATAGGCAGAAAGATTCGTATATAAAAATGGCTTGATTCGTTTTATATCACTTGTGTTACTCCTATGTGTCTTTTCGGCGCCGAAGCTCGGCGCAATATGAGATCCCACTCGAATAAAAATTCGAAATAAATTCGGCCTATCCATTCTGTTAGGTTGAATTAGTTAATATAAAAATATAATTTCTCACCGTTTGATTTGCTTTGAGTTATGCGCAACCGATACGCGGAGTGGCCCATTGGCTCGCCGTGGCATCGGCTCGCCCATCGCCGATTTCTTTTGAAATTAGTGATCGGCGATTGTGTGCTTCAAAACACAAGCATCTTATTCGCATAGATTTCTCTGATTATTGCCAATTCCATTGGCTATGCCCCTTGTTGCTCGTTATTTTTCGGTAACGAAGATTTCAATTGCATTTTGGAGATACCGTGAACACGATACAGACATCTCAGTGCACGACTAATGACACGACGAATGAGCGTGCATTGTATGAAGGGAATTCAGCTGGGCATGACGCCATCGCGCTGGATGAATCCGTAGCCGAACATGAGCAATTGATCGCGAAGGCGGCGGAAGTCGCTGCCGTGCTCGCGGAAGAATCGTGCGCCGCGGACACGGAGCGCCGCCTGACCGAGCGGGCCGTCGCCGCCATGACCGAAGCCGGGCTGATGCGGCTCTTCACGCCGCGCCGGCTCGGAGGATACGAAGCCCGCCCCGCCACGCTGTTCGATGTCTGCTACGAGCTGGGGCGCGGCTGCTGCTCGGCGTCGTGGGTCACGAGCGTGCTCAATATGGGCAACTTCATGATCGCCCACTTCCCCGAGAGCACGCAGGACGAAGTGTGGAACGGCAACCGCGACACGCGCACCGCGCTCGTCATTGCGCCCTCACGCGCCCAGGTCGAACGCGTTGACGGCGGTGTCGTGGTGACAGGGGAGTGGGCCTACGCATCGGGCAGCCTGCATGCCGAATGGATCGGCGCGCTGATCCCGAGAGGCGTCGAAGCCGATGACGAGACGATCAACCTCGTCCTCATGCCGGCGAAGGCGCTTGAAATCCGCGACACCTGGCATATCACAGGCATGCGCGGCACCGGCAGCAACACCGTCGTGGCGAACCAGCTGTTCATCCCGCGTCATCGCGTGACGCCTTACGCGCCGATCGTTCAGGGCAAGTCGCGCCTGCCGTCTGAGCGGCACCGTCTCTACAGCGGCGCGTTCTCGGGCTTGCTCTCGCTCGGTCTGCTCGGGCCGCAGCTCGGCGCGATCGAAACCGCGCTGCAACTCGTGCGCGATCAAGCCCATGAGCGTCGCGTCGCTTCGTCCACGTTCAAGAGCCAGGCCGTGTCGCCCGCGTTTCAGACCGATCTCGCGGAAGCGTCGATGATGATCGACGGCGCCCGGCTGCATGCGCGCCGGATCGTCGAGACCGTCGAACACCACGCGCTGGCCGGCGTCCTGCCCGATGAAGTGACGCGTTCGCGCTTTCGCATGGAATCGACGCGCGTCACGCGCCTGTGCCGCGAGGCCATCGATCGTCTCATGACGGCCTACGGCAGCGCCGCCTTCATGGAATCCAACCCGCTGCAACGGATCTGGCGCGATCTGAATGTCGCGAGCCGCCACGCGGGCTTCGGGATGGGCATCCCCCAGCTCGTCTACGGCCGCGCGCTCGTCGGCCTCGATCCGCGCGAAATCAGCTACCTCGTGTAATCCCGAACGGCCTCCCGCATGGGAAGCCATCCTTGACTTCAGGAGCTTGCATGTCAGACGTCGAACCTCTCGTCAGCCAATCGGAAAATCACGCCGCCAACGCGCATATCGTCGATGCGAATGTGGCCATCCGGCAGCACAACCGCAAGATCGTCGAGCAGTACATGCACACGCGTGGCGAAGGGCGGCTCAAGCGCCACATGCTGTTCGCGGAAGACGGTGTCGGCGGTCTCTGGACCACCGACAGCGGTCGGCCGATCGCCATTCGCGGCCGCGAGCGGCTCGCGCAGCATGCCGTGTGGTCGCTGCAATGCTTTCCGGACTGGGTCTGGACCGATATCCAGATCTTCGAGACCCAAGACCCGAACTGGTTCTGGGTGGAGTGCCGCGGCGAAGGCGCGATCATTTTCGCCGGCTATCCGCAGGGCCATTACCGCAATCACTTCCTTCACTCCTTCCGGTTCGAAAACGGCTTGATCAAGGAGCAGCGCGAATTCATGAACCCGTGCGAGCAATTCCGTTCGCTGGGCATCGAGGTTCCCGCCGTTCGCCGGGACGGTCTGCCGAGTTAAACGCATGCCCTGTGGAGAATCCGAATGGCTGGCATTCCTGCGATTCAACCGTATGCGCTGCCCGATTCGAGCAGCCTGCCCGAGAACACCGTGTCATGGCGCGTCGACCCGTCACGCGCATTGCTGCTCATTCATGACATGCAGAACTATTTCCTTTCGCCTTTGCCGCCGGCGCTGCGCGAGACGTTGACGGCCAACATCGCGTCGCTGCGCGCACGGTGCCGGCAAGCCGGCATTCCGGTCGCGTATACGGCCCATCCCGGGCGCATGACCGAGAAGGAGCGCGGGTTGTTGGGCGATTTCTGGGGGCCGGGCATGGAAACGAAGCCGGCCGATCGGGACGTCCCGGCGGTGATCGCTCCGTCTCCGGGTGACTGGACGCTCACCAAGTGGCGCTACAGCGCATTTTTCCGTACCGGGCTGCGCGAGCGCATGGAGGAGAGCGGCCGCGATCAACTGATGCTGTGTGGCGTCTATGCGCACATCGGCGTGATGATGTCGGCCGTCGATGCGTTCACACACGACATTCAACCGTTCTTCGTGGCCGATGGTGTAGCGGACTTTTCCGCGAGCCATCATCACCAGGCGCTTGAATACGTGGCCAAGCGCTGCGGCAAGGTGGTGAGCACCGAGGAGGTACTGGCATGAAGGCAGCCTCCAGTCACTCCAGCCACGACCTTTTCGATCGCATCCTGAGCGGCCAGGCGCCGAGCTTTGCGCTGATCGCGCGTTCCGCCGGCAGCGTTGGGGAGCGCGCGACTATCGACGTCATCGCCGGCGCGGTTTCCTATCCGCCTTCCCTTAGCGAACTTCCATTGGCCGAGCCGGCGATGGCGGGCGCGGATCGTCAGGAGCTGCTCGTGCTCGTGCCTTACCGGCAATTGCGTGAGCGCGGATTCGAAACGCACGACGACGGCGCGCCGCTCATCGCCATCACCTGCGACGAGCACGAAACGGTACCCGTGCCGCTTGCCTTGGCGGCCATTCCCGATACCGGAACCGCACTTGGCAATCGTCACTTCGATATCGACGACGACGCCTACGCCAAGATCGTCGAGCGCGTGATCACCGACGAGATCGGCACCGGCGCGGGCTCGAACTTCGTCATCAAGCGCACGCTCGAGGGCGAGCTCGACGATTATTCGCCCGCCAAGGCGCTGGCGGTCTTCAAGCGCCTATTGCGCCGGGAAGTCGGCGCGTATTGGATCTTCGTCATCCATACCGGGGAGCGCACGTTTGTCGGCGCCACGCCGGAGCGTCACCTGACGCTGCAAGAAGGCCAGGCGACGATGAACCCGATCAGCGGGACTTACCGGTACCCGACGAGCGGGCCGACAATCGACGGAATCAACGCCTTTCTCGGTGATCGTAAGGAGTCCGATGAGCTTTACATGGTGCTCGACGAAGAGCTCAAGATGATGGCGCGCATCTGTCCGGCAGGCGGGCAGGTCACGGGCCCTCACTTGCGCGAAATGACGCGGCTCGCGCACACCGAATATTTCATCGTCGGGCACACCGAGGCCGACGTCCGCGATTTGCTGCGCGAAACGATGTTCGCGCCGACGGTCGCCGGCAGTCCGATCGAGAGCGCGACACGCGTGATCGCGCGGCACGAGCGGGGCGGGCGCGGCTACTACAGCGGCGTCGCCGCCTTGATCGGCCGCGATGCGCACGGCGAGCGCACGCTCGACTCCGCGATTCTGATCCGCACCGCCGAGATCGACCGCGCCGGTCACGTCCGCATCGGCGTCGGGTCGACGCTGGTCCGGCATTCCGAGGCAGCATCGGAAGTCATGGAGACGCATGCCAAGGTGGCCGCGCTGTCGAGCGCCTTCGATCCGCCGGAAGCCGGCGCGCTGCTCGGGCAACACCCGTCGGTGCAGGCAGCGCTGCGCGAGCGCAACGAAGGCATCGCCGACTTCTGGCTTCGGCCGCACGGCGCACGGCAAAGCGAGATCGCCGATTTGAACGGCCGCCGCGCGCTCATCATCGACGCCGAAGACCACTTCACCGCGATGATCGCCCGGCAGCTCGCCTCGCTCGGCCTCGTCACCGAATTGCGCGGCGTCCATGACGAGGTGGACCTTGCGCGTTACGACGTCGTCGTCATGGGGCCGGGCCCAGGCGATCCGAGCGACCCCGGCGATCCGCGCATCGTTCGCCTCCACGCGTGGCTGCGGCGTCTCGTCGACGAGGGCAAGCCGTTCCTGGCGGTCTGCCTGAGTCATCAAGTGCTGAACGCCATTTTCGGCATTCCGCTCGTGCGGCGCGAGGTTCCGAACCAAGGCATCCAGGTCGAGATCGATCTGTTCGGCCGGCGCGAGCGCGTCGGTTTCTACAACACCTTTGTCGCGCGAACCGCGCGGGACGAGCTGGAGATCGACGGCGTCGGCGCGCTGGCGATCAGCCGCGATCCGCGCACCGGCGAAGTTCATGCCTTGCGCGGCCCTTGGTTCAGTTCGATGCAATTCCACGCCGAGTCGGTTCTGACGGTCGACGGACCGCGCATTCTCGGCGAAGCCATCACGCACGCCATGCGCCGCGAAAAGCGCATGGCTGCGCTCACGGCCTAACCCTCTACACGCCCGACAGACTCTATAGGACACGCGTTACATGATCGTCGACATCGCTTGGTGGGACCTCGACGGTTCCAAAGAGACCATCGAATCGCTGAAAGCCCGGGTGGACGACAGCACCCTCGCGCGCTGGTCGAACGTGCCGGGCCTGCGCGAGAAGCACTGGATAGCGGATACGGACAGGAATCGCTGGGGCGCCATCATGCTCTGGGACGGCGAGCGTCCAGCCGCGCACCTGATGCCGCCGAACGATGCGCAGACGCTGATCGGCCTGCCGGTCGCCGAGCGGCTGCGCTTTTCGGTGGCGGCCAGCGCCGCGAGCGGCGAGATCGCCGCGCTGATGCGCACTCTCGAGCCCGCGCCGCCGCACGCGAACGCGCACGCAGCGTCACCGGCCCATGCCTCGTACCCGATCGACTACATCGTCGTCGACGCCTTCACCCGCACGCCGCTCGAAGGCAACCCCGTTGCCGTCTTCTTCGTCGACGATCCGCTGCCTGCCGAGCGCATGCAGCGAATCGCCCGCGAAATGAATCTGTCGGAAGTCGTGTTCGTGATGCCGCCGAAGGAGGGCGGCGACGTGCACGTGCGCATCTTCACGCCGGTCAATGAGCTTCCATTCGCAGGCCATCCGCTGCTCGGCACGGCCGTGGCGCTCCGGCACGTCAAGGATCAGGATCGTTTCGTGTTCGAGACGGGCATGGGTCTCGTGCCGTTCGATGTCCGCGCCGAAGCGCCCGGCGTCGTCTACGTCACGATGCAGCAGCCTATCCCGACCTGGACGCGCTTCGAGTACGCCGAGCGCCTCCTCGAAGCGCTCGGCCTGGACTCGTCCGCGCTGCCCGTGGAGGCTTATCGGAACGGCCCGCGTCACGTGTTCGTCACCTGTCCCGACGTCTCCGCGCTTTCCGACGTGCGTCCCGATCATCGCGCGCTCGCAGAGTTCGAGGACATGTCGGCGATGTGCCTGGCCCCTGCCGAGGACCACTGGCGTTGCCGGATGTTCTCGCCGGCCTACAGCGTCACCGAGGATGCGGCGACGGGCTCCGCCGCGGGCCCCATCGCCATTCACCTTGCCCGCTACGGACTGATTCCCTGGGGCGAACCGCTGCACATCCTTCAAGGCGTCGAGATCAAACGTCCTTCGCATATGTACGCGCTGGTGGACGGCTCCGAGCGCGGCATCGAGTCGGTCAAGGTCAGCGGCCATGGCGTCGTGGTCGCCCGCGGCCGTCTGGGCGTCTAACCGTTCGCGCGATTTGCGCGTTTCGATTCCTCACGAAAACACTGACATGAACACCAGCCGATTCGAAAGCCTCACGGGACGCGTCGACGTCCTGTTCCCCGAATATGACGATCCTCCGTCCGAGCCGATCACGCTGCTGCGACGCTGGCTCGCCGCAGCCGATGCCGCCCGCGTTCGCGAACCCAAGGCGCTCGCGCTGGCAACCGCGACGGCCGACGGACGCTCGTCCACGCGCATCATCGCGTTCTCCTCAATCGACGACCGCGGCCTGATCTTCTGCACGCATTCGACGAGCCGCAAAGGCCGCGAACTCTCGGCGACGGGCTGGGCCTCGGGCGTGCTCTATTGGCGCGAAACGGGTCAGCAAATCATGATTTCCGGCCCGGCGATTCCGCTCGAGCCAAGCGAGAACGACGCGCTCTGGTTCGGACGATCCGTCCCAATGCATGCGATGTCGAGCGTCTCGCACCAGAGCGACGTGCTCGTCGACCGGGAGGCGCTGCTCGCAAAAGCCGATGAGCTGCTCGCGCTCGGTGTCGCGTTGCCGCGGCCGCCGCGCTTCGTCGCCTATCGGCTGGAGCCTCACGAGATGGAATTCTGGGCCGCCAGCTCCGACCGGCTTCATCGGCGCCTCAAGTACGAACGCCAGGGCAACGCCTGGAAAGCCACCCACCTCCAACCTTGATTCTTTTGCGGATGAGGAACCCTCCTGTGTCTACTCTCGATATTCCGGTTGGCGTCGGCCAAACCGCACTGTTCATTGCCTGGCAGCGCCATGCCGAAAGCCAGCGGCCCGATGCCCTGTTTCACGATCCGTTCGCCGCCGCGCTGATCGAGCACCTGGCCGGCACACCGACGCATGACCACGTCAGCGAAGTCGCGCGGCGCGCGAACTTTCCGCAATATTTCGTCGTCCGCACGCGCTACTTCGATGACGCGATTCTCGAGAATCTGAGCCGCGGGATACGGCAAGTGGTCACGCTGGCCGCCGGCGTGGACGGCCGCGTCGCGCGTCTGGTGTGTCCGTTCGGGACGCGCTGGTTCGAGCTCGATCTCGGCGACATCATTGCCTTCAAGCACGAGCTGATGAAGCAGTCCGGGTTGCCGTTGCAGTGCGATTGGCAACCGCTCGTCGCCGATCTGACCTTGGACTGGACGGGCCCATTGCGCGCCGCCGGCTTCGATCCCGCCCAGCCCACGATCTGGCTCATCGAAGGGTTGCTGATGTACCTGCGCGACGCGGACTGCGATGCGCTGATTCGTCAGGTCGCCGAGCTGTCGGCGCCGGGCAGCGCGCTCCTGCTCGAGCATCTCGCCCAGCGCATGATGGGCGACGAGGGCAAGGAGGCGCGTGCTCGCGTCGAATCACAGGGCGCCCGCTGGCTGTCGTCCCGCGACGATGTTCGCGACTGGCTCGGCCGATACGGCTGGACGGCGAGCGTGCATGCCTCGGACGACCCGTCGATCGCCTACGGCCGCAGCGTCGCGCGCATTCCGGCAGGCTGGTTCGCTTCATCGACGCGCGGCGCCGTGCCGGGCAGGATCGAATCATGAACCTGTCGATTCCGATGGGCCGTGAGGTGCGATTGAAGGCGAGGCTCAAGAGCCTTCCGACACCCGGCGATTTCGAAGTCGTCACCGCCTACGCGCCGGACGTCGGCCCGCAGGATGTGCTGGTGCGCAATCGCTATTTCCTGATTTCGGCTTCACTACGCGCAATGGTGAGCGAAGGCGCGGAGGACGTGCCCGGCGTGCCGTTTCCGTGTTTGTCGGCAGGCGATGTGCTGCGTGGCGAAGCGCTGGGCGAGGTGCTGAGCGCGCCGGCCGGGAGCGGTCTGTCGCCGGGCGACAGGGTCACGCACTTCCACGGCTGGCGCGACTATGCGGCCGTGCCCGTGCAAGCCTGTCAGCGCGTCGGCCAGGCGTTGCCGGAGCCCGCCGGCTATCTCGGCTACCTGGGGCACGGCTGGACGGCCTATGCGGCGCTCACGCGCGGCGTGTCGATTTGTCCGGGCGACACGGTGTTCGTGTCGAGCGCGGCCGGCGCGATCGGCTCGATGGCGGGGCAGATCGCGAGGCGGCTGGGGGCGCGGCGCGTGATCGGCAGCACGAGCTCGCGCGACAAGGCGCGGCGGCTGGTGTCCGAGCTCGGGTATGACGACGCGGTCATACGCGGCGGCGGCGCCTCGTTCGCGGACCAGCTGCTGGATGCGGCTCAGGGCGGCATCGATGTCCTCGTCGATTCGGTCGGCGGCGAGCAGTTGCAGGCGGCGGTCACGGTGGCGCGCGAAGGGGCGCGCTTCGTGATCCTCGGCGCGCTGTCGGGCCAGCTGGCCGCGACGGGAACGGGCCGGACCGCGCCCGTCGAAATCGATTCGATTCAATTCCTTCTGAAGCGGATCACGATGCGCGGCTATAGCGCCGACGACAATCCGGAGGCGAAGGACGAATGGTTCGAGCGTTTCGCGCAGTGGCTGCGCGCCGGCGAGGTCGCGTTCCCGCATACGGTGATCGACGGGCTCGATGACGCGCCGGCCGCGTTGTGCGACACGGTCGACGGGCGCTATCTGGGCACGGTGCTCGTCAAGCTGTAGCGGCATGAAATGCGGGCGTCGCCTGTGCGCCAGGCGGCGCCCGTTCGATCGACAGCAGGTTCAGTACGGGAGGGGAACTGTGGAACGCAATCTCTCTTCGGCGCACATTGCCGAGAATTGGACGCCCGCTTCCTGGCAAGCGAAGCCGGCATTGCAGCAACCGGCGTACCGGGACGGGGCAGCGCTCGAACGTGCCGTGGCACGGCTGCGCGAGTTGCCGCCGCTCGTTACCGCCTGGGAAGTGCTGACGCTCAAGCGCAAGCTCGCCGACGCCGCGGCGGGACGATGCTTTCTGCTGCAAGGCGGCGACTGCGCGGAAAGCTTCGCCGATTGCACGGCGCCGGTCATCGCCAATCGGCTCAAGGTGCTGATGCAGATGAGCTTGGTGCTCGTGCACGGCTTGATGCTGCCGGTGGTCCGGGTCGGCCGCTTTGCCGGCCAGTACGCCAAGCCGCGCTCGGCGGATACCGAAACGCGCGATGGCGTGACGCTGCCTTGCTACCGGGGCGACATCGTCAACGCCAGCGCGTTTACGATCGACGCGCGCGAGCCGGACCCGGAGCGCTTGATCGAGGCGCATTCCAAATCGGCGCTGACGATGAATTTCGTGCGCGCGCTGAGCGATGCCGGTTTCGCCGATTTGCACCACCCCGAACATTGGGATCTGGCCTGGGCCGCGCATTCGCCGCTCTACGACGAGTATCGCAAGATGGCGCGGTCGATCGGCGAATCGCTGCGCTTCATGGAGGCGCTCGCGGGCGAGCCGCCCCGCGGCGATGCCAAAGTCGATTTCTACACGTCGCACGAGCTTTTGCTGCTGAACTACGAAGAGGCGATGGCGCGGCGCGTGCCGCAGCATTGGGGCTGGTTCAATCTGTCGACGCATTTTCCGTGGATCGGCATGCGCACCGCGCAGATCGACGGCGCGCATGTCGAGTACTGCTCCGGCATCCGCAACCCGATCGGCTTGAAGGTCGGGCCCGGTGTGACGATCGACCAGTTGTTGCGCACGATCGATGTGCTGAACCCCGCGAACGAGGCGGGTCGCCTGACGCTCATCACGCGCATGGGCGCGTCAAAGATCGATGCGGAATTGCCGAAGCATCTGCATGCCGTCAAAGCCGAGGGCAGGCGTGTCTTGTGGTGCTGCGATCCGATGCACGGCAACGGCGAAACGACCCCGGGCGGCGTGAAGACACGGCGTTTCGAGAACATCCGCGCCGAGCTCGAGACTGCCTTCGATATTCATGCCGCCTGCGGCACGCACTTGGGCGGCGTGCATTTGGAGCTGACCGGCGAGGATGTCACGGAATGCCTTGGTGGCGCGCGCAATCTGACCGAAGCCGACTTGGCCCGCGCGTATAAGTCGACAGTCGACCCGAGGCTGAACTACGAGCAGTCGCTGGAAATCGCGATGCTGATCGTGCGCAAGCGCGGCATGGCGCCCGTTGCCGAGATGGGCACGAAGCGTCACGCGGCGTATGCGTAGCTCAGCCTTTCACGGCGTTATAAGCGGTGGCCTGTTCCAGCAGCCACGCCCTGAAGCATTCCAGCGGCTTGCCGTGGCTCAGTTCGGTCGGGTAAACGAGGTAATAGGCGGAGTCCGCCACGGTGGCGGTGGCGGCGTTGAGCGGGATGACGATGCCGAGCTGCTTCAATTGCCCCTCGACGAAGAACTTCGGCACCAGCGCGATGCCAAGCCCGGCGGCGGCAGCCGCAATGAGCATCGTATGCAGCTCGTAGCGCACGCCCTGCATTGTCGCGTGATCTTCGACGCCGAGGTTGGCGAACCATTGAGGCCAGCCGTCGGGCCGCGTCGTGGAGTGCAGGAGCGGGTAGCTCAGCAACTCGTGAGCCTTCTTGACAGGTTTGCTCAACAGCGACGGCGAACAAACCGGCACCACCTCTTCGCCGAATAGATAGTCGGACGAGGTGCCGGGCCAGGTCGGCTTGCCGTAATGAATCGCCGCTTCGAAGTGCGATTCTTCGAAGGAGAACATATCCGTGCGCACGCCCATGTTCACGCGCACATCCGGGTTGTGGTCGTTGAAGTCCTTGAGCCTCGGAATCAGCCACTGCGAGGCGAAGGTTGGAAGCACCGCAAGCTCCAGATAGCCGCCGCCGCTGCCGTGGGCGATGATCGACAGCGTGTCGCGGTCGAGATTCTCCAGTGCGCGGCGCACTTGCGTGCCATACAGCCGGCCGGCGCGCGTGAGCACGACGCGCTGCTTGACGCGCACGAACAGCCGCACGCCGAGGTTCGCCTCCAGCGTCGCGATCTGCCGGGAAACGGCGCTCTCCGTGAGAAACAATTCCTTGGCGGCATGCGTGAAGCTCTCGTGCCGGGCCGCCGCCTCGAACGCCATCAGCGCGCCCATGTTCGGAATCTTGAACTTGCGCATGTCTGTTCCAAAAAGTCATCAAGTAACAATTTTATCTCGCTTTACACGGCTCGATGCCATTTGAATAATGCGTCTCACGAAAGGCTGGCGGCTCACCCGGGCGCCGGCCAATGAACGATCGACCGCCTTCGAGACGCTTTCGAAACGATCAAGCCTTGTGAGAAAAACGATGCGCAATTCGAACGTTGAACGCCTGTTGCTGAAACTGCTTGGCCCCGCGAAAACCGACTTTTTGTTTTCGACGCTGAATTTTCCGGTCCTGCTTCAAGACTGGGAGGACGGCATCGTTACGCGTGCCGAACTCGCGCAAGCCATGAACATGGCGTTGTTCGAGGGGCTGCTGGAGCGCTCGCCGAACGGACGCACCTACACGAACGATGCGATCGCCAAAGGCGAGTCGGTGTATTTCGACCATGGCGCGTTGCGCACGGTCCGGTGGGCCAGCAATGGCGCCTTGCCGCCCGGCGAAGCGGCGTTCACGCGCATCCTGCGCCCGCTCGGGTTCCGGCTGAACGGCCGCTATCCGCTGGACAAGCTGGGCATGACGGGCCGCGCTTACGCGCATGAAGACGCGCCCCACGAAATCGCGCAGTTCTTCGTCAGCGAGCTTCACCCCGAGCGATTCTCGAAAGCATTCCAGCAAGCCGTAACGAACGTGGTCAGCTCGTCAAAAGACCCCCTGACGCCGGCGGCCGTGTCTCAACTGTGGGAACTGGAGCGCGAAGGTTCGCTGCCGATCGAGGCGGCATACGAATTGCTGCCGGTCATCGTGGGTGCGTTTGCGCGCCAGCACGACGTGCCGAGCGAGGCGGACTACGAAGCGCTGCTGGCCGAGTCCGCGGAAATGGCCTGGATTTCGACTGAAGGCAACGCGTTCAATCACGCGACCGACCGCGTCGAAGATGTCTTCAAGCTCTCGGACGAGGAAAAGGCGAAGGGGCGGCCGATGAAGCCCGAAGTCGAGCGTTCGCGCTCGGGGCGTGTGTTTCAGACCGCTTATCGTGCCGACTCGGTTGCGCGCGACTTCAAGTCTCGGGACGGCAAGACCGTGACGCGTCAGGTTCCCGGTTCGTTCTACGAGTTCATTACGCGCAAGCGCACCTTCGACCAGGCCACGCGCAGCTGGGTGCTCGATTTGCGCTTCGATGCGGGCAATGCCCAGGGAATCTTCAAGATGACCGCCAACGCCGCCAAGTAACGTGAAAACCGCCGTACCGTTCGAGGCAAGCCAAAGTCTGCTGCGGGACGTCGAAGCCGAACTGCGCGCCGCCGTGCGCGGCGAGGTTCGCTTGGACGCCGGATCGAAGGCGCTGTACGCCTCCGACGCGTCGAACTATCGACAGATTCCGCTGGGCGTGGTCGTTCCTGCAGACGTGGACGACCTCGTCGCCGCACTGGACGCATGCCGGCGTAAAGACGTCCCGTTTCTGACGCGCGGCGGCGGCACTTCGCAAAACGGGCAGTGCGTGAATGTGGCGGTGGTGGCGGACGCAAGCAAATACGTGAACCGGGTGATTCACGTCGACGCGGAAAACCGAACTGCCATCGTGGAGCCGGGCGTCATTTGCGACACCTTGCGCGACGCGGCGGAAGTCCACGGCTTGACCTTTGCGCCGGACCCGGCGACGCATAGCCGATGCACGCTTGGCGGCATGATCGCCAACAACTCATGCGGCGCGCACTCGGTGATGGCGGGAAAGACCGTCGAGAACGTCGAGGCGCTCGAGATCGCCACGTACGATGGCGCGCGCTTCTGGGTCGGACCGACACCCGAGCCGGAACTCGAAGCGATCATCGCTGAGGGCGGCCGGCGAGGGGAGATTTACCGCAAGCTGCGCGACTTGCGCGACCGCTATGCGGAGTCAATCCGCCGGGAGTTTCCGCAAATCAAGCGACGGGTCTCGGGATTCAACCTGGACCAGCTGCTTCCCGAGAACGGCTTTAACGTGGCCCGCGCGCTCGTGGGCACCGAAGGAACCTGTGCCGTCACGCTGCACGCCAAGGTGCGGC
This sequence comes from Trinickia violacea, assembly GCF_005280735.1. Classification (NCBI taxonomy): domain Bacteria; kingdom Pseudomonadati; phylum Pseudomonadota; class Betaproteobacteria; order Burkholderiales; family Burkholderiaceae; genus Trinickia; species Trinickia violacea. The sequence goes on from NZ_CP040078.1 coordinate 2,165,257, forward strand.
TCGTGCATAGCCCGTCGTGCCGCGTGCTGCTCGTTCTCGGCTTCAAGGATATTTACACGGCCGCCGACGCCGTCCCGCACTTCACCCGCTTTTCGCCGATCGCCATCGAGGGGCTCGACCGCGGCATCATTCGCGGTTTGCAGGCGCGCGGGCTGAAGAAAGACGAGATTGCATTGCTGCCTGACGGGGACGCATGGGTCGTGCTGGAGTTCGGCGCCGATTCTGTCGCCGAAGCGCTGCAGCAGGCGCATGAGGCCGGTGCGTACTTCAAGTCCGGCGCGGGTGGCGCCGACATCGCCGGCATCGTCGTCGAAGACAAGCTCGCGCAACAGAGGATCTGGTCGATCCGCGAGACGGGGGCCTCCGCCGTTGCGCTTTCCGTCGACCCCTCGAAACCCGATCCGATCGTCGGATGGGAAGACGCAGCCGTGGACCCGCTGCGGCTCGGCGACTATCTGCGCCAGTTTCAGGCGCTCGTCGACCGCTTCGGCTACGAGACCTGCCTTTACGGTCATTTCGGCGACGGTTGCGTGCACGCACGCATCACGTTCGACATTCGCACGGCGGAAGGCGTCCTGAAGTGGCGCGGCTTTTTGCGCGAGGCGGCGCAACTGGTCGTCGATTTCGGCGGCTCGCTATCGGGTGAGCACGGCGACGGTCAGGCGAAAGCCGAATTTCTTCCGATCATGTATAGCGCCGACATCATGCGCGCGATGGAAGAATTCAAAGCCATTTGGGACCCGGCGAATCGCTTGAATCCCGGCAAGGTCGTCCATGCGTACCGCGCGGACGAAAACTTGCGCATGGGGCCCGCGTACCAATCCGTGAAGCTCGCGACCAAGCTGACGTTTTCGAGCCCGGAAGGCGACGGGTTGCAGCGCGCGGTCGAGCGCTGTATCGGCATGGGCAAGTGCCGCTCGCTCGATGGCGGCACGATGTGTCCGAGCTTTCGCGCGACGCGGGAGGAGACGTTCTCGACACGTGGCCGCGCGCATCTCTTTTGGGAGATGCTGCAAGGCGAAGTCATCACGGACGGCTGGAACAGCACCGAGGTGAAAGATGCCCTCGATGCGTGCCTGGCTTGCAAAGGCTGCAAGTCGGAATGCCCGACGCACACCGATATGGCGTCGTACAAGGCCGAGTTCCTGTCGCATTACTACGAAAACCATCGCCGGCCGCGGCAGGCGATGTTCATGGGGAGAATCGGACAATGGGCGCCGATCGCGAGTCGTTTTCCATGGTTGATGAATTTTATGAATTCAGCCCGACCGTTGGCGCGTATCAGCAAGTGGGTCGCGGGCGTCGCACCGCAACGGCACCTGCCGGTGTTTGCGCCGCGAACGTTCAGAGCCATGGCGAAGCAGCGCGGGATGACGGGAGCGTTGCCGCTGACGTTGCCGATAAGGAAGCCGGCCCGCAAGGTCATTCTTTGGGTTGATACGTTCAACGATCACTTCACACCCGAGATCGCGGCCGCCGCGCTCGACGTGCTGACGCGGATCGGCTTCGAAGTCGTCTTGCCGCGCAAGCGCCTTTGCTGCGGCAGACCGTTGTACGACTACGGCCTGCTTGACGAGGCGCGCGCCTTGCTCGAGAGCATCGTGCACGAGCTGTCCGGCGACATTCAAACGGGCGTGCCTATCGTTGGATTGGAGCCCGGATGTTTGTCGGTCTTCAAGGACGAATTGCTCAAGCAATTGCCTGATGACGCGCTGGCGAAGCGGCTCTCCGAGCAGACGTTTCTCTTCTCCGACTTTGTCGCACGTGCGGATTTCGAGTGGCCGCAGCTCGACGCCGATGTCGTCGTCCACGGGCACTGCCACCAGAAGTCGCTCTTCGGCATGAAAGGAGAGACGGCGCTCCTCGACAAGCTCGGTGTGCGCTGGACGCTTCTCGATACGGGATGCTGCGGGATGGCGGGCTCGTTCGGGTTCAACGCCGACCACTACGCGCTATCGATGAAGATCGCGGAGGACACGCTGCTGCCGCTCGTGCGTCGTGCTTCGGCCGATACGATCGTGGTTACCAACGGCTTCAGTTGCCGCGAGCAGATTCAGCAGGGCGCGGGCAGGCAGCCGATTCACGTCGCGCAACTGGCGCTGCAGGCTTTGCAGCCCGCTTCGCAGCCCGCTTTGCAGCCGATAGTCAAGTGAGGTTAACCGAGCTCAAACAAGGCACAGCCAGAACCGCCCGTGCGGTCGAGCTTGATGAATAAACCGCATCACGTCGTGCATAGATATCGTTTGATGAACCCAATTTGGCTATCAACAATCGATGCACCTCTCCTTCATCGTTCAAAGGAACTCGACATGGTCTCGCGTCTTTGCACTTTTCCTCGCGCTGTTGCCGTTGCTGCGTCGCTGATGCTGGCCACGGGTGCCGCGGGTGCTCAAGAAATCGTCGTCAAGGTTGGGGTGGCCGCGCCGTTGACCGGCGGCGGCGCCGCATACGGTAAAGATTTGCAAAACGGCGTGCAGATGGCGGTGGACGAGGCGAACGCGTCGCATCCCACCGTCGGCGGCAAGCCGGTGAAATTCGTGGTGGAAGCGCAGGACGACCAGAGCGATCCCCGCGTCGGCGTTCAGGCGGCGCAGCGCCTCGTCGACGATAAAGTCGCGTTCGTAATTGGGCATTTCAATTCGGGCACGACGCTGCCGGCGTCGCAGATTTACGCCAAGGCCGGCATTGCGATGATCACGCCGTCGGCGACCAACCCCGCGATTACGCAGGCGGGGCTCAATACGGTCTATCGCGTGATCGCCACGGATGCGCAGAACGCCGGCAATGCGGGCGCTTACGCAGCAACAGTATCGAAGGCGAAGCGCATCGCCATCATCGACGACCGCACGGCGTTTGGCCAGGGCGAAGCCGACGAATTCGAAAAAGCCGTCAAAGCAAACGGCGGCACGATCGTCGATCGTCAATTCACGAACGACAAGGCTGTGGACTTCAGCTCGCAACTCACGGCGATCAAGAGCAACAACCCCGATCTCGTGTTTTTTGGCGGCCTCGACGCCCAGGCGGCCATGCTCGTCAAGCGGATGCGCCAGCTCGGCATCAAGGCGCAGTTCCTCGCCGGGGGCGGCGTGATGGACGCCAACTTCATCAAGCTCGCGGGCGATGCGGCCAACGGCGCATCGGTGTGGGAATACGGGCAGCCGCTGGCCTCGCTGCCGAAGGGCAACCAGTTCGAAGCCAAGTTCAAGCAGAAGTTCGGCACCGACATTCTCGCGTACGCGCCTTTTGCCTATGACGCGACGTGGATTGCCATCAAGGCGGTCGAGAGCGCGAACTCCGCGGCGCCGGCCGATATCAACGCCGCGCTCAAGACGACGTCTTATGACGGCATTACCGGCAAGATTGCGTTCACGCAGACGGGGGATCTCAAGAATCCGAGTTCCACCCTGTATCAAGTGAAGAACGACGCATGGGTGCCTGTGACGACGAAGACCGGCGATTAAGCCGCAAAACGTCGCGATCGCAGGGCCCCACTTTCGAATTGGAAATATCGTAGAGGACCATCCGTGAAAGCATCGAACATTCTCTCTGAACTCGGCATTTCTCATCTCGCGGAGACGGGCGACATCGCCGTGCATTCGCCCATCGACGGCGAGCTCGTCGGCCGCGTGGCGAGCCATTCGGTTGCCGATGTCGATGCCGCGCTCGCGAAAGCGCAGGCCGCCTATAAGGTTTGGCGCAACGTGCCGGCGCCGCGCCGGGGAGAGCTGGTGCGCGTGCTGGGCAACAAGCTGCGCGAGAAGAAGCACGCGCTCGGCAGCCTCATCACGCTCGAAACCGGCAAGATTCTTCAAGAGGGCCTGGGCGAAGTGCAGGAAATGATCGACATCTGCGACTTCGCGGTGGGCCTGTCGCGTCAGTTGTACGGTCTGACGATTGCATCGGAGCGCCCGGGCCACCGCATGGCGGAATCGTGGCATCCGATGGGCGTCTGCACCGTGATCTCTGCGTTCAACTTTCCCGCTGCCGTGTGGTCGTGGAACGCAGCGCTCGCGCTCGTTTGCGGCAACGCGGTCGTGTGGAAGCCCTCGGAGAAGACGCCGCTGACGGCGTTGGCCGTGGACAAGATCCTGAAGGACGCGCTGAAAGCGTTCGGCGATGCGCCGGAAGGGCTCACGGGCCTCATCAACGGCGGTCGTGACGTCGGCGCCAAGCTGGTTGCCGATCCGCGTTCGAATATCGTGAGCGCAACCGGCAGCACCGAAATGGGCCGGGCCGTGGGCATCGAAGTCGCGCGCCGCTTCGGCCGCTCGCTTCTCGAACTCGGCGGCAACAACGCTGGCATCGTGTCCAATACGGCGGACATGGAACTGGCGCTGCGCGGCATCCTGTTTTCCGCCGTCGGAACGGCGGGTCAGCGCTGCACGACGCTGCGCCGCCTGTTTGTCCACGAGAGCGTCTACGATACGACCGTCGAGCGCCTGAAAGCGCTGTATGGCAAAGTCACCATCGGCAACCCGCTGGAGCAGGGGACGCTGATGGGTCCGCTGATCGACGAGGCATCGTTTAACCGCATGCAGGCAGCGCTCGCGCAAGCCAAGAGCGAAGGCGGCGCGGTGTTCGGCGGCGAGCGTCACACGGTGGCCGGCAACGAGAAGGGCTTCTACGTCCGTCCGGCGATCGTCGAAATGCCGTCGCAAACGGCGGTGGTGCTCAAGGAGACGTTTGCGCCGATTCTTTACGTCTTGAGGTACACCGAACTCGACGACGCCATCGGCGCCAACAACGCCGCGGCTCACGGGCTCTCGTCGTGCATCTTCACGACGGACATGCGCGAGAGCGAACGATTCCAGTCGGCGTCGGGCAGCGATTGCGGCATTGCCAACGTCAATATCGGTCCGAGCGGCGCCGAAATCGGCGGGGCGTTCGGCGGCGAGAAGGAAACCGGCGGCGGCCGCGAGTCGGGTTCGGATGCGTGGAAGGTCTACATGCGCCGCGCGACGAACACGGTCAACTACTCGTCGGCCTTGCCGCTCGCGCAAGGGATCGACTTCAACGTCGAGTAATCAACGTATCTGGAGCCAGTCGTGAGTTCTCAAGTCGTTATCGTCGGCGGCGGGGTCATCGGCAGTTCGATCGCTTACTTTTTGCGCGCGTCGGACCCGACCGTTTCAGTGACGGTCATCGAGCGTGACCCGAGCTATGCGAAATCGTCGTCGGCGCTATCGGCCGCTTCGATCCGGCAGCAGTTTTCCACGCCGCTGTCGATTCAAATGTCGCTTTACGGCATCGAATTTCTCCGCAACATCGGCGAGCTGCTCGAAGTCGACGGCAATCGACCGTCGATCGAATTGCACGAGGGCGGTTATCTGTTTCTCGCGACGCCGGCAGGTGACGCTACGCTGCGCGAGAATCACGCGTTGCAGAAGAGCCTGGGCGCCGACATCGACCTGATGTCCCAGGATGCGCTGAAGCGCAAGTTTCCGTGGCTGAACGTCGACGATCTGGTATCCGGTGCGTACGGCGTGAGCGGCGAGGGCTGGTTCGACGGCTATGGTCTGGTGCAAGCGCTGCGCAAGAAGGCTCAGTCGCTCGGCGCGCGCTATGTGCCCGCGGAGCTGACCGGCCTCGCGCGCGACGGCCGCAAGGTCACGCACGTGATGGCGAGCAACGGCGAACGGTATGCCTGCGATACCTTCGTGAATGCGGCCGGCGCTTGGACACGCAAGATATCGGAGATGATGGGGATCGAGATTCCCGTCTATGCGCGGCGCCGCAGCATCTTCAACGTGTCGTCGCCGGCGCGCCTGACGGATTGCCCGCTGCTGATCGACCCCACGGGCGTCTATTTTCGGCCGGAGGGCAAGACCTACATCACGGGTACGTCGCCGAGCCCCGATAACGACCCGGACGACCTGCCGCTCGACGACGTCGACCACGACCTCTTCGACGAGGTCATCTGGCCGACGCTCGCGCATCGCGTGCCCGAATTCGAAGCGCTGCGTGTCGAGAACTGCTGGTCGGGCTACTACGAGTACAACGTGTTCGATCACAACGCAATCATCGGCTACCACCCGGACATCGAAAATTGCGTGTTTGCAAACGGCTATAGCGGGCACGGGCTCCAACAGGGTCCGGCAACGGGGCGGGGCGTGAGCGAGTTGATTCTGCGCGGACGCTATACCTCGCTCGATCTCTCCGCATTGAACTGGGAGCGGGTACTCGAGAACCGGCCCATCGTTGAAAAGAACGTCGTGTAATTTCCGGTCGACGAAAACATGTACGCATTCACCGCCCCTTTTCAAAACCCTTCCGGTTCCCCGATTCGAGAGCTGTTCAAGTATCTGAGCGAACCGGGCATGATTTCCTTCGCAGGCGGTTACCCGGCCAGCGACCTGTTCGACGTCGAAGGCTTGCAGGCCGCTGCGGCGCGCGCGTATCGGGCGCCGAGCCGCTGCCTGCAATATGGACCGACCGATGGGCTTCCCGAACTGAAGAACGAGCTCGTGAAGCTGATGGCGAGCCGCGGCGTGACATGCGGCTCAGATGAGCTGCTGGCGACGACGGGCTCTCAGCAAGGGTTGGATTTGCTGCTGCGTGTCCTGGTCGAGCCGGGCGACGTGGTGCTCACCGAGCAACCCGCGTATCCCGCGACCTTGCAGGCGCTGAGGCTGCAGCAGGCTGACATCGTCACGGTGCCGGTCGACAGCGAAGGGCTCGACGTCGATGCATTGGCAGCGCTGCTGGCGTCGGGCGCGGTGGCTCGGCCGAAGCTGCTCTACACCGTGCCGACGTTCGCCAATCCGACCGGCGCGACCCTCACGCGCGAACGCCGCATTGCACTCCTCAAGCTGGCCACGAAGTACCGGTTCCTCATCGTGGAGGACGACCCTTACGGCGATCTTCGGTTTTCGGGCGAACCGGTCCCGTCGATGCTTGCACTGACCGCCGAGGTCGAAGGCTCGCGCGACTGGGTCGTGCATTTTGCGAGCCTGTCGAAGATCGTGGCCCCTGGATTGCGAGTGGGCTGGACGATCGCGCCCGCTGAAATCGTGCGTCGCTGCGTGATTGCCAAACAAACCGTCGACCTGTGCAGCGCGCCGTGGACGCAAGCCACCGCCGCCGAATATCTTGCCGATGGCGCGCTCGAACGGCACCTACCCGCCATTACGGCGAGGTACCGGCTCAAGTGCGAGACACTGTGCAGCGAACTTCGCGCGCAACTTGGCAACGCCATCGCGTTCCATCAGCCTGAAGGCGGCATGTTCGTGTGGGCGAGAATCGACGGCATCGACGCATCGGAACTGCTCAAGCACGCCGTGGAAAGCAAGGTCGTTTTCGTCCCGGGGAAAGCCTTTTTCGCGGACAAGCTCGATGCGGCGTCGCTGCGTCTCTCGTTTGCAGCGCCGGGTGTCGACGACATACGCGAAGGCGTGAAGCGGCTCAAGCGAGCGCATGACGCCGCGCTCGGCAGGTCCCTCATGCAGTAGCAAATTGATAGTCAGCGTCGAAAAATACGGGTTCGACAGAACCACGCACGGAGCATCTGCGCGATGCATGACGCTTACGCCGGCCTGAACCGGCTCTACCTCTCGATGCATCGTCCTGCCGCAGTCGCGGGGCAGGACATGAATGATCCGGTCATGTCGGAATGGATCGCGCGGAATGTGGGAAGCGGCGCATCGATTCTCGATGCCGGCTGCGGACTCGGTTTCGACGTGCTGGCGCTGCATAACGGTCTTCCGGCACGCGGGATGGAAAAGCAGTTCGTCGTGTACGGGGCGGACTACAGCGAGGACATGCTCGCCGACGCGCGGCGTACCGGAGCAAAGGCGGGCATTCCCGAAAGCCGGTACCGTGCCGCTTCATTCGCGGGGCTGGCCGATGTGCCGGCGTGGCGCGACAGCATGGACGTGGTAACGGTCAACTACGCGATCTATACGCAACCGTGGCGAGATGGCGATTACGACGCCTACCTCGCCGACTCCCTACAAGGGCTGAGCGCGGTACTTCGGCATGGCGGGCATCTTGCCCTGAATCTTCGCGATTGGGCCGCACTGAAAGCCGCTGATGCGGCTGGCGCAGCCCACTCAGGCGGAGCGACGCACGACGGCCGGACCTACTTCTACCGTTACACCTGGGCCTTCGGCCAAAATCGCCAGCATCGATCCACGTTGCGCATGTGGGAAGACGGCGGCCTCGAGCGGGAAACGGACATCTGGTTTGCCGAGCGCGAGCTGGCCGAGATGGTCGCTGCGTTGCAGCAGGCCGGGTTTTCGGTCGTTCACTCCGGCCGACATGGCCAAGGCGCATATGCGTTCGATACGCTGATCGCAAGGAAGGTGCGGTGAAAAAAGATTGAACCGCCCTTTGTGACAGCCACACCACGACAGCTTCCGAACCCCATCTCCTGTGCGCTCGCCGCACAAATGCGCTCATCGACGGATTGAATCCGCGGTTGACAAGCGCCCGTCACATCGCTTGTGAATTCTTGCCGAAATCGCGTGAGCGTTCTTAAATCCCTCAGTCGGCCCGAATTCAGAACGTTTCAACTCGTGTTAAGGCGCGCCTTCGCGAAAGGTGACACGATGCGAGCCGCTGCGTCGTTGACGTGTGAAAACTGATCAAGGAGAACCTTCATGGCAAGCGAAGCGAAGTGCCCGTTCAACCCTGCCGCCGGCGGCGGCACGACGAACCGCGACTGGTGGCCGAATCAGCTGCCGCTGGACCTGCTCAGCCAGCACTCGAGCAAGTCCAATCCGCTGGACTCGGCGTTCGACTACGCCAAGGCGTTCAAGAGCCTCGATCTGGCCGCGCTGAAGCAGGACCTCGCCGCGCTGATGACCGACTCGCAGGACTGGTGGCCGGCGGACTTCGGCCACTACGGCCCGCTCTTTATCCGCATGGCCTGGCACAGCGCGGGCACGTACCGCATCGGCGATGGCCGCGGCGGTGCCGGGCGCGGCCAGCAGCGTTTCGCGCCGCTCAACAGCTGGCCGGACAACGTGAGCCTCGACAAGGCGCGGCGCCTGCTCTGGCCGATCAAGCAGAAGTACGGCCAGAAGATTTCCTGGGCGGACCTGTTGATCCTCACCGGCAACGTCGCGCTCGAGACCATGGGCTTCAAGACCTTCGGCTTCGCCGGCGGCCGCGAGGACACCTGGGAGCCGGACCGCGACGTCTACTGGGGCAACGAGAAAACTTGGCTTGCCGGCGATCTCCGCTATGGCAAGGGCGCGGGCGGCAGCACGGGCGCCGAGCGCAACCTCGAGAATCCGCTCGGCGCGGTGCAGATGGGCCTGATCTACGTGAACCCGGAAGGCCCCGACGGCAATCCGGACCCGGTCGCCGCGGCCCATGACATCCGCGAAACGTTCGGGCGCATGGCGATGAACGACGAAGAGACCGTCGCGCTGATCGCCGGCGGCCACACGTTTGGCAAGACGCACGGCGCCGGCCCGGCGAGCAACGTGGGCGTCGAACCCGAAGCTGCCGAACTCGAAAACCAGGGGCTCGGCTGGAAGAACAGCTTCGGCACCGGCAAGGGCGCGGACACGATCTCGAGCGGCCTCGAGGTCACCTGGACGACCACGCCGACGAAGTGGGGCATGGGCTTCTTCGAGAACCTGTTCGGCTACGAATGGGAATTGACGAAGAGCCCGGCCGGCGCGCATCAATGGGTGGCCAAGAACGCCGACGCGACGATCCCGCACGCGCACGATCCGTCGAAAAAGATCCTGCCGACGATGCTCACGACCGACCTGTCGCTGCGCTTCGATCCCGCCTACGAGAAGATTTCGCGACACTTCATGGCGCACCCCGACCAGTTCGCGGACGCCTTCGCGCGCGCCTGGTTCAAGCTGACCCACCGCGACATGGGACCGCGTGCACGCTACCTCGGCGCGGAAGTGCCGGCCGAACAACTGATCTGGCAGGACCCGATTCCGGCGGTCGATCATCCGCTCATCGATGCGCACGACGTGGCGGCGCTCAAGGACCAGATCCTCGCGTCGGGGCTCACCGTTTCGGAACTCGTGTCGACGGCCTGGGCCTCGGCTTCGACCTTCCGCGGCTCCGACAAGCGCGGCGGCGCCAATGGCGCGCGCATTCGCCTCGCGCCGCAAAACGACTGGGCCGTCAACCAGCCCAAGCACTTGGCGAAGGTGTTGACGGTTCTCGAGGGCATCCAGAAGGCGTTCAACGGCGCGCAAGCGGGCGGCAAGAAGGTGTCGCTTGCCGACCTGATCGTATTGGCCGGCGGCGCCGGCATCGAACGCGCGGCGAAGCAGGGCGGCCACGACGTGACCGTGCCGTTCGCGCCGGGCCGCATGGACGCTTCGCAGGAACAGACCGACGTGGTGTCCGTCGCCGCGCTCGAACCGTTCGCCGATGGGTTCCGCAACTACGTCAAGGGCAAGACCGGCGTCCCGGCCGAGGCGCTCTTGATCGACAAGGCGCAATTGCTGACGCTGACCGCCCCCGAAATGACGGCGCTCGTCGGCGGCTTGCGCGTGTTGAAGGTTCACGCCGGCGAGAAAGCGCATGGCGTCTTCACCGACCGGCCCGAAACGCTGACCAACGACTTCTTCCGCAACCTGCTCGACATGGGCACGGAATGGACGCCGGTCTCGGCGGACAGGGAAGTGTTCGAGGGACGCGACCGCAAGACTGGGGCGGTGAAGTGGACCGGCACCCGCGTCGATCTCGTGTTCGGATCGCATTCGCAATTGCGGGCGCTGTCCGAAGTCTATGCAAGCGACGATGCCCAGGAGAAGTTCCTGCGCGACTTCGTCGCCGCGTGGGTCAAGGTCATGAACCTCGATCGATTCGATCTGGCCTGAGTTGCCGCATTGCCCCGCAAGCGTTGTCGGCTTGACGGGGCAATGCCTTCTCGCGCGAGACGCAACCCCTCATCACGAAATGGCGGCATGAAGCTGCTTCATGCCCCTTTCGAGCCAGGCAAGCAAGCCGAACGAGGCGCTGCCGTTTTCATCGTGCGACATCATCAGCTTCTCCTCCACCGCGCGATGTTTCGTGAGCGCCATGCACATCGACTGCCCAAGCTCCGGCTTCCGGCTGATCAGCGGCGAAAGGTCTTCGCTTTTCAACTGATAGGCCGTGACCGGCGTGAGGGCCCGCACGGTGGCGTGCAGCTTCGCTCCGGCAAGGACCACGGATTGACCGATGGCGTCGCCAGGCGCCATCCGCCGGACCTCCGCGTCGCCTGACGCGCCCGGCACGCTCACCGACGCGACGCCGGACTCCACGATGGTCAAGACACGCAGATCGGAATCGGACGCGTAGATCACTTCGCCCTTGTCGAAATGGTGTTGAGTCAACGCCGCTTCGAGCGGTGCGAGGTCCTCATCGTCGAGGTGACGGAAGAGCTCGACCGAGCCTAGCAAGCGCCGCCGATGCGAGACATGTGTCTGCGGGACGTGCGGCACGGAGAGCGAGCGCAGCCCGACTTTCGCGGCCGACAGATGTCGATGGACAAACTCGTACAGCTGATTTCGAACAGCAGTCTTCTTTTGCAGCGAATCGACGTAACAGACGAGCTCGTACTCGATCGAGTTCGGGTTGAACGCCTTGACGGCGACGATCGGCGCGGGACTGGCGAGCACATCGCTCGAACTCGCGGCGGCTCGCTCCAGCGCCTCCAGCACGATGGCCGGCCGCACTTCGGGGTCGATGTTCAGGACGAGCGTAATGCCGTGCGTGTTGGGCGGCTCGCTGAGATTGACGATGTTGGCCTTGGCGGCCGCGCTGTTCGGCACCACGACGAGATTGCCGAGACTGTTGATCAGCTTCGTTGCGCGCCAGTTGCTCTCGACGACGCGTCCTTCCAGGTCGCCGATGCTGACCCAATCGTTCAATTGGAACGGCTGCGTGGTGTTCAGAACGAGGCCCGAAAACATGTCGTTGAGCGTGTTCTGGATGGCGAGGCCGAACACGACGGCCATCGCGCCGGACGTCGCCACGAGGCCACTCACGGGAAGGCCGAGGACATAGCCCGCGGCGGCCACCGTCGCCGCGCCGAAAATCGCGCCTGCGGCGACGTCGTGGAAGAGCCGCTGCGTGTGCCACGATTTCGGCAGCAGCACGCGGTCGAGGAGCAGGGTGACGAAGCGCGCGCACTGGAACCACCACGCCACGCCGACCGCCTGGGTGGCGAAGCGTTCGAGCCGGCCGGACACCGCGGGAACGGTCAGCGGGCTGACGTCGTTGGCGAACAGCAGCCACGTCAGGGCCGCGAATACCGCGCATCGCCAAGCTGCTCGAAATGCGGAATCGCGGCGGCCGCACAGACGCCATACCGCGAAGTCCGCGAGCAGGATCGGCACGCCCCATAGGACTGCGTTGGAGAAGTTCGGCATGACTTAGGGTCCCGGTATCTGCCAGCCTCCGCCGAGCGACTTGTAGAGCGTGACGAGCGCGAGCGCCTCGTCGCGATCGGTCTGCGCGAGCTTGTCGTCGGCGGCATAGAGCGAACGCTCGGCGTCGAGCACCGATAGAAAATCGGCGAGCCCCTGTCGATAGAGCCGTGTCGCGACGTTGACCGCATCGCGATCGCTTGCGGTTTCGGCGGCGAGCCGGTCGCGGCGCACGCGCGACTGGCCGTACGAGACGAGGGCGCTCTCCACGTCGCGCAGCGCACCGAGCACGGTGCGCTGGTAGGCCGCCGCGGCTTGGTCGGTGCGGGCCTCTTCGGCGCGTACGGCGAAGCGGACCCGGCCTGCATCGAAGATCAGCCAGTCCACGCCGGGGCCGATCGAGAGGTAACGGCTCGGCGCCGTGAGAAACGTGGACGCGTGCAGGCTCTCGAGGCCCGCCGCGCCGGTGAGCGAGAAATGCGGATAGAGATCGGCCGTGGCGACGCCGATGCGCGCGTTGGCCGCCGCAAGCTGCCGCTCGGCGGCGCGGATGTCGGGGCGGCGCTGAAGCAGGTCGGACGGCAGGCCGATCGGCACGTCGGCAACCGGTGCGGGAATGGCGCCAGGCGTATCGAGCTGGGCGAGGAGGTCTTCCGGCGGGCGGCCCGCCAGCGCGCCGATCCGATAAATCGCCGCGCGCGCCTCGGCGGTGAGCGTCGGTATTTCGGCTTCGGTATCCGAGACCTGCGCTTGCGCCCGCAGCACGTCGAGGCGCGACGCGAGACCGGCATCGAACAGCGAGCGCGTGAGCGCGAGCGCATCCTGCTGGATGGCGAGGTTCTCGCGCGCGACGTCGAGCCGGCGCTGCGCGCCTCGCAGCTCGACATAGTTGCGCGCGATCTCTGCCACGAGCGTCAGCGTGACGTCGCCGCGCCCGGCTATCGCGGCCTGATACGACGCATCGGCGGATTCGATGCTGCGCCGCGTGCCGCCGAACACGTCGATTTCCCACGAGGCGTCGAAGCCTGCCTGCCAGAGATTGCCGTTGACGCCGGGTCCGAGCCCGCCGGGCGGCACGCCGACCGGCACGTTCGCGCTGCCGTGCGTGCGCTTGTATTCGGCGCCGGCGTCGACTTCGGGGAATTCGGCCGCGCCGGCAATGCCGCGCAGGGCGCGTGCTTCGCGCACGCGCGCCTCGGCTTCCCTGAGGTCCGGTGCGGATTGCAGCGCTTCGTCGATCAACTGGTCGAGCGTCGCATCGCCGAGGTTCTTCCACCAGGCGTCGAGGCTGGCCGCCGGCGCGGATGACAGGGCGCCCTTGGGTGCGCCGGACTGCTCCGAATAGCCCGTGGGCATCGCCGTTTTCGGCGCGACGTAGTCGGGTCCGACGGTGCATCCCGCCAGCATGAAGCCGGTCCACGCGAGCACGGCGGGCGCGAGAAGGTGGCGGCTCTTTCGCGGCATCGTTCCTGGCGGCGTGACGGACCTGCGGTATGCCGCTAGTTCAGGAAACCAAGCCATCGAGGCTGCTCCCTGACGAAGATTCGCGTTTCGACGGACATGCCCGGCGAGATCCATTTCAGCGCTTCGCCCGGATCGTCGAATTCGATCTTGACCGGCACGCGCTGCACGATCTTGACGAAGTTGCCGGTCGCGTTTTCCGGCGGCAGCAGCGCGAAGCGCGAGCCGGTGCCGCGCTGGATGCTATCGACGTGGCCGCGCAGCTCATGGTCCGCGAACGCGTCGACCGTAATCGTCACACGCTGGCCCGGCCTCACATGCGTGAGCTGCGTTTCCTTGTAGTTCGCGATGACGTAGAGATGCTCCGGAACGACCGACAGCAGCAGTTGTCCTGGCTGAACGTAGTTGCCCGTCTCGACGCTCTTGCGCGCCACGCTGCCCGCTTCGGTCGCGTAGATCTTCGTGTACGACAAGTTCAGCTCGGCCTGGTCCAGCGCGGCGCGCGCCAGCCCGACAGCGGCGTCGGCGGTCGCGGCCTGCGAGCGCGCCAGCTTGGCCTGCGCCTCGGCCGCCGCGATGCGGACCTGCGCTGCCTGCGTCTCTGCGTGTGTGCTCGTGGCGGCGGCTTTGCCTTCGTCGACGCGTTGGGAGGAGACGGCGCGCACGTCGGAGACGGACTGCAAGCGGCTCAAATTGATTTCGGCGAGCTTTTCGTTGGCCCGCGCGACATCGAGCTCGGCACGCTGACGCGCGACTTCCGCATCGGCCACGGGAATCTGGTCGCGGGCTTCTTGCAGCTTGCCTTCGGCGTTGGCGAGGCTCGCCTTGGCCTGCGCGAGCTGCACCGCGTAGTCGCGCGGATCGAGTTCGATCAGCAGCTGACCGGCTTGCACTTTGCTGTTGTCGTCGACGTAAAGCTTCTGCACGTAAGCGGGGACCTTGGGGATCACCGAGATGACATGGGCGTCGACATACGCGTCGTTTGTTTCCTTCGCGTAGAAGTCGGGCACGACGAAAACCAGCGCGAGGAGTAGCAGGACCGCGAGGCCCAGCGCGGCAAAGATCCATGGACGCCGGTTCGATTGAGCCCCTGCGGGCGGTGGCGGTGGCGGTGCGGCTGGCCCAGGCGCGGACGGCGTGCGCGCTTCCTGCGGCTTCGCTGCGGGCGGCGCTTCGTTCATCGTTGCCCCTGTTGGATGCTGCAAGGCAGCGCGGCAGTGCGCCGGTTACGGCGCGGCTTGTCGGTTTTTAAAGCCATTCTCTATTTGCCCTGAACGGGTTTGGGTGGAACGGGGGTAGGAGGAACGAGCGGCAGCACGCACAGCGCAAGCACGCCGACGGCCGCCATGAACGCGAACGCATCGGCGTAGGCGAGCGTCGCCGCTTGGCGTGCGGTTTCTTCGGCGAGCATCCGCATGGAGGCGTGCGCGCCCTCGAAAGGCGTTTGGCCGCCGTGACGCGTGAGCGTCCCGCCCATCGACGAAAGCCACTCGCGCGTAACCGCATTGTCGAGGCGAACGTGATCGAGGAGGCGCGACGAATGCAGCGTCTCGCGATGAGCGATCAGGATCGTGAGCAGCGCAACGCCGAGCGACGCGCCGAACTGGCGGAACGTCATATAGAGCGAGACGCCGTCGAGCAGCTTGTTCTGCTCGATTCTCGCGACGGTCCCGCTGCCTACGGCGGGCAGCAGCGGCGCGAGACAGCACGCATAGAGAACCAGCGGCAGCGCGAAGTAGGGGCCTGGCGTGCCCGTCGTGAGCAACCGGTGGAACACGAGCATCGACGCGATCAGCATGACGAGCGCGATGGCAATGGCCTTGCGCTGGCCGACGCGCGCGATGAGCCCCACCATCGCCGGACGGATCGCGGCGGCGGTGAGCGCATAGACGCACATGATCTGGCCCGTCTGCGTGGCGCTGTATGTGTGCTCGG
Source organism: Trinickia violacea (assembly GCF_005280735.1). Lineage (NCBI taxonomy): Bacteria > Pseudomonadati > Pseudomonadota > Betaproteobacteria > Burkholderiales > Burkholderiaceae > Trinickia > Trinickia violacea. Next base: position 2,180,985 of record NZ_CP040078.1, read on the forward strand.
CCAGATTGCGAAGAAATTCGGGCAGCACGAACACACTGCCCGACAGGATCATGCCGGTGAACACGCCGATCACGGCGGACGACAGCACGTTGCGGTCGCGCAGCAAGTCGAGGCACAGCAGCGGCGCGCGGTTCGCGGAGCTGGCCTGCCATGCGACGAACAGAATGAAGGCCGCGGTGCCGACGAGTGCCAGCACGCGCAGGTGCGCTGAGCCGAACCAGTCGTCGATCTCGCCGCGATTGAGGATCACCTGCAGCGAAACGAGCGCGATGGCGATCAGCGCGATACCGGGCCAGTCGGTCTCGACCACGCGTCCGGTCGGGGGCGGCAGTGTCGGAAAGTGACGCGCGAGCAGCCACAGCGCACCGGCCGCATACAGCAGGTTCGGCAGAAAGATCAGACGCCAGTGGTAGTGATCGGTGATGTAGCCGCTCGCCAGCAGGCCGGCGGCGCTGGAGAGATAGAGCACCGTCGACACCCGCATCAGCGACGGGCTGCGTTGCGGTTTCGGCATCAGCACGTAGATGCTCGCGCGCCACCAGACCACGAGGCCGGCGCCGGCAAGCCCCTGGAGCACCCGCCAGAACAACATCGAATCGAGGCCGGGCGAAAGCGCGCAGCCGATCGACGTGGCGGCGTACGCGACGATCGTCGCGAGCAGGAAGCGCTTGTAGCCGACGTGGCCGGCGAGCCAGATCGACACGGGCACGCCGAGAAAGAGCGCGCAGCTGTAGACCGTGAGCAGCCAGCTCGCTTCGTCGGACGAAACGCCGAGCGAGCCGGTCAGGTCCGGCAGCACGAGATTCATGCTGTCGAACGTATAGAACTCCATCCCCGTTGCGAGGCCGAGCCCCATCAACAGCAGGGTGGTATTCATCGGCGCCGGTGCAGCGGCCGCGGACGGCCCGCCCGGCAGCGGTGGCGCGACAGGTTTGGGCAGAAGTGATTCGTTCATTGCGGATAGCCGGAAACCCGTGCATGGAAGCGAGGGCGAGCTGGCGCGCCAGCCCGCCCGTTCGTCATCCGATGCTGTCGACCCGAGCCGGCGCCCCAACGCTGACTCGGGTCCCATGCAACGCTGGCGATCAATGACCTTCGCTTGCGCCGAACATCGTCTTCGCGTAGATCAGGCCGAGGCCGTAGGCACCGCCGTGAGCGATCGACACGGCAACCGTTTGATTGTACGTTTCCGCGCGCGCCCAGTCACGTTGCAGCTCGAGCAGATACTGGAGCGACGTCATCGGGCGTGCGCCTGCCTGGACCATGCGCTCGATTGCGCGCTCGTGCGCTTCGTCGGAGACGTCGCCGCACGCATCCGCGATCACGTAGACTTCGAAGCCCTGGTCGATCGCCGACAGCGCCGGACCGACGATGCAGACCGAAGTCCACAGGCCGGCCAGGGCGATCTTGTCTCTACCGATGGCGTTCACGCGCTCGGCGATGCGCGGATCTTCCCACGTGTTCATCGAGGTGCGATCGATGAGCTTCTCTTCCGGGAACACCGACGTGATCTCCTGGTACATCGGGCCGGAGAACGTCTTTTCCGCGACGGTGGTGAGGATCGTCGGGACGTTGAATTCCTTCGCGGCCTTCGCCACGAGCGATGTGTTGTTGCGCAGCGAGACCGCGTCGATGGACTTGGTTGCGAACGACATCTGCGACTGGAAGTCGATCATGATCAACGTGTGGTTGGTCGGATCGAGCAGGGTCTTGCCGGGTTGTGCTTTGGCGGTGGGCATCGTTGCCTCCATTGAATGGCCTGTGGGTGAAACGGTGAATCGGGTACTGCCTGGTGTTACTCCTTCCAGTTCGACCCGAGAATCAGGCCGCAGAAATTCCTGCGCCGATAGTTCGGATCGCATCGCTCGAGGATGTCGGCGTTGACCGTGCCGAACGTCGTGGCGGGACGCCACGCCATGCCCTGCGCGAACGTGTCGATGATCTGCTCCTTGAAACGCGGTCCGCGAGGGAACTCGAGCAGCACGGCCTCGCGCTCGGCCACGGTCAGCTCGTCCATGTGCATGCAGAGAAGGTCGGCCTCCATGCCCGCCGCGATCAGCGTCGCGAGCGCAGTATGCGAGGGCATGTCGGCGTGGATGCCGAAGGTCGTGTGAAGCGCCACGGCCCGCCATGCATCGGCGAGGTCCTCGCGCGGCACGTCATAGGCAGCCAGGAAGGCGTTAACCGCATTCGCGCTGTCCACTTCGAAACGCCGCGGCGAGCCGTGATAGGGCGCAGTCAAGCCGATGCAGCGAAACAGCGAAACGACGTAGAGCAGCTCCGCGTCGTACGCAAGTTTCCGGTACTGGGCGATCAGCGCCCCGAACAAAAACGTCCGTACCGAATGGCGATAGAGAATGTCGGGTTCGCCGGCGAGCACGATGGCGAGGGCGGCCCTTGCCATGGTGCTGTCCGGGATCGGGATGCCTGCGACGGTTCGGCTCATCGCATGTCCTCTTATGGGTTGATCAGCGCCGCCAGCGTGTAACGGCCGGGGCCCGCGATGGCTATCGTGCCGAACAGGATCAACAGCATCCAGGCGAACTGCCCTTGCTCGACGGTCCACTCCGGGTGCACGCGCAAGAGCGCGATGGCCGTGACGATCATCACGGGCAGCGCGGCGGGCCGCGTCGCAAAGCCGGCCAACACGAAGAGCGGGCACACGACTTCGGCGAAGATCGCGAAAGCGATGGTCAGCTTCTTGCCGAAGTGAAACGGGTCCTCGATGGCCGCCGCTTGAGCCGCGTAATGCCGGATCTTGGGCAGGCCGTGCACGATCAGCAAAAGCACGCTCGCGCCGACGCGCAAGAAGAGCAGGCCGAGGTCGGTCGAGTTCGCGGCGAGGCGGGCGAGCGTGGCGTCCATGGTCGATAGTCGGGCCGTCGGTTCAGAACGCGAAGCAGCTGCAGCCGAGCGCGCCCCAAAAGCTGTTGTCGTCGCTCACCGGCACGTTGCTGCGCCAGGCCCACATATGGCTGTGAGCATGGACGCCGCACAGGTTCGCGCAGCCGTCCACGCAGGCGCGCGCGGATGCGGCCGACGGCCGGTAGCGGCTGTAGCCGCCGAACTCCGCCACGGGCGACCACGAGGGGCTGACGGGCAGGTCGGCCGGCGCGAGCGGGCTGAACTCTTCGTCGGCATACACGACTTTGCCGTTGACGACCGTGAGCACCGAAGCCAGGTATTTGATCCGCTCTTCGTCGACGGTGAAGAAGTCGTCGGTCAGCGCGGCGAAGTCCGCGTACTGGCCGGGCATCAGCGCGCCCTTGCGGTCTTCCTCGCTGGAGAACCAGGCGCTGCCCACCGTGTAGCGGCGCAACGCTTCCATGCGGTCGAGCCGGTTGCGATCGGGGTAGAGCAGCGTGCCGCCCACCGTGCGGCCCGACACCATCCAGTACAGCGAGACGAAGGGGTTGAAGCTCGCCACGCGCGTCGCATCGGTGCCCGCGCCGACCGGCAGGCCCGCGGCCAGCATCTTCTGGATGGGTGGCGTGCGCTCGGCGGCTTCGGCGCCGTAGCGATGGATGAAGTATTCGCCCTGGTAGGCCATCCGGTGCTGCACGGCGATGCCGCCGCCGAGCGCGGCAATGCGGGCGATGTTGGCTTCGGAAATCGTCTCGCAATGGTCGAAGAACCAGCGCAACCCGTTGAACGGCACTTCGCGGTTCACCGCTTCGAACACGTTGAGGAAGCGGCCGATCGACTCGTCGTAGGTGGCGTGCAGGCGGAACGGCCAGCGGTTCTGCACGAGCAGCTTCACCACGTCGGTGAGTTCCGTTTCGAGCGTATCGGGCAGGTCGGGACGCGGCTCCAGAAAGTCTTCGAAGTCCGCGGCGGAGAACACCAGCATCTCGCCCGCGCCGTTCACGCGCAGGAATTCGTCGCCGTCGCCGGGCTTCGTCATCTTCACCCACTTCGCGAAGTCTTCGATCTCCTTCTTCGCGTTCTGTGTAAAGAGGTTGTACGCGATGCGCATCGTGAGCTCGCCGCGCTTCGCCAGTTCCATGATGACCGCGTAGTCGTCCGGGTACGCCTGGTAGCCGCCGCCCGCGTCGATCGCGCTCGTCACGCCAAGGCGGTTCAACTCGCGCATGAAGTGACGCGTGGAATTCACCTGATCGTCATAGGGCAGCTTCGGACCTTTGGCGAGCGTCGCGTATAGCAACCCGGCGTTGGGACGGGCGATCAGCATGCCGGTAGGGTTGCCGCTCCTGTCGCGCTGGATCTCGCCGCCCGGCGGGTTGGGCGTGTCCTTCGTGTAGCCGACCGCGCGTAGCGCGGCGCCGTTCAGCAGCGCGCTGTCATAAAGGTGCAGGAGGAACACCGGCGTGTCCGGCGCGATCGCGTTGATTTCTTCGAGCGTCGGGCCGCGCCGTTCCGCGAACTGCAGCTCGTTCCAGCCGCCCACCACGCGAACCCATTGCGGCGCGGGCGTGCGCGCCACCTGGCGGCGCAGCATGTCGAGCGCGTCGGCGAGCGAGGGCACGCCGTCCCAACGCAGCTCCATGTTGAAGTTCAGGCCGCCGCGAATCACGTGCAGGTGCGAGTCGTTCAGGCCAGGGATGACCGTGCGGCCTTGCAGGTCGATGCGCTTCGTATTCGCGTCGGCGCGCTGCATGACGTTGTGATCGCTGCCGGTGGCGAGGACGCGGCCGTCCTTGACTGCGATCGCCGTCACGAACGAGCGCTTGTCGTCCTGGGTTGCAATCTTGCCGTTGAAGAAAACGGTGTCCGCTGTCGCTGCTTCATTCAGTTGGGCAGTCATCGCTCTTTCCTCTCGTTTGGTGTGTGAACTGGACAACGTTGTCCATGGATGGTGCGAAGGCAGTCCATCCGCAGGCGCCTTCCTCTTCCCCCAAGTTAACCCAACCCTGCGCTTAAAGTCCTGAGCCGCGCCTTAAGCGTTCTTAAAGCGTGCAGCCGTGCACGGCTGCCAGGAGATTTCAGAACGTTTAAATGCGCGTCTTGACGCGGCGTTGCTACGATGGTTCGAACCGGCAGTGGCGTCCCGAGCGGTCATGTCGACGACGCTCGAAAGCGCCACGCTCCATCACGAGGATTGAAGTCATGTCGTATGTCTATTCGCTCTTATCAGGGCTGCTCTTCGGTATCGGGTACGGTTTGCTGGGACTGAAGTCGCCGGCGCCGCCACTGATTGCGCTGGCCGGATTGCTCGGGATGCTGGGCGGCGACCAGTTGGTCACGCAGTTGAAGGAGCATCTCGCCGCGCGCAGCGCGCCCCCGGCTGTGAGCGCACCCGCGAAGCCGGGCGCAAGTCCCTCCGGCAGCGGCGCGGACGGGGACGGCACAGGCTCGGTCTCCGGCGAGACGAAGCCATAACGGCGCGCCGGAGAACAACCATCATGACGCTCATGCCACCGGGGATGCAAGCTGAAAATCTAGGCGCAAACTCCTTGCCCCAACGGCTCATCACGGTCCTTGCGTTCCTCGCCGGATACGTCGATACCTTCGGTTTTGTCGGACTATTCGGCCTCTTCACCTCGCACGTGACAACCAACTTCGTGCTGATCGGCGCCAACATCGTCGGGCAAGGGCAGGGCGTGTTGCTCAAGCTGTCGGCGTTTCCTGCGTTCATCGCAGGCGTCGCGGTGGCGAAATGCGCCGTGGAATTCAGCGTGCGCCGCGGCGTGTCCGCGGAGCGGGCGATCTACGTGCTGCAGGCCGTCTGCCTGAGCTTCATGATGTTTGCGGGTCTTGCCGCGTTGCCCGTGCATTCGGCGGACAGCGCCGCGGTCATCGTGGCCGGACTGTTCGGCGCGATCGCCATGGGCATTCAGAACGGCCATAGCCAACTCGTGCTGGCCGGAAAACCGCTCACTACGACGATGACGCAGAACATCACGCTCGGCGTGATCGATGCAATCGAAGCGATGATGGGCCGCGGCGCCGAGACAAAGGCCGCGGCTCGCGCGCGCTTCGCCGATACGTTGCTTCCTGTCTGCGGCTTTGCCGTGGGCGCGATCGTTGCCGCCATTGCCTGGGTGCAGGCATCGTTCTGGGCCTTGCTGTTTCCGGTCACGCTGCTGGCGATACTCGCCTTGCGAGCCAGCACCGAGGCATGCGCCGTGGGCGAGTGAACCGGATCCAGGGTCTCTAATTGCGAGGACGAGCGAAGATGAACGAGTTCAATCGCTGGGAGCAAGTGCTCTCGTTGCTTGACCCGCATGCCGTAGGGTGGAAGGTGACGCAGCCGGCGACCATCGATGCGTTTAAAGCGCACAGCGGCCTGCGCACTGGCGCGAGCGGAACAGCTAACGTCGCGCTGTGCCGGACGTCGGTGGTCGCCGTGGAGAGGCAAAGCGAACGCTCGATGCTCGTGTCGTGGAGCGATTCGACGCGCTGCCGCTATATCGATCAGCGCTGGACCAGCGGGCGTTCGCGGCGCAGCGGCCACTGCGCGCTGACCGGTCGTGCGATTCGCCGCGGCGAGATGATCTACAAGCCGCAATGGCGAGGCGAGCATCCCCCGGCCAACAGCGCGGAGATGATTCTCGCGGCCGAACTCGAACGAATGGTCGTGCGAACGGAATCCGTCCACATGGAATCGGTTCGTATGGATCTGGTTGGCCTGCTGCCGGAGCTGCGAGCAGCCTCCTGATGCTCGAGCGTCGGTGTGCCTCGCGCGAGCGGCGTCTCTGCGGGGACATTCAATCGTGTGAAGCATGCGTGCCATCCGCTCGCCGACTGATGCACGCCATGCAGCGCGGCAGCTGTTCCGAATTCAATCAAAAATATCGAATAGTAGATTCGGAATATTTAAAACAACGTGCCATGCGAATGCCGTAGCATGTGCTTCCGCGCTGCGTCCCCAGCGCTTCGTTTTAGCAGAGATTGAATTCCCGAAAGACGGCTCGCAATGATCCAAATTGGACAATTAGATGTCTTTCTAGAGAACCGTGAAGTTCGCTCGAACGGCGAGTCGCTGCGCATCGGCAGCCGCGCGTTCGATATCCTCGAAGTGTTGATTCGTGCCGGAGGCGCGCTGGTTTCGAAAGACGAGATCATCCGCGCCGTTTGGCCAAACGTTGTCGTCCAGGAGAACAACCTTCAGGTTCACATCGCCGCGCTGCGCAAGGCGCTGGCCGGCGATCGCGATCTGATCCGCACCGTGCCGGGCCGCGGCTATCGGCTCGTCGCCGCCAATCCCGAGCCGGCGGTCGCACGAGAGCCGATGCGTCCGTTGCGGATGGCGCCGGCGCATGGCATGCCCTATTGTGTTTCATCCTTGGTCGGCCGCGAGGCGACGATCGCCGAAATCGTCGGCGCGCTCGATACGACGAAGGTCGTCACGCTCGTGGGAGCGGGCGGCATCGGCAAGACGCGTATCGCCATCGAAGTGGCCGCGCAAATCGGCAGCCGCTTTGCCGATGGCGTGGTGTTCGTTCCGTTTGCGTCGGTATCCGACCCGCGCTTCGCGCTCGATGCGCTGGCGGCCGCGCTCGGCCTGCCGATGCCCGTCGGGCGCCTGTCGCTCGACGATATCGCGTCGCGCGTGGCGGGCCGGCACATGCTGCTCTTGCTCGACAATTGCGAGCATCTGATCGACGAGGTGGCGCAGATCGCGAGCGCCATCAGCGAGGCCAACGAAGGGCTCTATGTCCTCGCCACGAGCCGTGAAGCCTTGCGTGTCCCGGGCGAACTGCTGTATCCGGTCCAGCCGCTCGACGTGCCCGACGAGGGCGGTACCGCCGAGGACATCCTGGCAGCGAGCGCCGTCCAGTTGTTCGTCGATCGCGCCCGGGCGGCGGACCCGCGCTTTCCGCTCGATGACCGCACGCTGCTCGTGACGGGGCTCATCTGCCGCCGGCTCGACGGCATCCCGCTCGCCGTCGAACTGGCTGCGGCACGCGCCGCGGTCCTTGGCGTGGAAGTGTTGGCCGAGCACCTCGACGACCACTTTCGGATTCTCGCCGGCGGCTTCCGCACGGCGTTGCCGCGCCATCAGACCTTGAAGGCCATGCTCGACTGGAGCTATCGCCTGCTCGACGATACCGAGCGCGCGTTGCTGCGCTCGCTGGGCGTTTTCATGAACGGCTTCTCGTTCGATGCCGCGTATCACGTGATCAAGGAACGCGGGTTTTCTTGCACCGAGGTGCTCGATGCCCTGAGCGGTCTCGTCGCGAAGTCGCTCGTGGTGCGAGAGAGCGAGGAAGCGGCGACGCGTTACCGGCTGCTCGAGATCACGCGAGCCTACGCGCTGAAGCAGCTCGAGGATCATGGGGAGCGCAAGGCCGCCGCGCTCGCGCACGCCACCTATTTCCGCGCGATCCTCTCCCGAGCGCCGACGCGGCTTGCCGCTGCGAAGACGACCCCGTGGTTCATGGCGTTCCGGCATGAGCTCGGCAATCTTCGCGCGGCGCTCGATTGGGCCTTCGCGCCCGATGGCGACCGTGCCGTCGGCATCGCCTTGGCGGCGGTCGCCGTGCCGTGCCTCTTCGATCTTTCGCTGGTCGACGAATGCTGCGAACGGGCCCGCGCCGCGCTCGATGCGATGCGCGCCCCGGAAGTCGCACCGGTTCCCGCCGAAAGCCGCTTGCCGCTTCTCGCGGCCTATGGCGCAGCGTTGCTGTTTACGCAGGGCCCGGTGCCGGCCGTGCACGAAGCGTGGTCCGAGGTGCTGTCGCTCGCGGTGGCGACCAACAACGCCGAGTTCGAGCTGCGCGCCTTGTGGGGACTGTGGAGCATCCGTCAGTACGGAGGGGACGCGCACGCCGCGCTGCAGCTGGCGCGCCGTTTCGGCGCGCTCGCGCAGATGGCCGATCATCCGGCGTTCTCCCTGGTGGCGGGGCGGCTCGAGTCTGTCGCGCTGCATTATGCGGGCGAGCCTGAGGCGGCACGCGAGCGGCTCGGGCAGTTGCTGTGCAACTACGAATGTCCTACCGACCACTGGGGCATCCCGGGGTTTCGCATCGAGCCCGGCATCGTTGCGCGCGCGACGTTGGCGCGCGTGCTGTGGACCCAGGGAGAAACGAGCGAGGCGCTGAAGACCGCGCAGTGTGCGCTCGAAGCGGCGCTGTGCTATGGGCACGACATCGTGACGTGCTACGTGCTCGTCGAAGGGCTGGTGCCGGTCGCGCTCTTGAGCGGCGAGTTCGAGCTTGCCCGCGAGGGCATCGCGCTGTTGCGCACGCGTGCGAAGCAGGGAGGCTTCATGGTCTGGCTCGCGTGCAGCGAATGCTATGACCAATATCTGAAGTCCATCGCCGAGCCCGATCCCACGCGGCTGCCGGAGTTTCGCGCGGCGCTCGATGCCGTGCGGCAGACGGGCTATCTCGCGCAGTGGACCATGCTGCTGGCGCAGTATGCGCGCGCGTTGAACGAATGCGGTCGCCGCGAAGAAGCGGAGGCCGTGCTCGATGAGGCGTTGCAGCACTGCGCGGCAACGGGCGACCGCTGGTTCTATCTGAACCTGTGCCGGCTGGGCGCCGATCTCGCGACTCGCAGCGAGATCGATTGACGGCTTTTGTTCGGAGGATTGCGCCTAGCCTGCGCCGTTAGCGTTAGATCTGCGCGATGAAGCGATCGATCAGATCGGGACGGTCCAGTTGTTCGACCCACCACGTCAAGGCGCGGCCGGCTTCGTCTTCGCGCCACGCAAGGTAGCAATAGGTCACTTCGCGCATGCCGGTCACGCGCCGCGCAACGAGCTTGCCTGCGTCGATGGCGGGCTGAGCGATGCATTCGGGCAAGGTGCCCACGGCGATGCCTTCGCATTGCGCGGCCAGCTTGGCGGCGAGCGTCGGCACGGCGATGCAGGGCTGACCGTTGTCGGTCGCAACCGAGCGCGGCTTAAGCTCGCGCGACGTGTCGCTGATGACGGCTCCGCGATAGTGGACGACGGCGTCCATCGTCAACGGCTCGGGCAGACGCGCGAGCGGATGATCGGGCGCGACGGCGAACACGTGCCGCAGCGAGCCCACCGGACGCGCGATGATGTTCGGCAGCTGCGGAGGATCGCCGGCGGCGCCCACCACCAGATCCGCGCGCCGCGTGATCAACGCATCCCAGGTGCCGCCGAGCACTTCGGTCGACAGACGCAGCCGCGTATCCATTTCGAGGTCGTAAAACCCATGCACGTAGGGCCATAGGGCGCCGAACGGCAGGATCTCGTCGATGCACAAGCGCAGCTCCGCTTCCCAGCCTTCCTGGATGCGGCGCGCTTTGCACTCGAGCTGCTCGGCCGCATGCAGCAGCCGGCGCCCTTCCTCCACGACGACGCGTCCCGCATGCGTGAGCTTCGCACGCCGGCCGCTGCGGTCGAACAGCTCCACGCCAAGATCGCTTTCGAGTTTCTGCACGAGATAGGTGAGCGAGGACGGCACGCGGTGCAGCATTTCAGCTGCTTCGGCAAACGTGCCGACGCGGTCGATGACGTCGAGCGCTTCGAGCGCTTCGAATGACAACTTCATGTGGATTTCCGGTGGTTGTGTCGCATGGGCGCGCAAACGTTCGCGGCGCATGACCGGCATCGTATCGTGAGTCGTGGCCATATGGGCGCGCTTAAGGGGAAATTAACAGCGGCGATAGGATGAAGACGCGGTGCATGGCCGTTCCCCCGGTTCGACTGGTGAAACGTTGCAGGTGCTTCGTTACAGGAGCCGCGTGCCTCGGTTCGCTTCAGAAGTTTTAAGGCGCGGCTAAGGAGTTTTCGGCTGTACCTCGTTAAGCTTCGTCGCGTGACGCATCACGCAACGACATCGAGGTACTCATGAGCAGCACGGACCCTTTCCCGCAGGCCGAAGACGCGGCGCCGGAATTGGAGGTTCCCTATACGTCGCTTGAACATCGCCGGTATCAGATGTTCCCTCGCTTGTCGCCGGCGGAGATTCTCAGCCTGCAACGCTTCGCGAAGCCGATGTCGTTCCAGGCCGGCGAGATGATTTTCGAAACCGGCCGTGTCGCCCTCGGTCTGTTCGTGCTTCTGCAAGGCAGCGTGCGGATCTCCACGCGCGATTCGCTGGGCCGCTCGACGCTCGTGACCGAGCACGAGGCGGGACACTTCATGGCGGAGATGGCCCAGCTGTCGGGCAAGCCCGCGCTCGTCGACGGTGTGGCGCTGACGCACTGCGAGACGCTCGTCGTCGAACCGGAGCAGTTGAGGGCGTTGATCGTGGCCGACGCGCAGCTCGGCGAGCACATCATGCGGGCGCTGATCCTGAGGCGCCTGGGACTGATCGAGCAGGGGCTGGGGCCGATCATCGTCGGCGACGGATCGGACGGCCGGCTCATCGGCCTGCAGGGTTTCCTGCGCCGCAATGCTTATCCCGCGTCGGTGCTCGATGTCCGTCATAACGAGGAAGCGGTCACGCTGCTGTCGGGCATGACGGCGGGGCCGGCGGATTTTCCGCTCGTGTTCTGCCCCGACGGCTCCGTGCTGCGCGCACCCGACGAAGTCCAGCTGGCCACGCGCCTAGGGCTCGTGCCGGCCTTCCAGAGCTCGTGCACCTACGACATCGCGATCGTCGGCGCAGGCCCGGCCGGGCTCGCGGCGGCCGTGTATGCGGCCACCGAAGGGCTGTCGGTGGCAGTGTTCGACCAGCGTGCGCCGGGCGGGCAAGCGGGGGCGAGCTCGCGGATCGAAAACTACCTCGGCTTTCCGACCGGAATCTCAGGTCAGGCGCTGGCGGCAAGAGCATTCCAGCAGGCGCTGAAGTTCGGCGCCCATCTGGCGATTCCAGGCAAGGTCACCGACATCGCGCGGCATGACACGCACTTCACGCTTGCGCTTGCCGACGGCCAGCAAATCTGCGCGCGTACCGTGGTGATCGCAAGCGGCGCCGCTTACCGCAAGCCGCAGGTGCCGGATTTCGATCGCTTCGATGGACGCGGCATCTACTACTGGGCGTCGCCGATCGAGGCGAAGCTCGTGAAGGGGCAGGATATCGTGTTGATCGGCGGCGGAAACTCGGCGGGCCAGGCCGTCGTGTTCCTCGCCAATTTCGCCCGCAGCATTCGCGTTCTGATCCGCGGTGAAGGACTCGACGCGAGCATGTCGAGGTATCTGATCGACCGCATCGGCGCATTGCCGAACGTATCGGTCTGCACGCGCTGCACGCTCGAAGCCCTCGAGGCGGATGCGGCCGGACTCGCTCGCGTTCACATCCGCAACGACGGCGAGGACGAAGTGATCGCGTCGCGCCATCTCTTTCTCTTCATCGGCGCCGATCCCAAGACCGACTGGCTGGCATCGAGCGGCGTCGAATTGGACCCGCGCGGTTTCGTGTTGACCGGTCTCGCCGGGGCGCGCCGCGGCTCGCCATACGAACACGAGACGTACCCGCTTCAGACGAGCGTGAGCGGCATGTTCGCGATCGGCGACGTGCGCTCCGGCTCGGCCAAGCGCGTGGCCACGGCGGTCGGCGACGGCGCGGCGGTGATCAGCCAGATCCACGCCTACCTCGCAGACCTGAGTACGGAAGTGCAGAGCGGCTAGCCACCATTCGACGTATTCCCTTCACGCCTTCGCTTCGCACCTCGCCGCGACTTCAGAACGTTTAAGCCGTCAATAAGGACTTTATCGCGGCGTGCCGACTAAGCTGTGCCCCTCATGACGCAAGGATTCCATTCGCTGTGTCTTGAACCCTCCAGGCAGCGCCGCAGCCACTCGGCGGCGCAGAAACGAACGTAACGGCTGAGAACTGAAATGGACGCTCAAAACAAAACCACCACCCTTTCTGCGTCGCGACGCAGGCTGCTCTCGGCGAGTGCCGGCATGGCCGGCGCAGCCGCGGCCTTTTCTGCGCTGTCGGCGTCTGCCGCGACCACGAGCGGCGGTGCACACGCGAGCCACTCCGCTGCCGGCGGCCGGCAAGAGGGCAGCTATGTGAAGGCGAAGGACGGCACCGAGATCTACTTCAAGGACTGGGGCACTGGCACGCCCGTGGTGTTCTCGCACGGCTGGCCGCTGTCCGCCGACGCCTGGGATCCGCAGATGCTGTTCCTCGTCAATCAAGGCTATCGCGTGATCGCGCACGACCGGCGCGGCCACGGCCGCTCGGGCCAGCCGTCGCACGGCAACGACATGGATACCTACGCCGACGACCTCGCCGCGGTGCTCGACGCGCTCGACGTGCGTAACGCCATGCTGGTCGGTCATTCGACGGGCGGCGGCGAAGTCGCGCACTACATCGGGCGTCATGGCTCGAAGCGCGTGGCCAAGGCTGTGTTGATCGGCGCGGTTCCGCCGCAGATGGTGAAGAGCGCGACCAACCCGGGCGGCCTCGACATGTCCGTGTTCGACGGTATCCGCGCACAAGTCGCGGCGAACCGCTCGCAGTTCTATCTGGATCTCGCGACGCCGTTCTACGGCTTCAACCGTCCGAACGCGAAGACCTCGCAGGGCTTGATTCAGGACTTCTGGCGTCAGGGCATGCAAGGCTCGATCAAAGGCCAGTACGAGTGCATCAAGCAGTTCTCCGAAGTCGACTACACGGAAGACCTGAAGAAGATCGACGTGCCGACGCTGATCCTGCACGGCGACGACGATCAGATCGTGCCGATCGACGATTCGGCGAAGCTCTCGGCGAAGATCGTCAAGAACGCGACGCTGAAAATCTATGCAGGCGCACCGCATGGCATGTGCAGCACCCACGCAGAGAAGGTCAACGAGGACCTGCTCGCGTTTCTGAAGCAGTAACCCAAACCGGGTGCAACGATTTCGCCGGCCCCCGCGCCGGCGAAATAGAGTGAGGGAGTATTCCGTGAGCCATATCCATGTACGCCGTGCGCTGAGCGCGGCGATCGCTTCGATGCTGGCGCTCGGCGTGGCGCTTGCCTGCACGCCGGCTTCGGCGCAACCGGTCTGCCGGGCCAAGCAGGTTGCCGCTGTGTCGGTCGGGCCGCAATACGACACGACGCACGTCTACGTCGCGAGCGCGGACTTCGACGCATTCGTGAACAGCTTCATCACCACGTTCGGCGGCAAGGCTTCGCCGCGCGCGGTGTTCACCGTCACGCCGACGCCGAGCAAGACCGCTTCGCAGTACGTAAAGACGCCCGTGGGCATGCTGTCCGTGTTTGCGTTTCAGACGCCGGTGCCGTACCCGTTCGGCAATGAGCGCACGGGGTATCTGGTCACCAATATAGACGATGCGATTCGTGCCGCGCAGGCCGCGGGTGCCGACGTGATCGTCGACAAGTTCGACGACCCGATCGGCAAGGACGCGATCATCCAGTGGCCGGGCGGGCTCACGATGCAGTTGTACTGGCACACCAAGACGCCTTCGTACGATCCGCTCGAGCGGGTGCCCGACAATCGCGTCTACGTGTCCAAGCAGAGCGCCGACAAGTTCATCGAGGACTTCCTGTGCTTCTCGCACGGCAAGGTGGTGTCGGACGAGCATGGCGCGGACGGCGCGGAGATCGGGCGGCCGGGCGAGACGATCCGGCGCGTGCGCGTGACCTCCGACTTCGGCGAGATGCTCGTGTTCGCGACGGACGGCAGGCTGCCCTATCCGTTCGGGCGTGAAGTGACCGGCTACCGGGTTGCCGATCTCGACGCGACGCTGGCGAAAGCGCAAGGCGCGGGCGTCAAGGTGCTGTCTGCGCCGAGCCGCACGGTCGAAGGGCGCACGGCGATGGTCGAGTTTCCGGGCGGCTATATCGCCGAAATCCACGAGTGGTCCAAGTAGCCGGGTGCTTGCCGATGAGACGTGTGTTGTCGAAGGCGACCGCGGGCGCGGCGCTGGTTGCGTCCGCGCTCGCGAACGGCGGCGAGGCATGGGCCGCCGATCCCGTGCAGGACCCGCCCCAAACCGCGGCGCAGGGGACGAGTCCTGCCACGGCGTGTAACGCGACGCGGCCCGCCGTCCTGTTCAATCGCTGGCAGGAGAACTGGGGGGTGCTCGCGAATCCGTGCGTGCCGAAGGAACCGCTCGACTCGCTCAAATACATCCCTCTCGGCAGCGATCCGTCCACCTATCTCTCGCTCGGTGCGAACCTGCGCGAGCGCTTCGAGCTGAACAACGCTTCGCTCTTCGGCCTCGGCAACGGGCGTGACGACAACTACGTGATCCAGCGCGCGGAAGTACACGCGGACGCACGGTTCGGCAGTCACGTCCAGGCGTTTTTCCAGCTGGAAGATGCGCGTCCTTTCGGCAAGAACACGGTGACGCCGGTCGACAAGGATCAGCTCGACATCGAGCAGGCGTTCGTGGCGTTCGTCTATGGCGTGGGCGGCGGCACGCTGAAGACCCGCATCGGCCGGCAGGAGATGGCGTTCGACTTGCAGCGTTTCGTTTCGGTGCGCGACGGTCCCAACGTGCGCCAAGCGTTCGACGCGATCTGGGCCGACTACGAAATCGGCAAATGGCGCTTGATCGGCTATCTAACGCAGCCGGTCCAGTATCGCGACGTCACGACGTTCGACGACGTGTCGAATCGCCATCTGACGTTCAGCGGCGTGCGCGTCGAGCGCTCGAAGGTGGGGCCCGGCGATCTGTCCGCCTACTGGTCGCGCTACATCAACGGCAACGCGCACTATCTCGACGCGGCCGGCGCCGAGCATCGCGACGTGTTCGACGTGCGCTACGCGGGAAAGACCGAGCACGTCGACTGGGACGCGGAAACGATGGCTCAGACCGGGCACATCGCCAACGACACGATCGGCGCATGGGCGTTCGGGCTCTTGGGCGGCTATACGTTCGCGTCCGTCACGGGCGCGCCGCGGCTCGGTCTCCAAGTGGACGGCGCGTCGGGCGACCGGCATCCCGGCGACGGCCATCTCGGGACCTTCAATCCGCTGTTTCCGAACGGCTACTACTTCACGCTCGCGGGCTATACGGGATACAGCAATCTGTATCACATCAAGCCGTCATTGACGCTCAAGGCGGCCTCCAACGTCACGATCCTCACGGCAGTCGGATTTCAGTGGCGCGCGACCACGCAGGATGCGGTCTACGGACAGGGCATGCAGGTGGTGCCCGGCACCGCGGGCAAGGGCACCGCCTGGACCGGCATGTATGAGCAGGTGCGGGTGGACTGGCTCGTCAATCCGAACGTCGCGCTCGCCGTCGAGGCGGTTCATTTCGAGGTAGGCGATTCGCTTCGCGCGCTCGGCGCGCGCAATGCGGATTATGTGGGCGTGGAAGCCAAGCTCGGCTGGTAAAGGGCACGGCTCAACTATTTTTTAACCAACCAGGAAGTCGAAAATGAAGAAATCAAGTCTCCTTACGGCAATGCTGCTGGCTCTTGCAATGGGCAGTGTTTCCTTGCATGCAACCGCGCAGGTGGCGGGCGTGCAGCCCATTGGCATCAGCGTGACGCAAGCCGATCTTATCGTTCGCGGCTGGAGCGTAAAGAAGTCGTTCCTTGGCAAGCCGGTCGTCAACGACAAGGGTGAACAGATCGGCGTCGTGCACGACATCATCATCGCGCCCGATGACTCCGCATCGTTCGTGATCGTCGCAGCCCATCAGTTCGCGGGCGTCTCGCAGCACGACGTCGCCATTCCCGTGAGCCAGCTCGACTTCGCCGACGGGAAGCTCACGCTCGCGGGCGGCACGCGCGAAGCGATCAAGGCGATGCCGACGTTCCAATACCCGCACGTGCCCGTTGTGCCTGTGGCGCGGACCGAGTACTTGCGTCACTGAGTCCGGCAGGCGCCCTGGTTTTTCAGGGCGCCGTCCTTCAGAGTCATGCGTCGATGCGTTTCCTAAGGCCGTCGCCCGCAAACGGCATTTCGCGCATGCGCTGGCCGGTCGCGTCGAAGATCGCATTCGCGAGCGCGCCGGCAGTCGGCCCCATCGAAGCCTCGGCCGCGCCGAGGAACGGTGCACCCGGACGATTGATCAGGTGGACCTTCAGGCTGCGCGGCGCCGCCGAAAAGCGCAGGATCGGATAGCTGCTCCAGTCGAAGCTGCGCACCCTCTGCGTGTCGTATTTCAGCTCTTCGTACAGCGACCAGCTCGCCGACTGAACGATGCCGCCTTCGATCTGATTGCGGATGCCGTCCGGCGAGACGATCTGCCCGGCGTCGACGGCCACGTCCGCGTGTTCGAGGATCACCTGTCCCGTTTCCGGGACGACCGTGATTTCGACCGCCATCGCGACATAGGCCATCAGGTTCTTGTATTTGCCGAACGCGAAGCCGACTCCGCGATTGCGCGCTCGCGGCGGCCGCGGCCAGCCGAACTGCTGGGCGGCGAGCTCGATCACGTGGCGCGCGCGCGGGTCTTGCATGTGGCGCAGCCGGAACGCCACCGGCTCGACGCCGGCCGCGTGCGCGAGTTCGTCCATGAAGCTCTCGATCGCCCACACGTTCGTATGCGCGCCGAGCGAACGCATTGCCGAGGTCTGCAACGGCATCGTCGGCGAGAAGTTGTTGACGATGTGCATCGCCGGAAGCGCGTAGAGCGGAATCGCGTTGCGGTCGCCGCCGCCTTCGGGCTGCAGCATCGGCGTCGACGGCGCGGAGACGAACGGCGTCTCCAGCATCCGCGCGGGCAAGAGTCTGCCGGCGTTGACGATCCGCTCATTGTGCGAGTTGCTCCACAGCTCGTACTGCCAGTCGACGATATGGCCGCTCGCGTCGAGCGACGCGCTGACCTCGGTCACCATCGCGGGCGTGAAGTGATCCCACGTGTGCTCCTGCTCGCGCATCCACTGGACCCGGATCGGCTGGCCCGGCATCGCGGCCGCGATCAGCGCCGCATGCGCGGCGACGTCGTCCGCGCCGTTGTGCCCGTAGCAGCCGGAGCCTTCGGTGTGAATGCAGCGGATGCTCGGCTTCGGCATCGACAGCATTTCGGCGAGCGCGTCGCGCAGCGGATACACGCCTTGCGAGTGGGTCCATACGGTCAGGACCCCGTTGTCGAGGTGCGCGACCGAGCACGACGGTCCGATGGAGCCGTGCAGCAGGTAGTTCTTCCGGAACGTCGCGGTCAGCGTCTTTGCCGCCGGTGCGGTGGCAGAGTGCGTGTTGGCGATCTCGATGCGTTGCGTCGAGATTCGCTTCAAGTCCTCGTGAACCTTCTCGCGATCGGGCAGCGCGCGGCCGGGCGACCATTGGCAGTTTGCTGCGAGCGCGCGCTGCGCGACGACCGCTTGCCACTCGCCATGAGCGACGACCGCGAGCATGCTGCCGTTGCGGACGATCCGCACGACGCCCGGCATCTTCAGGATCGCGGCCTCGTCGAACGACAGCAGCTTCGCGTCGTAGACCGGCGGCATCACCACGCGCGCGTGCAGCATGCCGGGCAGTTGCATGTCCTGCACGTAGCTGACGCCGCCGGTGACCTTGTTCGGAATGTCGAGCCGAGGCAACGACGTGCCGATCGTGGTGAACGTGGCCGGATCTTTCAAAGGCGACGTGGGCGTGGCCTTGCGATGCAGGTCGACGATCCCGATTGCGTCGCCATAGCTCATCGTGCGGCCGTCCGGCGCCTTGATGACGGCATCGCTGACCGTCAGCGTGCTTGCGTCGACGCCGAAGTGCTTGGCGGCGCCGTCGACCAGCAGCCCGCGCACCTGCGCCGATGCGTTCAACAGCGCGCTGCCGCTGTCGGCCATCGTATGGCTGCCGGCGGTCAACCCTTCGTCGGGCGATGCGCCCGTGTCGGCGGTCAGGAACGTGATCAGCGAGGGCTTCATGTTCAGCTCCTCGGCGGCCACCTGCAGCAGGGCGGTGCGCACGCCGGTGCCGAGCTCGACCTTGCCGGTGAACACGGTGACCAAGCCTCCCGGCGTGATCTTGATCCACGCGTCCAGGAGCGGATTGGTCTTCAGGCTGCCTGCCAGCGTTTCGGTTGCCTTCGCCACGTGGACGGCGGCGCCTTCGTCGGCGAGCACTTCCTGCGCGAGCGCGCGGGCGCCCGGAGCGAGGCTGAACGCAACGAAGAGCGCGCCCGAGAACATGAAGTGGCGGCGGCCTTGGTCGATGTCGTCGTGATCGTTCATCAGAGCGCCTTGCTGAGCGTGACGGGTTGGGATGCGCCGTCCGGTTCCGGCAGGCCGGCGACTTGGCGCACGGCCGCGAGAATCCGCATGTGCGTGCCGCAGCGGCACAGATTCGGCTCCATGTGGGTGCGCAGTTCGCCTTCGGTGGGCTTTGGGTTGCGCTCGAGCAGTGCCTGGGCGCGCATGATCATGCCGGCGATGCAGTAGCCGCACTGCGCGGCCTGATGCTCGATGAACGCTTGTTGAAGCGGCCCCGGATGGTCGGCCGTGCCGAGACTCTCGATGGTCCTCACGCGCCGCTGCCCGACCGCGGCGACCGGAATCAGGCACGAGAACATCGGCTTGTCGTCGACGATCACCGTGCATGCGCCGCATTGTCCGAGGCCGCAGCCGAACTTCGCGCCGTGCAGGTGCAAGTCGTTGCGCAGCGCGTACAGGAGCGGGGTGGACGGGTCGATGTCGAGCGCGTGCTGGACGCCGTTCACGGTCAAGGTCATCATCGCGCGCTGTCCTCCTTTCTGAGCTTCGCGGCCATCGCTTCGACGTCGGACCAGGCAGGGCGATTGGAATACGCGCCGCGGATGTAAGCGGCGAGATCCGCGATCTGCTGGTCGTCGTACTGGTCGATGAACGACGGCATGTAGTTGAGGGTGTCTTCGCCGTGCCAGCCGATCCCGTTGGACATCATCTGAATCGCGTTGCGCGGCGTATCCGCGTTGACTGCCGTGCTGAACGCGAGCGTCGGCCGTTCGCCGATCGCCTGCATCGGCGAGGCCGGGCCGTGGCATTGCGCGCACGACGCCTGGAACAGCGCCGAGCCGCGCGCTTCGCCGGGCGTCATCGTCTTGCCCGCGACGGCCGTCATCGCGGATGGCGCCGCGGTACCCGGCTTCTGGATCGACAGGATGTACGACGTGATCGCCTCGACGTCCTCGACCGGCACCGTCGCGAGATCGCGCGTGACCGGCAGCATCGGCCCGGCAGCCGCGCCGTGCTCGCTCGCGCGGCCGGTACGCAGATAGGTGACGAGCTGCGCCTGGGTCCACGGATGCACCGCGTTGCCGAGCGCATTGAGCGGCGGCGCTTCCCAGCCGTCGACGATCCCGCCGTCGAACGCTTTACCGGCTTGCTCGCCGCCGATCGCGTTCAGCGGCGAATGGCACGACGCGCAGTGTCCGAGGCCGTCGACCAGCAGCTTGCCGCGATTCCATTGCGCAGATTGCGTCGTATCGGGCTGGTACTCGCCCTTGCGCAGGAACAGGATGTTCCAGAAGGCGACGGGCGGGCGGAAGTTGAGCGGGAAGATCAGATCGTTAGCGGGCGCCGATGCGTCTACCGGTTCGCGCGTCATCAGGTACGCATAGGCGGCCGCGATGTCGTGGTCGGAGATGCGCGTGAAATGGATGTATGGGAACGCCGGATAGAGTTGATGACCGTCGCGCGAGATGCCGCGGCGCAGTGCTCGAGCGAACGCTTCTTGCGACCACCGTCCGATCCCGGTTTCGGGGTCGGGCGTGATGTTGGTCGCGTAGATCGTGCCGAACGGCGTCGCGAGCGGCAGGCCGCCCGCGAACGGCTTGCCGTCCTTCGCGGTGTGGCAGACGATGCAGTCGCCGAGCGCGACGATGCGCGCGCCCTCGCGAACGAGCTTTGGATCGAACGAAGCCGGCGCCGGCGGCCCGATCGGGTCGATCGACGGCTCGTACATGACGCCGATCGCGATCGCCAGACCGGCGAGCGCAATCCCGGCAGCGCCGAACCCTAGTCGTTTGTGTTTCATGCGTGCTCCTGACGAATCGCTGCGCGCCACGCAAGCTGCAGACGCGGCGGATTATGGAAGGAGCTTAGAGAGGTGGGGCCGTGAAGTCCTGAAGCGACGCTGAAACGTTCTGAACCCTTTGCGCATGCACGTTCGCGAGCTTGTCCGAATACGGGCGCTCAATAACTGGCGCCCGTTCGGTTGCTGCCAGGAACAGCGTCTCTTGGCGCAGGCGCGATGGTTATTTCTTGATCGGCGCCGGCACCGGCGCGAGCATTTCATGCTTCGCTTTCGCGCGCTGCGGCGCCTTGTGGACCATCGTGTAGGCGTAGTCGACGCCCATGCCGTACGCACCCGAGTGGTCGCGAACGATGTTCATCACGGCATCGTAGGTCTCGCGGCGGGCCCAGTCGCGCTGCCATTCGAGCAACACCTGCTGCCAGGTGACGGGAACGACGCCCGCCTGGATCATGCGCTGCATCGCGTAGTCGTGAGCCTCCTTCGACGTGCCGCCTGAAGCGTCGGCGACCATGTAGATCTCGTATTCGCCTTCGTCCATCGCACACAGGGCGAACGTGAGGTTGCAGACCTCCGTCCACAGACCGGCCACGACCACCTTCTTGCGACCGTTCTTCGCCAGGGCGTTGCGCACCTTTTGATCGTCCCAGGAATTCATCGACGAGCGCTCGAGCACGGGGTGATCCGGAAACACGTCGAGCAGCTCCGGAAATGCATAGCCGGAAAAACTTTCCGTCTCGACCGTGGTGATCGTGGTCGGGATGTTGAATGTCTTTGCGGCCTTCGCCAGCCCGACGGCGTTGCTCTTCAGCACCTGGCGGTCGATCGACTGCACGCCGAATGCCATCTGCGGCTGCAAGTCGATGAAAATGATCTGACTGTTTTCGGGCGTCAGAACGTCAAGTTTAGGATTACGCATGAGTTGATTCCTCTATTCACGAGAATAGCTAACAGGGGACTGCCGGCGACCCATTGGGGCCGGGCAGTATTCGGCGCGTTGGACTTGTGTGGAATGCGTGTCCGCCGCCCCGATTAGTCTAGGAGACCCGATATATCTCTTTGAATGAATTGTTCTTAATTAATATTTTTAAAGGCAGGCGCATTAAATGGATTAGACGTTCGTACATTGATTGACATTCAACATACGAGACACCTCAAAGCGGCCTGCCAAGTCCGAACGTCGCGGCCAGTTGCGGTCCTTTTTCGAGCAGCGACGTCACTTCCGCGCGGCGCTCCGCCGACCAAGCAGCGAGTCGCTGAACGACGTCGGTTGCGTCCGCAGGCAGCGATTCAGCGAGTGAAACGGCATCGCGTGCCGCCTTCGATGTGCCGGATGCCGTGTGCGGCCTCACGGTGCACGCTGCGTCGCCGATCAGGGCCACACGGCCCTCGACGAAGTCCGGGCTCAGTGCGTCGAAGATGGCCTGAATGAACGGAGCGCGGGTGGCGAGGACCAGTTGGGAGAAGACCGAAGGCAGCCGCTCGCTCGCGAGTTGCCTCAGCGTCGCGACGGAATCGTCCGAGAGTTGACCGGGGTGTATCGATGCGTGATGGACTTGTCCCGCCTGATCGGTCAGGTGGCGGCGCAGCGTGTCTGAGTCCGTTTCGTTGCGATACCAGAGCCAGTTGAAGCGCCGCGTCCCCGGCTCGAGCGACCCGTCGAGCGCGGGAATCAGAAATGCCATGAACAGTTCGCCCGGCGCCTTGTGAAGCGTCATGTTCTCGACCAGCGTGGCGATGGCCGCCGCGTCGAAGTCGGCTTCGTCGACGATGCCGCGCCAAGCGATATAGCCCGCAAACGACGGCGCGTAATCGGGAAAGAGCCGGGCGCGAAGGCTCGAGCCCGTACCGTCGGCGGCGAGCAGGACGTCGGCGCGAATGCGTTGATCGTCGATATGAACGTCGATGCCGCCGGCATCCTGCTCGAAGCCCGTTACCGAGCGACCGTAGTGGATCCGCCCTGGCGGCAGCGTGCTGCACAGCGAGCGGTAGACCGCATCCCACGACGAGAACGGCAGCATCTCCGGTTCGTCGCGCGTGACGGCTCCATCACGATCGATCCAGCGCCGGCGATGCGTCGGCACGCTGATCATGTCGCGGCAGTGATGCCCGTGCTGTTCGAGAAACGCCATCATGCGCCGCAGGACCGCCACGCCGCCGCCTTGTCCGCGCAGCGGAGTGGGCGAGCGCTCGTAGATCGCCACGTCGTGCCCTATGCAATCGAGCGTCAGTGCGGCTGCGAGGCCCGCTATCGAGCCGCCGGCAATGACTACTTTCATCGTGAACCACTCCCGTGATCGGCAGGCGCGAAGCACTGCGCGTTGAAAGTCGAATCGACGATCGCATCATGCCAGCTTCGATCTGAATTATCCTGAACGGCTCACACGGTCAGCGGGACAGCCCGCGTCGCCAGGCGCCGGGCGCGCGGCCGAAGTATTTGACGAACATGCGGTTCAGGTGGCTCTGGTCCGCGAATCCGCAAGCGACCGCGATTTCCGTGAGCGTCATGTCGGTCGCTTCGATCAACTGCCGCGCCTGCGTGACGCGGTGCTCGAGCAGCCATTGGTGCGGCGTGCGGCCCGTGGTCCGTGTGAACGCACGGATGAAATAACCGCGCGACAGGTCGCACTCGCTCGCGACTTCCGCGATCGGCACGCTTTCCATCAGCAGTTCCTTGGCGCGCGCCGCGCTCGCGTGCGACAGCATGCCCTTGCGACGAAGATCGCGCTCGGAACCATTGCCGTAGTGGCGCGCCAGATGCGAGCCGATAGCGAGACCCATCTGGTCGACGAAAAGGGTATTGAGCGTCCCTTGCGCATCCAGGTTGTCGGCCACTGACTGCGCGAGACGGCCGAGTATCGGATCGTGCGTGTCAGCCGCGCAGGTCAGGCCTCGGATCGTCATGTCGTGTTCGTCGCCGAGCCGATCGAGATACGCGCGCGACAATTCCACCAGCACTAAATCGAAATTGCCGTAAAGATCCGCATGGAAATCCTCTGAGAAATCGCGGATATAAATCGAATTGTGCTCGAATAGTCTTTCTATTTGTTTTGCGCCCCGATATATCGTGCGCCGATGTCCGCCATTCAGCGAAATGCCGATCAGAAAGCCGCGCTCGCAGGCAGGCATCGCGATGCGCTCGAAATGCTCGCCTCGCATGCATTTGCGATGAAGCGTGACGCCTCCGGCTTCCCGCTCAATATCCTTACTTAATAGGCTCGACGCGCATCCGAGCCCGTCTTTCGGCAGCGGCGCGGCGGCAGGCACGATAAGGGAAGAGGGCATAACACCAGATCCTTGTGGGGCGCTCGAGACGCGAAAATCTATTTCGAATAATTACAGCAGATGATACCTGCAAGTTAATGGGAATGAAATTCCGCTCAACAACCGCACAATTGCTCGAAGGGCGGCACTCCGCACAGACACACCGCATCGCTAGCACCGGCATGCGATTCGGGACTGCTGCGGCGCAAGATGGAACCGATTTCACCGCGACGCCGCACGTAAACAGCGCATTTTTCTTCAAGACCGCTCGTTTATATCTTGTTTACACTCTGCCCAAATTTTGAGATGCGCGTCCGGTCTGTGCAGGGAGCCGGATGCCGACTTTCGGCCCGGTGAACTTGCTGCGTTCACATGGTGGTCATCAAGGGTAGCTGGAGACAGCCATGATCCAGATCGGCATATTGACGGTGGACTTCGAGCAGCGGGACATTCGCGCCCAAGGCGAGCCGCTGCGCATCGGCGCACGCGCGTTCGATATTCTTGAAGTGCTGCATCGCGCGCATGGCGCCATCGTGTCGAAGGACGACATCATGGACGCCGTATGGCCGGGCCTGATCGTCGAGGAAAACCGGCTCCAGGTGCACATCGCAACGTTGCGCAAGATGCTCGGCGCGAGCCGGGATCTGATCAAGACCGTACCGGGCAGGGGTTACGCGCTGGTCGCCGCTCCCCTTATCAGCCCGCTTTCTACCCGTCTCGCGCCGGAGGCGAGCGAGGCGCCGTTGCCCGCCGACCGCCCGCGTTCGCATTCGGCGCCGCTCATCGGGCGGCAGGCCGAAATCGCGCACATCATCGACATGATCGACCGGACGCCGGTCGTCACGCTCGTCGGCGCCGGCGGGATCGGCAAGACGAGCCTCGCTCTTCAGGTCGCGCACGACCTGGAGAGCCAAGCGCGAAAGCGCGTTCATTTTGTCGAGCTTGCGCGCGCGTCGGCACGCGACGACGTGCTGCGCGCGTTGGCCGACGCACTGGGACAGACGCACGACGAGGCGCTCTCCATCGACGCCATCGCCGAAGCGGCTGCCGCATCGAGCTGCCTGCTCGTGCTCGATAACGCCGAGCATGTCGTCGACCTGATCGCGAGCCTCGTGGAGACGCTCGCGACGCGTGCCGATACGCTGCGCGTGCTCGTGACCAGCCGCGAGCCGCTTCATATCTCGGCCGAGTCCGTATTTCGCGTCAACCCGCTCACCGTGCCCGACGGCGATGCGTCCGCCGAGCAGATCGCCGGCAGTTCCGCCGCCGAGCTGTTCCTGTGCCGGACGCGTGCGGCGACGCCCGACTGCGCGATCGACGCAAGCGGCCTGAAGCTGATCGGCGACATCTGCCGCCGCCTCGACGGTCTTCCGCTGGCGATCGAACTCGCGGCCGCGCGCGTCGCGACGCTCGGCATCGACGGTGTCGCATCGCGTCTCGACGATCGCCTGAACCTGCTGACCGGCGGCTTGCGCTCCGCGCTGCCGCGCCATCAGGCCCTGCGGGCAACCTTCGACTGGAGCTACGTGCTGCTGGACCCCGCTGCACGGTTGCTGTTTCGCCGGATGGGATGCTTCATCGGCCCGTTCACGTTCGACGCCGCGCACGCAGTCGCGCAGGAGCCCGGCGCATCGATCGCCGACATGATCGCCGGCCTGGGCGAGCTCGTCGCGAAGTCGCTGCTGACCGTCGAGTTCAGCGGCTCCAACGCGCAATACCGGCTGACCGAATCCACCCGCGCGTATGCACTGGAAAAGCTGCGCAGCGAGGGCGAGCTCGAACGCGTCGCCGCGCGCTACGCACGCTATGAGCGCGAGCAGGCGGAAGCAAGGGCGTCGAGCATGGCGAACGAAGGGATTCCGGACCTTCAGTCGATGGCAGACAATGCGGGCGAACCGCGGGCCGGCGCGAATCAGGCACAGCAGGCGTCGCGCGCCAGCGCGCTCGCGCTCGAGTTGCAGAAGCCGTCGAGGATGAGCGAATACTGCGCGCACGCGAAACAGGCGCTCGACACCATCGATGCGGGGCCGCCGGGCACCGTCGACGCGGAAAGCGAAATGCAGTTGCGCGCCGCCTATGCCACGGCGCTGCTGCATACCACCGGCGATGTGCACGCGGCGGCCGCGATGTGGGACCGGACGCTCGGGCTGGCGCGGGATGCTGGCCATGTCGAGCTCGAGGAATACGCGCTCACCGGACAGTGGAACACGATGCTTGCGATGTCCGACGTTCACGAGTCGCTGCGCTACGCGACGCGCTTCGAGCGGGCGGCCGAGCGCCGTGGCGAGCGATCGCAACGGCTGCTCGCGACGACGATGGTCGCGACATCCCTCCATTATTTTGGCGAACATGCACAGGCGCGCGAGCGATTCGAAGCGGCAACGTCGGCGCTCGCCGATGCCGGCGAGATGGCGCGCACGGTGACTGCGTTCGCGCTCGATGCAGCGTCGCTAGGGCGCACGATGCTCACGCGGCTCGTGTGGATCCAGGGCGAGCCGGAGCATGCGATGCGGCTCGCTGCGCAGGCGATCGAATTCGCGCGGCGGGACAGGTCCGGACTGGCGCTGTGTGTCGTGCTCGGCGCCGCCGTCGTGCCGATCGCGCTGCGCTACGGCGACCATGATGCGATATCCGATTACCTGGAGACGATGCGCTCCGTGGCCGACGCGAACGGGTTCGACATCTGGCGCAGCCATGCGGAATGCCTGGCGGGGCAGTTCGATATCCAGGCCGGGCACCCCGGCGCCGGTCTCGCCAGGCTGGAACCCGCGCTGCGGCGCGTCGAGGCGAGCGGATTCCAGCGCCTGCTCGCGCCGTTGATCGTGGCGTACGCGGAAGGACTCGTGCGAACCGGACGGGCAGCCGAGGCGCGCGAGAAACTCGATACCACGCTCGCCCGCTGCCGGGCCTGCGGCGAGCATCTGTTCGTGCCGGAACTGCTGCGCGCAAAGGGGCTGGCGATGCTCGAGCAGGCGCGCAACGCCGCCGCGGACCTGGCCGTCGGGTATGAAGCGGAAGGGCGCCGCCATCTGCACGCCGCGATCGATATCGCGAATGAGCAGGGGGCCGGCATGTGGGCGCTGCGCGCGACGCTCGATCTTGCCGACCATCTGATCGAGCGGGGACGGGGCGGCCAGGCGTCGTCGATGATCGCGAATCTGTCCGGGCGCTTCGATCTTCAGTCGCGCGCGTCGGACATTCGCCGTCTGGTTCGTCTCAGGAGCTTCGTTCGCGCGGATGACACGCCGCCGGCGCGCCAGCGGCACGTGCGGTTCGAGTCGACCGCCGACGCGGCGCCCGCGTGGGACTACGTGGCGCGGCAAGTGGCGTGAGCGCCTCGCCGAGGCTTTTTTCGATATCCAAGGGAGTGTTCGATGGTCCGCGTATCGTCAACGGACGTGAGCAGGAGTCGTGTCGATGCGTAAGACGGGCGAATCTGCGCGAACCGCGGAGCTCGTCGTCTACAACGGCAAGATCGCAACACAGGATGACCAGCGATCCTTCGTCACAGCGCTCGCGGTCGCGGGCGGCCGGATTCTCGCGAGCGGCAGCGACGGGGAGGTCACGCGGCACGCGAGCGACGACACGCGGCGCATCGACTTGAACGGCCGCACCGTGATTCCGGGCCTCAACGATTCGCATTTGCCCGTGATTCGCGGCGGGTTGAACTTCAATATGGAACTGCGCTGGGACGGCGTGCCGTCGCTCGCCGAGGCGCTCGACATGCTGCGCCGTCAGGTGGCGCGCACGCCCGCGCCCCAGTGGGTGCGCGTCGTGGGGGGCTGGACCGAATTCCAGTTCGCGGAAAAGCGCGGCCCCACGGTCGCCGAGCTCAACGAGATCGCACCCGACACGCCCGTGTTCGTTCTGCACCTGTACGACAGCGCACTGCTGAACGCGGCCGCGCTGCGCGCAGCCGGCTACGACCGCGATTCGCCGAACCCGCCCGGCGGCGAGATCCAGCGCGATCGTCACGGCAGGCTGACGGGCATGCTGATCGCGCGCCCGAACGCCGCGATCCTGTACGCGACGCTCGCAAAGGGACCGAAGCTCGGCTACGACGACCAAATGAACTCGACGCGCCACTTCATGCGGGAGCTGAATCGTCTCGGCGTGACGAGCGCGATCGACGCGGGTGGCGACGATCATGCCTACCCGGATGACTACGCGGTCATCATGGATCTCGCGAAGCGCGGCGAGCTGACGATCCGCATCGCGTACAACCTGTTCGCGCAGAACGCGAAGCAGGAGCTCGACGACTTTGCGAAGTGGGTGAAGCTGACGAAGCCCGGCGACGGCGACGCATTTCTCCGCGTGAACGGCGCCGGCGAGAGGCTGGTGTTTTCCGCCGCGGACTTCGAGGATTTTCTGGAGCCGCGCCCCGATCTGCCGGCCGCGCTCGAAGCAGAGCTGACAGCCGTGATCCGGCTGCTCGTGCAGAACCGCTGGCCGTTCCGCCTGCACGCCACCTATGACGAATCGGTCGACCGCTTCCTCGACGTATTCGAGGCCGTGAACCGCGAGATTCCATTCAACGGACTGCGCTGGTTTTTCGACCATTGCGAGACGATCTCCGAAGCGAACATCGCGCGCGTCGCGGCGCTCGGCGGCGGCGTCGCCGTGCAGCACCGGATGGCCTACCAGGGCGAATACTTCATCGCGCGCTACGGCGCCGAAGCCGCGGCCCGCACGCCGCCGATCCGGGCCATGCTCGCGGCGGGACTGCCCGTGGGCGCGGGCACCGACGCGACGCGCGTGGCGAGCTACAACCCGTTCGTGTCGCTGTACTGGATGGTGTCGGGCCGCACGGTGGGCGGCACGCTCCTGTACCCCGAGCACAACCGGCTCGACCGCATGGAAGCGCTGCGCCGCTACACGGTGGGCAGCGCCTGGTTCTCGGGCGAGGAGGACTGCAAGGGCGCGCTGGTGCCCGGCCGGTATGCGGACTTCGCCGTGCTGACCGGCGACTACTTCTCCGTCGACGAAGATCGAATCAAAACCCTGGCCTCGGTGCTGACCGTCGTCGACGGCGAGGTCGTGTATGCCGACGAGGAGTTCAGCCCGCTCGCACCGGCCGACTTGCCCGTCGGCCCCTCGTGGTCGCCCGTCGCCGAATTCGGCGTCAACAGCCTGAACAGGGTGTCTTAAGCAGGATGGAAGGAGAGCAGATGAACCTTGCGTACCGGAGCTCACCGGCAGACAAGGATGAAGTGGCGGGCGTGCGCATCCCGCGCACGCCCGTCGCAATCGACGCCGCCGACGCGGCGCGCGCGTCGTTGCCGCGGGTCGTCGTCGATCACGCGAGCCGGGTGTTCGTGCTCGCGTCGCTCGCCGCGCGCCGGGCAGACTACGCATGCGACGCCGACGCGCTGTATGTCGCCGCGATGTACGCGAACATGGGATTGAGCGCCGCGTATTGCCGGTCGAGCGCGCGATACGAACTCGACAGCGCGGATGCCGCGAGTGCGCACCTGTCGCGCCATCGCGCACCCGAAGGCATGCGGGACGAGGTCTGGCGCGCGGTCGCACTGCATACGACGCCCGGCGTGCCCGCCCGCATCTCGCCGCTCGCGGGCGTGCTGGCGTCGGCCGTATCGACGGACCTGATGGCGACGGATCTCGACGCGTACACAGCGGCCGAGCGTGACGCGCTGCTTGCCGCTTATCCGCGCGTCAGCGGCTTCCGGCAAGCCATGCTGGAAGCCATCGCGCGCGGCGTCGCACACCGGCCGCGGTCGACCTTCGGCACGTGGAGCGCGGACGTGCTCGAGCGCGCCGACCCCGATTTCCAACGGTCGAATTTCTGCGGACTGGTGCTGGGCGCCGCTTGGCACGATGAGTAGCGATCAGCTAGCCAGGCTCGTTTCGTCGTGGCGCGGATAGTCGACGTAGCCCGCATGGTCGCCGCCATACCAGCCCACCGATAGCGGCGCGGCGAGCGGTGCATTCCTCGCGACGCGCTCGACGAGATCCGGATTCGCGATGTACGCGCGCGCGAACGCGATGAGATCAGCATTCGCTTTCATGGTTCGATGAGGTTTCGCGAGACGCTGCGGCGACGCGCGATTTTTCTTCGCGCCGTCTTGCATTGCATGCGCGATCGAGCGTGGCACAGAGGAGCTGAAAAATCTTTAAGCGGGTGGTTAAGCGTTCTTAACGTCGCGACGAAGCACTCAACCCTGGCGGGATATTTCACGCATAGTCGGCGCGGCTGGGTTGCGCCGATTTTTACTCACCTTAACGTTGCCTGACCGCGATAAACGGCGAGTGCATCTACGATGTCCGATCACAATGGACAAGACGCCGGGATGAGCAAATCGCGCGATTTTTCACTGGTGCGCTGGATCATACGTCTGGCGCTCAGCTACATAGTGGTAGTGGTATGCGCGGCGATACTGGGCGCAGGGGTCGGTGCGCTGGTTGCGCAATGGGTCGATTCGTTCCCTATCCCGTCAGGCACGGGTTGAAGCGGATCACGTTGCGTGACCGCTGATCAGCGAATACCGGCGACTGTCTCGCAGACCGCCGGTCGCATCCCTCTCAACGCACGCGATCGGGATCGGACATTGCCAGATTCCAAGTGAGCCGGCTACGCGCTCGCCAATGTCCGGTCTTCGGATCGATCTTTGCTGCAACCCCGAACAGACCGAGAATCGCAATCGGTGCGACTACGAAAAAAACTGTTAACACGACACTTCTCCTTAGGGGCGAGAAAACGGCAGATGAGTGAGCGAAAACATACGTTCTACGAAGGAAGATCGGATGACTCATATTGTTTTCCAGTGTGAGCCTATTCGATGAGCTGAATAGCGGGACATTTTCAGCGCGTGTTTACCGATACTTTCCCGGGCAATCACCCATACCAACGGCAAGATCATGAATGACTTCACTCGACTCATAGGGCTGGGATTAATGTCAGCCGGTTCGCTCCTGGCTGGATGCACGACCGAAGGCTCAACGGCCGCAAGTGCCTCAAGGGCTCAACCAAAGAGCGTGCCCGATATTTCGATAGTGATCGATTGCGGGAGCTGTCAGGTGCGCCCGACCGTTCCGGAGGCGATCCATAACGGCTACGCTGCGGCAGCGGCCAAAGCTGGCGTACCGATCGCCGGTGACACGAAGGTGACACTGACCATTAAGGACTACACAGAACGCGGTATTGCAGAGCGCTCGGCTATTTTGGTCGTTTCCTTGCTCGTGCCACCGGTCTCGCTCCTGCTGAAAGATGAGATCAAGGCAGACGCATTGATCGATGGAAAACAGATGCCGCTGGAGTACCACTACCGCGTACCTTTCCGTGGCATCGAGGCCGTTGCACAGAAGCTGGGCGAGCGGACGTTCGAGGCGGTCGACAGATAGCCTGCCCGTCCGTGGTCGCCGCATCCTGTCTCCCGTCAAACGTAAATTGAACCGCGCTTTAGTTCGGTGCCAGGACAAGCGCTCCGGGTGGCAGGGGTGCCAACGGCGGCCCGGGAGGAGGAGCCGGCGGAGGAGGAGGCCCCGGTGGGGGCGGCACGCAAGCGGTCAGCAGCAACGACGACACGGCGACCACGACGGCGAGCTTCAGGATGTTTAACAGGGATGTGGGCATGAAAGCCTCCTCTGATCGTTTCAATGGTGACTGCGGGATTGGGAAACCGTCACGCGATAAAACACGGCAATCGGCTTTGAGCCGGATATCGGAAGTCCAGTAGCGCGCTCTGGCGCTCAACGTTGCGCCTCATGCTCAACGCCACGCTCCGGAGAGCAGTTCACGTTGTTCGAACGCGCCCACTCGCGCGCATCGGTATCGATCCGCGCAGTCAGCGCTGCAATTGCGTGCTGTTGCGCTTTCACTAGCTCGGCGTAACTGCCGTTGGCAGGCTCATCGAAATGGCCGTGGCACAGTAGCCGGCTATCTGCGGCGTCTCCTGCGAAGCCCAGACTCCAGTTGGCGTCCAGTTGGACTCGCTCTCCGGGCCAGGCGTCGAGGCGGCGAATCTGAAGCTTGATCCTCAGAACGGGCTTGCCGGACGGCTGGGGCAGCCCCGCTATGTCTTGCGTTCCAAGCCGCCGGGTCAGCTCGGCGGATAGGGCACTGCGCACTTCGTCACCGAGCGGGCTTGCCCAGCGTTCGCGGTCGAGCGTGGTCACGCCGGTCGTGCCTTGCCGCACCACCCATTGAGCCTGATCCAGGTGGGACGGAACGCCAACCGGCAGGACGTCGATCAGAAAGTCTGCGGGCGGTTGCGGCGATGTTTCCCGTGCCGATGGTGCAAGCAGTGTGTAGTAGTGGACCGGCTCGGACGCGCAGGCAGCGAGACCCAGCAACAGTGCAACCGGGCCCAGGCGGAAAAGGGCATTCATGTCAGTTTCCCTTTGATGCCGCATTGGCGTTCGAGATGGGAGGCGCATCACTCGGCGTGCCACGCAGCAGGGCGTCGGGATGACGGCCGAGCAGGTCAATGAGGGTACGCAGCGAAGTGGCGGTGCGCTGCACCTCCTGGAGCGATTGCTGAAGGTTTTGCTGCAAGGGTGCGTCGGCGGCGAATGCGCCCTGTACCGCCCCAAGTGTCTGGTTGGTTTGCCGGAGGGTTTGCGTTGCGGCGGGCATTACCTGTCCGTTGACCTGCCGCAGCGTTTCGTCCAGATCCGCCAATGCAGTGTCGAGGTGGCGGCCAATGGAATCGAGCGGCATTTTCTCGACCTTGGCGACGATGCTGGCGATCTGGTCCTGCATGTGTTCGAAGCCTCCGCTCACGGTGGGAAGCGTCAGCGGGCGCGCAGCGATGTCGAAAGTGGCTGCCGGCGCATTGGGCACGAATTCCAGCGAAATGTAGAGCTGGCCCGTGAGCAGGTTCCCCGAGCGCGCCTGGGCACGCAGGCCGTGCTGGACCAAGCCGGCTATAAACTGGGCCGCCTGTTGCTCGGCGTCGCCGCTGTACTTCGGTAACTGTTCAGGCGGTTTCCCCAAGCGGCTCGGATACACCACGATGTCGACGACCGACGGGAAACGATGTTTAGCCGCGTCGTAATCGAGATGCAGCGACACCACTCGGCCGATGTTCAGTCCGGAGAACTCCACCGGCGCACCTACCGTGAGACCGCGCAGAGACTGTTCGAAGTGCAACCTTATGTACTGGCCGGGACCATCCGGCGGGGCCATCGCGGCTTGCTCGTCCTTTGCCAGCTCGTAGCGGGTCTGGCTGGCGGCGGGTTGCTGACCGCCGCCGACTGGTGTGGCGAACGCGACGCCGCCCGCGATGACGGTGGCCAGCGACTGGGTGTTGAGCTTCAGCCCGTCGGCGCCGAGCGACACGTCGACGCCGCTCGCGTTCCAGAAGCGCGTGCCGCTCGTGACGAAGCGGTCGTAGGGCGCGTCGACGAACACCTCGAGGTCGATGCCGCGACCGGCGGCATCGAGCCGGTACGATGCGACGCGGCCGACCTGGATGCGGTGAAAGTAGACCGGCGAGCCGATATCGAGGGAGCCGAGATCGTCGGCGTGGATCGCGAAGCTCTTGCCGGGCATTCCATTGATCACCGTTGGTGGCGTCTCCAGCCCCGTGAACACCCGGCCCGGGCGCTGCGACGTGCCCTTGTCCACGCCGATGTAGGCGCCGGAAAGCAGTGTGTCGATGCCCGACACGCCGCCCAATCCGATGCGCGGGCGCACGACCCAGAAGCGCGTATCGGCGCGCGCCACGCTCTGCGCGCTCTTGTTCAGCGCGACGGCCGCGATCACGTGCGAGCCGTCCTCGCTCAGGGCGATGGAGGTCACGGTCCCGATCGCCACGTCCTTGTACTTCACCTGCGTTTTGCCCGCTTCGAGGCCTGTCGCGCTCTGGAAGGCGATCGATATCGTCGGCCCGGCCGACAGCCACGCGTGGAGCAGCAGCGACAGCCCGATCAGCGCGGCAACCATCGGCACCAGCCAGACCGGAGAAACGCGCCGCCGACGCCGGATCACCGCGGGCAAGCCCGGCTCGGGCTGTGGTTCGGGGAGGTCGCTCATGTCTTTTTGCTGTCCCAGGTCAGACGAGGATCGAATTGCATGGCCGAGAGCATGGTCAGGATCACCATGCCGCCGAAAAAGAGAATGCCGGGGCGCGGCTCCACGACGGCGAAGGTCCGGAACTTGACGAGTGCGGCGACGAGGGCCACCACGAGGACGTCGAGCATCGACCAATAGCCGACGAGCTCGACGAGGCGATGGAGCCTCGCGCGTTCGCGGCGCGCCCAGGGGCTGCCGCGCCGGGCCGTGAACAGCAGCAGGCCGAGGATCAGGAACTTCGCGCAGGGCACAGCCACGCTCGCGACGAAGATCACGAAGGCGATCCCATAGGCGCCATGCGCCCAGAACGCGAGGACGCCTTGCAGGATGGTGCTGTCGCTGCCGCGGTTCAGCATGACGGTGTACATCACCGGCATGGTGTTGGCGGGGATGTAGAAAATGATTCCGGCCAGCAGGAACGCGAAGGCGCGCTCGATGCTGCCGGGCCGGCGGCGATGCAGCGGGGCGCCGCAGCGCGGGCATCGCGCATCGGCATGGCTGCCGTCCGATGCCTCGCTGACGAGACCGCATGCGTGGCAGCCGAGCACGCCGAGCTCATGGGCGCGGGGGTGTGGATTCATGCTTGCCCGCCGCGCTCTGCCAGGTCCCACAGTTGCTGGACGTCGCGACGGGCGATCAGCGTGATGAGGACCATCAACGCCGCAACGGCCCAGACCCCGACGCCCGGCGCGACGCTCAGATAGCCCGAGAGCTTGACGATCGACACGAGGACGCCGAGCAGCGCCACCTCGACCATGCTCCACGGCTGCAACGCGGCGAGCAGCCTGATCGCCGCGGCGAACCCGGGGGCCTTGCGGCCGGCGCGCGCGTAAGCGAGCACCCATGCGAGAAGCGCGATCTGCAAGAAGGGCACGACGATGATGAACATTGCCGCCGGCAACGCCATGGGCGCCGAAGCGCCGTGCGCCAGCGCCACGACGGACTGCCAAAGCGTCGCTTCGCTGTGCAGGCCGTGCAGATCGATCAGGATCAGCGGACAGACATTGGCGATCGCAAAGACGATGGCCGCGGCCGCCGTCAGCGCGAGCCACCCGTCGATGTCCGCTCGGTTCGCGCCATGCAGCGTGGCCTCGCAGGTTTCGCAGCGCGCCGTTTCGCCGGCTGCGAGGCGAGGGCGCCGGTAGACCGTGTCGCAATCGCGGCACACGATGAGATGTGGGAAGGTTTTCATGGCGCGGCCGTATCCTTCGCTAAAGCGGCTTCCCGCACCCCCGTGGCGTGCCTGAACCGGCGGCGCAACCACCGTTCCAGATCGTCCACGTAAGTGAAGATCACCGGAATCACGATCAGGCTCAGCAACGTGGAGGCGAGCAAGCCGCCGATCACGACGATCGCCATCGGCTGGCGGAAGCTCGGGTCCGCCCCGAGGCCGAGCGCGTTCGGCAGCATGCCGGCGCCCATGGCGATGGTCGTCATCAGGATCGGGCGAGCCCGTTTGTGGCAGGCGTCCATCAACGCCTCCATCCGGCCCAGGCCGCGTTCGTGCCGCGCGACGACGGCATACTCGACGAGCAGGATCGAATTCTTGGTCACGATGCCCATCAGCATCAAGAGGCCGATCAGCGCCGGCATCGAGAAGCTCATGCGGGCGACCAGCAGCGAGAACAGGGCCCCGCCGATCGACAACGGCAACGCGCAGAGGATCGTGGCCGGCTGCAGGAAATCGTGGAACAGGACCACGAGCACCGCGTACACGCAGAAGATGCCGATCGCCATGGCGAGGCCGAAGCTGTCGAACAGCTCGCCCATGTGCTGCACCTCGCCTTGCTGCACCTCGCGCACGCTGGCGGGCAGAT
This sequence comes from Trinickia violacea, assembly GCF_005280735.1. Lineage (NCBI taxonomy): Bacteria > Pseudomonadati > Pseudomonadota > Betaproteobacteria > Burkholderiales > Burkholderiaceae > Trinickia > Trinickia violacea. Next base: position 2,216,791 of record NZ_CP040078.1, read on the forward strand.
GCCGGAGCGCCGGCAGCCGATGCGCTTCCTGGTTGACTTCGCCGAGCGTGCGTCCGTTCAGCTCGACCGAGAGCGTGATGTTGCGATCGCGATCCATCCGGTCGATCTGCGACGGTCCGCTGCCGATCGAGAGCGTGCCCACCGAGGCCAGCGTCACGCTTCCGTGCGTGCCGGCGACGCGCAGCTGGCCAATGGCATCGAGATCCTGACGCAGCGCCGGATCGAGACGGGCACGAATGGCAACCTGCCGATCGGGAAGATTGAGCTTGGGCAACGATGTCGAGTAGTCGCCGTAGGTGCCGATGCGCACGGCGTCGGCGGCGGCCTCGGCCGTCACGCCGAGGGCGGCGGCGCGCGCCGGGTCGATCCGGAACTGCACTTCGGGGCGCTGCAGCGCCGCGCTCGACGTGACGTTGCCGATGCCGTGCAGCGTGCGCAACTGCTTTTCCAGTTCGGCCGCCGAGGCGTCGAGCGAAGCCGTATCGCTGCCGGCCAGCGTGATTTGCAGCTTTTCGCCGTTGCCGCCGTTGTTCACCGATACGCGCACGCCGGGCAGGTCGCGCAGTTGCGCGCGAATCGCGTCTTCCACCTGCGATTGCTTCAAGCTGCGCGCGCTGCGCGGGACCAGGTCGACGATCAGCGTCGAGCTGCGCACATCGGAGGTGCTGCTGCTGCCGCCTATCGGATCGCTGCCGCCGCCGGCGCTTCCGACCGAGGCGAAGACGCCCTTCACCTCGGGCAAGCTGCCGATCAGCGTGTCGGCGCGAAGGGCAGTGGCGCGGCTCGCTTCGAGCGTGCTGCCCGGTGCCTGCTCGAGCTTGACCTGGGTCTGCGACTTGTCCTGCGACGGCAGGAAGCCGGTCTTCAGCGCGCCGATCGCCGCAAAGGAGACCAGCAGGAACAGGCCGACTACCGCCATGGTGCGGCTCCGCTTGCCGAGGCAGGCCCGCACCCAGCCCAGATAGCGCTTCATCAGCGGGCCGTCGTGATCGACGTGGCTGGCCGCCTTCATCAGGTAAGCGGCCATCATCGGCGTGAGCAGGCGCGCGACCAAGAGCGAGATCAGCACGGCCACCGACGCGGTCACCCCGAACTGCCGGAAGATCAGCCCCGGAATGCCCGCCATGAATGCCGTCGGCAGGAACACCGCCACCAGCGTGAAGGTGGTGGCGATCACCGCGAGGCCGATTTCGTCGGCGGCTTCCATCGCGGCCTGAAACGGAGACTTGCCCATGCGCAGATGGCGCTCGATGTTCTCGATCTCGACGATCGCGTCGTCGACGAGAATGCCGATCACGAGCGACAGCGCCAGCAGCGTCACCGTGTTCAGCGTGTACCCGGCGAGGTACATGAAGCCGAAGGTCGGAATGATGGACAAAGGCAGCGCCGCCGCCGACACCAGCGTGGCCCGGCCGTCGCGCAGGAACCACCAGACCACGGCGATGGCGAGCAGCGCGCCCTCGATCAGCATGCTCATCGAGCCTTCGTAGTTGTCTTCGATGGGCGTGACGGTGCTGCTCGCTTCCCTCAGCTGCACCTGCGGATGCGCCGCGGCGAACGCGGCCACGGCGCGGCGCAGGTCGTGCATCACGGTCACGTCCGAATTGCCCTTCGAGCGCGTGATCTGCACGCCGATGACGGGCTTGCCGTTCAGATAGGCATAGCTCGTGCGGTCCGCGGCGCCGTCATGGACGCGCGCGATCTGGTCGAGGCGCACGCGCCGGCCGTCGCCGGTGGCGATCGTCAAGGCCGCCACGTCCTGCACGGTGCCTACGCCGATCAGCGTGCGCGCCGACTGCCGCTGGCCGCCGATGTCGCCCTGTCCGCCCGAGCGGTCGCGCTGCATGGCCTTGAGCTGGACCGAGACCGTTTCCGCGGTCAAGTCGAGACCGGCCATCGTCGCCGGGTTCAGGTCGATCAGCACCTCGCGGTCGATGCCGCCGATCCGCTCGACCTTGGAGACGCCCTTGACCGAGAGCAGCGCCTTCGAGAGGTCGTTGTCGACGAACCAGGACAGGTCCTGCTCGTCCATCGACGTGGAAGCCGCCGTGTAGGTGACGAGCGCGGAGCCGGCCGAGTCGACTTTCGATACGGTCGGGGCTGCCATCTCGGCGGGCAGGTCGGCGCGCGCGCTGTCCACGGCGTTGCGCACTTCGCTCAACGCGGCCTGCGGGTCTTTTTCGAGCTTGAAGGTGACGCTGATGCTGACCGCGCCGTCGGTGATGGTCGTCGTGACGTGATCGAGCAGCGACAGCGAGGTCAGCTTGTCCTCGATCTTGCGGGCCACCTCGTTCTCCAATTGCGACGGCGCCGCGCCTTCGAGCGAGGCGGAGATCGTGATTGACGGCAGGTCCATGTCCGGGAAATCCTGCACCTGGAGCCGGTGGAAGCCCAGGAGGCCGAAGACGGTCAGCAGGATGAAGCAGAGCACCGCGGGTACGGGGTTGCGGATCGACCAGGAGGAGACGTTCATAGCGCGCCTCCTTGCGCCGCGCTGTTTGCCGCGGCGAGCGAGGCGAGCGCCTTCTGTTCCACCACCTTCACGCGCGAGCCGTCCGATAGAAAGCCGCCGCCGCTCGCCACGACGCGCATGTCGGCCGTGATCCCGGAGACGATTTCGCAGCGTCCGTCGCGATGGCGTCCGGCGACCACGGTGCGCCGTTCGACCGTCGCGCCATCGCGATTGAGCACGTAGACGTCGGTGCGGCCGTCGCGGGGCACGAGCGCCGCTTCGGGCAGCGTCAGCACCTGGACGTTGCCCAGTTCGATATCGCCGCTCGCGAACATGCCGGGCTGGGCGTCGTGTCCGTTCAGCGCGACGTAGACGATGGCGCGGCCGGTGTTGGTCGACAGCGTCGGCGACACCAATCGCACTTTGCCGTCGACCACCTTACCGTTCGGCAGCGTCACGCTCGCGGACTGATCTGCATGGATGCGCGCCAATTGCTGCGCATCGACCTCGGCCTGCCATTCGATGCGTCCCTGGCGGATCAGCCGGAACAGCTCCGTGCCCGTGCTCACCACGTTGCCGAGCAAGGCCGAGCGCGATGAGACGATGCCGTCGTCGACCGCGACGATGCGCGTCTGCGACAAGGCGATGCGCTTGTTCTCCAGGTCCGCCTCGGCGGAGGCCAGCACGGCGCGGTCGACAGTCGCGGTGATGCGGTACTCGTCGAGCTTCTGCGCGGACAGGGCCCCGCTGTCGGCGGCCTGTCTCGATCGCTTCAGGTCGGACTCGGCCTGCTCCAGGTTGGCGCGGGCTTGCGCGACCGAGGCTTCCTGCTTTTGCAGGTCCGCGGTCGCCGTGGCGTCGGCGAGCCGAGCGAGCAGCTGGCCGCGCTTGACCTCGCTGCCGACGTCGGCCAGCACTTCGGTGATGCGCAGGCTGCCGGTCTCGGCGCCGATCACCGCCTCCTGCCAGGCAGCCGTGCTGCCGTTGGCCTCGATGGTGTCGGGCCATTGGCGGTACTGCGGCTCGACCACGCTGACGGTCAGTGCGGCGGGCGGCGTCTGCGTCCCGGCGCTGGCTCCGGAACCGGGCATCAGCCGCCAGGCGGCGATTCCGGCAACGATGATGAAGAAGGCTGCCAAGGCGGCCTTTGGACGACTCAGCTTCACTGTGTGGTTCCTTGCGTGGTAGCGGCGGCGGGCGTGGTGGATAGGGTGGCCGTGGCGCTGGCGACCGGCGTCGCAGCGTCGTTGCTTTGCCAGCCGCCGCCCAGGGCCTTGTAAAGTGAGATCCAGCTGAGGACGCGGTCCCGCTGCAACTCGATATCGGTGATCTCGGCGCTGGTCAGCGAGCGGCGCGCCTGCTCCCGCGTCAGCAGCGTGTCGAAGCCGGTGTGCCAATTGGTTTCCATCGCGCTGTCGTAGCGGCGGTATTGCTCGACGGCGCGCTGCGCGTCGTCGCTGCGTCGCGCGGCGCCGTCGAGGTCGGTGAGCGCCACCTCGACTTCCCTGACTGCCGTGCGCACCGAGCTGCGATAGGCAGCCAGCTGCTCGTCGTAGCTGGCCTGCGCCGAATCGACGGCGGCCTTGCGCTTGCCCGCGTCGAACAACGGAATCGACAGGCTCGGCCCGAACGACCACGTCGACATCGGCGTGGTCAGGTTGGTGGCCGAGAGACCGATCGAGCCGGACAGCGACAAGCTCGGGAAACGATCGGCACGGGCTTGCCCGATGGAGGCATAGGCTTGGGCCAGTGCGCGCTCGGACGACGCCAGATCGGGCCGCTGGCGCACGAGGTCGGCAGGGGCGGACTGCACGCGGAACTCCGCGGGCCTCGGCAGCTCGGGCGCCTGCGGCCGATCGACGATGGCGCGCAGCGCCGGCTCGCCGGCGCCCGTGAGTTCGACGAGCGACTTGATCAGCTCGTCGCAGGTGACGCGCTGCTGCGTGGCCGACGCGTTGGCGCTGGCCGTGTTCGCTTGCGCGAGGTAGCCGTCGGAGGAGGGCGTCATGCCGGCGGCGACCGCCGCGAGCGTGGCTTTTTCGGTCTGCGCGTACGATGCCGCCGATTCCTCATAGGCGCGCACGAGCTGGCGGCATGCGCGGTACTGCACGTAGTCGTCGGCCACCTCGGCGGCGAGCGAGACGCGTGCGCCGTGCCAGTCGTCGATGCGCGATTGCAGCTGCGCTTGCGCCGATTCACGGCTCGAGCGCACCTTGCCGAACAAATCGAGTTCCCAGGAGGCGTCCAGCTCGCCGCTGCGCGTGGTCGCCAGGCTCGTCATCACTTCATTGCCGAACGACGCGGTGGACTTGGCCCGCGTGACCGACCCGCTGCCGGTCAGCGACGGCCACGCACCCGAGCTGTTGGAGACGAGCGTGGCGCGCGCCTCGTCGATGCGGGCCACGGCCTTCGCGAGCGTCGGGCTGTCGGTCTCGGCCGTGCGGATCAGTTCGGCAACCGCTGGGTCGTCGAAGCGGCGCCACCAGTCGACGAGGTTGTCCACGCTGCCGCCGTGCGGCAGCTCGGCCTGCCAGCCGGTGGCCTCGACCACCTTCGGCGCCTGGTAAGGCGGCTGCAATGCGCAGGCGCACAGCGCGAGGCAACTGCTCGCGATCGCAGCGGCGAGCCACGCGCGGCGGCGCCGAGGTGGCTTCCGCTGGGGTTCCATTCGGTTCAATACACGCTCCCTGGCCCATTTCGGGCCGACGAGCGTTATTGTCCGGAGCCGATGATCCAGCGCGGTATGGCGAGGTTAAGTTGGGTAAATTTCGGCCCGAAAGGCTTTCTCGCGCGCTGCCGCCTGCGCCATACTGGCCTCATGATGACCCTCGATCGATCCGCCATGACGCAGGTGCTGCTCGTCGACGACGACGCCGAACTGACCGCGATGCTGGTGCAATACCTTGCCCACGAAGGCTTTGCCGCCGAGGTCGCGCACGATGGGGAAGACGGCGTGGCCCGCGCGCTGTCGGGGCGCTTTGCGATTGTCGTGCTCGACGTGATGATGCCGCGCCTGTCGGGCATCGACGCGCTGCGCCGCATTCGCGCAACGAGCCGCGTGCCGGTGCTGATGCTGACGGCGCGCGGCGACGACATCGACCGCATCTCCGGCCTCAACCTCGGCGCCGACGACTATGTTCCGAAGCCTTGCACACCGGGCGAACTGGTCGCGCGGCTGCGGGCCATTCTGCGCCGCGCGTCCGGCACGGGAGCGGCGGGCGCCGGCGGACCGGTCCAGGCGGGACCGCTGGTGCTTTGGACGTCCAGCCGCAGCGCCACTTGGCAAGGCACGCCGCTCGAATTGACCGGCACGGAGTTCAGCCTCGTCGAAATTCTGGCGAGGCACGCCGGGCGGCTCGTCAGCAAGGAAGAGATCTCGCAGCAGGCGTTCGGCCGGCCGCTCGCGCGCTTCGACCGTCGAATCGACGTGCACATCAGCAGCATCCGGCAGAAGCTCGGCCAACGCCCCGACGGGCAGCCGTGGATCGTCAGCGTGCGCGGCATGGGCTATCAGCTCCTCACCGATTGAAGACGGACTGAACCATGCAATTTCGGCTTGGGCGTATGTTCTGGCGAATTTTCTTGATGGGCTGGCTCGCCATGGTGGCCGCATTTCTATGCGCGGGCTTCTACATGCATGTCAGCGGGCTTCAGCCGCCCGATGCACCGCGCTGGATTTTCCTGATTCCATTGCTGGCGGGCGCCACCGTTAGCGTGCCCGTCGCGTTCGGGATCGCGTGGCACATCTCCAAACCCGTGCGGCATCTCAGCCAGGCGCTGCGCGACGCGGCGCGGGCGCGCTTCGACGTGCGCGTCCTGCCCGCGCTCGGTTCACGCCGCGACGAATTTGCGTTTTTGGCGCAAGAGTTCGACGAAATGGCGGAGCGTCTCCAGCAGGCGGCGATGCAGCAGCGCCAGCTCTTTCACGACGTGTCGCACGAGTTGCGCTCGCCGTTGGCGCGTATCCAGGCTGCGATCGGGCTCATGCAGCAAGATCCTCAATCGGCGTCGGCGATGGCCGAGCGCATCGCGCGAGAAACGGAGCGGCTGGATCAGTTCATCGAGGAGCTTCTGACGCTGCACAAACTGGAGGCGGGCGCGATGAACCCGGCTCGCGAACGCGTGGACGTGATGGAACTGCTGGCCGGCATCGTGGAGGACGCTGCCTTCGAGGCGCGGGGGCGCGGGTGTGTGGTGACGTTGGATGCGCCCGATAGCTTCGTGGCGGAAGTCGCTGGAGAGCCGCTCTATCGCGCTTTTGAGAACGTCGTGCGCAATGCCGTCAAGTACACGGCGCCTAACACCACTGTCGAGGTTCGCGCGCGCGTGCTCGAGTCCTTAGCCGCGGCAGACGATGGGACAGGGTGGCTCGAAATTAGCGTGAGCGACAGAGGTCCTGGCGTACCGGCGGAATTCTGTGAGGCAATCTTTGAGCCGTTTCACCGGTTTGAGCCACATCAACGCGATGCTGCGATGGGGGCGGTGCCGGGCACCGGCCTGGGGCTCGCGATCGCGCGGCGTGCACTAGCTCTGCACGCCGGCGATATTCGCGCTATGCCGCGAGAGGGAGGGGGGCTCGTCGTGATTGCGCGGTTGCCGGGGTTGGCAGCGACAGGGAAGTCGCCGCTGCAATAAACGTAGTGCCGTGAGCGTCCCGTTGGTCTATATAAATTGGTTCCCAGGCGTCGCTCGCTCTGCGAAGCCTGCGGCGGCAGAAAGAAACAAAAAGACGCGAGCCAATGGTTGTCGGGTGCTGTGCGTGTTCCTCGCACATCCAAGCGTCCTGGAGGCATTCGATCGGTACGTTGACGATCATGTCGAGCCATATCTGGATGTATCCCAGCTAGAACTCCGTGAAGCCGTCGCAACGGTCAAACTAGGCGACTGAATGTGTTTTGCGTCGGTTCTGATCAAATTCGTTATTCGGATTTCAGATTCGGAAGAAGCTGCCGATAATGATGGGTTAGTGGGGGCGGAAAACGCCTGCCCAAGCTTCCATAAATGGGGGGCATCCAACAAACATATAAAACGGCTTTATTGGCGGGGAACTATGAAGACTTTGAGATTAAATCGCAGCGTTTGGAGCACTAGCGCTATCGTCTTCTTCTGCGGCCTGGCGGCAAGTTGCGCGGTCGACCCATCGCGGGCGATACCATCGACTCAATCGTTCACGCCGGAGATGACTGGTGTCTTCGATGTGGCCGAAATGAGCGACAATCGGGCTGGTTTTTTGCGCCTAACCACCGCGTTCAGTCCTGACGGGAAGTCCGGCACGCTTGTCTACGACTACGCGAATGGGACGCCCTCCATGTATGTGAAGCTTGACGGGTGCGAGTCGTATACCCGGCACATTCTGCCAGGCATCATGCACGACGATGCTGCCATCGAGCAGGAAATTCGAGAAGTCCGTTGCCACTCGAGTGGATCCATCTGGCGCGTTGCAATCTTCCGGAAAGGCGAATCAAGGGCTCCCGTCTCAGCGTCAATGAAAGTGGCGACGGGGTACGAATTTGTCTTTACGGTTCCTTTCACGTCGACGGTTGAGGTTCGTCCTCGCTTGAAACAATAGGGCGCTCCAGCGTATCCGACAACGGCAGGCGAGAAAACGACGGAAATGCAAAAGCGATGGAAAGTCAACCGCTCGCGAAGTTTTATCCGTACAGCTCAAACCCACATAGGGGAATCGAGCAGTCCTGGCCAGTCCCCGCAGACGTCATCAAAGTTGCAATCGAAGCGCGAGAGGCAGATCGCTGGTTTGGTGAGCGACAAGCTACCTCGCGCCTCAAGCAACTTTTCCCAAATGCCATCGAATTTCTGATTCAAGACGACTATTTAGCTGACAGGCAAAAGGCTTCGATCGAAGATGAATTGGCGCCCGCGAAGGTGACATGGGATCCTGGTTTTTGCATCGACGGTCGGCATGGTAGGTAGATGGGCTGCTTGAGATAGAGAAGGTATTGGGCGAGGCAAGGGCAACCAACCCGATGTTTGAAGACGTGCCTCTCAATTGAGGAACTCAGACATGTAGAGGGGACGCATGGGACGCGTTATTGGTTGCGTGATCTGGGGATGCGCGTTCGTCGGCGGACTCGCCTGCTTCGTGGTCTGGGGGCTGTTTATGCGCAACTTTGCCCACGGTGCTCCAGCGAGGGCCATATCCGGGGTTTGCGGATTGTTTCCTCTCCTGGCAGTCACATGGACGTGGGCGCTTCGCAACGTGGAATACAAGTATCGAGTTTTGCGGGGCACAATCAAGTGGTGCAATGCGCTGTTTGGCCTTTTTATGATGACGATGGCGGCGGCGGTACGTCTTCGAGGTTGGATTCAATGATTGCGCCTACGCTTTGTGATTCGCAGCCCTTTCTAATGCTTTAAAAGAAAACAACAATGGACCTACAAATGAACATGCCAAATAAGCCTCGCGCTGTCGGCATTGCCGTCGTCGTCTTTCTTGCTTTCACTATCGTTGCCGGCGGTTTCGTGACGGTCGGCCCGGGCCAGCGTGGTGTGCTTATGACTTGGGGGGCTGTTCAGGCCGGCGTACTCGACCCGGGCCTGCACCTCAAGATCCCATTTGCACAGTCGGTCGCCAAAATGGATGTTCAGGTACAGAATTCCCAAGCTGCGGAAACGGCTGCGAGCCTCGATCTGCAAGATGTGACGACCACGGTTGCAACGAATTGGCACATCCTGCCTCCCGACGCCGAATGGGTTTATCAGCGTATTGGCAACGAAGCGGCTCTGGTGGAGAAGATCATCAAGCCCGCGATCAGCAACTCGGTGAAAGCCGTGACTGCGCGCTACAACGCCGAGGATTTGATTACGCACCGTGATCAGGTCCGCGGGGAGATCGAGGCGCAAATCACCAGCGAACTCAAGCCGTACCGGCTCGTGGTCGATTCGGTGAACATCACCGACTTCCATTTCAGCACGCAATACGCGCAGGCGATCGAGCAAAAGCAAGTCGCCCAGCAGCGTGCGCAACAGGCTCAGTACGAACTTCAGCAAGCCAAGGTTGTTGCCGAGCAGAAGATTGTCGAGGCGCACGCGCAGGCGGAAGCGCAAAAGCTGCTGCAAGAGACGATCACGCCCGAGATCATTCAGCAGCAGGCCGTCGCCAAGTGGGATGGTCACTTGCCTGAGGTGTTGGGGAGTAGTGGGGTCATGCCGTTCCTCGGCAACCTTGGCGCGGCGAAGCTAGAGCGATAGGAAAAGCACATGGCTCGATTTCTTAGTCGTTGGCTCAGTCGCGACAAGACAGACGGAGCGCGGGAGAACGTGGCGGCGCCCGATCAGACGATTTCGGATGCAAAAATTCTGCGCGACCACTTCTCACCGTCGCAAAGCGCGTTGTCCGCGCTTGCAGATCTTGTTCGAATCATTGTGAAGCCGCTCGATGCCGCCACACGTGAGCGCCTGGTCGCCCTCGTCCGCGATGCTGAGCCAGGAGAGGACGCGTCGTCGATACTGCACTGGACACTCACGCGCGACGTCAATGAACCGGAAACTATCGATCCCTCCGGTTGGTGCCTGTGTATCTCGGTCGATTGGCGTGCGTCTAACGAAATAGAATGGCAGACGAACCAAATGCTGGATACCCTGGGCATCGCCGAACGCTGGACTTGGAGCGGCGCCGGCGACGTTCCCGCTGGGTTGCTCGCGTTCGGAGAATGGCTTGGGCACAGGGGGTACGCGTTGCTGCATCTCGACACCGGCAGCGACGCGTACATGGCCTTCGCCGTCGGTAGGGGAGATCTCGACGAAGTGTTGACGCTCGCGAATGCTGCCGGTGCAGCAATCGAACGGATTGAATCGGTCGCAGGCAAAGATCGTTCTGCGCTCAGCTAGCACACGTTGCGCATGAACGTGTCACCTTGCGAGTAGCTAGATAGTGACCGCGATAGCCAAGTGAGCGGCCGGCGCTCAAAGTTTGTCAATCAGGTACTCGGGTACAAAAGAAGCCATTGATAGAAGGGAAAACGATGATGGCGACTGACAGCGGGAATTTACCTGGCGTCCTCCACCAAAGGGTCCCGCGCACGTTACGCGATCTAGCGACGATTGAAGTCCGCCGGGCGATGCTAGATCGAATGCACATAGCTCCATTGACCGCATACGTTGCCGGAGCTGTGCGTGGATCCGCGGCTACAATAGAACCTCGTCTGAGATTTGGGGGTTGTGATGCTTACTGTCGCGTTGCCGGATGAGCTTGAGGCGGCTGTGGTGACCGCCGCGCATCGATCTGGGCAGTCGGTTGATGAATATGTGGCCGCTGTCTTTGCTGACGCGTTGTCGCTCGAAATAGACCGCGCGCGGCTCGATTCGTTTTTGGCGGGGACCCCGGGGGTCGCACATGAACGGGCGAGGGCGTGGCTGTCTGATCTGGCCGATGGGAAGCGCACTGAATGCCCGCGTTGATCTGGCATCCGGACGCGCTGGATGATGTGGCGCGCCTTTATGATTTCCTCGCTCCAAACAGTCCTGTTGCTGCACGACATGCCGCTTCGGTAATTCTTGATGCGGCTGACCGGGTTGCCGAAAACCCGGCGATTGGCGTCCCTCGGGCTGAGTTCCGCGAGTGGTTCGCTCCGTTCGGTCGCAGCGCGTATGTTCTGCGATACGCGATTCTGGATGGTGGCGACGTGGTCGTGACGCGGGTTTGGCACAGCCGCGAGCATCGGACGAATTAGGGTGCTTCGGGTTAGGTCATCGCCATGTCGTCGCATCGTCCCGCAGCGAAAGCCCAGTCATGCGGCGAAGTTTACGCAATCAATTTAACATAATGTAAATTATCGACATTTTGTATGTGACAGCAATATGAGAATGTCGTGTTCTAGCAAGATACAAATGTCGTGTTTTGCGATGGCTGGCAAGCTTGCGGTTCTCTGCGCGATTGCAGGAGCCGCTCATGAAGCCAGCCGCACTCGTGACACTGACCATGCGCGAACTCGACCGACTCAAAGTCGTCCAGGCGATTGTCGAAACCGGCCTGAAGCCTGGTCGGGCAGCTGAGCGGCTAGGTTTGACGGTGCGGCAAGTCGAACGGCTGGTGCAGCGCTATCGTGAGTCAGGTCCAGCCAGCCAGGCTTCGCGCAGGCGCGCTCGTCCGGGCAACCGCAGGCTGGATGAAGGATTGGCGCTGCGTGCACTAGCAATCATTCGCGAGCGCTACGCGGATTTCGGACCGACGCTGGCCTGCGAGAAGCTGCGCGAATGCCATGGTCTGACGCTGTCCAAGGAAACGGTGCGGCACCTGATGACGGACGCGGGCCTCTGGGTGCCGCGCGCGCAGCGCCCGCCCAAGGTCTACCAGCCGCGGGCACGCCGCGCGTGTTTGGGCGAGCTGGTGCAGATCGACGGCAGCGCCCATCACTGGGCCCGGGTCCTGGCGCGGCTTGGCCACGACGTGCGGCTCATCGCAGCCCAGTTCGTGCGGCCGTTCGTGAAGTCGAACAAAAATGACGCGGCCGACGCCGCGGCGATCTGGGAAGCGGCCCAGCGCCCTGGCATGCGGTTCGTCGCCGTCAAGACGGAAGACCAGCAGGCCATGCTTGCGATGCACCGCATACGCCAGCAACTGGTCCGAATTCGCGTCATGCAGGTCAACCAGCTTCGTGGACTGCTCTACGAATTCGGCGTTGTGTTGCCGCAAGGCCGTCGTGCATCGATCGAGGCCGCCAAAGCCGCGCTGGCGTCACTGGCTGAGCAGTTGCCGGCCATGCTGGCAGACAGCCTCCAGGATCAGCTCTCGCGACTTCGCATGCTCGACGAACAGATCGCACGGATCTAGCAGCACATTCTCGACTGGCGCCGCAACGATGATGCGTGCCGACGCATCTCCGAGATTCCTGGCGTCGGGGTACTTACGGCGACTGCTGCAGTATCGGTCATCGGGCAGGCAAAGACATTCGGGTCCGGACGTGAGTTTGCTGCGTACCTGGGCCTCGTACCGCGACAGAACAGCTCCGGCGGCAAGGTAAAGCTCGGTGGGATAAGCAAACGCGGTGACGTGTATTTGCGAACGCTACTGATCCACGGCGCGCGTTCGGTCATCTCGAGTTCGAAGCATCTGCCGGAACGTTTGCGTGCCCTGCTAGCGCGACGCCCGACGAACGTCGTTGCCGTCGCACTAGCCAACAAGATGGCTCGCACGATCTGGGCGCTGCTGGCGTACGGTCGAACGTATCAGGTAGCACCCACGCAGTGAGCACGCTTCAAAACCTATAACCCTATTCACGGTTGCACAGGTGTATTGAACGATGGCAAGACAGGTTGGACCGCGCAAAGGCAAGCCTGAGACATTTCTCGGACCTCGAGTCCGCCTTTTAGATTAGGACCTTTGCGGCGAAATCCATCGGGGCCGGCGGGTATATCCCGCGATCGAGTCCGGATATAAGTCCGCAACCACCCTCCTCGCTGCGCACAATCGCCTTGCAAATGGGAGGCGACCATATAAGAAATGTCGTGTTATGGATAGTTTGAGCGCCGGACATCCATCTGCGAGCACCGGCGATGAACGCGACTGGGACGATCACCATGACGATGCGTGAAGTGAAGCGGCTGAAGGTTATCGAGGCGGTGACCGACGCACGGCTCAAACCGGGTCAGGCGGCCGAACGGTTGGGACTGAGCGTGCGGCAGGTTGAGCGGCTCGTGCTGCGCTATCGCGCAGCCGGCGTGATGGGACTGGTGTCAGGCAGGCGTGGGCGCCCGAGCAACCATCAGTTGCCTGCTGGCAGAGCGCAGCGGGCGCTGGCGTTGATCCGCGAGCGCTATGCGGATTTTGGCCCGACGCTGGCGTGCGAGAAGCTGCGCGAGTGCCATGGCGTTGATCTAGCCGTCGAGACGGTACGTACGCTGATGAGGGCTGCGGGTCTGTGGGTGCCACGCAAGGAACGTCCGCCCAAGGTCTACCAGCCGCGTAACCGCCGCGCGTGCTTGGGCGATCTGATTCAGATCGATGGCAGCGACCACCGCTGGTTCGAGGACCGGGCGCCGGCGTGCACGCTGCTGGTATTCATTGACGATGCGACCGGGCGGCTGATGGCGCTGCACTTCACGGCAACGGAGTCGACCTTCAGCTATTTCGAGGCGCTGGCGAAGTATCTGGGTTCGCACGGCAAGCCGGTGGCGTTCTACAGCGACAAGGCCAGCGTCTTTTACGTGAAGCAACGCTCGCAGACCGCGGGCAAAGGTGTCACGCAGTTTGGCCGGGCGCTCTACGAGCTCAATATCGACGCGTTCTGTGCGAATACGAGCCAAGCCAAGGGGCGCGTGGAGCGGGCCAATTTGACGCTGCAGGATCGGCTCGTCAAGGAACTGCGGCTGCGTGGTATCAGCACGCGCGAGGCAGCGAACGCCTGGGCGCCCTCCTTCATCGCCGACTTTAACCGGCGTTTCGGCAAGCCACCGAAGAGCGATCACGATGCTCACCGGTCGCTACACGCCGACGAGGATCTGCGGCAGATACTGGCGTATCGCGTGCCGCGCAGGGTATCCAATGCGCTGACTGTGCAGTACGACAGCGTGATGTACCTGCTGGACGACACGTCTGAGCGGCCGCTTGCTAACGGCAACGGCGAACGGCCGCGACCGACTTTGACGAACGCGCACTTTCGACCCGTTTCAGCCAGTCGCCTTTCCTCAAAGCGGCCGCTCAGGATAGTTTGCAATGCTTAAAACCATTCAATACGTCGGAAACGTCGGAATGGAACCGAAAGCACCTACGTCAATTGAGACGCTGACCGCTTGCCAACGACCTGCATCGGCTGCTCTTGCTTGCTCCGCCTGACGCGCCAAATGGAAAGCGTCGCTTCCGAGCAGAATGTGCGGGGGTACTGTCTCCGTGTCGGCGATCCGGAGGATAACCTGTGCAACTTTGATGGGGTCCCCAGACTCATTGCCCCAATAGCCTTCCAGCTGTTTCATGCTTGCACCGACTGACGGTTCGTAATTTGGCAATAAGACCGGTCGGTCTGCGTTCGCACGCTTTCCCCAATTGGTACGCATTCCACCCGGCTCAAGCGCGGTAACCTTGACGCCGAACGGTGCAGTCTCCTGTGCCAGACCTTCGGTGAAGCCACCGACGGCCCACTTCGACGCGAAATAGGCCGCGTTGCCCGGGAACGCCGTACGACCACCCAACGAAGAAATCTGAATAATGTGTCCGCTACGCTGCCGCCGCATGATCGGAAGCGCCGCGCGAGTGAGATTCACGACACCGAAAAAGCACGTCTCGACCAGCCGGCGAAACTCGTTCGAGGGAACCTGCTCGAACGGACGTGTGTCCCCGTACCCGGCATTGTTCACGAGCACGTCAAGTCGCCCGAAGCCATCGATCGCCGCATCGACGGCCGCCTGACCTTGGGACTCGTCCGTGACGTCGAGTTCGACCGCCCGGACATTCGCGCCGTATTGCGCTACCAGTTCGTCCAACTGGCGGACGTTACGGGCGGTCGCGACGACCCGGTTTCCGGCGGCCAAAGCTGCCTCGGCAATGATTCGACCCAGACCGCTTCCGCTTCCTGTAATTAGCCAAACTTTAGACATATTGAATTTCCTTTTCATTAAATGTATGACTAGCCAGTCATTTAAATGAGAAAAAATTTACCGCAATGCTTTCCACAGGAACTCGAATGTCGACATGCAGACCTCTTCGGCATGCTTCGGGTCCCGACTCATGAAATCCATTGTCGTGTTCGCCAGGGACTCCACGACTGCTCCGACGAACGCCGAATCCTGATCCCGCAACGCGCCATGACGCGCAACCTGACGAATCAGGTTGACGGACCGATGGGCGGCAGCGAACCCCGCCATTTTTGTCGATTCCAGTACGTCCTCCGACACGCTCAGCTGGGCGAGAACTCGACGCTTCTCGCCATTGGCTGCGCCCCACCGAGTCCACCGCGCCCATACGTGCAGCAACTGTTCGCGCTCGTCCCCGCGTTCGATAGACCATCGTCAACGGTGGAAATCAACTCTTCCTTGATCTCGATATAGAGCGCGTTGAACAGCTCGACCTTGGTCGGAAAATACGTGAACAGGGAGCCATTAGGCACCCCCGCTTCTTTCGCGATGGCGGCCGCGACAACGAGGCCCTTTGCGAGCACCGCGCCGGGCACGCTGCCGAGCGTCAGGGCATAGACCACGGCCATCGCAACACCCACGACGATATGGAAAAGTTGTTGGAAGCTCCAGGTCGTTGCGATCGGCGGTGCCAGCGGACCGGCTAGCTTCAGCAGCAGCGTCAGGAGTCCGCCGCGCGCCGTCACAATGTGGAGACGGTCGGCGACAATTAGCATCCCGGTATTAATGAGGGTTGCAAGGATGCCGGCGACGAGACCTGTAAAAACGGGGGCGCCGGCGCGATGTCGCACAGAATTCCGGAGTGATTTCCGCACGGAGGTGTTCATGGAGGCGTTTCCAAAAGGCATACGTCACCGCAAACACGTCCCGTTCGGCTTTATTCCCGAATGGCCACTCGAATTGCGAAGATGAGCTGCTTTAGCTTCCAGGTCGACTAATCATGGATCAGTTTGGAATAACGTCGACTGAACTGTGTTCACCATGATGTATCGAGCCAATGTTCTCGATACCTAAGCAAATTGCCCTGCCCCACTCTCGAATTGAAGGAGACACATCATGAAGACCCTCGTTTGCCTCACGTTCGCCATCGGCGCACTGGCCGGCTCGGCGCAGACCTTCGCACAGGTCCCCTCGGGCCAGTTGACACGCGCCCAGGTGCGTGCGGATCTCATTCGTGTCGAGCAGGCGGGGTACAACCCGCACGCTGGCGACGATCCTGACTATCCCGCCGACATCCAGGCAGCCGAAGCGAAGATTGCGGCACAGGACGGCGACCGGCCGGCAGCCAATGACATAGGCGGCGTGGCGGAGACCCGCTCGTCGCAGGGTGGCCCGGCGTTCCGGCCAACGCTGCCCGGCTCCCTATTTTTTGGGCGCTGATACCGTGGCGCCGTGCATGTCGCGTGCGTCAGGACCGCTCTATGCCTCCTGAACCGCATCCCCTCAGATTCCGTCAGCCACCCGGTATCGGCATTACGGCGCCTGCACCTGAACCGGCGCACCGGCTTTGCCCGACGTCTGGGGCGCGATCACGAGGTAGCGGCGCCTGTCGCCCGCGGCACTCACGCCCGGCGCGACCACCTGGCGAATCTGGCCGATCGTGTTGACGATTGCCGAACCGGCCGGATTGGTCATGAAGCTCGCCAACACATCGATATTGCCGCTGCCGTCTGGATGGTCCGACAGGCCAAGAACATACGGCTGCTTGGGCTGCAGTCCGGTGACCGCGGCTTGCAACACCTGCACGAGACCCTGTTCGAACAGCGCGACGTTGGTGGGAGCAGCGGCGGAACCCGCCGACTTGCCCATTCCCGCCGGCACCATCGTCAAGTGATCGGTTTGTCCTGCCAGACCGAGCGGCACCGTATTCTGGGCGCCGTCCCCCTCCGGCACGGCGTTCGGCACGTAGGTCACCGCCTGCGGCGCCTGGCCGATCGGCACAGTGGCGATGACCGTATTGGTCAGCGTGTCGACGGCGGCCATCGCATCGGCGTTTTCGAGGCCTACATACACGCGGCTGCCATCGCCCGACGGCCAGATGCCATGCGGCAGACTGCCGACGGGGATGGTTGCGACCTGCGAGAAGTCGTCGGTGCGGAACACCTTGACCAGATTCAGACCACCCACCGTGACATAAGCAAACATGCCGTTGGCGTTGTGCACGATGTTCACGTGATTCGTGATGGGACCGGTATCGAGCGTCTTAAGCAATGCGAATGGAGGACGCGCATCGAAAACCTGGGTCTTGCCCACGTCCTTGAGCGTGAACCACACCTGCTTGCCATCCGGCGTGGCCGCGAGATCCGGGCAGAACGGACTCGCCTGCTCTACCTTGCCGACGATCTTGTGATCGGCAACAGAGATGACTTCGGTCTCCGGATTGAATGACGAACACACGTACCCATACTTGCCGTCCGGCGAAAAAATCTGCATGCCTGGGCCGGCTGGAACGATGATGCGGGCCTTTTCTTCGAACGTCGTTCCATCGAGCACCGACACGTAGTTCTCGCCACGCACCGTTACCCAGACCTCCTTGCCGTCAGGGGTGAAAAACGCCTCGTGCGGCGAGCGGCCAACGTAGGTGACGTGTTTGACAGCATTCGTTTGCGTATCGATGAACGAAACCGAGTTTGAGCCGATGGACACCACCGCGATCGTCCGATGGTCCGGCGAGTAGCCCATGCCGTGCACCAGCAACTGACCGTGATACAGCGGGCTGAAGTTGGCGGGCGTCGGGTCGCCCAGGCGAATCAAGCCTACGAGTTTGCTCGCGGCGGGATCGATCACTGACACCGTGTTCGAAAACTGCTCGGCGGCATAAACACGGTCGTGATGACTGACCGGCACATCCGCATCCGACAGCGCCCCTGGGGCCTGGCCGGCCGATGCGAATTGCGCCGCAGCCATGGCGATCGCGGCCAGCGCGGCCGCAAGAATCGGGATAGGTTTCATCACGGCTCCTGGTGCGCGTTCATCGCGCTATTCAGATGCCCGCCGTTACGGGACATCGGTTGTGTTGGCGCGGGATTGGAAGCGGGTGCTTGCGGGTCGGGCGCGGGTGCCGGCTGGGGCAGCGGCTGCCCCAGCGCGAGCCGCATGGCGACGATTTCCTGCTGCTGCCCGATGATGATCTCCTGCGCGATGCGTCGCAATTGCTCGTTGTGCCCGAAGCGCAACTCCGCCTGCGCCATGTCGATCGCGCCCTGATGGTGAGGCACCATCATCGCCACGAAATCCTGGTCGACGTTGCCTGTCGGTTTGACGGACATGCCATCCATCATCTTCGTCATGGCTTTTTCATTCTCGGAGAGGAATGGACCTTCGTCGGCGCTTGCGCCGTCCGGCCCCGCAGCGAACACGGCGCCCGGTGTGCTCATCAAGGCCAGCGCCGCAGCGGCCGCCATGGTCGAGCGTGTGATCGATCGGAAAACGGAAGCCATGGAACGAACTCCTACCCAGTATGAGCCCAACGAGCCCTAGTCTCGCATTGGAAGACTCGAATTCCTTGCGTTGCTTGCAGAGCAACGGTACGTGAACACAGTTGCTCTTGCTCGTAGGTTTTCCCCGCGGCACGATGGTCTCACTCGACGAGCCAGACTACAGGTTCGCGTAAACAGATGGATGAATGCCCATGAAGATCCTGATTGCAGGCTTTCAACACGAGACCAACACGTTCGCGCCGACCAAGGCGTCGTTTCAGAGCTTCATTCAAGGCGAAGGTTTTCCGCCGCTGGCACGCGGCGTCGACGTGCTGAATCTGCGCGACGTGAACGTGCCGATCGGCGGCTTCATCAAGGTCGCGCAGGCGCAAGGACATGAGCTGATTCCCGTGATCTGGGCTGGCGCGAGCGCGTCGGCGCACGTGAACGTGGACGCATTCGAGCGCATTGCAGGCGAGATCATCGACGCTGTCAAAGCGGGTGGCTTCGATGCCGTCTATCTGGATCTGCACGGAGCGATGGTCGCGGAGCACACCGACGACGGCGAAGGCGAGTTGCTTGAACGCGTGCGCGCGGTGGTCGGCGACAGCATGCCGCTCGTCGTGTCGCTCGATTTGCATGCGAACATGACCGATCGAATGTTGAGGCACGCGGATGCGATGGTTGCCTACCGGACCTACCCGCACGTCGACATGGCCGAAACGGGCGCGCGCGCAGCGTATCTGCTCGACAGGCTGATCGCCGAGAAACGCAAATTCACGCGCGTCGTCCGGCGCATTCCATTTCTGATTCCGGTGAACGCCATGTGCACGCTGATTGCGCCCGCCCATGACATGTACACCGCACTGGCATCGCTCGAGCGCGATACGATCGTGTCGCTGTCGTTTGCGCCGGGTTTTCCGGCTGCGGACTTCCCCGAGTGCGGTCCGGTGATCTGGGGTTACGGATTCGATAGCGACGCGCTCACGAAGGCGATCGACACGCTGTACGCCAGAATGCTCGCGGAGGAATCGTCATGGGAAGTGCCGTTCCTCACGCCCGACGAAGCGGTGATCGAAGCGATGCGGATCAGCCGGAACGCCGACAAGCCGGTCATCATCGCCGACACGCAGGATAACCCCGGCGTGGGCGGAGACTCGAATACGATGGGCATGGTGCGCGCGCTGCTGCGCCATGGCGCGACCGATGCAGCCGTCGGTGTGATCTGGGATGCGGACGCAGCGGGCGCAGCGCATCGCGCCGGTGTCGGCGCGCGCGTCGAGCTTGCGCTGGCGGGCCGCTCGGGCGTGCCCGGCGATGAGCCGCTGAAAGGCACGTTCGAGGTCGAGCATCTCTCCGATGGCCGCTTCCGCTTTGACGGCCCGATGCTCAACGGCATGACGGGCGAACTCGGACCGGTTGCGTGCCTGCGTATCGACGGCGTGCGAGTCGCTGTCAGCAGCATCAAGATGCAGATCTTCGATCGCAATCTCTATCGCGTCGCGGGCATCGAACCTGAGCAGATGAAAATTCTGGTCAATAAGAGCTCCGTTCACTTCCGTGCGGATTTTCAGGAGATTGCGGAGACCATTCTTGTCGCGAAAGCGCCCGGACCGATGGCTGCGGACCCAGCCGATCTGCCGTGGCAGCGTCTTGATCCGCACATCCGGGTGCGCCCGAAGGGGCCTTCCTTCGACGAGATTCGCTCAGCCGTCGCATGACGACACACTCGACCACGCGAACTTTGCATGCCTATCGGCGCGATTCAAGCTAGCGCGCTCATGAATGAAATCCACTTAGCAGGAGAATTCTCATGTCGGACCAGATCAACTCACGGCGCCGCTTTCTGCGGACTGCGGCAGTCGGTATCGGCGCAATGGAATTGAGCCTGGCAGGGCTGGTTCGCGCCCAGTCGAATCAACCTGCGCCAGGCGTCGCTGCGACGAATGGCGCGACGTCGAATGCGTCCTTCGACCAGATCAAACAGATCAATGCGGGCACGCTCAACGTGGGCTATGCGGAAGTCGGGCCGGAGAACGGTCCCGTCGCCATTCTGCTGCACGGCTGGCCTTACGACATCCATAGCTTCGTCGAAGTCGCGCCGTTGCTTGCCGCGGCGGGCTATCGGGTCATCGTTCCGTATCTACGTGGCTACGGCTCGACGCGTTTCCTTTCGGGCAAAACGATGCGCAATGGCCAGCAGGCCGTGGTCGCGGTCGACATCATCGCGTTGATGGATACGTTGAAGATCCAGAAGGCGGTGTTCGGCGCTTTCGACTGGGGCGCACGGACGGCGAACATCATCGCGGCGCTGTGGCCGGAGCGTTGTGCGGGGCAGGTTTCCGTCAGCGGCTATCTGATTGGCAGCCAGCAAGCCAACCAGGCGCCGCTGCCGCCGAAGGCCGAATTCGCGTGGTGGTATCAGTTTTACTTCGCCACGGAGCGCGGACGGCTCGGTTACGAGGCCAACCGGCATGATTTTTCGAAGCTCATCTGGCAGCTCGCGTCGCCGAAATGGAACTTCGACGATGCAACTTTTGACCGCTCCGCAGAGGCCTTCAAGAATCCAGATCATGTTGCGGTCGTGATTCACAACTATCGTTGGCGGCTGGGTCTCGTGAAAGGCGAGTCGCAATACGACGTGCTGGAAAGGCGTCTAGCAGCGGCGCCCGTCATCACGGTCCCGACGATCACGATGGAAGGCGACGCGAACGGCGCGCCGCATCCCGATCCGGCGGCCTACGCGAAGAAATTCACCGGCAAGTATCAGCACCGGAATATCGACGGCGGCATTGGTCACGATTTGCCGCAAGAGGCGCCGAAAGCCTTTGCCGATGCCGTGATCGACGTAGCACGCATGTGATCCGCCTTCGCATCATCCCCGCGGGTCGCCACGAAAGAAAGCGACGCCGCTTCAACCCATGAGGACATGAGATGTCTCAAGCCAATGTCTATGAAACGCTGAAGGAACTCGGGATTGAATTGCCCGCCGTCAGCGCACCGGCCGCCGCTTACGTCATGAGCGTGCAAACCGGAAATACGATCTATCTGTCCGGGCATATCGCCAAAAAGGACGGCGAGGTGTGGGCCGGCAAACTCGGCGACACTCTTTCGACGGATGACGGCAAGGCCGCGGCGCGGGCAACGGCCATCGACCTGCTCGCTACGCTGCATGCGCAAACGGGCGACCTGAATCGTGTGGCGCGGATCATCAAGGTGATGAGCCTGGTGAATTCGACGCAGGATTTCACGGACCAGCATCTGGTGACGAATGGCGCATCGGATCTGCTCGCGCAAGTCTTTGGCGAACGCGGCAAGCATGCACGCTCCGCGTTCGGCGTGGCGCAGATTCCGCTGGGTGCTTGCGTCGAGATAGAGCTGATTGCCGAGGTGCGATGACGCTCTGCGTCGAATGAAGGGCCGATGAGACGTCACCGCAACGCGGCAGCGGGCGCGCCCCGGCAGAATCACCCTCATCACCATCGTCGCAGGATTTGCCCACACCGTGACCACAAGGTTTCGTGGATTTACACGCCCAGACCATCGTCAGGTCACGCCCTCTTCACGTACGCACTACACCAGCCTGTTGCGTGGACCTGCTTGCCCGCGAAGATCGTGCAAGGGGCGGTCGCATCACCGGCTTTACCCTGGAAAAACTGGCAATTCGCACAAGCCTGACCTGCCTGAAATTTAGGGTACTTCGCGCGGTCGACCTTGCTCGCATCGGTCCTGTATCCGAGCGCTTGCGCGTTCGCATCGGACTCCTGCACGAGGGTCGTGTCGGCTGACGATTCGTGCGATAGGACGAGCGATGACGCAAGTCCCACAGCACTGATCATGAAACTGCGACGAGACGATTTCATGGCTTCACTCCAAGTTGTTTTCACGTTTGGTGCTTCGCTTGACCGTAGCGTTCAATACCGGACACGACCTGCGTTACGCCTGGATCAGGTAGTTGCGCATCAATCCGGAATCTTCGTGCTCCAGCATGTGGCAATGGTAGAGAAACAGGCCCGTGTAGCTCGCGAACCGTAGCAGCAGGCGGATACGCTCGCCGGGCATCAGCAACACGGTATCTTTCCACCTGTCGTCCATCAGTCCCGCTGCCAGCGTGCGGTAACCGGCCTTGAAGTCCGGCTGGATACTGCGCTCCAGCACGCGGAACTGCAGTCCGTGAACGTGCATCGCATGATGCCATCAGCATCATCGATTCCTCGTTGCGGAATTCCCATATTTCGGTGCTATCGTGTCGCACCGTCTCTGCTTTCGTCACTCCATCCATTTCGAAGCGACGTCCGTTGACGCCCCATACCATCATGCCCATCGTGATATCGAACACCCTCGGATTGCGGCCATTGATGGCATCCTGAGGGCGCACCGCCGGCAGCGATGCGAGTTGCGCCGGCAGTTCCATCTTCGTGTTCGCGCGCCGGTCGACACTGACCTTCATGACCGGGAATGATGTTCCGCTCGGTAACGATGTCTCTCCCATCATCCCCCCATTGCCATCCTCTAGATACGTGAACTGGTTCCGATCGTCGAACGAGCGGTCCTGAATCATCAGCGGGATATCGTAGGGGCCTTGCGGCAGTCCCAGAGCCGTCTCTTCATCGTCGTCGACAATCAACACCCCCGCCTGTCCGAAATAAATTTGCGCGCCGGTACGACTATCTGGGTGCGCATGGAACCAGTAAGTCGCCGCCCGATTGACGACCTCGAACTCGTAGACGTAATGCTGGCCGGTCGAGATCGCATCACGCGGATGCCCATCCATTGACGCTGGCACGTACAGGCCGTGCCAGTGGATGATGGTCGGTTCAGCTAGCTGGTTGGCGAAGTCGATGCGCACTTTCTGTCCGCGCCGCACGCGCAATACGGGTAGATAACCGTTCGACAGAAAAGCGAGGCTGCCGGGATCGCCCTTCACGACCTTGCCATCGTAACGCCAGACGCGAGTGGGTTGACCAGGCACGATCGGCACGTGGTCTTCCCTCGCGCTCAACTGAACGTCGAGGTCTGGAACGAACTGCGGATTCGCGGCGCGTGGTTGCGACCGGGCGTCTCGCAGCGTCAGAAGCCCGCACACGCCGGCCGCAACAAGACAGGACATCGTGGACGAGCGCAGAAAGGCGCGTCGCGTTGCATCCTCCAGTCGTGACATTTCAGTCTCCGTTGCCGCTGGCCTACACAATCATCGATTGAACATCCGGATCAGTTCGTCAGTGACGCCGGGTCTGGCTTGCGGCTTAAGGCGCTGCTTCGGACGAGGTGCTGATACGGAGGAACTTCTCGACAGGGAGCACAGCGATGACGCCGTCCGCACCCGTGTGCGCGATGGCCGTGATCTCCCTGATAAGCGCGTCGACATTCGGCTCCTGGGTAAAGATCTCGATCTTGATGTGCTCGGTCGTCCAGTCATTTAAAAACAGATTCGGGTGTTTGCCGAATCCTTTGACCTTGCTGACCGTGACACCGTGGACGTGAATCGCGCCGAGCCGCCTTTCGAGCGCCTCCAGCACGTCGGACCTGACGATGGCGACAACGCATCTGATTTCCATGATCTCCTCCTGAAATCGACTGAGTGAAAGGGTTATCCATATCATCCAGGTCAACGTTGGGTCACCCTTTTGGCGCCCATTTCGCATCGACCGCGGCCTGGATTTTTCCGGCGTCCCGAACCCCGCTTTGCGTCATCTGATACGCGATTTCCGCAGTCCCCTGGCACACCGCGCAGGTAACCGCCATCTCGTCTTCGAAGCATTGCAGGTTGGAACGGTGCTCAGCGCGGTTTTCGCAGCCACACCAGCAGTAAAGCTGGTTCAGTACCGCCGGAATCTGGGTCGCCACCCAGTACGAGTGCCTGACGTTCCCATCGGAGAATTGCTCGGGATCAAGAACATGGGACGCGTCCGATCGTCCGCTTGGAATGATGCGCAGGCCGTCCGGGCGCAGCATCCCAACCTGCCACGCTGGTTGACGATTGGGCGCTGCGGGCATGTCCGGTTTCGCGGTCACAAGCCCGAGCAACCGGTGCCTCGTAATGAGAGGAAACAGTGCGAACAACGCAGGGAAGACTGCGAACGCGAGAATTAGCAGTACCAGCAGACGCCATCTCCTGCCATCGGGGCGATGAGTGGTTGCGGGCGTGGCAATGGGCGCAAGCGCTCCGTGCCTACTCGCCGTTTGCCTTTTATGGTCGCGATGTTTCATTACAGCCTCTCTCCGGTCAATAGACCGCTACTGCGGGCAGACTTGCATGGCCAGGCACGACGTTTTCGACAACGGTTTCATGCCCTACCTGTTCCATCGTTTGAGGTGCGTCACGAACGCATCGGCACCAACGAAACCCGCGAGCTGGGCATCGGGCTGCTGCCGGCCGGTCTTGTCATAGAAGATCAAGGCCGGCGGCCCGAAAAGCCCAAAGCGCCGCAGCATCGCAGTGTCCTCCTCAGTGTTCTTCGTCACGTCGATGCGCAGCAGCTTCCAGTGAGCAAACTCTGCGACCACGCGTGAGTCGGCAAACGTAAAGCGTTCAAGCTCCTTGCAACTGATGCACCAGTCTGCGTAGAAGTCGATAATCACGGGTTGGCCAACTGCCGCCTTGAGCGCCTCATCCAGTTCTGCATTCGACCGTACCGCTTCAAACCGCGAGGTTGGATGTGCGTCCACATTGCTGACCGTCGACGATGAGCTGTGCATCACGCCACCGAGCGGTGCCAGGACATCGAAGTTGCCCGATGCAACACCAATGAATTCAGCGACTCCCCCAACTAGCAGCAATACGCCGAGCGCCTTTCCCACTCGGGAAATAGCGGGTGCATCGGGCTGTAGCGGGTCAATCGCCCGGAGCATCATGCTGGAACCGGTTAGCAAGAGCGCAATCAGCATCATCAGCAACCAGCTCGGCAATAGCGAATAGACAAACCACAACGCGGCAGCGAGCAGCATGACGCCAAGCGCGTTCTGTATCGCGACCATCCACCGTCCTACCTTCGGCAGCGCGTGTGCGCCGAGGGTCCCGATCACCAGCAGCGGAAGGCCAATTCCTATGGCCATCACGTATAACGCCAGTGCTCCACCGAGAACGTCATGACTGTTCGCGATGTAGAGCAACGCGCCTGCCAGTACGGGCGTGGAACACGGTCCGACGATCAGTGCGGAGAGCATGCCCATCGCGAACACCGGAAAAACTCGCCCACCCGGCAGGCGATTGCTCCACTCTGTAATTCTGGTTTGCCAACTGGCGGGCATTTGCAATCGAAATACACCGAACATACCCAGAGCGAAGAGCACCATCAGTACACCGAACGCAGCCAACACCCATGGCTTTTGAGTCACGGCAACTAGCGGGATGCCGATGAGCGCGGCAACGGTACCGGCGACCGCGTAGGTAATGGCAAGCCCTTGCACGTACGCGAGCGACAGCGCGAAGCCGCGCCTGAGGGACAACGGGTCCCGGCCGCTGATGACGGCCGTGACGATGGGGATGAGCGGGTACATGCACACCGTGCCTGCTATCAGCAGTCCGGCGAACAGAAAGCCCAGCAATTCGGGCAAGGAAATACCGTTCGCAGGATGCAGGTCGATTCCAGACACAGGTGACGACCGGCTCCCGCCGATACTCGGGATTTCCGCAATGCCGGCCCTAGCGTTGTTCCCTATTACGACGGATGTGGCAGAGCCGTCGGCCGCCACACGATAGCTTCGCGTCTGCGGCGGATAGCAAACACCCAGGTCCGCGCATCCCTGCGATGTGACGGACAGCACGACGCTGGTCGCTATGGGGCGAGCCAAAGGAAGGCGGATTTGCACCGGGCCGTGGTAGACGGTGACGCTCCCGAATGTCGGGTCATTTTTCAGTTCACCGGGCGGCATCTGGTCCGGCTTTATCGGTGTACCGTCAGCCGCAAAGCTGAACCTGTCCCGGTACAGGTAATAACCTGGTTGTGTGTCGAAATCGAGCACGACCTGTTGCGACGCGTTGACCGTGACCTTCAAGGGGAACGCCTGCTCAGGCGACAGCAGGTCGGACTCGTTCACCGCGTGGGCGGCCAGTGATGTCAGAACGAACAGCAAGCCTAGTGCGACGCGCAACACGCGATTGAGCGTGTCCGTCAGACGGCAGATGCCTCGCTGGTCGGTCATTGGTGTCGTTTGCATAGCTCGCCTCAGTCCATGCAAGCCGGGCTGCAGGCTCACCGTACACGGTAAGCCTGCAAGCACCGTATCAGTACCGCATCAAGACTGCTTGACTACCTTCACGATGGTCAGCGTGCCGTTGACGTTTTCGACCCGCACCTTCACTTTGTCGCCTTCGTGAATCTGCTTGACCATCGCGGCATCCTTCGCTTTGTACGCCATGGTCATCGGCGCCATGCCGATGTTCTCCAATGCCCCGTGCTTCAGCGTGACCATGCCGGTTGACGCGTCGACTTTCTTGACCTCCGCGTCGGTCAGCGCGCTAGTCGACAGCGCTTTGGTCGCCGACGTGGACATGTTCATTCCGGCCATGTCATCACCCGCAAACGCGGGCGCAGCGATCAAGGCTGCAAGTGCGACAGACGCAACAATCAACTTCTTCATTGAACTTCTCCAGTTTGAGTAGATGGCACTTCTGTGCCGGACAGGACTGCTTGGGGAAACCGTGCGTGATTGCGTTGGCGCAGGCGACGGCGCTGCAGCAGCAGCCATGCGGCGGGAATGACGAACATCGAGAGGAGTGGCGCGGTCACCATCCCGCCGACCATCGGTGCGGCAATGCGCTGCGTCACTTCCGAGCCGGTGCCGTGACCGATCATGATGGGAATCAGGCCGGCGAGAACCACGGCAACCGTCATCGCCTTGGGGCGCACGCGCAACACCGCGCCTTCGCGAATGGCATCGATCAGCGTGGCTTCCGTCATGGGTTCACCCAGCTCGAGCCGCCGGTTGAGCGCACCCTTCAAGTACAGCAGCATCACAACACCGAACTCGGCCGCGACACCCGCGAGCGCAATGAAGCCCACCGATGTCGCAACGGATACCGCGTGCCCGAGGATCCAGATGAGCCAGAAGCCGCCCACGAGCGCGAATGGCACTGTCGACATCAGCAGCAGCGCGTCAGCCGCGGAGTTGAATGTGAGAAACAGCAGAACGAAGATCACGACAAGCGTCACGGGGACGACCGTGCGCAGCTTCGCCGCTGCGCGCTCGAGGTACTCGAACTGTCCCGACCATGCAATCGAATAGCCGGGCGGCAGCTGGACATTCTCGGCCACGGCGTGTTGCATGGCCTTCACGGCCGTCTTGAGGTCCACGTTCCGGATATCGACGTAAACAAAGCCCGCGAGCCGCGCATTCTCGCTACGGATCGATGGCGGTCCGTCGTCGATCTGGATGTCCGCGACATTGCCCAGCTCGATCTGCGCGCCACGCTCCGTCACAATGGGCAGTTGACGCAGCCGTTCGAGCGAATCGCGGTACTCACGCGGATAGCGGATGTTGATGGGGAAACGTTCGCGGCCCGCAATGACCTCGCCGACATTTTCTCCTCCCACCGCCGACGAAACGACCGACTGGATGTCTGTCACAGAAAGTCCGTAGCGCGCAGCGGCCTGCCGGTTGATGTCCACGTTGATGTAGCGGCCGCCGTTCACTCGCTCGGCGAGTGCCGAGGAGACACCGGGCACGCCTTTGAGCACGGTCTCGACCTGCGTGGCAATCCGGTCGATCTGCGCGAGGTCGGGGCCCGAAATTTTCACGCCGACCGGCGACTTGATGCCGGTGGAGAGCATGTCCAGCCGGTTGCGGATAGGCGGAACCCAGAGGTTCGACAACCCCGGCACTTTCACCGTGCGGTCGAGCTCGTCCCTCAGCTTTTCCGGTGTCATGCCTGGCCGCCACTGGCTGCGTGGCTTGAACACGATCGTCGTTTCGAACATCTCCAGGCCTGGAGCGGGGTCGGTGGCCGTCTCGGCCTGGCCCGCCTTGCCGAACACCGTGGCCACCTCGGGCACCGTCTTGATGAGCCGGTCGGTCTGCTGCAGGAGCTCGGCCGCTTTGTCCGCCGAAATGGTGGGAAGCGCCGTGGGCATGTAAAGCAGATCGCCTTCGTCGATCTGAGGCAGGAACTCGCCGCCGAGCCGCGATATCGGAAATGCCGTCAGCACGAGCGCGACCACCGCCAGCCCGATGGCAAACCACGGACGCCGCAGCGTGGCTTCGAGCAACGGCCGGTACAGACGCACCAGCACGCGATTGATGGGATTGGACGCCTCATGCGGGATGCGCCCGCGAATCAGGTATCCCATCAGTATCGGCACGAGGGTCACCGAAAGGCCGGCAGCGGCGGCAATCGTGTACGTCTTCGTGAAAGCCAGCGGCGCGAACAGCCGGCCCTCCTGTCCCTCCAGCGAAAAGACCGGGATAAACGACAGCGTGATGATGAGCAGCGAGAAGAACAACGCTGGCCCGACCTCCGCCGCCGACGCGGCAATCAGCTCCCATCGCTGCGGCGTCGTGATCGGCGTGTCGGGATGCGCATGCTCGTACGCCTCCAGGTGCTTATGGGCGTTTTCGATCATCACGATGGCCGCGTCGATCATGGCGCCGATCGCAATCGCAATGCCGCCCAGCGACATCAGGTTCGCATTGACGCCCTGATACCGCATCACGATGAAGGCCGCCAGCACGCCGAGCGGCAGCGACAGAACAGCGACTAACGCGCTGCGCAGATGAAACAGGAACACGGCGCACACGATCGCGACAACGATGAACTCCTCGATGAGCTTGTCCTTCAGGTTGTCCACCGAGCGTTCGATGAGTTCGGAACGGTCGTAGGTCGTCACGACTTCGACGCCTTGAGGCAGCGAGCGCTTCAAGTCAGCCAGGCGGGCCTTGACCGCTTCGATGGTCGTCAACGCATTCTTGCCGGAGCGCATGACCACGACGCCGCCCGCGACCTCCCCTTCGCCGTTGAGCTCGGCCACGCCGCGTCGCGCCTCCGGGCCGATCTGAATACGGGCGACATCGCCAAGCAGCACCGGCGTGCCGGCGTCATTGGTTCGCAGCACGACATTGCGGAAATCGTCCGGCGAGTGCAGATAGCCCGATGAGCGCACGACATAGTCGGACTCCGCGAGCTCGACCACCGACCCTCCGGATTCCTGATTGGCTTTGCCCAGCGCGTCGGCCACCTGCGCCTGCGTGATGCCGTACGCGCGCAGCTTGTCCGGGTCGAGCACGACCTGATACTGGCGCACCATGCCGCCGATGCTCGCCACCTCCGATACGTCCGGCACGGATTTGAGCTCGAACTTGAGGAACCAGTCATTGAGCGCGCGCAGCTGCCCGAGGTCGTGCTTTCCGGTCTTGTCGACCAGTGCGTACTCGTACACCCAGCCCACGCCGGTTGCGTCCGGTCCGAGCGACACCGTCGCACCCGCCGGCAGCCGGCTCTGCACCTGGTTGAGGTATTCGAGCACGCGCGAGCGGGCCCAGTACTGGTCGGTCTTGTCGTCGAACAGCACATAGACGAACGCCTCGCCGAACGACGAGTACGCGCGGATGGTTTTCGCGCCCGGCACCCCAAGCAACGTGGTGGTGAGCGGGTACGTAACCTGGTCTTCGATCACCTGGGGCGCCTTGCCCGGATACGATGCCTTGATGATCACCTGTGTATCGGAAAGGTCCGGCAAGGCGTCGAGCGGTGTCTCCTTCAATGAATAGACGCCCCATGCCGTGATGAGCACGGTCGCGAGCAGCACCAGGAACCGGTTGTGAATGGACCAGCGAATGACGCGCGCAATCATTGGGCACCTCCCGCCGGTTCGACCTTGGTCAGCAGGTAGCCGCCATCCGCTTTCGTAAATACGAAATGCACGGTTTGACCAGGCTTCACGTCTGGAAACGCGTCGGGCGCGGGCTTGTTGAACGACATCGTCATCGCGGGCCAGCCCAGTGCCGGCACCGGCTGGTGCGAGAACGTGATATCCGCGGCGCTCACATTTTCGACCTTGCCAGTGGTCTCATAGGTGGGGGACGATGCGGGGGACGACGTTGCGGACGCCGCACTCGCTGCGTCCGCGGCGCCGCCCTCCAGTCTCGGCAACACCGATTTCAGGCTGGCTTCCGAGTCGATCAGGAACTGGCCTGATGCGACGACCGTTTCGCCATCGCTCAAGCCGCTCAGCACTTCGGTGTCATTGCCCACGTCATTGCCGACGGTGACCGCGACGGGCTGCAGACCGCCGTTCGCGTTCTTGACGATGACGACGGAGCGTTTTCCAGTTGTGATGACCGCCTCCGACGGAACCAGCAGCCGCGAGACGGCCTGCTGTCCGCTGACGCGCACGCGCATCAGCATGCCGGGCGTGAGCTTCTGAGCGGTGTTGTCGATTTCCAGACGCGCCTGCAGCGTGCGGCTCGTCGTGTTGATGCCGGGCAGGATTTCGCGGATCTGTCCGCTGAAATGCTGGGTCGGGTCGCCCGAGAACGTTGCGTCGACGGTCATGCCGGGCTTCACGCTCAGCGCGAGCGCCTCGGGAATGTCGACGATGAGCCAGAGCTTCGAGAGACCCGCGACTTTCGCAAGCGTCTGGCCGGGCAACACTTGGGCGCCGTCCCTGACGTCCAATTCGCTCACAACGCCGCTTTCGGGCGACGACAGGACGACATGCGTCTGCGCCTTTCCTGTGCGGTCGAGGCTGGCGATGACGCCGTCAGGTATCGACATGGCCCGCATCCGTGCGCGCGACGCTTCAAGCAAACTTGGGTCCATGCCGCCGCGCTTGAGCGACAGATACTCTTCTTGCGGCGCGAGCCAATCGGGCACGAAGAGGGACGCAATCGGCGCGCCCTTGGCGATGTGCTGCATCGGCGCGCTCGCGTACAGGCGGTCGATATAGCCCGTGACGCGCGATTGCACGACATACGCCTGCGATTCGTCGAATTGCGTGGTGCCGACCGCGTCGAAGCCTTCCGTCGTGTCCTTTCGGCGGACGGTCGCATAGCGGATGCCGAGGTTCTGCTGGAGAGCCGGATCGATCTTGACACCGGTGGCGCCGCCGCCTTCGTCCGCGTAGACGGGCTCGAGCTGCATGTCCATGAAAGGCGATTTGCCCGGCTTTTCGAAGTGCTGGTTCGGCACCATCGGGTCGTGCCAGTAGAGCACCTTGCGGCCGGTCTTCTGGTCGGTCTTGTCGCCGGAGGCGGAAGCGGGTGCAGACATGCTTGCCGGACTCATCGCCGAAGTTGCTGGGGCGTATCGCGTGCCGGCGAAATAGCCGATGGCGAGTAACGCCGCCGCGGCCAATACGGTCAGGGCCGGGCGTACCAGTGTTTTGCTTGTCATGTTGTTTCCTTCACTGAACGTCGGCCATCGTGGCGGGCACGACCTGGTATTCGAGCTGCGCCCACGTCTGAGAGACCTCACGCTTGAGGTCGAGCACTTGCAGCTCGGCGTCGATTTGCGCGCGGCGTGCCGCGAACGTGTCGGCAAGCGATCCGGTGCCGGCCTTGTACGCGGCGGCCGCAAGTTGTACGCGCTGGTCCGCCGCCGGCAACAGCGACTGGGTCAGATTGGCAATGCGTTCGCGACCGCTCGCGAGCGTTGCCGACTCCGCGCGGATATCGGCTTGCACCTGCAGAAGCGCGTCTTGGTACATCAAGCGGGCCTTGGTGGCCAGTTCGCCTTTTTCGGCGACGTCACGGTCCTCGATATTTTTGCGGTTGAGCGGAAGCGGAATGCGCACCCCGACTGATACAAAATTCGAGGCGTCGCCGCCCCGCAGGTAAGAGACGTTCCAGGTCCAGTTCGGGCTGCGGTTGCTGTCGGCCACCGCCGTATCCGCATCGGCCACGGTGATCTCCTTGGCAGCTGCAACGAGGGTCGGCTGGACTTGCCGCAGTTGATCCGGCGGCAAAGAGGACACGTAGGATTCGGGCGCGGGCGGGTCGCCCGCCACATCGGCGACAGGCGCCGTCGTCCAGCGAGACAGGCTGATCAGCGCGGTTTGGAAGGTCTGTCGGGCCTTGAGCAGCTGGTCTTGCGTCTGGGCCAGCATCGACTGTGCTTGCACCACGTCGGCGGCCGTCGCCTTAGCGCCTTTATATGAAGCCTGCGTCGCGGCGAGTTCGTGGTTCATGTGGTCCAGCAGTGCCTGCTGCAGCGAGACGGTTTGCTTCGCGTAAATCGCATTCAGCCAGGCGACGGCTGTTTGCTGGCGAACGTTCGCCAGCTGTCCCAGGTATCCAGCGCGTTCCCGGCTCACCTCTTCGTCCGCCAAGTTCGAGCGCAGTTGCCGCTTGTCGCGGGACACCCATTCCTGCTCGATGCCAATGCGGCGCATCGTCAAGATGTTCTGGCCAATCGTGAATCTCTGCGATCCGTTGATGGGCAAATCGTCAATGCCTGCCGACAGCGCCGGCTCCGGCAGTTGACCTGCTTTGACGGAAGCCTCCGAGCTCGCGCGTACCGACGCCTGCGCCGCGCCAATGGCGGCAGAGTTGTCGGTCGCAGCCTGTATTGCCGCATCAAGTGTGACGGGAACTTCCTGTGCGTGTACGGCAACGCTTAGGAAGGCCAACGCGGCGACAAGTGAACGCACGCGCAGTGCTGCACGCCAGCATGGTGGCGTGCCGATAGTGAAAGGCATGTTCTAACCCCAACGGCGGAGTCCCAACGGGAAATTGGGAATCCACGTCCTGGACGCAGGACGACCTTCACCGCAAATGCGGTGAACCTGTCAGCAAGGGATTAGATGGCTCGCGGAGGTCGCCAGAGCCCGGCCGGCTCGCGGTCGGAGAGCGATTGCGCGTAGTTGAAGACGACCGAGCTGGACAGACCAGCAGGACGGGTTACCTCAAGGGTGGCAACCGGAAGATATTGGAAGCCGATTTGGCATTGGGCGCTCATCTTGCAGAAAACGGCCTTGGCCTTGCCGCCAGTCGACGATTTCATCAAGTCGCAGTCGGGCATGGCGCCGGACATTTCATCGCCGTTGCCCACGCCCATCGACTGTTGCATCGGGCATTCACCAACCATGCCGCTGGCTGCCAGCCCACTGATGGGCAGCACAGCACAAAGCAGCAAGAGGATGAAGGTCCGGAAAAGTTTCATGGCAGCAAATATGGCGCCGCTAGTTTACCTAAATTTCGGGCGGGCGTTCGCGATTTCCTTCGTGCGAGGCTGCGGTAGACCGCGCGACCAAACGGATCGCACGATCCCGCCAGCTAATCGGACATTGGTGCACTGTAAACACCGTACCTACGATTTTTATTCAAATCCTCGCGCTTCTTAACCGCAGTGCGTTGGCAATCACCGAGGCCGAACTCAGACTCATCGCCAGTGCCGCGATCATCGGCGACAACAACCAGCCGGTAAGCGGATACAGCGCGCCGGCCGCCAGCGGCACCCCTAGCGCGTTATAGACAAATGCCCATGCAAGATTCTGCTTCATGTTGCGCACGGTAGCTTCGGACAACGCACGCGTCCGTGCTATCCCACGCAGATCGCCCTTCACCAGTGTCACCTGGGCGCTGGACATCGCGACGTCGGTCCCCGTGCCCATGGCCACCCCGACATCCGCTTTCGCCAGCGCGGGCGCATCGTTGATGCCGTCCCCGGCCATCGCGACTACCGCACCTTCGTCCTGAAGCCGGGACACGAGCGCCAGTTTGTCGGCCGGCTTGAATTCGCCGTGGAACTCGCCGATCTTGAGCCTCGTTGCCGCCGCTTTGACGGTGGCGATCCCGTCGCCGCTCGCAATGACGACGCGAATGTCCGCCTCCTGCAGGGCGGCCAGCGCCTCTGGCGTGCTCGCCTTGATCGGGTCGGAGACCGCCAGCAGTCCCGCAAGCGTGCCGTCGACGGCCAGATACATGACGCTCGCGCCTTGGGCACGCAGGGCATCCCCGTCCCTCGCGAGCGTCCCGGCGTCCGTCTGTTCTTCGCTCATAAGGGCGGTGTTGCCCAGTGCGAGTTTTTTCCCGTCACTCATCCCACGCACGCCGAGTCCGGCGAGCGCGTCAAAGTCCTTCACCGGCTCTAGCGCAAGCCGACGCTCGTTCGCCGCAGCGACGAGCGTGGCAGCCAGCGGATGCTCGCTGCTTTGATCGAGACTCGCGGCGAGCCGCAGGACCTCATCCGCGGAGTAACCGTTGACGCCAATGGCCCGCTCAAACACAGGTCGACCTTCGGTCAGCGTCCCGGTCTTGTCGACCACCAGCGTGTCGACTCGGCGCAGGTTCTCTATCGCGGCCGCATCGCGGAACAGCACCCCGCTCAAGGCCCCCTTGCCACTCGCCACCATGATAGACATCGGCGTGGCGAGTCCCATCGCACAGGGGCAGGCAATGATCAGCACCGCCACCGCATTGATCAAACCAAAGACCCAACTCGGTTGAGGTCCAAGGATGCCCCAGGCAAAGAAAGTCAGGAGCGCAACGGCGATCACCGCCAACACGAAGACGCCCGCAACCTTGTCAGCCATCCGCTGCATCGGCGCTTTGGACCGTTGCGCCTGCGCGACCAGCTGGACAATCTGCGCCAGCACCGTTTGCGATCCAACGTTCTCCGCGCGCAGGATCAAGCTGCCCGACGTGTTCAACGTCGCGCCGATCACATGATCGCCGGCGCGCTTCGTAACCGGCATCGACTCGCCGGTAATCATCGATTCGTCGAGCGTGCTTGCGCCGTCGGTCACCACGCCGTCCACCGGCACTTTTTCACCTGGCCGGACTCGCAGTATGTCGCCGACGTGCACATCGGACAGTGGCACGTCTTCCTCGGTGCCATCGGCGCGAATCCGTTTGGCAGATTTCGGGGCCAGCCCCAGCAACAATCTGATAGCCGCTGACGTTTGCGAGCGTGCCCTGAGTTCCAGCACCTGTCCAAGCAGTGTCAGCGACATGATCACCGCCGCAGCCTCGAAATAGACACCGACCTTGCGGTCCACCGTCAAGCTGGACGGAAACAGAGCGGGGGCGGCCGTTGCTACCAGGCTATAGATAAACGCCGCCGCCGTGCCTAACCCGATCAGCGTCCACATGTTCGGACTGCGATTGAGCAGCGACTGCGCAAACCGCCGAAAAATTGGCAAGCCAGCCCACAAAACAACGGGCGCCGACAGCACCAGTTCCACCCAATTCTGGGTCGAAGCGGGGAGCCAGCCGACACGATGACCAATCATCGCCAAGAGGAACGTGGCAATCGAGAATGGCAACGTCGACCAGAAACGACGGCGAAAATCCACCAGCTCCGGATCTTCGTCATCACCGGGTTCAGGCATTAGCGGTTCAAGCGTCATGCCGCATTTCGGGCAGTGGCCGGGATGGTCCTGCCGGATTTCGGGATGCATGGGACACGTGTAGGTTGCGCTACCGGAAGCTGGTGCAGCCGGCTCCTCGAGCTGTGGCCTGACGTATCGCCCTGGACTCTCCTGGAATTTCTGCAGGCACGACTTGCTGCAGAAATAGTACCGGCTGCCCTCGTACTCGCTTTGGAATCGGGAGTCCCTGGCGACCATCATCCCGCAGACTGGGTCGCTTACCGGTGCCGCGCTTTCTGCGCTTTCCCTGTGAACGTGTGGTCGCCCGCGATGATCGGCCTGCTCGTGTTCCCCTCCCTTGGCGGCATTGCAATGCGCGCACGGAGCGGGACCATCATTGAGCTTCGATGCGCGTACCTCGCGACCCGCTTGGGAGTCGACCTTGCTGTCGAATCGCTCATCCATTTACGCTGCTCCCCATCAAGGAATATAAGTCGAGCCGTTCCGTTCACGTCCGGCGATCGCTGTCTCGGCGGCCTGGATACAAGTCAATGGCACGCTGGCACACGTTGCTCCGATTTCTCGTTATGTGGAAGATAGACATTCCCGCGATGGGAAGGTCAAGCTTGCCGCCCGACACCGCGGACGCTGCCACCCTGATCGTCGGCGAGCCACCGATCAGGGACGCGACGAGGTGCCGGGCGACGGATGCCGTGGGCAAACGCTCGCTGGCGCGCGTTCGCCCACGGGGCACTCTGTGATTGCCGCTCATTCCTTCGGACGCGACTCTATCTGGGGCAAGCGGTCATGCGGCGCATCGGAGGAAGGGGCCTGACGATCCCTGTTCGAATTCATGCCGTTCATCATGAACATCATCGACAGTGGACACAGCAGGAACAGCAGGAACGGCCCCGCGTTCAGCACAAGCGTTCGGAACTGGGGCAGCGCCGCGTAGGCAAGCACCAGGGCGGCCAATATGACGGCACCCGTGGTAAGCATCGTTTTCGTGCATTTCATGGTTTTACTCCTTGAGTTCAAGTGTTCGAAATGGGTCCCATCGGATTCCGACGGGTGACCGTTTGGTCATTTCGACGGTGGTGTCTGAATCTTGTCGGCGTACTTGAGCATGATGTCGCCCATCGCCTTCATCATTTCGCCATGCATCTGCATGGCGAGCTTTTCGTTTCCTGGGGGCAGTTGTCCCATCAGCGAGCAGTCTTTCATCATTCCACCTGCCATCATGTGATCGCCCATCATCCCGCCGTGCATCATCGATTGTTCGTGCATCCCGGATTGAGGCGTGCCGGTTGGAGTCTGCGAGTCAGCGGCTATGCTCAAGCCGCTGCTTCCGAGAAGCACGAGCGCGAGCAATGGGGCGGCAAAGTGTCGGGTTTTCATATCAAGTCCTTCTTTCAAAATTGAAGTGGTGCACTGCAGACCAATGGTCGGGTGATCGACGGCATCGCGGGGCACCGCGGCCGTTTCCCGAACGTCGGGTCCGAATCTTCGTTCGGGGGCGACGTCAGTCGGCATGTAGCCTCGCGGGCGAGCCGCGACGGACCGCTGACGCGGCCTTCCGACGTAGAACCGACGAGGGGGCTACAGAACTTGTGGAGGGCGCTGCGGAAGGTCTGGAATGAACTGCGAGGACAGCGGGGAATCACGCAGGTTGTAGACAGGCGAAAACGCTGCTACGCCGGGAACGGACATCTCCGCGGGAACCGCGAAGACGCTACAAGAAAACATATCGGCACTGCCGTGGCAGGCAGTTTGATGTTGCATCAAGGACGAGCCGTCGGCATGCATGTCAGCCACGCGGGTCGCCGAGTGCTGTCCCGCATTGTGCGAGGCCTGGACCGGGGATGAAACTTGAGCGCAAAGCCGTGCTGGCGCCGCGAAACCTGCCAGAGGCAGCCACGCGATCAGGAAACACAGCACCAATTTGACTGACCACTTCACGATCTTGCGCTCGAGTCTCGTATAGATAAGGACATCCCCGCTAATCCTGCTCAGTCGTCCGCTTGCAATGTGGCGGTCTTCAGCTTACGTGACTCTCGACGCGCCAGCTTTGGTCCATCACCGCGGGCTATCTCATCCAGAATAGGGCACGACGGCCGCTGATCGCCCGCGCAATGTCGCGCGAGATGCGCAAGCGTGTCTCGCATCTCAACCAGTTCCGCAATCCGCGTATCGAGCTCAGCGATGTGTTGTGCGGCGATCGCCTTGACCTGAGCGCTCGCACGGTGCTGATCCCGCCAGAGCGCGAGCAGGAGGCGGATCTGCTCGATGGGGAATCCCAGCGTGCGCGACTGGTGTATGAAGCGCAATACGTGCACGTCATCCTGCCCATAAATCCGATATCCGCCCTCGCTCCGCCCGGCGACCTGTATCAGGTCAATGCTCTCGTAGTAGCGGATCATTTTGGCGGAGACGCCGGAGGCGCTTGCTGCTTGTCCTATGTTCATGACATACCTTGCAAATATAGGGCCGATCATGCGGTCGCCTCGCGCGCGTCCCGTGGTGTCGAACCCGATGCCGAGCTTGATCATGTTCAAGCTGAATCCAATTTAGACCTTCCCGTGGTGGGAAGGTCAAGGATCCTTCGGAGGCGGGACGGCACAAAAATTTAGCCGACGACGCTTGACATTCCGATTGTGGGAATGTTCATACTCCGCTCCATCATCCATCGTGCTCTGGTTAGTCTGAGTGAAAACCATGCGCCGCCCGGTTACACGCGTGTTCACCGTTGTTGCAGTGCTTTTCGCGCTGATCTTCAGTCAGCTGTGGATCGCCGCTTACGCCTGCACGAACGCCCCGCACGTCGCTTCGCCGGACTCAACCGCATCGATCATTTCCGCAAGCCATCACGGCGATCTGCGCAGCCATCAAACCGGCGTAGCCTGTCACGCGCACTGCGACAACAGTGCCCAGCCGGATCACGCGGAGCAGCCTGCCCCGTCACCCCTAGTGTGGCTGCCGCTGATCTGGGGACACACCTCTATCTTCGCGCTGGCCGTCCAGCCTCATCTCCTCACGCGCTCCGAGCCGATCCTCATATCGGCGCCACCCCCACCCCGCATCCTGTTCCAGGTGTTTCGCACGTAGCCCCTAACGGCTGAATGTTGGTCGTGCCCTGCGCAAGCCGGCACGCGCTCCCACTCGCCCGTACGGAGGCCTACGTGGCATTCCCATCCTATTTTCACTCGCCTTGTGCCAGGTCCGGCATCGGCGCAGCAGCCGTCCTGCGAGGACGCGCTGACATTCCACTCGTTGCTGGCTGCTGGCGAACTCGACGTCGCCTGAGCGAGCGCGGCGCCCGCGCACGCCTGTCGTCGGGCTCCCGGCGACGTTGCGGGTACTCCTGAAATCCGCTGATCGCGGGTATTCCGCTTAGGCGGAAACGCCTCCTGGCAGAGCGTTGCCCGCTCGACATGTTCCGCCTTGTATTGCCGTCGATGCGCATCCGCGCAGGACATTACTCATCTGCTTCTTATGGAATTCATCATGAAACTCACCACTCTGCTGAACCGTTCAGTTATCGCGACGCTGCTTCTTTCTGCATCCCTCACGGCCTTCGCCGGCGGCGGTTCCCGCGCCCCCGTCTATCCCTATGCTTCGAGCACTTCGAACATCGAGCGCGTTTCGGCGAATGCCGCACCGACAGTCGCGTTCGAGGCCGATGCCAACGCCGTCGCTGGCGGGAACGCCGCTACCGGCAAGACTCGGGCACAGG
This sequence comes from Trinickia violacea, assembly GCF_005280735.1. Classification (NCBI taxonomy): domain Bacteria; kingdom Pseudomonadati; phylum Pseudomonadota; class Betaproteobacteria; order Burkholderiales; family Burkholderiaceae; genus Trinickia; species Trinickia violacea. The sequence continues at coordinate 2,256,226 of NZ_CP040078.1, forward strand.
TCCGCGCGGAGCTGCTTCAGGCCCAGGAAGCCGGCTTGGTACCCATTCACACGAACGATTACCCGCCCAGCGCCGAGACGATCGCCCGTAACCGAGTCCGCTTCCATCAGGTCGAGCAGGCGTGGCAGGCGCGCGGACAGGCGACCGTAGCGGACCGGTAAAGACACGCCGTCATGACCTCGGTGATGGTGGGTCCGACGACCGCGACCATGCTCACGTTCGCAGAGCTGGCACCGCCCGGGGTCATCGACCAGTCAGCATCCCAGCCATCACGAGGTTGCGATGACTGGCCCAGACGCAAAGAGGTGCGTCGAAACGTGCCTCGGCGCGCAGACCACGCATCGCTGTCGCGCGCCATTGCGCGACGTTTTTCAAGTCATCAAGGAACGAACCATGAAACGCACTACGTTACTCAATCGCTCACTCTTCGCCGCTCTGCTCCTCTCAATGTCCGTATCCGTGTTTGCCTCTCCTCCGCATATTTCGCCGCCATGGCACCCGCCTGTCGATATGGCGTCCGCATCTCTTCCGTCACCGGCAGAGGTCGATGTGAACAGTGCATCCGAGAAGGCGGCACCCGCTGCCCCAGCACAGGACTCGTGGACTGCAGTTGGCACGGGGACAGCAGTTCAAGTCAAAACTCGGGCGCAGGTCTACGCAGAGCTGGTAAAGGCGAGAGAAGCGGGCGTCATACCTGGCAGCAACTCTCACTACCCGGCCAGCGCCGACATGCAGGAGCGCAACCGCCGGCAATTCCAACAGGCCGAAAATTGGTGGCGACGAGGAGAACAGGTGAACGCCTCAGCACATTGAGTACGCCGTTTCACCACCACGGATGAGAGCAGTAACGGTCGATTAGATATCTGATCGCCAGTCCGATAGGACGACGCGTAGGGTGACTGATGTGCGCTCTCAAGGCTGGAGTCCAGGTGCATGTGTTCGGATTCCTAATTACCCAAGGCGGCCGATCTGGTTGCTGACAGGACAGTTTGGCGGCAGCCGTTCTGTCGCCAAACCCGAGCGCTCGCGGATGCGGGCGATGGCGCGTGATCGCGTTGACCCTCCGACAGCTATTTAGCTGGCAAGCCTTCGCGACATTTGAGTGCTTGGTCCTTGTCGATCATACATACCGCCTACCACGCATAGCTGGCGAACGCAGCACGCCGCGTGCACGCGGAAAGTCCGCACAACCGAAGGCAATCATGAAAGGGATTCTGACTTTTATCTTTCTGGCAGTCCTGTCTACATCTGCGCTTGCGAAACATGGCAGCGGCGCAGAACATGGTGGCGGCGGCAATGATTTCGACCAGCTGGCTGCACCCGCGCAGGCCGCGAGTGCGGCAACCGGCATTCCGGCGCGCTTCATCATCGGCCAGGCCGCACTCGAATCAGGCTGGGGCAAGAACGAGATCATGAAGGCGGACGGCACGACGAGCCACAACGTGTTCGGCATCAAGGCCACCAAAGACTGGACCGGCGAGACAGTTTCGACCGTCACGACCGAGTATGTAAGCGGCAAGCCGCACCGCGTCGTCCAGATATTCCGCTCCTACGATTCGTACGAGGAAGCGATGAACGATTACGCGAGCATGCTGAGGGCGAATCCGCGCTACGCGCAGGTACTGAACGCCTCGCTGGACGCGAACGGCTTTGCGAACGGCATGCAGCGCGCAGGCTACGCGACCGATCCGCATTACGCGAAAAAGCTCGTCTCGATCATGGAGAAGATAGGCTGAGCAGGTCCCGAGGTCGACGGCGGTGAGCCGCAGCAGGTGCAGTGACTGCAGTTGTGGTTAGGCGACGGTCGCCCACAGGTGCTGTATGCCTATCGCGATGGCCGGGGGTCGGCGCGATGCCGCCGATCGATGCGCGGCAATGCAGGGTGACAGCGGGCTGACCTGGTGACCTTATCCAACACCTCAAAGGGGTATTAGCCTGGACTTGATCTGACAGGTGGTCAGGTTACGAATCGTTTGTTGTCGTCGCAATCGCAACATGAGCGGCGTTGTTTATTGATTGCTTACCGAAATCTTCTTTTGAGTCGTCGTTGGGACATTGCTGAGGTAGAGCCCAACCCACCCTAATGTCCGCTAAGGCCGATGATGCGACTTGAATCATCGTTGATCGCATGACCGTTGATGGAGCGTAGCGGTCGCATGAGTGTCCAAATGTCGACCGCGACGAATGACTCTTCCTGGCCGGCAGAACGCGTTCATCCCGACCGCCGGAAACCTGCCGTTGTTGAGTACAACGGCAGCTCTGTAGAACGTTCTTCGAACTGGTGTTATCGGCCAGTTTCGGACAGTCGTCCTCAACGGCTAATTTGCTGACAATCAGATAGGCCAGCAACCCGAAAGCAGTGACGCGTCGCGTTAGACCACGACGCTCTCGGAACGGTGGTCCGCTCAAGAAGACAATTAAATCAACGTGGGTGTGCCTACAGGCCGCGGAGGCAATCGCGCGCACTCATCCGCCAACAATCAACGCGTCGTTGGCGCCCCCAGCTAGCCGCTCCGGGCTCCCGGCACGGCGGGCACGGTGACCAACCTCGACGGCGATCATCGGCCGCGGGAACGATTTTCTGAAAAGTGGTTTGAAGCTGTAACGCCTCGACGGGATGTTCATAAACCTGCGTGGCGAGCCGTATGTGCTACGGCATGTCGCCGACAAGCGTAGGACCCAACCCGGTGTCGAAGACCACCGATAACAAGCGTCACTGAGGCCCCTGGGACCGGTCGGTCCAGCCGTATTGCCGGAAAATCCGCAAACCTTCGGGGCTCTCGAGAAACTCCACGAATCGATGAGCGTCGGCGTTCCCTGTTCCGCGCTGCGTCAGCACGACACCGCAGTCGCGATAGAGGCGGTAACGCGACTCGACCGGCACTATGTCCGCAATCCCAGGATGAGCAACGGCCCAAATGTTGTAGACGATCCACGCATCGACAGACGGATCGCTGTTCCAACGCTTGAGCGCTTCGGCTGTGTTCGGTGCGAACGCGACAATGTTGCGTCTTAACGCCCTAACCTGCCGGATGTCGCCATCCCTGCCGACGAGATCCTCCCAGAGGCCGTTCTGGCCCGAGCCGTCTACCACCATGACATGCGCATCACCGCGCCATAGGTCGACAATGCCGCGAATGTGGTGCGGATTGCCGGGTCGCACGAGGATGACGGCTGGACGCAAGTAAAGTGGTTCCGCGCTATTGGCGTCCAATTCGTCACCGAACTTTGCAACGAATCCGGACATCATGTCTTCGGAGCCGGAGTAAATCAGGTCGGCGTTGGCGTGGGCCGCATCGGCCCACTGCGGGGTCGGGCCCGCAGTCACGTCGACTTCGATACCCGTTTTCTTCGCAAACTCCACGGCGGCGGCCTTCATGGCTGGTGCGGGGCCGCCGGGACCATACACATGAATAGGTTCCGCCGAATGGGATGGTGTGCTGACAATCAACGCAACGCCGAAACCCAACGCGGCGCAGAGCCGGACCACACGGTAAAGGTCACACATGGTAGTACTCCTTAAAATGTAGCTCTGCTGCACACCCGTGTGGGCATGCAGCAATCAAACAGAAAACTCCGAGCAGTCTGCGGCTCAGCCTTCAATTCACCTCGCCCCGGCCGAGAACAATGCGTCGACGGCATCGGCCTCTTCCATCAATTCCCGCACCGAAGCATCGATACGCTCGCGCGAAAGCGCATCGATCTCGAGCCCGGTCACCCGCTCGAACGCCCCGTTGCGGCAGATGACAGGCACGCCGAACATCAGACCTTCCGGAATCCCGTAGGAACCGTCCGAAGGCACGCTCATCGACACCCATTGGCCGGCGCTTCCATACACCCAGTCCCGCATCTGGTCGATGGCCGCATTCGCCGCCGAGGCGGCCGATGACGCGCCGCGCGCTTCGATGATTGCCGTGCCTCGCCGCGCCACTTCGGGGATGAATACGTCACGGTTCCAGCGCTCGTCGGCAAGCAGCGCGCGTGCCGAGTCTTGACCGATCTGCGCGTAGCGGTAATCGGGGTACATCGTCGGTGAGTGGTTGCCCCATACGACCATGCGGTTCACCGATGCGACGGGCACGCCACAGCGCGCAGCCAGCTTCGATACGGCGCGATTGTGATCGAGCCGGATCATCGCCGTGATCGCGTCAGCCGGCAGTTCAGGCGCGAAGCGGCGGGTAATCAGCGCGTTCGTGTTCGCGGGGTTGCCGACGACGAGCACCTTCACGTCGCGGCTTGCGACATCGTTGAGCGCCTGTCCCTGGGTGCGGAAGATGGCCGCGTTCGCGGCGAGCAGATCGCGCCGCTCCATGCCTTTCGTACGGGGACGCGAGCCCACCAGCAGCGCATAGTCGACATCGCGGAACGCGACGCGCGGGTCATCGCTGATCTCGACCGATTGCAGCAGCGGAAACGCGCAATCTTCAAGCTCCATCACGACGCCGCGCAGCGCATCGAGTGCCTGCGGAAGTTCGAGCAATTGCAGGATCACGGGCTGGTCGTCGCCGAGCAGATCGCCGCGTGCGACCCGAAACAGCAGCGAATAGGCAATCTGTCCAGCCGCACCGGTAACGGCCACACGTTTGACAGGCTTAACAGGTTTCAACACGATGACTCTCCTAAAGAGTGGTGATGTGATTCAAACGATTTGCCCTGACGCAGCTGCTGAACTCCGCCTGCGGCGGGCCTGGCATTAACGTCGGGCGCTCTGGAGGCGCGGCGCCGATGTCTCATTGGCCGCGCCCTCGTGGTCATGCGCCTAGTGCGCCGGGACAAGGCACGGCGCATGGAACAGTTGGCCACCCGCGAGTGCACGCAGCGTTTTCGACAGCACCACCAGCCATAGCCCGCCCAGCAGCATCGCAAGCGCGAAGCCGATCGCGGCGAAGCCGGCAAATCCCGTCACCCGATAAAGCCCCAGCGTGGCGAGCGTGAAGACGCCGAGCGGGAACGTGAATCCCCACCAGCCGAGGTTGAACGGCAGCCCCTCGGCGCGATAGCGCAGCGTGAAGAAGATGGCGGTAAGGAGCCACCAAAGGCCCGCACCCCAGAGCAGCAGCCCTCCGAGCACGCCGAGGTCACGTGCGAGGAGTGCGACGCTCGCGAGCGGAGTGCCGGCAAACGCGAGAGGTGCCGCCTGGCCAAGCGTGAGGAGCCCCAGTGCGCCAGTGCCGATCGGACCCAGCGTCAGCCAGCTCGACGGAGCTAGGTCGCGATGCGGCAGCTTGTGAATGAGAAGCCGGAAAAACACGATGGTCAGCACGGAAAACGCGAGCGGCACGGAGATCGCCCACAGCGCATAGCCCGCACCAATCGCGAAGCGAGCCGTTGCCACGTCCAGATGCGGCGCAAGCGTGGCAGCGCTCGACGCCGCCACTTCGGGCGCGACGATCGGCAGCAGGAGCACCGCGCTCAGACGCTCGAATGCATGGCTCTGCTCGGTGAACATCAGATACGGTACGCCGACCGCGACGACGACCGCCGCCACTGCGTCGATGCACCAAAGTTCGAAAGCGAGCGTAGCTGCGCCGGAATCGTGACCGGCGAACAGTACGATGCCGTTGATGATCGGAGCTAGGCCCATCGGCAGGGCGCCGAGGAACATCGACTGCAGCGGATGGTGCAGCAGCGGCCTGATCGTTTCCGGATAGAAAACGCAGCGGGCCGCGAACATCGCCGCAAACACGGCATAGAGCACGATATCCACACACCACAGCGCCTCGGCGAATGTCCTTTGTCCGCTGAAATGTACGGGTAGCGCGTTGAGCATGAGGAACACGATCCCGTTGCCCATCGTCACTGCGAACCAGTTCGGCGTGAACTGGCGAATCCTGTCTGTCAAGCCTTGCACCGCCGCACCAGGCGTGCGCACATATCGGTTCCTGGTCATGGTCATCTCCATCTAGAGCGCATCGGATGACTGCAATGTAGGCTGGTGCGTCATATACTAAAAATACATATTTGATATTCTTGCAATATGAAATTGATATGGAATGTCGATCATGAACTTTACGCATCTGGCTGCTTTCTTCGCAGTGGTGGAAACGGGTAGCGTCACCGGTGCGTCGGAACGACTGCACGTCAGCCAGCCCGCACTCACCCGGGAAATCCGCGAACTCGAGGACCGTTTGGGCGTACCGTTGTTCGACCGTTTGCCGCGCGGCATGCAGCCCACGGAAGCGGGCCGATTGCTTGCAGACCATGCGGCGCAGATTTTCGGTCTCGCCGACGCGGCGGAGATCGCGGTTGGCGAATTTGCCGGACTGACACGCGGACATCTCGGGCTCGCGACCAGCCGCACGATCGGCGCTTACCTGCTGCCGACCGTGCTCGACGAATTCCACCGCCTCTATCCAGGCATCGACGTCGAGGTGGCCGTCACGAACACCGAGCACGTCGAAGAGACCGTACTCGCTCACCAGCGCCAGATCGGGCTCATCGAGGGGCCATATGACGACGGTGCCTTCGACTCAATCTTGATCGGCCGCGACGAACTGATTGCGGTGGCCGCTCCTTCGCACCCGCTTGCGCGCGTGCGCCGGTTGACGGCGGCCAAGGTGGCTGAAGCCGGCCTGATACTGCGCGAACCCGGCTCGGGAACGCGCACGGCCGTCGAACAGGCACATGCAAAGCATGCGATCGAGTTGGCGCCGAAGTTGTCGGTCGGCAGTCCCGAGGCCATCAAACGACTCGTGCGGCTCGGACACGCCGTTTCCTGGGTCTCACGCCACGCGGTCGGCGAAGAAATCGCATCGGGTGCGCTCGTGCAGTTGCCCGTCGCGGACCTGAAGATCGAGCGCAACCTGAACATGATTTGGCGCAAGGCGCGAAGTCTGAGCCCCAGCGCTCGAGCGTTCCAGACGCTCGCCTGCCAGATGTGGGAGGCGGTTTAAATCAGCTCATCGACGCCGAAGGAAGGTCAATCGAAAGCCTTACTTGCGTAGATAACCTTCGGTGGCGGGGTCACTCATCACAAATGACACGACCGTGACGATGGCGCACAAGGCGGTGACGTACCAGAAGAACATCGACTCGACGCCTTGTGCCTTCAGGGACAAGGCGGCGTATTCGGCCGATCCGCCAAACACAGCGTTGGCAAGCGCATAGGGCAACCCGACACCGAGCGCGCGCACCTCGGGAGGAAACAACTCGGCCTTGATCAAACCGCTGATCGATGTGTACAGGCTCAGTACGGCAAGCGCGACGACGATCAAGGCGAACGCGATGTAGGGATTGGTGACAGTCCTGAGCGCATTGAGAAATGGAACGGTACCGAACGTCGCCAGTACGCCGAAAAGGATCATCGAACGTTTTCTGCCGATACGGTCCGACAACGCACCGAAGAGCGGCTGCATGAGCATGTACACGATCAACGCCACTGTCATCATGCCGCTGGCCGTCTTCGCAGACATACCCGCGCTGTTGACCAGATACTTTTGCATGTACGTCGTGAACGTGTAGAACGCCAGCGAACCACCCGCCGTAAAGCCGATCACGGTCGCCACGGCCCGCTTGTGCGCGAAGAGTCCCGAGAGGGTTCCGGCTTCAGCGTTGTGCCGGTTGCGCGCCGTCGTCGTCTCCTCGAGCGAACGACGCAGGTACACAGCAACGATCGCCCCAATCGCACCTAACGCAAAAGGTATCCGCCAGCCCCATGACACCAGCTCGTCATGCGAGAGGAACTGTTGCAACAGAACGACCACGATGAGCGCAGCGATCTGCCCGGAGATCACGGTGACGTACTGAAAGGACGCGAAGAACCCGCGACGCCCCGACTGCGCGATCTCACTCATATACGTTGCGCTCGTGCCGTATTCGCCGCCGACGGAAAGGCCCTGCACACAGCGTGCGGCCAGCAGCAACAGAGGCGCCGCTGCGCCGATCTGCGCATAGGTCGGCAATATCGCTATGGCAAGCGAGCCGCCGCACATCATCAGCACCGACATCAACATCGCCTTGCGCCGGCCATGCCGGTCCGCAAGCCGGCCGAAAAACCAGCCGCCCACGGGGCGCATCAAGAAGCCGGTTGCGAACACCCCCGCGGTGTTCAGCAATTCCGTCGTCCTGTTACCGGAAGGGAAAAATGCATGCGCGAAATAAAGCGAGCAGAACGAATAGATAAAAAAATCGAACCATTCGACCATGTTGCCGGCCGAGGCCCCGACGATCGCCCGAATCATTCGACGCGTGTCGGCAGCCGTTGGCATCGCATCCGATGCCAGAGCATTGGCTTTCATATGTGTCTCCATGTCGGCTGGCCTTAGCGCTTTAGCGCTTAGGGCAGTCCCATGCAACGCCCACAAGGGCTCCGCTGGCGGTCTGGCGCCGCCTTGGAAATAGGGATTCGGGTTATCGGTCGGGCGAAAACACGTCGCGCCCGACCAGGTGGATCTGCGTTATCGAAGCACGAATGGGTTGCCGGTGGGGGCACCGGTATTGATCCAGACGCTCTTCGTCTGCAGGTATTCGTTGATCGCGTCGATGCCGTTCTCGCGCCCGAGGCCTGAGTCTTTGTAGCCTCCGAACGGAGACAGATAGCTCACCGCCCGGTATGTGTTCACCCATACCGTGCCTGACTCGACGCGCTCGGCCATCCTGAAGGCACGGCCGATATCGCTCGTCCAGACGCCGGCACCCAGCCCGAAGCGCACGTCGTTCGCGATCGCGACCGCTTCCTCCTCCGTGTCGAAGCGAATGACCGACAACACCGGACCGAACACTTCCTCCTGCGCGATGCGCATGTCGTTCGTCACGCCGGTAAAGATGGTCGGCTCGACGAACCACCCCGCCCCGCACTCCTCCCGTGTTGCGGCCTTGCCGCCCAACGCGAGACTGGCGCCCTCCTCCTGGGCGATGTCGATGTAGTTCAACACCTTCTCGTATTGAGGCGGCGTCGTGATCGGCCCGACTTGGGTATCCGCGTGCATCGGGTCGCCCATGCGTGCCGTTTTCGCAAGTGCCACGACGCGCTCGACGACCTCATCGTAGACGCCGGACTGAACGAGCAGTCGCGAACCAGCAATGCAGGTCTGCCCGGTCGCCGCAAAAATACCCGAGACCGCTCCGTTCACGGCATCCTCTAGCTTCGCATCGTCGAAAACGATATTCGGTGACTTGCCACCCAACTCTAGACCGACATGCTTGAAGTCACGGGCGGCCTGTTCATTGATTCGCCGCCCAGTCGAGTCCGCCCCCGTAAATGTGATCTTACGGACGAGCGGATGCGATACGAGTGCGCTCCCGGCCTCATTGCCGAATCCCGTCACGACGTTGACGACGCCCGGCGGAAAGCCCACCTCGTCGAGCAGTTCGACCCATTCGAGCGTGGAGGACGAGGTGAATTCGGACGGCTTGATCACCACCGTGCAGCCGGCCGCCAGCGCCGGCGCGAGCTTCCAGGTGAGAAGCATCAACGGCGAGTTCCACGGCGTGATGATCGCCACCACGCCCAGCGGCTCGCGACGCGTGAAGTTGAAGAACCCTTTCTTGTCGAGCGGAATGACGTCGCCCTGGATCTTGTCGGCAAGACCGCCGTAATACCGAAACCACTGCGGCAGATACTGCAGTTGCGCATGCATCTCGGCGAACAGCTTGCCGTTGTCGCGCACTTCAATTTCTGCAAGGCGGGAAGCATGCTCGGCAATGCGGTCGGCGAGCCGGCACAACAGCAGCCCCCGGGCACTGGGTGTCAAATCCTTCCACGCACCCGAGCTGAAAGCGCGATGCGCGGCGTGAACTGCGCGGTCCACGTCGGACTCGTTGCCGCGCGCGATCTGCGCCCACGGCGCACCGGTGAACGGGTTATCGCTGTTGAACCATTGACCGCTCGCGGATTCGCACCGCTTGCCGTCGATATAGAGTGAGTAGCGCTGCATGTCGGTCTCGCCCGGGACAATCAGAATGGCTGGAAACCGAGCCCGGCCCGGAAGCGGTTCTTGATGTACACGCCATCGCGCGCAGGCAGCGCACGCGGCGGTTCGTCAGCCCGGATATGGACCTGCGCGAATGTCGTCCCCCGACGGGCATTCACGCGCTCGACGATTTGCGCATAGTCCGCTTCGTGCCACACGGCGAACGAATCGGCGAGACCGAAACCCTTCGATACCGCGACGAGGTCGGTACCCAGGCTCGAGTGACTTTGTTGCATGCCAGTCTCGCCATAGTGACCATTGTCGAGAACGACGATCGTCAGGTTCTTGGGTTGCTTGGCGCCAATGGTGCCGAGCGCGCCAATGCCCATCAGTTGCTCGCCATCGCCGGTGACAACCAGTACTGGCCTCTCCGGCTGTGCCAGCGCAAGCCCGAGGCCCAGTGCCGCCGCCCCTCCCATCGCACCCCAGAGATAGAAATTGCCGACGCGGTCCCCAGCAGCGAAGACGTCATACGACGGCGAACCCAGCCCGCTCACGACCAGGGCGTTTGGCACCCCCGCCAGCAATTGGGCCACGAATGTGCGGCGATCGATCACCGCCGTCCTGTTCTGCTCGCTCATTACTTTCTCTCCCACTTCTTGCGGCCGATAAGGCTTTGCGACAGCAGCACAGCGACCTGCTCCCCTGCTTCAAATGCGGCATCGAAACCCGCGCTGACGATTTCCTCGACGTCTTCCGGACGGTCCGCGCGCAGCACCGTGATGCCCATCAATTCGAGTGCGGCTTGCGTCGTCTTGCCCATCGGTCCCTGCCACGGATTGAACTCGGCATACTCGCCGCGCATGGTGACGAGCGTGAAGAACGGGAAGCGGCAGCTTTGCAGCAGCGAGAACATGTTCACGCAGTTGCCGACGCCGCTGCTTTGCATCAGCAGCGCGGCCCGCTGCCCGCCTAGCCAGGCACCGCTGACGAGGGCGACGCCCTCTTCCTCGGTGGTCAGCACGACGTCTTCGATTTCCGGGTCGTCCTTCGCGCGCCGAATCACGTGCGAATGCCCTGCGTCCGGTACGTACGCGACCTGCCGTACGCCGCCCGCCTTCAGGACCGAAAAAATGGACTCCTGCCACGCCGGCGCTTGTCCCGTTGCGGTGCTCATTCGATTTGCTCCTTAGCAAAGTGGATGAGCACATCATAGAATTAGATACGAGACACCATGAAATAGAGATTTGTGATTCAGGAATCACGAATCGGCATGGAATGACCCTGGATAGCCCAAATGGACATCAAGCAACTGCGAGCGCTCCTCGCCGTCGCGGAGACGGGTAGCGTGACCCGTGCTGCCGAGACGCTGCATATCGTGCAGCCGGCCGTGTCGCGACATCTGAAGCTGCTCGAGGAGGACATCGGCACCGCGCTGTTCGATCGCGGCCGCTATGGCATGGAGCTGACCGAGGCCGGCGAGATTCTCGTGGAATACGCGCGGCGAGCTCTGCAGGAGCTCGATCGGGCGCGATCGGAAATCCAGCCGAACGACGCGCAGGTTTCGGGCGTCGCGACGATCGGTCTATTACCGAGCACGTCGGGCCTGCTCGCGGGTGCGCTTGTGAGCGCCGTCAAAGCCCGTTATCCCGCGATCCGCCTGCGGATCACCGTCGGATACGCGGGCCATCTGCAGAAGTGGCTCGAATCGGGCGAAGTCGACGCCGCATTGCTGTACAACCCCAAGACAACGCCCACCATTCAGGCGCAGGTCCTGCTCGAAGAAAGTCTGTTTGTTGTCGGCCCGCCTTCGTCCGAACTGGAGCCGTCACACCCCGTTCCGTTTGCCGATCTGAGCCAGTGGCCGATGATTCTGACAAGCGCGCCACACGGCATTCGCAGCCTCCTTGAACAGGCCTGCCGTGATACCGGCGTCACGCTGAATGTGGCGGCAGAGACGAATTCGATGGACGTGCAGAAGACGCTCGTGGCATGCGGGCACGGCTTTACCATCCTGCCCGCCATTGCCGTGAACGAAGACGTCACGCGCGGACTTTTGCGCACGGCACCGTTGTGCAATCCAGAACTGCAGCGCCGCATCGCGCTGGCGTTGCCCAACACGCGCCGCATGGCGATTGCGGTGCGATGCGCAACGGCTTTGCTGGTAGACGAAATGAAAATCGCGGTCGAGCGCGGGGACTGGCCTTCTGCGCGCTGGTTGGGAGAGTGATGTCGGTTCGTTCGTGTCTTGCTCAGCCGGCAGAAGGCGAAGCGTCGCGCAGTTCGATTCCGGTCCATACACCGTGGGAACACAGCTCCGCAATCAGTTCGCAGATCGTCTCGCGTACCGCTAGCGACGCGGAACTAACAGGAAGCGCGTTCGGCCAGCAGAGGCTGGCTGGCCGACGGATAACCGAGTCGACGATGCGACGCATCCTGGGACGATCGGCCGGCGCCCGCAGTGCGAGCGCCGAAGCAGGCAGAATCGTGCAGGCCGTTCCGGACTGAGCGATTGACAGCAACATGGGGAGTGAATCAACGTCCGCGATGATGTTAAGCGGCACTTGCTCGCGAGCGAAGGTGCGCTCGAGCAGAAGTCTCAATCCGTTCGACACGCCAGGCGCTACGAGCGGTACGTCGGCCAGCGCCGACAACGCGCACGTGCGCGAGCGTCCGGTCACCGCGCCGCCGGGCTCGCCCATCACGTGCAGGTCTTCGTCGAGCACCGGCAGAGCACTGATGCCCGGCGTATTCGTATCACGGAACAGTATCGCAAGATCGAGGCGCCCATTGGCGAGCAACTCGTTCAGGTAGCCGCTCATGCTTTCGAAGAACTGCAACCGGATGCCCGGATAACGCTGTCTGACACGCTCGAATACCGGCATCGCCAGGACAGACGCCATGGTAGTGGGAAGCCCGACCGCAACCGTTCCCGATTCCGCCCCGACACCCTCCCGAACCTCCTGGCGCAGTTGCTCCATCTGATGCAGGACGAGACGCGCATGTCGATACATCGCTTGCCCGGCGGCGGTCGGCTTCACGCCCTGCGAACTGCGAATGAGCAGAGGAACACCGACGTCGTCCTCCAGCTTCGCGATCTGCTGGCTCAGTGACGGCTGCGCGACGTAGAGCTTTTCCGCAGCTTTGCCAAGGCTTCCATAATCGACGATGTTCACGAAGTAGCGGAGCTGGCGTATGTCCATGACCGGAGCCTGCGGAAAACGAAGAGCCATAGGATACGCTTATGCCCCGCACATTCAATCGATATTTCCAGAGTACGGATCATTCACCTAGAGTCGTCTCATTCCAATTCGAAAGCGCCGACCCACGTGGCGCTGGAGACGACCTCCATGAATGTTCCCTCGCCCGCTCCTCATTCGCAGCCGGTTCAGACCGTCGCGGACATCATTTCTCCCGCCCCGGCTGCCGCGCTCAGCGCCACACTCGACTGTCGCGAAGCGCCCCTTAGCGGCGACCCGCTGCCGCCGATCTGGCACTGGCTCTATTTCTGGACGGCTGCGCCGCAAGCCGAATTGGGAAGCGACGGGCATCCGCAAAAAGGCGGGTTCCTCCCCGATCTCGGGCTGCCGCGGCGCATGGCCGCGGGCGGCCGGATCAGCTTCAACGCTGCGCTCCCCATCGGTTCGAGCGCCGAGCGCGTGTCGCGCGTCATGTCCGTCGAACACAAGGAAGGCCGCAGCGGCCGACTCGCATTCGTAACCGTCGAGCACGAAATCAGGACGGGCGGCGTCACGGTGATCCGCGAAGAGCAGGACATCGTCTATCGCGAACCGGCCCAACCCGGGCAGCCGCAGCCGAAACCCACGCTCGCGCCTTCGGGCGCCGAATGGGAACGCATCATCGCGCCGACCGAAGTGCTGCTGTTTCGCTATTCCGCGCTGACCTTCAACGGTCATCGCATCCACTACGACCGCGACTACGCGCGCGAGGTCGAAGGCTACCCCGATCTCGTCGTCCACGGACCGCTGATCGCCACGCTGCTGCTCGACACCGTCGGGCGCTTCGCCCCCGAGGCGATCGTGCGGGAGTACGCGTTCAAGGCCGTGAGGCCGACTTTCCTCGGCAACCCCTTCGCCGTTTGCGGCCGACGCGCAGCCGACGGCCAATCGATCGACCTGTGGGCCAAAGACCACGAGGGCTACCTGACGATGTCCGCCCGCGCCGTGATCGCTTGACCCAACCCATCACCCATCGGAATTCACACCATGAACGTAGCAGTCGACCCTTTCCAGGACATCCGTGAAGCCATCCGCGACCTGTGCGGCCAGTTTCCAGCCGAGTACTTTCGCAAGATCGACGAAGAGCGCGGCTATCCGGAAGCCTTCGTCGACGCGCTCACCAAGGCGGGTTGGCTCGCGGCGTTGATCCCGCAGGAGTACGGCGGTTCGGGGCTCGGTCTCACCGAGGCGTCGGTGATCATGGAGGAAATCAACCGCAGCGGCGGCAACTCCGGTGCATGCCACGGCCAGATGTACAACATGGGCACGTTGCTGCGTCATGGCTCGGCCGAGCAAAAGGCGCTCTATCTGCCGAAGATCGCGTCCGGCGACCTGCGGCTGCAGTCGATGGGCGTAACGGAGCCCACCACCGGCACCGATACGACGAAGATCAAGACAACCGCGTTGCGCAAAGGCGACCGCTACGTGGTCAATGGCCAGAAAGTCTGGATCTCGCGCATCCAGCACTCCGACCTGATGATCCTGCTGGCACGGACCACGCCGCTGTCTGACGTGACGAAGAAAAGCGAAGGCATGTCCATCTTTATCGTGGATCTGCATGAAGCGATCGGCAAAGGCATGACCGTGCGCCCGATCCCCAACATGGTCAACCACGAGACCAACGAACTCTTCTTCGACAATCTGGAGATTCCTGCCGAAAACCTGATTGGCGAGGAAGGCAAAGGCTTCAAGTACATCCTCGACGGCCTGAACGCCGAACGCACGCTGATCGCAGCCGAATGTATCGGCGATGGTTACTGGTTCGTCGACAAGGTCTCGCAGTATGTGAAGGATCGTGTCGTATTCGGACGTCCGATCGGCCAGAACCAGGGCGTCCAGTTCCCGATCGCGCGCTCGTTCATCAATGTCGAAGCGGCCAGCCTGATGCGTTTCGAGGCAGCGCGCCGCTTCGATGCCCACGAGCCGTGCGGCGCGCAGGCCAACATGGCAAAGCTGCTCGCCGCTGACGCATCGTGGGAAGCCGCGAATGCCTGTCTGCAATTCCATGGCGGCTTTGGCTTTGCCTGCGAGTACGACGTCGAGCGCAAGTTCCGCGAAACGCGGCTCTATCAGGTCGCGCCGATCTCGACGAATCTGATTCTCTCCTATGTCGCCGAGCACATCCTCGGTCTGCCCCGTTCGTTCTGACGAGGACTTTCCGATCATGCGCCCTCTCGAAGGCATCAAGGTCATCACGTTCGAGCACGCGATTGCGGCGCCGTTCTGCACGCGACAACTCGCGGATCTCGGTGCCCGCGTCATCAAGGTCGAGCGCCCCGGCACCGGCGACTTTGCGCGTAACTACGACGAGCGTGTCCACGGACTCGCGTCGCACTTCGTATGGACTAACCGCTCGAAGGAAAGCATCACGCTCGACGTCAAGCGGCCCGAGGCGATGGAAGTCGTGCATGGGCTGCTGGCCGACGCCGATGTGTTCGTGCAGAACCTCGCGCCCGGCGCCACGCAGCGGCTCGGGCTCGACTACGAGTCCCTGCAGGCCCGCTATCCGAAACTGATCGTCTGCGACATCTCCGGCTATGGGCTCGACGGCCCCTACCGCGACAAGAAGGCTTACGACCTCCTCATTCAGAGCGAGTCGGGCTTTCTCAGCATTACGGGGTCAGTTGGTGAGCCAGCGAAGGCCGGCTGTTCGATCGCCGATATCGCGGCAGGCATGTACGCCTACACCAACATCCTCGCAGCGCTCATCGAGCGCGGAAAGACGGGGCGCGGCCGACGCATCGATGTATCGATGCTGGAAAGCATGGTCGAGTGGATGAGCTACCCGTTGTACTACGCGATCGACGACCAGACGCCTCCCAAACGCGCGGGTGCCTCGCACGCGACGATCTATCCTTACGGCCCGTTCAAGGCCGGCGACGGCAAGACCGTAATGCTCGGCCTCCAGAACGAGCGGGAATGGAAGCGCTTCTGTGAAGCCGTGATCCAGAGGCCGGACCTGGCCGCCGACACCCGTTTCTGTTCGAACAGCCGTCGCGTCGAAAACCGCGTCGAACTCGGTCATCTGATCGATCAAGCGTTCTCTTCTCTGACAGCACGACAGGTCATCGAGCGTCTCGACGAGGCCAGCATTGCAAATGCGCAAATGAACGATATGCAAGCCGTCTGGGCTCACGAGCAACTTGCCGCGAGAAAGCGCTGGACCCGAGTAGCGACGCCGGCCGGGGAAATCCCCGCTCTCTATCCCCCCGGCCTCGGGCATGAAGATGGCCCCCGCATGGACCCGGTACCCGCGCTTGGCCAACACACGGACGCGATCTTGCAGGAGCTCGGGTACTCGGAAGCTCACATTCACGACCTGCACCAAACCGGCGCTGTCTGAGCCAATCGCCGACCCTCGACGTTCCACCACAAGCAAGCGTTTCGGCATCCATTCAGATGCCAAGGCGCTCTATGACATCGGAGACAACCATGGCAGTTTCTGTCAACGCCGCAGGCCGGCTCGATCGGCTACCCATATCCAGATTTCACTGGAAAATTCTTGGTCTGATCGCCGGCGGGGCCTTCCTCGACGCCTTCGATATCTATCTTGCGAACGGCTCCGTCGCCGCGATGGTCAAGGAAGGGTTCACGGATCTCCACCACGGCGCGATGTTCGTCTCGTCGACATTCGTCGGCATGATGATCGGCGCGTTCGCCGCCGGCTACGTCGGCGACCGGCTCGGGCGCCGCTACTCCTATCAGCTGAATCTGGCGGTCTTCGGCATCGCTTCCCTCGCTGCGTGCTTTGCGCCGACCATCGAATGGCTCATTGCACTGCGCTTCGTCATGGGCATCGGCCTGGGCGCCGAACTCGTTGTGGCCGCAGGCACGCTGGCCGAATTCGTGCCGCCTGCCACCCGGGGGAAATGGGTATCGCTGCTTGCCATCATCACCAATAGCGGTCTCTTCGCAGCTCTGGCGGCCGGCTATTGGATCATCCCGCATCTCGGTTGGCGCTACATGTTCGCGGTCGCAGGCATCGGCGCTTTGATCGTCTGGTTCCTGCGGCATCGTATGCCGGAGTCGCCGCGCTGGCTCGAATCGGTGGGAAGGCTTCAAGAAGCGGAAGCGACGCTCTCGGCCATCGAGCAGGAAGTCAGCGCGCAGGTCGGCAAGCTGCCGCCGATACGGCGTACTGTCGATCTGAATGTGGGCAAAGCGCCCTTAAGCGCACTCTTTTCGCGTGGCATGCGCGCTCGCACGGCCGTCGCGGCGTTGACCGCCATCGGCGTGAATGTGGGGCTTTACGGATTTATCGCGTGGCTGCCGACCTTCTTCGTCACCGAGGGGCTTTCAGTCGTCAAATCGCTCGGGTTCGTGTTTCTCATGTCGATCGGCTCGCCGGTCGGCGGCCTGATTGGATATTTGACGGCAGATCGACTGGGGCGGGCCAAAGGCATCGTGATTGCATCCGTGCTGAGCGTTGCGCTCGGCTGGCTCTACGTGACGCTAAAGGATACGACCGCGATCGTTCTCGTCGGATTCTGCCTTGTCAGCGCCATCTATACGATCACGACACTGGGCCTTTTCGGCTACATTCCCGAACTGTTTCCGACCGAGGTGCGCCTGCGCGGGACCGGTGTAGCCGGCACGTGCGGCCGTGCATCGTCCATTGCCACGCCTTATCTCGCATTGTTGCTGTACGAGCGATTCGGCGTCTCGGGTGTGATCGCAATGATCAGCGTTGTTCTGGCGGTACTGTGCGTCGCGATTGGCCTGTTGCGCGTCGAGACCAGTCGTCACGCGCTGGAAGATATCGCACCGGGCACCAGCGATGCGGACACTCTGCCCAACGCAGCAGCCGTCCAACAGCATCGTTAGGCCTTAATCGCCGGGACGAGCGGAACAAGGCGCCGATTTCGACGCTTTTTTCCGCGCCCAATTGCTTCAACCGCATTGCTCCCGAAAGGGCGACACGATCATGCTGGCGTTTGGGCGGCTTTACGCTTTACGGCACTGTCGAGCGCGAGCAGTTGCTGCGCTCGCAGCAGCACGGGCCGGTCGATCATCTTGCCATCCAGCGTGACCGCTCCTGCCCGCGACGCGGCCGCCGCCTCGACGACGCGTGCCGCCCAACGCAGTTCCTGCTCGCTCGGACGATAGCAGCGATGCACGGCTTCGATCTGGTTCGGATGAATGCAAAGCTTCGCGCCAAAGCCCTGGCGCTTGCCGTTCAGCGCATCGCGCTCGAGTCGGCCGATATCGTGGATGTCGGGTGTGACGCCATCGACCGGCGCTTCGATACCGGCCACGCGCGATATAAGCGCGAGTTGCGCGCGATGATGATTCAGGGGCTCGCCGTCGTCGTCCATTCCCATCTCAGCGATGAAGTCGAGCGTGCCGAACATCAGCCGTCTAACGCACGGCGCCTTGGCGATCTCCAGCGCATTCCACATCCCGAGTGCGCTCTCGACGAGTGGAAAAACCGGCACGCGGCGACGCGCGATGGAAACCGTCGCCACGATATCGGCGGCCTGCTCGGCCTTCGGCAGCACAATGCCCGCCACGCCGTCCAGCGTGCCGAGCTTCGCATCCTGCTCGAACCACGGCGTGGCGCGCGCGTTGATGCGTACCAGCACCGGGTGCCTCCGCGACACCCATTGGGCAACGTGCTCTCGTGCTGCCTCCTTGGCTGATGGCTCGACGGCGTCTTCGAGATCGATGATGACCGCGTCCGCACCGCTCGATAGCGCCCGATCGAAGCGATCAGGCCGGCTGCCTGGCACGAACAGGAAAGACTGCGGCGAGAACTCCGCATTGCTCAGCTCACCGCGTTGATGCAGCGCGGGCTGTGAAGCATTCCGGTTAGAGTGCATTGGCCAACTCCGGGACGACGGCGAAGAGATCACCAACGAGGCCGTAATCAGCCACGCTGAAAATCGGTGCTTCCGGGTCCTTGTTGATCGCGACGATCACCTTCGAGTCTTTCATGCCAGCCAGGTGCTGAATCGCGCCCGAGATGCCGACCGCCACGTACAGCTGCGGCGCGACGATCTTGCCCGTTTGGCCCACTTGGTAGTCGTTCGGCACGTAGCCCGCGTCGACCGCCGCGCGCGACGCGCCCAGCGCCGCGTTCAGCTTGTCCGCCAGCGGCTCGAGCACCTTCGTATAGTTCTCGCCGCTGCCCAAGCCGCGCCCGCCCGACACGACGATGTGCGCGCTCGTCAATTCGGGGCGGTCCATCTTCGTCACTTCGCGGTTCACGAACTGCGAAATGCCGGCGTCGGCCGCGGCTTCGATCTTCTCAACGGCTGCGCTACCGCCTTCGGCCGCGACCGCGTCAAAACCCGTCGCACGCACCGTGATCACCTTGATCGGATCGCTCGATTGCACCGTCGCGATCGCGTTGCCCGCGTAGATCGGACGCTCGAACGTGTCCGCGCTGTCCACTGCGGTGATTTCGCTGATCTGCGCCACGTCGAGCTTCGCTGCCACGCGCGGCGCGATGTTCTTGCCGTAGGCCGTCGCCGGCGCCAGGATGTGCGAGTAGTCCTTCGCCGGGTCTTGCACCAGCGTCAGCACCGTCGCTTCGACGTTTTCCGCCAGGCCCTCGGCCAGTTGCGGCGCGTCGGCGAGCAGCACTTTGCTGACACCCGCGATCTTCGAAGCGGCATCCGCTGCGGCTTGCGCGTTGTGGCCCACCACCAGCAGGTGAATGTCGCCGCCAATCTTCTGTGCGGCCGCGACCGTGTTCAGCGTCGCGCCCTTGATCGACGCGTTGCCCCCCAAGGGGACTTCCTTCGGGGCGTCGTGTTCGGCAATTACCAGAATCGTCATCTCTATCGTCTCCGCGTCCGTCTCACAGTACCTTGGCTTCGGTCTTCAGCTTCTCGACCAGCGTCTTCACGTCCGGCACCCTCACGCCGGCGCTGCGCTTGGGCGGCTCCGTGACTTTCAGCGTCTTCAGGCGCGACGCGACGTCCACCCCAAGGTCTTCGGGCTTCAACGTTTCCAGCGGCTTCTTCTTCGCCTTCATGATGTTCGGCAGCGTCACATAGCGCGGCTCGTTCAGGCGCAGATCGGTGGTGACAACTGCGGGGAGCTTCAGCGACAGCGTTTCCGCACCGCCGTCGACTTCACGCGTGATGGTCGCCTTGTCATCAGCGATCACGACCTTCGACGCAAACGTCGCTTGCGGCAGGTTCGCCAGCGCGGCGAGCATCTGGCCGGTCTGGTTGCTGTCGTCGTCGATCGCTTGCTTGCCGAGGATCACCAGCTGCGGCTGCTCTTTGTCGACCACTGCCTTGAGCAGCTTCGCGACCGCCAGCGGCTGCAGGTCTTCATTCGATTCGATCAGGATCGCGCGGTCCGCGCCGATCGCCAGCGCCGTGCGCAGCGTTTCCTGACATTGCGCCACACCCGCCGACACCGCGATCACTTCCGTCGCCACGCCGGCTTCCTTCAGGCGCACCGCCTCTTCCACCGCGATTTCGTCGAACGGATTCATCGACATCTTCACGTTCGCGATGTCCACACCCGTGTTGTCCGACTTCACGCGGACCTTCACGTTGTAGTCGACTACTCGTTTTACTGGCACCAAAAGCTTCACGCCGGTCTCCTCGCTGAACTGATAGGCATGGGGTTACATAGGCCCTTTATTACACGCGGATTCGCTCGACCCGGCTACTATCGATTGGCTCTGCCGGTCATAGCTCGCGCCTATCGGCCGCACAGCGCTCCCCCAATGGGACGCCCGTTCGGCAAAACCACTCATCTAGCCACTGCCTGATTGCGCCGTCCCCTCGTCCCTTCAACTCCCCCTCGAGCTGCCGGCCAAGTTGGGACCGAGATGGCACGGAGGGATACGGAAAATTCCATAGGAGAACGACATATATGTCGCCCGACTTTGGGGTTCGACGGACCCGCCGGTGACCTCTGCGCCGCGCTCGACATCGACGAAGCGTCGTCACTTGCCTGGTTGACGAAGCGATATCCCGACACGGACAACGCACGGCTGATTCGCCGGTGGCAATGCCATGGCAACCCCAAGCGCCGATTTGTCAGATGAATCCCGTGTCAGGATTTCCCGACACGCGAATCAGCACGCTCTGTACGCACGTTCCGCGCATCCCGAATGTGATCGGTAATTTGCGCACCTACGATAGGCCTGTCGGTAAATCACCGACGCCGCAGCGATAAATCAAGAATCCATGGTCTCGGGGTTTCGACGGCACAGCCCAAATTGGCTGTGTGGGAAAGCGCATGGGCTTCGATGAACTCACCGACGACGAATGGGCGATGTTGGCTCACCTCTTTGCCGACAAGCCGATCGTCAGTCTCCATCCGCGTGGCAGGCCGCGCGCGCAATCGCGCGACGTCGCCAACGCGATTCTCTGGATGCTCACGACCGGTCGGCCTTGGACGAGATTGCCTGAGGGCTCTCCGTCGATTCCGACGTGCCGGCGCCGTTACGACGAGTGGCGCGAAAGCGGCGCGCTCGACGAAATGCTGCGGCTGCTGACGGACGCCGGGCGCATGATTCCCCGCCGCCTGCAGCGGTCGAGTCAGCCCGCAGCGGTCAGTCCGCGCGACCCGCGCGGCCCGGACAGCGTGCGGGCTCCGGCGACGCCACTGGAAACGGCGTGCGTTCCGGCCCCCCATCGCGTGTTCTGGAGCAGTCCTGGTTCATGGCAGCCGCCGTCGCCCTCGCCCGCTTCGAACGATCCGGAGGTGCCTGCGCAACCGTTTCGCTCGAAGGGGCGGCTGTGGATGGGGCTCGCCTCCCACGGCGCGAGAGTGGTGGACGAGCGCGGCTACGTGATCTACGCGGCGGCCGACGTAGTCGGCGACCAGACCTTTCGCGGCTGGGCGGAGATTACGATGCACGGCAGGCGTGTGGCGCGCTCGGGGCTCGTCGGCTGCGCTTTCTCCGACATGATGGCTGCCCAGCAATACGCGCTCGAGTGGGCGCGCCAGTGGGTCGAACGCGATTGCTGCGCGAGAGAACGTAATCACTTCGACGACCGTCAAACCGACCGGGACCTCGAGCACAGCGACGCTCACGTGGGAATTTCCTGACAGCGCCCGGCCCATTCCTACTGGCTTTTCGGCGATCGCCGACTGCTTAGTAGGCTTTGGGAAGCTAGCATTGGACTGACGACGCAGCATGAAGGACATGGCATGCCCCGTACACGGACTTTCTCCGAATTTTCAGCCGAAGGGATTTTGTCGGCGATGCGACCCGACCGCGATTATCGCGCGGGGTTCATTGCCCAATCGTTGGGGGTGAGCTGCAAGGATGTCCGGCGGCTTCTCGACAGGTTGGTCGAAAGCGGTCAGTTGCGAATGCGTTTCGACGAACACAGCCATGAGCACCGCTTCCTGCTGCGCGCCCCGCAGTCGCCGCAGATCGCGCAATCGCGCGAGATCGGACGGCGGCTCACCGAAGTGCTCTCCAACTACGAAAACGAAATGCGCGAGCGCGCCGCCCTTTGCATGATGGTGCGGCGCGGGTACTGAGCGGCGCGCCCGTTTGTCTGACGACGTCGGTCGTCAGAGCATCTCGTTGCCGATCCACTCGATGACGGACGTCCGTTTCGGCGTCCAGCCAAGCTGCGTTCTCGCGCGCTCTCCCCGCACGCGGCTGTTCGACCCCAGGCCGTACGACGCCATCTCGTATCCCCATTCCTCGATCGCGGCTTCAAGCGGCCAGTCTTGCGCTTCGCCCAGCCTGAGTGCCGCAGCGATCGCCGACGACATCTCGCGATACGAGGCTTCACCGCTTTCGACGAAATAGAACGTCCCGGCTGGCGCTTTTTCGAGCGCAAGCCGATAGAGCTCGACGACATCGTCGATATGCACGTTCGACCAGATGTTCTCGCCGGCGCCCACGTGCCGCACGATTCCGCTCTTTTGCGCTTGCCGCACCAGACGCGGCAATTGCACGCTGGCGCTGCCGGCCACCGCGCCGTGTCCGTAGATCAGCGTGTTGCACAGCACGACCGAGCGGATGCCACGCTTCGCTGCATCGAGCACGAGGCGGTCGATCGCGACGCGCGCCGCTTTGTCCTCGGTCGGTTCGGGCAACGCGTCTTCGCGATAGATCGCCGTGCTGCCTTTGCCGCCCGATGCATCGCCGACAATGCTCGAACCGCTTGTGTGCAACAACGGCTTGCCGGAGCCCGCCAGTGCCTCGATCAGCGCTTCCACCGCGCCGCGATGATCGCTGCTCGCGGCGTTGATGACGGCGTCGGCGGCGCGCGCTTCGTCGATGAGCAGCGCGCGATCGTCGAGCGAGCCGACAACCGGCTCGATGCCAAGCCGCCGCATCTCGTCGCCTTGTTCTTCGCGGCGGATAAGCCCCCGCACCTGATGTCCCGCGCGCACGAGACCCGCCGCGATCGAACCGCCGATAAACCCGCCCGCTCCTGTTACGAAAATCTTCACGACCGACTCCTTGGCTAGCAATACGTTGCAATGCGTGCCATGCAGCCGGTGGTCCGACTGCATTCACGATGGCGCCCAGTATCAGTCGATCCGATCTTTGCAAAAACCGTGTTAACCTCAAATCATTCTTGATTTCAAATCAACAATCGATGAAAACCTCGACCGATGAGCTGCTGGTGTTCGTCACCGTGATCGACAGCGGCTCGATCACCGCTGCCGCGGAGAAGCTGCAGCAGACGGTCTCCGGCCTGAGCCGCGCGCTCGCGCGCCTGGAGCAGAAGCTCGACGTCGCGCTCGTGCGCCGCACGACGCGGCGGCTGCAGCTGACCGAAGAGGGCGAACTGTTTCTGCTGCGCGCACGGGCGATTCTCGCGGCGATGGAGGATGCGGAAGCGTTCGTCGCGCAGCGACGCAGGCGGCCGTCGGGGCGGCTGCGGGTCGACGCCGCGTCGCCGTTCATGCTCCATTGCATCGCGCCGCACATGAAGGCGTTTTCGGCGCTCTACCCCGAGATCCGGCTCGAGCTGACGAGCAACGAGCGCATCGTCGATCTGCTGGAGCAGAAGGTCGACATCGCGATTCGCATCGGGGTGCTGCAGGATTCGACGCTGCATGCTCGCGCGCTCGGCAACTCAAGACGGCGCGTGCTCGCAAGTCCAGCTTATTTGGACGAGCACGGCGAACCGCGTTCCGTCAACGCGTTGCGCGAGCACAAGCTGATCGGCTTCACGGCGCCGGAGTTGCTGAACCGTTGGCCGCTGCGCGTCGAAGGCGGCGGCGATGGAGAAACAGAATCGCTAAAGATCGAGCCGGCGATTGCCGCGTCGAGCGGCGAGACGATCCGCCAGCTCGCGCTCTCACATTGGGGCATCGCGTGTCTTTCCGACTTCATGACGGCCGCCGATGTGCGCGAAGGGCGGCTCGTGCCGATACTCGAAGCTGTGCGAGTCGAAGAAAAGCAGCCGGTTCATGCCGTCTATTACCAAAGCGCGGCGCTTGCGGAGCGGGTGCGGTGCTTTTTGGATTTCATCGGCGCGCGGCTGCGGCTGTAGCATCCGGAACGAACCAGCACAGCGTCGGTGCCCACAGCCTGGAAAACACCGCCCATTTCCGCGTTTGCCATCAAAAGCTCAGTGCAAACCACAAGAGGAATTCAAACGACGGCAGGAGAAGAACAAGGAACAGAACGATCATCGATCTGTTGGCCTTGTCATGCACTGCAAACCAGATTGCCGTAGCAACTATTGCTAACCACCCCGCAAGGCAGTAAAACGAAAGTTGCCCTCGCAGGGGCCACGTGTCCCCAGCAAAGTCAATTTCCCTCCACGACATCTGTCTTAGCCAGCCGGAAAGAAAAATCAAAAGCAACTGGAGCAGGCCAATGAGGAGATAGCGCTGCTTCACTGGTTCGCCTGCTTCGGATAGTAGTTCTTCTTTGCGAGACGCCTGGATTTCTGTAGTACGGCATCCAGCTCGGCTGGCGTGACCGGTGTGGGGAGCCAACGGGGATCATGCGCCAAAATACCAATAGATTCGAGTGCGTCGGCCACATTTGATGAACAGCTATTGTCAAAGAGGCTGTACGTGCTTTCGTTCGGATGTTTCAGCTTGAATGCTCGATCCACACTGACACGTCGCTCCAACTCGCGTTTGACCTTGTCTTTTTCGGCAGGCGATACCCTAAGCACGAGGCCCAAGTTGTCACGCCATAAATTTCCGCTGGTTCGTATTGACCCGTTTGTCAAATCGACGACTCCACCATAAAAATAGGTGTGCCTATCTATTTTTACGTACTCTTCGTGAGCGCGACTATAGACGATTCCGTCAATTTCGATGGCAACATGCCCCCACTGTGAACCCATGCTGCGGAGTCGAGAGTCACTAACAATGACCTCAATGCTGGTGGAATCTACAACAATTTCCTTTACCGAAGTATCGCTCGTCGGCGTTGTTGTTCTGGATGCTACCAAACGGTAGTTCACCCCGTCCGGGGAGGCATGAATCTGCTCTGGCATGGCTATCCTGCAAGGTAAATGTTGATTTTCTCAGCGGCAGCAACGAGCCTATCCGATTTCCTGTGTGTGAGGCATAAACTGACGGCAAAGGAGCCGCTTTATGCCACGCAAACGAAAAGAAGAAACGACGGTGGAACCGGGCAAGGGGTTGAACCTGGACCCGGAGCTGATCAAACAACTGGTGCCCGGGACACTGGACCGGGCGACCATTAACGAGCAACTGGCTGCGCTCAAGAAGGCGATCTTCGAACGCGCGCTAGGCGGTGAGCTGACGCACCACCTAGGCTACGAGAAGGGCCAAGCCAAGCCGGAAGGCGGCACGAACCACCGCAACGGCACCAGCCGCAAGCGCATCACGACCGACGACGACACGTTCGACGTCGAGATTCCGCGCGATCGCGAAGGCACGTTCGACCCGGTGCTGATCGCCAGGGCGAGCGGCGCTTCACCGGTTTCGACGACAAGATCATCGCGATGTACGCACGCGGCATGAGCGTGCGAGAGATTCAGGGTTTCCTGTTGGAGATGTACGGCATCGAGGTGTCGCCGGACTTTATCAGCACGGTGACCGACGCGGTGCTCAACGAAGTGCGCGACTGGCAGCAGCGGCCGCTGGAGGCCATGTATCCGGTGGTGTTCTTCGATGCCCTGCGCGTGAAGATCCGTGACGAAGGCGTGGTACGCAACAAGGCGATCTATCTGGCGCTGGGCGTGCGCCGCGACGGCACACGCGACGTGCTGGGCCTATGGATCGAGCAGACCGAGGGCGCCAAGTTCTGGCTACGAGTGGTCAACGACCTGAAACTGCGCGGTGTGCAGGACATTCTGATTGCCGTGGTCGATGGCCTGAAGGGCTTTCCGGAAGCGATCAACACGGTGTTTCCGGAAACGACGGTCCAGACCTGTATCGTCCATCTGATTCGCAACTCGCTGGACTTCGTGAGTTGGAAGGATCGCAAAGCGGCTGCGGCAGCGCTCAAGGAGGTCTACCGGGCGCCAACGGCCGAGGCGGCTGCCGCGGCCCTGGACGCGTTCGACGCCGGCCCGTGGGGCGCCAAATACCCGCCGATCGCAGCGCTCTGGCGGCGGGCCTGGGAACAGGTGATTCCGTTCTTCGCGTTCGCGCCCGAGATTAGAAAAATCGTCTATACGACAAATGCGATCGAGTCGCTGCACATGCAATTGCGCAAGATCATCAAGGCGCGCGGCCACTTCCCATCGGACGAGGCCGCGCTCAAGCTGATCTGGCTAGCGCTGCGCAACGTCGTTGCCAAATGGAGCGGCTCTCGGCACGATTGGAAAAGCGCGATGACACAGTTCGCGCTGCTTTACCCCGAGCGATTCAATATCGGAATCTGAGTCTTAACCCGCCTCACACACAGAAATCCGGATACCTCCGCAGCAACCGACGAAAGCAAATGTGTGTGTCCTTTCTCGTCTGTTTCGCCGTATTCGAACGTACCGGTTTCCCGGCGCAGTGCGTAGGCCGTGTATGCAAGTGAGCGCCCTTCCGTGTCTCGCAGAATGAACCTGTCGTCATAGACGGTCATCGACGTGGTGGCTGCGGTGACCACGCCGGGCACGCTGCCCGCATTGTCGTTGTCGTCCGTGACCTTGAACTTGCGGCCGTAAACCGGAATGATGCGCGGGTGACGCTCGCACTTACACAGCACGAGATCACCGCCCAGTGCCTGCCGCCGACCGCGCTGCCGGTCGTACAGCCGCTTCTTGTCCGGCGAACCCGCGGCAGCTACGATGACGCCGGCAGTGTTGCACTTACTACACCACGCTTGTTGACCAAGAAACGTCAGCTTGCGATGCCGTCCATCTTCACCCTTTACAGTGCCGCATGAACCACCTTCGATAACGCGACCGCCGCTATCAAGCGGATCGTCTTCGACTGCCGCGAAAAAAATGCTCATTGTCTTGCCCCTGCTGAGTCAGCCGAAAAAAAAGCATCTGCTGTCGATGCCTTGCTGATCCGCGTAATGCCTAACGAGTTGCCGCTTTCGACGTGGCACCTAGCGTCACTGGAGGTGACAAGCTCAGCTTCACTTTGCGGAATCGCGTCGAATTATGAAGGTGTACATAATGTTATGGCAAGCCGTTTGGTGGATCTCGGAGCATCAAGCAATCAATCCGCATGCAATAGACAAATATTCTTGACGCGAATCAAAGCTCGAAGATTTCTTATATTTTAATTCGCACTCTATATAGATTGAATTATCGAAGCGCGTAGCCCCCCGGGAGGGGGCGCCCCTGGTCGCTCTGGTCACGCCTCTACGGCAACAGCACATGCTGCGCCTGCTCCCGCGGATCATGCATTTCCGCAGTCGACCACCCTCCTCCCAAATCGCCGATCAGCGACGCCGCATCGAGCAGCCTCTGCTGCTGCACGTTCAGCGCGGTTTGCTCGTCGTTCAACTGCGTCGTCTGCGCGACCGCGACGGTCGTGTAGTCGACGGTGCCCGCCTGATACTCGTTGAGCGCGATCTCCGTGCCGCGCGTCGCGTCGCGTACGGCGGCGGCCAGCGCATCGGCCTGCTGAGCCAGGATGCGCAATCCGGCGAGGTCGTTCTCGACGTCCTGGAACGCGGTGAGTACGGAGCTGCGATAGTTCGCGACCGTCGCGTCGTAGGCTGCCTTGGCCGCCGCCACTTCGGCGCTGCGCTCGCCGCCGTTGAACAGCGTTTCGGTCGCGCTGCCGCCGAGCGACCACACGTAGTTGCTGATGCGCAGCAAGCCGTTCAGCGGCGTCTGGGTAAAACCATCGAGCGCCGACAGCGACACCGACGGGTAATAAGCCGCGACGGCCACCCCGATCGACGCGTTCGCCGCCGCCATCTGACGCTCGGCGATCGCGATGTCGGGACGGCGTTCGAGCAGCGTCGACGGCAGGCCCGTCGGGATCGTGGGCAGCGTCGGCAGCGCGGTGCTGTGCGGAATCGTCAGGTCCTCCGGATTCTTGCCGACCAGCACCGCAATCGCATGCGCGTTCTGTGCGCGCGCCACGCCGAGCGCGATCAGGCTCGCCTGCGCGCCTTCGAGCTGGGTGCGCGCGGTGATCAGATCGGACGGCGGCACGGTGCCCGCCTTGTCCTGATTGGCGACGACGCGCAGGTAGCCCGTGTACGCATCGACAGTGCGCTGCAGCAGGTCGATGTTGGCGTCGGTGATCCGCAGATCGATGACAGCCGTCGCGAGCGCGATCTGCTCCGACAGCGTCGCGTTCGCGAGCGTCGCTTCGCTCGCCTGCGCCGTCGCCGCGCTCTGTTCGATCTGCCGTCGCACGAGGCCCCACAAGTCCGGCGCCCAGCTGACGTTGCCTTCGAGCGAGCCCGAGTTGTTCACCGGCTTGAAGTTGGCGAGCCGCGAGCTGCTTATGCTGCTGCCGGTCGAGCTGCGCGCGCGCGTCGCCGAGCCGGTCACGCTGATCGTCGGAAACAGCGCGCTGCGCGCCACCCGCACCTCGGCGAGCGCCTGCTGGTAGTTCGCGTAGTCCTGGCGCACGGTCTGGTTCGACACGGAGACGAGCGGCTCCAGTTCGTCGAGCAGCGGATCGTGAAAGCCGGTCCACCAGTCGCCCTTCGGTCCGGCCGCGGCATCGGGCTCGGCCTCGGTCCAGCCGTCGAGTTCCTTGAAATGCGCGGGCACGGCCACTTGCGGCTTGCGATAGTCGGGCCCGACCAGGCAGCCGCTGAGCAGCAAGGCCAAGGCGGCAGTCAGCGGTATCAGTAGAGTCTTCATCTTCATGCGCTCGTCTTCATGCGCTCGTGTCCGATGCGTCCGGCCGGCGGTTCCACGGCAGGCCGACGCTCCATTTGCTGATCCGGGTGCGCAAGCGATCGAGGTACAGATAGATCACAGGCGTCGTGTACAGCGTAAAGACCTGGCTCAGAAGCAAGCCGCCCATCACGGTGACACCGAGCGGCTGACGCAGCGACGCGCCCTGTCCGATCCCGACCGCGAGCGGCACCGCGCCGAGCACGGCGGCGAAGGTCGTCATCATGATCGGCCGCAGCCGGATGACCGCCGCTTCGTGGATCGCCTGCTTCGCATCCATGCCCTCTTTGCGCTGCAATTGAATCGCGACGTCCACCATCATGATCCCGTTCTTCTTGACGATGCCGATCAAGAGGATGATGCCGATCAGCGCGATCACCGAGAACGGCGTGCCGAGAATCAGCATCGCGAGCGTCGCGCCGATGCCGGCGGACGGCAGCGTCGACAGGATCGTGAGCGGGTGGATCGTGTTCTCGTAGAGGACGCCGAGCACGATGTACACGACGACGAGCGCCGCCAGGATCAGCAGCGGAATCGCGAACAATGACTGCGCAAAGGCTTGCGCCGCTCCCGCGAACGCGCCCTGAACCGAGGCCGGCATGCCGATGTCCTGCGCGGCTTTGTCGATGGCCACCTTGGCTTGCGAGAGCGAACCGCCCGTGGGCAGGTTGAACGAGATCGTCCCGGCGACGAGCCCGCTCTGGTGGTTGACCTGCGTCGCCGTGTGGTTGTTCACGTAGGTCGTCATCGCGGGCAACGGCACCATGCTTTCGACCGCCGTGCTGTCGGCGCTGCCGCTCGAGCTGCCGCCCTTGCTGTTCGAAATGCTGTTGGTGAGCTGATTGGCCTCGGCGTTGGCGTTGAGCGAGTTGGTCTTGGATGCGGCGGTTTGCCCCGCGCCCACCGCCACCGCCTGCTGGACCGCCGAGACCGTGCCGCCCGGCATCTGCGTCTGCTGCGTGCCGCTCGCGTTGCCCGCGGCCGTGCTGAGGAACACGTTGTCGTCGAGCGTCTGCGGATACTGCCAATACGCCGGGGCCACCTCCATCACGACGAAGTACTGATTGAGCGCGTTGTAGATCGTCGAGACGGTGCGCTGGCCGAACGCGTCGTACAGCACGTTGTCGATCTGGTTCGGCTCGAAGCTATAGCGCCGCGCGGTGCTGCGGCTGATGTTGATGTACGTCTGCAGGCCGTTTTGCTGCAGGTCCGAGTTCACGTCGGTCATTTGCGAGTGGTACTTGCCGAGCTCGGTGACGAGCTTCGGCACCCACTTGAAGAGCGCGTCGGGGTCGTCGCTCGTCAGCGTGTACTGGTATTCGGCCGCCGCTTGCCGGCCGCCGATGCGCAAGTCCTGCTGCGCCTGCAGGAACAGCCGCGCGCCCGACACCGCATTGAGCTTCGGCCGCAGCCGGTTGACGACTTCAGTCGCTGAAAGATGGCGCTCGGACAGCGGCTTGAGCTCGATGAACACGTTCGCCGTGTTGAGCGCGCGGCCGCCGGTATAGCCCGCCACCGCCTCCACGGCCGGGTCCTTCGACACGATGCTCTGCAGTTGCTCGAGTTTCTTTTGCATCGCAGGGAACGAGATGCTTTGATCGGCGATGATCTGGCCGATCAGGATGCCGGTGTCCTGCTCAGGAAAGAATGTCGCGGGCAGCAGCTTGAACAGGAACACGTTCGCGACCAGAAGACCGATCAGCAGAAGGCCGATCAACAGCGCATGGTCGAGCACCAGTTCCAGCGAGCGCGCGTACGCGTTCTTGAAGCGGTCGAACTGCGTCTCGACCCACTGTGCCCAGCGCGCCTTCGAATGCACGGCGCGCTCGTGCGTGAGCACGTAGGCGCACATCGTCGGCGTGACGGTCAACGAGATGACGAGCGAGATCAGGATCGCGATCGACAGCGTCACCGCGAACTCATGAAACAGCAGGCCGAGGATGCCCGGCATCAAGAGGATCGGCAGGAACACCGCGATCAGCGACAGGCTCATCGAGATCACCGTGAAGCCCACTTCGGCGCTGCCCTGCAACGCCGCCTCGCGCGGCGACATGCCCGCCTCCAGGTGCCGCACGATGTTCTCGAGCACGACCACCGCATCGTCGACGACGAAGCCGGTGCCGATCGTCAGCGCCATCAGCGAGAGGTTGTCGATGCTGTAGCCGAGCAGGTACATCGGCCCGAACGTGCCGACGATCGACAGCGGCAGCGCCGTGGCCGGAATCAGCGTCGCGCGCGGCGACAGCAGGAAGACGAACACCACGCCGATCACGAGCAGCACGGCGATGAAGAGCGTGCGCTCGGTATCGCCGACGGACGAGGCGACCGATTGCGAACGATCGAGCGCGACACCCACGCGAATATTGCTCGGCAGCGCGGCCTCGATGATCGGCAGCCGCGCGCGGATCTGCTGGACCGTCTTCACGACGTTGCTGCCCGGCATCGGGTAGACGATCACGAGCACCGCCGACTTGCCGTTGTAAAGGCCCGCGTTGCGGATGTTCTCGTTGGAATCGATGACTTGGGCCACGTCACGCAGCATCACCGGCGCATCGTTGCGGTACGCGATGATGAGGTCCCGGTATGGCTTGGCGCTGCTGATCTGGTCGTTCGACAGAATTTCGTAGCGCTGGTCGCCTTGATCGATGTGGCCTTTCGCGCTGTCGGCGTTGGCGGCGGAAATCGCGGCGCGCACGTCTTCGAGGCCGATGCCGTAGCTCGTCAGCTTGCCCGGCTGCAACTCGACGCGCACGCTCGGCAACGCGCCGCCGCCGAGCGTGATCTGCCCGACGCCGCTGATCTGCGAGAGCTGCTGCTGAATCACCGAATCGGCGGAGTCGTAGAGCTGGGCCTTGGTCAGCGTGTCCGAGGTGAGCGCGAGGACCATCACCGGCGCATCGGCCGGGTTGTACTGCCGGTAGGTGGGATTGCTGCGCAGGGTCGTCGGCAAGTCGGCGCGGGCGGCCTGGATCGCCGCTTCGACGTCGCGCGAAGCGCCGTTGATGTCGCGGTTCAAGTTGAACACGACGATGATCAGCGACGAGCTCGTATAGCTGATCGACGTGAGCTCGTTCACGCCGGCGATGGTCGCGAGACGCCGCTCGAGCGGCTCGGCCACCGTCGAGGCCATGATCTCCGGGCTGCCGCCCGCCATGTTCGCCTGCACGACGACGACCGGATACGCGACGTTCGGCAGCGGTGCGACCGGCAGCCGGAAATAAGCGAGCGCACCCGACAGCGCAATCGCGATCGCTAGCAGCGTAGTCGCGACGGGCCGCCGGATGAAGATCGCCGAGATATTCACGGCGCGTCTCCTACCCCCGGCTGCGCACTCGCCCCATGTCCGCTGAAGCGCCGCGCGAGGCGATCGAAGACCAGGTAGATGACGGGCGTCGTGAACAGCGTCAGCAGCTGGCTCAACGTCAGCCCGCCGATGATCGCGAGGCCGAGCGGCCGGCGCAGCTCGGAGCCCGTGCCGCTGCCGAGCAGCATCGGCAGCGCGCCGAGCATGGCGGCGAGCGTCGTCATCAGGATCGGCCTGAAGCGCAGCAGCGACGCCTCGAAGATCGCTTCACGCGGCGGCTTGCCGTGCACGCGTTCGGCCTCGAGCGCGAAGTCGACCATCATGATCGCGTTCTTCTTGACGATGCCGATCAACAGCACGATGCCGATGATGCCGATCACGTCGAGGTCGTTGCCCGCCATCATCAGCGCGAGCAGCGCACCGATCCCTGCGGAAGGCAGCGTCGAGAGAATCGTCACCGGGTGGATGTAGCTCTCGTAGAGCACGCCGAGCACGATGTACACGGCGGCGAGCGCGGCGATCAGCAGGTACACCTCGCTCGACAGCGAGTCCTCGAACGCCTGCGCCGCGCCCTGGAACGACGATTGGATCGACGGCGGCAAGTTGACCGCCTGCTCGGCCTGCCGGATGCGGTCGACCGCCGTGGACAACGACGCATCCTTCGCGAGATTGAACGAGATCGTCACGGCCGGGAACTGCGCGAGATGGCTGATCACGAGCGGCGAGCGCGTGATGCTGATCTTCGCGATGCCCTTCAACGGCACCTGTCCGCTGCTGCTCGTCTGGCTCGGCAGATAGAGGTTGCCGAGCGAGGCCACGTCAGGCAGCGACTCGTGCTTCGCCACGAGGATCACGCGGTACTGGTCCGACTGCTCGAAGATCGTCGAGACGATGCGCTGGCCGAGCGCGTCGTAGAGCGCGTTGTCGATCGTCGCCGCCGTGATGCCGTAGCGCGCCGCGAGTTGCCGGTTCACTTCGACGTTGACGCTCAGGCCGTCGGTGTTGAGATCGCTTTGGACATCGGTGATCGCCGGGATCTGCTTCATCTTGTCGATGAGCGCCGGCACGTACTGGTTGAACGCCTGCTGGTTCGGCCCGCGCAAGACGAACTTGTACTGATTCGGCGAGACGGTCGTATCGAGCGTCAAATCCTGCTCGGGCTGCAGATAGAGCTTGATGCCCGGCACCTTGGCGACCTCGTCCTGCAGACGGCGCGCGATCTCGAGGGCGGTGAGCGTTCGGTCGTCGCGCGGCTTGAGGTTGATCAGGAAGCGGCCGTTGTTCAGCGTCGTGTTGGTGCCGTCGATGCCCACGTAGGAGGTGACCGAGACCACGTCGGGGTCCTTCAGGATCGCGTCGGCGAGCGCGGCCTGGCGGTTGACCATCGCGCTATAGGACACCGAGTTGTCGGCCACGCTGATCCCCTGGATCACGCCGACGTCCTGCACCGGGAACAGCCCCTTCGGAATGACGATGTACAGCACGACGGTCAACACCAGCGAGCCGAGGAAGACCAGCATCGTCAGCGTCTGATGCTCGAGCACCCAGCGCAGGCTCCGGTCGTAGGCGTGCAGCGTCTTGTTGAACAGGCCCTCGCTGATGCGCTCGAAGCGGCTCGGATGCCGCTGCGCCTGCGCGCGCAGAATCCGCGCGCACATCATCGGCACGACGGTCAGCGAGACGACGGCCGATATCACGATCGTGACCGCGAGCGTGATCGCGAACTCGCTGAACAGCCGCCCGATCACACCGCCCATGAACAGGAGCGGAATCAGCACCGCGATCAGCGAGATGGTCAGCGACAAGATCGTGAAGCCGATCTGCCCCGCCCCTTCGAGCGCCGCTTCGAGCGGGCTCATGCCCTCCTCCAGATAGCGCACGATGTTCTCGATCATCACGATCGAATCGTCGACGACGAAGCCGGTCGCGATGATCAACGCCATCAGCGAGAGGTTGTCGATCGAGAAGTTGAGCTCGTACATCATCGCGACCGTGCCGATCAGCGAGACCGGCACCGAGATGCTGGGGATGATCGTCGCGGGCAAGTTGCGCAGGAACACGAAGATCACCGCGACGACCAGCGCGACCGCGAGCAGCAATTCGAACGCCGCGTCCGACACCGACGAGCGGATCACGCCGGTGCTGTCGCTGACGATCGTCACCTGCATGCCGGCCGGCAGCGTCGATTCGAGCAGGGGCAGCTGCTTCTTGATCTGGCTGACCGTGGCGATCACGTTCGCGCCCGGCTGACGCTGGACGTTGAGCACGATCGCGGGCGCGTGGTTGTACCAGGCGCCGCGCTCGACGTCTTGCGCTGCCTGGCTCACGCTCGCCACGTCGCGCAAGTAGACCGGCGAGCCGTTCTGGTAGGCGATCACCGTGCTCAGGTAGTCGGCGGGGTCAGAGATCTGGTCGTTCGCGTTGATCGTGTAGTCGAGCTCGGGGCCGTCGAAGTTGCCTTTCGGCTGACTGACGTTGACATTCGCGAGCAGCGAGCGCAAGTCGTCGATATTGAGGCCGTAGGCCGCGAGCTTTTGCGGGTCCGCTTCGACGCGCACCGCCGGGACGTTGCCGCCCGCCGTGGTGACCACGCCCACGCCCGTCACTTCGGAGATTTTCGTGGCGAGGCGGTTGTTCGCCGTGTCCTGCAACTGGGTCAGCGACATCGATTTCGAGGTCACCGCGAGCGTCATGATCGGCTGGTCGGCGGGGTTCACCTTCGCGTAGGTCGGTGGCGCGGGCAGCCCGCTCGGCAGGAAGCTGTTGGCCGCGTTGATCGCCTGCTGAACGTTCTGCTCGGCGATATCGAGGTTCAGCGCCAGGTCGAACTGCAGCGTGATGACCGACGCGCCTTCCGAGCTGTACGAGATCATCTGCTGCAAGCCGGGGATCTCGCCGAGCTGGACTTCGAGCGGCGCGGTCACCGTCGTCGCCATCACGTTCGGGCTCGCGCCCGGGTAGAACGTCTGCACCTGGATCGTCGGGTAGGCGACGTCGGGCAGCGACGACACCGGCAGAAAGCGCACGGCGACGAGGCCCACCAGCACGAGCGCGATCATCAGAAGCGACGTGGCGACCGGACGAAGGATGAACAGACGGGAGATGTTCATCGGCGTGGGCCTCGTGCTTTAGGAAGCTTGTGAGGCTTGCGACGCCGCGCTGGCGGCGTGACCGTGCTGGGCGTGGCTCGCGCCCCCGGGCGCGGACGCCCCGGCTGCGCCGCTCGCCGCCGGACTCGCTTGCGCCGCCTGGATCTTCGCGCCGTCGCTCAAGCGGTCCATGCCGTCCGTGACGACGGTGTTGCCCGCCGCGAGCCCCGACGTGATCACCGTGTGCTTGCCGTCGCTCGGCCCGAGCGTGACCTTGTGCACGGAGACGGTGCTGTCGGGATTGACGAGGTAGACGTAGTCGCCCGGCGCGCCGTTCTGCACGGCGGGCGTCGGGACGAGCACCGCGTTCTGCATCGTGTCGACGAGCAGCTTGACGTTGACGAACTCGTTCGGGAACAGCGCCTCGTCGTCGTTCGGGAACGTCGCGCGCAACGTGACCGTGCCGGTGGCCGTCGCCATCTGGTTGTTGAGCGCGTATAGCGTGCCGGTGCCGATCTCCCGCGTGTTGTCGCTGCTGTACGCGGTGACCGTCATCTTCGCGCCCGCGTTGACGCGCTGCAGCACGTCGCCGAGCGAATTCTGCGGCACGGTGAATTCGACCGTGGTGGGCTTCATCGTCGTGATGACGGCGATGCCCGGCGAGCTCGACGCCGTCACATAGTTGCCGGGATCGACGAGCCTCAAGCCCACCCGCCCGGAAACCGGCGACGTGATGTGGCAATAGTCGAGATCGAGATCGAACTGCGCGATGTTGGCGTGATCGACCTTGACCGCGGCTTCGTCCTGCTGGACGAGGAATTTCTGGTCGAAATAGGTCTGCTCGGCGATCGACCTCTTCTGATAAAGATCGGCGTAGCGGGCCAGATCCGTGCGTGCTTGCGCGAGGGAGGCTTCGTCCTTCGCCAGCTGCGCCTGCGCTTGCTGCTTGGAGATCTCGTACTGGCGCGGATCGATCTGAGCGAGGAACTGCCCTTTCTCGACATCCTGGCCTTCGCGATAGCCGACTGCCGTCAAATAGCCGCTCAACTGCGGCAGCACGGTCACGGTGGCGACCGGCGTGACCGTGCCCAATTCGGAGAGGACGACCGGCATCGCGCCGAGCGTCGCGGTGGCGACCGTCACGACTTGCGGCCCCGGGCCGCGCGCGGGCTCCTTCTTGCGGATCACGTGCACGACGATGAGCGCGATCAGCACGAGCACGACGACCGCGATCACCACGCGCCCACGCCCCGAGCGCTTCTCGGGCGGGTGCGTTGCCTCGCTCATACCGGCCTCCGGATACGATGACTGCCTTCATATGACAGAAAGACACCGGCCACCGGCTACGGCTTGGCAAGCACGGCAGGCGCCTCCTGCTGGGCACGACCAAAGCGTGAAGACGAAGCGGGCGGGCCTCGAATGGACTCGGGCGGCCTGCCGTTTTCCCCGCGCATTGTCACGTGGCGATCGGCCACGCGCAAGTTCGGAGCGTAACGCAGGCGAAGCGATCGGGTAAGGCGGGGATGTTCCGGTTTGTTACGGAGAGCGTGAAGGTAAAAGCATGTAATGGTTTTTGCGGCCAGCCCATGCTACGGCTGGTGCGCGTCTGCATTCTTTAGGCACGCATCATGAGCGTGTCGTGGTAGCGCCAGACCTTGGGGTCGGCGCTGAGCAAGGGGATGCCTTCAACCAGCGCTTGTGTAACCATCAGGCGGTCGAATGGGTCGGCGTGGTCGGCATGCAGCGGGAGTTGCGAGACGGCTTCGGCGTGCTCGCCGGAGATGGACAGCTCAGTGAAACCGGCCAAGCGAAATGCTGTTCGAGCGTCGCGCGGGTGCAATTTCAGATTGCCTTTCGCGTGCTTGATGGCAATTTCCCAAATTGCGGCAGCACTGACCAGCAGCGTGTTGGCAGGATCCTCGATCAGGCGGGCAGCCTCAATCGACAATTGGGGCGCGCCTTCGGCGGCCCACAGCGCGATGTGGGTATCGAGCAGCAGTCTCACGGCTCGAGCCCGCCGTCGGTGCTTGCGGAAAAATCGGCATCGATCGCTTCGTCACCTGCATTGAACTCCTCCACAGAGGTGGGTACGCCGAGCCCTGCAAGCAGATGCCGGGCTGCGCCGATACGCCGTGGCGCCACGTACGGCACGAGCCGCGCAACCGGGGCCCCGTTGCGCGCAATGATGACCTCGGTTTCCTGGCCAACCTCGAGTCGTTCAACGAGGCTCGAAAGACGCGACTTCGCGTCGTGCATGTTAACCGTCAGCATGACAAGCTCCTGAGAATTAGCTAACCGATGTTAGCTAGTATGCCGATGCAAGAACGGGGATGCAAGAGTGCGTGCGTCTATGGCTGCGACACACATCGATGGTCGGCTCGAATCAAAGCGCAAGCTTCATCCCCTCATGCGACGCCACGAATCCCAGACGTTCGTAGAAGCGCTTGGCGTCGGCGCGGCGCTTGTCGGTCGTCAGTTGCACGAGACCGCAGCCCGCCTCGCGCGCGAGGCCGATCGCATGCTCGAACATCCGCTCGCCGATGCCCTGCCCGCGCCGCGCGCCGCTCACTCGCACGCCTTCGATCAGTGCCCGCGTCATGCCGAGCCGCGACAGCCCCGGAATCAACGTCAGCTGCATCAGACCGACGATCTCATCGCCGTCGACGTACAGCAGCACCCGGTTGCCGGCCTGCGATGCAATCGCGCGCATCGCCGCCTCGTAACGTTGCAAATCCTCGGGTCCGGCGCTTTCGCGGCCCGCGCCGATATCGTCGTCTGCCAGCAAGGCAATGATCGCGGGCAGATCGTCGAGGGTTGCGTCTCTGAACGCCAGCATAAAAGGGCTCCCTTTTACTGCAATAGAAACGTTAGTGCGGCTCGAACGGCCGCTGATACACGTTAGCCCCGCGCACGATGATCGCCGTATTCTCGGGCACTTCCTCCCACACGCCCGGCAGATCCACGAGCGGCTCGGACAGCACGAGAAACGCATCGTCGCCGACCATCTGGATGCGCGGGTCGTCGGGATACAGCTCGTGCAGATGACGAAACGACGTGCTGTGAAAGAGCGACCTCGACACGCGCTCGCTCGAGTAGCGCACCGCGATGATCTGCTCGCCATCGGTCGCGCAGACGGTCATGTTGAGCGGATTCTTCACGCCGTTGCGCCAGCCGATGTCTTCGATCATCGCCGCCATCCGCTCGAGCGCCGGCACCGGCTCGTGGTCGAGGCCGAGGGTCAGCGCGAGAAAGAACATCACTTCCGAATCGGTCGAACCTTCGATCGACGCAAACAGCTCGGGCTTGACGGCCAGCATCAGCTCGCGGCGCACGTTGGGGTAATCGCGGATCGAGCCGTTGTGAACGAAGAGCCAGCGGCCATGGCGAAACGGGTGGGAGTTGGTCTCCTGCGACGGCGTATCGGTGGCCGCGCGAATATGGGCGACGAACAGCGGTGTGTGGATCGCGCGCGCCGCGTCGCGCAGGTTCCGGTCGCTCCACGCCGGATGGGCGCAGCGATAGCGGAACGGCAGCTCGTTGTGACGGCCGTACCAGCCCACGCCGAAGCCGTCGCCGTTGGTGGTCGTGGCGCCATAGCGCGAATGGAGACTCTGGTCGATCAGCGAATGCTCCTCCCGAAAAAGCACGGTTTCGAGCTGGATCGGGTTTCCCGTGTAAGCAAGCCAGCGGCACATGATCGGACTCCGGTGACGAGGACCTCGCGATTCTCGCGCATTTTTGCTAAGTGGGCCGCTAAGTGAGCCGCTAACTTCGCGCGCCGGCCGGGTCAGTCCAGTCTCGTGAAACCGTCCGAGCTCCAGCGCTCGCTGCCCACGCCGTGATGGACGAAGAAAAGCCCTTCGGGGTCGTACTGCGACTTGACCGCTTGCAGCCTCGTGTAGTTCGCGCCCCAGTAAGCGCGCTGCCAGCCGGGGAGAAAGAAGTCGCTTTCGGAAACGTAGGAGCCGGGCTCCGGAACCCGCTTGCGCAATTCGTCCATCGCGAGCCCGATCGCGCGGGCCTGATTGCGGGCGACCGACACATTCGGTTCGTGGCCGTCGATCCCGGGATAGACGCGCGGCTCTTGCGCCGCGCAGATCACGAGCGCGAACGCGTCGAGGACCGCTGGGTTCATGGCTGTGTCTTTCGCGGCGGCGATGGCCTCCTCCGATCCCCCCGCCAGCCCCTTGTTGCAATGCAGCTCCAGCCGCCAATGCCGCGACGCGGCAAAGAGCGCGTCGGCGAGCGACTGGCGGCGGTCGTCGTGCAGCAGGTCCGCCGGAAGCCACGCCGATTGGAAACCGTGCCAGCACGCGGCCGAGTCCGTTCGGTCGTCGCTCCAATACACGTTGTCGTTCGGCGCGCCGGGCCGGTTGTCGACTTGGATGAAACCGAGCAGCCGCTTGACGAGCGTCGGCGCCCAAAAGGTCCGGGCGGGTGTCGCGACGAAACTGAGCGGCGACGAATCCACTTTGAAATCGTCAGGGGCGCGCTCGACGGCATCGAGAAACGGTTGCCAGATCGTCTTCGCCTGAGCGCGGTCGAGCCCTTGGAACACCATCCGGACTTCGAGCACGTTGTCGCGGCGCAAGTGGATTTCTTCACCCCAATGCGGATTCAGCAGGTTCTTGCTGTAGAAATCGAGCATCAGGCCGATCAAGCGATGGAACGCCTCCGGCGACGCGGCCCTGATCGACAGGTTCACCGCGCCGAAGGTCTCAGGCAGATCGTGGACGCGCAACGTCAGCCGCGTGACCACGCCCAGGCTGCCGCCACCGCCGCCCTTGAGCCCCCAGAACAGCTCGGGGTTCGTGCAGGCATTCGCGACGCGGACGACGCCATCCGCCGTTACCACTTCGGCTTCGATCAAGCTCCCCGCCGCCGTGCCGAACGCCTTCGAAAAGCTGCCGAAGCCGCCGCTCTGCACGAGCCCTGCCACGCCGACTGTCAAGCATCCGCCGCCTTGAACATAGCCGCCGGCGCGCGTGGTCACCGCGTCGTAGACGTGGGCCCAGACCGCGCCCGCCCCGATGTTCACGGCGCGCACCGGTTTGGCTTGACCTTCGCAACCCGCGCCGACAAACGCGTCGTGGACGGCGATATCGGTCATCTTGCGCGTCCAGATCAGCAGCGAATCGGGTGCATTAGAAGTGCCCTGAAAGCTGTGC
Organism: Trinickia violacea; assembly: GCF_005280735.1. Classification (NCBI taxonomy): domain Bacteria; kingdom Pseudomonadati; phylum Pseudomonadota; class Betaproteobacteria; order Burkholderiales; family Burkholderiaceae; genus Trinickia; species Trinickia violacea. The sequence continues at coordinate 2,297,064 of NZ_CP040078.1, forward strand.
CCCCCGCCCTTGACGACGAGACGCAAGCGGTTCTCACGGGCGAAGTTCACGGCGGCCGCGACGTCGTTTGCGTTGCGGGCGGCCACGGCGTAGACGCTGGGCTTCGTCGCCCAGGCGTCGACCCAGCCGAACGATTGTGTGAGGCCCACTTGGTCGCGCAGGAAATAGGGATTCTGGAAGGCCGAGAACAGTTGCCGGCTGACGAGGCTGTCGGGGGCTTGGGCGCACGTGGCGAGCGGCGACTGCACTTCGATGAGCGCATCGCCGACTTGCTGGCGGAGCCGGTTCCAGCTTGCTTCGGACGGCCAATCGGGGTCGCCGGGACGGACGCGGGATTTCGGTCCCGAGGCCGTCGAAGTGTCGGCGGCGGCTAAAGCGAAAGCGGGACGAAGCTGGCCGAGTCCCGATGCGAAGGGAAGCGCGGCCGCGATTTTCAACAGCCTTCGTCTAATCGAGGAATAGGTTCTCATGGAAGCCGCCGTCGTCCCTCTCCGGAGTTCGACGGATTCTCGCACTAACCCCCGAGGCGCGCCCTTCTGTCGCGCGCCTGCCGCCCTATCAAGGCACGAGCCAGAGCGCCAGCGCGTAGATCACCAACGACACGGCAAACGTCACCGCCGTATAGCCCATCACGCGCTGAATCCGAATGCCCGCGATCGCGACGACGGGCACCGCCCAGAACGGCTGCAGCATGTTCGAGACGTTCTCCGCCATCGCGACGCCCATCGCCGTGCGCGGCACCGACGCGTGCAGGCTGAGCGCGGCCGGCAGCACGAACGGCCCCTGCACGGCCCAGTGGCCGCCGGCGCTCGGGATGAGCAGCGTGATGATCAGCGAGCTCAGGTAGCTCCAAAGCGGCAGCGTCGACGCCGTCGCGATCGCGACGAACGTCTTGGCGATCGTCGAGGCCAGGCCCGTCCCCGTCATGATCCCCATGATCCCGCCGTAGACCGGGTACTGCAGCAGCATCGAGCCGGTCTGCCGCGCCGCGCGGCGGATCGCGTCGGCGTAGGCGATCGGCGTGCCCTGCAGCGCGAGTCCGATCAAGAGAAAGATCAGGATCGTCGTGTTGATGTCGAGCTCGAAGCCCTTCGCGTGCCACGTCATGCCGAGGTAGCCGATGCCGAGCGCCAACAGCAGCAGCGTGCCGAGGATCGAGTGCTCGATGTACGCAGCGAGCGTCACGTCGGACCCGACACGCGCGTGAGGATCCGACTCGACCGCGCGCGAACCGGCATCCGCTTGCGGTTCGTTGAACGGCACGACGTGCTCGGGATTCGGGTGCATGCGGATGAAGATCGCCGTCATCACGACGACGACCAGCACGGTCGGAATGAAGACGAACGGCGCGAAGATCGTCTGCGTGAGCGGCACCACCTGCCCCGTGGCCTTTTCGACGAGGTTCAGCGCGTTGCCGTGCGATGCCTGCGACAAGGCGATCGAACTCGACAACCCGCTATTGCACACCGACCACGCCGAGTAGCTGCCGGCGACGAGCCACGCGAAGTCCACTTTCACGCGCTTGGCGATCTCGCGCGACAGCAGCGCGCCCACGATCAAGCCCAGCCCCCAATTGAGCCACGCCGCCACCCCGACGATCGGAAACACGAGCAGCGCCGCGCGCGCCGGCGTGTTCGCGCTCGCCGCCATCGCCCGTAGGCCGCGCTGGACGATGGGCGCCTCGGCGATGGCGTAGCCGGTCGCGAGAATCAGGATCATCTGCAGCGCGAAGCCGAGGATGCCAAACGTGCCGCCATACCACGACGTCAGGATGACCGGCAGCGAGGCATGCGGCGCAAACGCCATCGCCAGAAGAATGACAACGAGCGTCAAGGCGATCGAAAGGACGAACGGGTCCGGCATGACCTGCTCGAACAGATAGACGAGGCCGGTGACGATGCCCCGGCGCTCGCCGCTGCGCGATTGCCCTTGCGGGCCGGTCATGGGCGGGATCGGTGTCTGGGGGTGTCTCTTTTCCATGTTTGTAGTCGTCGGTGCGCGTATGGCGGGTTCAATCGTCTGCACAAACGCGTCACGCGGGTGAAGGCTGAGGAACGCAGGCAGGCATACGGAAGGCGCGTGCACGCCTTCGTCAAATGATTCGCCAGACGAACACGCATTCGCACAAAGAACATACAGGATTTTTCTGGATACGCATAATCCACTCGGACAGTGAGGTTGTGCGCGTGGGCGCTAGCGCTTGACCGCGTAGCGCACCCGTTCCGTTTCCTCGGTGTGGGCTGTCCCTTTCCCGGACGGACGTCGTTACTCGTCTTGGATTACGCGAGACATGAACGAAAAATCCCCCGAAACTCGGCGTTTCGGGGGATCCGGAAAGTCAATCTACGCGGTTAAACCAGCGCGTCAATTCGTCATCGGCAAATACGGCGACGTCAGCGGCGACGGCGGGAACGCCGGGACACCGCCTTGCTTGGTGAACGCATAGCGCACATAAACAGCGGCGACCCACTCGCGGTACTGATAGGCATTGCCGAGCGATGCGGTCGCGCCGACGGCCAATTGCGACGCGAGTTGGTACTCGCCGGTCGCGGAGACCGAGTACGCGAAACCGGTCTTGCTGAATCCCTGGTAGACGGCGCCGGAGTCCGCGGGGCTGCTTTTGGTGGTGTCCCCACTCGCCGCGATGCCCTGCAACGTCGAATTGGTCGGGAAATACGAAGCAGACGCCTCACGGAAATACTGCGCCCCGATCGAGCCCTTCAGGTCATAGGTGAAAAGCCCATTCCTGCCCGTCAGCTCGAGCGGAAAGTTCAGGATCGCGTAAATCTGCGGACTGAAGTAGCCGCCCTGCCCATAGGTGAAATACGACTGATTCTTCGAGTAGCCCATGATCGTCGTGTTCGCGCCGGCCGTGAACGTCATGTCGGTCGACTTCACGATCCGCGTGTAGAACCCGCCGCCGCCCTTGCCGCCCGTGTTGTCCGGGACGTTGTCGCCGGTCAGGTACTGGAACTGCCCGTTCACATAGACGCCGCTCGTGCCGTTGTCCCACGACAGATCGCCGCGCAGCGCGTTGTTCAGCACGCCGCCCCATGTGTACGTAACGTGGTTCTCGTCCGTGACCTTCGCCCCGGCGTACGACACCAGGCTATCGGTGACCGCACGCCGCGACGCCGTGAGCGAATACGAAGTCTGATCGGTGATCGCGTTGCTGTACTGCACCCCGGCAACGACGTTCGTCTCCCGAAAACCGATCGGCGTCGAGCCGATATCGGCCTTCACGTAGCGATTCTCGTAGCCGAGCAACAAGCCGACACCGCTCGCGTCCTGCGAGCCTGGTGTCGGGGTCGCTTTAGCCGCCGCGGCCGCGGCGACGCCGAAGCGCGATTGCGTGTTCGAGTCCGTGGCGGCGGTGCCCGCGTCGAGCGTGACCGGCGTCACTCGCACGACCACTTGCCCGTCGCCCGCATGGATGCGGCCTTCGATCGGCGCCTCGATATCGGTCAGGTTGGACAGGCCGTTCTCGCCCGTGCGATTGCGGAACAGCACGCCGCCCGAGACGGTGCTCGTCTGTTCGCGGTTGATCTGCGCCAGCTCCTCCTGCACGCTCAACTGCTGCGCGGCGGCTCCGCTCGGCGGGGCGTAGCCCGCGTTCGAGGCTTGTGCGACCGCGGTCCCCGTCTGAGCGTAGGCGGCGTTCGCGTTCTGAGCCGCGTTCTGGGCCGGATACGGCGCAGGCGGCGTCGGCACATAGCCCTGATACGGCAGCTGGCTCGGATAGTTAGGCTGATACGGTTGACGCCCGTAATTTTGCTGCGCATACGCCGGTTGCCCGTAGCCCTGCGGCTGACCATACGGCTGCGGCTGATAAGGCTGCGGCTGATACGGCTGCTGTTGATAAGGCTGCTGCGGATAAGGCGCCTGCGCATAGCCTTGCTGTGGATACGCGGGCTGGCCGTACCCTTGCTGCGGATACGCCGGTTGTCCATAAGGTTGCTGCGGATACCCCGGCTGCCCATAAGCCTGCTGACCGTAGCCCTGCTGCGGATACGGATTCGCATAGCCGTTCTGCGCGACGGCGGTCTGCGCCGTTTGCTTCGTCCCGTTGCGTGCCGTTTTCGAATTCTTGGCGCTCGCACCCTTGGCAGCAGGCACGCCGGCGTACCCCTGCTGCGGCGCCGTCGGCCAGGGCGTATCGCTATAGCCGGGCGCGGGCTGCGCATAACCGGCTTGTCCGTCAGGCGCGGGCTGGCCGTAATTCGGCTGTGGCGGCGCATAGGCGGGCTGCTGAGCGTAGCCCCCTGTCGCCTGCCCCGGATAAGGCTGTCCCGGCGCGACCCCGCTCGCGCCCGCCTGCGATGCGGCGTACGGATCGGGTCCGTAGCCGCCCGCGTAGCCCTCGGCAGCAGGTCCATAAGACGCCGACTGCGGTGCGAGCGGCGCATACGAATTGACAGGCGCAGCGGGCGCCGCCGGCGCAACGTAGGGAGTCGGCACCGCTGGCGGGGTATAGGCGGGCATGGTTTGAGTCGGGTACGAGGTGGGGGCCGCGCCGTTTGCATCGACGGCGGTCTTGCCGGCAAACGGATTGGTGCCGGGCAGCGGGATCGGCCCTTTCTGCTGATACGGAAACGTCCAGCCGGGCGGCACGCGTTGCGCGCCGTTGTTCATCGCGGTCACGGCGGGCGCGTTTTGCGCGAGCAGCGAGCGCCGCAGATACTCCGCCGCCAGCGTGTTCTTGCCTTGCGCGCGGTACATGCGGCCCACGGCGGCGAGCGTTTGCGGGTCGTTCGGCGTGAGCCGCAGCGCCGTATTGGCCGCCGTTTCCGCGTAGCTGAAGTCCTTCGCGGACGCCGCCGCGCTCATCGCCGCCACCCATAGGCCGGCATCGTCGGGCCGTTGCGCGAGCGCCATCTGGTAGCACGCGAGCGCATTGCGTGCGTCGCCCGAGGCGGTGTAGAGACGCCCGAGCGCCGCTTGCAGATCGGGATTGTCGGGGCGCGCGGCAAGCCACGGTGCGAGCACTTCGTACGCGTTCGAGAGATCGCCCGACTGGCGCACGGCATCGGCTTGATGCACGACGATCGCGAGGTTGATCTTGTCGAAGTCGGTCCGCTGTTTGGCGTTCAATGGCATCGCAGCCAGACGCTGCATCACCGAGCCGAGTTCGGCATCCTGCTGCGTGCTGAGCAGGAGTCCCGCGTACTGGAGCAGCGCCCCGGCGTCCGACGGAACCGTCGCGAGCACGTTGCGCATCAGCATGAGGCCGCGGTTCGCGTCGCCAGTCGCGATATAGGCCGTCGCGAGCACGCCGGCGAGTTCCGGATCGTTCCCGGCGACCAGCTCGGCCGCCATCAGGAGCGCATGACCCTGCGCGGGCTGCCCCATGCGCGCGAGCGCCGTCGCCCGGTCCGCTTGCTGATGCACCCAGAGCCGGTGCTGGAGCGTCGTCATGGCGGCCGTGCGCTTGTCGACCGGAATCTTGTCGAGCTGGCTCAGGCCGTACGACCAATCCTGCGTCTCGGCGGCGAGCAGCGCGCTCGCGTAGAGCGCGTCGGGCATGTCCGGATGCTTCGCGAGCAGGCCGTCCATGATGCTGCGCGCGTTGGCGAGCGCGCCCTGCTGCACGTAGATGCGCGCGAGGTCGAGCCGCAGCCAGGGGTCGTCGGGCGAGTTGAGGAGCGCGTCCTCGAACGACGTGCGCGCGGTGCCCAGGTCCCCGCGCGCCAGCGCCGCGCGGCCCTGCGCCGCTTCGGCCTGGCCGCGCAGGGCGTTCGCGCCGCCCGCCTTCGCGCGCTCTTCGTCGCTCAAATGATTCGCGAACGCGAGCGCCTCGTCACCGCGCCCTTCGGCGGCCAGCGCGCCGACCAGGCCGCGGATCGCATCGGGATTGTCGGCCTGCCGGCGCAGCACCATCCGGTACGCCGCTTCGGCGCCGCGCGCGTCACCGCCCGCGAGCAACATGTCGCCGAGCAGCGCCTGCGCCGTGACGTCGCTCGGATTCGTCGCGATCGCGCGCTCGAACAGCGTCTTCGCCTTCGCGGTGTCGCCGTTGCTGCGCGCGCCGATGGCCTCGCTCGTGTAGGTCCAGTAGGTCGCGCTCGTCAGCGCATCGCGCCAGCGCGCGGCGCCGCTCGCCTGCGAGGCGCGCTGCAGGTAGTCGCGCGCCTGCGCGAACTGCTCCTGTTTCAGCAGCACGACGCCCATGCCGCCGAGCGCATCCGCGTCGCTCGGCGAGCTGGCCAGCACCGACGAGAACCTCGCCCGCGCAGTGCTCAAATCGCCCTTGTCGAGCGCGGCGAAGCCCTCGCCGATCGTGCGCCCGCGCGCGTCGGACGCCGCCGACTGCAGGGCCCGATCGCGCACCGCCTTGTCTTGCGACGTCATCGCATCGAGGCGCGCCTTGACCGCCGGATCGTCGGGCGCGACCGCGAGATACGCTTGATAGAGCGGCGCATCGGACTGCCGTGCGCCGAGCCACAGCAGCGCCTGCCGCCAGCTCGCCTGCGCTGCGCTGCCGACCGTCGCGTCCTTCGAGAGCTGCGCGAGCAGCGCGATTCCCTGGCGCCGGTCGGACTCGCGATACGTGAGGTGTTGCGCGTACGCGAGCTGGAAACGCGGGTCTTCCGGATGCGCCTTCGCGAGCGCGTCGAGCCCCTGGCGCGCTTCGTCCCAGCCTTGCGGGGTCGAGCCGAGCGCCTGGTAGTACTCCATCTGCAGCTCGGGCGAAGCGGGCTTGCCGGCGAGCGCCTGCTTGTACTCCTGCACCGCCGACGCCGCCTGCCCCGTCTGCTGGAGCCGGCGCGCGTCGTTGATCTCCTGGTTGCGCACGCTCGTCTCGCCGAGGCGGGAGGCGAGGTCGTCGATGCCCGGATAGTCCGGCGCGGCTTGCCGCAGGCGCGCGAGATATTGCTGCGCGCCGCTGCCGTCCTTTTGATCGGCGAGCAGCATGCCCATGCCGTAGAGCGCGTCGGGCTGCTTCGGGTCGATGCGCAACACCTTGAGCCACGCCTGCTGTGCGAGGTCGCCGCGCCGGTGCGCCTGCCAGTACTTGCCCTGCTGAACGAGCACGGTGAGCGGCGAGCCGGCGCCCGGAGCGGCGGCGCTGGCTGGAGCGTCGGCGGCGTGAACGCTGCCCGTCGCCGCAATCGCGGCGAGCGTGACGGCTACGTTTTCGAGCAAACGCCGGGCCGCCCCCAAGTTGGCCGCCCCGAAGGAAGTCCCCTTGGGGGATCGCCCCCCTCGGGGGGCCTGGCGCGCAGCGCCGGATCTGGGGGCCCTCAGTAAGCGCGGGCGGTGGCGGATTGGCATGAGGTCTCCCAGCGCGGCACGAGACGGCCCGCTTCATCGAAGCGGTAGCGGCCCTCGGCGGCGCCCGTGCCGAACAACGTCAGCACTTGATCGTAATAAGGCGGTTGATTGTTGTTATGCGGCGCCTGGCCGCCGGCGGAGTCCGCCGGTGTCCAGAACGACGCGAGGTGCGCTTGCGCAAGGCCCGCTGCGCGCGCGTCGCCGAGCGCGTTGAAGTACGGCAGCAGCGCGCCCCAGAAGCCGAGCGGCGCCTCGCCCTTGGTTGCGCCGCTCGTCGTCGCAACGTGCTCGGGCGGCACGCCGGTCGACGCGATCTGCTCGCGCATCCCGCCGAGCGCGGCGAGCCACGGCTTCGCGAGCGGATCGCCCGGGGCGGCGAGGCCCGCCCACAGATAGACGCGGATCGCGTCATAGCTGCCGACGTCGCCCTTGTCCGGATCGACGACGAACTGGCTCCCGCGATACGCGGCCCAATCCGGCGCGAAGCCGCGCGGCGCGGTGGTCTTGACGAGCGTATAGGCGTTCTCGGCGAGCTTCGCCCAGGGGCCGGACGGCATCTGGCTTGCCAGCGCCCGCAACAGCGGCAACGGCAGGTAGCTCGGATTCACGCGCGTCGTGGCGCCGCTCTGGAATCCTTCCCTGCCGGGCAGCAGCATCGGCCCGAGGCCGTTCAGGTTCGTCACTTCCTGCTGAGCGATCTGCGTCGCCAGCGCGTAGCCGAGCTTCGTGTAGGCCGGTTCGTGCCACAGCCGCCCGGCTTCGAACAGGTCGTAGGCAATCCACAGATCCGCGTCCGATGCCGAATTGCGATCGAGCACGCCGTATGAGCCGTCGGGTTTTCTGCCCCATTGCCAGGCGGGCAGCGTGAGGTTGTTCGAATCGAAGCGGCCGCCCGAGAGATTGGTGCGAGTCCACTGCAGCAGCTTGTCGAAGGTCGCGCGGTCGCTGGCGACGAGCGCGAAGAACATCGCGTACGACTGCCCTTCGGACGTCGTCTGCTGCTGCGGCACCGAGTAGTCGATCACACGGCCGTCGGGCTGCACGAGCCTCGAGACAAACTCGCGGTAGGCGGGCCACTCGCCGCAAGGCGCGGCGCCCGAAGCGCAGGCGGCGAAAGAGACGGTCGCGGTCAACGCAGCCACGGCGGCCCGGGCCAGTTGCGACCGCACGGGGAAAGCGGTGCCCCGCATCTCAATCCCCCAGCCGGCGCGCCGCGATCCCGCGCAGCACGCGATAGCACAGCGCGGCGAGAATCAGCGCCGCGATCAGCCCGCCCAGCATCAAGAGAATCGGGTGCGTCGAGAGCGCCCAGCGCAGGTACTCGACGACCGGCAGCTTGCCGACGTAGTAGATGTCCCCGTTCGACACGGTCTCGAGCGTGCGCCCGTGGATCACGGTCATGCCGCCCTGGATCTCGCGCACGAGATCGGGGTCGAGCAGCGCGGCGGTCAGATCCGAGTCGGACTGCCCCGCCGCGCCGATCAGCGCGACCACGCTGCGGCCCTTTTGCATCGGCGATTCGAAGCCGGTAATGAGCGCATCGCCCGAGGCGCTGACGAGCGACAGATCCGCCCGCGCCGCCGCGCGCTCGGCGCCTCGATCGCCGTTCCACCAGCCGGTCAAGCGGTACTCGACGTCCGAGAGCTGGAACGTGCGGCCTTCGTCGGCGCCCGAAAACGGCATGGCCTTTTGCCACGTGGCAAGGAGCGGCTGCTTGCCGGGTGCGCCGATCAACAGCAGGTCCTTGTCTTTGAGCTTGTCGACGTCGCCCGCGTAGGCGACCGTCACGCCCGTCACCGGATAGCCCGTCGACGCGCCCATGCGCCCCATCGCCGCGAACAGCAGGCTGTAGTCGCTGCCGTTCGGATCGTTCGGCAGGACCACGGCCGTCTCGGACAAGTCGGCCATCCGCGTGAACGGGAAGCCGCTGTTCGCGAACGCGGCCAGGTCCGGCATCGCCATGTAATGCGGGAACGACGACAGGTCGATCGACGAATCGGGATCGATCTCGCCGCGCACGTTGTCGATGATCTGCCCCTGGCATTCGCCGGTCTTCGGCATGTCGTAGAAGAAGTGGAAGCGCAATTGCGCCTGCGACGTCAGCAAGTGCGGCGGGATGAAGATCCGGTGCTCGGCCGGCGCGGTGTTGTCCGGCAGCATCCGGTTCAGATAGCGGCCGAGATCGAGCATCGACGACGATTGCGCCGGAATCCGCAGCGCCTGCACGAAATCGTTGTTGACGCTGATGTTGAGCGTCGAGCGGTCCGGCGCGGGCCGCGCCGTGTAGCGATAGTGCAGGTCGATCGGCACGCCCTTCGTGCGCCACGTGAAGAGGTCCGGCGCGATGCGCAGGTTCACGCGCACGACGTCGGCGTGATAGCCGGTGACCGACAAGTCGCGCAGATCGGTGAGCTCGCCAAAGCGCACCGGGCGATCGGTCGGCAGCCAGTTCGGCGCGTCGTACGGCACGCGCGGCTTGACCGGCAACAAGTTCGAGATCGTCTCGCTCGCGCCCGAAAGCGCCGCCTGGCCGATACCGAGCGCGGTCGCCGCCGTCTTCAGCTCGCGCTCGTCGCGGCCCATCACGAGCAGCAGCTTGCCGCGCGCGGGCGGTGCGCGATCGACGATCGCGAGCATCGGCCCTTCGATCTGCGGCAGCGTCACGCCGGCGGGCTTCTCGTCGCTCGTCGCGAACACCACGGCGTTGCCCGAGAGCGGCGCGTTGTCGGTCTGCGCCGGGAACAGCGCGCCGCGGTAGCCGGCGAGCGCGCCGAACCACGACGCGACGATGCCCGCCGCTTCGATCGTGCCCGTGCCCGGGTGCTGCGCGAAGACGAATGGCAGCTCCAGGCGGCGGATATCGCGCCGGTCGAAGAACGGCAGCGGCAGCGCGCCGAGATCGGCCTTGGCCGGCAGCTCGCCGAACGTGAGGTCGAGCGAGCTCGCGTTGCTGACCGTCGCCCAAAGCGAGCTGTTCTGCGGGTCTTCGCAGGTCCGCGTGTAGTGCGCGATCAGCTGGATGTTCAGGTGGTTGAACTCGGTGATGAAACGCGGCTCGATCGGCACGTCGCGCGACACCAGGACGCCAGCCTGTTCGCGCGGCAGCGGCAGCGTCGCGACCGGCTCGCCGTTCATGAGCACCTTCAGATGCGACACTTCCGGCATCAGCGACGGCGAGTAGCTATAGATCAAGTGCAGCGTCGCGCCCGTCACCACCTCGTCGGCTCGCACCGAGAACGGCACGCCGTTCTGGCTCTCGACGCCGCGTAACTGCAGCGGATCGAGCGCGCCGAGCTGCTGGAACGTGAAGCTCTGGCGGCGGCCGCCCGAGACGATCGTGCCGTCGTCGGCCGTGGTGGGCATCGCGCTGCGCTGGTCGCGTGCGATCGCGGCAAGCAGCGGCGCGGCCGGCGTCGCGAGCGCGGCCTGCCCGCCGGGCTGCGAGATGAGCGGAATGGCGGGAGCCAGCGGCGCCCCCGAAGCCCCCGCAGCGGCTGCATTCGCAGCCGTGGCCGAAGCCGCCGCGGTCTTGTCTTGCGCAACCGCCGTGCCGACGACAATCGCTAACAACGCGGCCATCACTGCCGCAAGCCCTGCCTTCCCCATAGATCAGTTCTGGTCCTTTGCCTCGCCGGCACTCAGGCGGCGCATGCGCCGAGCCTTCTGAAAGTCGGAATAGATGTGTTCGAAGAGCCCGGTGATGCCCGCGCAGCCGACGCGCATCACATGCATGAGACCGCGCAGCGGCGCATCGGTCTGGCGGCCCTCGGCCCAGTTGGTCCAGGCGTCCGCCCGCGCGAACGTGCTTTGCACGAAGTCGAGCTCCTGCTCGCGCGAGAGCGGCGCGAACTGCAGGCCCACGCGCCCCGGCGACGTGAACGTCACGGAGGCCGGAAACACGAATTCCTCGTTGCCGCGAAAGAGCGACACGCTCACTTTCTCGTGCATCGGAATGTCGATCGACGCCGGCAGCCGCAGGCCCACGCCGCCCTCGGCGTAGTCGATCGTCTCGCAGGCCAGCGTGCGCCCCGTCGAGAAGCGCAGCGCCGCGGGCACGGTCATCGCCACGCGGTGCGCGCCGCGCACCTGGCGCTGCTCGCGCGCGGCGGCCACGCTCGCGCCGAGAATCAGCATGTTGTAGCCGGTCCACGCGAGATTGAGCACCGTCGTCTGCACTTCGCTTTGCGACTGCATGTTCATCGCGATATGGACGATGCCGACCAGGAAACCGATCAGGTTCAGCATCAGCAGGATCAGGTAAGGCCGCGAGATCGCCCAGTCGAAGTACTGCTCCTCGATCTTGCCGCCCTTCGCCGTCACGTTGAACTTGCCGAGCTTCGGGTTGATGAGCGCGAGCAACGTGGGCGCGGTGATGTACGACGCGAGCACCGATTCGTAGACCTCGGCCCAGAACGAGTGCCGGAACTGGCGCTGCATGCGCGAGTTCGTGATGCTCGCGTGCATCATGTGCGGCAGCGCGTAGATCGCGATCATGCTGGCCGCCGCCTGGATCACGTGCGCGCCGAAGAACAGGAACGACAGCGGCGCGGTCAGGAAGATGAGCCGCGGGATGCCGTAGAAGAAGTGCATCATCGCGTTCAGATAGCAAAGCCGCTGCCCGAACGACAGGCCGCGCCCCGTGAGCGGATTGTCGATGCGGAAGATCTGCGTCATGCCGCGCGCCCAGCGGATGCGCTGGCCGATATGGCCGCCGAGGCTTTCGGTCGCGAGGCCCGCGGCTTGCGGGATCGCGAGATACGCGGTCGTGTAGCCGAGGCGGTGCAGCTTCAACGCGGTGTGCGCGTCTTCGGTCACCGTTTCGACCGCGATGCCGCCCACCTCCTCCACCATCGAGCGCCTGAGCAGCGCGCACGAGCCGCAGAAGAACGTCGCGTTCCACAAGTCGTTGCCGTCCTGCACGAGCCCGTAGAACAGCTCGCCCTCGTTCGGCACCTTGCGGAACGTGCCGAGGTTCTTCTCGAACGGGTCGGCGGAGAAGAAATGGTGCGGCGTCTGCAGCATCGACAGCTTCTTGTCGCGCAGGAACCAGCCCAGGCCGATCTGCAGGAACGAGCGGGTCGGGATGTGATCGCAGTCGAAGATCGCGAAGTACTCGCCCGTCGTGATCTTGAGCGCCTCGTTGATGTTGCCCGCCTTCGCGTGGCGGTTGTGCGAGCGGATCGTCCAGGCGACGCCGACTTCCTCGCAGAACGCCTTGAACTCGGGCCGCCGGCCGTCGTCGAGCACGTGGATCGAGAGCTTGTCCTTCGGGTAATCGAGCGCGATCGCCGCGTAAATCGTCGGCTTCACGACCGAGAGCGGCTCGTTGTAGGTCGGGATGAACACGTCGACGGTCGGCCAGGCGCTGCGGTCGGCGGGCAGCGCGACCGGCGAGCGCTTGAGCGGCCACGCGGTCTGGAAGTAGCCGAGCAGGAGCACGATCGTCGAGTAGACCTCGGCCGAGACCAGCAGCACGCCCCAGATCAGGTCGACCGGACGCTCCCAGTAGGTCGTCTCCGTGAGCCGCCAATACATATAGCGGCCGGACGCGATCACCGAGAGCATGATCATCACGAGCGTCGCGAAGCGTCCGTCCGCGCGCCGGAACAAGAGCGCGCAGACGAAGCAGCAGGTCGCGAAGATCAGCTGCTGCGTGAGCGACATCGGCACCGTGAACACGAGGTACAGCGCGGCGATCGCGAAGACGAAGAGCAGCGCCGCGACCGGCCAGCTGCCCCACACGCCCGCGTCGATGAAGCGCTTGGACCAGCGCGCGAAGCGCGAATGGCCCCCGGACGGGCGCTCGGACGCGCTTGCCGTCGAGCCGGCATCCGGCGCGGCTGAATGGCCCGCCCCCGCCTCGCGCGAAACGGTACTCATGCGACGCTCCTCGGCAGCGCCCGCTGGCCCGCGAGCTTCGCAAGCAGCCATTCGCCGCAGGCACGGAAGTCGGCGGCGGCCTGGCTGAGCGGATCGTAGTGGATGACGGTCGTGTCGTAGGCGAGCGCTTCGCTCACGCCCTGGTCTTCGTGCACGACGCCCGGAAAGAGATGCGCGCCGAGCGAGCCGCGCAGCACCTTCACGACGTCCTTGGTCAATTGGCGCGACTGATCGGCCTGATTGATCACGTAGCCGTAACCGCGGAAATCGGGGCGCGGCGCCGCGTAGCCGTCGATCAGCCGCTCCATGAGCGGGATCGCGGCATACGACGCGGCGTCGGGCAGCACCACGTTCACCGCGAATTGGGCGTTCAGGAGCGCCGCGCGCGTGTAGACCGACGCGCCGGGCGGCGTATCGATCAGGACGATATCGGACGGTTCGAGCGACAGCGCCGCGAGCGCCGACGCGAACAGCTCAGGCTCGGAATCGAGGCGTTTTTCGAAGACGCGGCGGTCGTCTTCGTTGAGGGCGCCGTACGGCAGAACGGTGACGCCGTCGGGCCCGTCGAACATCGTGCTATGCCACGGCGCCTGAGCGAGCGTCGCGCGCGAGATGCCGTCGATGCTGTCGAGCGGCATGCCGAAGTGCAGCCGCAGTGCGTTCTGCGGATCGAGGTCGAGCGCGATCACGCGCCGCCCCGGTGCGCCGAGCACCGCGGCGAGGTTGGCGGCCAACGTCGTCTTGCCGACGCCGCCCTTGGCTGACACCACCGCGACTACGTTCATGACGGCTTGCGCGCAGCGTCGAGCCGCGTTCGGCCGAGGATGTTGCTGCGGCCGGGCGCTCCGGCGGCCGGCTCGGGCTCACGCTCGCGCGGAGTCTCGAGGCGGCGGAAGAGGCGCGACAGATCGCCTTTGACGTCGGGCTCAGCCGCGGCCGGCGCAGTCCGGAACATCTGGCCGAGGATCGAGTTCGCGGCGCGGGCGGCCGGCGTTGCGGGAGCGACGGCAGCCGCCTTGTCGGTCGAAGCGGTCGAAGCGGTCGAAGCGGCGCGGCCGAAAATGCCCTTCGCCGGCGTAGCGGGTTGCGGCTCGGGTTGCCGCGCAGGTTGCCGTTCGCCTGCCGATGCCACAGGCGCCCGATTCATCAGTTGATTCGCGGATTGCTGGTCCGGCGCGGCTGGGCGGGTCGCACCCGGCTCGTCCTCGACCTTCGGCGCCGGCGCAAAGCGCGGCGCGCCCACGACGCGCGGAGGCGCCGCCACAGCCGGAATGGGCGTCGTCGCGTGCCGGTGCCCGCGCGCGAACAGCGGCAGCTTCGACGCCGGACGCACGGGATTCGCTGCAGCAGGCTGCACGGACTTGATCTGGCCGGCCGCGCTCGCGGTCCGAACGCTCACCGTCGGCACGTCCTGGTGCGCTTCGACATCGAGGGAAGCCAAGAGCGGCCAGCGGGCGCGCGAGATCTTTGCCTCGTCGTCGCGCGCCACTTCCTGATAGGCATCGGCATTGCCGCCAAACTTCCTGAACAGATTACCGATATCGTCCGACACACTCATTCCCATCCCCCTTCACGCCGCCTGGCCTGGCTTGCCCTAGCTTCGATGATCGGCCTCCTCGTTTGCCAGACGAAACTCCAGTGCCAGCGGGTTGTCCACGGCCACCTGGGTCAACGCCAAGACACTGCTCGCGCCCAGCTCGCGCAACCAATACTGGTAGGCGCCTTCGAGAAAGCCCGGCGTCCAGGCTTGGGAATTCGGTCCGAACGCGGCGAGCGGCGCGCAGAAATGGTGGATCGCCAGATGGTCGTCGGTCTCGACGAGGTCCACGAAGCCCCAGTCCAGTTCGCGCCAGATCGCGTTCAGCGCCGCGGCGAACGCATCGAGGCTGTCGCACTCGCCGACCGCATGGTTCGCCGCGAAGCGCTCGCCCACGCGCGCCATGAGCTCGCGCAACTGGGCGGCGTCGAGCTGAGCCTCGAATTCCTGAGCGAGCGCGCTCAGAAAATCTCGCCATTGCGTTGACGGTTGTTGCTCAGCGAAGTAGCTGACGATCGCGGACATAGGTGCTTGCATGACGAAAATGAGCGCCCGTCAAAGGGCCACCCCGGATTGCGTTGATCTGCCGCGATTTGCTTGGCGGTGCGCGGCGGGCGGCTTGATTCGCGCCCGCTCGGCTTTCGACTTATTTATCGCCCCGCGATTTTATTGCGGAATGTCTCAAAAAAGTTAATCGATGCATGCACGCAACAAATAAATGACGGAAAAAAGCAAACAATTGGAGTCTAAACGGCCGTCGAGCGGCCCGAGGCGGGCCCCCTGGCCGGGCGCCCCTATACAGCGATTACACAGTTGCGCCCATGGCTTTTCGCGCGATAGAGCCGCTGGTCGGCTGCGCGCAGCAGGGCATCGATCGAATTGCCGTCCTGCCCGAACTGCGAAATGCCGATGCTGACGGTGACCGAAAACGGGTCGGTGCCCATCGCGTCGAAGCGCGTGCCTTGAATAGACATACGAATTCGCTCGCCAACCATGAGCGCGACATCGAGCGCCGCCTGCGGCAGCAGGACCATGAACTCCTCGCCGCCCACGCGCGCCACGCCGTCGTAGGGCCGGATCGCCTCGAGGCACGTCTGCACGAACGCCTTGAGGACCGAATCGCCGACTTGATGCCCGAAGGTGTCGTTGATCCGCTTGAAATTGTCGAGATCGAGCGCGAGCAGCGAGAACGGCGCCTCGCCGCGCTTGACCCGCCCGATTTCCGTCTCGACCCGCTCGAGGAAGATGCGGCGGTTGACCGCGCCCGTGAGCGGATCGATCGCGGCCAGATGCTCGAGCTTCTGGTTGGTGTGCTGCAGCTCCTGCAGCGCGGCTTCGGTGCGCGCCTTCGCTTCCGCCAAGCGGGCCATCAGCTCGTCCTGGCTGTAGATGGTCGAGAACGAGCGTGTCGTGTGAAACGCCTGCACGACGCCGAAGCTCAACAGGAAGAAACCGCCCGCGAAGATCGCATGCGCGAGCCACCACATGTGGTTCCACGGCTTGCCGAGAATGAACGCGAGCGACGAGAGCGCGAACGACATCACCGAAATGCCGAAGATCAGCATCAGCGGCGAACGGATCCGGCGCCACAGCATCAGGCCGACATTGACGAGCGAGATGACGAGCGCCCCGCCCTCCATCGACAAGCGCGTGCCGAGCGAGGCGGCATAGGGCGAGTACGCGATCACCGCGACGAACAGATCGACGGCCAGGAAGCCGATGAGCCACGTCAGCCACGTCCACGGGTCCGAGCGCTTCGCAACGGGGTCGGGCGGCGATTTATACGAAAGCAGGCCCACCAGCAGCAGGATCGACATCACGAGACGCGAGGCCGGCCCGTACAGCAGGAAAAGCCAAATGTTCCGATGCGAGAAGCCGGTAAAGACGCCGTGCAGCGTATAGATCACGACGAAGCCGGCAAAGCCGAGCGTGAGCCAGCGCAGGATCGGCTCGCCCGAGAGGCGGTAGCACTGCCAGGTCACATAGGTGACGAAGAGCCCTTCCAGCGTGGCCGCCGCAATCGCGATCTCGTGGAAGAGATGGTTTTCGAACTTGAGGGACGGGTCTTGGAAGAAATACAGGTAAGCGATCAGATAGGCCGGAGCGAGCGCGAAGCCGATCAAGAGCAGGCGGCCGTAGATTTGCGTCACATGGCGGATGCCGGCGGACGGTTCCACGATGACCGCCGCGCTTGTTGCGCTATTCAGGCTCATGTTCGCGTTCCCTTGGAAGATGGTTTCCAGCAGTCCGGCCGCACGGCTCGCGTTGGCCCGGTCTCCCGCAACCGGACTCGAACTTTACCTTAAAGATATAGAGATAAGATAAGACAATTCCGATCGATTGGCATAGTGCCTTTCGAATTTCCGCGCGTTACATGAGGGCTGTTAACGGGCGGATAACGGCACTGCGCCAAAGGGTCGACGAGAAGCGGTTCGCGATGCCGGCACCGCTCGAAGAAAGGGACAAAAAAGCGACGCAATCGCAGCGGGGAGCACTGCCATCGCGTCGCAAAGGGATGCTCGGTGATTCGGTCTACTTTGCCGCGGCGCGCTCGGCGGGTTCGGCGGCGCGCTTCGTGGTCTTCGACACGGCCGCGTTGACGGCCTCGACATTGGTTTCTGCGGCGTCGATCGCTTGCTGCGTCGCTTTGCGCGTCGACTCGTACCATGCGCTGACTGTGTTGATGGCCGACTTCAACGCCGTGATCGCGGGCTCGGAGGCGGCGGGGACGTGGCGGCCCGCATCGTCGACGAAATGATGCAGACGGCGCTGGTGCTCCGCGTACTGTTCGTTGGCGACGTTCGCGAACTCCGTCTGAGCGGCAGTCGCAATCGAGAAAAGACGCGAGTAGTAGGTTTGCGTGCGCGCGACCGCCTGCTCGAGCGGGTTCGCACGCAGCGCGAACCATTCGCGCGGGCTCTTGCTCGACGCGGCGTGAAGCACGGCCTCTTGCGACTCGCCGACGGCCGACTTGAAAGTGTCGAGGTTCAGTTCGACCACCTTCTGGACATGTGCAAAAGCGTGGTTGGCAAGAGCAAACGATGTCTCGAGATTCGCACGCTGTGCCGCCGCGTATTGCTCCGGATTCCAAAAGCTCATGTTCTCACTCCCTAAAGCGCCCTTCGTGCGGGCAGTATTGACGTGATCGCGTATTAAGCGAAAGGTGCAAATCTATCAGTCGCCCCATTGCGTCGGACCTAGCGATCTTGATAGCTGTGACAATCGGTAGCGCTACCGATATGGGCGCCCCGCCGACTCGCGCTACACTCCTGCGCCGGTCCTGCGCGGCCAAGCGCCGGACCTCGCGTTTCGGACGGCATCGCGGCAACACAATTGCCCGCGGCTATCCGCCTGACGCCACTGCCTCACGGCAGGCGTCGCCAGTGCGCCGGCTCGCGACCCGAGCCTGCGTGACAGGAAGACGAAGTTATCGCTTCGGCTTCTTCACCTCTACGGAGTCAACGCTTTGTCAAACCAGCTCAATACCGGGCTCGCCAGCCTGTTCGGCACCGGGGAAGGCCCCGCGCACGAACGCATCGCCCTCACCACCGACGCCCAGTCGGGTCTCCAATCGATCATCGCCGTCTACAGCACCGCGCTCGGCCCCGCATTCGGCGGCTGCCGCTACTGGACCTACGCGCACGACATGGACGCGCTCGTCGACGCGCTGCGTCTGTCGCAAGGCATGGCATACAAGAACGCGCTCGCCGACCTGCCGTTCGGCGGCGGCAAGGCGGTGATCCTGCGCAAGCCTGAGCAGACCGACCGCCCGCGGCTCTTCAAGGCGTTCGGACGCGCGGTCCAATCGCTCGACGGCCTCTACATCACGGCGGAAGACGTCGGCACCACGGTCGACGACATGCGCGCGGCGCAGACCGAAACGCGCTACATCAGCGGCATGCCGCGCGACGGCGAGTTCGGCGGCAACCCGTCGCCGAAGACGGCCTATGGCGTGTTCGTCGGCATCGAGGCAGCCGTGCAGTATGTGATGGACAAGAGCAGCCTCGCGGGCGTGTCGGTTGCCGTGCAAGGGCTCGGCTCGGTCGGCTGGGATCTGTGCCAACGGCTCTCCGACGCGGGCGCGAAGCTGATCGTGTCGGACATCGACGCAGCGAAGGTCGCGACCGCGAAGGACCGCTTCGGCGCGCAAGCGGTGACGCCCGCGGACATCGTCCGCGTCGAGGCCGACGTGTTCGCGCCGTGCGCGCTGGGCGCCGTCATCACGCCGGCCGTGGCCGAGCAATGCCGCTTCCGCATCGTCGCCGGCGGCGCGAACAACCAGCTCGCGTCGCTCGCCGAAGGCGACACGCTGCAAAGCCGCGGCATCTTCTATGCCCCCGACTTCCTGATCAACGCCGGCGGCATCATCAGTTGCGCGCGCGAATATCTGGGCGGCACCGATGAGGCATCGGTGATGGCCGAAGTCGCCAAGATCCGCGAGCGGCTGTTTGCGCTTGCGCAGCGTGTCGAGAAGACGGGCGAAGCGCCCGCGCGCGCCGCGGTAAGCTGGGCGCGCGAGAAGATCGAGCGTGCGGCTGCGAGCTAAACGCTCGGTCTGCGTCTCATTGGTGTGGCTTTCCGTATCGAGCCGCACCAAATCCGAAGCCGCTTCCTTGCGAAGCGGCTTCGTTTTTTTTAAAAGCTGAAAGCTATCGATCGCGCTGTAACGCAATGAAATCAGTGCACGTCGCATCGATGCGCTGGGCAGGCTCAATCGCGTCTACACTTCGCGCCGTATGCGTCGCTTTGCGCATCTCATGCGCCGCGTGACGCATCGGTCGCCCTCTCGCTTGACCGATATCGAAGCCATCCCTGCCAGCAGAACAGCATGTCGCCGCATCCCACAGGACCGAATCGCAGCACGCCGTCCGAGCCGATCACGAGGACCCGCTTCGCGGGCGCGACAGCATGACGCTCGACGCGCGCCGGCTGCCGGCCTGGAAGCTCGTCGTGTTCGGCAATCAGTTCGCCGAGCGCGGCGCCGTGGCCGAAGCCCTCGATCTCTATCACCGCGCGATCGAAGTCGGCGCGGACGACGCGCTGCTCTACAACACCGTGGCCCGCGCCTTCGAGCAGGTGTTGCACGAGGCGTACAACGATCTCGGCAACGCGCTGCACGCGAGCGGGCAATCGGCCGATGCGCACGCCGCTTACGAAGCCGCGATCCGGCTCGCACCGCGCAACGGGTCTTACTACCGAAACTACGTGCAGGCAAAACGCGTGCGGCCCGGCGATCCGCTCCTGGCCATCATGGAGCAGCTTGCTCAGGATACCGATCGAACGCCGCCGGAAGATCGCACCCAATTGCATTTCGCGCTCGGACTCGCGCTCACCGAAGCGGGCGAGCGCGAGCCACCCGCAGGTGGTCGGCGGCGGTGAGCGTACCGATTTTTCCCGCACGCTCGACGAAGCCATCGAAGCGATCGGCGCGACGGCCGCGCGCAACGCCAATGCCGCCGTGCCGGTGGAACACGCGGGTTCGGCGCAAAGCGAGCTCGATGCGCTGACGCCCGAGCGGATGCGCGCCATCGGCGCCGCCTATCTCACGCGACTCCGTCACGCGGCAGCCGGCAGGACGTCGTGGCAGCGCATCACCGACAGACGAAGAGGCCGGTGTCGACCGCCAGCGCCACGCAGGTGCGGCAGCCGATCTACCGCGGCTCGCTCGTCTACGAGCGGCCCGATGTGGCGTCGATCGCGCCGCTCATCGACGCGCTCGGGCCCGTGCTGGGGTCAGAAACGGCGGGCTGAGCGCACCACTCGCCCCACATCCGCCGGTAGGCACCCTCGACGCCGCGCGCAAAGCTCTCGCCGTCCATCAGCGCCGAGCGCTCCATCCGCGCCCGCAATCCCGCGCGCAGCGACGCAAGCCGCGGCCGATCGTTCGCCCATTGCACGGCGATGCGCACGTACTCGTCATCCGAGTGCGCGGCCAGTTCAGGCAGGCCCAGATTCGCAAGCTGGCTCAGGCCGCCCCGCCCGACCGCCGTGCGTCCGACGCGCGTCACGACGGGCACCCCCATCCAAAAGGCGTCGAGGCTCGTCGTGTGGCCGTTGTACGGAAACGTGTCGAGCGCGAGATCGATCTCGTGATAGGTCTCCAGGTACGCCGCGCGCGGACGGAAGGCGAAAAAGCCCACCCGCTCCGGCGCAATGCCGTGCGCCGCGAGCCGCGCGCTCAGCCGCTCGCGCGCCTTACCCGGCGCCGCCATCAGGACCAGGCGCGCATCGCGGACCAGAGCGAGCACGCCGGCCCATAGCCGCAGCGTGTGGTCCGTCAGCTTGCACGTGTTGTTCAGGCAGCCGAACGTGATGCGGCCGGTTTCCAACGCCGGCAGCGGGTTGACGTCGAGTGCGTCGGTCAGCGGGTCGTAGCACCAGAACGAGTCCGGCAAGCGGATCGAACGCTCGCTGTATTGGTCGTCGACGTTCGGCGCGTCCTGCGGGTCGAGCCATGGGTCGGTCAGGCGATAGCCGATCGCGCCGCTGCCGGTCGTGCCGGGGTAAGCGAGCCAGGCGGCCTGGACCGGTGCAGGCCGGCGCGCGAACAGCAAGGGGCGGCCATTCGCCATGTGCATCGTCAGGTCGACGAGGATGTCGATCCGATCGTCGCGGATGCGTTGCGCGAGCGGCGCGTCGTCGAGATCGCCGACGTCGCGCCAGACATCCGCGTGGGCGGCCAGCCGGCGCGTGTACTCGTCCGGCTGCGCGACGGTCGAATAGCAGAAGATCTCGAAACCCGCGTGATCGTGGTGCGAAAACAGCGGCGTCGTGAACAGCGTCTGGCAGTGGTCGCGAAAATCCGCCGACACATAGCCGATGCGCAGGCGCCGCGACGGCGCGCGCTCGTTCGCATACGCCGGCAGCGCCGCGCGAGCCGCGCCGGCCACGCGATAAGGTGCCTCGTGCCGCTCGGCGAAGCGCAGGCACTCGTCGCGTATCGCGTACCCGTCCTCGCTTTGGAACGTCAGCGCATAGGCCAGGTTGCTGTGCGCGATGACGTTGGCCGGGTCGTGGGCGAGCGCGCGGCGATAGCAATCGACGGCCTCGTCGAGCGCGCCGGTGTCCTTGAGCACGTTGCCGAGATTGTTGTGGCTGACGGCATGCGCGGCGTCGACCGCGAGCGCCTTGCGATAGCGCGCCTCGGCCTCGTCCATGTGTCCCAGCGTGCGCGCGAGATTGCCCGCGTTGTTCCAGGCAGCCACGAATGACGGACGGATGCGGATCGCCGCGTCGAACGCCTCGGCCGCTGCCGCGTACTCGCCCAGCGCTTGGCAGACGTTGCCGAGATTGTTGTAGGCATCGGCGTGATCCGCTCGCAATGCGATCGCCGCGCCGTATTGCACGGCGGCTTCCCGATGCCGCCCGAGCGCTTGCAGGATGTTCGCGAGGTTGTAGGCGGCCTCGGGAACGCGCGCATCGATCGCGAGCGCGCGCTCCAGCGCTTCGGCTGCCTCGGCGAACCGGCGCCGCTCGCCGAGCGCGACGCCGAGATTCACGAGATGCGCGGCCACGCCCAGCTCCGCCGCGACGGCCTCGCGCAGCAGCGCGATGGCGTCGTCGATGCGGCCGCGCGCCTGAATCAGCGTCGCGAGATTGGCCAGCGCGCTCGCGTAGTCGGGCCGCAACGCCAGCGCGCGGCGATAAGCGTCTTCGGCCGCATCGAGTTCGCCACGCAGGCGATGGCAGTTGCCCAGATTGTTGAGCGCGTCGAGATGCTGCGGCTCGCGCGCGAGGACGGCCGAGTATGCGTCGATCGCCCCAGGCCACTCCCCTTTGGCCTGCAGCATCGACCCCAGCGCGAACCACGCATCCACGGATTCCGGCTGCTGCGCGAGCACGCTGTGGTAAACGGCGGCGGCATCGTCGTAACGTCCGAGCGCGGCGAAAATCTGGCCTTTGCCGAATCGATAGCGCACCGCATCGGGCTGCTGTTCGATCGCGCGGTCGAGCCACGAGAGCGCATCGCCGCCACGCCCGCTTTGCCATTCCAGGATGCCGGTCCGGAACATCGCTTCGTGGTGGTTCGGCTCGGCAGCGAGCACTTCGCGGTAGAGGACGCCGGCCGCCGCGAGGTCGCCGGCGAGGTGCCGCGCCTTGGCCGCTTCGAAACGCGCGTTGACGGGCTCGTCGACAGACATGGGAATCGCCTTCTTTCCAAATAAGGACAGAGGCGATTCTAGAAGGCAATCGAGGTTTCAAAACGTCGAACTGAGGTCAATTCGGGCCTTGAACGCGGCAAAAATTTAACTGTGCGTGACAAAGTCGAAGCCGCTGGGCGGGGTGTGTCGCACATGTTGGGTAAGGAAAAATTCGGGCCGATCAAAGGCCCGCGCAGATCCGTTGAAAGGTAATCCTGTGTAATATTCGGCCTTTTATTTAATCCGCTCATTTATCCCGCTTCGAATGGCCTGGCCGGTGCTGCGCGAAACAACAACAAGATTGGCGGTGTCCGTCCGTCCCCTCTCGTCCGCATGCCGGGTGCGGCGCGCGGCCGCGCTCGCCACCGTCGCTCTCGCCGTGTTCGCGCCACGCGAGGCCGCTGCGGAGGACGTCTGCAAGGTCATCGGCGCAACACCTGCGCGGCCCTCGGTCGGCCTGGTGCTGTCGGGCGGCGGCGCGCGCGGCTACGCGCACCTCGGCGTGCTCAAGGTGCTCGAGGAGAATCGCATTCCGGTCGATTGCATCGCCGGCACGAGCATGGGCGCCGTGGTCGGCGGCCTGTACGCGAGCGGGATGAGCGCGGCCGAGATGGAAGCGCGGCTCGAAAACGTCAACCTCGCCGATATCGCCTTCGACGTGAACGAGCGCTCCGAGCTGCCGCAATCGCAGCGCGAGGACGAGCGTCTCTATGTCGGCAGCCTCGGCTTCGGGCCGGATGGCGTCAAGCTGCCGGCCGGCCTCGTGCAAGGCAACCGCTTCCGCGCGCTGCTGCAGGACTGGACCTCCAGCGTGCCCGGCAACCAGCCGTTCGACGCGCTGCCGATCCCGTACCACGCGATTGCGACCAACCTGCGCACCGGCGACAAGGTCGTGCTCGACCACGGCTCGCTGCCACAGGCGATCCGCGCGAGCATGGCGCTGCCGGGGCTGTTCGCGCCGGCCGACATCGACGGCGTCACGCTCGTCGACGGCGGGCTCGTCAGCAACCTGCCGATCCAAACCGCGCGCGACATGGGCGCGAATGTGGTGATCGCGGTCGATATCGGCTCGCCGCTGCGCCCGCTTGACGCCCTGTCGTCGCCCGCCGACGTGATGCAGCAGACGCTCGGCATCCTGATCCACCAGAACGTCGCGCGGCAGCGCGCGCAGCTCACCGCGAGCGACGTGCTGATCGAGCCGTCGCTCGGCAATCTGAGCTTCACGGACTTCGCGAACGCGCGCGATGCGATTGCCGCGGGCGAAACCGCCGCGCGCGCCGCCTTGCCCAAGCTCCAGCACCTGGCGCTGTCGCCCGAAGCATACGCGGCCTATCGCGCCGCTCACTCGCCGCTGCCCGCCGTGCCGATCCGCGTGACGAGCGTGGTCGTCGAATCGAACGGCGAGGTGCCGCCCAAGCGCGTCCTCGACCACCTGCACGTGAAGGCCGGCGACGTCTACGACCCGGCCAGGATCAACAAGGATCTGCAGGCGCTGACGACCTCGGGCGACTTCGAGAGCGTGACGCAGCAATTGATCAACGACGGCGAGGATCACCGTCTCGTCATCGATGCGCGCGAGAAATCGTGGGGGCCGAACTTCCTCTTGTTCGGTCTCGGCATGTCGAGCAGCTCGGACGACCAGGGCGGTTTTCGCGTCAATCTCGGCTACCGCCGCCCGTGGCTGACGCCGTCGGGGCTGGAGTGGCGCGTCGACAGCATCCTCGGCAGCGATCTGCTCAGTCTCCACACGGAATTGCGCCAGCCGCTGTCGACCTCGTTCGGCTACTACGTCGCGCCCTATGCGGAGTTCCAGCGCCGCTTCGCGAACATCTACGACAACGACACCGGCTTTCGCCTGAACCAGTACCACATCCAGACCGAACGCGCGGGGCTGGATTTCGGCGTGCCGCTCGGGCGCCTCGGCGACTTCCGCATCGGCCTCGCCTATGCCCACGCCTACGGTTCGCCGGTCTACAACGGCTTCGACGACGCGGGCGACAACGGGCTCGCTTATCCCGACTTCTACGGGCGGCAAGTCACCGCGCGCGCCCGGCTCGTCATCGACCAGCTCGACGATCCGCTTTTCCCGCGCAAGGGCTACTTCGCCGATCTGCACGTGGAACGCAGCGCCTTCGGCGGCAGCGACCGGTTCACGGAGCTCTACGGCAAGACCATCGTGGCCGCGAGCCTGGGCCGGCACAGCATCAACGCCAGTGTCGAGGCGGGGGCGGACATCGGCGGCGTGAACGTTGTCAACCCGCTCGGCTTCACGCTCGGCGGCTTCCAGCATCTGTCCGCGTATGCCGCCGACCAGCTCTCCGGCAACTCGCTGCTCTACGCCCAGGTCACGTACCTGAATCAGTTGATGACGTTCAACGTGGCGCCGCTGCGGGGTCTCTTTGCGGGCGTGAGTCTCGAAGCAGGCAACGTCTGGGACCAAGGCGACCGGTTCGGCAGCGGACCGCTCAAGCGCAGCGTCACGTTCTTTTCGAGTGTGACGAGCTCGTTCGGCCCGCTCTACGTCGGCATCGCCTTCGCGCCGGGCGGGCGGCGCAACATCTACTTCCAGCTCGGCCACACGTATTGACGCGGCCTGGGGCCTGTTCACGCCGTTCACACGCCCCCGTCCCGCCTATGCCTGATTCCCCGCCGGCCAGCTCAGTTCGAAGCGCGCGCCCGGCAGCGTCAGCGGTTCGGTCGTGACGATGCGCCCCTTGTGCGCGTGCAGCACCTGCCGCGTGATCGCGAGCCCGAGCCCATAGCCGCCCGTGTTGCGATCGAGCCGCACGAAGGCATCGAAGATGTGCTCGCGCTCGGTCGGCGCGACGCCCGCGCCGTCGTCCTCGACCGCGATCTCGACGTTGCCGTGCGCCATCGCCACCGTCACGAGAATTTGCGCGTTCGCGTACTTGCCGGCGTTGCGCAGCAGATTGCGCATGGCGTAGGACATCAGGCGCTTATCCATCGCCACGCGCACGCCGCGATCGACCTCGACTTGCAGCGTCACCGCCTTGTCGCCGTACAGCAGATTGGCCTCCTTGACCTGCGCGTCGAACCATGCGGCGAGCGGAGTCGGCTCGAGATGCGATTGCAGGGACATGTATTCGAGCCGCGCATAGGTCAGGCTCATCGCGATGAGCTCGTCGAGTTCGGTGACGTCTTGCTCGATGCTCGTCACGGCCGTCTCGTATTCGTGCGCCGACGAGGGCTCGCGCAGGATCTCGAGCGCAAAGCGGGCGCGCGCGAGCGGCGTGCGCAATTCGTGCGAGATGCCGTTGGTCAAATCGCGCTGCGCGGCGATAAGCCGTTCCATGCGCATGGCGAGCGCGTTGAGCGTGCGCGCGAGCGGGCCGATGATCACGCTGTGCGATTCACGCGCGCGGGTGTTGAAGCGCCCGCCCGTGAAGTCGATCGCGCGCTCGCGGACCATCACCAGATCGAGCCAGATCGGTCTGATCCAGCGATAGGCGGCAAGCGCCGGCGCGCCGAAGGCCACCAGCGCGAGCGCGGCCGTCCCGCCCGGCAGCGCTTCGAACGCGCGCCGGACGACCTCCGGGCTCAAGCCGGCCGACAACACCGCGAACGTGCAGATCAGCACGAGCAGCACGAGGCCGAGCAGGTTGAGATAGGCCCGCAGGTACAGCTTCGACCAGCTCGGAATGCGGTCGGCGCGCGTGTCGGTCCAGGTGCGCCGAAAGCGCAGCCAGCGCCATCGGCAATAGCGGAAGGCGGAGAGTCGTCGAGTCGGGTTCGGGGTCATGCAGCCATCTCAAATACTATTCCCACGCCACTTTGCTGAATTGGTAGCCCTTGCCGCGCACGGTCTTGATGCGCTGAGGGTTTGCGGCGTCGTCGCGCAACTTGCGGCGCAGCTTCGAAATGCCGCCGTCGACGGTGCGATCGAGCCCGTCGAACTCGATGCCCCGTAGTTCACGCATCAGGTCGTCGCGGGTCACCACCTCCCCCGCGCATCGCACCAGCGCCCAAAGCAGGTCGAATTCGGCCGACGTCAGGTCCGGCGTGCTGCCGTCGGGGAGCGTCGCCGTGCGCGTCGCGCGGCTGATCGTGAACTTGCCGAAACGGTAGCTCTCCGGTTCGGCCGCCACCTCGCTCGCGCGCACCGGCGCTCGCCTCAGCAGCGCCTTGATTCGCGCGAGCAGCACGCGCGGCTCGACGGGCTTGTGCACGTAGTCATCGGCGCCGAATTCGAAGCCCAGCACTTCGTCGAACTGGTCGTCGCGCGCGGTCACCATGATGATCAAACCGTCGAAGTGTTCGCGCGCCTCGCGGCAGATCTGAAAACCATCCTTGCCCGGCAGGTTGACGTCGAGAATCACGAGGTCGGGGCGGCGCTCGACGATCGCGAGCACCGCTTCGTCGCCATGCAACACGACATCGACCTCGAACTCTTGCTTGCGCAAGTAGCCCGCGACGAGCGCGGAAAGTCGACTATCGTCTTCGACGAGCAAGATCCGGAGTGGCATGGCAATGTGGTCGATGCGGATGGGCGTTACGCCATCGTCCGATCGCTGCGGGCAGCAGCTTGCGAAACGTGCCGCGCAGTGAGACCGGACGCGATGGCAAATTTTTTGATTTCGAGATGATACGACAGCGCGCCAGCCGCATCGCCATGTGTCCTGGCCGCCGCTGGCAGGAAATGATGCCAGGTCGGCATTTGGGAGGCGACCGCTGTCGGTAAAGTGGTATTTCGCGATTTTCCTCTGGAGCAGCCATGCCGCAACACGATGCCAATCATGCCGATGCCACGCCACTTCGTATCGCGATGGTGCTGTTTCCACGGCTCACGCAACTCGATTTCACCGCGCCGTTCGAGGTGTTCGCGCGCGTGCCGGGTGCCGAGGTGGCGGTGGTCAGCGAGACGCTGGAGCCGGTCGTGTCCGATACCGGGCTCGCGATCCTGCCCACTCACACGTTCCAGACGGCCGGCACCGCCGATGTGCTGTTCGTGCCCGGCGGGCCAGGGCAAATCGAGCAGATGGCGAACGCCGCCTTGCTCGACTATCTGCGCCGCGCGGCGGATGGCGCAGCCTGGGTCACGTCCGTTTGCACCGGGTCCCTGCTGCTTGCGGCGGCGGGCCTGCTCCAAGGCTATCGGGCGACCTGCCACTGGCTGTCGATCGATCAATTGAGCCTGTTCGGCGTGGAGCCGCAGCCTAGCCGGGTCGTCGTCGACCGCAATAGGATTACCGGCGCAGGCATCACGTCGGGGATCGACTTCGCGCTCGAAGTCGTTGCCAAGCTGCGCGGCGGCGACTTGGCGAGACGTCTGACGCTGCAGCTCGAATACGATCCCGAGCCGCCGTTTCGCACCGGCAATCCGCGCGTCGCGGATGCGGCGCTCGTCGAGGCCGCGCGGCGCAATGCTGCGCCGATGCTCGAAGAGCGGCGGCGTCAGTCGCTGGCCGCGGCGGCGCGGTTGGGCGTGCGGCCCGGGTTGTAGCCCGGTTAGTGGCCCGATGAAGCGCCAGGTTGACCTGACGCCGGTCGCTCGAACTCCGGGTCACCGCTGCGCTCAGGCGACTTCGCGCAACGTCTCCGGATCGAACACGAGTTGCACGGGCGTGCCCGGCGCATGCAAATCCGCCGCGGACCGGTTCAGCACGTCCACCGACAGCACCAACCCCGATGCCCGCACGCGATAGCGAATCACGTTGCCGAGCAGGCTGTGCCCCTCGACTTCACCGCCAACGGTCACCCCCGCCGGCCGCGCGTCGGCGGGCACGAGGCGAATCGACTCGGGACGGATCGCGACCGGGTTCGCAAACGGCTGTTGCAGCAACGAGCCGGCCTCGGCGGCATCGAGCACGTTGTAGGCGCCCATGAAACCCGCCGCGAAGCGGTTGGCGGGCGAGGTGTAGAGCGCTTCCGCCGAGCCGCTTTGCACGATCTGCCCTTGGTTCATCAGCACGATCCGATCGGAGATCGTCAGCGCCTCCTCCTGATCGTGCGTGACGAAAATCGTCGTCAGCTGCAGCTCCTGCTGAATGCGCCGAATTTGCTCGCGCAGATGCTTGCGGATGCGCGCATCGAGCGCCGACAGCGGCTCGTCGAGCAGCAGCACGCGCGGCCGCGTCACGAGCGAGCGCGCCAGCGCGACGCGCTGGCTCTGTCCGCCCGACAACTGCCGCGGGTAGCGCGCCTCGAAGCCGTTCAGCTCGACGAGCGCGATCGCCTCGGCCACGCGTTTCGCGATCTCGCCCGCTTCGACTTTCTGCATACGCAGCCCGAACGCGACGTTCTGCTCCACCGTCATGTTCGGAAAGAGCGCATAGCTCTGAAACACCATCGCCACGCCGCGCTTTTGCGGTGCGACCGGTACGACGTCCTTGCCTTCGATCACAATGCTGCCGCCGTCCACCGGCGTGAGCCCGGCGATACAGCGCAACAGCGTGGACTTGCCGCAGCCGCTCGGGCCGAGCAGCGTCACGAGCTCGCCGCGCTCGGCCGCGAAGTCGATGTCGCGAAACACGGACGTCTGCCCGTACGCTTTGTTGAGTCCTTGGACGTTGACGAAACTCATGACGATTGCCCTTCGGATTTGTCGCGCGCGAGCCGGGTCATCGCCCAGGTCGACAGCAGCACGAAGACGAAATAGGAGATCACGATTGCGCTCGTGAAATGACCGCTGTCGTTGCGCTTGTTGTTCAGATAGACCTGCAGTGTTTCGTAGGTCGTGCCGACGAGCAGGTTGGCGAACACGAATTCGCCGATCAGAAACGAGAACGACAGGAACAGCGCGACCGCCAGGCCTTTTTTCAGGTTCGGCAGCACGACGAGCCACGCGGCTTGCGCCGTGCTCGCGCCGAGCAGATGCGCGGCGTCCATCAGATCGGGCAGATTGATCGCCTGGAGGTTGTTGCCGATCGCGCGATAGATGAACGGCAGCGCGATCGTAAAGTAGCAGCCGATCAAGATCCACGGCGTGCCGACCATCGGCAGCGGGCCGTCGCCGTAGAGTTGCAGCAGGCCGACCGACGATACGACCGGCGGCACCGCGAACGGCAGCAGGATCAGGATGTTCATCACGCCGTCGAGCCGCGGGAACCGGTAGTGAATCACGAACATCGCCGGCAGCACGAGCACGACGCTGGCGACAAGCGCCCCGCCGCAGACGATCAGCGAGCGCGCGAACGCGAGCAGAAAGCGCGGCTCGCTCCACAGCATGACGTACCACTTGAGCGTGAGGCCGCTCGGCAACACGGTCGCGCCCCATTCGGTCGCGAGCGAATACAGGAGCGTGGCGACGAGCGGCAGCGCGAGCACCGCGAACAGCGCGCAGACGACCGCGCGATGCCACAGCACGTGGTGTGCGCCGTGCCGTGGCCGCTTCGGCGCGGCCGCCGCCAGCGGGACCGAAACGTCAACGCGCGACATGGTAGCTCCTCTTCAGCAGCCATTGATGCGCGATCGTGACGATCGTCATCAAGCCGACGAGCACCATCGCCAGCGCGCTCGCCATGTTCGGGTCGAGCGAGGTGTCGCCGGCGACGAGGCTCGAGATGCGGATCGGCAGCACGTTGTAGTTGCCGGTCGTCAGCGCATAGACGGTTGCGTATGCACCCAACGCGTTCGCAAACAGAATGACGAACGTGCCGAGCAACGCCGGCGTCAGCACCGGCAGACCGATATGGCGCCAGAATTGCCAGCCGCTCGCGCCGAGCAGCGAGGCGGATTCGCGCCAGTCTTCGCGCAGCGCGTCGAACGCGGGATAGAGCAGCAGTACCCCGAGCGGAATCTGAAAGTACGTATAGAGGATGATGAGGCCCGTCTTCGAGTACAGATTGAAGCCCTGCATCCAGCCCCATTGACGGAGCAGCAGCGTGAGGCACCCATTGAAGCCGAGCAGGATGATGAACGCGAACGCGAGCGGCACGCCCGCAAAATTGCTCGTCATATTGGAAAACGCCATCACGACGTCGCGCAAACGTCCCTCCGTCTGCCGCAGCGAATAGCTGCCGAGCACAGCGACGGCGAGCCCGATGAGACTCGACCAGGCGGAAATGTCGAGGCTGTGCCCGATCGCCTGCCGATAGAACGGCGACGACACCGCATCGAGATAATTCTGCGCACTCCAGCCGCTATCGGTGAGCGCGCTGTGCACGGCGACCCAGACGAGCGGCCCGATCTGAAACACGCAGAACACGACTGCAAACGGCAGCAGGCAAAGCGCCGCGAGCCACTTGCCGGATTTCTCGGACGTCGCCTTCATCGCTTGAGCAACGCCTCGCAGACCGGCTTGTCGTGCTCGACGCCGAGCACGGCGCACAGCGTGCCGCACAAATCGGTTTGGCGCGGACGCGCCTGCGGATCGAAGCTGAACGCGTCGCCGAACACGAAGAGCGGCACCTCGCGCTCCTCGGGCAGCACGCCGCCGTGTGTGCGGTCGTCGTTCATGCCGTGGTCCGACGTGACGACGACCTGATAGCCCGCTTCGAGCCACGCGTCGAGGTACTGCGACATCACGACGCCCGCTTGGCGCGCCGCATTGCGATAGTGCGGCGACGCGAGGCCATGCGCGTGCCCGGCGTCGTCGATATTCATCGGATGCACGAGCAGGAAATTCGGACGATGCTTCGCGCGCAGGCTTTCGGCATCGTCGAACAGATGCGAATCGGGGTAGTGACCCGCGTAGTAGAACGTGCCGTATTGAATCGGCAGTTCGGGCGCGGCCGTGTGGCGGTCGCGCGCGGCATCGAACGGCGTGCGGTTGTACAGCTCGCTGATCCAGTAATAGGCGGCGGCAGCCGTGGTCCGGCCGGCCGCGCGCGCATAGTGGAACACGCTCTTTTGATTCGACAGCCGCGCAACGCCGTTGTGTACGACACCGCTTTTGACCGGCGGCACGCCGGTCAGGATGCATTCGTAAAGCGGCCGCGACAGCGACGGGAGCTCGCACTCGAGGCGGTACAGGTGCCCTCGCCCCGCGGCGACGAGCGCCTGCAAGTGGCCGAGGGTATCGTAGGCAACCTGGAAGTTCAGGCCGTCGAGCACTACCAGAATCACGTCGCGTCGCATGGCTCTACCAATACCATTCGATTACTGCATGTTGATGATGACCTGGTCCTGCCAGAGACGCGGCAGGCGCTTGGTCGTCGCCTCCCACGCGGCGGTGTCCTTGATCGGGCGAACGTGCGCGTATTCGCTGTTCGGCAGGAGCTTCGCCGTCACGTCGGCCGGCATCGTCAGATGCTCGGCGCGGATCGGACGTGCATAGCCGCGCGCGAGGTTGATCTGGCCGGCGTCGCTGAAGATGTACTCACGCGCGAACTTCGCTGCGTTCGGGTGCTTCGCGTACTTGTTGATGATCGTCGTGTAGCCCGAAATCACCGAGCCGTCGCTCGGGATCACCACGTCGAAGCGCTTCGGATCGATCTGGTCGCGGTAGTTCAAGCCGTTGAAATCCCACACCACGCCGACATCGATCTCGCCCTTTTCGAGCGTCGCGATGGTCGGGTTCGACAGTGACAGACGGCCTTGCTTGGCGAGCTTCGCGAAGAAGTCGAGTGCGGGCGCGATGTTCTTCTCGTCGCCGCCGTTCGCGTAGGCCGCGGCCAGCACGCCGTTGACCGCTTGCGCGGCGGTGCTCACGTCGCCGATCGACACCTTGTACTTGCCCTTGAGCAGATCCGCCCAGCTCTTCGGCTCGTCTTGCACCGTCTGCTTGTTGATGATGAAGGCGATGCTTCCGGTATAGGCTAACGCCCAGTTACCGTCCTTGTCCTTTGCCCAGGCCGGGACCTGGTCCCAGGTGCTCGGCTTGTACGGCTGGGCCACGCCCTGCTGCACCGCGACGGGGCCGAACGATGCGCCGACGTCGCCGATATCGGCCGTCGCATTGCCCTTCTCCGCGACGAACTTGGCGATTTCCTGCGCCGAGCTCATGTCGGTGTCGGCGTGCTTGATGCCGAACTTGCTCGACAGATCGCCCCAGGTGCCCTTCCAGTTCGCCCAGGTGTCGGGCATGCCGACGCTGTTGACCTGGCCTTCCGCCTTGGCGGACGATTCCAGCGCGTTGAGATCGGCGGCGAACGCGCTCGCGGCGTTCAACGCGATGACGGTGCCCAGAAGGGACGCCAGCAGGTGTTTCATTCGATGCTCCTCGTGAGTGGTCGGTTATTACGAACGTCGACGAACTTGCTGGGCCGCCTTCGCCCTCGCGTAAACTGCGCGGCGCACCCCGGGCCTCAGTTTACGCGAGTCAAAAACATGTGGTCTAGATCAGCAAGATTGCGCGCAGTCTAATTCCGCTCGATGAAAATTCTGTGTCAGCGCTAGACTGTTCGTCCATGCTTTCCACGCGGGCCGCATCCGGCGGAATCGCCCCGGCAACCGGATAGGCATTGCGTGCCGCAGCGCGGTAGAGTGTGTGAAAAGATGGTGCACTGTCACAGTTCGGCCATCTTTCACAGGTACGGTGCGAATTAAGCGACGGAGCAAGAATCGCACAAAAAGACGAAAACTGTGCCCGCCAACGGGCTGGACTATGCCAATTAGAGACTCAATTCAAGTCGACGCGCCGCGAACCACGGCGCGCATCTGCCGCGCGCTGACAGAGCAGATCGACCGTAGCCTCCTGCCGCCCGGCAGCCGCCTGCCCGCCGAGCGCAAGCTGAGCGAATTGTTCGCCACCACCCGCATCACGCTGCGCGAGGCGCTCGGCCAGCTCGAGGCGCAGGGCCTCATCTATCGCGAGAAGCAGCGCGGCTGGTTCGTCGCGCCGCCGCGCATTCTGTACGACCCGCTCAAGCGCACGCACTTCGAGGCGATGGTCCGCGAACAGGGGCGCGAGCCCGGCACGGAGGTGCTGTCCGCCGAGCTGATTCCGGCGAGCGCGGCGATCTGCGAGATGCTCACGCTGCCTGCGCTCTCCAGCGTCATCCAGATTCGCCGGGCACGCTCGATCGATGCGCGCGCCGTGCTGTACGTCGAGCACTATCTGAATCCCGCGTACTTCCCGGGCATACTCGATTTCGACTTGCGCCAGTCCCTGACCGGGCTCTACGCCAGCGAGTACGGCATCCGTTACGGGCGCGTGCAATTCGCCATGGTGCCGTCGGTGCTGCATCGTCAGGCGGCCGCGCCGCTGAAGGTCGCCGAAGGCACGCCGGCACTGCACATCACGCGCGTGAACTGCGACCAGCATGGTCGGCTGATCGACTGCGACCTCGAGTACTGGCGCCACGACGCGATCCGCGTGTGCGTCGACGTGCCCGATCGGACGGACCTCTAACGCGTTCGCGTTCAGGTCTGGGGAATCGCCCGGCGCGCAAGCGGACCTAGGCGATTCCCTATATCGAGCGTGCTTAAACCAACCGGTCACGCGCGGTGTCTATAATCGAAGTCGCAATTCCCCCCTCACCGTGCGAAAGCATCGGCATCGCAAGCGTTTCGCGCGGCTCCCCCTCTAAGCGCACGCCAAGGAGACTGGACATGACTATCCGCATCGGAGAAGAAGCACCCGATTTCACGGCTGAAACGACCGAAGGACAGATCAAGTTTCACGAATGGATCGGCGACAGCTGGGCCATCCTCTTCTCGCATCCGAAAGACTTCACCCCCGTCTGCACGACCGAGCTAGGCTACATGGCCGGGTTGAAGTCGGAATTCGAAAAGCGCAATACGAAGATCATCGGGCTCTCCATCGATCCGGTAAGCGACCATGAGAAATGGGTAGGCGATATCGAAGAGACTCAGGGGCATGCGGTCAACTATCCGATGATCGGCGACCCGGATCTGATCGTCGCGAAGCTTTACGACATGATCCACCCGAACGCGAGCGGCGCCGCCCCGCGCACGGCGGCCGACAACGCGACCATCCGCTCCGTGTTCCTGATCGGGCCGGACAAGAAAGTGAAAGCGATGTTTGTCTATCCGATGAGCGCGGGCCGCAATTTCGACGAAGTGCTGCGTCTGCTCGATGCGCTGCAAATCAACGCCAAGCATGGGGTGGCGACGCCCGTGAACTGGCGCCCCGGCGACGACGTCATCATTCCGACGTCCGTTTCGGATGAGGATGCGAAGAAGAAATTCCCGCAAGGCTTCAAGACGCTCAAGCCGTATCTGCGGGTAGTGGCGCAGCCCAAGTAACTTATCGGGCGGCGTATTTGACGGCTGATCTTTGAATCAAACCCAGGCGGTGGCGCGGCAGCAAAGTATGCAACGCCACCGCCTGCCTTATTTCGTCTTATCGTTACGTCGTACTAAGCATCTGCGGTCCGCGATATCAGCCTCAAAACCGCTTCATGATCTCCGATTCAAACGCCGCATTCCGTTCTTCGGCGGCCTCGATCGGGTCCGTCGACTCGTCGACGAAGAACTCGGCACGCTCTGCCAAGGATCTCGTGTCGTCGTAGTCGAGACCCTCGTCGTCCTCGTCCGGCGGCTGCAGCATGTCGTGCAGCATGGCTTTCAACTCCGGCGTGTCCCACTTCTTGCCCTGCTGCTTGCGGACTTTTATGTAGTGCCTCACTTCAGCATCCTGCTCAGGCGTCAAGGGAAGCCCGCGAAAGGTACGGCCTGGGTCGATATCAGCCATGATTTTCTCCAGCAATCCGCTCGTTCATGCCGAGTGTAGCGCTAATTCGTATGCGTAAGAACAGGGTAAGCCCATTCCACGCGTGAGCGCAATTGGTTATCAAAGTCCGCCAATGGCGTGCAATTCGCATTGAAAGCGGTTGGCGCAGACAGACTCCCCCGTTCAGCGGGTGGCAAATAGCGTCACGCAGAATGACCGTTTTCGACATTGAGCCGCGTGCTGCGCGCGCATAACCTTAGCCCGAACCGCTTAGATACGAACGGGCGTGCGCAAGCCGCGATCGGCTTGGCACGGCGCTTCATGGCCGAATTCCCGGCCGCTTTGCCCTCGACGTTTCGACGCATTTCGCTCCGCTTCGCCCCTATTCGATCGACAAGCTCGACCCTCCAGCCATGACGCCAGCCCAACCCTTGCTCAACTCCCCAGGCGCGCGCTTCCGCGCCGCCGTGGCCGCCGAAGCGCCGCTTCAAGTCGTCGGCGCCATCAGCGCCTATGCCGCGAAAATGGCCGAGGCCACGGGCTTCAAGGCCGTCTATCTGTCGGGCGGCGGGGTCGCCGCGAACTCGCTCGGCGTGCCCGATCTCGGCATCAGCGCGATGGAAGACGTGCTGATCGACGCGCGCCGGATCACCGACGCCTGCCCGCTGCCGCTGCTCGTCGACATCGATACCGGCTGGGGCGGCGCCTTCAACATCGCGCGCACGATCCGCTCGTTCATCAAGGCGGGCGTCGCCGCCGTGCATCTCGAGGACCAGGTCGGGCAGAAGCGCTGCGGTCATCGGCCAGGCAAAGAAGTCGTGCCGAAGGAGGAGATGGTCGATCGCGTGAAAGCGGCCGTCGATGCGCGCACCGACGATCAATTCGTCATCATGGCGCGCACCGATGCGGCGGCAGTCGTTGGTCTCGACGCGGCGATCGAGCGCGCGGTCGCCTATGTCGAAGCGGGCGCGGACATGATCTTCCCCGAAGCGATGGGCACCCTCGACGACTACCGCCGCTTCAAGGCCGCGGTCAAGGTGCCGATCCTCGCGAACCTCACGGAATTCGGCTCGACGCCGTTCTTCACGACCGACGAGCTGAAGCGCGCGAACGTCGACATCGCGCTCTACTGCTGCGGCGCGTATCGCGCGATGAACGCGGCAGCGCTCAATTTCTACGAGACCGTCAAGCGCGACGGCACGCAAAAGGCCGCTGTCGAAACGATGCAGACGCGCGCGGACCTCTACAAGTATCTCGGCTACCACGCGTACGAAGACAAGCTCGATGCGCTCTTCGCCGCGAAGAAATGACACCACTTTGAATCTGGAGGACGACACCATGAGCGAAGCAGACAACAGCACGGCAGGCACGCCCGGCTTCAAGCCGAAGAAATCGGTGGCGCTCTCGGGCGTCACGGCGGGCAACACGGCGCTGTGCACGGTCGGGCGCACCGGCAACGACTTGCACTACCGCGGCTACGACATCCTCGATGTCGCGACGACCTGCGAGTTCGAGGAAATCGCCTACCTGCTCGTGCACGAAAAGCTGCCGACGCAGGCCGAACTCACCGCCTACAAGACCAAGCTCAAGGCGCTGCGCGGCCTGCCCGCGAACGTGAAGGCCGCGCTCGAATGGATCCCGGCCTCGGCGCACCCGATGGACGTGATGCGCACCGGCGTGTCGATCCTCGGCACCGTGCTGCCCGAGAAAGACGACCACAACCTCGCCGGCGCGCGTGACATCGCCGATCGCCTGATGGCCTCGCTCGGCTCGTTGCTGCTCTATTGGTACCACTACTCGCACAACGGCCGCCGCATCGAAGTGGAGACCGACGACGATTCGATCGGCGGCCACTTCCTGCACCTGCTGCACGGCAAGGAGCCGTCGAAGGCGTGGGTCGACGCGATGCATACCTCGCTGAACCTCTACGCCGAGCACGAATTCAACGCCTCGACCTTCACCGGCCGCGTGATCGCGGGCACGGGCTCGGACCTCTACTCGGCGATCACCGGCGCGATCGGCGCGCTGCGCGGCCCGAAGCACGGCGGCGCCAACGAAGCCGCGTTCGAGATCCAGTCGCGCTACCAGACGCCCGACGAGGCCGAAGCGGACATCCGCCGCCGCGTCGAAGCGAAGGAAGTCGTGATCGGCTTCGGCCACCCGGTCTACACGATCTCGGATCCGCGCAACAAGGTCATCAAGGAAGTCGCGAAGAAGCTCTCGAAGGACGCGGGCAACCTGAAGCTGTTCAACATCGCCGAGCGGCTCGAGACGGTGATGTGGGACGTGAAAAAGATGTTCCCGAACCTCGACTGGTTCAGCGCCGTGTCGTATCACATGATGGGCGTGCCGACGGCCATGTTCACGCCGCTGTTCGTCATCTCGCGTACCTCGGGCTGGGCCGCCCACATCATCGAGCAGCGCATCGACAACAAGATCATCCGCCCCAGCGCGAATTACACGGGCCCGGAAGACTTGAAATTCGTGCCGATCGAGAAACGCTGATTAGGAAAGGGGATAATGCGCGCTAAAGCTCGATAAAGCTCGCATGGTCCCCTGACCTTCTCGCTGATGTGCTCGATTACGACCCGCGTTTTCCCCACGCTATGAACACCGCAAACCGCAAACCCCTGCCCGGCACCGCGCTGGATTATTTCGACACGCGCGCAGCCGTCGAAGCGATCGAACCCGGCGCCTACGACAAGCTGCCCTACACCTCGCGCGTGCTCGCCGAGAATCTCGTGCGACGGTGCGATCCCGCTACGCTTACCGCCTCGCTCGAGCAGATCATCGAACGCAAGCGCGAGCTCGATTTCCCGTGGTTCCCGGCGCGCGTCGTGTGCCACGACATCCTCGGCCAGACCGCGCTCGTCGACCTTGCCGGCCTACGCGATGCGATCGCCGAGCAAGGCGGCGACCCGGCGCTCGTCAACCCGGTCGTACCCGTGCAGCTGATCGTCGACCATTCGCTCGCCGTCGAATGCGGCGGCTTCGACCCGGATGCGTTCGCGAAGAACCGCGCGATCGAAGACCGTCGGAACGTTGACCGCTTCGACTTCATCAACTGGACCAAGAAGGCGTTCAAGAACGTCGACGTGATCCCGCCGGGCAACGGCATCATGCATCAGATCAATCTGGAGCGGATGAGCCCGGTGATCCACGCGGTGAACGGCGTGGCCTACCCCGACACGCTCGTCGGCACCGACAGCCACACGCCGCACGTCGACGCGCTGGGCGTGATCGCCATCGGCGTGGGTGGGCTCGAAGCCGAGAACGTGATGCTCGGGCGCGCGTCGTGGATGCGCTTGCCGGACATCGTCGGCGTGGAGCTCTCGGGCAAGCGCCAGCCCGGCATCACCGCCACCGACATCGTGCTCGCGCTGACCGAGTTTCTGCGCAAGGAAAAGGTCGTGGGCGCGTATCTGGAGTTCCGCGGAGAAGGCGCGTCGAGCCTCACGCTCGGCGACCGCGCCACGATCTCGAACATGGCGCCCGAATACGGCGCCACGGCGGCGATGTTCTACATCGATGAGCAGACCCTCGCCTACCTGCGCCTGACGGGCCGCGCCGAGGAGCAGGTCAAGCTCGTCGAAACGTACGCAAAAACCGCCGGCCTGTGGGCCGATACGCTGAAGCACGCCGAATACGAGCGCGTGCTGGAGTTCGATCTCTCGACCGTGGTCCGCAACATGGCGGGTCCGTCGAATCCGCACAAGCGGCTGCCGACGTCCGATCTGGCCGCGCGCGGCATCGCCGGCAAGTGGGAAGACGTGCCCGGCCAGATGCCCGACGGCGCCGTCATCATCGCGGCCATCACGAGCTGCACGAACACGAGCAATCCGCGCAATGTGATCGCGGCGGCCCTGCTCGCGCGCAACGCCAACGCGCGCGGCTTGACGCGCAAGCCGTGGGTCAAGTCCTCGCTCGCGCCGGGCTCCAAGGCGGTTGAGCTCTACCTCGAAGAAGCAAAGCTGCTGCCCGAGCTGGAGCAGCTCGGCTTCGGCATCGTCGCGTTCGCGTGCACCACGTGCAACGGCATGTCGGGCGCGCTCGATCCGGCGATCCAGCAGGAGATCATCGACCGCGACCTGTACGCGACCGCCGTGCTGTCGGGCAATCGCAACTTCGACGGCCGCATCCATCCGTATGCGAAGCAAGCCTTCCTCGCGTCGCCGCCGCTGGTAGTCGCTTACGCGATTGCCGGCACGATCCGCTTCGATATCGAGCAGGACGCACTTGGCGCGGATCAGGGCGGCAAGCCGGTCTATCTGAAGGACATCTGGCCGAGCGACGAGGAGATCGACGCGATCGTCGCGCAAAGCGTGAAGCCCGAGCAATTCCGCAAGGTCTATGAGCCGATGTTCGCCGTCACGACCGCCGGCAGCGAGCCGATCAATCCGCTTTACGACTGGCGCGCGCAAAGCACCTACATCCGCCGTCCGCCGTACTGGGAAGGCGCGCTGGCGGGCGAGCGCACGCTGCGCGGCCTGCGTCCGCTGGCAGTTCTCGGCGACAACATCACCACCGATCACCTCTCGCCGTCCAACGCGATCCTTGCGGACAGCGCCGCCGGCGAATACCTCGCGAAGATGGGCTTGCCGGAGGAAGACTTCAACTCCTACGCGAC
Organism: Trinickia violacea; assembly: GCF_005280735.1. Classification (NCBI taxonomy): domain Bacteria; kingdom Pseudomonadati; phylum Pseudomonadota; class Betaproteobacteria; order Burkholderiales; family Burkholderiaceae; genus Trinickia; species Trinickia violacea. The sequence goes on from NZ_CP040078.1 coordinate 2,337,056, forward strand.
TCACCGAGGCGACCACCTCACCGCGCTGCGCGCCACCTTCGCGAACCCGACGCTCGTCAACGAGATGGCGGTGGTCGACGGCCAGGTGAAGAAGGGATCGCTCGCGCGCGTCGAGCCGGAAGGCCGCGTCACGCGCATGTGGGAAGCGATCGAGACCTACATGGACCGCAAGCAGCCGCTCATCATCATCGCCGGGGCGGACTACGGCCAGGGCTCGTCGCGCGACTGGGCGGCCAAGGGCGTGCGTCTGGCGGGCACGGAAGCGATCGTCGCCGAAGGGTTCGAGCGCATTCACCGCACGAACCTCGTCGGCATGGGCGTGCTGCCGCTCGAGTTCAAGCCCGGCGTGAATCGCGTGACGCTCGGCATCGACGGCACCGAAACGTTCGACGTGATCGGCGAGCGCAAGCCGCGTGCGGACCTCACGCTCGTCATCCATCGCAAGAACGGCGAGCGCGTGGAAGCGGCCGTGACCTGCCGGCTCGACACCGCCGAGGAGGTTTCGATCTACGAAGCGGGCGGCGTGCTGCAGCGCTTCGCACAGGACTTCCTCGAGTCGTCGAAGGCGGCTTGATGAAAGCTGAATAACAGCACGTTCAGGCATCATCTGCGGGCGGCACTCTAATGTGCCGCTCGCCGTTTCACCAGGACACCCACCCTATGCCCCACGTACCCCAGATCAAGATTCCCGCCACCTATATGCGCGGCGGCACCAGCAAAGGCGTGTTCTTCCGCCTGCAGGATTTGCCCGAAGCGGCCCGCGTGCCGGGCGCGGCGCGCGATGCGCTGCTGCTGCGCGTGATCGGCAGCCCGGACCCGTATGGCAAGCAGATCGACGGCATGGGCGGCGCGACGTCGAGCACGAGCAAGACGGTCATCATTTCCAAGAGCAGCAAGCCCGATCACGATGTCGACTACCTATTCGGACAGGTCTCCATCGATAAAGCGTTCGTCGACTGGAGCGGCAATTGCGGCAATCTCTCCGCCGCCGTGGGGCCGTTTGCGATCAGCGCGGGGCTCGTCGATGCAAGCCGCGTGCCGCAGAACGGCGTGGCCATCGTGCGCATCTGGCAGGCCAATATCGGCAAGACCATCATTGCGCACGTGCCGATCACCAAAGGCGCCGTGCAGGAAACCGGCGACTTCGAACTCGACGGCGTGACCTTTCCCGCCGCCGAAGTGCAGCTCGAGTTCATGGACCCGGCAGCCGAGGAAGAAGGCGCCGGCGGCGCGATGTTCCCGACCGGCAACCTGGTCGACGACCTCGACGTGCCGGGTGTCGGCACGCTGAAAGCCACGATGATCAACGCGGGCATCCCCACGATCTTCGTGAACGCCGAGGCCATCGGCTACACGGGCACCGAGCTGCAGGACGCGATCAACGGCGATGCCGACGCGCTCAAGAAGTTCGAGACCATTCGTGCCTACGGCGCGCTGCGCATGGGTTTGATCAAGGATTTGAACGAGATCGCGACGCGGCAGCACACGCCGAAGGTCGCGTTCGTCGCGAAGCCCGCCGACTACGTCGCTTCGAGCGGTAAGCGCGTGGCTGCCGCAGACGTCGACCTGCTCGTGCGCGCGATGTCGATGGGCAAGCTCCATCACGCGATGATGGGCACGGCGGCGGTGGCGATCGGCACGGCTGCCGCGATACCGGGGACGTTGGTCAATCTCGCGACCGGCGGCGGCGAGCGCAACGCGGTGCGCTTCGGCCATCCGTCGGGCACGTTGCGAGTCGGCGCTGAGGCAGCGCTTGCCAACGGCGAATGGACCGTTACGAAAGCGATCATGAGCCGCAGCGCCCGCGTGCTGATGGAAGGCTGGGTGCGCGTGCCTGGCGGCGCGTTCTAAAGTCGGGTCAGAAAGGCTCGGTGATGGGCTTCATCTTGGGCGCCGAGCCGCCGTCGTAGCCCATCTGCAGGACCAGATTGAACACGTCGGACGGCCATGGGTCCGGATAGCTGCCCGCGGGCGCCCCGAGCGCCGCGGCGAGCTTCGGAATCTCGCCGTGGTGCCAGCACACCAACACGACGGCGCCCTTTAAATGAGGCGTAGTCGTCAGCTTGCTTGCCAGGTCGCCATAGTCTTTGTCGGCGATGGAATCGTCGATCGGCAAGCCCATTTTCTTCGCGAAGGGCTCCACCGTTTCATACGGCCGCGCGCTCTCTTTAGAAATCGCGGCCGCAAAGACAAAGCCGATATCCGGATACTGCTGCGGCAACCACGTCGCGAGGTGCTTGGCGCGCTCCTTGCCCGCCGGCGACAGATTCGGGTCGCCCTGCTCGGCGGGCTTCTCGGCGTGGCGCATGAGTACGATCGTCTTCGGCATCATCTGCAGGGTCCTATTTGATCAGTTACCGTCCGGCCCCGGCCGATAGTCGGTCGGCCTTCCCCCGGTCCATTTTCTGAACGCGCGATGAAACGCGCTCGGCTCGGCAAAGCCTACGGCAATCGCGATGTCGGCGATGGTCCGCTCGCCGGCCTGAAGCGATGCGATCGCGATGTCGCGGCGCAGCGCGTCCTTGATCGACTGATACGTGTAGCCCTCTTGCTTGAGCCGCCGCCGCATCGTCGCTTCCGCAAAGCGCAGCTTCGCCGCCATTTCGTCGGCGCCGGGCCACTCGGCGATCGGCATCGCCCGCAATGCGCGGCGCACGCGCGCGGCAACCGAATCCGGGTTGCGGTACTTGACGACGAAAATCGCGGGCGCATCGCGCAGAAACGACTTGAGCGACTTCGCCGTCTGGATCACCGGCAGATCGAGAAAATCGGGCGACAGGTCGACGTACGATGCGCGCTGTCCGAACTTCAAGTCGTCGCAAAACATCAACCGGTATTCGTGCCCTGCCGCCGGCTCGGGGCAGCTGAAGCGCGCCTCGAGAATCGGAATGCGCCGCCCCACGAGCCAGCACACCACGCCATACACGAGGATGAAGTAGGTCGCATACGCGAACATCTGCTTGCGCTCGGCGCCTTCGCGCACGTGGAACGACAGGCGCACCCGGCCGCGTTCCTTGGCGACCTGCGCGCTCATGTCGTCGAGCACGAGCCGCATGAAACCGGTCGTGCGCGCGAGCGCCTGCGCGCCGTCGCGCGCGGTCAGAGCCGCCTGGCACATCGCGATGAAGCTGCCGCTTTTCATCGGATGCGAGTCCTGCCCGAAGAACTCGTCGTCGAGCGCGCGGCAGATCGCGTTCCACAATGCGCCGTATTGCGCCGACGAGACGCGCGCAAGCGGCGAGCCCGATAGCTGCGCCGCGATACCCGCCTCCTCCAAGAGCGGCTGCGGATCGACTCCGCACCGCTTGACGCAGTGCACCGCCTCTTCGACGAGGCTCACTGCGATAGTCCCTTTTTCGTTATGCATTGCAGCAAAGTTGATTCAGCGAACACGTCGCGCGGCAAACGCGCGCGAGCCCCGTCCGCCGATGGCAAATACGCTCAATAAATTTGATCGGCTTGAGCATCGAAAGCCGCCTTCGCGGTTCTTACACTCTGTTGCATCAAGGTCACTACACAATCTGTCGATGACGATCCCGACGCCTGCGCAACACGCTTCGCAGCGCGCGCGGCAGCCGGTCAGACCGCACAGTTTAAGGGGAGCGCGTGATTAGCGCCAAGCCGCCGCCGCGCCGATGCCGCCCCGCCCCGTTCGAATCCGCAACACAGGAACCCTCGTCATGGACGACTTCTACACCGACGAACAACGCATGATCCGAGACGCCGCGCGCGATTTCGCCGCCGAGTGCCTCGCGCCGAACGCCGGCAAGTGGGACCGCGAAGGCGTGCTGCCGCGCGAAGTCGTCTCCCAGCTCGGCGAGCTCGGCCTGCTCGGCATGATGGTGCCGCCCGAATGGGGCGGCACTTACACCGACTACGTGGCCTACGCGCTCGCGCTCGAAGAAATCGCGGCGGGCTGCGCCTCGTGCGCCACCATGATGAGCGTGCACAACTCGGTCGGCTGCGGGCCGATCCTGAACTTCGGCACCGCCGCGCAACAAGCGCGCTGGCTGCGCGATCTCGCGCTCGGCCGGGTCATCGGCGCGTTTTGCCTGACCGAGCCGCAGGCCGGCTCCGAAGCGAACAACCTGAAGACGCGCGCCGTGCTCGAGGACGGGCATTGGGTGCTCAACGGCAGCAAGCAGTTCGTTACCAACGGCAGCCGCGCGGGCATCGCCGTGGTGTTCGCCGTCACCGATCCCGAACTCGGCAAGCGCGGCCTCTCCGCATTCATCGTGCCGACCGATACGCCGGGCTTCAACGTGGGCCGCCCCGAGAGCAAGCTCGGCATCCGCGCTTCCGACACCTGCCCGATCTCGCTCGAAAACTGCCGCATCCCCGAGGAAAACCTGCTTGGCGAGCGCGGCGAAGGCTTGAAGATCGCGCTGTCGAATCTCGAAGGCGGACGCATCGGCATCGCCGCACAAGCGGTCGGCATTGCGCGCGCCGCCTACGCCGCCGCCCGCGAGTACGCGAACGAGCGCATCCAGTTCGGCAAGACGATCAAGGAACACCAGACGATCGCCAACATGCTCGCCGACATGGAAACGCGCCTGAACGCCGCGCGCCTGCTCGTGCATCACGCGGCGCGCCTGCGCAGCGCGGGCAAGCCGTGCTTGTCGGAGGCGTCGCAGGCGAAGCTCTATGCGTCGGAGCTGGCCGAGGAAATCTGCTCGAACGCGATTCAGATTCACGGCGGCTATGGGTATCTCGAAGACTATCCGGTCGAGCGGCACTATCGCGACGCACGCATCACGCAGATCTATGAAGGCACGAGCGAAGTGCAGCGCATGGTGATTGCGCGGCACGTTTGAACTGCGCCCGCGTTTTGCGGGTGCGGCGGCTAACAAGCTCACGGCGCGCAGGCGGTCATCCGTCTGCGAGACCCTATTAAGAGCAGCCAAGGAGAGAGACGACGATGACGGTAGCACAAGGCTTCTTCGACGCGCGCGATTTCCTCTTGCGCCATCGGACCGACTACGAGCGCGCGTATCGCGAGTTCGCGTGGCCGCAGCTCGGCGAGTTCAACTGGGCACTCGATTACTTCGACGCCATGGCACGCGGCAACGACAATCCGGCGCTGTGGATCGTCGATGCGGTTAGCGGGGACGAATTGAAGCTGTCGTTCGCGCAGATGTCGGAGCGCTCGTCGCGCATCGCCAACTCTCTGCGCAGCGCCGGCGTGGCGCGCGGCGATCGCGTGATGTTGATGCTGCCGAACCGCGTCGAGCTATGGGATGCCATGCTCGCTGCGATCAAGCTCGGCGCAGTCGTGCTGCCCGCGACGACGCTGTTGTCGACGAACGAAGTGCGCGACCGCGTCGAAGTCGGCGAACCGAAGTTCGCGATCGTCGATGCGGCCGAGACGGCGAAGTTCGATGCGCTCGATACCACGCTCACCAAGATCGTCGTCGGCAACGCGCATCCGCAAGCCGGCTGGCTCGATTTCGCCGAAGGCTACACGGCCTCCGCGACGTTCACGCCCGCAGGCCTCACACACGCCGGCGACCCGCTGCTGCTCTACTTCACCTCCGGCACGACCTCCAAACCGAAGCTCGTCCAGCACACGCACGAAAGCTACCCTGTAGGCAGCTTGTCGACGATGTATTGGGTCGGCCTGCAGCCCGGCGACGTGCATTGGAACATCAGCTCGCCCGGCTGGGCCAAGCACGCATGGAGCTGCCTTTTCGCGCCGTGGAATGCGCAGGCGTGCGTGTTCGTCTCGCAGTACGCGCGCTTCGACGCCAAGCAGGCGCTCGACACGCTCACGAAGCACGGCATCACGACGATGTGCGCGCCGCCCACCGTCTGGCGCATGCTCGTACAGGAGCCGCTCGCCTCGTACGCGGTAAAGCTGCGCGAGATCGTCGGCGCCGGCGAGCCACTGAATCCGGAGATCATCGAGCGCGTGCGCCGCGCGTGGGGCATCACGATCCGCGACGGCTTCGGCCAGACCGAAACTACGTGCCTGATCGCCAACTCGCCGGGGCAACCGGTCGTGCCCGGCTCGATGGGGCGGCCGATGCCCGGCTACCGGATCGAACTGGTCGATCACGACGGCAACCCCGCTGACGAAGGCGAGATCACACTGCCGCTCGGCAAGCGCGGCGGCCATGCGTCGCCGCATGCGAGCGAACCGCTGGGCCTCATGACCGGCTACGCGAACAATCATGACGCGACCGAACACGTGATGCGCGACGGCCGCTACCGCACCTCCGACGTCGCCGTGCGCCGCCCCGATGGCTACTTCATCTACATCGGCCGCGCCGACGATGTCTTCAAGTCGTCCGACTATCGGCTGAGCCCCTTCGAACTCGAGAGCGTCCTGATCGAGCACGAGGCGATCGCGGAAGCCGCCGTCGTGCCGAGCCCCGACCCGCTGCGCCTGGCGGTGCCGAAGGCATTCATCGCATTGCGTCACGGGTTCGAATTCGGCCCGGACCTCGCCAAGAGCGTGTTCCGCTTCTCGCGCGAAAAACTCGCACCGTACAAGCGGATTCGCCGCATCGAAGTCATCGAGCTGCCGAAGACGATCTCCGGAAAAATCCGCCGTGTCGAGCTGCGGCGCCGCGAGATCGAACGCGGCGATGCGCCCGCGCGCGTTTCGGGGGAGTATTGGGAGGAAGACTTCTCCGACCTGCGCTGACCGAACGTATCCATTCACGCCGCGGCGCTGCGAAGACGCACGCCGCGATTCCTCGATTCCCTACCCCGGTCTATCCATGCCGGGATGCCTTGCACAAGGAGCTGTCAATGAGCGCAATTCCGTCCACCGCTGCCGCTGCTAAAACGCCGACCGTCAAGCTGCTGATCAACGGCGAGTTCGTCGAGTCGTCGTCGAACGAATGGCGCGACATCGTGAACCCGGCCACGCAGGAAGTGCTCGCGCGCGTGCCGTTTGCGACCGCCGCCGAGATCGATGCCGCCGTGCGCTCCGCGCATGCTGCGTTCGCGCAGTGGAAGACGACGCCGATCGGCACGCGCCTGCGCATCATGCTCAAGTACCAGGCGCTGATTCGCGAGCACATGCCGCGCATCGCGAAGATCCTGACCGCCGAGCAAGGCAAGACACTGCCCGACGCCGAAGGCGACATCTTCCGCGGCCTCGAAGTGGTCGAGCATGCGTGCTCGATCGGCACGCTGCAATTGGGCGAGTTCGCCGAGAACGTCGCCGGGGCGGTCGACACCTACACGCTGCGCCAGCCGCTCGGCGTCTGCGCGGGCATCACGCCGTTCAACTTCCCCGCGATGATTCCGCTGTGGATGTTCCCGATGGCGATCGTCTGCGGCAACACGTTCGTGCTGAAGCCATCCGAGCAAGATCCGCTCTCGACGATGGCGCTCGTCGAGCTCGCGATCGAAGCGGGCGTGCCGCGCGGCGTGCTCAACGTCGTCCACGGCGGCAAGGAAGCGGTCGACGCGCTCTGCACGCACGAGCACGTGAAGGCGATCTCGTTCGTCGGCTCGACGGCCGTCGGCACGCACGTCTATACGCTCGCGAGCCAGCACGGCAAGCGCGTGCAGTCGATGATGGGCGCGAAGAACCACGCGGTCGTGCTGCCCGACGCAAACAAGGAGCAGACGCTCAACGCCCTTGCCGGAGCGGGTTTCGGCGCGGCGGGCCAGCGCTGCATGGCGACTTCGGTCGTGGTGCTCGTCGGCGCCTCGCAGCAATGGCTGCCGGAGCTCGTCGAGAAGGCGAAGACGCTGAAGGTCAACGCAGGCACCGAGGCCGGCACCGATATCGGCCCGGTCGTCTCGACGAGCGCGAAGGAACGCATCCTGTCGCTGATCGGCAAAGGTGTCGAAGAAGGCGCGACGCTCGAACTCGACGGCCGCAACGTGAAGGTGCCGGGTTACGAGCAAGGCAACTTCATCGGCCCGACGATCTTCTCGAACGTCACCACCGAGATGACGATCTACACGACCGAAATCTTCGGCCCCGTGCTCGTCGTGCTGAGCGTGCCGACGCTCGACGAAGCGATCGCGCTCGTCAATCGCAACCCGTTCGGCAACGGCGTCGGCCTCTTCACGCAAAGCGGCGCGGCCGCGCGCAAGTTCCAGAGCGAGATCGATATCGGCCAGGTCGGCATCAACATTCCGATTCCGGTGCCCGTGCCGTACTTCAGCTTCACGGGCTCGCGCGGCTCGAAGCTCGGCGACCTCGGCCCGTACGGCAAGCAAGTCGTGCAGTTCTACACGCAGACGAAGACCGTCACCGCACGCTGGTTCGACGACGCGACGACCAACGACGGCGTGAATACGACGATCAGCCTGCGCTGAGCACGCGCTGTGGGCTTGGAGTAGGCGCTAAAGCGCCAACTCCAAGCAACCAAAGCATGGGATGGGAGTAAGTGCTAAAGCACTAACTCCCATCGACAGAGGACTTAACGATGAAAATTGCCTTTATCGGCCTCGGCAACATGGGCGCGCCTATGGCGCGCAATCTGCTGAAAAACGGCCACACGCTGAACGTATTCGACTTGAGCCGCGACGCCGTGCAATCGCTCGTCGACGCCGGCGCAACCGCGAGCGCCTCGCCGAAAGCCGCGGCCACCGGTGTCGAACTCGTCATCACGATGCTGCCCGCAGCCGCCCACGTGAAGAGCGTGCTCACCGCCGACGACGGCGTGCTCGCCGGTATCGCGCGCGGCGTGACGATCGTCGATTCGAGCACGATCGATCCGGCCAGCGCTCAAGGCTTCGCGAAGCTCGCCGCCGAGCATGGCAATCCGTTCGTCGATGCGCCGGTCTCCGGCGGCACCGGCGGCGCGGCCGCGGGCACGCTGACCTTCATGGTGGGCGCGAACGCCACCGCCTACGAGCAAGTCAACCCAGTGCTGGCGGTGATGGGCAAGAACATCGTCCATTGCGGCGACACCGGCATGGGCCAGGTCGCGAAGATCTGCAACAACCTGCTGCTCGGCATCACGATGGCGGGCGTCGCGGAAGCGATGTCGCTGGGCGCCGCGCTCGGCATCGACCCGAAGGTGCTGGCGGGCATCGTCAACACGTCGACGGGCCGTTGCTGGAGCTCGGACACCTACAACCCGTTCCCCGGCATCATCGAGACCGCGCCGTCGTCGCGCGGCTACACGGGCGGTTTCGGCACCGACCTGATGCTCAAGGACCTCGGCCTCGCCGCCGACGCCGCCAAATCCGCGAAGCAGCCGATCTATCTCGGCGCGCTTGCGCAACAGCTTTATCAAACGATGAGCCAGCACGGCGACGGCGGCCTCGACTTTTCGGCCGTCATCAAGCTGTACCGCGACGTGGGAGCGAAGCGATGATCGAACTCGATACCGCGAGCGAACCGGGCGTCGCGCTGATCACGCTGAAGCGCGCGCCGGTCAACGCGTTCACGCCCGAAGGTCTGCTGCAGCTGCAGCGGACAATCGAACAATTGAACGACGAACCGCGCGTGCGCGCGATCGTCATCACCGGCGACGGCCCGAAGTTCTTTTGCGCAGGCGCCGACCTCAATCAATTCGCCGACGGCGACCGCGCACGCGCGCAGCTCGCCGCGCAGCGTTTCGGCGCCGCCTTCGAGACGCTGCAGAACGCCCGCGCGGTCGTGATCGCGGCGATCAACGGCTATGCGATGGGCGGCGGTCTCGAATGCGCGTTGTCGTGTGACGTCCGCATCGCCGAAGAACACGCTCAGCTCGCGCTGCCCGAGCCGGGCGTCGGCCTCCTGCCTTGCGGAGCGGGCACGCAGACCCTGCCCTGGCTCGTCGGCGAGGGCTGGGCCAAGCGGATCATCCTGACCGGCGAACGCGTCGACGCGAAGACGGCGCTGCGTATCAATCTCGTCGAGGAAGTCGTCGAACGCGGCGCGGCGCGCGAAGCGGCGCTCGCGATGGCCCGACGGGTCCCGACGCTGAGCCCGCAAGCCGTGGCGTTCAGCAAATCGCTGATCCATCAGGCCCGCAACGGCGTGCCGCGCGGCGCGGCGCTCGCGCTGGAGCGCGAACGCTTCGTCGATTTGTTCGAGGGCGCCGATCAACGCGAAGGCGTCAACGCCTTCCTCGAAAAACGCACGCCGCGTTGGAGCACGAGCCAGGAAAACAGCCGATGAACATGCCGATGGAAACCACCGAAGCCCCCTCGCAGGGCCGCGTGAATTGTCATGTCGTGAATCGCGTCGCGATCCTGACACTCGACCGGCCGCACGCGTTGAACGCGCTTTCGCACGACATGGTGCGCGAGTTGACCGAGCACGTCGAACGCTGCCGCACGGACGACAGGATCGTCGCACTCGTCTTGCGAGGCAGCGGCGAAAAGGGCTTCTGCGCGGGCGGCGACGTGCGCGCGCTTTACCACGCGTCCCGCACGTCGAGCCCAGCGGACGCCACGCCCCCATGGCAGCAATTCTTCATCGACGAATACCGGCTCGATTTCGCACTGCACGCGTTTCCGAAGCCGATCGTCGCGCTGATGGACGGCATCACGATGGGCGGCGGCATGGGGCTCGCACAGGCGGCGACGCTGCGCATTGCAACCGAGCGCAGCAAGATCGCGATGCCCGAGACGCGCATCGGCTTCGTGCCCGATGTCGGCGCCACGCGCTTCCTGAGCGTCATGCCGGTCGAGCTCGAGCTGTACGTCGGCCTGACCGGCACGACGCTCACGGGCGCCGACGCCGTGCGCTGCCGCCTCGCGGATGCCTGCGTGCCGAGCGAATGGCTGCGCACGTTCGAAGAGCGGCTGCAGCGCATGCCTGCTGACGACATCGAGCGGCTCGAGCGGCACCTTGCCGACGTCTTCATCCCGCCTGCGAACGTCACGCCGCACGCGGCCATCGACGCCTTCATGCCGCTCATCGTCAAGCACTTCGCCGCACGTCTCACGGTTCCGGAAATCGCGGCATCGCTCGCCGCCGATTCGCAGCTCGATCCGCCGCGCGAACTGCGCACCTGGCTGCAAGCGACGCTCGACGCGCTGTCCGCGCATTCGCCGACGATGCTGCGCGTGACCCGCGAGGCGCTGCTGCGCGGACGCTCGATGACGCTCGCGGAATGCTTTCGGATGGAACTCGGCATCGCCACGCGCGCGATCGACGAAGGCGATTTTCGCGAAGGCGTGCGCGCCCATCTCGTCGACAAGGACCGTCAGCCGCGCTGGCAGCCCGCCACGCTGACGGAGGTTCGCGTCGAACGCGAGCGGCATTTCCTCCGCTCGCCGTGGACGAGCGACAAGCACCCGCTCGCCGAGCTCGGTGCGTTGCCGCAGGAACGCGCGTCGAAGCTCGCGGCTTAGGCTGAACTCAAGCCGAATCGATGAGCCCCATCGCGATCGCCTTCACGACCGCTTGCACCTTATTGGTCGCCGAGAGCTTGAACAGAATGTTGTTGACGTGAAAATTGACCGTGCGCTCGGAGATGTTGAGGATCTGACCGATCTCGCACGATGTCTTCCCCTCGCCGGTCCAGCACAGCACCTCGCGCTCGCGCGGCGTCAGCATGACGCTCGCTTCGGGCGCGAGCTTCGGCACGAGAAACTGGCTCATCATCGTGTGCGTGATATTCGCGAGCCAGCTCGTTTGCAGCGTCAAATCGTCGATTTCGGAGGGCGTGAGCGGATCGGACGGACGCGAGATCGTCAGGAGTCCGTACACACCGTGCGCGGCCCAGCTCGAATGCGCGACGCCGACCGCCATCCCGAAGTCGTGCGCGTCTTCCCATAGCTTCGGCGAATCCTCCGGCGGCGCGTCGGGCCAGACGATCAGCCCCGTGCTGTTCATCCCCTCGCGCACCGTCGGATCGATTTGCAGAAAGTTGCTGTCCTGATAGTGCTTCATCCACCCCGTGGGATACGTATCGAAAATGGCCACCGTGGGCTTCGATACCGGCAGCGGCACACGAATCCCATAGCAGCAATACTCGAAGCCCAGCTTCTTGGCGAAATCAGCGATCTGCGTGAACAGTTGCTGCTCGGACCCCGCGCTGCGAAACTGTTGATAAGCGTCTTGCCATAGCAACCCCATTTTTTCCCCGCACATCGTAAGACTGTCATAGTTAGCAGGTCTCACCAGGTCGGCGGGCTGATACAGTCCCGCCATGAAACCCTCTCCCGCACTTCTGCATAGCCCTTCCCCCGATGGCTATGTCCGTGTTCCAGAATGCGTGCTTGCGGATTTGCAATTGGTCCACGTGGATTCCGGCATCGATGAATCATTGCTCTCCGATCTGCGCGCCAGCGATGTCGATGCCGTACGCGCGGGCTACACGGAATGGCAGAGAATGCGGCGCCCTGGTGCTGCGCACATATCGGTGGGGTGGGACTGGTATCTCGACCGCACAACCGGTGCGCTCCTCGTCGCCTGGGACGACGTCAGAAGCAACATCATGTGCATCGACCGGCGCGGCCTCGACCTCGGCATGGCGCGCACGGCGAAGGCGCTCATCTGCAGACTCGCTCAGCTGAACTGGCCGAACGAAGTGGCAAACGCCGTGCTCGTGCCGCGCTTCAACTTGCGCGCCTGCGGCTCCGGCCTTCACTAGCGCCATCCGCTCCCAATACGCTCTTCCAACCCCCACTAATTATCTCGAAATAATCCTTCCGCTCTCTTTATAAGCAAACTCCGGGCGCATTTCAATCTCATTATGAATAGGCGCCGGGGTGCCGCCAACGCCCTCTCATCTGACGTAAACGCCTGTCAACGTTGACAGTTTCGTGTCCTCGGGGCGCGCGATGTAATGCGCTCATTAAAAAAGCACACGCGAGGACTTCATGCGAACGTCAGTTCATGGCGACGGGCGGTTGCCCGCGCCCCTCGACACGGCTCTCGCGCACTATCGGCATCGAATCTTCGTCGAACAGCTCGGCTGGAAGCTCCCAGGCGCCGACGATCACTTCGAGCGCGATCAATACGACCGGGAAGACACGGTTTATGTGGTCGCTCGTGACGACGAGACGGGGTCGATCTGCGGTTGCGCCAGACTCTTGCCGACAACCCGCCCCTATTTGCTGCAGGAACTGTTCCCGTTTCTTCTCGCGGACGACATGCCGGCCCCCGCCGCCCGCGATGTCTGGGAGTTGTCGCGATTTGCGGCAAACCCGGCGGCGAATCCGGCCGCGTCCGACCTCAACCACGAGGACTCGGCTTGGGCCGTGCGGCCGATGCTGGCGTCGGTCGTCGAGTGCGCCGCAAAGCTTGGCGCGCGCCAATTGATCGGTGTGACGTTTCTCAGCATGGAGCGGCTGTTCCGGCGAATCGGCGTGCACGCGCACCGGGCGGGCGCGCCGCGGCGGATCGACGACCGGATGGTGGTCGCGTGCTGGATCGACATCGATAGCCAGACGCTGAGCGCACTGGGGCTCGATCCCTCATTAGGGCTCATGCAGTCGAAGCTGGCGGCTTGAGCCAGCCATCCCTGGCGACTAGCCATCCGCAACTATCTGAAATCGCACGCATGACGCCTCCCGCTTTGTCGCTCACGCCCTTGGCCCTGCCGCTCGATACGGGGCGCGATCCGGCGCGCGCGAGCGCCGCGCCTCGGCTCGACACTCGGCTTCGTTCGGAACGGGCGGCTCGCAAAGCGAGCGGCGCGCTCGCGCTGTGCTATCGCGGTGAGATCCATTCGTTGCTGGAGCAGCGTGTCCCGCCCGCCGAAAGCGGGCCCGCAGCGCTCGAGGCGCTGGCCGCGCTTTGGCACATCGATATGCCGCCGCGCGTCGCGCGCGACGCCGCGCACGTGTTCGCGCCGCAGGAAGACGGCGCCTCGCCGCGCTTCGGCGCCTGGGAGGCTCGCGCATGCCCGCCCAAGGCGCTCGCGGCACTGCAAGCCTGCGCGCGATCGACCGTGAGAAACCGCCTGACGCTGATCCAGTCGCGTGCGCGCTCGACCTTCGATCTCGTCGAAGAGATCGCACAGCCGCTCTGGCCGGACGTGCTCGCGGCATGGTGCGGTCTCGCCGAACAGCAGCGCCGCCGGCTCCATCATCTCGGCCGCGCCCTGCGGCTGGCGCTCGTGCCCGGCAAGCTGTCCCGCGCCGGCGTCACAAGCGCGATTGGCGCCATCGACGAGCTGCACCGGATCTTCGCCAGCGCCTATCGCCAGCCGCGCGATGTGACGCGCATGCCGAGCCTGTTTGCTGCCCTCGAGAGCGGCTGGACACCGGCGCTCGGCCCGATCGAGGATGTAATCGTTATCGCAGGCATGCGGATCTTGCTTTGCGGCAGCGAAGGCGTGCCTGGGCGGATTGGCGATCTCGTCAATCTGCTGATCGATCGGCGCGAGCTGGCGGCGGAATGGCTCGCGCGGCCCGACGCCCTCGCCCGCTTCGTCAATCCCGGCCAGCGCTCGCTAGCCCAGGCGCTCGCTCAAATGCAGGCGCAAGCCGTCCTCGAAGTCCTGCTGCCGTGCTTCGACCGTATCGATCGCGCGCCGCGCGGCACCACGTGGCAGACGCGCTCCGGGTTGAAGCGCCTCGAGCACCTCGTGTTGCGCCTCGGCGCTTGAATAACCCACCGCCAAGCATGGGATCAGAGTAGGCGCTAAAGCGCTAACTCTGATCGACATAGGAGATCAACGTGCCCAAACCTTCCGCCTCCCGCGTGGCGTTATCAGGTTTCAGCTTCGCCAAGCGAGCGCGGATGGCGCTCGAATATCCAGGCGTTGCACAACGTATGCCGTTTGTGCGCCTCAACCGCGACGGCCTTGTGTTCAGCCTCGGCGAGCCCGCCAAACTGCCGCCGGTCAGCCTGCCTAGGCCAGCCGCGATCGTTTGCGGAAACGAGCCGCTGTGCGACATGCGCGTGGTCATACGCAGCGTGGATCGCGCCATCGGCGGCAGGCTGGAACTGACCGTCCAGCCTTCGCGCGCAGACGATGACGAGCTGCTCTGGCAAACGCTGCGTGCCTACCAACAGCGGCACCGGCGTGACCTTGTCCACTGGTCGCTCGTGCGGCAGCCAGAGCCAGGCCGCGCGCCCGATCACACCCGCCACGCGCAGTTGCGGCGGCTGCGCGTGCCGCTCGCGACCGGCTGGAGCTGCGAATCGCAAAACGACCCGGCTGCGGGCGAACCGCTCGACGCCTGCGCGCTTCACACCGCGACGTTGACGGTCGAGCGTCGCGACGACGCGCTCTTTCTCGCCGACTGGCTCGAATACCACTTCGCGGAAATCGACGCGCGCTCGAAACTCGCGTCGCCCTTTGTCTTATTGCAGGAAGTCGAATCGCGGCTGACGGGCCGGGATGTGCGCGTCCAATTCCGCTACGAATTCGCCGCTATGGCTGCGCAGGAAGCGACGAAGCAAGTCTGCGGCTGGATCGAGACGGAACTGGCGACGCGCTTTCACATGCCCGTCGAGTGCGTTCTGGATGAGGCGCCGGGCCAGTCGGGCGCCGATGCCGAACTCACGGCCAACGGCGCGCCCGACGACGGAACGCTCGCAGGCTACTCGTTCTCTTCGAAGTAGAAGTGGCCGAATTTGACCTGCTTCGTGCGGATGTAGCGTTCGTTTTCTTCACGCACCGGGATCGCGAGCGCGACGCGCTCGCAAACCGGAATGCCGTGTTTCGACAGCGTGTCGAACTTCTTCGGGTTGTTGCTCATCAGCCGCACCGACGTCACCTTGAGGATGCGCAGAATCGCTGCGGCGGAGTCGTACTCGCGCGCATCGTCGGGCAAGCCGAGCTCGAGATTCGCCTCGACGGTATCGAGCCCCTGTTCTTGCAGCGCGTACGCCCGAATCTTGTTGGAAAGGCCGATGCCGCGCCCTTCGTGCCCGCGCAGATAAAGCAGCACACCGCGCCCTTCGGCCGCGATGTAGCGCAACGCCAGGTCGAGCTGCTCGCCGCAATCGCAGCGATACGAACCCAATACGTCGCCCGTCAGGCATTCCGAATGCAAGCGCGTCAGCACCGACTGCTGATCGCCGACCTCACCCATGACGAGCGCCAGATGCTCGGCATCGCCCCCGTTCACGCGAAACGCGTACGAAGTGAACGTGCCGTAGCGGGTGGGAAGCGTCGCCGTTGCGGCGAGCGTGACGCATTCTCCGGCGGAGGCGCCATCGGCTGGCGACGAAGTGTGAGGCGTGGACATGGCGATAGGCAAGTGCGCGAGGCAGGATTTCAGGGTGTACCGGCAACCGGTACGCGGAATCGAAGTTTACCGCTAATCCCAATATCAGTTTCGGAACGCACTTTTGCGCGCTTGCATACAAGCTAAGGGTCGGCCCTGGCGCGAGACGCCGCGCACGCGCCTATACTTGAACCCAAGCAACTCGCTTTTGCCGTTGAACCGTGCCCCTTAACATCAAAACGGAGACACCTTCATGCCAAGCGTTGCGCAAATCATCAAGTCCAAACCCGAGCAGTCCGTCGTGACGATCGAGGCCGACAAATCGGTCTTCGACGCCATCAAGCTCATGTCCGACCGGCAAATCGGCGCGCTCATCGTGACGCAGGGCGCCGACATCGTCGGCATCGTCACCGAACGCGACTACGCTCGCAAAGTCGTGCTGATGGACCGCTCGTCAAAAACCACGCCTGTGCGCGACATCATGACCAGGTCGGTGCGCTACGTGCGCTTGAACGAGACCGCGCAGGACTGCATGGCGCTCATGACCGAGCACCGGATGCGTCACCTGCCTGTCATCGACGACGGCAAGCTCGTCGGCATGGTGTCGATCGGGGATCTGGTGAAGAACATCATCTCGGAGCAGCAGTTCACGATCGAGCAGCTCGAGCACTACATCACGGGGGCGCACACCTGAGTTCGGCGCATCCGCGACATCGGCAGGCGCGCCGCGCATCGGGCGATGCGGGCTAGTCTGCCGCAAACTACGTCGCACGGCGCCTTGCGCGCCGCGCGTGCCGGCGACTCAATATCAGCGGCCGAAGTAGACCGACATCGGGCCATTGGCGTTCGCAGCCGGACCACCCACTTGCGACGCACCGCTCACTTGCGGGCCGTAGCCGCTCGTACCGGCCGTGGCGGTCTGCACGTCCTGCCTGTGCACGCGCTGTTCTGCCGCCTGGATGTCGGACGGATAGGTCAGGTTGTCCGATCCCGGCTGATACCCCGCTTTTTCCAATTGCACGAGTTCTGCGCGCACTTGCGCGCGGCTCAGCGGCTGGGCGGATTGAGCAAACGAAGGCACCGGTGCGGCCAGGACAGTAGCGAGGACAGCTGCGTAGACGATCGATTTCATGATGATTACCTCCCGATTTTGTGGTTGCGTCGCAACGACTGGATGTCTTAAGCGATTAACTTCAGTCTAGTCAGCACCACTTTCGGCAAAAACCCCCGTCTCGGATAAGCACTTTTACAATCTCAGAAAGAATGCCGCATCAAAGCGTTACGCTTCTCGCGAAGCACTACGCGTTTCGCATTAATGTTCATCGATGGGAAAATCGAGCCGGCCGCGGATTTGAGATGAGGCTCATGCGGGAAAAACGATCAAAAAATCGGACTAGTCGCAATGCCGGTACTAATCGATTGCTTTGCGCGATTCGTTTCACACGCTGCCTGCGATAACACGCGGCTATGCGACGCATGGTTGCGTAATTCAATCCGCGCCGCGCTAGACAGGCGGTGCGGTACACGCCAATCCACACTTGAAATGGAATTCAAACGCAGCAGACAAACATTGACGGCGCATTTAGCATCACTACTCAAGTACGGCAATGAAGGATAAGACGTTAAAGATGTATTTGTCTGGTATGATTTTTCAAGTACCACCATTGCCTCCAAAAGGAGAGCCAATTCGGTGAAAGCGATTCAACCTATTCACCGAACATAGCCTTTGCAACTTCCGAGGGTGAAATGCCGCGACAATTCATCGAGCAAATGTCTCCGCTATGGCAAGCCACAGACGAGAAATCGTGGTTCCACGCGCTTTCCGCATTGGGGAGCAAATACGGCTTCGAGCACACGCTTTTTGCGGTCGTGCCAAGGCCTGGGATGAAATATGTCGACATGTATCTGCGCAGCAACTACCCGACTGACTGGCGGAAGATCTACGTCGACGAGGGGTACGTCTTGATTGACCCGACGGTGGAGCACTGTTGGACCCGGATGAGCCCTCTCATCTGGTCATCAAAACAGTTCGAAGGCGAGGAGCAGCAGAAATTTTACGAAGAAGCCTGCCAGTATGGCATTCGAACCGGTGTGACGCTGCCGATCCATGGACCGAAGCAAGAGCTCGGGATGCTGTGCTTCGTATCAAGCGAAAAATCGACGGACGATCTTCGGAAGCAGATTGAACAAGATCTGCCAACGTTGACCCTGTTGCGCGATGTCGCATTCGATATGAGCCAGCGCTTCCTGCACAGCCATACGGAAACACTGATCCCGAAACTGACGCCGCGCGAGTCCGAATGCCTGAAATGGACGGCTCAAGGAAAATCGACGTGGGAGATCGCGAAGATATTCGGTTGCTCCGAAGCCACAATCAATTTCCACATGACCAACATTCGCACGAAGTTCGGCGTCAGCTCCAGAAGCGCCGCAGCGGTCAAAGCAACCCGAATGGGCTTGATAGATCCTGACTAACCACCGTTGGCCAGCGCGCGGCGGGGCGCGACTGCGAAACACGCGTAATATCGTCATCCGATATAATTTTTTCAAAATAAAGCCTGAGCAGAATCATCACAGGCTTCGGAATACTCGCACCGAGTTCAAACCGGCTGCCACGCGACTGCGTCACGCCAAAGCGCGACCAGAAGCGCTTCTGACTCTCCCTCACTTTTTTGCGATATGCCTGGATAAAGGCACTATTGATTTCGACATGCGCCGGCAGGCGCGGCTCGTGGGACTCCACCGAGTAAAGTTCGACGCTCGACATAATTGCCTCCTCGTTGAGATCTTAAGGTCTGCATCATCTCAAGCCTTGCAGCAATTTGTACCTATCTCGCTAGACAGTTACACGATCCACTCAAAACGCATAATTTCACATGCTCTTTACGTAGCAGCGCTAACACTGGAGAGCAAAATGAAAGCAAGGATTAGAATCGGCACGCGGCAAGATTTCGAGATGGGGGAATTGGCACAGATGTATCGTTTGCGCGCCAAGGTCTTCCGCGACCGGATGAAGTGGGACGTCGCGATCCTGTCCGGCATGGAGATCGACGGGTATGACGCTTTGTCGCCACACTACATGCTCGTGCACGGCAGCTCAAACGAGCTGCGAGGGTGCTGGCGCGTCCTGCCCACCGAAGGCCCTTACATGCTGAAAGACACCTTCCCCGAACTGTTGCATGGACGGCCGATCCCTGAGGATCCTCGCATTTGGGAACTGAGCCGTTTTGCGATCGAGTCGGACGCGGGGGAGCGTTTCGCGTTTGGCGATCTTGCGCTGGACGCAATGCGAGAAATCGTGAACTTTGCCGATCGCATGGGCATCGTGAGTTATGTCACGGTGACAACGACGAGTGTGGAGCGCTTGCTGAAGCGGACCGGCATCGACATGAGCCGCTTCGGCCCGCCGATGCGAATCGGCGTCGAAAACGCGGTAGCCCTGACCATTGAAATGAACGAGCAGACCCATCACGCGCTTTTCGGCCAAGTTGCAAAAGCGGCGTGATCGCTTTCCCAATATAGATAGCGAAAACCGGCCGACTCGCTAAGTCCGGCCGGTTTCGCTCAAGTTTCAAGTTCCCCCCAACGCGCTCACCGCGTCCCGACACCCCTTCCCCTTGCAAATCTTGGAGACATCTCAAAAACGTGATATACCGTTTATATTATTCCAACTTGCGAAGGAGCCCGACCATGCCGACCAAAAAGGCAACCACCGACGCCGTCGAAAAGCGCGCATCGTCTTCTGCCGCCAAGTCGAAAGCAACCACCAAAACGACGGTGAAGCCCGCCGCGAAGGCCGCTGAAAAACCGGCCAAGCCGGCGGTCGCTGCGCAAGCGGCCGCTGCCCCGGCGACTAACGGCGCGCAGGCCGCCGGCGCGAAGAAGAAAAAAGCCGAGAAACGCGACAAGGTGATCCGCGACAGCTTCACGATGCCCAAGCACGACTTCGAAAAGATCGCCGAACTCAAGGCCGTCTGCTTGAAAAGCGGTGTCGTCGTGAAGAAAAGCGAACTGTTGCGCGCCGGTCTGGCAGCCCTCGCCGCCTTGCCCGAGAAGAAATTGCTGGCCGTGGTCGCGTCGGTCGAAACCGTCAAGACCGGGCGTCCGGCGACCCACTGAGCGCGAGCGGCTCGAGCAGCCGCTTCGGCCCGCTCACGAAGCGACTGCCGGGCACATAAAAGCGCAGCGGCGCATGCATCTCGCGCGAGAGGCCGATGCGCTTGGTCGATGCGACGCGCACGGTGTCCGGCGCGAGCCGTCCGATCCACAGCACTTCTTTGCCGCATAGATCGGCACCATCCCATTCGGGACCGATCGCCAGCGCAGCGCACAGGCGCCCCGGCCCGCGCGCGAGGTCGACGAGCTTCGCCCCCGGACGGCGCGCCTGCATCAGTTCGATCCCGTCGAGCGGCTCGATAGCGCGAAAGAGTACTCCCGCGCCGACGCCCTCCTCTTCGCTCGACATGTTGATCGTGTACGAGGCTCCGTAGACAAGCCGCATGTGCGCGTGGCCGCGCGCCCGAAAAAGTGCCCCGTTGTGGGGCCTTAGGCCGCGATACGCGTAACTCGTCGAATCGCCGACCGGATACGCCTCCGTCTCGACAATCCGACCGCTCACACGCCCGTGCGGCGAATCGTGCACGAGGCATTTGCCGATCATCCAGCGCGCGAGCTCGACGGTATCGACGGGCAGTGCATCACGTGCAAGCCGCACGATTGGAAACGTTTCCGAAGGCACGGTCAGCGCCTTGCGGCATCGAGACGCTCACGCATGCCGGCTTCATGACGATCCCGCAAAACATTTCTCCGCAAGGAAAATCGCTTGGCATCTTACTCCATGTATCGATCGGAAACTTTTGTACAATCGCGCGGTCGGCGGTAGAACGCCGCATCTCGCTCGCCACACCGCTATAACAAAGGAAATTATTGATGGCCCGATCACCAAACAAGCTGCCTGGTTGGACTCTCTGGGTGCCGATTGCGGCCTGGATCATACTGGCCGCATCGACAGTCGCTGGCGGCGCGGGATGGTTCGTTGCACTGGTCGCGCTGTGCGTGGCGGGCGCGGTGTTTTCCGCCGTGCACCACGCCGAGGTGGTCGCACATCGGGTCGGCGAACCGCTCGGCACACTGGTGCTCGCGGTAGCGGTGACCGTCATCGAGGTCGCGTTGATCGTTTCGGTGATGCTGACAGCCGGGCCGGAAAAGGCCGGGCTGGCGCGCGACACCGTGTTCGCCGCCGTGATGATCGTCTGCAACGGCATCGTGGGGATTTGCCTCTTGGTCGGCGGGTTGCGCCACGGCGAGCAGAACTTCCGGGTGAGCGGCGCGAATACCGCGATGTCGGTCCTCGCATCGCTCTCGATCTTGACGCTCGTCATGCCGAACTACTTGAACGCGGCACCCGGACCGTTTTTATCGACTTCACAGCTCGCGTTCGCCGGTGTGTCGTCACTCGTCCTTTATAGCGTCTTCGTTTTCGTTCAGACGATTCGCCACCGCGATTATTTCCTGGCCGACGCGCGGGCCTCTGATGAATCCGTGCATGCCGCTCCGCCCAGCGTGCGCACCACGCTCATCAGTTCCGCGTTTCTGCTCATCGCGCTTGTCGCCGTCGTGCTGCTCGCCAAGCTGCTTTCGCCGGCAGTCGAGAGCGCCGTGCGGGCGGCAGGCGCGCCGGAGGCCGTCGTCGGCATCGTGATCGCTGCACTCGTGCTGCTGCCCGAAGGGCTCGCGGCGGTAAGCCAGGCCCGCGCAAACCGCCTGCAGACCAGCCTCAACCTGGCGCTCGGTTCGGCGCTCGCCAGTATCGGCCTGACGATTCCGACCGTGGCGGTGGTGTTCATCTGGACCGGGAAGGCGCTGACGCTCGGCATAGGCGGGATGGAGACGGTGCTGCTGGCGTTGACGCTGCTTGTCGGCACGCTCACGCTTGCCACGGGCCGCACGACCATTCTGCAAGGGGCCGTGCATCTTTCGCTGTTCGCCGCATATTTGTTCTTGTCGATTACGCATTGAGCAACGGGCCGGCGTTGCCGTGCGCCGTCCACCCACGGTTTTTTGAGCGCGCGCGGCAGCGGTTCGCACGATGCGCGCGCCTCGACGCGCATCACATCACAACAGTTGGGCAGTGTGTTGCACGAACGACGCGTAGATCGCTTCCGCGCGCGTGCGATCCTGCAACTGAATCACGCGCCAAAAGTGCTTATCCTGAAAGAGCGCGATGTAGTACGTCATTTCGCGCGCGTAGAAGAACAGGCTCGCACCGTAGGTGCCGTTGTAGGTGGTGCGCAATTCGTTCAGCTGGCCGTCGCGGATCAATTGCATCAGCTGGGCGACGTTGCCTTGCGCATCGTTGTCGCCCGCCGGCACGACTTGCTGGCTCGCCGGCCCTGCCTTCCCGTCCAGCGTGCCGAGCGCCGGGCGCTCGCCCGCCAGCGGCGCCGCTCCTCCCTGATTCGCATCCTGCGCCGATGCGGTGCCCGCCAGCATCGTCGCATAGGCAATCGCCGCCAGCACCGCGCCTCGAATCTTAATAGACGGCGTCATACCCCGGCCCCATGCAATTTCATCGACGGCCGAATTATCTCGCGAAGTTGTCGATTTCATCCCGTATATAACGCGGTAATCCTTCGGCCGTATATTCAAAGCATGACTATCGATCCAATCGGGCTCAATCGTCGCGGTGCTTTGAGATCCACTCGCTGAACAACGCCACTTTCTGCTGATGCGCGACGCTGTCGGGGTACACGAAGTAGTAGCGCAAGCCCGTCTCCACGAGCGTGTCGAACGGCATGACGAGCCGCTGGGCCGCGACATCTTCGCCCACCAGCGTCCAGTCGCTGATCGCGACGCCGAAGCCCTGCATCGCCGCGTTCGTCGCCATGTCGAGCGTTTCGAAGCTCGGGCCCAGGCTCACATTCACGTCGTGCGCCCCGACATGATCGAGCCACAGCTTCCAGTCGCGGTGATCCCGCGTCGGGTGCAGCAGCGTGTGCTGCACGAGATCCGCCGCCGACGCGAGCGGCTTGTCTCTGAGCAATTCCGGCGCGCAGACCGGCGTGAGCCGCTCGTCGAACAGCGGGATGGCGTGCACGTCGACGCCCGGCGACGACCCGTAGATGATCGCCGCGTCGAAGGGCTCGACCTGAAAATCGACGTCGTGTTGCGAGCTGGTCGTGATCTGCAACTGCAGATCGGGGTATTCGGCCTGAAAGCGCATGATCTTCGGCAGCATCCAGCGCATCACGCAGGTCGGCACTTTCAGCGCGAGGTCGGTGCGCTGGCGCGTGAGGCGCAGCGAAATTTCCTCGATGCGCGCGAAGCTTTCCTTGACCGCGGGGAGCAGAAGCTCGCCCTCGGCCGTCAGCGTGAGCCCCTTCGCATGGCGTTTGAACAGCGGGAATTGATAGTAGTCCTCGAGCGCGAGGATCTGCCGGCTGACCGCCCCTTGCGTCAGACACAGATGCTCGGCCGCGCGCGTGAAGCTGCGGTGGCGCGCAACCGTTTCGAAGATCTGGAGAGCATTGAG
The DNA here is from genome assembly GCF_005280735.1 of Trinickia violacea. Taxonomy (NCBI): domain Bacteria; kingdom Pseudomonadati; phylum Pseudomonadota; class Betaproteobacteria; order Burkholderiales; family Burkholderiaceae; genus Trinickia; species Trinickia violacea. The sequence goes on from NZ_CP040078.1 coordinate 2,360,622, forward strand.
CGGCGGCAGTCTGCGCATGGCATCAATTCAGAGGTCGGCGATGGAAAAACTCACGGTGCCCGCGCATTGGCCCAGGCATCACGCGACCAAACCTCGCGCAACCCGGCAAGCCGCGAGATCCCACGCCGCGCAGCCGACGCTCTTGAACACCGCGGGCGCGAGCGCACGTGCCGTCCCGGCATCGCTCAACACCGACGCGAGCGTTGCCACGCGCGCCCAGTCCACGCCGGCTTGAATGAAGTCGCCGGCTTCGTGCTGCGCGCCGGCGAGATCGTCGACCAACAGGGTGCTGCCGAGCACCGTCCGCGCACCGACCTCGACGGCATCGGGCGTGAATGCGCCGACCCCGACCACCAGCCGTTCGCGCCGCGGCGCCTCGTCGTAGACGGCAACCTTGCTCGTCGTGAGCGTCACGACGACGTCGACCGACTCCGGTATCTCGACACCATCGATCGGCTCCAGGTTCGGCACCGCCGCGCTGTGAGCGGCGCAGAACGCCTGCGCACTGGTGTACGAGCTGCCGCGCACGCGCACCCTCGCCTGCGGGAACACTTCGCTCAAAGCCCGCGCGTGATGGACCGATTGCGTCCCGGCGCCGATCAGCAGCACATCGCGCGGCGCGTCAGGCATCAACGTCCGTATCGCGAGCATCGTGACCGCCGCCGTGCGGCGGCCGGTCACCGTCGGGCCGTCGAGCGCGAACAGCGCTTCACCGGTATCGGGATCGCATGCCGTCACTTGTCCGTGAATCGTCGGCAGCGCGCGTTCGCGATTGCGCGGGCACACGGTCACCAGCTTGTGGATCGCCAGATCGCCGGCTGTCGCCGGCATGGACAGCATCACGCCACCGTCGTTGAGCGGCACGACGAGACGCGCCGGACTCGCAATCGCGCCTTGCGCATAGTCGACGCACGCGGATTGCAAGGCATCGACGAGCTTGGGAAAAGGTGTCAGGCGCGCGGTGTCGTCCGCGTCGAAAATCTTCATCGTGGTCATCGTTGTTGGGCTCGGTCCATGAAAGTCAGCGGGCTGATCGTCGCGCTTGGCGGATCAGCCGATCATAGAACGCAACCGTACGCGAACGGATCGCTCTCGTCGATGATCCAGTTGGAAAAGCCGCAGATGCGCGCGCGGCCCGCGGTCTCCGGCAATGCCGTCCAAGCCGGCGCAGCCGCGTGCCTCGGCTGCTTGCCATCACGCGTTGCGCCCGCCGCCGCGTGGGCCGCGTGGGCGTAAGAGCGATGCGCCACGGCTCGCGCCTGCGCGCTCCCGAGGCGCACCGTGCCGGCATGATCGCCGTCCCACTTCACAAACGCTTCGACGACGCGGCCCGGCAAATCGATGCCCACCCGCGTTTCCGGCGCGCTTCGCTCGACCCAGCCAAGCGCCACGGCGACCGTCGCGAGTGCGATCACGCCGTCGTCATTGCGCTCGAAGTAGCCGTCCGCATCGACGTAGATCATCCCGAGATTCGCGCTTTCGCTCTCGGGCTCGGTCAGGAAGCCGCCGGCAAGACCGGCGTAGCCGCGTGGCGCGAGAAAGAGCGCACGCCGCCAATGGTCCGCATTGCGTTCGAGCCACGCGCGCCGCTCGGCGAGCGTCGTGCCGGCGAACTTCGGCAGCCCGCGCGTCACGAGCCGGAACGGCCGGCCGTTCGTGTGCACGTCCACGGTGTCGATCGTCCGATTGATCTTCATGACGCATCCGACGATTTATCTCCCCGCCGCTCCATCCTGTCCTCCTGTTTCTTGTGCCATCGATGGTGGTTGAAAAGTTAGACGACATTGCGCCGCCCGGCAACGTTTTCAAAAATCACCGGGGCACGACAGGCGGCGCTCGACCTCTTGACGACGCGGCGCCGATGCTAGGGCCTGTTCACGCTAATAACAGGCCCTAGGTTATCGATTGAATGAGCGCTCGCCGTGCGAGCGCGAGATCGTCATGCCTCGGCCGGCAAAGAAGCGTTCGAATGCGTCAAAGCGCAAATAGGCATCGGCCTGATGCGGAGCGATGCCCGAAGGATTGTGAAACCACACGCCATCGCGGTCGGCGCCGTGCAGCAGAATCAGATGGCCGCCGCGCGTTTCGTTTGGCTCGTCCGGATAGCGAATCCGCGGGCTCACCGACGCGATCGCAAACGTGTCCGAGTCGATGTGCCCAGCCAGCGCTTCAATTCCGATTTCCGGCAACACATGCACCTTCAAGCCAAACGCCTCTCCGACCCAATCGGCAAACGGCCGGTAAATCAGCCCGTCGACACCGCCATCCGTGCGCATCTTATACGCGCCGCGCTCGAGCGCCTGATCGAGCAGCGCCGCGCGCGATGCGCGCCGAATCCGCCAGAAATCCAGCACCGACTCGAGACAAGTCAATCCGCACACGCGCTGCGCCCAAAACCGATAGCGCTCCGGATCGGCAAAGCCGCTTTGGCGCCAGTGCGGATCGTCGCAAGGATCGGCGGATTCCTCGACGATCGGGCGCACCCAATCGGGGCTGCCCCATTGCGAGTAATACGGCACATTAATATGACGAATTGAATCAAGTGTCATTGTTTGTTAATTCCTCGGATAAATTAACCACCATTCGGTACAATTCTGCCCGCCTGCAAATTCTTTACATTTATCCTTCATCCCCAGCAATGAAAGGGCGGAAGGTAATGTAAGGCATTCGCTACCGAAACCCGGCATTGACATGCATATTGTGCGACCCGTAACGGGTTGAAACATATTTGACGCAGGATGGGCGCGCTTTTCTCGCTAAGATATACTCCGATTCCCAGCGTGACGCGCCGCCTCGAAACCGATTTCATCAGCCGAAAAGCGGTGCTATCCCGTAGTGGTGATGCTTTCATTTAGTCCGTTCGCCTCACTCCCCAGCGTGACCGGTCGGCTTGCGAAGCAAGCGGCTTATTGACGCAATTTGCATCGATATTCAGCTTGGTGTCCTCTTACTACAATTGAAATCGAGACGCTTTCAAGCAGCATGACCAACGAAGCAACTTCAACCGACTCCCTCGCAGTCGCCGAGTGCGTGCGCGAGTTGATGAGTCGACACGGCATTGGCAAGCGACAGCAAACGACCGAACTGTGCCGTATCCTCGACCTCAGTTTCTCGCAAGGGCACCGCAAGCTGCGCGGCAACAGTCCATGGACGCTATCGCAGATCAAGAAAGTGGCCGAGGCGTTCGGCGAACCGGCCGCGCAGCTGTTCGGCGCGCAGACGCTCGACCCCGGCATGGTGGGCGCCAACGCTCAGGAAGCCGTGTTTTGCATCGGCGCCGTCGAGATGGCTTGCACGGCCTGGATCGGCGCCCCGATCGAAGCCGGCGCGCGCCCCGAGTTCATCGCGTATTCGAAGCAAGGCCAATGGCGCGTCGTGCGTCATGACGGCGCGCTCTATCAGAACGCGTTCGAAGTCCACAAGATCGAGATCTATCCGCGGCGCGGCGAAACCGACAAGCCTTCGATCGCCGTGGTCGACGACGATCAAACCTCCGCCGACAACCTGCGCGACTACCTGGAGCAAAGCGGCTTTTCGGCCACCGCGCTCTATGGGTTGCAAGCGTTCAACGACGCGCTGCAATCACAGATATTCGACGCCGTCGTGATCGACTGGCTGTTCGGCGGACAAACGGCGGCGGCCGCGATCCAGAGCGTGCGCTCGTCCGAGAACCCGGACGCGCCGATTTTCGTGTTGACGGGTGAATTGCTGACCGGCAAGGCCAGCGAATCGGAGATCAGCGACGTGATTCGCCGTTTCGACGTGGCGTGCTACGAGAAGCCCGCGCGCCTTGCCATTCTTGTCGCGGACCTGACCAAGCGGCTGAATCGGGCGTAAGCCGCCGTTCAATAGGCTAGGCGCTGAAGCCGGGCAGCGCCGACGCTGATGCCGGGCCGGTCACCGGCCCACGGCTTCCTCGACCCTCAAGCCACGCGCTGCACCGCCCGCGCGCGCTCCACCGCCTCGCGCAATTGATCGTAGTGCACCGGCTTTGACAGCACCTCGAAGAACGGCCCGCCCTCGCCATTCGCGGCCGAATCCGGCGCATAGGCGCTCACGGCGATGACGGGCACGCCCGCACTCGGCCCGCCGCGTTCGCGGAACTCGGCGATGAACGAATAGCCATCCTTGTCGGGCATGTGCAAATCGACGAGCACAAGATCGCACCGCTCGCCGTCCAGCCAGCGCAGCGCCTCGTCCGCGCTGCCCGCCGCCACCGCATCGCACGCCATGTGCGCGAGCAGCTCGCCGAGCGATTCGCGCACCGGCGGATTGTCGTCGACGATGAGCACGCGCGGCCGCATGCCGGTCGCCGCATCGGGTTGCTCAATGTCGCACGTCACAGCCGGCTCGACCATGCGGACGGGAATCGTCACGGCGAACGTCGTCCCTTCGCCCACGCGGCTCGTCACCTTGATCGTGCCGCCGAACAATTCGACCAGCCCGCTGACAATCGCGAGCCCCATGCCCGCGCCGCCGTAGCGCCGCGTGCGGGAGCCGTCGAGCTGCGTGAACTCCTTGAACAACAGCGGAATCTGCGCCTCTTCGACGCCCGGGCCCGTGTCGCTCACGGAAATGGCGAGCGCGCAGCACTGCACGTCGAGCGCGACGTGAATCGAGCCGGTGTCGGTGTAGCGAATCGCGTTGGTCACGAGGTTGCTGACGATCTGGCGGATACGGTGCGGATCGGACTCGACCCCGCCCGCGGTTCCCGCGACGCTGCTCGTCAGCACGAGGCGCTTCGCGCTCGCGGCCTGCAAGTGCTCGTCGACGATCGATTCGATCAAGAGGCGCGGATCGAAGCGCTCGTCGTGGAGCACGAGCTTGCCGGCGCCAAGACGCGCGTAGTCGGTCAAGTCGCGCATCTGCACTTCGAGGTGCCGCGCCGCCGTTTCCAGGCGGCGAATCACTTTGCGGTCCGCCTCGGATTGCAGGTGAAAGCCGAGCAGCTCGACCGACGACACGATCGCGTGCAGCGGCGTGCGCAACTCGTGGCTGATCATGCCGAGGAAGGTGTCCTTCGCGAGACTGGCTTCGCGCGCCACGCGCGCGGCTTCCTGCTCGGCGTCGAGGGCGGCATGCTGCTGCGCGATGAGCTTGCTGCGGCGCAGGCCGTTGAAGATCAAGAGCGCCGTCGCGGCCGCCGACAACAACAGCAGCACGATACCGCCCGCAAACAGGTAGCGGCGCTTCGCGACGAAATCGGTCGCGAGCGCATCGTGCTCGGCGACATCGACGAGCCGCCGGCTCTGCGCGAGATCGTTGACTTCGTCCCAATGCGCGTTCAGCGTCTCGACGATCCGCGCGGCGCGCGACGGGTCGCCCGGCAAGGCGTCGATATCGGGGCGCAGCGCGTCGATCGTCTTCTCGAGCACGATCAGTTCATCGTGCTGCCAATGCTCGAGCGACGGGTGCTGCTCGAGCCGGCTCGTCGAGCCGAGCATGACCCGCAGCTTCGATTGCACGATCTGGTAGCGCAGCGTCAGCGTGCCGATGTCCCAGTCCACCCCGGTCTGATAGCACAGCACTTGGTTTTCGAGGCGCGCGTAGGCAATCTGGAACTGCGCCGCATCCCAGTAGAAGCCGTCATACGGCCTCGTGACCTGGTTCTCTGCGCGCGGCGCCAGGAGGTTGTCGTAGAGCAGATAACCGATTGCGCCGATGGGCGGGGCCAGCGCGGTCAGCCAGATCAGAACGAACGCCAGGCGCCGCAGTGAAGCCTTGTTCATTTGATGACCAGCGACTTGATCTGCCAGACGAATTTAGCCGTTGCGCCGGCCGTCGACAGCTCGTCCGGATACTGGTCGCGCGGATAGATCAGAAACATCGGGCCGAAATCGCTCACCTGCAGGCGCTTGCCGTTCATGCTGTACGCGAGGATGACGCCATAGCGGTCGGCGTCCGAGGCCGGGATCGCGTAGGTGTAGTCGTCGAACGAATGCAGTTCGACCACCTGACCGCGCGCCCCGACGATCTTCAGGATATCCGCCAGGCTCGGCCCGACGAAGTCCGATTTCTTCGTCCAGGCCGTCGCGGTGGAAATCGAATGGGCCGGCAGACTGAGCAATTGCGCTTCGCTGAAATGATAGACGGAGTGCGCGGCGTCGGTGGTCTGGGTGATCTGGCCCGTGACGTCGAGCGCGAGCGGCGTGGCTTGCGCGGGCGCGGCGGCCAGCGCCGCTGCGAACGCCACGCAACATGCGCCGGCCCAGGCCCGAATGGACGGCTTACGGTATGCGGTCATCGACATTTCCAGTACCCCAGTTTTTTATTCGTTAACGACGCTTTTGGCGATTCCTCAACTCTTTAACGCGAGATCGTCTTTTGCGCCAGCATTTTGGCGCGCATTGTAGCGTCTATGGGTGGGGGTAAAGGTGGAAGGGCCCTATATGGAAGGCCCCAAGAAGGCCCTAGGCGGAAGGCTCGCCGACGAACGCCACGGCCGAGCCTTCCAGTCAAGCCAGGGACGTCAAACGTCGAACTTGACGCCTTGCGCGAGCGGCAGCTCGCGGCTGTAGTTGATCGTGTTCGTCGCACGGCGCATATAGCTCTTCCACGCGTCGGAGCCTGATTCGCGTCCGCCGCCGGTCTCCTTCTCGCCGCCGAACGCCCCGCCGATCTCCGCGCCGCTCGTACCGATGTTCACGTTCACGATCCCGCAATCGCTGCCTGCCGCCGACATGAAGTGTTCGGCTTCGCGCATGTCGTTGGTGAAGATCGCCGACGACAAGCCTTGCGGCACGGCGTTATGCACGGCGAGCGCTTCGGCGAAATCGTCGTAGACGAGCACATACAGGATCGGCGCGAACGTCTCGCGTTCGACCACCGCCGTCTGCTTCGGCATCCGCACGATGGCAGGACGCACGTAGTAGGCGTCGTCATGGCCTGCGTCGACGCGTTCACCGCCCTTCACGTCGCCGCCTTCCGCGCGGGCTTGCGCAAGCGCGCTTTGCATCGCATCGAACGAGGCGCGGTCGATCAGCGGTCCGACCAGCGTATCGGCGGCAAGCGGGTCGCCGATCTTGACGGACACAAACGCCTTCTCGAGCCGCGGCAGCAGCTGGTCGGCCACGCTGCGATGCACGATGAGGCGCCGCAGCGTCGTGCAGCGCTGGCCAGCCGTGCCGACGGCCGCGAACGTGACCGCGCGCACGACGAGATCGAGATCGGCGCTCGGCGCGACGATCATCCCGTTGTTGCCGCCCAATTCGAGAATGCTGCGCGCGAGCCGCTTCGACAGCACCTGCGCGACTTCCATGCCCATGCGCACGCTGCCCGTCGCGCTCACGAGCGCCACCTTCGGCGATGACGTCAGCGCCGCGCCGACATCGCGCGCGCCGATCAGAAGCTGGAGCAGACCCTCCGGCACCACGCCGGGGTGCGTCTTCTCGAACTCGCGCACCGCCTTGTTGAAGAGCGCATAGCAGGCGATTGCCGTGAGCGGCGTCTTCTCCGACGGCTTCCACACGACCGGATCGCCGCACACGAAGGCCAGCGCCGCGTTCCACGCCCACACCGCCACCGGGAAATTGAACGCCGAAATCACGCCGCACACGCCGAGCGGATGCCACGTTTCCATCATCCGGTGCCCCGGGCGCTCGGACGCGATCGTCAAGCCGTACAGTTGCCGCGACAGGCCCACCGCGAAATCGCAGATGTCGATCATTTCCTGCACTTCGCCCAGGCCCTCGGACTGGATCTTGCCCGCTTCGAGCGTGACGAGCTTGCCGAGCGCATCCTTGTGCTCGCGCAGCACGTTGCCGAACACGCGAACCAGTTCGCCGCGCAGCGGCGCGGGCACGGTGCGCCACTTCTCGAAGGCGGCATGCGCGGCGTCGATCTTGCGCTCGGCGTCCGCGGCCGTGTCGACTGCGAGCGTGGCAAGCGTCGCGCCGTCGCGCGGCGAGCGGGCTGTGAGGGCGCTGCCCTTCCACTGGGCGAGATCGATATCGAGCGCTGCAAGAATGTCGTTGACTACCATCACTTCCTCTTTGGGTCGAAGCGCACCGGGCGGCTTTGCGCGCGAGTCGGGCGCGAAGCCAGCCGCGATGCGCGGTATGCGCGGCGGGATCAGCCGCCGCTAAGGGTCGATTCGATCCTTGCGGACCGGGTTGTTGCTGGGTTGTTGTTGATACGGCGCCGCGTACTCGCCGGTACGCGCCGTCTGCCTGTGACTTTCCGATTGAAGCGCGTTCGCGCCCTCCGCGCAAGCTGCGAACACCGTCGAAACGCTCGCGCCCATTGGCCGAGCGCCATTTTCTAGGCGGCGGATTTCACTGGCAACTGATTAAAACTCACCACTTCATTCTAAAAATGCACTAAGTCCGCTGACGACCTCGCGGGAGCTAAACACCTCATCTCACACCCCTTCCCGCCTCCAGATTTACCCCAATCAACGGGTGCTTACATTGCACCGCACCAATCCACATCACCCCTTTCGCAACAACGCCCGAGCAAATCAGGCCCGAATTTCTCTTCCGCAGCGCGCAAACGACAATTCCTTGACACTCTTGCCGCGCGCCGCTTTACTAAATAAAACAAATTGATTTAGTTGGCCAGGAACAGTCATCGTCACCGAAACGCTGTCATTACAAATCCGGAGGAGCACCCCAATGAGATCCCGTCAGCACCCCGTCGTCACCCGTATCGCCATGCTGTGCCTCGCTGCGTCGGCCGCCTGCGCCACCGCCGCGTTCGCCGATCAGCCCGTCATCGGCCTCATCACGAAGACCGACACCAATCCGTTCTTCGTGAAAATGAAACAAGGCGCCGAAGGCGCCGCGCAGAAGGACGGCGCGAAGCTCCTGACCGCCGCCGGCAAGTTCGACGGCGACAACGCGAGCCAGGTCACCGCGATCGAAAACATGATGACGGCGGGCGCGAAGGCGATTCTGATCACGCCGAGCGACACGAAAGCGATCGTCCCGTCGATCAAGAAGGCGCGCGACGCCGGCGTGATGGTGGTCGCGCTCGATACGCCGACCGACCCGCAATCGGCCACCGACGCCCTCTTCGCCACCGACAACTTCAAGGCCGGCATCCTGATCGGCGAGTACGCGAAAAAAGCGCTCGGCAGCAAGCCCGCGAAGATCGCGACGCTCGATCTCGCGCCGGGCGTGTCCGTCGGCGTTCTGCGCCACAACGGCTTCCTGCAGGGCATGGGCGTGAAGGACGGCGATCCGAGCGTCGTCTGCAGCCAGGACACGCGCGGCGATCAGGCCAAGGGCCAGACGGCGATGGAGAACTGCCTGCAGAAAGCGCCCGACATCAACGTCGTCTACACGATCAACGAGCCGGCCGCGGCGGGCGCCTACCGCGCGCTGAAGGCGGCGGGCAAGGATAAGGACGTGATGATCGTGTCGATCGACGGCGGCTGCGAAGGCGTGCGCAACGTGAAGGCCGGCCAGATCGCCGCGACCTCGCAGCAATATCCGCTGAAGATGGCCGCGCTCGGCGTGGAAGCCGGCGTCGACTACGCCAAGAGCGGCAAGAAGGTCAACGGCTATCACGACACCGGTGTCACGCTGATCACCGACAAGCCGATGTCCGGCGTCGACAGCAAGGACACCGGCTATGGCCTCGCCAATTGCTGGGGCGGCAACTGACGCCGCGCGTGCCTGATATGTCTAGATGAGATGCCTAGATAAGATGCCTCGATGATGTGCATTGAGGCGGCGCGCACCCCGCACGCGCGCCGCCTCGCTCAGTCCCCCCGTTCGTACTCGTTCGACCCTGCCTGGAATCGCCATCATGCCTACCACCCACTCCGTGCCGCCGGTCGCGTCGGCCCCCGCTTCGCGCCGTCTCGCCGACCGCATGCCGAGCCTCGCCGAAATCGGCCCGCTCGTTGCGCTCGTGCTCGCGTGCCTGTTCTTCATCTCGCAGAGCAACCGCTTTCTGTCGTTCCAGAACTTCTCGCTGATCCTGCAGCAGACGATGGTCGTCGCGGTCATCGCGATCGGCCAGACGCTGATCGTGCTGACGGGCGGCATCGATTTGTCGTGCGGCATGGTGATGGCGTTCGGCTCGATCGTGATGACGAAGTTCGCCGTCGTGCTCGGCGTGCCGCCCGCGATCGCGATCCTGTGCGGCGTCGGGGCGAGCACGCTCTTCGGTCTCTTGAACGGCGTGCTGATCACGCGCATCAAGCTGCCGCCGTTCATCGTCACGCTCGGCACGCTGAACATCGCGTTCGCGCTCACACAGCTGTATTCGAATGCCGAAAGCGTGTCGAACCTGCCGGACGCGATCATGTTCTTCGGCAGCACGTTCCGCGTCGGCCCCGCCGAAGTGACATACGGCACGGTGCTCGCGCTCCTGATGTATCTCGCGACCTGGTTCGTGCTGCGCGACACCGTGCCGGGCCGCCATCTGTACGCGCTCGGCAACAACCCGGAATCGGCGCGCCTCATGGGCCTGAAGTCGAACCGCATCCTGATCATGGTGTATTCGCTGGCCGGCTTGATCTACGGCGTCGCCGCGCTGTTGCTCGTGGCGCGCACCGGCGTGGGCGATCCGCAGGCGGGGCAGACCGAAAACCTCGACAGCATCACGGCGGTGGTGCTCGGCGGCACGAGTCTCTTCGGCGGACGCGGGTCGATCGTCGGGACGCTGCTCGGCGCGCTGATCGTCGGCGTGTTCAGGAACGGGCTGACGCTGATGGGCGTGTCGTCGGTCTATCAGGTGCTCATCACCGGGATGCTCGTGATTCTCGCCGTCGCCGCCGACAAGCTCTCGCACCGCGGCCGCTAAAACGCCCCGTCGCTACGCAAGCAATCGATATCGGGCGCCCGCTACGGCGCCCCCAAGGACACACAGAGTAGAGGAACCATCATGTCGACACCCTCTTCCACCCCCGCCACGCCGGTGCTGCAAGCCAAAGGGCTCATCAAGCGCTACGGGCACGTCACGGCGCTCGACGGCTGCGACTTCGAAGTGATGCCCGGCGAGATCATGGCCGTGATCGGCGACAACGGCGCGGGCAAGTCGTCGCTGATCAAGGCGCTGTCGGGCGCGACCGTGCCCGACGAAGGCGAGATCCGCCTCGACGGCCAGCCCGTGCATTTTCGCAATCCGCTCGATGCGCGCGCCCAGGGCATCGAGACCGTCTACCAGGAACTCGCCGTCGCGCCCGCGATGAGCATCGCGGAAAACCTCTTTCTCGGCCGCGAGATCAAGAAGCCCGGCTGGCGCGGCTCGCTGCTCAAGATGATCGACAAGCGCAAGATGCTCGAAGAAGCGATCGCGGCCATGAAGGACCTGCAGATCGGCATCCGCTCGATGCGCCAGCCGGTCGAGACGCTCTCGGGCGGCCAGCGCCAGGGCGTCGCGGTGGCGCGCAGCGCGGCGTTCGCGCGCCACGTCGTGATTCTCGACGAGCCGACCGCCGCGCTCGGCGTGAAGGAAGGCAACATGGTGCTCGAGCTGATCCGCCGCGTGCGCGATCGCGGCCTGCCCGTGATCCTGATCAGCCACAACATGCCGCACGTGTTCGAGATCTCGGATCGCATCCATATCCAGCGCCTCGGCAAGCGCGCCGCGCTCGTGAAGACGAAGGACATCCATATGTCCGACGCCGTCGCGATCATGACCGGCGCGAAGCAGGCGGACGTGAAGGCGATTGCGTGAGCACCACCCCACGTTCCCGTCCGCCGCTCGCGCGGCCCGTCGGCTCGAATCAGGTCGGCATGCGGCAATTCAACGAGCGGATCGTGCTGCAGGCGATCCGCTTGCATGGGCCGCTGCCGAAGGCCGATGTCGGGCGGCTCACGCGTCTTTCGATGCAGACGGCGTCGCTGATCGTCGAGCGGCTGATCGACGACGGCCTGCTCGCCAAGCAGGCGCGCGTGCGCGGGCGCATCGGTCAGCCGTCGGTGCCGATCGCCTTGCGCGCCGACGGCGCGTACACGATCGGCATCAAGGTCGGGCGCCGCAGTCTCGATGTGCTCGCGATGGATTTCACGGGCCGCGTCTGCAGCCGCGACGTGCTCGAGTACGCCTACCCCGATCCGCACGTGCTGTTCCCCGCCCTCGAACAGAAGCTCGCGCGCGTGAACGAGACGCTCGGCAAGGACGCGCAGAAAGTGGTTGGCGTGGGCGTCGCCGCGCCGCTGTGGCTCGGCGGCTGGCGCGAGTTTCTCGGCGCGCCGCAGGAAGCGCTCGACGCCTGGAACGCGATCGATATCCGCGCGCGGATCGAAGCGATGACCGGGCTGCCCGTCGAGTTCGCGAAGGACACGACCGCCGCCTGCGCCGCCGAGCTCGTCATGGGCCAAGGCCGCGGCATTCGCACGTTCCTGTATCTGTTCGTCGGCACGTTCATCGGCGGCGGGCTCGTGATCGACGGACGTCTGCATAGCGGGCCGCACGGCAACGCCGGCGCCGTGGGATCGATTCCACTGGCGTCCGGCAACGGACGAGCGACGCGACAGTTGCTGCACGCGGCATCGGGCTTCGTGCTCGAGCAGCGCATGACCGAGGCGGGCGCGCCCGCAACGGCGGCACACGATCATCGCGCGCTATCGCCCGAGCTGTGGGGCATCACCGAGCAGTGGCTCGACGAAGCCTGCCCCGCGATCGCCTCGGCGCTCACGACATCGGCGGCGCTGCTCGATCTCGAAGCCGTCGTGATCGACGGCGAGGTCGACCGGCAGCTCGTGCGCGAAATCCTGCGCCGCACGGAGCGCGTGCTCGACCGCTTCGAGTGGGAGGGCATAGTGCGGCCGCAGCTGCTTGAAGGTACGATCGGGTCGGATGCACGCGCGATGGGCGGCGCGATCCTGCCGCTCTACGCGCATTTCGCGCCGACCCACGAACTCTTTCTCAAACCCGCCACGGATATCGCCTGACGATGCAGAGCTTTTACGAAGCCACGGTGTTGCGAACCGAGCGGCCCGCGCTTAAGGGAGCGCACGAGGCTCAGGTCTGCATCGTCGGCGGCGGGCTCGCCGGACTCTCGACCGTGCTCGGGCTCGTCGAGCGCGGCGTGCGCGACATCGTCGTGCTCGAAGACCGGCGCGTCGGCTTCGGTGCCTCGGGACGCAACGGCGGCTTCGTGTTCGGCGGCTACAGCCTCGATTGCGCCGACCTGCTGCGTGCGCTCGGCCCCGAGCGTGCGCGCGATCTGTATCGGTTGACGACCGACGCCGTCGACCTGATTCGCGAGCGGATCGAACGCTACGGGATCGCATGCGACGCCACCTACGCCGGCGTGATTCTCGCCAACTGGTTCGACGATCCCGCGCGGCTCGACGCGCAGCGCAAATTGATGAAAACGTCGTTCGGCGTCGACTGGGAACCGATTCCAAACGATCAGTTGCGCGCGCAACTGAAATCGGATCGCTATCACGGCGGCTTGCTCGAGCGTCATGGCTTTCATTTTCATCCGCTCAAGTACGTGCTCGGCGTGGCTGACGCCGCTGCCAATGCCGGAGTACAGATTTACGAGCAAAGCCCCGCGCTGAGGCTGCGCCGCAACGGCAGCGGTTTTACCGTCGAAACCGCGCACGGCCGCGTCGACGCGCAACACGTCGTGATGGCGGGCGGCGGCTACGCGCGCAACGTCTACCGGCGCGTCGAGCGCGCCGTGCTGCCGATCGCCACCTACGTGATGGCGACCGAGCCGCTAGGCGCGCGGCTCAAAGACGCGATCGATTGCGCCTCGGCCGTCTACGACACGCGCTTCGCATTCGACTACTACCGCCCGCTCGCCGATACGCGGATCCTGTGGGGCGGCCGCATTTCGGTGCTCGAACGCGAGCCGGAAGCGATCGCGCGCCTCTTGAAGCGCGATCTGCTGCGCGTATACCCGCAATTGCACGACGTGAAAATCGAATACGCGTGGGGCGGCCTGATGAGCTATGCGCGCCACAAGATGCCCCAGATCGGCAAGAGCGCCGACGGCGTCTGGCATGCGGTCGGCTTCGGCGGACACGGCATGGCGCCGACCACCGTCGCGGGCGAGCTGCTCGCCGCGGCCATCGGCGAAGGCCGGCCGATTCCCGAAGGCTTCGCCGCATTCGGCCTCACGCGCGCGTTCGGGCCCTTCGGGCTCGCCGCCGCGCAACTGACCTACACCGCGATGCAAGCGCGCGACGCGCTTGCCGAGCGTCGCGGCTGAACGGGTTTTGTCGATCGCACTACGTGCTTCGTTGCCGTCTCTTCGGCGTGACAAATCCACACAATAGCGGGCGCAGTGCCACATATTCTGCGTGCTAGAATCGCCGCGTTTATCGCCGCGCAATTGACGACACAATGAAGAAGGTACTGAAGGTTGCACCGTCCGACACCCACGACGTCCCCACCGAAGCCCGGCGCAAATACGATCCCGAGCAGACCAAGCGCAACATCCTCGATGTCGCGACCCAGGAGTTCTCCGCGATGGGGCTCGCGGGCGCGCGCGTCGATCAAATCGCCGAGCGCACCAACACGACGAAACGGATGCTGTATTACTACTTCGAGAGCAAGGAAGGTCTCTATGAGGCCGTGCTCGACAAGGTCTACGGCGACATCCGCACGCTCGAACAGGATCTGCACATCGACGAGTTGGAGCCGCAGGAAGGCATGAAGCGGCTCGTCGAATTCACGTTCGACTATCACGACAAGCATCGCGACTTCGTGCGTCTCGTCACGATCGAGAACATCCACGGCGCGAAGTACATCGAGCAGTTGAAGTCGTTCAAGAACCGCAATGCAAGCGTGATCAAGACGATCGAAGACCTGCTCCAACGCGGTGTGGCGGCCGGCACGTTCCGCGCCGACCTCGACGCGATCGACCTGCACCTGATGATCAGCTCGCTGTGCTTTCACCGCGTCTCGAACCGCTACACGTTCGGCACCGCGTTCGGGCGCGATCCGTCGCATCCGCGTCTGCGCGCGCGGCATCGCGAGATGATCGTCGATGCCGTGCTGCGTTTCGTGCGCAAGGAATAACGCCGCTAAATAACGCCGCTTAGAAAGACAATCGCCGCCTGCGCAATGCAGGCGGCGAGCGTTGCAGCGTAGACAACCTAAGCGGCCACTCAATCGTTGAGCACGATCCGCTTGATATCCCCGACCACGAAGATATAGGCCAGCGCCCCGATCAGCGCGATCGTGCCGATGAACGCGAGCGCGCCCACGAACGAGCCGGTCGCCGTCACGATGATGCCGATCGCGAGCGGCGTGATGATCCCCGCCAGATTCGCCGCCAGATTGAAGATGCCGCCCGTCACGCCGAGCAGACCGTCAGGCGCGATATCGGAGACGAGCGTCCAGCCGAGCGCGGCCATGCCCTGCGCGAAGAACGCCACCGACATGATCACGATCACCACCGTGTTGCTCTGCACGTAGTTCGCGAGCACGATCGTCGATGCAAGCAGGAGCCCGGTGATGATCGGCAGCTTGCGCGCGATGTTGGGCGACTTGCCGCGCTTGAGCATCCAGTCCGAGAACCACCCGCCGAACAGCACTCCCACCGACGCCGCGATGAACGGCATGATCGCGAAGAAACCGATCTTGAGCCAGGCCATATGGCGCTCGGTCGCGAGGTAGGTGGGAAACCAGGTCAGGAAGAACACGAGCGTCGAGTTGCCGGCGAACTGGCCGAGGCAGATGCCCAGCAGTTGGCGCTGCTTCAAGAGGTGCCCCATCGTGCGCCAGCTCAGTTTGGCCTTGGGCTGCTCGGCGGCGGCGTCCGCGCTCGTGCCTGATTTCGATTTGCGATGCGTGAGCCCGCCGCCCGCTTCGATGTATTCGAGCTCGGCCGCGTTCGCACCCGGATGGTCGCGCGGCTCGCGATAGAAGATCCACCAGATCACGGCGAACACGAGCCCCGCAGCGCCGACGACGTAGAACAGCGTGCGCCATCCGTACGCCCCCATCAGCGCGAACAGGATCGGACTGAAAAACGCGAGACCGATGTATTCGCCCACCGTATACGTCCCCGTCGCGAGCGCCCGCTCGTTCTGCGGGAACCAGGTGGCGACGACGCGACTGTTGGTCGGAAAGCACGGCGACTCCGACACCCCGAGCCCGAGCCGGCACGCGAGCAGCGGCGCCACACCATGCACGAACCCTTGCAGCAGCGTGCACAGCGACCAGAACGTCATCGACAGGTAGTACGTGAGCTTGCTGCCGAAGCGGTCGAGAAAGAGACCGCCCGGAATCTGCGCGGCGACGTAGGTCCACGAGAACGCCGAGAACATCACGCCCATCACGGCCGCGTTGATGCCGAGTTCCTTGGTCAACTGCGGCGCCGCGATGCCGAGCACCGTGCGGTCCAGATAGTTGATCATCGTGCCGATCGCCAGCAACGCCAGAATCTTGTAGCGCGCGGACGTTCGGCGCGCCGTTGCTGCCGGCACGCCTTGCGCACGCGCGTGCTCACCCTGCGGCGCATGCTGCGCCTGAATCTGCTGTCGCACGAATGTCTCCTTGATTTATTTGGCTGCCGGCGGATCAGCGCGGCAGCAATGTCTGAAAGTGCTGGAACATGCGCTCGGCGTCGGGCGCGATGCTGGTGAAAATCTCGAATGCGTCGACCGCTTGATACACCGCCATGCCGCCGCCCGTCAGCGTGCGGCAGCCCAGCGCCTCGGCGGCCTTCAGCAGTTCGGTCTTGATCGGGAAGTACACGACGTCCGCGACCCACAGCGCCTGGTGCAGCAATTCCACCGGCAGCGGCACGCCGGGGAGCTTGGCCATGCCGGTCGGCGTCGCGTGGATCAGGCCGCTGGCAGCCGCCACGGCGTCGGCCAGCGCACTCGGCGTCTCGCCGCCGGCACGCACGCGCGCCGCCGGAAAGCGCACTTGCAGTTCCTCCGCGAGCTTCGCCGAACGCGTGGCGTCGACGTCGAACAGCATCAACTCGCGCGCGCCCATCATCAGCGCGGCGTGCGCCACGGCCGCGCCCGCCCCGCCCGCGCCGAGCTGCACGACGCGCTCGAGCGACACGCCCGGCAAGCCGCGCTCGAAGGCGCGCTTGAAGCCAGACCAATCCGTGTTGTGTCCGATGCGCTTGCCGTCCTTGAACAACACCGTGTTCACCGCGCCGAGCGCGCGCGCATCGTCCGACAGGTCGTCGAGCAATTCGATGACCGCCTGCTTGCACGGATAGGTGATGTTCAGTCCGTTGAAGCCCATGCGCTCGGCGGCGGTCAAGAGCGACGGCAGCGACGACATGTCGAGCCGCAGCGCCTCCAGATCGATGCGCCGGTACACGTAGCTGAACCCGAGCTGGCGGCCCTCCTCTTCGTGCATCGCCGGCGATAGCGAGCCGCCGATGCCCGAGCCGATCAAGCCGGCCAGAAACGATTTCGATGTCATTCGATACTCCTTCAATACGCTTTTTTCGAGCCTCGGCGGCGATCAGCGGGCCTTGGCGAGCAACGTCGCCATGCGCCGCAATGCCAGCTCGTAGCCCTCGGTGCCGCATCCGCAGATCACCGCTTCTGCCACGTTCGACACATACGAATGGTGCCGGAATGCCTCGCGGCGATGAATGTTTGAAATATGCACTTCGATCACGGGCTTTTCCACGGCGCTCAGCGCGTCGGCAATCGCCACCGAGGTATGCGTGTACGCCGCCGGGTTGATCACGATGCCGTCCGCCGTCGTGCGCGACGCCTGAATCCAGTCGATCAGCTGATGCTCGGCGTTCGATTGCCGGAATTCGAGCGACAGCCCGAGCGCATCCGCGGCATTGCGGCAGCGCGCCTCGACGTCCTGAAGCGTTTCCGCCCCGTAGATATGGGGCTGGCGCGTGCCCAGCAGATTGAGGTTCGGCCCGTTCAGGACCAGCACCGACGGCTTGCTCATGTGATGCGACTCCATTAATGACGCGGACTTGAAGGCTGCGGCTCGTCCAGCGTGAGTCGAAGTGTGCCTGTGACATCGCGTCGCGTCTTTTGGGGTTTTCCAGAATTTGTACGGTCTAGTTAGTTTGTATAATTCATGGAAATTCGGCAAGTTTAAGCGGTTGTTCGCGCATGCGAAATTGGATCAGATAGTTCATTTCCGCCCCACCGCTCGCTTCATCCGGATCGATTTTTCGCCTTATTCCGCCCTAGCAGGAGCTTCACCATGCAGCGTTCGATCGCCACCGTATCCATCAGCGGAACGCTTGCCGAAAAGCTGGCCGCTATCCGGCAGGCGGGCTTCGACGGCGTCGAGATTTTCGAAAACGACCTGCTTTACTTCGACGGCTCGCCCGCCGAAGTGCGCCGCATGGCCGAAGACCTGGGGTTGAAGATCGTGCTGTTCCAGCCGTTCCGCGACTTCGAGGGCGTGAGCGCCGAGCGCCTCGCGCGCAATCTCGATCGCGTGAAGCGCAAGTTCGACCTGATGCATGAATTGGGCTGCGACCGCATCCTCGTGTGCAGCAACGTGTCGCCGGACACGATTGCCGACGATGCGCTGATCGTCGATCAGCTCGGCGCGCTGGCGAATGCGGCGCAGCAAGCCGACGTGGTGGCGGCATACGAGGCGCTCGCATGGGGCCGCCATGTGAATTCGTACCGCCACGCTTGGCGGCTCGTCGATGCGGTGAATCACCCGCACCTCGGGCTCGCGCTCGACAGCTTCCATACGTTGTCGCTGAACGATCCGGTCGACGAAATCGCCGCGATTCCGGGCGAGCGCATCGCGTTCGTGCAACTCGCCGATGCGCCGAAGCTCGCGATGGACGTGCTCGAATGGAGCCGCCATTACCGGTGCTTCCCGGGCCAAGGCGATTTCGATCTCGCCCGCTTCACCGCGCGCGTGATCGAAGCGGGCTACACCGGCCCGCTCTCGCTCGAGATTTTCAACGACGGGTTTCGCGCCGCGCAAACCGCCGTCACGGCGAAGGACGGCTATCGCTCGCTGCTGTACCTCGAGGAACAGACGCGCGCGCATCTGGCACGCGAAAGCGCAAAACCGCGCGCCGGGCAGCCGCTGTTCGAGCCGCCCGCGCCACCGGCGCACGTCGGCTTCCAGTTCCTCGAATTCGCCGTCGACGCGGCCACCGGCGCGCAAGTCGCCGACTGGCTCGGCAAGCTGAGCTTTCGCCTCGCGGGCCGCCATCGTTCAAAGGACGTCACGCTCTACCAGCACGGCGCCGCATCGATCGTGCTGAACGCCGAGCGCGATTCGTTCGCCGACGCGTTCTACCAGCGGCATGGACTGTCGCTGTGCGCCTCGGCGTTTCGCGTCGACGATGCGAAGGTCGCTTTCGAGCGCGCTGCCGGTTTTGGCTATACGCCGTTCTCGGGCCGCGTCGGGCCGAACGAGCGCGTCCTGCCGAGCGTGCAGGCGCCGGACGGCAGCCTCGAATACTTCGTCGACGAAGCGCCCGACGCCCCGACGCTCTACGAATCCGACTTCGTGCTCACCGACGTCAACGGCCCCTCCGAAGTCGGGCCGCTCACGGGCATCGACCACGTCTGCCTCGCGCTGCCCGCCGATGCGCTCGACACCTGGATTCTGTTCTTCAAGACGGCGTTCGGCTTCGACGCCGAGCCGAGCTGGGTCGTGCCCGATCCGTACGGCCTCGTGCGCAGCCGCGCGGTGAGGAGCCGCGACGGCTCGGTGCGTATCGCGCTCAACGCGTCGGCGGACCGCCATACCGCGGTGGCCGACGCGCTCGACACCTACCACGGCTCGGGCCTGAACCACGTCGCCTTCCGCACCGACGACATCTTCAGCGCGATCGACCAATTCGTCGCCGACGGCGTGCCGTTCCTGCGCATCCCGCGCAACTACTACGACGACCTCGCGGCCCGCTACGCGCTGCCCGACGAGCTGATCGACGCGCTCGCCGAAAAGCACATCCTGTACGACCGCGACGAGCACGGCGGCAAATTCTTCCACGCCTATACCGAGCCGATCGGCCGGCGCTTCTCGCTGGAGATCGTCGAGCGCCGCGGCGGCTACGACGGATACGGCGCGGTCAACGCAGCCGTGAGACTCGCAGCGCTTGCCCGGCACCGCAAGTAGTTCCACGCGCATATGTTCTAATGGCGGCTCTTCCGCCGCGCGCCGCGGTGCAGCGTGTCCGTGCCCGCCGTGCGCGTCGTTTGCCTTTCAGGAGCGCCGCAGATTCATGAAAAGACTCACCATCGCCGCCGCCGTATCGATCCCCTTGCTCGTCGCCGGATGCAGCCTGTTTCAGAGCAACCCGGATTCCGGCGAGCCCGAAATCGATCACGTGACCAGCCGCTCGGTCAACGACGTCGTCGAATGCCTGACGCAAGACGCGATCAAGCACGGCGTCAGCTTCAAATCGACGCCGATCCCGCAGGGCACGATGCTCGAGTTCGGCAATTCGAACGTCATCAAGGTCCGCGACGACAACGGCCAGACGTCGTATCGCTTCTATCCCGGCGAGCGTCACATCTCGAACCTCTGGCTCGAAGGCGCGAGCAAGACCTGTGCGCCGTAATCGATGTAAACAGTTGTAAGGCGTCGACGGCACAGAAAAACGGGGCTTGGGTGCGCGTTTTAAGAGTCGCTTAAGTCTTCTTGCGGATCATCCGCAAGCAGAATCAGCGATAGGAACGCGAAAATGAACGAGCTGAACCGCCTGCCGGACCGCGCAGCCGCACCCGCGCCCGCCAAGCAACCGCATATCTTGCGGCGCCTCTTGAGCCACCATGAGCTGGCCACGCTGCTCGTCTTGCTGCACGCCCCCATCGACGTCATGGCGAAGCCCGAAATTCCGATGCTGCAGGAAGCCGGGCTCGTCGAGATGGTGAGCGGCACGCAAGAGCGCCCGCGCTTTCAATTGACCTCGGAAGGCAACGCGGTCCTGCGCGGACTCGGCGCGGTTTGAGCTATTTGCAAAGCATCAGCAGCTGTTCCTCTGACGAGCACGCTGGCTTCGGCTTTTCCTCCGCCACGGGTCGCGGTTGCGGCCGCTGTGCGACGGCCGCCCGGTGCGCAAGACACGCGCGCAAGTGGCGCTCCACCGGCGGGTAATACTTCCACCCCGAACTCAGCGGCGGCAATTCGAGTTTCACTTCCTTCCACTTCGGATGACCACGCGCCTGCAGGTCGTCGAAGTGCGTGCACAGCGAGTCGGCGAAACGGTCCAGGTTGCCGACCGTGTCGCGCATCCCATAGTCGTAAGTCACCAGATAGGCTTTGACGGTCCACGTCGGCACGTCCTCCTTGAGCCAGTTCGGATAGCTGCTCTGGTGAATGACGTCCGTGAAATACGTCTGCTTGCCGCGCACCGTTTCAGGAGCGTTCGGATCGAGCTTGAGGAACTTGATCTGCGCGAGCAGTTCCGGATTCATGTCGGTGAACAGCTTCGCCGGCTGGCCGGCGACGACGATCGCCACGTCGATCTGCTTCGCGATCAACTGGGCGAGCGAGTCTTCGTTGCTCAAGTGCGCGATGTTCGCGTCGTCGATCGGACCGCCGAACATCAGGCGGTACAGCGTCGTGCCCGATTGAGCCGTACCGCTGCCGATCAGCCCGACGCTGATGGTCTTGCCCTTGATGTCCTGGATGTAATTCATCGGCGAATCGGCGCGTACGACGAAATAGATCTCTTCGTTGTAGAGCGGCATGATAAGGCGCAGCGGACGGATGATCGTGCCCGCTTCGTCATTGCCCGCATCGGCCATATCGACGAACGCCTGATACACGTCCGACTGCACGAGTGCGAGCTTCACGCCCGGCTCGTAGCGCATGCGCTGCACGTTCTCGGCCGAGCCTTTCGAGGCCAGCACCTCGAGATCGATGCCCGCCGGCGCCGCGACGTACTTGGCGAGATCCGCGCCGATCTGAATGTAGGTGCCCCTTTCAGGTCCCGTGACTATCTTGTAGTGCGCTTCGGCGTGTGCCTGGCCCGCCGAGCCAAGCGTTGCGAGCAACGCGAACGCCACCGTCCCCAACCTCGCCACTATCGTCCTGATCATGGTGCACCTGTTGGCCTGGTTCACATCTCGTGCACAACACGTGTCCGACGTGCCGCGCCGCCCCTCATCGTTGTGCGCAAGTGCAGCGCACGCTCCTGATTTCTGTCCGACATCGATTTGGGCCATCTCGGCCCCGGCCGCGTCGATCGTCCGACGCGTCACTGACTATTCGGCTGATCGGAACTGGGCGCCGGCGGTGCCTTGCCCCAGCCCGATTCGCGGATCGAGCGCACGACCAGCGATTTCGCCTCGGCGCTGCTCGAGTCGGCCGACAGCGCGTCGCCCGCGTTGTGCCAGACACAAGTCCACTGGCCTTGTTGCGCACAGCCTCGCGCGATGCGCAGCGAGGCGTCGCGCGCCTGCTCGCGCGTCTGCAGTTCCTGACGAATTCTTTGTGCGTCTGGATTGTCCGGCTGGGCGGCGATGACGTCGTTCAACGCGGCGCGCGCCCCCGTCAGATCGTTCTTTTGGAGGCTCGCCTGAATCGACTGAAGATCGCGCGGGACCGCCTTGCCGCGATGATCGGCGGACTCGGGCGCCGCAGCGGCCATCGCGGTTTGAGCGGGGGCCTGTGGGACCGCTTGTGCGGGCGGCGCCACTGACTTTGGCGGGGCTGGTACTGGTGTTGGCGCTGGTGCGGCCGCCTGCGCCGATGCTTGCGCGCGCGGGATAGACGGCGGCAGCAGCGGTGGCTGTTCAGCCTTCGCCTGGGCCTGCATTCTTGCCTGCGCTTGGGCTTGGGCCTGCAACTTTGCCTGAGCTTGAGCCTGTGCCTGCAACTTCGCCTGCGCTTGAGCTTGTTGCTTCGCTTGCGCTTGTGCCTGCAACTGGGCTTGTTGCTTCGCCTGCGCTTGAGCCTGCAACTGGGCTTGTTGCTTCGCCTGCGCTTGGGCCTGCAACTGGGCTTGTTGCTTCGCCTGCGCTTGGGCCTGCAACTGGGCTTGTTCTTGCGCTGCCTGCGCATTGCGCGACGCTGGCGCATTGTTCTGCCGCATTGCAGCAGCGGGCGGCGCAACCGGCACCGAGTGCGAAGCAGCGGCGGCAACCGCCGCGCTCGCCGCTGCCGGATGCTCGAATCCCGGCGTGACCGTACCGACCGCCGTACGCGACATCATCTCTTCGACGTGCGCGGCCTCATTGTCGAACTGATGCAGCAGCACGAAGCCGCCGAACAGCACCGCGAACGCGACGAGCGTCAGCCCGGCACCTCGGCTCAAGCCCCAATGCCGCGCACCGCCGGGCAGCGGCGACGCGGCGGAGCCTGCCGACAAGCTCCCGCCGCCGGCCGCCGCGAACAGCGGCACGGGCCGCGCCGCTCCCGCCAGCTCGACGCGCTGCAAGTCGGCGGCAGAGGGCTTCGATGCAGCGGCTGCAGAATTCGTGCCAGCGCTTGCGGCCGAGTCGGCGCCCAGCGCCACCCGCGCACTCGCACCACAATGAGGACAGAAGGAAATTGGCTCGAGCAGCAATCCGCCGCAGCGTTTGCACGCGACGGGAAAAACCGGATCAGGAGTGGATTGGCTAGACATCGCCGGACCCTTGGATGAATACGCGACCGGTAATACGAACCGACATCGCGGCTGCTGCGCTCAAAAGGCCATACGCTGTCAACGCGCTTCGCCGTCGAAAAGAAGACGACGAAAGGGGTCACGAATTTTTAATCAATATGTGTCACTTGGGAGCGCGCGTCAAGCAACGCTGCGAGTTCGCGACTAGCATTAATCCGCCATAAATCCAGCATATTTTCGCATCTTTATTCGTATTCCTATATAATCAATAAGGTATATTTTTATCTCCGCTTGATTCCTCTTAATGGGAAGACATTCGATGAATGCAGCCTCAGGAAAAGTCGCCTTGATCACCGGCGCGAGCAACGGCATCGGGCGCGCCGTCGCGCTCAAGCTGCTGTCCCACGGGTATCGCGTCGTCCTGGCAGCGCGCAATGAAGCCGCGCTCGATGCGCTCGCCGACGCCGCACACAAACGCGGCGAGGACGCGCTCGCAGTCGCCGCCGACATCACCGATGCGTCTAGCGTCGCCGCACTGTTCGAAGCGACGCGGCAACGCTACGGGCGGCTCGATCTGCTCTTCAATAACGCAGGCCGCAATGCGCCGCCGGTCGAAATCGATCAGCTCAGCGTCGACGACTGGCGCGCGGTGGTCGACACGAACCTGACCGGCGCGTTCCTCTGCACCCGCGAAGCCTTCGCGATGATGAAATCGCAAACGCCGCGAGGCGGCCGCATCATCAACAACGGCTCGATCTCGGCGCATGCGCCCCGCCCGTTCAGCATCGCCTATACGGCCACCAAGCACGCGATCACCGGCTTGACCAAATCGACCTCGCTCGACGGGCGCAAGTACGACATCGTCTGCGGCCAGATCGACATCGGCAACGCGGCCACCGATATGACGGAGCGCATGGCCAAGGGCGTCCCGCAGGCGAATGGGGAGCTTGCGCCCGAGCCGAACATGAACGTCGAGCACGTCGCCGATGCCGTGCTGCACATGGCCGAGCTGCCGCTCGAAGCGAACGTGCAGTTCATGACGATCATGGCAAGCAAGATGCCGTTCGTCGGACGAGGCTAGCGCCGTTCAGCGCAATGTCAACGCGATGTGCCGTTGAGCAGCATTCGATACTCAGTCGGCGTGACGCCGACCGTCGCCTTGAATTGCCGCGTGAAGGCGCTGTGATCGGTGTAACCGCAAAGTGCGGCGACGTCGGTCACTTTGTCGTTCGAGACGAGCAGCGCCGTCGCGGCATCGAGCCGCGTCTTCAGCAGCACTTGTCGCGGCGTCAGGTGAAACACCTTGTGAAAATAGCGCTCCAGTTGCGCCACGGACATATCCGCCATCTCCGCCAAGTGTTTGAGGTTCAGCGGCTGCACGTAATTGTCCTGGATGTATTGCACGACAGCCGCGAGACGGCTGTAGGCCGGATGCGTGCCTTCGTCGGCCTTGAGATCGCGCGAGATGCCGGCCAGGCCGACCACGCTGCCTGCCGTATTGCGCAGCGGCACCTTGGTCGTCAGGCACCAGCCCGGTTGCCGGCCGGGATAGAGATGCAGCTCGAGCTGGTCGAGCATCGGGTTGCCCGCGCCGATGATCGCTTGATCCTGCGCCATGTAGACACGGCCGAAGCGGCGCGGGAAGACATCTTCGGTGGTCTTGCCGAGCAGCTCGCTCTTTTCCTTGCAACCGCAGCGCCGCGCGAGCGTGCGGTTCACGAGCGCATAGCGCGCGTCGCGGTCCTTCACGAAGAAGACGACGTCGGGCAGCGCGTCGAAGACGGGCTCGAGCATCGTGAAGTGCGCGAGCATGTCGGCAAGCGTTGCCGCCGCGGGCACGGTGGGCAGGTCGAGGGAAGCGTTCGGCGCTAAAGCCTGCGTGTTCATGGTCGAGGGTGTCTCGCGGCGGCGGCCACGTCGGGAATGTGCGATCGATTATAGGTCCGCGAAATCGTCGTCAGGCGCCGCCGCGATGAGCGTCGCGATCTTTGCGGGGCTGAACGGCGGGCGCGGCGGTGCGGGGTCCCAGTCTTGCGGGCCGCCGCCATTGGTGGCTCGGCCCAGGGCGACGTCACCATTGGTGGCCCCGCCATTCGTGGCCCGGCCTAAGGCGGCCCCGCCATTCGTGGCCCGGCCGAAGTACGTCTTGGCTGCCGTGCCGCAAATGCGGCCTTGGCACGGCCCCATCCCGCAGCGCGTGTGCAGCTTCGCGTCGCGCCAAGTCGAATGAGCGGCGGCATCGCCTAACGTGACGTCCTCGCAGCGGCACAAGAGCGTATCGGCAGGCGGCGGCTCGCAGGCGGCAGCACCCAGCGCAAACGCCCGCTCGACGCGGCCCGCAAAGCGGGCCCAGCGCTCGCGCGCGCGCCAAAGCGCAGACGGAATCCCTGCGCCGCTCGCAGCCAACCCGGCGAGTTCGCCTTCGATGCGCGCGAGCTCCATCCCGCCGATGCCCGTGCATTCGCCCGCCGCGAACACCGCCTCTACCGTTGTGCGCTGCACATCGTCGACGGCGATTGCACCGTCAGCGCGGTCCGTCCCATCCGCCAACTCGCAGCCGAGCGCCTGCGCCAGCGTCACGTTCGGCACGAGGCCGTAGCCGCACGCCACGCGGTCGCAAGCGAGGGTGATATCTCGCGCGCCACGCCGGACGACGACCGCTTCGACACGTCCCGCACCGCGCGCTTCGCGCACGACGCCGCCGGTCCAATAGCGCAAGCCGGCGAAACCGCGCGTCAAATGCGCGGCCTGCCAGAGCTTCGACGGCGTCGCTGCGAGCGTGACGCCAAAGCGCGCCACGCTCGCAGCGCTCGCCTGTTCGACAACCGCGAGCACCTGCGCACCGGCCTCGCGCGCGGTGACGAGCTCAGCCATCAGCAACGGCCCGCTGCCCGCGATCACGACGCGCTCGCCGCGCACCGGCACGCCGCCTTTGATGAGCGCCTGCAAACCGCCGGCGCCGGTCACACCGGGCAGCGTCCAGCCCGGAAACGGCAGCAAGCGCTCGCGAGCGCCGGTCGCGAGGATCAGACGGTCGTAGGACAGCGCGACACCGCCCTTTTCCGCCGATTCGATCAGCAATCCCTTCGCGGGCAGCAGCGCGATCACGCGTGCCGAAGGCCATAATGTGACGTTCGAGCAGGCCGAGAGCGAGCTGAGCGCATCGCGCAAAGGCGCCGCCTCGACGCGATTTGGCCCTTGCCGCCAGACTTGGCCACCCGCTCGCGGATTGTCGTCGAGCACCGCGATGCGTGCGCCGCTTGCCGCCGCCGCGCGTGCCGCACTCAAGCCGGCAGGCCCGGCGCCGACGACCACGATGTCGTAGTGCAACGTCATCGCCCGGCTCCCGTTTCGATCGTCATGCCATCGCGGCAAACGGTCTGGCACGCGAGGACATGCGCGCAGCCATCGACCGTCACCCTGCACTCCTGGCACACGCCCATGCCACAGAGCATGGCGCGCGGCTCGCCCGTCACCGACATCCGGCTGCCACGTATGCCATCCGCCAGCGCAAGCGCGGCCGCAACCGTCGTGTGGACGGGCACGTGAAGCGCCTGTCCGTCGACCGTCACCGCCACCTGTTCGCGATTCGCCTCACGCATGGCAGGCTCCCGCGATCGATCCGACCGAAAAGCGCTCCGGCAAATACGGCTCGATAGGAATGGCGGACTCGGTCCCGGCAATCTGCGCCGCGAGCAGCTTCGCCGTCGCGAGCGCGGTCGTCACGCCGAGACCCTCGTGTCCCGTCGCGAGCCACACGCCGGGCGCGGCAGCGCCGGCCGGGCCGACGAGCGGCAGACCGTCCGGCGTCGCCGCGCGAAAGCCGGTCCAGGCGCGCACGCCGTTCATTTGCGGCAGCATCGGCAGATAGCGTGCCGCGCGCTTCAGCATCCGCGCAAGCACGGGCATGTCGACGGCGGGATCGGTGGTCTCGAACTGACGCGACGAGCCGATCAGCAGTTGACCCGTGGGGCGCGGCTGCGCATTGAATGCGACCGACGTGCCCGCCGCGTGATGCGCGCTCTTGATATAGCCGAGTTCGAGCAATTGATGCTGGATAAAGCCCGGATA
This sequence comes from Trinickia violacea, assembly GCF_005280735.1. Classification (NCBI taxonomy): domain Bacteria; kingdom Pseudomonadati; phylum Pseudomonadota; class Betaproteobacteria; order Burkholderiales; family Burkholderiaceae; genus Trinickia; species Trinickia violacea. The sequence continues at coordinate 2,388,082 of NZ_CP040078.1, forward strand.
ACGATCCGTGATCAGCAAGTGGCCTTTTTTCGGCTGTATCGGCAACGACGGCACAAGCTGCCGCGCGCCGAGGCCGTTCGCGAGCACGATCTGCGCGCCGTTCACGCGCTCGCCGTTGGCGAGCGTCGCGTGCGTGGCATCGAGCTCGCGCACTTCGCTCCCGAGACGCACACGGATGCGCGCCGCGCCCGATGATTGCGTGAGCAACCATTGCGCGGCCGCCGGTGCATAGACGATGCTGTCGTGCTCCACCAGCAAGCCGCCCGCCATCGAGGGCGCCAGTGCCGGTTCGCAAGCTCGCAGTGCGCCGGCGTCGAGCAGCTGCGCGGCCACATGCTGCGCCGTTAACGCGTCGTGCATCGCGCGCGCGGCTTCCCATTCCTCTTCGTCGGCGGCCACCCATAGCGTGCCGCAGCGCGAGAACGCATCGCGCGCGCGTAAGTGCGGCGCCAGTTCGAGCCACAAGTCGCGCGAATAGCGGGAAAGCGCAAGCTCAGCGGGAGAATCGTTCATCACGACCAGATGGCCCATGCCCGCCGCCGTCGCGCCGCCGCCGATGCCTTGGGCGTCGAGCACGTCCACGGTCATTCCGCGCGCGGCCAGCTCAGCGGCGCAGGCTGCGCCGACAATCCCGGCCCCGACGATCACGACATCAGCCGTCATGCGGTGCGTATGCCCCATGCGAACGGATCTTGCGCATCGAAGCACAAGCGCCCTTCAGCCATGATGTGCGCGTGTCCGGTGAGGGTCGGCACGATCGTGCCCGCCTGATCGCTTTCGACATAGCACGCCTCGAACACGCTGCCGATGATGCTCTCCTGCCGCCACACCTCGCCGGGCGCGAGCTTGCCGTCGGCGGCGAGGCACGCGAGCTTTGCGCTCGTGCCGGTGCCGCACGGCGAGCGGTCGTAAGCGTTGCCGGGGCACAGCACGAAGCTGCGGCTGTCGATGCCGTCGCGCGAGCCTGGGCCGAACAGTTCGATATGGTCGATCAGCGCGCCGTCGGCGCCGGTGATGTTCTGCGCGATCAACGCATCGCGCACCGTCGATGTAAATGCCGTCAGCTCGGCGATGTTCGCGGGCACGAGCGTGCGCCCGTGTTCGGAGACCAGGAAAAACCAGTTGCCGCCCCAAGCGATATCGCCCGTCAACGGCCCATGCCCAGGCACGTCGACCGTGACCGCATGCCGATGGCGATACGCCGGTACATTCTTGACCGACACGCTACGATCGTCATTGAGCGTCGCCTCGACGACACCGACCGGCGTTTCGATCCGATGGCGCCCGGGCTCGATCCGCCCCATATGAGCGAGCGAAACGACCAGCCCGATCGTGCCGTGCCCGCACATGCCGAGGTAGCCGACGTTGTTGAAATAGATGACGCCTGCGGCACAATCGGAAGCGTGCGGCTCGCACAAGAGCGCGCCGACGATCACGTCGGACCCGCGCGGCTCGGTCACGATGCCCGCGCGCCAATCGTCGAAGCGCTCTCGCAAGGTGGCAAGCCGCTCGGCGAGCGGGCCGCGGCCGAGATCGGGGCCACCGGACACGACCAGGCGGGTGGGCTCGCCGCCGGTGTGCGAATCGATGATGTTGACGGTTTTCATGGGGCCAATGGTAGGAACGCGCACGCCTGCCGTCTTGGCGGCGTTGCGCGTGCGACGTGACGATTTCGGCACAACTCCCAATACGCGTTGCTGTGCCGAAATCGTCATCCGGCACGCGCGAATGACGCAAGACGGCACAATTTCTGATGCTTACACTGCGCTTCAAATCCTACTCGGGACTTACATCAGGAGAGAAGAGATGGCACATATCTGGGAAGGCGTTCTGCCGGCGGTCACCACCAAATTCCACGCAGATTTCAGCATAGACCATGAATGGACGAAGAAGAACATCGAGGCGCAGATCGAGGCCGGTGTCGACGGCATCATCGTGTGCGGCTCGCTCGGCGAGGCGTCGACGCTCTCGCTCGACGAAAAGCTCGAAGTGCTCGATATCGCCGTCGATGCGTCGCGCGGCCGGGTGCCGGTGCTGTTGACGGTGGCGGAAAACAGCACGCTCGACGGCTGCCGCCAGGTCGAGCAAGGCGCGAAGCGCGGCGCCGCCGGCTATATGGTGCTGCCGGGCCTGCGCTATCTATCCGACCGGCGCGAAACGCTCAACCACTTCCGGATGGTGGCCGACGCCAGCCCGCTGCCGCTGATGATCTACAACAATCCGCTCGCGTATGGCGTCGACATGACGCCCGACATGTTCGCGGAGATCGCCGACGAAAAGAAAATCGTCGCGATCAAAGAGTCGTGCGGCGACGTGCGGCGCGTCACCGATCTGATCAACGCGGTCGGCGACCGCTACGCCATTTTGTGCGGCGTCGACAACCTCGCGATGGAAGCGATGCTGATGGGCGCGCACGGCTGGGTCGCGGGGCTCGTCTGCGCGTTTCCTCGCGAAACGGTCGCGATCTACAAGCTCGTCAAGGCAGGACGATTCGACGAAGCGCGCAAGATCTATCGCTGGTTCGCGCCGCTGCTCGCGCTCGATGTTTCGCACAAGCTCGTGCAGAACATCAAGCTCGCCGAGGCCATCGTCGGCCTTGGCACGGAGCCCGTGCGCCCGCCGCGGCTGCCGCTCGCAGGCGACGAACGCAAGGCCGTCGAATCGCTGATCCGTCACTCGATCGAAACGCGGCCCGCGCTGCCGACGCTCTGAGCTGAGCGCTAGCGCTCCTCAGCGCTAGCGCGCCCCGGTCGAGTCGTTCACATACATCGACCCTTCAGCAAAGACCGAAACGTCGGCAGGCTCAGGCGCCCTACGATGGGTGTGTCGAAACCGCGATCAAGCTCATGGACACGACCACCCCAACCTTCACGCCCGCGATCACGCGCATTCTCGCCACGGTGAGCGTCGCCTTCGTCGTCACGCAGCTCGACGTCACGATCGTCAATATCGCCCTTCCGCGCATCGGCGCCGAGCTCGGCACCGACGTCGCGGCTCTGCAATGGATCGTCGATGCCTATACGCTCGCGTTCGCCGTGCTGATGCTGTCGGCCGGCGTGCTCGGCGACCGCTTCGGCGCGCGGCGCCTGTTCGCGGGCGGCATCGCGCTCTTCGCGCTCTCGTCGCTCGCGTGCGGGCTCGCGCCGAACGTGGCGACGCTGATCGGCGCGCGCGCCGTGCAAGGCGTGAGCGCCGCAGCGATGCTGCCGAATTCGCTCGCGTTGCTCAACCAGGCTTGCCGCCACGATCCGCGTCTGCGAGCGCGCGCGGTCGGACTGTGGACCGCATCGGGCGCAGTCGCGATTGCGGCCGGGCCGATCGCGGGCGGGCTGCTGATTGCCGCGTTCGGCTGGCGCAGCATTTTTCTCGTCAATCTGCCGATCTGCGCAGCGGGGTTGTTGGCGGCTTACGCTTGGGTGCCCGCTCCGGCGCAACGGCAAGCCTCGTTGCCGCAGGGCTCGGCGAACACGGCGCATGCCCGTACCGGCGGCATCGATCTGCCCGGCCAGTGCCTCGCCATCGTCACGCTCACGGCCTTCACCGGCGCGGTCATCGAACTGCGGCCGCTCGGCTTCACGCACCCGCTCATCGCCGGCGGCTTTGCGCTCGCGCTCGTGGCTGGGATGGTCTTTATCGCCGTGCAGGCGCGCAGCGCGGCGCCGATGCTGCCGCTATCGCTGTTCCGCGACGCGACGTTCAGCGCCGCCGTGCTGTTCGGCGTCTGCGTGAACTTCGCCTACTACGGGATCGTGTTCGTGCTGAGCCTGTTCCTGCAGCGCGTGCATGGCGACACGCCGCTCGAGGCCGGCCTCGCGTTCCTGCCGCTGACAGGCGGCTTCCTGATCTCGAACGTCGTCAGCGGCTGGGTGGTCGGGCGCTACGGTCCGCGCGTGCCGATGATCCTCGGCGCGGCGACGGGCGCGCTCGGCTACGGCCTGCTGCACGCGACGCAAGCGTCCACGCCGACGCTCGCGCTCCTGCTGCCGTTCCTGCTGATTCCGTCCGGCATGGGCCTCGCGGTGCCGGCGATGACGACGGCCATTCTCGCGTCGGTCGAGCCGCATCGCGCGGGCACCGCATCGGCGGTCCTCAACACGGCGCGGCAAGCGGCCGGTGCGGTCGGCGTCGCGGCATTCGGCGCGCTCGCGAGCGGCGCGACGGCCTCGCATATCGTGTTCGGCCTGCAGACATCGGCCGCGATCGCATCGGGATTGCTCGTAGCGGGAGGTGTGCTTGCGTGCTTCATTCACCCGCATTCGCATCGGCGCGAGCCGGTTCGGTCCGCTGCCGCGGTTGCGCAGTCATGTCGTGGTGGGGACTAGCGATAGCGTGATCGAATCGTCAGCACTAGAGCGTCGCGTTCTGAATCGAGCCCGTATCGAGCGCGCGCTCGATCAAGCCTTCTTCCTTCACTTTGCGGACTGCGTCGCTAAGCAGCACGTCGGGGGCTTCGATCTCGGCTCGAATCGCACCGAACAGTCCGGATGCGTCGAGCACCACCAGCGTCTCGGCCGAATCCTCGCGGCTGATGATCACGCGATGCTTCGATTCCCCTTCTCCGAGGCTCGCGCAAAACGACATCGTCTCGCCGCCGATCAATTGTTGGAAGTTCAGAATCATCGCTACCCTCCGTTCTGAGCCGAGGCGCTCGATTCAATCGATCAAGCAAGCTTCATGCACGTGGCGCTCAGCGAAGCCCTCGCCCGCCGCGCGGCGCTCGTGCGCCGTCGAGGCTGATGCCGCCGGCACCCGTCACATAGAGCAGAAGAAAGCCACCCGCCATCCCAACGTTCTTGCAGAAGTGAATCACCATGTCGCGCTGCATGGCCGCATCGGTCACGTTCCAGAAGTCGTGGCCGAGCACGGCCGTGACGATGCAATAAGCCGCCATGAAGAGGCCGAGCGGCCGGATCTTGAAGCCGAGCACCAGGAACACGCCGCCCAGCACTTCGACCGCCACTGCGACTGGCGCGCCGACCTGCACGAACGGCACGCCAGTCGCTTGCAAATACCCGACAAAGCCCGCATACCCCAGCAGTTTCATGACACCGCTCCAAAGAAACAGCACCGACAGAGCAAGACGTGCAATGAAAATTACGCCGGAATCGACGGGACGCGTCATGAGGTAACTCCTGAATTCAATCGAATGAAGAAACGATGCGGCGTCCGCGCGCAGCGCGCGTTGACCGTCAGAATATGTGCTGGACAGCCGTTTTCCAAGCAAAAAACGCTTGCTAAACGAACGTAATGCATGACTGCGTTCTACTGCGCGCGCTGTAAAAATGACATCGGCAGCGAGCGCGTTATGCATCGACCCGCGCACGCGGTGCGAGTTCAACACCGACAAAACGACAGATAAACCACCGCGCCAATCTCGCCGTTTCACAAGGCAATTGTTATAATTCTCTCAATTGACCGATACAAATATAACGCTTGCTGCCACGCCCCATTGCAGCGTTCTTTCCAGGGCCACCATGCTGAAGACCGAACGCCTGCGCTCGCTCGCCGACGCGCTCGCCAAGCAGAACGTCATGCACCTGCGCGATGCCGCCACGCTGCTCGGCGTATCCGAGATGACCGTGCGGCGCGACATCGCAGGGAACCCCGAGCGCTTCACCTATCTCGGCGGCTATATCGTCAGCGCCGACGATGTGCCGAACTCGGCGGGCTACTCGCTCGAGCAGGAAACGGATCACTTCGCGCAAGCCAAGGCGCAGGCGTCGGCACATGCCGCGAAACTCATCGCCGACAACGAGACGATCTTCATCGATTGCGGCACGACGCTCACCGCGCTCGCGCGACTGATTCCGGCCGACTATCACGTCACGGCCGTCTGCTACTCGCTCAACATCGCCGAAATCCTGCGGCGCATGCCCAACGTGCGGATGATTCTGCTGGGCGGCGTCTATGTGCCGTCGTCGGATTCGTTCAGCGGCGACGAAAGTCTAGAGATGCTGCGCCGCATGGGGATCAACAAGGCGTTCATTTCCGCCGGCGGGGTCGACACGGTGCGCGGCGTCACTTGCTGGAATTTTCATGAAGTCGCGCTGAAACAGGCGGCGATGGCGAGCGCCGTCGAGCGGCATTTGGTTGTGGACGCAAGCAAGTTCGGCGTCGTTAAGGCGGTGCGCTTTTCCCAGGTCGACGACTTTGATTCGATCATCACTGAGAAAGGCCAGGAACCGCGTAAGCGCAAGGCATAGCTTTGCATGGGACCCGAGTAAGGCTCTGCATGGGGCCGGAGTAAGTGCTGAAGCACGAACTCCGGCCGACACGCTGAAGCGCTAACAGCTCTGCATGAGACCGGACTAGGCGCTAAAGCGCCAAGTCCGGATCGACATCGGGTCGACAAAAAAGGCGGCCCGAAAGCCGCCAAGACTCAAGCGTGGCGTTCGTTTCCGAACGTCTACGCGCCTCAATCGATGTCTTAGGTCCCGCGCCGGCGCAGTGCGAACAGCGTTCCCGCGATCAGAATGAACGCGCCGATGATCACCTTCTGCCAAGTGCTCGGAATGCCGATCAGGATCAGCACGTTGTTGATCATCGTGACGAGCACGACGCCGAGCAGCGTCCCGATCACCGTGCCGCTGCCGCCCGTGATGCGCGCACCGCCGAGGATCACCGCCGCGATCACGTCGAGTTCGCTGCCGACGAGGTCGAACGGATTCGCGAGCCGGTTGTTGGCCACGTGCAGAATGCCCGCGACGCCCGCCAGCATCCCCGTATAGCCGAACACGAACAGGTGGATCGCGCGCAGGTTGTAGCCGAGCCGCTCGGCGATCGCGAGGCTGCCGCCCATCGCGTAGACGGCGCGGCCCATCATCGTCCGGTTCAAAAGCCACCACGTGAGCCAGGCCGCCGCGAAAAGCGCGATCACCGAGACCGGCAGCACTGCATGCAGCCCGTCGGCCGTCTGGTAGGAAAAGAGCGGCAGCTTGCCGAAACGGTCCATGCTGTGCGGGATATTCATGAAGAACGTCGTGCCGACGAACGTCAGCAAGATCCCGCGATACAGGTACAGCGTGCCGATCGTCACGATCAGCGACGGCGCCTTCAACCGGTGCACGAGCAACCCGTTGATCACGCCGAGCACGATGCCGCCCACGGCGCCCGTCGCGAGAATCAGCGCGAACGGCGCATCGGGCCACCAGGCGAAGACGGCCTTCGTGATCGAGTACATCGTCAGTGCGCCGATCGCGGTGAACGACACGTCGATGCCGCCCGACGCCAGCACGACGAGCGTGCCGAGCGCGAACAGCGACATCGTCGTCGCCGAATGCAGCATGTCGAACAATGTCGCCCATTGAAAGAAGCGCGGATTGATCGCGCCGACGATCACGCAAGTGAGCACGATCAACGCCGCCGTGAACCACTCGGGGTTGCGCGAGAGCTTCATGCGCCAGTTGAGGGGCCTCACCTGCGGCGCAACTTCGGCGGTTTCGGCCGCGTTCGGGGTAGTCATGGTGTGATTCATGCGCAAGTCCGTTTTCTAGGCAGCCTCGGAAAGCAGCGCGTGGTACAGGGCCGCTTCCTTCAAGCCCTCGGCGCGGTACTCGCTCGCGACGCGCCCCTTCTTCATCATCAAAATGCGGTCGCAGTTCTGCAGCAGCTCCGGCAAGTCGTCGCTGATCAGCAGGATGCCGATGCCGCTTAGCGAGAGCCGCTGCATGATGCGGTAGATGATGTCCTTCGACCCGACGTCGACGCCCACCGTGGGCCCGTGCAGGATCAGCACGCGTGGATCGATCGCGAGCCAGCGGCCGATCAGCACGCGCTGCTGGTTGCCGCCCGAGAGCGACTGGACGGGCTTGTCGATATCGGGCGTCGCGATCTGCAATTCCTTGACCGTATCGACGGCGAGTTCGCGGGCGCGCTTGCGGTCGATCTGGCCGAAGCGGTCGCGCAGGCTCGAAATCATCGCGGTGATCACGTTGTCGCGAATCGACTTGTCGAGAAAGAGCCCTTCGTTCAGGCGGTCTTCGGGGACGTAGCCGATGCGGTGACGCTTCGCGTCGGCGGGCGTGCGCAGCACGATCGGCTGGCCGTCGAGTGCGATGCCGCCCGAGTCCGCGGGCGCCACGCCCGCCAGCGCGCGCGCCAATTCGTTGCGGCCCGAATCGAGCAAGCCCGTCACGCCCAGAATCTCGCCGCGATGCAGCGCGAACGACACGTCGCGGAATTGCCCCGCGCGCGTAAGCTCACGCACCGCGAGCACCACCTCCGCTTGCGTCGTGCCCGCGCGGTAACGCTCGCTCGACAAATGGCGCCCCGTCATCAGCTCGCTCAACTGCGACTTCGTGTAATCGGCGATCGGCCCGCTCGCCACTTTCTGACCGTCGCGCATCACGATCACCTCGCCGCCGATCGCGTAGCACTCGTCGAGCTTGTGGCTCACGAACAGCACCGTCACGCCCTGCGCGCGCAGATTCGCGAGCACGGCGATCAGGTTGTCGACTTCCTTTTGCGTGAGCGAGGTGGTCGGCTCGTCCATGATGACGAACTTCGCCTCACTCGCGATCGCGCGCGCAATCGCGACGAGCTGGCGCGTCGCGAGCGGCAATTGCTCGATCAGCGTCGCCTGAAAATCGGCGTCGCCGGACAGGCCGACGGCCTGCAGCGCGCGCGCCGCGGTTTGCGCGAGCGCACGGCGATCGAAGGTGCGCGCAAGGCGTCCGCCGTGCTCGGCCAACTCGGTTGTGAGCGCAACGTTCTCGGCGACGTTCAGGTTCGGCAGCAGCGACAAATCCTGGTAGACCGTTTCGATGCCCGCCGCGAGCGCTTCGAGCGGCGCCAGCCTCGCATGAGGCTTGCCTTCGATGATCAGCTCGCCCTCGTCGGGCGGCTGCGCGCCGGAGATGATCTTGATCAGCGTGCTCTTGCCGCAGCCGTTTTCGCCGAGCAGGTGATAGATCTGACCGCGTTCGAACGACAGCGTGACGCCGCGCAGCGCATGCACGCCGGTAAAGCGCTTGTGGACGCCGACCACTTGCAGCAAAGGCTCGGAGGAGGAAGTCTGTTGATTCATGATGCCTCCCGCTGGGCCGCCCCGAGGGAGGCATCCACCCCCTCGGGGGGCAGCGAACGATAGTGAGCGTGGGGGTAGTTCATTAGTTGACCGCTTGCGTTAAAAGCGGCGCGCGCTTGAAACAACGCGCGCCTTAGCCCTTCAACTCCGCCAACTTAGAACGAATAGCTTTTGTAGTTCGACTTGTCGACATCGACCCAGCCCTGGCCGCGCACGATGATGCCCTTACCCGGCCCCTTCGCCACCGTCACCTTGTTGTAGCCCGGAATGCCGAGGTCCTGGCCGTTCGTCACGGTCTTGCCGTCGATCAGCATCTGCGCGACCTTGTTCATCGCGAGGCCCGCGAGTTTCGGGTCCCAGAACGAGATGCCGTTGACCGCACCGCTTTCGAGGAACTTGCCCGCTTCGCCCGGCAGGCCCGTGCCGTACACGCAAATCTTGCCTTGCAGGCCCGCTTCCTCGACCGCGCGGCCGATGCCGATCACGTCGAGCGACGACGATCCTTGGAAGCCCTTCAAGTCCGGGTGCTTGCGCAGGACTTCCTTCGCGACTTCATAGGCGCGCTCGCCGTCGTTGTTCGTTTCGAGCTTCGGCTCGACCAAGTCCATCTTCGGATACTTCGCCTTCGCGTTCTGAATGCCGCCATCGGCCCACTGCACTTGCGAGCGGCTGCCGAGCGACCCGACCAGCACCGCCCACTTGCCGTCGTCGTGCATGCACGACGCCAGATGCTCGTTCAGGTTCGCGCCATAGGCGGTGTTGTCGAACGCCTCGATGTCGACCATCGTGTTCTTTTCGTTGTCGGCTTCGTGCGTCACAACCTTGATGCCGCGATCCATCGCCTTCTTGAGCGCGGGTTCAAGCGTCGGCGGATCGTATGGAACCACGGCGATCGCGCTCACTTTCTTCGCGATCAGGTCTTCGATGATGTTCAGTTGCTGCGCGGCGTCGGCGCGGCCCGGGCCCGTTTGATAAGCGTTGACGCCGGGATTGTCCTTAGCGAACTGCTTCACGCCTTCGTCCATGCGGTTGAACCAGTTGATGCCGGTCACCTTGACGACCGTGACGATCGTTTCGTTGATCGCCGCGTGCGCGGCAAACATGACGCCCGCGCTCAACGCACAAGCGGTGAGCGCAACGCTCAGTCGAGTCAATTTCATGCTGTGTGTCTCCTTTATCGTTTGACGACGCCCCTTAGCGACCAGCGGACGCCCGAGGCGCGATGTCCGCCGAATACCGTAAGTCAAGCGCTGTTAGCCCTTCGCTTCGGGCTTCCCTGCTGCCTGCGGCTTAAGCCCCGTGCCGAAGATCGCCCGCACCCGGTCGCCGCCCGCGAACGCGAGCGAAAGCAGCAGCAAGAAGCCCCACGCGCAGTCGCCGAAGAACTGCGAGACGCCCATCAGGTTGAACAGGCTCGACAGGAATTGCAGGACCGTCGCCGCGAAAAACACGCAGACGATGCGCCCGTAGCCGCCCGCCGGATTCACGCCGCCCATCACGGCGATGAGAATCGCGATCAGCAGATACGAATTGCCGTAGTCCCACTTCGCGGAAAGCGTGTGCGTCGTGCTGATCAGCCCGGCAAGCGAGGCGAGCACGCCGCACATCGTGTACGTGAGGATGAGCATCCGCGCGCGCGGAATGCCCGCGTAGAACGCGGCGCGCTGGTTCGTGCCCATCAGGTAAAGCCGCAGGCCGAACGGCGTACGCTTGAGGAGCCAGCCGAGCAGCACGACGGCGGCAATGAAGATGCAAAACGAAATCGGCACCTGGAAGAACGTGCCATTGCCGATGTTGGAGAGCGGGTCGACATAGTCGACGTGCACCGAAGCGCCATTGGACAGCGCGACCGCAAAGCCGGTGAACAGCAATTGTGTGCCGAGCGTGCAGAGAATCGGCGTGAGCCGCAGACGCGCGATCACGACGCCGTTCAGGAAACCGCCCACGAAACCCATGCAGACGACGATCGCGCAAAAGAGCGCCGTATAGAGCACGGGCGAATCGTCACCGCTGACGAACTTCGGCACGACGAGCGCGGCGACCATGCCCGACAAATTCGCGAGGCCGACGCCCGACAGATCGATCCCCCCGTTGCCCGAGAGCATCGACAGCATGATGCCGAGCGCAAGCAGACCGAGTTCGGGCAGTTGCGAGCCCATCGATTGCAGGTTGTCGATATCGACGAATTGGCCGTGCGACAGCCAGATCGCGATCAGCACGACCAGCACGTTCACGCCCAGCAGAAAATTCAATTGCCGGTCGCCAAAGAGATTCTGTAAACCGAACGAGGACTTCATGATGTCGGCGTGCTCCTTGAAACGTCTTTTTTTCAACGGCTCATCAGCGTGCCGTTGAGCACTTCGTTCACTTCGCTCAAACCCGGCATCGACGGCGCCGTGCCCGGGCGCGTCACGGAGAGGCCCGCGAGCGCGCAGCCGAAGCGCATCGCGGCGACAGGGTCCTCGCCACGCGCGAGCGCGGCCGCAAAACCGCCCGTGAAGCCGTCGCCCGCGCCCGCCGTCTCGACGACCGGGCCGCATTGGAACGCCGGCACGAGCACCGATTGCGAGCGCGAATGCAGCAGCGCGCCGGCCTCCCCCAGCGTGACGATCACCGCGCCCGCGCCTTTGTCGAGCAGGATGTCGGCCGCGCGGCGCGCGTCGTCGGCGTTGCGGATCTCGATGCCCGTCAGCGCGGCGGCTTCGGTTTCGTTCGGGGTGACGTAGTCGCAGAGCGGGAAGATATCGTCGGGCAGCGGCATCGCGGGGGCCGGGTTGAACACCGTCGTCACGCCGTGCTCGCGCGCCACTTCGAGGCCGCGCCGCGCGGCGGCGACCGGCTGCTCGAGCTGCGTGACGAAGACTTGCGCGGCGGCGATGTCGGCTTCGATCGCG